>NZ_CP011034.1:0-2400000 GCF_001465295.1 Pseudoalteromonas translucida KMM 520 | reverse complement strand
AAGTTAAGGCCAGTGCCAAAACCGGTTTCGGCTATAACAAAATGTGCTTGGTCATGACTTTGTAACCGTGTGTCTATATTGTTTTGCTGATAAAACACATAATAAGATTCAGCTAAGCCATTATCGTCAGAATAATAAATATCATCGAAGTCATTGGCAACAGGCGTGCCTTGGTGGTTAAAGTGAATGTTGGCGTTTTTTATCATGACCCATTTAATTTTAGAGATGAAATTTTTTAATTATTTTACGTGTTTTCTTTGAAATAGTCTGGCGTTATTTATAAGCTAGCAGTTCAGAGTACAAGTGTACGCTAGAAAGCTGACCACTTAGGTGATTAAATTCGCGTAAAATAGAACGCAATTAAGTATTAAGCTAAGGGAATTACCCATGAGAAGAGCCGTAATTACAGGTATCGGTGTTGTATCAAGTATTGGTAACAACAAAGAAGAAGTATTAGAATCGTTAAAAACAGGCCGTAGTGGCATTGCGTTTAACCAAGAATTTGCCGATTACAAGCTACGTAGCAACGTGTCGGGTAAAATTGATATTGACGTTAAAGAACATGTTGACCGCAAAGCAATGCGCTTTATGGGTGATGCTGCTGCCTATTCTTATATTTCAATGACGCAAGCGATTGCAGACTCAGGTTTATCTGACGAGCAAGTGTCAAACGAGCGCACGGGTATTATAGTTGGTTCTGGTGGTGGTTCATCTAAATGGCAAGTAGAAGCGGCTGATATTTTACGCGAAAAAGGCGTAAAACGTGTAGGTCCTTATATGGTGCCACGTACTATGGCAAGCACCACGTCTGCATGTTTAGCAACACCGTTTAAAATTAAAGGTGTTAATTACTCTATTAGTTCTGCATGTGCTACATCAGCGCATTGTATTGGTAATGCAGTAGAACAAATTCAACTTGGCAAGCAAGATGTTGTTTTTGCTGGTGGTGGTGAAGAGCTGCACTGGACTTTAGCAATGGAATTTGACGCTATGGGCGCACTTTCTACTAAGTACAACGAAACACCAGAAAAAGCATCGCGCACGTACGATGCAAACCGCGATGGTTTTGTTATATCTGGCGGTGGCGGTATTGTTGTGGTTGAAGAGCTTGAACATGCTCTTGCACGTGGCGCGCATATTTACGCAGAAATAGTTGGCTATGGTGCAACGTCTGATGGTTACGACATGGTTGCTCCTTCGGGCGAAGGTGCTGCACGCTGTATGCGCCAAGCTATGCAAGACGTAGAAAGTATTGATTATTTAAATACGCATGGCACATCTACTCCAGTAGGCGATGTAAAAGAACTTGGCGCGATTCAAGACGTATTTGGTGGGAATTCACCAATGATCAGCGCAACTAAAGCAATGACAGGCCATGCCTTAGGTGCGGCGGGTGTTCACGAAGCTATTTTCTCTCTATTAATGCTAGAGCATGGCTTTGTTGCACCATCAATTAATATTGATGAGCTAGACGAGCAAGCTGCAGGCCTTGATATTGTGACTGAACGTCGTGATGTTGAGTTAAATACTGTAATGTCGAACAGCTTTGGCTTTGGTGGTACAAATGCCACTTTAGTTATGAGTAAATATAAAGGTTAATTAGTTTCTTACTAAATACCTAAAGCCGAGCATAGCTCGGCTTTTTAGTTTGTGCAAAGCCTAGGTTGTTCGTTACAATAGCGACCCTTAATTGCCAAACGGACTCTGTATGAAAATTCTTGCCGATCAGAATATGCCTTTAGTTGAGCAGTACTTTGCAGACATTGGTGACGTTGAGCGTTTTGATGGGCGACAATTAACAGCCGATCAACTAATAGACGTAGATGTGCTGCTTACTCGCTCAGTCACTCTGGTTAATAATGAGCTTTTAGCACACGCTAATAAATTAGGCTTTGTTGGCACCGCAACAATTGGTGTTGATCATATTGATACGCAATTATTAAATGATAAAAATATTGCCTTTAGTAGCGCGCCAGGCTGCAACGCAATTGCGGTAGCCGAGTATGTAATAAGCAGTTTATATGCATTAAGCCAAGAGAATGCCCGCCCACTTAAGAATCAAACAATAGGTATAGTTGGCGTTGGCAGTATTGGCAGTTGTTTGGCGCAAAAATTACAAGCGCTGAATTTAACCGTACTTTTATGTGATCCAATAAAACATGCGCAAGGCTTATTAAACGAGCACGTAGCACTTGATCAATTACTCGCGCAGTCAGATATTGTAACTTTTCATGTTCCTCTTATAAAAAGTGGCGAGCATAAAACGCTACATATGATGGATAAAGCCAGATTAAAAGCGCTTAAACCCGGGCTTACGTTAATTAATGCAAGCCGTGGTGATGTGATTGACAATCAAGCATTACTAGAGGTGATGCAAGCGGGTGCCGATTTAGATTTAGTGCTTGATGTATGGGAAAACGAACCCACTATTTTAACTGAGTTACTGGAGCATGTGCGCTATGCAAGCGTTCACATTGCAGGGCATACCCTTGAAGGGAAAGCCCGTGGTACACAAATATTGTATCAAAAGTTTTGTGAACTCAAAGGGATAGAAGCAACAAAGTCGCTCGATGAATTTTTACCCGTGCCTGCAATTACTCAAGCTACATTAGGACAAAGTTTTAATGAAGCTGATATTGCGCGTTTGGTGCATTTAATTTACGACGTACGCCGTGATGACGGTATTTTACTGCGTGATTTAGCGAATAACGGTTTTGATAGTTTACGTAAAAACTACCCTGTAAGACGAGAATTTAGCACTTTAACAATACAAGGTGATAGCTCGCAGCTAGCCGCTTTAGCCCAGCTTGGGTTTACTGTTGCAAACTAATTTAACTAGCGATGTTGTTTTAATATCGCTTAAAGAGGAATAAATATGTCGCAAAAATATAACGTTGTGGTACTTGGTGCTACCGGTTTAGTTGGTCGTCAAATCATTGAAACATTAGCAGATCGTAAATTTCCAGTGGATCAACTTTTTTTACTTGCTAGCAGCCGCAGCGCAGGCGAAGACATTAAGTTTTGTGGTGAGACCATTGAAGTACTTGATGTTGAAGGCTTTGACTTTAGCCAAGCGCACATAGGTTTCTTCTCTGCTGGTGGTGGTGTGTCAGAGCAGTACGCGCCAATTGCTGCAGATGCTGGTTGTGTAGTAATCGACAACACCTCATTTTTTAGAAATGATTTTGAAGTCCCTTTAATCGTACCTGAAGTTAACGCAGCAAGCTTAGCCGATTTTAGAAATCGCAACATAATTGCCAACCCTAACTGTTCAACTATTCAGATGATGTTGGCACTAAAACCAATATACGACGCTTACGGAATTGACCGTATTAATGTATCAACATATCAAGCAGTGTCGGGCGCAGGTAAAAAAGCGGTTGATGAGTTAGCAAAGCAAACCGCTAACTTAATGAATGCTCGCCCAGTTGACAGCGATGTGTTTCCTAAGCAAATTGCGTTTAACGTGATCCCACAAATAGATGCATTTGAAGATAACGGCTACACCCGTGAAGAAATGAAAATGGTTAACGAAACGCATAAAATATTAGGCGATACTACCATTGCAGTAAACCCAACGTGTGTAAGAGTACCGGTATTTTTTGGTCATTCAGAGTCAATCAATATAGAAACACGTATGCCATATGACCTTGAGCACGTAAAACAATTATTAAACGACGCGCCAGGTGTTGAGCTTATTGACGACGCGGGCGATTACCCAACAGCGGTATCTGATGCCAGTGGTAATGACACTGTTTACATTGGTCGTTTACGCGCCGACATTTCACACCCACATGGTTTAAATATGTGGGTTGTAAGTGATAATACCCGCAAAGGTGCAGCAACCAATAGCATACAAATTGCAGAAGAGCTTATTGCTAACTACATGTAATTATTTATAGCTTTAAAGCAAAAAAAGCGGTAAACATTATTTGTTTGCCGCTTTTTATTTATATGGCTGTCAATTAATTGCCGCATATAATTTAAAAGCGTATAAAGATGTTGATATAACAGATTAAAATATTTTCAATTATAAATTTAAGGTATTTATTTTCAAAGTGTTGCGATGGATATTAGTGGCTAACTGGTTTATAGTTTGTAACTGGAATAGAGCTTGCAATAAAAATAGATTGTAATAAAAAATGTGAGTCAGCCATTTGGTTGATAACGGCAAGAATAATCAATGTTTATGCGTCCATTTTGTGGCGCTACGTTAACATTTAAACATTAAAGGATCAGCATGCGCGGTTTAGCTTCACTTATTATATTGGCGTCTGCATTGATAGTCACTTCTGTTTACTCTCAAGACAGTACCCAACTAAAGGGGCCTAAAGGCGTTGACTATGGTGTGCAAGGACGAGCAATAGGGCCAATAAAACCGACCGATACACTCTGGCGTATTGCTGTTAAAGTTCGTCCTGACAATTCTGTAAGCATTTATCAAGTTATGCAGGCCTTGTATAACAAAAATCCAAATTCATTTTTAGAACAAAACCTTAACCACATGCAAAGTGGTGCCTATTTAAACATACCCACCTTAGCTGAAATAAAAAGTGTTAGCTCTGATCTGGCAAGACTACGCTCAGAACAAGACGACAAGTTATGGGAAAAAAAGAAAAACGGCACGCTAACGCAAAGCGAAATTAATACAGCTCAAACCAAAGTAACGCAAGCGCGTAAAGTTGACGTAGACGAAGCTAAAAAAGAATTACAAAAAGAACTAAATGACATAAAAACGGATCAAAGTAATAGATTAGTTGAGCTGCAACAGCAATTTAAAAGTTCGGTCAATAATGTTGAAGAAATATTAGTAGAGAATAACAAGCTTAAAAAACAACTCACAGGTATTTCGCAAGAACTAAAAAACTTACGCGAGCAACTAGGCCAAGACAGCGAAATACAGCTGCAACTTAAAGAATTAATAGTCAAACAAAATGAAATAATAGCGCAACAAAAAACCAAAGACGCCAAACAAGATGCCGAATTTGACTTAGGGGCCTTGCTATCTAATCCGTTGGTTTTAATTTTGTTAATGACTATACCTGCATTATTAATTATTTTTGCTGTTGTAATGTTGTTACGTAAACGTGCAAATAACACCGAACAAAATAACCAAGATGATGATGAGTTTTTACCGCAAACTCCCGTTTATAGCAGTGACGACAGCGATGATGTTGTAAGTGCAGCTAGCCACGACGATCCTATTATTCCTGATCCGTTGGATGATTTAAGTGTTCAATTAGATGACGATATTTCGGATGACGTGCTGTTAGATGACGGTATTTCAGATGACGTGCTGTTAGATGACGATGTAGCGTTTGACGACTCATTAGATGATAGCAATTTATTAGATCAAGATGAGTTAGAAAGCTTATTGAGTGATGACATCATTTTTGATGATGAAGACGGCCAAGACGATGATGAACTCGATATTTTTATGCAGCAAGGCTTTGATGAGCCTGCAGATAGCAGCTTAGAGGACACTATTGATTTAGACTTAAACACATCACAAAACAGTGATGATATTTTAAGTGCCGATGATTTAGATAGCTTATTTGATGAAGACGATAGCTTACCAGAAATTGAATCGAGTGATAGCGACAAGGTAGCACCAGAGAGTGAGGATGCACACGATGAAATATCTGCCTTTAGCGAGGAGTTAGCAAGTGAAGATGACGATTTTGATATTGATGATTTATTAGAATCAGAGCAACCATTAATACCAAACAATACAGAAGAGTTGGTAGAGGAAAACGACGACTTTGATTTAGATGATATCGACAGCTTAATTGACGAAGCAAACGAGCAGGATGATGATCTGCCTGAAGAGCAAAGTAGCGTTACAGAGCTCGTAGAAGAGAATGACGACTTTGATTTAGACGATATCGATAGCTTAATTGACGAAGCAAACGAGCAGGGCGATGATCTGCTTGAAGAGCAAAGCAGCGTTACAGAGCTCGTAGAAGAGAACGACGACTTTGATTTAGACGACATCGACAGCTTAATTGATGAAGCAAACGAGCAGGGCGATGAGCTGCTTGAAGAGCAAAGCAGCGTTACAGAGCTCGTAGAAGAGAACGACGACTTTGATTTAGACGATATCGACAGCTTAATTGATGAAGCAAACGAGCAGGGCGATGAGCTGCTTGAAGAACAAAGCAGCGCGACAGAATTAGTTGAAGAAAATGATGATGTTGATATTGACGACATCGACAGCTTAATCGACAAAGTTAGTGAACAAAGCGATGAAGAGCAGCCTGAAACAGCGCTTGAAGAGCAAAATAATACAACTGAGTTAGTAGAAGAAACAGATGACTCTGACTTAGATGAAATTGACGATATCGATAGCTTAATCGATGAAGTAAGCGAACAGAATGATGATCTGCTAGAAGAACGAAGCAGCGCGACAGAATTAGTTGAAGAAAATGATGATGTTGATATTGACGACATCGAAAGCTTAATCGACGAAGTCAGTGAACAAAACGATGAAGAGCAGCCTGAAACACCGCTTGAAGAGCAAAAAAATACAGCTGAGTTAGTAGAAGAAGCCGATGACTTTGACTTAGATGATATTGACGACATCGATAGTTTAATTGATGAAGCAAGCGAGCAGGGCGATGAAGAGCAGCCTGAAACACCGCTTGAAGAGCAAAATAATACAGCTGAGTTAGCAGAAAAAGCCGATGACTTCGACTTAGATGATATTGACGACATCGATAGCTTAATCGACGAAGTTAGTGAACAAAGCGATGAAGAGCAGGCTGAGGCACCGCTTGAAGAGCAAAATAATACAGCTGAGTTAGTAGAAGAAACAGATGACTTCGACTTAGATGATATTGACGACATCGATAGCTTAATCGACGAAGTTAGTGAGCAAGGCGATGAATCTGTTGAATCTTCATTAAGTGAAAATACAGAGTCAGCACTTGAACCAGAGCTTGCAGTAGAAGAGCAAGACGATTTTGGCGACTCAATTATAGAGGATTACTCAGATACATCGCAGACGTTACTCGATCCTGAAGATGCACTTGAAGAATATAATGATGATAATTTAAAAAGTGTTGATGAGCTTTTAAATGAGCTACAACAAGCATCCGATGATGAAGAGTATGTAGAACCCCCAGAGTGGTCGGTTGATGATTTAAATGATGTAACAGAAGCTGAATTAGGTGATGATCCTCTGGGTATTGAAAACGATGAATCTGAATTATTAGCAGATGAGTCAGTGCCTGAAGGAGCGGCTGAGGTAGCAGCGCCAAGCGAAGAGCTTGATGCAGACGAATACCCTGAGCTTGATCTGAATGACGATGCAATACTAGCAGCAGATGAGCAGCAAGCGTTTACCCCGCAAGAGCTACAAGGCGATAACCTAGATGGTGACGCTAAAGGCATGGCCTCGAGTCAAGCTGAACAAGATCTTGCAAACTCGCTACTAGCAGGTGGTAATTTAGATAGTTTAGAAGATGACTTTGACGATGAACTATTAATTGAAAACGATTTTTCAGAGCTCGATAGTGAACAGCAAAATGAAGATGAATTATTACCAATAACCTCACCAGAGGTTGATGCAAGTAATTCGCTTGAGCAGCAATTAAATGATGACGTTAGTGATGATTTACTTAACGAAGTAGACGATATTCAAGTTGAGCAGTTAAATGAAGAGTTAGATGCGAAGTTAATTGATGAGCAAACAAATGTAGACCGTGAAGCGGCATTAATGCCAACAGAGTTACCGCATAACGATGAAGTTGCATCGGATGATGAACTTGATGACGAGTTTATGGCCGATTTAACTCAGACAGACTTTGATGCATTATTAAATGAATTAGCCGATGCTGATGAGCTAGATATTGCAGACAGTAGTGAGTTTGACGTTGATTTTAATAACTTACTAAATGATGAGTTAGATGCTGATGAATCAGCTTTAGCGCCGCCACAGCCAGTTGTTAACAGCGACACTATTGAGCAAACTAGCAAAGATGAATTTGTAGATATTGATGCATTATTAGAGCAAAGTGACGACGCAGATACAGAGCACGAACCTTACGATGATGTGAATATGGACGTAGGGTTAGGTGATTTTGACTCATTACTGGCCGGCGATAACCCAACAGATGTTGATGCTGAAAGTGGCGGTTATTCTGCTAAATTAGACTTAGCCCGCGCTTATATCGAAATAGATGATTTTGACTCAGCGCTTAAGGTTATCGAAGACGTTATAAATAAAGGCCCTAAAGAAGTTCAACAAGAAGCGCTTAGTTTAAAAGCTAAACTTAAATAAAATAAAGAGTATTAATTTAAAGCCCGTAATTTTCACTCATTACGGGCTTTTTTAATCGGGATAGGTTTGATTATAGCGCAGCTGCTTTTATTGCATCGCTAGATAGCATAAAATGCCCCGTTCATTAGCACAGTAGGTAAAGCAGTAATTATGCGAGTAGCACTTGGAGTTGAGTACAACGGCGCACGCTATAGTGGTTGGCAACGACAATCACACGTAAATAGCGTACAACAAGAAGTAGAAACAGCATTATCGCGTATTTGTAATCATCCGGTTGCAATTGTATGCGCAGGGCGTACCGATGCCGGTGTGCATGGTACCGGGCAAGTTGTACACTTTGATACAGATGCACCGCGCGATATGGTGGCATTTACTTTAGGCATGAATACATTGCTGCCAAAAGATATTGCTATTCGTTTTGCTCAGCCAGTGGCAGATGACTTTCATGCTCGTTTTAGTGCAACAGCACGCCGTTATCGTTATGTTATTTATAATAATCCACTTCGTGGCGCGGTATTAAACGAAGGTGTTACGCACTTTCATCACACGCTTGATGAAACAAAAATGCAAGAAGCGTGTCAGTATTTAATTGGTAAATACGACTTTACGTCGTTCCGTGCTATTCACTGCCAAGCAAATACTGCTATTAGAACAATTCAGCATTTATCGGTACAGCGCCAAGGCAGTTACGTTATTATAGATATTAAAGCCAATGCTTTTTTACATCATATGGTACGTAATATAACGGGTTGTTTAATGGATATAGGCTTACACAAACAACAACCTGTTTGGCTAAAAGAATTACTAGATTTAAAAGAGCGAGCAAAGGCAAGTGCAACCGCTAAAGCTGCCGGTTTATACCTGGTAGACGTTGATTACCCTGAACAATTTAACATACCTAAAACGCCATTAGGGCCTTTGTTTTTACCAGATATTAGTATTTAATTTGGTGGTTTTTAACTGCTTAACCTCAACTCTGGTTAAGAAATTTACTAACGTATTATCCAGAGTTCAGGTTATTTACCTAAGCGCTGGCAACTACTAAGACCAGTTTTTGATACCGTGTTAGTGTAATTCATGTTTTAATTGAGAAAATTTGTTTGCATGATAAGCATGCAAGCTCGCGACACAGAACAGCATTAAGAGAGTTGCAAATGAGTTGGCTAGAAAAAATCTTACCTAAAACGACAAAAGCATCAGGTCGTAAAGAAATTCCAGAAGGTGTTTGGGCTAAGTGTACATCGTGTGATTCTATTTTGTATAAAGCCGAATTAGAAAAAGCATTAAATGTATGTCCTAAGTGCGATCATCACATGCGTATTAGTGGGCGTAAGCGCCTAGAGTATTTTTTAGATGAAGGTGACCGTGTAGAACTTGGTACACAGCACGAACCTAAAGATGTACTTAAATTTAGAGACTCAAAAAAATATTCTGACCGTATTACAGCGGCGCAAAAATCAAGTGGTGAAAAAGACGCGCTTGTGGCAATGAAGGGACATTTAAAAGGTATTCCTGTAGCTGCTGTAGCATTTGAATTCTCATTTATGGGCGGTTCAATGGCATCGGTAGTAGGTGCACGTTTTGTTGACGCTGTTGATCAATGCTTAGAGCATAACATGCCACTTATTTGTTTTTCGGCATCTGGCGGCGCACGTATGCAAGAAGCACTTATTTCATTAATGCAAATGGCCAAAACCAGTGCTGCGCTTGCTAAAATGACAGAAAAAGGCTTACCATTTATTTCAGTTATGACTGATCCAACAATGGGCGGTGTTTCTGCATCGCTTGCTATGTTGGGCGACATTAACGTAGGCGAGCCAAAAGCATTAATTGGTTTTGCAGGGCCGCGTGTTATTGAGCAGACAGTGCGTGAAACACTCCCAGAAGGTTTTCAGCGCAGTGAATTCTTGCTTGAACACGGTGCAATAGACATGATTATTGACCGTCGTGAAATGCGCGATACATTGGCACGCATTTTGGCTAAGTTTATGAACTTGCCTTCTACTGAGCAAGAGCATAGAGTAGCGTAAATTTAAGCTTTATTGATCTCACGCTATGACAAAAACAATTCCTAGCCAATCATCAAGCCTTGATGATTGGCTTTTTTATTTAGAAAGTGTTCACCCTGCAAATATTGCAATGGGGCTAGAACGCGTTGCCAGTGTTGCTAATAACATTGGGCTATTAAATACCTCAAGTAAAATTATTTTGATTGCCGGTACCAATGGTAAAGGCACCACAGCACGCTGCCTAGAGTCGTTACTTTTAGCGCAAGGCCTTAGCGTAGGTACGTATGCTTCACCACATTTAACGCACTATAACGAACGTGTACGGGTAAATGGGCAAGAGCTTAGCGACCAGTATCATGTTGATGCCTTTCATTTACTAGAACAAGGGCGCAGAGATACCGCACTCACTTATTTTGAATATGGCACCTTAGGTGCGCTGGCTATTTTTAAGCGCTGTGAGGTTGACTACGTACTCTTAGAGGTAGGTTTAGGCGGGCGTTATGACGCCACTAATATTGTTACGCCTTTTGCGAGTGTTATTACTACTATCGATTTAGATCACAAAGAATACTTAGGTGATACGCGCGAACTCGTTGCTTATGACAAAGCGGGTATTTTTCGTGAAAATACGCCGGCTATTATTGGCGATTTAAATATTCCCCATACCATGACTGATTATGGCGATGAAATAAATGCCAAGATGGTTTTATCAGGCAGTGACTTTATATTTAAAGAGCACGCAGATACCTTTAGCTGGCAATATCAACAGTACAACCTTGAGTTAGCTAAACCAGCAATTCCTAGTCAAAATGCAGCAACCGCACTAACCACGCTAAGTGTGTTAAATTTACTCCCGAGTGAGTCGGTGATCAAAGCCTGTTTAGCTAATCTGGTTGTGGAAGGGCGTTTTGAGCAGTTAAGCGAGCAACCTTTGGTATATACCGATGTAGCGCATAATCCTGAATCGGCTCGATATTTAGCAAGTAAATTACTAAGCTACAAAGATAAAGGCTTTAAAATTCATGCATTAGTCGCTATGCTTGCTGATAAAGATAAAGCAGGTGTGCTCAAGGAAGTAAGCCATTTAGTTGATCAATGGTCGTTAGCGAGTTTAAATGGCCCACGTGGTGATAGCGCTAGCAACTTACAAAATGCGCTACAAAGCATACCGCATAATGATATTAAGCATAGTTATAATAGCGTAGCAGCAGCACTCGATGTAATTTTGCCAACACAACAAAACGACACTGTTTTGATTGTTTTTGGTTCATTTTTTACTGTTGCTGGCGCTATTAATTACTTTAAAAAATAGAGAGAATATCGGTGAACTCAAGTTTTATAAATCGCTTAGTCGGAACAAGTATCGTGGTAATCGCAGCAATTGTGTTTATACCTAACATACTTGATGGTGAAAAAGTGCACTATAAAGAAGGCTTTAAAGCGATTCCAGAACGCTCTGAGTTCAAAACAATCGATCTGCAGCAAGAAATTGATGAAAACGTAGCCGGGACAGACTCGCTGCAACAAGATGAGATAGAAGATATTCAAGCTGATGATATCGCTTTTGAACAACAAGCTAATATTGCTCAAAGTGACTATGAATCAGAAGCTAAAGTGGTAGAGGCGGTAATAGCGCCTAAAGCTCAACCACAAGCAGCTGCGCCGGTACAATCAATCAAGCCACGCCAAAACAATGAGAACCTAACCAGCATGGCTTATGTCATTCAATTAGGTAGTTTTTCTCATGCGGCAAACGTAAAAGCGCTGCAAGCAAAGCTACAAGCTAAAGGGTTTAAAACCTTTACTAAGCCAGTAAAAACGCCAAACGGTACATTAACTAAAGTATTTGTTGGCCCATCGCTTAATAAAAATGAGCTACAAAAGCAATTACCAGCACTTAAAGAGCTAACTAAGCTCAATGGTAAAATAACGCAATTTGAAGTAACCAAGTAACGTGTTACACCTAGCCTTGTGTAGCAAGGTTAGGTGTTTTTATTAGTCGTATAACACTTCTCATTTGTTGGTCAAAACTATTTTAATTAAGGTTAAAATTTACTGTTTTGGGCAACCAGTTATCTCCCGCTTAAACTTGCATATTAACGATGTTTAGGTATAGAATGCGCCCCAAATTAGCGACTAATTGGTTCTTATGATCTGGGTTGATTACGCCATTCTTGGCATTATTGCACTATCTACCGTCATCGGTTTAATACGCGGCTTTGTTAAAGAAGCTATGTCATTAGCCGTATGGGCTGGCGCTTTTATCATCTCTAGCTTGTTCTATCAATATTTAGCTTCCTTCCTAACTACCATTTCTGAACCCCTTTTAAGAAATGCAGCGGCCATAGCCATATTATTCTTTGTGACGCTATTGTTGGGCGGTTTACTAAACTACATTTTAGGTGAATTAGTACAACGTACTGGTTTATCAGGCACCGACCGTGTTTTTGGCATAGTTTTTGGTGCTCTTCGAGGCGTGTTGGTCGTGAGCGCGTTACTCTTCTTTCTTGATGCTTTCACAGGTGCGCCTAGTACGCATTGGTGGGGCAACTCTATTTTGATTCCGGAATTTGGCTTTGTTGTTGAATGGTTTTTTTCATACCTTGAAAACAACTCAAGCTTTTTAAATTCAGTAAACCGTTAATCGGCGAGGATAAATTACATGTGTGGTATCGTTGGAATAGTCGGAACATCGCCAGTTAATCAGGCGATTTATGATGGCTTAACTGTTTTGCAGCATCGCGGCCAAGACGCCGCGGGTATTATTACCATTGACAACAATACGTTTAGCTTACGCAAAGCAAATGGTCTAGTGAGAGATGTATTTCACACTCGCCATATGAAACGATTGCAGGGAACAATTGGCATAGGCCATGTTCGTTATCCAACAGCTGGCTCGTCAAGCTCATCAGAAGCGCAGCCATTTTATGTAAACTCTCCTTTTGGTATTGCATTAGCACATAATGGCAACCTAACGAATGCAGAAGAGTTAAAAGAGCAATTGTTTTCAGAAGCACGACGCCATGTAAACACCACCTCTGACTCAGAAATATTACTTAATATTCTTGCGCATGAGTTAAGCAAATCAAACAAGTTACAGCTTGGCGCAGAAGATATTTTTACCGCTATTACCGAAGTAAATAACAAAGTGAATGGCGGTTATGCTGCTATCGCAATGATTATTGGTCACGGTGTGGTGGCGTTTCGTGACCCTAACGGTATTCGTCCATTGGTATTTGGTAAGCGCGAAAGCGCAAAAGGCACCGAGTACATGTTTGCTTCAGAAAGTGTTGCACTAAAACAAGATGGTTTTGAATTTATTCGTGACGTAGCACCCGGTGAAGCTATTTATGTAACCGAAAACGGTGAATTTCACTCGTTAAGCTGTGCAGATAAAGTATCTTATTCACCATGTATTTTTGAGTTTGTTTATTTTGCTCGCCCCGATTCAACCATTGACCGTATGTCTGTTTATGCAGCACGGGTAAATATGGGAACTAAATTGGGTGAAAAAATAGCACGTGAGTGGGCCGATAAAGACATTGATGTGGTTATTCCTATTCCTGAAACATCGTGTGATATTGCGCTCGAGATAGCCCGCGTTCTTGATTTACCTTACCGCCAAGGTTTTGTTAAAAACCGTTATATTGGTCGCACATTTATTATGCCAGGCCAAGAGTTACGTAAAAAATCAGTGCGTCAAAAGTTAAATGCCATAGATCGTGAGTTTAAAGGCAAAAACGTATTACTGGTTGATGACTCAATTGTGCGTGGTACTACTTCAGCGCAAATAGTTGAAATGGCAAGAGAGTCGGGTGCGAAAAATGTTTATTTTGCATCAGCCGCTCCTGAAATACGTTTTCCTAATGTGTACGGTATTGATATGCCATCTGCGGCTGAGCTTATTGCTCATGGCCGTGAAGTGGAAGATATTAATGCAAGTATTGGTTCTGACGGTTTGATTTTTCAATCATTAAAAGATTTGATTGCTGCGGTTGGCAAAGAAAACCCTGAAATCACTAAATTTGAAACATCAGTGTTCGATGGCCAATATATAACTGGCGACATTGATCAAGATTACTTAAATCGTATTGATAAAATGCGTAATGACTCTGCAAAAAGTACTCGCGAAAATGCGATGTCTTCAGGGTTAGAAATTCATAATCAAGATGAAAACGAATCAGACTAATCGTTAAAAATACTTAAATAAAAAAAGGAGCTAATTAGCTAACACCACTCGTTTAAGAACGAGTGGTGTTTTTTCGTTTATACCTAACCGGATATTTTTGTGTCTTTGCGAGCACCGCTCGCGGATAAGCTTTTCGCTTTCTTTTCTCCGGTAATATTAGCCGTTTCCCGTTTTCACGTAGTTCTTTCAGCTTTTTAGGGATTGTCCCGGGGCTTCGACCTGAGCACCATAAAAACTCGTCTTGTATCAGGTATAATGCGTTTATGAAACTGATGCGTAATGGCTCCACTTTATGGGCTTTAGCCATCTCTGCCATTTCAAGCCTCACGATATTGTATGACGTCAGAATACCCCATAGTTCTTGATAAATACCTTCCTGTTTCAGGCTCCGTAGCGCTGGTTTACTAGATAATTGATATTGCTTGAGCTCACCATATCCTCGCTCTATTTCCCACCTTTGCCAATAAACACCGAGTAGCGCTTTTAGCGGGTATTTTTCTGGACAGACGCATGAGGTGATGAACCCTTTTATTTCACCTTTAGGTGTTGGAATTTGAATAAGTCTTGCTTGCCATGTATCACCTAGGTAAGGGGCTGATTTTTTAGCTTGTGGCGAAATAGGCATTGTTATTAAGTGGTCATACTCACTAAATGATCCCGTTATTTCATAGCGCATTTTGCTTTTAATGGGCGTAAGCCAATGATGATTTTCGCTAACACCTTGCCAGCTCGTGAATAGTTCAGCCGAAAAGAAACCTCTATCAAATAGGGTCAATGAATGTTCAGGTGCTGAGCCAACAAGCTGTTGAGCATAATGAATTTCACTTTGAGTGATAGGGCCAAACGCTGCATCGGATATTAAATGCGTTCTTGTCGACATCAAGGTCACAGCAAGTACTGAGGGAAAGTTAGTTGTCGATTGAGCATATCCAAAGTGACGGTTACTCGGGGTATCTTGGGTTTTAAATTGTGTACCGTCAACGCTTAGTAGCTTTAAACCACAGACGTCATCAAACGTTTGCGACTGCTCCCACTGCGTTGCTGTATGTTTAAAAAGGTGCTTCATAGGCGCAGCGCCTAGCTTTTCTTTCCCTTTTATAATACTGCTGGTCGCCAATGGTGGAAGCTCTCCTTTAGCGTCAGGAAAAGCGAGCTCTAGTTTGTCACAGACTTCAGATATTGAGCGGTTTCTTAATAAACCAATTCCTAACACAAGCCAAGCGGCTTGCTCGGCGGGGAAGCCTCGTTTGCGTACTGATGCTCTTCCTGTTTGGGTAACAGCTTCTTCAATCCACTCAAGGGGAATGTGCTTAGTGAACGAATCAATATCACGATCTTGGCAAAACTCAGTAGTAAGGTGTAATTCTTTAATAAATTCAGACATAAAAATAGGCCACAACTTCTGTTGTAGCCTATTATGAAGCCTCTGAAAGATCGTTCAATTAGCTTAAACGATCTGCATTAGCTAATTAGCTCCTTTTTTTGTGCAGCAAAAGCACAAATACTTTTACTCCAACGCGGTGTAATACTTATGTAAACATGGGGCTCACTATCCCATTTGTCCATAGCATAGCGGTAACTGCTAAAATAATAACCAGTAAGATTAAGCCACAAGTTACTACAGAGCTTGCGTAAATAAAGCCTCGCTCTTCTGGTATATGCATTAATATTGGCACACCGGTATAAAGTAAATACACCGAGTAAGCCAAAGCAACCATGCCTACGCACACCACAAACCATAAGTGCGGTAAAAAAGCAGCTAGTGCCGACATAAACACCGGCGTTGCAGTATAGGCTGCTAGTTCGAGAGCTTGAGTGAAAGTGGGCTGTGCTCCAAATGTTACTCCCATCCAATGGGCTAAATAAGCCAAAGCAAATATACCTGCAATTAGCGCCACATACATTGCAATTGCAATAAGTAGTGCACTGTCATGGGTTAAAAATACGGGGTTTCCTGTACCTATGCTCCATCCTAAATATACCGATGAATAGTACCCCATAACCGAAGGAAACAGCGCAATCAGCAAAATATGCGAGAGGCTATAAGTTAGGCTTTCATGGCGGTTATCAATTGTTTGCCATTCTTCAAGTGGGTGAGCGTAAAGCCCCCATAGGTGATTTAGTATCATAGTGTTTACTCCATAAAAGTAACTTATTAGTTTTTTACTGTTTTATTTTTATACAGTCACTATACAGTTATGGTTCACTTGCATTACAAAGTCAAGGTAACATTGTATTAACATTTTGTAATTGTAAATGATACCCATGTAAAAGTAGGCCGTGGTGATCTTTTAAAAAGGTTTCATGGTAAAATCGTTATTAAGTTTATAGCTATACTGAGATATGCAAAAAGTGTCTACGCAACAATTATTAGCGCCAATTTTAAGTTTTTTAAAATGCGAAACCCCACAGCAGTGGGTTGATGAAGCGATAAAAAAAGAAAATCTATCAATTATATTAATCGACCATTTGATATGTGAGTTAAAGGCGGCGCAATCGGCGATGTTTTTAATTCGTAAGTATGCGGTGGATAAAGAAAGTAGCGACGCTCTACTTGAGTGGTTAAAACCGTTTGAAACATTAATTTATAAACGTGAAGGAAATTGGCGTGACTTAGCGGCTAAAAATAAGCTTACCAAGGCTATTATTCCTAAATCTAACTCGCCGTATGGGCAAGAGTTAATTGATAAAATGGTGATGCTAATAAAAGAAGAGTTACATCATTTTTATCAAGTATTAGAAATTATGGACGAGTACGATGTTGAATATAGAAGTATTACCCCGTGCCGTTATGCTAAAGGTATGCTGCGCAATGTAAAAACCTTTGAGCCTGATGCATTGGTCGACAAGCTTATAGTGGGTGCTTACATTGAGGCGCGATCGTGCGAGCGTTTTGCTAAGCTTGCTCCGCATGTGGATAAGCGTTTAGGTGACTTTTATATCTCGCTATTGCGCTCAGAAGCGCGCCATTATCAAGATTATTTAACGCTGGCTCAAGAAATTGCCGACTTTGATATTACCGAGCGAGTGCAGTTTTTTGCAGAAAAAGAACGTGAGCTCATTGCAACGCCCGATACCGACTTTAAATTTCATAGCGGTATTCCTGTATAAAAAACTAACCTTTTGTAGCACTCATTTTACGCCTTAAAAGGGGTGCTAATTAACTTTTGAGCTTGTGGTGTAACCACTAAATAAGAGCCTTGGGTGTACCAGTCACCTAATACCGTACGCGTTAAAGTTTCTTGGTTTACTGTGTAAGTATGCACATTAGGGCGATGAGTATGGCCGTGGATCATATTAGTGACTTGGTGCTTAGCAAAAGTAGCGAGTACCGCGTCATCAACCACATCGAGTATTTCAAGGGGTTTATTGGCTTGGCTAAGCTTACTTTTTTCGCGTGCATTACGGGCTATTTTTTTGCGATACCATAGTGGCATAGCCAGCATTAGTTTTGGCCACCACCATCCGCGGCTTTTACGACGAAACGTTTGGTACTCTATATCTTGAGTACACATTTCATCGCCATGTAAAATAACCGTTGGTGTACCGTATAAATCTATTACGGTTTGCTCGTCAAGTAAAGTCATGCCTGCCATTGCGGCATACTTGTCGCGCATAATAAAGTCGCGATTACCATGAATAAAATAAACCGGTGTACCGCTATCACTGACTGCTTTTAAATGCTTTGCTACATTAGCGCTCAGCGTTGTAATGTAGTCGTCGCCAACCCATACTTCAAAAAAATCACCTAAAATGTACAGTGCATCTACATCTTGATTAAGTATGTGCGTATTTAAAAAGCTAAAAAATGCCGCGCTAATATCAGGGCGGTTTTCACTTAGGTGTAAGTCGGCAATAAAATAAGTTTTGCGAGTCATAGGTGAGTCTTTTTAGATAAAATAAAAGCGGGCTTATATAAATTAAGTAAATATTTAAACTTAATTAATATTAATACCCGCTTATATACTCACATAATGTGAGTAAACGCTATTAGTTAACAGTAACGCTTTCGATAATTACATCTTCAAGTGGTACGTCTTGATGAAAGCCGTTGCTACCTGTTGCTACGCCTTTAATTTTATTAACTATGTCCATGCCTTCAACAACTTCAGCAAATACACAGTAACCCCAGCCTTGCGACGTTTCGCTGCTGTGGTTTAAAAAATCGTTGTCGTTAACGTTAATGAAAAATTGCGCTGTAGCTGAATGAGGATCAGGCGTACGTGCCATTGCTAAAGTACCTACTTTATTTGATAGGCCATTGTTAGCTTCATTTTTAATTGGATCATTTACTTCTTTTTGATCCATACCAGGGATAAAACCACCGCCTTGAACCATAAAACCATCGATTACACGATGAAAGATAGTGCCGTTGAAAAAGCCAGTATTTGCATACTCTAAAAAGTTTTTAACTGTGTTTGGAGCTTCTTGATCAAACATTTTAATGGTGATGTCACCAAAATTAGTGTGTAGAACAACCATGAGGTTTCCTGTATCTGGTTTAAATAGTCGCGCTATTTTATCTCAGTTAGCTAAGATTAACAAAGTAGATGTTTGCTTTGTTATAAAGCGCTAGAGCAGGGGCTTTTCAAGTGGTAACATAGCTGCTCAAGTTAATAGTCAAGGACTCAAAGTAAATGGTTAATATATACAACACACTAACGCGACAAAAAGAGCAATTTAAACCCATGGTCGAAGGCAAAATCGACATGTATGTGTGTGGTATCACCATTTATGATTACTGTCATATTGGGCATGCGCGTACCTTTGTTGGCTTTGATGTGATTGTTCGCTACCTTCGCCACATTGGTTACGATTTAAAATACGTGCGTAATATTACCGATGTTGATGACAAAATAATTAAACGCGCGAACGAAAACGGCGAGTCAATAAACGACTTAACTGTGCGCATGACGAAAGCCATGCATGAAGATTTTGATAGTTTAAACATGTTACGCCCCGATGTTGAACCAACAGTAACTGCGCACATGGATGAAATTATTGAAATGGTTGAGCGCTTAATCACCAAAGGCCACGCTTATGTTGCTGCCGATGGCGATGTATTGTTTGATGTTTCTACCTTCGAGCAGTACGGCGCATTATCGCAGCAAGATTTAACCATGTTGCAATCAGGCTCGCGTGTTGAGGTTGCTCAAGATAAAGACGATCCGCTTGATTTTGTATTATGGAAAAAAGCCAAAGCGGGTGAGCCTTCATGGTCATCGCCATGGGGCGAAGGGCGTCCGGGTTGGCATATTGAATGTTCTGCTATGAGTTCAAAGCATTTGGGTGAGCATTTTGATATTCATGGCGGGGGTTCTGACTTACAGTTTCCGCATCACGAAAACGAAATTGCACAATCGTGCTGTGCAAATAATGGCAAGTATGTAAATACTTGGATCCACACGGGTATGGTGCAAGTAAATAAAGAAAAAATGTCTAAATCGCTAGATAACTTTTTTACTGTGCGTGAAGTGTTAAAACAGTACGACGCAGAATCGGTGCGTTACTTTTTAATATCGGGCCATTACCGCAGCCAGCTAAATTATTCGCAAGAAAATTTAGATCAAGCTCGCTCATCACTTGAACGTATTTATACAGCACTTCGTGGGGTTGAACCGGTAGCGTGTGAGCTTGATGACAACGAGTATGTTATTAAGTTTAGAAAGGCTATGGATGATGACTTTAATACACCAGAAGCATTACCTGTGTTGTTTGAGCTAGCTAAAGAGCTAAACCGTGTAAAAGATATTGATAGCCAGCAAGCAGGGCAGTTAGCATTTATACTAGGTAGCATAAGCGAAGTGCTAGGGGTTGCTCAGCAGGACCCAGAAGCCTTTTTACAAGGTGGGCAAGACGATAATGAAGTAGCACAAATTGAAGCGCTAATAGTTAAGCGTAACGATGCGCGTGCTAGTAAAAACTGGGCTGCTGCTGATGAAGCGCGCGATGCACTTAGTGCGTTAGGCGTAATACTAGAAGATTCAGCCGGTAAAACCACTTGGCGTAAAGCGTAATTGGTTTATCTCAAAAATAATAACTAACTTTATTAGTTGTATTAAAAAGGGTTGCCACTTGGCAACCCTTTTTTGATTATATTGCCACTTAGCTATGGTACTTTTCACACGCTTCTAGGGTGTTTTCAATCAAGCTTGCCACTGTCATAGGGCCAACACCACCAGGTACAGGGGTAATAAAGTCTGCTTTTTGCTCAGCTACACTATATTCAACATCACCCACTAACTTACCGCTATCTAAACGGTTTATACCTACATCAATAACAATCGCACCTTCTTTAACCCAGTCTCCTGGAATAAATTCAGGCTTACCAACTGCAACCACTAATAAATCGGCGCGACGAACATGGGTTTCTAAGTCTTGTGTAAACTTATGACAAACAGTGGTAGTGCAACCTGCTAACAATAGCTCTAGTGCCATAGGACGCCCTACAATATTAGATGCACCTACAACCACAGCATGCAATCCTTTGTAACGCACACCCGTTGAGTCAAGTAAGGTAATAATACCTTTTGGTGTACAAGGACGAAGGGCTGGCATACGTTGAGCTAGTCGGCCTATATTGTAAGGATGAAAACCATCTACATCTTTATGTGGGGTAATGCGTTCAAGAATCTTTTCTACATCAAGACCTTCAGGTAAAGGGAGTTGTACTAAAATACCGTCAATTTCTTGATCGTTGTTTAATTCATCAATTAACTCTAATAGTGTTTGCTCAGTGGTATTTGCTGGTAAATCAAAAGATTTAGAGATAAAACCAACTTCTTCACAGGCTTTACGTTTTGAGCCAACATAAACCTGACTCGCAGGGTCGAGTCCTACAAGCACTACTGCAAGACCGGGCGCACGAAGGTTTTGTGCTACTCGCTCTGAAACGCGTTGTGCAACTGCGCTACGTACTTGTTTTGCTATTGCTTTACCATCAATGATGTTTGCCGTCATGGGTGACCTTTAATTAGGGTTAATTAACTTGATACAGATACTTAAAATGGATATACAAAAAATAGGGGTAATGTAATAAAGAAATACTTACTTTATTAAATCCATTTTTAATATGTTTACTATTTTCGCAGAAAAGCACTAAAGCGCCAAGTTGCTTTTAGCTAATAGCGTATTTGATTATACAAAATAGTCTAAATTTCAGCCGGCTATTAGGTTATTCTGGCTATTATGAACTAAAAGTGAGCAATTGAATTGTTTTCTTAAAAAAACGTTTGACCTAACCCAGCCAAATCACTATTATGCACCCCGTTGTCAACGAGGTCACTCGCTAACAATTATAAGCATCGGCGATTAGCGCAGTTTGGTAGCGCACTTGGTTTGGGTCCAAGGGGTCGCAGGTTCAAATCCTGCATCGCCGACCATTTTCTTAAGTAATTAAGCTAAGTGGAATATTATTTGGGTATTAATGCAATAGTACATTTGCACAAAGCCATTGTACTTACGTAATTAGCTTATTGGTAAACTATGAAGTTTTCGATGCGCCCATAGCTCAGCTGGATAGAGCAACGCCCTTCTAAGGCGTGGGTCGAAGGTTCGAATCCTTCTGGGTGCACCATTTGAAAACAAGTAAATACCGTGGTGATTGTAGCTCAGTTGGTAGAGCCCCGGATTGTGATTCCGGTTGTCGTGGGTTCGAGCCCCATCAGTCACCCCAATTTACAAAGAGTATCGGCGATTAGCGCAGTTTGGTAGCGCACTTGGTTTGGGTCCAAGGGGTCGCAGGTTCAAATCCTGCATCGCCGACCATTTTCTTATAAATGGTCTTAAATACAAAGTTTAAGTATTCAAAAATTAAGTATGAAAAATATATCGGCGATTAGCGCAGTTTGGTAGCGCACTTGGTTTGGGTCCAAGGGGTCGCAGGTTCAAATCCTGCATCGCCGACCATTTTCTTTATTAACAATAATAAATGAAAATGATTTTAGTCTTACACGAATAACTCACTTCAAAATCAGTATTATCGAACACTTTGTTAAACCAGAGATTGTTAATATTCGAAAATAAATAATAAAACTCACTGATAAACTATTTTAAAACTTATAAGCTCTAACTTTATACTTTTGATTAGCTGCAAAATTAGCCTGTTTTTTATTCGCTTGATTACTAATAACACAATTGTGCTTCAAAAAATTGTTTCCTACACTCGACTATCATCAATATTACGTTATAATGCCGCGTCTATTATTTTAATATAGTGCCCGCAGGGCAGAGCAGCAATGGTATCTGGTGGTAGCGACGAATGTTTTTAAGCCACAAAGGTTTAAATTTTATCAAGACTCCTAAAGATGACTTTGTGTGTAAATAAGGCGAACAGTCGCCAAAATTGAAGATTGAGGTAAATCATGCAAGTTTCTGTTGAGACGACCCAAGGCCTTGAGCGCCGTCTGACCATCACCGTTCCTGCAGAGAACGTTGAGAATGAAGTAAAAAAACGCTTACAACAACTGTCAAAAACGCAGCGTATTGATGGCTTCCGTGCTGGTAAAGTTCCAGCATCAGTAATTAACAAGCGTTTTGGACCAGCAGTTCGTCAAGAAGTTGCTGGCGAAGTAATGCAACGTAATTTCTATGAAGCAATTGTTTCAGAAAAAATTAATCCAGCTGGCGCACCAACATTTGCTCCAAAAGCACTTGAAGCTGGTAAAGATTTAGAGTTTTCGGCTACGTTTGAAGTTTACCCTGAAGTTGAAGTTCAAGGTTTAGACAAAATTACAGTTGAAAAACCAGCCGTAACAGTAACTGACGAAGATTTAGCTAACATGCTAGAAACACTTCGTAAGCAACACGCAGACTGGGCTGAAGTTGATACAGCAGCTGGCGAAAACGACCGTGTAACGGTTGATTTTGTAGGTACTATCGACGGTGAAGTATTTGAAGGCGGCAAAGCCGAAGACTTCCCATTAGAACTTGGCCAAGGTCGTATGATCCCAGGTTTTGAAGATAATATCGTAGGTAAAAAAGCAGGCGAAGAAGCAGTTGCTGATGTAACCTTCCCTGATGATTACCACGCTGAAAACTTAAAAGGTAAAGCGGCTCAATTCACTATCACAGTGAAAAAAGTTGAAGCGCAAGAGTTACCTGAATTAAGCGAAGAATTTGCAACTAAATTCGGTGTTACCGAAGGTGGTGTTGACGCGCTTAAAGTTGAAGTTAAAAAGAACATGACACGTGAGCTAGACCAAGCGGTTAAAGCTAACGTTAAAGATCAAGCTATTAAAGGTCTTTTAGCGAACAACGAAATTGAAGTGCCTAAAGCACTAGTTGATCAAGAAGTTGACGCATTACGTCAGCAAGCTGCTCAACGTTTTGGTGGCGATGCGCAAAACATGCCTGAGCTTCCTGCTGAATTGTTCCATGAGCAAGCAGTAACACGTGTTAAAACTGGCCTTTTATTAGGTGAAGTGATTAAAGCTAACGAGATTAAAGTTGACGACGCTAAAGTTGAAGCATTAATCGCAACGGTAGCTTCTGCATACGAAGATCCAACTGAAGTAGTAGAATACTACAAAGCGAATGATCAACTTATGCAGCAAATGCGTAATGTAGCAATGGAAGAGCAAGCTGTTGAGGCTATCTTAGCTAAAGCAACTGTGACTGACGTTGAAACAGCATTTGACGACATCATGAATCCACAGCAAGGTGCTTAATAAGTCATTGACTTAAGTGCTCGCTAACGATTAAATGGCTCGTGTTACTCTGTTTATGCAGTGTGCTCGGGCCATTTTAGTTTGTGGTTCTTAATTTGCGAAAAATGATAACTATGCTTTTCTTTAATAAGGATAAGTATAAGCGCATAAGGAATTAAATAAGTATGAATATTGGTATTACAGATCCCCTAAACGCATTGGTCCCTATGGTTGTTGAACAAACACCTAAAGGCGAGCGCTCGTATGACATTTATTCGAGATTATTAAAAGAGCGTATTATCTTTTTAACGGGTCCTGTTGAAGACAACATGGCAAACCTGATTTTAGCGCAAATGTTGTTCTTAGAATCAGAAAACCCAGACAAAGATATCTTTTTATATATAAACTCACCAGGTGGTTCGGTTACTGCGGGTATGGCAATTTACGACACAATGAACTTCATTAAACCAGATGTAAGTACAATTTGTGTAGGCCAAGCTGCTAGCATGGGTGCTTTTTTACTTACCGCTGGGGCAAAGGGCAAACGTTTTTGCCTACCTAACTCGCGCGTAATGATCCACCAACCATTAGGTGGTTTCCAAGGTCAAGCATCTGACTTTGAAATACATGCCAAAGAAATCCTGTCTATTAAAGACAAGCTAAACCGCTTAATGGCTGAGCATACAGGCCAACCATTAGACGTGATTTCTAAAGACACTGATCGTGATAACTTTATGAGTGCTGATCAAGCTGTAGATTACGGCATTGTAGACTCAGTATTTAAAAATCGCGCTAGCAAGTAAGCGTTTGGCAAACGGCTAGGCTGTTTGCCACTTTGAGTTACTATGCGAAAAAATTAAATTTTGGTATAGTTAAAACGTATTGAAATAGCCATCGACCAATTTGGTGGCCAACGTATAAAATGAGGTAGCTGAATGTCTGACACTCCTACAGACGGCGACAAAAGTAGTAAATTGTTATACTGTTCTTTTTGCGGCAAAAGCCAACATGAAGTACGCAAATTAATTGCAGGCCCTTCAGTATATGTTTGTGATGAATGTGTAGAGTTGTGTAACGATATCATCAGAGAAGAAATAAAAGACATTGCGCCTAAGCACGATGCCTCTGACAAACTACCTGTACCAAAAGAAATTCGTAAACACTTAGATGACTACGTTATTGGCCAAGACCATGCTAAAAAAGTATTGTCTGTAGCGGTATACAACCATTACAAACGCCTACGTAATCAGTCGACTAAGCAAGATATTGAACTAAGTAAAAGTAATATCTTATTAATTGGTCCTACAGGTAGTGGTAAAACATTACTAGCAGAAACGTTAGCACGCTTATTAGATGTGCCGTTTACTATGGCCGATGCAACCACATTAACCGAAGCGGGTTATGTGGGTGAAGATGTTGAAAACATCATTCAAAAGCTGTTACAAAAATGCGATTATGATGTAGAAAAAGCGCAACGTGGCATTGTTTACATAGATGAAATTGATAAAATTTCTCGTAAATCAGACAACCCGTCAATTACACGTGATGTATCAGGCGAAGGCGTGCAACAAGCACTCCTTAAACTGATAGAAGGCACCATAGCTTCGGTTCCACCACAAGGTGGCCGTAAGCACCCACAGCAAGAATTTTTACAAGTAGATACGTCTAAAATCTTGTTTATTTGTGGTGGCGCATTCTCAGGTCTTGATAAAGTGATTGAGCAACGCAGCCATAAAAATACCGGTATTGGCTTTGGTGTTGATGTTAAAGAGTCTGCAGCAAGCCGTTCTTTAAGTGATACATTTAAAGACGTAGAGCCAGAGGATTTAGTTAAGTACGGCTTGATCCCTGAGTTTATTGGCCGTTTACCGGTAGTTGCTACATTAACTGAACTTGATGAAGCTGCACTAATACAAATTTTAAGTGAGCCTAAAAACGCCATTACTAAACAGTTTTCAGTATTGTTTGGTATGGAAGATGTTGAGCTTGAGTTCCGCGAAGATGCCTTAGCTGCAATTGCCCACAAAGCAATGGAGCGTAAAACAGGTGCTCGTGGTTTGCGTTCAATCGTTGAAGGTGTATTACTTGATACTATGTATGAGCTACCTTCTATGGATAATGTAAGCAAAGTGGTTATAGATGAAACCGTAATTAAAGGTGAATCAGACCCAATTTTGATTTATGAAAATAATAATCAAGATAAAGCGGCATCTGAGTAGTTTTTAAGCTATTTGATGAAAAAAGGAGCCTAAGGCTCCTTTTTTTATAATTAATTTAATCGAGTAAGGGAAAATCGTTGAACTTTAATTAGGTTATCCCCATATACTTGAGTAATCTTTAAAATAAATGAAGTGCAAAGAGAAATATAATGACGCTTGAGAGAACCGATCGAGTCGAAATCCCAGTATTAGCACTGCGCGATGTAGTGGTATACCCGCACATGGTGATCCCGCTTTTTGTAGGCCGTGAAAAATCAATAAAATGCCTTGAAGCGGCAATGGATAAAGACAAACAAATTTTCTTGGTTGCCCAAAAAGATGCAACTGTAGATGAGCCTGAGCAAGATGATATTTATCGTGTTGGTACTATTGCCACTGTACTTCAGTTATTAAAGTTACCAGACGGTACAGTAAAAGTTTTAGTAGAAGGTACGCAACGCGCAAAAATTGAAGAGTTTATTGATAGCGAAGAATTTTTTGTAGCTAATGCACAGTTTATTGAATCAGAATCAATAGATGAGCATGAGCAAGATGTGTTTATTCGCAGCGCAATTAGCCAATTTGAAGGCTATGTAAAACTTAATAAAAAAATCCCACCAGAAGTACTTACTTCGGTTTCCGGGATTGACGATCCGGCGCGCCTTGCCGATACCATGGCAGCTCATATGCCATTAAAAGTGCCTGAAAAACAAAAAGTATTAGAAACCTCAAGTGTTACCGAACGCTTAGAATACTTAATGGCGCTAATGGAAGGCGAAATAGATTTACTGCAAGTTGAGAAAAAAATACGTAGCCGCGTTAAAAAGCAGATGGAAAAATCGCAGCGCGAGTATTACCTCAATGAGCAAATGAAAGCGATTCAAAAAGAACTCGGTGAACTTGATGATGTGCCAGACGAGTTTGAAGCGCTGAAAAAGCGTATTGAAGAGTCGGGCATGCCAACCGAAGCAAAAGAAAAAGCGACGGCTGAGTTAAGTAAGCTAAAAATGATGTCGCCAATGTCGGCAGAAGCCAGTGTAGTGCGCTCATACATAGATACACTAATTAGTGTCCCGTGGAAAAAGCGCTCTAAAGTTAAAAAAGATTTAGCTGGCGCGCAAAAAATACTTGATAGCGACCATTACGGCTTAGAAAAAGTTAAAGAACGTATTTTAGAGTACCTTGCCGTACAACAACGTACTAACAAGCTTAAAGGGCCTATTTTGTGTTTAGTAGGGCCGCCTGGTGTGGGTAAAACCTCTTTAGGTCAATCTATTGCACGCTCTACCGGTCGTAAGTATATTCGTATGGCGCTTGGCGGTGTACGTGATGAAGCTGAAATTCGTGGTCATCGTCGTACTTACATTGGTTCAATGCCAGGTAAGATGATTCAGAATATGACAAAAGTGGGCGTTAAAAACCCATTGTTTTTACTTGATGAAATCGACAAAATGTCATCAGATATGCGTGGTGATCCCGCATCTGCATTACTTGAGGTGCTAGATCCTGAGCAAAATAGTCATTTTGCCGATCACTACCTAGAAGTTGACTACGATTTGTCGGATGTGATGTTTGTTGCTACATCAAACAGCTTTAACATTCCAGGACCATTACTAGATCGAATGGAAGTTATTCGTTTGTCGGGTTACACCGAAGATGAAAAACTAAATATTGCTAAACAGCACTTAATTACCAAGCAAGTTAAGCGTAATGGCTTAAAAGAGCATGAAATTGAGATAGCAGATAGCGCCATTACTGGCATTATTCGTTATTACACGCGTGAAGCGGGTGTACGTAATTTAGAGCGCGAAATATCTAAACTATGTCGTAAAGCGGTTAAAAATATTTTAATCGAAAAAGGCACCACAACAGTCACTATTGATGAGCACAACCTAGAGGACTTTTTAGGTGTGCAACGCTTTGATTACGGTAAAGCAGAAGACGGCGACCGTATTGGCCAAGTTACCGGTCTTGCATGGACTGAAGTGGGTGGCGACTTGCTAACTATTGAATGTGCCGCAGTACCAGGTAAAGGTAAGCTTAGCTATACCGGCTCATTAGGTGATGTAATGCAAGAGTCGATACAAGCAGCCATGACAGTAGTACGAAACCGAGCGGAAGAGTTTCGTATTAACAGTGATTTTTATGAAAAGCGCGATATTCATGTACACGTACCAGAAGGCGCAACACCTAAAGATGGCCCAAGTGCAGGTGCTGCTATGGTAACTGGTTTAGTGTCGAGCTTAACTGGTAATCCGGTACGTGCCGATGTTGCCATGACAGGCGAAATTACATTGCGTGGCGAAGTACTACCAATTGGTGGCTTAAAAGAGAAATTATTAGCGGCGCATCGCGGCGGTATTAAAACGGTTATTATTCCAAAAATTAACGAACGTGACCTAAAAGAGATCCCAGACAACGTATTGGCTGGCCTCGATATTCACCCAGTTACATGGATTGATGAAGTATTAAAACTTGCTTTAGTGCACCCAGTTGATAGTTTTTCAGTCGAAACGCCGAAAAACCGATAAAAAACGCTAAAAAAGTGCTTTTAGGGGCTTTTCAAATCTAAACGGTATGATAAGTTAAGCACTGGTTTTCAAGCCTAGCCCTTATGGTTACTAGGCTTAAGAAAAATATAATCGTATGAGCATAATAGTTTGCTCTAAATTTTCAAAACAGTGATGTTAGTAAAAAACAATCGCTCTTGATAACAACAATTAAAGAGGATGATATTGTGAATAAATCTCAATTAATCGATCAAATCGCAGCTGATGCTGACATTTCTAAAGCGGCTGCAGGTCGTGCACTAGATTCATTTATCGAATCAGTTACTGGCGCACTTAAAGAAGGCGACTCAGTTGCACTTGTTGGTTTTGGTACTTTTTCAGTTCGTGACCGTGCTGCACGTTCAGGCCGTAACCCACAAACTGGCGAAACAATTCAAATTGCTGCTGCAACTATCCCTGCATTTAAAGCAGGTAAAGCACTAAAAGACGCAGTAAACTAATCGCTGTTTTAAACACATTAGTTGTGGCGAGTGTAAAAATACTTAATTACCACAGAAGATGAATTAAGTAACTTTACCGCCAGTTACTTCAAGTGAAAAAGCGTATCTGGTAAGATACGCTTTTTTTACATATGACAAGGTAAAAACCTTGCTCAGAAAAGAGATAAACAAATGCTTGAGAAAATCAGAGAAGGTTCGCAAGGACCTATAGCCAAAGTAATTTTAGGCGCCGTGATTTTATCTTTTGCTTTAGCAGGAATTGGTAGTTACCTAGGTCAAACCACAGAACAACCTGTTGCTGAAGTAAATGGTATTAAAATTAGTCAAACCGAATTTAATCGTGCGTTTCAAAATGAACGAGGCCGATTAGAGCAACAGTTTGGTGAATACTTTACCCAAATTGCAGCCGATCCAAATTACATGGCGCAAATACGCCAAGGTGTAATTGACCGTTTAGTACAACAAGAACTGCAAACTCAACTAGCGGCAGAGTTAGGCCTTCGTGTAAGCGATGAAAGTGTAAGACAAACCATTTTAGAATTACCTTATTTTAAAATTGGTGAAAGCTTTAACAACGACCGTTACTTGCAAGTTATTCGTCAAATGAACTTTCAACCAGACTCATTTCGCGAGTACTTACGTAAAGACATGACACGCAGCCAGCTTGTATCTGCTGTTGCGGGAAGTGATTTTGCGCTAAAAAATGAACTTGAGAGTGCCATTGCCCTACAACAACAAACGCGCAGCATTGACTACCTAGTAGTTAATAAAGAAGCAATGCAAGACAGCGTTGAAGTGAGTGAGCAAGAAATAGCTGATTACTATGAATTAAACAGCGGCCAGTTTTTATCTCCTGAGCGTTTATCGGTTAATTACATAGAGCTAAAAGCGCAAGACATTACAGTTGCTTCAGTAACTGAAGATGACGTAAAAGCCTATTACGAACAAAGTAAAGCGCAATACGTTGAGCCTGAAAAGCGCCGTGTTTCGCATATTTTAATTGATAACAGTGAAGACGATGATGCAGCTAAAGCAAAAGCAGAGTCTTTATTAGCGCAATTAAATCAAGGTGCAGATTTTGCCGAGCTAGCAGAATCATCGTCTGATGATATTGTAAGTGGCGAAATGGGTGGCGATTTAGAGTGGATAGAACGTGATGTAATGGATCCTGTTTTTGAAGACGCTGCATTTGCGCTCGAAAATAAAGGTGACTACTCAGACGTTGTAGCATCAGAATTTGGTTACCACATTATTAAACTAACCGACCTACAGGCGCAGCAAGTAAAAGCCTACGATGATGTAAAAGCAGATTTACGTGCAGAACTAGAAAAAGCTGAAAAAGTAGATGCATTTTACGAAAAGCAAACAGAAATGGCCGCGCTTGCGTTTGAAATTTCAGACCGCTTGGTTGATGCAGCAGAAGCCGCGGGTGTAGAGGTTAAGTCTACACCACTTGTAGCGCTAAATGAGCTACCAGAGCCGTTAAACAGCCCTGCAGTTATTACAGCATTAACATCAGTTGATTTACTTGAAGATAAAGTAAACTCAGAGCTGATTGAGTTAGGTAATGAGCATGTTATTGTGGTGCGTGTTAACGAACATGAGCCAGCTGCGACTAAAGCACTGAGCGATGTAAGCGAGCAAATTAAAGCCAGCTTAGTTAACGAAAAAACATCAGCGCTTGCTAAAGAAAAAGCCCGTACACTTTTTGCAGAAGTACAAGCAGGAAAGAGTTTAAATGACGTTGCCGCTGAGCAAAGCCTAACAGTTCGCCAAGAAGCGCAGTTAACGCGTCAGAGCTACACTGTTTCACCAGCTATTGTGACGCAAACATTTAAAATGGCTCATCCAACTGATTCAGCAATCGTTGAGCTAGTTAATTTAAATAATGGTGATGCTGCGATTGTTGCGCTTAAATCGGTAACGAACGCTGAAGTTGCAGATAATATTGACCCGCAAATTCAGCAAAACATTACCATGGCACAAGCAAACAAAAACTACATGGTGTTTATTGAGTCGTTAAAAGCTCAAGCGAAAATTAACTTACCAAATGTAGCGCAAGTCGCAGAGTAAAATTCGTAATAAAATAATTAAAAGGCGCTTTTTAAAGCGCCTTTTTTGTTTGTAAAAAAGCAGCTATTAGGAAAAGTAGTTATTAAGAAAAGTAGTTATGAGTAAGAGCAGTTATTAGTAAAATAAGGTGCCAGATATCAGTAAGTGATTAACCAAACTTGGTATTTAGGTTTACAGTTGAAATATTTTTAATGCAGACACCCATTTTAAAATATTTTCAATAAAGACACCCATTCTAATATTTATAATATCAGTGTAATTAACTAAGCTCTAGCTAGTACGATAATTAAGCAAGGTGACACATGGCTATCGCAAGAAAACGTCAGGTAAGTTTGGTCGATACAAAATACTACCACTGTATTTCGCGCTGTGTACGCCGTGCATTTTTATGCGGCGTAGACCATTTTACTAATCAAACCTAAACGCGTACTCTTTTACGTATTGATGTTAGTTTTTTTTGAGCTTCCTCATCAACAACTCAATAATTTTTGTGTTATTTTCGATTGGGGATTTTGGAATATCGCTTCGGTGGGGCCGTACTCAACAATTTCGCCGCGCTCTAACACGACCAGTTGGTCGCTAATATGGCGTACTAAGCTAAGATGATGGGTTATTAATATATAGGTTAATCCGGTTTCTAGTTGTAGCTTAAGTAATAAATTAACTATTTGTGCGCGTACAGAGGGATCTAAAGATGAAAGTGCTTCGTCGAGCACAACAACCTTAGGATCTAATATAAGCGCGCGAGCGAGCGCTACACGCTGTAATTGCCCTATGCTAAACATGTGCGGGTAATATTGTTGATGATCTACTAACAACCCGACTTTTAACATGGTGCTGTCAATTTTTTCGGCGCGTTGTTGTTTGTCAAAATCGGTATTAAATTGCAGGCAATCATCGAGCATGTCGGCAATAGTCAGTGCCGGGTTTAGCGAGGTTGCTGAGTCTTGAAAAATCATTCTGATATGGCGACATTGTGGATCGCGAATACCGTTATTTTCGATTATGTTGTTTTCGAGTAAAATTTGCCCGCTATCAGCGCTATCGGCTCCAGCAAGTAATTTTGCTAGGGTGCTTTTCCCGGCACCCGTTTCACCAATTATGGCTATGGTTTCGCCTTTACCAACACTAAACGAAATATTTTTAAGTACCGCAAATTTTTTTCGGCTAAATAATCCAGCCCGTAAATTAAAGCTTTTTGATAATGCTTGTACTTTTAGTAAGGGTTGCACTATTTCATCTCCTTGATCAGCGGAAAATGACACGCATAACTATGCCCTTGGTGTTTGGTTAGCTTTGGCGCAATAACACACTCTCTTTGTGCTTGCGGGCAACGCGGCCCTAGTCGACAACCAATTGGTAAATGTTGCAGCGTAGGAATAGTGCCTTTAAGCGCGTAAAAAGGCTCTTTATGCGCCAAACCATGTTCGTAATCGGGTAGGCTTTTTAGTAGTGCTTGTGTATAAGGGTGGCGTGGCTGGCTAAAAATACGATGCGTTGGGCCTGCTTCTACCATTTGTCCGCAATATAAAACATGAATAGTATGCGACCAGTTAACAATTTCTTCTAGCTCGTGAGAAATCATTAAAATAGACATGTTTTTTAACTGATTTAAGCTTTTTAACAATCTAAATACTTGTGCACGGGTGGTGCTTTCAAGTGCGGTGGTGGGCTCATCTGCAATTAATAATTTTGGCGTACGCGCAATTGCCATGGCAATCATTACTTTTTGGCACACCCCTTCTGAAAGCTCATGGGGATAGCTGCTAAGTATTTCTTCGTGGTTTTTAATACCTACTTTATGAATAAGTGCTTTTACTCTGTCTTTGCGCTCGCGATTGCGCTTTAAGAAAAACCCTTTACTTGCTACTTCAGGTAAAGTTTCGGCTATTTGATCAAATATTTTAGCGGTTGGGTCAAGGCAGCGACTCGGATCTTGATAAATCATTGCTATATCTTGGCTCACTACTTTTCGGCGTTGCTCTGGGGTTAAACGCATTAAGTCTACCCCGCGCCAATGCACTCTATCAGCTGTTATTACCCAGCGTTCATTAAGCACTCCTACAATTGCTTTGGCGATTAAGCTTTTACCAGAACCCGATTCACCCACTAAAGCATGTACTTCGCCTTCTTTTAAACTAAAGCTCACTCTGTCTACAGCTCTAATAACGGTTTCAGAGGTGTGTAATTCAATGGTTAAGTTTCGAACATCAAGTAATTGCATTTAATCAGCCTTACGCGCTTGTAAAACTTGGCGAAGTCCATCGCCTACTAAGTTTGTTGACAGTACAGCTAAAAACAACAGTACGCCTGGTAGGGCTACAGTCCAGGGAGCTAAATATATAAGCCCGAGGTTTTCGGCTAAAATTGCGCCCCATTCGGTTGTAGGTGGTTGCGCCCCTAATTTTAAAAATCCTAAAGCGGCTATATCTAAAATAGCAGTAGAGAGCGCCATGGTAAAAATAACCACTATATATTCATATATATTGGGGTAAATCCCTCGCGACAATATATGCCAATTAGAGGCGCCATCGAGCCGATAAGCGGTGATGTAATCTTTACTCAGCTCATCGACAATTAGGTTGCGAATAGAGTGAATAAATTGCGGCAGCAGTGCCAAAATAATTGCCCATACGGTATTCATTAAACCAGGGCCTAATATGGCTATAATAATAATTGCCAGCAACAACGACGGAATAGAAAGCGTTATATCCAGTAAGTGATTTAAAAAACTGGAGCGAAGCCCGCGACTAATACCAGCGAAAGTGCCTACGAGTAAGCCAATGACAGTGGTTAAAAACGCTGCAATAATTGACAAGCCAAATGTATACGTTGCGCCGTTCATTAATCTAGAAAGTACATCGCGGCCTAAATCGTCGGTGCCTAAAAGAAAACGTACGTCACCCATTTCGCGCCACGATGGCGGAATAAGTAAGGCATCACTATGCTGCTGATTAACCCCATAAGGGGCTAAAAAAGGCGCACTGGCAGCCAGTAAAGCAAAAGCAATAAACACCCATAAACCAACAAGTGCAGGGTGGTTGGTTTTAAATTTTCGCCACAGCCGTGCTAGGGGCGATTTATTCGACTCTTCAGAAAATAAGTTAAACTTTGCCATGAGCTTGGTTCCGTGAGAGTGGGTCGAATAGAGTATAAATTAGCTCTGCGATGATGGTGGCAAAAATAATAAATAAAGACACCGCCATTAAGCCACCTTGTATAGCGGGGTAATCACGCTGATAAATACTATCAATTAACCAGCGGCCAATCCCAGGCCACGAAAAAATAATCTCAGTGATCATTGCCAGCGTAATAAGCGTGCTAAATTGTAAACCAATTTGCTTAATTACCGGTAACAATGCATTACGCAGCGCATGGTGCATTATAAGTTGCCTGCGATTAAGGCCTTTTGCGCGCGCTGTTTTAATAAAGTTTTGATCCATTACTTTAAGCATAGATTCGCGAGTAAAGCGTATCAATACCGTAGTGGGGTACATAGCCAATACTATGGTAGGCAAGGTAAGGTGGTGTAAGGCGTCAATAAAAGCCATGCCCTGGTACGGAAAGCTTGCCAAGCTAATATCAATTAAAATAAAACCTGTAGTGGGTGGTATTTCATAGAGTAAGCTCATTCTTCCCGACATTGGAAACCAACCCAGTTGTAATGAAAATAGCATAATGAGTAATAATGCTAACCAAAAAATAGGCATGGAATAGCCTATCATAGTGGTAGAGGAAATAAGCTTATCGGGCCATTGTTTATAATAAGCAGAGGCTAATATGCCCGTAGGAACACCAATAACAACCGAAACAAACAGCGCGTATATACTAAGCTCGAGTGTGGCAGGTATTAAGTCGAGTATTTGCGAAAATACGCTATCTCCAGAGGCAAACGACAGCCCCCAATCACCTTGCAATATGCGCCCTAAAAAAGCGATATATTGCATAAAATAATTACTATTATATAAATACTTATCTTCTAGCTGGGTATGTTGCGCAAAATTATTGCTGGGAACGCCACTTAAATTACTTAATGCATCGCCAGGAAATAAAAAGCTCAGCAAAAAAGTAAAAACGCTAAGCATTAATACCATAAAAACAAATAAACCAATGCGGCGTAAAATATAATCTAATCGCATTATTTTTTCCTCGCATTAGCAAGCGAAATAGCACCAAAAGGCCCCAGCGTTATGCCCTCTACATCAGCACTGCTTGCCTGAAAACGCATGCCGTGAGCTATTGGTATTAAAGGCAGCTCATTGATAATCATGCTTTGTGCGGCATCATAATACTGTTTGCGCATTGCTATATCGGTTGTGCTGAGCGCTTGGTTAAGTAAAGAGTCAAATTGTGGATTACACCAATTTGCGGCATTTTTACCACTAAAAGTGGCTGTGCAACTTAGCAAAGGGCTAAAAAAGTTATCAGGGTCGGGCGTATCAGCAGCCCAGCCAAGCAGTACGCTGTCATGTCGGTGCTCGCCAACACGTTGAATAAAGGTATTCCATTCGTATTCTATAATACTCACTTTAACCCCTATTTTACGTAAATCGCTTTGCATTAGCTCGGCCATTTTACGGGCATTAGGATTATAAATACGACTGACCGGCATGGCCCAAATGTTCATGTTAAAGCCATTAGGTAGCCCTGCTTCAATAAGTAATTTTTTGGCTAAAGCTGGGTCAAAATTTGGAATGTTAGCTTGTGGTTCAAACGCCCACGAGGTGGGGGGTAAAATTGATTGAGCGCGAATACCATTGCCGTAATATACCGCCTGCATTATTTTATCTACATCAATTGCATGGGCGAGTGCTTGGCGTACTCGTATATCGTCAAAAGGAGGGCGCTCAGTATTAAATGCCCAGTAGCCAATATTTAAGTTGGTTTCTTTTTCTACATTAATGTCGTCGCGCTGGGCTAAAATACTCAATTGCGCGCTACTTGGATGAGCGGTTACATCACATTCTTTGGTGAGCATTTTAGCTATACGCGTGGTGCCGTTAGGGGTAATGTCGTAAACCAATTGCTCCAGTACCACGTCGTGTTTCCAATAGGCTGGATTTTTATAAAAACGTACTAAATGGTCGCGCCTATACTCTTTATAAATATACGGGCCTGTGCCAACTGGGTAGTGATCAAACAAATTAGTTTGTTCGCTGGCTTTTAGTTGCATGGCGTATTCTTGTGACAATACAACCGCAAAATCGGTGGCCATATTGGCTAAAAAGCTACTTTCGGCATTAAACAACTCAAATCGTACTTGATAGTCAGACACACGTACAATTTTACGAATAAGCTGATCAATTCCTACGCTCTGAAAGTAAGGGTAATTAGCATCGCCAATAAAGTGATACGGATTATAAACATCAAATAAGCGGCTAAAAGTAAAAATAACATCGTCGGCGTTAAAATCCCGCGACGGCGTAAAATAGGCCGTGGTATGAAATTTTACGCCTTTGCGCAAGGTGAAAGTAACCGACTTACCGTCTTTACTCGTTTTCCAATCGGTGGCTAATTCACTTTGAAATTCAGCTGTAACAGGGTCAATACTAATTAGGCGGTCGTATAATTGATTGGCAATAATATCTATAGTTGAGCCTGTTGTAGTTACCTGCGGATTAAACGACACAGGGTTTGCTTCAGCGCAATAAACTAAGCCTTGGTTTTTTTCTTTTAAGATTTCTTCTTTACTATCTATGCACCCTATAAGGCTGGTTGATAGCAAAGCAAGTAATAATTTATGCACCTGCGTAACCTCTAACTATTATTGAACTATAACTAAGTAAACAGAAACTCACCCCTTGGTGTCGCTTGGGTATAGCAAGTTATATTTTTTCAGATAGCCACGTAATTGATGATACGTTAAACCCAGTACTTCTGCAGTTTTCTTTTGGTTAAATTGGCTATGTTCTAAGGCTTTGTTAATCATTAAAATTTCAAAGTCGTTAGAGAGTTTTTTTAAGCTACACGGAAATTCAGTATTAATAGCCGCTGTACTTGGTGCTGCTTGAGCAACCGGTGCTGCGGCAACCGCTGGCTCAGGAATGCTAGTGTTATTAATCAAAGCAGCAGGCTTTACCCGTGGTTTTGGCCTAAAACGGCTTTCAAATGGGTCTAAAATAATCTGATGAACGGGGATCTGTTCACTTCCATGGCGATACAAACTGCGCTCAACCACATTTTTCAACTCACGAATATTACCTGGCCAATCATAACTCAGCAGTGTTTCTGTGGCGCTACGGGTAAAACCGCTAAACAATTGCCACTCTAAATCGCGCGCCATATTCATTGCAAACTGCTCTGCAAGCAGCATTATATCGCCTTGGCGTTCACGCAGGGGGGGAAGGGTTATTACATCAAAAGCCAGGCGGTCGAGCAAATCGCTTCTAAACTCACCTTGCTGTGCTAAATAAGGTAAATCTTCGTTAGTAGCGCACACTAAACGCGTATCTACTTTTATTGTTTGTTTACCGCCGACACGCTCAAATTCACCGTACTCTATTACGCGAAGCAGTTTTTCTTGTACCATTTCGGAGGTGTTTGCCAATTCATCTAAAAATAAAGTACCGCTGTTTGCACGTTCAAAGCGGCCTTCGTGGCGTTTGCTAGCGCCAGTAAAAGCACCACTTTCATGGCCAAATAATTCACTTTCGAGCAGGTTTTCGTTAAGCGCCGCACAGTTGAGCTTTACATAGTTTTGATCCCAACGTTTAGATAAAAAGTGTAAACGTGCTGCAATTAACTCTTTACCTGTGCCACGCTCACCAATAATAAGCACAGGTTTATCTAGGTTAGCTAGCTGCGATACCTGATCAAGTACCGATAAAAAGCTATCAGATTGGCCGAGTAAGTTATCTTGTTGGCGATATTGGCTCATATTTCCTAACTCTTAGTCATTTTTACTAACAGTTAGTGTATTTCATAATGAGAGATAACTAAAGTAATTTGTAATTTGAGTTTAACTCTATGAATAAATTATGTATTTTAACTTTTATAAAGTTGGCAAGCATATTGATACAGTTATAGCAGACAAACTAAGTTTAAATTATAGAGGTAAATGTTATGGGAATTTTTTCACGTTTTGCAGACATTGTTAATTCTAATATCAATGCCATTTTAGATAAAGCAGAAGACCCAGAAAAAATGGTTCGTCTGATTATTCAAGAAATGGAAGACACCTTGGTAGAGGTTCGCTCTACGTCAGCTAAAACACTCGCTGAGCGAAAAGAATTAGTACGTCGCGTTGATACACTTAAAGCGCAAATGAATGATTGGCAAGACAAAGCTGAACTAGCGCTAAGCAAAGATCGTGACGATTTAGCACGTGCCGCTTTACTCGAAAAGCAAAAGTCAGCCGAAGCTGTAGCTTCAGTCGAGGGTGAACTTGAGCATGTAGGCTCACACATCGAAAAGTTACAACAAGAAGTAACCACGCTACAAGAAAAGCTAGCAGATGCTAAAGCTCGTCAAAAAGCGATTATATTACGTCAACGTTCGGCTGAGTCGCGCCTTGAAGTTAAAAAAGCACTTGATAGCTCAAAGGTAGAAGATGCACTTAATCGTTTTGAGCGTTACGAAACTAAAATAGATGGACTAGAATCTCAAATAGAGTCGTACGATTTAGGCAAAAAAACCTTAGCAGATGAAATTGCCGAACTGCAAAAAAACGAAAAAGTAGACGATGAGTTAGCAGAGCTTAAAAAGAAGTTAGCAGATAAGTAACGTATAGCTAACGCATACCAATAATAATATAAGGGGCCCATGTGCCCCTACTTAAAACATCAATACGGATAGTCAGGAGAGGGTTATGTTTGATCCAGAAATACTCGTAGCACCATTTATTTTATTTATGATTTTTGTCGCGCCTTTGTGGCTAATTTTACACTATCGTAGCAAAAAACAAGTAAGCCAAGGGTTAAGTGAACACGAGCATCGCCAGTTGTTAGAGCTTGCTCAAAAAGCCGAAAAAATGGCTGATCGAGTCGAAACACTCGAAGCATTACTTGATCAAGAGTCGCCACAGTGGAGGCGTAAAGTATGAGTACCAAACGCGAATTATTAAGAGATCCGCAGCGCGGAAAAATAGCCGGCGTATGCGCTGGGCTAAGCGATTATTTTAATATGGAATTATGGTTAGTTCGTATTATATTTGTTAGTGCGGTATTACTAACTGGCGGCCCTTTATTTGTGGTAGCGTATATTGCAGCCTGGTTTATTTTAGATAAAAAAGAACCCACTAGCGCCTATAAAACAAATTCTACTAACTATGGCGATCCGCTAGAAGTAAAATTTAAAGTATGGCAAAAAGGCGAGCCACCGCGCCGCGCATTGCAAGACTTAAAAGAGCGTTTAACACGCGTAGATACGCGCCTACAAAATATAGAACGCTATGTTACTTCTACTGAATTTACGGTGAGCCGTGAAATTAACAAACTTTAAAGGATTTAATAGCACGGCAACTACACATTAAACAGTAAGTGAAGTGCTAAGTGCTAAACCATTATGAGTCGTACTTCATTTGCAAAAAAGACCTTTACCAGTATTAAAGGCAAAGCACAAAAAGCATTGCATCGCAGCTTAGATCAGCATGTAAAACTGGCTGTAACAGGTTTGAGTGGCAGCGGCAAAACAGCGTTTATTACCGCATTAGTTAAACACTTAACAAGCCAAGCGAGTGATAAAAACCTGCCTTTTTTTGATGTAATGCGCGAGCGCCGCCATATTGCCACTAAAGTAGTGCCGCAAGAGGCGCTTAAAGTGCCCACATTTAATTATACTCGAGCATTAAATGCGTTACTCCCCAGTGACGGCGAGCCAACATGGCCGCCTTCAACCGAGCGCATAAATACGCTGCGTTTAGCTATTAAGTATCAAAGTAATGCTGGGCTGCGTGGCCATTTTTCACCGCAATCAACGCTTTATTTAGATATAATTGACTACCCCGGCGAGTGGCTGCTTGATTTACCTATGCTGGAGCAAAGTTATGCACAGTGGTGCGAGCTGCAATATCCGCTATTAACGCAGCATTTGCGGGTGCATACCTCAAGTGAGTTTTTAACAGCCGTTGAGCAACTCGACTTAAATGCGCCGGTAGATGAAAGCGCACTTGCGCATATTGCACAGCTTTATCAAAGCATGTTGATAGGGCTTAAAAAAGACACCAAACTTGCCATGCTACAACCTGGGCGCATGTTAATGCCAGGCGATTTACAAGGCGCGCCATTGCTATTGTTTTTTCCAGTATCGGGTGAGATAAATAGTAATAACCTAGTTGCAGGCTCTAACTTAGCGCATTTAATTAAACGCTTTAACGCCTACGTTAAAGAAGTTGTAAAGCCTTTTTATAACGAACACTTTCGCCATTTTGATCGCCAAATAGTATTAGTAGATGTACTTAGTGCCTTAAACGAAGGGCATGCAACCTTGCAAGAGCAAAGTAGCGTTATTAATCAATTATTGGCGCACTTTAGTTATGGCGAATCGGGCTTTTTTAAACGCTTATTTAAACCTAATATAGATAAAATATTATTTGCCGCTAATAAATCAGATCATATAACCGCTAAGCATCATAAAGACTTAGCACTATTGCTCGACTCATTAGTACACGAGCAAAGTAATCATTTAAAGTTTGATGGTGTGCAAATAGAAACCATGGCTATGTCGTCAATTACCGCAACACAACCGCGCCAAGTAACCGACAAAGGCCAAACGCTAGACTGCATTTACGGCAAGCCACTTAACGAGCCTGATTGGCTAACCTACTTACCGCCACAGCCGCCTAATAGAATGCTTAATAAAAGTGAATGGCCAGCGCAAGGGTTTGAATTTTTATCGTTTTCGCCAATGCCAAGCCCAGATAAGCAGTTAAAACATATTCGATTAGATCATGTGATGCAGTACCTGTTAGGAGACAAGTTAGCATGAGTGAATCAAACCAAGAGTTTCAAGCAGGGCGTCGTATACATACCCAGAGTATGGAGCAAAACGAGCCTGTATTAGCGCCTGCAAAAATAATTGAGCATGGGCAAAGTGATTACCAAGAAGATAATGACGAAATGCTAGAGCCAGAAATTGACCTAGCGCCAGTATATAAAAAGTCAAAATGGCAAACGCTCAAAGGCATTTTTGTTGTTAGTTTTATGGTGCTGGTATTGCTAGAGTTTGCTTTTTCATTGGTACTGGCTTTTCAGCAGTCGATTATTTTAGGCAGTATATATTTAACCGCTGTAGTGAGTGGGGTGTTGCTAATAGGGCGTTTATTATGGCGCGAATACCGAATGCTGCGCAGTTTAAAACGTAACCAGTTATATCGCCATGAAGCCGACAGACTGTTAAATAGCGAACAAGTAGGCGGCGCACTGCCTTGGCTTGAAAAACTAAATAAACACCAGCAACTCGATAACTTTGAAACCTTTAAAAATCAAGTTGCAACGCACCACAGCGATAAAGAAATAATGACGCTATACGCCAATAGTTTATTAATAACGCAAGACACCCAAGCTAAAAAGCTCATTAATCGCTTTGCAACCGAGTCGGCGTTACTGGTTGCGCTTAGCCCGCTGGCGCTGGTGGATATGATGGCTGTGCTGTGGCGCGGTACTAAGTTAATAGAACAAATAGGGAAGATTTACGGGATTGGTTTTGGTTACGCGAGTCGCATAAAATTGTACCGCATGCTAATAAAGCAAGTAATGTTTGTGGGCAGTGCCGAGCTTATTTCTGATTTAGCTGCAACCGCACTAAGCGCCGAGTTATTAGGTAAACTTTCGGGGCGAGCAGCACAGGGCTTAAGTGCCGGTATATTTACCGCGCGCATTGGCTACAAAGCAATGGAATTAAGCCGCCCATTACCTCGGCTTGAAAATAAACGCAATTTATTAAAAAGTACGGTACAAAATATTGCTAGTAAAATTATTAGCCGTAAAAAGCCCGAGACAACTGAATAAGCAGTATTAAAAAACACTTGGCAATATTTATGTACAGCTAAAAGTATAAATAGTGCACAAGTAGCCATCTGAGCATCCGGGATGCTTGTGCTTTGAATGCCCATACGTTTTGATTGAAGGCTAATACCCAATAACAATCAAAATAAGAGAGTATTCAATGAGCAAGCATCATATAAACACCCAATGTATTCACGGCCCACAAAAAGCAAACGACCCTCACGGCGCACTCACTTCTCCTTTGTATCAAACCTCAACTTTTCATTTTGAAAATGCCGCGCAGGGTGCAGCACGTTTTGCAGGCGATGAGCTGGGCTATATTTATACCCGCCTAGGCAACCCAACTACTAGCGAGCTTGAGCAAAAAGTAGCGCAATTAGAGGGCTGTGAAGCGGCTGCAGCAACGGCAACCGGTATGGGGGCGGTATCGGCCTCAGTACTTAGCTTTTTATCGCAAGGGGATCATTTAATTGCATCGAGTGCTTTATATGGGTGTACCTTTGCGTTTTTCTCGCACATGTTGCCGCGCTGGGGAATAGAAGTCACCTTTGTTGATATGACCAACGAGGATGAACTGCGTGCTGCGATTAAACCTAATTCAAAAATGATATTTGTAGAAACGCCTATTAACCCCACTATGGCGGTTATCGATTTAGCATTAATTGGTGCCGTTGCTAAACAACACAACTTAATTAGCGTGGTCGACAACACCTTTTTAACGCCATTACTCCAATCACCTAAGCAGTACGGTATCGATATTATAGTACACAGTGCTACCAAATATTTAAACGGCCACGGCGATGTGGTAGCCGGCATTGTATGTGGATCTATGGAGCATATAACGCTAATAAAAATGACGGTGCTTAAAGATATTGGCGCCACTATAAGCCCGCACGATGCTTGGCTTATTAATAGAGGTTTAAAAACCCTCGCCATAAGAATTGAGCGCCACTGCGTAAGCGCGCAAATAATTGCCGAATACTTAGAAGCGCACCCACAAGTAAGCAAAGTTTACTATCCTGGGCTTAAGTCGCACCCTGGATATAAATTTATTGGTAAACAAATGAAAGCGGCAGGCGGTGTAATTGCTTTTGAGCTAAAAGGTAGCTTGCAACAGGGGGCGCAATTTATTGATAGTATGAGGCTTTGTACAATAGCCGTAAGTTTAGGCGACGCTGAAACACTTATTCAGCATCCAGCCTCTATGACCCATTCACCTTACACACCAGAGGAAAGACTCGCTGCAGGTATTAGCGATGGATTAATTAGGCTTTCGGTTGGACTTGAAGATGTTAACGATATTGTTGATGATCTTCATCAGGCATTCACTCAAATTTTTTAGAGTGTATTTAATTGTGTACGGTTAAGTCCGCTTTTAAAGCTTGTACCTGCTAGGTTGTTTTGAATTATTTACTAGCATGTAATTTTAAGTGTACAAGATGACTGATCGTGGCTAATACAGATGTAGCCCAAGCTATTAAACTTTTGTTCACTTTTGCATAGTATGGCTGCAATCGGTATCCAAGTTACTTGGGTATCACCCTGACACCGGTTTCGGGTTAACCCCAAAGAAGGTACTAATGGCTAAAGCAAGTAAATACACCTCCAAAACACCAGATGAAAATGGCGTTATACATTGGAGCGATGAAGAAAATAAAATTTGGTCTGAGCTCGTAGCACGCCAACTTGCGTGCATTGAAGGCAAAGCCTGTGACGAATATATGGAAGGTTTAAAAAAAATAAACTTGCCACACGATCGTATTCCGCAACTTAGTGAACTAAACGAAGTGCTGCTAGCCACTACCGGCTGGCAAGTAGCGCCAGTGCCGGCACTTATCGACTTTGATGAGTTTTTTCGGTTACTGGCCAACAAGCAATTTCCGGTAGCGACTTTTATTCGTAGCCGTGATGAGTTTGATTACCTACAAGAACCAGATGTGTTTCATGAAATATTTGGTCACTGCGCTATGCTCACTAACCCTGATTTTGCAGAGTTTACGCATAAGTACGGAAAACTTGGCTACGCGGCAGAGAAAAAAGATCGTGTATATCTAGCGCGTATGTACTGGTTTACCGTTGAATTTGGTTTAATGCAAACCGATAATGGTTTGCGCATATACGGCGGTGGTATTTTATCAAGCCCAGGAGAAACCCAGTATGTATACTCAAACACGCCAGAAATAACGCCAATGAGTGTATTAGATGTGCTGCGTACCCCGTACCGAATTGATATTATGCAACCACAGTACTACACCATAAATTCGATTCATGATCTGTTTGATATATCGCAAATGGATATAATGGCTTTGGTTGAACAAGCAAAAGAACTTGGCTTACACGACCCAAAATTTTCACCAAAAGAAAAATTAGCTAGTTAACTTTAATATAAAAAGTAACGCTAAAGATAAGGATTTAAAATGTCTTCATTAAGTGCACAAAAATGCGAAGCCTGTCATGCCGATGCGCCAAAAGTATCAGACGAAGAGCTAGCGCAATTAATTACCAAAATCCCTGATTGGGTACCTGAAGTACGCGATGGCATTATGCAGCTTGAGCGTGTTTACAAATTTAAAAACTTTAAACAAGCTATCGCGTTTACTAACAAAGTAGGCGACATGGCTGAAGACGAAGGCCATCACCCAGGTTTATTAACCGAGTGGGGCAAAGTAACGGTTACATGGTGGAGCCATTCAATTAAAGGCCTACACAAAAACGATTTTATTTGCGCAGCTAAAACAGATGACGTATTTAACGCGCTGTAATACCAAACTAATTGAGCAACCCAACAAAGGCACTTATTTTTAAGTGCCTTTTTGCTTTTTAGGGAGGGCGAGCTATCGATGAGCTGTAACTCGGCGTTAATTTTATCGGCGTAGGTTGAGTGAAGCGAAACCCTATGGTTTAGCTATTTATAGTATTTAGCTTACAACTTAATTTTTGGCTATTTCTTTAAAAGCTAGACTAAAATGCGCTCTCATTATTAAATATGAGATAAATACAAATTTATAAGGATATACATGAACGAAAAAACAGAGAATCAACTACTTAAATTTATCGAAAATAATTCAAAAGTAGCTATAGCACTAACTCTTTTAATAGTGTTTGGTGCAACATTTTTGGCTTTCTACACATATAACAGCACTTTTTCTTGGTTTAAACCTCCTGCCAATAGAGGTGAATGGGGAGCTATGGGGGATTTTTTCGGTGGGGTTTTAAATCCATTACTTACTTTTTTTACAATGGTTTTATTAATATATTCATTAGCTTTACAGCAAAGAGAGTTAGCTAATTCAGCCAAAAGTGCTTCTGAAACTGCAAAAAATAATTTAGAGCAAGAAAAAATAGCGAAAGAGTCATTTGAGCTGCAAGTAGATGAGTCTAAGCAACAGCGAGTATTGACTGAAAAATTAATAGCAGCTAATGAAAAGCAAGCTTCTGCAACAGAAGAACAAATTCGACTTATGCAGCAAAGCGCCCATGAAGAACATATTTTCAAAAGAATAGAACAATCTGAGAAGGTTATTGAAAGGTGCTTGGATTCCAAAATATACGGCGACAAATGCTTAATTGGGTTTTCTAAAGCAGAGTTATTTCATAACTTATCAGAAGGGAGTTTAGATGAAAAAATAAAATATTTATCATCAAGGATAGAAACTCAGCTCATAATCAAAGTTAATTTGATAACTAATCTAATTACTAATTCAAGTGAAAAAATAAAAAACCACCATATTGGTTACTCATATTTAAATTCAATGTTTGATGAGATAACAGATTTTCACCACGATAAAGGTTACTTTATTGGTGAAAGTACAAAAGTGAAAGAGTTATTAAGTACCCTTGAATTCTTAAAAACATACCAAGATAAGTTTAATTTCCAACAGGGTGTAATTCCAGAACTTAAAGAGCTAATTAAGTTGATTAATTCAAATAATACAGCAGAAGAGATGAATAATTTAACTACTAAATATACATCAGTAATGGATTTAAATTTTTAAACAAAAAAGCTCTAGACTAATGGTCTAGAGCTTTTAAATATACAATTAAAGTTCAGCTAAAACACTTAACTTTAAAGTGTAGTTGGGTTTCGTTGCACTCAGCCCAACCTACTAGCTATTCTTCATCAATTGAGCGAAGCAGGGCGTTGATGCCTACTTTTTCGCGAGTTTGCTTATCTACTTTTTTCACTATAATTGCAGCATAAAGGCTGTGGCTACCGTCCTTTGAAGGTAGTGCGCCAGGGACTACTACTGCGCCTGCTGGTACGCGGCCGTAGTGAATTTCGCCGGTTTCACGGTCATAAATACGGGTACTTTGGCTGATGTAAACGCCCATTGAAATTACCGCGCCTTCTTCAACAATTACGCCTTCAACAATTTCAGAGCGAGCGCCGATAAAACAGTTGTCTTCGATGATGGTTGGGTTAGCTTGTAATGGCTCTAAAACACCGCCTATGCCTACGCCACCTGATAAGTGTACGTTCTTACCAATTTGTGCACACGAGCCTACAGTGGCCCATGTATCAACCATGGTGCCGTCGTCAACGTATGCGCCAATGTTTACATACGATGGCATAAGTACTACGTTTTTACCTACAAAGCTGCCTTTACGCGCAACAGCATTAGGCACTACGCGCATGCCGCCTTGTTTAAATTGCTCCGGCGTGTAGTCGCTAAATTTAAGTGGTACTTTGTCGTAAAACTGATTTACGCCATCGTCCATTGCTTGGTTTTCGCGAATACGGAACGACAGTAAAACCGCTTTTTTAAGCCATTGGTGTACTACCCATTCACCCGATATTTTTTCAGCAACGCGTGCTGCGCCACTGTCTAGCAGGTCAAGCGCGTCAATAATGGCTTGCTTTACTTCAACAGATACTGTGCTTGGGCTAATGCTATCGCGGTTATCCCAGGCGTTTTCGATCATCGTTTTTAAATCTGACATAGTGTCCTCTTATTCGGTTTCTGCGTTGAGTTTTTTACGCAATGCTTGATGAATTTTGGCTTGTTCTTCGTCTGTAAGTGCTTGGTACTCGTTATTAGAGACCACGAAGAAATCTTCTGCGCGCTGCCCCACTGTGGTGATACGCGCAGCGTGTATGTGTAATAAGTGTGCTTGAAAAACTTCGGCTATTTTAGTCAATAAGCCGGGTATATCAATTGCTTGGATTTCAATTAGGCTGCGATCTTTACGCGGATGCGGGCGCAGCACAATTTTAGGTTTTATATTAAAGTCTTTAAAGCGTTGCGAGCGATTCTTTTTAAAGCGAATTTTTTTACGCGGGTCAAACAAGGCTTGCTCTAGGGCGCGTTTAATTGATTGTGCTCTGCCACTGGCAATTGGCTCGCCATTTACTTCTAAAATAACAAAGTTAAAGAGCACATAGCCATCTTTGGTGGTAAGCACTTGCGCGTGTTGTATTTGCGCCTTTTTAGAGCCAATTACACTCACTAAGCGAGCAAATAAAGGCCCAGAGTAAGGACTGTATACGAATACTTGGGTGCCACCGTGCATCGCTTTATTTGATACGATAACACTCGGTTGACTTAAATCTTGGCTATTAACTAAATGCTGGCTGTGCCATGAAATTTGTTGTTCGCTAAAGGCGGTAAAGTAATTGGCTTTAAAGCGGCTCCAAATTAAATCAATTTGGTCTTCCATGTAGCCTAAGTTGAGGAGTCGCTGTTTAGCTTGATGCTTTTTGTCGCGAATTTGGTCGCGTTGATCCATTGGGTTTTCAAGCCCTAAACGCAGTGCGTGTTGCGTATGTAAATATAGCTCACGCAGCAGGGTGTTTTTCCAATCGTTCCATAAGTTATCGTTGGTGGCACGTATATCGGCAACCGTTAAACAATATAAATAATCAAGTTGGCGCTCTGTTTTTACTCGCGTGGCAAAGTCTTTAATAACTCCAGGGTCGTTTATGTCTTTACGTTGTGCGGTAACCGACATAAGTAAATGATTACTAACTAGCCATGCGATTAGTTTGCCATCGGCGACAGAAAAGGCATGTAACTTTGCAAAGGCCAGTGCGTCAACAGCGCCTAGCTCTGAGTGGTCGCCACCACGGCCTTTGGCTATGTCATGAAATATACCCGCTAAATAAAGCAGCTCAGGTTTATCCATACGAGTGACTATTTCGCTACAAATAGGGAATTCGCTAACACCGGTTTTATCAAAGTACTGATAAATATTATTTATTAATCTGTGGGTGTGCTCATCTACTGTGTAGGCATGAAATAAGTCAAATTGCATTTGCCCAAATATGTTTCGCCACTGTGGTAAATAAGCGGCAAGCATGCCGTGTTTATGCATTAAGGTAAACGCACGGCCCATACCATTAGGGTGCTTTATAAGACGTAAAAAAGCTTCGCGACAGGCGGCGTAATCTTGTAAGTCGCCTAGTAAACGGCGGCGCACTTGGCGAATAGTGCGAATAGTACTGGGGTAAATATGCGTTATTTCTGGGTTGTCGGCAATGTGCTCAAATAACATGAAAAGCTGATCGCGTCTAAAAAATACCGATGGGCTTTTTACTTTAATTTGATTACCAATACGCTCAAAATTGCGATCAAGCTCTTGAATAATGGGTTGATGGTGTTTTGGCGAAATACTTTGCTCAAAGTACGCCAGCAGCATCAGGTTTAGCTCACGTACGCGGCTCATTATTCTGAACAAGCGTTTCATCATGCGCTCAACCGACGATTTACCATCGCTACCAAAGCCCAAAATTTCGGCGGCTTGCGGTTGGTGATCAAACAGTAAGCGGTTTTCTGAGCGCCCTGCAGCCAAATGCAGCGCAAAACGAATATTCCATAAGTTTTCTAGGCATTCAGAAAGCTCTTGAAACTCTTCGTGGGTAAGGTAGCCATGGCTAATAAGCTCTTGTAGGGTTTCTGCTCTAAAGTGCTTTTTAGCAACCCAAATAATGGTTTGCAGATCGCGCAGGCCACCGGGATTTTCTTTTATGTTAGGTTCGAGATTATACGCTGTGCCGTGGCATTTTCGGTGGCGTAAATGTTGCTCTTGTACTTTGGCTAAAAAAAACTCATTTGAGCGCCACACTGGCGTGTCAATTATGTGGTTTTTTAGCTTTTCAAATTCTATATGATTACCAAAAATAAGCCGGCTTTCTAATAAGCTGGTGGCAAAGGTAACGTCTTCACGCTTTTGCTCTATGGCTTGCGCTATAGTGCGAACACTGTGGCCAATCTCTAAATTGAGATCCCAAAGCATGGTAACAAACTGACCTATTTTTTCGCTAATTTCAGCGTTTGGTTGCTGTGTTACTAGCAGTAAAAAGTCGATGTCGGAGTAGGGGTGCAACTCACCTCGGCCATAACCACCTACGGCTATAAGTGCTAGGTCGGGTTCGTGCGCCAAATCATAAACATGAAACAGTTTGATCAGCAAACGATCTATGAATTCAGCCCTGGCATTAATTAAATTACCAACCGGTTGTTTAGAAAACTCATTAAAAAGCCATTTATAAAAATAGCTAGAACAATCGCGATAATCACTCAGTTGCTCTGCGTCGCTAAGCAACTTTTTTACTTTGTTGGGTAATGCCACCGGGGCTGATTCCTTATTTATACGAGTTCATTTTGATAAATAAATAGCTATCAAGTTGAACGGGTATTTTAATGCTCAATGATCCTGTCGATTGTATCATCTGATCGTAGCGTTAAAATTTCAACACCATTTTCAGTTACTAACAAAGTATGTTCCCACTGGGCTGACAAACTACGGTCACGTGTAACCACAGTCCAATCATCTTTAAGGAGTTTACATTGGCGTTTGCCCGCATTGACCATAGGCTCAATAGTTAAACACATACCGGCTTTTAATACTTCACCAGTACCTGCTTTGCCATAGTGCATTACTTGTGGCTCTTCGTGAAACCCTGCGCCAATACCATGGCCACAGTATTCACGAACAATTGAGTAGTTGAAGCTTTCGGCATATTTTTGAATCGCTTCGCCAATATCGCCTAAACGCACACCTGGTTTTACCATTTTAATGGCAAGGTATAAGCTTTCTTGCGTCACTTCTGCAAGGCGTTTACCTTGAATGTTAGGAGTACCAACATGGAACATTTTAGACGTGTCGCCGTGGTAGCCATCTTTAATTATGGTAACGTCAATATTAATACTGTCGCCATCTTTTAATGGCTTTTCGTTTGGAATACCATGGCAAATAACATGGTTTACTGAGGTACAAACTGATTTTGGAAAACCATGATAATTTAATGGAGCAGGGATTGCTTGTTGCACATTAACAATATAATCATGACAAATTGTATTTAGCTCATCGGTGGTCACGCCCGGCACTACATATGGGCCGATCATTTCAAGTACATCTGCCGCTAAGCGCCCAGCTACGCGCATTTTCTCTATTTCTTCAGGGGTCTTAATAATAGCGCTCATTGAAGCTCCAAAGTTGAGTTTTGAACATTTATCGTCGCACAATTTTTGCACGCGATGTTGAGTATTTAATTTTAATATGGTATAAAGCGCGCCGTCTTTTTACAAATAAATTCTTTAATGATTTTTTGTATTTAAGGCAAACACAATTTTATTTTAACACACACACGTATCGTCACATACACTTGGGTGCATTAGAAGTTTAAATACTTCGGTGTTGGTGCTATGGGATATGTGGAGGCCTAACCCTAAACAACTATAGAGGATCTATAAAATGGCAAACGTTTCAATGCGCGATATGCTTCAAGCTGGTGTTCACTTTGGTCACCAAGCACGTTACTGGAACCCTAAGATGAAGCCTTTCATCTTCGGCACACGTAACCGTGTACATATCATCAACCTTGAGCAAACTGTACCAATGTTCAACACTGCACTTAAGTTTTTATCTGGTGCTGCTGCAAACAAAGGTAAAGTTCTTTTCGTTGGTACTAAGCGTGCAGCAAGCGAAGCAGTGAAAGAATCTGCAATCGCAAGCGACCAGTACTATGTAAACCACCGTTGGTTAGGTGGCATGTTGACTAACTGGAAAACAGTTCGTCAATCAATCAAGCGTCTTAAAGACCTTGAAATACAAAGCCAAGACGGTACTTTCGAGAAGTTAACTAAGAAAGAAACGTTAATGCTTAACCGCGAAATGGAAAAGCTTGAAAAGAGCCTTGGCGGAATCAAGAACATGGGCGGTCTTCCAGACGCGCTTTTCGTTATTGATGCTGACCACGAGCACATTGCTATCCGTGAAGCTAACAACCTAGGTATTCCGGTTGTTGCAATTGTTGATACTAACTCGAACCCAGATGGCGTTGATTTCATCGTACCTGGTAACGATGATGCTATCCGTGCGGTAAGTCTTTACACTAACGCTGTTGCAACTGCGATCACTGAAGGCCGTGAGAACACACTTGTTGCTCAAGCTGAAAAAGACGATTTCGTAGAAGCTGAGTAATTAGCTGTCTTCAAGTCTTCATCTTTTAAAGGTGAAGACTTGCTATTCTTGTAGAGCGGGTAACCCGCTTATCTAAACCTGATTCAGATTTGAGGAATTACTAATGGCTGTAACTACTGCCCTAGTTAAAGAATTACGCGAGCGTACTGGCGCTGGCATGATGGATTGTAAAAAAGCGTTAACTGAAACTGATGGCGACATCGAGTTAGCGATTGAAAACATGCGTAAAAGTGGCGCGGCTAAAGCAGCTAAAAAAGCAGGCAATATCGCTGCTGAAGGCGCTATCATTATCAAGAAAAATGGTAATGTTGCAGTGCTAGTTGAAGTTAACTGTCAAACAGACTTCGTAGCTAAAGACGTAAGCTTTTTAGCGTTTGCTGATAAAGTAGCAGAAGCTGCAATTGCAGACACTGTGACTATCGAAGACTTACAAGCTAAGTTTGAAGAAGCACGCGTTGAGCTAGTAACTAAAATTGGCGAAAACATTAACGTACGTCGTCTACAGTACATCACAGGTGAAAACCTAGTTGAGTACCGTCATGGCGATCGTATTGGTGTTGTTGTTGCTGGTGTTGCTGATGAAGAAACACTTAAGCACGTTGCAATGCACGTTGCTGCATCAAGCCCTGAGTACTTAACTCCTTCAGACGTTCCTGCTGATGTTGTAGCTAAAGAACAACAAGTACAAATCGAAATCGCGATGAATGAAGGCAAATCTGCTGAAATCGCTGAGAAGATGGTTGTTGGCCGCATGAAAAAATTCACTGGTGAGGTTTCTCTTACTGGTCAAGCTTTCATCATGGAACCTAAGAAAACTGTTGGCGAAATTCTTAAAGAGAAAAACGCAACAGTTACTAGCTTCGTACGTGTAGAAGTTGGTGAAGGTATCGAAAGAAAAGAAGAAGATTTTGCTGCTGAAGTTGCTGCACAAATCGCTGCTGCTAAAGCTAAATAAGATTAACTATTTGTGTAGGGAGTAAAAAAGACATGCAATTAATGTGTTATTTGCTTTTGCTTCACAGCTAGAAATTCTTTAAAATAACCGCGCTTTTATGTTTAACATAAGCGCGGTTATTTTTTATCCATTTTTTATAAAAGTTGGCCCCAATACTATGACTATCAATCGTAAACCTATTTTTAGACGCGTTCTTCTCAAATTAAGCGGTGAAGCTTTAATGGGAGATGAAGGCTTTGGCATCGACCCTAAAGTGTTAGACCGTATGGCTCAAGAAATTAAAGAGCTCGTAGAGCTCGACGTAGAAGTGGGTTTAGTTATTGGCGGTGGAAATTTTTTACGCGGTGGCTCGTTAGCAGAAGCAGGCATGAATCGTGTTGTTGGCGATCACATGGGTATGCTTGCAACCGTAATGAACGGCTTGGCAATGCGTGATGCGCTGCACCGTGCATTTGTAAACTGTCGTTTAATGTCGGCTATTCCACTTCATGGTATGTGTGATGCGTACAATTGGGCTGAAGCAATTAGTTTATTAAAAACGGGCCGCGTAGTTATTTTTGCAGCCGGTACGGGTAACCCATTTTTTACTACCGACTCAGCAGCCTGTTTACGTGGTATCGAAATTGAAGCCGATACGGTAATTAAAGCGACTAAAGTAGATGGCGTTTACAGCGATGACCCAGTTAAAAATCCAGATGCGACACTTTATCGTCATTTAAGTTACAATGAGATAATTGAAAAAGAATTGAAAGTAATGGATTTAGCGGCATTTACATTAGCACGCGATCATAATATGCCATTGAGCGTATTTAATATGAATAAATCAGGCGCATTAAAACGTGTTATTATGGGTGAAGAAGAGGGAACCCTTATTTCTTCACAAGCCTCAGATGAAGTAATTAAATAGATTAGGATTAAACTGTGATTAACGATATTCAAAAAGATGCGCAAGAGCGCATGCAAAAGAGTGTAGCAGCACTGGGCAGCCAGTTATCTAAGATTCGTACTGGTCGTGCTCATCCTGCATTGCTAGATGGTATTATGGTGTCGTATTATGGCTCGCCAACACCGTTAAACCAAGTTGCTAACGTAACAATTGAAGATTCACGTACACTGGCTATTGGTGTATTTGACAAGTCACTTGCGCAAGCGGTAGAAAAAGCAATAATGGCATCTGACTTAGGTTTAAATCCTATGTCGGCAGGTTCAGTTATTCGTGTACCATTGCCAGCATTGACTGAAGAACGTCGTAAAAATTTAATTAAAATTGTTCGCGGTGAAGTTGAAGGCGGTCGTGTTGCAGTACGTAACATTCGTCGTGACGCCAATGGCGATTTTAAAAACTTATTGAAAGATAAAGATATTTCTGAAGATGAAGCGCGTCAAGCTGAAGAAGCAATTCAAAAGATGACCGATAAATTCATTAAAGAAATGGATACTCAATTAGCAGCAAAAGAAGCTGAGTTGATGGAAATCTAAGAAACTAATACGCTGCACTTGGGCTAAGAGTTTTAGCCTATTGCAAGTAAATTCAACGCAGTTAGCGTTAAAAGTAGCTACTTGAAATAGATTTATTATCCCGAGTACAGGTTAAATATATTAGTTTTGAAACGCCGGCTGGGGTATACTAGGCGGCGTTTTTTTATGGAATACTCAATATTTATGGTTCTAGATGCTGACACAATTTCACAGCAATGTTTACCTAAACATGTAGCTATCATCATGGATGGTAACGGGCGTTGGGCGCAAGCCAGAAATAGACCGCGTGTGTTTGGGCATAAAAAAGGTGTGGACGCAGTTCGTCAATCTGTACAGTTTTGTACTAAATTAGGGATACAATCGTTAACCTTATTTGCTTTTAGTAGTGAGAACTGGCGTCGACCTGAAGACGAAGTAAAAACGTTAATGGAGCTTTTTTTATTTGTTCTTAGTAAAGAAGTTAAAAAGCTGCATAAAAACAATGTAAAACTGACCATTATTGGAGACTTATCGCGGTTTTCTGAAAGCTTACGCAGTAAAGTAGATACTGCTCAAAAGCTTACAGCAAATAATACCGGGCTGCATTTAAATGTTGCTGCAAATTACGGTGGACGTTGGGATATGGCTAATGCTGCTAAACAACTTGCAGAGCAAGTTGCACAGGGGCAATTAGACCCAGCCGATATTACAGAAGAGCGTATAGCACAGTACATGAGTATGGCAGATCAGGCCGAGCCTGATTTACTAATTCGTACTGGTGGCGATGTCAGAATTAGTAACTTTTTACTCTGGCAAGCAGCTTACGCTGAACTTTACTTTACCGACACACTGTGGCCTGATTTTAATGAAGCAGCATTTGCTGAGGCCATAGCGTGTTACGTTGCCAGAGAGCGACGATTTGGTTGTACGGGCGAACAAATAAAACAATTACTCGCTCAAACCTAAATAGAATAAGGGTCATAATTTTGTTAAAACAACGCATTCTAACCTCACTCGTGCTAGCACCATTAGCGCTTGCTTTGGTTTTTTACACCCCACTGACATTATTTAGTTATTTTGCGGGTGCAATTGTATTAATGGGCGCATGGGAATGGTCTGCTTTTATGGGGCTGTGCAATAAACTTAAGCGCAGCGCTTTTGTGCTTTTAGTTGCCGCTTTGCTAGCGTTACTAAACTTGCACTGGCCAATCGAATCACTTTGGCAAGATGGCAAATTAGTAGGTGATGCAAATTACTTATTTACGCTGTCGTTTGCATGGTGGATTGTTGCTAGTTATTTAGTATGGCGCTACCCAGAAATGGCTAAAGCATGGAACGAAGGCATAGTAATGCGCGGTATTGCCGGATTACTAACACTAGTGCCTTTATGGTTAGCCCTAAATACGCTGCGCAGTGCGCAATATACAGAATCTAGTCATTTTGGTTCTATGCTTATTTTAGTGGTTTTAGGAATTGTATGGAGCGCCGATATTGGTGCCTATTTTACCGGTAAAAGTTTTGGTAAGCGTAAGCTCATGCCAAAAGTAAGCCCAAATAAAACTATTGAAGGTTTAGCCGGCGGCGTTGTCGCTGCAGTTATATTTGTGCTTACATTTTGTCATTTTACCGACGTAGATTTAATCGTATGGCCAATTTACGCCATTATGACTGTGTTTATTGCCTTGTTTTCAGCGGTGGGTGATTTGCTAGAAAGTATGTTTAAACGCGAAGCAGGACTTAAAGACAGCGGTAATTGCCTGCCAGGGCATGGCGGAATTTTAGATCGTATTGATAGCCTAACCGCAGCCGCACCTATGTTTGTAATGTGTTATGCGTGGACTTTGAGTTTATGAGTAAAAAGCAGCAACTGGTAATTTTAGGGGCTACAGGCTCTATTGGCCTTAATACCTTAGATGTTGTGGCAATGAATAGTCAGCAGTTTAGTGTTTTTGCATTAGCTGCTGGGCAAAATGCTAAAAAAATGGCTGAGCTATGCATTGCGCATCAGCCGCGTTATGGCGTTATGGCAACACAAAGCGCTGCTGAGCAATTGTCGTTATATTTAAGTAAGACACCATGCAAAACGCAGGTTATGTATGGTGAGCAGGCTATGAGCGAGTTGTGTGCGCATCCAGAAGTTGATGCTGTCATGTCGGCAATTGTCGGCGCTGCCGGATTATTACCGACACTAAGCGCAGTAGAGGCTGGAAAAAAAGTACTGCTCGCCAATAAAGAATCATTAGTTATGTCGGGTCAGTTGTTTATCGATAAAGTAAAACAACACAAAGCAACATTGCTCCCAATAGACAGTGAACATAACGCTATTTTTCAATGCTTACCGCATTCACTACAAAATGCGCAAGGCGATCAACACCTGCAATCTCATGGCGTAAGTAAAATATTACTTACCGGCTCAGGCGGCCCATTTTTAACCCGTGATATAAATACCCTTAAAGATGTAACCATAGCAGAAGCCGTGGCGCACCCTAATTGGTCTATGGGACAAAAAATATCGGTTGATTCGGCCACTATGATGAACAAAGGGCTTGAGTTTATTGAAGCTAAATGGCTGTTTAACTGCGATCCGAGTGATATTGATGTGGTTATTCATCCACAGAGTATTATTCATTCTATGGTGCAGTATCACGACGGCTCAATTTTAGCGCAAATGGGTAATCCTGATATGCGTACCCCCATTGCCCATGCATTAGCTTACCCTGAGCGCATAAATGCAGGGGTTAAACCGTTGAATTTTTCTGATATTAGTGACTTTTCGTTCACTAAACCTGACTTTTCTCGTTACCCTAACTTACAACTTGCGATTGATGCGTGTAGCTCAGGGCAAGGCGCAACAACGACAGTGAATGCCGCAAACGAGATAGCGGTAAGTGCATTTTTAAATGGTGAAATTGGTTTTACCGATATATACACAATAAATGCACAGACTCTCGAAGCGGCCACGTACACCAATGTGCAAAGCTTGGATGAAATTTTAGAGTGCGATAGGTTAGCGCGTTTAAGCGCATCGCATTTTATAGCAAAAGTGACGCATTAATATGTTCGATTTTTTTTGGAATCTCGGCTCATTTGTTTTAGCGCTGGGCATTTTAGTTACAGTACATGAATACGGCCACTTTTGGGTGGCGCGTAAAGCCGGCGTTAAAGTGCTGCGCTTTTCTATCGGCTTTGGTAAACCATTGCTAAAATGGCGCGACAAATACGATACCGAGTACGTTATAGCTGCGATACCTTTGGGTGGTTATGTAAAAATGCTCGATGAGCGGGTTGATGAAGTACCTGCAAATCAGCACCATTTATCGTTTAATGCTAAGTCGGTACAAGCGCGTATAGCGATTGTTGCTGCCGGGCCCGTTGCTAACTTTATATTTGCTATATTTGCACTTGCCGTTATGTATATGGTGGGTGTGCAATCGGTAAAGCCTGTAGTTGGTAGTGTGGTTGAAGGCAGTCGTGCAGCGCAAGCGGGATTAATGCCGAGCCAACAAATTATTAAAATTGGTGATGATGAAATTACCACCTGGCAAGACGCAACTTTTGCGCTTATGTCGAGTTTAGGTGATAAAAGCGTTGCAGTAACTGTACGCAACGAAAACTATCAGCAGCAAACAAAAATGCTCAATTTAGACGGCTGGAAACTTGATCAGCAAGACGTGCCACCATTGAGCTCTCTAGGTATAGTACCATTTAGACCACAAGCCACACTTAGTATTGCTGCGGTTACTAAAAGCTCTGCAGCAGAGCTGGCAGGGTTAAAAATAAATGATACTATTGTGGCTGTAAATGGCGAAAAAATAAGCAGTTGGCAGCAATTAGTTAATCTTATTACCCAATCGGCTAACAAATCATTACAATTTAGTGTAAAAAGACAAGACACTATAAAAATAATATCGGTAACACCTCAAGGTAGAGTTGACGCTCAGGGCATAGAGCAAGGCTTTTTAGGGGTTGCACCCATAGTAGAAAAATGGCCGCAAGGTTATATAGAAACTAGACATTATGGCCCGCTCGATAGTATTGTGCGAGGGAGTAAAGAAACGTGGCGATTAATTACCCTTAGCTTTGATATGATAGGTAATTTAATTACAGGCCAGATTTCGGTTAAAAATTTAAGTGGTCCAGTAGGCATTGCCGTAGGCGCGGGGACTAGCGTAAGCTACGGTTTCGTTGCGTTTTTAAGCTTTTTAGCACTGATCAGTGTTAACTTGGGGGTATTTAATTTATTACCCTTGCCAGTGCTTGATGGCGGACACTTAATGTATTACATAATTGAACTTTTTCGTAAAAAGCCAGTCTCTGAAAAGACACAAGAGTTTGGTTTTAAAGTGGGTGCGTTACTACTCATTTTTTTAACATGTTTCGCTTTGTTCAATGATGTATCGCGTTTGTCGTTTTAACGTGACAATGACTAATTAGAACCACGATTGTACAGCTCGTAAATTTACTTTTCGATGCTAAGCGGTAATACAGTTGTAAAGGATAAATATAATAAAATGGCTATAAAAAAACATTTGGTAGTTTCAAGTTTATTGGGTGCAAGCTTTGCAGCCCTAGGCCAAAACTCCTTTATTGTTGAAGATCTCAAAGTTGAAGGTTTACAGCGTGTAGCACTGGGTGCTGCATTAACGCATATTCCTATTAACGTGGGCGATAATGTTGATGAGTACACGATTTCAAAAACAATCAAGTCTCTCTATCGCTCAGGTCACTTTGACAATATAAAAGCGCTACGCGACGGTAATAACGTTGTTTTTAAAGTAACTGAACGCCCAACAATTAGCTTTATTGAGTTTGATGGAAATAAAGATATTAAAGATGAGCAGCTTAATCAGTCACTTGATCAGCAAAATATTCGCCAAGGCGAACCACTAGATAAAACCGTTATTGATAATATAGAAAAAGGCTTAACTGAATTTTTCCATAGTATTGGTAAATACAACGCTAAAGTAGATATTAGTATCACTAAACTGCCGCGTAACCGGGTTAAACTTAAATTAAAATTTGATGAAGGTGATGCTGCATCAATTCGTCAAATTAACTTGGTAGGTAATGAACTTTTTTCTAATGAAGAGCTATTACAACTGGCTGAGTCGCAACAAGACTTACCTTGGTGGCAGTTTATGGGCAGCGACCGCTACCAAAAACAAACCATTGAAGGCGATTTAGAAAAAATTCGTAGCTTTTATTTAGACCGTGGTTACCTACGTTTTAATATAGACTCTACCCAAGTGTCGGTTAGCCCAGAGCGTGAGTCTGTATACGTTACCGCTAACTTAACTGAAGGGGTTAAATATAAAGTTAAAGGTTTTGACTTTATTGGTGACTTACTTGGCCGCGAAGACTTAATTAAAAGTGTTATTCCACTACGAGCGGGAGAGTTATATAACGGCTCAGTGGTTACCTCTTCAGAAGAATTTATAAAAAGCTACTTAGCGCGTTTTGGTTATGCCAATGCCGAAGTACGTACAATTCCGCAAATTGATGACGAAAATCAAGAAGTACAACTAACCTTATCGGTTAACCCTGGTAAGCGTGTTTATGTGCGTCGTATTATTGTTGGTGGTAACCAAAGTACTGCTGATGAAGTGCTGCGTCGCGAAATGACACAGCTTGAAGGCGCATGGTTGTCTAACCAAAGCTTAGAGCGTTCAAAGTTACAAATTCAGCGTTTACCTTATATGGAAAAAGTTGATTTTAACGTTGTGCCAGTCCCAGGTGTTGATGACCAAGTAGATGTTGATTTTACGGTTAAAGAGCAGTCGGCTGGTAGCTTTAATGCCGGCTTAGCGTACGGCTCATACCTAGGTTTACAGTTTAATATTGGTGTAACAGAATCTAACTTTTTAGGTACTGGTAATCAAATAGGCTTTAATATTAATACCTCGCGTGGTTCTGAGCGTGTGAGCGTGTCTTATACCGACCCATACTTCACGCCAGATGGCGTATCGCAAGGTAGCAGTATTTTTTACAGTAACTACGATGCAAGTAAGTTTAGTTTGATCGACTATAAGTCGAAAAGCTATGGATTGGGGACTAATATAGGCTTCCCAATTGATGCGGTTAATCGTATTAACTTTGGTGTTCGTTGGATTCAAGAAGAGCTTTCAGATATTGCAGAGTACGAGCAAACGCGTGTACTGCGTGAAACCTTCTTAGATCAAGACAACCCAGATGCTGGTTTTGACTTTACTAAATATGAGTTAAGTGCAGGCTGGTCTCGCGTTACGGTAAACCGTGGTTTATTCCCAACAGCGGGCTCACGTCAAACGCTAAACTTAACAGCAACAACGCCGAACTCTGACTTAAAATACTTTAAGTTAAACTACGACTCGCGTTTTTACTGGCCAATATCGAACGATCATCGCTGGGTGTTCTCAACCCGTGCGGCGTTAGGTTACGGTAATGGTTATGGCTCAACTAACGGCTACGACCAAGTACTGCCATTCCAAGAATACTTCCGTATTACTGAAATGGAACTACGTGGTTTTGACCGAAATACAATTTTACCACGCGCAATTGCACGTATACCGCAATCAATTCCGGGTACACCTTTACCAGATGGCTCAACCACAGGTAATATAGGCGGCTCATCTGAATTTGATGTGCTAGTACCGCAAGGTCGAATTGGTGGTAATGCTAAAGCGGTAGCAGGTATGGAATTAATTGTACCAACACCGTTTTTAGATGAAGAAAATACCAGTTCAGTACGTACCAGCTTCTTTGTTGATGCTGCTAACGTATGGGATACTGAGTTTAACGTAGACCGTTACCAAAACTTAGCAGCCGATGAGCGAGCTAAATTAGATGATTACTCTGATCCAATGCGTTTTAGGGTTTCAACCGGTTTATCATTACAGTGGATCTCTCCAATGGGTCCAATGCTGATTAGTTTTGCGTATCCATTGCAAAAAGAAGAAGATGACGATACGAAGACCATCAGTTTTAATATTAGTAACAGCTTTTAAAGGAGTTTTTTGTGAATAAATTATTTAAATCAACGGCAGTAGCTGTTTTAGCAACACTTATGATGGGCACCTCGGTAAGTGCATTTGCACATAAAGTAGGTATTGTAGACATGCAAGAAATCTACAAGCAAATACCACAAATGGCTAAAATTGAGCAATCTCTACAAACAGAGTTTGCAGAGCGCCGTCAAGAGTTAGAAAAGCTACAAGGCGATATTCGCTTTGAAGCTGAAAAATTCAAGCGTGAAAGTACCACTATGAGCCAAGCGCAAAAAGATAAACTGCGTGACAAAATTCAGGGTATGCAAAAAAACCTTGCTGAAGTAGGTCGTCCACTTGAACAAGAAATTAAAGCACGCCAAAACCAAGAACTTGCAAAAGTGCAGGGTTTAATTATTAAAACAATTGAAGACATTGCTAAAGATGGCGACTTTGATGAAGTTAAGGTTAAAGATACAACTATTTACTTTAACCCTAAAAAAGTAACTGACCTTTCTAATAAAGTAGTTGCTGCAGTGAGTAAGAAATAATTAAGTTATGCAAAATTATACGCTTTCGCAAATAGCGGAACTTCTAAGCGCCGAGCTGCAAGGTGATGGCGCTTTAGAAATAACAAAAATAGCAACACTTGCACATGCCCGCTCAGGGCATATTGCATTTTTAGCGAATAAGAAATATCGCTCGCAACTTGAAGCTACTCAAGCCAGTGCCGTCATTGTTAGTGAAGCAGATGCTCCTTACTTTAACGGCAATAAACTAATAGTTTCTAATCCGTATGTAAGTTACGCCAAGCTTGCGCAGTTAATGGATACGACGCCACGCTCTGCCGCAACAGGTATTCATCCAAGTGCGGTTGTTCACCCAAATGCGACAGTAAGTAAAAGTGCCGCTATTGGCGCTAATACGGTAATTGAAAGCAATGCGATAATTAACGATAACGTACAAATTGGTCCGAACAGTTTTATTGGTGAAGGTGTTAAAATAGGCTCAGGCACTAAGCTTTGGTCGAATGTAACTATTTATCATGATGTTGAAATTGGCTCAGATTGTTTGTTGCAAGCCAACAGCGTTATAGGTAGTGATGGTTTTGGTTATGCTAATGAACGTGGGCAATGGATTAAAATCCCTCAGCTTGGCTCTGTTATTATTGGTGATAAAGTTGAAATTGGCGCAAGTACTACGATTGATCGTGGCGCACTTGACGATACTATTATCCATAGCAATGTAATTATTGATAACCAATGCCAAATAGCACATAACGTTGAAGTTAACTCAGGCACAGCTATTGCTGGTTGTACTGTACTTGCTGGTAGTGTCACCATAGGTAAAAACTGCCAAATTGGTGGTATGACAGCAATTAATGGTCACATGAGCGTCTGTGATGGTGTTATAATTACGGGTATGAGTATGGTGACAAAATCAATCACCGAGCCAGGTATCTATTCATCTGGTATACCTCATACTACAAACAAAGAATGGCGTAAATCAATCGCTCACTTGCGTAACCTTTCTGAAATGAAAAGCCGTATTAAAGCACTTGAGCAATTAAATAAGCCATAAACGTTGAACACTAATGAGGATGCTATTTTGGCAAACGAATTAAATAGCCTTGATATTCAAGAAATTTTAAGTTTATTACCGCATCGCTACCCGATGTTATTAGTTGATAGAGTAATTGACTTTATACCTGGAAAATCTTTGCATGCTATTAAAAATGTGACTATAAATGAACCCATTTTTACCGGGCATTTCCCAAATCAGCCAATTTTTCCGGGTGTACTAATATTAGAAGCCATGGCTCAAGCAACTGGGTTACTTGGCTTTAAAACGGTTGAAAACCGTAGCGAAAATGAATTGTATTTGTTTGCAGCTGTAGATAATGCACGTTTTAAAAAACCAGTACTTCCTGGTGATACTATGCATTTACATGTTGAGTTTTTAAAAGAACGTCGTAATTTATGGAAGTTTGCAGCAGAAGCAAAAGTCGATGGCAAGCTAGTATGTAGCGCCGAAATTATGTGTGCGAGAAGAGAGTTTTAATTGTGATTCATCCAACGGCAATAATCGAACCAGGCGCGACACTAGGCAGTAATGTTTCAGTGGGACCATATAGTTATATTGGCAATGATGTTGTCATTGGTGATAACTGTATTATTGAATCTCATGTTGTAGTTAAAGGCCCATCAACTATCGGTTCTGGAAATCATATTTTTCAGTTTGCGTCGGTTGGTGAAGCATGCCAAGACAAAAAGTACAACAACGAGCCAACATCGCTCACTATTGGTGACAATAATATTATTCGCGAATGCGTTACTATTCACCGTGGCACAATTCAAGATCAGGGCGTAACCATTATAGGTAGTAATAACCTGTTTATGGCCTATACCCATGTTGCTCACGATGCAGTGATTGGCGATAATGTTATATTTGCTAATAACGCTAGTGTAGCAGGGCATGTACATATTGGTGACTGGGTTATTCTTGCGGGCAACTCAGGTATACATCAGTTTTGTAAGGTAGGCGCACATGCATTTGTGGGCATGTATTCTGCTATCAATAAAGATGTACCACCATTTGTTACTACTATAGGTATACCTGCAGGCCCAGTTGCAATTAATACTGAAGGCATGAAACGCCGTGGTTTCCAAAGCGATGAGATAATGGCTGTACGCCGTGCTTATAAAGTATTTTATCGTAAAAGCCTAGGTGTAGATGAAGCAATTGAGTCACTTAGCGAAGATGCGCAAAAGTATCCTGCAGTACAGTTAATGATAGATTTTGTTAAAAGCTCAGAGCGCGGTATCGTACGATAGTCGCCTTTTAGCTTATATAAAAAACCACCTAAGAGTAATCGATGGTGGTTTTTTATTGCCTATTATTTATAATTATTAGTGAGTAATTCAGGACCAGCTCAGGCAAGTGGTTGTAGGCTAGTTGCTAATTATATCAATTACATAAGCTATTAAATGATACTTAAAAAACTCACTGTTACTTTTATTGCTATTATCCTTGCAGGTTGTAGTAGTCAACCACTTGTAAAATCAAGCTCAGGGGAGCTGACACAACTCGGTAAAGCATCATTTTATGCCAATAAATACCAAGGAAGAACCACCGCAAATGGCGAACGTTTTGATCAGCAAGGGGCAACGGCAGCGCATCTTAAGCTGGCCTTTGGTACTAAAGTGAAAGTAACAAACCTAGCAAATAATAAGTCGGTAATAGTGAGAATTAACGACCGAGGTCCTTATATACGCGGGCGTATTATAGATTTATCGAGCAGTATGTTTAAAAAGATAGCCGACCCTAAAGTAGGCGTTATTGATGTGCAAGTTACCGTAATAGATAAAGCGAATTAAAAACGGATAGTAAGTGACGTGTAAGCAGGATCGCTAAGTAATTGCTGATGAGTGCCTTGTGCTATTACGCGGCCATCCTCTAACCAAATTATATTATCCATATGTTCAAGCAGGGCAGGATCATGGGTAATAGTAAGCACACTGGCGTTACTCATAACTTGCATAATGGCATGCATTACACTTTGTTTAGATTGATTATCTAGCCCTTCTGTTGGCTCATCAAGCACTAAAATAGCGGGGTTTTGCAATAAAGCCTGCGCAATTGCAATACGCCTTGACTGACCTTGTGATACATTTCGCCCGCCGGTTCCTAAGCGGGTATTTAACCCTGATTTTAACTCAGTAAACCATGGGCTAAGTTGTGCATGTGCCAGCGCATCTAGCATTTGCGCTTTAGTTGCATTAGGCGCTGCATAGGATAGGTTTTCTTTTAAAGTGCCATCAAAAATATGATGCTGTTGAGCCAAAATATTAATTAACTTTGCTCGGTTATCGTTGTTTAATAAATGCAAATCAACGCAGTTGCCTTGCTCACTTAAGGTAATACTGCCTTGTTGTAGTGGCCATAAACCGGTGAGTAAGTTAACTAAGGTTGTTTTACCGCTGCCGCTTCTACCAACAATGGCCACTTTTTGCTGCGGCTTTAGCTCAAAACTCACGTCATTTAATGCTGGGTGTTTATCGTAATAATAACTAATGTTTTTAAGTGTTAAAGAGGCGTTTTGCAAAGCCGAATTATTATTGATAGCTGCATCATATTGCGTATTTGCATTTGCGGCTTTATCTTCAAGCGTAAATAAACGTTCAGCAGCTTTTAACACATTAGGTAATTCAATAAACGCATTTGGCAGGAGTAACACACTCTCAAAGCTGGCGAGCACAAATAGGCTTAGCATTGCCAGCTCAACGTTAACCATGGCATTACTGTAAACCAGAGGCGCTATGGTCACAATACTTGCGATCATGGCCAGTTGTACAACTAATAAGCTTAAACCATCGGTATTAGCCAGCGCCTTGTGGCGAATAAACAGTTGCTGATTATACTGCTCGCTTAAATCATCGCACTTAGCAATTTGCTGTTCCCGAGCTTGATAAATACTCAGTTCTCTAAGGCCCGTTAAAGTATCGGAAAGCTCAGAGCGCAGCTGTGCACTTAGCTGTGTTTCTTTGTGGCTGTTTTTATTTAATTTAGCGCTAAGAAAAGCGGGTAAAACGATACCAATTAGGACAATGCCGGTAAAACAAATAAGTGCGACATCGGCGTTGTATGCCGACATAAACAGCATAATAATAGGTACACTTAATAGTGCAACTAACATAGGTAATAATACGTTTAAGTAAAACTTATCTAGCGCGTCTACATCGTTTTGTAGCCGATTAACTAAATCGGCGCTGCGGCTCATTGCTAAGTCAACATTATTGAGTTTACTGAGGGTAGAGAACACACTAACGCGAATTTCACTTAGCATTAAAAAAGTAGCATTGTGAGTTACTAAGCGTTCCCCATACCGTGATGCGGTGCGTACAATCGCTAAAAAGCGAATAGTACCCGCAGGAGTAAAGTAATTCATTTGTGTACCGGCAAGACCGGCTGCTGCCATTGAGGCTAAAAACCAGCCCGATATAGCCAGTAACCCCACATTAGCAAGTACTGTAATAGTGGCTAAAAAGGTACCCAACAACATGGCTTTGTAGTGAGGCCGGCACAGTTTTAGTAAGCGAATAAAGTTATGCATGAACTGCTCCTTGCTGGGCTGTTTGCAGTAAAGTGGCAAATTCACCAGCTTCAGCCGCTAAGCTATTAAAGCAACCTTGCTGAGCTATTTTGCCATTGTGCATTACAATAAGTTGCTCAGCATTTTTGACCGTATTGAGCCGGTGCGCAATAACGAGCACTAAATTATGTTTTGCATAATCAGCTATAGCATGTTGAATAACTTGCTCTGTTTCGCTATCAAGGTGCGCGGTAGGCTCGTCAAGTACCAATATAGGTGCTTGTTTTATAAAAGCACGGGCAAGAGCAATACGTTGCTTTTGACCACCAGAAAGCCCCTCACCTTGCTCGCCAATTAAAGTATTAAAACCATCAGGCAGTGCCTTTATAAAATCCAAAGCACCTGCTTGCTTTGCTGCATGTTCAAGCTCTTGTAGTGTTGCATTAGGCTTAGCTAATTTAATATTGGCAGCAATAGTGTCGTAAAATAACGTGGGTGATTGCGGTATCCACGCAATGCGATTTTGTAATTGCCCAATATGTGCAGTACTTAAAATTTGCTGATTAATACTTATATGCTTAATTACCTCAGGGTGAAACCCTAATAAGCAATCAAATAGAGTACTTTTACCAGAGCCACTGGCACCAACAACGGCAATTAACCCTTTATTGGGGAGAGATAAGTTTATATTTTTTATCCCTTCATCACTATTTGGGTAGGTAAAGCTAAGGTTATTAACAGTAATTGAGCTTATAGTGGCGCTAATGTTGTCAGTAGTGTGTTCACTTTGTTGCTCAGGCAATGGGGCATTTAAAATAATTAGCATGTCGGCGGCGGCACTTATACCTTGCAAGCGCGCATGATAGTGGCTGCCTAATTGACGCAGCGGCAAATAAAATTCAGGCGCTAACAGTAAAACTACAAAACCAGTGGCAAAATCAAGTGTGCCAAAAAACAATCTAAAACCAATAATAACTGCCACTAATGCCACACTAATGGTCGCTAAAAACTCCAATGCAAATGATGATAAAAAAGCAATTTTTAATACGCTAAGTGTTGCGTGTCTAAAGTCATCAGATATTTTAGCAATTTGTTTTAGCTCTATGCGAGTTGCGTTAAATAGTTTAAGTTGGGTAAGCCCTTGTACGCGATCAAAAAAGTAATTCCCTAATACCGCCAGTTGTTGCCAGCGTTGTTGATTAAGCGCTTCGGCTTTTGAGCCCACTAAAATCATAAAAAAAGGAATGAGCGGGGCAGTTAATAAAAATATTAGCCCAGCTTTGTAATCTGTCGGAAAAATAACGATTAATATAGCCAGCGGAATAAGCGCACTGTAGGCAACGCCAGGTAGGTACTTAGCATAATAATCGTGTAGCGCTTCTACACCATTGTGCAATGTATTGAGGGTAGCACCTTGGCCATGTTGCTCTACATAGCTTGGCCCAAGTAGACTGAGCTTATTAAGTAGGGTTTGGCGCATTGCCGACTTTATTTTAAGTGCAGCATAAGCGCTAAAGCGTTCACTTAGTGCTAAAAATACCGCGCGCAGTAAAATAATACCGGCCAAAGGCCATAATAAGTAAGTGATTTCAGCCAAGCTTTGCTGTTCAAAAATTACATTATGAATAGCCTGAGCAAGTAAATAAGCCCCTGCAATCATGAGTAATGCGTTAACAGTACCCAGTGCAATGCTAAGCTTTAATAGCATTGCAGCGGGTTTACTTTGACGCTTTAAAAAAGCGCGCAAAGACTGCTGTTGCGCGCGATCTGGGCGGGTGTTAGTCGTCATTTTTAGTTGTATTAGTCTCTTTTAATAAATCATGCATTACTTGCTCGTCATCAGCAATACTGTCTTTATTTTGCTGAAACTCATACCACATTACATTTATTACACCTAAGGTACAGGCTAAAAGCACACCTAAAATCCAAGCGAAATACCACATAGTTTAGTCTCCTTAGTAGCTACCGTGAGGGTTGTTTTCTATTTCTTCTACCGTAACGCGACGCCACATTTTTACGTAACACCAAGTGGTGTAAGATAAAATAATTGGCACAAAAATAACTACGGCAACAAACATAACGTTAAGCGTCATATGGCTCGACACAGCATCCCAAATAGTTAAACTAATATTTGGGTTATTGCTTGATGGCATAATAAAGGGGAACAGTGATACGCCCGCCGTCATAATAATGCCTATTAACATTAAGCTAGTTGAAGCAAGCCCTAGTGCAGGTTTATTTAATTTAGAGAACAACAATGCACTGAGTGCCATTGCAAACGCTAAAATAGGGAAGGTCATAGTCCAAGGGCGCTCACTGTAATTAGTTAGCCAAGCACCTTGCGCAGTTGTAACTACTTTTGCCAGTGGGTCTGCGTGGCTTTGTGTATCAGGCATAGATACAATTTGATAACCCGTTAAATTAGCAACCCAAAAACCAGCTGCTGCAAATAGCACAATAAATAGAATAAGTGCATAACGGCCATATTGCCCTGAGCGCTCTGCAACTAAGCTAGCAGTACGTAGTTGTAGCCACATACCTGCATGAGCAACCAACATGGTAATACTGACCAAACCAGCAAGTAGTCCAAATGGGTTAAGCAAGCCAAAAAATGAACCTTGGTAGCTCACACGCATTAGGTTATCAATATTAAACGGTACGCCTAAAAATAAGTTACCAAAGGCCACACCAAATACTAATGCAGGAATCGCGCTGCCTGCAAGCAAGCCCCAATCCCAGTTGTTGCGCCAGCGTTTTGAATCTACTTTACTGCGGTAATCAAACCCTAGTGGCCTAAAAAACAATGAAAACAGTACTAGCATCATGGCAAAGTAAAAGCCCGAGAATGCCGCAGCATAAACCATAGGCCACGCAGCAAATAATGCACCAGCTGCTGTTATAAGCCAGACTTGGTTACCATCCCAATGCGGGCCTATAGTGTTTATTACTGTACGACGTTCTGAGTCAGTTTTACCTACGAAACGTAGAAGTATGGCTACACCCATATCCATGCCGTCGGTAATTACAAAGCCAATTAGCAGTATGCCTATGATCAACCACCACAGCATTTTTAATGTTTCATAATCAAAAATCATGATTGCTCTCCTCTACCTTCAGTGGTGTTATTGGGTAGTTCAAAGTGATACTTACCGGTATGCAGTGAGCTTGGGCCTTGTTTAATAAAGCGTAGCATTAACCAACCTTCAACAATGGCTAAGCCGGTATAAAATACAATAAACCCAGTTAAGCTAATTAAAATATCGTTTACCGTTAGCGTAGAAGTTGCTAAAAAGGTTGGTAATATTTCAGAAATAGCCCAAGGCTGGCGACCATATTCAGCCACAATCCAACCAAATTCAATGGCTATCCACGGCAGTGGAATACTTAAAACAGTAGCCCATAATAGCCAACGTTTTTGCTCAATAACTCGCTGCGCGTTATAGTAAAAAGCAAGAATAAATACACCCAACATTAATACGCCACAGCCAACCATAATACGAAAAGACCAAAACATTGGGCCCACTTTAGGGAATGAGTCTTTAACTGCTTTTTGAATTTGCTCTTCAGTGGCATCTACTACATCTGGCGTATAACGCTTCAGTAATAGGCCGTAACCTAAATCGTCTTTTAGAGTGTTAAATTTAGCAACGTTTTCAGGCGTGTCATCGCCAGCGCGTAGTTTTACTAGGTATTTGTACGCAATCATACCGTTACGAATTCGCACTTCGTGTTGTTTTTCTAGGTCGTTAATACCGGTTACTTGCTCATCGAGCGAGCGCGTTGCAATAAGCCCTAATGCATACGGAATTTTTACTGCACCGTGGGTTACTTGTTTTTCTGAATCGGGGAAACCTATAAGTGTAAACGCTGCTGGAGCTTCTTCGGTATGCCATTCTGCTTCAATGGTAGCCAGTTTTACTTTTTGCACTTCGCCTACTTCATAACCCGATTCATCGCCGAGTAAAATAACACAAAAAATAGAGGCTAAACCAAAACCAGAGGCGACTGAAAACGAGCGTTTAGCAAAGGCTAAGTCGCGTCCTTTTAAAATATAATAACCACTAATACCGAGCACAAACATAGACGCAGCAACATAACCTGCAGATACTGTATGAATAAATTTAACCTGTGCTACAGGGTTAAATACCAGCTCAGCAAAGCTGGTCATTTCCATGCGCATGGTTTGGTAATTAAATTCGGCACCTACTGGGTTTTGCATCCAGCCGTTGGCAATTAAAATCCATAACGCCGACATGTTAGTACCAATTGCCATTAAAAAGGTAGCACCTAAGTGTTGGCGTTTAGAGAGTCGGTCCCAACCTAAAAAGAACATGCCAACAAAGGTCGATTCTAAAAAGAATGCCATCAAACCTTCAATAGCAAGGGGAGCACCAAAAACATCACCTACGTAATGGGAGTAATAAGACCAGTTGGTACCAAACTCAAACTCCATGGTAAGACCCGTAGCCACACCAATTGCAAAGTTAATACCAAACAATTTTCCCCAAAACTTAGTCATATCGCGATAAATTTCACGGCCGGTCATAACGTAAACCGATTCCATAATAACTAAGATCCAAGTCATACCTATGGTTAAAGGTACGAATAAGAAGTGAAAGAGGGCGGTAACAGCGAACTGCAATCGCGATAGATCCACAAAGGTTTCATCTATCATGTTTAGCTCCTAATATGTGATGTAGTTACAGCACAAAGCAATAATTTGACGGGTGCGTTGATTTTATAAGGTTTCAGTAATTACTGAAAGTTACATTAGTATTTACTTTTGACCATTTGAAGTCAACATTTATATTAGCAAAACGCAATATAAGCGGTTAGTGCTTAATCAGTATCAAAAGCATACAGTATTGGGGCTATTTTTAGCAAATTTAAGCACTTAGTTTTAAGCATTTAATCCAATACGAAAACGCGGTAAACTAGGTTCAATTAACGCCCAGAGCCTGTTAACCCATAAAGGCCAACAGGCCCTAGTTTACGTGTGAAAAAATCAAATGAATAAAGATCAAAAACAACTACGAATTGGTATTGTGGCAGGTGAATTGTCGGGCGATATTTTAGGTGAAGGCTTAATTAAAGCCCTTAAAAAAAATTTTCCCGATGCGATTTTTGAAGGTATAGCAGGCCCTAAAATGCAGGCGCAAGGCTGTAACACGCTTTACGACATGGATGAATTGTCGGTAATGGGGTTAGTTGAAGTATTAGGGCGTCTGCCGCGCTTGCTTAAAATACGTAAACAACTGGTGCAACATTTTATTGATAATCCACCCGATGTATTTATTGGCATAGATGCGCCCGATTTTAACTTGCGCGTAGAAAAGCCCCTTAAAGATGCCGGAATAAAAACAGTACAATATGTAAGCCCCTCGGTTTGGGCATGGCGAGAAAAGCGCATTCATACCATAAGTGCTGCTACTAACTTAGTGCTTGCATTATTACCGTTTGAAAAAGAATTTTACGATAAGCACCAAGTACCTTGTACATTTGTAGGCCATACATTAGCAGACGATATAGCGCTTGAGCACGACGATAGCAAAGCCCGCAAAGAGCTAGGTCTAAGCCCAGATGATAAAGTACTTGCCCTGCTACCGGGTAGTCGCGGCTCAGAAGTAGGCTTATTAAGCGAAACCTATATTAAAACAGCCGTGCAGTTACAAGCGCAAAACCCAGCACTTAAAATTGTGGTGCCATTGGTTAACGCCAAACGCAAAGCGCAGTTTACTGAAATTTTAAATGCCACTGCGCCAACGCTTAAAATTAGTTTGCTGGATGGACAATCAAAACAGGCTATGCAAGCAGCCGATGCTATTTTATTAGCGTCGGGTACTGCCACGCTTGAAGGCATGCTGTATAAAAAGCCCATGGTAGTGGGTTATAAAATTAAACCACTGAGCTATTGGATTTTTAAAAGCTTATTTACCTTTAATATAAAGTATTTTTCATTGCCGAATTTATTGGCCGATGAAGAACTCGTGCCCGAGTTTTTACAAAGCGAGTGCAATGTAGCAAATTTAACGCAAGCTCTTACGCCTATGCTAAATACCGATAACCAAGTATTAAAAGCACGCTTTTTAGCGATTCACGAAAAAATTAGGTTAAATGCCAGCGAACAAGCAGCCAACGCTGTAGCGGAGTTAATAAATGCAAATTGAACGACCAAACGTAGCCCTTATTGCCGGCGTTGACGAAGTAGGGCGTGGCCCCCTTGTTGGCGACGTAGTAACTGCTGCCGTAATTTTAGATCCCACTAAGCCTATTTTAGGATTAACAGATTCAAAAAAATTAACGGATAAAAAACGCCAAGCACTTGCCATTGAAATTCAAGAAAAAGCATTGTGTTACGCGTATGGTCGCTGCAGCCCAACAGAGATTGATGAGCTAAATATTCTGCACGCCACTATGCTTGCCATGACTCGCGCAGTAGAGGGGCTTAGCACGCAACCTGAATTTGTATTTATAGATGGCAACCGCCTACCTAAGTTAACCATGGCGGCGCAAGCAATAGTAAAAGGCGACAGCTTAGTAGCCGAAATTTCAGCCGCTTCAATTTTAGCTAAAGTAGCGCGCGATAACGAAATGGTAGAGCTAGATAAACGCCATCCAGAATATGGTTTCGCTGGGCATAAAGGCTATCCAACCAAAGCGCATTTTGCAGCGCTTGAGCAATATGGCGCAATAAAAGAACATCGTAAAAGCTTTAAACCAGTGCAACGTGTATTAGCGCAAGCCAAGGGTGAGGCGTAAATATGGCTGCTCCAGATTTTGTTCACTTAAGAGTTCACTCTGATTTTTCGATGGTTGATGGCCTTGCCAAAACCAAGCCAATTGTAGCCAAAGCACAAGAGCTACAAATGCCGGCAATTGCTATTACCGACCAAATGAACTTATGTGGCTTAGTGCGTTTTTATGAAACAGCCCACAGCACAGGTATAAAACCTATAGTGGGTGCTGACTTTTGGCTACGCAGCCCTGAGTTCGAAAACGAACCAAGTCGCATTACTATTTTAGCAAAAGACAATCAAGGTTATAAAAACCTCACTTTATTAATATCTAAAGCATATCAGCGCGGGCATGTATTTCATCGCCCGGTGATTGATCGTGATTGGCTAATAGAACTTAAAGCCGGATTAATAATACTCTCTGGTGCAAAAGACGGCGATTTAGGTAAAGCGTTATTAAAAAATAATCCGAGTGTTATTGAATCGGTTGTTAGTTTTTATAAACAGCATTTTAGTGATAACTACTACCTTGAGCTGGTGCGAACTAATCGACCGCTTGAAGAAGATTACTTGCACATGGCGGTTGAGCTTGCTGCTAAAGAGCAATTACCCGTTGTGGCCACTAACGAAGTGGTATTTTTAAAGCCAGAAAACTTTGAAGCACACGAAATTCGCGTGGCTATTTTTGATGGTTATACACTGGATGATAAACGCCGCCCTAAACGGTTTTCAGAAGAACAATACTTAAAAACGCCAGAGCAAATGGCTGAGTTATTTAGCGACATTCCAGAGGCATTACAAAACACCGTAGAAATAGCCAAACGCTGTAATGTAACGGTGCAACTTGGCACTTACTTTTTACCAGATTATCCGACCGGCTCACTTAAAATTGAAGATTTTTTAGTTAAAGTGTCACAAGACGGTCTTGAAGAGCGATTGCAGTTTTTATTTCCTGATGAGCAAGAGCGTAAAGAAAAACGCGTTGAATACGATGAGCGCCTAGATATAGAGCTTGGTGTAATTAACGAAATGGGATTTCCAGGTTATTTCTTAATCGTAATGGAATTTATTCAGTGGAGCAAAGATAACAATATTCCAGTTGGCCCTGGCCGAGGGTCAGGTGCGGGATCACTGGTAGCCTACGCGCTTAAAATTACCGACCTTGATCCACTGGAATTTGACTTACTGTTTGAGCGGTTTTTGAACCCAGAACGTATTTCAATGCCCGATTTCGACGTCGATTTTTGTATGGATAGGCGCGATGAGGTGATTGATCATGTATCGGCCTTGTATGGGCGTAACGCGGTATCGCAAATTATTACCTTTGGAACCATGGCGGCAAAAGCGGTAATACGCGATGTTGGCCGGGTATTAGGTCACCCGTACGGTTTTGTTGATCGTATTTCAAAAATGATCCCAGGCGATCCCGGGATGACACTTGCCAAGGCGTTTGATATAGAGCCACGCTTGCAAGAAGCCTACGATGGCGACAATGAAGTAAAAGATTTAATCGACATGTGTCGCATTCTCGAAGGGTGTACACGTAACGCCGGTAAGCATGCGGGTGGGGTAGTAATATCGCCCACCACAATTACCGACTTTGCTGCTCTTTATTGCGATGACGAAGGTAAATTTCCGGTTACCCAGTTTGATAAAAACGATGTTGAAACTGCCGGTTTAGTTAAGTTTGACTTTTTAGGCTTACGAACGCTGACTATATTGCAGTGGGCGCTCGACATGACCAACGAGCGCTTAGCGCGTACCGGTAAAGAGCCAGTAGATATTAATACTATTCCGCTGGATGATAAAAAGAGTATTGAGTTACTACTGCGCGCCGAAACGACCGCGGTATTTCAGCTAGAATCACGGGGCATGAAAGACTTAGTAAGGCGCTTAAAGCCCGACAGTTTTGAAGATATGATTGCTTTGGTAGCCTTGTTTCGACCTGGTCCGCTGCAATCGGGCATGGTAGATAACTTTATCGACCGAAAATTAGGCCGCGAAGAAATCTCATACCCTGATGCGCAGTATCAGCACGAAAGCTTAAAACCTATTTTAGAGCCAACCTACGGCATTATTTTGTATCAAGAACAAGTAATGCAAATAGCCCAAGTATTAGCAGGCTATACACTAGGCGGCGCCGATATGCTGCGCCGAGCTATGGGTAAGAAAAAGCCCGAAGAAATGGCAAAACAGCGTTCAACATTTGAAGATGGTGCGCGAAATAACGGCATTGACGGCGAACTAGCAATTAAAATCTTCGATCTGGTAGAAAAGTTCGCAGGTTATGGTTTTAATAAATCGCACTCCGCTGCGTATGCATTAGTGTCGTATCAAACACTGTGGATGAAAACCCATCATCCAGCAGAGTTTATGGCTGCGGTAATGTCGGCCGATATGGATAATACCGACAAAATAGTTATTTTGGTGGATGAATGTGAAAACATGAAACTCACCTTGCTCCCGCCTGATGTGAATGCTGGCGAGTTCAAATTTACTGTAAACCTGCAAGGCGAAATTGTTTACGGTATTGGTGCTATTAAAGGAGTAGGTGAAGCACCTGTAGAGGCAATTTTAGAAGCGCGCGCTAAGGGCGGACCATTTAAAGATTTATTTGATTTTTGTGCCCGAGTTGATTTAAAACGCTTAAATAAACGTGTAACCGAAAAACTTATTTATTCGGGAGCACTTGACCAGCTAGGCCCTGAAAAAACTCAATCAGGGCGCGCCACGTTATTGGCAAGCTTAAAAAGTGCCATGCGCGCCGCCGATCAGCACAATAAAGCAGAGTTATTAGGGCAAAGTGATTTATTTGGCTTATTAGCCACTGAGCCTGATGAAGTAGAGCAAGCCTTTATTAAAGCCACAGGACTCACCGATAACGAATGGCTCGATGGCGAAAAAGAAACCCTTGGTCTTTATTTAACTGGTCATCCAATAAATCAATATCGCCGCGAGCTAAAATATTATACCAGTGGTAAATTGGTCGATTTACAGCCTACTAATCGCGATGTAATATCTACAGCTGCAGGGCTTGTAATTTCGGCCAGAGTGCTAATTAATAAAAAAGGAAATAGGTGGGCATTAATAACTTTAGATGACAAGAGCGCCCGCATTGATGTACGCTTATATTCAGATGAGTTTGAAAAATACCAAGATATGCTCCAAGTTAATAATATTTTGGTGATATCTGGACAGGTCAGCTTTGATAACTTCTCTGGTGGTATTACAATGACCGCCAGAGAAATAAACACCATTGCTCAAGCGCGTGAAAAACGTATTAAAGCGATTAAAATGACGCTGAACATGGTGCAAGTCGAGGCAGGTTTCTTCGATAAATTACAAAAAGTACTCGAACCATATAAAATGGGAACGTGTCCGATCAAGGTTTATTACCAACGCCCAGATGCATTGGCGCAATTAACCCTAGGGATCGAATGGTGTGTTACGCCAAGTGACGACTTAATTCATAAGTTATCGCTAATGGCAGCGCAAGATGTAGAACTAGAATTTAACTAATTAGGTAGTTTAGAGCATGAGCCTCAATTATCTTGATTTTGAGCTTCCGATTGCAGAATTAGAAGTGAAAATTGAAGAATTACAAAATGTAAGCCGCGCTGGCGAATTAGACCTTGAATTAGAAGAGGAAGTCAGCAAGCTAAAAGAGAAAAGCGACCGATTAAAAGAGAAAATATTCTCTGAACTTGGCGCTTGGCAAGTATCACAGCTGGCACGTCATCCGTTGCGTCCTTATACTCGAGATTATATCGAGCGTATTTTTACGGAGTTTGACGAGTTTGCAGGTGATCGTACTTTTGCTAATGATCCGGCAATTTTAGGTGGTATAGCGCGTTTAGATGGCGAACCAGTAATGGTTATTGGCCAACAAAAAGGCCGTGGTACCGCTGAAAAAATTAAACGTAACTTTGGTATGCCAAAGCCTGAAGGATACCGTAAAGCATTACGCTTAATGGAAATGGCTGAGCGTTTTAAAATGCCAATTATGACCTTTATCGACACCCCTGGAGCTTATCCTGGTGTGGGTGCTGAAGAGCGTGGCCAGTCAGAAGCTATCGCCCGTAACCTTAAAGTAATGGCTTCTTTAAAAGTGCCAACTATTTGTACGGTTATTGGTGAAGGTGGATCGGGTGGTGCGTTAGCAATTGGTGTTGGCGATCGTGTTAACATGTTGCAATACAGTACTTACTCAGTAATTTCTCCTGAAGGGTGTGCGTCTATTTTATGGAAAAGCGCCGATAAAGCCCCACTTGCTGCTGAAGCTATGGGCGTAACTGCTAAGCGAGTTAAAGAGTTAGACCTAATTAACAACTTAGTAGACGAGCCATTAGGTGGCGCGCACCGTAATTATGATGCTATGGCACGTAATTTAAAAGTGCGATTAAAGCGTGACTTAGCCGACCTACAAGCACTTTCGCTTGAAGAGATGCTTGATCAGCGCTACAAACGCTTAATGTCGTTTGGTTATTGCTCTTAAATTATTTTAATAATTAGCAATAAATATTTTAAAAAGCCGCTTATGCGGTTTTTTTGTTTTAAAATGGCTAAAATCAAGTACCTAAAACTTAGTATTTTAAAATTATTGGCTAAATTATCAGGATCTCAGGTTAAATTAATGCACACATCGCTTATTTATCAACAAGTAAAACAATCATTGGGTCAATATATTGAGCAAGGTCACAGGGTGTTTACTGTGGCACTATCTGGTGGCGTTGATTCTGTGGTATTACTGCATTTAATGCATGCTTTACGAGTGCAGGATCCTGCGTTGCAAGTTTCTGCTATTTATATACACCATGGTTTGAGCCAGTATGCCGACGACTGGCAGGGCTTTTGTCAAACCCTGTGCAATGAGCTAAATGTGCCATTTCAAATGGCTAAAGTAAATATAGAGCAGCAGTCACGCACGAGCCTTGAAGCGCAAGCGCGCGATGCTCGTTACCAAGCATTAGATGAGCTAAGCCCACATGGCAGCATTATTTTACTTGGGCAGCATTTAAACGACCAAATAGAAACCTTTTTACTGCGCTTAAAACGTGGCTCGGGTTTAAAAGGTTTAGGTGCAATGCAGCGCGAGCGCACTTTAAGCAGTGGCCGATTATGTTTCAGGCCGCTATTATCGGTAAAACGCAGTGATATAGAAGCCTTTGCAGCGCAATATGCGCTTAACCATGTGACCGATGATTCTAATACCGATGAGCGTTTTGAGCGTAACTTTATACGCCAGCAAGTTGTGCCAATATTAGCAGCGCGCTTTAATGGTTTTGAGCAATGTACCGCTCGCAGTATTAGTTTACTGCAGCAGCAACACGCTTTACTCAACGAATATACTCACATTGATTTAACGCAATGCGTTAATCCTCAGCAGGCGTTAAATATAAGTGCTATTGCCAAATTTACTCCTATTAGAACAGCCAATGTAGTACGTGCGTGGCTAGAGTTGTTTACTCATGTATTACCATCGCAAAAGCAGCTGGAGCAAATAATTAATCAGGCAATTGCAGCTAAAACCGATGCACAAATGCTTATTGAGCTTAGTGATGGACAAATACGCCGCCATCAAGGGCATTTATATTTTGTTGTACCAAGCACGCAAAAATTAAACAACACACTAATTACCCGCAGTGAGCTAAAGCTTGCTGATGGTCGCTTACTAAAAAAACACAGTGGCGCAGGAATTAGAGCACCAACTGCAGGTGAGCAAGTAAGCGTGCGTTTTAATTGTAATAGTGCGCGCATTAAACCTTTAAAAAAACCAGGAAGTAATACGCTCAAACATTGGTTTAAAGACGCAAAAGTTGCTCCTTGGCTGCGTGCTAATGTGCCGTTAATTTTTTATAATGATGAACTAGTACAAGTGGTAGGTTATTTTATAAGTGCTAACCATAGTGATGAAAACGGTATTTTTTGGGAGTGTAAATAATGAGTAAGGAGCCGCATGTAGGCTTATCGTTAGTAAATAAAGCACCACAAGGTATGCTAATTACAGCGGTTATTGCTGTGCTTGCAAATTATTTTTTAACGCTTGATATAGTTACATTGGGCTGCGCTATAGCGGGTGGAATAGTGTGCGCTAGTATTTTACTGGCTTATTGGTTAGGTAAAGGTGGGCTGTTTTTTATTTTAGGAGTGAGTGTACCGCTATTGTTAGTGTTATTTACGCCACTTGCTAGCATTGCTGCATTGCTTAATTTACTCAGTGGTTTCTTTTTTGGTTTTTGCATTGCGTTGGTTATGTATAAATTTTTATCGGCAAAGTTGCTGCCTAAGTAGGTAGACTTATTAAAACTACTTAGGCAGCAATAAAAAAGCCTAGCGGGGGAAGCTAGGCTTTTTATTTACAACAATATTAACCGCTGTACTTAATATGCTTTGGCGCAATTTCGTCCCGCTGCTTTGGCTTTATATAAACCTTTATCGGCTCGCGAAAAAACATCGTTTTCGGTGTCTTGGCTACTCGCTAAAGTAAAGCCAATACTGGTAGTAACTGAGTACTGCGCCATTATTTTTGAGTTTTTAACGCGTTGCATAATGCGCTCAGCTATTACTTTATTAGTAGTAAACTCAGGATCTTCAATGAGTATTGCAAATTCATCGCCACCAAATCTAAATACAGAGTCAGTGCCTCGAATAGAGCTATTAAGTACTAAGGCAAATTCTTTAAGTACATCGTCACCCACTTTATGACCAAAATTATCGTTTACTTGCTTAAAACTGTCTAAATCAAGCAACATTAAACTAAATGGGCGCTGGTAACGGCGGCAGTTTTCAAGCTTTTGCAGTAAGGTGTCATTAAATTGACTTCTATTGCTTAGTCCCGTTAATGCATCTTTTGTGGCAAGTTTTAATACCCGGTTATACATTATCGCATTACGTAAAGGATAGAGCAGCGCACTATGAAAATATTGTAGTTTTTGTTCTATGGCAACACTCAGTGGGTATTTACTAAAGTATATTAGTTGCCCTAAATTATCATTTTCGACAATTAAATCAAAAGTATAATAAAGTGTATCAATATCGCAATCAGGCGTTTGCACTGTACCTAGCGCCGACTTGAACTGTATACCTGAAAAATTTAGCAGTTGTTTTGCAAATTTTGCATAAATAGCTAATATATCTTCGAGTATTAAACTGGTTTGTAATTTTGCAGCTAGCTCTTGCGTTGCTGCCGGTTCATTTTTACGATAATGCTCAGCCGAAAACGGCAAAAACTCTCCGCGTCCAGCAATACGTTGTGTCAATATATGCACATTTTCCATTCAATTATTCCCCCGAGTATATGATCTCATAATACTAAGCGAATTTTATGCCACATTTAAAAACTGGCCGATAAATTGGTGATTGCTATAGTTAAGCATGGCCGTTTTTATAAGTAACGAGGTAATATTTGCAAAATATTAATACTCAAATTTTTACTTTATTAGTCGCTGCTGTCTTATTTGTATGGATTTTTAAGCGCGTAGGGCTGCCTCCTATATTGGCCTATTTAGCAACAGGGGTTTTAGCGGGTAGTCACAGTGTTGGTTGGATGACGCAAACCCACGAAATGGATTTAGTAGCTGAACTAGGTATAGTATTTTTATTATTTAGTTTGGGGCTCGAGTTTTCTATTTCGCGTCTAATGGCAATGCGCAATATAGTATTTGGCTTAGGATCATTGCAGGTTGTAGTAACCAGCACAGTGCTTATTGTGATTTTATATTGCTTAAACTTTAGTTTGCTCACCAGTTTTACAATTGGCGTTATTATGATGCTGTCCTCAACTGCTGTGGTTGTTAAGCTATTAAAAGAAAACGGGGAGTTAAATAAACGCCGTGGGCAGCTCGCCATTGGGGTGCTTTTATTTCAAGACATTGCGGTTGTGCCTTTACTGATTATTTTACCTTTATTAGCCGCTACCGGGTCGCAAAGTATTAGTTGGGCGTTAGCGGTTGCGCTCACGAAAGGGGCGTTTGTTTGTTTACTACTTTGGGCTATAGGTAAATGGATTTTGCCTAAAGTATTCAATGAAATTGCGCTGGTACGTACCGACGAGCTATTTATGCTTACCACTTTGCTGGTGGCTTTATTTGCTGCCTTACTCACCTACTCATTTGGTTTATCTATGGCGCTGGGCGCTTTTTTAGCAGGCATGATGCTAGGAGAAAGCCATTACCGACATCAGCTTGAAGCCGACATTAGGCCATTTAGAGATATTTTAATGGGGTTGTTTTTTGTCACTGTCGGCATGCAGCTCAATGTAATGTATGTGCTTAATAATAGCTTACTTATTATTGGCGCATTAGTTGGCTTATTAGTATTAAAAATAGCGGTAATGGCAATCAGTGCTCAGCTAATGGGGGAGCGAAAACAAGACGCGCTCGCATGCGCATTTATGCTATGGCAAATGGGGGAGTTTGGCTTTGTACTCATAGCACTAGGCGCTCAGCATCAGTTACTAACTAATCAGCAAGTATCATTTTTAATTGCTTTAGGGGTGCTTTCTATGGCACTTACGCCTTTTTTAATTGATAAAACACCTTTTATTTTAAAGCGTATTGGCGTGCTAGATCGTGCAAGCCAAGCGTGGGAAAGTGAGCCTAAAAGCAGCACACTGTATAGTGATCATGTCATTATTTGTGGCTTTTCGCGGGTGGGGCAAACGGTTGCACGTTTTTTAAAACCAGAAGCCATTGATTATATAGCAATAGAAAGTAATCCAATTTTAGTTCAAGAAGGTAAAGCGGCTGGAGAGCCAATATTATTTGGCCATGTTAAACAAAAAGATATTTTAAAATGTGCGGGAGTAGAGCGAGCACGTTTAGTTATTATTACCTTTACCGAGTTTGAGCAAACGCAAATAGTAATAGATGCAATCAAGCAAGTTGCCCCAGAGGTAAAAATACTAATAAGAACCAAAGACGACAGTCAGCTTGAGCGTTTAAAAGAGCTGGGAGTTACCGAAGTTGTGCCAGAAACCCTTGAAGCTAGCTTAATGTTGGTTTCGCATGTTTTGTCTATGTCGGGGGTACCAATGAGCCGTATTATTCGCCGTGTTAGTACCGAAAGACATAACCGGTATCAATTATTGCAGAGTTTTTTTACCGGTGAGTACCTTGATGTAGACGAAGGCGCACATGAACGCCTTGAATACTTGCATGCGATAGCGCTACCCGATAAAGCTTTTGCGGTTAATAAAAGTATTGCGACGCTTAATTTAGCAAAACGAAAAGTGTCTATAAAAGCACTGCGCCGACAAAACAATGAAATAGACAATCCATCGGATCACACTATATTACTAGCCAACGATATTTTAATACTGCAAGGCAAACCAAGGCGCGTAGAGCGAGTAGAGCATTATTTATTTGATGGTATTGAGTAAGTTACTTAGATGATGCATGGCGAGCATGCATCAGCGCCCTAATCTAACTCTAAAAACTTACGTATTTCAGGCAGCTTTTTCATGCCATCCTCATAACCAATTTGTATTAAATGTTGGGTATAACGTTTTTCAAATAATAAGTAGCTGGTTAAACTCGATTGCGAATGTTTTTTAACCCCTATGATCCTAAGCAACACTTTAATTGCCCATGGCATATCGTCGTAGTACTGCGCAGCAATGGCATTAAAATTTTGTGATGGATTGATCACGCAGGTTTCTATGCGCTTAAGTTCTTGGTGTTTATCGCGAGCTGGCAGCAAGCCTAAGGTGCGGTTAATTCGCTCAAGCCGTTCTAAGTCAGATTGCATAGTGTCGGTAAACACGCTGTCGAGTAAATGCCCTGCAACCGAAGACAGCCCAGGGTAATGAGCTGAGTAACCCACAGGGTGTAACTCTTTAGGTTGCTCAACACCAATAATAAATATTTTTTCAGCGCCTAAATGTATTGATGGGCTTAGAGGCGATAACTGATGTATAGAGCCATCACCAAAGTAATGGTTATAAATATTTACACTAGGAAACACCATAGGAATGGCGCTCGATGCCATTAAATGCTCAACATTAATACGCGTAGCGCGGCCCTCACGTTTAGCGCGTTGCCATGGTAGGCGTGTATTAGATTGATAAAACGCCACCGAATCACCAGTAGTATAACTAGAGGCGGTAATCGAAAGCGCTTCTAAGTAATTGTGGTGTAAATTGCGTTCAATGCGATGTAAATCTAATATTTCGTTTAATAATTTACGCAGTGGCCTATTGTTTAATAAACTCGCAGGCGGGTGATTTATATGTTCTGACTGAAAACTGGTTAAAATATTGCGAGTAATATGACCAAATACACTTAAAAAATCACTTTTATACACCATAGATGTAGAAAAGTTCTTCCATACTGATTCGAGTTTTCTCACTGCTAAGTGCGCGCAGGAGGCATAGCAAGCTAGCGCCGCAGAGTTTATAGCCCCAGCAGATGTACCATTTATTACTCTAAATGGCAGAGGCGCTGTTCTAGGCATGCTGTGAGCTAATGCTTTAAGTACGCCTACTTGATAAGCAGCGCGTGCGCCACCCCCTGTTAATAGCAGGGCAACTTTGGGTTTGTTAGGATCAACTTGCTTGATTTTCATATAAGGGACTAAACTGTTCTACGTCTTTACTTTATTTATTTACTTTAAGTCTTTAAGCTAGAAGAATCAAAGGATACCTTAGCTGCTTTTAATATTATTTACTGTAAGCTATGAATTAAACTCATTTAGAATACTCTAAGTGATATTGCATTTTAATTTTAATGGAGTTCGTATGTCAGATAAACCATCAGCGTCAGATGTTCAAAAACGTCCACCTAATAACAATCTACTTTTTGCCATTATTATTTTAGTGGTACTCGTATGCGCCGCTGCATTTGTATTGCTTAAGCCAAGCAACGAGGCAGAAGTGCTTACTGAGGTTGAGCCAGCACCAGTAGAGCAGCCTATGATGGAGCTAAAGCCAGAAAATGATCCCGCTTTAGATGTACCATCAGTATTGCCAGATAAACCTCAAGATTATGAAATGCCAGCGCAACGTGATGCAGAACCAGCAGCCGTGCAATTACCACCACTTGATGAAAGTGATGCAGTTGTTGTGGCAAAAATGGATGAATACTTAAGTGATTCGGTAATGGAGCTAATGATTACCGATGATGTTATTCGCCGTGGTGTGGTGTTTGTTGATAATTTAGCAAAGGGCAAAGTTGCTACAAAACATACACCAGTAATAAAGCCAGAAGAAAAATTTAGTGTCACAGAAGGTGATATTTTAACTATTGATCCTAATAGTTATGAACGATACACCCCGTATGTGAAAATATTTACTAGTATGAGCGCCGCCCAAGCAGTGCGTTTATTTGAAGAATATAAACCGCTTATTAATAATGCCTATACTGAAATTGGTTACGGCGATGATGAGTTTACGCAAACGCTTGAAAATGCAATCGACTTATTACTCGATACACCAGAGCCAGAAGGTAACTTACCTTTGCTGCGCGACTCAGTAACCTACCAATATGCATTTGCAGAGTGGGAGCAATTACCCGCTGCACAAAAACAGCTTTTACGTATGGGCCCAGAGAACATGAAAAAAGTAAAAGCGGCACTGCGTAATATTAAAGCGCAGTTAGAGAGCAAATAGTAAGCATAAAACAGTTTAAAAGGCCGCGATTGTATATGAAGTATGCAATCGCACTTTCTTTTTCGATTATCCCTTGAATAACGTAGCAAAAGTAGAGATAATCCTTCCCGCGCCAACCAAGGCCCTCAATGGTAGTCTTATTGGTCCTCTCGCAACACTAGCAGGCGAACCTGGTCAGGCCCGGAAGGGAGCAGCCACAGTTTGTGACGTGTGTGCCGAGATGTGGCTGGTAAGACTGCCACCCAAATTCCTCATTTGGGTGTTGTTTGAAGTATAAGTTGACATATCTGTACTAAAAGATGGCATAAATTGGAAGTGTAAGGTGGCATAGTCTAGTATTTAACCAAATGGTTAAATGGTTGACTCACATGTACAGAAGAAAACTAAAATACTCCCGTGTAAAAAATCTTCATAAATTTGCTAGTCAAAAAAATAAATCTACTTGTTTAGTCGAATCCTCTTTAGAGTTTGATGCGTGTTTCCATTTTGAATTTTCACCACCAATAGCCGCATTTGAAGCACAACCTCTAGGTTACGAATATGAGTTCGATAACCGTATTTGCCGTTACACACCTGACTTTTTACTTACCCACACAGACGGCACGCAAAAATTTATAGAAGTAAAACCGCAAAGCAAAATTGCTGACGAAGACTTTCGTGCACGTTTTATTGAAAAGCAAGCCATAGCTAAGCAAGATGGACGCGACTTAATACTGGTTACTGATAAACAAATCCGTGTATACCCAACACTCAATAACTTAAAGCTTTTGCATCGCTACTCTGGTTTTCAGTCTTTAACAGAATTGCAAGCATCGGTACTAGAACTTGTTAAGCAGTACGGCTCTATCAAAGTGGGCCAGTTAATCAGATATTTAAAAGTAACTGCCGGTGAGCTACTTGCTACGGTGCTTCGCTTACTATCACTAGGGCAGTTATTTGCCGACTTAACTACAAATGAAATATCAATAGAAACAGCAATTTGGTCTAACAATGTTTAATAACGATTTGTTTGATGATGAGTTTAACCAGCCATTACCAAAAGCTGAAACCAAACTACCTCAAAATTACACTAAAGACTTACAAGCCCTTCCTGAAAAAATAAAAACAACAACATTTGCTAAGCTTAAATATATTCAATGGCTTGAGGCTAATATTCAAGGTGGTTGGACACAAAAAAATCTTGAACCTTTATTAAAATTAATGCCTGATGTTGAGGGTGAAAAAAAGCCAAGTTGGAGAACAGCCGCACGATGGTATAGCGCTTACACCAATGCGGATAAAAATATTATGGCGCTAATACCAAGCCACCAAAAAAAGGGTAATAGGGAGCGCGATACAACCACTGATAAGTTTTTTGAAAAAGCACTTGAGCGTTACTTAGTAAAAGAAAAACCATCAGTGGCTTCGGCTTACAAGTTCTATAAAGACTTAGTTATTATCGAAAACGACAGTGTTGTTGACAGTGTTTTAAAGCCTTTAACATACAAAGCGTTTAAAAACAGAATAGATAACTTACCGCAATACGAAGTAATGATTGCTCGTTATGGTAAGCGCCTTGCTGATATTGCTTATAATAAGGTTGAAGGGCATAAACGGCCTATCCGAGTACTTGAAAAAGTTGAAATTGACCATACGCCACTTGATCTTATTTTATTAGATGATGAGCTACATATTCCACTAGGTAGGCCTACACTCACCATGTTGGTAGATGTGTATAGCCATTGTATTGTTGGCTATTACTTTAGCTTCAGTGAGCCTAGCTATGATGCAGTAAGGCGAGCAATGCTAAATGCGATGAAACCTAAAAGTGAAGTGGCAAAACTATACCCTGATACGATTAATGAGTGGAAGTGTGCTGGCAAAATTGAAACACTCGTTGTTGATAATGGCGCTGAATTTTGGAGCAACAGCCTTGAACTTGCTTGTGAAGAAATAGGCATTAATACTCAATATAACCCAGTCGCAAAGCCTTGGTTAAAACCATTTGTAGAACGTATGTTTGGAACAATAAATACTGAGTTATTAGATCCTGTTCCCGGTAAAACCTTTTCTAACATTTTACAAAAGCATGAATACAATCCAAAAAAAGATGCAATCATGCGCTTTACGACCTTTATGCAGTTATTTCATAAATGGGTAGTAGACGTTTATCATCAAGATGCCGACAGTCGCTTTAAGTACATACCGAGTCAACTGTGGGATCAAGGTTTTAATACGTTACCACCAACAATGCTAAGTGATGCTGATCTTCAACAACTAGATGTTGTGCTCAGTATTTCAAATCATCGGGTACTTCGTAAAGGTGGGATACGGCTAGAAAACTTAAGCTACGACAGTACTGAACTGGCCAATTATAGAAAGCAATTTAGCCATAAAGTATCTCAAGAAGTTTTAATTAAATTAAATCCCGATGATATTTCTTATATATATGTTTACCTTGATAAGCTAGAGCATTACATAAAAGTGCCATGCATAGATCCAAACGGTTACACCCAAAATTTAAGTTTGAATCAGCATAAAATAAATATACGCATCCACCGCGACTTTATTTCGGGCTCTATCGATAATGTAGGCTTAGCAAAAGCGCGCATGTTTATTCATAACAAAATTCAAAACGAGTTTGAAGAGTTAAAAAATGCGCCAAAACACTCAAAAGTAAAGGGTGGTAAAGCGTTAGCTAAACATCAAAATATCAGTAGTGACTCACAAAAGTCAATAACGCATAGCAAACCCGTAGAGGCCAAAAAGGTTACACCTAAAGAGCAACCAACTGATAGCTGGGATGATTTTATCTCAGACTTAGATGGATTTTAATTATGCTGACCGATAAACAAAAAGAAAAGCTGAATGAATTTCGTGATGTATTTATTGAATACCCAATAATAACCACCATATTTAACGACTTCGATAGATTAAGACTTGGTAAAGGGCTAACAGGTGAAAAGCCTTGCATGCTCTTAAATGGCGATACAGGCACAGGTAAAACAGCACTGATCAAGCAATATAAAGAACGACATTTACCGCAATTTATTAATGGTGTTATGAACCACCCTGTATTGGTAAGCCGCATACCTAGTAACCCGACATTAGAATCTACTTTAGCAGAGCTTCTTAAAGATTTAGGGCAAGTAGGCAGCACAGAGCGTAAGCTACGAATAAACGGCACTCGCTTAACGACATCATTAATAAAATGCCTAAAAACATGTGGCACAGAGCTTATAATTATTGATGAGTTCCAAGAGCTAATTGAGCACAACCAAGGTAAAAAGCGCCGCGAGATTGCTAATCGATTAAAATATATTAACGACGAAGCGGGTGTATCAATTGTATTGGTAGGTATGCCGTGGGCAGAAAAAATAGCAGACGAGCCCCAGTGGTCATCTCGTTTATTAATAAGGCGGCAGTTGCCTTATTTTAAGTTGTCAGAAAACCCAAAGCATTTTGTACAACTAATAATTGGTCTAGCCAACCGTATGCCATTTGCCGAAAAGCCAAACTTAAGTGAGCAAGCAACAGTGTTTACTTTGTTCTCATTATCAAAAGGTTGCTTTAGAACATTAAAATACTTTTTAGATGATGCCGTACTTTATGCATTAATGGACAACGCGAAAACTCTCACAACCAAGCATTTAGTTAAAGCATTTGAGGTACTCTTTCCGGATGTTCCTAATTTATTTACCTTGCCTGTAGCAGAAATAACAGCAAGCGAAGTCGAGCGCTATTCACTTTATAAGCCTGAAAGCTCTCAAGATGAAGACCCGTTTATAGCGACCAAGTTTACTGACCGGATGCCGATTAGTCAGTTGTTAAGGAAATAACCTTACTTATTCAGCTTAGATAAATAAGCTGTCTTAATTTGTTGAATTATGGTCGATTATCAATTAGATTGTAATCTGCGTAAGTGATTCACTTATTCACTGCATTTAAGGTTATTAAAAATTCTCAGCTGTGTTATGTATGCTACATACATAACGGTGACTATGTCATCTACGCTCAGGGCCCCACCACGCCTCCGGCTGGCGGAGGCAATAGCAAGCTATGGATCAGCCGTACCGAAGTTTAACCAGTGGTTGCTGAGATTTGACTTAAAGAATGTGATGGTTAACCTTTAGCCTAGAGAAACGGTATAAAAGCGCATGCTTGGTACGGCATCCAACCAAAATGGTATTATATGGAAATTAAGTATTACCGAGGCGACCCAATTAAAAAGCTTGAAAACTTTATATCTTTTCTAGATTTAGAAGATGATTATGAAGCTTTTATATCCTCAAATAGCTCTTCTAGATATCGTGAACCTGTTAAATCTGCATATAAAAGTGATGGTTCTAAGAGAAGAGTTTTATGTCCTAATAAATTGACCAGAAAATTTCAGAGAAGAATCAATAACCGCTTTTTCAAGCCTAAAATAATTTGGCCTGAGTTTGTATACGGTTCTATACCAAAGTTAATTAATGGAATTGAGGATAGCAGAGACCACATCAAATGTGCTGAAAAGCATTGTGGAGCAAAAAGCCTTTTAAAAATGGATATATCAGATTTCTTCGATAATATTCATAAAGAGCATATAAAAGATATTTTGGTTAATACTTTAGATCTTTCAAATGAAGTAGCCGATTTCATATGTGATGTTTGTTGCTTTGAAAATACATTGGTTCAAGGCGCATTGACCTCAAGCTATGTAGCTAACTTAATATTTTTTGACTTAGAACACTTACTGGTTAAACGATTAGAACGTAAGGGACTTACTTATACTAGGTTCATTGATGATATCTCCGTTTCTAGTACAGCTTCTAATTTTAATTTCAACACTGCAAAAAAATTAATTGAAGACATGCTTCTGCAAAAAGATTTGCCAATAAATGAGCAAAAAGAAGAGGTGTCTTATAGCTCGATAAAGCCCTTGATGGTACACGGGCTTAGAGTTGAGTTTGACCAGCCACGTTTACCTGCTAAAGAGATTGCAAAAATCAGAGCAGAAGTACATGCATTAACAAAGAAAGCTCAAGAAAATAACTTTAGGAAAAGCAGAAGTTATCGCAGATCTTTTGATAGATGTTTAGGTCGCATTCACAAGCTAGCAAGGGTCAAGCATCCAAAACACGGCTACTTTAAAAACGCTTTAAGTGATATTCAGCCATTGCCATCGGCAGTTGATATAAAACATTGTTTTTTTATAATTAAAAAGCTCGAAACCTACCCTGATAGTTATAGGGAGAAATACTGGTACAAAAAAAGATTTAACCTAGTTGTTTATATGAATGGAATTATAAAAAGATTATATAAAGATAAATACACCGAAATAAGTGAGCGACTTAAAGAAATTGAGCCAAAGGATCGAAAATATGACATTGGATAAATTTAAGAGCATATTTATCAATTTGAAAAAACATATTTCGGTGAATTACCTTTTAAGCGTTAGAACTAAAAGCTGGTTTGTATTCCTTTTTTTACTTTATATTTCCCTACAGTTGTTGCTAGTTATAGGCGTTGCAATTGAATTTATCAATGATGAGAACTTAACTTGGGGATTATGTTTAACCAATTCTTGTTTAAAAATTGTTAATGAACGGTTCATCTATTCCCTATCTTTCAGTAAAGAATTGACTGTTATATTTGGAACTATACTAGCTGGATTGGGTGTGTATATTGGGTGGAAAACGTATGCTTTATCATTAGAAAATAGCATAATGTCAAACCATAACAACAACTTAAGTAACTTTGCAGAATTCTGTTCAGCTCAAATTGAACGGGACCACTTGTTAAGTCCAGAACGTATTGATTTGTATACATATTATGCTTTAGTGTTCCCAGACTCTAGAAGTGGTAAATTTAACTTTTTTAGACTGTACGATCGAAAATTAAATGACGTAATAGCTGTAATTGAGGACTCAAACCAAAGATACAATGATGCTAAAGATACTAACTTAAGATATAAATATACAAACCATCAAACAAAGCTAATAGAAGTTTTGAAAGAATTTGGTATAACAATTGAGCACAGACACCGAACGAGCTTTGATGAAATTGAGCTCAGCCTTTATCAATATATTGACTCAGTTACAAAACAATTTACAACTAGTAAAATTCGATTGGCCGGCCTGAAAAAAGATTATCTTTAACTTTTCTAAAAACTAAAATATCCTTAGTACACTTATGGGTTGGATACTAAGAGAATCTTAGCAAGATATGTTTTATAGCTAAGGTTCACATGGAAACTCCAACACCTTCACGCCTAAAGTCTGCAAGAAAAGCAGCTGGCCTTACTCAGCAACAGCTTGGTATGGCATTAGGAATGGAGCCAAACACGGCTAGTGCTCGCATGAACCAATACGAAAAAGGCAAACATGCCCCTGATTTTTTAACCATGAAACGCATAGCTAAAGAGCTAGATGTGCCAGTTGCTTACTTTTATTGTGAAGAAGATGACTTGGCTGAATTAATTTGCGCATGGGGTAAAGCAGACCAGCATGATAAGGCGAAACTGCTTGATAGTATTAAAGCTTCCAAAATATTTTAAGGCTTAATTAAAGAGTAAATACCTTACTTTAATTTGTATATATAGAGAATCTATGACTTCAAATATTTATCTTCAGCGTACTCTTGAAAATGATGAGCAAATTTATGCTGAAGATGAACTCTTGAGTGTCTCTAAGTGTGTAATTATTTTAGCAGAACCAGGAGCTGGTAAGACTGAGTTTCTTAAAAGCTTAGCAAGTAAGGCTAATACTAACCCAGTCACTGCTAGCAAGTATTTGTATTCTAGTAAATTATTTAGGGATTTTCTTGTTATAGATGCCTTGGATGAACTATCCAAGATTGACAACTGTGGTATACACAAATTATTAGCTAAAGTCATAGAGTCAAAACCTGAAACTTTAATAATATCAAGTCGCTCAAGTGAATGGAGCAGTGACTCAGCACAAGCGGTTATAGAGTATTTAGAATGTGTTCCTCTGGTTTTAAGGCTGAGGGAGTTTAATGAATTAGAGCAAAGGAAGATTTTTGATCACCACTTGCCTGATGAAGATTTTGATAATTTTTATACAGAAGTTTCACGCTTTAATTTAGATGTTTTACTTCCGAACCCTCAGTTTTTGAAAATGTTTGCAGATGCCTACATTGAAAGTAATCGAAAATTTAAAAGTAAAAGCTCCATCTTTGAAAAAGCAGTTGAGCACTTAGCTAAAGAGCTTAACCCTTCGGCAAAAAGAAGAACTGGAATAGATTTCGCGTATAAGAAAAAAATAGAGCTCGCTTCAGAAGTATTTTCTAAAACTCTTTTATCAGGTGCTGAAGGAGTAAGTGTTAGTGATTTATCAGAGGAATACTTATACCCCAATATTAATGCACTAATAAGAGAGGGCTTAGATCTATCAAGCATTATAGATTCTCGCTTATTTAAACTTGCAGATGATGTTGATCAGCATCGAGCTGTTCACAAAATTATTGCTGAATATTGTGCCGCCCAGTATTTAGTAAAGCGAATACAGAGTAATCAAGATCCACTAACTTTAAGAGTTTGTAAAACAGTAATAGTTTCAAATAATATTGTTCGTGATGAATTGAGAGGAATGCTTGGTTGGATGGCTACTCTCGGCGGGTTAGCGCTACAACATGAAATTATAAAGCTTGATCCTTATGCTGTGCTAGCTAATGGAGACCCCTCACAACTTGATCGCTCATCTAAAAGGCTGCTTTTATCACAGTTAACACAAATTGAAAAAAATGACCCGTATTTTAGAAGAGGTGATTTTTGGCGGCGATACAGTACAGTTGGTTTTTTTGATAAAAATATGGCTGAAGATATTAAGCCAATTTTAGAAAATAAAAGTGATGGGCATTTACGAGACTTAGTATTAACTATAATCAAAGAATCTCAGGTTATTGAGCACTTATCCCCCAATCTCATAAACATACTATTTGAACCTAATGAGAGATTAGATACTCGAAGGCTTGCTATGGAATGTTTGTTTTCGCTTATTGATTCTGATGATATTAAAATACTCGAAACATTAATATCTGAGTCTAGTAATACCTCTCTAAACATCGCAGCTAAAGGAATTGAATTCTTAGGTGCTAACTCTATTGATTTAGGCATACTAAAACGCTTCTTTCGAGCATGTTCAAATCTCTACCCTACTGAAAAAACCTCACTAGATGATAGACGGTTACAAGGTAATCGATATTTCATCAATAAATTGGTATGGACTTTAAGTGCTGAAAATACAGAACGATTATTAAATTTTTTAACTGATGAGTTAACTTGCAGTTGTGGCAAAGAGTACTATGAGTGTTTTTGTAGAGACGGGATAAGTAAGCTTGTAGGTAAATTACTCGATCATTACTTTGATATTACTAGCCTCCCATATAACCCAGAACAGATATGGGGATGGCTAAAAAACTTAAATTATCACAGGGAAGGAAGTGATAATTTCTGTAAGTCTGTAAAAGCAATCAGAGAAAATAAAGACTTAAGACAAGGACTTTTTAAAACCGCTTTTTCTGGTATAACTGAACGTAAAAAAATCTACGATCTGAAACAAAGTAGGTTTGAACCATATTGCGGTGCGCATTCTGGATTATGTTTTTCCGTTGAAGATATTGAATACCTAATCAATTTAGCATTTGAAGAAAACAATTTAGAACTGTGGTCGACTTTTATTACGAGGCATTATTACTTTCAGCATAATAAGCTCAAGTTGAATAATCAGATACGCAGTATCATGCGTAAACATGCTAATCAAAAGCTAGAATTTATGCGAGAGTGGGCAAAAGCAAATAATACAGATTACTCTATTGGATTACAGATACGAAAACGAAATTCGAAGTTTAATAGACTAGATAGAAAGAACAAAAAATGTGAGAGCAAAAATCGTGCAGACAACATTAGCTTTATTCAGAGAAACCGCGCTTTAATCGAATCTGGAGGGCATTTCGGGTGGTTAGTTAATTTTTCAGAGTGTTTGTTATTTGAACCTGAAAATATACAAAAAGAGTTTGGTGATGAAGAACTGGTGAGAACTTCATTAAAAAACTGCACTAGCCTGATTGCTCCTGACGTACCTGATTTAAGGAAACTTGCTGAGTTGAGGAGTCTATCGCAGTGGTTACTTATTGAAACGGTTTTGTATGCTTTGTGTATAGAAACAATACGTATGCAGGGGAATCTAGGCAATATTAGTAAGCAAATACTTACTGCTGTGAAAACTAGATGTAATATTTATTATGACGCAGTAACTGAAGATGAACGTGGTCTTCTTAAGTGTGAAATTGATCGTTTGTTATTTCCTGATGTAACTTCCAAAGAAAATTACTTAAAAGAGTATGTTGAGCCTCAATTAGACAAGTTTAAATGCGAACACCCTGAAGTAGAAGTACTAAGAGACGATGAAATATTTAGTGAATTTAAAGCCAATTTACCCTTAGAGTGGTTAAACAAGTATTCTGGCCTGAGCTATTATGCGTTGGATATTTTATTTGATTTAGCCGTTCATTATGGTGATAAAGAACAGCTTAAAGGTTTGATCTTAATTCGTTGCGATGAATGGCTGGGTCGAATTGAGTCACCTCATATAGATAAGTCTGAAGAGAAAATCATACAATTTTGGTTTTTAAGAGCTTTTTATTTTTTGAATTTATGCGATTCCCAAAAGCTTTTTAATTTCCTTACTCAGAAGAAAAGCTCAATATTTTTATTCGAGGGAATATCAAGTAGTTTAAACTCAGGAAGCCGCGATACTTTTCCAAGTTTATCTAGTGATAAAATATATCTATTATTAGATCGCTTTATTGAAGATTGGCCACAAGTTAACTTGCCTTCCTCATATGGCACTTCTAGCCCTGACGGAGAAAGAGCATATCGATTTCTGGTTGATATATCTTGGCAAATTGAATTGGACGCTTCTGAGAGAACAATTCATATTATTGAACAGTTAATTGAGGACTCTCGTTTTCAGGTTATGTGCCAAAACCTTAAAAGTATGAGAGCAAATCAAATTCGTGCTTTAGCTATGAGAAACTTTATTCCTCCAAATATTTCAAAGGTTATAGACCTTTTGGATAATTGTGAGATTGTTACAGTTGAAGGACTTAGAGATAGAGTCTTGTATGAGCTAGATAAATATCAAAAAGATATTAAAGGTGGGGAGTTTAACCCTGGAAATCGTTTTTATTCTCAAGGCGGAGTTCGACTTGACGAAGTTAGCTCAGTAGAAATTATTGCAGACTATTTGAAGCCTCGCTTAGAAGCAGACAGTATAGTTATCAATGCAGAGCATCAAACAAAAGATAAAAATAGAATTGATATTACTGCCTCCAAAGTAATGGATGGTATTCGAAGATTACTTGTGATTGAAGCTAAAGGGCAGTGGCATACAGAACTGTTTTCAGCAGCAGGAAACCAACTGGCTGAAAGATATTCAATTCATCCTGACGCTGAAGGACAAGGTATTTATCTTGTTATTTGGTTTGGGGCTGAAGAAAAGGTAGCGAATAGAAAGCAGCATGGCTTGAAAAGCGCAGATGAACTTAAAGCAAAATTAGAAAATGACTTACCTAAAAATCTTGTAGGGCTGATTGATATATTTGTTTTAGATGTTTCAAAAGATTAATTTCTCTTTAAGCTTGACCTAAGTATTACTTTTAATCTAAACCTAAACTAAGATTTTCTTAGTTTAGGTTGGCGATGCATTTTTTAGTTCAAACAAAATCTTACCCAGATGAGGCGCTTGAAAGCTATTTGCTGAGGCTTGCAAGGGATAACTCATACAATGGCTATAGTGAGCTTGCTGATATTTTGTGGCAATGGCTTGCAGAGCAAGATAATGAGCTTGAAGGTGCGCTGCCGTTAGCGCTGAGTAAAGTTGATGTTTATCATGCTAGGCAAGCGAGCAGCTTTAGAATAAGAGCGCTTAAGTTGGTTGCTCAATTAGCAGATGTAAACGCTGGTGACATTCTTGCACTTGCTTGGAGGCGCAGTAATTTTAAATTTGGCAACCTTGCCGCAGTAAGTCGAAATGAACTGGCTATTCCCCTTGAGCTACTTCGTACTGATAACATACCTGTTTGCATTAAATGCTTGTCTGAATCTTCCCATATTCCCTTTTATTGGCATTTAAAGCCCTATAAGGCGTGTCATAAGCATAAGTCACAATTAATTACACGTTGTAAGGAGTGCTATGACTTAATTGATTACAGAGCCTCTGAGGCGTTTTTAGAGTGTGTTTGCGGTTGTAAAATAACCAATAGTGAACAGTTAAACGATGCAGACTTTAAAATTGCAATTGCGCTTGCAAGTAGTAACAGCCAAAAAATAGTAGGGTTGATATCGTGGTTTGCGAAGGTTAAGCAACTTGATGTAAGTGATGCAGACTTTAACTGCGCTTTTGTTGATTACTTTAATACTTGGCCTGAAAGCCTTACCACTGAATTAGATTTACTCACAAATAATGCGCGACTCAAGCAACTTAACCCTTTTAATAAAACTAAGTTCAGCTCTGTTTATGGCGATTTAATCCGTGATGGTCAAATAGCTGCAACAAGTAACCGGAAAAACAAAGTAATTGATGAGATTATTAGTTATTTTGTCGAATTAGTTGATAGTAACCCTAAAGCTAAACATCCAAATATTGGTGACTTACTGCTTTGTACTTTTGATGCCGCAGTATTGTTAAACACTACTACAGAGCAAGTTTACAGGCTTCATCAAGAAGCCTTTTTAAACTGTGCTTATTCACAAAAAAAGCACGAACAGCTCAGAGCTGATAGCCATGTATTTTATTTACGCCAAGTGATTGAACTACAACAAGCATTCGCAGCTGAAAAGCCTCTAACAAAAAAACAATTTATAGCGCCGTGGTAACTTATGAACTTACAAGATGCACTTGCAATTGAACCACTAAAAGAAAAAACCACAGCACTTAGAAAATTGTTCGTTCCATACACGTCTCATGTCGAGGTAGATGGCTTTGAAGAACTAGCGCTGACTGTGCTCATTAATCTTGTTTATAAGCGAAGTGAGATTGATGATTTAACAAGTGCAAGAACTGCTAAAAGTGTACTACGCGATGAAGTGTTACTGAGTAAGTGCATTAACGAAGTGAAATGGTTTCATACTCATAATTTAAAATACCCCGATATACGAGTAAGCCATCAACGTTTAATTAGTGAAGTTGTAAGTGAAGATATTGCGGGCATTTGCAGCCGGTCATTACCTTTAAGTTTTGGCTGGTCGCACAACAGTGCTGAAATTAATCATGCAAAGCTATTTTTAACCTCGTTTAATTGGCAAGGTGAAGTGACTTGTTTAGCAAGGCTGTTAATTAATGAAGAGCCTGTTTGGATTAATTTAATAAGAGCATACGGGTTTACTAAAAAGGCGGTTTTAGAAATCTCGGGTAAAATAAAACAGCAGTTGCCAGTGGCAGAGTTCCCATTAGAAGTAAGCTCTTTTTCACCACAATTACAAATGCCATTTCAGCAAAGCTACCTTGTGGTTACGCCTGTAGTAAGCCACGCAATGCTGGCTAAAATTCAGCAATTAACAACAGATCGTAAGTTAAATTTTGCTTTAGTTGAGCACTCAAGACCTGCCAATGTTGGCGATTTAGCAAGCTCAGTAGGCGGCAATATAAGAGTGCTGCGTTACTTTCCTAAAACATATTCAAAGGCTGTTAACCGCTCTAAAGTAGCCAATAATGATATTGAGAAAGCATTTAAAATTCGTGCGCTATTAAGTAGTCAATTTCAACAGGCGCTTTTGGTGTTGGTAGGCATTAAACAGTTTAATACGTTAAGGCAAAAACGATTAGCGCGAGTAGCGGCTATTAGGCAAGTACGTGTTAGCTTGCAGTTATGGCTTGATAATATTCTTGAAGCTAAAAATAACGCGCAAAACCAAGTTTACCCTGAGTGGGTAAGGCATTACTTAGATCAGAGTATTACTAACTGTATTAGCCAATTTAGTAACGTACTAAATGAGAGCCTTGGTAATTTAAGTAAGCTCAAACGCTTTGCGTATCACCCTAATTTAATGGGACTGTTTAAAGCGCAGTTAAACTATGTATTTACTCACTGTGCAGCTGAACAAGAAATATTAAATGATGAGCAGATAGTGTATGTACATTGCCAAGATATGCGAGTGTTTGATGCTGAGGCAATGGCTAATCCGTATATTCAAGGCATGCCGTCACTTACTGCTTTAAATGGGCTTGCTCATAACTTTGAGCGTAAGCTAAAAAACTTTATAGACCCTTCAATTAAGTGTATTGGCAGTGCTATTTACATTGAAAACTATCAATTACATACAGGTAAACCATTACCTGAGCCAAGCAAGTTAAAACAAGTTGCAGGGCGTAGTCATGTAATAAGATCTGGAATTATCGATAAACCAAAATGTGACATAACACTCGATTTAGTATTTAGACTTTTTGTACCAAATACTGAGCTGTTAGATAAGTTAAATAGTCAGCTTATAAAGCCCGCACTACCGTCTTCATTTGCAGGCGGGACTATGCATCCACCTTCGTTATATCAAAATATTGACTGGTGCCATGTACATACCAAACCGAGCGAGCTGTTTAAAAAACTTAAAGCAAAATCGTCAAATGGCAGTTGGTTATATCCTTCAAAAAAAGTAGTTAAAAGTTTTGAACAATTAATTGATGCCCTTAACAGTAACTTTAATTTAAGACCCGCTGCAATTGGCTTGGCTGCGCTTGAAGAACCCGTAAAGCGAGATGCAGCATTACATGAATACCATTGTTATGCAGAGCCCGTAATTGGGCTGTTAGAGTGTGTTAGCAATACATCAGTAAAGTACGCAGGGGCTAAGCAGTTCTTTCATGACGCATTTTGGGTTATGGATGTTCAAAAAGAGTCTATGCTTATGAAAAAGTCTAAGTTTGAGTATGAATAATGCAATTACCTCGGCACTTAAGTTACACGCGTTCGCTCTCACCCAGTAAAGCGGTGTTTTTTTATAAAACACCAGAGTCTGACTTTGAACCGCTACAAATAGAGCAAAATAAATTAGTTGGGCAGAAGTCAGGGTTTGGCGATGCGTATCAAAAGCAAAATGTGGCTAAAAATTTAGCGCCACAAGATCTCGCGTTTGGAAACCCTCAAACAATTGATGTGTGTTATGTACCTCCAACGGTAAATGAGCTATTTTGTCGTTTTTCACTCAGGGTTGAGGCTAATTGTATTGAGCCACATGTATGTGATGACCCTAAAGTTATTTATTGGTTAAAACGGTTTTTCGAAACCTATAAAAAACACAATGGCCTTAATGAAGTTGCAACGCGCTATGCTAAAAATATACTGATGGGCAACTGGCTTTGGCGTAACCGCCAATCACCAAATGTTGATATTGAAATCCTTACTGAGCACGCAGCCCCGATTGTTGTTGAAGGTGCACAAAAACTAAAATGGCAAGGCAACTGGCAAAATAATCAAACGGCATTATTAACGTTGTCAGAATCTATTCAAGAAGGGCTAAGCAATCCTCAAAATTATTGTTATTTAGATATAACCGCAAAAATTAAAAATGCATTTAGCCAAGAGGTTCATCCTAGTCAAAAGTTTGTAGATAATGTTGAACAAGGTATGTCATCTAAACAACTTGCATATACTCAAGTAGGCGATAAAAAAGCAGCAAGTTTGAATTCACAAAAAGTAGGGGCTGCTATCCAAACTATTGATGATTGGTATGAGGAAGGTTACAAACCTTTACGCACTCACGAGTATGGCGCAGATAAGCAAATATTAGTTGCACACAGAACACCTAAGAGCCATTCAGACTTTTATTCATTACTCCCGCGCATTGCTTTGCATATTAAACACATGGAAAAGCATGGTTTAGAGCAAAGTGAACAATCAAACTCAATTCACTTTATTGCGGCAGTGCTGATCAAAGGTGGCTTGTTTCAAAGGAGTAAAGGTTGAAGCGCTATTATTTTACCATTACTTATTTACCCCAAAGTTGTGATGTAAGCCTTCTTGCTGGGCGTTGTATCGGTATTTTGCATGGGTTTATGAGCTCACGTGAAATAAGTAATATTGGTGTGTGCTTTCCTAAATGGAATGAGCAAACAATAGGTAATGAATTAGCGTTTGTATCAACAAATAAAAAGCAATTAACCAATCTATCTCAGCAAAGCTATTTTGAGATGATGGCTCATGACAAGTTATTTGGCTTATCAAAAATACTTGAAGTACCAGTAAACCAAAGCGAAGTCATGTTTGTTCGCAACCAATCGGTAGCAAAAGCATTTGTTGGCGAAAAGCAAAGGCGATTAAAGCGAGCTAAAAAACGAGCTGAAGCCAGAGGCGAAGTTTACAACCCTGAATATAAATTTGAGGCAAAGGACATAGGCCATTTTCATTCAATACCCGTATCAAGCAAAGGCAATGGTCAAAGTTATGTTTTGCATATACAAAAAAATGAAAATGCTGAATCCATAAAAAATCAGTTTAACAATTATGGCTTTGCTACAAATCAAATATTTCTAGGTACGGTTCCTTCTTTAAATACCCTTTTATAATAGTTTTAAAACACCCATTAATTTTCAATGAGTTATCTGATTGATTAAAAATAAGGGTAAATAATTTAAATACGTTTAACAGTTTGGTGTTTATAGGAATTTAAACTATTTTTAATAGTGAACTGCCGAGTAGGCAGCTGGAAATATTTAGAATTTTTGACGTCAACTCCGCTAAGTGTGAACTGCCGAGTAGGCAGCTGAAGTTAGGCCGGGAAGTAAACAACCACAAATTGTAACTTTTAACTGCCGAAAAGGCAGAGGGTAAATAAAAAGATCTCAGCAAACGCTGGGGTCTTTTTAAGCGTTATAACCGTGTTTAAGGCTATTAACAACGTTCCTAATTAACCTTCTACCCGCAATTGTATTTACAAATGTTAAAGGTGTTTTAGAGCTAAATTGTAAGGAGCATGTATTTAGCCATTTATTCCATCGTTCAATATTTTCAAAGTAATCAATACAAGTTGATGCTAAATGAGCCAACTCAAAGGTATTTTCGCTCAAAGTTGCATTTAAACGTTTATGCTCTTTTTTATGACGTTCGAAAATTCTAGTATTTGTACCAATTGCTTTAGCAAAGGATTGAATATCCCAATCTAACTCAAGCCTAAATTTCTCAACACTTTTTATATCTAAACCACGCTGAATTAATTCAATTTCATCTAAAGGGTTTGAGCTTAAATTAACTTTTCCATTGCTAAGTATATCTACAAATTTATTATTAGCACTAGGTTGAATATCGCTAGGCATAGATACCTCAAAGCCAGAAAAGGTTATATTTAATAATAGCACCTCTACTATCCAGCTGATATTCGAGTTAGAGCGAGAAGCAGATGGTCGGGTAAACTCATTTTTGGACAAAGATGAGTTAGAGCCAAAGGACGGCTTTGTGCCAATATCAGACATTGGTGTTGCGGGCGTTAGGTATGGATCACCCCAATTTTACCGCCCTCAGTAAAACAAAGATCTTGATCAAAGATAACTTTTCTATGTAAGTAGTTTGGGTGATCTTCAGTGATTGGCTCAACAACAAACATATCGTCATCGCACCAGTCCTCCACGGATAGGTTCGTTGTCATCAATGGATAACATACTGTTAGATCTTTTCCATCTTTCTCTAATACTACGTGACCTTGAACTTGAATATTGCCAAATGATTCTTTATGCTCTGATGGGTTCCCGTCTTTATCTACAAATTTCTGATTGTAAGATATAGATGTCTTCTCGCAAGAGATCTTACAGAAACCCTGCTTGTGACCTCCATATTCAAACGTGGCGTCATGCAAGAGAAGTGCTACACAAGCAGCTATTTTGTCAGAATGCTTTAGTAATTCAGCTTCATTTACATGCAGTTTATTCGCTTTGATTACTGCTAGAAGCTCTAAAATCACTTGCTCTTGATCGAAAGCAGGGTGGCTACCTATGAAACCTAATATGTGCTGAAGCGCTCCAATCGTGTCGTCAGATATTTTCGGCTTCTTCATAAAGGCTTTTTTATTTTTCTTGTCTTCAGAAAAAATTGAATCAACTCTTGATTTTAAGCGCTGCTTAGTAACATTAAACTTTTCTTTCAGATCTGCGTCCTTGCACTTATCAATCTGATATTTCATCAATTTTTTCACGTAAAGTGGAAACGGGCTTCCTATGTCTAGCGATTTCTTCGGTGAGACATACTCTAGAAAGTATTTAAAACTTAGATAAAATGCCTCTAATGACTCAACCGATATCCCTTGATTCCTCTCATCATTGTGAGCAACGAAGTCGGCGATTTCACGAAATATCCGATTTCCATGAGAGTATGCCCTCAAACGCATGAAGATATTATCGATATCGTTTTCGTCGAAGTTGCCAGATTCTAGCTTAAGCACAAGCTTTTGTGCTTTTGCTTTCTCGATAGGTTTCATGTTTTCCCTAATTACCTAATAATTTAATTGTGCGCTCATCGCGCATATGCATATTTTTGCCGACTAAACATTCATTTTTCTACATTATATAATATAGTTTTAACAAATAACCTAAGATATTACTATCACTATGTCTCTTAAGCTTTAAAGTAAAGTTAAATGAACCAATATGCGCGCGTCGCTCATTTTCATGAATATGTGCGCAAACAACAGTTTGACCAATCAATTAACTACGATATTTAGCCAATATCAATGACCGGTATTCGCTCAAAGGCGACCTTAGAGTATTTACGTTAACTCATAAAGGAGCAGAAACGAGTTATACCTGAATGACTGTTTTTGGCACTTTTACGAAGTTTTGCTTGGAGCATTAAGCAGGCAAACAACAGTTTAGAGTGCTACTGTATTAAGCGACAATTACGGTGGCCGGTCTAGCGACAATTATCTTGGCCGGTTGATCTGATAAGGTTCGGTACAGCAGAACGGAGGAGTTCACTGTGCCGGGAACACGAATCACTGATCAGCAGGTCACTATTTATATGAAACATAGAAAGCGTAATAGCCAAGTTATCGCGGCTGCGAAAGCAGGTATTTCTGAACGTTCAGCAAGGCGCATTGATAAACTGGATGAGCAGCCATTGTCTAATAAACGCCAATGGCGAACGCGTATAGATCCACTTGAGTCTATCTGGGACAGTATTGTTGTCCCTCTACTTCAAGGTGATGCAACGTTAACTCCGGTGGGAATTTTTGATCATCTTTGCGAGTTTCACACCGACAAATTTAACCCGAGCTCACGGCGTACATTAGAGCGTCGAATTCATAAATGGCGGGCACTGTATGGCTCAAGCAAAGAGGTCGTATTCCTGCAAACACACGAGTATGGCCTATTAGGTATATGTGATTTCACACATGTGAAGTCACCCGTTACCATTGCTAGTGAACCCCTTGAGCATATGTTGTTTCATTATCGTATGCCCGCCAGTGGCTAGGCTTACGCCCAAGTAATTTACGGCGGTGAAAGCTTTGCTGCTTTTTCTGATGGCGTACAAAACGCATTTAAAGCAGCCGGCGGTGTGCCTAAAGAAGTGCGTACAGACAGTCTGAGTGCCGCCTATCGTAATCATACTAATGATAATGATTTTACAGAGCGCTTTAATGAGCTAGTTATCCATTATGGCTTTAAAGCGACTCGCAATAACCGCGGTATTGCGCATGAAAATGGGGCTATTGAGAGCCCTCATGGGCATCTTAAATCGCAACTGGAGCAAGCATTAAAAATCCGTGGTAGTTATGACTTTCAGACAAGAGAAGTCTATGAATCGTTTATTGCCGACATTGTTGCTCGCCGTAATCGCCGTGTAAGTGATAAATACGCAGTAGAGCAGCGACAATTACACGCTTTACCACGGGCGATGAGCGTCAATTACACCGAGCATTACCTAACGGTGTCACGTACGAGTACTATTTCATTGAAACGTGTTACCTATAGCGTCCCGTCACGCCTTATTGGTAGCCGATTACTTGTTCGTTTATATGACAACCGTTTAGAGCTGCGCTATGGCAGCGATTTAGTTCAAACGTTAGCGCGTGTCTATGCTTCTAAAGGGTGCCGTGCACGTAATATTAGTTACTTGCATGTTATTGACGCACTGGTTAAAAAACCATTGGCATTTCGCTACTCACAACTACGTGACGACTTACTCCCAAACGACAATTACAAAGCTATTTGGGAATACGTTAATGCCCAGCTTTTAGCGGATGAAGCGAGCTATTACATGGTAAAACTGCTCCATTTAGCGAAACAAAGTGGGTGTGAGCGTCAATTAGGGCGATTTGTAGCAGCGTCAATTACTCAGCGACAATTACCGGCCATCCGAGAATGTGAAGCGCAATTTTTAGTGATTGCATCAAACAGACCCACAATGACAATAAAGCAACACAGCTTGAGCGCTTATAGCAGCATGATACCGGGAGGCCTACATGGATAACTTCACGGCCTCGTTACCTTTAATGCTGAAACAATTAAAGCTTAGCACCATGCTTCAACAGTGGAATACTCTGGGCAAAAAAGCGATAGAAGAACAATGGAGCCCGCAGCAATACTTGTCTGAGCTGTGTCATGTTGAACTTGCGACACGCGATGACAAACGCCTTCAGCGGCTTTTAAAAGATGCAAAATTGCCAGTGGGTAAACACCTTAGCAGCTTCGACTTTACCCTTGTTGATGGGGTTAGTAAGCCCCTTGTTGCTGATTTAATAAATCAGCCGGATTGGTTGAAGTACGGTGGCAATATATTGCTATTTGGCGCCAGTGGTCTTGGTAAAACGCATATCGCCAGTAGTATCGGTTATGGCCTTATCGAGCAGGGCCATAAAGTTAAGTTTGTTGCCGCGTCAACGATTGTTCAACAACTCCAGCAAGCAAAGCGACATTTACGCTTGCAAGATGAACTTGTAAAGCTCGATAAATACAGCTTATTAATCGTTGATGACGTTGGTTACGTTCGAAAAACGGAACAGGAAACGAGCGTGCTGTTTGAATTGATAGCCCATCGCTATGAGCGACACAGCATGATCATCACATCAAACAAATCATTTGAGCAATGGGATGAACTATTTGAAGATTCAACAATGACTGTCGCGGCGATCGATCGTTTGGTTCATCATGCCACGATTATTCATTGCGAAGGTGACAGTTACCGGCGCAAAACAGCGCTCAATAAGAGTAAATAAAATTCGGTATCAACCGGCCAAGATAATTGACGCGGAACCGGCCAAGTTAATTGACGCTAGATAGCTACTGAAAATACAAGGCAAGTAATAATTAATTTTGGTACAATGTGAGCAGTAAAGAACGGATGTTTTAAGTTATAAAGGAGTTAATATGGGGTTAGGTGGAATTAGTCTATGGCAAATATTTATTTTGCTATTTGTTTTCTTTGTGGGGGCTTTGCCTTGGATTCTAGCTTTAGTATCTAAAAAAGCAGAAGGCACTAACAAAGTCGTTTGGTTCTTAATGTCATTCTTTATTTCTTGGTTAGGATACCTCGTTTATTACTTTTTAGTTATTAAGAAACTGCCTGAAAATAACTAATACAAGAGACTAAGGCTACTACAGTCCGCTGATGGTACATAGGCGGCTGTCAGATTTGATCAAAACCTAAAAATCAAACCTGACAGATTAAGTTAAGACTTATTCATGTGATATAACTTTTATCACACGGTTAAAAATCTTTAGCGCTTATTTATTTTTAGAACACTTCCCTCTAATTTCAGAGATCGCTTTTGATGAACCACTAAGAGAATATTTGAAATATGTCGCTTGCTCACCATGCCATTGAAGTTCAACAAGCGCTGTATTAGAAGTTTCTATTTTTGAAATTACTATCGAATCATCATTAAAATGTAAAAATTTTGCACCCCAATCTTGGGTAAGTGAAATGTCCTCAACATTATCGTTCCACTTAATACGTGTTTTAATTAAGTTGTAACCACTTTTTGTAGTATCTTTTGATAAATTTGGGGAATCATTAAAGCCTAAATACACCCATTCTTTACCTGCACTACAGCCCACGCCCATATAACTATAAACATCATGGTATGGAAACCCCATTTTTTTCGAGGGATAAGCTCTAGGGGAATGAGCAAAAGCAGTGAATTTACCTGTCATCTCATCTTTTGAAACTGACGTAACCCAAACTGGCTTTGGTGGTGCAGCTTTTTGTACTTTTTCGGATTTTATAGTCTCACCTTTATCTGAACTGCTTACTTTTGTAGATGGTTTAGTTGCCCTATCTGTTGATTGACCTGATACATAAACTCCTAGAATTATTAGGATTAGAACAAGCCATGTGAGTAACGATGTTTTCTTAGAAGCTTTTGCACCGCACTTGGGGCAAGATTTAGCTTTATTACTAACCTCTTCACCGCACTCTTTACATTTAACTAATGCCATTTAATTTTCCTTAATTATTTTTAAAGTTAGACTGATTTAGACTTGGAAAAGCTTAATGATTGGAGAGCTAAATTGACTAATAGTATTCAGTCAAGTTTAATTAGTTTTAAGCGATCCATGCATAACTATTTCTGTACAATGCTATATTTTCACCAATTAATAATTTTTAATCAAGCCTACATTATGAAATATACTATACCCATTTGAACTCTTCTATTTGTACCATTGTCGGTAGCAAAAACTTATGGGGTTTTGAACGTCACTTAAATTGTAAGCATTTGCGATGGAGGCGCGTTTAGAGTCAACCTTGATTCTGATATGCTCCGAATTTTTGGTAAGAATATAAGTGTGAGAGTAGCTAATGTGGATACGCCTGAGTTAAGGGAAAAATGTGAAAATGAAATAACTCGTTATCATGCAAAGTGACTAAGGTTATAATCTTCCGTTTATGGCACATAGCAGCCAACTAAACTTGACAGTATTTTTATGTGGTTGGCTTTATAAAACCAGCATTTGGTAACATTATGCCAATTTTTACTTCAATATTATGCCAACATACACTACACTAACGGAGCTGTAGCACAATAAGCTCGTTTGTACTTATGCCAACTTATACTTCAAACAACATTGGGTGTATAAACTAATTACTTATAATTAAGCCACTTTTTAAACTACAATTATATTCAATTTATTTTTCTCTCATTATTCTACTTTTTTCCAATTTTAATCCCGCATTTTAAATATTCACTTAAAACTTAGGTTTATATCAAACACATTAAATTTATATAAATACTCGCTCATTAAAGTAGATTACTAGCACCAAGGCACTTTACTCTGTGTTTGCGTAACTTAATTTAGTAAATGCGACCTAAGTCTAGATTGCGAAGTGCGCTGTAATACTTAAAATAACGCCAAATTAAAAAGGGGCTCAGTAGTATGCAGTTAGAACGTATCCGCAATAGCAATCTGCACCAAAAAGTAATGTCAGCAGAACAAGCTAGCCAATTTATTAAAGATGGAATGACAGTAGGCATGAGTGGCTTTACTCGTGCCGGTGAAGCTAAAGCCGTGCCAAGAGCACTGGTTAAGCGCGTTAAAAATAATCCAATTAAAATAAACCTAATGACCGGTGCGTCGTTAGGTAATGATTTAGATAAACTACTTACAGAAGCGGGTGTGCTAGCCCGCCGTATGCCTTTTCAAGTAGATAGCACATTACGTAAAGCGATTAATAACGGCGAAGTAATGTTTATTGATCAGCATTTATCAGAAACCGTTGAGCAGTTGCGCAATCACCAATTAACTATGCCTGATGTGGCGGTTATTGAAGCGGTAGCCATTACCGAAGAAGGCCATATTGTGCCTACTACTTCGGTAGGAAACTCTGCAAGTTTTGCTATTTTTGCTAAAGAAGTGATTATTGAAATAAATATGTTGCACAGCCCTGAACTTGAAGGCTTGCATGACATATATATACCTTCGTATCGCCCTGTGCGCCAACCTATTCCTTTAACTAAAGTAGATGATCGTATTGGTAGCACGGCTATTCCAATTGACCCTGCTAAAATTGTTGGCATTGTTTTTACTAATCAGAGCGATTCGTTTTCAACCGTTACCGACCCTGACGTAGATACAGCGGCTATTGCCAGCCACTTAGTGAGCTTTTTTAAAGAAGAAGTAGCACAAAAGCGTATGGCAGAAAACTTAGGGCCATTACAAGCTGGCATTGGTAATATTGCTAACGCGGTAATGATGGGATTGTTAGATTCTGATTTTGAAGATTTAACAATGTACTCAGAAGTACTACAAGATTCGACCTTTGATTTAATTGATGCCGGTAAACTTAAATTTGCTTCAGGCAGTTCAATTGTATTATCAGAGCGTTGTAACGCAAAAGTATTTAATAACCTATCAGAATATAAAGATAAGTTAGTGTTACGTCCGCAAGAAGTATCGAATCATCCTGAAATAGTACGTCGTTTAGGCATAGTGGCAATTAATACTGCGCTTGAGTTTGATATGTACGGTAACGTAAACTCAACCCACGTTTGTGGTACTCGCATGATGAATGGTATTGGAGGCTCGGGTGACTTTGCACGTAATGCGCATTTAGCGATATTTGTTACTAAGTCGATAGCTAAAGATGGCGCTATTTCGAGTGTAGTGCCTATGGTAAGCCACGTTGATCATAACGAACATGACGTTGATATATTAGTAACCGAGCAAGGCTTAGCAGATTTACGCGGCTTAGCGCCACGTGAACGTGCTGTACAAGTTATTAAGCACTGTGTGCACCCAGATTACCGTGACGCCATGCTAGATTACTATGAGCGCGCTTGTAAGCGAGGCGGACATACACCTCATTTACTAGAGGAAGCGTTTAGCTGGCATATTCGCCTTGAAGAGCAAGGCAGTATGAAAAAAGCCTAATAAATATAATTCCAAATTGCACCAATCCATACAGTTAATCTGTTTTGGGTTTAATTAAACGCTCCTTTTAGGGGCGTTTTTTTAGCGCTACTTTACACAATTAATTAGTCACTTAGTATTGAGTGTTAAAAGGCATTAAGTGCTGGCTAATTATTGAAAAAAGCACGCCATTACCTATTTAAGTTTTATATAGGTTGTTTATTACATACGATTTATTTTTTACCAGTAACCATAAAACCAAAGCAATAGCGCCAATACTTAACTGAATAATACCTAAGTCACTTATAAGCTCATCTGGGCGAATAGATACCAGCATCATGCCGGTTGCTCCTGCAATCATTGAACAAAATTGAATAACCGCAACAGCTGAGCCCGTATCGCTAGTTTGCTGATCTAGCACGCGTATTTTATGTATCAGCAAGCTAAGATCTAGAAACAAATTACCGTGTAATTACACGCTCAGTTATTACCTCTTATAACCAAGTGGTGCCAGGTATTGCAACGTATATAGCATTAAAGCAAGCCGCAGGCACACTAACAGGCGATGATTTAGTGGCAATAAATAGGGGCTTAAAAGAAATTTAGAAACATGTTCCTATTTAAATAATTATCTAAGTAATCAATTAATACTGAGTACTAATTGATTACTTAAGCTGCCTCTAAAATCAAACTTAAATTAACGTCGCTTATAAAACATTACTTGTATTAAATAAAATCTAGGGTGAGTAATAAGCGTTGCTCGTTTGCAGCTACCGGTGGTGAGCGATGCACCAAACCTGCACCTTCGTTGTCATCCCAGTACTCTCCTTTAAGCAGGGCAACATCACCTTGCTGTAGCTGGTTAATATTACTTAAGCTTTTAAATAAGCCAGACTCTTCATCTGGTTTACCTAAATTACCCGCACCGAGTTTTGAGCGGTTTACATCGCTGTGATTTAACCACTGCGTAGCAACACCGTGATAGGTTGTAACTAATCGGCACGGAATTTTGTCTACATGAAAACGCGGGCACATGGGTTTATCTAATACTTTTAGTCTTAAACCTGCGCGCTTTAAATCACACAGGCAGCAAAACATTTCAACAAGTAAGGCAATGTCTTCACAAAGAGTATTAACCTCATCACTATTATTATCTTCTGGCTTAAGCGCCTTTATTAACTGCTCAAAAGCATCATTGGGCGATACAGCAAGTTCTAATGGTTTTAACGCGCTGATGGCAATGAGTATATTAACTGCTTTTGTTAGTTTTTCGGCTGTGCTTCTTTGCCAAATAACAATATTGGTATCTTCGTTATAAATTTGCGGAAGTACATTAGCATTAGTGCTTTTAGCCGCTTTACGCAATAGCTGCATTGTAGCTGGTGTAGAGTGAGTTAAAGGGGCAAGTGCGTTCATTATTCTTCCTCCCAAATAGGAAACGGGTCGTTATAGGTTCTCCAAAAGTCCTTACCCTTAAGTACGGCATCTTCTGATAATAAGCAGTCATCAAGCGCTTTAATCATCGCTTGTTGATTTAAAGATTGACCAATAAACACCAGCTCTTGACGCATATCGCCAAAGGGTTCTACCCATTTATTATTTATGTCAGCAAGCAGCTCGGGCTCTGTAGGCCACTCTTTTTGAGGGATGGCTTTAAAAAACATGCCAGCAAATTCGTAGTGAGCAATACCGCCTGCTTGGCTCCATTGCCCGCAAAATAAAGGCCGAGTAGCCAGCCAAAAGTAACCTTTTGAGCGAATAAGCTTGCCAAATTGTTCGGTGCTATGAAGAAAGTTATAAAACTTTTCAGGATCAAATGGGCGGCGCGCAGTGTAATTAAAGCTGCTAATACCATACTCTTCGGTCTCGGGAATATGCTCACCGCGCATTTCTTTAAGCCAGCCCGGAGCTTGTTGGGCTCGCTCAAAATTAAACAGGCCGGTGTTGAGTACTTCATTAATATTAATATTGCCGTTTGAAATAGGAATAATTTTGGCTTGAGTGTTAAGCGTATTTAAAATGGCAGTAAGTCGATTTAATTCATCGTTTGTAATTAAATCAGTTTTACTAATTAAAATAACATCGGCAAATTCAACCTGATCAACAAGTAAGTCAGCGACACTGCGCTCGTCGTCTTCTCCTAACGATTCGCCAGTATCTTGTAAATCGTTTGCTTGTTCGTAATCATTTAAAAAGTTAACCGCATCAACTACCGTTACCATCGTATCAAGGGTTGCAACATCACCAAGTGAAATACCGTTATCATCAGCAAAGGTAAATGTTTCGGCAACCGGGAGTGGCTCAGATATACCCGTTGATTCAATGACGAGGTAATCAAAGCGACCTTCTTTTGCAAGTTTGCCAACTTCAACAAGTAAATCCTCTCGTAGAGTGCAGCAAATGCAGCCATTACTCATTTCAACGAGTTTTTCGTCGCTGTGATTTAGCGACACACCACTTTTAATGGTATCGGCATCAATATTTATATCGCTCATATCATTAACTATAACGGCGACTTTTTTACTTTGGCGATTATTAAGAATATGGCTGAGCACGGTTGTTTTACCAGCGCCTAAAAAACCAGATAACACGGTGACGGGCAGTTTATTTATCATTTACTTGAGTCTACTAAGTTGCAATTGTTGGTATGTTATATTGTATCAATTAAATGTTCCAGTAAATGTTCTCTAGTAAAATATTTTATAGGGGAGGGGGATCACCGCGTTAGCGTAAGCCCGGCACAGTAAAAGTTATTGAGGTAATAAAGCGCATAGCACGTTGGTAAAGCTTACAGCGTTTATGGCTTAATACAGCAAAACGCCCCAAATATGGGGCGTTTTATCTGCGCTAGTTAATGAGTCGTTGAGTTAAGTAAGCTTTTTGGTGAGCCACATACCGCCTAGCACGGCCGCAAAAAACAACAAAAATTCCATTTTAAGAGACACTAATTGAACCAAGCCAGGGCCTGGGCATATGCCACTTAAACCCCAGCCTAAACCAAAGAGTATTGAGCCAGTAATTAAGCGCGTATCAACTTTTTTTAAATCACTTAAGTTAAATGATCTTGAAAGGAGCGGCTTCTCTTTTTTTGCAACCCATAACCACGTAAGCATCATTATTAGCATGGCAACAGCCATCACTATAATTAAACTTGCGTCCCATTGGTTTCCATAGGTAAGAAAGTTAATTACTTTAGCGGGGTTTGTCATACCGCTAATAATAAGCCCTAAGCCAAATATAAAGCCTATAACAACCATAATAATTGCTTTCATTATTTATCCTACCAGGTTTGCTGTAATAATGGCGACGAGCATAAATGTACATGTTGCAACCCAAGAGCGGGTAGAAAAGCGCGACATGCCACACACGCCATGGCCACTTGTGCATCCATTAGCTAAAGTTGTACCTACGCCAACTAAAAGCCCTGCAACAATAATAAGCCAAGGCGGCAACTGTAATTCGCCCTCTAATAAAGAAGGCGCAAATACCCTTACAGCTACACCCGCCAACAACAACCCTAAAATAAAGTATAGCTGCCAACGAGAACCCGAATTTACTTTAGCAAATACAGACTTAACAATACCCGATATGCCTGCAATTTTTCCGTACAAAACCAGTAATAACGTACACGCTATACCTATTAATGCACCGCCTATAGCAGCCGATACTGGGGTGAATTCTGTTACCATTTTTTAAATTTCCCAAACAATAGAAACACCTAAACCGGTTTGTTTCATTTCGATTGATACTTGCTGATTTGGCGCTAAGTAGCTAGCACCCGTTACTTTTTACTGGTGACTAATATCACCGTTTATAATCTAAATCACATAGATTCGAGCGTTTTGCCGCGCGTTTCTTTAATGTATTTAACAACAAAAAATATACTTATAAGTGCCGATAACGCATAAAAGCCGTATGCACCGGCAAGGCCTATATTGGCAAGCATTATAGGGAAGGTCATAGTGATTGCAAAGTTAGCTATCCACTGCGCACTGGCGGCCACAGCAAGGGCTGCACCTCGAATACGGTTATTAAACATTTCGCCTAATAATACCCATACAATAGGGCCCCAGCTTAAGCCAAAAAATACCACAAATAAGTTAGCCATAATCAACGCAAACGCACCCATGTCATCGCTAAGGGTAAGTTTGCCTGCTTCATCAAGGCCTGCGCTGCCAAATATATAGGTAAGTGCACTTAGGCTGATAAACATACCAATACTACCCACTAGTAACAGTGGTTTACGGCCAACTTTGTCTACTAGGGCAATGGCAATAAAGGTCGATACAATATTAGTAGTGCCCGCTAATACATTTATAAATAGTGATTGCGACTCATCAAACCCAGCGGCTTGCCAAAGCTCAGAGCCGTAATAAAACACCATGTTAATACCCACAAATTGCTGAAATACACTCAGCGCCACACCCACCCAATAGGATGTACTTTTTACTGCCATCAATAAATAAATCGCGAATACTTGGCTTTGTATCGCTGTGCAAGGATCGTTTTACATCGCTTATTTGCGCATCGGCATTGTCGTTCGATATTTTACTAAATACCGCTTTTGCATCATCTACTTTACCTTGCGCCACTAAATAACGAGGCGACTCGGGAATAAACAACACACCCACTAAAAACAGTACTGCAGGCACAAGCTCAGCCCAAAACATTCAGCGCCAAGCGGCTATATCAAGCATTAAAATATTTTGCGCGCTACCTGCTGCATCAGCAATTAAATAGTTGCTTAAAAACGCAGCAAACAAACCCAGTACAATAGCGAGTTGTTGTAATGTAGCTAAACGACCACGAAGTGCTGGTGGCGCAACCTCAGCAATGTAAGCTGGCGCTAATACCGATGCAGCACCAATACCTAAACCACCAAATAAACGGTAAAAAATAAACTCCGCAGAGCTTTCGCTAATGCCTGAACCAAACGCACTAATGGCAAAAATAATCGCAGTGATGATCATAATTGCACGGCGGCCAAACTTATCAGCCAGCGGCCCCGCAGCAAGCGCACCTAAGGCACAGCCAAGTAATACAGACGCTACGTTAAAGCCCGTAGCCACACTGCTAGAATTAAATGCATTACCGAGTGCCGATACCGTACCGTTAATAACGCCCGAGTCAAAACCAAATAAAAAGCCACCAATAGCAGCCACGGCCGATATAAATATTACGTAAAAAAGAGAGGTGTTTTCAACTGTGTTGGCTGAGTGGGAAGGCGGTGTGTGCGTTGTCATTATATGCCCTGAAATATAAATTAAATATAAAGGAGCATAATATAGTAAAGCGCTATGGCTGAATACGTTGGTTTATAAACTGATAACATATTCAGTAGGTATATGTTTAAAAAGTAAACTTGCTTATCAAAAGAGAGTTAGGTGTAATGAGTGTGAAATAGGTACCAAATATTTTGGCAATTAACTTTGCAACGAGACTATATAAATATATCAAACTTGACCTCATAGCTAATGATCAACTAGTGGTTAATATTTTGCTCCATGAAAAGCAGCTAAATTGCTAAAAGTTTATATAAAAATGCAAAATAGGGGGGAATCCTAAATAAATTTTAGTAAGTGCATTAACTACAATAAAAATACTAAAGTAAAAGGTATGAAAGAGCCATGAAAGATCAAGATATAATTTATCATTACACATCTGTTGAAGCATTTATGAGCATTATACAGAGTCAAAGCTTATGGGTTAGCAGTATTACCGAAATGAATGATAGTCAAGAAGGTAAGCTATTACCCCCTTTAATCCGACGAGCAATAGAAAGTGTTCATCTAAGCGCTGAAGAAACTATTAGATGTATGGAAAAGTACCATTCAAAAGATCCTTTAACACAGCACCTTAGGGTGATCCCTAACATCGAATCTAACCCTGAATTTATTGAAGGTATGAGAGACTTAACAAAACGAACTCTTGTTGAGTTAATATTACCTTCTTTAGAAATTGTTTCTAATATGCTTCTACCACACATATGTTGCTTCTCTAAAAACGGAGATAAATTAAGTCAATGGAGAGCTTATGGGGACGATGGTAAAGGTGTTGCTCTAGCCTTTTCCAAAATAGAGCTTGAAAAGTCGATCAAAAATAAAAGTGAGTTTCCTAAATATATTAATGATGTTATTTACAACAAGCTAGATCAGGATGAATATTGTGCTAAATTAATTAAAGAATTAATTGAGCAGAGTATTTTCAGATCTAAAAAAGTAGATCCTGTGAAAGAGAGGTTTGTAAGTAGTAATTTCTTTGCTGCACCAGTGCTCTTCAAAAGTGAAGGATTTAGCGAAGAGGATGAGGTCAGACTCGTTTATAACTCTAATGATGAGATGAAATCAAAATACAGAACAGTAAATGGAAATATAATTTCTTTTTATGAGCATGTGTTTAGACCATCATGCTTAAAAGGTATTATTTTAGGCCCAAAATGTAATTTGCAAACCGATACTCTAGATTTTAAAAGGTTTTTAGGCAGTGGGTATAATCACTTATTACAATCCATAAAAAAATCGGAAGTTTCTTACAAGTAACTTAATAATAAGTTTGTGTGTCAGGAGGTATTGAGCTTTTGAGATTAAAGTCACTTTTGATTAAATTATAAAATAGGTAAACCAGTGTTTCAGTTTTATATACTTATAACTGCAATAATAAGGTTTTACTGTTGTTCAAAAAGTATTTTTAGCACTAGTTATAGTGCTAAACCCTCCCCCAGTTTCTACCTTACATCTCAAAATTCTCAAAGCACTCTTTTTACAGCTCTATAGTGAGTGCTTTAGGGCGAATGCCTTGTACTAGATTGTATACTTCTTCTGTTGTGTAACCTGCAGAATTTAAAATAAGTGCAGCTACCAACCCCTGTGCGGTCAGTGCCGCCTTTGCAATGTATGACAATGCTTTGTTTGTGTAGTGTGGCTTGTAATATGTCGCTTTTTACATTCAGTGCTTATCGACTCTACATTATTTTTATATGGCAACTATAACCATTACTGATTGCAACTTTAAGATTGAATAATAAGCGCAAATACTGGATACTGTTTTTATATACAGTTGTGGCGATATTATGAAAAAAGAATTACCAGCAAAATACTATTTAGCGCATTTTAGAGAGCTTATTGAGTTTGTAACAAGTAAATGTATGCATTTACTTGAGCCTAAACATAGTGAATTTATTAGTAAAATTAACCAGCTAGATGAGCAAAGCCAGTGCATGTTGGCGCGTGTGTATTCGCGCAAGCCTTATTTGGTACAGGCGCAGTCGCTTAATTATGAAGAAATAACCTCGCCGCATCAGGCTATTTATACGCTAAAAAAAGCCGGTATTTTATTTGAGCCAAACAAGCTGCATTATTCACAGCTTTTGGCTCACTTAACCAAACCTGCTTTGCTGGAGTTACTAAGTAATTACCCAGATCAAATAAGCTTTAAAAAAAGTGCCGCGAAAGGCGCGCTGGTGGATATTGGCCGTGAATTTTTTAAAACCTGCCCGCACGAGCTTGCACCGCTTTATAGTCAGTATGTAATTAATAACCGCAGCGATTATTACGAGTATTTTGAGTTTTTATTTGCAGGAAAACTAAGCAGTGGTGATGTGAATCATCAAAATCGTTTTGTAATGCGAGACTTAGGTTTAACCGCTACGCGTGAAGGGCACAGCGAGAGCTTATCGCGCTTTGATACGAAGGCCGAAGCGCAATCAAACTATTTACTAAACCGTTACCGATTAGCATTTAAAAATATAACCGATGAGAGCGATTACGATGCTTTAGCGCCGCTGGTTTTAGTGCAAGCTGCGCACGGTGCCATTGCCGTTGCTCTTAAAAATAAGTTATTAGTACAGCTTTTTAAACAGTTAAAAAATACCAATAGCGAACTTGCTTTTAGCTTACTTGAAGGGTGCGTGGATGATAGCGAAGCACACGAAATTCAAATAAGAGAGCAATACCGGCTTGGTAATAAAGAGTGGGTAAAAGCACGATTAGAAGCCATTATTGAAAATCCGCTAACGGATGATTTACTGTATTTTGCTGACGACTTTTTAATGCGTAAATTTAATAAAAAAACACGTTCGCGTTTAAGTGCCATGCTTGCCGACACGCAATGTACACTCGAAATTGACGAATTATACCGAGGTGAAGTAGAGCAAGGCGTAAACGACTATTACACTGCCCAAGGTATGCAGGTATTTAATACCGAAAACACATTGTGGCAAAGTTTGTTTGGTTTAGTATTTTGGCACGAGTTATTTATTGATACCCCTTACCCGCCGTGTAGCGAGTTTGATATTTATCCGCAAGTATTAAGGCTTGGTAACTTTTATGCAGCGCAACAGGCACAAATAAATGAGCGCTTAGCACAGTGCCAAACGTCGCAAACATTACTTAATTTAGTGTGTAAAAATGCAGCGCAATACTTTGATCAACCTAACGGTTTATTTAAATGGCATAACGAGCTACTACAACCGTTAGAAGCGCTTATTTTAAATAGCCCGCATGAGGCATTAATTACTCATTTAACCAATATGAGTAAGCATTACTTACAGCTAAAAGACGGCTACCCCGACTTAATGGTTATCAATAATGGCAAAGTACATTTTGAAGAAGTAAAAGCACCGGGCGACAAGCTAAGGCGCAACCAATTAACCACCATTGATAATTTAAAAAATGTCGGCTTTGAGGTACATATAGCCGTTGTTAAGTGGTTTATAGATCCCAATCGCATTTACAGCGTCGTTGATTTAGAAACGACAGGTGCATTAAAAGGCGGTAACAAAATAACCGAAATTGGCTTAGTAAAAGTACAGCATGGCAAAGTAATCGATACCTGGGCTACTTTAGTTAACCCACAGCGACATATACCCGGGTTTATCACGTCGTTAACTGGTATTAGCGATAGCATGGTAAGTAATGCGCCAGTATTTGCAGATATAGTACAGCCTTTAATGGCTAAATTAGCGGGAAGTATTTTTGTTGCGCACAATGTTAACTTTGACTACGGGTTTATTAAAAAAGAATGCGAAATGGCAAAAGTGTCTTTTAAAATGCCCAAGTTGTGCACTGTGGTAGAGTCGCGTAAAGCCTTTGCGGGCTTAAAGTCGTATTCGTTGGGTAATTTGTCAAAGCATTTTAATTTAAATTTAACCAGCCATCACCGAGCACTTGCCGATGCAACCGCCACAGCGCAGTTGTTACTCCTTATTCAACAAGCACTAATAGCACATAGGTAAATACAGGGAAGGTATTTACCGTGTTTTTTAACTTTAATTGCAGTTGCTTGCTCTCTAGTCGCTTTGTCATAAAGACTCTCGCTACTTAATTTTAATTCAAGTTTTTAAAAAGCACTTAATTTTAAATTAAGTTTAAAGTTTTTATTTTATTTTGGAATAAACCAATAATTCATCCGTCTTCTATATGTCAATCCGACACACTAGAGGAAAAGATGATGACTAAACTAAATAAAATTGTAAGCGTAATGATGTTAAGTGGTGCTTGTGCTTTTGTAACTACGGCGCATGCAGCTGCAGTTGACATTACTCAGTCAACGTCGGCAGAGCAACAAACAGTAACGTCAGTGAAAATGGCTCAAAATGGTGTAAATGCCAGAGGCAGTAATGACACTAACGTATCGAACGAGACGAGCGTAACCGCTTCAAAGTCAGAAACAACCGCAGCGGCTGACAACGCGGAAGTTACAACAGCAGATGGGCAAAGTGATACCGAAAATAGTGCAAATTCACTGGTTGCAGCTACAAGCTCGGCGCTTAACACTTCATTCAGCTCATCGGCTGTTTCATTAAATGCGACGACCAACACCGCGTTAAACACCTCAGCACAGCTAACTAGTTCAGCCGCTAATTTAACCGGTGGGCTGAGCCAATCTTCATTATTAAATGTAACATCAACGCAGACTGAAAACGCTGAAGGTGTTAAACCTACAACGCCAGACACCGCGCTGGTATCAAATGTTAGTCATGCAAAAGCTGCAGTAACGCAAGCTGCAGCAGAAAATACGCTTAATTCAGCACAATTAACAAACCAGCTAACACTTACAAATACCGTAAATTCTGCGCTGCAATTAGGCAATGGGATTGACGCAAGCAATGAGGTTGTAGGCAGCGTTCAGCAGTCTTTAATGAGCAGTGTACAAGACAGTACCGTGAGTTCGTTGCAAGCTACGGTACAGCAAAGTGTTAGTGGGCAAGTTAGCTCAGCGGTGTCAGAGCAAATAAGTAACGATGTAGCACTGAGTACAGCAAGCGAAGTGGTTACTAATATTACCAACGATTTAGACCTAGGCCTTTAATACATTATTAAAGCCGAGTAGGGCAACCTACTCGGCGTGTTGGAGATCACTATGAAAGCAATTATTACAGCCACATTATGCGTATTTAGCACTCAAGCCAGCTTTGCTGAAACAACAGCCATAGCGCCAAAAAGTAGTTTTGATGTATCCGCCGATGCTGCGGTGGGAGTATTAAATAACTCGGCATTGTCAGTACAAGAACTCGATGATATTTCATCAAAAAGCGATAGCGGCGTTAAAATTTCGACTGGCGCGACTGCAAAATGGCAAGTGTCTAAAGCTGTAAAGCTAACGTCAAGTTATCGCTTTGAGCAGCAAAATTATGACGAGTTTGATCAGTACGATTTAGACTTACATCAATATGGGGTAGATGGGAGCTATAGCTTTAATAGTAATGAGCTAGGGCTACGCTACGATGGCGCTAAAGCCAATGTGGCTGGCGATACCTTTTTACATTTTAACCAAGTAAGTGCCTATTATGGGCGATTTTTATCACCGCAAACTTACTTAAGAATGAGTGTGAAAAATAAAACCAAACGCTTTGCCAGTGCAACAGCGCGTGATGCCGATGGTGTAGGGACTGATATTGGCTTGTATCACTTTATAAACGACGGACAGACCATGCTAATGGCATCAATAGCCGCTGATAAAGAGGATGCACAAGACAGTCAATTCGATTTTAGCGGCTATACCTTTAACACAAAAATAACGCACAAATTTACCGCACTTAATTTAAGTAATAAAGTGGGCTTGGGCTGGCGCTATCAAAATAAAAATTACGAAGAGCAAACGAGTAATGAAGTATTTGAGGCAATTCCTTCGCGCGATGAGCATAGAAATGTTGTTAACGTGTTTTGGCATCTCGACTTGTTTAAACATATAATGTTAGTCACAGAAGCCGAGTACGGTGACTATGAATCTAAGCAAAGTAGTAACACTTATACGCAAAGTATTGTCTCTGCATCTATTAAAGTGCACTTTTAGGGCGATAAATTGCCCCATAGCCAAACCGACTATCTTTACCTTGCTCACCGAGATCGTGAGCAAGCGAGGTTAGTTCATCAAGCGCTTTGGTTTTGTTGTTTTTATGTTTTACCAGTAAGCAACTCAGCGCAGCACTCACATGAGGGGCTGCCATTGAAGTCCCCGACTCCTTGCCAAATTCACCATTGCCTAAAGCGGTAAATACATTTACCCCCAGTGCACTAAAGTCAATATAGTCACCATTATTAGACCATCGATAAAGCTGGTTATTGTTATCGATAGCACTAACTGCAATAACGCTATGATACGCCGCAGGGTAGAGCGGCTTAGCCGCAGGGCCTTCGTTTCCTGCTGCGGCAACGATAAGACTATTTTGCTTTATCGCCGCTTCGATACTGGTTTTTAAAATAGCATTGTCTGGCCCAGTTAAGCTCATATTGATTACCTTAACTTTTTCATGCGCTAACCAATCTAACGCCTCAACAATGGCAAATAATGTCGCCCCTTGTGCAAACTCTGACTGACGATAAAACACCTCAGCGCTATATAAGTATGCATTACCTAATAGCGGAGTGAGCTCATTGCTGCTACCGACTAATAAGCCCGCAATCGCAGTACCGTGTAATATCGGGGAATTAAGTTCATCGGGTAAAAAGCTACGATTAATAATTTTTGCGTTAGTAAAAGCGCGGTGCTGCTTGTTTATGGCACTATCAATAATACCTATTTTGGCGCTAGATTGGCAAAAAGGCTGCGGCGTTTGAGCGGTGATTGTCGTTAATACAGCCGTTGATGTTTGTGCTTGATATACATGGTTTCGATCCAGTAGGGCCGCGTCAGTTAAGTTAAGTTTTTTTACTAATTGTGCTTTGGAGTCAATGTTTTTGGCCACATTAAAACGTACTAAACTCATTCTAAGAGAGCTGTAGTTTTTAACTGAAATAATTGTCACATCGTGTTTTTTTAGCGCACTGAGCTGTTCGGCATTAGCCATTAATAACCATTGGTGTTGAATAGCACGAAAGCCACCTTCTACCTCTACGTCAACAAACATATTATGTTGGTTGTTAATACTTATATTAATTACACTGGGTAAGTTACTCAACGGTTGGTTTACTTGTGCTTTTAGTTCGTCCAGCGAGGTTTGTGGGATCAGTGCGGGTAAGCGCTTAGTGCGATTGATGCTTGACTCAATTCTTTGCTCAATCGAGTTTAATTGCTTGAGCGCTTGGTCTACCGGTACTAGGTTTGCAAATACCGAGCTGGTACAAAAACAAACAGAGGCTGTAATTATGAAAGGTATTTTCATGCTAAAGTTACTTCTTATAAATTAAAACGTTAATAGGATCTGTTTATTTTTCGAGGTTGAATAAACTTTAATCCTGAAAGGTCACAGACCCTAAGTTAACGTTTGAGGCAAAAATTAATTTCAATTATTTTGGAATAAATTTTTATTTGAATCGTCTTCTCTCAATAGAGGAGTAAAAAATGCAAAAAAACCTACAAACACTATTACCCATGTTAAGACGTTTTGCCTACTCGCTAACGGGTAGTAAAGCAGATGCAGACGATGTAGTGCAAATAACAATTGAAAAATTATTAGTTAAAGGCATTCCCGAGGACGTTGAACCCGCAAAGTGGGCGTTTAAAGTTTGCCGTAATGTATGGATAGATGAGTATCGCTCTCGCAAAGTACGCCAAGAAGCAGTACAGAATGAGCATTTACAAGAGCCTGTAAGCACAGATGAGCACAGTGCCTTAGAGCAAAAGCAATTGCTTGAAAAAGTGAACAGCGCACTAGGTGATCTCCCCGATGAACAGCGCGCAATTGTGTCTTTAGTAGCGGTGCAAGGCATGGCATATAAAGAGGTCGCACAAGTACTTGATATACCCATAGGCAGTGTGATGAGTAAACTGTCGCGCGCTCGAAGTGCACTGTATAGTTTAATAAAACCAGACTTTAATTAGGAGCAAGCATGAAAATTACCGATGAAACACTTAGCGCCTTTTTAGATTCTGAGTTACCCGAAAACGAGATGGAGCAAGTACGCTTAGCGTTAGAAACCGATGACGAATTAGTAATGCGATTAGCGGAATTAAGCGAAGTGGACGCTTTGCTTAAACAGCACGCGAGTTTAATTGATCAGCAACCACTGAGTGAGGCGCTGGCTAAAACCGTGGCTAAACTACAAAGCAATAACCTAGTGCAGTTATCAGCATGGCAAAGGGTTAAGCAAGCAGCGAATAAAAACCTCGCCATTGCCGCCAGTATTGCAGTTGTGTTTGGTGTGGGCACTACTAGTTATTTTCAAACGCAAAGTAATTCCAGCTTAGTGGCACAACATATAGCAACCGCGTTAGATACGCAGTTGAGCACTGATGAAGTTACCCAAGCCGATGGGACAACATTTAAAGCAAGTTTAAGTTTTGCGAATCTACAAGGTGAGCTTTGTCGGCAGTATGAAGTGGCTGCAGCGGCTAAAAGCAATGTTGCTATTGCGTGTAAAACAGCGGATGGCTGGCAAGTAAAAGCGCAGTTTCAACAAGGGAAAAGTGACAATGGTTCGCAATATCAAACGGCTTCTAACAATAAACCGCTTGAGCAAGTAATTGATCAAATGATCAGCGGCGCGCCATTAAACACAAACCAGGAACAACAAGCCATTGCTCAGCAATGGAAAATTAAAAATAACTAATGAGGTATTTTATGAAAACAACATTATTAATAATGAGCATTTTAATCTTGGCAGGGTGCGCATCAAAACCCGATTACCGCGCAGCTAACAAAGGCTCAACCGGTTATAGCGAGCAAAAAATTAGTGATGACCGCTATCGTGTTGAATTTAAAAGCATATCAAACAGCGTCGCTGACGCTGGCGATTATGCACTGTTAAGAGCGGCTGAACTAACTCAAGCTCAAGGTTATGATTGGTTTGTGGTTACTAACAAAGAAACCTTTGTTGAATCTAAATCACACGCACCGACGTCATCAGTAAGTGCAACACGTGGCCAGCAGGTTGAACGCAGCTGTGGTTTGCTTACCTGTGAAACACGCACCCGCCCAGTGAACGAAATGGGTGTGCAAATTAGTAATCACGATAGTCGCAAAGAAGTACATACGCTGCTTGATATCAAAATGGGTAAAGGGATAAAACCAAACGATAACAGCTATAGTGCTCAGGATGTGATTGATAATTTAAGTGCTAAAGCGAAAAAGTAACGCAACACAACGGGGTTATTACCCTATTGGAACTAAAGCTTAACTAACCTGAACATTGGATAATAAATCTATCTCGAGCAGCTATTTTCAGCGCTAACTGCGTTGAATTTACTTGCAATAGGCCAGCTATTGACGCGTAAATTCTTCTTGTTTTCACTGAAAATCTCTTAACCATAGTTCAAGTTAACTATTAAAACGATAAGCAGGTAACTAAGATGCGTTGCTGTTATTCTGCTTTTTTTCAAAGTCGATTTTTACTATTTCGAGTGCTTTAAGTACTTCATCAGGAGCAACGTCGTGTTGCTCTAGTAGCATAATTAAATCGACTGCGAGTTTTATATGGGTTGGTGCTTGTTGTAGGTTATTGCTCATGTTGGGGTTTCTTTTTTGCAATTTGGCTAATTGCTACATCAATGGCTGTTTGCACCCGCTGTTGCATATGCATACGTTCTGTTTGTGATAAATAATAGGCCATATCTACGTCGGAGCGAATATAGCGAGAAGGCAGTTGATTTAAAACAGTACAGCAAAAATCGGCCATTACATCATCAGTATATTGTTCATTAAGTTTGCGATTAATTATTTCTTCTAAAACAAATTTTTCATAAAAGTTATGTATATCTTCATGTAATTGCATATTCCACTCGCTCGTTTTTAATCCATTTAATTGAGTTTATACCAAGGTGCAGTATAAATCGAGGGTGTAGTTTTACAGCTATTTATTAACGGTTAATTAGTTAGTGGCTTGATTGGTATTGTAAAACATACTTAAAGTGTTTAGCGAAGTTGTTGTTTTTCTACACGTTGTATTTTTTCTTCGGTGGCCGAAATTGCTTTTCTACAGCGCCCTAAGCGTGCATGGGTTGTTAATATTTCCATATTTAGCTTTTGTGCTTTAGCCGGGGTTGTTTTATCCATTTGCATTTTACGCTCTTCAATCATTAACAATAATCGGCGTTCAAATTCGTGATTTTGTTTAAGTTCGTCATAAAGCTCATGAGATGATTGTATTACTTGTTGCACGGCTTGTTTATAAACGGCTTGTTTTGGGCGTGGTTTATAGTGACTTTTATTTTCTTTTATCCAAATAGGGGTTGATTTAATAACATTAAAAACAGCTTGTACTTGTGTTGCTATACGCTCAAGTGCATAGGTGTATGCATGGCGATGCTCACTTGGTGGTAAAGACGATACTTCGTCTTCTATTTCGGTTACATAGTCGGCTAGGTTCATACTTTTAGTACTAAAAACAGCACGGTCAAATAAGCTTGGTTGCGCTTGCATATAACGGTTTTTAGAAAACAGTTTGGCTTTATCAAATTGCTCGGCTTGCTGCTTTAAGGTTGCAACTTGCTGGCGTAGTTTATCAAAAGCGGGTGAGTGCATATTAAAAGTAAGCCTCGTAAATAAGTTTTAGTGCTAATAATATAACCATAGTATTAAATACAGGACGAATAAACTTACTGCCAAAGCGTATTGCTGAATGCGCGCCAAACCATGCGCCTAGCATGATAAAAAAGCCCATAGTAATACCCAGTAAAAAATTAACATGCCCTAGTGCTACAAAAGTAATAAGTGAAATAAAGTTAGATACAAAGTTCATTGAACGCGATAAACCACAATTTAGCAGTAGGTTCATTTTATATAGCATGCCGTTTGAGGCGGTCCAAAAGGTGCCTGTACCTGGTCCTGCTAAGCCATCAAAAAAACCTAAGCTTAAACCTTGCAGCCACTGCTTTATTTTCATTGTTTGCGTAAGCTTAGGTAGCTCACTTCCCTCTGTGGTGCTTAAACTACCAAACAAGCTATAGCAGGCCACAACAATTATAATTATAGGTAATAATTTATTTAAGAAGTCGATACTTAAGTGATCAACTATTAAAGTGCCTATTAATGCGCCAATGGCGGTGGCAAAAATAGAGGCTAGCCAAAACTTAGGATTAAATAAGTCTTTTTTATAATAAGTATAACTCGCAGTTAAAGAACCAAAGCTTGCGGCTAATTTATTTGTGCCAAGCGTTAAATGCGGTGGTAAGCCTGCTGTTAATAAAGCAGGAACCGTTAACATACCACCACCACCGGCGATGGCGTCAATAAAACCTGCGGCAAGTGCAACGGCACATAAAATAGCCCAGGTTGTTGGATCGAGTGCAAGTTCAAACATTATTAATAATCTATCTGTCTTTTAAAAGGAGGTAAGGTGTCGAGCATTGCTTTGCCGTATCGCTTAGTGATCAAGCGCCTATCGAGAATAGTTATACAGCCAGCATCGCTTTCTTTACGCAGCAGTCTACCACAGCTTTGTACCAATTTCTTTGCCGCATCGGGAACGGTTATTGATAAAAAAGGATTGCCGCCTTTACTTTGTACAAACTCGGCTTGCGCTTCTTCAATTGGCGAGGTGGGTACGGCAAAAGGAATTTTTGTAATTATTAGGTTTTCTAGGTATTTACCTGGTAAATCAAGACCTTCCGAGAGGCTTTGAGTGCCAAATAAAATACTACCTTTGCCTTCATCAATATTTTTAGTATGTAATTTAAGCATTGCCTCACGCGACATTTCGCCTTGTACTAATAAGTTAAAACCTTTTGTTCTAAGAAACTTTGATACATGGTCCATTTGCCAGTAAGAGGCAAACAATACTAGGTTGGCTTTTTTGGTGTCTAAATACTCAGGCAGGGTATTGGCTAAGTGATCGCTAAATGCTTTATCGGTTGGTTCAATTTTAGAGACCGGAATACGCAAAGTAGCTTGATTAGGGTAGTCGAAAGGCGAGGGCACTTTAATAAATTTAACGCCCTCTTCTTTGGCAAGGCCTGTTTCATAAGCAAAATGATCAAACGAGCCTAAAGCACTTAATGTAGCCGAGCATAAAACCGCGCCCGCGCACTCGCTCCATAGCTTGTCTTTTAAGTAGTAACCTACTTCAATAGGGCAGTCGCTTAATAAATGGTCATGATGGTTTTTATATTCAAGGCGCTTTATCCACCTAGCATGGGGTGTGCCTTCACCTTTATTTGCATAGCTAAACCACAGCTTATTTAATTGCTCTAAACGATTTATGTATTGTCCGCTCTCGCCTAAAATAGGGTCTGCTACGTAGGGTTTTATATCGCCGTCGCTTACATCTTGAGTTAGCGTGTCGTGCATTTTACTTAAGCAGCGCAGTGCATCTTGCGTGGCTTCGCTTATATCTTTGGCTTTACTGTGTAATGACTGTGGAATTTCGCCATTTTCGAATCTGTAAGTATCATCTTTTGAATATTCAAAGTCAGCATTATCGAGAATGTCGCGTACTACTTTTAAATCTTTGTTGGCGTCGTTAATACTATCGCAAAGCTTAAAGTTTTGCCCTATCGCTTTTTGACCGACTATTACTTTAGCCATTTTCCCGCTAAATTTAGTGAGCTTATCTAGCCACTCTATGGTGCCTTTTATTGTCGCCGCCGCGGATGAAAAGTCGCGAGTGATGTGTGCTAAGTGGTGTGCTTCATCAATTACATAAATAGTGTTGTCGGGTTCGGGTAAAATTTTACCCCCGCCTAAGTCTAAGTCTGCAAGTAATAAAGAGTGGTTGATCACCAGTACATCCATTTGCATTAATTGCTGACGCGCAAGCTGAAACGGGCAGGTTTGATGCGCTTTCATTTGGCGCTGGCACGAATGTTTATCGCAGGCTATTAATCCCCATACTTTATCGGGAACCGTGTCGGCCCAGCTGTCTCTGTCGCCTTGCCATTTTTTAGTTGTATAAGCGGTGTAAAGCTCATTTAAACATTTGGTTTCCATTACGCTTAAAGGCGAGCTAAGCGTAGGCATAAATTCCATTTGTGTTTGGCTATCACCGTTAACCGCATTGTGTAGTTTATGAGCGCAAATATATCGCTGGCGACCTTTAACTAAATCAAACTTAAAACTAAGCCCTGAATGCTTTTTAAAAAAAGGCAGCTCTTTGGCTATTAACTGCTCTTGCAGCGCAACTGTGGCGGTTGAAATAACTAATTTCTTTTTTTGTGCTAGCGCAAGTGGCAGAGCACCTAAACAATACGCCAGAGACTTGCCAGTGCCTGTACCTGCTTCTATAACGCAAATACGTTGTTTTTTGTGATATTCACCTGCTAGCGTTTTTGCTATTTCGGCAACTAAGTAATTTTGGCTGCTACGCGGGCGGTAATCACTTAGGTTATTAGCCACATGCTGATGTACTTGCCTAATAGTTTTTTTTAGTGAGTCAGAAAGCATGGGATGATTTACCTAAAGTATGTATATAATTACAGTGTATATATTAAGTGGGATCGGACATTGACACAAGCAATCTATCAGGGCTTTATTTTATCAAGGCAACAATACTCGTCTAAAAACAGGCAGGGCCTCACTTTGTGTTATTGGTTAAGCTCTGAGTCTGGGCCTATAAAGGTGGTTGTTGAAAACCAGCAAGCCGTATTTTTTATTGCGCAACAACAACTTCCTCTTGCACAAACGTTATTAGCCAAAGCCAAAATAAAGGTAAGTTTTAAAGCGGTTAATATGCGCCACTTTAGTGGTGTTGACTGCACAGCTTGCTATTTTAACGACAGTAGTAGCCTTTATAAAGCGAGAGCCCAGCTTGAGCAGCAAATAAATATATACGAAGGCGATATTCGCCACAGTGACCGGTTTTTAATGGAGCGCTTTATTAAAGGAGGAGTGTGGGTAACTGGAAAGGCGCTACAAAAAAATGGCTTTATCGAAATTACTCAAGCAAAACTAAAAGCTAATCCAGATTATACGCCACAGCTTGCGTCGCTTTCATTAGATATAGAATGTAACGGGGAAGGGGTGTTATTTTCGGTTGGGTTAGTTGGTAATGGCCTAGATTGTGTATTAATGATTGGCGAGCCACAGCCTCACAGTAACGCATTTAATATTGACTGGTGCGTTGATGAAATAAATCTACTGCAAAAATTACAGTGCTACATTACTAGTAACGATCCGGATGTGATTGTAGGTTGGAATGTAATTGAATTTGATTTTAGCGTACTTAACGCGCGCGCAGAAGCATTAGGACTGGTACTTAATTTAGGTAGAGAGCAACAACCTTTAACAATTAGAACGGGTCATTACACCCGGCTTACTTTACCTGGGCGCAGCGTAATAGATGGTATAGATACACTAAAAAATGCCACTTATCATTTTGATAGTTATTCGTTAGCTAATATTTCTCATAAAGTGCTGGGCGAGTCTAAGTTAATTCAAGCAGATAATCGCCTTAGCGAAATTATTCGTCAATTTAATCACGACAAGCTCGCTCTTGCCGCTTATAACCGCCAAGACTGTATATTAGTAAATAGAATTTTTGTTAAGTTAAAGCTATTTGAATTTGCCATAGTAAGAACGCAACTTACGGGGCTTGAACTAGAGCGTATGGGCGGCTCGGTAGCTGCATTTACCAACCTATATTTACCCTTATTACATCGCAGTGGCTATGTTGCACCTAATTTAGGCGATCATGGCTTATCGTTTGAAAGCCCGGGCGGTTATGTAATGGAGTCTACTCCTGGTTTATATGAAAATGTATTAGTGCTCGACTTTAAAAGCTTGTATCCGTCAATTATGCGCACTTTTTGTATTGATCCATTAGGCCTTATAGAAGGACTAAACTCTCCCGAAAATGCAGTAGCAGGGTTTAACGACGCACTTTTTTCACGCGAGCTGCATCACCTACCCAAATTAATTAAGCACTTAACCCGTACTCGCCAAAAAGCTAAAGACACCAACCAGCCAATGCTTTCTCAGGCAATAAAAATAATAATGAACAGCTTGTATGGCGTATTAGGCTCTAAAGGTTGCCGGTTTTACGATCCAAGGCTCTCAAGTTCAATTACACTGAGGGGGCACGAAATCATGCAAACCACCCGAAAATGGATTGAAGAACTAGGTTATGAGGTTATTTATGGCGACACAGATTCAATATTTGTAAACGTAAATGAGCGCTTAAACGCCACAGATTGCAATAAAATAGGCAATGATGTGATGCACATTATTAACAAACGCTGGTCTGATAGCATTAAAACTCGCTTTTCGTTGACCAGTTATTTAGAAATAGAGTTTGAAACCCATTACAGCCCATTTTTTATGCCAACCATAAGAGGAAAAAAAATAGGCTCAAAAAAACGTTACGTTGGCCAAATTGAAAAAAACAATGCCAAGCAGCTCATTTTTAAAGGAATGGAAACCGTGCGCAGCGATTGGACCCAGTTTGCTCAAGAGTTTCAAACCGAACTTTTTAAAACATTATTTGATCAACAATTTGAAATAGAGCAATTAAACGACATTATAAAAAGCTACACTAAAAAGCTATACGCAGGGGAGTTTGATAAAAAGCTTATATACCGTAAACGTTTAGGCCAAAATTTAAGTGATTATGTAAAAAATATTCCTCCGCATGTGCAAGCAGTAAAAAAATTTAAAGCGAATAACCCCGACTTTGATGTAAAGCGCGGCCAAATAATAGAATATGTTTATGCTATTAATGGCGCTGAAATTTACAATGGAAACAACACCCTCAATTACCCTCTTTATATACAGCGGCAGCTAGAACCAGTTGCCGATATGATTCTAAGCGCACTTGGCGTACAGCCAAACTCAACCCAAAGTACTTTATTTTAAGCTTAATAATCAGTAAAAAATTAAAGTGTAAAGCTGATCAAAGAAGATGTTTACAAACATTCACATGCCGAAAGTTAACAAGTATGATTTTAATTAAACTGCAACTGAAAACAACATTGAGTAAACTGATTTAAAAACAGGGAGTTACTTTCATTTTTTAATTTGCAGCGAACTTACTAATAGGCTTTTTGTAAACGGCCAGTACTAATAACGGTGATAAAGTGTGATATATGATAATGGTAGGTCACTTAAAGTTAATTTTATGTTGACCTTTCTGTTCTCATAGTATTATCATTGGTTACATAATCATTGTTTATTCGTAATCAGATGATTAAATATAAAAAAATAAAATAGTATTCTTGGGAGAATCAAATGTTAAATAATCAAATTTCAAAAGCTGTTCGCTTAGCAATCGCTTTTGGTGCAGCTTCAACAGCTGTATTTTCAGCAAGCTCAATTGCTGCTGAAGAAGGCGTAGAAAAAGTAGAGCGTATCGCTGTTACTGGTTCACGTATTAAAAGAACTGATTTAGAAGGCTCTGTACCTGTAACTGTTATCGATCGTGCTGCGATTGACTTTTCAGGACAAACTTCTGTTTCAGACTTATTACGTAATACAAGCTTTAACTCGGCGGGTTCATTTCGTCCACAGTCTGGTAGTTCTGCGCAAGGTGTTTCGCAAATTAACTTACGTGGTTTAGGTGCTTCACGTTCACTAATTTTGGTTGATGGACGTCGCTTACCTAAGTCACCTTCAACTGGTAACTCACAAGATTTGAACTCAATCCCAATGGCGGCGGTTGAGCGTATTGAAATTTTATCTGATGGTGCTTCAGCAGTATATGGTTCTGACGCTATTGCTGGTGTAGTTAATATTATTACCAGAAAAGATTTTAACGGTATTGAAATGCGTATCGGTGCTTCAGAAGTAAGCTTACCGGAAGAAGGTGGTGACCGTGAAGAAGGCTCTGTAGTATTTGGTGCTTCAAGCGATAACTCTTCTGTAATTGGTGGTGTTTCTTGGAACAGCCGTGACATTATTTATGAAAATGCTTACGAATGGGTACAACCTGGTGCTTCAAGCTTTGGCGCAAACTGGGTAAGACCAAGTGGCTACGATGGTATTGGTGCTGATGGCGAGCCAAGTTCTGGTGGCCTAAGTTCAATTTTATCAGCTAGCGCTTGTGATGGAATCGAAAACTTCTTCTCACTAGGTGATGATTTCTGTGCATATAACTTTAACGCGACAAATGCTAACGAAGCTTCTACATCAAACACATCAGCGTTCTTGAAAGCTAATTATGACATTAATGATGACTGGAGAATCTTATCGCATACTCTAGTATCAAAAACTAAGTCTTTCGGTCGTTACGCGCCATCATTGAATGACGCAGGTGTTGGTGCTTTCATGTCTGCTGATAGCCCAAATAACCCAACTAACCCAGCTAGCCCATTTTATGACGCTCCTTCAGATGGCTTAGGTGCTCGTGAAGTTGGATATCGTCATCGTTTTGCTGCATTAGGTAACCGTGATAGTCAAGTTGACAACTGGTCTACAGACTTTATGATTAGTGTTGAAGGTCAAATCGGTAATGTTTTTGTTGATTTTGGTGCACGTAAAAACCAAACAAAAACGTATGAAATTGGCCGTGGTTATTTAATGGGTTCAAATGCAAGAACTGCAGTTGATAGCGGTGACTACATGCTGAATGACCCATTTGGTACTCGTTTTACTACAAATGAGCAACGTAGTGATTATGCTAAACTACTAAATGGTTTAAACGTAACTACATCACGAATTGGTACTTTCCAACAAGAAGAAGTGTTTGGCTCTGCTGCATTTGACGTAATGGAAATGAATGGCGGAACTCTACAAGCAGTTGTTGGCCTTGAATACCGTAAAGAAGATTATTCTGATACGTACGATTCATTATCAGAAGCTGGTCAAGTAGGTGGTTCTGCAGGTAATAGTGCTGGTGGTGGTCGTAATTTAACTAGTGCTTACTTTGAAGCTTTATTCCCAGTTATGGAAGGCCTAGAGTTTACATTAGCAGGTCGTTACGATGATTATTCTGATTATGGTTCAGATTTCTCTCCTAAAGTTTCAGTAAAATACGATGTAACAGAAGAGCTAGTATTACGTGCATCATATGGTGAAGGTTTCCGCGCACCTACATTGGATATCCTTACAGCTAAACCAGCTCCAGGTAACCCAAGTGTATCTGATGATCCGTCATGTCTTAACTTAGGTTTACAGGCCGGTTGTGATGTGCAAGTAAGTGCAATTACTTTAGCAAACGCTGAAATGGGTTCTGAATCATCAGAGCAAATTTCATTAGGTTTAGCTTACCAACCAACAGATTGGTTAAACTTTTCTGCTGATTACTATGAGATTGAAATCTCTAACATGATCCGCTTCTTTGGCGCTAGCACTATCTTGACTCGTGAGCAAACAGGTGACCCAATTCCTGCAGGTTTAGGTGTTACACGTTTAAGCAACGGTGGTATTGACCTTATTACTCAGGGTTATGCTAACGAAGGTAAATGGGAAATTAGTGGTTTAGATTTAAATCTAAATACTACATTTGACTTTGATGCAGCTGGTACGTTAAAACAAACATTACAATTTAGTCATCAGTTTGAAAGTAAAATTGATGGTGGTCGTAATACACTTAAAGACACTGGTGAGCCACAGCAACGAGCTTCATTGTCAAACAGCTATGCAATACAAGACTTTGACTTTACTTGGAACATCAACATGATTGGTTCTCAGTATGAAGATGTAACGCAAGTAGATGGTGGTGGTGTTGAACGTACAGGTAACATTGCAACGTGGATCACACATGATTTACAAGCGACATATAGCTTCCCTACAGGCACTAAGGTTTCTGTTGGTATGCAAAATGCTTTTGAGAAAGAGCCACAGTTAAGCAGCTTCGGTGGTCGTAACTATAACTTCGACCTTTATGATGCTTACGGTCGTGTTACGTACTTACGTTTCTCACAATCGTTTTAATTTATAAAATAAGTTAAATAAAAAGGTGGGTTTAAAACCCACCTTTTTTTATGGGTAAAAAATGCAACATTGGAATTCATACTGGTCAAGGACCAAATCACTTAATAGTTTTGCAGAAGGGGAGCACAGTCAAGGTTATAAAGGCATTGTCGCAAATTTTTGGCAAACTATTTTTAAATCACTACCTGAATCAACTACAATTTTAGACCTAGCTACTGGGAATGGTGGACTGGCTGTTTTAGCGCAGCAATTTAATGCAAGTTTTGATGTTTATGCATCAGACGCGGCAAGCATAGCACCATTATCTCAACATGCCCCCTCAGATCCTAATTACAAACACCTCGAAAAAATACACTTTTATGGCAATATGCCCTCTGAAACCTTAGCGTTTGAGAACATTCAATTTGATAGTGTTATAAGCCAATTTGGTTTTGAGTATGCAGAGCCCGCCGCCGCTCTTTTAGCGGTAAATAAGGCATTAAAACCTAATGGTGAATTTATTGCGTTAGTACACCACCAAGACTCATTTATTTCTACAGATTGTCAAGTTGGACTAAAAGTACTCAAAGACTTGAATCAAGACAATGGTTTGTTATTGCAACTGCAAGACTTTGCTGATCTTTGCCAGTCTATTACAAATAAGGTAGAGCCCACTGCTGAGCAACAAGTTCAATTTAAGCAAAAAAATGTAAACCTGTTACAGCAAGTAAAATATCAGCAGAGTCAATGCAGCAGTGAAGATGAGCTAGACTGGTTTAATTTGTTAGTAAAAGAGCTACTTCCAGCGATCATTGATTGGCCGCAAACAGACAGTAAAAGAGTAGAAGAGCTCCGCGATAACTTATATTCTTTTCAGCTTCGCTTACAAGATCAACAAGCCGCATCGTGGTCAAACTCAGATGTTGAGTATATAAAAACCCTTCTGCAAGATAATTGGTCTAGCTACGAGTTCGATGTTATTAAAATAGACGCAGGTATTTTTTGTTGGGTTATAAAAGCACGGAAGTAAATTTAACATTGAATGTATTGTACTAATTTAAAAGTGTAAATTAGTACAATAATAAATAGCTATGTAGTTCTTCATTGCTGTTTAAATTAAGTAAAAAAAGAGTTGTAAATTACTATCTGCTTATTACAACCAATTATCCCTCCATTAATAACGCAACAGCCTGCAGGCTATTAATACTGTAGCGGTCTGTTTTAAATAGTTATCTTTCTGACTTGAAGCGTATAACCCCTCTGCTTATTTTATATAAGCTTTAAAAGTTATTAATCCGCTAAGTGACTTAGTAAGTGTGTAGTAGCTACTGTTATGCTTTTGTGCAGTTAAGCTCAATTAGTTTATATAGTTAGTAATATGTTACTGCTTTAGTATGGGCTTTATTTACAATTTTAATGTAAAAACTAGCTTAATAATAACTAAACCAAACATAATATAGAGATTAATTGTAAGTAATATTAGCTCCTCTTTTATACTTTTAATTTTGCTCTATGGCTTGCCAGCCAAGGCAAGCTGAATTTTATCAATTGATACTTATGCTCCTAAAAAATCAATTTCAGATAGACATTATTACCAACAATAAGTGTGGAAAATTGTTTATCAGATATTAGTCATTGTGTTTATATGAATACATGTTCATTGTAAATGTATGTAAATGAAGGTTGTTTTTATGTTAGCCAGGTGTTGACCTGGTGGTGTACTTAGTAATACCCTTTAATTTGAAAATAGATGCTATGCAGATAACGTAGCTTTATTTTTCATAAAACAATGATAAAAATAAAACTATAGGGACAATAAAATGTTAAATACTAAAGTTTCAAAAGCAGTTCGCTTAGCGATTGCTTTTGGTGCAGCATCAACAGCTGCATTTTCAGCAAGCACAATTGCTGCTCAAGAAGGCGCAGAAAAAGTAGAACGGATAGAAGTTACAGGTTCGCGTATATTACGTGAAGGAGCTATATCACCATCACCAGTGACAGTTATTAGTGGGGACGATTTAGTAAACACTGGGGCTATGAATATCGGTGAAGTACTTAATAAACTACCCGCATTAGCTACTACGTATTCACTTGCAAACTCAGGTCGTTTTATTGGTACGGCCGGTATCAGTTTATTAGATTTACGTGGAATGGGCAGTGAGCGGACACTGGTTTTAGTCGATGGTAAACGTCACGTTGCTAGTGCTCCAGGTACTTCTTCAGTAGATACTAATACTATTCCAAGCGCTTGGATTGAAAAAGTTGAGATTATCACTGGTGGCGCATCAGCTGTATACGGCGCAGATGCGGTGACAGGTGTGGTTAACTTTATTCTTAAAAAAGATATAACGGGCTTCAATGTTTCGGCAACGAAAGGTTTTGCCGATAATAGCTCTTATCAAAATGAAAAGTATACTTTATCTTATGGTAAAGATTTTGCTGAAGGTCGTGGTAATGCTGCATTTTCGGTAGAATACAATTCACAAAACTCTTTAAACTCGCTAGATAACCCTTGGACAGCAACATCATATTCGTCTATGCCGTATGAAGTTGTAACAGGTCAAGCGCGTCCAGATGGTCAAATTGATAGTGAAGCTTATCCGGATAAAATAGTAGTCCCTAATGCGGGTTATTACTTAATTTCGAATGCGGGTACTGTTTGGGATCCAAATACGGGTGGCATTTTAGGTAAGTTTAATGGCGATAGCACTTTGGGTGATGTATACACTGGCGCTATTGATGATGGTAATTACTGTGCCAGCCCTGGTTGTGATTTTATTAACTTACGCCAATATTCAGAAATTCAACCTAAGTTCGATCGTGTAAACTTTAACTTTAAAACAAATTATGATGTAACAGATGAGTTAAATGCATACTTTCAAGCGAAATATTCAAAAACTGAAGGTGAGAACATAGGTCAACCTTTCTTTCGCTTTTACAGTGGCGCAAATTTAATTAAGCGTGACAATGCTTTTTTAACTCCAGATACAGCTGCAATGATGGACGAAAAAGGCTTATCTGTTATTGGCGTTAATAAAATGTATAACGATGTTGGCCGCCGTCTTGAGGAAAATACGCGTGAAACAACGCGTTTTGTCGCCGGGATCCAAGGTAATATCAGTGATGACTGGTCAATGGATCTTTCTTTAGTACACGGTAAATCAGAGATAGAACGTATCAATGGTGCAAACGTAATTATGGCTAATTATGCAAATGCAATCGATGCAATTTTTGATGGAAATGGCGATATTGTTTGTCGTGATGCAGATGCAAGAGCGAATGGATGTGTAGCCGCAAACATAATGGGTGATGGTGCAATTAGCCAAGAAGCGATTGATTATGTAACAACAACATCAACAGGTACATCTGAAATTAAGCAAACAGTATTTAATGCAACATTTAGCAACTCAGCTATTTTTGAGCTGCCAGCTGGAATGGTTGGTTTTGCTGGTGGTGTTGAGTATCGCGATGAAAGCAGTGTAACGATTGAAGATGCTTTTGCTAAAACAGGTGCGACGTTCTTTAATGCCTTAGGTGAGACTGATGGTGGCTATGATGTAACTGAAGCCTTTTTTGAATTATCGGTACCTTTAATTGAAGATGTATTTTTGATTGACACTTTAGTTTTTGACACTGCAGTTCGCTATGCTGATTACTCAACAATTGGTGATGCAACCAGCTGGAAATTAGGTCTTGACTGGACTATCACCCCTGAATTGCGTGCTCGTTTTACCTTATCTGAAGCGATGCGTGCCCCTAATATTGATGAGTTATTTTCAGGACAAAGTCAGTCATTTGCGAGTGTAGATGATAGCTGTAAAGTGTCTGAACTGGATCAATTAAGTGCCGGTGGTCGCGCAACACGTGCAGCTAACTGTGCAGCCTTGGGTGTTCCGGCAGGATTTGACTCTAATTATGATAGTGCAACCTTAGAGACTTTAGTCGGCGGTAATCCAGATCTTCAACCTGAAGAGTCTAGATCAATTACTGCAGGTATTGTATATCAACCAGAGTGGTTAGAAGGATTTAGCGTTACAGCCGATTACTGGGAAATAGATATTGATGACACAATAAGTGGCATTGGTTTTCAAACAATTATTGATCGTTGTGTAGATTCACCTACAGGCATTGATAATCAGTTTTGTGGCTTAATAACTCGCGATCCAAATACCAGCGAGATTACCTTACTGAAAGGTTTTGCACTTAATATCGCACGCAGCACCAACTCTGGTGTAGATTTTGAAGTAGGTTATGATTTTGATGCTTTAGGTGGTAGTTTCGATACTAGTTTTATTGGTACTTATTTGATTGAATCAAAAGATTATCCCTTCTCTGCAGAACCAGAAAACTACACTGATTCTGAAGGTGTATTAGGCGATGAAACATGGCAGGGCAATATTTCTGTTAATTATACTTATGAGAACCTCGCTATAGGCTTTAGCACTCGCTTTATTAATGGTGTTGAGCTATACGATCATAAAGAATTAGAAAGAAATCCAAACCCTTCAAATCAAATGCGTTACGGCTCATACTTTATAACAGACGCATCAGTTGGTTATAACTTTGATAGTGGCGTTGGCTTTAAAGTAGGCGTTGATAACCTATTTAATCGTCAATTACCTGGGAGTACAACAGGCACTGGAGCAGGTTCAGCAATATACGATAATATTGGCAGATTTGCTTACCTTCAAGCGACTTACAAGTTCTAAATATAATTTATAGTGTATAAAAACCTATATTAATAGAGTATTTAAGAACTACTAATTGGTGCAGTAATCTATAAAATACCCATAATCATTTTGATTATGGGTATTTTTTTATATTTATAAATAATATAGTCTTCAGGGTTTATATTTCACTGAGTAAAACGGTTGTTCCATATGAAAATTAAAATTTTATAGAGCTAATATTAAAAAGAATTTGTTGTTCAACATCTAATCGCTAACCGCATTGAGACCTTTTATAACTCATGACCTACACCCTAAGACCTTATCAGATCGAGGCGGTTGAACGTACCGTTTTACACTTTAGAAAAACCAATGATCCCGCAGTGATTGTATTACCTACTGGCGCGGGTAAAAGCTTGGTAATTGCAGAGCTTGCGCGTATTGCTAAACAAAAAATATTAGTACTGGCGCATGTTAAAGAGTTAGTAGAGCAAAACTCACAAAAATATAAAAGCTTTGGGCTTGAGGCGAGTATATTTTCGGCAGGATTAAAAGAAAAATCGTTAAACCATCAGGTTACTTTTGCCAGTGTGCAGTCGCTATCGCGTAATTTAGATCAGCTTAATGAGCATTATTCACTGTTAATTATTGATGAGTGCCATAGAGTTAATGGTGATAAAAAAAGCCAATACGGTAAAGTTATTAATGCCTTACAAGCACATAATCCACAATTAAAAGTATTAGGGTTAACGGCAACGCCTTATCGATTAGGCATGGGGTGGATTTATCATCATCACTATCATGGTTTTGTACGGGGCAATAAAGACAGCCCATTTAAAAGCTGTATTTTTGAATTACCGCTGCGCTATATGATCAAACATAACTATTTAACGCCACCCAATGAAGTGGACGCGGCGATTAGTCATTACGATTTTTCGGCGTTAACCAGTGATGCGTTTGGCCGTTATACTAATGAGGATATGAATGCGTTATTAAAAAACAGTGCACGCGCAACGCAGGCCATTTTACAACAAGTAATACAATATAGTGAAAACCGCCAGGGTATTATGATTTTTGCCGCTACGGTTATGCACGCACAAGAAATTTTAAGCTATTTACCTCACCAGCAAAGCGCCTTAATTACAGGTGATACACCGAATAGCGAACGCGATAAAATAATTAAGCAATTTAAAGCCAAACACTTAAAATACCTGGTTAATATATCTGTACTCACCACCGGATTTGATGCACCTCATGTTGATTTTATTGCTATTTTACGCCCTACGGAGTCGGTGAGTTTATACCAGCAAATTGTTGGCAGAGGGCTTAGATTAGCCGATTCAAAAACAGATTGTTTGGTGATTGATTATGCCGGAAATGGTTTTGATTTGTTTCACCCTGAGGTTGGCGATAAAAAAGGTGATAGCGATAATGAGCCGGTACAAGTGCTTTGTCCTGGTTGTGGCTTTGCTAATATTTATTGGGGTAAAACTGACTCTACAGGAAAGGTGATTGAACACTTTGGTAGGCGCTGTAAGGGCTTGCTAGAAGATGATGAAGGTAATAAAGAGCAGTGCGATTATCGTTTTCGCTTTAAAGAGTGTGATGAATGTGGTGCGCAAAACGATATAGCCGCACGTAAATGCCATGATTGCGGTGCGGTAATGGCCGACCCTGATGATAAGTTACGCAATGCACTAAACTTAAAAGACGCACTCGTACTTCGTTGTAGTGGTTTAAGTGTGACCCTGCTTAAAAATGAGATGATTAAAGTAACGTATTTTGACGAAGACGGTGCAAGTTGCGACGAAGTTTACGATATTGCCAATAAAGGGGCGGCGTATATTTTTAATCGGCAATTTGGTAAGCGAGTAGGACAAGGGCAAGCGCCCGTAAAATTTAAAACAGCAGAGCAAATAATTAACGCGCAGTTTGATTTAATTGCGCCCGACTTTGTAATAGCCCGTAAAAGTAAAAAATATGGCTGGAAGGTAGCAGATAAGCTATTTGATTATAAAGGCAGCTTTAGAAAAGCTAATCAGTTAAACCCTTAGGTTTAACTGATTTATAATTTAGCTTGGCAATGCAGGTTAAGCTTCTTCTGCGTCCATTAATCCCCAACCATCGCCGTAACCGTTAAAGTTATTAGCTATGCTTTCAATGTATTGCTCAGCTTGGCCTAATAGAGTGTGCTCAGGAACCATTTGTACTTGAGTAATTACTTCCCATACGCCAGTGTCTTGGCATTTTTCGAGTTCAGCATGCTGTACTAATGTATCGGCTACTACTTCTTTGGCAAACTTTTCTGCATCGCTTTGTTGCTCAAATAAAATATAAAAATCGACTTGGTGCATTTTACTTAAATCAATACCAGCGGCGGCTATTTCGGCTAAAAGTTGGCCATTTTCGTCATCAGGAAATTGCATTAAAAAACTCATTAAAATTATTGTGTACTTGTTAAGGCCATTGTAACCAAAATAAACGTTTAAAGCGTACTAATTTTAATATTATAGATTGCATATTATGACAGTGGGAAGCTATTAAGTTAATGTAAGGCTCATTACGGCTATGATATTATAGAATTGATGCATCGTTATATTTTAAGAATTAAAGGTAAGGATATTTACTTGTTTAATCAGTTTTTGCGTTACATGTTTGTTTTTTGCATTCTTCTGAGTGCTCAGTCTGTTGCCTCTGAAAATGTAATAGAAGATTATGAGATTAAAGGGATTAATGACGATTTAGAAAAAAATGTTGCGCTTTATTTAAAACAACTTATAGGTGAAAAGCCAACTTTGACCCTGCGCCGTTATGCAAAAAAACAAGTCGAAAATAGTATCAAAGCATTAGGGTATTACAGCCCTAAAGTAGAGGTTAACTTTGACAAAGATGAGCGTGATTTGGTGGTTAGAGTTGATCGAGGACCAGCAACTCGTATTGCAGCAATTAATATAAGTGTAAAGGGCGCTGGCAAGCAAGATCCTGCTTTATTGGCAGTAATTAATAATATTACCCTAAAACAGGGAGATATTTTAAACCACGGACATTACGACAGCACGCATAAAAAAATAGAATCAATGCTGTTAGAGCTAGGTTATTTTGATGCTAAATGGCCTGCGCGTAAGCTAGAAGTATCTTTGGGGAAGCACAGCGCAGAAGTCACTTTTATTATTGAAACTGGGGTGCGTTATCAGTTTGGCGATATTGTAATTGCTAGCGATACACCTGCTGAAAAGTATATTCGTTCTTTAGCGCCTTTTGCTAAAGGGCAACCATATAAATCGACCCACATAGCCGATTATAACCTTGATTTATCAAGCACTCCTTATTTTACCAGTGTACGAGTATATGCAGATATAACCGAACGTAAAAATAACCAAGTACCGATAAAAGTAGATGTATTACATAAACCTGCAAATAGCTATGAAGTGGGTGGTGGCTTTAGTACTGACTTAGGCCCTAAAGTGCGCTTTAAATGGAGCAAACCATGGATAACGCAAGATGGCCATTACCTAGAAAGTAACTTAAACGTGTCTGAGCGACAACAAGATATTTCAATGGCTTATACAATTCCAGTGGATGATCCTAATGACGATTTATGGCGTTTTTCGGTAGGTTATAAACTTGAAGATGAATTAACTAATAATATTTATAGTGAAATACTTACCGGGCAAGTACAACGCCAATGGCTAACTGACAATAACTGGGTGCGCACCGCTTTTATACGTCGCGACCATGAAACATATAGAATAGGTGACGACGAAGAAGAAAGCAGTGAAATGTTAATGCCGGGTATTAGTTATGCACGCAAAAAATCAAAAGGTGGAACAACCCCTTATTGGGGTGAACAGTGGTTAATATCTGCAGAATTTGGCGTAGAAGATGTACTATCTAGCACTAACTTGATCCGCGTGCAGTTACAAAATGCTTGGCTGAGAACTTATTTAGACCGCCATTTAGTGTTTTTAAAAGCGAACTTAGGCGCCATGTTGGTTGATAATATAGCTAATGTGCCGTATTCACTGCGCTTTTTTGCTGGTGGCGATCAAAGTGTGCGTGGTTTTGCGTATCAATCAATTTCACCCGAAAACGATGAAGGGCAGCTAATAGGGGGTAAGTACTTAGTCTCTGGTACTGCAGAGTACAACTATCAGTTTGCGCAAAATTGGCGAGCTGCTTTATTTGTTGATGGAGGTACTGCAACCAACGATTTTTCGGATAGATTTGAAGTAGGTGCTGGGTTTGGTTTTCGTTATTTAACGCCTGTAGGTCCGGTAAGAATAGACCACGCTTGGGGGCTTACCAAAGAAAGTAAAAGCACCCGTTTGAGTATTACTATAGGGCCTGAAATTTAATGTCTGTATTTAAAAAAATAACCGCAAGTGTCAGTGCTATTTTAGTCATACTGCTAATAACCGTATTTTGTATATTATTTACGTCACCCGGAAATCAATTTATTGCCTACAGTGCAAACAAGTTGGTTGATGGTTTAAATATTGACATTAAAAACGGCCGCTTTTTATATAACGATGTATTTAATGTTCGGTATAACAATAACGAGGTAGACTTTAATGCCCAGCAACTAAAGCTTAATTTATTTTGGTGGCAGTGCGACGGCATTTGTATTGATAATTTAAGTGCTAATACAATTGCTTTAACTTTGGAGCAATCACCTGAAGCAGTTGCTGAAGAGCCATCTGAACCATTAACTAAAATTACTTTACCTTTTAATATTGCGGTTAAAAATATAGCGGTAAAAGCATTTACTTTAGAACACCCAAGCGCCAACGTGCGAGTTGATAACTTTAAGCTATCGGCAAAAGCTATGGGATCAGAGCTTGTAGTAAAAAGCTTAAACATACCTAAAATACTGGTTACGCTAAAAGAGCAAGCCCAATCCCAGCAAACACAAACAGCGTCAACGGCAATTACGCAGCTTCCTGCACTGCCTAATATCGAATTTACTTCACCACTGGATATAACCATTGAGCAGTTTGATATTGATAAAGTGGCTATAAAGCAGGGTGAACAAGACTATGAGATAGAAAATATAGCACTGCAAATGAGTGTGGAAGATGCCAAAATAAATTTACATTCTTTAGCTGCTCGTTATCAGCAGTGGCAATTAAATACACAACTTAACACAGAACTTGCAGGTAATATGCCGCTAAAAGGTCATATTGTATTAAAAAGCCAGCAACACCAAGCTGACTTATTACTCAGTGGCGACTTGGCAAATTTAAATGTTGATTTGGAAACCACAGGGCAATTTCCGCTTAGTTTAAATGCCAATGCTAATTTAAAGCAAACAAACTACCCATTTACAGTTAAAGGTAAAATAAACCAATGGCTTATCGACGCACAAAGCGAGCAGTTAACGCTACGTAAGGTTAATTTAAGCGCGCAGGGCAACGCAGATGACTATCAACTTAGTTTAACTGCAACGAGCCAGTTAGGCGCGTACCCGGCCGTTGATTTAAACACACAATTAACGGGTACACTTACTCACGCACAGCTTTCTACATTGTCGGTTAAGGCCAACGACAGCACTGCAAAAATAAATGCTAATGTTAACTGGCAACAAGGTATAAAAGCAGATTTTGCAGGGACGCTATCGCATTTAAAAGCTCAATACTTAACAGATGCAGTAACGAGTGATATTTCTGGGCAGTTTAAAGGCTCATTTAATGCACAAACGGATACTTGGCAACTGAAAATGAATAATACCAAACTCACCGGCACACTTAACGACGTGCCATTAGAGTTTGCTGCAAACTTTAGGCTAGATAATGCATTAAAAGCTAATATTGATAGTTTTTATTTAAGCAGTGGTAAAAATAAATTAGAACTCAATGGCCAAATAGATAGCAAATGGTTAGTGGATGGCAATATAACACTGCAAAGTGATGAGCAGGCTAATATGCCATTTATTGCAGATGGTAAGGCCAATATAGCCCTTAGAGGCCAAAGGCTAACACCATCAGTTGATTTAGCATTAATGCTAGATCGCTTTATTTTTGATGAAATAAACATAAGTAAGTTATCTGTTAAAGCTGATCTTGATACAGCGGCCGATTGGCAAACTAATATTGCAATAGATGTTGGTTCGGCTTTAGTTGCTGAGCAACAAATTAACAGTGTAAAAATAGATGCAACAGGAGATAAAAAAGATCACCAACTTACCGCATCTGTTGATGCGCAAAAAGGTGCAGTTGAGTTTGAAGTTAATGGCCAACTTACTAATGCGGTTTGGCAAGGCGAATTGAGTAATGTGCAGTTAAGCGATAAAAAATTAAGCTTTAACAATAGTAAAAAAATTACGCTTAACGTAAATACCCAAACAGGCGATTTTGATATAAGTAAGCACTGCTGGCAGTCTGCACAAAGTGAGTTGTGCATCGACACTTTGTTGCAAAATAAACAGTTAGGTCAATTCAATGCTAAATTAACCAACTTAGCACTTGAGGAGCTAAAGCATTTACTACCAGATAATGTGGGCGTAGAAGGCGCTTTAACAGGTGAATTTGTTGCAAACTGGCAAGCGAGCGTGCTGAAAACATTACGCGCTTCTTTAAATTCAAATAACTTAATAGCCAAATACAATTCCGAAGAAGATAACTTTCGTTTACCAATAGAAACACTTAGTGTGAATGCATTTACTGATTCTCAAACAGGTAAATTAACAGCTAATTTAGACTCTAGCGTGTTAGGTGAAATTACCACGCAAATTAATGTAGATGACATACAAAATACGCAAGCATTAAGCGGTAATGTAAACATAGATAAAATATTGTTTTCTAACTTGCAGCCATTTTTAGACACTATTGAGCAGCTTAAGGGTAATATTAGCGGTAAAATTGCATTAGCAGGTACATTAAAAGAGCCGCTCCTTGAAGGTGAAGTAAATATTGATGACATTAATTTACAAGGCGAGCAACTACCAATAGCACTTGAAAAATCGAATGTTAGTATTTTATTTAACAAAGCGACAGCAACAATTAAAGGCCTTTTAACAGATCCCCAAGGCGGAAATATTAAATTAAATGGCGACATAGATTGGCAAGGTGAACAACCAGCCGTTAACGTTGCAATAGTTGGTGAGCAATTTTATGTACGTGCTCAGCAAGGGGTTGTTTTTAAAGTATCTCCTAATTTAAAAATAGGTTTGGCTAACAACGCAATAAACCTTGTGGGTGAAGTAATTGTACCTTATGGGCGAATTGAAATAGAAGAGCTGCCAGAGGGCGCTGTGCAAGTTAGCGATGACGAAATAATCGTTGATCAAAAAACCCAAGCGACTAAAAAAGTGCCTTTTGATTACGATATAGATTTAAAACTGATTGTAAAAAATGACGTGAAAATTGAATCATTCGGTCTCGAATCTAAAGTAGAAGGCGACTTGGCAATTAAAATGAGCCAAGGAACTCCAATTATTGCTACAGGCGAGCTTAAGTTAGTTAACGGTACATACTTAGCATTTGGTCAAGATTTATTAATTCGTACCGGCCAGGTTGGCTTTAGTGGCTCAATAGAACAGCCTTACTTAAATATTAAAGCCATTCGTAACCCCGAAAATACCGCCAATGGTGTTATTGCTGGGGTAACGCTTACAGGTAATGTAGAGCAACCCAGGCTAAAAGTGTTTTCGGAGCCAGCGATGGATCAGGCACAAGCGTTGGCTTATTTACTCAATGGCCAACCACTAGGCGAGGGCGATAGCTCCACCGATGCAATGCTCACTCAATTATTACTTTCGCAGGGGGTTAGCCGCAGTGAGGGCTTGGTTTCTAAAGTGGGTGAAACGTTTGGTTTGTCGGATGTTAGCCTTACTTCTAAAGGCAGTGGTGAGCAAACAAAAGTGGAAATATCAGGCTATGTGGCACCGAGCTTACAAGTAAAATACAGTGTTGGTATTTTTGACTCTCTTAGTGAAGTGGCAATACGTTATCAGCTGCTCTCGCAGCTTTATATCGAAATAACCAGTGGGCTATATCAAAACGTAGATATACTTTATAAGTTTGATTGGGACTAATAACTACCGGTTAAAAAGCAGGTGTTAGTAAGTATTAACCAAGCTCAAGAATAAAGGCTTGGTTAATGTAAAACTATAATAATAAGGCGCTAATTTATGAAAAAGTACCTGTTAACAGTGGCTGTTGCTATGTTATTAAATGGCTGTGCTGGACAATATAAACAAAGCATTTCCACGCAACAAGGTGAGCCTAAAATAAAGCACACTGCCAGTGACGTTATTACTAAAGCCGCCGAAGACGAATGGCGTGTGGTTAACCCACAAAATATTTTAAAAATAACCCTACCCACAGGTGCCACTTATATTGAGCTTAATCCGCAGCTTGCTCCAAAGCATGTAAAAAACATTAAAAAGCTTGCGCGAGAAGGGTTTTATCAAGGAACAAGTGTTTATCGCTTTGTTGAGGGATTTGTAGCTCAAGGTGGTGATAGTAGTGCTAAAAAGATTATTAAAACTGCAAATAAATCGCTTTTGGCCGAGTTTTATTTAACCACCCAACAACCGCTGGTAATTACAGCCCTTGAAGGTGATGGCTATGCACCTATGACTGGTTTTTTAAATGGTTTTGCGGTTGCTCAAAACGCACTTCAAACCCAAACTTGGCAAGTGCATTGCAACGGCATATTTGCAATGGCGCGAGATAACGATATAAATAGTGCAGGCACCGAGTTTTTTATCACTATAGGGCAAGCGCCACGTTATTTAGATAAAAACACCACTGTATTTGGGCGCGTACTTGAAGGTATAGAGCATGTTAACCGCTTAGAGAGCACCGCCCGTAATGATGGGGTATTTAACCCAATAACAGATCTTCAAGTACTTGAAGATATAAATAACAGCGATAAAAGTGTTTTTAAAGTGATGAAAACAAATTCACAGGCATTTAAAAACCTAATTGCAGCAAGAAAAAATCGCTCTGAGCCTTGGTTTGTACATACAGCTAATTATATAGACGTGTGTGCTATGGCTATTCCCACCAAACGTAGTGAATAAAAAAGGAGCCTAGGCTCCTTTTTTATTACAATAAACGCTTATTGGCGGTTAATTTTAACTGCAAATGGCGTGTCGTTATTATGAGTTGAACGATACGGGTTTATATCGAGGCCACCACGGCGCGTATAGCGTGCATAAACTTCAAGATTTTTAATGCTGAGCTGAGTACTTAAATCGCTATAAATACGCTCCACGCATTGTTCATGAAACTCGTTATGGGTTCTAAACGAAATTAAGTAGCGCAGTAACGACTCTCTACATATTTGCTCACCTGTATAACGAATAATTACACTTGCCCAATCGGGTTGAGAGGTAATTAAGCAGTTAGATTTAAGTAAGTGGCTATGCAGGGTTTCGGTTACCGTTTTATTACTTTGCGATTTAAGTGAATGGGCATCAATATCGTAGTTATTAATTTCGATATCTAAATCATCAATACACTCACCAGGTAATGGTGTGTAAGGAAGACAGTTATACTCATCAGCATTGTATAAAGTTACCTGCACTAAGCTGTTAACCACTGCGGTTAGATCTTTAACTAAATGCTTTTTTACTTCATCACGGCTGTTAAATCGAGTTTGGTTAAAGCTATTTAAATACAGTTTAAACGATTTAGACTCAACAAGATGACTGCTTTGGCAGGCAAAAGTAAATACAGCGATAGCGACTTGCGGCTTGCCTTTAGCGTTTAACCACGACAGCTCGTAGCCAGTCCAAATGTCTTGGCCTTTAAATGGCAAAGCGGCTTCGTCAATATTTAAAGCATCTCTATTTAGCTTACGCGCAATTGGAAAAAGCAAGCTTGGAGTATATTGATCTATATATTCAGTTGACTGGCCTAACACACTGCCTTTAAGGTCGGGAGAATTGCTGTAATCTGTCATGTTTGCCCTTAAATAGTTACAATAGCGGCATTATATCTAATTTAAATGAGTTTCATAGTATGTCTGTTGTATTGCAGTTAGCCCAGCTACACCAAAGGTTTAATGATAAAACCATAAAAAACACGCAAAAACATCCACTTATGGCGCACGATGAACAGTGGCCAAGCCCATGTGAAATAGGTAATGTTGATCAGCAAGGTAATATTCAGTGGCAAGCTGTGCTGCAGCAACCCCCAGGCTCGCTTAATGATTTAGCTAAGGCATTAGATGTTACATTTCCAAGTGGCTTAAATGCGCTTTATGGGCACATGTATGGTGGTAACATTCAAGCCAGTATTGATGGTCATCAAGTTGAATTGTTGCAGGCATGGAATAGCGATGACTTTGATTTATTGCAACAAAATATAACTGGTCACGTTTTAATGAAGCGTAAACTTAAACAACCTGAAACAGTATTTATAGGGTTAACAGCACAAGATGATTTGTTAGTAAGTGTGTTACTGCACAGCGGTGAAGTGTGCTTAGAGTACGTAGGCAAAAAAACGCATCATGTGCTTGCTGCCAATATAGAAGCATTTTTGCAAGCGCTTGAGGTTTAATTAAAACTGGCTTAATTACCTTAAAAGGATTTAGTGTAAAGTATTAGCTCGGAATTAATTTTAATACCGAGCAAGTACTTTAATAATACCTTTAACTTATTGAAAATCCCACGATATGTTAGACACTAAGGCGCAGGGCTCACACCTAAAATCAAATAATCCAAACCAGGATTCAGGTAACTTCCAATCGCCATTACAGCTTGGGCATTTACGCTCTAGTTCAGATGTTTTATCGGTGCCACCTACGCGATATATATAGTAATACACAGGTTTTTTAGTTAAAAAGCTAATTCGTTTAGTAATGTCTTTACCACGGCGGTATAAGTCGCTTTTAATACTCGAAATTTCTTCAAGAGCAGGAAACTCACAACGTGTTGCGCCATTAATTTGAATTTGATCGCAGGCTTGCCAGTCTTCTTGCCATTTAATTAAGGTTTTATAATCACCATTAGCAATCGCTGGGATCCGAAATAGCGGTACCGGTAAAAAGTCGTCACCACAATAAAGTGGGCTACAAGTATGCACATACGTGGTGTATAAAATATAGCTAGAAGGCTCGGCGCAGCAATCAGACCCATTAGAGTGAATATCTTGACCAATAATTTTTACTTTTGGCGCAAGTAAACCAGCGCTGTGCAATTGCTCAATGCTGTGTTTTACAAACGGACTATTATTAAGCGGGTGCATGGCATCTTCGTTTGGGCACATAACACGGGTAATAAAGTAACCATCTTTTAAAACAGTAGGAAATTCTTCGCCCATTATTTGGCCATTAAAACGTAGCGCATTAACCAAGCGGTTAATAGCTTGTTCGGCTTTCTCTAAAGTGGTGTCTTGGTAGCAATCAAAGGTTAAATCAACAACGAACATTTATAGTCTCGAATTATTATTTTTCTAGCAGGGTAAGTAACCGGTCGAGCTTTTCTTCAATTCTATCTAACTGCGAAGTTTTAGAATCGCTACCACTCGGTTGTACTTGGCTTTTCATTAGGTTATAAATTGAATCTGGATTGTTTTTATACTGACTCACCGCCGCAATAATAACAGGCATAGGCACCGGCTTAATTAAACGACTTTTAGTAAGCGCGACAGTAGGTACTTTGCCTTCGTCTAGAAGGACTTTAATTGCATCAAATACAGCAGCATTCATTAGGTTTATAACTCTTTAGTATAAATAGGTACGCAGCATGAAGCTGCTGCGTGGAGGCTATAGTAACAATAAATAGAGAGGGGCACATTAAATGTCCCAAATTAAATCAATTACCTTAAAATTAATTGCCTTGGCGAAGGCGTACATCAAGCTCATCAATAACTTCACTCCAATCACTGTCCTCTGCCAGTGATTCAGCTAAAAAATGCTGTTGAGATTCATCCCAAAAAGGTGCATCTTGTATTAACGTTGTATCTGCAATCTCATGAGAAGCAATGAAAGCATCAATCTGAGCTTCAGAACTAGGTAAGCCAAGTTGTGCAAACAGCGTATTTATATCGTGCTTTGTTGTATCCATGTTGTGCTCCTAGCGTGTCAAAATAAGATTATAAATAAACTATAGTCTAAGCTAGCTAAACTCACGCTGAATTTACCATTAATAACTTTACAGCTATAGTTTAGAAAGTGAGTTAATAAAGCGCTTATTTACAGAAAAAATATAAATTTATTATGTTTGTAAGTTGTAGCTATGAGTAAACCCAATCGCATTAAATTAGTGAGTGATTATAACGACAAGCTAATGGCTTAATCACAAGGCGAAAATAATGATATGTTGTTCTAATACAAAAAAGGAATAATAAATGACTGTGACCACCCAAGCCGATACATTTAGCGTACAGTATTTAGCCGCAGAAGATATAAGTATTGCCGCGAGTTTAATTTATCAGGCGTACCACGACGATCCTATTTTACAAACTATGCTCAATTATGAGCAAGAGAGTAAATCGGCCTACGAAAAAAAGCTTCGGTCATTAATTCGCGAAGAGCTAAGTAGCTTTTGGCAAGAGAAACAGCCACTTATTGGTTTATATCGTAACGACAAACTTAAAGCCGTTGCCTGCGTGTTCGAATCAAACAGCCAATTACAGGCGCAGCGTTATTGGCATTGGCGCTTAAAGCTAATGTTAAGTGCTGGTTACTTACAAACCAATCAATTAATAGATAAAGAGCAAACAATTAGAGATGCACTACAGCAGCAGGGCAACTACTATTTTTTAGCTTTTATTGCGGTCGATCCGCATTTTCATGGCCAAGGATTTGGGCGTTATTTATTAAGAGGCCTAAATGACCTAGTTCAATCTAATGCTGAGTCTGCAGGTATGGCGGTGTTTGTAACGCGCAAAGAGCATACTCAGTTTTTTAAAACCGAAGGGTTTGAAAGCTTTAAGCAGCTTACTTTTAATAAGGTTGCGGGCGAATTGTTATTTAAGTCAAAAAACTAAATTTAATTTAGGTTAAAGGTAGCCTGTCTTGGTGGTTAATATCCCAAAACGGATATATGACCGTGAGATATATCTTACATCGCTGTGCGAGTTGTCAGTTTAAATTGCGTGGAAATAGTTTTTTATTACCTATTTGATTGATATTAAAGGTTATTTTTATTATTTTTGTTTTTTAATATAAATGCCATTTAATAATTAACAGCTAGGTACTATACCTACTAGCCATTTGCTTTAAACTTTACTTTGTCAAGACGACACAGCTCAATGATTGAGTGATTGCCAAGGATAAGGAAGTAGGCAACATAGCAGACGCTAGCAAGAAGCAAAACGGACAAGTTAACACGGACGCAAGGATGAACAGGAAAGTGCATGATGCGCTTAAGTGGCTGGAGCTACTAATGGATAATCAAGGATGGTGCTACAGGAAGTAGCCGGAGCGTTAGTTTACGCAGGACAGCCAAGGTGGCAAGAGGATATTGCAGGATGCAATGTGAGGGTGAACAAGGTTGTTTGCTCGTTCAGAGGATGATAATACGGATTACACAGGTAAAGGATACCTAACAGGATGTTTGTCAATTGGGGCGTAACTTTAGTTACGCCTTAGTTTTTTGTGTTTTACTCACTTTTTTAATTTACCCTTACCCTAAATTAAACTTTTAGCGCAGTATAAAGGTTATATTTTATGCGGTGGAATAACCACACTTTTTAAATACTCATTTTCCATGATCAGTATTCCCTGATAGGCATTTTCGCCATCACTTGAAAACTCAAAAATAAATTCGCTTTTCACTCCAGGTTTACCACTTTTTAAAAAGCCAAAGCGGCGTTTACTACAGGCAACGCTCATTAATTGCACCTGCAGTTGTTCGCTTTGGCGTTTAGCATGAACGTTCGCCGCCTCGGCTACTTTTCGGTTTAGCCAAAATAAGTAAATTACACTACCAATCAGTATGAACGTCCATAAACTTGCCATTTAAGAGAATAACCTTCCAATTGCACGCGCGAGGGTTTCGCTACGATTTTCTTTACGTAATAAGCCTAATAAATGCGGGCGAATAGTGGGTATTGCAACTAAATCAGCAAAAATACTCACAAATAGTTCAGTAATTTGTTGATGATGCGCACAGTTATCCATAAACACATGTAAGCGCTCAGGGTCTTCTAGTTGTTTAAAGCAACGCCCAGCAATAGTGAGCAGTACATCAGCATCTTGATTAACAGATGAAGTTAATACGCTATCGACTAATTGAGCGGTTAAGCCTTGCGCTTGCGCTTTAGAAAGCGAGCGTAGCGCTACTGTAACAGCAAACGGGTCGTTATTTTTTATAGCTGCTTGGCCGTACTCTACTAGTAACTGGCTAAATGAGGGCGGTATTTCTACATGCTCAAGCATGGCGCTAAGGGGCTGTAATACCTCAGCGGGCAAATGAGGCCAGGCTTTTTGTATATCAACTAAGTTAGTCTCATTATCTAGGCGCAGTGCAAAATCGGCAATGCCTTGTAGTGCCACACTTTGCCAATTTTCAAAACCCAGCTTGCCACTAAAGTACAACTGCGTATGCTCGTAATACTGTGATGCAGGTTGCTTTAATAATACTTTAAGTTGCGCATTAAAGGCTGCTAATTTATTGGCATTTGGTGTAAAAACATAAGGGTTGTTATCAAGTTTACCGTCGGCTTGCTCACCGGTAAGCTGTGTGCCGAGTGCTTCAATTACCATGTCGGCAAAGTGATCGCGACTCGCACTCACCAATTTGCTTTGCTCATCAACTGGAAATTTTAAAAACCATACATAAGGTTCTTTACTCGCTTTACTATCCCAAAACTGAATAGCTAACCATGCATGACCAGCAAGCGGATATGGGTAAGGGACTTGTGCTTGCTCTATATCTAAAAATTGCTTTTTATCAAGCTTAGTTATGTGCCTACCAATATCAAACGCGCGCCACTGAGTACCTGCATTATCTAAAAGCTGCCCTAATGTCGCTATTTGCTTACTCATCGTTTTCTCAATTGTTTTTACTACAAAATTGCGTCAATTATACGCCATAGCAAAGATTGAGGGAACCGCGGTTATAGAGTTTGAGTTTTGATTTTGCTAAATAACCGAGCAAGCGGGGGTAATATTAAGCGTGTACTTTCAGTTACTATAATTTCCCTCTTAATAAATACAAATGGTATTATTACTTCATCTAGTTTTAAGAGGGCGGTTATGTACCAGCAAACTCAAGCTTATTTAGTGCAGTTAAGCGCACTTTTAAAAAAGCATCAGCTTTGGCAAAATGAGCCAATAGCAGCAGAAGCATTACAGTCAAACGTGCCTTTTTGCCACGACACCATGGCGTTTGAGCAGTGGTTACAGTTTGTATTTATTAAAAAATTTGAGCAACTAATTATTGACGAGCAGCCATTGCCGCGCAACTTTGCAATTGCTCCTATGGCACAAATGACGCTTGCGAGTAAAAAAGGCAGCGGTGAAATTATTACTCTGTTAACAGCCCTTGATGCCTTTTTAGGAGAGCCAAATGAGTGAGCGCCCAGCACCAATTGAGTATGGCGAACTGACTATTTTGTATCAGGATGAAAACTACGTAGCCATAGATAAACCTTCAGGCTTATTAGTGCATCGCTCGTTTTTAGATAAGCACGAAACCCAGTTTGCTATGCAAATGCTGCGCGATCAACTTGGGCAGCATGTTTTTCCGGTACATAGGCTCGATAGACCCACATCGGGGGTGTTACTGTTTGCGCTAAGTTCAGAAGCTGCCCGCGATATGAATCAGTTATTTATTGAAGGCACTATGAGTAAACGCTATTTAGCCTTAGTACGTGGTTTTGCACCTGAGTCGGTATTTTTAGATAAACCACTAAAAGAAGAGCTGGACAAAATAGCAGATAAGTTTGCCGATCAAGACAAAGCGCCACAAGAAGCGCAAACTCAGTTTAATTGCTTATACCAAGCAGCCTTACCCATTCCTATTGGCAAGTACCCTACAGTGCGCTACTCCCTTGTTGAGTGTTTTCCTAAAACGGGGCGTAAACATCAAATTCGTCGGCATTTAAAGCATTTATCACTGCCTATCATTGGCGATGTAAACCATGGCGATAATCAGCATAATCAATTTTTTAGGGAGCATTTTGAGCTGCGCAGATTAATGTTATTTGCAACTGAGCTTAGCTTTGTGCACCCTTATAGTAATGAACCAATAAAAATTAAAGCGCCACTAGGTGATGCAATGCTCAGCATTTGCAAACAACTAGGTTGGCCAGATGAAGAAAAGGATTATTAATTAATGGCACATATTAGTATTTTTGTAGGCAGCGTATATGGCGGTGCAGAGCGTTTAAGTGACGAAGTAGCCACAACAATAGAGCAAGCGGGGCATGGCGTTACGGTATTTAATGAGCCAGTGTTGAGCGACATTCAAAGTGCGTCACATATTTTAATTATTACCTCAACAACCGGTCAAGGCGATGTACCTGATAACTTAGCTGATTTTTATAATCAGTTAAATAGTACTTTTCCTATGTTAACCGACAAGCCATTTGGAATTATTGCCATGGGCGACAGAAGCTACGGCGACACCTTTTGTGGTGCAGGGCGCAGCTTTGATGAATTATTACGTGACTTACAAGCTAAGCCTGTTGGTAACCGCTTAGAAGTTGATGCCTGCGAAGACTTTGAGCCTTGGCCAGTTGTCGAGCCTTGGCTAACAACTTGGTTAGGTAAGTTATAATTTAATGAATACAACAACAAAAAAACATGCACTGAGTTTGGTGGTTTTAGCGGGAGGTTTAGGAAGTCGTTTTGGCGGTAATAAACAAATTGCTGAAATTAGTGGGCTTGGTTGCACCATTATGGAATTAAGCATTGCCGATGCAGTTGCCGCCGGTGTAACGCAGGTGGTACTTATTATTAACCAAGCGGTGCGCAGCGAAATAGAGCAAACAATTTTACCGCGTTTAGCAGCAAATATAGACGTTGTACTTATCGAGCAGCATACCAATTTAGTGCCAAAACAATTTGAGCAACTTGCCCAACAGCGCGAAAAACCATGGGGTACTGGGCATGCGTTATTATGTGCCAAAGACGTGATTAATAATCCGGCAATTGTTATTACCGCCGATGATTACTATGGTGCATCGTCGTTTAAGCTCCTTAGTGAGCACTTTAAACACCAAGGTAATTGGGCCATGGTAGGCTATCCTATAATAGATACGTTATCGGGGGAAGGCGGTGTAAATCGGGGTGTTTGCCAAGTCGAAAACAACCAACTGCTGAGAATAGTTGAATACTTAAATATTCAACAACAAGCAGGGCAAATAATGGGTGATAACCCGGCAGGAGTGCGCGAAGGTATTGCGAAAGATGCATTGGGCTCTATGAGCTTTTGGGGAGTAACCCCCTCATTTTTTCAATACTTAGAACAAGGTTTTACTGCCTTTTTACAGCAATACGATACAGCTGTAAAAATGGAGTATTATTTACCGGATCAGATTCAGCGCGCAATTAGCACCAAGCAGCAAGCTGTGAGTATTTACCGTGCTCAAGAATCTTGGTACGGCGTTACCTACAAGTCAGAATTTGTCAGCGTTGCTGCAACCTTATATAAATTACGACATTAATAAATAGCACGTACTTGCCTTTTTAGGCGTAAAAATAGCGAAATAAAAATGAATTTAAATCCTATCGCGGTGCAATTAGCGCAAAGCTTTGGCCTTGGCAATAAACACATAACAATGAAAGCAATTGGTAGTGGCCATATAAACTGCACTATGCTGCTTAGCACTCCGCAACAGTTATTAGTATTGCAAAAGCTCAATGTTGATGTGTTTCCTGAGCCAGATTTACTCGTAAAAAATGCCCGTTTAATAGAGCAACACTTAACTAACAAGCAGCAATTGGGTGAGTACAACTTAGATATTATTCGCCACGTAGCGACTATTAATAATGACTATTTAGTTAACTGTGATCAGGGTGTATGGCGAGCGCTAGAGTTTATTGGTGGCAGTTACAGCGACGATGTAGTAACCAATGCTACCCAAGCGCAAACTGCGGCGAATGCCTTTGGTCAATTTGCTGTGGCGCTAGAGGATTTTGATGCAGAACAATTACACCATGTGATCCCTGATTTTCATAACTTAGCCATGCGCGCGCAGGCGTTTAAAACTGCAATTAGTCTTGACCCAGAGCAGCGCTTAGCTAGTTGCCAAGCTGAGGTTGATTTTTGTTTATCGCAATTTACACTTATTGATGAACTGCAAGCATTAGCAGGATCTATACCAGTAAGGCCTTGTCATAACGATACAAAAATAAATAATATGCTGTTTTGTGAGCAATCACATAATGCTAAAGCGGTAATTGATTTAGACACCTGTATGCCAGGGTATTGGCTTTACGACTTTGGTGATATGGTACGCACTTTTTGCTCACCAGAGCAAGAAGACTCCACCGATTTAAGTAATGTAGGTGTGCGTGAAGAAATATTTGCAGCCATAGTTAAAGGTTACGTAGAGCCATTAAAAAACCTGATCACCGAGCAAGAAAAACAAAGCTTTTGGCTAGGTGCTAAAGTGATGACCTTTATGATTGGCCTGCGATTTTTAACAGATTATATTGATGGCGATAATTATTTTGCAATCAAACATGCCAACCATAATTTAGAGCGGGCGCAAAATCAGTTTGCGCTTTATAAAGATATTATTGCAAAGCAAAGCACCCTTAAAGCAATATTAGCACAAGCCTAAAATAACTAAGGCGCTATAAGCGCCTTAGTTATACCTTGTTGCAGTTTAACTGCTTCTAACATCTACTTTTAATTTAAGCTTTTGCCCTGGCTGTAAATATTTTTGCCCGGCTAAACTATTCCACTTAATAATGTCGTTTACAGTTAAGTTAAACTTAGACGCAATACGCGCTAACGAATCACCACGGCGCACTTTATACGTAATTGTACGATGCGTAGTGTTTGCTACTGTCTTTGCTTTATTAGCTGATTTATATACTGTTAGCTTTTGATTTAAACGCAGAGTGGCGCTTTTCTTCAGCTTATTCCACTTTGCAAGCTCATCCATAGTGACATCGTATTCACGGCTAATATCCCACAGTGTGTCACCACTTTTAACCGTATGCGAAAGCTTAGTACGGCTGGTATTACTGGCCGCAGAGCGCATTTTCTCTGGTAAATGTTCGCTATTAATTGCGCCATCAGTTAGCGGCACTAATAGTTGCTGACCGACTCTAATTGTATTTGAGCTTAACTTATTTAATGATCGGATTGCACTGGTGCTGGTGGTAAACTTTTTGGCAATAACCGATAAACTGTCGCCACGCTCAACCGTATATTGCTGCCAGCGTAAGCGGTTTTTAATATCAGTATTAGCTAATTTTTGACTAAACTGCTCAGCTTTATCAACCGGTAATAGTAAAGAATGCGGACCATTAGGATCGGTTGCCCAACGATTAAAACCAGGGTTTAACCTATACAACTCAGTGAGTGTTATATCGGCCATTTCTGCAGCAAGTGCTAAGTCAATTTGTGAGCCTATTTCGACTACTTCAACAACTTGTGCATTTATAATTGGATTCCACGTAACATTAAAGTCATCTGAGCGCTTTAATAAGTCGGCCAGTGCTAATAATTTTGGTACATAGGCAGTGGTTTCGCTAGGTAAATCAAGTGACCAAAAATCGGTCGGCAAATGTTTTTTGCGATTCTTTTTAATCGCGCGTAACAAACGACCTTCACCCGAGTTATAAGCTGCAATCGCATTGAGCCAATCGCCCTCAAGGGTTTTGTGTAAATACGACAAGTAATCAAGTGCAGCGCGAGTTGATTGTACTATGTCGCGACGCCCGTCATACCACCAGTTTTGCTTTAAATCGAAACGCTCACCGGTTTGTGGCATAAATTGCCAAATACCCGACGCAGTGCGGTGCGAGTAACCAAACGGATCGAAAGCACTCTCTACAATAGGCAGCAGTGCAATTTCGATTGGCATTTCACGTTTTTCTATTTCTTCAACAATAAAATGCAAATAAGGTTCGGCACGCTTCGAAATACGATTTAAATAAGCTTGATGCTTTGCATAATAGTTACGCTCGGTAACTACGGGCCGATTTTGCGGCACCTCTATTGCAAGTTGGTAACGAATACGCTCCCATACATCATCAAAAATAGGCGCTTCAGCGTCAGCATTTTTAGCGTGTTGATACTTGGCGCTGCTCATTAATGCATTGCTAATATCGTGTGGACTTGCGCCTCCAAGCTGCTTATTTGCTTGAGTTGCGGCTTGTGAGTCAGTGTTTTCGTTTGTTAACGTTTGACAGCCACTTAGTGCTAATACTAAAACCAGTAATAGGGGAGATTTATTCATAAATACCAATACATGGGGTAAAAAACTCGGCGAATACTACCCGTTATGAGCTAACATTGCCACTTGTGACCTTTTAAAACACTTAGCAATAATCAAATGCTAATTTTAACTTTTTGATTGTTAAGCAAAAAGTACGTATGGCTATTGGTTAGCGGATTAAAAATGGTCTTTGAACTTTCTCAGACCTGCAAAGTTTTCCCAAGGTTCATTGTTTTTTGTAACCGAGCAAAATTCTTTTGGTAATAGTTCAGTAATGTTAGGCAAATCGCTGCGCATAAAAGGATTTATTTTTAACTCTTGGCCGATAGTGCTTGGTAAAGTAATTTCATTTTTGCTGCGCAGTTCATCTACTTTTTTACTATAGGCAAGTAGTTCTGGGTTACGCGGTTCAATGGCTGCTGCAAAAGCGAGGTTAGCTTGAGTGTATTCATGAGTACAATAAACTTTGCAATCTGCAGGCAGTTCGCGCAATTTATTAAATGAGAGCCACATTTGCTCAGCAGAGCCTTCAAATAAACGCCCACAACCACCACTAAATAAAGTATCACCAGTAAAGGCAAGTTGCTCATTAACATAACAAATATGATCTAGGGTATGCCCGGGTGTCGTTATAATATTAAAAGCAGTATTAAGCACTGTAATACTTTGGCCATCAGTAAGTGGCCGAGTAATCCCCTTAAACGGGCTGTTAGTTGGGCCGTAAACAGCAATACTTGGGTTTTCGCTAACCAGCCTTGCTACGCCATCGGTATGGTCGTAATGATGGTGGGTAATTAAAATACCCGCTAAGGTTAAATTATGCTGCGCCAAATAATCCAGTACTGGCTCTGCTTGGCCCGGATCGACTACCCAAGCTTGCGTATTATTGCTTGTAGTTAAGCACCAAATATAATTATCTGAAAAGGCTTTAATTGCTTTGACTTGCACCATGTAACGTTGCTCTATAAAGTGACAGTTAACACCTAGTATAACGAGCTCATAAAATGAAACCAGCCCTTAGTTTTCAAGAAGGACCTAAACCGTTGTCATGGCAGCAGTTTCCTCATGGGGATTATTTACGCTGTGAGATTGAACGTAAATTAGCGCCGTGGCTTCCCCGTATGTTTGGCTACCATATGCTTAAGTTGGGCAGTTTGAGTGGCGAGCTAAACACCAGTAAATGTTTAATAAAACACCAAGTGTGCGTAGCGCAAGCGGGCGCTTACACCGGCGTTATTGCCGATATAGACGAATTACCATTTTATGAGCACACTATTGATGCATGTATTTTAAGTCACTGCTTAGAGTATCACTCAGATCCTCATCATATTTTACGCGAAGCACATCGCAGCTTAATTCCTGGTGGGTATATTGTGATAACGGGCTTTAATCCGTTTAGTTTATGTGGGCTTGCCCAATTACTGCCGTTTAGTGGCCAGAAACTACCATGGACAGGGCGCTTTTTTACACCAGCACGGGTTAAAGATTGGCTTAATTTATTGGGATTTGAAATAGTGAGTGATGAGCGCTTTATTTACTCATCACTGGCGCGTGGTAATCGATTGTCGCGTTTTGCGTTTTGGCGCAGCTTTACCAAACAATACTTAAAACCTATGGGCAGTGTTTACATGCTGGTGGCACGTAAACGTGTTGCACCGCTCACACCCATTAAACCTAAGTGGCATGCTCGCCCGCGCTTTACAACAGTAGAAGGGGGCCTTAGGCAAACTTCAAAGCAACACTTAAAGCATTGTGAGCAAAATAAAAAGTAATTTGGTATGTGCTAATCAGCTTTAAGGTTGATAACCTACATCATCGAGTAAATCTTTACTGCCAGCGGCATCGCGCGCTAAGTCATCTACAATTTCGTTGTATTTATGGCCGCTATGCCCTTTAACCCATTTCCAGGTTACGGTGTGTTTAGCGCACGCTAAATCGAGGCGTTTCCATAAATCGACATTTTTTACCGGTTTTTTAGCTGAGGTTAACCAGCCGCGCTTTTTCCAATTCGTGATCCAAGACTCAATTCCTTGTTTTACATATTGGCTATCGGTAGTGATATTAATAACACATGGGCGAGTTAATACTTCTAGAGCCACAATTGCGCCAAGCATTTCCATGCGATTATTAGTCGTTAGTTTATAACCTTGGCTTAATTTTTTTTCATGTTCGTTATAAATCATGAATATACCATAACCACCGGGGCCTGGATTACCTAAACACGAACCATCAGTATAAATCTCTACGGTTTTTTCCACTGTTTTACCTTGATATTATGTACAATAAAGTGATTATAGGAAGATACCAGAGTCAGGATTAATTCGATATGGCACGCAGACAAATAGTTTTAGATACAGAAACCACCGGCATCGACCCTAAACAAGGGCATCGTATTATCGAAATCGGGTGTGTTGAATTAGTAAATCGCCGCTTAACCGGCAATAACTTTCATGTGTATATTAACCCACAGCGCAACAGTGAAGAAGAAGCAATAGACGTTCACGGTATCACTAATGAGTTTTTACGTGATAAACCACTGTTTCATCAAATTGCTCAAGAGTTTTTTGATTATATTAAGGGGGCAGAACTGGTTATTCATAATGCGCCGTTCGATATTGGCCATATGGATAATGAATTTTCTCTACTTAACCAGGGCTATCCTAAAACGGCCACCTTCTGCCAAGTACTCGACACGCTTAAAATGGCGCGTGACTTGCATCCAGGACAAAAGAACAACCTAGATGCGCTATGCCGTCGTTACGACGTAGATAACGCTAAGCGAACCTTGCACGGCGCATTACTGGATTCTGAAATATTAGCCGACGTTTACCTAGCAATGACAGGCGGGCAAGTTAAGCTAAATTTGAATCAAAACAAAAATGACGATACCGATCAGCAAAAAGGTGGAATACGACGCTTAAGCGCACAACGAGCGCCTCTAGTAGTATTAAGCGCCAGTGAGGCTGAACAAGCTGCACACGAAGCACGATTAGATATTGTTAATAATGAAGGCGGCCACTGTATATGGCGCGCTGATTAAGGCCATATTATGAAAACCTTTTATTTGGTAACCGCATTAGTATCTGCTAGTTTTTTTGCAACCAGCGCATATGGCGTTAAACAAGTTGAAGTACTAAAGCGTGATGGGAGGCAAAATGAAATCCCTTTATTAGATAATCGTTTTCGTATTGACAGTAAAGTAGCTGAAATAACCTTACTTTTTTTTAGAAAGCCAGGCTCACCGGCTGTTATTTTAGTAAGGCCCGATGGCAGTAAATATTTTGCTACCGAATCAGTTAAAAACCCTGACTTAAGTTGGCATGACGAGCTTAGTTATGATTTGGTTACCATACGCAACCCCATGGCTGGCCCTTGGCAAGTTATAGGTAGTATATTACCCGACAGCCGCATTGTCGTATTAGGCGAGGTATCACTAGAGGCAGAGCCGTTACCGGAAATGCTGTTTAGAGGCGAGACAATAAAAATCACCGGAAAAATTTTAAATGACGGTGCTCCCATAAATGCCAATCTATTTAGAGATGTCGTTACCTTAAATGTTGATTTTGTAAGTACTAATAGTGCAGAGGCTGCTAATTTTGGAGCGAGTACTCAAGAAGTCGCTGAATTTAAAGACGATGGCCAAGGGTTTGACGAACGTCCAAACGATGGCGTTTTTACGGGCGAGTTTAAATTAGATTTTCCAGAAGGAGAGTGGATCCCCGAGCTCTACATAGTAACTCCCTTGTTACAACGTCGAATAGTGCAAAGTAGCATTATGGTACATTCTGCCCCTGTAAGTTACGACATAACATTAGCAGAGCAAGAAAGTAACGAGCACCTTTTAGCTATTAATATAGATGACACAATAGTTAAGCCAGAAACCGTAATTATGCAGGGTAAAATTTACTACCCTAATAACGAAGAACAAATGTTTAGTATAGAGTCGGATGCAAAACATACGAGACAGTTAGCAATTAAAAATTATGGTTGGGGTCGATATAGTGTCGAGCTGTCTATTTTTGGCACAAATATAAAGGATCGTGAGTTTATGGCAACGCTGCCAACGTACAAATTTGAAATTGCACGCCCAATAGAAGCGGTACCGGCAGTTGCTCCTGCGACCTTAATTAATCCTGATTTAATGATTGAGAGTGAACCCATAGCAGAAAAAATGGCGAATTGGGTTTTGATCAGCTTAATTATTGTTGGAAATCTGTGCGTTTTATTAATGGGTTGGCTGGCAATTCGTATTTTTGTACAGAAAAAACCGCTTAAATTTAAAGTGAAGCTGCCTTTTATAAATAAAAAGACAACAACAAATGACGATGTTGGTAATTCTGAAAAAAAGCAAAGTACTAAAAATGGCTCAAAAAATGACAAAAGCGGTGAAATTTTAAACCTTTCGATGACAGATGACTAAAAAACCTAAATAAAAGCGAAAAAGCCCTTGACGAAATAGGGGCTGGTTCGTATTATTCACGCCGCTGTCAGGGGAGACTCAAACAGCAACGAAAATGTGGAGTGGTAGTTCAGTTGGTTAGAATACCGGCCTGTCACGCCGGGGGTCGCGGGTTCGAGTCCCGTCCACTCCGCCAATTTTCGAAAACTTGTAAGCAAAACTGGAGTGGTAGTTCAGTTGGTTAGAATACCGGCCTGTCACGCCGGGGGTCGCGGGTTCGAGTCCCGTCCACTCCGCCAACGCTTACACAACATATGGTTGTAAAACATATTCTTATTCTGGAGTGGTAGTTCAGTTGGTTAGAATACCGGCCTGTCACGCCGGGGGTCGCGGGTTCGAGTCCCGTCCACTCCGCCAACTATTTAAACATTGTTATAGTATAAAATTTGTATGCTGGAGTGGTAGTTCAGTTGGTTAGAATACCGGCCTGTCACGCCGGGGGTCGCGGGTTCGAGTCCCGTCCACTCCGCCAATAAGAAAAAAGATAACAGTTTAAATATACGCTGGAGTGGTAGTTCAGTTGGTTAGAATACCGGCCTGTCACGCCGGGGGTCGCGGGTTCGAGTCCCGTCCACTCCGCCAACAAATTAAGTAATACAAGTACAGTAATAAAGTAATATGATATCTCTGCGGAGTGGTAGTTCAGTTGGTTAGAATACCGGCCTGTCACGCCGGGGGTCGCGGGTTCGAGTCCCGTCCACTCCGCCATTTGATATCAGTAACAAAATTAGTAAGTGCATTACCCCATGCACATACCACTGCGGAGTGGTAGTTCAGTTGGTTAGAATACCGGCCTGTCACGCCGGGGGTCGCGGGTTCGAGTCCCGTCCACTCCGCCACTTGTTATTTCCTCAATAACAAGTTTAAATACAATCATGAATTATATTCTATATTCCTTAGCACATAAAAAAGCCCACAAAAATGCAGGCATAAATTAATCAGCGCAAACTTATTCAGCTTTTAAATACTGCTCTAAAAATTTCAAGTAAGCGTTTGATGCCGTGATCCGATTTTCTTTTTTGCTAAAACCATGGCCTTCATCGTCAAACAATACATACTCAACTGGTACGCCATTGGCTTTAACTGCAGCTACAAGCTCATCACTTTCAACTTGTAACACGCGCGGATCGTTAGCGCCTTGAATAACCATAAGTGGCTTGATGATGTTTTTAGCGTGGAATAACGGTGAAATGGCGCGGTGACGATCACCGTCTGTTGCCGGGTCGCCCATTTCGTCGTACAGCGACTTTTTAAAGCTCTCCCACCAAGGTGGAATAGAATTAAGTGTACGTACCCAGTTGGTAACTCCAAAAATATTAATCCCAACTTTAAACTCTTCGGGTTCAAAGGCAAGGGCTGCCGCGGTCATAAAGCCGCCATAGCTACCACCCATAATGCCAATTTTATCGGTATCGACCCACTCTAAGCTCTGTAAATGTTTTTTGCCGTATACAATATCTTGAAGGTCATCGGTGCCGTGCTTTTTATCATCTAAATGAAAAAAGGTTTTACCATAGCCCGAGCTGCCTCGATTATTAACTGCAAAAATGGCGTAACCATGATTTACCAAATGCTGTTGCATTGCACTATAACCGGTGCGGCTTTGTCCGCCCGGCCCACCGTGCACCCAAATTAACGCAGGCACTTTGTTGGTGCTACTCGCTTGCTTGGGTTTATATAAAACACCTGGTATTTCTAAACCATCAAAGCTCTTAAAACGTACTATAGTGCTTTGCACTAAATCGTTTTGGTTAATTTTTTTACTGAGTGTATTAGTTAATTGCTGCGCGTTATTACTGCCTACTTGCCATACAAATAAATTACTAGGTGCAGTGTCTGAATTTAAATAAAAGGCCATGCTTTGCTCATCAGCTGAAAAGCTCACACCCCGTAAATTACCTGCCGGTAGCTTAGGCATGGCAATTTCTTTATTCGTTTGCGTATCGATCACGGTTACTTTGGTGCTGGCATCGGCGTTCACGCCACTTACCTGGTAACGCCCTGACGTTGAAAAATAAATAAAGCTTACGTCCCAGTCATCGGCTAAAGCTGGGCTGTGCTCGCCAGAAGCTAGGTCATAACGCCACACCTGCGAAAACTCGCCTTTAGCGTCTGTAGAGTAGTATAAGTATTTGTTATCCGCAGAGAAGGTTTCAGGGCTATATTGAGCGGGTGTATGGTGTTTTGAAATTAACTGTGGCTTTAGTGTTTTAGTATAAGTATCTAAAATAAAGGTATCGCTGTCTTTGTTGCTATTACTTTTAGACAGCGCAATAAAACGACCATTTGGGCTTATTGCACCTACATTTAGTCCTAAAGTATTTTGATAAACAGGCGTCACTTTATAGGTTTTACTATTAACGCGATATAAATCCATAAACTTAGCATCACGCTGATTGCTGGTAATAAAAAATTGGCTGGCATTTTTAGTGAAGCCGGCAAAACTAGCACGGGTTTCATCCCCTGGGGTTAAGTCTTTTACTGTGCCGTCAGTTTCGCGTACATAAATATGAAAGCGTTCGTTACCGCCCGTGTCTTTGGTAAACAACACCCGCTCATCATTTGGAAAGTAGCGGATAGGGTAGGTGCTGTCGGTAAAATCGGTTAAGCGAGTTTTGCCGCCTGTTTGGGCATTAACCTCATATAGGCTGTAAATGCCACTTTCATCACTACTGACTAAAATTTTATCGCCATGGGGTGAAAAGCTACTCCCCATAATTGAGGTGGTATCAAAAAATGTTTCAGCTGAGTAAGTGCTCAGTTCTTTTACATGCGCTTTAGAGCTGGTTAGCGGGGCTGTATATGAGGATGAGTTGGTTGATTCACTGCAACCAGAGAGCGCTAGGGTAACTGCGCATGTAATTATTGTAAGTTTAATAATTTGCTTCATTGTTACGTTCCTTCACTGTTGTTTTTATAACCCGAATTTAGGTTAAAGTATTTATAGCAGTTTTACCTGAACAGTTTTTAAACGCAATGAATGGCTGGTTTTATGTACAATAAAAGTGTATCAAAATCTTACACACAAAAAAGCCAGCACATAATGTGCTGGCTTTTATAACTTAAAAGTAGATGCTGGGCTTATTTAGCTGCATCAGCCTTTTTAGGTTTATTATTACGAGCTGCTTTACCAGCGAGTAAATCGGCAGGATCAAAGTCGTCAACGTTTATAACGTCTAAACGAGCTTGTTCTACAGCGGCTAACTTGTCAGCTTCTGCTTGGCTTAAAATACCAGCCTCTAGGCCCATTTGCGCTACTTTATCAAGCTGAAAGAATGGCAGTTTAAGGCCTTTTTCTTTACATACCCGGTCAAATAATGGCTCAACTTCAAGTACGTCTTTAAGCGTTTGCTCTTGACGACCTACAAGGTTAAGTGGCTCATTTGTTAAATACACATAGCTTGCCAAACGATTACGCGTTTCGCTAGGTACTTGTAGTATTTGCGCTAATTTGTGTTCAAGCTGGTCGGTAGGTTTACGAACCGGACGGCCAAACGGGAATAACAATACTTTTAATACGCCACGCAGTGGAGCAGAAGGCATGTTATTAATTAAATCAGCAAGTGCACGTTGACAATGATACAGATGATCTTGACAGCTCCACTGTACTAGCGGGAAGTCTTCTTTTTTACGGCCTTCGTCGTTATAACGTTTAAGCGTTGCAGACACCAAGTATAGGTAGCTTAGTAAGTCACCTAAGCGAGCAGAGATACGCTCTTTACGTTTTAGTGAGCCACCAAATACTGCCATGCTAATGTCAGACATAAGTGCAAGTGATGCACTAAAGCGCGACGCTATACGATAAAACTCAGCGGTTTCGTCTTTGTATGGCACACTTGTAAAACGAGCACCTGTTAACGCGAGCCATTTAGTGCGTACAAGGTTAGACATGGTAAAACCAATGTGACCCATTAATGCTTTATCAAATACGTTTAGCGCTTCTTCACGGTCTTCAATTTCGCACGCACCTAGTTCGGTAAGTACAAACGGATGACAGCGAATTGCACCTTGACCATAAATAATCATATTACGGGTCAAAATGTTGGCACCTTCAACGGTAATCGCAATAGGTGCACCTTGATAACCACGACCTAAATAGTTATTTGGCCCAAGCATGATCCCCTTACCGCCAAGTACGTCCATGGCGTGTAGGGTAGAGTCACGCATTTGTTCTGTAAGGTGGTATTTAATAATAGCCGAAACAACCGAAGGTTTTTCGCCTAAATCTACCGCACCGGTAGACATGCTTACTGCAGCATCAGAGCTATATGCATAACCGGCAAGTTTTGCTAACGACTCTTCAACGCCTTCCATTTTACCAATAGGTAAGCGGAACTGGCGACGAATACGGCTGTAGGCACCTGTTGCAACGGCAATCATTTTAATGCCACCGGCTGAGTTTGACGGCAATGTAATTGCACGGCCAACCGATAAACACTCAACCAGCATACGCCAGCCTTGGCCTGCCATATCTGGCCCACCAATAATGTAATCAAGCGGTACGAATATATCTTTACCCTGCGTAGGACCATTTTGAAACGGCACATTAAGCGGGAAGTGGCGACGACCAATTTCAACCCCTGGAGTATCGGTAGGTATAAGTGCACAGGTAATACCTGGCTCTTTATTATCACCAATTAAACCATCAGGGTCTTGTAATTTAAATGCCAGCCCTAGCACCGTAGCAACGGGTGCAAGCGTAATATAACGCTTGTTCCATGTAAGGCTAACACCTACAACTTCTTCGCCTTTCCATTGCCCTTTACACACTACACCGTAGTCTGGAATTGAGCTTGCATCAGAACCTGCTTCTGGCGAGGTTAATGCAAAACATGGAATTTCTTGGCCACTGGCAAGGCGCGGTAAGTAATGGTCTTTTTGCTCTTTTGTGCCGTAGTGTTGAAGTAATTCACCTGGGCCTAATGAGTTTGGTACACCAACAATTGACGAAAGTAAGGTTGATTTACTGGTTAGCTTTTGTAGTACGCACGACTGTGCAAATGCTGAGAACTGTAAACCGCCATATTCTTTTTTGATGATCATGGCAAAAAATTTGTTATCTTTTAGGTATTGCCATACATCTTGAGGAAGATCGGTAAGTTCGTGTGTTGCTTCCCAGTCATCGAGCATGCTGCACACTACTTCAACAGGGCCATCGATAAAGGCTTGTTCTTCAATAGTTAGCTTAGGCACTGGGTATTGGTGTAACTTTTTCCAATCTGGGTTACCACAAAATAAATCAGCTTCCCACCATGTTGTACCTGCATCAATGGCTGACTTTTCAGTATCAGACATGCTAGGCGTTACTTTTTTAAACATAGCAAAAAGAGGCTTAACAATATATTGCTGGCGAATACCAGTAACAGAAAGAGGCACCGCTATAATTAAAAATATTATCCAACTAATTAAACCAAAAGCACCCGCAAAGGTACCAATTAATAATGTTGCAATAGAAACACCAAGTGCGGTGTTCCAACTTGCTCTGTGGTAAACCGCTGCGCTGAGCAGTGCGATTAAACCGAGTGTAAATATGAGTGTCATTGCTAATTCCTTATTAGAGGTCAGACCACCTTGGTTAGAGTAGCGCTAGTAACGCTAAGTTTCAAGTACCTTACGTAGTTAAATTTTGATCGAAATAACCGTAAAAAGCAGCTCATTTAATAGAGCCAACGTTAATAAAGTAAGTTACAGCTTTAGTCTATACATTCATAGCGACAAAAAAAATTTAATCTGATAGTAAAATGTTATTTTTTAAGTAAATATAGACGCCTGTACACATAACTAAATAGTGTACGCTTAATATAAAAATATAACGTTATTTATTAATACGTGGTTTAAAGGTTATTTATTTTATGTGTGAATTGCTTGGCATGTCGGCGAATGTGCCTACAGATATTTGTTTTAGTTTTTCGGGGCTGCTAGAGCGCGGCGGTAATACCGGGCCACATAGAGATGGTTGGGGTATTACATTTTACGAAGGTAAAGGCTGCAGAACCTTTAAAGATCCGCAGCCAAGCTACCAGTCAGAAATTGCTAAGTTAGTTAAAGCATACCCAATTAAAAGTGTGTCGGTTATTAGCCATATTCGCCAAGGTAACCGTGGCAAAGTGTGCCTTGAAAACACGCATCCGTTTACGCGTGAACTATGGGGGCGCGAAATTACTTATGCGCATAACGGCCAGTTATCTAATTATCATGATTTAAAGCCAGATCATTACCGACCTGTTGGCGATACTGACAGTGAGTTGGCTTTTTGCTGGCTGCTGGATCAAATACGCACTAAGTACCCAAATAAGCCAGAGGATATGGCATCGGTATTTCGTTATGCAGCAACGCTTTCGCATACGCTGCGCGAAAAGGGCGTATTTAATATGCTGCTGACCGATGGCGTATTTGTTTTAGCTTACTGTACCAATAACTTACATTACATAACTCGCCGTGCGCCCTTTGGAAAAGCGACGCTTATTGATGCTGACATGGTGGTTGATTTTAACGAAGAAACCACGCCCAACGATGTTGTTAGTGTTATAGCAACAAAACCACTGACTAACGACGAACGCTGGAAAAAAATGCAGCCGGGTGAGTTTGTATTATTTAAGATGGGTGAATTGATTTAAGTTTGTCATTTTTAGCATTTAGCGCTTAGTTGAGAGCGCTAAAAATTGTTGTAGTAAAGTAGACGCGAGCTTTTATATTGAGCTGACCCAGTACATTATTTATTATCGGAATTATATTATGACTCCTAAAAAACGCCGTATTCTACAAGCTGTGTTGTATGAATTATTTGCCATTGCTTTTGTTGGCCCTATTATAAGTTTTATGTTTGATAAATCAGCAACTTCGGCGATAGGCCTCGCTTTTGTATTATCCAGCGTAGCACTTAGCTGGAACTATATATTTAACGCGTTATTTGAACGCTGGGAGTCTCAGCAAACAATAAAAGGTCGCTCATTCAATCGTCGCTTATTACACGGAATTGGCTTTGAAGGTGGCCTTGTTTTAATTTTAGTACCGGTTATGGCGCTGTGGTTGAAAATTTCAGTGCTGAGTGCGTTTATAGCGAACCTTGGGTTTTTTGTATTCTTTTTTGTTTATGCAATTGTTTTTACATGGGCGTTCGATCGAGTTTTTGGCTTGCCAGCTTCTGCGCAGCAGCAAAGTGAGGCTTAATAAAGTTTAACTTTTAGATTTAATCGCGAAACAAAACGTATAAAAAAAGCGCGATTTGCATCGCGCTTTATATAAACTAATAGTAATAAAGCCATTTGTAGCTAAAAATAATTGCTTACTCTGGGCTTGTTACTTTTTTAATATCAGCAGGTGGGGCAATGACAGGTGTTGTCACGGTAAATGAGTTTATTTGCACTTCAAATTGTTCCATTCCTTTTTCACCTTTCCACATACGCACTAACATGTAATCCATTTCTGGTGCAAACCAAGCAAGTGCTTGGCGTTTGTCATTATCGTATAAGCGTTTTACTTTAATTGCTTCTACGTTGCCGATAGGTAATGAAATCATCTCTGTTGCAACAACTTCAAAATTGTAGTCGCGGCGATTACCTTTTTTATCGATTAATGGGAATGAAAAACTGGTTTCGCCTTTTTTCAAACCTTCGCGTACTTGCACCTGATACGAAATAGCATCTTGAAAGTCATCAGTCCATTCACATTCAAGCGGATATTCGCTGCGGCTACTGTTAACGACTTTTTTTTGTGCATCAAAATCAATGTTGTAGTCTTTATCAGGACCAGTGCCGGTACGGATCATTGAATAATGATGCGGGCTCACTTTGCCATCTTTAAAGGTAAATTTAGAGGTTTCCTGGCGTGAGTCAGAAAAAATCATCCACTCAATATTGCTGTGATAGGTTAACTCGTAGTTATCGTCACTTATCTTTTTGAGTTCACGCACGGCTTCACCATGATTTTTACCTTTGCGTAAAATATCATACTTAGCTTCGTACTGTGTCAATTCGCCGGCAATAAGGCTAGTTGGAAGTAAAGTGCCCACACATAATAGCAGGGCACTTATTTTTTTATTGTGGGTACTGCGCGCCGTGTGCAGGAAGTTTTGTTTCGTCAAGAACTGCATAATCTGCTTCCATAGTAAGTCTGTGTTCACTGAACCATTTGACCACCAAAGGATAAATTATATGCTCTTGTTCGTGCACGCGTTTTGCTAATGTGTCTGCTGTATCATCCTTGAGTACAGGTACTTTTGCCTGAAGTATAACCGGACCTCCGTCTAGCTCTTCAGTTACAAAATGAACACTTACGCCATGAACATCATCATTTGCATCAATTGCTCTTTGGTGGGTATTCAGCCCCTGGTACTTAGGCAACAAAGATGGATGAATGTTCAACATTTTTCCAATATATTTTTGCACCAAGTTAGGAGTAAGAATACGCATAAACCCAGCTAATACAACTAGATTCGGTATAAAAGAGTCAATGATGCTCATTAACTGTGTATCGTAGGCCTCGCGCGAGTCAAAATCTTTATGACTCAGCACTTGTGTAGCAATGCCTGCTTGCTTAGCACGTTCAAGGCCATAAGCGTCTGCTTTGTTACTAATAACAGCCGCTATTTGCGCATTTATCTCGCCACTTTCACAGGCATCAATAATGGCTTGTAAATTAGAGCCACCGCCTGAGATTAAAACTACAAGACGAGTGGGTGCCATTACTTAGCACCACCTACAATTTCAACTTGCTCTTCGCCAGGCTTAGCGTCTTGAATTTCACCAAGGTGCCATGCGTTTTCGCCCAAGTCTTTTAACATGCTTAAGCTTTGCTCTAGTTTGTCGGCTGGAACAACTAACACCATGCCTACACCACAGTTAAATGTGCGGTACATTTCATGCGTAGTAATGTTACCGTTTTCTTGTAACCAGTTAAAAATACTAGGCCACTGCCAGCTATCGCCTTTTACTACTGCTTTTGCAGAGGCAGGTAATACGCGTGGGATATTTTCCCAAAAGCCGCCACCGGTAATGTGCGAAAGCGCGTGTACGTCAACGTGCTTGAATAACTCAAGCAGTGGTTTAACGTAAATGCGAGTAGGTTCAAGCAATGTTTCACCTAATGTTTTGCCTTCAAAATCAGCGCTTGTATCTGCGTTAGATACTTCAAGCACTTTGCGAATAAGTGAGAAGCCATTTGAATGCGGACCACTTGAAGCAAGCGCAATAAGTTGATCGCCCGCGGCTACTTTAGTGCCATCAATAATTTTTGATTTTTCTACAACACCGGTACAAAAACCAGCCATATCGTAGTCTTCGCCGTCGTACATACCAGGCATTTCTGCGGTTTCGCCACCAATAAGGGCACAGCCAGAAATTTCACAGCCTTTACCAATACCGGTTACTACGTCGGCGGCCGTGTCTACGTCTAGCTTACCTGTTGCATAGTAATCTAGGAAAAACAGCGGTTCAGCACCTTGAACAATTAAATCGTTTACACACATAGCGACCAAGTCGATACCTACAGTGTCGTGCTTTTTAAGATCGATAGCTAAACGTAACTTAGTACCCACACCATCAGTGCCGGCAACTAATACTGGTTGCTTATAACCTGCTGGAATTTCGCAAAGTGCGCCAAAACCACCAATACCGCCCATTACTTCAGGACGACGAGTTTTTTTAACCACACCTTTAATACGCTCAACAAGTGCATTACCAGCGTCGATATCTACGCCCGCGTCTTTATAGCTTAGAGACTGTTTTTGTTCGCTCACAGGTTTTCCTCAAAATAGTTGTTTTGGGTTGCTTAGAAACGCGCGTATTTTACAACAATTGCGTAACCGCGGCTAGCGTAAATATAGTATTGAAATAATTAACAGGACACTTGTCCGCTAATTGCTGGCTAAATAAACAAAAAAACGCCCGTAGGCGTTTTTTACTATTTGCTGATATTGCAGTTAACGCTATGCTTTAGCAGTTAAAATAGCACGTAGTGGTGCTGGGTAACCTTCAATGGTTTTACTGGTATCGTTTGGATCTAAAAAGTCGACTAACGATTCGTTTTCCATCCAAGCAGTTTTGCGTTGCTCATCTAAGGTGGTAATCGCACAATCTTTCACTTGAACATCTTTAAAACCGACGCGCTCCATCCATAGCTTTAATGCTGCGGTGCTTGGAATAAACCACACGTTACGCATTTTAGCGTAGCGGTCGGTGGGTACAAGTACCGTATTTTCGTCGCCTTCGATGGCTAAGGTTTCTAGGACTAACTCGCCACCGGGGCGCAGCTGTGCTTTTAATTGCGCTAAAAAGTCGATAGGCGAGCGACGATGATAAAGTACCCCCATCGAAAATACCGTATCAAATGCTTTTAACTCGGGTAGCGCTTCAACACCTAGTGGTAATAAGTGTACGTTTTCGTCGGGGTTAAAGTGTTTTATAGCTTGAAACTGACACAAAAATAAGTCAGAAGGGTCGATGCCTACTACAAACTGAGCGCCTTCACCGCGCATACGCCATAAATGATAGCCCGAGCCACAGCCAATATCTAACACTGTTCGGCCCTTGAGCGGTTCAATATGTGGAAGCAGGCGATCCCATTTCCAATCGCTGCGCCACTCTGTATCTATTTCAATACCGTGAACGCTAAATGGGCCTTTGCGCCATGGCATCATACGCTTTAATAAATGCAGGGTTTGTTTTTGCTCACCATCGGTTATTTCACCCGCTGCGCCAATTTTTACCTGTGTAGTAATATCAACATGTTGAGTTTTAACCTCAGGTAAATTTTTAAGCACTTTTTGCCACTGTGGTAAGTCGCCATGACTTGCCTCTAACTGCCAAAGTTTTAATTGCGCAGGCAGGGTTTCTAGCCAGTGACTAAGTGGGCTTTGGGCAATAGCGGCGTAAAATTGGTTAAACCATTGAGACATAAATTACTTACTCTCTTTATTTAATTGCGATCATTGAGCAAAAATTAAAACATTGGTACCACGCTTGAGTTTGGCTAAAGCCAATGTCTTTTAAGCGGGTAAAGTGCGTGCTTAGCGTATCAGGGCGCATTACGTTTTCAATAGCGGTGCGCTTTTGGCTTATTTCAAGCTCCGAATACCCATTATGGCGTTTAAAGTCGTGGTGTAGGTCAATTAGTAAATTATCACACAGCTCGTTTTCGGCTTTTATTTTTTCGCTCAGCAGCAATACACCGCCGGGTTTTAAGTTGGCGTATATTTTTTCAAGCACGGCTTGGCGCTGTGCATGCGGAATAAACTGCAGCGTAAAGTTCATTGCCACCACTGAAGCATTTTGAATTTCAAGCTCGTTAATGTCGCCTAAGGTAACGGTAACCGGTACTTCTGACTTAAAGCCCTGTAAATGTACCTTACAACGTTCAACCATAGCTTGTGAGTTATCTACTGCAATAATATGGCAGTTATCGGTGCGAATATTACGGCGCATACTTAATGTTACCGCACCTAGCGAGCAACCTAAATCGTAAAGGTTAGAGTTACTTTGCGCATACTCACCGGCAAGTTTACCCATAGTGCTCACTATAGTGGCGTAACCCGGCACCGAACGCTGGATCATATCAGGAAAAACTTCGACTACGTTTTGATCAAAACTAAAGTCTTTAACTTGTTGCTCAGAGGCATAAATACTGTCTTTAATGGTCACGAAGCCAGTCTCTTTGAAAATAATGGCGCTATTTTAACATTTTATGCTGGATAGTCAGTGATAAATTAAGTAGCTTGGCTAGAATAATGAAAAATAAGTATAAATGAGACTATTAAATGAGCAAAAGTAAAGTTATTAGCACCGATGATATATTGGCAACCCTTTGTCACTCGGTTACAGGGGTACTCACATCGGCCAGTGGCAATAGTGTTAGTTACTCCGCTATGGTGCAAAAAATTACCCGTACTTGTATGCGCCCAGATATTGGCTGTTTTGTGTTATTTGATGGTGGCTTTACCGGGCTGGTAATCACTAATTTCACATCGCAAGCGGCAATGGAAATTTATGGCGATTACATGCGTAACATGGGCATGCCTGAGGAAGAAATAGCACATAGTCATTTATCTGACGATGTATCAAACGTATTAGGCGAGCTAATGAACCAAATAGTTGGCGACTTTACCTCTAAAGTACGCGAGCAATTACATACCTCTATTACCCAAAATCAGCCAAAAATGATGGCAATTAATAAACAGGTACAAATATCGGTAGATACCACAATGGATCGCCCACAAGCGCGCCGCGTAACGTTTACCACCAGTAAACAAAATATATTTTATTTAGAGCTGGCAATGGATAAAACTGAGTTTATTAAATTACACGACTTTGACATTGTAGAAGCAATAGATCCCGACGATATTATCGAAAACGAAGCAAAACAAAAAGCAGAAAAAGCCAAAGTTAAAGCTGCAAAAGAAGCAGAAGATAGTGATGATGACGATTTTATGGCGGGGCTAGGGCTGTAAGAATACGTTAAAATAATTATGTGGTTAAGGTCATAAAAACCAGCCAAGCTCAGTGTTGGCCTTTATTAATAACTGTTGGGTTGCATGATTAAACCCAACAGTTATTTAAACACAATAGCGCTATTTAGCGAATAATCATCTGTTCGCGCTCAGGACCAACAGACACCATAGTTATTGGTACGCCCATTAACGCTTCAATGCGCTCAACGTATTGTTGCGCTGCAATTGGTAGACTGTCGAAGGTACGACAACCGGTTATGTCTTCATCCCAAGGTTGCATATTTTCATATACAGGGCTTAATGCAGCCGTTTGTGGCCAAATTGGGTTTTCGCTATGATCGCCGTCATAGGCAACACAGATTTTTAAATCTTTCATACCCGATAAACAATCAATTTTGGTTAAGGCAATTTCGGTTGCAGCTTGTAGCTCAACACCGTTGCGCGTGGCAACTGCATCAAAGTAGCCCATGTCGCGTGGACGGCCAGTTACTGCGCCATATTCGTTAGCGCTTTCACGGAAATTGTCTTGCTCTTCCATTGCAGTAACTAAAGTACCTGTACCTACAGATGAGCTAAACGACTTTGCTACCGCAACAACACGTTCAGGACGAAGCGCAGGTAAACCGCTGCCTATGCCTGCATAAGCGGCCGTTACGTTTGAAGAGGTAGTGTAAGGGTATTCGCCATAGACTAAATCGCGACCTGCACCTAACTGAGCTTCAAATAATAAATTAGCATTTTGTTTTTGTAGTGCTTTTAACGGCTCTGTTACATTACAAATAAATGCACGCCAAGGTGCGGTTACATCGAGTAACCACTGCGTCATTTCTTCAGCTGTTTGCGAAAAGTCACAACTTGGGTATAGGGCTTTTAGCTGTGGCATTTTCCAATCAAGCATAAATTGAATACGCTCTAGTAAAACGTCAGGCTGATTTAACCAACCCACTAAAATGCCTTTTTTCATTACTCGGTCGCCATACGCTGGCGAAATACCTTGACGAGTAGAGCCGTAAGCAGCATCCCCTAAACGTAATTCCTCAAGGGTGTCTTCAAGAGCATGTAAAGGCAGGCATAAAGTGGCTCGATCGGAAATACACAGTTTTACATTAACGCCAGCGGCTTTAACTTCGGCTATTTCTTCACTTAAGGCACTAGGGCTTATTACCATGCCAGGGCCAAGTACTGCTATGCAATCTGGATTAAAAATACCGCTAGGTAATTGATGTAGTTTAAAGGTGCCAAAATCATTCACAACGGTATGACCGGCGTTATTACCACCTTGAAAGCGAATGCTTGCTGATGCGTTCTCAGCTAAAAAATCTACGATGCGGCCTTTGCCTTCATCACCCCAGTTTGCACCTACAACAACAATTGACGGCATAATTTAATCTCCAAATTGAACAAGCTGATATGATATGCGGGCTGTTAAAATAAGAGAAATTAATTATAATTATGATATCAATAAGGATTCCATATAATGCGGGCAATATTAAGGAAGTGAGATGTTAGATATTCATTGGTTAAAAACCTTTGTTACATTAGCAGAGCTAAAGCATTTTGGTAAAACGGCAAGTGCACTGCACATGACGCAACCTAATGTGAGCTTGCATATTAAGCAGTTAGAAAAAATGACGCGGGTAAAGTTAATCGAGCGTAACCCATTTTGTTTAACCCAAGCGGGTTTACGTTTATTACAGTCTGGGCAAAAAACCTTATGGGAATTGAAGGTATGTCAGTCTGATCTCAATGCAATAAATAACTTAAGCCAAGGCACGCTCACCATTGCAGCCAGTGATATTATTTCTCGTTTGTTACTCATAGAGCCTTTTCAGCTGTTTAAAACCCAGTTCCCGGGGATTGATTTTACCTTGCTTAATACCACTTCGTCACAGGCATCGGCGCTGGTTAAAAGTGCAGAAGCCGATTTAGGCTTTGTAATTGCTCAAAAAGAAAGTGAGCCACTGCATTTTAGTGAACTCCAGCAGATAAAGTGGTGTGCGCTGGGAAATAATTTAGCGTTATGGGAGCAAGCAAAAAACGATGAAAGTATGGTACTAATTGAGCCGCCAACATTAATTTTATTAGGCCACGATACCCGTACCCGTGAGCTATTAGATAATGCGCTACCGTCTTTAAATTTACCGAGTTATCGGGTTATGGAAGTGGGCAGTGTTGATGCACAAATTGATTGGGCAGAAGCTGGTTTTGGCGTGGCAATTGTACCTGAGTTTTCGCTGCGCTCTAAAGCCAATTTAACCACCACAGTGACTGCTTTACCGCAATTTCCAACCACTAGTTTGGGTTATATAGTGCGGCAAAATCAGGTGCTATCTAAGGCAATAAAACAATTATTACACTGGGTAAATGAAGAAATTTCGCGCACCCACTTAAAGCAACCAAAATAGTCATTACTTAACCGATTATTGTATTATTAATAAGCCGAGGGGTTTTATGCTATTTATGTGTTGTTCAGGTAATTACGTTAAGATAATGCGCTTACGTTTTTAAGCGCTTTAGCATGCACACTAGTACGGACCCCAAATTAGATGGACTATTTTAAAAGTTTAATAACAAAATTTATAATTGCAATGCAACAGCGGCCGGGGTTATTAGCGGTAATAGCATTTTGCTCAGGTGTGGCAAGTTATGTATTAGTTGAGCGAAAAGAATCGTTTTCGCAATTTATCGCCATATTTTTGCTAGTGAGCTGGGTATGGTTAATTATTGATAACTGGTTGCGTGACAAAGTAGAGCAAAGATTTGGTGTTGCGGTATCGCCCAACTTTATGCGCTTTGCTTTACAAATGGTGCAACAAGAGAGCCTATTTTTTGCTTTGCCATTTTTTTTAGCGGTAACTCAGTGGGATCATCCACAAGCTATTTTTACCGCGCTAATGATAATGTGTGCAGTTATATCGGTAATCGATCCTTTGTATTATAAAAAGTTAGCAAAAAATCGCATGCTATTTGCGGTGTTTCATAACTTTGCATTGTTTGTAGTTATATTGGTTACTTTACCTATTTTATTTAATGTAACCACTAGCCAAAGTTTAGCAATTGCTTTGGTTACTGCTGTTATTTTTACCCTTCCAAGTTTAGGCAACTTAATGCCCAATACCCGCTGGTGGCGATTTCCTTTATTGGTGGTAATTTTGTGTATTTTAAGTGCTGGCTTATGGCAACTACGTAGTTGGGTGCCGCCAGCGGCTTTGCGTTTAACCGATATTACTTTATCGCACGAGGTTGATTTAGAGCAACGCCAACCTATTGGTAATATTAAGCAATTAGACTCTTATTCACTACATCATCAGGGGTTATATACGTGGACTGCTGTTAAAGCGCCCAGAGGATTAAATGAAAAAATATTTCATGTGTGGTTATACAACAATAAAGAAGTAGATCGGATCACATTAAATATAAGTGGTGGCCGAGAGCAAGGTTATAGAGCCTGGACCCATAAAGTAAATTTTCCAACTGATTCTGTCGGTAAATGGCAGGTGCACGTAGTAACAGAATCGGGGCAACTTATAGGTTTAACTAAATTTACAGTTTTGCCTTAGCTAATGTGCGTTAAATTAGCTCATTTTAAATAAGGATTGTTGCCTTGCTCTACAGCCACGCAAAAAATGCGTAAATCGAGTTCTAGCTGGTGGTAACTTGGCTCCATGTGGCAACAAAGTTTATAAAAGCTTTTGTTATGGTCTTTTTCTTTAAAATGAGCGAGCTCGTGTACCACTAAGGCTTTTAGTAATGGCTCGGGAGCGCGCAGTAAATCGCTGTTGATGGCCAAGTCGTGCTTGCGAGTTTTACCTTGCATACGATAGGTGTGCGTGCCAAGTGCATTAGTGACCATGTCGCCTTGCTTTTTAAATGCGGCGCGACCAAACGGCGGGGCATTTTTTAAATACTGTTTTTTAAGCTCTGTGGCGTAGCTAAAAAGTGCTTTGTCGCTGGTAATATTATGTGCCTGCGGATACTTTTTAAGTAAGTAGTTACTTACTTTATCATTGCTGATTAGGTTTAATACTTGCTCAACAATGTTTGCAGGGTAGCCGGTAAAATAACGTGCGTATTCACTCATGTTGCTCTCTAAGTTCTTATCATTTTATTTGTTGTAAGTGGCTATTTAAAAAAGCGCTTGCTGGTGGGTTTCTGCCTCGCCGCTAAATGGATTTAATACCTTGTGGTTATAACCTAGATCTTGGCAAAACTGCCTTGCTAATAGCGGTGCCTCTCGGTTGTCTGCGGTATGAAAAAATACATAAGGCGTTTTTCCTTCATCAAGCCACTGCTTTACTTTACTAAGCCAAGGCTTATAAAAGGTTTTATATTCACTTTGTAAATTAGCAATAACAAAACGTGCCATGGGTTGCTCACTTGTAGCAATAGCATGCACGGGCAGATGCGGCTTTTTTTGTTGTGCATCAATCAGCGCTTCTGTATTGGCTTTAACTGCAAATAGGGCGCGGGTATCCATGGCTATACGGTTTATTTTGCTTGCCATTAATAACTGATTAAGCGCTATTTCGGCTTCACCCTTTTGAAAAAATGCCGGATGGCGAACTTCTACCCCGAAGTTTAGCTCTTTAGGTAATAGGCTAATAAATTGCGCCAGCTTGGGTAAATCATTAGGGCCAAAGGCACTTGGCAGCTGCAGCATAATTTGCCCGGTTTTTTCTAAAATTGGTGCAAATAAGTTAAGCCAAGCGGTTAGCTCGTTGTGTACATTAGTCAGCTTTAGCTCATGGCTAAAGCGCCGATGAAACTTAAAGGTAAATTTAAAATCGTCGGGTACACTGTTTGCCCAGCGTAAAAGAGTACTTGGGGACGGGTCGGCGTAAAAGCTGGTATTTCCCTCTACAGAGTTAAAATGTTGCGCGTATTGGCTTAGCATATCGGCATTTTTACATTGGCTCGAAAATAAATTGCCTTTCCACGCATTGCTTGACCACTGTGGGCACCCAATATATAGCATACAAACTAACGCCTAATTCTAAAGTGGCTCTAGTGTATCAAATAATAAAATATGCTGCTTTAAATCCGATGCAAAAAACGACACCCGCCCTAGTATCTTCATATCACTTGCGTATAATACAGGGCTTAATTTGATTATTTTGAATTGCTAGCGGTGTTATTTTTATATTCGTATTTATAAAAAAGATTTACCCTACTTAAAACGAATGTTTTTTGACCGTTGCACCCCTTTTATCTGACAGGAAAACTATGCGCTCTATATACTGCGGACAGCTAAATAAAACTCACATAGATCAAGAAGTTGAACTATGTGGCTGGATCAACAAACGACGTGACCTTGGTGGACTTATCTTTGTCGATTTACGCGATAGAGAAGGTTTAGTACAAGTTGTATTCGATTCTGACATTGAAGAGTTAATGAGTTCAGCTAACACGCTTCGCCAAGAATTTTGTGTGCAGTTAAAAGGTATTGTACGTGCACGCCCAGATAGCCAAGTAAATAAAGATATGGCCACAGGCGAAATCGAAATTTTAGGTACTGAGCTTAATATTATTAACCGCTCAGAGCCATTACCACTTGATTTTAACCAAGTGAACTCTGAAGAGCGTCGTTTAAAATACCGCTACCTAGACCTACGTCGTTTAGAAATGAGCGACCGCATTAAATTACGCGCTAAAGCAAGCAGCTTTGTTCGTCGCTTTTTAGATGAAAACGGCTTTTTAGACATAGAAACACCTGTACTTACTAAAGCAACGCCAGAAGGCGCGCGTGATTACTTAGTGCCGAGTCGTGTTCACAAAGGTAGCTTTTACGCATTACCGCAGTCACCGCAGTTGTTTAAGCAATTGTTGATGATGTCGGGTTTTGACCGTTACTACCAAATTGTTAAATGTTTCCGTGATGAAGATTTACGTGCCGATCGCCAACCAGAATTTACCCAAATAGATATAGAAACCTCGTTCATGAGCTCTGATCAAGTACGTGGTATGACTGAAAAAATGATCCGTGAAATGTGGCAAACATTATTAAACGTAGATTTAGGCGATTTCCCAATCATGCCTTACAGCGAAGCAATGAGCTTATACGGTTCAGACAAGCCTGATTTACGTAACCCAATGAAGCTTGTTGATATTGCCGATTTAGTTAAAGACGTAGAGTTTAATGTTTTCTCTGGCCCTGCAAACGACGAAAAAGGCCGTGTTGCGGTATTAACTGTACCGGGTGGCGCTAAGCTTTCGCGTAAACAACTTGACGATTACACTAAGTTTATTGGTATTTACGGCGCTAAAGGTATGGCGTGGATGAAAGTAAACGACCACACTGCAGGCGCAGAAGGCGTGCAGTCACCAGTGGCTAAATTCTTAACTGCAGATGTAATTACGCAATTACTTGAGCGTACTAATGCACAGTCGGGCGATATTATTTTATTTGGTGCCGATAAGCGCAACACAGTAAATGAAGCAATGGGCGCACTGCGCGTTAAAATTGGTATTGATTTAGAAATCACTAATCTTGATAGCTGGGCACCACTTTGGGTTGTAGACTTTCCAATGTTTGAAGAAGATGACGAAGGCACGCTGCACGCTGTACATCATCCATTCACGGCGCCAAAAGACATGAGCGCAAGTGAGCTTGAAGCAAACCCTGCGGCTGCTATTTCAGATGCGTACGATATGGTATTAAACGGCTACGAAGTAGGTGGTGGTTCGGTACGTATTCATAATGCTGATATGCAAGAAGCTGCGTTTAGAATTTTAGGTATTAATGAGCAAGAGCAACAAGACAAGTTTGGCTTTTTACTTGACGCACTTAAATATGGTACGCCACCACATGCTGGTTTAGCCTTTGGTCTTGACCGTTTAGCTATGTTGCTTTGTGGTACTGATAACATTCGTGACGTTATTGCGTTCCCTAAAACTACGCAGGCGTCGTGCTTATTAACCAATGCGCCGAGCAAGCCTAACCTTGATTCGTTAGCTGAACTTGCAATTAGCGTAGTAGAAAAAGCAGTACCAAACGCAGAGTAAATTATTTTACAGTGTTTTGTAAATATGCGTTAGATAATTAAAAATTAAACCCTTAAGTGTAGGCTTAAGGGTTTTTTTATGGTTAAATTTAGTACTGCAATAATCATACAGATGAAAAGGAATTCTTATGTCAGTTAACATCACTCTTTTTGGCGAGTTTATCGCTTTTTTTATACTATTATTAGTGCCTATTTTTGCTTTTATTAGTTATAAATTAGGTAAACGAAAAAGTACTAATCCAGGTGTCATTGCTTTTGTTGGTGGCTGTTTATCGCTAATTTTACCTCTGGGTTTAATATTTATAGCGATACTCGCGCTGAAAAAAGATCTCCCTAAAAAAGTTCAATTTGCGCGATAAGGTAATATTTAAACCGTGTCTATAGAAAATAATAATCACTATTTTGATCAACAATTTACAGCTTTAGCACTGGCAGAGCAGGTTTTTGAGAATATAGAGTTTGAAGACTGTACTTTTACAGATTGCGACTTTTCAAATGGCCAATTTAAACACTGCCGTTTTATAGAATGCAGCTTTAAAAAATGCAATTTAGCATCACTAAAATGGGGTTATAGCTCACTCGAAAATGTTGACTTTAGTCATTGTAAATTAAACAGCATACAGTGGAGTGATATAAATTGGCCGCTGCTTAGTGTTAATGCTGCTGTGAGTTTTAGTCACTGTGAGCTTAGCAACAGTTCCTTTTTTGAATTAACTCTAAAAGCACTTAAACTAACAGATTGCTTTGCAAAAAATGTAGACTTTAGGCACGCAAATTTAGCTAAGAGTAAGTTTAGCGGTACTGATTTTCGTGATAGCGAGTTTTTTCAAACTAATTTAAGCCAGTGCGACTTTGTTGGTGCCACGCAATTTAATATCGATTTAAATAGCAACCAAATAACTAAGGCTAAATTTGAGCGTTTTGAAGCGTTGAATTTACTCAGTGGGTTAGATGTGGAGCTGGTGGATTAGCCGTAATTGCACGGCTAATTAAGCTTTTTTTAACAGCTAGGGCCGTTTTTATTACGTGCGCTTGCAAGCACTCTGGCTATTTCAAGTAACGCTGGCGAAATATCGGTTGCGCCATCTTTAATCAGCTTAGTTACATCACCTGACGAATATAAGCTATCGCGAGACGATTTAATGCCTAAACCACGTACATAGTCTTTGGTTTTACCTGTGCTGCCGGTTTCAATAAACTTAAAAATAATGCGTTCGTTATCACTTTTAGGTTCTGCTTTTAATACTTCAATTTCGTCTTTATAGGCTTCGATTCGGCTTTGTAAAATTTCGATTCGTTCTGCAATGGTGTTATATGATTTCATGGATGAGTTCTTTTGCTAAAAATATTGGAACAATGACGGTTATTATCGCACATATTTAAAATAATTAATTATTTAGCTTAACAAGATGAAAAAATAGCGCAGCTTTAACTGCGCTATTTTACATACTGAATTAAAATTATTATACGTTACTCTACCAATTCACTTACCACTAGTGGGTTATTGTGTAGGGTTTTATGCACTGGGCATTTATTGGCAATTTCGAGAAGGCGCGTGCGTTGTTCGGGAGTTAAGTCGCCCGTTAAGGTGATTTTACGCGTAATAGCTTCAACACCTTGGGTTTGCTCTGCGTTACCGTCTTGTGTTTTATAATCGCGAGTGTGCTCAAGCTCAACTTTGACATGCTCCAAGGGTAATTTTTTATGGCTCGCATACATGCGTAGTGTCATAGAGGTACACGCGCCAAGCCCGGCGAGTAAATGCTCATACGGATCTGGGCCTAAGTTATGGCCACCTGCTTTTAGTGGCTCATCGGCAAGCCAAGTATGCTCTTTGGTGCTTACGTGTTGGGTAAATACATGGTCTTTTTCTTCTACTAATACGCTGCCATTATTTAATTTAGCCGTATATTTAGTTTTATCGTAATTTACATAACGATTGGCCCAGGTGGCAATAATATCTGCTGCGTAGTCGGCATCGTTTTTATTAGTAAGTAAGTGATCGGCGTTATCTAGGCTAATAAAGCTTTTAGGATGCTTAGCTGATGCGTAAATTTTTTCGGCTTCGCTAATATTTACAGTCGCGTCAATAGGGGAGTGCATTACTAATAATGCGCGCTTAAGTTTACTTATGTGGCTTTTATCATACTTGGCTATATCGTCTATAAATTGTTTTTTAATAGTGAACTCGCGGCCCGCTAAATTTACTTTAGCTTCGCCAGCTGCGTTAATTTCATCTAGGTGGGCTTTAAAGTTATGTGCTACGTGCTGTGCATCTGATGGCGCACCTATGGTAGTAATTGCCGATACTTCTGGTATGTGCTCAGCAGCGGCCAGTACTGCAGCTCCACCTAAGCTGTGGCCTATAAGTAATTGCGGTGCACCAAAATGTTCACGCAGGTGATTAGCGGCTGCTACTAAGTCTTGAATATTAGATGAAAAATTACTATTGGCAAAGTCGCCATCGCTATTACCTAAGCCGGTAAAGTCAAAGCGTAATACTGCAATCCCTTGCTGTGTGAGTGCACGGCTGATACGGGTTGCCGCTGCTATATCTTTGCCACAGGTAAAACAGTGTGCGAATAGGGCGTAAAATTTAATTTTACCAGAGGGCAGTTCAAGTTGTCCTGCCAGTTTTAAATCACCACTTTTAAAAGATACTTTTTGTCGCATGGAGGAGCCTTAATACTTAAGTTTAAGTGCGAAATAATAAACATTACTATCATAGTTCAGAGATAGGTGCGAAGTGATGTTATTTCAATGTTTATTTATAATTTGATTAAGATCAACTCAATTGCTCACCCAGTCAAGGTGCGGACATATGTCCTTATGGTTTTAGGGCTGTTTGTCTATCCTCACGGTGGTAATAATACAGGCTTTGCTGCTTAAATAGAGTAATCTACCTCTATAATGTAAATGACCTCTCACAACCTATTCACTGGAATGTACAATGCAATTACCTACTGTTGATTATAAAGCGGACAATGCGGCTGCTCAATTTGTTGAATCATTAAGAAATACCGGCTTTGGGGTCTTAAAAAACCATCCAATTCCGCAATCTTTAGTTGAGTCTATTTATAAAAATTGGCAAGACTTTTTTAACTCAGATCAAAAGCAGGACTTTTTATTTTCTAAAGACACCCAAGATGGCTATTTTCCGCCTTCGGTATCAGAAGTGGCAAAAGGCTGTAAAGTTAAAGATATTAAAGAGTACTTCCATGTTTATCCTAAAGGCCGTGTACCTGCTCAGTTAGAAGCAGACATACGTGAGTACTATCGTTTAGCGAATGAGTTTGCAGCAACGCTTTTAAGTTGGGTACAAGCAGAAGCACCAGCAGATGTGCGTGCTAAATTTTCGATTGACTTAAAAGACATGATTGCTAACTCTGAGCAAACATTACTGCGTATTTTACATTACCCACCAATGACCGGCGATGAAGAGCCAGGTGCTATTCGTGCAGCTGCGCATGGCGATATTAACTTGCTAACTGTACTACCTGCTTCTAATGAACCGGGTTTACAAGTTAAAAATACCGAAGGCGGTTGGTTAGATGTTCCTTCTGATTTTGGTTGCTTGATCATTAATATTGGTGACATGCTACAAGAAGCGTCGGGTGGTTATTTCCCTTCGACAATTCATCGGGTAATTAACCCAACAGGTAAAGCGTCTAGTAAGTCGCGTATTTCATTACCGCTATTTTTACACCCTCGCCCAGATGTGGTGTTATCAGAGCGCTATACCGCTGATAGTTACTTGCAAGAGCGTTTACGTGAGCTTGGCGTTAAGTAACCAGTAAATACTGCGATATAAAAAAACGGCTTTTTAGCCGTTTTTTGCGTTTTAAGTAATTAGATACCTATCTAATTTGATTAAGCGGGAGTCAATTACACGCCAACGTAAATAATGGCATGCATTCTTAGCTACTACAGGTATAATGCGCGCAACTGGCTAGTTTAGCCTTATTTAAAAGAGAGTTTATATGAGTTTTGAAGGTTTAGGTTTATCACAGTCTTTAGTTAATGCGGTTTTAGAGAAGGGCTATGAAACGCCAACGCCAATTCAGGCTCAAGCAATTCCGGCGATTATTGATCGTCGTGATGTGATGGCAGCAGCGCAAACAGGAACAGGTAAAACAGCGGGTTTTACACTGCCACTTATTGAGCGTTTGTCTAGCGGTCCTAAAGCTAAAAGTAACCATGTACGTGCACTTATTTTAACGCCAACACGTGAGCTTGCTTTGCAAGTAAGCGAAAATGTTGAAGAGTACGCAAAGCATTCAAATGTAAGCTCGTTTGTAGTTTACGGTGGCGTTAAAATTAACCCACAAATGCAGCGTTTACGCAAAGGGGTTGATATTTTAGTGGCAACTCCGGGCCGTCTAATCGATTTACATAATCAAAATGCGGTTAAATTTGATAGTGTAGAAGTATTAGTGCTTGATGAAGCTGACCGCATGCTCGACATGGGCTTTATTCATGATATTAAACGCCTGATTGCAAAAATGCCTGTAAAACGTCAAAACTTAATGTTTTCGGCAACGTTTTCTGACGAAATTCGTGCACTAGCAAAAGGGTTGATAAACGATCCGGTTGAAATTTCTGTTGCTGCAAAAAACACCACAGCTAAAAGCGTTACTCAGTGTGTTTACGCGGTAGATAAACCACGTAAAACAGCGTTATTAAGCCACCTAATTCGTACTAACGATTGGCAGCAAGTATTAGTATTTAGCCGTACTAAGCACGGTGCAAACCGCTTAGTTAAACAACTAGAACGCGATGATATTGTTGGCGCGGCTATTCATGGCAATAAATCGCAAGGCGCACGTGTTAAAGCCCTTGATGGTTTTAAAAACGGTGAAGTACGCGTGTTAGTTGCAACCGATATTGTTGCCCGTGGTTTAGATATTGTGGAGCTTCCACACGTTGTTAACTACGACTTACCAAACGTATACGAAGATTACGTGCATCGTATTGGCCGTACAGGTCGCGCGGGTGCATCGGGCCATGCAATTTCGTTTGTAACCACGGAAGATGCAGTTGATTTATACGGCATTGAACGCTTTATTGGTGAGCTTATTCCTCGTGCTACCGAAGACGGTTTTGAGCCGGTTAACCCAGTACCAGAGCGCGACTTAGATGCGCGTCCAATCGCTCCTAAAAAAGCTAAAAAGACCAATCAGCCATTTAATAAGCCTAAATCTGACAGCAGCAAGCCAAATAATAAAAAGCCTAATAATGGCGGAAATGGTACGGGTGCACGCAGAGGGGGTTCTAAAAAGCCAGTAGCTAAAACGGATGATAAAGCGCAAAGCCCATGGGCAAAACGCGAATCTGTTGGTGGTAATACTCAGCGCCGTCGTCGCCCAAGTAACAACGACTAATTATACTTTTAAACGCTGATACAAAAACGCGCTTACTTGTTTTACAAGTAGCGCGTTTTTTAATGGGTATTTTTTAGTGTGTATGCATTGCTTTTATTACAGACTAGCTGATTAAGTAATTAATACCTAACCCTACAAACAAGGTAACACTTACGCTAAGTAGTGTGCCTAGCATTACATATTCGGTGAGCTTTTTATCTTTACTGGCACTTAAATCACCAAACCTAAATACCGATTTAGCGGCAAGTAAAAAGCCCACTCCAGCAAATTGATCTAATAAGATAAAGCTTAGCATAAGCACTCTTTCAAGCATGCCAATACTTTGCCCAGCAAGGGGTAAACTACCACTACTGCTAAAGTTAGCTGTTAAACGCTCTAGCATCATTCTTATAAATACAGCGCAGGGGCTTAAAATAATTATATAGCCGCATACCACCCATAATATTTTGGGGTTAGTTAATAGCTTACCTATTGCAGCTATAAAGCTGTTGTTATCTGTTAGCCAAATACTCACGATTATTAATACTGCTATATGCGCTAGTTGATCGAATAAAAAAGGCACCACGCCTTTATTAGAGTACGATTTAGCAATATCGATAAAATAATGGCTGAACATAATAATTAAGGTGGCTAGCAGCACGCTGCTATATTGTTGCCAGCCATAATTAAACTCCCAGTAACTGATAATAACTGCGCTGATCAAGCCATGAACTAACACATGAAAATACAGCTTAGGGGCCTTAAAATGGCGGGTGTTTCTATCGTTTATCCAACTCATGGGTTGCCAGTAAAAATCGGCGAGTAGGTGGCCAATAATGAGGACAACGAGTAAGAGAGAAAATGCCATTATTTACTTCCTGCGATTATTGTTTGTATACATTGTTGAGTATATTTAATAAAGCGCTCTATTAGTTGGTAATGCGCTAAATTAAGCAGTTTAGTAACATTCTCCCGGCTTGTTTTTAGCTCTTTAGCTACTGCGGCATGGCTGTTGTCGGCTTTAGTTAAATACACATATAAGGCATTGGCCTGCTTTAGCGTAATTTTAGTGAGTAATACATCTACAAAGGCTAGATTAAGACTTAAGCTCTCATCGAGTTGTTGCTCTGCAATATTAATAATAAAGCGTTGATTAGCTATTTTATCTAGCCCTTGCCCTGAGAGGGTAAAGGCAGAACCCGTTGCGGTTTTTATATCGCTGCGCGGATTATCTATTTGCCCTAAAGCCATACTTTGGCGTAGTTCATACCCCGATGCTTTTAAGTGTAAATACACTAAAATAGCGGTTTTAAATAATTGTTCTGGGTTGTTTAACTGTAATTGAAAGGCATCGCCTCGGTATATATTCCAATGGGTGCGCTGTGTGGTAATACTTCTTAGGCTTTGCTCTAGTTGATAAAGCATGGCATCGTACTGCTGCTGAGGAATAGTTTGCGATTTAATAATATCGCCGCTGATCACACCAATCATATGAGCCTCGAATAGTTACTTTTTAAAATGTAACCTAAATTGGTTACATAGAGCTAAGTAACCAATTTAGGTTACTTAAATGAAAAATGCAAGGTACACTTATTTTAATAGCACAACGCCATTACTATAAATCCTGATTAGGAAATTAAATGACTTCACAACACGAGCCGCAAAATACTAAACCCCGTGTAGGTATTTTTGTTGATGTACAAAATATTTATTACACTTGCCGTGATAGTTACGGAAAAAACTTTGACTACAATGCATTTTGGCGAGTTATGGCGCAGCAATATAATATTGAATGTGCGTTTGCTTATGCAATTTATCGAGGGGATGAAAAACAAAGTCAGTTTCAAAATATTTTGCGCGCAATTGGTTTTGAGGTAAAACTTAAGCCATTTATTCAACGCCGCGATGGCAGTGCAAAAGGCGATTGGGATGTGGGTATAACCATTGATATGCTTGAGCATGGTAAAAACCTTGATAAAGTTATTTTACTCTCGGGTGATGGCGACTTTGCTTTATTGTTGGGGCATTTAAAAAGCCAATATAATGTTTCGTGTGATGTATATGGCGCCGATAGGTTAACCGCAGAGGCATTAAAACAAAGTGCAGAGCAATTTCATTTAATCGACAATACATTCTTACTTTAAATAAGTGTTTATTGAACAGCCAAAAAACAACACTCACATACGCTATTAGTCCCTGCAACATGAGACTTTTTAATATTGCAGGGTTATATAGCAATTAAGCCTATTTTAGGCTTTTTTTATCGCGCTAATAAATTGGGTTTACTAAAGGGTTATGGTAATTTTAAAACATAATGTGTACCTAAGGATTTAAATGCTTCATTACAGCAACATGCCACTAGACAGAGGCTCAAATTTTCGTAACGACCCAGCATGGCTTAAAGCGCATATGTCGGCGCAAAGTAAGTGGGTTTTAGTTAAAAATAATCAAACCTTATTTATTAAAGATACCCCAAAAGTTAGCTATTTATCGTATCAACAGGTTGCCCATTTAGATTTAACGAATGCTATTTTTGTTGGCTTAAACAATGCAAAAGATGGGGTGTTTGCTCTTGATGTATCTAAGCTAGATACCAGCATACTTAATCCTTTAATTGACGGCGCGCAGTTTGTTGACATACGCCAATACGGCCCTCAAGTAACCATTAAATACGCCTCAATAGCGGCACTTGCACGCGGCTTATGTTATTGGCATGCAACCCATAGTTTTTGCGGACGTTGCGGCAGTAAAAATCATTTAGTAGAAGCAGGGCATTCACGAGTATGCGAAAACGAAAACTGTAAACACCCTACTTTTCCGCGCACCGATCCTGCGGTAATTATGGTGGTTACTAAAGTGTTTGCCGATGGCGTAGAGCGCTGTTTACTAGGTCGCCAAGCTGCGTGGGCGAGCGGTATGTATTCGTCGTTAGCGGGCTTTGTTGATCCCGGTGAAACACTCGAGCAAGCAGTTGCTCGTGAGGTAAAAGAAGAGGCGGGTATTGAAGTAAATAATGTACGTTATGTTGCATCACAACCTTGGCCGTTTCCTTCATCAATAATGCTGGGCTTTTTTGCCGAAGCGGTTACAGAAGATATTAATGTTGATAAAAACGAACTTGACGATGCTAAGTGGTTTAGCCGTGAAGAGTTACGCCAGTTTGGCAATTGGCATGACGAGGGGGAGCATTTAAAGCTTCCCAGAACAGATTCTATTTCTCGCTATTTAATTGAGTACTGGCTAAATAATAAGGATTAAGCATGACGAGCAAAAGCAATAAAAACACCCAACTTGTTACATCAGGGCGTAAAAAAGCCTATACCCACGGTGTCGTTAATCCGGTTGTGCAACGTGCATCAACCATAGTATTTGACTCGGTAGCTGAATTAAAAAAAGCCGCTAAAACATGTGGCGACAAAACCTTATTTTATGGCCGTAGAGGCACAACTACCCACTTTGCGCTGCAAGAAGCTATTACTGAGCTTGAGGGCGGCGAAGGGTGTGTACTTTATCCGTGTGGCGCTGCTGCAATTAGCCAAACTTTGCTGTCGTTTTTAAAAACCGGCGACCATATTTTAATGGTTGATAATGTATATGAACCTACTCGTGATTTTTGCGATAAAATTCTAGCCGGTCTGGGTATTAGCACTACGTATTACCCACCTACCATAGGCGCGGGAATTAAAGACTACATTAAAGCAAACACTAAGGTATTGTTTTTGGAATCGCCGGGCTCTATTACCATGGAAATTCAAGATGTACCGGCTATGGTAAAAGTAGCAAACGAGCACCACATAATGACCATGCTTGATAATACCTATGGCAACGGGTTGCATTATCGTCCGCTTGAACATGGTGTTGATATTAGTATTCAAGCAGCTACTAAATATATAGTAGGCCATTCTGATGTAATGATGGGCGTGGCGGTTGCTAATAAAAAGTATTGGCTAACTTTGCGCGAAAACGCCTATTTACTCGGGCAATGTACTAGCGCAGACGATGCATATTTAGCACTTAGAGGTTTACGCACTATGGCTGTGCGTTTAAATCAACACGAAAAAGCAGCAATAGAAGTGGCTACATGGCTTGAGCAACATGAGCTTGTTGATCATATTCGCCACCCAGCATTTACGACTTGCCCGGGGCATGAGTTTTTTAAACGAGACTTTGATGGCAGTAACGGTTTGTTCTCAATAGTTATGAAAGCAGGGAATCAATCAGCCATCGATGCGTTTTTAGATAGTCTACACTATTTTAAAATGGGTTTTTCGTGGGGCGGCTTTGAAAGTTTAGTAACCGCTAATTTAACCATGAAAGGATTACGTTCTGATACAGGTTGGAATTTAGGGCCTGTTATTCGTTTGCATATTGGCCTTGAGGATGTAGACGATTTAATCAACGACTTAAGCCAAGCACTTGAGGTTTATAAGCAGCATTTATAATTTTTAATGTAATTTATGCTATTACATTAAAATGTATTGTTACAAAGCTCACCATAGGTGAGCTTTTTTTTGCTGGTAATTCAAGGTGTTTACACTTAGTGTGGATAAATATACTGAAAACAAAAAGTCATTAAGGATAGTCAATGGCAACACCATTACCGATAAACATAGGGCGACTAACGCAAATAGCAGGCTTTGAGCTCGTACGTATGTTTTTAACTAAACGTGGGCTCATTGCATTAGCTGCCTTTGCATTGGTGTGGCTAATAATACTGCGCTACCCAATAGGGCAAGCGGTAGGCATTGTAAGTGCGCCCGATTTTGAACAAATCGCCCGTGATATATCTGGCTCTATAGGTTTAAGTAAATTACTTGACTGGCCTGAGGCCGAGTTTGCTATGTATTGGCTGATTGCTTTGTATAGCTTTCCGATATTTAGTGTGTTTATTTGCAGCGACCAAACGGTAGGCGATAGAGAGCGTGGCACGCTTCGCTTTTTATCGCTGCGTTCAACACGTTTTGAAATACTCTTTGGTCGTTTTTTAGGGCAATTAGCGGTATTAGCATGCTTGGTGGGTATTACCCTAGTGGCAACGCTCGCTGTGTTGGGGTTTAGAGATCCAAGTTTACTTGCTGGTGGGTTTGTCCGCGCACTTTCTATATTTTTAATATTAGTGGTTACTCTGTGCCCATTTGTAGCACTGATGACGTTGATAAATACCTTTGCTCGCTCATCGCGGTTATCTATAGTGTTGGCAATTTTATATTTTACGGCAGGCGGTATTGTTGTTGGTATATTGCAGTGGCAAATACCTGCATTAGGTATGCTTGATTATTTATTTCCGGGTGTACAAATAGAGCTATTAGCGGGACAAAATTTACCATTATTAAGCGCCGTGGCTATTCCACTGATTCAAACAGCGGTGTTACTAAGCATTGCTCAGCGTGTTTTTGCAAGGAGCTCACTATGAGACCATTAATTACAGGCAGCGGTTTGAGTAAATCGTATGGTGCAAAATTGGCACTTAATAATGTGAACTTTGAAATTAATAAAGGCGCGCCAGTGGCGCTTGTTGGGCCAAATGGCGCGGGTAAAACCACCTTATTTAGCTTGTTATGCGGCTATATAGCGCCCAATAAAGGCAGCCTTGAAATATTAGGGCATAAACCTGGCAGCGCGGCTTTATTTAATAAAGTAAGTGCATTACCGCAAGATGCGCAGCTTGACCCTCGTTTTAATATAGATAAGCAACTTGCCTTTTATGCAAAACTGCAGGGTATGGGCGATAAGCAAAGCACAACTGAGGCGCTACGTGTACTTGATTTAGTTGGCCTAAAAGAAATAGCAAAGCAGCGTGCAGGGGACTTATCCCACGGTATGCGTAAACGTGTAACCATAGCACAAGCGCTTATTGGTGAACCGCAAATTGTAATGCTTGATGAAGCCACTGCGGGGCTTGATCCTATTCATGCCAGAGAAGTACGCGAGCTGGTTTCTGATTTAAGTGAGCATGCTACGTTTATTTTAAGCTCGCACGATTTAACTGAGCTGGAGCGACTTTGCTCGCAAGTATTGCATTTAGATAAAGGCGTTTTAAGCGAGCACCAAACCAAAGAAAACAAGTCAGATACACATTTTTATACCCTAATGCTTAATGAAAACTATCAAAATGTAGAGCAGCAGTTGCAATCGATAGCAGGTATAAGCCGTGTATATATGAGCCAACATAAAGAGTTTGTAATTGAGTACCAGCCTACAGGTGAACCGCTTGATATTGCATTGCTTAACTTTTGCCATCAGCATAACTGGCAATATAGGCAGCTTGTGAACGGGCACACCCTAGAGAATCAAATTTTTAAACAGGAGAAATTATAATGGGATTATTCAGTGGATTAATGGGTAACGCTAGCGAAGTAGATGATGCCGATTTAGAAAAAGTATTATTAAATACCTTAATAGAAGGCGAGCAGGTTGAAAAGGCTTATAAAGTAATACGCGATATGTTTATTTTTACTAACAAGCGATTAATCTTGATAGATAAACAAGGGGTTACTGGTTCTAAAATGGAAATGATCAGTATAGCTTATTCAAAAATAACAAAGTTTAGTAAAGAAAGTGCAGGGCATTTTGATCTAGATGCCGAGCTGAAAATATGGGTCGGCTCAGATCCTACACCTATTAGTAAAGACTTTAAGTCTGGCGATAATATTAATGATGTTTATCGTATTATTAGCCAATATGCACTGTAATACTTAGTTTAGTTAAAGTAGTTGTTAGCACGGTGTTGCAATTACTTTAATCTTACACATACCTACACTTCATTACAATTAACTTAATAAATACAAGTGCTTAGTTAAGTTTTCATTCAGTTTCACAGCGTTAGCATGTCCCTCGATCTCAGCTACCCAGCTAAGACGTAAAAAGTAATATAAATAGGGATTTATCATAATGAAAAAGTTAGCAGTTATTATCTCAAGTATTTTATTATCTAGCGCTGCAACCACTGCAATGGCAGCAGATAGCTATCAGTCAATTAGTAACCTAGGCTTTAAGCATGAAACTAGCAGCAATAACAACACAGTTGCAGTGGATTCTATTTACTATTTATCGCCTAAAAAAACCTTAGGCCCGTACGATCAGTTTGAATACATTAATAAACAAAGTAATGTATATGGCAGCTATGCTGACGATGACTCTAGTGACGTAACTTCAGTTGGTGGCGAATACTTTATTAACAACTTTGTAGTAGGCGCATCTTACAGTAACCTTGATACTGGTTCACACAATGAACTTTACAAATTGTCAGGTGGTTTCTTTTTTAACCCAAATTTACTAGCTAAAGTAACTTTAGTTGAAGATAAAGATGGCGATAACTATGCGTTATTTGATTTAGCTTACAACCACATGCTAAACAGCACTGACTACATTGGTGTAACAGTAACCGCTGATGACGACTTTGATTACCGTGCAGTTGCAGCTAAATACTTTATTGACTTGCAGCAAGGTAACTACTTAACGTTTGAAGGTAAGTACGAGAGCATTGATGATGCAGAAAACCAATGGGTAGCAGAAACTAACTACTACTTCTCAAAAGGAACATCTGTATTCGCTAACTACAACAAGCAAGATGCTTACAGCTTTGGTGCTCAGCATTTCATTAATGAAAATGTAGGTATTAAAGTTGGTTACGGTAACAATGCTGATGATTCAGGCAACGATGCTTACTTTGCTAACATGCGTTTTCAGTTTTAATTAAGGCTGATAATTAGCTTATTTAATAACAAAAATAAAAAGCCCGCTTATTACTAAGCGGGCTTTTTTGTGATTTTTTGTAAAGTAAATGGGCGCAAAGCGATAGCTAATTATTAACTAACCTGATCTCTGGTTAAGAGATTTACTAACGTATTGAATCATAGTTATATTTAACTTTATTTTCGCTAGCCAGAGATTTTCAGTAAAAATAAGGCGAATTTACGCGTCAATAGCTGGCCTATTGCAAGTAAATTCAACGCAGTTAGCGCTGGAAATAGCTGCTTGAGATAGATTTATTATCCGGAGCTCAGGTTAACTATCGTTATTGATTAACTTAATAGTGATGACATTAAGCAAACTAAGCATAACTTACGACTGAAGAATGATTGTATTTAACTAGAGAACGGTCATAATTAAACCACTATTTTCATTCAATGTATCAAGGAATATGCACATGACATTTTTTATTATATTACTGGTCGTGGTGGTGGTGGTTATATTTGCAGTTAAAAATATTCGCCTCAATTTAATCAGTCGACCTACCTTTAAAATGTTTAAAAAGGTATTGCCGCCGTTATCGCAAACCGAGCGTGAAGCAATGGAAGCCGGAGACGTTTGGTGGGATGGCGAGCTATTTAGTGGCAACCCTGATTGGCAAAAGCTACATCGCTTTCCTAAGCCTGAACTAAGTGATAAAGAAAACGCCTTTATGGATAATCAAGTAGAAACCTTATTGGCTATGCTTGACGATTATCAAATTGTGCAAAAAGATAAAGACTTACCAAAAGATGTTTGGGATTACTTAAAATCGGAAGGTTTTTTTGCGTTAATAATTCCTGAAAAATTTGGTGGGCGTGAATTTTCTGCGATTGCAAACTCTACTATAGTGTCAAAAATTGCCACAAAAAGCTTAACAGCGGCTGTTACCGTAATGGTACCTAATAGCTTAGGCCCAGGTGAATTACTACTGCATTACGGTACTACAGAGCAACAAAATCGCTGGTTGCCTACGTTGGCGACTGGTGAAGATGTACCTTGTTTTGCACTAACAGGCCCAGAAGCCGGATCTGATGCAGGAAGTATTCCTGACTCAGGCGTGGTGTGTATGGGGGATCATAATGGCGAGGAGGTTTTAGGCCTGCGTTTAAATTGGTCAAAGCGTTATATTACGCTTGCGCCTGTGGCTACGGTTTTAGGGCTTGCCTTTAAAATGTATGATCCTGATGGTTTATTAGGTGGAGAAAAAGAGCTGGGAATTACCTGTGCGCTTATCCCTACTGATCATCCAGGAGTTGAAACCGGCGAGCGCCATTACCCACTAAATATGGCATTTATGAATGGCACAACATACGGTAAAGATGTGTTTATTCCACTTGATTGGATTATAGGCGGGCAACAAGGCGCTGGACGTGGTTGGCGCATGTTGGTTGAGTGCTTAAGTGCAGGGCGTGGTATTTCATTGCCGGCGTTAAGTACTGCAACAGGGCATTTAGCCGCTAAAATGACCTCGGCTTACGCCATGGTACGCCAACAGTTTGGTGTGTCTATTGGTCAGTTTGAAGGTGTACAAGAAGCACTTGCACGTATTGGTGGTTTAACCTATGCGCTTGAGTCGTGTCGTTTAATGACAGCGGGTGCAATTGATTTAAAACTCAGCCCTTCAGTTGTTACCGCTATTGCTAAATACCATATGACTGAAATGGGTCGTACAGTAATGAACGATGCGATGGATATTCATTCTGGTAAAGGCATTCAGGTTGGTCCAAATAACTATTTAGCGCATGGCTATATGGGGATCCCGGTATCGATTACGGTAGAAGGCGCTAATATTTTAACGCGTAACTTAATGATATTTGGCCAAGGTGCAACACGTTGTCATCCGTTTGTATTAAAAGAAATGGAAGCGGCAGCGATGGAAGATGATGACGCTGCATTGGAGCAATTTGATGGTTTATTAATGAACCATATTATGTTTGCCGCGTGCAACGCCAGCATGGCATTTGTGCATGGTTTAACGCGTAGTTGCTTTGCCAAAGCACCGGTAAGTGGCGAAACGGCAGTTTACTATAAGCAATTGACAAGAATGAGCCGCGGTCTTGCCATATGTACAGATGTAGCCATGCTCATGTTAGGCGGAGAGCTTAAACGTAAAGAAATGATATCGGCACGTTTAGGTGATGTACTAAGTCATTTGTACTTAGCGTCAACCGTACTAAAACGTTTTGAAGACGAAGGGCGTCAACAAGCCGACTTACCCTTTGTTAAATACGCAATAGAAACGTCATTGTATGAAATTGGCCAAGCATTTGATGGTTTCTTTAAAAACTTCTCAAACCCAGTGGTTAACTTTGTGCTCAAGCGTATTGTATTCCCACTTGGTAATCATTATCACAAACCAAGTGATGCCATTGCACAAAGCATTTGTAAGCATATGACTCAACCTGGTGTATTTAGAAATCGCTTAACGCATTTATGTTATGTGGATGAAAATGCGGGGACAGGTGTAATGGAAAGTGCATTTTTAGCAATGCATGATATGCAAACACAATTTAAAGATCTAAAACAATGGCAGCGTAAAGGGAAGGTGCCCGCTACGCTTGATATTGAGGGGGCGATTAATTACGCGCTTGAAAACGATTTATTAAAGCAAACCGATGCCGATGCAATGCATCATGCTAATAAGTTAAGAAAGCAAGCCATAGCAGTTGACAACTTTCAACCTGGTGAACTGTAACGCAGTGATATAAGCAATAAAAATAATAACTAAAACGAAAAGGCCTTACAAATGTAAGGCCTTTTTGCGTTTAATTCATTTAAGTTAACGAGCGTAAGGATCGGTCACTATTTTATCTATATACCATAGGCCTTTTTTATGGCGCATTTTAACGCTGCGCATATCATCAATTCTTTTACCATTTAGAGTGCCGGTAAATATAAGATTAATTTTAGCCGAATCGCCATATTGCTCACGCAAGCTCATATTAGACATATCAACTTCTATGACTACTTGATCATATTGCATGTTTACTAAGGTGCGAGAAAATTGCTTAGCAGTACCGTATGATTTCATAATGCGGGCAAGGTTTGGGGTTGCCATAGTGCTGGCTTTGTGCAGATTTTTTTGATTATAAAGCGCGTCAAAATAAGCGGTTGCAGCATCGCCCGGAGTGCTATTAACTTGGGCAACTTCTTCAGTGCAGCTAATAATAAATAGGCAAAAAGTTAAGCTTAAAAAAGAGGTTAGTTTTTTCATCATCAATATAATTTATTCATTCTTTACAAAGTGTGTGGCTTTATTGCACGGATGTAAAGGGGGGCGAATAAATAAGTAATAAAAAAGGATGCTAAGCGCATCCTTTTCCCAACAAAATAATTACTGTACGAGCTCTTGTTCACTAAACTCTTCATCAAACATGGGGCTTGATAAATAGCGCTCTGTGGCACTTGGTAAAATAACCACTACATTTTTATCTGCATTCTCAGGCTTTTCAGCAATGCGCTTTGCTGCAACAACTGCTGCGCCAGATGAAATACCCACTAATATACCTTCTTGTCTCATTAGTAAGTGTGCCATCGCAATAGCATCTTCGTTAGACACTTGCTCTGCACCATCAATAACACTTAAATCTAAGTTACCAGGAATAAAGCCAGCACCAATACCTTGAATTTTATGTGGGCCAGGCTTAATTTCTTCACCTGCTAGTGTTTGGCTAATAACCGGTGAGTTTGTTGGCTCAACAGCAATTGATTTTACATTGAGACCTTTTTCGTTTTTAAGGTAGCGACTAACACCAGTAATAGTGCCGCCAGTACCAACGCCAGCAACAAAAAAGTCTACTTTACCATCAAGGGCATCATAAATTTCAGGACCTGTGGTTTCAAAGTGAATTTTAGGGTTTGCCGGGTTTTCGAATTGTTGTAATAAAATATATTTATCGGGATCGGTTGCTTGAATTTCTTTTGCTTTATCAATTGCACCGTTCATACCTTTTGCGCCGTCGGTTAGTACTAGGTTTGCACCTAAAGCTTTGAGCAGTTTTCGGCGCTCTAAACTCATAGTATTTGGCATGGTAAGGGTTAGTTTATAGCCTCGAGATGCTGCCACAAACGCCAGCGCAATACCGGTATTACCAGATGTAGGCTCAATAAGTTCTTTATCTTTAGTTAGCTGCCCCGATTTTTCAGCTTCCCAAATCATTGATGCACCAATACGACATTTTATACTAAAGCTTGGGTTGCGAGATTCAATTTTAGCGTATACGTTGCCACCGGTAACACGGTTAAGTTTTACCAGCGGTGTATTACCAATGCTTAGTGAGTTATCTTCAAAAATAGTAGACATAATGTTCCTTTGGATACAATCCGCTTAACATGTTAGTAGTTTTGCTATTAACTATATAAGCATACTTTACTGTGAGTTTAAAAAAATTAAAGTAAAGTTTGGCTATAACATATATTTATTGGGCTTATAACGAGCATATGTTTATTCCTCGTGCTTGAATTTACCGCAGTGTGGTTGGTTTTTAAGCTAGGTAGGGCGTACCTAATGTGGTTACTGCCAATTAATTAGCGCTAACAACGCTTAAAAGATAAATAAATCCTAATTAAATAAAAACTTGGCCTCGTGATTATTACAAGTGTTACTTTAGTGAAGAAATAAGCTTGTGAGAGGCGCGTTATATTTATTTATATTTTAACAATTAATCTATTAAAGACTTAATACTCACCGTATTGTTGCTTATTTGTGCAAATGAACTGCAGTTGAACAGTTTTATGATACAAGCTATGCAAAACATGATAAAAACACAGTATCTAAATTCAAGAAAGCAATCACAATGAAGTTAATCTTAAAATTAATTGCCGGTATTGTGGCCGGTATCTTAGCTGGACTCTATTTACCACTAATAGGCGTTGAACTTTTATATACTGTAAAAGAACTGATCGGACAATTGATCTCCTTTACTATACCGCTGATCATTTTATTTTTTATTGCATCGGGTATTGCTGGGCTACCAAAAGGGTCGGGGCACTTATTAGGCAAAACAGTTGGTTTTGCTTATGGCTCTACTGTTATTGCTGGCACACTGGCTTTTTTACTAGTGAGCGCAGTAATTCCGCTTTTAAGCGGCGGTATTACATTTGAAGCTGAAACAGCGATACAAGTTGGTAGCTTTATTGATTTAGAAATTCCGCCACTAATGGGCGTGATGACTGCATTAATGAGCGCATTTATATTTGGTATTGGCATGAGTCAGCTTGAATTGACTACACTTAAAACGGTGTCAGATCAGGGGCGCGATATTGTTGATAGCTTATTATCTAAGGTGATAATACCGGCATTACCATTTTATATTGCAGGTGTATTTGCCGAAATGACGGTAGCAGGAACAGTTGTTGATACCCTACAAGCATTTGGCGTAGTACTTATTGCAGCGCTGGTTATGCACTGGTTATGGCTTACTGTTTTATATGTATCTACAGGCTTGTTATTGAAACGCAACCCAATCGAATTAATTAAAAATATGCTACCAGCGTACTTTACCGCTTTGGGCACAATGTCTAGCGCTGCAACAATTCCGGTATCATTACAATCAAGTAAGTCGAATGGTGTAAAAGAAGACGTAGCCAACTTTACGGTTCCGCTTTGTGCAACTATTCATTTATCGGGCTCTACAATTACCATTGTAACCTGTGCAATGGCGGTCATGTTTTTATCACCAAGTATGCAAGCCCCGTCATTAATAGGCATGTTGCCATTTATTATGATGCTAGGTGTGGTAATGATTGCCGCGCCAGGTGCACCAGGTGGTGCGGTAATGTCGGCATTGGGTTTATTAACAACTATGCTAGGCTTTAATGAAGGCGCAGTAGCTTTAATGATTGCCCTGTATTTAGCACAAGACAGTTTTGGTACTGCGTGTAACGTAACCGGTGATGGCGTTATTGCTTTGTGGGTAGATCGCTTTAGCGAAAAAGCATAATAAACTGGGTGTGTTAATCTGTTAATATACATGTATTAACACACCTTAAACGATGAAATAATATCGGTTATTGTTTTATTTTAACTATGTTATTGTGGCAAATTAATATTATTAAATTGCATTTTATTAGGCTAGTGAGGATGTTCCATTGATTAATGTACTTTTAGTTGATGACCATGAGTTGGTACGAACAGGGATCAGGCGGATTCTTGACGATGTACGAGGCTTTAAAGTTGTTGGAGAAGCTAAAACAGGTGAAGAGGCAGTGCAATTTTGTCGTCAACACTCACCCAATATAGTACTTATGGACATGAATATGCCCGGCATTGGTGGCCTTGAGGCGACGAAAAAGATTTGTCGTTATTGCCCCGATGTAAAAATTATAGTGCTTACTGTTAATTGTGAAGATCCGTATCCTAGTACCGTAATGCAACTTGGCGCGCATGGCTTTTTAACTAAAGGCGCTGGGTCTGATGAAATGGTACGTGCTATACGTTGTGTGCATGCAGGGCAGCGCTATATTGCACCTGAAATTGCACAACAAATTGCATTAGCACAGGTAAGTGGGCGCACTGATGAAAGTCCGTTTCAGAGTTTGTCAGAGCGTGAACTGCAAATAATGCTAATGATCACCAAAGGTGAAAAAGCACAAAGTATAGCTGAGCGTTTAAATTTGAGCTCTAAAACAGTTAATAGCTACCGCTATCGTATGTTTGAAAAACTAAATGTGAGTGGCGATGTAGAGCTGACTCATTTAGCTATTCGCTATAAAATGATTGATATAGACGTATCGTACTAATCATTATTTATGTCTGAATTTGATCACGTCCAGTTTTTAAAAACACTATCGAGTGAGCCCGGGGTTTACCGTATGCTCGATAGTGACAATCAAGTAATTTATGTTGGTAAAGCAAAGCATTTAAAAAAACGGGTGAGTAGTTACTTTAGAAGTAACATCACTGACAGCAAAACCCGTGTTTTAGTCAGTAATATTTGTAATGTTGAAGTAACGCTTACTAATACCGAAACCGAAGCGCTATTACTTGAAAACAATCTGATAAAAAAATATCAGCCTCGTTACAATATTTTATTACGCGACGATAAATCCTATCCTTATATATTACTCACTAATCATAAACATCCTCGATTAGCGTTTCATCGTGGTAGTCGTAAAGTAAAAGGCGAGTATTTTGGCCCATTTCCAAGTGCGGGAGCGGTATCAGAAAGCTTACGACTGATGCAAAAAATATTTCCCATACGTCAATGCGAAGATGTTTATTACCGTGCGCGCAGCCGACCATGCTTACAATATCAACTCAAACGCTGCTCAGCCCCGTGCGTAAATAAAGTTTCAGATGAAGATTATACCGAGCAAGTTGATTATGTGCGTAAGTTTTTAACGGGTAAATCACATGAGGTAATTGCCGATCTCATTAAAAAAATGGAAGCCGCGAGCCAGCAGCTAAATTTTGAACTGGCTGCAAAAGTGCGTGACCAAATAATGTTGCTGCGTAAAATGCAGGAACAACAGTCTATTTCGGGTAACTTTGCAGAAATGGATGTTGTGGGTTTTGCACACTTAAATGGTTTAAATGGCATTCACTTATTGATGATCCGCGACCATAAAGTATTGGGCAGTAAAACCTATTTTCCAAAAGTACCAAAAGACTCAAGTGAACAAGAAATACTGACCTCGTTTTTAGGCCAGTATTATTTAGCACCGGGGGCAACCGGGCGTATCGCAAAAGAAATCATTTTGCCGTTCGAAATACAAGAAAGCGACGTATTAGGCCAAGCACTTACGCAAATAAGTGAGCGTAAAGTAACTCTTAAAGTAGTTACTCGGGGTGAGCGCGCCCAGTATTTACAGTTAGCAAATAAAAACGCATTAAATAGTATTACCGTTAAGCAAAGCACCCAAGACTCTATTAATAAACGCTATGCGCAATTAAAAGCTACCCTACGCCTTGATGATATAACCAGAATGGAATGTTTTGATATAAGCCATACTATGGGAGAGAACACGGTTGCTAGCTGTGTGGTATTTGATTCACAAGGGCCAAATACTAAAGAGTATAGGCGTTACAACGTAACCGGAATAACCGGTGGGGATGATTATGCCGCCATGGAGTTTGCGCTGAATAAGCGCTACAACAAATTAGTAGATGAAGATAAAATACCCGATGTGATTTTTATAGACGGCGGTAAAGGGCAATTAGGGCGTGCAGAGCAGTATTTTGCTACTTGGCCACATGCAAAAATGCCCTTGCTAGTTGGTGTGGCTAAAGGTACAAGCCGTAAACCTGGTCTCGAAACACTGTTAATAGACGGTGGTCGAAAAACTATTCCAATGGATTCAGATGCACCTGCACTGCATTTAATTCAGCATATACGCGACGAATCACATCGTTTTGCTATTGCATGTCACCGCAATAAGCGCCAAAAACAACGAACACAATCATTATTAGAAGAAATAAATGGCGTAGGTGCTAAGCGCCGACAAACATTATTAAAATATTTAGGGGGCATGCAAGGGGTAAAAGCTGCTAATATAGAACAGTTAAAGAAAGTACCGGGGATCAGTCCTGACATGGCTGACAAGATATTTAACCATTTGCATGACAAGGGTTAGCCCTTCATGCGAATATAGCAAAAAAGACATACCCAAGCAGTTATGTGGAATATTCCAAACACACTCACAACCTTTAGACTTTTTCTTATCCCCATTTTTTTGGTGGTATTTTATTTACCTTATTCATGGGCGCTTTTTGCTGCCGCCTTTATTTTTTGGTTTGCGTCAATAACCGACATTCTCGACGGTTATTTAGCACGTAAACTAGAGCAATCAACTCCCTTTGGTGCGTTTTTAGATCCCGTTGCCGATAAAGTTATGGTGTGCGCTGCTTTAGTTGCGTTATCAGAGCATTATCAGTCTATGTATATGACTATCCCCGCACTTATTATAATAAGCCGCGAAATTGTTATCTCTGCGCTGCGTGAATGGATGGCAGAACAAGGTAAGCGCGATGACGTGGCTGTATCTAATATGGGTAAAATAAAAACAGCAGCACAAATGTTAGCCATTATTGGTCTAATTTGGCAATACGATGCTTGGATGAATTATTTAAGTTTTGGTTTATTGTATATTGCGACCTTCCTAACATTGAGTTCTATGGTGCAATATTTGGTATCAGCGTGGAGTGAATTGACCAAAAATTGATTCTAAACGTCTAATAACGCACCATATTAGATAAAAAATAATCAAACAGTTCAAAAGTGGCATTTTTTGTATTGACGCGTTTAATAATCTCTGTAGAATGCGTCCGTGTTGAGAGGGCATAGCCCCCAAGATAAACTAAATGGTAATTAATCAGTTACTGAATATTTACTGCAATACGTTGCAAGTTGATAGAAAGCTTACTGAATAATATTAAATGCGGCACTAGCTCAGTTGGTAGAGCGCGACCTTGCCAAGGTCGAGGTCACGAGTTCGAGCCTCGTGTGCCGCTCCAGTTTATCTCATTGTTAAGGCGGAATGGCAGAGTGGCCATGCACCGGATTGCAAATCCGTTTACCTCGGTTCGACTCCGGGTTCCGCCTCCATAGCAACACTCCACATGCTTTAAATAGCAAACTCGATGCCCGAGTGGTGGAATTGGTAGACACAAGGGATTTAAAATCCCTCGACTAACAAGTCGTGCCGGTTCAATTCCGGCCTCGGGCACCACTTTGTGGTTTAATTACATTACCAAGTGTAATTTATAAAATGTTTAATTTAGAACTAATATGATGCGGCACTAGCTCAGTTGGTAGAGCGCGACCTTGCCAAGGTCGAGGTCACGAGTTCGAGCCTCGTGTGCCGCTCCATATTAGTTTTATCCACTTGCTTTAAATAGCAAACTCGATGCCCGAGTGGTGGAATTGGTAGACACAAGGGATTTAAAATCCCTCGACTAACAAGTCGTGCCGGTTCAATTCCGGCCTCGGGCACCACTTTTATATAAAGTGGCAGAGTAATAAAATACTAATTTATAGTATAAGTAAATACCATTGCTTATAGAATAAAATGCGGCACTAGCTCAGTTGGTAGAGCGCGACCTTGCCAAGGTCGAGGTCACGAGTTCGAGCCTCGTGTGCCGCTCCATATTAGTTTTATCCACTTGCTTTAAATAGCAAACTCGATGCCCGAGTGGTGGAATTGGTAGACACAAGGGATTTAAAATCCCTCGACTAACAAGTCGTGCCGGTTCAATTCCGGCCTCGGGCACCACTTTTATATAAAGTGGCAGAGTAATAAAATACTAATTTATAGTATAAGTAAATACCATTGCTTATAGAATAAAATGCGGCACTAGCTCAGTTGGTAGAGCGCGACCTTGCCAAGGTCGAGGTCACGAGTTCGAGCCTCGTGTGCCGCTCCAAATTATTTGGATACATTTAGGCGGAATGGCAGAGTGGCCATGCACCGGATTGCAAATCCGTTTACCTCGGTTCGACTCCGGGTTCCGCCTCCATATAATTTACTCCACACGCTTTAATTAGCAAACTCGATGCCCGAGTGGTGGAATTGGTAGACACAAGGGATTTAAAATCCCTCGACTAACAAGTCGTGCCGGTTCAATTCCGGCCTCGGGCACCACTTTCTTCCTGTTACTATTAATAAACAATGCTATAAGCTGACATAACATTAGCCAGTATTTATGCATCAAATCGTTATAATCAAACTACACACCTTATTACTACAATAAAACCCAGTCTGTTAAAGTGAATAATTACCTTTAAATAATACTAGATTCAGTGCTTATTTATATCTTAAACTCTCCAGCCTTACCTAATAAGTATTACCAATTAAGCTATTAGCTATTCATTGATACCACACGTATTAAATAGCCACACTTGCTGATAATACCAAAGATCCCGTAACGAAATAACGCCGCAGCGCATAGCTACATGGCTACATGGCTACACTTTACCTAATTATAATACCAATCAAAAACATGAGGGCTCTATACACTAGGTATAGGGTTTTGTATTTACAGCATGAGAACGTATTACAATGCAAAGTTTAATGCTTACCATGAATAGCGATTACTAGCCGTTAGCAACAAGTAACAGGCAAAGCGTTACTATTTAAATAGGCCAGATCATAGTTACTAAGTTTAGAGGGGGAGGTTAGGCCTCATGCGTCTCTGAGGCTTAGGTTATTGTATGAAGGTGTAGAGTGAAGCGTTATTAGCCATATAAAGGCGAGCCAGTAATGGGTGTGTGTTTTAAAAGCAAAAAAAGGGAAGCAATATAGCCTCCCTTTAATTTAACTAATATTAGCTATAATTACTTATGCCAAATCCCTTTTGGAATTGTTTTATCAAGATGCTTATTTTTAGTTGGATCGAAGGTTGGTAACTTTCCAGCACGGCGTTGCGTGTTGTAGTCTTTAGCAAGCCAAACAACAACGCCTGACAACATAAATAATGCTATAACGTTCACAATAGCCATTAACCCCATAGATATATCGGCTAAAGTCCACACTAATGGTAGCTCACCCATTGCACCAAACATCACCATACCTAATACTAACAATCTAAAAATCAACATGCCGTATGCATGGTTATGCTCTAAAAATAATAAATTTGTTTCCGCATAAGAGTAATTAGCAACAATAGATGTGAAAGCAAAGAATAAAATAGCAATCGCAACGAATATTGCACCCCAGCTACCTACATGCTCCTCAAGTGCTGCTTGAGTTAAAGCTATGCCCGTTAAGCCAGAGCCAGCAGTTAGCTGTTGCGATAATAAAATTAATGCCGCAGTAGCGCTACAAATTACAATAGTATCAACAAAAACGCCTAACATTTGCACATACCCTTGTGAAGCAGGGTGGGGAGGGTTAGGTGTTGCTGTTGCTGCTGCGTTAGCAGCGCTACCCATACCCGCTTCGTTTGAGAACAAGCCACGTTTAATGCCTTGGATCATCGCTTGCATAACGCCGTAGCCAATTGCGCCTGCGCCTGCTTGCTCAATACCAAATGCACTATTTATAACATGCATAAAAACACCAGGTAGCTCAGAGTAATTTAAAGCACAAACGTACAAAGCGACGAGTAAATAAGCAAGAGCCATAAAAGGCACTACCATTTCTGCAAATCGAGAAATAGTTTTTAAACCGCCAAAAATAATGATCCCAGAGCCAATAACTAAAGCAATACCTACTATGTAGTTCGGAATATCAAAAGCGACCTTAAATGCAGCAGCAATAGAGTTTGACTGCACTGCGTTAAATACAAAACCAAACGCTAATATTAAACACAGCGAAAAAATAACGCCCATCCAGCGCTTACCTAAACCATATTCCATATAATAAGCTGGGCCACCACGAAAGTTCCCCTGTTCATCACGCGTTTTATAAGCTTGCGCTAATGTGCTCTCGGCAAAACTAGTCGCCATACCAATTAAAGCAATAAGCCACATCCAAAAAATTGCCCCAGCACCACCTAAATAAAGTGCAACTGCAACGCCTGCCATATTACCAGTACCAACACGCGCTGCGAGTGAAGTACAAAAGGCTTGGAATGAAGAAATGCCATCGCCTGAACCTCTACGACTCAAAAACATCACTTTTATCATGTGAGGAAACTGTACAAATTGAATAAAGCGAAGGCGAATGGTGAAAAACAGCCCTGCTGCTATTAATAAGTATACTAAAACATGGCCCCATAAGAGGCTGCTTATACTGTTTATTATATCTGTCATGCTATTTGCCTAATCAACGAGTTTAAATCTGTCGCGCAACTTAGCATAAGCTTGAGAAATAGTTTAGTAATCGAGGTAAAAAAATGACTTATCCACAGGGTTTTGTGGGTAACCTGTGGGTCTGGGTTGTGTATCTTTGGGGTAAAAATTAAATGCAAAAAAGGCGATAAAAACGCTTGCGTAAAATCTGCGGCTCCCTATAATGCGACCCCACTGAGAAGGGAAACGCCGAAGCATAGCAAGGCACGAACTACTTAGAGAGTTAAATAAAACTTCGGTTTTAAATCTTCCAAAAAGAAAGTTTAAAACAAAGTATTGACTCGAAAAATAAAGGATGTATTATACGCATCCCTTGAGACGCTAAAGCGACTCAAAACGTTCTTTAACAATATAAAGCAATCATCTGTGTGGGCACTCGTACAGATTGAGTTCTAACAGCCAAACTACTTACTCTTTATGGGTAATTAGCGAGGCAAACAAATTAGAGTCTCAATTGAAAACTGAGTGACCAACAGAAGTAACTTATTTATAAGTTGCTTCGGCACAGTCAATTCAATATCGAAAGATATTAAAATAAATTCAGAATTCATTGAGCTGTCGAAAGACATAAAACTTTTTAATTGAAGAGTTTGATCATGGCTCAGATTGAACGCTGGCGGCAGGCCTAACACATGCAAGTCGAGCGGTAACAGAGAGAAGCTTGCTTCTTTGCTGACGAGCGGCGGACGGGTGAGTAATGCTTGGGAACATGCCTTGAGGTGGGGGACAACAGTTGGAAACGACTGCTAATACCGCATAATGTCTACGGACCAAAGGGGGCTTCGGCTCTCGCCTTTAGATTGGCCCAAGTGGGATTAGCTAGTTGGTGAGGTAATGGCTCACCAAGGCGACGATCCCTAGCTGGTTTGAGAGGATGATCAGCCACACTGGGACTGAGACACGGCCCAGACTCCTACGGGAGGCAGCAGTGGGGAATATTGCACAATGGGCGCAAGCCTGATGCAGCCATGCCGCGTGTGTGAAGAAGGCCTTCGGGTTGTAAAGCACTTTCAGTCAGGAGGAAAGGTTAACGGTTAATACCCGTTAGCTGTGACGTTACTGACAGAAGAAGCACCGGCTAACTCCGTGCCAGCAGCCGCGGTAATACGGAGGGTGCGAGCGTTAATCGGAATTACTGGGCGTAAAGCGTACGCAGGCGGTTTGTTAAGCGAGATGTGAAAGCCCCGGGCTCAACCTGGGAACTGCATTTCGAACTGGCAAACTAGAGTGTGATAGAGGGTGGTAGAATTTCAGGTGTAGCGGTGAAATGCGTAGAGATCTGAAGGAATACCGATGGCGAAGGCAGCCACCTGGGTCAACACTGACGCTCATGTACGAAAGCGTGGGGAGCAAACGGGATTAGATACCCCGGTAGTCCACGCCGTAAACGATGTCTACTAGAAGCTCGGAGCCTCGGTTCTGTTTTTCAAAGCTAACGCATTAAGTAGACCGCCTGGGGAGTACGGCCGCAAGGTTAAAACTCAAATGAATTGACGGGGGCCCGCACAAGCGGTGGAGCATGTGGTTTAATTCGATGCAACGCGAAGAACCTTACCTACACTTGACATACAGAGAACTTACCAGAGATGGTTTGGTGCCTTCGGGAACTCTGATACAGGTGCTGCATGGCTGTCGTCAGCTCGTGTTGTGAGATGTTGGGTTAAGTCCCGCAACGAGCGCAACCCCTATCCTTAGTTGCTAGCAGGTAATGCTGAGAACTCTAAGGAGACTGCCGGTGATAAACCGGAGGAAGGTGGGGACGACGTCAAGTCATCATGGCCCTTACGTGTAGGGCTACACACGTGCTACAATGGCGCATACAGAGTGCTGCGAACCTGCGAAGGTAAGCGAATCACTTAAAGTGCGTCGTAGTCCGGATTGGAGTCTGCAACTCGACTCCATGAAGTCGGAATCGCTAGTAATCGCGTATCAGAATGACGCGGTGAATACGTTCCCGGGCCTTGTACACACCGCCCGTCACACCATGGGAGTGGGTTGCTCCAGAAGTAGATAGTCTAACCCTCGGGAGGACGTTTACCACGGAGTGATTCATGACTGGGGTGAAGTCGTAACAAGGTAGCCCTAGGGGAACCTGGGGCTGGATCACCTCCTTATACGATTTAGAACTTATTTGTTCGTAGTGTCCACACAGATGATTGTTAATTAGTGCTTGTCCTTCGGGATAACTAATTAATATGCTCTTTAAAAATTTGGAAAAGCTGATAATAAAATTCTGATGAATACATTGTATTTATCAAGAGTTTTCAAAAGTAAAAAAAGAATGGTAGCAGTACCATTCAGTGCCATTTAGTTAACTCTTATGAGTTGATTGATTGGTATCTACTTTAGTATTCAATATTGACTTCTGGCGAAGTTAAACTGTCACACAACAAAGACCCGTTTGGGTTGTATGGTTAAGTGACTAAGCGTACACGGTGGATGCCTTGGCAGTTGGAGGCGATGAAGGACGTATTAACTTGCGATAAGCCTAGTCAAGCTAGTAAAAAGCACTTGAGACTAGGATTTCCGAATGGGGAAACCCACCTGCTTGCAGGTATCGTTAACTGAATACATAGGTTAACGAGGCGAACGCGGAGAATCCTTAGTTGCTAGCAGGTAATGCTGAGAACTCTAAGGAGACTGCCGGTGATAAACCGGAGGAAGGTGGGGACGACGTCAAGTCATCATGGCCCTTACGTGTAGGGCTACACACGTGCTACAATGGCGCATACAGAGTGCTGCGAACCTGCGAAGGTAAGCGAATCACTTAAAGTGCGTCGTAGTCCGGATTGGAGTCTGCAACTCGACTCCATGAAGTCGGAATCGCTAGTAATCGCGTATCAGAATGACGCGGTGAATACGTTCCCGGGCCTTGTACACACCGCCCGTCACACCATGGGAGTGGGTTGCTCCAGAAGTAGATAGTCTAACCCTCGGGAGGACGTTTACCACGGAGTGATTCATGACTGGGGTGAAGTCGTAACAAGGTAGCCCTAGGGGAACCTGGGGCTGGATCACCTCCTTATACGATTTAGAACTTATTTGTTCGTAGTGTCCACACAGATGATTGTTAATTGTAAAGAGAACAACACTTATTGTTTGGGTCTGTAGCTCAGCTGGTTAGAGCGCACCCCTGATAAGGGTGAGGTCGGTAGTTCAAATCTACTCAGACCCACCACTTTACTCCCATACATCGTTATGGAATATCTCGTTTAGTAAACTAAACGTCGATTTCCCACGCCTTGCCTGGAAGCAAAGTCGGTATACAAACAGTAAGACCAGCATATGTGGGGCTATAGCTCAGCTGGGAGAGCGCCTGCCTTGCACGCAGGAGGTCAGCAGTTCGATCCTGCTTAGCTCCACCACTTTACTTCTTAAAAATAAATATTCTTTATCGGGTCATAAACGACCTGAGAATGAAGTGTGTTTAATTTTGAGAAGTTTTTATTTCTCTTGCTCTTTAAAAATTTGGAAAAGCTGATAATAAAATTCTGATGAATACATTGTATTTATCAAGAGTTTTCAAAAGTAAAAAAAGAATGGTAGCAGTACCATTCAGTGCCATTTAGTTAACTCTTATGAGTTGATTGATTGGTATCTACTTTAGTATTCAATATTGACTTCTGGCGAAGTTAAACTGTCACACAACAAAGACCCGTTTGGGGTTGTATGGTTAAGTGACTAAGCGTACACGGTGGATGCCTTGGCAGTTGGAGGCGATGAAGGACGTATTAACTTGCGATAAGCCTAGTCAAGCTAGTAAAAAGCACTTGAGACTAGGATTTCCGAATGGGGAAACCCACCTGCTTGCAGGTATCGTTAACTGAATACATAGGTTAACGAGGCGAACGCGGAGAACTGAAACATCTAAGTACCCGTAGGAAAAGAAATCAACCGAGATTCCGAAAGTAGCGGCGAGCGAAATCGGAACAGCCCTTAAGCTTATTATGTGTTAATGGAAGGCTGCTGGAAAGCGCCACGATACAGGGTGATAGTCCCGTACATGAAAAGACATTTTAAGTGAAATCGAGTAGGTCGGAGCACGTGAAACTTTGACTGAATATAGGTGGACCATCATCTAAGGCTAAATACTCCCAACTGACCGATAGTGAACCAGTACCGTGAGGGAAAGGCGAAAAGAACCCCTGTGAGGGGAGTGAAATAGAACCTGAAACCGTGTACGTACAAGCAGTAGGAGCCCACTTGTTGGGTGACTGCGTACCTTTTGTATAATGGGTCAGCGACTTATATTTTGTAGCGAGGTTAACCGATTAGGGTAGCCGTAGGGAAACCGAGTCTTAACTGGGCGAATAGTTGCAAGGTATAGACCCGAAACCCGGTGATCTAGCCATGAGCAGGTTGAAGGTTGAGTAACATCAACTGGAGGACCGAACCCACTAACGTTGAAAAGTTAGGGGATGACTTGTGGTTAGGAGTGAAAGGCTAATCAAACCGGGAGATAGCTGGTTCTCCCCGAAATCTATTTAGGTAGAGCCTCGGACGAATACTTACGGGGGTAGAGCACTGTTAAGGCTAGGGGGTCATCCCGACTTACCAACCCTTTGCAAACTCCGAATACCGTAAAGTAATATCCGGGAGACACACGGCGGGTGCTAACGTCCGTCGTGAAGAGGGAAACAACCCAGACCGCCAGCTAAGGTCCCAAAGTCATAGTTAAGTGGGAAACGATGTGGAAAGGCCCAGACAGCCAGGAGGTTGGCTTAGAAGCAGCCATCCTTTAAAGAAAGCGTAATAGCTCACTGGTCGAGTCGGTCTGCGCGGAAGATGTAACGGGGCTAAACTATGCACCGAAGCTGCGGATTCATCTTAGGATGAGTGGTAGGGGAGCGTTCTGTAAGCCGTTGAAGGTGTACCGGGAGGTATGCTGGAGGTATCAGAAGTGCGAATGCTGACATGAGTAACGATAATGGGAGTGAAAAACTCCCACGCCGGAAGACCAAGGGTTCCTATCCCATGTTAATCAGGGTAGGGTAAGTCGACCCCTAAGGCGAGGCCGAAAGGCGTAGTCGATGGGAAACAGATTAATATTTCTGTACTCGATATAATTGCGATGGGGGGACGGAGCAGGCTAAGCAAGCATGGCGTTGGTAGTCCATGTGAAAGTGAGTAGGGCGTTTGTTTAGGTAAATCCGGACGAACATTAAACCTGAGACACGAGACGAGTCACTAAGGTGATGAAGTTGCTGATGCCATACTTCCAGGAAAAGCCTCTAAGCTTCAGATTATATGGAATCGTACCCCAAACCGACACAGGTGGTCAGGTAGAGAATACTAAGGCGCTTGAGAGAACTCGGGTGAAGGAACTAGGCAAAATCGTACCGTAACTTCGGGAGAAGGTACGCTCCTATCTGTGATGAGACTTGCTCTCTAAGCGGACGGGAGCCGCAGTGACCAGGTGGCTGGGACTGTTTATTAAAAACACAGCACTGTGCAAAATCGCAAGATGACGTATACGGTGTGACACCTGCCCGGTGCCGGAAGGTTAATTGATGGGGTTATCCTTAGGGAGAAGCTCTTGATCGAAGCCCCGGTAAACGGCGGCCGTAACTATAACGGTCCTAAGGTAGCGAAATTCCTTGTCGGGTAAGTTCCGACCTGCACGAATGGTGTAACCATGGCCACGCTGTCTCCACCCGAGACTCAGTGAAATTGAAATCGCAGTGAAGATGCTGTGTACCCGCGGCTAGACGGAAAGACCCCGTGAACCTTTACTACAGCTTGGCACTGAACATTGAACCTACATGTGTAGGATAGGTGGGAGACTTTGAAGATGAGACGCTAGTTTTGTTGGAGTCAACCTTGAAATACCACCCTTGTAGTTTTGATGTTCTAACGTTGGCCCCTGAATCGGGGTTACGGACAGTGCCTGGTGGGTAGTTTGACTGGGGCGGTCTCCTCCTAAAGAGTAACGGAGGAGCACGAAGGTTGGCTAAGTACGGTCGGACATCGTACGGTTAGTGTAATGGTAGAAGCCAGCTTAACTGCGAGACAGACACGTCGAGCAGGTACGAAAGTAGGTCATAGTGATCCGGTGGTTCTGAATGGAAGGGCCATCGCTCAACGGATAAAAGGTACTCCGGGGATAACAGGCTGATACCGCCCAAGAGTTCATATCGACGGCGGTGTTTGGCACCTCGATGTCGGCTCATCACATCCTGGGGCTGAAGTCGGTCCCAAGGGTATGGCTGTTCGCCATTTAAAGTGGTACGCGAGCTGGGTTTAGAACGTCGTGAGACAGTTCGGTCCCTATCTGCCGTGGGCGTTTGAGAATTGAGAGGGGTTGCTCCTAGTACGAGAGGACCGGAGTGAACGAACCGCTGGTGTTCGGGTTGTCATGCCAATGGCATTGCCCGGTAGCTACGTTCGGAACTGATAAGCGCTGAAAGCATCTAAGCGCGAAGCAGGCCTCGAGATGATTTCTCACTAGAGCTATAAGCTCTCTGAAGGGCCGTTGGAGACTACAACGTTGATAGGCAAGATGTGGAAGTGCTGTGAGGCATTAAGCTAACTTGTACTAATTACCCGTGAGGCTTAACCATACAACGCCAAACGCGTTTTATGCGACAGTTCAAGCAAGAAGTTAATATAACTAAAGTAGATATTACTGAAGAAAGACTTAAAAAATATTATCAGATATTTTCCAAATTCAGTTAATTTGTAGGAATACGAATTAACGCCCTAATTTGCTTGGTAACAATAGCGTTTTGGACCCACCTGACCCCATGCCGAACTCAGTAGTGAAACGAAACAGCGCCGATGATAGTGTAGCATTTGCTATGTGAAAGTAGGACATTGCCAGGCTCCAAATTGTAGAAAGCCCGACTAGAAATAGTCGGGCTTTTTTACGTCTGCAGAAAAGTGAGGGTAGTGCAATTAATGTACACTCACATCCTCCTAACTCGCAGGTTGGGCAAGCAACGCGACTCCCGACACTCAAATCATAAAAATATCACCACCGGCCAATGGTTATGCCGCATTTGCTATGTGCCTTGCTACATCACTAGGTAAAACCACTGCTTAATTAAACGGTGCTAGGTCCTAACAACCCACAAACCAAATATAATTTTGCTTTGTGAGTTGCTTTGATTTAGGATCAAATTAGTTTAAAACTAAGAACAAACAGCCTGTGTATAGATTATTATTAAGTGCCTTATCAATTATATTTTGCTTTACTGCATCGGCGGTTGAAGTAACTGATCTTTATCAAGATATTTTAAAAGTTGATGATAAAACTCGAGACACGCGTTTGGCAGCAAGTCGTACGGCATTGCTGAATGTTTTAGTGAAAGTCAGCGGTGATGAAAGTGCTGATCAAAACAGCTTAGCGCAACAAAAAACTCAAGATATTTCAGACTACATGCTCAAGTTTGAGTACGACGAGAGTACAACCGGTAACTTAAAACTTGTTGTTAAATTTGAAGCGCGAAAAATTAATGCATTAATTAAAGAGCTCGGCTTACCTTTATGGGGTGTGCAACGACCATTAATTGCAATATGGTTAGGAATTGAAGATAACTGGCGCAGAGAACTAGTTACTCAAGAAAGCTACCCACAACTAGAGCAGTTAATATACGATAAAGCAGGGCGACGTGGTTTGCCGGTTGTGGTGCCTTTACTTGATTTACAAGACAGACGCCTAGTTGGTATTCCTGAAGTATGGGGTAATTTTTCAGAGCCAGTAGAAGAGGCGTCTAAGCGTTATAGTGCTGAGCGCAGTATTACCGCCAGAATGTATAAACAACCAGATAGTGAAAATTGGGTTTTAGATTGGCGATTTACTAACGATGACCTTTTTGAATTAAATAGATTAACGGGTGATAAACAACAAGTTGTTGCGCAAATGATAGATACGTTAGCGAAAGGGCTAGCTGATGAATATGCAATTGATCCAAATGCTTATTACGAGCAAGCGGCAGCAACTTTAACCCTAAAAGGTACGCAAAGCTTTGTTGATATTGAGTTGGCTAAACGCCGATTATCAAATTTAAGTGTGGTAACTCAGGCTACTATTATACGAAAAACCCCAGATTTAGTTGAGTTCAAACTTAATCACACTGGCAGTGTGGTTGATTTAAAAAAAGCATTAGGGCTTGATGCTGCGTTTAGAGATTATGTTGATCCAAGTGCTTTTTATCATGTTGTTGATAAAAACAGTTTAGAGTATCAATGGATTGGTGAGTAATGCTAACTCATGAACCAATGCAAATGGCATTGCCGGTTACTTTGCCCGATGACGAAACCTTTACTTCGTACTTTGGTGGTGAGGACTCTTTAGAAGTAAGCCATTTAAAAGACAGTTTTTCAAAATTGTCGCAATCTTTTCAATACACGTATTTATGTGGTTTGGGCGATTCAGGGAAATCTCACCTTTTGTACGCTACGTGTATTCAAGCGCAAGAGCGCGGCTTATCAAATATGCTGTTATCTATGCGAGAAGTTATTGATTTTGGCCCTATGGTATTAGAAGGCTTAGAAGCTCTTGATGTTTTATGCATAGATGATGTGCATTTGGTAGCGGGTGATGATGCGTGGGAAAAGGCCTTATTTAATTTTTTTAATCGCTTTAACGAGCCTAAAAAAATGTTGGTGGTGACCGCAGACTTACTCCCCGACATGCTAAATATTAGCTTACCTGACTTAGAATCGCGGCTAAAATGGGGAACTACACTGCAAATTCGCTCCATGAGCGATGACGACAAAGCACAAGCTTTAGTTAAACGCACAAAAATGCGCGGCTTAGAGCTAAGTGACGAATGCGCCCGATTTTTATTAACGCGCTTAAGCCGTGATATGCGGACATTACTAGACGTATTAGACAAATTAGATCATGCATCTATGGCCGCACAACGAAAATTAACAATTCCTTTTATAAAATCAACGTTAAAGCTCTAGTAGGTCTAGAATCTAGGCACTGCTTTCAGTTATCATAAGTTATTACTTAACAGCAATCACCTTCTGTGAAAGATCAGGTATCCAATGAACTTAGAAAATATATTAGCGCAAGCACTTGAGGCGGTAGCCAGTGCCAGTGAAATCGCGCAGTTAGAAGAAATGCGGGTTAATTACCTTGGCAAAAAAGGCGAGATCACCAGCTTACTTAAAACGTTAGGCAAAATTGCCCCTGAAGAACGCAAAGAAGCGGGCCAAGTTATTAATCAAGCTAAACAAGATGTGCAAGCTGCTATAAACGATAAACGTGAGCTGTTAGCCAGTAAAGCGCTAGAAAAAAAGCTAGCCGCTGAAACTATCGATGTAACATTACCTGGGCGTATTATGCCTACTGGTGGTTTACATCCGGTTACACGTACCATTGAGCGCATAGAAAGCTTTTTTGGTGAGTTAGGCTTTGCAGTTAAATCGGGTCCTGAAGTTGAAGATGACTTTCATAACTTTGATGCGTTAAATATTCCTGAGCATCATCCTGCCCGTGCTGATCACGATACTTTTTACTTCAACCCTAAGCTGGTATTGCGTACGCAAACGAGTGGCGTACAAATACGTACAATGGAAGTTGAGCAACCGCCACTGCGTATTATTTCTCCTGGACGTGTATATCGTAACGATTATGACCAAACGCACACGCCTATGTTTCATCAGGTTGAAGGCTTAATGGTCGACACAGATGTGAGTTTTACTGAACTTAAAGGTATTTTACACGACTTCCTGCGTAACTTTTTTGAAGAAGACATGGAAATTCGTTTCCGTCCTTCATTTTTCCCTTTTACAGAACCTTCAGCAGAAGTAGACGTAATGGGTAAAGACGGAAAATGGCTAGAAGTATTAGGCTGTGGCATGGTACATCCAAACGTTCTTAAGTCTGTGGGCATTGATCCTGAAAAATACACCGGCTTTGCTTTTGGCATGGGTGTAGAGCGCTTAACTATGTTGCGTTATGGCGTAAACGATTTACGTGCATTTTTTGAAAATGACTTAAAATTCCTAAACCAGTTCCGTTAAGAGTGAAACAATAATATGAAATTTAGTGAAAAGTGGTTAAGAGAGTGGGTTAATCCAGCCATTGATACGCAAGCTCTGTCGGAACAGCTTTCTATGGCTGGTCTAGAAGTTGATGGTGTAACACCTGCAGCAGCAAAGTTTAATGGTGTCTTGGTAGGTGAAGTTGTTGAATGTGGGCAACATCCTGATGCAGATAAGCTCCGCGTTACCAAAATTAATGTCGGTGGTGATGAACTGCTTGATATTGTATGTGGTGCACCAAACTGTCGTTTAGGCATTAAAGTTGCGGTTGCAACTGTTGGTGCCGTGCTTCCTGGTGATTTTAAAATTAAAAAAGCCAAGTTACGTGGCCAACCTTCAAATGGCATGTTGTGTGCCTTTGTCGAGCTAGGTATTAGCGAAGAAGGCGATGGCATTATGGAATTGCCAAGTGATGCGCCAGTAGGAACAGATTTACGTGAATACCTAGGCCTTGATGATAATATTATTGATGTTGATTTGACGCCAAACCGTGGTGATTGTTTAGGTATAAAAGGCTTAGCCCGTGAAGTGGGCGTACTTAACAGCATAGACGTAAACGTATTACAAATTCCAGCGGTTACACCAACAATTGACGATAAAGTATCGATTGAATTAGTTAATGAAGATGCATGTCCTCGCTACCTTGGTCGTGTGATCAAAGGCATTAACCTTGATACAGCAACGCCGTTATGGTTGGTTGAAAAACTACGTCGCAGCGGTGTGCGTTCAATCGATCCAGTAGTCGATGTTACTAATTATGTATTACTAGAACTTGGCCACCCAATGCATGCATTTGATTTAAATGCAATTGAAGGTGGTATTAAAGTGCGTAGTGCAAATGCCGGTGAAGAGCTGGTTTTACTTGACGGTAATAGCGTTAAATTAAACGAATCTACATTAGTGATAGCCGATCATAATAAAGCGCTAGCCATTGCGGGTATTTTTGGTGGCGAGCAATCGGGTGTTACAGATAAAACGTCTGATATATTACTTGAAAGCGCATTCTTTAACCCTATAGCAATTGCAGGGCAAGCGCGTAGCTATGGTTTGCACACAGATGCCTCGCATCGTTATGAGCGTGGTGTTGATTTTGCGCTACAGCATGATGCAATAGAGCGTGCAACAGCGTTACTACTTGAAATAGTAGGCGGTGAAGCAGGCCCAGTGGTTGAAGCCGTTGCCGCAGATAAGCTACCTAAAGTGACTGAGGTTCGTTTACGTCGTAGCCGTTTAGACCGTGTTATTGGCCATCATATTGAAGATGAGAAAGTTACTGATATTTTAACCCGCTTAGGTTTTAACGTAAAAGTTGAAAACGACAGCTGGAGTGCAGATGTACCTAGTTACCGTTTTGATGTGCGTATTGAAGAAGATTTAATTGAAGAAGTGGCACGTGTTTACGGTTACAACAGTATTCCTAATGTTGCACCGACTGCTAAACTTAAAATGACCACCCATAACGAAGCGACTATCGCACTAAGTAAGTTTCGTAATACGCTAGTAGCCCGTGGCTATCAAGAGGCTATTACGTACAGTTTTGTAGACCCTAAAGCGCAAGCTATTTTGCACCCAGAAAGTCAGCCGCTAGTATTACCGCACCCAATTTCAATTGAAATGTCGGCAATGCGAGTAAGCTTAATGCCGGGCTTATTGGCGTCGCTAGCGTATAACCAAAATCGTCAGCAACCGCGTATTCGTTTATTTGAACACGGCCTTAAATTTTTAAGTGACGAAAATGCCGAAAACGGTGTTAACCAAGTGCCAGTAATTGGCGGTGTAATTACCGGTCTTGCGCATGGCGAACATTGGGTTGAAGAAAAACGCAACGTCGATTTTTACGATGTGAAAGGTGACGTGGAAGCACTACTGGCAATTACCAATGATGTCAGCCGCTTTGAAATTAAAGCAGAGCAGTCAGATGGTTTGCATCCTGGTCAATCAGCGGTAATTTATGTTGCTGGAAAAAAGGTTGGCTTTTTTGGTGCTTTACACCCTCAAGTGCAAAAGTCGTTAGATATCAATAATGCTACATTTGTGTTTGAAATTGAAATGTCGGCAATTGAAAAAAGAAATTTACCGCAAATTGCAGGGGTGTCTAAATTCCCTTCAAATCGCCGCGACATCGCGATTTTAGTGCAAGAGAGCGTAAATATTGGCGATATTTTAACAGCGATAGAAAAAGTTGGCGGAAATCAATTAGTTGACCTAAACTTATTCGATGTGTATAAGGGCAAAGGTATTGAGCCAAATTATAAGAGTTTGGCGATTGCTCTAACACTGCAATCGGTTGATAGAACACTCGAAGAGAAAGATATCAATCTAGTAGTTGATAACGTGGTGGCCACACTGGCCGAACAGTTTAATGCATCGTTGAGGGACTAGATATGGCGCTTACTAAAGCCGACATAGCTGAACACCTATTTGAAAAACTCGGGATCAATAAAAAAGATGCCAAAGATTTAGTTGAAGCGTTTTTTGAAGAAATCCGCTCAGCGCTTGAAAAAGGCGAGCAGATTAAGCTCTCTGGATTTGGTAATTTTGATCTTCGTGATAAAAAAGAAAGACCGGGACGTAATCCGAAAACAGGGGAAGATATTCCTATTTCGGCGCGTCGCGTGGTGACCTTTAGACCTGGGCAAAAACTTAAAACCCGAGTAGAAGTGGGCACAAGTAAAGCAAAGTAATATAAAAAAGGCAGCGTAAGCTGCCTTTTTTATTATTAATGTTTTATTTAACTACGCCTAGATTACTTAAAACTCCCTAGGTGATACAAACTTACCAGCGCGAATTTGCTGAAAAGTTTGTTGCGCTAATAAATCTAAACTATCAAGGTTTTTTCTGCTGCTTGCTAATTGCTGCTCTACAGCAAATATATCAACGTTTTCTATGCCCGACATCTGCGCAACTTTTGAAAAAACATAAGCATGCTTATACTTTTGTTGTTTATAAAACAAACTGACCAAAGAGGTAAACACCTCGGGAACAGGTATTTGCTGTGCTTTATTAAGCTCTAATGTTTTGTAGAGCAAATCAATCGTTTTATCATCATCAAACTTAATATAATACGATGCCAAAAAAAGTTGCATTTCAGCACTTGTTGTCACCCTTTCATCATGCTCCAAGGCTAAAAACTTAGTCAGTGCTCGCTGATCGTTATTACGCGACCAATGATAATAAAGTAAGCCTGGGTGATTAGTATTTTTAGTGTCTTGATATAATCGCGTCATTTCTTTAATACTGGTTAATTTACCCTCTACACGTGAGGTCTTTTTTTCTTTTAATTTTATATGCTCAATTTTAGCTGCAAGCGTAATACACTGATTATATGATTCAAACTCTTTAAGTAGCTGATATTTATTTTCATCCGTTGGGTGCTTATATTCTATATAACGCTGCAAAATAGTGCTAGAGCGCTGCTCTCTGCAATGATTATCTTTATTTAGATCGTTGCAAAACCCGGGCGTTTCTTTACATACTTGGGCCAAGCTTAGTGGCTTTTCACATCCGGCTAGGGTGAGTACTCCAAGCACTGCTATTAGTCTTATAATCATCCTCAACCCTTAAATATATTAATATAATGTTATTCTAACGCAATCAATTAGCCTCTAACAGTAGAGAATAAAGCAAGATTAAATTAGAATAGGGAAGTCACTAGAGTGCGTTGACTTATCAGGGTCGAAATTATTTCAACTTTTGATGGTTAAATGCTCTAGGGCTATCCGTTCAAAAATGTTTAACTTAGGTAAATAAAATGACCTCATCTCACGAGTTAGAATACACAAATAGTTGGCAAGAACGCCAAGGTTACGCAGAAAGCATGCAACCAATCATTGGTAAGCTTTATCGTAGTCGTGGTATCGAAATTGCTGTTTATGGCCGTCCACTTGTAAATGCAAGCCCAATTGAAATTATCAAATCTCACAAATCAGTTGCGCAGTTTGAAGGTACAAAATTACGTTTACGTGAAAGCTTCCCATTTTTAGAAGCGATTAGCAAAATGGATTTAAATTCTGCACGTATCGATATTGGTAAGCTGGCTTATAGTTATTTGTATAATGATGTTGCAAACGGTCGTTCTGTTGAAGAGTTTGTAAAAGATGAGCTTGCTGAAATTGCTGATTTACCGGCTAAAGAATCACGTGACGTGGTGCTTTATGGCTTTGGTCGAATTGGCCGTTTACTTGCACGCCTACTAATTGAAAAATCAGGTCCTTATGCTGATTTACGCCTACGCGCAATTGTTGTGCGTGGTGGTAAAGATGGCGACCTTGAAAAACGTGCCAGCTTATTACGTCGTGATTCAATTCATGGTCCATTTAATGGCTCTATCACTGTTGATAAAGAACGTAATGCAATTAAAGCTAATGGTAGCTACATTCAGGTTATTTACGCTAACTCTCCTAGCGAAATAGATTACACAGCTTACGGTATCGACAATGCACTTATTGTTGATAACACAGGCATTTGGAAAGATGAAGCAGGTCTTGGTCAGCATTTGGAATGTAAAGGTGCTGCTAAAGTACTATTAACGGCTCCTGCTAAAGGTAATATAAAAAACATCGTATATGGTGTAAATAACAAAGATATTTTACCTGAAGACAAAATTGTATGTGCAGCAAGCTGTACAACTAATGCCATTACACCAACACTTAAAGCATTAAACGATAAGTTTGGCATTAAAAATGGTCACGTAGAAACGGTTCACTCGTATACTAATGACCAAAACTTAATTGATAACTACCACAAAGCAGACCGTCGTGGCCGTGCTGCTGCGCTTAACATGGTAATTACTGAAACAGGCGCTGCAAAAGCGGTTTCAAAAGCACTACCAGAGCTTGAAGGCAAACTAACGGGTAACGCAATTCGCGTACCTACACCTAACGTGTCGCTGGCTATTTTGAACTTAAATTTAGAAAAGAGCACCTCGGTAGAAGAGCTAAACGCATTTTTACGCGATACCGCACTTCACTCAGACTTGCGCGACCAAATTGATTACACCGCTTCTACTGAAATCGTATCTACTGATTTAGTAGGTAGTCGTTACGCTGGTGTGGTTGACTCGCAAGCAACGATTGTTGATGACAATCGTATTGTACTTTACGTTTGGTACGATAATGAGTTTGGTTACAGCTGCCAAGTGGTACGTTGTATGCGCGATATGGCCGAAGTGGCATTCCCAAGCTTACCTCACTAATTTATTAGTCGTTATACAAAAGCCAGCATTTGCTGGCTTTTTTGATTATCAATATTTTTAAAGCGCAGCGCTTATGGTACGCTTTATACATTAGATACGGCTAATCGCAGCGTACTTACATCCTGGCTATTTATGCAGTCCAGAGACACTTAGTCAACTTATAGGTTTTTTGTCATGAAAATCAGCAGCAATTTCGACAGTGGTAATATTAAGGTTATTGAAGCCACCGATCCATTAAATATCCAGTTAGAGATTAATAACGATTTCCAGTCTGAATTTTATCAGTGGTTTCATTTTCGTCTAGAAACAACTCCTTACCAATTACATAAACTAAACATAAATAAGCTCGAAAACTCAGCTTATCCAGATGGTTGGGTAGACTATCAGGCAGTTGCATCGTATGACCGTCAAACATGGTTTCGTGTACCTTCAAGCTACGAAAATGGCACATTAAGCTTTGAAATAGAGCCAGAGTGCGGCAGTGTTTATTTTGCTTATTTTGCACCATATAGCTATGAGCGTCACTTAGATTTACTTACGTGGGCGCAAAGCCAGCAAATTTGCCAATTAGAAACATTAGGCGAAACCCTTGATGGCCGCGACATGAGCGTACTTAAAATTGGTGAGCCAAGCGCAGATAAGAAAAACATTTGGATCACCGCTCGCCAGCATCCGGGTGAAACAATGGCGCAGTGGTTTGTAGAAGGAATACTTCACAAACTACTTGATGATGAAGACCCGCATGCTGCCGCATTACTATCAAAAGCAGTATTTTATATTGTGCCAAACATGAATCCAGATGGCAGTGCTCGTGGGCACTTACGTACTAATGCTAAAGGCGTTAACTTAAACCGTGAATGGCAAACGCCGAGTATGGAAAATAGCCCCGAAGTTTATTTAGTGCTTAATAAAATGCGTGAAACAGGCCTAGATATGCACCTTGATATTCATGGTGATGAAGCAATCCCGTATAACTTTGTAGCCGGCAGTGAAGGCATTCCAAGTTACGATGCGCGCTTAAAAGATCTAGAAGATAGCTTTAAAGCTGCTTTGTTAACCATTACTCCAGAGTTTCAAGACGAGCATGGTTACCCTAAAGACGAGCCAGGGCAAGCTAACCTTACAGTAGGTTCATCTGCAACAGCAGAAGAATTTAAGGCGCTTACCTATACAGTAGAAATGCCATTTAAAGATAATAACGACTTACCCGACCCAGATTATGGTTGGTCAGATCGTCGTTCATATCAATTTGGCCAAGATACTTTAGCGGCTATCGTAAATGTCGTTGATAAATTAAGATAAATTAGTATAAGGTAAGGGCAACATTAAAATGTTGCCCTTTTTTGTTACAACACTTACAAAAATAACAAGTGCGCAACGGCACAATAAACTGTGGCTTAACGAATGTTTAGTCAGCAATTTCAAAAATAAAATAATAAGAGGAATTTAGCGTGGATGCATTCGGACAACTTTTAGATAGCCTAGATGGCATGTTAGGAGGAGCTGTATGGTTTCCTTATGTGTTATTAGGGGTTGGTTTGTTTTTTACTATTTATTTAAAGTTTCCCCAAATACGGTATTTTAAACATGCTTGCCAAGTTGTTTCGGGTAAGTTTGATAAAAAGGATACAGAAGGGGATACCACTCACTTTCAAGCGCTTGCTACAGCACTATCGGGCACAGTGGGTACAGGTAATATTGGTGGCGTAGCACTGGCTATTTCAATTGGTGGGCCTGCGGCGTTGTTTTGGATGTGGATGACGGCATTTTTTGGTATGACTACCAAGTTTGTAGAAGTTACCTTGTCGCATAAATACCGTGAAAAAACTGAAGATGGCACTATGTCTGGCGGCCCAATGTATTACATGGATAAACGCCTTAACATGAAATGGCTGGCCATTTTATTTGCCGTAGCCACTGTAATTAGCTCGTTTGGTACAGGCAGCTTGCCACAAATTAATAATATTGCACAAGGGATGGAAGCCACCTTTGGTTTTGCGCCTATGGCCACAGGTGCTGTGTTATCTATTTTACTTGCCTTGGTTATATTAGGCGGCATTAAACGTATTGCAGCAATTACATCACGCGTAGTACCGTTAATGGCGGCTATTTATATTATTGGTGCTCTGGCTGTTATTTTTTATAACGCTGAAAACATCGGTCCTTCATTTTCTGCCGTATTTATGGACGCATTTTCAGGCTCTGCTGCCGCAGGTGGCTTTTTGGGGGCGTCATTTGCTTATGCGTTTAATCGTGGTGTAAACCGTGGTTTATTCTCTAACGAAGCGGGTCAAGGTTCTGCACCTATAGCGCATGCTTCGGCAAAGGCTGATGAGCCAGTTTCAGAGGGCATAGTATCTATACTAGAACCTTTTATCGATACCATTATTATTTGTACACTTACGGGTTTGGTTATTTTATCCTCGGGGGTGTGGAATGAAAAATTCCAAACCCATTTCGAACGCTCAGCCATGAGTATTATTAAAGGCGATTACACAGAAGAAAATCAAACACAGCGCGAAGACCTCTATAAATACCTTAATGGTCAAAAAAGTAATATACAGACGTTTACCGGCAATATTGAAGTGGTTAATGGTGAAGCATTAAATACGGGCTTTACGGTATTACATTCACGCTCCATTGCTGAGGACGTACGCTTTGGTATTACTGAAAAGCACAAATACACAGGTGTTGTAGAAGTAATAGATGGCATGCCAACAGATGACAGCATTAGTTTAGTGGGCAAGTCATTGGTACATTCAGCAGAGCTAACCACCAAGGCTTTTAAACGTGGTTACTTTGGCGATAGTGGCCAGTACATTGTATCAATAGGCTTATTGCTGTTTGCGTTCTCTACTGCCATTGCTTGGTCGTACTATGGGGATCGCGCAATGATTTACTTATTAGGGCATCGCTCAGTAATGCCGTATCGCGTATTTTATGTGGCTGCATTCTTTTGGGCATCGTTTGCCGATACCACCTTGGTATGGAAGTTAGCGGCAGTGGCCATTGTTGTTATGACACTACCTAACTTAATTGGCATAATGTTATTGCGCAAAGAGATGAAAGAGTCGGTAGATGACTACTGGGTCAAATTCAAAAAAGACAACGAGAAATAAAACAAGTACAATAAAGGCGCCGCAAGGCGCTTTTTTTATGCGTAGTATGGAGAGATGTATGGCGATTATTCGTTGCCCTAAATGTGCCAAATCAATATCAGATAAACACGCGCAATGTCCGCATTGCGAAAGTAACGTTGCCGACTTAAATAATGAGCAAGTTCAACAGCTTCAACGTGAACAGCGAATTAAAAAACAGCAAATGTTTATAACTCACTCATTTTTAGCACTTATCCTATTTTTAGGCGGTTTTTTCTGTTTGTACTTCTTACAACCGCAAGAAAAAACACCTCAGTGGTATGCTTACACCATCGCTATTGGCGTGGGGTGTATTTGGTACCTTATTAATCGTATTATTTTAGTGACTCTAAAAAAGAAAAAATGACATGAATATCGACAATCTTGTACAAAATATTACCCCAGAATTATTTGAACGTTTGCAATACGGAGCAGCAACTGGCAAATGGCCAGACGGTACTCCTTTATCAGATGAACAAAAGCAGCAAACAGTGCAGTTAGTTATGTTGTATCAAGCAAAAGTTGCTCAATCGAATGAGCAATTTACTATTGGTGCAAATGGCGAAATGGTGCAAAAAACAAAAGCACAACTGCAAAAAGAATTTAACTCAGATAACGAAATAGCTAGGTTTAGTGAACATGATCTTTAAACACCTTTTTACGCCAAAATGGAAACATCCAAAGCTGCAAGTACGTCTAGATGCAATCGAAAAATTAGATGTACAACGCGACGCAATAATTTTAAGTACTTTAGCGCTGGAAGATAGCTCAGCAGAAATTCGTCGTAAGGCACTGCAAAAAGTAAACGACTTGCCACTGTGGTGGAAAGCCTATAAACAAGATCAAGCATTAAAAGATATTGCTGAACAACAAATATCTATCGCTGTTTTAAGTAGCGAAAGTACACTGTCGCCGCAAATTAAAAGTGAATATATAGAGCGTTTTGCACCAGTAAAAACCCTCGAAAAACTTGCCTTTGCAGAAAAAGAGCTGCAAGTGCGGGTTAAGTTATTAAAGCGCCTAGGAAACCCTAAACTAATAGAAAAAGCCTTTAAAGAGGGCAGCGAAGAGTTACAAGCGCAATTAGTTGAGTTGGTTATTACCCACCAGTTAACTAAACCATTATTAAAGCATGCACAAAACAGTGCCAAAACAGCGCTTAACACGCACCTAGAAAACGAGCGTTTAGCAATTGAAATGCCAGCGCAAGTTGAGGGAGAAACCCGTGTTATTTTAGCCAAGCTAAATGCTTTGCGCGATAAAAATGATTTTGCATTAGTAAACCCAAAAGCGGGTGAGTTAATGGCGCAATGGCAAGCCTTAGAGCTTAAGTGGCTTAGCACCGAGCAAGTAAAATTGCTAAACGAAAAGTACAGCACAATTACCGAAAAGCTAAATGCCCATATTGCACAGCTTCGCAGTGAGCACGAAAAAGAGCAGCAATTACTTGCACTTCAACAGCGTCAACTGCTGGCATTAGCAACGCTTGAAGCTTTAAGTGAAGAAATTGAAAATGCATTGCAACTTGGCCTAGAAACGCCAGAGCAAATTCAGCAAGATTGGCTTGATGCAAAAGTAGCGCAGGCTCAACAAGCAATAAATGAAACCGAGTTAGCTAATAACCCACAATCAAAACAGGTTATTAATAAGTTAGAAAAATTATTTACTCAAGTAGCTAAATTACCTGAGCTAACGTCTGCTATTAAAGATTATAAGCTGGCATTTGCTGCACTGTGTGAAATAAAACCAGCAGCCGATTTAACCCAATACGACGAAACCTTAGCTGCATTTAATAGTGGTTTTAAGGCGGCGCGTAATCATCTAAATATATTAGATAGTGCATTGCAGGGTACGTTTAAAACACAGCTTAATGCGCATAAAAAGCAATTTTTAGTGCCAATGAACGAGTTGATAAAACCGCTTGAAAAAAATCAAAGCCAAGCTAAGCGCAAAGCCCGTGATGTAAAGCGCCTAATAGAAGAAGGTCGTTTTAACGTTGCATTTGGTGTGTTTAAAGGCTTTGAAGAGCTATTTAATACGTTAACTGAGCAGTATCAGCAACCACTTGTAAGCTTAAAAACCGATTTAGAAGCGCAACTAGCTGACGCCAAAGATTGGCAAAAATATGCTGCAGCACCAAAGCGCGAAGCCTTACTTGAAGAAGTTAGCGCGCTCGTTTTAGAGGAGTGCGTAGACCCACAGCAACGTGCTGATCAAGTTAAAGTGTTGCGTAAACGCTGGAATGAGCTTGGCCGCTTAGATACAGACGAAGAAAAGCAACAAGGTGAGCAATTTGATCAAAAAATCGAATTATTGTTTGCACCTTGCCGTAACTACTTTGCAGAGCAAGAAGTACAGCGTGAAGCGTCAAAAGCGCAGCGCGAAAGTATTATTGCTGACATGCATGCACTGCACTTACTCGCAACTGACGAGCAGGGTTTTGATTGGAAGCAGTTTGAAAGCCAATACAATCGTTTAAACAAAGCATGGCGCAGTGTGGGTAAAGTTGACCCTAAAACCTACCGTGTATTAAACGATCGTTATAAAAACGAGCAGCAGCGTGTGCTAGCGGCGTTAAATGCGTTTCATAAAGGCAATGCTGCACTTAAAAATGCATTAGTAGAGCAAGCGCAGCAATTATCACAAAGTGATGACCTAGCAGCAGCATGCCAAGAGCTAAAACAATTACAGCAGCAGTGGCAAACAATTGGCTTTGCCGGCTTAAAAGCTGAAAATGCCTTATGGCAAAAGTTTCGTCAATTTAACGACGAAACCTTCACTAAACGCAGCAGCGAGTTTGAGCAGCAAAAGTTAGATCAAAGCGAAAACGACAAGCAAGTAGTCGCTGAGCTTAACGAACTTGAATTGGCGCTGGGTCAAATTAACGAAAAAGCGCAATTACATGACTTAGAAACTAAAGTTAAAGGGTATACCCAGTTTAAGTCATTATCGCCAAAAGTAACGTCGTTACTTAGCGCCATAGAAGAGAAGCTTGCAGGGCTAACTAGCCAAGCCGAACAAGCTAATTTAGTGGCCTTATTTAACGCTCTTGAAAATAATGAAGCAATACCGAGCCAGTACCAAGCTATACTTAAAACATCACTTAGTAGTGCACAGTTACTTACTAGAATGGAAATTTTAGCTAATGTAAGTAGCAATGATGCAATGCAAAGAATGGCTGAGCAAGTTGCCATGTTAGATGATAAGCATCGTGGCGAACATGCAGATATAAGCTATTATTTAAAGCAGTTGTTAGCGCTCAGTGAAGGTTCAGTTGATGCTGACACACTAGCACGGCTAAAGGCTGTTTTTACAGCTTAGTGTAGTTACACCTAATAGAGTATTACTCTTTTAAAAGCCGCTCGTAAGCGGCTTTTTTATACCCATCATTTATAATAATTTAGAGAGTTTTTTATGAAAATATTATTTATTATTGCCGCATTATTTTTAACTGCATGTAACGCCACACAAGGAATGTCTGTTTATTCATTTACTAACGCCGATGTGGAGTCGTTATTAGTAAAACAGCTTCCTAAATTAAGCGAACAGGTAAGTTTAATGGGATTACCTGTAGAGTTTGATGTAAACGATGTGAGTGTAAATATTGGTCCAGAAAATCGTGATGTTGTGGTGCTAGGCGCCGACTCAAGCGCCAACATTAGTGCTTTTGCATTAAAATACCCAGTACGCTTAAAGCTGCAAATAGAAGGTAGCCCATTTTACGACAGCGAGAAAAAAGCGGTGTTTTTACGTAATATAAAATTACTAGATTCGAGTGTTGATGCTGGTGGTTTTAAAGGCAACTTAGGTGCGCTAGACGAACAAGCTATGGATATTATTAATCGCTTTTTAGCTGTTAACCCAGTGTATGAGCTAAATATGAACGATCCTAAAATGGCCTTGTTAAGTAAACTACCACTTGATATGAAAGTGGTCGCAGGCGCTATAAAGTTGGTTCCACGCCTTTAAGTTAGTTGTAAAAAAAGGTTAGGGTCTGTTGATTTTTCAAGGTTGAATTTGCAGCAGTGTGTTTGGTATTTAGGCAAGGCAGAGCCTGTGTGGTGTGGTTATTCCCCATAAATAGGCGATAACGTAGCATCAATGCTAAACATGCGCTGCCCGAAGGGTTCTGCCTAGGGGTGCCTACATGGATGTAGGTAAGGGGCGTGAGCAGGACGCAGAAGCTTTGCTCGATTTTTACTTATTCTTACATGGATGTAAGCCAGTAGAATAACGCAGGAGCAGTTATCGAGTCCACTAGGTTACAAATTTCGCGCCGTGATTAAATCGCCCCTAGTTCGAACAAATTCTAATCCGCAAAGGTCAACAGACCCTAGTTAGCATAATAAGGTAACTAGGCTTTGTTTTCTGTCATAAATTTTTGTATTTTAGTAATTCTATTGTCACCCCCCTTCCTCCAGCGCTATTAATTACTAATAATAATTTTTGCAGTGCACTTTTTGAATTAAATTGTCATAATGGTCGCGATATTTCGCGAGGCTATTTTATGATAAAGCAATTTTTAAACGATCCTAGTTTATTACTCAACGCAGTGGGCGAAGGGATTTATGGCTTTGATCTGTCGGGTAATGCCGTATTTGTTAATCCTGCGGCCGAGCGCATGACAGGGTGGAGTGCAGAGACATTATTAGGTAAAAAATTCATCAATACCATCATCATACTCATGCTGATGGCACGCCTTATCCAGCCGACGAATGCCAAATATATTGTACTATGTTTGATGGTAAACGCCGTGAAGTGAAAAACGAAGTTTTTTGGCGCAAAGATGGCAGCTCTTTCCCTGTTGAGTACACATCGACACCAGTTTACCGAAATAATGAATTGATAGGTGCGGTAGCGGTATTTCGCGATATTTCTCAGCAGCAACAAACACAAAATGCATTACAAGATGCACTTGCACAAGTAAAAAATTTGAGTGAGCAGTTACAAGATGAAAATAATTATTTAATTGCAGAATTAAACGAAGATTGGCAAGACTCTGGCTTAGTCGGCAAAAGCCACGTGTTTCAAACCATGTTAGAGCAAATTAAGTTAGTGAGCGAAACCGATACCACAGTGCTTATTTTAGGCGAAAATGGTACAGGTAAAGAGCTGGTTGCCCGAAACCTCTATAGATTAAGTAAGCGCAATAAACAGCCCTTTATAAAAGTGAACTGCGCAGCATTTACGCCAAGCTTATTAGAGTCAGAGCTGTTTGGTCATGAAAAAGGCGCATTTACTGGTGCAAATGAGCGCCGTAAAGGGCGTTTTGAACTAGCCGACAAAGGCACCTTATTTTTAGATGAAATAGCAGAGCTGCCGCTTGAAGCGCAAAGTAAGTTACTTAGAGTGTTGCAAGAGCAAGAATTTGAACGTGTTGGGGCAAGCAATACATTAAAGGTAGATATTCGTGTTATTGCCGCAACTAACCGCGATTTATGGGAAATGGTGCAAAAAGGCAGTTTTAGAATCGATTTATACTATCGCTTAAATGTATTTCCTATAAAAGTGCCAGCGCTGAGAGAGCGCAAGGAAGATATTCCTTATTTATGTAGTAATTTAATTGTGCAGTTAAATAAACGTTTAACTAAGCAGCTTAAGGGATTAAGTAATAAGGCAATTTCTCAACTACAAGCCTATGACTGGCCAGGTAATATTAGAGAGTTACAAAATGTATTAGAGCGCGAGGCCATTTTATCTAAGCAAGCCGTTTTACAATTAAGCCAGCCATTACAAGCAATATCGCAAAGTACTATAAACCCAGCATTAACGCTCAATGAAATGCAAAAACAGCATATTACGACAGTGCTTAAGCTGTCGGCTTGGCAAATATCGGGTAGTAAAGGCGCCGCTGTAAAGCTTGGTATGCCAGAGAGTACTTTGCGCTCTAAAATGCACAAGCTAGGGATTAGTAAAGTTTCGTGATATATCGCGAGTGTCGCTTTATTTCGCGAAGCTGGAATTTAGGATGAAAATAAAAACCTTTAATATCAATGTAATAAGTTAGATTTCAGTTTGGTCTGAAAGTTGCAAATGCTTAACTAACATCCGTTATGATTAAGTAAATATTATGAAGTTTGATATTAAAGAAGAAGATATAATCATCAAGCCCTACAAAAGCGAAGGGCCAATTTATATACGTGAGCAAAAAGGCTTTTTTCAACGTATACGCCGAAACTTAGGCTGGTTGTTAATGCTTACGTTTATTGCAATACCGTGGATCCAATATAACGGCCAACAAGCGGTGCTATTAGATGTAGCAACGCAAAAGTTTACTATTTTCGCTTTAACTTTATTCCCGCAAGATTTTATTATTGTAGCCATGTTGTTTATGGTGGGGGCGTTTGCGTTATTTTTTGTAACCAACTGGTTAGGCCGTGTTTGGTGTGGCTATACTTGTCCTCAAACTATTTGGATGTTGATGTTCTCGTGGGTTGAGCAACGCGTTGAGGGCACACGTAATCAGCGTATACAGCTTGATAAATCTGCATGGGGTTTTACCAAATGGCGTAAAAAGCTTACTAAGCACAGTGCTTGGTTGGTGCTATCACTATTAACTGCCACTTCATTTTTAACTTATTTTATACCCGCAAAAACATTGTACTTAGAAATGTTTACTTTTGAGTGGTCGGGTATTACTAGCTTTTGGGTGTTTTTATTTGCTTTGTGTACTTATGGTAACGCAGGGTTTTTACGTGAAAAAATGTGTACTGTGGCGTGTCCGTATTCGCGTTTTCAATCGGTTATGTTTGATAAGGATACGCTTGTGGTTACTTACGATGGCGCACGCGGTGAAAACCGTGGCCCACGTAAACGTAAGGCCGATCCAAAAGCACTTAACTTAGGTGACTGCGTAGATTGTAATTTATGTGTAGAAGTATGCCCAGCTGGAATAGATATTCGAAATGGTTTGCAATATGAATGTATAAACTGTGGTTTATGTATTGATGCTTGCGACGATACTATGAACAAATTTGGTTATGAAAAAGGGTTAATAAAGTACGCTAGCGAAGAGCAAATGGCGGGTAAAAAAACCAACCCTTTTAGGCTTAAGTTGGTGGGTTATGGTGTTTTGACCGTGATGCTAATTGTAGCTATGTTTGCTTGGGTGGCACAAAGAACACCTATTGAAGCCTCGGTGCTGCGCGATAGAGGCGCTTTGTACAGGGTCAATTACGAGGGGTTAGTAGAAAACCCTTATACGTTAACGATTATAAATAAAACCCAGCAAACATTGCACTACACTATTGCTATATCAGGTTTAGCAGAGGCCAAATTAACTAGCCCAAATGCAATGCTAATTCAACCTGGAGTGATGAAGCGTATACCCGTAACGGTAACAGCAGATGGCTATGATATTCCAAGTAAGGTAAGTAAAGTTAAATTTATTATTTTTGCAGAAGAAGACCCGAGTATTAGCATAACGAAAGACAGTTACTTTTATAAAAATTAAAAGTATAAGAATTAAAAGTATAATAATGCCCAAGCTAGTTTACCTACTTGGGCATTTTAACAAGATTATTTATTGTACATATTTAAACCCAGATCACAGATTAATTATATAATCTAATGCGCTCGTAATTACGGCCACTTGCGCCAAAATACATTCTTCGTCGCTTGCTGTAGGGCTATCTGGGTATACTTCAGTGGTGGTTACATAAGGTGCATTGGTAAAACCCATGCATAAACCTAACTCGCGTGCAGCGTAGTTTATCACCCCAAATTGCTCTTGTGACACACCAATAAGTTGGTTATTTTCATCACTTGGCGCAATGTGGGTTACTTTTGCTACGCTATCAATAATGGCTTTTTGAAATGCAGCCTCAGGTTTAGTGCTATTGGCCACTAAATAAAAACCATCGGGAATATTCCAATTAGTATTTACTGTGCCTTCGCGTGCAGCGAGTGCTGGGCGAAATTCGCTGTTGTCGCTGTCGGTCGTTTCGTGCAAATCAATATGTGCAATTAAATCTAACTCAAGAGATTTTACATAGGCCATAATCGCTGCCGACTCTTGCGCTGGGCTACCTTCATAAAATGAGCGGTTAGGATCAATGGCTTCTGGGTTCCAGCGGTTTATCGTTTCGTAACCCCAAGGGCTAATACAAGGTGCAATAACAATATTAAAATGCTGACTATATTTTTTCGCTGCCGTTTTTGCAAACCTAAGTGCGCCGTGTACGCCACTAGTTTCGTAGCCGTGTACTCCACCGGTAATTAAAACGGTAGGCTTGTTAGTTTTAAAGTCAGCGGTTTTTAAAACAAATAAAGGGTATTTGCCTGCAACGTAATTTAGTTCGCCATATTGCTCTACATTAAGCGTACTTTTGAGCTCGTTAATGAGTGTTACTACTTCATTTTGATAGCTGCGTTTAATATTTTGGCGGGTTAACCAATCGGCTTTATCGTTGTTATTCCACTTAGTGCCGGGTGTGCCAATAGGATATGTGCTGTTAGTCATAATAAACCTTTAATATTAATTATAATTAACCTTATAACAAGGCCATATAGCAAATGCAGTTAATATAATTAGTAAATAAAGGCACAGCTTAACGCTGACTAAAATAAGGCGCAAACTAAAACGATAAACAGCTGTTTTTATTTTTAAGATTAGCTATTTACTAAGCTCAGTTACAGTAAATTGTTAAATTAAATGTATTATAAAAGAGTATGTTACAATTGTTTTATTACCTACTTAGATATTGAGTATTATGGCACAGCATTTTGCCACACCCAGTTGGTTAGGCCGTTTTTTCACCCGTATTAAATTACTCAGCATTGAGCAAGAAAGCTTAGTGATTGAGTTTAAAAACGCGACAAAGCAATCGTTTTTAATCAGGGGTTTTAACGATTTTGCGCAGTTGCAAAACCGAATATTTAGCGCCAATATTAATTTAATCCTAGGTGAAAATAGCGCCCATACTGCTATTAGCTTTTTAAACAAAGCACAGGCAAAAGCATTAAATATTGTAATTAACCAACATTTTGCGCAAGCACTTGAGCACAAAATAAATAATGCTAAAGCTTTGTTAAAGCGCACTGCGTTAGATGAGTATTTACGCGACAGTAACACCACAATTTTAAGCGCTGAGGTGTTTTCACTGAGCGAGCGCTACCAGAAAAACCACAATGTGTGGCAAGGGCATTTATCTTCAAGTAGTAGCCAGTTTTTATCGGTATTGGCCAGTGCAAAAAATAGGAGTGATGCTATTGCACAACTGCGTAATAAATATGAGCGCAAGCAACTTGCACAACGTGCCGATTTTTATAATAACGTGGAGTCAAACCCATTAACCAATGAGCAGCGCCTTGCCGTAATACGCAATAACGATAAAAATTTAGTATTGGCTGCTGCGGGCACCGGCAAAACCTCAGTTATGGTGGCCAAAGCACTTGATTTAATAGCTACAAAACAGGCAATGCCTGAGCAAATACTGATACTTGCTTATAATAAAACTGCAGCACAAGAGCTTAAAACACGCTTTATTAAACGCGGTCAGCAGGCTAAATTAGCAAGCAAGCCACCAGAGGTTTTAACCTTTCATGCGTTAGGGTTACAACTGCTACAACAAGCAGGTAAAAGTTGCGACATATCGCCTTTTGTAAGTGATTTTGGTGCGCTGTCGAGCTGGCTAACATTATGGTTAAGTGAGCAAATACAAGCCCAGCCGGTATTGTTAAGCGCCTTTATTGCTATGCTCGATAAGCCTTTAGTGTCCTACGATATTCATAAAAATAAGCTTAATGCTACGCAAGTACTGGCAATATTAAAAGACTCAGGGCAGCTTAAGCATGAGGTCGATAAATATTTAAAATGCTTAGCAGCTATAAGGGCTGAGCAGTTAACCGATAGCGAAATTACTCAGCGGCTTAAGCGCCAAAATAATCAATTAAATACCGAACAATCAAGCACCAATCAATTAAATACGAGTCAAACTAATAGTAATCAAAAAAACACTAATCACCACAGTGCGGCCGCGCAGTTATTAATTGCTATACATCGCGCTTATAAAGCGCAACTCATTGCGCAAAACTGTATTGATTTTGACGATATGATTTTACAAGCTACTCAGGCTGTAAATAAGCAGCAAGTGAATGTGCCATGGCAGCATATTTTAGTGGATGAATTTCAGGATATTTCCGCTGCGCGTATGGCTTTATTAAACAGTTTAATTAAGCATGGCCATAAGGTGCGTTTTACCGCTGTAGGTGACGACTGGCAGGCCATTTATCGGTTTTCTGGTGGTAACTTAGCACTTACCACACGTTTTAATGAGTTAGTAGGTAGTCATTCGTTAACGTTGTTGCAAAAAACATTTAGGTATAACAATAGTATAAGTGACGTAGCAGGGCGTTTTGTTATGCAAAACCCTGAGCAGTATAAAAAGCATATTATTACCCATACGCAAGTGGCTGAGCCTCAGGTGATTTTATTAGATGACGTGTACCAAGGTAAAAAGTCGTTAGCGCTAAAAACCCAGCAAACTATCAATACTATTCAAAAACACCATGCAAACGCGAGTATTGCTGTGTTGAGCCGTTATCGTTATACGCTCAATAAAGTGCAACAACATTTAGCCTCACAGCAAAAAAATGCAAACGTAGTGTTTTTAACCCTGCATAGCGCCAAAGGGTTAGAAGCAGATTACTGTATTATTATAGGGTTGGAGCAGGGGAAGTTTGGTTTTCCGAGCAGTCAGCAAAATAATCCGCTGCTGGAGGCTTTACTACCTAGCCAAGACACCTTTGCTTATTCAGAAGAGCGGCGTTTATTGTATGTGGGGCTTACCCGAGCAAAACATAAGGCTTACTTAATTGCTGATTCTAAACAGCCGTCGTTATTTGTTAAAGAATTAATAAATGACAACTATCCAATTCATGTTGTATCTACTTTGTTTAGCAAATAACAAAAAGCAATAATATGCAGAGACTGCAACCAGAGGTTGTTTGTAAGTGCTAATTTGGTGAATTAATTAATGGTTCATGCTGATATAAATTAGCATATTGACGTTGGTGTTCTGCAAATAAATAAGCTCTTAATTGTTCTTTACCAGTATGAATGTGTTTTATTTTAGCTGCAAGGCCATGCTTGCTTTGCCTTACAGGCTCAATATCCATAGAAACAGATTCTTTATTTGGTAGGGTAAATTCTACGTGTTGAACTTTTGATAAGTTTTTGTGTTTACCAGTGGGCTTTAAAAATACACCTGTGCTTGAAATTGATTCAATGCAAAAGCCTTGGCTTTTAATATTTAAATGGCTCCAGCGCCAACTGCGTTGAGTACCTTTAGTATCAATAACTTCAGGAGCGCTTAAAATAGGGGTAATTGTGCCTGAACGATTAATTTTTAAGTGTAGCGGAAACCACAGTTGATAATGGGCAACCTCAGCCAGCAGAGTTAAATTGGCATTGCTAAGTAACTGCGCAACACTAACAGGCACACTGCTTTGCATGGTTAACATAGGCTCATGAGGTAATGCAGGTTTTTGATCGGATTTAAATAAATCAGATAAAAAGTCGATTTCTTCAGCAGAAAAATCCATATTCCATACTCGGGTTGCCTAAAATATAAGCATAAGTTAAACAAAACACCGGCTCAATAAACAGCGTGTTTAATTTTGTTTAGGTACTATTTAACCGCTTTAGGTAGTTAGTATCTTTAGCTAAACAAAGCGAAACGGCGCGTTATTGGCTTAACACCATATCTAGATTCAGATATAAAGTTGCAGCCCAAGTTATTAAAAATTAACATGATGTAATTACAAGCCATTTTTTATTTGGGTTATATCATGACGCATGCATTTACACATTACAGACAACAGCAATTGGCCCGCTTTTTAGCTGTGTTGTTAAGCTTTATATTTTCGGCTAGTTTAACGGCCGCAGAACAAAGCCAAACGTTAATTTTAGTTGGTAGCGAGCTAAGTAGCTGCAGTAGTTTAAACACGCTGCAGTGCGATAAAAACACCAAAATAGCGGGTAAAGCAGAGCATTTATTTAGCGTTACGGCTGAAAAAGTTAAAAAAATCACTCAGCAGTGGCCAAGCACTAATCAAAAAGTTAAAAGCAGCACAGCTAAAATTTTACTTGCGATACAGGCCAAGTCATCAGCATCAATAACTAAGCCAGCATTGTTATGGCACTGGCGTGATATTGATAATACCCAGCTTAATAGCCTATCGGAGCAAGAGTATCACTTTGTTATGGATATGCTTGAAGTGCCTCAGTTTAGTTCTCAAGGGCAGCGATTAGCAGAGCAAGTTAACCCTAGTTTGAGTAATGAACCGGCTATAAACAATATACTGCAATTTATAACAGGTAGTTTAAAGGTAGCTAACGAACAACCAAGTATGTTGGCAATTACAGCAGCAAGCCGTGACCCTTATGCTGCTGCCGATTTTACTCAAGGTTTATTTAGTACGGCAAGTGTAAACAGCCAATGGTTAGCATTGACCCCTGCATTAGTTAAAGCGATTACTACAAACACCTGTGAAAAATTACCACAATATAGGCAGTCAGAAATGGGATTGTATAACCGTGAGGCTATTTATCCCGATCGCATTCAAGCAGAAAATGCCCTTTGTAGTAATGGCGTTAATAGCTTGGTAAAGCTAATAAACAACAGTACAGGAGTAGTTTTTAATAATGGCGAGCAAAGCTTAACGCGCAGCGTACTGTTTGATGAAAACAACCAAGCTTACCCGTGGACTAAAGCATTGCAAACACGCCCTGTTGTTATAGGTAGCGGCGCGGGGGCGGCTATTCAAAGTGGTGGCAAAAATACAAGTGGTAACATAGCTACAATTACTAAAGGGTCGAGCCTTTTGGCTTTGCAGGCAGATATTAACGATAGTTCTATGTTTAATCTTGCTGGTGGCCTTGCAACATTTAATTATGGTGTGCTCGATACTCACTTTAGTGAACAAAACCGCACATTAAGGTTGGCAACAGTACTTGATAAAACGCAGCAAAAGTTTGGTTTTGGTATTGATGAAGCCACGGCGTTAGTCGTTATAAAGTCATCCGCAGGTAATTTAATGACCGTAATAGGCAAAAGCGGTGTAGTGTATTTAAAAGCGAAAGGCAATCAGCAATATAACTATTCATACTGGCCTGCAGGCAGCGTTATTGATATTAAAAATGAAGATTTTACCCTAAGCCAGCGCAGCATTAATAAAGCTTTAGCAAATATTAAAATACCAGCATTACCGCTACAACGATTTGGCTCTATATTAACGAATGCAAAATTACGCTCACTTATTCAAGCTATGTGTTTAAGCCAAGAACAAAGTACTGTTGCCCAACAAGATCAGTTTATATTGAGCTTAAGTGTACAAGCTAAAACCGCGTATCATCGTATTAATAAAGGGCAATATGGCTGTGCTATCAGTCATTTAGAGCTTGCAGTGAGTACATTTTAGTTCTGAAAGTTTACTAGAGCGTGTTTAATTAAAACGGCCAAAATATTGTTTATAAAACTATATTGGCCGTTTTAATACTTAGTAGCCAGCGGGGCGGCTATCACGCATGATAAAATCTAGTTTTATTTGTGCTTTTATTGGCTGCGACAGATCAGTTATTTCAATCATTTCGCATTCATCTCTGATCATTTCAGCTATTAGGCTCGGATAATGACGGCAGTCTTCGGGGCGGTCTAAGTAAATACTGCAAGTATATTTATTTTGCGCTTGTGGGTTTGTTTTAGGCTCAACCTCTAAAAAAGGGCATCTGCTTAGCCTAACGCCCGATTTAGGATCGAACCATATTTCATTATTTTTAACAAATTCAAAGATTTCAGGGTTAAATATTTCCCATAAATCAATTTCATCTTGGGTAGCACTCAAGTCGCCATCGCCGTATTTAATACAACATTTACCGCATTGATTACAGTCTTTCATAGTTTGCCAGTTAGCATAATAACCAGGCCACAGTGTAGCACTTATATTGATATGCGGTGTTGTTGGCTAAAAGGTTTAAGTTTTTACCAAGAGTATATAAAATAGCGAGCATATTGTATTACTAAGCTTTGCAGTACGTGGAGCATGATTAAAAGAGTTATAACAAATGAGTGAAGAGCAAAGTATAATTGATAACCTAGCCGACCTTGAAAGTTTTTTACTTAATGTAGAAAGCGGTGGCTTTGGACTTAAAGGTGTTGCCGGTGTTGGTATGGCTACTAATAATAAGGATGGCAGCCGTTTTGTTGCTGTGTTTGACGATAATCAAAAGCTACTTTTAGCACGCATGATTACAGAAAACGTATTCCAAACAGGGCAAGACATGGTTCGTAATGGTGTAGGGCGTAAACATTAACTGTAATGGTTAAAACGCCGCTTTAATTTAAACTGTTAAATTTATTTGCGGCGTTTATTTAATTTTTTAGCCTATAAGCTTATTTAAGGTTTATAGGTGATATCAACTTCAACAGCCTCAGCTATAACTTATTAATAAATTACGGCAGGGTTTGGCTTATTCGGGGAGCCTAACATTTCGCGATAAGATGGTGGCTGCAAACCTTCTCTGTCGGTAATATTAAAACGCTTGGCTATTTCGGCAGCAATTACAGTGTGCCCGTTAAGCTCCTCACCATTAGGGTCATTAGCGATAGCATAAACAATATCACCAATAAATTCTGGTGACTCTGCCGTTGCCATAAACTGCTGGTATTGCTCTTTATCTAGTTTACCTATAATGGCCGAACGTTCGGTTAAGAGTGGCCCCATCCAAATAGATACAGCGCGCATACCTGTGCCTTTAAAGTCTACCGCCATATCATGAGCAAGCTTATCAAGGCCCGCCTTTTGTGCACCATAAGCAGGCCCATGAATATAACAACTAGCACCAAATGATGAACCAAACATAATTAAACCACTGTTATGCTTAGCCATTATTTTTGCGCCATGCCAACTAGCCACGTAAGCAGAGCGCAAACCTACATCTAAAATTTTACCCGCATTAATCTCTTTTTCCCAAAATGGCTTTTGTTCAACTAATTGATCATGAATAAATGCAGCGTTATTAACCAAAATATCTAATCGGCCTTGCTCTTTTTCAACCTGAGCAAATAATGCGGCGGTTTGTGCATCGTCACTGTGATCGCACACCACAGCAATACCTATACCACCTGCTTGATTAATTTTCTCGGCAGTTTCATATACTGTTCCGGGTAATACCGAACCATCCCACCCTAAAACTGAGCCTGTTTTTATACTGCGGCCAGTAACATAAACTGTCATGCCTTTTTTACCTAAAGCTAAGGCAATGCCTCTGCCTGCACCGCGGCTAGCACCGGTTACAATGGCAACTTTTGCTTCTTCCTGTTGCATGAATTCCCTCATTTAAAAAACGACACATAAAAAATACTAAAGGTTAAATTGGCTAAACAGCTCAACTTAGTTTCGATAGCAGCCATATTGGTAATAAAGATATATTTGTATTGAAATTAGCATGTAAAGCCTTAGTATAAAAGCCTAGCTTAAAAATCAACCAAAAAACAAAGGGCTGTCATGAAATATATAAAGACTACCGAGCAACGTTTACAGCAACTAGAAGACAAGCAATCAATATTAGAGTTGAAATATCGCTACCTAAATGCCTGCGATGAAAAACAACCTGAGGTGGTAACTAATTGCTTTATTAGCGGCGAAGTAGATATTAACTTTGGTCACATTGGCCAGTTTAATCGACGAGAAGATTTTGTGGCTGTTTTTAAAGATCTTGGTTGCCACGACCATATAGTTGATATGCATCACGCGCAAAATCCGGTTTTTTTAGAAGTCACCGACAATACAGCCAAGACTAAAATTAACCTTCGCTTTCAAAGTATCAACACCAAAGATAAGCTCCATGTGCAATTAGGTGGCTACTACTTCGACGAATTTGAAAAGCAAAGTGACGGTCAATGGCTGATCAGCAAAAGTGCATTTATAATAAACTCGGTAAGCATGAGTGATTTTTCAGGTGAATATAGCAAAGTGGTTTATAGCGGAAACTGCATGCCAAACTAGGTTACTGTAAATTTTTTAAAAATTCAGGAAAGGTAGCAATAAAGTAACTGAGCGTGTTGCAAAGTAATTGATTTTGGTTATTTAAAAGGCTTTTAAAGCTGGTCGGTATGGAGAGATTCGAACTCTCGACCCCTGCCACCCCATGACAGTGCGCTACCAAGCTGCGCCACATACCGACTGAAGTTGCAATAGTACGTGTATTTTTTTAAAAATCAATAAGCATTTGTTTGTTTGGGTGTTTTTTGCGCAAGCAGGCTGAAAATAGTTTTCTTGCGCAATTAAAAGTAGTTAAAGCATGTGCACTAGTCTTTATTTAACCACAGTTTGATCGTGTTATACATTTCGTCTCGTAGTATTGGTTGCGCAGTTTTGTTAGGGTGCAGGTTATCGTTTTGCATTAAGTCGTTTTGCCCAGCGACTTTAAGTACAAAAAAGTCCATAAGGTAAGCGTTTGTATTTTTACTTACTTGTGTAAAACTATCGGTAAACATTTTGCTGTAACGTGGCCCGTAATTAGGGGGAATATAAATTTCCATTAGAGCGCTGGTGGCATCGGCTGCTTGGCTTTTTTTGATTAATTCGGTTAAGTTAGCTTGTAGCTTACTCACCGGAAAACCACGTAAACCGTCGTTTGCGCCCAGCTCAATAAGTACATGAGTTGGTTGATATTGCGCTAGCAAGGCATCTACACGGCGCAGTGCACCACCGGTTGTTTCGCCACTAATACTGGCATTAATAAGTTTGATATTACTTTGCTCAGCATCGTATTTATCTTGTAACAATTGTACCCAGCCTTGTTCTTGTTTAAGTCCGTAGGCTGCGCTTAAACTGTCACCAAGTATTAAAATGGTGTTATTAGCTGCTGCACTTAGTGGCTTAATAACTAAAAATAAAATGAATACAAAACGTAGGATTGAATGAGTCATATGTCAGCGCTTTCTCAATTAAATATAATTCAAGTAAATGGTTTGTCTAAAGTGGTATCTACCTTTGAAGGGGAGTTGCCCATCCTCAGCGACATCAGCTTTAATGTCAAGCATGGCGAATCTGTTGCGGTAGTGGGCACTTCTGGTTCTGGTAAATCTACGTTACTTAGTTTGTTAGCTGGGCTTGATACAGCAAGTGGCGGTGAAATATTTTTAGATGGCGAGCCGCTACATAATCTCGATGAAGAAGCGCGTGCAGGGCTGCGCGCCGCAAAAGTAGGCTTTGTATTTCAGTCGTTTATGTTAGTACAAAGTTTAACAGCGCTGGAAAACGTAATGCTACCCGCTGAACTTGCAGGGGAGCGCGATGCTAAACAGCAAGCACTTACTTTGCTAGAAAAGGTAGGCTTGAGCCATCGCATTGATCATTATCCGTCGCAACTCTCTGGTGGTGAGCAGCAACGCGTTGCTATTGCGCGGGCATTTATTGGCACGCCAAAAATACTGTTTGCCGATGAGCCTTCGGCAAACCTAGACAGTAAAAATGGTAAAATGATTGAGTCGTTATTGTTTGATCTAAATTCGCAGCATGGTACTACGCTTATTTTAGTAACGCATGACGAGGCGCTTGCACAAAAATGCCAGCATATTATTCAAATTGAAGGTGGCCGATTAGTAGAAAACTCAGCAGAGGAAATAGCAAATGTGGGCTAAGTTAGCACTTAAGTTATTTTCGCGGGAGTTTCGCCGTGGTGAGCTTACGGTGATAAGTGCGGCTATAGCACTTGCGGTACTTACCGTGCTTACTTTATCTATGATTACTGAGCGTATTGCACAGAGTATTGCGCAAAAAAGTAGCGCCTTTATTGCCGCCGACCGAGTGCTTGGCAGTAATCACGTAATCGACACTTCTTATATAGTTAAAGCAGAGCAACAAAATTTAAAAACCGCACAAATGCTTTACTTCGACACCATGTTATTTGCCAACGACGAAATGCAATTTAGTTCGGTAAAAGCGGCCTCAAGTGGTTACCCGTTAAAGGGGCAACTTAAGGTTAAGTCGAGCCTAAATGGAGAAACCGAAGTTGCTAACGGCGGACCAACACTTGGCAATGTGTGGCTTAGCGAGTCGGTATTTTATAGTTTAAATATAGATATAGGCGATGTAGTAGAGCTAGGTGCTGCATTATTTAACGTAGAAAAAGTAATTGTAGAAGAGCCCGACGCGCCTTTTAATGTGTTTTCGAGTAGCCGCAGGGTGCTTATAAACATTAACGACGTGGAAAAAACAGAAGTAATACAACCGGGTAGCCGAGTATTTTATCGTCAGCTTTATGCCGGCGATGAAAGCGATATAAATAGTTTTTACGATTGGCTAAAACCACAGCTAAAAGAAAACCAACAATGGTATGGCGTAAAAGATCGCCAATCACCAATATCTAATAGTTTAAATCGTGCAGAAAGCTTTTTGTTGCTAGCAGGTTTACTGGGCATTATTTTAGCCGCAGTGGCAATTGCGGTATCTGCAAAGCGTTATTGTGAACGCCAATACGACCCAGTTGCTATGATGAAAACCTTAGGTGGTAGCCGGGCAATGATCCGCAAAATTTACCTTACACATTTATTAATGGTGTGTTTAATGGCGGTCACTGTGGGTTTATTAATTGGTTATGGTTTACAAGAAATTGCGACACATTATTTAGCAAAAATCATGGGTACAACTTTGCCAATGGCAGGTTTTAAGCCGTGGTTAGTGGCAATTAGCACAGGTGTAATTTGTGCAGTGATGTTTTCTATCAAGCCGTTATTTGATTTATTTGATATTCCGCCACTGCGGGTGCTGCGTCGTAACTTAGGCGATAAACTAGCGGTTAGCCGGGTGCACTTAGCTATGAGTGCATTTACCGTGTTTTTACTGATGTGGTTATTTAGCAATAATATAAAAATTACCCTGATTCTGTTTGCCTCAACGCTTACTTTAATTGGCGTGTTGTTTTTGGTGTCTAAAATTATATTTGGTGGTGGCCGTAAATTGGGCTTAAAGCCCGGTAATAGCTGGTCGCTGGCAATTGCGTCAATTCAAAAACGTGCAAATGTGAATGCAGTCCAGCTGATCAGTTTTTCCCTCGCCATTAAACTATTACTATTTTTAGTGGTACTTAAAAACGACATGATAGCCGACTGGCAGTCGCAGTTACCAGACGATGCTCCAAATGCATTTTTAGTCAATATTACCCAAAACGAACTTGAGCCAATTAATACTTATTTGGCGCAAAAAAACATTCAGGTATCGGAGTTTTACCCCACTATTCGTGGCCGGGTAAATGCGGTAAATGGCGAGCTGGTAGCGCGAGAAGTATCTCTGCAAGACAACGAGAAAAAAGACGAAGAGGCACGCGCCGGTATTGGTCGCGAGCTAAACCTAACCTGGCTTGAAACGCCGCCAGCGCAAAACGAAATAGTGCAAGGGCAGTGGTTTAATAAAAACACATTAGCAGAGGCATCCATTGAGGAGTCTATGCTTGAGCGTTTAGATGTTGAACTTGGCGACACGCTAACGTTTTTAATTGGTGCGCAGTCGTTTGACGCTAAAATTACTAGTGTGCGTAAAGTAAACTGGGCCACCCTTAAGCCAAACTTTTTTATTATTTTAAGTCCTGATGTGCTCAAAGACTTTCCGGCAACCTATATATCGTCGGTACGTATTGAGCCAGATCAAAAACGCGACTTTAGCCAATTGCTGCGCAGCTACCCAACGGTTACTGCTATAGATGTAGGTAACTTTGTTAAACAAATACAATCAACCATAGAGCAAGTGTCACTTGCAATTGGCTTTGTACTTACTATTGTGGTGTTGTGTGGTGCACTGGTATTAATATCGCAAGTGCAAGCAAGCTTAGGCGAGCGCATGCAAGAAATTGTAATACTGCGCACACTTGGTGCAAAAAGCCGGCTTATTAAAAACGCCACTTTATATGAATTTTTATTGCTTGGTGGTTTGGCCGGCTTAGTTGCCGCTTTTTTTAGTGATATTGCGCTATTAATTGTACAGCAGCAGTTATTTGATCTGGCGGGTAAATTACATCCGCATATTTGGCTAATAGGACCGGTGGCGGGTGGAGTGTTTGTAGCAGGGTTAGGCTATTTTATGATTGCTCGCACACTTAAGCAAAACACCCAAGGGCTGGTACGTGCGTTAGGTTAAGTTGCCAATATTTAAGCAAAAGGAAAACGGCCACTAAAGTGGCCGTTTTTGTTTTATTGTTACTGGTAATTTATACAGTGCTCTGGCATTATTAGCCTAATTAACGAATAACAATAATGAGAGTGCTTTTTGGCCATAATTTTAGGGATTGATCCGGGCTCACGCTTAACTGGCTACGGTGTTGTAGCGCATCAGGGATCTAAATTCACTTATTTAGGCAGTGGTTGCATTAAATTAGCGGACCATGAGTTTCATATAAGACTAAAAATGATTTACCAAGGCATTACCCAGCTTATAGAGCAGTTTTCGCCAGAAACCTTCGCGATAGAAAAAGTGTTTATGGCGCACAATCCCGACTCAGCCCTAAAGCTAGGCCAAGCACGTGGTGCTGCTATTGTAGGCGCTGCAATGGCCGACTTACCGGTATTTGAATACTCAGCAAGGCAAATAAAACAAGCCGTAGTAGGCAATGGTGGTGCCGATAAAACCCAAGTGCAGCATATGGTTAAAAATATTTTAAAACTACCTGGTACGCCACAAGCCGATGCCGCCGATGCACTGGCTATTGCTATTTGCCATGCGCACTCAGAACAAAATTTAATAAAACTAGCGGGTAGCGCAAGCAAAACCGTTAGAGGACGTTTAAGGAAATAACTATGATTGGTCGCTTAAATGGTATTTTAGTCGAAAAACAACCTCCCGAAATATTATTAGAGGTAAGCGGTGTTGGCTACGAAGTACAAATGCCAATGACCTGCTTTTACGACTTACCTAAAGTTGGCGAAAATGCCATTGTTTATACTCATTTTGTAGTACGCGAAGATGCACAACTATTGTTTGGCTTTAACAATAAAGTAGAGCGTGCCTTATTTAGAGAGTTATTAAAGGCCAATGGCGTAGGGCCAAAGCTGGGTTTAGCTATTTTGTCGGGTATGTCGGCGCAGCAATTTGTAAGCTGTGTAAATAACGAAGACTCCACAAGCTTAGTTAAATTACCCGGGGTAGGTAAAAAAACCGCCGAGCGGCTAGTACTCGAAATGAAAGACAGATTAAAAAATTGGGGCAACGATTTATTCACTCCTTTCAGCGACAGTGCGGTTATTGAGCCGTTTAGCGACGCGACAATTGCTAATAATGCCGCCGATGATGCTGTGTCGGCTTTAGTGTCGCTAGGTTATAAATTGCCACAAGCGCAAAAAGCAGTAAAATCAGTAAGTAAACCCGATATGTCTACTGAGGTTCTTATTAAAGAATCTTTAAAATCAATGCTGTGAGTAACCTATGATCGAAGCTGATCGCTTAATTGACGCGACTGAAAAACCCAACGAAGACTCTATAGACCGTGCAATTAGGCCAAAACTACTCGCCGATTACCGTGGTCAACCGCATGTTAAACAGCAAATGGAAATTTTTATTGAAGCGGCCCGTAGCCGAGGCGAAGCACTCGATCACCTGCTTATTTTTGGCCCACCAGGTTTGGGTAAAACGACATTAGCTAATATTGTTGCCAACGAGCTGCAGGTAAACATAAAGGCAACCTCAGGGCCAGTACTTGAAAAAGCTGGTGATTTAGCCGCATTGCTAACCAACCTTGAAGAAGGTGATGTGTTATTTATTGATGAAATACACAGGTTGAGCCCACAAGTTGAAGAAATACTCTACCCAGCAATGGAAGACTACCAACTTGATATTATGATAGGTGAAGGCCCAGCAGCACGCTCGATAAAATTAGACTTGCCCTCGTTTACGCTTATTGGCGCAACTACTCGTGCGGGTTCGTTAACATCTCCACTGCGTGATCGCTTTGGTATTGTGCAGCGCTTAGAGTTTTATTCAGTAGAAGACTTATCGTACATAGTAGGGCGATCGGCGCACTTTCTTAATTTAGAAATGTGCGACGAGGGCGCAGTTGAAATAGCTAAACGCTCACGCGGTACCCCCCGAATTGCCAATAGGTTACTACGCCGAGTGCGTGACTACACCCAAGTAAAGTCAGACGGTACAGTAAACGCCGAAGTAGCAGAGCTGGCACTTAATATGATTGATGTAGATAAAAGCGGTTTTGATTATATGGATCGTAAGTACTTACTTGCCATTATAGAAAAATTTATGGGTGGCCCAGTTGGGCTCGATAATATAGCTGCAGCTATTGGCGAGGAAAAAGAGACCATTGAAGACGTAATAGAGCCCTTTTTAATTCAACAGGGCTTTATTCAACGCACACCCCGTGGACGCATAGTGTCAGACAACGCATACCATCACTTTGGTTTACTCCCAAAGCAAGACTAATAAAAAGCTTTACCCAATTTAAAAGCCATTGTGATTAATTAATTGCAATGGCTTTTTAGTGTATGCTTAGCCGTGTTTTATGTGGTTGGTATGCGTACTTAAATTTAGCAATAATTCACGATGGGTTAAGTCAATCGAGGTTATTGTGCCTGCGTTATATTGCTGGTGTTAACCAATAGGTGGCTTGCTGTGGCGCACTAGCTTAGGCCTTATGCAATTGTTATAAACGCTGAAGTTGTGATGTTAACTTAATACCTAGGTATTAATGTTATGAAGATTATTTATGGGCAAAAAAAAGCCCGCAAATAATGCGGGCAAACAACAAGTTGAAGGAAGTAATCTTGGGAACTCTATTTTACTTACTTAGGTTTTATCCTAAAAAAGTAAAACAATGTAATACGATAAAATATCATATTACGAAGAACTGGATGCAATGAAAATTTTCATTTAATGCGTTAGCTCGGTATGAGGTAATAATACCGAAGAGTTGTTTTTTGTTCAAACTAGAAAATTTATAATTTCAGATGAAAAAAACTAATCTGAATGCTTTTTATGAATGTTTAATTGTTGCACGTTAATTAATCGTTAACATTATAACCTTATGAAATTATTTGCTTATATTGTATTTTGCATTAAATTTCGGTATTAGTTTTACTATTACGTTAAAGTAAACCTTAGGTTGTTTTGCGTGCTTATGCTTATATTTTGAATAAACAGCTAATTTAACTGAGTATTACCTTTATAATAACGCATTAATAAACACTAATATTAATTACGCAATTATAATAAACGGGTTATTTTACGGTTTAATAAAAATAATAGAATTTTTTAACGTTTTTTGTTGTCTATTCATAGCAAGATCGTTGTAAGCGGGAAATACACTATATACACTAGCTACAACTTTAGACGCTTACCCTTTGTAGTTCAGGTGTAAGGTCATATTATCCAAATAAATCAATTTGATGTATTTTTAATTTTTTAGGAGTTTAACGTGGGATCAGGGCTTAATTTTTTAGATCTAATTCTAGAAGCAAGTTTGCTTGTGCAACTAGTGATGCTAGCGTTAGTAGCGATGTCGGTAATGTCGTGGGCTATTATTTTTCAGCGTAAAAAAGCAATCTCAGACGCTTTAAACAATGCCAAAAAATTTGAACAAAAGTTTTGGTCTGGTATTGATTTAAGTAAGCTGTATAGCGAAATTTCATCACGTAGTGGGCAATCAAAAGGTATAGAAGCGTTATTTACCGCTGGCTTTAAAGAGTTTGCACGTCATAAAAAAAATACATTTCAAAGTGCTGGCATTGTTATGGAAGGCACGCATCGCTCTATGCGAGTGGCGCTTTCGCGTGAAGTAGAAAAGTTAGAATCAAGTTTATCATTTTTAGCAACAGTGGGCTCAATTAGCCCTTATATAGGCTTGTTTGGGACAGTGTGGGGCATAATGAATGCCTTTATTGCACTGGGCGAAGTTAAGCAAGCTACGCTACAAATGGTAGCACCAGGTATTGCTGAGGCGTTGATTGCCACTGCAATGGGGTTATTTGCAGCTATTCCAGCCGTTATTGCCTACAACCGTTTTGCTAATAAAGTTGAAAAACTAGAAACGCATTATATTAACTTTATGGAAGAGTTTGCTAATATCCTACACCGTCAAGCAGCTACTCAAATAGAGGCCCAAGCGAATGTATCAGCGTAAAAAGCGCCGTCCGGTCGCAGAAATTAATGTAGTGCCTTACATTGATGTAATGTTGGTACTACTAATTATATTTATGGCTACAGCACCACTCATTACTCACGGTGTTAAAGTTGACTTGCCAAAAATGGAAGAGTCAGACTTAGTTGACACCAAAGATACACCACCTATTATTGCCTCTATTGATGCAGATGGCCGATACTATGTAAGCGTTGGCACCGACCCTGAAGAGCCAATGGAAGCGCTAGATGTAGCTGCCGTAATTAAGTTACAGCTGATGAAAAACCCAGATGTACCCGTAATGATAAAAGGCTCGGGCAAAGTGTCATATCAAGAAGTATTACTATTAATGGACTTTTTAAAAAGAGCAGGCGTGCCATCGGTAGGGTTAATGACCGAATCCTTTGAGGGGACGAAGTAGCCTTATGCAGACACCATTAATAAAATCAGTACTTTTACATGTGGCATTAGGTGGTTTTTTGTATGCCACCGCAAACATTCATCCACCAGCGCCTAAGGTAATGGAAGTTACGCTTAATTCGGCTATTCCCGATGTAGACAAAGCGGTGTCTGCGGTAACGGTTGATCAAAAGCAGGTTGAGCAAAAAATTGCGCAACTTAGAAAAAAAGAAGACGATCAAAAGCGAGCTGAAGACAAACGTATTCGCGATTTAGAGCGCAGAGCTAGTAATGCGCGTAAAGAGCGAGAATCAGAAGCGCGACAAATTAAAAAGTTAGAGCAAGAGCGTAAAGCCAAAGAGAAAGAAACGGCAGAGGCGCAAGCGCAAGCTAAAAAAGCACGTGCTATAGAGCAGCAGGAACGCGCTAAAGCAAAGCAAGCCGAAAAGCAAAAGCAAGAGTCTGAAAACGCAGCTAAGGCTGCCGCTGATAAACGCAAAGCTGAGGAAGACGCGCTTAAAAAAGCACAAGCTGATCGCAAAAAACGCGAAGAAGAAGCCGAACGCAAGCGTGAGCAAGCAATGCAAGAGCAAATGTTACAAGAGCAACTTGCTAAAGAGCAGGCTGCTCGCAGTAAAATACGCCAACAACAGGTAGTGAGTGAAGTAGATAAGTACCGCGCATTAATAATGGCACGTATACAGCAGAACTTACTTATTGACGAAAAAATGAAAAATCAGCAGTGCCGAGTTAACATTCGTTTAGGCTTTAATGGCTTAGTAACGCAAGTTACCTCATTAGGCGGCGATAGATTAGTGTGTGAAGCTGCATTAAGAGCGGTGCGTATGGCCGACACATTACCAGTATCAAAAGATAAAGACGTATTCGACCAACTTAAGAATATAAATTTAACAATCAAGCCAGAATTTTAAAGGAATGATATGTTCAACAAAGTAAAAGTAGCCTGTTTAATTTTATTATTGGGTTTTCAGGGCGTTGCAAATGCAGCACTGGAAATTGTAATAACAGAGGGTATAGATGGTGCACGGCCAATTGCTATTGTGCCATTTAAGTATCAAGGTGTTGGCCCTATTCCGCAAAAAATCAGTGACGTTATTGCTGCAGATTTAATGCGCAGTGGTAAATTTAAACCTGTAGATGTAGCACAAATGCCGCAACAGCCAAGTAAAGATAGTGATATTAACTATGCGTCTTGGGTTAACAAAGGCGTAGAGGCAATATTAGTTGGCGAAGTTGAGCAGCAATCTAATGGCCGCTACTTGGTACGTTATGAGCTGGTTGATGTTATTCGTGGGCAAATTACCGGTGGTCAAACGCAAATGATGACTAACGGTAAATTAATTAAAAACCAAGACCATATTTTAGAAGCACGTGAAAGTATTATTAGCGACACCGGCTTTCGTCGTTATTCGCACCGTATAAGTGATGTGATTTACGAAAAATTAACCGGTGAAAAGGGCGCATTTTTAACTAAAATAGCCTATGTTATAGTACGCGATAATGACGACAGACCTTATCAACTGGTGGTTTCTGACTATGATGGCTTTAATGAGCAAGTATTACTACGCTCTAAAGAGCCGTTAATGTCGCCAGCATGGTCGCCCGATGGCACTAAGTTAGCCTATGTAACGTTTGAAAATCGTCAGAGCCAAATTTACATTCAAGACCTATACTCAGGTAAACGTGAATTAGTTACTAGTTATCCTGGTATTAATGGTGCACCGCAGTTTTCGCCAGATGGTAAAAAGTTACTGTTAGTACTTTCAAAAGATAAAACCGGTGCAACCGAAGTTTACTTACTAGACTTAATAACACGCAAAGAAACGCGTCTTACTCGTCATCGCAGTATAGATACAGAGCCATCGTGGTATCCTAATGGCCAAGATATTGTATTTACATCTGAAAGGGGTGGTAATGCCCAGATTTATAAGTTAAATTTAAAAACTGGCAGAACACAAAGATTAAGCTTTGACGGTGATATGAACCTAGCAGGTTCAATAACACCCGATGGCAAAGAATTAGTGATGGTTAACCGTACCAACGGGCAGTACCATCTTGCTAAAAAAGAGCTGGCAACAGGTGCGTTTCAAGTATTAACACGAACTCGCCTTGATGAATCACCGAGTATAGCGCCAAATGGCTCGATGATTATATATAGCACGCTTCATAATAATAAACAGGTACTTGCGCTGGTATCGATGGACGGTCGCTTTAAAGCACGGTTACCTGTGCTAGACGGACAAGTAAAGGCGCCAGCTTGGTCGCCATATTTACAGTAATAATTGCTGGTTTACTCAAAATAGGAATCTACTCAATGCAACTTAATAAAATACTTAAAGGCCTGCTAATTGCTGTGCCAGTAATGGCTTTAGCAGCTTGTAGCTCATCTTCAGATATAGATGAAGGCGCAGCTAACCAATCAAATCAGGGTATGGTTGAGCAATCAACAAATACTGATACAGTTGAAGTAGCGACAATTTCGCCAGAGCAACGTGCAGAAGAGCAACTTCGTCAAAAATACGAAGCACTTCGTCAAGAGCAAGTAATTTACTTTGATTTTGATAAAGCGACAGTTGAAGGCAAGTACGCTGATTTATTACGCGCACACGCTGAGTTTTTAGTTCAAAACTCATCTGTTAAAGTACTTATTGAAGGCCACGCAGATGAGCGCGGTACGCCAGAGTACAATATTGCACTAGGTGAGCACCGTGGCCAAGCAGTTGAAAAATACCTACAAAGTTTAGGTGTTTCTGCAAGCCAAATGTCAGTGGTAAGCTACGGTGAAGAGAAGCCTATGGTTAAATCTCGCACTGAATCAGCTTTCGCTAAAAACCGCCGTGCGGTACTAGTTTACTAAGATAAGAGATATTATGAAGCCGAAAATTATTTTGGCAGCCATGATATTGAGCGGGAGCACCCAGTTAATGGCTGCTCCCGCTCCTGTTTCAGAAGCTGCAAGTTCACAATCGAGTATTGAAAAGCGTTTAGCGTCGTTAGAGAACATGATGCAACAACGTAACTTTTTACAAGTTGAGTTACAGCAACAGCTTAATTTATTGCAAGATGAAGTAAGCCAAATTCGTGGTGTAACCGAAGAGCAAAGTTATAAGCTAGAAAAAGTGTTGCAGCGTCAGCGCGAGCTTTATCAAGAAATTGAAAACCGCGTAAGCCAAGCTTATAGTCAGCCGGCTGCCACAGCGCCTGCAGTTGATTACACGCAAGCTAGCGATACTCAGACATACAGTGCCGATTTATCTGAAAACGAAGCATACGAGCGTGCTGTTGCGTTAATAATGAAAGATAAACGCTATGATCAGGCGATCCCAGAGTTTCAAACTTTTTTAACTACCTACCCAAATTCTGTGTACGCATCAAATGCACATTATTGGCTTGGGCAGTTGCTCACGATAAAAAATAACCCAGTTAAAGCAACGGAGCATTTTAAAGTGGTGGTTAATGAATTTCCAAATTCAAATAAGCGCCCAGATGCCATGTTAAAGTTAGGCACTTTACTACAAGAGCAAAATTTAGCAGCTGAAGCGCAAAAAATACTGAATGATTTAATTAATCAGTATCCAAGTACCACTGCTGCAAAATTGGCCACAAAGCGCTTATAAAATTAATACAAGAGGCTTGATTAGGCTGCTTTTTGTCATAAGCGGTCTAAAATTGTTCAGCTAAGCATAAAAACTTAAAAAAAGAGACAATTTCGGTTGCACTCATTTTATAAATAAGTATTATAAGCGCCCGCAGCAAACGAATGGTTACCCCACTCGAAATGCGACAAAAATAGAGCGGGTCATTAGCTCAGTTGGTAGAGCAGTTGACTTTTAATCAATTGGTCGATGGTTCAAATCCATCATGACCCACCATTATATTTATAGTAATAATGGTCTATTATCGGCGGATTTACGTAAGCTTAATTAATTATTAAATTAAGCACCCAGAGCGGGGCATTAGCTCAGTTGGTAGAGCAGTTGACTTTTAATCAATTGGTCGATGGTTCAAATCCATCATGCCCCACCATTCTTTATATACTAAAGAATGGCTGGAATCGGCGGATTTACGCAAGCTTAATTAAATTAAGTGCATAGAGCGGGGCATTAGCTCAGTTGGTAGAGCAGTTGACTTTTAATCAATTGGTCGATGGTTCAAATCCATCATGCCCCACCATTCTATGAGCAGTGAAAGTTAAGTATTAGTCGGCGGATTTACGCAAGTAACTAAACAGCAAGGTTTGCTAGTTAGTTATCAGAGCGGGGCATTAGCTCAGTTGGTAGAGCAGTTGACTTTTAATCAATTGGTCGATGGTTCAAATCCATCATGCCCCACCATTCTTTACATAATTAAGAATGGCTGGAATCGGCGGATTTACGCAAGCTTAATTAAATTAAGTGCATAGAGCGGGGCATTAGCTCAGTTGGTAGAGCAGTTGACTTTTAATCAATTGGTCGATGGTTCAAATCCATCATGCCCCACCATTCTATGAGCAGTGAAAGTAAAGTATTAGTCGGCGGATTTACGCAATCAACTAACTAGCAGCCTTGCTGATTAGTTATCAAAGTGGGGCATTAGCTCAGTTGGTAGAGCAGTTGACTTTTAATCAATTGGTCGATGGTTCAAATCCATCATGCCCCACCATTCTATGAGCAGTGAAAGTAAAGTATTAGTCGGCGGATTTACGCAATCAACTAACTAGCAGCCTTGCTGATTAGTTATCAAAGTGGGGCATTAGCTCAGTTGGTAGAGCAGTTGACTTTTAATCAATTGGTCGATGGTTCAAATCCATCATGCCCCACCATTCTATGAGCAGTGAAAGTAAAGTATTAGTCGGCGGATTTACGCAATCAACTAACTAGCAGCCTTGCTGATTAGTTATCAAAGTGGGGCATTAGCTCAGTTGGTAGAGCAGTTGACTTTTAATCAATTGGTCGATGGTTCAAATCCATCATGCCCCACCATTCTATGAGCAGTGAAAGTAAAGTATTAGTCGGCGGATTTACGCAATCAACTAACTAGCAGCCTTGCTGATTAGTTATCAAAGTGGGGCATTAGCTCAGTTGGTAGAGCAGTTGACTTTTAATCAATTGGTCGATGGTTCAAATCCATCATGCCCCACCACTTTCTAGATAATCCCTTCTTAATAGCGTCTTTTTAAAACTTCAACTTTTTATTTATTAAACACCTTGTGCAGATAGCTGTTATTTAGTTTTATATTCTCGTATAATTCATCGTAATTAATGCAATATAGATGAAGTGGTCGAGAACATGAGTCTAGCTCAAACTATTATGCCTGAAGGCTATATTTTCCCTCCTAAGCCAGCACCGTTAACACAAAACGAACAAGGCGAATACAAAGCACGTATAAAGCAACTACTGCAAGAAAAAAATGCCGTATTAGTTGCCCATTACTATACCGATCCTGAAATACAAGCACTTGCTGAAGAAACCGGCGGCTGCGTTGCCGACTCGCTAGAAATGGCGCGTTTTGGTACCCGCCATGATGCCGATATGATCATTGTAGCGGGTGTACGTTTTATGGGTGAAACTGCAAAAATATTAACGCCTAACAAAACCGTGGTTATGCCAACGCTCGAAGCGACTTGTTCGTTAGACATAGGTTGCCCGGTAGATGAATTTTCAGCGTTTTGCGATCAACACCCCGACCGCACAGTAGTCGTGTATGCAAATACCTCTACCGCAGTAAAAGCGCGTGCAGATTGGATTGTAACCTCATCGTGTGCACTGGAAATTGTTGAGCACTTAGATGAACTAGGTGAAAAAATAATTTGGGGCCCAGATAAGCACCTAGGTAGCTATATTCAAAAGAATACCGGCGCAGATATGATCATGTGGAATGGTGCATGTATCGTTCATGACGAGTTTAAAACGAAAGCTCTAAAAGATATGAAAGCGCTGCATCCCGATGCAGGCGTACTAGTACACCCAGAGTCGCCAGAGGAAATTGTTGCCCTTGCTGATGCGGTTGGTTCAACCAGCCAGTTAATCAAAGCAGCGCAAACAATGAGCAACAAAAAGTTTATTGTAGCTACTGACCGCGGTATTTTTTATAAAATGCAGCAACTATGCCCAGATAAAGAATTCTTTGCTGCTCCAACAGCCGGTGAAGGCGCTTCATGTAAAACATGTGCGCATTGCCCTTGGATGGCAATGAACGGCTTAAAAGCGATTGAAGAAGCTCTGATAGACCCTAAAGGTAAAGAAGTGTTTGTTGACATGGACTTACGCGAAGGCGCACTTAAATCACTTAACCGCATGCTCGACTTTACCGCCACAATGGCAAAGTAAAATTAACGAACATTAAAAACGCACGTTAAGTTAGCGCTTAAAAAACGGTTATGCCACCCGCATAGCCGCTTTTTGTGCGCAAAATAAAAAATATGAATGATAAGTGAGCAGTTAAAAGCTCAAGACTAAAAATGCCTTGCACCTATGGCAGCTATTTCATACTATAGCGCGCTTGTTGCACTACCTAGTATGTAGCAACGCCGTGGAGGGATGGCTGAGTGGCTGAAGGCGCACGCCTGGAAAGTGTGTTTAGGTTAATCCCTAACGAGGGTTCGAATCCCTCTCCCTCCACCATTATTCAATATCAGGACGTCTTATGACGTCCTTTTTTGTGCCTACAACAAAGTAAAATCAATAACTTAGCGTATCACCTCGTCCCATGCTGTTTCACCCAAGCGCAGATTTTTAGCATACCTGGTAGTATACCCAGGAAATTACAAAACCAACTTATCGATAGCGAGTCTGTTTAGTACGTTTACTAACTTTTGTTTTTCGATGGGTTTAGAAAGGTAGCCATCAAACAGTTGCTTGTAGAGTTGCTTTTGCTCGCTAAGCACATTGGCTGTTAGCGCTATAATAATTTGCTCGCTGTTAATTTTTTTAATGTGTTTACACGCTTGCATACCATCCATTTTAGGCATTTGAATATCCATTAATATTAAATCGGGCAGTAGTGATTCATATAATTCAATTGCTTCTAATCCATTGTTAGCTATAACAATGTTTGCGTTGCTTGGTTTTATCATAGCGCTAGCAACAAGTTGATTAATGGGGTTGTCTTCAGCTATTAAAATTGTTTTATTGGTTAAGTCAGGCAAAACAAGGCTTTTAGCATCAACATTGCTTGGTTTTATGTTTGCCTTTTTAAGTGGTAAGTAAACTGTAAATTGACTGCCTACTCCTAATTGACTGGTTACTTTAACTTCGCCGTTCATTAAGCTTATTAACGACTTAGTAATTGGCAGGCCAAGGCCAGTGCCTCCAAACTCACGAGTAGTTGATTTCTCAGCCTGTTCAAAGCGTTCAAATAAACGGGGGATATCTTGTTCTGGAATACCAATGCCAGTGTCTAAAATAACAAAGCACACTTTATTGTCATCAGTGACACTTATTTCAACGCTAACGCCACCCTCGCGAGTGAATTTAATTGCATTGGAGATTAAATTAAGAAAAACCTGCCTTATTCTCACCGCATCGCCGCGCCAATATTTATGTTTAAGATGGGAGTTAAAGCGTAAATAAATGCCTTTTTCAGTTGCCGGAATAGCTAAATCTGATTCTAAATGATGAATTAATTCCTCAAACTCAAAAGTGCTATTATCAAGTAACAGTTTACCAGCTTCAATTTTAGAAAAATCAAGAATATCGTTAATAATAGTGATTAGCGCTTTGGTTGAATACAGTGCTTTGTCTAAATAATTTTTGCTTACATCACTCAGTGGCTGTTCTTGCAGTAATTGTAAGGTACCAAATAAACCATTCATAGGAGTGCGAATTTCATGGCTCATATTAGCCAAAAATTCGGACTTAGCATCAGATGCTTGCTCTGCTAATTCTTTTGCTTGGGCTAGTGCCTGCTCGTGGACTATTTGCTGGGTTAAATCATAAGATATACCTAAAAAGCCAACAACCTCACCGACATCGCTGAGTAGCGAGGTAACACTTAAATTTACTTGCGTGTGCTTATCGTTACTTGCAACGTAGGTCCATTGGTTTATATCAGGCTCAGTGGCGGTGGCTTTTATTGAAAACACCTCAAAGCCTGGTTCTACATGTTTATTAAGCTCTACAGAGAGCTGTTTAGCTTTTGCAACTACCTCATCTTCTAAGTGAAAAATAGCCGGAGTTTTAAGGCCAATAACTTGGCTGGCTGTGTAGCCTAATAACTTTTCAGCAGCGGGGTTAAATGCGGTAATGACCCCATTTTTATCGGTAGCAATAATTGTGTAGCTAGCGCTGTGTAAAATGCTGCGTTGCAAGGTGCTTATATCGGCAATTTGCTGGGTGCGCAATTTAACCTCGGTTTCTAACTTAGAATTAGCATGCTCGAGTGCAAGTTCATGTTTTTTTGCCATAGCTATTTTAATTTTTGTTTGTTGGCCTTTGCGATAAAAAAACAACTGTAAAGCGAGCACCAATAACATCACCAGAAAGATTATTAATATATTATTGAGTAACGTTTGATAGGTGCTGGGTAAATTAAGGCTTTTAATAAAAGTATGTGAGCCAGTAAGGGCTATTTTCCAGGTGCGGCCCATCACATCGGTGGTGGTAGACGCTATAAATGATGAACTATCATTTTTATTGCCGTAATTAAAAAAAGTGAGTTCAGCGTTGCTATTTAAATCCGTAATGGTTAAATAATTATCATCAAGCTGAGAAAGTGACTTTAAAATATTGTCAATCAAAAGAGGGGAGTATGTCCAGCCAACCAGTTTTTCAATGCGCTGAGATTGGGTTGTAGGTGCAGCAATACTATTATAAACAGGTAGTAAAATTAAAAAACCTTGCTGCGTTTTCTTATCGGCTTGCACCAAAGTGATGGGGCCTGACAGTTGCGCTCGGTTATATAAAGCAGCGTCTAATGCAGCCTCTCGGCGCATGTTACCAGAGCCAATATCAAGGCCAATTGCTGAAATGTTGTTTTTTTCAGGAAAAAGATATTGAATAACAAACTTTGCTTCGTTATGCGCCGACAATACGCTTATATTAAAGTTGTGATCGGGACGATCGTTTCTTGCTGTGTTTATAAAGTCATTAACATCATTAGGATACACGCGTTTAATATAGCCAATACCACTCGCCCCAGGAAACTCCAACGCATAGTCACGGCTATTCGAATAGTTTGCTATTGCTTGGTGGTTTAAATGATTTATACCTACGCCATGGATAAAGCCTCTTAGCGAGCTCAGCCCATACTTATAAAGATCCAGCCTATTACTAATACCAGTCGATAAAAAAGTGAGTCGTGTATTTAATGCATCCGCTATTTTTTCGTCGAGCTGTTTTTGATATTGAATATGCTGAGAATAACTAAAAAACATACCCACGATCAGCAGTATTATCTGGATAGCAACTTGCAATACCAGCCCTTTATTGGCTCTGTGGGTTACGCCCATTAAAATGCCCTTATATTAAGTAAATGTATCAATAAAAATGTAGTCAATTAAATATAACACTTATTTCACAACAGTTTACAGAAATATTAAGCCGTCATCAGAGGGAGTACTTTAGAGCGTTGATTAGCGTCTTCTAAATATTGATAGGCTAATCCATAATACTCATTTTGGGTCGCCATACTCGTCATAAAATGAAACTACTCGAGTTGGATCATATTCACTATGCTGCGATCTACTTGCCACATTCATCACGCTTAAATGCACCGCATTGCCTTCGCTAAATCAGCGTGGCAGATGAAAGCTTGAAGTGTTAGTAGTGATTGCATGTTGCATAGCATGAATAAGCTCATGCATCACTATTTCTTCACATTATTAGACTGATATACAGAGGGGGCACCAATATTAATACCCGCTATCTGGCGCTCACCCCAGTCTTAGGGTGGTATTCCCCGTATCAACGGGGCTGAACCGCCTGTATTCCGATAAAGTATCAATTTAAAAACTCAGCAGTTAGTTATAAGCCTAAAAGTTTTTTCTGGCAATAAAAAAGCCAGCGGGTTAATCCAACTGGCTTTAAAGTCTTATTATTTAACCGTAGTTAATACTATTAACGGCGTACGTCTTTTGGTGCGCCACCTTCAGGCCAATCGTTTGCTTTAGCGGCAAATTCTGGGCGTGCTAGGTGGCTAAAGTAAAAGGCTATATCAACGGCTTCTTGGTCAGTTAAAATACCTTCTTGGCCAAGTGGCATGTTGCCTTTTATAAATGCAGCGGCGGTATAGGTACGTGCCATGCCTGCGCCGTCGTTAAATGAGTTGTCGCCTGCTACTGCCGGGAACATGTAAGTGCCATTAGGGTACAAGCCTTTGGCGTCCATTTGATGGCAGCTTGCACAGTGCTGTGCATACAGTGCTTTACCATTTTCTGCGTTTGGCTCTAGGTCTTTGTTAATTGCTACAAAACCATTATTACCTTTTAAGTCATCTTTCGTTTTTATATCTTGCGATAAAAAGTTCATGTAGCTGACCATAGCTTGCATTTGTGTAGAGTCGGTTATTAATGGTTGGCCGTTCATTGAGCGTTGAAAACAGCCATTAATACGATCTTCAATAGTGTTTATTTTAGCATTGCGGCTACGAAACTTAGGATAAACTACGTTCATACCTACATAAGGGGCTGCGTTAGCTACGCGGCCTTCGTTTAGGTGGCAAGAGCTACAATTTAGTTTGTTATTAACGTTTTCAGGTAATTGGCGGTAGGTATCAATAACTAATAAACGCCCGTAACGAATTAAATCAGATTCAGGGCTATTATCTAAATCGTTAATATTAGGCGTTGATAACGTATTTGGGTGGCTTGCTGATAAGTTAGTAATTACCGGTGCATTAGCGAGTGCTTTTTGTATATCTGATTGTGGTTCTGCTACTGTTTTTACAGTAACGCTAGCTGTATTTTGGCTGGCTACTTTTTCAACTGCAGTGGTTTTAGCGGGTGTTTGTTTAGTTGGTTTAGGTGCTGGCTCAGAGCAAGCAAATAGCGCTAAGGTAGCGCTTAAAATAATAATATGACGGAGTTTAAACATAATTTGACCCTAGGGTATAAAAGTGTGTGGATTATACGCCTGAAAAACCATTTTCCTATTGCTTTAAATCGTTTTGCCGACGTTATTTAGCTAAAAGTTAGCTATTAAAAAAACTATAATTAATTGTATTTAATAATATAGTTAATAATTATTTAAAATGTATATTTTATTTTAATTTATAGGGCGTGTTAGCCATCAATAGTTACAATATTATGCTATTTAGCGGCGATTTAATTGGGCGAAATTTATAGCTTATTGATATTAAAATAGAATTAAATAAAGGCTGTAATTACAAAGAGCCTATGTAAAACAGTAAAGCCATTATTGTGAGTATGGCTTTACTGTTTAGAGGGAAAGGCGCTTAATATTTTTTCTTTGGCATTTTTAGTTGTGTATCAAACTCATCCGGAAACAGTATTGTACCATCGTCATCTTCGGTTGGAAAAACGGCAATGAGTAAGTCGTCTTCCTCTAATCCTGGTGTCCAGCGGCTTAACCAGTCTTGTGTAGGAATGGCTTTTGGGGTGCAACCTTCCCATTCACCAGTGGCCCATGCTTGTGCAAACTCGCGAGTTGGCCATACGGGTACGCAGTCGTCATCTTCGTTGGTGAGCATAACGCAGCCATCGTCATCGTTTAAAATCCATACTTGTTTAAATTGCTGCGTGGTTTCGAACATAAAAGCGAGTCGTTTTTTGGCACCAAGGCCTAAAATTACGTCGTGTTGTTCTGTGTTATTTGCTGTAGTCATAATTTGCTTACTCTAAGTTTTTGGCTTGGGTATTAAGTGTAAGTATATCGAGTTATATGACAGTGTGGTGAAAAGTTATTATTTAATTTACCGCATATAGATCTAATTTACGGCTCTGTAAGTATAAGTTTTATTATTAATTTGAGCGACCATTCAAAAATACCCTTGAATGTTTATCAAATGGCCGCATTTACACACCATACTTGCTATTTAGGTTGAGCATTTAGTGCTTAGCTATTCCCACACAAAGGATCCACAATGTCGATTGATTTACTTGTCCCGTATAAATTAAACAGCACTATTGAACTTAAAAACCGTATATTAATGGCGCCATTAACGCGCAGTATGGCTGATGATAACCTAGTGCCAACCCAAGCTATGGTTGACTACTACGCGCGCCGTGCAGATACAGGGTTAATTATTAGCGAAGCGACAATTATTCGCCCAGACGGGCAAGGTTATCCTAATACGCCGGGTTTATTTACCAGTGAGCAAATTCAGGGCTGGAAAAAAGTAACCGACGCAGTACATACCAATGGCGGCAAAATATTTGCCCAGCTTTGGCATGTTGGCCGTGTTGCTCACCCACACTTTTTTGATGGCGATGTACTTGCGCCATCAGCAATTGGTGTAGAAGGGACTGTTCCGCGCATGCGTGAGCTTACTTACATTACGCCAAAAGCGGCAACCACAGATGATATTAAAAGCTTAGTAGCCGATTACGCAAAAGCAGCCGAAAACGCAATAGAAGCAGGTTTCGATGGCATAGAAATTCACGGTGCTAACGGTTATTTAATTGACCAATTTTTACATTATGCAGCAAATGAGCGCAATGATGAATACGGCCAAACACCTGAGAACATGGCGCGTTTTGCGCTTGAAGTAACCGATGCTGTTATTGCTGCCGTTGGAAGCGAACGTACCGCTATTCGTGTAACGCCGGGTGCTTATTTTAATATGACCGAGGATAGCCGTGATAAAGCCGTATTTGATTATTTGTTAGCTGAGCTTGAAAAGCGAGACTTAGCCTATTTACATGGTGGAATTTTTGACGACAGCATGCGTTTTGACTCGCTTGAAGGCAAAAATACCTCTGAATTTTTACGCGCGGGCTACAAAGGTACGTTAGTAGGTGTGGGTAGTTATAGTTTTGAAACTGCAAAAGAGGCGATTAACGACGCTAAGTTTGACTTAATTGCCATTGGTCGCCCACTTATTGCAAACCCAGATTACATAAGCAAAATTAGTAATAACCAGCCGCTGGTAGAATACAATGCCGATATGCTTAGCGAGCTGGTGTAACTCTTAGGGTCTGTTGATCTTTCAAGGTTAAATTTGCAGCAGCGTGTTTGGTATTTAGGCAAGGCAGAGCCTATGTGATGTGGTTATTCCCCCATAAATAGGCGATAACGTAGCATCAATGCCAAACATGCGCTGCCCGAAGGGTTCTGCCTAGGGGCGATTGACTCTTTGTTGCCTACATGGATGTAGGTAATGGGCGTGAGCAGGACGCGGAAGCTTTGCTCGGTTTTTACTTAGCCCAAGCCCACTAGGTTACAAACCTTCGCGCCGTGATTAAATCGCCCCTAGTTTGAACAAATTTTAATCCGCAAAGGTCAACAGACCCTAGTTTTATAATTATTTAAAACGATTTTTAAGACAACCCATAAGCTTGCTTTTGGGTTGTCTTTTTTTGTACATATTCCTGCTATAAATCTTCCATATTTGTTTAACCATTATGTCAATTAAGTTCATCTTAGTTGTCATGTTTAAAACTTATACTGCTCCCGTTTTCATAATAATTAATTTTTAATAATTAAAACTAAACGGGACAACAATGTACGCTTTAAAAAACAAATCGCTTTTGAGCATGGCTATAGCCATGGCTGTATCAACATCTGTTTATGCAAACGACAAGACTATAGAGGAAATAACCGTAGTCGCTAAGCCTACCAGCTATGCTAACAACGTTATTGAGCCTGCAATGCTTGAGCAACAAAGTTCGGTAGCAAGTATATTGTCGGTGATTGATAATTTACCGGGTATTAGCATAAACGAAGGTGATGCATTTGGTGGTGACGATTGGTCTACCACAATTACAATGCGTGGTTTTAGTATTGACGGTAACCAACAGCAATTAGGGATGACAGTAGATGGCATACCCAATGGTGGCTCTAATTACGGTGGCGGTGCTAAAGCTAACCGTTTTCTGGACAGCGAAAACCTGGCTACAGTTGAAGTAGGCCAAGGTACGTCTGATATTAAATCGGCATCGCTGGAAGCGCTAGGCGGTACATTTAATTTTGTAAGTAAAGATCCCAGCCTCGAAAAAGGCACTACGTTTGCCTATACATCGGGCAGCCACGACGCCTCGCGTTATTATATTAAGCACGAAACAGGCACTGTTTTTGATAATACCCAAGCATACGTAAGCTACTCGCAAACCGACACTAGCCGTTGGATTGGCTCGGGAAGTAATGGCGGTAAAGACAACCAACATGCTGAGCTTAAGTTTGTATCTAATTTTAACGATTTAACCCTAACCGGACGCTTATCTTACGACGATGTTAGCGAAACTAACTACAACAGCGTGAGTATTGAGCAATTTGAGCAAACACCCAATTGGGATCAATTAACGTGGAACTGGACAGGGGTTCCGCACTTTGATCAAATGTTTGCCGAAGGTTGGGGCACGCTGCGTGAAAACACCTTAGGTTATTTAAAATTTGAATATGCAATTTCGCCCACATCACTATTAACGATTAGCCCTTATTATCATAAAAACTCGGGGCGTGGTGACTGGATCCCACCTTATTTAACAACCCCAGTAGATGAAAACGGCGAGCCAACAACACAAGGCGGTACTAATGCTGGCTCGTATGGCTTTGCTGATAGCGAGGGTAACCCGCTTGCACCTAACCCAGGTTGTACAGCAAGCTTAAATTGGCCGTGGGAGTCGGGGCCTGGTTTAAATCCGGCGTGTTACGACGATACAGCAACGCCCGTTATGTCTTATCGTCATACTCATTACAAAAAAGATCGTTTAGGCGTAACCGCTAACTACCAAGCAACGTTTGGTGATCACGATATTGAGGCTGGTTTTTGGTATGAGCAAAGCGAGCGAGAAGAGTCGCGTGATTGGCACAAAGTAATTGATGCACGTATTTTTCATCATTTTGAAAACACCCCTTACTGGACTCAGTACAAAAATACCTTTGATACAGATACGTTCAAATGGTACATCCAAGACTCTATTAACTTAGGCGATTTAACCTTAAATATTGGCGCTAAACAGTATTTAGTTGAGTTACAAAAGTACGACCACTTTGCTAACGAAAGCTCTGATAAAGTAGACAGCGACTCTGATGTGTTATTTAGTGGTGGCGCGCTGTATCAGTTAAATAACGATACCGAATTATTTGCAAGTTACAGCGAAAACTTTGCTGCAATTAAAGACGGAGTGCTAGAGCGCGACAGTTCAACACTGACTGAAATAGAACCAGAAACAGCAAAAAACATTGATTTTGGGGTACGCTACCAAGCCGATAAATTAACGCTAAGCGCAACGGCCTACAGCGTTAAGTTTGATAACCGCATTACCTTTATTGCACCTGGCAGTGATTCAGGCGGAATTGACTACACTATTGGCACTAATGGGTCATACATAAATGTAGGGGGCATCGATTCTAAGGGGCTAGAGCTTTCTGCAAGTTATATGCTCACACCAAGTTGGAGTGTTTATTCGTCGTATACCAATAGCAGCTCTGAATATTCGTCTGATGATCCAAATGCATATGACTCACAAGGTGTATTACTACAAGATAACGATGGCAACACTGCAGCGCCGAGCTTTAAAAAAGGCGATAGTTTAATAGATACATCGGAAGATTTATTTGTTGTATCTACCGATTACTTTAGTGACGGCTTTCGTGTTGGTTTGTCGGCTAAATACACAGGTGAGCGTTTAGGTGCATGGCAAGACGAAGACACGCGAGCACGCAATAAAGTAGATGGCTACACGGTACTCGACTTTAATGCCGGTTACTCTACCGATGTAGATGCAGGGCCATTTAAAGCCATTGATCTCTCGTTCGTGGTTTATAACATAACTGATAAAAGCTACCTCGCAGGTGGCACAGGTAATGGGGCTACTTACTTTATTGGTGCGCCTCGTACTGCTGCGGTTACCTTTACTGCAGATTTTTAAGTCGTAATGTAAATTATTTTAAGCCCATTATTAATGGGCTTTTTGTTATAAAAATAGGCCGATAACAATATGAAAACGATTTTAAAAGTAAGTGCATTTAGTTTAATTGCCCTAGCAAGCGACTTTGCAGCGGCAGTACAAAAAACGACACAAAATGTCGTGTTGGTAACGCTTGACGGTGTGCGCTGGCAAGAGGTGTTTAGTGGTGCAGATAAAAATCTTATTAATAATTCCGATTTTGTTAAGAAACCAGAGCAGCTAAATACAGAGTTTTGGCATAACAGCCCTGCAAAACGCCAACAACTGCTGATGCCGTTTATTACCCAGATTGTGGCTAAGCAAGGGGTAATAATGGGTAATAGAGAGCAGGGCTCTAATATGTCGGTAAGTAACCCGTGGTATTTTTCGTATCCCGGTTATAACGAAATACTTAGCGGTGAGGTGGATGAAGGTATTAATAGTAACAATAAAATTCCTAACCCAAATCACACTATATTAGAGCGTTTGGAGCGCCAACCCGCATTTAAAAATAATACCGCCTTATTTGGTAGTTGGGATGTATTTCCTGCAATACTTAATACAGAGCGCAGTAAGGTATATGTTAACGCCGGATTTATGCCAATTGAGGAGGATTTATTTGAAAATGCGCCACTTTTAAATGCCATGCAAAATGAAATTCCGAGCCCTTGGAGCAATGTACGATTAGACAGTTTTACTTATCGGTTTGCTAAGGCGTATATGTTAGCTAAGAAGCCAAAATTATTAGTAATAAGTTTAGGGGAGACCGATGACTTTGCCCACGATGGTGACTACCACGCGTATTTAAAGTCGGCAAAACAAAGTGATGCATTTATAGCTGATTTATGGAATACCATTCAAACAACACCGGGGTATAAAAATAACACCACCCTCATTATTACCACAGATCATGGCCGTGGTAGTAACGCAAGCGACTGGCAACATCACAGTTCAAAACGCGCCTTAGCAGCACTGCATTTAGGCGAAAATAAGTTTCCCGAAGGAATTATAGGCTCCGAACATATTTGGCTTGCCGCTATTGGCCCTGCCATAAAAGGCCAAGGCTTAGTTAAAACAACTACTGAGCTTAAACAAACGCAAATTGCCGCAACAGTGTTAAAGGCGCTTGGGCAAAACCCAAAGCAAATAAATGCCAATATGGCACCGGCTATTAATGAGATTTTAAAATGAAAATAATAACCGCGGTAGTATTAACCAACTTGCTTGTTAGCTTTAGTGCTTTGAGTGCTCCCTCTAAAATATTATTTGGCTCGTGCGGGCATCAAGATAAAAACATCCCTATATTCGATGCCATAAACAAAGAGCAGAGCGATTTATTTATATTTTTAGGTGACAATATTTATGGCGATACCAATAATATGAGCGTACTTGCCGATAAATATCAGCGCTTAGGGGCAAAGCCCGGTTTTAAAATACTAAAAGCGCAAACGCCTATTATAGCTATGTGGGATGACCACGATTATGGCCAAAACGATGCCGGTAAAAAGTATCCGCATAAAGAAGAGTCGCGGCAAATTATGCTCGATTTTTGGCAAGAACCTGCAAACTCACCACGACGCACTCGCCCCGATGGTATTTATACCTCGTATATGTATGGTGAAGGTGAGCAAATTGTGCAGGTGATTATGCCAGATTTGCGCTGGAACCGAGATGCGCTAAACACAGTAAGTAAGTTGGAGTACGCCACTAAGCGTAAACTAAATAATCAAGGTCCGTATAGCTCAAGTAATGTTAAAGACGCGTCAATGCTTGGTGAGGCGCAGTGGCAATGGCTTGAACAAGAGCTTAAAAAGCCCGCGGCTATAAAGCTTATTGCCTCAAGCTTACAGCTACTTCCCGATTTTACTGGATGGGAGTCGTGGGCTAACTTTCCCGAGGATAGAAAGCGTTTATTTGCGCTGATCAAAAAGCATAAAGTAAATGGCGTAGTTATTATTAGCGGCGATACCCACTGGGGCGAAATTTCACAGTATAAGCACAACCTTGACTACCCACTAATAGAAATGACCAGCTCTGGCCTAACCGAAAAATGGAAAGACGTAAGCCCTAACATACACCGAGTAGGGGATTTTACCCACCAAGTTAATTACGGCGATTTAAGCATAGACTGGCAGCAAGCCGACCCGTCAATTTCATTACAGCTCAAAGATATTGATGGTAAAGCAATAATGCAAAGTCAGTTTAAACTCTCAAGCATTAGCCCTTATTAATAATTGCCCTTATAAAACGCACAGTAGATAGCATCACTACTGTGCGTATAAAATTTAACTAACCCGCTGATTTATTAAAGCCAATTTGCGCTAATCGCTACCCCTGTAATTGAAAATATCTTACACTCGTTTTATCTCAAGCAAGGATAGGTAAGTATGCTCAATATTATTCAATCAAACCGTATGGAAGCACTGCAAGCGCAGTTTCATCAGTTATTAAAAACCAACCCATTAGCAAGCCCATTCGACAAAGAAGTGGTACTGGTGCAGTCACCGGGTATGTCGCAGTGGTTAAAAATTGGTTTGAGCGAAAACTTAGGTGTAGCGGCGCAGGTGGATTTTCCGCTGCCTTCGAGCTTTATTTGGCAGTTGTATCAGCAACTTTTACCAAATGTACCTAAAGAGTCGGCGTTTAATAAACCCAACCTTGCATGGAAACTGTTTGCTATTTTACCAAGCTGTATTGATGAGCCACTGTATTTACCGCTAAAAACCTATTTAGAGGGCGATATTGACGGCCAAAAAACCTTTGCCTTGTGTGAAAAAATAGCCGACGTGTACGACCAATATTTAATGTACCGCCCGCATTGGATAGCCACATGGGATAGTGGTACAGATGAACTTGATGATGTTGATGTAACCATAGCCCCGTGGCAACCTGATTTGTGGCGGCGCATTGTAAAATTAAGCCAAGAGCTTGGGCAAAGCCAATTTCATCGCGCTAATATGCAAGGACAACTGCTGGCAGCGCTTGAAACAATGGACAACAGTTTACTGCCACAACGCATTAGCTTATTTGGTATATCGGCCATTGCCAGCTCGCAGCTTGAAGTATTTACAGCGCTGAGTGAAAAAACCGAGGTGTTTTTATTCTTTTTTAATCCCAGTGAGCATTATTGGGGCGATATTATTGATGAAAAAACAGCGGCTAAAATAAGTGCAAAGTACGCCAAAATGCCGCTGCTGGAAGCACAACAAAAAAAGCAAACCAATCCTGATGAAGAGTACTACTTTATTGGTAATCCGCTGTTATCCTCGTGGGGGAAATTAGGTCGCGACTACTTTGAGCAGCTAGTACAGCTAGATGCCCGTTGGGTTGATGGCTTTATTGATGTGTTTGACGACACCTTGCTTGGGCAAATACAAAGCGAGATTTATCAGCTAGCGTTTAAAGGTGAGTCACTGACCGATAACAAAGAGTGGTTTATAAACGACGAAGGTAAATTGCCTATAAGTGCAACCGACACCAGCATTACGCTAAGCGATTGCCATACACCGCTTCGAGAAGTTGAGCGTCTGCATGACTACTTACTTAATTTATTTAATCAAAACCCTGCGCTTACCCCCAAAGACATAATAGTGATGATGCCCGATGTAGGCACTTACAGCCCGTACATTGAAGCCGTTTTTGGTGGTGCACAAGGTAGTCGCTTTATTCCTTACGCACTTGCCGATTTAGCCATAGAGCAAGAAAAACCCGTGCTTAGCTCATTTGCTAGTTTAGCTAATTTACCGTTTTCGCGCTTTGGTGTGTCGGATATTCTCGATTTATTACAAGTGACGCAAATAGCCGAAAAATTTGGCCTTGAGGCACACGAGTACGAGCAAATTCAATATTGGCTGGAACGTGTTGGCGTAAAATGGGGCATAAATGCCGAGCATAAAAGCAGCTTTGATTTACCCGCTATCGATTTAAATACCTGGCAACACGGGCTTAACCGTTTATTACTAGGTATTGCCATGCGCGACGAGCAATGTCCGTTTAATGGTATTTATAGCGCCGATGAAGTAGAAGGCATGGCGCTCGATACACTTAATAAGCTAGTGCATTTTATTGATGTGCTACAAAGCTTTAAAGAGCAATTAACGCCCGACGATACGCTTACCAACAAAGCGCATATTTTAAGCGAGCTACTTAGTGCAATTTACGAGAGTGAAAGCGACGACAGTTGGGATTTGTTAGTGCTGCAAAACGTGCTCGAAGAGTTACAAAAGCATCATAATAATGGTGATTACAGCAAGGCGGTGTCGCAGCGTATTGTTAGTTACTTAATTAAACAAGGCATTCAAGAAAAAGGCGTAGGGCAGCGATTTTTAGTGGGGCAAGTTAACTTTTGTACCCTAATGCCAATGCGCGCCGTGCCATTTAAAGTGGTGTGTATGCTTGGCTTAAACGATGCCGACTACCCGCGTAACGTACAGCCGATTGGTTTTGACTTAGTGCCATATTCTAAAAAACAAAAAGGTGACCGATCACGTAAATTAGATGATCGTTACTTATTTTTAGAAGCGCTACTCAGTGCCCGCGATAACTTATACATGAGCTACATTGGTCGCTCGTGTTTTGACAACCAACCGCGTATGCCATCAACCCTTGTGAGCGAACTGCTAGAATATATTAGTCGTAGCTTTGTATTAAGCGGCGAGAGCGAAAAAACACTGCCAGAGTGTTTAATTAGCCAACAGCATTTGCAGCCCTTTAATAGCCATTATTATTTAGCCAATGAGCAAGCAAACACTGTGCTGAGCAACCACAGCTACAATCCAATTTGGCTGCCCAGTGAGTCAATAACCCCACAAGCCGTTAGCGCGCTTAATGTAACACCGCCTGAGCAGTTAGATCTCGATGTGTTTATTCGTAGTGTTTGCAACGCCCAAGAGAGCTTTTATCAACAAAGTTTAGGGCTGCGATTACCGCAATTTAACGAAGTAGTAAAAGACGAAGAGCCCTTTAGCCTAGACGCATTGCGCCGCTACTTTTACCTTGATGAAATACTCGAAGCCAACATTAATGAGCAGCCACTTAGTACAGAGCAAATATTACAACGCGGCGAATTACCACAAGCCAACGTAGGTAGCTTAATATTTGAGAGTATGCAGCACCGAGTAGATGCATTGGCAGGGCAAGTGAAAGAGCAAATTAAAGGGGGCAAAAGCGACCCTATAGAGGTAGCCCTCAAACTAGAAAACACTAAAGTAGAAGGCTGGTTAAACCATATTTATTTGCAAAAGCAGGTGTTTTATCGCAGCGCTAGTATAAAAGCGAAAGATTTAATTAAAGGCTTTATTTATCACCTAGCAGCGCAAAGTATGGAGCAACACGTAGAAACGCTAATACTTGGGCTTGATAAACAAGTTGCCTTTGCGCCAATAAGTAAAGTTGATGCCGATGCATTGTTACTTGATTGGTTTGAATTATACAAAGGACTGCGCAACGAGCCCGTGGCGTTTTTTCCGGTAAGTGGCTACGAGTACGTAAAAAGCGGCGGCGATATAGCAAAAGCGATGAGCAAATTTAGCCCACAATACATAGGGCGAGGCGAGGGCGAAAATCCCTATATTCGCTTAACAGTACAATCGCTTAACGATTGCCAAGACGAGTTTATACAGTGGAGCGATAAATTACTCGCCCCGTTATTTGCACACGCTAAGGAGAGTGACCATGCAAGCGCTTAATCCACTTACAATGCCATTAACAGGGCAAAGCTTAATTGAAGCCAGTGCCGGTACGGGTAAAACGTATACAATTACTGGCCTGTATTTACGTTACTTATTGGGAATGCAAATAGCCTATGATGCAAACTCGCTATTAAATAAGCCGCTCAGTGTTGAGCAAATACTGGTGGTAACTTTTACTGATGCTGCCACGCAAGAAATTAAAGACCGCGTGCGTAATCGTATTATCACCGCGCGCGATGCACTTCTTGGGCAAGACCCAAAAGATGAGCTTATTGCAGGGGTAATAGCTGCAGTTGATGATAAACACCGCGCCTTTGATTTACTCGATGCGGCTGCTAAATCAATGGACGAAGCGGCTATTTTTACCATTCATGGCTTTTGTCAGCGCATGCTAAAACAACACGCGTTTGAGTCGGGTGTGGCGTTTAACTTAGAATTTATTTTGGATGAGCGCGACATATTGCTCGAAACCATTAAAGATTTTTGGCGCGCCTTTGTATATCCACTCAATAAAGAAAAAACCGATGCTATTTTAGGCGTGTTCGCCGCGCCTGAAGCTTTGTTTGGCAAAGTGTCGAGTATTTTAAATAAAGCGAATGCGCAAATAACTCCGCAAGTAAACTTAGATGACGTATGGCAAGCGCGTGACGAGTATATAAGCCGAATACCTGCATTTAAAAAAGCGGTGTTAGAGCAAGAGTTTATAGCTGCCATTAAAAGCTCTGGCTTAAGTGGTTCTAAAACGCCAGGGCGCAAAGGCAGCCTTGCAGCACTTGAAGCCTTTTGTTTAGGTGGCGATTTGTTTTTTGAATTTGGTACTAGCAAATACTCGTTTGAGATATGGAGTAGCGAAAACTTAAGCGATATAAGCAATTATAAAAAGAATCAGCCGCTATTTACACATTCATTACTGAGTCAATTTGACGAGCTTGCCGCACTTAATAACACCATAAACCAGGGGCTAGCAATTGCTGTAGTACAGCATGCGGCAAAGTGGGTAAAAGCAGCCGTAATAAAGCGCAAGCAAGAGCAAAGCGTGATCACCCCAGATGATTTACTTAGCAATTTACACAGCGCATTAAATAACGAGCAAGGCAATGTACTGGCGCAAAAAATTGCCCAGTTGTTTCCGGTGGCTATGATAGATGAGTTTCAAGATACCGATCCGATTCAGTACGGTATTTTTAGTAAAATTTACCAGCAAGAGCACACTACACTGGCGATGATTGGCGATCCTAAACAGGCTATTTATGGTTTTAGGGGGGCAGACATTTTTACCTATATTGGTGCCAAAGAAGCAGTGCAAAAACAGCAGCAATTTACGCTAGGTACTAACTTTCGCTCTAGCAGCGATGTAGTAAGCAGCGTAAACAGCTTATTTGGTAAGCACGCTAACAGTTTTATTTATAACGATGCCATACCGTTTAATGCAGTAGCAGCTAAAGGTAAAAAAGCAGACGAGTCGTTTTTGATTGACGGACAACCAGCTACTGCGTTTGAATTTTGTGTATTTAGCGACACCGCCGCAGATGAAAAAAACAAGCCGACGGGCAAAGCCATTGGGCAGCAGCACTTAGCCACCTTTTTTGCCAATAAAATAGTCACTTTACTAACGCAAGCCGAGCAAGGGCGTGCTTGTATTGGTGAAAAGCCAGTAAGCGCTGCAGATATTTGTATATTAGTGCGCGACCGTGTTGAAGCGCAAATAATCAAAAAGGCCTTGAGCAACGCTAAAATTGCCAGCGTGTATTTATCGCGCGAGAGTGTGTTTAACCAAGAGCTTAGCCACCACCTACTTAATTTTTTAACTGCGTTGCATGGCCAGTATGATGAGTCGCTATTACGTGGCGTGTTAGCAGGGCCGTTATTTTGTTTAAGCTATAACGAAATATATGCACTGGCAGATGACGAGGCACAATGGCAAGAGCACTTAAACTTTTTTGCGCAGCTTAGCCATATTTGGAACAAGCAAGGCGCTATGGCAATGCTTGAGCGCTTAATGAGCCACAATCAACTTAGTGCTAAATGGCAAGGCCTAGGCTACAACGTTGAGCGTTGGCTTACCGACTTTAGGCACCTTGGCGAAATACTACAGCAAAAACAAATTGAGCTTGAGGGCACATTGCGTTTACTGCGCTGGTTTGCACAAAAGGTAAGCCAGCAAGATGGCGAAACAGTGCAAGTACGCCTAGAGAGCGACGCTAATTTAGTTAAAATAGTGACTATGCACGCCTCAAAAGGGCTTGAGTATCCGCTGGTATTTATGCCCTTTGCTAGTGGCTATCGTGAAACGAAAGAAGCGCTGTATCATAATAATGGCACACTAATTTACGATTTAAGTAAAGGGGATGACGCACTGCAAAAAGCAGAGCAAGAGCGCCTTGCCGAAGATTTACGCTTACTGTATGTAGCACTCACTCGCGCGGTACACTTTTGTGCTATTGGTATGTATAACATTGGGCAAGGGCAAAGTAGTCGTTTGGCGATACAAAGCAGTGCCCTGGGGCATGTGTTATTTGCAGGGCTTGAAATTACGAGCAGTCAAATTTGGCGTAACCATTTAGCCGATTTTTGCAGCGAGCATACTGGTATGGATTATCAGCAATTCACCTCAGAGGATTTATTAGCTCAAGGTACTTTAGATTTTAATAATAGCGCTGATGCTCAGCAAATATTGAGTATAAATAATGTAACAGCCAGTATTGAGCGTAATTGGCGAGCAACTAGCTTTAGTGCGCTGAGCTTTAAAAAGCATATCGACCACCTAGCGCCTGGGCGCAGTGATGAGGATCATGAAAAAGATGAATTTGCCGTACAAGAAGACGAAGCCCCTTCTGTGTATAGCTTTCCGAAAGGGGCAAAACCGGGGAGTTGTTTACACGAAATTTTTGAGCAAATAGATTTTACTAGCCCAATAGAGCACCCAGTTAGTAAAGAGCATAATTTAGCAGACGTTATTAAACGCAGCCTAGAGAAGTACCATATTAGTGAACACTGGCAAGATATTACTCAGCAGTGGATATTAGACGTTCTTGCTTGCCCGCTTAATGGCGATAGCAATGTTAATACTGATGCCTCAGGTAATAGTACCTCAGGTAATAATATCTCAGGTAACAGCTCTTTAGTTAACAGTAATGGCCTGAGCTTAAGCCAACTAGCGCCAAGCGATTGCCTAGTAGAAATGGAGTTTAACTTACCGCTTAAAAGCTTAAGTGCGCCGCAGCTTAATGAAATTCTTATAAAGCATTTTGGTTTTGAGCACAGTAAGCTCGAATTTAGCCACGTAAAAGGGCTGTTAAAAGGTTTTATCGATTTAATATTTTGCTACCAAGGTAAATATTATATTTTAGATTATAAATCTAATTACCTAGGTAGTAACGCTGCTGACTACGAGCACGATATGCTTGAGCAAGCCATGAGTAGCCACCAGTATCATTTACAGTATTTAATTTACACCGTAGCGCTGCATCGTTTGCTAAAACAGCGTATAGCTGATTACTCAGCTGAAACTCATTTAGGCGGTGTGTATTACACCTTTTTACGTGGCATGCCAGCTGGGCAAGGTGTGTACTTTAAAAAGCTTACCACTGAGCAAGTGACTATTTTAGATAGTTTGTTTAGCCAAGGAGCCATGTTATGAGTGAATTAAATAATCAACCGGGCCTTTTTGATCAAGAATTTGATCAAGGGGTAGAGCAGGAGCTTGAGCTAAATGAGCAAAGCCCTACTTTAAGCACAGCAGTGCCTTTACTTACCTATTTACTTAGCGAAAACCGCATTCGCATTGTGGATGTAAAGCTAGCTGAAATGCTCAGTAAAAGTAATAGCGAAAACACGCACAATGAAATGTTTTATCTGGTGCTATTACTGTGTTTATCGCAGCAAAGCCAGCATAGTTGTTTAACCTTAAGCGAGGTTGATTGGAGTAACCCTTTTAATTTACGCCGCAGCGACTTTATTAAAGCACAGGAGAGCGTGCCAGATAAGCTAAGCCCGTTTAGTGAAGGGTTTAATTATGAGCAGGTACTTAGCTATTTACAAAACCATACAAGCGTTGGAGACAACAAACCACTGCAACTGTTTAATCAACGCCTTTACTTTGCGCGCCTTGCTGGATATGAGCAAACATTAGCGAGCCGTTTACTAACAATGAGCGAGCGTACACTTAATATAAATAATGAGTTATTAGCTGCGCTACTTAATGAGTATTTTACACCCGATGCAACCATTACCACCGATTGGCAAAAAGTAGCCTGTGCTATTGCAGCCACCAAAGGTTTTAGCGTTATTACTGGCGGCCCAGGTACTGGTAAAACGACCACAGTGACTAAGTTGCTCGCCATTTTACAGTCGCTTTATAAAACTGCTCCACTGAGTATTAAGCTGGTGGCACCCACAGGTAAAGCCGCAGCGCGCTTAAGCGAATCAATTTTAGGCGCTAAAGATAAGCTCACTAATATACCCGCTGATATTAAAATGTTAATCCCCGAAAGTGCACAAACTATTCACCGATTATTAGGGGTAAGACCCTTTACCAATAAGTTTAGGCACAATAAAGCGAATCCACTGCATTTAGATGTGTTAATTATAGATGAAGCCTCAATGGTCGACTTATCGCTGATGGCAAAACTAATTGAGGCATTACCTGCACATGCACGGTTAATACTCTTAGGTGATAAAGATCAGCTGGCCTCGGTAGACACCGGCAGCGTAATGAGTGACTTATGCCAAGGGCTAGTACTGGGGCAAACACCTGGTTATTCACCGGCACGATGCGATGAGCTAAATAATTTATGCTTTAACGGCGAGGCTAAATTAATGGCGCAAGGTAATAGCGCGTTTAAACTTGCCGATTGCATTGCATTTTTACAACACAGCTACCGCTTTGATGCACAAAGTGGTATTGGCCAACTTGCGTTAGCGGTAAATACCAATAACACAGGTATTTTAAATTACGTTGAGCAAGAAAGTGTTGAGGGGCGCTTTAAAGATGTGATTTTAGATTACGACTTTATAGCTAAACCTATCGAAAAATTGGTTAAAAGCGCTGCAAGTAAATACACACATTATCTTAGTTTAATTGCTCAAGGTGCAAGCGTTGCAGAGGTGCACAAAGCCTTTGCAAGTTACCAGTTACTGGCCGCAGTACGTGAAGGTGATTACGGGGTTAATAGTTTAAATCAGCGTATTGAGCGCGTTTTACAACAACAAGGGCTTATTACCCTAAGCCCGAATCAGCGCCATTATACCGGTATGCCAATAATGGTAAGCCAAAATGATTATCAGCTTAAGTTGTTTAATGGCGATATTGGTATTTTAATGCCCGATGAAAGCGGCCAGCTTAAAGCACTATTTATAGGCGAGCAGGGGAATCAACGGGCGTTTTCGCCAGCACGCTTACCTGCGCACGACAAAGTATATGTAATGACTATACATAAATCACAGGGATCAGAGTTTAGCTACACCGCCATGGTGTTACCGCCGCTAAAACAAGCCCGCATGGGGATAAATAGGCAGTTAGTGTATACCGGCATAACGCGTGCTAAAAATACCTTTGAGCTGGTGGCAGATAAAAAAGTATTGTTACTGGCAATGAATAAAAGTGTGTCTAGAGCATCTGGTTTATATGAGCGTTTAGTAAATTAACGATATAAATTTTATCTTATTAATTACTCAAATTTAGCCATTAAAAAAGGGTTTGCCAATGCAAACCCTTTTTAACTTAGTGCGTTATCTACTTCTAAAATGATTATATTTTAATAGCTTAATATAAATACTCAGTTTATTGATTGACTGGTGACCATGCAGGCAATGCTTTTTGAAGTGGTTTGTGCAGTTTAGGAAAGCTTTGTTTTGCTGCATACTGCACTTTACCATCTACAACGGTTAACTCTGCTTGCGTTTTTAATAGTTTGCTCTCAGCCACCGTTAAAATATCTTGATTTAAAATAGCAAAATCTGCGTACATGCCAGGCTCAATTTGACCTTTTAACATTTCTTCGCCTGAAAAATACGCACTACCTTGGGTGAATACCTGTAATGCAGTTAGCCTATCTAGGGTATTGGTTTTATCGTATAGGGTATAACCGCCTACAGTTTTACCCGATACCGCCCAATAATAAGTGGCCCATGGGTTAAAGCTAGCAACGCGGGTACCGTCAGTACCAAAGCCTACCGGTATGTCCATAGCGAGCATTTTTTTAATGGGTGGTGTGCGTTTAGTTTGCTGTTTACCATAACGCTTGGCAAAATCTTCCCCTGCAAATGCCATACGGCCTTGCACAGCAATAGCACCGCCTAATTTTTTAATCCGCGCTAGATTTTTATCTGACACTGTTTCGGCATGGTCAATAATCCAACGCACTTTGTTGAAGGGTTGTGTTTTATTGATTTCTTCAAATACAGTTAACATACGCTCAATAGATTGATCGTAGGTAGCGTGTATTCTAAATGGCCAACCTTGTAGTAGGTGTAAACGCACTACTTTTTCAAGTTCATCTTCAGCGTCTGCGGCAAGATCAGGGCGTCCTGATGTGAAGTTTTCATAATCAGAGGCGCTCCAAGCAAGTAACTCGCCACCGCCTTCAATCACATAACCATTGTCCATGTGTGAGTGTAGATCTTGGTTGGCGTTGTAGCTGCTCATCCATTGCGTAAAACTTTGAATTTCTTCACCAGGTGTTTGTGGAAATAAATAATTAGACACGCGGATAGGTAGTTCACCAGTTACCGCTAAGGCTGTTGATGCTTGATAGTTTTCAGGAAAAGTGTGGCCACCGCCGCCTGCATCAATAACACTTGTTACGCCTAAGCTTAATAGCTTGTTGTAGTATTGTTTACTAGAATTTAGTTGCTCTTCGGCTGATAATTGCGGTAGTGCAGCAATTGTTTTATATAAAATCATTGGGTTAGGATCAGCTACTAAGCGCCCAGTTAATTCACCGTTGGCATCTTTTTCATAGTAACTGCCTTTAGGGGGGACGGTATTTTTAGTTATACCTAATACTTGCAATGCTTTTTTATTCAATACACCGCCTGAGTACAAATGCAAAACAAATACTGGTGTATCAGGTGCCGCTTCGGTTAACTCAGCTGAGGTTGGTAAGCGCTTTTCTTTAAATTGGTATGGGCTCCAGCCACCAATAACACGCACCCATTGACCTTTAGGAGTTACTTTTGCATTTTGCTTTATCATCTCCAGGCCAGTGGCTAAAGAGTCAATACCTTCCCAGCGGGTTTCGAGGTTATAAAAGCGTCCGCCACGCACTACATGCAAATGTGAGTCGTTAAGACCAGGGATCACTCGGCGACCTTGCGCGTCAATAACAATAGTATCGGCGGTTTTTTCTTTTAATAGCTGTTCTTTATCATTAGTTAGTTGCTCAAAACGGCCATCTGTAACCGAAAAGCACTGAATTTTTGACCGTCATAAGTATCAATCTTACTATTGTAAACAATCATATCGGCAGCAAGTGCATTGAAAGCGATAGTCGAACTAATAGCGACAGAGAGTAAACTTTTAATTAGTTTCATAGCGTATTCCTTACATTAAATTATTGATGTGAGCTGGCGTTACGCCCAGCTTGCGATGAAAAATACAGTGCTAAATCTTTAATATCTTGATCCGATAGGGCACTGGCATTAGCGCGCATAATAAAAGCCATTCCGCCTTTACGCTCGCCGCCACGATACGCTTTTAAAGCATATTCGAGATATTCAGCATTTTGTCCAGCTAAGTTAGGATTAGTAGTAATTGGCGCAATACCAAATTCGCCATGGCAACCTAAACATTGTTGGGATAATTGCTTTGCTCTTGCTAGACTTTCAGCTTGTGCAGAGGTGCTTACTTCCTCATTGGCATAAAGCGAGGCTGAGAGTAGTAAAGCTAATAATGGAATGATTTTCATGCTGCTCTCCAATGAAAAGGCCACATAAGTGGCCTTTAATTATTGATAAAACTAGTGACCTTCTTTTGCATTAAACATGTCAGTTGCATAGATAAGGCCTAAACCATAGCCACCTGCATGCTCTTTAGCAATATCAGTTACGTCAGCATAAGTACCAGTACGCGCCCAGTCACGTTGTAGTTCTAGCATGTACTGTAACCATGTGATTGGTTTTGCACCCGCTTGAACCATACGTAATACTGCCATGTCGTGTGCTTCTTTACTTACACCACCCGATGCATCTGTTACAAAAAACACTTCATAACCTTCATCAATAGCAGATAATACAGGGCCTACACCACATACTTCGGTCCATAGTGCCGAGATAACAATTTTGTTTTTCTTAAACGACTTTATTTTGTCAGTTACGCGCTTATCTTCCCATGTGTTCATTGTTGTACGATCAATCGGTGATTGTTTAGGGAATACTGCTTGTAATTCAGGAAAAATTGGACCACTGAAAGACTTTGCTGCAACGGTTGTTAAAATAGTAGGTACTTTAAATGCTTTAGCAGCTTTGGCTAAGCCCGTTACGTTATTACGCACGCTTTCAACCGTGTGCGAGCGAGTAGCAAAAGCCATTTGTGGTTGGTGGTCAATTAAAATTAACGAGTGGTTGTCTGGTGTTAACATGCTTTTTGATGGCTCACCAGCAAAAGCAGAACTGCACGTTGCAGCAACTAAGCTTAGGCCCACTGCTAGCGTCTTTAATGTTTTATTAATTTTTAACATAAGTTCTTCCTATTTATTGGTTGATTACAGAGTGTCACTTTGCTTTGACCTTTATATAATCGGTTCACTTTTAACTGTTGTACATTTGTAAAAACCGTGTTTTTTGTTCTTTAAAATAGAATGATTGTGACGAGGTTGTTACAATTCAGCCAGATCTAAGGGGTTAATGAATACGTAATTTACACTTTATATGCATTGCTAGCAGGGCATTAGGGAGTAAAGCACGACTCTTTCTGTTTAAAGGTAAACAGTGTGTTTTAGCAAAAAAAAGGAGCAGGGGATGGATGTTACATTGTAATTATAAGGTAATGTAACCAAAATAAAGTGGTTTTTAAGTAATGAAATTAGCTCAAAAACTAGAAGTGGTAGGGCTTGTATTAGCATACAAGCCCTAGGTAACACTAGCTTAAGTTAATAGTAACCACTTCTGCGCTGGCATCTTCATCTTGTAAACTATTAATTGGCTCTTTTGGAATATCTGGTTTGTCTAGGGCAATATCGCCACCATCAATTACTTCACCAGTTTGCAAATTAGTAAAATCAAATAACTGATTATCTGCTAAGTGCGACGGTACAACATTTTGCATAGCGGTAAAAATACTTTCTATACGCCCTGGGTGCTCAGCGTCCCACTTAGCTAGCATAGCTTTTGTGTGTTTGCGCTGTAGGTTTTCTTGCGAGCCACATAAGTTACACGGAATAATAGGGTAACCCTGTGCAAACGCATATTGGCTAATATCGCTTTCTTTGCAGTATGCTAGTGGGCGAATAACCATATGCTCACCGTTATCGCTCATTAGCTTAGCAGGCATACTTTTAAGTTTGCCGCCGTAAAACATATTTAAAAATAGAGTTTCGATCATGTCATCGCGATGATGGCCAAGCGCAATTTTAGTTGCACCTAGCTCTTTAGCGGTACGATATAAAATACCACGGCGCAGACGCGAACAAAGTGAACAAGTCGTTTTACCTTCAGGGATAATATCGGTAACTATGCTGTAGGTGTCTTCTTCAACAATTTTGTATTCAACATTTAGTTTATCTAGGTACTGGGGTAAAACATGCTCAGGAAATCCAGGTTGCTTTTGATCTAAATTAACAACAAACAGCTCAAATTTAATCGGTGCTACACGTTTTAAGTGTTGCAGCATGTCGAGCATAGTGTAGCTGTCTTTGCCACCAGATAAGCACACCATAATACGGTCGCCTTCTTCAATCATGTTAAAGTCCATGACGGCTTGACCTGTTTGGCGGCGTAAACGCTTTTGAAGCTTGGTTAAGTTAAATTGAGCTTTAGCTTGATCTGAATGAGACAATTACGCCCCCTTATTAAACAATACGGCAAAGTTATTTGCTAAAAATAAAGGGGCGCATTATATACTTAAAATGCTCGGTAACAAAATTTAATCTTTTGCGAGCGGGCTAATATAACCGTCGGGTTTAAGTGCCAGTACATCGCAATCTAGGCTGTCAATAACATGCTCTGCAGTATTGCCTACTAAGGCCGCGCTTAAACCAGTGCGCCCTACCGTGCCAATAACCACCAGCTCGCTGTTTAAACGTTTTGCCACATCGGGAATAACGTCCTCAGGCAAGCCCTCTTCAATAAAGCACTGCTCTGGGGGTAAATTAAACTCATCAGCCAGTGCATTAGTAGACTGATGGTGATGCTTTTTAACCGATTCGTTATAAATACCAGGGTTAAACTCAGGTATTTCTATGGCAATATTAATTGGTGTAGCAGGGTAGGCGTTCACCAGGTTTAGTTTAGCGCCGGCAAGCTCACACAAAAATTGTGCGTCTTTGATGATACGTTTATTAAGTGCTAAGTGTTGCTCGTTTTCGCTCACTGCATTAACAGCCGCTAAAATGTTGCCATTTGCAGGCCATGCCATTTGTTTTACAAATAAAACCGGAGATGGGCATTTACGTACTAAATGCCAGTCGGTTGGGGTGAAAATAACGGCTTTGAGTGTACTGTGCTGATGAGTGCCTTTGATAACAAGGTCAAATTTTTGCTCAATAACGGTATTAATAATGGCTTCGTAAGGGCGGTTGTGCCAAACAACTTGTGTATCAATATTAACATTATGATAAGGCGATACTAAATCTTTTAACCAAAGCTCGCGGTCGTTTAACACGGCTTTACGCATAGCTTCGCGCTCATCGCCAGAGAGCATAGTAGTCATTTCATAAGAAAAGTCATAAACCGTCATAAAGGCGGTAATTCTCGCACCAGATTTTTTAGCTAAATCAATCGAACGAGCTAAACCGTGCTGGTCGTCTTTGGTGGGGTCAATAACCGCAAGAATGCGTTTAATCGTGTTCATGTGCAACTCCATTCACTTTACGGGTGTACTTTGAGTGTAACGTAAATAGAGCACAGTGAAAGGGATAGCACAAATATTATTGTTCTAAATCAAACTATTTAATCTAATGAATTAGTTTAAATATTACAACGTAAGTACGCTAATTAGCGGGGCTTTACTATTGCAGCTGCTTTGGCCAGTGCATCGTTATCTAAAATAGTAATAAATTTGCCTTCAACTTTTATTAAATCGGCTTTTTGAAAGCGACTCAATAAACGGCTAATAGTTTCAACGGTTAAACCCAAGTAATTGCCAATTTCGCCGCGGGTCATGGTAAAGCGAAATTCTTTACGAGAAAAACCACGCTCACCAAAACGTTCCGATAAGTTAAAAATAAAGCTGGCTAAGCGTTGCTCGGCAGATTTTTTGTTAAGCAGTAACAGCATTTCTTGATCATAGGTAATTTCGCTACTCATTAAGCGCATTATTTGTTGGCGTAACTTAGGGAGTCTGCCTGCTAACTCGTCAAGGGTATCAAACGGAATTTCGCATACCATAGATGTTTCTAACGCTTGTGAAAAGCTTTGGTGCATCATTTTACTTATTGCATCAAAACCAACTAAGTCACCGGCTAAATGAAAACCTGTAATTTGCTCATCGCCTTGCTCAGATAAGGTATAAGATTTAAACGAACCCGAACGCACAGCATAAATAGCGTTTAATGGCGCGCCCGACTCAAACAAAAAGTCGCCTTTGTGTAATGGTTTTTTGCGCTCGATTATTTCGTCAAGCTTATCCATTTCTTGACCATTAAGAGAAAAGGGTAGGCATAACTGGCTGATACTGCAGTTATTACAGCTAATAGCACAATTACTTTTAGCACGACCTTGAGAAAAATCCATAAATTCAATCCGTTAAAATTCAAGCCACAATATGATCAATGTTAATGCACAAGCTTATCTGTTGCAATGATCAGTAAGTAAATACCATACCAAATTATTACGCTACCTAATATTATTCGTGTCCAAGGGTGGTTAAACAGGGTGCTTAGTTTTTTTGCACTAACGCCTATTGTGATCATCGCGGGAAAGGTGCCTAGTGCAAAACAGAGCATTACTAATGCACCATCAAGCGCATTTGCGCTGGTCATAGCCCAAGTAAGTGCTGAATAAACTAAACCACAGGGTAACCAGCCCCATAAAGCGCCGTATCCAAGTGCTTTAAATGGCGAGTTAATTGGCATTAAATATTTATTAAATTTAACTAGGTGTTGCCAAACTAAGGTTTTACCTACTTTTTCGAGCCATTGTAAGGTAGCTGCTAAGCGCATTATATATACCCCTACCAACAACATAAAAATGCCTGCTATAAAAGACAGTGATAATGCAAAAACAGAGTTTTGTGTGGCAAATTTACTGCTAATACCTGCCACTAATGCACCAGCAAGCATGTAACTTAGCGCTCGGCCTATATTATAAGCAAAAGAGTAAATGAGAGTTTGGCGTTTATTACTGGCTAATTGCAGTGAGCTGGCTATACCACCACACATTGCAATGCAATGGCCGCTACCAATTAGGCCCATTAAAAAAGCACTGACGAAAATAGGGTCAATCATTACTTTTGTTATGCTGCTCTTTGTCATCTTCAAACAAGATACTATGGCCTTGTTTATTTAAATCAGAAAATTGCTCGCCTTTTACTGCCCAAAAAAATACCCCTATAGCTATTAGTACAAATAAAATAGCGATAGGAACTAAAATGTAAATTATGCTCATAACTTTAACAGCCTTAATGAGTTGCATATCACAATAATTGAGCTGGTCGACATGCCAATAACAGCCATCCACGGCGCAACCAGCCCCATTGCAGCTAACGGTAATATTGAGCCATTATACAATAAAGACAAAGTTAAGTTTTGTTTAATAATGCGCCTGGTTTTTTTGGCAACTATTAATAGGTGCTCGATTGAAGCTAAATCGCTATTGAGTAATACAACGTCGGCGCTGTTTTTTGAAATATCGGCCCCGGTTTCCATGGCGATTGATAAGTGCGCACTGGCAAATACTGGGCTGTCGTTTACCCCATCACCTACCATGGCAACCACTTCACCTTGTGTTGACCATTGCTCAACCGCTGTTTGTTTGTCTTTAGGGCTACAACCGGATTGCACGCTGTGTAATTTAAGTTTTTTTGCTATACGTTGCCCCGCATCAGACGCATCGCCAGTAAGCATATGACACGTTAACTTATGCGTTTGTAGAGCGTTAATTAAAGTACTCGCATCATCTTTTATTTTATCGACAAAGTAAAAGCGGGCAATAGGTTGCTGATTAATATACAAAGTTGCTTGCGCGTTAGTTTTTTTACTATTAAACCAGCCACTTTTACCAATAGCATAATGGGTGTCGTTATACTGTGCGCTGATCCCTTTTCCCGGGTGTAATTGAATATCGTTAAGTTTATGCCCAGGTACTTTATATTGGCTAAATGCACGGGCAATTGGGTGCTCTGAATAGCTCTCTAGTTGGGCTGCAATCTCAAGCACTTGATTTTTAGTGTACTCTTCACTGAGTATATCGACCGCATCTAAGCTAAAGCGTCCTTGGGTTAGTGTGCCGGTTTTATCAAATGCGAATAAAGTGATTTTAGATAGAGTTTCGAGCACATGCGCTTGTTTTATTAAAATACCTTTACGAGTAAGGTTGGCTACCGAACAGGTTAATGCGGTTGGAATAGCTAAACTTAGCGCGCAAGGACACGTAGCCACAAGTACAGAAATAGTGATCCAAAATGCTTGCTCAGGGGCAATTTGATACCAGCCAAATGCGGTTACCGATGCAAATATAAGTAACACAGCCACAAACCACTGAGCAACTTTATCTGTAATTTCTACTAGTTTAGGGCGTTTGGTAAGTGCATTGTGTTGTAGACGAATGATTTGATTTAGCAGCGTGCTTTGCCCTATTTTATTGATTTTTATTTCAATAATACCGTCATGATTGACTGTGCCGGCGTAAACACTGTGATTAATAAACTTATTAACGGGCAGGTGCTCTCCGGTCATCATTGATTCATCAACGCTGGTTTTACCTTTAATTAAAATTCCATCAGCAGGAATGGTTTCGCCGGCTTTAATTAGAATAATATCGTTTAATTTAAGCTTTTTAGCGGCAATAATATGTTCTTGCCCATTTGCATCGAGAGTACGGGCGGTTAGTGGCAATAACTTTTGTAAGTTAGCTGTAAATTCACTGGCTTTTAAACGTGCTCTAAATTCTAGATATTTACCTAATAATAATAAAAAGGTGAACATACATACGGATTCAAAGTACACCTCACCCACTTGCATAAATGTAGCGTAACAACTAGCACCAAATGCACCAAAAATAGCCAGCGATACGGGTAAGTCCATATTAAGCTGTTTTGCTTTTAAGCCATTAATGGCATTAGTTAAAAAGGGCAGTGCGCTATATAAAATAACCGGAGAGGCAAGTACTAAGCTGATCCACCTAAAATACTGCTCAAAATTACTGTCCATACCGGAGAACATGCCAAAGTACATAGCAAATGCAAACATCATTACTTGCATGGTCATTAAACCGGCTACACCTAAGCGGCGAATATAGGCTTTTGCGGTTTGCTGCTTTTGCTGTGCTTCTAAGTCTGACTGAAACGGGTAGGCTTTATAGCCTATTTTAGCGAGGCTAGTAATAATTTCGCTCAATGGGGTGGCGGTTTTATCCCATTGCACCATAGCGCGGTTAGTTGAGGTATTAACATCAACACGCTTTACCGTTTTTAAACCGAGTAATTGCTTTTCTATAAGCCATGCACAAGCTGCGCAGGTTATACCTTCTACGCTGAGCAATACTTCTGAGAAGTTGTCATTGGTAGTTATAAATTCGTCTTGAATATCTTCGTTGTCGTAGCTTTTAATAAAGGCGAGTTGCTCTGGTACTAACTGCTCTACTTTACCAGCTTGCACGGTTCGGTACTTATAATAGTCGGTCATGCCTTGGTCAATAATATTTTGCGCAACGGCTTGGCAGCCAATGCAACACATTGGCTGAGATTTATTATCAATTACTACGTGTGCGCTAAACCCGTTAGGTACACTTTCAAGGCAATGAAAGCAATTTATAGACATACTAAATACTACTTATAATTAGGCGTAACTAAAACAGCAAGGGTGGTTGGTAAGGTAATGTTTTCTTTTAGCTTCCAGCTACCATCAATAGGCTCAATAAATACCGAATAAGCACCGTCGGTAAATCCATCAAGTAATGCGGTAAATTCTTGATTAGCATTAGGCGTTAGGGTGGCTTCAAAGTCATGCGCTTTAATTGTACGATGATAAAACGACAGTTTTAATGCATGTATGTTGCTCGTATCGCCTTTGGTAAATTTAAAGCTAACGCGCTCACTGGTAACATTCAGCTCGCCATGTAAGTATAAAGCTTTTGCCTTATCAAACTTAGTAAGCTCTAAGTTAATTGCTTTGCCTTTTTTATAGTAGTCATCTACCACCATATCAGGGCCATTGCCTATGGCGGTAAAGAATAAGCTAATGCAGCCAATAATTGCAGCAGAGGGAAAAAAGATTAAAAACCAAGGCCAAAAATTTTTATACCACGGAGTAGGTTGCATAGTTACTCTAAAATAAAATGAAGATGCGGCTATACTATAATAAATATTTGTAAAAGACTAAAAAAAAGCCTCCGAGTGGAGGCTTTTTTGATCTGGATTAATCTATTGAATTTAAAAGATTAAATATTCGTTAACGGTGTAACTATTTAGCTTGAGATAAGCTGTAAACGTAAGCCGTTAGTAGGTGTATTTTATCTTCACCTAAAATATCTTTCCACGCTGGCATTACACCGGCACGACCATGGTTAAGTGTTTCTTCAACAGCACGTTGAGAACCACCATATAACCAAACGTTGTCGGTTAGGTTAGGTGCACCAAAGGGTAAGTTGTGTGCAACAGAGCCTTTACCGTCAGCGCCGTGACATGCAGCACACATAGCCCACTTAGCTTCGCCGGCAGCAGCGTCTTTTTGGTTTACAGTACGACCTGAAAGGCTAAGTACATGAGCGGTCATTTCTTTAACGCCTTGCTCACCTAGTGCAGCACCCCAAGGTGGCATTGCTGCTATACGCCCGTAAAGTAATGTTTCTTTAATTTTATCGGGTGTGCCGCCATATAACCAATCATTATCAGTTAGGTTAGGAAAGCCAGTACCACCACGCGCATCAGAACCATGACACTGAGAACAGTTTTGTGCAAAAAGACGTTGGCCAATTTCAATTGCTAGCTGACCTTGCGACTCGGTATGTTTTTCACCATTTTCAAGTGCAACTTGCTGTGCTGCGTCACCTTCAAATTTTGACTCAACCAATTTTATTACTGGTATTTGTGCCAGCTCATTAAAAATAGGGCCAAAACGTTCATCTGCAACGCGGTACTCAGCGTCTAGTTTTACAAAGCGACCTTCTTCTTTAGCAAGTTCTACTGCTTCTTTAGATTCAGCCAAAGAAGTAATACCTTGGTTAGAACTAGTCCACTTACCTAACCCTTCCCAGTTACCTAAACCTGGGTAAGCTGCTAAGTAATAAACAGACCAAATAAATGTTGCAAAGAACATGTAAGTCCACCACTTTGGTAGTGGATTATTTAGCTCTTCAATTCCATCATATACATGTCCGCAGCTTTCACCTTCAGGTACACCAGCGTAGTTTTTTAAATTCCACACGAGTAAACCAAACAAAATGAACAAACATGATAGGGTTAATACAATAACCCAAATACTCCAAAAGCTAGTCATTTCTCAGACCCCTTTTCCTCGTTAGAGAGCGTATTGTTGTGTTTTTTTTCATCTTCGAAAATAACATTAGCAGCGTCTTTAAAACGTGTTTTACTACGTTTGCTGTATGCCCAAGCAACAATCACAATAAATAGTACTAAAATTACCAGAGTTAAAATGCCTCTGTATGTCCCATAATCCATAATTAGTTACTTCAAGTGGGTGCCAAGTTGTTGCAAATAAGCGATAAGGGCTTGCATTTCTGTTGCACCTTTACCGTCATTCATTGCATCAACTTTAGCAACATCGGCGATTAATTCTTCATCACTACCGTAACCTAAACCATCGTAACGGTCGGTACGGCTATCGATTCCAAATGTGTCACGGAAAATTTTAAGTTTATTCAGAGTTAAGCTTGTATCAAGCGTATTCTCTGCTAACCAAGGAAAGCCTGGCATGTTCGACTCAGGAACCACAGCACGTGGGTCAACTAAGTGAGCATAATGCCAGTCATCGGAATAACGCTTGCCTACACGCGCTAAGTCAGGACCAGTACGTTTAGAGCCCCAAAGGAAAGGGTGATCCCAAACAGATTCACCGGCAACCGAATAGTGGCCATAACGCTCAACTTCGTCACGAAAAGGGCGGATCATTTGTGAGTGACAGTTAGAACAACCCTCACGTACATACAGATCTCGGCCTTCCATTTCAAGTGCCGTTAACGGACGTAGTCCGTCAACTGGTTTAGTTGTATCGTCTTGAAACATTAGCGGAGTAATTTCAACTAATGCACCAAAGCTAATTGCGAAAACGGTCAAGATAGCCATAAGGCCAATATTTTTTTCGACTATTTCGTGTTTGTTTTGTGAATTTTTATTGCTCATTATCTCACTCCGTTATGCTAATTGTGCTTGTTCGTCTAATTGCAGCGAATCGTTCTTCGCTGCTACTGTACGATAAACGTTATAAGCCATAACTAGCATACCTACTACGATGAACACACCACCTAAGAAGCGTATAACATAGAAAGGATGAGACGCCTCTAAAGACTGTACAAAGCTATACATTAATGTGCCATCAGAGTTAACTGCACGCCACATTAGACCTTGCATTACACCTGAGATCCACATTGCTACTATGTATAAAACAACACCAACAGTGTGTAACCAAAAGTGTGTGTTAATTAATTTAACGCTGTACATACGACCTTGCGAGAATAACGCAGGGATTAAGTGGTAAATAGCGCCGATAGATATCATTGCAACCCAACCTAATGCACCTGAGTGAACGTGTCCTACAGTCCAGTCGGTGTAATGAGAAAGCGCGTTTACTGATTTTATTGCCATCATTGGGCCTTCAAACGTAGACATACCGTAAAAAGATAATGAAACAACTAAGAAACGTAAAACAGGGTCAGTACGAAGCTTATGCCATGCACCTGACAACGTCATAATACCGTTAATCATGCCACCCCAAGATGGAACGAATAAGATAATAGACATAACCATACCTAAACTTTGCGTCCAATCAGGAAGCGCAGTGTAGTGAAGGTGATGAGGGCCTGCCCAAATATAAAGCGAAATAAGTGCCCAAAAGTGAACCACTGATAAGCGGTAAGAGTAAACCGGACGGCCTGCTTGTTTTGGTACAAAGTAATACATCATACCTAAAAAGCCAGCTGTTAATAAAAAGCCAACGGCATTGTGTCCGTACCACCACTGTACCATTGCATCAACTGCACCAGCATAAATGGAATACGATTTAGTTAACGACACAGGTACAGCCATACTATTTACAATATGAAGTACAGCAACCGTAATGATAAAGCCAGCATAGAACCAGTTCGCTACATAAATATGAGACACTTTACGTTTTGCGATTGTGCCCATAAATACTACGGCATAAGTTACCCATACAACCGCTATTAAAATATCAATTGGCCACTCAAGTTCTGCATACTCTTTAGAACTTGTAATACCCAAAGGTAGTGTAATAACAGCAAGCACAATAACAAGCTGCCAACCCCAAAAGGTAAAGGCTGCTAATTTATCGGAAAGAAGGCGCGTTTGACAGGTACGTTGAACGACGTAATAAGACGTCGCAAAAAGTGCACTTGTACCAAATGCGAAAATAACTGCGTTCGTGTGTAACGGACGAAGTCGAGAGTATGTTAACCATGGTGTATCAAAGTTAAGTGCTGGCCAAGCTAGTTGGGCAGCAATCAGAACCCCAATGCTCATGCCAACGATGCCCCAAATCACTGTCATAATAGCGAATTGGCGTACAACTTTATAGTTGTACTCAGTGTGTGATGCTACTGTCTGGCTCATTTTCTGGCTTCCGCTGCAATAAATGCGTTTAGAAATGAATTACCCACCTAAAAAAAGTGGGGCCTACTATTACTTCACAAGCTTGCCATCTAAAACATTAAAAATGCGATTATTTTAGAAAACAGACTCGAGAAACCCTTATTTTTTTGCGGTTGAAATGATAAAATTTTTGGCTTAAAAAAGATAGGTCAATTACATAATATTATGACATCAATCAAACTTTACTAGCTTGCTGTTTACTTTTTGAGGTGAATTGTACGTTATTTGTAATAAAAGTGTGATTTGACCTTCTGACTATTAAATTAGTGCCAGCCATTATTTTTTGGATTGTGAGTACCCGCCACATGTATATATATAGAGTATGTTTGTTTTTTTTACTAATTTTTTTAGTTGCGTGTGATTATTCAAAGAGCAGCGATACACAACAATTAAAAAACCTTGCTTGCGAAGCCGGTTTACCCTGTACTTTTCCTAACGGCGTTAAAGTATGGCTTAGCGATGGTGATTTATCCCCCGAAACACCATTCTCTATATTTGCCGAGTTACCTAAAGGGCGTGTTATTACGAATGCAAAACTTGAAGGCGTAACTATGTATATGGGGTATATTCCTCAGCAATTTAAGCGCTATGGCAACACCTGGCAAAGTGAAACTATGGTAGGTATTTGCGCTGAAAAAAATATGCTGTGGAAATTAATCCTTAACGTAACCGATGAAGCATCGCAGCAAAGCAACTCGGTATACTATTATTTTTACGTTACTTACTAAACATACCGTTGCTTATTAAGTAAAACGCTTAATTTTCAGTAGGGAGGTAAGCATTCTAGTTGAGATCAGTTTAGCTGTGCTTACTCTCTTTAAATTAAGCGTTACTTTTTATTTATTGGCGCAGAAAGCAAAAACCACATAAGGTTTAGCTTTAGCGCAATAAGATTAAGCCTACAATAAGAGTACTTTATACACTCACATCATTTTAACTAGCACTTAGCACTCCCGCCTTTTGTAATTTTATTTTCTCTTTTTAATTTCGAAAAATGCATTAATTGTAGTTGCTTCAATTAAGTGTACTCCTAGGTTTAAGGCAATTATTGCTTCATTAAATTGGTGAATAATTTACTTGTTTAATCTTGGCTGAATAAAAAATATCTCCTTTAAAAGCTACATATGCGTTAAATCAGACTAATTAATTACTCAAAGCGCATAAATATAGTTATCAATTAACATTTAGTTTTACGGTTTTAATAACCTACTGTGATTAACTTGTTAATTTACCGATTAAGGGTACATTGTTGAGGTAATTACATTTAATTACAAAGTCCATTAGTTTGATTTCACCTGTGCTTTTAATGTAGCGCAATGTATTTAGTTTATTGATTTTTATATGTATTTATTAATTAACAAGGAAACATGGTGTAACGTTTGTACCTTTTTTGGGTATTTCGCTTTTTGGTTGGCTTTTAATTGGTCTGTCGTTAAGTTTTTGTTCAGTTAATCACGCCTAAGTTGCTGTTTTCTGACTCACAATTCTTATAAAAGTGAGCATTACCATTTAGGTAAATTTTCAACAAGTAGGGTTCATCCATGAAAAAATCAACTCTTGGCTTAGCGGTTATCGCTGCTATTCCAATGTTCTCAAGTGTGCAAGTTTTAGCGGCTGACGAAGCGGCAAAGTCAATTGAAAAAATTCAAGTAACAGGCTCTCGTATTAACCGTACAGATATGGAAACGGCTAGCCCTATTACAGTTATTGGCGATGACTTTATTGCAAAAAGTGGTTACACATCAGTTGCAGACGTGCTTTCTAATCAACCATCAGCGGCAGGGATGAGCCTAGGTGGTTCAAGTAATAATGGTTCAGGTGGTACTGCTACTGTAAACCTACGTGGGATGGGCTCTCAGCGTACTCTAGTATTATTAAATGGTCGTCGTATGGTTTCATCTGGAACCGGTGCAGATTCGTCTGTTGATTTAAATACGATTCCAGTTGCAATGATTAAGTCTATTGAAATTTTAAAAGACGGTGCTTCTGCAGTATACGGTTCAGATGCTATCGCTGGTGTTGTTAATATAATAACCAAGAAAGACTTTGAAGGTTCAGAAGTTAATGTAGAAGGTAGCCGCACTACAAAAGGTGATGGCAATAACTACGGTGTAAGTTTATTACACGGAATGCAAATTGCTGAAGGTAATTTAGTTGTAGGTGCTCAGTATTCAAGCCGCGGCGAAATAATTCAATCAGACAGAAGCTTTGTAGAGCCAGGTCAATCATCATATATTCCTGAGGGAACACTTGGTGGTAAAATGCCAGATGGAAATGGTGGTTTTATAGACCGTAATAAAGGCTATGATTATACGACTTCTAGCTATGCACAAACACCAAATGACTTGTACAGTATTTTTACTAGCTTTGATAAAGAGTTAGACTCAGATACGATGTTTAATGTTGATTTGATGTATACACGTCGTGATTCGACTCAGCAACTTGCGCCACAGCCAGCAAGCATAGATTTAAAAACAACGAATTTAGATGCTGCTTATACAAGTACTTTTGTAGATGGTAATGGTGCACTTGCAGATACCTTAGAGTACCGCCGTAGAATGGTTGATGCTGGTCCTCGTATTTATGAGCAAAAAACCGATACATATAGAGCGTCAGTTGCATTAATGGGTACGCTAGATAACGACGCTAGCTGGGATGTAAGTGCTACTTATGGCCGTAATGATTCTAAGGATAAAGTTCAAAATTCTATCCATGCAAGTAATGTTGAGCAAAGTATTTATGCTAATCAAGCGCTTTGGTTTGCTGGCGATGCATTAAATCGCGATATGTTAGTGTCAGATGGTGCAATTTACACTGAGTCAAATGAAGGTGGTAACGAGCAGTTTATCCTAGCTGCAGGTTACAGTGCACTAACAGATAACGATATTGGTTATGCAATTGGTGTTGAAAACAGATTTGAAAGTGGTTATTACACTCCTGATTTGATCACTCAACGCGGTGAAAGTACAGCTGCACAACAAGATCCAACTGAAGGTGATTACTCAGTACAGTCTGTGTATTTTGAAGCGTCTATGCCAGTATTTGAGTCAGTAACAATTGAAGGTGCTGCACGTTACGATAACTACTCAACGTTTGGTGGTGCAACAACGTGGAAGCTTGGTGCAACTTGGAACGTAACAGATGAGTTTATGGTTCGCTCTGTATTAGCGACTGGCTTTAGAGCACCTAATGTTGCTGAGCTTTTTGGTGGTAACTCAGGCTCATTCGATTACCTAGAAGATCCATGGGGTAATGAGCAAGACCCTCAAATCGAAGTAAATTACACCAGTGACAAAAACCTTAAAGCAGAAGAAAGTAAGTCATTTACTTTTGGTATGGTATGGGAAATTACTGATGGCTTATCAAGCACCATGGATTACTGGAAGTTTGATATAACTGATGCAATTACGCGTCTAGACGTTCAGAACGAAATGAGAAATTGTTTTGCTGGTACGCTTGAGTCATGTTCAGCAATCAATATTACATCAACAGGTGATTTATCAAATATGAGTTCAGCATTAACAAATGTTGGCTCGCAAAAAACATCTGGTGTTGATTGGAATATCTCATACAAAGCAGATAACTATGGTATCAACCTTGATACAACATACTTAATCGAATTTGAACAAGATGATATTGATTACACAGGCACTATCGATGGCAATATCGGTGGCTATGCTAAAATCAAATCAAATCTATCTGTAAATTACGATGTAAGTGAAGCATTAAGCCTTCTTTATAATGCAAGATTCGTTAAAGGAATGGATGGCGAGTATTACGGTGACTTCTTTAGCACTGACAATACTGTTTATCATGATATTTCTATGAGCTACAGCGTAAGTGATGATTTACGCATTACTGGTGGTATGAATAATATCTTTGATAAAGAGCCTGAGTCTGTATTAGGCGGTAATGATATGGGAACAGTTCCTGAGATATACGATGTAATTGGTTCGCGTATTTTTGCGAGTGTTAATTTTAAATTTTAATTAGCATAATAAATATTTTAAGGCCTAGTTTTTACTAGGCCTTTTTTATTGAACAAAATACTGCAGGCAAGTACACTAAGGAGCTATATTACAAGGAGATTTAATTGTTAAAGCAAGATGAAAATTTATCTTTTATTATTGAACCGCAGCTGGGCCAACGCTCAGAGCAACGCCTTGATTTATACTTTTCTATTCCCAACGAAATGGGCGTGAATGCACAAACCCTTAGTGAAGAATCCTATTTTAATAATCAATTTAAATCTTATTTAGCTTATAACGCCAATAATATTCACCTACCGCTAGTGCGAAGCCGTTTTGTAAGTAAAAACAAAGGTGAGCAGCGAGATTACCGACAAAACCTCAATTTGTATTGTTATCAGGTGCGCTTGGCTATTGATGCAGATATTAAAGAAACACTCAAAATAGAAGACCCTGATGAATTTTATCAACGGGCGGGTGAGTTGTGCGAGCAAAGCCAAAGCTTATTAAGAAAACTAAGACGTTATACACCTGAAGATGAAAAGCTTATTTCGTTTTACACTAATGCCGATAACTACCTTAGTTGGCAAATAGAGCAGTCGTTTTTAAAACTGCTTGATGAAGGGCCACGCAGTAGTGATTATGCCAAAGAGCGCAACGACTTAGTTAACTTTTGTAAGTCAGAAAATAGCTATCGCGAAGAGCAACAATATAATTCAGAATCAACCCTTAAAGATGCAAACCGCATTACTAATAAAATGCGGTTATTGCAGCGTTTAATTGAACATGGCGTAATTTTAAACCGCCAAACTCGCTACCTTAATAGTTATTTAAAACGTTTAGTTAAGGGCTCGGTAACCGCTGTGATTATGGCGTTAGTGATGGTAGTTATACTCAACGCACGCGCTACTTTTACAGAAGTGACTGCTACATTAATACTAATATTAGGGGTTATTTATGGCCTTCGAGAAATATTTAAAGAAGATATAACCCGAATTATTTGGCGATCTATTGTACGTGGGCGGCCTAAGTGGCGTTTTATTTTTAAAAACAGCGTAACCAAAGACAAAGTAGCGAGTCAGTTTATTTGGTTAGAATATACGCGCTTTAAAAATATTCCAAAAGAAGTGCGTGTTATTTTCTCTAAACGCCGCCAACAAAATAAGCTCGCTGCACAGTGGTTACACTTTGCTAGCGAAACACGTGTAAATGCCCGAGAGTTTTTACCGGGTTACGATAGCTTGCATCAAACACTGCAATTTAGCCTTGCGCCGTTTTCTCGCTATCTTAAAAAAGGTGAGGGTAAGTTATATCATCTTGAGAGTAATAAGGTTTCTAAGCAGGCTGTAGAGCGTCGTTATCAATTAAATATGGTATTAGTACTAACTGAGCGAGATAAAAAGCTGTATCAGCGTTATAAAATAACCATGAACCGCAGTAAAATAGTTAATATTGAACTTATTTACTCTGATGACGGTACTAAGCAGGAGTAACAAAGGATGTAACCGGTTACACCCTACGTTATTCCTCTAAAGGGTTAGCGTTAGTTGTTCGCTAACCCTGTTTTGGTAAATAAAGTTACCTTGTTTGACACGAGTATAATTTCGATATTTTTAGCATCGTCACCCCAAACGCAGTTGGTATGCAGTGTTTTTTCTACGCAGTTATCAGCGTTTCCTAAAAAAATTTCGACTTCTGATTTATCCATACCAATTTTTATTTTTTCGTAGTTCTCAACATTTACTTTAGAACACGCTGCTAGGCTTAGTATTGCTGCAATAATCAGGATTTTTTTCATTGTTATTTCCTATGTGTTAAATAACACCATAAATGGTGTAGGCTTAATGCTTGAATTTTCTAATTTGGACGATCATTCCCATTCTAGGGTGATCAAAATAGTGTATTTCTTCACTTATTACTCGTCTAAATTGTGAAAAACGAGCTGCTTCTATTTCACCACTATCGCGCTTTTGGCTAATATCGAAATTAGCGGTTATGTATAAATAATGGCGTAAATGTATTTTAAATAAACCGTCGAGTTCCCACTTCATAGTGGGTTCTTCAGGTGCATTAAAAAAAGAATTTTGCGAGTTAACTAAGCTAACAAAGTCTGGGTTTGCATAACTTGGGGCGCTTTGCTCTGCACTTTTAATATGCTCGCCGGCGATTAAATGCATGCTAGGTGCACGCGATTTGCTTGCCCCTTCAAAACGCCAGCCAGTATGTAATAGTGGCGTTAACCCTTTGCGCTCTAGGGCTTGGCGTTGGCTGTTAAATTGCAGTTGTGTTGCTGCTAAAAGGTATGTTTGCTGCATTGTATCTTGTGCAGCTACAAGCGGTGTTACCGGTAGCTGTTCATAACTTTTTAAATAATCAATACTGTTATCACACACGCCAGATTGCTGATTGGAGTTAACTAAAGAATCTGTAAAAGAGCGTTTTTCAAAGCGTGTATCGCCATCAATACACGCTTGCATAGCTTGCTCAGTGTAAAGTGGGGTGAATAAATCAAGTGTGTTTTTATCTTCAATAGCTGGCTTTTTAAGGCTAAAGTCTTCTTGTAAGTACGGAGCAGGGCGTTGTTTAAATATCAGTACTTCTACTTCAAACCAGCGCTCAGCAATTGCGGTGCTGCTAAATAAGCAGCATAAAATAATAAGCGATTTTTTTAGCAACATTAATGGCTAACCTTTTTTTCGAAATCTGCAAGCATTGCAGTGACCATTTTCAAGCGTTCGCGGGCATTTGCCTCACTAATAACAAAGCGCAGTTTATTTGCGCCATCCATTTTGTACACGCGCGGTGCACTTTGTATCAAGCCTATGATGAAGCTAGGATTAACCTTAGTGTTTTGGCTAAATTCAAAGTAACCACCTTTCGGGTTTGCCTCAATTTTTGTTATACCTAAATCACTTGCTCGCATTTTTAATTGCTGCAGGCTAAAGAGGTTTTTAGCCGCGTCGGGTAATAAGCCAAAGCGGTCGATTAACTCTACCTGTAATTCGTCCATATCGGCAACATTAGCACAACTAGCAACGCGCTTGTACATACCTAAGCGTGCGTTTACATCGTAAATATAATCATCGGGTAATAAAGCCGGTAGTTTTAAGTCTACCTCAGTTTGTTTTTGCAGGAGGTTTTCAAGGGTGGGCTCTTTGCCTTCTCGCAATGCTTTTACTGCTTGTTCAAGCATTTCCATATATAAGCTAAAGCCTATGGTTTGCATTTGACCTGATTGATCGTCGCCTAGTAACTCACCCGCACCACGAATTTCTAAATCGTGGGTTGCTAGCGCAAAACCTGCGCCTAAGTCTTCTAGCGACTCTATTGCTTCTAAACGTTTAGTTGCATCTTTTGACAGCGATTTAGGATCGCCTGTTAATAAGTAGGCATAAGCTTGATGATGGCTGCGGCCAACTCGACCACGTAATTGGTGTAACTGTGCTAAGCCTAATTTGTCGGCTCTATCCATAATTATGGTGTTAGCGGTTGGTACATCAATACCGGTTTCTATTATAGTGGTACACACTAATACGTTATATTTTTGATGGTAAAAATCAGCCATTATTTGCTCAAGCTCTTGCTCGCGCATTTGTCCATGTGCACTGGTTACGCTTGCCTCGGGCACCCATTCACTAATTTCTTGTGCTACACGCTCAATTGTCTCTACGTTATTATGTAAAAAGTAAACTTGGCCACCGCGTTTAATTTCTCGCAGTACCGCTTCACGTATTAATTCTACATCGCGTTGGCGCACAAAGGTTTTTACCGCTAAACGCTTTGCAGGTGGAGTGGCAATAATAGATAAGTCGCGCATACCGCTCATAGCCATATTTAAGGTACGCGGGATAGGCGTTGCAGTTAAAGTGAGTATGTCGACATCGGCGCGTAGCGCTTTAATTTTTTCTTTTTGGCGCACCCCAAAGCGATGCTCTTCATCAACAATTAATAAGCCTAAATCGTTAAATTTAATATCAGCCTGGATCAATTTATGAGTACCAATGACAATATCGAGCTTGCCATTGGCCATTTTTTCAAGCGTGTCTTTTTGCTCTTTAGGTGAGTTAAAACGCGACAGTACACCTACCTCAATAGGAAAGTCGGCAAAACGATCTTTAAAGTTTTCAAAGTGTTGCTGGGCAAGTAATGTTGTAGGCACCAAAATAGCTACTTGTTTGTTATCGTTAACCGCTACAAATGCGGCGCGCATGGCGACTTCGGTTTTACCAAAGCCTACATCGCCACACACTAAACGGTCCATGGCTTGTTTTGATTGCATATCGCCTAATACGGCTTCAATGGCGTTGCGTTGATCGTCGGTTTCTTCAAACGGAAAGCTGTCGCTAAATTGGCGATAAGCTGGGGCATCAAGGGTAAATTTATTACCTGGTTTTGCTTGGCGCTGAGCGTAAATATCAAGTAATTCAGCGGCTACATCGCGCACTTTCTCAGCAGCACGTTTTTTAGCTTTGTCCCATGCATCTGAGCCAAGTTTATGCAGTGGCGCACTGGCTTCTTCGCCGCCCGAATAACGGCTGAGCATATGCAGCGCCGAAACCGGTACATACAGTTTTGCTTCACTGGCGTAAGTAATGGTAACAAATTCGGTGATAATGCCTGCGGCATCTATGGTTTGTAAACCTTGATAGCGACCAACGCCGTGATCAAGATGTACAATAGGTTGGCCTTCTTTAAGCTCGGCTAAGTTACGAATTAGCGCATCTTGGCTGGCTTGGTATTTATGCTTACGGCGACGGCGCTGCGATACTTTTATGCCAAGCAGTTCTTGTTCGGTGATTATAGATAAACTAGGTTTAGTACCTAATACAACACTTTGCTCTAGTGGGCTAACAATTAAGCCAACATCGCTTTGGCTTTTTGTAAACTGCTCAAAACTAGTAAATTCTTTAAACTTTAAGCCGCTGGGTTTTAATACTCCCAGTAATGACTCGCGCCGGCCATCCGACTCTACGCTAAGTAAAATACGGCCTTTTTGCTTTTTTTGCGCCGCTACATAGTTTATAAACGCACCGTAAGGTTCGCTTTGTTTATGATCAATGCGAATAACAGGTAATTCACTAACGGTTAAATTTTTATTGCCTGCTTTAGTACCCAACTTTGCTTGAGATAAGCGAATACGCGCATAGTTACCTAAATTAGCAAACAATTCATTAATGGGTTGATACAGCGCGCTTGGCTCTAATAATGGACGCAATGGGTCTACGCGGCGGTTTTCATAACGTACGTTTACATCATGCCAAAAATTATCGGCGGCATGTTCTAAATCACCAAGCTGCATTACCGTTGTGGTTTCAGGTAGGTAATCAAAAATAGTGGCCAGTTGCTCAAAAAACAGCGGCATATAATATTCTATACCGGCAGGCCAATTACCTTTACTCACTTGCATGTAAACAGAGTCTTGCTGCGCGCTGGCACCAAACTTTTCACGGTACGCTATTCTAAAACGTTCAATGTCGGCTTCGTTAGTGGGAAATTCGTGTGCCGGGAGTAGTTCAATTTTATCTACTTTTTCATCCGAGCGCTGGGTTTCAACATCAAATAAACGAATGCTGTCGAGCTCGTCGTCAAAAAAGTCGAGCCTAAAAGGATGCGGGCTGCCCATAGGGTATAAGTCGACAATAGAGCCGCGAATGGCGTACTCGCCGTGCTCCATTACTTGCTGTACGTTTAAATAACCTGCTTGTTCTAAATTATTTCTAAAATTATGGGTATCGAGTTTATCGCCCACTTTAAAGTTAATTGTGGACCCATAAATAAACGAAGCCGGGGCGGTGCGCAGCATTAAGGTAGAAACAGGGACAATTAATACACTTTGTTGCTCATTTTTTAGCGTATTTAAAGTGGCTAACCGGGCAGAAATAATATCTTGATGAGGAGAAAAATGGTCGTAAGGCAGGGTTTCCCAGTCAGGAAATATCATTACCGGGTTGTCGGGCAATAAATACTCTAGCTCGGTTTCAAGGCGCAGGGCGCTTGGCGTGTCTGGGGTTACAATTAACACTAGGTTGTCTTGTTGTTTTACACCCTCAGCAATAGCAATGCTTAAACCACTGCCGCTAAGTTGCCCCCATTGAATTTTATCTTTTTGAGATTTCACCCAAGGCAAGGCTGCCCATTGCTCAAACGCCATTTATTACTCCATTTATAAATTGGCCCTAATTTATTATGTAATAAGGGCCAAGTAATTTTATTTAATCGCGGTAAATTTTTGTTAAGTCTTGGTAATGATCAATTCTGCGGTCGCGTAAATACGGCCAAATACGTCTTACGTTTTCGCTGCGCTGTTGATCAAGCTCAACCACTAAAATTTGCTCGTCAGTATTATTAGCCTCTGCAAGTAATTCACCTTGTGGGCCTGCAACAAAAGAGTTACCCCAAAATTGAATTCCTTCGCTTTGTTCACTTGGATCTTGCTCGACTCCAACGCGGTTACAACTAATTACCGGTACACCATTGGCAATCGCATGGGCGCGCTGGCTAATAACCCACGCATCTTTTTGGCGGGTTTGTTCATCGCTATCATCGCGCGGATCCCAGCCTATTGCGGTTGGGTAAATAAGTAGCTCAGCACCGGCCATTGCCATTAAGCGTGCAGCTTCAGGAAACCATTGATCCCAACATACTAATACGCCCAATTTACCCACTGAGGTTTGAATTGGCTCAAAGCCTAAATCGCCTGGAGTAAAGTAAAACTTTTCGTAAAAACCAGGGTCATCGGGAATATGCATTTTACGGTATTTACCGGCAATACTGCCGTCATTTTCAAGTACTACAGCGGTATTGTGATAAAGGCCGGTAGCACGTTTTTCAAATAACGACGCCACAATTACAATGCTTAACTCTTTTGCCAGCTCACCTAAAGTATGCGTGCTTGGGCCTGGAATGGTTTCGGCTAAATCAAACACGTCTACATCTTCGGTTTGGCAAAAGTACAGGCTACGATGTAGCTCTTGCAGCACAACTAATTTAGCGCCTTTATTGGCCGCTTCACGAATTGCGGCAATAGACTTTGCCATATTTTGCTCAGCATTATCGCTATTGCTTTGTTGTACGAGTGCAACGGTTAATTTTGCAGGGCTGGTCATTGAGCTGCTCCAGTTAAAAATCCACGTGGGAGTTGCATTGTTATACAGTGCAAACTGCCAAATTGTTCAATAATAGGTAGGCAATTAATGCCTACTATTGTGTGCTCTGGGTACGCTTGTTGAATTTGCGTTAAGGCGAGCTTATCGCTTACATCATCGTACGTTGGTACTAATACCGTATTATTAATAATTAAATAGTTAGCATAGGTGGCAGGCAAACGTGTTTGCTCATCGTCATATACTGCTTTGGGCCAAGGTAAGGCAATTAAATTATATGGAGTGTTATTGGAAGTTTTAAAGCCTTGAAGCTGTTTTTCCATCGCATGCAGCGCGCTGTAATGCTCATCGGTTTTATCGTCGCACTGTACATAAACAAGGGTATTGTTTGGTGCAAAGCGAACTAGCGTATCTATGTGGCTGTCGGTGTCGTCGCCCGCTAAATAACCATGGTCAACCCATAAAAAATCAGTTGCTCCTAAGTGCTGTTTTAATAGTGCTGAAATGTCACTTGGGGTTAAATTTGGGTTGCGGTTTTTATTGAGTAAACATTCACTGGTAGTAAGTAATACGCCGTGTTCGTTTATTTCAATGCCACCGCCTTCAAGTACCATATCTACTGCTTGGTAGTCATTATTTGTATCGCTAAGCTCATTGACTAAAACACGGTTTATTTGATTATCTAGTGCACTTGCAAATTTATTGCCCCAACCATTAAAGGTAAAGTCATACACTTTAAGTTGACTAGGGTTGTTTATAGCGGCGCAAGTAAGGGGGCCGTGATCGCGTGCCCATGTATCATTTGTTGGTGTAACTACAAAGTGAACACAGTTTAAAGGGACGTTGGCTGCGCGTAATAGCGCAATAACATGCTCTTTTACAGGCTCACTGTGCGCTACAATAACTAACTGTTGTACTGCAATAATATGTTTTACAAGCGCTACATACACAGGCTCAACGCGTGCTAAGTTTTCAGCCCAATCGGTGTTTTTATGCGGCCAAGTTAGCATAACAGCGTCTTGCTCGGCCCATTCTGGTAAAAGTCTAAAATTCATGAGTAATTGATACAAATTAAGGTAGCGCTAGTTTAGCAGTTTGAGTGTACATGTCAGCTATTTATCATCTGCTTGCATGTTTTGTGATTGCTCTAATTGCTGGCGTTTTTTGAGTTGTCGGGTTTGTGCATGCAAACTGGCTCTAACAACCAGTTCTTGGTCGCTGTCTCTTATGGCTATAAAGAGTAAAGTGTATTGGTAATGCTCGGTATCGGTTTTTTTAACTGCAACGACTTCGGTATAGCAATAAACAGCTGACGCTTCATGGTGTAAAAAAAGTTTAGTCCGAAATTTTTGCCCTAAAGAATAAACATCCTCTGTTGTAAATTTTACGCCACCGCCGCCATAACTATCGCAATAAATAGCGTTATCTTCGCTTTGCTCTGAGGCGAGAACATGGCTCATTATTAAGTCTATTTTACGTGATTGCGCTTGTAAAAAAACCGCGAGTTCTTGGGCAATATCACCTAAATTACGCAGTGGTCCAAGCGCGCTTTGCTCTAAGCTACTCACTTCATTAGCGAGTTTAAACAAAGGGGGGATATCTGCGTCTAACTGGGTAAGGTTTTTTGGAACGGCGTTATCATCAACTATGTATAGGTTTACACGGTTACTTTCATCAATTTGAAAATATTGTTCAAACTCACTTAACTTTTGACTGTTCATAGCACTCTCCGCAACGCATTTAAGTAATAATAGCGCCCTTAGTGCTAAATTACTAGAATATATGTTTTTTGAATAACTGCTTGAATACTTTATTTATATTCATTTTATAAATATAAAAAAGTGGCCAACGTTATCCTAACATTGGCCGCTGGGGTATTAATTAGTTTTACTTATTTAACCTGAACTCTGGTTAAGAGATTTACTAACGTATTGAGTCATAGTTATATTTAATTTTATTTTCTCTAGCCAGAGGTTTTCAGTGAAAACAAGGCGAATTTACGCGTCAATAGCTGGCCTATTGCAAGAAAATTCAACGCAGTTAGCGCTGAAAATAGCTGCTTGAGATAAGTTTATTATCCGGAGCTCAGGTTATTTAAGCAGCTGGGCTAACTCATGTAAGTTTTTTACAACATGATCTGGTTTTTTAGCCAGTGGGTAAAGTGCTTTACCTGGGCGCGCAATAAAAGTGGTTTGTAAACCGGCTGCTTTTGCTCCGGCTACGTCCCAACCATGTGCTGCAACCATCATGGCTTCACTTGGTTTTACATTAAGCTTTTTAAGTACCCATTGGTATGCACGTAAATCGGGCTTGTACACTTTAATATCTTCAATGCTGTAGCGCTCGTCAAAATAACGAGTTAAACCAGCGCTTTCAAATTGTGCTTGCACGCCTTTATTTGAAGAGTTTGTTAGGCTAACCAGCTTATAACCTTGTGCTCTTAATGCCGCTAAACCTGCTTTTACGTCTGCGTGTGGTGGCAGTGTTAATAATGGCGTAACAATAGCGGTTTTTGCTTGCTCGCTGGTAATATTAATATTGTTGTTTTGTGCCACCATTAATAATGACGCCACGCCAATTTGGCCAAAGTCTTGGTAATCGCCAATTACAGTTGATACCAACGAGTGGTGTAGCATAGTAGAAAACCACAATGGCAATAAATCTTCTCGCCCACCAAGAGCTTCGCCTATAGAAGCGCGCATTGAATCTAGATCAAGGAGTGTTTCGTTAACGTCAAAAATTAACACTTTAGGTTTATTTGAGGTTTGTTCGGCCATAGTATCTCCAGAGAGTAGGCTTGCGCCTAAAATTAATGAAAGGGTTAGGGTTTTTAGGGATGTTAATACAGACATTATTTACTCTCAGATTTTAAAGCGTTTAATACATCAAAGGGTTCTGCGCGTAGGGTGTAGTCTTCAGTTACAAAAGCGTAAGTGATCACACCTTGTTGATTAATAACATAAGTGGCCGGTAGTGGCAGTTGAAAGCTTTTATCGCCGTAGTAGTGCTCAAAATCAATACCAAATTCGGAATATAACGCTTGAATGCGCTCATCGAGTGTAAACAATAAACCGAACTGCTTGGCTATTTTATTACTTATATCTGAAAGGACATCAAATTCAAGGTCGTTTTTTTGTGCTGTTGAGAGAGTTTCATCAGGCAATTGCGGTGATATTGCTACTAACTGAGCACTTTGAGCTGTAAATTGCGGTAAAAAATCATTTAGGGCTTTTAACTCTAAATTACAATACGGGCACCAGCCACCGCGGTAAAAGCTAATAATTACTGGGCCTTTTTTTAATAAATTCGCAAGCTTAATGTTTTCGCCGTTATGATTGGCTAAGCTGAAGTTTTTTACTTTATGACCAACGTGCAACGCATTATCTTTAATATGCTGGGCAATAAGCTCTGCGTTTGTAGTGTTCATTAGTGTAAAACATCGGCAGGGAGTTTTGCTTCTTTTTGCACGTTATAGGCGTCAATTTGCGCTTTTAAACTCATATATAACCTCAATAATTAAGTTACGTTAGATTATATAGTTTTAGTTATTTAAATATAGATTGCAAAAGTGAAAGCTTCATTCGAAAATATTAAACATTGAAAACCCAAAGTAGCTTGTTATGTATAACATAAGTGATTTAGAAACCTTTATTGCCGTAGTAGAGAATAAAGGCGTACTTGCAGCTGCGCGCGAGCAAGGGTTATCGCCAGCAACAGTGAGCCATCGCCTTAGTAAATTAGAGCGAGAGTTGTCTACTGTTTTAGTCTTTAGGGATAGTAGGCGAGTACGTTTATCGCCTGCAGGAGAAGTGTTTTACACACGTGTGGGCGCTATTATTGAGGCTTTGCACGACGCAGAGCATAGTATAGGTGCGCGCAGCTCAACTGTGAGCGGGCTACTAAGGGTAACTATGCCACCGTGGATTTTTTCTAAGTATGTTATGCCTAAGCTTAGCGAATTTGAAAGTGAATATCCTCAATTAAAACTCGATTTTTTAATTACGGATCATTTTATTAATGTGGTTGATGATGCTCAAGATGTGGCTATAAGAGTAGGGCAGTTAAACGACTCTGGCATGTTGTCGCGTAAAATAGTCAATAATAGCCGTGTGTTATGTGCCGCTCCCAGTTATATAAATAAACAGGGTATGCCAAGTAATTTAACCGAGCTTGCGGCGCATTATTGGGTATGTTTGCCGTGGCAAAAACAATTAAAATTATTTGACGAGCAAGGTAAAATACACAGTTTTAATGCTAAACCCCGCTTTACTATTTCAAACTCAGATAACATGACCCAAGCTGCCATTGCTGGGCATGGCATTGCAATTAAATCAAAAATAGCAATAGGTGAAGAGCTTGCAAATGGCACTTTAGTTGAAGTTATGCCCGGTGTAATGGCGCAAAGCGACGCACCGGTATGGTTTTTACGGCCACAAAACAGCTTAACCACGCGTAAAACCGAGGTGTTTTTTAACTTTATAAAGTCACTATTTGTTACTTGCTAAATATAAGCGGTTGGATGGCGCCTTTATTATGAGCAACACATGCGTTAGATCAACCTTTGTTCTTATACTCATTTGAGAATATTTTATTGTTGTTATTATCTCTCTTAGGCTTATTGGCCGTTTTATTTCTTTGAGGGATTAAATTTAACAATGAAAAAAGTGACGTACATTGTGTTAGTAGGTATTGCACTATTAGTGTTTGCCTTTGTGGGCGCTAAGCTCATTCCTATTACTTTAGCACCACCTTTGGCTGCAACACATAAAGTAGATATTAACGATCAAACGCTCATTGCTCAGGGCGAATACTATGCACGAGTTGCTGACTGTGTTGCGTGCCATACGGCACCCGGCGGAAAACCTTTTGCGGGTGGCTTAGGCATGCAAACACCTATGGGCGCTATTTATTCTACTAATATCACTCCCGACATCGAAACGGGCATTGGTAGTTATAGCTACGCCGATTTTGAACGTGCAGTTAGAAAAGGCATTCGCCAAGATAACCAACCGCTTTATCCTGCTATGCCTTTTGTGTCTTATAAAATAGTAAATGATGCTGAAATAGAGGCAATGTACGCGTATTTTATGTCAAGCGTTAGCCCAGTAAAGCAACAAAATCAACAAACAACTATTCCATGGCCTGCCAGTATGCGTTGGCCACTAGCGTGGTGGCAGGCATTATTTTCACCAGCGCGTAGCTTTACAGCTAACCCCAATTTAACAGCTGAGCAAAACCAGGGTGCCTATTTAGTTGAGGGACTAGCTCACTGTGGTGCGTGCCATACGCCCCGAGGTATTGCTTTTCAAGAAAAGGCGCTATCTGATGATGCATCGGGTCAGTTTGTATCGGGCTCAGTACTTGAGGGCTGGTATGCTAAAAGTTTACGTAATGAAGGATTAGGTTTATCAACCTGGAAACAAGCCGATATTGCCCTGTTTTTAAAAACAGGGCGTACCGACAAAACTGCCGCATTTGGTAGCATGGCCGATGTAGTGGCGCATAGTACGCGGTACTTTACTGATAAAGACTTAAACGCTATTGCCAGCTTTTTAAACCAGTTAACACCGCGCCCAGGTTATGACAAAAATTGGCAGCCGAAAGCAGACACCACAACAAGTGCATTGCGCGCAGGTGACTTTTCGACTCCTGGTGCTTTGTTGTATATGGAGCAGTGCGCCGCGTGTCATCGCTTAGATGGAAAAGGCGCACCACGTATTTTTCCAGCATTGGCTGGTAACTCTATTGTGTTTGCAGAAGATCCCAGTTCGTTAATTCAAGTTACTTTAGCCGGGGGTGAAATGGCAACAACTGCGCACGATGTAATGACATTTACTATGCCGGGTTTTTATCACTTAAAAAACCAAGAGTTAGCGGATGTTTTAAACTTTATTCGCAATAGTTGGGGTAATCATGGCAGCCATATTTCAACTCGAGATGTTGCGACTATGCGCCGTGTAGTTGACCATGCTCCGGTGCATTATGTACCCGCAAAGGAGATAGAAAATGAATAAGTTACTAGGGATAAGCGTGCTTGTAGTTGCAATTTCGGTTGCAGCTTACATGGGTTATGAAAGCCGTTTTTATGATGCGCCTGATGCAAAAACTTACGATGTAATTGATGCCGAAGGTAAAGTGGTTGATCAGTTTATCATTCCAAAAATTACCGATGTAGTAGGCCACAAAGATGAAGAAGCCATTTTATACGGCATGCGTTTACTTAACGAAACGGCGCGCTTATTACCTGAGAATGTAGGTAATGGGCTTAATTGTAATAGTTGCCATATGGGACAAGGCAAACGAGAGCTGGGCGCACCTTATATAAATACTTATAATCGTTATCCGCGCTTTAATCCGCGTGCACAACGCGTACTTGATTTAAATGAGCGCATTAACGGCTGTTTTCAACGCTCGATGAATGGTAAACCAATCCCAATAGATTCGCCAGAAATGCAAGGTATGCATGCTTATATGAAATGGCTAGGTGGCGATGTGGCACCGGGCAATACCGTTAAGCTAACTAGCCTAGAGTTTTTTAAAGTAGGCAAATATACAGCAAACGCAAATAACGGTGCACAGGTTTATGCAGCGCAATGTGGCACTTGTCATGGCAGTGATGGCGAGGGGATTAAAGATCAATTTGGCGATTATATTTTCCCACCATTATGGGGCGATGACTCATTTAACATTGGGGCAGGTATGGCACGTGCTTCGCGAGCAGGTGCATTTGTTATTCATAACATGCCATTGAGTGTGAGTCGTGAAGCGCCGCTTGGGCAGATCACTTTATCAGAGCAAGAGGTTGTTGATGTTGTGGAATACTTTACTAAAAAGCCACGTCCAGACTTTGCAGATAAAGTAAACGATTGGCCAGGTATGGATAATCCTGCAGATTCTCGTTATTAATACAATATGCATAACCGCTTAACCTAGCAAGGTTAGGCGGTTTTTTATTACTAAAATGTATTTAATTAAAACTCAGATTATTTACTCTATGTAAATTAGAGTGATACAAAAAATGCACCGTTTTGGCGCATTTTTATTGGCATAACATAAAGCTAATATTTTAATAAAAGCTATTACATCAGGCTATTTAAAATTCCACATTGACCATATGCCTACTTCATTTTGAGTTCGCTCAACAGTTGCACTTTCAATATTACTTTGCTTAGCAACAAGTGCCAGCGTTAAGTAAGAAGTTGCTTTATAATCAACACCTAATTGTATGTAATCACGTTCTAAACTAGCGTTTAAACGCCTATTAGGGTTGACTGTATCGTAACGAGCAAATGCAGAATAACCCGGTTTAAAGGCGTAACTTGCCCAGGTTCCCCAACCGCTGCTGGCGTCTTGCGGTATTTTGTTAACTTGGTTCCAGTTGTCGTTATATACATATTCAACGCCAAAACGTACACCTTGATGCAGGTAACTTAGCGCTGCATTGAAACGCTCGGCAGTATGGTTTTTCTCGGCCTCGTCTTTATCAAGTGTGCGTGTACCTTGGTAAGCACCTAAAGCAAAATCAAATTGTTTATTTATATGCCACACAGCCGATGCTTCTAAATCAATTCGATCGCCCACGGTTGGCTTTTGAAAACCACCTCCAGTAATAGCCGATACAGCATACGAAAAGTGCGCCGATTTATGACCATAATGAATACCTAAATCGGTTGGGCCGGCTAATTTGTTTTTTGGCGTTAAGCTCGGATCGACATAACGATAGCCTACACGACGTGCTATATAATCAATCCATGGCAGTTCAGCAACACCAATTTTAAGTGTGCTACCTTGGTTAAAATTGCGTTTCAGATAAGCATGACGAAACCAAATATCGGTAGGGTCTTGCTGGCGTTGCCACTGCACATCTGTGGTTACTGTTAATGACCAGTCATCATTAAATTGATGATCTAAATTAAGATAAAAGCGTTTTACATCAAGCTGCCAATCTTCAATATCTTGGTACTGATCGTCAATTTGAATATTACTAAAATTAGCAAATACTTGGCTCGATAACGTAGTTTGCGACGCGCTCACCGGTGCACTAATAACAAGTAATCCACTTGTTGCTAATAGTACAGAAACACTTAACCTTGTTTTATTAAACACCACAAAACTCCCTTAGGTTGCTTACATTCAAGCTTGATAAATTTTGCATATTATAGCTTTTTAGTTGTTGCATCACGAACTTGCTAATACGTTATTTAGTTAAAGCATGACTTAGGTCAAGATGCGGGTTTATTACCGTTTTAATAGCATATAAAGCAATTTTGAATGCAACGAAAAAATAACTGCATATTAACAATTTACCTTGTAATTAACGTTAAAATTAGTCATCTTAACAAACCTAGATTTATACAATAATAAGGGATGAAGTTAAGGATGGCGCAAGGACTCAAATTAGCCACTACATTTACAGAGTTATCGACTCATTTACGCCGCTTTGTTTCACGAATAGTGTTACCAGACGACGTAGAAGATATAGTGCAAGAAACCTTTATTAAAAGTTACGAAGCTGATTTGAAACAAGATATTCAATTTACGCGTAGCTACATGCTTAAAACAGCTAAACACCTTGCCCTTAATCATATTGCTAAATGGGATAATAAATTTAGCGACTCCCTTTGTGATGATCATGAATTACCAAAATTACTTAAATCAATAAAACTAGAGGACGAGTACACCTCGAAAGAGCGTTTTTTATTGTTTTGCCGGGCAACAGAGCAACTAAGCTTGACGGTTCGTAAGTGCTTTATATTAAAAAAAGTATACGGTATGAGCCAAAAAGAAATTGCCCAGCAACTACAGTTAAGTCAAAGCACAGTAGAAAAACATATTGCAAAAGGGTTACTACAAACCATGCTATACATGCGAGAACATTCTCAGGATGAAAATGAGCAGTATAAAAAGCACAACACCGCTGCTCAAAAGCCAACTATAGTGAGTGTGGCAAAATGAGTAATATTCATCAATTTACACCAAAAGATTTAATTTTAGAAACAGCAGCTAATTGGATAAGCGCGATAGACCGTGGTTTAAACAAGGCTGAAAAAGAGCAATTTAAATTATGGATGCTGCAAAGTAATGCACACCAAGACGCCGTTTACGAACTCGCTAAGTTATGGGACGAACTGAGCGTATTAAACGAATTAAGTACTTTATTTCCGCATAAAAACAATACCGAGGAAAAAAGTAAATGGGTATTTTCGTATGGTATCGCTGCCAGTTTATTTGCTGCATTAATGATTTGCAGTTACTTATTGGTAAACTTAGAAACGGGTTACAACCAAGCCCTAGCGAAAGTTAATTATACTAAAATTTATAAAACCAAGGTGGGAGAGCAAGCCACATACGTACTGCCCGATGGCACCATAGTGCAATTAAATACCAACAGCTTATTAGAGGTTGCTTATAGCAAAGGACGCAGACAGCTATTACTGAGCAGAGGGGAAGGGCGTTTTAATGTTGCTAAAGATGCTACGCGGCCATTTAGTGTGATGGCAGGTGATAAAAGCTTTACAGCATTAGGCACTGTATTTAATGTACAGCGCAATACCTCATCTCATTTAGAGTTAGTGGTAACTGAAGGAAAAGTGATGATCACTGATCCGAGTGTAGCTGTTGATGCTAACGATTTTAAAGCGTATCAACTAGCCGATAACAGCACTCAAAAAATTAGAAAAATAAACGCAAATATTGTACTTTCAGGCGAAAAAGCAATTATAGAAAAAAGTGTTACAGCGCCTATTAAACGCCTCTCTGCTGACGATGTGCAACGAGATTTAGCGTGGCAAAATGGCATGCTAATTTTTAACGGAGAACAATTAAGCGATGCCTTAAATGAAGTTAGCCGTTATACCGCTACTCGGTTTGAGCTTTCATCGGCAGAGCTTGCGAATATTAAAGTTGCGGGGGTATTTAAAGCGGGTGATGTTGCTGGGCTACTTGAAAGTTTAAAAACAAATTTTTCGATTGATCACGAACGCTTAGGTGAACACGTAGTTAGCCTTAAACGTCAAACTAAGTCATAAATAGCAGCGCCTAAAACCATGCTAATGTTGGATTAAGTTGCAATTATGAACATGCAAAGTAAAAGATATATTAATAAAAAGAATAAAGCCTATAGCGGATTTTTGTTTGCCAACTGTTTATATAAGTTGCGCAGTAACCAAACGCATTTATTGTGTAGTTTGAGTGTGCTTGCATCGGCTTTTTTTAGCTTGAATGTTTTAGCCACAGTAACTACCGGGCAAATGGTGCAATTTGATATAAAAGCGCAGCGAGCAGACAAAGCTTTAATAGAATTTGCTAAGCAAACCGAGCAAACCGTGGTGTTTTCTTATGAGTTAGCTAAACAATATAATGCAAATTCGCTTTATGGTTTTTACACCCAATTAGGTGCACTGGAGGCACTGTTAGGTGACACTAAGCTCGATGCGGTTGTTGATCAAAATGGTTTACTGAGTATAAAACTCAAACAAATCAATAGGAAAAATAACAACATGATGAAGCTTTCAGGCGTTAGTGCAGCAATATTACCTGCATTACTTGCTGCAAACACTCAGGGCGTTAATGCTGCTGAAGATGTTGCCCAAGAAAAAATAGAAAAAATTGCCATTGTCGGGAGTCGTGTAGCAGGTCGTTCAGTTGAAGATTTACCTGTTCCGGTTGATATTTTAAGTGCAGAAGCGCTAGAAAATACAGGGCAAACAGAAGTGGGCAGAATGCTGCAGTCAATTGCGCCTTCGTTTAACTTTTCAAGCTCGTCAATTAGTGATGGCACCGATGCCCTTCGCCCAGCAACACTGCGTGGTTTAGGCCCAGATCAAACATTAGTACTTATTAACGGTAAGCGCCGCCATCAAGCCAGTATTATTCATATTAATACTTCGGTAGGTCGTGGTACAGCGGGTACCGATATGAATGCTATTCCGGCGTCGGCAATTAAGCGCATTGAAGTACTGCGTGACGGTGCTGCAGCGCAATATGGCTCAGATGCCATAGCGGGTGTTATTAATATAGTGCTCAAAGATGGCAGCGAAGGTGGTAAAGCCGCAATTAACTATGGCCAATATTCAGAAGGCGATGGCGAAACGATAAATCTCGATTTTAATAAAGGGTTTGCTTTAGGTGATAAAGGTTACGTAAATACTACACTTAACTACCGTGATCGTGCGCCAACTAACCGTGCCGGTTTACATGGTTCTTGCCAATTTAATGGTTGTACAACACTTGATGACGGCACTTTAGTAGCGGGCGATCCGCGAGAGCTAACAGCCGACAGAGATACCTTTAGAATTGGCGATGCCGACTCACAACAATTTGGCTTAATTGTAAGCACAGGTTATGAATTAGGTGATGGTGAGCTATACGGTTTTATTACTTACTCAACTCGCGATAACGAGTCGGCGGCGTTTTTCAGGCACAATGCCAACGGTGGCGGTAATTCGGTTTTACAAGATAATGATGCGACAATTCAGGCTGGCTTTTTGCCAAAAATTAATACCACCATCGACGATGTTTCGTATAACTTTGGTTACAAAACGCTGTTTGATAACGATGCTAGCTTAGATTTATCGTACACCTATGGTGAAAACAGTATTGATTACACTACCAGTGACACAATTAACGCCTCGTACGCTAACTTTTTACGCTACGACCAAGGCTTAAGTGCTGCTGATATTCGCGCCACTATTCCGCGCGAAGCCTATGCTTACGGTATGGAATTATCGCTACAAACACTTAATTTAGATTTCACCCAAAATTTTGATGATTACTCACTCGCTATGGGCGCAGAAATTCGCACCGATGAGTATCGCATTTTAGAAGGCAGCGAATACGCATACCGAGATTACGACACTAATAACGGCGTAAGTATATACGACGGTTTAAGCGGTGGTGTTGGCAGCGAAGATGCTTCGGGCGGTACGCAAGGTTTTGGTGGTTCATCGCCAATGTCATCGGTTGATGAATCGCGTGATGTGATTTCGTTCTACCTTGATGCTGAAACCTATATTATTGAAGACGTTATTTTATCGGGCGCACTGCGCTACGATAATTATAAAGGCTTTGGTGACACGGTTAACTTTAAACTAGCGGGTAACTGGTCGATTACTGACGATATTTCACTGCGAGGTGCATTAAGCTCAGGTTTTAGAGCGCCGTCAATGCAGCAGTTGTATTTTAATAATATCAGTACTCAGTTTGTTGTTGACGATGTTACGGGCAACTTAGTTGCCGAAGAAGTCGGTACTTTTAGAAACGATTCAACATTAGCGCAAAGCTTAGGTATTCCAAAATTAACAGAAGAAAAGTCGCAAAACCGCAGTTTAGGTATAGTGTATAACGTAACAGACAACATTAACGTAACGCTCGACTATTACTCAATTGATATAGACGACCGTATAGTTATCAGTAATCGCTTAGGTAAAGGGTTATCGCCAAGTCTTGACGCTGCATTAATAAGCTCAGGTGCTGGTGCGGGTCAGTTTTTCTTAAATGGTGCAGATACAGAAACGCAAGGTATAGACTTTGTTGCTACCTGGAACACTGAAGGATTAGGCGGCACGCTTGATTTTACCTTAGCAGCTAACTTTACTAAAACCGATGTGGTGTCGTTATTTACCCCTGCAGGTTCAGGCTTAGAAACAGTACCGGTTGAGGACGTGTTCTCTGACCAAGAAATTTCTATTATTGAAGAGTGGCAACCAGAGGATCGCATTAACTTAAGTGCGCTTTATCAACGTGATGATTGGACAGTTAATTTGTCGCTTAATCGCTTTGGTGAGTACACAGTAGAAGATGGCGGCCGCCAGACCTACGGTGCCGAAATATTAACTGATGTTAAAGTAAATTACTTTGTAACTGAAAACTTATCGGTAAATATTGGCGCAAATAACTTATTTGATGTCTACCCAGATGAAAATACTATAGGTAATTCACGTACTGGTACTATTGTAGACGCCCAAGGCAATACCATTGTAAGCAGCCCAGGGGTATTTAAATACTCTCGTCGTTCAGCCCCATTTGGCTTTAACGGTGCGTATTACTACCTAGGTGCAGAATACCGCTTTTAATTATAGATACTCCCATTTTTATACTTAATATAAAGCCCAGCATTTAATAATGCTGGGCTTTTTTAATTGCTTAACCTGAATTCAGCTAGAGATAGATTTATTATCCAGGGTTCAGGGGGCAAATTACTTACTGCTTTTTCATCCGGCTCATTTCAGCATGACAGCTTTGCATTGTTAGTAATGCTTTAGCTAGTACAGCTTCGCAGTCTGCGGGTTGTGGTTTTTTCATTGCATCTTTAATTTCTTCGAGGGTTTTATCCTCAACTTCTTCTAGCTCTTTAATATACGTATCGTCGTTATTGCTGCTAAATTTAGTGATAAGCGCAGTGTAAGCACGGCGCGCTTCTACTGCAAACGATGAGCCATCTTCACGTTCACCTTGTTCATTAATAGCAAAAGGCTGTAAGCGTTCAACGGTCACTTTACGTGCATCAATCATGCGCTGGAAAAGGGCGGCAACAGCGGGATCTTTTACGTTCTGTTGAGCTTTTTCGTAAAAATCTATACCACTATTCATTACTTGGATGATGTCAGAAATATGATTTACTTCATTATCTTGATGGGTGTTCATAATGACCTCTCTTATAAATGAAATTAAATGTTCATTTATATAAAAGCAAAGGTTGTTCCACTATAAAAACTTTCGTAGTATTTTGTTTTTATTGGAATAAATGTATTTTGAGGATGATGTTTGCTTACTTGTTAGATTAAGTAAGCAAATTTTACAAAACTTTTGTAACGGTATTACTTAAGTTCTTCAGCAACTTCGGCTACTTTTTGGCGTAACCAAATATGACTGGCATCGCGATGTAACAGTGGGCTCCAAATCATATCTAACTCAAATGGTGGAATAGGAAAAGGAGGTTCTAATATTTTAAGACTAGGATCGTCTATATAAATGTTAGCGGCTTTGGAGGGCAATGTAGCTATTAAGTTTTGTACTTTGGCTAAATGTACCGCCACATGGTAATTACGGGTAAAGGTAGCAATATTACGGTGTTTACCAAAATGAGCGAGTGCTTCATCAACCCAGCCGAGCTTTTGTACATCTTTAGGATCCATTCCTACGCCTACACCAAAGCCGGTTTTACTTACCCAAATATGGCGTGCTTTTAAGTAGCTCTCTAGGCTAAAGTTGTCAATAATCGGGTTGTCGGATTTAACTAAACAGCAAAAACTATCTTTCCAAATGCGCTTATGATGAAACGATTGCGGCAGGTTTTCAAAGCGATTGATTGCCATATCCACTTTGCCATTTTCCACATCATGAAAGGTCACATCACTAGGGGTGAGTATGTCTAAGGTGGTGTCGGGGGCTTCTGCGTGTAATTTACTTAATAGCTTGGGCGCTAAGGTACTGGCCGCATAGTCACTGGCCATTATTCTAAATACGCGCTTACTTTGGCTTGCTTCAAACTCACGATTAGGCGCAAGTGTTTCCTCTAGAGTCATTAATATACCGCGAATAACAGGTTGTAACTCTAACGCGCGCTCTGTGGGTACCATGCCATCACTGGTGCGTACTAAAATAGGATCGTTAAATAAGTTACGAAGGCGCTTTAAGCCATTGCTCATGGCAGGTTGAGTAATACTTAACCGGTTTGCTGCGCGGGTAACATTACATTCGCGCAATAAAGTATCGAGATAAACCAGTAAATTTAAATCTATTTTACTTATATTCATTGTGTGTCCTTAACGCTTTACCAGTGATGGATAAAACGTTGTGCTGTCGGGTATGGATAAATATGACTAACCTGACCATTTTTAATATTTTGCTGTGCTTGCTTCCAAAAGTTAACATCAATAAGCTCTGGATGTGTGCTCATTAAAAACTGCTTATAGATTGGGTTAGGCATTACAAAGGTGCAAAGTTGCTCAGGAAATACATCTTGCGGCGCAACCGAATAGCTTTGCTCATCCATTAAGTAGTCGTCATACGTTTTTGCTTTAGGCAGTGCTCTAAAATTCATGTCAGTTAAATATTGCACTTCATCGTAATCATAAAAAATAATGCGTTTGTGTTTACTAACACCAAAGTTTTTTAACAGCATGTCGCCGGGAAATATATTAACAGCAATCATTTCTTTTAGTGCCTGGCCGTACTCTTCAATCGCGTCGGCGGCACTGGCATCATCGGCATTTTCTAAAAATAGATTAAGCGGTGTCATGCGTCGCTCAATATATAAATGTTTGATAATTAGCCAGTCGCCTTCAATTACCATGGATGAGCCAATGGTTTGGTGCAACTGCTGCAACAAGTTACTATCAAACCGCGCTAAAGGAAATACGACGTTAGAATACTCTATGGTGTCGGCCATACGGCCAACCCGATCGTGTTTTTTAACTAATTGGTAGCGTTTTAACACGGTATCACGACCAAAAGGTTTACTTTCGCCAAATTTATCTTTAATAATTTTAAATACATAGCCGAATGAGGGCAGGGTAAATACCATCATCACCATGCCAGGTGTGCCGGGGGCAATAGTAAATTCGTCATTAGAGTGAGTTAAATGATTTAAAAACTCACGGTAAAACTCGGTTTTACCTTGTTTATGAAAACCAATAGCGTTGTAAAGCTCTGCTATAGTTTTATTGGGCATTAATTGGTTTAAAAATCGGACTAATGCGGAAGGCGCATGGGTTTCTACCATAAAGTAGGCACGCGCAAAGCCAAAAATAACTCGCATTTGTGACGATTTAGTAAGTAGTGCGTCTAGGTATAAACCTTTATCTTCATGATGCAGTACTGCAATAATAAACGGCTGTACGCCGCTTTGCGATACCACTCGCCCTACAATATAGGCGGCTTTGTTACGGTAAAATGGAGTGTGCAGTATATCAAAGCGCATTTGCCAGGCTTTATGGTGCGTGTCGGGCGCTTGTTTATAAAATGCTTTTACCAGCAGTCGTATGTCTCGCTCTAAGTTTACAAAGGGGGCTTTAAAATCAAAGTGATTAATGATCTGTTTAATTGTGGGCTTTAGGCCGTCAACCACAGGGAAATAGCTGCGATACTCAGCTTCTACTGGCACTGCAGGCGCATCTTTTAGAGTGGCTTCTACAAAAATAAAGTCGTTATGAAAATAGCGGCGATGATACAGGCGGCAAAATACCGAGTTATAAAAAGTTTCGGCAAGCTCAGCCTGAGGATGAAAACATAAAAAATGTTGATAGAGCTTTTTTACTTCTAGCCACAGCTGTTCATCGAGTTGTTCGGTTTGTTGTTGTCGAAGTGTGGCGGTGGTTTCGTTAACCCGATCATCGTAATGGCTAATACGTAATCGGCTTATATCATTAATTGCTTGCCAGTCTCTTTTAGCAAACGCCAGCGGTGCTTTTGCCGTGGTTTTTTGAAATAACAGGTAGTGCTTTTTAAAGCCCGTTAAAATTAATTCAGCAATATGACGAGGCTGCATCATTACTCCTTATTAGACGCTAGAGCTTATACTCTATCGTTGTTAAGAGTATGTTATTCTCGATTTAAAACCAAGCTAAATTAAGATGTTATTTATTCATGAGATAAAGGTTACTGGTAGTTATCTATTTTTTTTTGTAATTTATTAATGCGCTTTTTTACCATATTAATTTGTGCTTTATAGTTTTTATTAATTACTTTTTGTTTTTTAGCAATATCGGCGGCAATGCGTTTTTTATCTTCCTTGGCTAAAATATGGTTAAGGCGCTGTTGCTGTTTATAATCAGCTTGGTCTTTTTTACGATCTAATATTGCTAACTTATGTTGGTTACTGCGCAGCTCTGCCTGTAAACCAGCTAGTAAGCTTTCGCGCTCCAGTTCGTTTAATTGCTTGGTGTAATCTACTTTAGGGCCTACTTGCTGATTTATTGTGGTGTTGACTTTGTATACGGTGGCGTCGTTATCGCACGGGAATTGAGAAAAGGTGGTGCCTTCTTGCGTAACGCACTTGTAGTAACTGGTTGCACTGAAACTGTTAAAGCTTAAGGTTATAAGCAAGAGGAAAATAGAAATACAGTACAGCTTAATCATATTGGCTATCCCTAAGAATGTTTTACTGCGTTAAATAAATAACGTTAAAGTAAAACTATAACCTAGCTTGGCGGTATAGCAAGCTAGGTTAATAATAGCCTTATTGAGTGAAGGTTTTTAACTTTTTAATACTGTGGACTAAAAATGGAATGTCTAAGCCTTGCTCAATCGAAAACCCTTCGGCGGCAGAAATATTTTTAAAGTCGCCATCAGGATCAATTAAGGTAATTCTATCCTTTTTATACGCTATAACCACGCCTTGAGAATAATTAACACCCATATTGTCTTTTTTCTGGTGTAAGTTAACACCGAGCATAGTTTGCTCAGCAATAGCGTTGCAGTTTAAATACTGCCCAACAGCGGTCGCTATTATATCGCTAGGTTGAATAAGGCCATTAACGCGAGTGATCCGTTTATCGGAACTATAAAGCGTTGAGGTAATTACCACCTCTTTGTTAGTATCAGCCAAACTAAAAGCATAAATATGGGTGTCTTTATCGCGAGGTGCTAAATCATCAGTGCCTTTAATTATTCTAATTGCACTATTCGTATGGGTTTGATCATTAATAAAGTTTAACGCTGCAATACCCGTTACTTCAACACTGCGACGTTGGCTTTGCCATGCGGGTAATGTTTGCTCATTTATAATTGTAGATTTATAAAATGCCGGTAAACCATAAACTAAACTAAAGAGCATGTCGTTATGATCGGTTGGTTGTAAAAACTGCTTAGTGCTATACAAGTTTTTATTACTGGCAAATTGAGCAAGCTGCTGCGCTGTTTCAAATACAAAAATATCAATTTTAGCCGGTGTGTAACTTTCGCATTTTGTTAGCGGTGTAGGCAATTGGTAGCTAATGTTTTGCTGATTAATTTGCACATTATGCGCTTGTTTATAGCTTTCTATGTCTAGTAGATCATTTTTAGCTAATAAGCTTTTAGCCGTTGTAGGATACGAAAGCGGTAAAAAGTTATCTTGTTTAGTTACATCAAACTTTAAATTAGCGTCAGCCCAAATATGAATACTATGGCTTAGGGCAAAACAAATCACTAAAAATGAACTCGCGTAGCGAGCAAACTTGAGCTGCTTTAAACGGGCTAAATTTTGCCAAGTAAAATTACTGACCGTTAACTGAAAACCTAAAATAACTAAAACTATGCCACCGGCTAAAATAGTTGTTAAAGCGGGTGAGCTGTTTAAGCGGTGCCATAAAAGCGAAATAATTTCAGGCAAAGCAGAACTGCTTAAGTGATAACCTAAATTAAAATAAACATAAGCATCAAGTGTGAGTAACGAAGCACCAAAGGTAGCAATAAGTGCAGCCATACCGCGAATATGGCGAGGGTATGGAAAAACTAAACTGAGCGGAAATACCGTCAGCACAAACGCTAAAAAGGCAATAAAACTAGTATGGCTAAGCCAAGTAACTAGCATATAAGTAATACCCATAAAGCTTGTAGGTGGCGAGTCGGCAAATAAGTAGCTTAAGCTAATTAAGAGCGCTAAGCCAATATTGGCAAAGGTAAACCAATGCCCCCAACTTAGTAATTGACTCGCTTTTGATGAAAACTGATTGTGCTGCGATAAATTCATAGAGTTTATTTAACCGACTGTGCGAGAGCTTTAGCAAAGTTCTCGGTAACGGCTTGTCTTTTCCCTGTTGGTACATGCTCTTTTAAGATATGCGTGATAGAATTTCCTAAACACATAAGACTCAAATCAACCGGCGCATTGTGTTGAGTTAACACATCAATAAGCTGATCGACGATTTGTTCTACTTGTTCATTAGAGTATTTTGATAAGATTGGCATCAGTTGGTTCAATTTAATAGTTATATTCTCACATTTTAACACCAGAGGCGTGAAAAACAAAGATGGCAACAGACGTTAAAAAACTAGTCGTTCATTATGTAGACAAAAAAGACGGCGATACTCAAATTCATTTGCGTAATGATGAAATGCTAATCAACGATAAAGTAGCTGTGTTTATTGAGCAATTGCATCATGCGTATAATGGTAAGCCAGGTAAAGGCTTTTGCGCTTTTAGTGGCGATAAAAACAGCGTAGTTGCATCGGCAATGCAAAGTTACCGTAACAACGAACTTGGCTTTTGGCATATGACAGATCAAGCATCGAGTGTGTTAAAAGAGGAACTTGATAAATACGCATTTAATGAAACCGGTTATTTAGTGTTTTGTCACTACCAGTATGTGGCTACAGACTACATGCTTATTGCGATGATTAATATTAAAGAGCATTACTCAATTACTTCTGAGCTTGATTTAGCGTCGTCACGTCATTTAGATATTTCGCGTATGCAATTAGCGGCACGAATCGATTTAACCGCTTGGGACACCCAAGCGCAAGACAATCGTTATATTTCGTTTATTAAAGGCCGCGCAGGGCGCAAAGTTGCCGATTTCTTCTTAGACTTTTTAGGCTGTGAAGAAGGTATTGATCCTAAACAACAAAGCCAAGTAATGCTCAGTGCTGTAGAGGATTACTTATCAGAGCAACAATTTGATAAATCAGAAAAAGACGATTTACGTAAACAAGTATTTGATTACTGTAATGATTGTGTAACGACAGGTGAAGATGCCAACGTAAGTGAGCTTTCGGCAACACTTACAAAAGGCGATGACAGTCCGTTTGACAGCTTTTGCAAAGAGCAAAGTTACGATTTAGAAGAGTCATTCCCCGTTGATAAAAAAACAGTGGCAAGTATGGTTAAGTTCTCTGGTTTAGGTGGCGGTGTAAGTGTGAGTTTTGAGCGTAAACACTTAGGTGAACGTGTTACTTATAACGAAGCAACCGATACCTTAGTGATCAAAGGCATTCCGCCAAACTTAAAAGATCAGTTACAACGCTTCATGGAAAAAGAGCAAGACTAATACGATTGATCTAAAGTTACAGATACAAAAAAGCCCCGCTAGTTAATAATTAACTAGCGGGGCTTTTTAATGAGTATTGTTAATCAGCACTCATTGTTTTGGTCATTGTAGAACTTGCACGACCAGCAGGTTTGATTGAACCTGCACGTAAACCACTGTCTGGCACTAGTTCACGTTTATCGTGAGCCATAGCAACAGACGTATGTTTTACTTCGCTATCAGCTACAGGAGTAGGTTGTGCCATTGGCGCACTTGCTGACCCTTGAGTTACTACTGTTTTAACATGTGGTGCTGCAGTTACTACTGGCGTTTCAACTTTAGCTGGTTCTTCAGTTACTACTGGAGTTTCAACTTTAGCTGGTTCTTCAGTTACTACTGGAGTTTCAACTTTAGCTGGCTCTTCAGTTACAACAGGCGTTTCAACTTTAGCTGGCTCTTCAGTTACCACTGGAGTTTCAACTTTAGCTGGCTCTTCAGTTACTACTGGAGTTTCAACTTTAGCTGGCTCTTCAGTTACTACTGGAGTTTCAACTTTAGTTGGCTCTTCAGTTACCACTGGAGTTTCAACTTTAGTTTGCTCTTCAGTTACCACTGGAATTTCAACTTTAGCTGGCTCTTCAGCTGCTACTGGAGTTTCAACTTTAGCTGGCTCTTCAGTTACTACTGGCGTTTCAACTTTAGCTGGCTCTTCAGTTACTACTGGAGTTTCAACTTTAGCTGGCTCTTCAGTTACTACTGGCGTTTCAACTTTAGCTGGCTCTTCAGCTGCTACTGGAGTTTCAACTTTAGCTGGCTCTTCAGTTTGTACTGGTTCTTCTACAGCTTCAACTTTTGCTAAGTCTTCAACCGCAATGGCTTGTTCAACTTGTTGCGCGGCATCCACAGGTTTAGCTGCAGATTTAGCTTTAAGTTCTGCTTCATACTCTGCAGCAGCTTGGTCGGCAACAGGAACAAATGCCGGTGCTTCATCTGACTTAGCTTCATTACCTTCACCTTCAGGGCGACGACGACGCTGACCTGATGCACGAAGATGACGAGGCGAGCGACGTGAACGTGTACGAGTTTGCTCTTGCTCGTCTTCGGTTGTAGGTGTTTCATCGTTAGAGTCAACATCTTCAACTTTCTCTTCTTTAATATGAGCCGTTTTTTCTGCCGCTGTTTGAGTTTGCTTTTCTACAACAGGCGCTTGCTCTTGGGCTACAGGTGTTTCTTTTTCTGTAGCTTGTACAGGTGCTTCATCTGTTGTTTGTACTTGCTCAGCATTTTCATCTTGCAGGCGTACTTTCTTACGTAAATTACGACGCTGACGACGAACCTTTGGTTTTTGATCCTTTGGCTCTTCGGCTTGAACTGGCTTAGTTTCAGCTTCTACTTTTGCAGGTGCATCTACTTTTACTGCATCTTTATCTTCAGTGCGTGGCTCTGGACGCTTACGTGAATTAGGGTTGCGACGACGCTTATTGCGATTCTCGCCTCTCTCTTGATTCTCGTTAGTTTGCGTTGCTACTTCAGGTGTTGATACAGAGTTAGTTTTAACCTCTTCATCCGCAGTACGCTCAGTGCGTGGCTTAGAACGAGGGTTATTACGACGACGCTGATTGTTGTTATTACGACGACGATTATCGTTATTACGAGTATTATCGCGCGCTTCTTGTTTTTGTGTTTCTTCTTTTTTTACTTCAACGGTTTCGCTGGCGAATAAAGATTTAAACCACTTACCAATTGCATCCAGTAAACCGCTTTGCGCTTTAGTTTCAGCAGGGGCAACAACGTTAGCAGGAGCCGCTTGTGGAGCTGGTGTTGCAGGCATTACAACGCCTTTTAACATTGGCTCTTCACGTACTGGTGCTACAGGCGACTTAGACATTTCAAATGCTTCAGGCTCTGGAGCAACAATTTGTCCATAGCTTACTGTTTCAATCGTTTCGTCTTTACGTAAGCGCATTACTTCGTAGTGTGGTGTTTCCATGTGTTGATTAGGAATGATCACTATGTCGCACTTATGTTGTTTTTCCATGCGATGAACACTACGGCGTTGTTCATTTAATAAATAAGCGGCAACAGCAACAGGCACTTGAGCATTAACTTGTGCAGTGTTGTCTTTAATTGCTTCTTCTTCAATTAAACGCAAAATAGACAGGGCAATTGATTCGTTAGAACGAATCGTACCTTGGCCACTACAACGTGGGCATGGGCCTTGGCTTGCTTCACCTAATGAAGGGCGCAAACGCTGACGCGACATTTCGAGTAAACCAAAACGTGAAATTTTACCAATTTGTACACGAGCACGATCAGGGCGAACAGCATCTTTTAGACGGTTTTCTACTTCACGCTGATGGCGTGGTGGTGTCATATCGATAAAATCGATAACAATTAAACCACCTAAGTCGCGAAGACGTAATTGACGTGCAATTTCATCTGCTGCTTCTAAGTTAGTATTAAGTGCTGTTTCTTCAATATCGCCGCCTTTTGTTGCTTTAGACGAGTTAATATCGATAGAGGTTAATGCTTCCGTAGGGTCAATTACAATTGAACCACCTGAAGGCAAGCGTACTTCACGTTGGAACGCAGACTCAATTTGGCTTTCAATTTGGTAATGCGTAAATAATGGTGTATCACCTTGATAAAGCTTAACACGGCTCATAAAGTCAGGGCGAAAACGTTCAATATGCGCTTTAGCTTCTTCAAAAACACGTGGTTTATCAATTAGTATTTCGCCAATATCACGACGTAAATAGTCGCGAATTGCGCGAAATATTACGTTGCTTTCTTGGTGAATTAAAAACGGCGCTTTAGCACTGTCGGCTGCAACACCAATTGCTTCCCAATGAACAAGTAGGGCTTTTAAATCGTAGTTTAATTCTTCAAACGATTTGCCAACACCTGCAGTACGAACAATTAAGCCCATACCTTTAGGAAGTTCTAAGCGGCTAAGTGACTCTTTAAGTTCAGTACGCTCATCACCTTCAATGCGACGAGATATACCGCCAGCACGAGGATTATTAGGCATTAAAACTAAGTAACTACCGGCAACGCTGATAAAGGTAGTAAGTGCTGCGCCTTTTTGGCCACGCTCTTCTTTATCAACTTGTACTATAACTTCTTGACCTTCTTTGATCACGTCACGAATATTCGGACGGCCATGGAAAGTATACCCAGCTGGGAAGTAAGTACGGGCAATTTCTTTTAAAGGAAGGAAACCATGACGATCAGCACCGTATTCAACAAATGCTGCTTCAAGAGATGGTTCAATGCGAGTGATTTTGCCTTTATAAATATTGGCTTTTTTCTGTTCGTGACCTGGGCTTTCTATATCTAAATCATATAGGCGCTGGCCGTCAACCAGTGCTACGCGCATTTCTTCTTGCTGCGTTGCATTGATTAGCATACGTTTCATATTGTTACTCTACTAGTTTGTGTCGCTGACATGACGCTGTTTTCACGTCTGTTCAGTTATTCCTATTTTTAGAATGTGCAGCCTCACGACTGGGTCTTTAATGGAACGGCTCTGTTTTTTTACGTACGCAGTATTTTTAAATGCAGGCAAACAATAGTGTATTTATTACTATTAAATTCATTGCAGGGCTAAAACTGTGTCGGCTTTTCAGCTACGTTACACGTTTTACCCAGAAGTTGGCCTGTCATACTAATCTTATTAAATGCCGTGCATATTTAGGCGCATAGGGCTCGTTAAGTAAGTGAGTAATACAATGTGATGTACTACTAAAATCCATTTTTGTGAGCAAAAATCGCTGCCAATGTTAATGACGACTTATTTATTAGATTTTTTTAGTTCTAAATAAGCTGCTGTACGGTACTACAATTGAGCAAGTGCTGAACGACGTTTTTACGTCGTCACTATCAGACAAATTATCTGTTCATTGCTTTTTCAATCGCATTAAAAATCAATTCATGTTCAAACTTAACTGGCAATATATTACGCGCATTGCCGCTAATTGATCGCACGTGTTGACTGGGTATGTATAAAAGCTTTGGAAAACTTAACTCGGATCTGTATGATCAATTACCCAGAATGTGCATCACGAATGTATTACTGCGTTAAAAAGCACCGTTGTTATTTGCAAATACTAAATATTTGCGCTGCTGATTATCCCACTATTATAACTGTGTTAGCAACTAAATTATTTTTCTTAAATTAGTGATTAGGCAATGTCAGAAAAAAACGACTTACAAGTAACTTATGTCACGATCAACGAAGACCATTTAGGTCAACGAATTGATAACTTTCTTATTACCCATTTAAAAGGGGTGCCTAAAAGCGCAATTTATAAACTTTTGCGTAAAGGTGAGGTGCGCGTTAATAAAAAACGCATTAAGCCGGTATATAAACTGCAGCTAGAAGATGTGCTTCGTATTGCGCCAATTAGGGTGGCAGAACGAGAAGAGTTTGTGCCTTCAAAACTTGATAAAGTAACACGCCTTGAAAATGATATTATATTTGAAGATAAATACCTGATTGTTATTAATAAACCATCGGGTATGGCGGTACATGGTGGCAGTGGCTTAAGTTATGGTTTAATTGAAGCGCTGCGCGTATTACGCCCAGAAGAGCGCAGTTTAGAGCTAGTACATAGACTAGATCGCGATACGTCGGGCTGTTTATTAATTGCTAAGCGCCGTTCAGTACTGACTGCTTTACATGAGCAGCTACGTGAAAAAACCATGGAAAAAAACTATTGGGCGCTAGTTGATGGCCAATGGGACTCTAAAACTAAAAATGTTACCGAAGGGCTGCGTAAAAATACGCTTAAGTCTGGGGAGCGCGTAGTGCGTGTAGATAACACTGAAGGTAAACCCTCACATACTCGCTTTAAAGTGCTTGAGCGCTTTAACGAGTGCTCGTTAGTGCAGGCGTCACCGGTTACCGGGCGTACTCACCAAATACGTGTGCATACACAATGCAAAGGCCATCCCATTGCGTGTGATGATAAATACGGTGATGAAGAATTTGATAATTCGATGCGTAAAACAGGGTTAAATCGCTTGTTTTTACATGCTCATGACTTAACTTTTTATCATCCTAAAAACGAAACAACCATGCGCGTAGAAGCTCCGCTTGATAAAGCTCTTGCTAATTGCCTAATTAAATTGCGTGCTAATAAAACGTGATAGCAGTCAGTTCGCTCAAAAAGTACAAGTTGGCTATTTTTGATTGGGACGGCACAGTAATGGATTCAATTACTAAAATAGTTAATTGTATTCACAGCAGTGCCGTTGCGTTAAATATAGAACCGCCAAGCAATGAAGCAACCAAAAACATTATTGGTTTGTCGCTTGATAAAGCCATTGCGGTATTATTTCCACTACATAGAGCGCAGCACCAAGCGTTAATTAGTGGTTATAAACAGCATTACCAAACAGATACTACGGCTACACCATTATTTGCCGATGTAGAAAAAGTGCTATTAGCACTACAGCACAGTGGCATTATTTTAGCCGTAGCAACAGGTAAAGGGCGCGCTGGACTCGAGCGTTTATTACACCAAAGTGAGTTAGGGCATTATTTTAGTGCAACGCGTTGTAGTGATGATGCAAGCTCTAAGCCATCGCCCGATATGTTGTTTCAATTATTAGCAGAGCTTGGCATAAGCGCCGATGAAGCGGTTATGATTGGCGATACAAAAATTGATATGGCAATGGCGCAAGCCGCGGGTATGGATAGCATAGGTGTCACTCTGGGTGTACATAACGCAAAGCAACTTAGCGAGTTTAACCCGATTGCAACTGTTGATAGTTATCAGCAGTTGCAACAGCTATTACTGCCTGAGTATTAACTAAGGGGGGTATTTGATTGCGCGCTTAGCACATCAAGGCCAAACTCAGCTAATAATTGGCTGAGTTTGATCAGTGGTAAGCCAATTAAGCTGTTGGGATCGTCACCAGTTAATTTTTCAAATAAACAAATCCCTAGGCCTTCACTTTTAAAACTGCCTGCGCAATTATAGGGCTGCTCAGCATCGCAATAAGCACTTATTTGCGCATCAGTGAGTGTTTTGAAAGTAACATTAAATGGCTCAATGCAGGTTTTACTCTCCCCAGATGTAAGATCGTAAACGCACAGGCCAGTTAAAAATGTTACACTATGGCCGCTAAAAAGGGATAACTGCTTTACGGCATTGTGTTTATTATGAGGTTTACCTAAAATTTGCTCATTAAATACAGCAACCTGATCTGAGCCAATCACTAAGCCTTTACTAAAGTGTTTACTAGCTGCGCGGGCTTTTAATTCACTTAAACGCTTAACTAGTTGTGCAGGGGTTTCATTGTTTAATGCTGATTCGTCAACATTAGGTGAAAATGTATCGAATGGCAGATTGAATTTTTGTAATAAAGACTGCCTAAAAGGTGAGCTTGAGGCTAATATAAGTGGGTACTTCATGGATTGTTTTCCTAACCAAAATCAGATTGAGTTAGGATAAATCAGATCCGTAAGTAAAACACGTGAAAAACCACGTAAATATGGTTTTTTACTTTGACTAACCAACTAACTATCTATATGATGCAGCCCCTATGCAAAAGGTGAAAATTCCCATCACTCTTCATCCAGGCAAAGCAGCGCAACACCGTTTAAAGTATGACGGCATTGTACCGCTTGAAAAACTAACTCGTTTACGAGAAGTTGTGCAGGAAGAAGTAGGTGAAATAGCGGTAAAAATTCATTGCAAAAACGACGACCAAGGTTTTGTTGTGATTAGAGGCAATTTGTCCACACACGTAACTGTCACTTGTCAACGTTGTAATGGTGATTTAGGGTTGGATTTGGTGCAAGATTTTGTTTATTCACCGGTTGGTGATGAGACAGAGTCAGACATTTTTCCAGAAGACTACGATGAAGTAGCGCTTGATGAAAATGGTGAAATTAACGTTTTTAATTTAATTGAAGACGAATTAATTTTGGCAGTTCCATTAGTCTCTACCCACAACGAAGCTTCATGCAGTTATTCAGCAAAGCCTGCCAGCTTTGGTGTTTTAAAGGCGGAAGATGAGAAACCTAATCCATTTGATATTTTGAAACAACTTAAGAAAGATTCTTAGGAGAAGACTATGGCTGTACAAAAAAGCAAAAAGTCTCGTGCAAGACGCGGCATGCGCCGTTCACACGATGCGATTAGTGGTCCAAGCTTAACTGTAGATCAAACATCTGGTGAGACTCATCGTCGCCACCATGTGACTGCAGATGGTTACTACAAAGGCGTTCAAGTAATTTCTAAATAAGAGATTTCTTTATGCTGAATAATCTAACCATAGCGTTAGATATGATGGGGGGCGATTACGGCCCCCGTTCATCTATCCCCGCTGCCGTTAACGCGGTAAATGCTCATGCTAATTTAACGCTAATTTTATGCGGTAATGAGCAAGTCATATCAAAACAACTCGAATCACTCGATTCACTAGCACACCCTCGACTTATTATTCGCCATTGTAGCGAAGTTGTTACTAATGCATGTAAGCCCGGTGTTGCTGTACGCTCCAAAAAAGATTCATCTATGCGCGTTGCCCTTAACTTAGTTAAATCGGGCGAGGCTCAAGCATGCGTAAGCTCAGGTAATACTGGCGCGTTATTTTTTATGGCACATTACGTGTTAAAAATGCTTCCTGGTGTAAAACGTCCAGCACTTATTTCTGCGGTACCTACAGAGCGAAAAAACCCGGTTTATTTACTCGACCTGGGTGCTAACGTACATTGCGATGCACAAACCTTATATCAATTTGGCATTATGGGGTCGGTAGTCGCAGGGCAAGCACTTGGCTGCGATAATCCCAAAGTAAGTTTATTAAACATTGGCTCTGAAGATATCAAAGGCCATGAAGATATTAAGCAGGCTGCACAATTAATGCAGCAAAGCCCTTTAATCAACTATATTGGTTACAGTGAGGGTAGCGATATATTTACCGGAAAAGCCGATGTTATTGTATGCGAAGGCTTTGTGGGTAATGTGGCGCTTAAAACCTGTGAAGGGATTGCAAAACTTATAATGAATAAGTTTACCGCCGCGCTTGAAAAGCACCTCGTTTATAAATGTATGGCGTTTATGCTGGGTCCTATAATAAAAAAACTCTATAAAAGGGTGAACCCCGACCAGTATAACGGTGCAAGTCTGGTAGGATTGCGCGGTATTGTGGTTAAAAGCCATGGAAATGCCTCAGCTAAAGCATTTCAAGCAGCAATTGATGAAGCGGTAAAGGAGGTTGAACGCCAACTTCCCGACAAAATAGCCGCAATTTTTGAAAAAATACATTCTAAAGACACGGTGAACGAGTAGTAATTGAGTTGCCGTGTTTATAACATTATTTATTTGTTTAATTAAAAAGAGCAAAATATGGCACAACAAATTGCAATTCTATTTCCAGGTCAAGGCTCACAAAGTGTTGGCATGTTAACTGAGTTACTCCAAAGCTCAGGCATTGTTAAAGCAACTTTTAGCGAAGCGTCAGCGGCGCTAGGATATGACCTAGCAGATCTGGTTCTTAATGGCCCAGAAGAAAAGCTAAATCAAACCCACCGCACTCAACCTGCATTATTAACAGCCAGTGTTGCTATTTACCGTGATTGGTTAGCAGCTAACCCAGATGCAGATGTTATTATGGCTGGGCACAGCTTAGGTGAGTACTCTGCATTAGTATGTAGCGAAGTAATAAGCTTGAGTGAAGCGGTAAAGCTAGTAGAAAACCGTGGTTTATATATGCAAGAAGCCGTACCTGCAGGTGTAGGTTCAATGGCCGCTATTATTGGTTTAGGCGATGATGAAACCAAAGCGGCTTGCGCCGCTGCAGCACAAGGCGAAGTGGTTTCTCCGGTAAATTATAATTCTCCTGGGCAAGTTGTTATTGCTGGCCATAAAGCGGCTGTAGATCGCGCTTCACAAGCGTGTAAAGATGCAGGTGCAAAACGTGCATTGCCACTTGCTGTTAGCGTGCCATCGCACTGTGAGCTAATGAAGCCGGCCGCTGAAAAGCTAGCTATTGATTTAGCTGCGTTAACATTTAACACGCCTAAATGCGCTGTTATTAATAATGTTGATGTAAAAGCTGAAACGTCAGCTGACGCAATTAAAGACGCATTAGTGCGTCAGTTATACAGCCCAGTACGCTGGACTGAAATAGTACAAGCATTAGTTGCACAAGGTGTAACACAAAGCTACGAATTTGGCCCAGGTAAAGTATTAACTGGCCTTGCAAAACGAATTGATAAAGCAATGATCTGTGGTTCAGTTAACGACTGTGCCTCAATTGATGCGGCAAAATAAGAGTATAAAATATGACTAATTTATTTTCATTAGCGGGCAAAGTTGTCCTGATCACGGGCGCTAGCCGTGGTATTGGTAAAGCCATTGCAACTACTTTAGTTGCCCAAGGCGCAAAAGTAGCGGGTACGGCCACCAGTGAGTCGGGCGCTGCTAAAATCAGCGAGTATTTAGGTGAAAATGGTAAAGGTTATGCGTTAAACGTAACTGATCCTGCGTCTATTGAGGCGACATTAGCGGCGATAAAAGCTGATTTTGGCGATGTTGACGTATTGGTAAATAATGCCGGCATTACCCGCGATAATTTATTAATGCGCATGAAAGAAAGTGAGTGGGATGATATTATCGACACTAACTTAAGCTCTATATTCCGTTTATCTAAGGCGGTATTACGCCCAATGATGAAGAAAAAGAATGGTCGTATTATCAATATTGGTTCAGTAGTGGGCACTATGGGTAATGCTGGGCAAGCTAACTACGCAGCGGCTAAAGCCGGCGTTATTGGCTTTTCTAAGTCACTAGCACGCGAAGTTGCGTCGCGTGGTATTACGGTAAACGTAGTTGCACCTGGTTTTATTCAAACCGATATGACCGATGGTCTTACTGATGAGCAAAAAGCAGCCACACTGGCAAATGTACCAGCAGGGCGTTTAGGGCAACCAAATGAAATTGCTGCTGCAGTATGTTACTTAGCATCAGATGCGGCTGCGTATGTATCGGGTGAAACTTTGCATGTAAATGGTGCGATGTACATGGTTTAATAGCCTATGTGCAAAGAAAGTAATTAAATATAAGTAATTAAATTGCCAAAAAAGATTGAATTATTGGCAATCTTGCTTTAAACATACTTGAAATCGTGGTTAAAATAAGCGATAAAAGATGAAACGTACACTCAAGAGGTTTGACCAGACAATTATTTATGGTCAAAAGATTGAATCAGAGAATTATGCGACGTAAACTACGCCGCAATCTGAAAATAACGCATTGGCGTTTTTAATAAAGGAAAGAAGAATGAGCGATATCCAAGAACGCGTAAAGAAAATTATCATCGAACAACTAGGTGTTAAAGAAGAAGAAGTGAAAAATGAATCTTCTTTCGTAGATGACTTAGGTGCAGATTCTCTTGATACAGTTGAATTAGTAATGGCTCTTGAAGAAGAGTTTGATACTGAGATCCCTGATGAAGAAGCTGAAAAAATCACTACAGTACAATCTGCTATCGATTACGTTACAGCTCACGCTGAGTAATTAATCGCATATTAAGGGCAGCATTCGCTGCCCTTAATCTCTATATCCAAACCACTTCAAAGTATATGATTCAAAGCAAAGCTAAACATCAATCTAATTTACACTGATTTTATTGGTATTATGCGTTTTAAATCTAATTTGAGACTAGCACTTTGAAGTTGCTTGGGTATTAATTATCCCCTTATAAAACACCTTATTGGAGGCAAACCGTGGCTAAACGTCGAGTTGTCGTAACTGGCTTAGGAATGTTGACGCCGCTAGGTAATGATGTGCAATCAACCTGGCAGGGCTTATTAGATGGCAAAAGTGGTATTCAAACTATCACACACTTTGATACATCAAAATTTGGTACGCATTTCGCGGGTCTAATTAATGATTTTGATGCATCGGCTTATATGCCAGCAAAAGATGCTAAAAAAATGGATTTATTTATTCAATACGGCATTGCCGCGGGGATCCAAGCATTTAAAGATTCAGGCCTTGAAGTAACTGAACAAAACGCGACGCGTATTGGCGTAGCTGTGGGTTCTGGTATTGGTGGTTTAACGCTTATTGAAGAAAACCATATAAAACTACTCAATAGTGGACCGCGTAAGTTATCTCCATTTTATGTACCTTCTACTATTATTAATATGATTTCTGGTCATTTATCAATAATGAATGGACTACGTGGCCCTAATATTTCTATTGTTACAGCCTGTACTACGGGTTTGCATAATATTGGCCATGCTGCCCGTATGATAGCGTACGGCGATGCAGATGCTATGGTAGCCGGCGGTGCTGAAAAAGCCTGTACGCCAATTGGTATGGGAGGCTTTAATGCCGCTCGTGCACTTTCAACACGCAACGATGATCCACAAGCGGCTTCGCGTCCTTGGGATAAAGACCGCGATGGTTTTGTATTATCAGACGGTGCGGGTGTTGTGGTTGTTGAAGAATACGAACACGCAAAAGCACGTGGTGCAAAAATTTATGCCGAACTAGTTGGTTTTGGTATGAGCGGTGATGCATTTCATATGACTTCACCACCAGAAGATGGTGCAGGCGCAGCGCTAGCGATGGAAAATGCGCTAAACGATGCGCAAGTAAATGCGGACCAAATTGGTTACATTAACGCACATGGTACATCGACTCATGCAGGTGACAAAGCAGAAACCTCGGCCGTTAAAAGTGTTTTTGGCAGTGCAGCAAAAGATGTAATGGTGAGTTCATCTAAATCTATGATGGGTCATTTATTAGGTGCTGCTGGTTCGGTTGAGTCGATTATTTCAATATTGTCGTTAACCGACCAAAAAGTAACCCCAACAATAAATCTTGATAACCCAGATGAAGGGTGCGATTTAGACTATGTAGCGCACACTGCCCGAGATGCAAAATTAGAGTTTGCTCTCTGCAACTCGTTTGGCTTTGGTGGTACTAATGGCTCGTTACTGTTTAAAAAGGTATAATCTTTTTTAACAACAGACCAGACTATAAGAGCTCAGTTGTTTAACTGGGCTTTTTTTATATGCAAAAAACACAAAAAGACACACAAACTATTATTACAACAGTTAAAAACAGCACTATAAGCACGTACGATCGTGGCTTAAATTATGGTGATGGTTTTTTTACAACTGCAAAAGTAGTAAATGGGCAAGTAGAGCATTGGTCACATCATAAAGCGCGTTTAATTGAATGTGCTGCACGACTTGGTTTCCCATTAGTAGATTTTGCTGAACTTGAAGCAGACATAGCTAAAAGTATAGCGGAGCATACGTTGTGCGTGCTTAAAATTGTAATAACGCGAGGTGAGGGAGGGCGCGGTTATGGTTTACCGCAAACGTGTAATATCACCGTGTTATTGAGTATTTTAGATTACCCTCAAAATTACAGCAGATTGGCAGATGAGGGTATAAGTCTTAACATCAGCCCCATTAAACTAGCCGCACAACCCTTGCTTGCAGGACTCAAAACGCTAAACCGCCTTGAACAAGTATTAATAAAAAAAGCGCTGCAAACGCAACCTTGTGACGATGTACTGGTACTTGATTACAACGACAATGTGATAGAAGCCTCTGCAGCAAATATTATTGCTATTAAGCAAAATAAATTATTTACCCCAAGCCTTAATGAGTGCGGGATAAAGGGGGTTTATCTGCAATCATTATGTGATAAATTAGCCGTTGATTTTAAGTGCGTAAGTATTACAGACTTGCTTGAGGCGGATGCGGTTTTTATCTGTAATAGCTTAATGGGCGTAGTGCCTGTTAATCGTCTTGAGCAGCGTAGTTTTGATGTTGTGCATAGCCAGTTATTATTAAATAAATTATTAGCCAAGGAGGCTAAGTGTTAAAAGTTACTTTATCGGTATTATTATTAGCCATAATTACCAGTGTTTTTGGTTATCAGCAATTACAAGCAACGCTCCATAGCCCATTAAAAGTAGCGAATAACACCCAGTTTGAAGTGAAAAAAGGCACTGGCTTTAATCAGTTATGCAAGCAATGGCAAGCCAATAACTGGGTAGAAAACTGCTGGCGTTACCAACTACTTGCTAAACTAGACCCAACACTCACAGATTTAAAAACGGGGCTTTACGCACTTAATAGTGATAGCGTTATTAGCAATATAAAAAAAATAAATAACGGCCAACAAGTTAGCTTTAGTTTTACTATTATCGAAGGCCAAGCACTGCGCGAAGTATTAGCTGCTATTAAAAATGCCAATCACTTAGAAAATGATTTAAAAGAGCAGCAACTAAGTCAGCAAATACTTGGCAGTGATATGCACTTAGAAGGCTGGTTATTTCCCGAAACTTATCACTATCATAGTAACGACACGATTAGCAGTGTGCTAAAACGCGCCGCCCAAAAAATGCAACAAACCCTTGATGCTGCTTGGCAGCAGCGCGCACAAAATTTACCTTATAACACTGCGTACGAAGCACTGATAATGGCCTCTATTATTGAAAAAGAAACGGGCCTTGCCAGTGAGCGGCCATTAATCGCTTCTGCGTTTGTAAACAGGCTAAATACTAATATGCGCCTACAAACAGATCCAACCGTAATCTACGGCATTGGAGAGAGCTTTGACGGCGATATTAAACGCAAAGACTTGCGTAACTACACGCCCTATAACACCTATCGTATTAATGGCCTGCCGCCAACACCCATTGCCATGCCATCAAAGGCAGCTATTTTAGCCGCGGTTAATCCACCCACAACTGAATATGTTTACTTTGTTTCAAAAGGTGATGGCAGTCATCAATTTTCAACCACATTGCAGCAGCACAATGCGGCAGTTAAAACGTATATATTAAACAAAAAGAACTGATTTTTATGAAACCTAAATTTATAGTAATCGAAGGGTTAGAAGGTGCCGGTAAATCTACCGCTATTGCTTTGTGCCAGTCGTTTTTAAACAGCAAAAAAATTGATTTTATTAATGTGCGTGAACCCGGTGGTACGCCGCTTGCTGAATCGTTACGTACATTAGTAAAAGCACAACATGACGAAGAAATAGCATTCGAAACTGAATTATTAATTATGTACGCAGCACGCTCGCAGCTAATGCATAATGTTATTAACCCAGCGCTTGAGCAAGGGCAATGGGTACTTGCCGATCGTCACGACTTGTCATCGCAGGCGTATCAGGGTGGCGGACGTGGTATTGGTGCTAATACACTTGCATCACTTTCTTCAATGGTATTAAAAGGGCTAAAACCCGATTTAACCATTTACTTGGATATTGATCCTGTTATTGGCCTTGAACGCGCTAAAGGTCGAGGTGAATTAGACAGAATAGAACAAGAAGCGATTGAGTTTTTTCAGCGTACACGCATGCGTTACTTAGAACTTGCTAATGACGACAACTCTATTAAAACTGTTGACGCTAATCAAAGCATTGAGCACGTACATCGTGATATAACGAATGTATTACGCACATTTTTTGCAGAGCAAAAATAATATGACATTGCCTTGGCTGCACGATATAGAGCAACGCTTAACACAAAGTTTTAAAGCGCAGCGCTTTCATCATGCGCAGTTGTTTAGTGGCCCTATTGGTGTTGGTAAGTTTGCTTTTGCCAGCCAGTTAGCAAATGCATTGTTATGTAACAACATAGCCGAGCAAGTTGCGGCAAAAAAAAGTGTATTATCGGCGTGTGGACAGTGTAAGAGTTGTTTATTAATAAAGGCAGGTACTCACCCTGATAAGCGCTTAACGCAAGTTGATGGGCAGAGTATTGGCGTAGACGATATACGTGGTATTAGTGATTTTATGCATCATTCGGCAGCGCAAAATGGTAATAAAGTCGCTATTATCGAAAACTGCGAAAAAATGACTACCGCTGCTGCAAATGCGTTATTAAAAACGCTAGAAGAGCCAAGTCAAAGCCGGTTTTTAATTCTCACAACCAGTCAAGCTACACAATTGCCAGCCACTGTTTTAAGTCGCTGTGCAAAAACGGATGTAAAAGTAACAAACTTAGCACTTGCTCAGCAATGGTTAGAATCGCTAGAAATAACCAATTATACCTGGTTGCCGCTGTTTTACAGCCAACCACTGCAAGTTAAATATTGGCATGAGCAAAATCAGCTACAAAATATAAATACACTTTATAAATTTGCAACTGAGTTTAAACAAAGTCATAATTTTACTGAGTTAGTAGCAATAATAAATAAACAGCCTGAGCTTATTCGTATATTTACGTTATTTTTAAGCGAGCAATTAAAACAACAGCTTATGCAAGGCATGAGCTTTGACGCTTATCAAAATGTGCAACATGCACTAAACGAGTTTTTACAAAATAATACCAAAATACTCGGGCTAAATTTACCGCTAGCAGTATCGAGATTAGCGTCCGTACTGCGAAATAATTAAAGGACTGAGCATGCAAGAGCTATTAGTAGATATAGACGATTTAGATGAATTATATTGCTGTTATATGCCTTATTTAAAAAAAGGCGGCTTATTTGTACGCACTAATATGCGTTACGAAGTAGGGCATTCACTCGCTTTACGAGTCACCCTTCCAGATGCGTTAGAGGATGATGTTGTGACCGGGAAAGTGTCGTGGATCACACCACAAGGAGCGCAAAGCTCTAACCCGCCGGGCATAGGTATTAGTTTTTTAGATGATAAAACAAACCTAAACGCCAAGATCGAAAAACTACTGGGGACTATGTTAAACTCCGGTAATCCAACTTATACCATGTAAAGTAGTACCATGATTGTAGATTCTCATTGCCATTTAGACCGCCTTGATTTTGATAAGCTCGATTTAAACCTTGACCAAGTACTTGATAAAGCGCGTGCAAAAAAGGTTGAACACTTTTTATGCGTAAGCGTAACACTTGATCAATTCCCGAATATGCTTGATAAAATTAAGCATTATGATGATGTGTCAGCTTCATGTGGCGTACATCCACTTGATCAAAAAGATGCGCTTAATAAGCAACAATTAATTGATTTAGCGTCGCACGATAAAGTCGTCGCCATTGGCGAAACAGGGCTTGATTACTACTACGCAAAAGACACACATGCCGTACAACAGGCAAGCTTTGTAGGGCATATAGAAGTAGCAAACCAATTACAAAAACCACTAATTATTCATACCCGTGACGCCCGTAACGATACCATTAATTTAATGAAACAGCATAACGCCGAAAATTGCGGTGGTGTACTGCATTGTTTTACCGAAGATTGGGATATGGCTAAAAAAGCCATTGATATGGGCTTTTATATTTCGATTTCGGGGATTGTTACCTTCAAAAATGCCGTAGAGTTAAAAGAAGTGGTAAAACAAATACCGCTCGATCGCCTGTTAATAGAAACCGACTCTCCATATTTAGCACCGGTACCGTATCGCGGCAAAACTAATCAACCAGCATATGTAGAAGATGTGGCTTATTACATTAGTGAATTAAAGGGAATTAGCTTTAACGAACTGGCAAAAGCGACTACTGAGAACTTTTACACTTTATTTAAATTAGCAGCCAAAGGCTAAATACATGAAAACTCACACGGCGCAACTTCCTATTTTATTAATGGGGCCTATGGTGCGCCGTGCCGAGCAAACCAGTGTATGCATTCAGTTTGCTACCTCTAAGCCTGCTAATTGCCGCGTTGAACTGTTAAATTATGAATGTTACGGCGATCAGCACAGCGTTTCTCTCGGCGAACATTTATATCTGCATTTCGTCATTATAAAGCCAATAAATCATAAGTTTCCTACTGACAGCTTATTAAGCTACGAACTTATAGTTGACGATACCCCAATTGATTTATCGCCTTGGTGCTATAGCAATCAAGCAACACCTGCATTTGTAATTCCCAATAAACTCAGTGATATTTTGCACGGATCATGTCGTAATGCACATCATCCAGCAAAAGACAGTTTAGTTTCTGCAAGTCATTGGCAAAATACTCAGCGCGGTAATAACAACCAAGGCGCACAATTGCTATTACTGAGCGGTGATCAGGTTTATGCCGATGACGTAGCAGGGCCTATGTTATTAGCTATTCATCAGTTAATTGAAGCCTTAGGTATTTATAAAGAGCAACCACTTACAATTGAGCTACCGAACGATATAAATGAGCAGCTTTATAATCGCCATTTGTTCTTACCAAAAACACCTTGGCAAAAACGCTCAAAGTTAGGTGTTAGTTATTGGCTGAAAAAAGATGAACCTCACTTTTCAAGTGTAAAAGCCCACAATCACCTTATCCACTTTGAAGAATATATAGCACTTTATTTATTAAACTTTAGTGCCGCCGCTTGGCAATGTGTCGATATACAAAGCACAACGTATGCAGGTCAAAACGCGCAAAACAAGACTATTTTTAACGCCGAAAAATCAGCATTGATTGATTATGTAAAAGGATTGAGTGATGTAGAGCGGTTGTTTGCCAATGTATCTACATTAATGATATTTGACGATCATGATGTAACCGATGACTGGAACCTGACCGCTGGATGGGAGCAAGCGATTAATCAAAACCCTGTGAGTAAACGTATTGTGAGTAATGGTTTAATTAGCTATTGGTTGTTTCAAGGGATGGGAAATGATGCGCTCACTAAAACGGGCACATTAATCGCTGCGTTTAAGGACAGCTTAGCGAGCAGTAATACCTGGCAGTTTAAAGCATTTGATAAAACACTAACAGAATTTAGTCACTGGCATTATGAACTGACAACGGTTCCTAAAGTGGTGGTGCTCGACACTCGCACACATCGTTGGCGTAATGAGCAAAACTTTAATGAGCCCTCTGGTCTACTTGATTGGGAGCGACTTACTGATCTTGAGCAGAGCTTATTGAGCCATGATCAAGTTATTATTGTATCGCCCGCGCCAGTATTTGGCGTTAAATCGATTGAAGCTATTCAAGCGCTATTTAATATGTGCGGCCAACCGCTCACGGTAGACGTAGAAAACTGGATGGCTCACGAAGGCTCGGCAAGAAAATTGCTCGATACTTTTAGAAGAGATGATACGCCAAACGAAACGCTAATTTTATCTGGTGATGTACATTACTCCTTTTGTTTTTCGGTGCAAAAACGTTTTGGTGATCATCCTAATAGAGTGTGGCAGCTGACTGCCAGTGGTATAAAAAACGAATTTCCGCGTAAATTAATAAATATACTCGATAAACTCGATTCAATTTTATATAGCCCGAAAAGTCCGCTGAATTTCTTTACTAAACGTTGGCATATGGAGGTTGATAAACACCAAACTAAAGGCGATGGGCAAAAGTATTTAGTGAGCGATTCAGCTATTAGCTTAATAACGCTAGAGCAAGGTAATTTGGCTCGCTATCAGCTTATTCATGGCGAGGGTCACTTAACTGAGTTTGATTTAGCACAGCACTAATTAGCTTGATTACGTCTTTTTTTTATAGTTTTAGGCGCGGGTAATTTATTAGTTAAAATGGCCAAGCATAAAATAGCCATAAACAGCATTGAATTAGCGCCAGCTTGCAGCGAATAGTCTACTAAAGAATGCAGTAGCATAGTAATAATAGCCACAGCACAGCCAAATGCCACTCCTTGATAAAGTGCGGTTTTACGTTGGCGCATGGTCACAATACAGAGCCATAAACAATAAAGTATCAGCAAACCAAGCGCTAATGTTGCCGGGATACCTAGCTCCACAGCAAATTGTATATAATCGTTATGCGCATTATCGTAGTAGCCAGAAAAGGGCTCTGATTGATACGCAGGGAAAGCAGTATAAAAAGTACCCCCACCTGATCCCAGCAATGGTTTATCTAATATAAGCGGTATAGAGTCGCGTACCACTTCGTCACGTGTTTCTGAGTGTATACTGGTTTCGCTAATACGCTGTTTTACTTTTTCAACGTCAAATATTGCACCAATAATAATTAAATCGATAATAAAAAAGCTAATAATAAGGTGTTTAAACGCTTTGGGCTTTTGCCTATAAATAAATAAAGCCAATAAGCTAATAGCCATTAAAGCGATAAAAAATGCCGAGTTACCCATACGGCTGCGAGTTAATATTAAGGCAACAATAATAATAATTAATGATACGCGTAACACAATTTTAGAGCTTAATAATATGCCAGCCCAGTCACGTAATGTTTGTGCGAGTGATCGTGTATTGTCGTTAGCAGAGCGTTTTAACTCACTGATCAACACACCAATGCCTAAGCATAAGCACAGCGCTAAATAGTTGGCTAAAAAGTTAGAATAAGTAAAAGTACCAATAGCACGATCGGTATGTTTATAACTAAATAATGGGCTAATAATATCGGGTGATAAGCTTAAATAACTTGCATATAAAGCCTGAAAAACCCCAGCAAAAATAACAGTGTAAACTAGCTTTTTAATTCGTAAGGAGTGGTTACAGTAAATAAAAATTAACCAGCAAAATAGTATCATAAACCAGGTTTTAATTAACATTTGCTGAGTTTGAAACGGATCAACACTTATGCCAAATAGCTGTATTGTGCATACTAAAACAACAACGCCAAGAGCAATAAATATAGGCCAAGAGTATAAAGGAGGATAAAGCAGTTGTTTATTTTTAATAGTACTATTAAATAAATGCACTAAAAACGTAAAGCTAATTAACACGCCTATAGTTAATATTGCCCATGGACGATAACTGCCAAGGGGGAGGGGGAGTAAAAAAATAATTAAACATATAACAAAAAATATAAAGCGATTCACAGTGTTCTCAAAATATAAACGCAGCGCTAAGGCTGCATTTATATTTAATAAAGTTAGTTACCAACTTCAGATATACCAGCATCACCACCAGTACCACCCGATCCAGGAGGGGTAGGTAATACAGGTAAGCTAATTGGAGGATTAGGTTGTGCTTGGGTAGGGCCTGCAGCCGTGGCTTGTGAAGCAATAGTAGCATCTATGCCCGCATTAATTGCAGCAAGTGTAATAGTGTCAGAATCTACTCCGTATGCTGAAAGTGCAGCTAATAAAGCAGCAACCATAGGGCTGTCTACACCAAAAGCAGCAACAACGGCAGTAACCATTTGATCAACCTGAGCGTTACTACAGTTGCCTCGTGGCAAGGTTTTGTCTAGTTGGTTTTTTATATTGTTTTTACAAATAATTTTAATGGCGGCAACTAAGTCTTGTTGTAGTTGCTCAGGAGACACATCTATTGGTGCATTACTTAAAATCGAAATCAAGTTGTCTGTTCCTGCAGACTGAACAGATTTTGATGTATTAGTTTGTGCATAAGTTTGCGGTACATAAAGTACACACAGCCCTACTATTAGTCCAAATAAGATAATTGATTTCATGATCGACCCTTGTTTAAAAAATAGGCTACTTACAAAATTCTAATACATTTGGATGAAAAGTAAACTTTTTATTTGTGTTTTTATCAATAATGTTGATTACTTGTGAGGTCGAGCAAATTAAATTCCCTTGAACACCATCACAACCTAAGCTTTCGAGTATGTTTAATGTTTCGGGTTTTTCAATTAAACACGCTAAAACTTTAATACCAAAACCATGACAAATATTATTTACCGTTTGAATATAAAAGCGACTTTGAGGATTATCAACTAAATCTTGAATGTAGCTACCGTCAATTTTTACATACTCAATATCTAGGCCATGTAAATATTTAAAAGAGGTTAAACTGGTGCCAAAGTGCTCTACGCATACACTAATACCAACCTCTTTTATCGCATCAATATGAAGTGCAGCAACGCGTATATTACTTAGTAAGCTCAATTCATGTAGCTCAAAAATAAGATTGTTTTTGAGGCTGGGGTAGTGTTGAGAAAACGCACCTAGCCACTGAATAAACTCCGGTGAATATAGCGAGGACTTACTTATATTTAAGGCGAATTTATCCTCTGGGTATTGCACTTTAATATTAATAAAATCACGGATTAATTTTTTATCTAGCTCTTCTGTTAAGTTTAACTTTTCGGCCATAGCGAATAAGTGACTATTGTTTATTTTTTCATTGTTATGGATAAAGTGCGCAAATACTTCAAAGTAGCACTGTGTAAGCTCGGTATTACTTTTTTTCACAGGCTGTACTGAAAAGCTCACTTCCCCAGAGTTAATTATGCTCTGAATTATTTTTTGCCACTCTTCTACACTAAAGACTATTTTGTTATCAATGTTAGCGTCAATCGTACTTTCTCCAATAGTACATCTTGTATCTAATGACGAAAGTAAATGACTCAGTGTTAAGCTTTTTTCAACATTTATAGAGGCTAAGCGAGCATAACCATTATTATGTGAACTGTGCTGTTTTTGGCTAAACAGTTCAATAAGATTAGCGTGTAAATTATATAAAAACGTAATGTCGTATGGCGCAATAAAAACAAAGGTGCTGCCATTTATTCGGCATAACCTATAGTTATTTAGATCAGCTAAAGAGAGTTTTAATATTTTAGCAACGTCGGTTACATACTCATCACCACTTTGATAACTAAGCGTTTGATTAATATTTACTAGCGAGGGGAGTGTGACCATTGTTGCTGTCATTGGTCGCTCAGGGGTAATGGAGTGAGTAATAGCATTAAAATAGTTTTCAAAAGATTTGCGATTACCTAACCCTGTGAGTGGGTCACTATACACGGCGCTTGTTAGCGCTTGGGTTTGTTTAGCTAAAGAGTCGAATGTACTTTGTAAATTAAGCACCATATTATTAATTGCTTTGGTTACTATGCGCAACTCTTGGGCTAACGGTACTTTATTATTGAGTGTAAAGCGTTTGCGAGTCACAAGTAGTGCTTGTTTTTCAACTGCTTTTAAAGGTTTGAATATTGTTTGTAAAATAAAATATGTGATCAGCAGTGAAGCAATTAACAGTATGAGCGAACTATAAAAGCTACGCTTTGTGTGCTGCCATAAAGTTAAGTATGACTCCCCCAAGTGGCTAGTAACTTCAAGTGTACCAGCAATGATCCAACCCGTATTTATTTCAGATTGCATTGTGGGTGCGCTTAACTCTACGGTGTTTGTAAACCACAGAGGCACAGAGTCGACATGAGTTGGGTTTTCTAATGAGAATAGCGTTTCATGTTTTGTATTTATAAAGCGTATTTTACTATAATAACCAGAATCAAAAATTGCGGTTGCCATAGTTTGCCCTACTATAAGGCCATCTGTATCCAAATAAGGGGAGATAGAAAGGCCTAAGCTTGTTGCAGTATCTTTTGCATGGCTTGCCATTTGCGTTTGTAAATAGTCTCGGGTTGTATCTACATCAATAATAACTCTTACAAAAAAAGATAAAATTGAAATACAAATGATTAACCCATAGATCTGTGTTTTAAGACTAATACCTTGTTTAAAAGGGTGATACATTATTTGCGCCTCCTGTATTAGTACTATTAACGAGAGCAAGTTCACCTTTTTCAATTCTTTTTAGCATAGTATCCCAAGCCGACACACCGCTACTATTTTTAACTTTATTGCCAAGCCCTTTTGCTTTGGCTAACCATAAACCTTGGCCATTAAAACTGTATATAGGTGTTAAATCGTTGCGTTTATTTGCGGGGAGTAACTGGGTATTAAAGTTACCCAAAACAAAAGGAATTTGGTCTGCTTCAGGAAAGTATATTAGTACCATGTGAGGCTGATTAATGGTGTGTTGACGCACATACATAAACCTTATTTTTTCTTCAGGAATACCAAGCGCAATTAAAGTAAAGTATTTAGCTATAACGTAGTCCTCACAATCCCCCATACCCACACCCAAACTTTCTATTGGTGTAGCCCAATAATCATTTTTATTCCAAAGCTCATTATCTGTTTTGTATTTTATATGTTTATTAAAAAAATTATTAACCAGATGTACCTGGCGCCATTCATTTTTATCAATAGATGCATCAATAAACTTAAGCCACTGCTTTATACGTCTGTGACCCTCTTCACCGTAATATTGTTTCGCCCGATCAGTTATTTCACTATGACGCAAGTAAATAAGCATGTCTTGTGAGCAAACAAAAAAAGATAACAAGATTAAAATGTAGCATCCAAAACGCACAAGTAGTTCCTTAAAATTTAGATGCGACACTTCTTATATTATTAGCATTAAACACAAAACTAGCAATAAAGTAGATCGAATAACTGTTAATGACTTAATAGGAGGTTGTACTCCCAATGATAAATGAATGCCGTGAAATAAAAAGTACATTGTGATGTACATTGAAGTTGAATTTACTAAGTAGATAAAAAGTTTATTGCGATAAGTTGGTCTATTATAAGATAGATTGTTTTATATTTAGCCAATAACAAATAACTATAAGGATGTTTTTTGAATCAATCGCCAGTGATTTTAAATAAATTTTTGGGTACAGCCGGCCTACAAGTTGTTAGCAGAGTATTGTCTGTTATTGCCGGTGTTATTCTTGCACGCTATTTAGGGCCAGAACAGTATGGATTATACACTTATATTTTATCGATAATTGCTATGGCAACGATTCCAGTTATTGCTGGTTTACCCCAGTTGTTAATACGCGAAATAGCACATGCTGAGTTGGAGAGTAAGTGGAGTGAACTAAAAGGCTTACTGCAGTGGTCAACAGCATTTATTGTTAGCACTTCTGCTGTGGTGATGCTTGCTATTCTAGCTTTTTTATACACAGGTATTATCAAAGGTGAGACTGCTAACTTGCTTTGGTTTGCGGTGCTGCTGATCCCAATAAAAAGCTTCTGCACAAATCAAGGCGCTATATTAAATGGCTTTAGAAAGCCAATTTTAGGTTTATTACCTGAGTTTATTTTAATGCCCTTTTTAGCTGTTTTTATTTACTTGATTTTTATAGCGTTACAAATAGAGTTCAGCAGCTTATTACTAATAAAAGTGCAATTAATCACATCAGCATTAACGCTTTTGTTAGGGGCAGGACTAATATTAAAAGTACGCGCTCATAAGCTAAAAAGTATTAAGGCAGAATACTATTTTAAAAGGTGGCATTTTGCGTTATTACCTTTTACGTTGATGGTACTTATCAGCACGATGAATTCGGAGCTTGCAAGTGTTTTTTTAGGTTATTTTGCAGATAAAGAGTCAGTTGGTTTTTTTAAAGTTGCTTTACAAGGAGTGACATTAGTTACTTTAGGCTTTACTTCTGTGAATCTTATTATAGGGCCAAAAGTAGCTAGGTTATATCGTAGTGGTGATATGAACTCTACACAGGCTCTTTTGACAAAAAGTGTAAAATTAAACGCTATTTTTTCATTACCTATTGTAATTATTTTAATTTTCCTAGGTGAAAGGTTTATAAGAATCTTGTTTGGAGATCAATATGCAGCTTCCCATCTGATCCTTATAATTTTAAGTGTTGGCCAAATTCTCAATATATGTTTTGGCTCAGTTGGTTTAGTCCTCAATATGACTGGGAATGAAAAGCGTTCTTTGAAAGCATTACTCATTACTTTATTAACTAATATTGTACTGTTATTTATTTTAGTTCCCGAATATAAAGCAATTGGCGCTGCTTTAGCTGTAAGTATTAGCTTAGTATTATGGAATATATTGATGTCGATAGAAGTGTATAAAATCACTAAATTAAAAACGTGGTTATGCTAAGTTTATTTATAAAAACACTGAGCATTTTTTAACACAGAGTTATTAAGTTAATTCCAATAAAAACACTAGAGAAATCTGAAATAGAGAAAGTTATATTAATTTTTAAATGTCATGACGAAGGTATTATTTTATTTTGAGGTGAGTTTTTGATATTAAAAATAATAAATTTAAATATCATCGAAGAAACTTACTTAATAATAAGGTAGAGCCAGTGCATTGTGTTTTACCTTAGAAGATAAAGTATGAGTAATCTTATGAAAGTAACAGTATATATAACTACGTTCAATAGAGTTGAGTTATTAAAACGGGCTGTAAATTCCGTGTTGATTCAAAGTTACGACAATATACAAATAGTGGTAGCCGACGATGGCTCTACAGATGGTACGCACAACTACCTAAAGGAAATGGAGTGTAAAGGGCTATTAATAAGCACTATTAATTCATCAGGCGAATCTAAGGGGGCGTGTTATGGGCGTAATAAAGCAATCTCACTAGCCGAAGGGGTTTTTATAACCGGACTAGATGATGATGACTATTTTGAAAGTTGGCGTGTAGAAAAATTTGTTCATTACTGGAATGAATTTAAAGATACTACAAGTATTGCTGGCTTGTTTGATTCTATGATTGAAATAACAGCGACACATAAATTAAAAACTCATCAATCGTTGAAAGTGAACTACAGAGATCTTAGAACAGAAAACCTAATTGGTAATCAAATTTTTACTAAAACAGCCTATATGAAAGCTTTAGGGGGATTTGCAGAAGACATGCCAGCATTGCAAGATTGGGAAATGTGGATTCGTGTCGCTAAGCAATATGGTACTTTTTTTAATATTAATACATATTCATATATTGTTGATACCACTCATAGTTGGGAGAGGATTTCTGATAAAAAAGCATCAAAAATAAAGTTTGCTTTTTTATTATTGAAAAATAAACTGGAGCCATTGAGCTTTATTGAAAAGGTTGAGTTAACAGATACGCTTTTGAGTTATAAGCAAGTAAAAATGAATTTTCAAAGTGCTCTGTTTTTATTACTGGGCTTCAGAATGAAAACTTTTCTGCGTCGTATTAAGTGGAAACTGATTAAGAAATGAAATCATTTTTTTACTTTTCACAAACTATATTCATTTTATTACTTTTGAGATCTTCTTTAGACCCAATTTTGGATCTTACTAGAGTTGGAGGGATTGGCTTTGGTGCAATAATTAATTTTATTTTAGTGTTATGTGTATGCAACCTTATACTTAAAAATAATATGCTAGTTTCCAAAAGTATTATAAAAATCTGGTCGCCTTTCATTGTTATCGGACTTTTATCTATAAGTATTTCACCGGATAAAATATCGTCTCTACGTTCTTTTTTTACTGTTATTACATATTTCTCTTGGTTTTTGATCCCGTTTTATTATGTAAAAAAAGAGGCCGAGGTGAAGGTCTTAATAAAGTTAATAATTTATTCCTCTATTATCCCTTTTGTATTTGCTGGTGTTGAATTTATATTCCCAGCCGGAAGTACTGGTAATGATGGTTTTAGAGTTTTTGGGAGTTTTTCTCACCCGAATATTTTTGCTTTTTACTTAGTGCTGATCTCGTCTATTTGTTTTTTTACTTTTAAATCTACGCTAATTGCTTTTGATGTGAAATTTATAAAACACGCCAAAATTATATTTATGTTTTGCATCATTTGCCTACTTGCTACCAAAACGAGAAGTGCTTGGATTGCACTGGTTATAGTGTTTTTGGTCTATGGCTTATTAATTGAGCGTAGGTATATAGTGTACTTGATTTTATTGACATTTATAGCATTCCTAATTCCCTCTATCCAAGAGCGTATTTTAGATATTTTCTCAGGAAATAGCATTGATATTTTAGAGGAGGGAGGAAAGCTAAACTCTTATGCGTGGAGGAACGTTGTTTGGAGTGCAGCTTGGGGCTATATAATGGAGAAACCATTTTTTGGACACGGCTATAACTCGTTTTCATACTATTTTTTAGAATTTTTCCCACTTGAATCTGATACTAGCTTTGATGCCCATAATACTTACGTACAAATTGCCTTTGATATGGGTTTTTTTGGGGTAATAGCTTATCTGTTTCTTTTTTCTATGATACTGGCTCGAATGATAAAGTATTTTAAAGTAGATAAAAAAGGCGGTGCAATAATTATTGGGTTAGTAATATCGTATTTAGTTGTTGGTTATTCAGATAACCTGCTTTTTTACCTCTCATATAATTGGTATTTCTGGTTTTTTATAGGAATATTTTTTGTTTATTCACAATTCAATTGTCAAAGTACTAACCTAGATAAGGAAGATGTATGAGTAAATATTTTAAATATGATTTAAAAAGGTATGGGGGCTATAGCGCATTTCTAAGAGAGCAGTCAATATATTGTATTTTTATTTACAGATTAGGAGCTCGTATTGAGACTGTGAATAATGACATAATAAAAAAAATATTATATATCCCCTATTATGTTCTGTTTAGGTTATTTGAAAGCTTATTTGGTATCAGTATACCCAAAGAAGTTAAAGTTGGACCTGGCTTGAAAATATGGCATTTTGGGCAAATCTTCATTCATCCTGACGTTGTCATTGGCAAGCAGTGCACGCTTAGGCACGGTATAACTATTGGCAATAAATATGAGGGGAGTGGATGTCCTCAAATAGGTGATAATGTTGATATTGGCGCCAATAGTATGATTTTAGGAGATATTAAAATTGGCTCTAATTGTACAATAGGTGCTATGACTCTGGTGAATAAAGATGTACCTGCCAATAGTATAGCTGTTGGGATCCCTGCAAAAATCACTTTTAAAGGTGACAAAAAATGAACATAACATATTTTATCAACCAGTACCCAAAAGTTAGCCACACTTTTATTAGAAGAGAGATTTTAGAACTCGAAAAAAAAGGTTTCATTGTTCAGAGAGTTGCACTCAGAGGCTGGGATGCTGATTTAAAAGATAAAGTTGATTTTTGCGAACAGGAAAAAACAAATTATATTTTAGAAAATGGAATTAGGCCCTTATTACCAATATTTTTTAAAGCATTCATAAAGTATCCAAAAAGAGTAACGACAGCTTTTATAGCAGCAGTTAATATGGCAAAAATGTCTGAAAGAGGCGTGTTATATCACCTTATTTACCTTGTTGAAGCATGTAAATTATCAGCTTATTGCTGTGAAACTGATAGCAAACATATTCACGCACACTTTGGTACAAACTCCGCAGAAGTCACCATGTTAGCGGGTATGATCTCAGGTGTTGATTATAGTTTTACAGTGCATGGCCCTGAGGAGTTTGATAAACCATTAGGATTGCACTTAAAAGAAAAGATTAGTCATGCAAAGTTTGTTGTTGCTATAACTAGCTATTGTAGGTCTCAGCTATTTAGATGGGCAAATTATAATGATTGGAAGAAAATTGAGATAGTACGGTGTGGTCTTGACGATAACTTTTTAAAAGGACAGCCATTGCTACCTCAGGCTAGCGAGATTAAACAATTATTATGTATTGGTCGGTTATGTGAACAAAAAGGACAATTACTTTTACTTAAAGCATTAAAAATGGTTTTAGATGAGGGAGATAATATCAATTTAATTTTAGCGGGTGATGGTGAGATGCGAGGTGATATCGAAAAATTCATCAAAGCCAATAACTTGGGAAAAAATGTTCGGATTACTGGATGGATAAGTTCTGAGGAAGTACATAATTTATTATTAGCGTCAGATGCTATGATCCTACCTAGCTTTGCAGAAGGATTACCTGTAGCCATAATGGAAGCAATGGCAGTAGGCAGACCTGTGATGACCACTTATATTGCTGGTATCCCGGAGCTTATAACGAATGAAAAGCAAGGCCTTTTATTTCACGCAGGTGATACATTAGTTATAAAAGACTCGATAACCAAGTTTATTAAAATGTCAGATGACGAAATTAAGAGTATGGTTTTCTTAGCTTATAAAGCTGTAGCTGAAAAACATGATATTGAGCAGGAAGTGAGTAAACTAGCCGCTCTAATTTATGGTGTGAAATGATAAGTTTTATAGATATATTCATTGGTTTAATTGTATTTATATTTATCTTTTTGCCAACACTATTTTTATCAATTGAGTTAATTATTGGCCTTTATTATCGAGGTACAAATAAAAATATGGCCATTAACAGTGACGTTGATAATGCTTATATAGTTATACCTGCGCATAATGAAGAAAAGATAATTAAAGATACACTTACAAAGCTAAAAAGAGAAATTGTTAGCTTATCTAAAGTGCTTGTTATAGCAGATAACTGTACAGACGCGACAGCTTCAATCGCCAAATCATTTGGAGCAAAAGTTTTAATTAGAAACAGTCTGGACTTTGTTGGTAAAGGTTACGCAATTGAAGCCGGTGTAGAGTATTTAAAACCGTTTAATCCTTCAGTAATTATAATATTTGACGCTGACTGTGAGTTTACAGAGGGAAGTTTTTATACCCTAACTCGGCGTTGTATTATGGAAGACGCTGTTATTCAATCCGCATACGTAATGAAGTCACATGCTCACGCTACAATTACAACAAATGTGGCCCAATTTGCTTGGGCTATAAAAAACATTACTCGACCACAAGGTCTTGCTTTTTTTAAAATAAACTGTCAACTGCAGGGATCAGGTATGGCCTTTCCTGCGAGAGTTCTAAATAATATTACGTTTGCTTCAGGTAGTATTGTTGAGGATTTAGAGCTAGGTTTAAAATTAACTGCCCAAGGAGAAAAAATAATTTATGATAGCTTTTCTCAAGTGTTAAGTTACTTTCCTACTTCAGTTATTGGAAACAACACTCAGCGTACGAGATGGGAGCACGGTCACTTAAGCTCAATTACCTTGTTACCAAAAAAATTTATAAGAAGCCTAGCTCAGCTTAAAATAAAAAGCTGTTTTACGATTTTTGATGCCATGCTTCCACCAACTGTTTTATGGTTCTTTATAGTTTTTTGTTGTTCTTTCTTTTTTTTGATAATGATGCTTTTTAATATATTTATTCCGTTCTATTTTTCTATTATTTCACTGTTTATTCTTTTACTTAGTTTAGGTCTTGTATGGTTCGTAATGGGCAGAGAGATAATACCTTTAAAAGATTTCGGAACTTTGTATAAGTATCTATTAGCTAAGATAAATATTTATAAATCATTCGTTAAAAATCGGCAAAAGTCTTGGATACGGACAGATAGAGGGGATGATAGCAATGAGTAACAAAGAAATTTTAAATAAAATTAGCTACCTAAATTATGATGATTTAGATGGATTTATAGCAAGCCTCCTACAGAGTGAGTTATCAAACACAGTTGGGTTTGTTAACCAGCACAGTATCAATTTAATGCATGACGATGATAGTGTACGCGAAAACTTTCTATCCTTAACACACCTTTTAAGAGATGGCATAGGTGTGAAATTAGCTTGTAAAATATATGGAATAGATCCTAAAGATAACTTTAATGGTACAGATGTAATTCCGGCTATTGTTAACGCGCTAAAAATGTCAAATCGAACTGTTAAATTTTTCGCCTACGGGGCAACTGAACCTTGGTTAACTCAAGGTTCGAAAACTTTATTCAAAACAGAAGAAGTAATAAAAATGAATGGTTTTGAGCAAGATAATCTCTATATAGAAAATTTTAAAAATAACTCAGAAAAAACAGCTTTAAACTGCGTTGTGCTTGCTATGGGGATGCCCAAGCAGGAAAAGTTAGCCGTGATATTATCAAGCATTGATGTTCCCTCCTTGATCATTTGTGGAGGGGCAATTATTGACTTTCAAGCAGGGAAGGTTAAAAGAGCCCCTGAAATACTTAGAACATTGGGGTTAGAGTGGTTTTATCGCTTACTTGTAGAGCCTCAGCGTTTGTTTAATAGGTATGTAATTGGTATACCGAAATTTTTTTACAATTTAGTTGTACATTAGAAGTAATCCACCCAACGGAGGCGAGCGGTGTTATTGCACGGCTCGACAGAAACTTTTTGCTGCAGCAGTTCTGTTTGAATATATCCCGTACGCAACCCTTTACTTTTGGGCCAACAGGTAAATTCAGAACTAGTCAGTTCTGGAACATTATCACAGTGTATCAATTACCGCCCAACTAGAGACATTCTAATTAATCTGGGTAAAAATTTTGCTGCTTTATACATGACAACAGGTATTAAAATGCCTGCAATTAATAGAACTAAAAATAGTAAGAAGTGATTATCAATACCGATAGTTGTAAGGATTGTTCTGGCTGTACTCGCTGCTGCAGGGTGCCACAGGTATATGGAGTATGAATATAGGCCAATCCATTGGATAACTTTGATTTTAGGAAAGAAAAAATAAGATATAATTATAAGGCTTATTGAGGTTATAAAAGTAAAATATACCAAGATTAAATCTCTATTTACTATTTCAAAAAATGAAGCTACACGTAAGCAAGTACCTAATAAAGCTAGGATGGCTGCAATTGTTAAAATAGTTTTATTCAAAAACTTATGAGGGTGCTTATAAAGTAGCATTCCTAGAATGAAATACGGTGCTAGTTCAACACTGGCGTAAACCCAAAACAAAACATGCCCGCTTATAGTCAGACTCAATGCGTAAAGTAAAATCATACTTATTATGTAAGTATAAAAGCTTGGTCTAAATCGTAAGTGTATAGTTCCTATAACCGTTGCTATCACAAATAGTGAGTAGAGATACCACAAATGTAAATAACCCGATATTAAGTATGTACCTAAGTCACCATCTTCTTTACCTATTATGTTCCTTAAAAGAAAATATAATATTGAAACAACAACGGCTGGTAATAATAGAGATGTTATTTTACAAAATAAAAACTGAAAGATTTTATTTTCACTTGAAAGTATTGCTATAAACACAATTCCTGCAAGAGCAGTAAATAAAGGTATTCGAATTAAATCAAAAACATCAAAAATAGAACGCCACGGTGAGTCCATTGCATAACCCAGGCCATAGTGTGGCTCGCTACCAAACACATGAAAAGCAACTACTAATATACAAGCAAATGCTCTTAGTGAATCTAAATTCACTAAGTTTTTAAATGAAGTACTTTTAGTGTTAGAGTTATTTATAAGCTTTTTGGGTAAAGATTCTAGCCCAGCAATTGATATATTTGTCCAGTTTTCTGGTAAGTAGCCTAATTTTTCTTCTAATTCTATTGAGATTGAAAAAAAAGTCAGAGAGTCTCCACCTAAATCAAAAAATGAATACGATTTGTTTTTTGCTAGCTCCCCAAAAATACTTATGTAAGTATCATTAATACTTAAAGCCGATTGCTCGTTATTTTTTTTGTTAGATTGAGTAAGTTCCATTTTTATAGAGTTATAGTCGAACTTACCTGTGTCTAAGGTAGGAAACTCTTTTTTAAACACTACTTTAATCGATGATTTAGGCAGCTTTAAGTGTTGTTGAAAGTATTCATTAATATGATTGATTTTACTTTCTTGGCGAGTAACTATTAACAGCTTTTCATCTACTCCAGTACAAATCGCATCAAAATGCTGTTCATTGCACATAACCTCTATTTGATCCAAACTTATCCTGTTGCCAAATACTTTTATAAAACGGCTCATCCTTCCTGTTACAAAATAAAGTCCATCTAAGGATTTTTTAGCAATGTCACCAGTTTTTAATTCGAATGTTTCTTTATCTTTTTTTAGATCATCTTTTTCTATGGCATAGCCCATCATCACGTTCGGGCCGTTATAAATTAATTCGCCTTGTTCTCCAGGTGGGAGCTCTTTATTTTTATCATCAACTACTTTGAATTCTCCTCTAGGGATTGGTATACCTATTGAATTTGGGTTTGATTCACACATATCCGGTGGTAAGTAAGACATTCTCGGTGAGGCTTCTGTTTGTCCATACATAACAAAAAATTTGCAGCCTCTAGCTTTTGCAAAACTCGCAAATTCAGAAACAATATTCGTTGCCAGTTTACCGCCAGCTTGTGTGAAGTACTTTATAGATGAGGGGATTAATTGTTGATAATTAATTTTTGATAATAGATCGAAATTGTGAGGTACACCGGCAAAACTTGTTGCGTTTTGTTCTTTACAAAAATTCCAAAACTCTTTTGTGTAAATTGCATGAGTATTAAACCCAATTGTTGCACCACAAAATAAATGAGTATTAACAATTGAAAGGCCATATGAATAATTGGTTGGTAAATTAACAATGCCAATGTCTTGTTTATCTATACCTAAATATTCAATTATAGAGACTGTATTTGCCTCGATATTGTCATAGGATAATTTTACACATTTAGGGCTTCCAGTCGAGCCAGAAGTAGATAAAAGTAAGCAGAGATCTTCATGTAAATTTACTTTTTTACTACTTAGTTTCTCAACGTCGATGCCATTAGTAGTTTTTATTATAAAGTTAGCGTCGAAAGCTTCTCCTAACCGAGAAGCCATTTCCTCATTATTAGGAGGAAGCATCAAAGCAACATGCTTACCTAGTAAAATAGCTACGTAAGATATTAGCCAATCAATACTTGGAGTACACTCTAATAAAATAAGACTTCTTTGTGATCCTAACTTTGAGGCAATGCCTTCTGCTTTTTCAATTAATAGTGAATAAGTTATTTTTTGATCGCTTTCTACAGCCGCTATGCTATTGCTGCGAAGTTTAGAAGTGAGTTTATTAGTGTCCTTAAACATTGATGACCTACTTTAATCCAAAAGGAGATAATCATATTTTAGTCTAGATTAACGAGAGTTGTTAATTTATACATAACTTTGATATAAAAGATAAAATTTATTAGTAACTTAAGAAGGGGCTATAGTTATATTCATTTTTACAATGCGAACACATCGTAAACAGAAGTTTTTATGGTATTTTAATTAGTTTACGTTTGTTTTTATCACGTTTTTTTTTGTTTATTTAATTTATTAAATAGGTTCTAAATAAAATTGAATTTTATTTGTCTTCGAGCCCACCAAGTAGTGGTGGTAAATTACACCGCTGTTATTTGTATATATGGTCCTGCCGGGCAAAATAGTAAAGTATCTATAAAGAAGTAATAGCGGCAGTGTGTTTAACCCTCTGTAGGTATTAAAGGGGGGGAACTAAATAAACCAATAGCTTCCTGCTTAGTTGCAATTAAATAATATTATGGCTACTCCGTTCACGTTAATGAGAAGTAGTTCCTTACATTACTAAGCTAAAGTAAAACATGTACTTTAATGTGTTCCTCTATAAAAAAGTAAAAGTTTAGCTATTACAGTAATGTTTACTCATGTTTGTTTTTATATAAACAACATACATTGAAACAAACTATAGCATGATATTTATAAGTAAACGCACTTTATGTTAATTGTGCAACTTGAGTTGTTAACTTAGTATTAATTCTGAAATCTAGTGATAATTTTTTCACTCAGTATGGTCTACCATAGGGATTAATTGTTATGAATTCTTCAAGGACATTTAAGCTATCAGGTTCATCAGATGGCTGTTTTTACAGACTTTTCGATATTATTGCATTATTTTTTGCTTTTCAATGTTCCGCCTTATTTTATGACTTTAACTTAAGCCCTTTTTATATGGTGTCAGTGTTAAGCGTTGCACTCATTTACCTATATTGCGCTGAAGTGTTTTCTACTTATAGATCGTGGCGTGCAGGGAAATTTAGAGTGATGATGCTGTGCGTTTGGGGCGCTTTGTTAGTCTCATTCGCTTGTTTGTTTTTTATATCATTTATTTTTAAGTTTTCAGAATCCTTATCTCGGATTGGCATTAGTTTATGGTTTTTATTAAGTATGCTTTATTTATATTTATGGCGCTTGGCTGTTTACTTGTATAAGCGTAATCGTCGTAAATTTGGTTTATATTTGCGTAATGTGGCTATTATTGGCGCAACAGAAACCGCTGCGTACTTATATGATGAAATTGAAAAAAATGATGAGTTAGGCTTTAAGTTTTTAGGATTTTATGATGACAGAACTCCAGATCGTTTGTTTAGTAAGTTAGCGTCTCATGATGTTGCTGGCAACATACAAGAAGCCGTTGATTCTGCAAGAGAAGGTAGGGTTAATGTCTTATATATTGCTCTTCCCATGAAAGCAGAAAAACGTATTGCAGACATTTTATTACAGCTGGGTGATACCACAGTTGATGTGCATATAATACCCGACTTTCTTCTTTCTAATCTAATACATGCGCGTATTGAACATGTTGGTGAGGTTGATACATTAAGTGTATTTGAGTCACCATGTATTGGTGCTCATGAGTTTATAAAACGTACAGAAGACGTTGTGTTCTCAATAGTTATATTATTATTGATTTCGCCATTATTATTAGTGATTGCAACTGCAGTAAAGCTGACATCAGCTGGTCCAGTAATATTTAAGCAAGATCGTTACGGACTAGACGGACGCAAAATAAAAGTATGGAAATTCCGTTCAATGACAGTAACAGAAAACAGTAATTTGATAACTCAAGTTACAAAAAATGATGTAAGGATAACAAAGTTAGGTCGATTTTTACGACGCACAAGTCTTGATGAACTTCCCCAGTTTTTGAATGTGCTTGACGGTGATATGTCTATTGTTGGGCCAAGACCTCATGCTGTCGCGCACAATGAAGAGTACAGAAAAAAAGTAGAATTTTATATGTTTAGGCACAAAGCTAAACCAGGTATTACAGGGTGGGCGCAAATTAACGGTTGGCGTGGTGAAACAGATACATTAATAAAAATGGCGAAACGTGTGGAGTATGACCTACACTATATTAAGAACTGGTCATTATTGTTTGATATAAAAATAATATTCATAACTATCATCAAAGGATTTAAGAATGAAAATGCCTATTAATGTGATTACTCCTAGCTTATTAGTAGTTTGCATAGGAGCCAGCCCTTATGCACTTGCTAATCTAAAACCAGGTAGCATTATAACGAAAAATGGTGCCGAAATAACGCCTACGCTGCAAACAGGAGTTAGTTCTAATAATAATATATTTAGAACACCAACTAACGAGGAGTCGCGGTTAATATGGAGTATTTCCCCAAATATTTCTGCAGTAATAGAAGATGGCCCCGACAATTATAAGCTTAACCTTGGGTCAAGTACGTCCTTTCATAATAAAGATACCACAGATAACTTTACACAAGTGACCATTGCCGCAAGTGCTCATAAAGAGTTTACCCAACAGCATAGATTCGATATTAAAGGTGACGCAGATTGGTTATATGAACCTAGAGGAAGTGGTTTAACCGAAGGTTTGGGAGATATTGTTAATGAATTAGTGAAATACGAACAGCAAAATGTGACAGCGCGTTATGAATATGGCGCAAAAAGCTCTAAAGCTCAGATTGCACTTAATGCTGGTTTTTTCAATAAAAAATATCAAAACTTTAGACCCGTTTCCCAGTATCGGGACTATGATAAAACTTTAGTGGGAATAACCGGTTACTATAATACGCTCTCATCGACACGTACTTTTTTGGAGTTAAAAAAAGAAAATTACCGCTACGATATTTTGCAAGCTAATGGTATTTCACGAGATTCAGATGACAGAAAAATATTACTAGGAATAGAGTGGGAGGCAACGGCGGTAACATCAGGGACCTTCAAAGTTGGTTATCAAGACAAAGATTTTATTTCAGACTTACGTGAAGATTTTACCGGTTTAAGTTGGGAAGCCGCTGTGCTTTGGCAGCCACTTACTTATTCATCGGTACAAGTTTTAACTAGCCGCTCAGCTAAAGATCCCTTGGTAGCAGGTGATTATATTAAAGAGAGTGTTTATAACATTACCTGGGATCATAATTGGAGTAATTACTTTAGTTCGTTGGCAAGTTTAAATTATGCAGACGAGCAATACACTGGTGATATTGGTAGACAAGATAAAACAACAGCGGCCCGATTAGGTTTAAATTATTTAGTTAGTAACTTTGGGATGGTATCTAGCTATGTGGATTTTATAGATAAAAACTCTAATCAAGATGCGATTACATTTGATCGTGTCATTATCGGGATTAATTTTACCTTTGCTTTGAAGGTTAATCGATGAAATCTAGGATGATTGTTTGCCTGGCTTTTTTATTGAGTTTTAATAGTTTTGGCCAAAGTGCACAAAACTATACTTTAGGACCAGGTGACAAAATAGAGATAAAAGTTTTTGGCCAACCTGATTTAGATGTAACAGCATTATTAGGTAACAGTGGCATAGTTAATTATCCTTTTTTGGGAAAAGTTAAACTCGCTGGCCTGAATACATCACAGGTAGAGAAAATAATAAGCCGTGGTTTACAGCCTGATTATTTAGTGAACCCCAATGTGTATGCTCAGGTTACACAATATCGGCCTTTTTATATTCACGGCGAAGTTAATAACCCAGGAGCATACCCTTATCAGCCGGCAATGACAGTAAATCAAGCAATTGCACTTGGTGGTGGATTAACAGAGCGAGCATCAATAGATAAAATATATATTTTTAAAGAGCAAACCAAAGAGCAGCAACATAGAGGCAGTTTAAACAGTCAAATTGCAGCGGGCGACACCATTAAAATAGAACAGCGCTTGTTTTAAGCCGTTAAAGGCAGTGATAAATGAATAAACAATCAGATAAATTTAATAATAATAATGATGATGTTATTGATCTTGGTATTCACTTTAATGTTATCAAGCAAGCAAAATGGCGAATTTTGAGTTTTGCGATAATCATTACATTATTAGCTATAATGATTACGTTAACTTTAACGCCTAAATATAAAGCAAGTGCAACTTTATTAATTGAAGCAGAGCAGGCTAAAGCGGTTAGTTTTGAAGAAATATATGGTTTAGACTCAAATCAAAAAGAATATTATTTAACTCAATTTGAAGTAATAAAGTCAGACAGTATTGCACGAGAAGTTATTACTAAGTTAGATTTGCAGTCACATATAGACTTTACTCCTAAACCTTCAATCTTTAATGAACTAAATATATTAATTTTTAAAGAACTAAATATATTAATTAAAGACTTACTGCCTTTTTTAAATAAAAAAGAAGTTGCTACGCTCTCGTATGAAGATCAAGTTGAGCAACAAATGCAAGATTTGCTTAGTATATTTAATAAAGCATTAATTGTTACCCCAATTCATAAAACACAATTAGTTAGAGTTAGTTTTGAGTCAAGTGACTCTAAACTTGCAGCCTTGGTTGCAAATACGGTTGGTGAAGTTTATATCGACAACCAAATGCGTGCCAAAATGGGGATCACGCAACAGGCAACAAGTTGGTTAAACACACGGTTGTCGCAATTGCGGATTCAATTAGATGAATCTGAAGTTCGCCTACAAGCATATCGAGAGGCGCAGCAATTAGTCGATATAGAAGGTATAGCCGGACTGGTTACTAAAGAGCTAGAGCAAATTTCTCAACAATTAGTTAATGCACGTAATGAGCAAAATAATTTAAAAAGCATTAATAGAGTCATTAAGGAGTATGGAAATAATAACATCGCGCTTTTAGAAAGCATGCCGGAAATAACGTCACATAAAGTAATCCAAGATGTAAAGCGCGAGGTAGTATTGGTTGAACGTAAAGTAAGTGACTTGGGCGAAGTATATGGAAATAAACACCCAAAAATGATTTCTGCTAAAGCTGAACTTGCGACAGTTAAAGCTAATTTAAATAAGCAAATTAAAAGCCTAGTTACAGGTATCGAAAAAGAGTTAAACAGAACAACTCGAACAGTTAATACATTAGAGGTTGATTTGAAGAAAATCCGAGATGATTACCAATATATTACACGTAAAGAAACGCAGTATAATCAGTTAAAACGTGAAGTTGAAACCAATCGGAATATATTTAATACATTTTTATCTCGCTCTAAAGAAACTGCAGTTACCAGCGATTTCACCTCAGCAGCAGCTCGCTTTACAGATAGAGCATATACGCCAAAATACCCAAGTAAGCCTAATAAAAAGCTTATTGTTATAATTACATTTATAGCCAGCTTTGCTTTTGCAGTGGTGATGAGCTTTATATTTGATGCATTAAACGATACGGTGAAAACAAAAAATGACGTTGAGAGTAAATTAGCACAACGCATGCTAGGTTTATTACCCAAAGTTAAAATATCGAGAAAGAATCCGTTTCCGATATACGCCTATTTAGAGGATAAATACCGCCGCTTTGCAGAATCTGTGCGTACATTTAGAACAAGCTTATTACTTACTCAGTTAGACCGGAATCATCAAATAATAGCAGTTACATCAAGCGTTCCTGGTGAAGGTAAAACCACCACATCAGCTAACTTAGCTTTATCGCTTGCGCAAATGGGGAGCGTTTTACTGATTGATGCTGATTTACGTAAACCCAGCTTAGCAAAACGGTTTGACATACCAGTATTTCACCCAGGCTTAAGTAATTTGATTACTGGAACAGAACAGTTTTCTGAGTGCGTTCATTTAGATGAGCGCTCCGGGGTTGCTATAATGCCAAGCGGACAAATACCATCAAACCCATTGGAATTACTATCTAGTGCCCGGTTTGATGAGTTATTAAAGGTTTTAAAAACTAAGTACGATCATATTATTATTGATACTCCCCCGACACAAGCTGTTAGTGATGCCCTAGTAATTGCACAAAGTGTTGATTCGGTTGTGTATGTAGTGAGAGCTGACGAAACAAGAGTAAAACCAATTAAAGCTGGGCTAGAGCGTTTGTTTGAGGTGAAAGCACATGTAGCAGGCGTTATACTTAATCAAGTTGATATGAGTAAAGCTAAAGATGAGCATAGTTACGGATACTATGATTATTATGAATACTCACAACCGTCAGAAAAACCTCAACCTAATGGCTAAATTATGATTGATATTCATTCGCATATTTTACCCGGCATTGATGATGGCGCTAAAAATTTAAATGAATCTTTAGCACTATTAAAGCTAGCGCAAAATGATGGAATAACACATATGGTGATTACTCCGCATATTCATATAGGGCGGTTTGATAACTCTGCTATACAACTTCGCAGAGACTTAGCTGATTTAAAAGAGCATGCAAAACAGGAGAGAATTACTATAAAGCTAGCAGTAGCGGCAGAAGTACGCCTTGATATAGAGTTAATGGCACTGGTAAAGGCAAATAAATTGCCCTTCATTGGCAATTTAGCCGGAGCAAATTACTTATTATTAGAGCTACCACATTCTCACGTACCACCAGGCTACGATAAGTTTATTGGCTGGTTAGCAAAACAAAATATTAAAGTGATCATACCTCACCCTGAACGTAACCGTGATATTCAGGCTAATCCTTTTTATATAGAACATTTAAAGCAGTTAGGTTGTGAGTTTCAATTAACCGCTTCAAGTATTGAGGGGGGGTGGGGGGATAAAGCAAAGCAAATTAGCAATGACATGCTTAAAGGTAATTTAGTTAGTTATGTTGCCTCTGATGCGCATTCGGTAAAACGCAGGCCGCCAATACTGAGTAAAGCAAAACACATTGTGAGTAGTTTAGTCGGGGAGGATAAAGCACATATGTTATTTGTAACTAATCCTTGGCGCTTAACTGAGTCACTATTTTGTGATTAATTTTAAATTAAATAGGTTAATCCCTATCATTTTTTTAGCGCTTATAACCTTGTTGATTGCCTATTACAGTATACAAAGCATACGTGCCAATGCTTGGTATTTTAATGCTCGAAATACGCTGCAACAGCTATCCTCTCCAATTAAGCGCTCAGAATTAAAGCAGGCCGAAAAAGCTATTACTTTAGCTACCAAATTTGAGCCAAGCCATCCTCATTATTGGCACTTGAATGCGTATATAAAAATATTATCAGTAAGTATTTTAAATCAGACGGCTGTAATTAATGCCCCTACACATAAGCAGGCTTACCAACAGGCCGAACAAGCGCTTTTAAAGTCTATTGAATTAAGGCAAACATGGGCAGAAACTTGGATAGCATTGGCGCAAGTGGTGAGTTATCAAGATGGGCCCACAAAGCAGGTTTATGACTATATTCAACAAGCAAAAAAAGTAGGCCCTTATAAGCTTGATGTGCACTTAGGTATTATTCAAATAGCGTTGATTCATTGGTCGCAACTAACTCCACAATACAAAGCTTTATATGTTAACGAATTGAAGTTAGCAGTAAAATATGGCTATAAATTCAATCAAGTTTTTGATATTGCAAAACAAAGTAATAGCTTAACCATATTGTGCTTATCGTTACAATTTGGTGGCGATTTCGATTCTGTTCGCAAAAGTTATATATTTAAAAAGCATTGTGGTAATAGCAAATAAAAATGCCCAGAGTTATAAAACTCTGGGCTATAAAATGACTCTTAGTTGAGCCTTACGTTAACTGAAGACGCTTTCTTGATTATAGGGAGAAGAAGAAAGTACATATAAGTATAGCTAACATGATTAAAACCGCACATTTATTATCTGAATTTAGGTACTTTAAAAACCCAGTCACATTCAAAAATCTATCTATGTTTTAATACTCACATTTTTACATTAAACGCAGTTTAATTGCTTTGTACCCATGTTATTAGCTGAGTATTTTGTACTAGATCCCGTGGGAGTGAGTTTTTAACTTTATTTTTTTGCCATTTACCTAAGCCAATCGGGCAGTCGCATAAAGTTAAAATAACCTCTCCCGTATTTTGGCTTACATCCGCTAAGCGAATATCCTTACCCTGAAAGTAGTCGTTAGCTTGAGTGTCGGTTAAAGGCAACACATTACTTTTACACTGCTTACCAAATACGGTTGCAAACTCGTGGGATAAACGCACGCCGTTATTATGAATGGCGCCAAGTTGAATACCTAAACGGGCGTATTTAATTTTGTTTTGCACAGTCTCAAACTCCTGCGGAAATAACCACAGCTCTTTATCGCGCTGCATTAATATGCCCGGTAAGGTAGTTAAGCCAAATTGTTGCTTAAGTGTTTGCATAAAAGCTGCACTTTTTTTGCTCTCAAATTGCTGAAACGGAAATGCACCTTTTTTGACTTTTAGATTAGGGTTGTCGCAACTTGCTTGCTTTTTGAATTTGGCAATAAAAAAGCCTTCACTGTCGAAAGTTTGCGGCCACACATGTAAATAACCCTCTGTTGTGGTTGCTTCACTTGCACCAGGGAATAGATCACTTAAAGACTCCGGTATTATACAGTCGCCAAATTCACTGAGTAAAAAGTCGCACACGTGTTGGTTTTCAAGTGGAGTAAGCGTACAGGTTGAATAAACTAAGGTTCCACCGGGCTTTAAAGCATAAAATGCACTTTTAATTAAATCTTTTTGTACTTGGGCAATTTCAGTATTAGAGTCGATAGACCAATTTTTTAGTGCATCTGCATCTTTTCGTACCGTGCCTTCGCCAGAGCAGGGGGCATCGAGTAAAATGCTATCAAAGCACTCAAACATATAATTACCAAAAACCACCCCATCAAAATGCGATAATGCACAGTTACCTACTCCCATGCGTTTTAAAGTAGCGCTAAGTACTTTTAAGCGTGATGACGAAAGCTCATTTGCAACCAACACCCCTTGGTTATTCATTAGGGCAGCAAGCTGCGAAGTTTTAGAACCAGGTGCAGATGCCATATCAAGAACGTAATTAGTGTGCTCTATACTTTGTTTTAGTGCTATGGGGGGCAGCATGGAGCTTGCTTCTTGTACATACATAGCACCGCTCAGGTGAAGGTCGGTATTGCCAAGTGCTAGGTTCTGCTCTTCTGCAACAGGGCGCTCTAACCAAAAACCTTCCGCGCACCATGGAATAGGAGTGAGTAGCCAGTTTTTTTGCTTAGCGTATTGCTTAAACTCAGTAACAGATATTTTTAAGGTATTAACACGAATAGATTTTCGTAGTGGCCGCCGGCAAGCATTAATAAAGTCGTCTATATCTAGGTGTGCAGGTAAATAGGTTTTTACATCATCGATAAAGTGCTCGGGGATAAAGGTATTTGCGTCCACGGTTTGGCCAGTCGTTATATTAAAGACAAATAATAACATTTCTTAAAGTGTGTTTCAGTGCTTAACGGGTAAAAAGTTGCTTTTTATTGGTGTCGACACTTGTGGGTTATTTATTATTTTAGAGCAGATTATTATTTACTTTAGGCTGGTGATGTCGACAATAAGTGTGTTTTTTGAATTTTTCATACTGTTTTAGGGTTGACACTTAGTGGTAGGGAGTTCATAGTGGCTTTATAAATTGTCGACAATCTAATAGTAACCTATGACGCAAAGCCTGTTAAATGAAACACCTATTACAACCGCATCAGATCAAGTATTTGTAAATATGCGCCGAGAAATAGTAGAGGGCAGCATAGCACAAGGCAGTAAAATATCTGAGCCAGAGCTGGCAAAGCGTTATGGAGTGAGCCGTGCAACGCTGCGTGAGGCGTTAAATCGTTTAGAAAGCTGTTATTTAGTTGAGCGTAAAGCCAACATAGGTTGCCGAGTTGTATCGTTAACAGCAGAGCGCTTGATAGAAGTTTATCAAGTACGCAGTGCCTTAGAGGGCTTGGCGTGTCGTCTTGCTGCCGACAATATGGCAGCCGATGAAGTCCAAGGTTTAAAGCAATTACTTAATCAGCATTTAAAAACGCAACGAGTAAAAGAAGGCGAGTCGTACTATCAAGAAGCGGGTGATTTAGATTTTCATTACCGCATTATAAAAGGCAGTAAAAATGCCCACTTGATTCATTTGCTATGCCACGACCTTTATCAATTAATAAGAATGTACCGCGTACAAATGGGTATGGTTGGCCCGCGGGTATCAAAAGCATTTGATGAGCATTTAGCTATTATTAATGCGATTGAAAACCACGATGGTGAATTAGCCGAAATGTTGATGAAGCGCCACATAAGTGCTTCTCAAGCCAATATTCAAACTAAATTTGATTTACTGGCAGCGCAAACAAAAGCCAGTTAAATAAATCGTATTAGTATTTAAAATATAAAAACTGCCCCAGAGCAGCCACCGTTCAAAGTTAGGAGAAACGAATGTCAGCAGGATCAAAGTTTAAACAGGCTATTGCCAATAATCACCCATTACAAATAGTGGGTACTATTAATGCGTACACAGCAATGATGGCTGAAAAAATGGGTCATCAGGCAATTTACTTATCGGGTGCTGGTGTTGCCAATGCTTCTTTTGGTATGCCTGATTTAGGTATGACTAGCCTTGATAACGTGCTTGAAGATATTCGCCGTATTACCGGTGCAAGCGACTTACCTTTATTAGTAGATGCAGATACAGGTTGGGGTGGTGCGTTTAATATTGCCCGTACAGTAAAAGAAATGACTAAAGCGGGTGCTGCAGGTTTCCATATTGAAGACCAAGTAGCGCAAAAGCGTTGTGGCCATCGCCCAAATAAAGAAATAGTTAGCCAAGGTGAAATGGTTGACCGTATTAAAGCCGCTGTAGATGCAAAAACTGATAGTGACTTTTACATTATGGCGCGTACCGATGCGTTTCAAAAAGAAGGTTTAAATGCCGCTATTGAGCGCGCAGCAGCGTGTGTTGAAGCCGGTGCAGACGCCATTTTTGCAGAAGCCGTGCACGACCTTGCCGACTACCAAGCATTTACAAAAGCGATTAACGTTCCTGTATTGGCTAACATTACTGAGTTTGGTCAAACGCCTATTTATACTAAAGAGCAGTTAGGCGATGTAGGCGTTGAAATGGTGCTTTACCCATTAAGCGCATTTAGAGCGATGAACAAAGCAGCCTATAATGTATATAGCTCAATTTTAAATGAAGGTTCGCAACAAAGCCAAATTGAAAATATGCAAACCCGTGCTGAGCTTTATGATTTTTTAGATTATCACACCTATGAAAATACCCTAGACAACCTTTTTTCATCAACTAAATAATAATAACAATTTAAGGAGATAAATTATGAGTACTAAAGTATTAGCGGGTGCAGGTTTACGCGGACAAGTAGCAGGTCAAACTGCATTATGTACAGTAGGCCAAACAGGTTCAGGCTTAACTTATTGTGGTTACGATATTAGCGAACTTGCTGAAAAAGCGCAGTTTGAAGAAGTATCGTTTTTATTATCTCGCGGCGAATTACCAACAACCGGTGAGCTTTTAGAATACAAAGCTAAGCTAAAAAGCTTACGTGGCTTACCACAAGCACTTAAAACAGTGCTTGAGAACATTCCAAAAGACGCACACCCAATGGATGTAATGCGCACAGGTTGCTCTATGCTGGGTAACCTTGAAATGGAAAATGATTTTAGTGAAGCCAATGATGCGATTGACCGCATGGTTGCAGTATTCCCAAGTATTATTTGTTACTGGTATCGCTTTACGCATGATGGCGTACGCATTGAAACGCAAACAGATGACGACTCAGTTGGCGCGCACTTTTTAACCTTATTACATGATAAAGCCCCGTCTGAGCTATTTGCTCAAGTTATGAATGTGTCACTAATTTTATACGCAGAGCATGAATTTAATGCCTCAACCTTTACTGGTCGTGTGTGTGCATCAACGCTATCTGATATTCATTCGTGTGTAACCGGTGCCATAGGTACGTTACGTGGGCCATTACATGGTGGTGCTAACGAAGCGGCAATGGATATGATTGAAAACTTCACCAGCGCAGATCAAGCAGAGCAAGAAGTGATGGGTATGCTTGAGCGTAAAGATAAAATTATGGGCTTTGGTCACGCTATCTACCGCGAATCAGATCCACGTAACGTAATTATTAAAAAGTGGTCTGAAAAACTCGCAGCAGAAGTAGGTGATGATGTCCTTTATCCTGTGTCTGTTCGTTGTGAAGAAGTAATGTGGCGCGAGAAAAAATTATTTTGTAATGCTGATTTCTTCCACGCATCGGCGTATCACTTTATGGATATTCCGACTAAATTATTTACGCCAATATTTGTAATGAGCCGCGTAACAGGTTGGACCGCACACGTTAAAGAGCAACGTGAAAATAACCGTATTATTCGTCCAAGTGCTGATTACACTGGGCCAGATGCACGTAGCTACACACCTATCGAATCACGTTAAAATTATTTGGTGGGCACGTAAAGTGCTCACCTTTTTTATTTGCTGCACACTATTTTAAGGCTCATCACTTTTCACTCTCTCCTTAAATAAGCTAGTAGTGCACAACCACCGTCACCAAATTAGCGAATATTTTAATGACTATAATAAATAATACTGAATATCGAAAACCCTTACCCAATTCAAACGTTGATTATTTTGATGCCCAAGCAGCTGTTGATGCAATTAAACCAGGTGCATATGCAACATTGCCTTATACATCACGTGTATTTGCCGAAAACTTAGTGCGTCGTTGCGATCCAGCAATGCTTACCGATGCACTTAATCAACTGATTGAACGCAAACAAGATTTAGATTTTCCTTGGTATCCGGCGCGCGTAGTGTGTCACGATATTTTGGGTCAAACTGCATTGGTTGATTTAGCTGGACTGCGTGACGCGATTGCGGCTAAAGGTGGCGATCCGTCTAAAGTAAACCCAGTTGTACCAACGCAGTTAATTGTTGATCACTCTTTGTCGGTAGAGCATGCAGGGTTTGATCCCGATGCATTTGAAAAAAACCGTGCTATAGAAGATAGACGTAACGATGACCGTTTCCATTTTATAAACTGGACCAAAACAGCGTTTAAAAATATTGATGTGATCCCGCCAGGTAACGGCATTATGCATCAAATTAACCTTGAAAAAATGTCGCCGGTAATTCAAAACCGCGATGGCATTGCCTTCCCAGATACCTTAGTAGGTACAGACAGCCATACTCCACACGTTGATGCACTGGGTGTTATTGCTGTGGGTGTAGGTGGCCTTGAAGCAGAAAGCGTAATGTTAGGGCGCGCTTCGTATATGCGCCTGCCAGACATAGTAGGGGTTGAGCTAACAGGTAAGCGCCAACCGGGCATTACCGCTACCGATATCGTACTGGCTATTACCGAATTTTTACGCGCGCAGCGTGTGGTATCAGCGTATTTAGAATTTTACGGTGAAGGTGCAGATGCACTTACACTGGGCGATCGCGCCACTATTTCAAATATGACGCCTGAATTTGGTGCCACAGCGGCGATGTTCTACATCGACGATATGACCATAGATTATTTGCGTTTAACGGGTCGTGAAGAAGAGCAAATTGCGCTGGTAGAAAACTACGCTAAAACCACAGGCCTGTGGAGCGACAGCTTAAAAACTGCGCAGTACGATCGCGTGCTTAAGTTTGATTTATCAAGTGTGGGGCGCAACATTGCGGGGCCATCAAATCCACATCGCCGTGTATCTACAAGCGATTTAGCTAAAGAAGGTATTTCGGGCGTAGTAGAAAACGAAGCAGGCTTAATGCCAGATGGCGCGTGTATTATTGCCGCTATTACCAGTTGTACAAACACCAGTAACCCACGCAACGTGATTGCCGCGGCATTACTTGCGCGTAACGCTAACGCCAAGGGTTTAACGCGTAAACCTTGGGTAAAAACCTCATTAGCACCGGGTTCTAAAGCCGTGCAATCGTACCTAGAAGACGCTAACTTACTTACCGAACTTGAACAGCTAGGTTTTGGTATTGTTGGTTTTGCTTGTACTACCTGTAATGGCATGAGCGGCGCGCTTGACCCTGCAATTCAAAAAGAAGTGATTGATCGCGATTTATACGCCACCGCGGTACTGTCGGGTAACCGTAACTTTGACGGCCGTATTCATCCTTACGCCAAACAAGCCTTTTTAGCATCGCCGCCTTTGGTTGTTGCTTATGCAATTGCCGGTACGATTCGTTTTGATATTGAAAAAGATATACTGGGTAAAGATCAGCAAGGTAACGACGTTACGCTTAAAGATTTATGGCCGTCGGATGAAGAAATTGACGCAGTAGTTAAGCAAAGCGTTAAGCCAGAGCAATTTAGAAAAGTATACGAGCCCATGTTTAACTTAACCGTAGATTACGGTGAAGATAACGATCCACTATACGAATGGCGTCCAGAAAGCACTTATATTCGCCGACCTCCTTATTGGGAAGGTGCATTAGCTGGCGAGCGCACCATGACAGGTATGCGTGCACTGGCAGTACTTGGCGATAACATTACAACCGATCACTTATCGCCTTCAAATGCGATAATGGCCAGCAGTGCGGCGGGTGAATATTTATTAAAAATGAACGTACCTGAGGAAGATTTTAACTCATACGCAACCCATAGGGGCGATCATTTAACAGCGCAGCGCGCTACGTTTGCTAACCCTAAACTGCTAAATGAAATGGTACTTGATGAAAGCGGCGAAATTAAACAAGGTTCGTACGCACGCATAGAACCTGAGGGCAAAAATACTCGCATGTGGGAAGCTATCGAAGCATACATGCAGCGTAAGCAACCACTTATTATTGTGGCTGGCGCAGATTATGGCCAAGGCTCGTCGCGCGATTGGGCAGCAAAAGGTGTAAGACTTGCGGGTGTTGAAGTAATTGCAGCTGAAGGGTTTGAACGTATTCACCGTACTAACCTAGTGGGTATGGGCGTTTTACCGCTAGAGTTTAAAGCGGGAACAACTCGTAAAACACTCAAATTAGATGGCAGTGAAAGTTACGATGTAACAGGTGAACCAACACCAGGTTGCACACTTAACTTGTCAATCACTCGTAAAAATGGCGAAGTACTAAACGTACCAATGAAATGTCGTATCGACACCCAAGAAGAGCTGTCTATTTATGCTGCGGGTGGTGTATTACAACGCTTTGCACAAGACTTTTTAGAAGCCACAAAAACAGCATAGGGGCAGGGTTAATTATGTTTAAACCACAAATTAAAGTACCTGCCACATACATGCGTGGCGGTACTAGCAAAGGGGTGTTTTTTAACCTTAGTAACTTGCCAAAGCCTGCCCAAGTGGCAGGTGAGGCACGTAATAACTTATTACTGCGCGTTATTGGCAGCCCAGATCCGTACGGCAAACAAACCGATGGTATGGGCGGTGCTACATCTAGCACCAGTAAAACAGTTATTTTAAGTAAAAGTGAGCAAGCCGATCACGATGTTGACTATTTATTTGGCCAAGTGGCAATAGATAAAGCGTTTGTTGATTTTAGCGGCAACTGCGGTAATTTAACCGCAGCTGTCGGTGCTTTTGCTATTAGTAATGACTTGGTTGATAAAAGCCGTGTACCAGATAATGGTGTTGCTGTTGTACGTGTATGGCAAGCCAATATTAAAAAAAGCATTTTAGTGCATGTACCTATGACTAATGGCGAAGTACAAGAAACCGGTGACTTTGAGCTAGACGGCGTTACATTTGCAGCAGCTGAAGTAAAACTGGAATTTATTGACCCAGCTGATGGCGACGGCGCGTTATTTCCAACTGGCAATGTGGTAGATGATCTAGAAGTGCCAGGAGTAGGTACTTTAAAAGCGACGATGATCAACGCAGGCATTCCCACTATTTTTGTTAATGCAAGCGACATTGGTTATACCGGCACTGAATTGCAAGATGATATAAACGCAGATGCAGCAGCGCTTGAAAAGCTTGAAACCATTCGTGCCTATGGCGCGGTTAAAATGGGACTCATACAAAGTATTGATGAGGCAGCAGCACGCCAACATACACCTAAAGTGGCATTTGTTGGTGCAGCACAAGATTATAAAGCGTCAAGCGGTAAGCAAATTAACGCCAGTGAAATTAACTTGTTAGTGCGCGCTATGTCTATGGGTAAATTACACCATGCAATGATGGGCACCGCAGCAGTAGCTATTGGTACCGCTGCGGCAATTGACGGTACGTTAGTTAATTTAGCTGCTGGTGGCGGAGCATTGAGTGAAGTTAACTTTGGTCATCCATCTGGCACCTTAAAAGTAGGTGCACACGCTACAAATACGGATGGTAATTGGCAAGTAACTAAAGCCAGTATGAGCCGCAGTGCACGGGTGCTTATGGAAGGCGTGGTAAGAGTACCGCAGTAAAGCATTGTTTAATTGCGACTAAGTTATTTATAATTTATGCATAAGTTGATGCGGTAATACCTTAGGGTATTACTCATCAACTTTTTTTGTTTATGTGCTATTTTTTATACGCGTTGACTCTCGTTTGACCAAGCGGGGCAAATATTTATGCTCATTGCCACTATCAACTATTTCATTTTTAAAGTGAGTTAACGCCAACTGAGCTGCGTGCTGCGCCATTTTTTCAATGGGGTAGTTTAAAGTGGTTAGTTTTGGCCTTGAATAACGCGCAATCAGTACATCATCAAAACCAATCACCGACACATCACCGGGTACTTTAAAGCCATTATCTTCAAGTGTTGAAATAGCACCAATAGCCATAGCGTCGTTATAAACAAAAATAGCACTGAAGTGCTGCCCAGAGGCTAATAAATTTTGCGCAGCGCTTTGTCCGCCTTGTAAGGTAGGCTCTGCGTATTTAATTAGCGCAGGGTTAATGGGGCTGCCTGCCATATTTAGCTCTGCCGAAAAGCCATCAAGGCGTAGCGCAGGATCTTCAATTTGATATTTGCTGCTTATACAGGCAATGTTTTTATGTTTGAGTGCCATTAGATGGCGCGCTGCTATTTTTGCGCCTTCTTCGTTATCTAACCAAATACATTTATGTTTTATTTGCTCAATCAGTCTATTGATAAGCACTAAGCCGGGGAGTTTTTCACATAAAGTAATTAGTTCGCAGTCAGGAGTTTTTTTACTATGCATAACAATAGTTTGGCAGCGGCGCTCAAGTAATAAATTGATAGCAGCGCGTTCAGACTCGACATTTTGTCCTGCGGTACTTAACAGCAATTGCATATTATTTTCGCGGGCTACTTTATCTACCCCGCTGGCTAATGATGCAAAAAATGGGTCGGTAAGTTCGGGGATCACCACGCCTATGGTCATACTTTTTCGGGTTACTAAAGCACGTGCATTAGCATTGGGTGTGTAGCCAAGCTCTTGCATTACTTTATTTACTTTTTCTATGGTTGCCTTACTTACTTTAGGGCCATTATTAATTACACGTGATACCGAGGCGATAGACACGCCTGCAATTCTGGCTACATCTTTTATTGTTGTCATTGACGGGTAATCGTTTTCTACATCCTGTTAATAATAAAATTTACACTATTTAACGTGGGCTGTATATGTTGATTTTTTAGGTTGCAAATGGCAGGGTAAGCGTTTACCCTTTTCGGTTTTATCATAAACCACATTTGAGATATTTATGGATACAATTTTTGACCCAACTGAGCATCCACATCGTCGCTACAATCCATTGATTGATGAGTGGGTGTTAGTTTCACCGCATCGTGCCAAACGACCTTGGCAGGGGCAAGTTGAAACTCTTGATGAAGACGTTAGAGAAAGTCATGATGAAAGCTGTTTTTTATGTGCTGGTAATACCCGCATAAACGGTGAAGTTAATGACAACTATAAAAAAACGTATGTGTTTACTAATGACTTCGCAGCTCTGAAAATTGATACTCCAGAATTTAAAACAGATGATCCGCTATTTAAAATGGCCACAGAGCAAGGCGAAAGTCGTGTTATTTGTTTCTCTCCAGATCACAGTAAAACCTTACCGCAACTTAGTATTAGCGCCATTACCGACATTGTTAAAACGTGGCAAAGCCAGTGCGTAGAATTAGGCGAAAAGTATAACTGGGTGCAGGTATTTGAAAACAAAGGGGCGATGATGGGGTGCTCAAATCCGCATCCGCATGGCCAAATTTGGTCGCAGCAGCAATTACCTACTTTGGTAAATAAAAAACAACTTGCGCTGAGCGACTATGCTAAAAAATATAACAGTAATTTATTACTAGATTACGCCCAGCGTGAAGCGCAATCGGGCGAGCGTGTTGTGGTTAAAAATGAAGATTGGCTGGTGGTTGTGCCGTACTGGGCAGGCTGGCCATTTGAAACCTTATTATTACCGCGTTTTGCGTTAACACGTATGGTCGACTTAACCCCTGAACAAGCGGTAACTCTAGCCGATGCATTAAAACAAATTACCACTAAATACGACAATTTATTTAATTGCTCGTTCCCATATTCTATGGGCTGGCACGGCGCGCCTTATGATGGGCAAGAGCATAGTGAATGGCAGCTCCATGCAAGCTTTTTTCCACCATTGTTACGCTCAGCTACTGTGCGTAAATTTATGGTGGGCTACGAAATGATGGCAGAATCACAACGTGATTTAACCCCAGAGCAAGCAGCACAAAGATTACGTGATGTACCAAACGTACATTATAAGGAGGCTAAGTAATGCCAAGAACTACAATGCTTATTAGCCAATTTGAACAACATTTTAATTGCCCACCAGAGCAGCTATTTCATGCACCTGGGCGCGTTAATCTCATTGGTGAACACACAGATTATAATGATGGTTTTGTGCTACCCGCTGCGATTAATTTTGGCACCGACATTGCTGTAAAAGCACGAGCTGATCGCAACATTAACGTGTTAGCAATTGATTGTAACAACGAAACCAATAGTTTTAGCCTAGATAAAATAGAATTTAGCCAACAACAAATGTGGGTTAACTATATTCGCGGCACACTACAAGCATTAATGCAAAGCTACCCAAATATTAGCGGCGCCGACTTAGTAGTGTCGGGCAATGTGCCACAAGGTACAGGTTTGAGCTCGTCAGCTAGTTTTGAAATTGCTATTTTAAAAACGTTTGCAACATTAAACAATATTCCGCTCGATGGTGTTAAAGCGGCACTTATGGGACAAAGTGCTGAAAATAACTTTGTCGGCTGTAATTGCGGCATTATGGATCAGTTAATTTCGTCGATGGGTAAGCAAGGGCATGCCATGTTGCTCGATTGCAGAAGTTTAACCTTTGAATATGCTGTTATTCCAAAGGGAATGTCGTTAGTTATTGTTAACTCTAATGTTAAAAGAGGGCTGGTCGACAGTGAATACAATACCCGACGCGAGCAATGCGAAGCTGCAGCAAAGCACTTTAATAAACCGGCTTTACGCGATGTTACTCTTGAGGAACTAGAAGCAGAGCAAGCTAATTTACCGCCATTAATATATAAGCGTGCTAAACATATAGTTACTGAAAATACCCGTACCGAACTAGCTCTCAAAGCGCTAAACGTCAATGATATGGTAACCATGAGCCAACTTATGGCACAATCACACCTATCAATGAAAAATGATTTTGATATTACTACCTCTCAAATAGACTTTTTAGTGGATATTATTGCTCAAGTTTTAGGCGATCAAGGAGGGGTGCGTATGACCGGTGGTGGTTTTGGTGGTTGTGTCGTTGCTTTAACGCCAGATCATTTGGTTGAGCAAGTGCGAAACACGATTCACACACATTATAATACAAAAACAGGGCTTGAAGCAGACGTTTACGTATGCCTAGCCTCTCACGGTGCTTTTAGCAATTAATAAAACACAATAAAAATCAATAAGACAACAAGGTTAAAGTTATGAAATTACAACCGCTCGACATTGCCATATTTGTTACTTATGTGGTGGGGTTATTAGTACTCGCACTGTGGATCTCGCGAGAGGAGAAAGGCGCCAGTAAAAATACTGAAGACTACTTTCTTGCTAGTAAAGCACTGCCTTGGTGGGCAATTGGTGCATCATTAATTGCCTCAAATATATCGGCAGAACAAATTATTGGTATGTCTGGTTCGGGCTATGCGATTGGTTTAGCTATCGCATCTTATGAGTGGATGGCGGCAATTACCTTAATTATTGTCGGTAAATATATGCTGCCGATATTTCTTAAAAATGAAATATTTACTATGCCGCAATATTTAGAGCAACGCTTTGATAGCAAAGTTAAAACAGTATTAGCGCTGTTTTGGCTAGCGGTATATATATTTGTAAATTTAACCGCTGTTTTATGGCTTGGTGGCTTAGCAATAGAAACCGTTGCCGGTGTTGACTGGATGTACGGAATGATCTTTTTAGCACTATTTTCAGTGGCTTATTCACTTTATGGTGGTTTGAAAGCTGTTGCTTATACCGATATTTTACAAGTAGTACTGCTGGTATTTGGTGGCTTATTTTTAAGTTACTTAGCACTTGATGCAGTAGCAGATGGCGACGGAATAATAGCAGGCTTTGGCGTTTTAACTGAGCAGCTTCCTAACCACTTTGATATGATTTTAAGCCCAGATAGCCCGCATTATATGAGTTTACCTGGTTTATCAGTATTAGTTGGTGGCCTGTGGATAATGAACATTAGCTACTGGGGATTTAATCAATATATTATTCAGCGCGCACTTGCTGCTAAAAACCTTAAAGAAGCACAAAAAGGTATTGCCTTTGCTGCCTATTTAAAATTACTAATGCCAGTAATTGTAGTGTTGCCAGGTATTGCTGCGGTTGTTTTATACCCGCAACTTACCACGCCAGATCAAGCGTATCCATCTATGATGGCGTTAATGCCAACAGGTATTAAGGGTTTGATTTTTGCTGCATTAGTGGCGGCAATTGTTTCATCACTTGCCTCTATGACTAACAGTATTTCAACTATTTTCACCATGGATATTTACAGCAAGCTTAAACCAGGTAAATCACAAAAACATTATGTGTTTATAGGCCGATCAGCTGCATTAATATCTTTAGCTATAGCCTTGGTTGTGGCGGAGCCATTATTAGGTAAGTTCGATCAAGCGTTTCAATATATTCAAGAGTTCACCGGTTTCTTTACTCCAGGTATTGTAGTGATTTTTGTAATGGGTATGTTTTGGTCAAAAGCCAGTTCAGCGGGGGCGTTAGCTGCGGCAATTGGCTCGGCTGTCTTCTCAATCCTGTTAAAAGTTTACTGGGTAGCGCTGCCATTTATGGACAGAGTAGGCTTAGTATTTTTACTGTGTTTGGCATTGTGTGTAATTGTATCATTAGCTAAGCCAGATAAAGGCCAAGACAGTAGCGTTAGCCTAGACGATGTTAACTTTAAAACCTCAAGCAACTTTAACATAGCGGCATTGGGTGTAGTGATCATCTTAATCGCTTTGTATACCACTTGGTGGTAATGCAAGGCGCGTATTCAGTGAGTATGACAGCCATAACTATCTGCTCACGTGTTTAACGCAAAATATATTGAATCAAAGCAGCTTAGGTTGCTTTGATTTTTTTGTGCTCTAATAGACATAACAAGAAAACAGTAAATGAATCAATTACACAGTTATATATTAAGCAATGAGCAAGGCATGCGGGTCGAAATATTAAACTATGGCGCGCGGGTTAAATCTATTTTATTTCCGGTAAACGATACACCCACAGAAATGACAGTTGGGTATGCCGATACCAATCGTTATTTAACCGATACTTATTATTTAGGTGCTACCTGTGGCCGCGTTGCTAATCGTATTAGTGGTGCGAGTTTTGAGCTTGAAGGTGAGCGATATTTACTGAGTAAAAATGATGGTGAAAATTGCTTACATGGCGGGGCGGATAACTTTTCTCTGCGTTTTTGGCAAATGCAATCGAGTACTGCCAACGAAGTGATTTTGAGCTTAAGCTCAAAAGATGGCGACCAAGGCTTTCCTGGCAAGGTGGAAATGCAAATACGTTATCATTTATCACATGACAATAAATTGACCATGAGCTTTAGCGCAACCACAAATAAAGCAACCCCTATTAACGCTACTAATCATTGCTACTTTAATTTAGGTGAGCAAAATTGCTTGCCACTCACGTTACAAATAAATGCGGCCAGCTATTTAGAGCGTGATAATAACAGCTTGCCAACCGGTAGAGTGTTAAGTGTTAAAAATAGTGACTTTTGTTTTCAGCAACCGGTTATTATTGGCCAGCGCTTGCAGTCTGCTCAGCACCCACAACTAACAGCGCCAACAGGGTTTGATCATTGTTTTGTTATAAATCAGCCACAAGCAAGCAAAGCAGCAGCGGTATTAAGCTCATTACGCAATAAAGTTAAAATGACGTTGTACACCGACCAAGCATCTATACAGCTTTATACCGGTGCATTTTTAGCCGCACCATTAAGCCCTGATCAGGGAGTGTGTTTAGAAGCGCAAAATTATAGCGATGCAGTAACCTTTCCAGATTTTGAAAACTCAATACTAAAGCCGGGCGAAGTTTATAATAAATATATTAGCTATCACTTTGAAAATATTTAAATAAAGCTGTGCTAATACTTAGCACAGCTTTATTGGTTATTAAGTATAAGGGGGTATGAGCTATTTTTTAACGGGAATATCTTCGAGTAATTTTAAAATAGCCTGGTTGCTGTTTAATTTAGCTAAATCGATTAGGTAACCTTTTTCAAGATCTTGCATAGGTTGCTTTGTTAATAGCGCTTTTACTGACTCTTCTTCTGCATTTACTATGGCGGTTTTTAACGCTGCAAAGTTTGCGATACTGTGTTCATTTTGTTCAGTCATATTAAATCCTCTCATTGGCGTGCGTTGTAACTTTTAAAGTTATGGCCTTAACTACTTGGCCATATAGTTAAATTTACACGCTTTAATAAGCCAGTCAGCGGTGCACTTACTTAATAACAAATAAGTCCATAAAACTATTTACAGGTGTGGCCTCAAGCGCGGTTTGATTTTTACAAAGCGTGAAAATAGTTTGGCATTGTTTATTCTCAAAGCGGGACGCTAAATTAGCTTTAAATTTTTGCTCCAAGAGTGGGATCCCTTCCTCACGACGGCGACGATGACCCACAGGATATTCTATAACTGTGTCCTCGGTGCTACTGCCATCTTTAAAGAAAATCTGAATAGCATTGGCGATAGAGCGTTTATCATCCTCTAAATATTCTTTGGTAAAGCGTGAATCTTCTACAATGTGCATTTTGTTGCGCAGTTCATCAATAATCGGGTGTGCGTTATGAAATTCGTCTTCGTAATGATCAGCGGTTAAATTGCCAAATATTAACGGCACTGCAATCATGTATTGTAAACAATGATCGCGATCGGCTGCGTTATCAAGGGAACCCGTTTTTGAAATAATACGAATGGCCGACTCGTGAGTACGCACAACAATTTTATCAATATCGGCTAACCGATCTTTTACCTGAGGATGTAAAATAACCGACGCTTCTGCGGCTGTTTGGGCATGAAACTCAGCAGGAAAAGATATTTTAAATAAAATATTTTCCATAACATAACTGCCGTAGTCTTGGGTGAATAAAAACTGCCGTTCGGCCTCAGGTTTAAGTGTTTGGTCTATGTTGGTTTTAGAAAAAGAGACATCATAAAATCCCCATTGCGGGGCTGTTAATACGCTTGGAATACCCATTTCACCACGCATAGATATATCAGCTAAATGAACGGCTCGGGAAGTTGCATCGCCAGCAGCCCAAGATTTACGAGATCCTGCATTAGGTGCATGCCTATAGGTGCGCAGCGCTGAGCCATCTACCCAAGCTTGTGATATAGCGGCCATAACTTGTTGTTTATTGCCGCCCATCATTTTAGTGGCAACCGCAGTCGATGCAACCCGTACTAATAATACGTGGCATAAACCCACCCGATTAAACGAATTTTTTAGCGCTATTACGCCTTGAATTTCATGCGCCATGATCATGGCTTCTAGCACTTTGCGCATTTTTAAAGGTTGTTCACCCTTGCTCAGTCTAACTTGAGATAGATGATCAGCAACGGCTAAAATAGCACCTAAATTATCAGACGGATGACCCCATTCGGCGGCCAACCAAGTATCGTTATAATCGAGCCAGCGAATAATACAGCCAATGTCCCATGCCGCTTTTACAGGGTCGAGTACCAAAGATGTGCCCGGCACGCGTGCACCATTAGGCACAATAGTACCTGCTACTATAGGGCCGAGGAGTTTGGTGCATTCAGGAAAACGCAGCGCTAATAGCCCACATCCTAAAGTGTCTATTAAACAGTTACGGGCAGTATTGAGTGCCTCCTTGCTGCTTACTTTATAATTTAATACATAATCAGTTATATCTTGTATTACATGGTCGTAATCAGGGCGATTATTAATATCTACATTATTACTCATTTTTTATCCTTATTCGTTTAATGTTAACGATTAGAATGTGCACTGAGTATTTAATACATATTTATTAAACACTTTTACCTTTAACTAGTTTACGCTTTAACCATAGCACGAGGCGTTGCCAGCTAATAGGGAAGCAGGTAAACATAATGTCGTATATTTAAAATACACTTATGCCAAGGTGAGATTATTATGTACACAGAAATATTGAGCGGTTTTTGTATTAAATTTTGTGCAAGCTGTATTTAATTACCTAAATTCTGATAATAACTGAGGCGTAAAAATTAAAAAGGGCAGCGTGGAGATCCGAGTGGATTTTACGCTGCCCTTATTTATGCAAACTTAACGTTTAAAGTCATGTTTGTATTTAGTTGGTGATTAATCACCATTGCTTATAAACCCAAGTTTACAATTATAACTTAGGGGGCGTACCTTCAGCGTTAGACACTACCGCATCAATTTGTACTAGCGCATTCATAGGGATAGCTGATACGCCTACCACAGTTCTTGCTGGCAAATCACCTTTAAAGAAGCTGGCGTACACTTTATCAATAGCGGTAATATCGCTAATGTTTTTAACTTGAATGTTAACTTTTACAAGGTCGTCCATAACATGATCAATACTCTCTACAATGGCTTTAATATTGTTTAAGCACTGCGTTGCTTGTGTTGTTACGTCATCAGCTACAAGATTAGCCGTTTTTGCATCAATGGGTAATTGCGCTGAAATATGGTTGTAGTGCGAAAACGCCACTGTTTGTGTAGATAGAGCATTAATTGGCGCATTTTTGATATTACTTGCTCTAATAATAATGCCGTGTCTGTCCTCAACTGCTTGTGGTGGTGTGCCATCACCATGGGATATAACTGCATCAATTTGTACTAAAGCATCCATAGGCAGTGCTGCAACAACCATGGTTGATCTTGCTGGTACGTAAGCTACAGCTCTGGCAATAGCTGAGTCTGGAATAAAGGTTGTATAAACTTCGTTTATTGCGTCAATATCTGCCGGATTTTTAACAAATATATTTACCTTAACTATGTCGTCAAAGGGTACGTCAATACTCTCTAAAATAGCTTTAATATTGCTTAAACACTGTTTAGTCTGATTTTTTATACCACCGGTTACTATTTCTCCCGATTTAGGATCGACAGGTAACTGAGCAGAAATATTATTGTAATGAGAAAAAGCAACCGTATGCGTAGACACTGGGCATATAGGTGCATTTTTACTATTTTTTGCTACTTTAATTAAATCGCAAGGCGCTTGTGGTGTAGTACCTTCGCCATTAGAGATAAGCGCATCCATTTGTACTAATGCACCCTCTAGCGGTAAAGCTGCCACGGCAACTGTTGTGCGTGTTGGTAAGTAGTCTTGAAAGAAACTAGCGTATACGTCGTTTACAGCATCAATATCTGTGATGTTTTTTAAAAACACATTAATTTTAATCACATCGTCCATAACATGATCAATACTTTCAATAACCGCTTTAATATTTGTTAAACACTGTTTTGCCTGTGTTTTTATATCATCAGCTACAATGTTACCGCTTTTAGGATCAATCGGTAATTGTGCTGAAATATTATTGTAATGCGAAAAAGCAACTGTTTGTGTAGCTACAGTGCAGCTTGGTGCATTATTAGTGTTTCTTGAAAGTTTTATGATTGTGCCGCTCATCTTGATATTTCTCCTAGCTGAGATAGTTATAATGAGGTTTAAATTGACCACATTAAAAGTGGGTTTATTCTCGCAGGCCATCTAGCTGCTGCCCGATAGCCATTGATTTGAAGGTAAGGGTAGCCATAGCATCAACTATGTTAGCGACAGTAAAGCTACCCTAATGGGGATAATAAATTCAGTTACTATTAGCCAACTGCCAATACGCCACCAATTACTGCAACTACACCACCAAGTGCACGGGTAGCGCGGTTATCAGCTTTTAGCATCAGTGTGCCCAAACCACGGCCAATAAAGGTGATAGCTAAAGTAGCAATAACAAAGCCCGCCATGTAGCTTAATATGCTTGCGCCTTCAGCCATTTCTGCACCGTGGGCATAACCATGTGTAAGCATAAATAAAGCAACTAAGCTTGCGCCTAATACGGTTGGTAATTTAGCCATAGTGGCAATTAATATACCGGCTAGTAATACGCTCATTGCAATACCGGTTTCAACGCCTGCAAAGCTTAAGCCACTCCAAGCAAGGGCCGCGCCTAAAACCATGCCGCCAACTACAAATAATGGCGTGCCGCGTTTCATTGCTGTGCTTTGGCGAATACTCCAAAAGCCAATTGCTGCCATTGCTAATAAGTGGTCAATACCCATAAGTGGGTGTAACAAGCCACTAAGAAAACCGTTATGGGTTTCAGCGCCATGACCAGGGTGGGCTAAAGCTGCAGTAGCTGTTAGCATTAGGCCTAATCCCATCAGTAATTTGGTCATTATTTTCATACTATTCTCCGTTTATATTTTTTACTATTGAATTTTGTTTTGATTAAAAATTGTGTTGTTTAATTAATACTATTTGGCTTGCCAGGTCGGCGTTCAGGTAACATGCCTTGCTTTAAAATAAAGCTGATAATCTCTTCTAAGCCAACACCATCGTAAAGGTTAGCAAAAACGAAAGGGCGTTCACCGCGCATTTTTTTCGAGTCACGTTCCATTACATCTAACGAAGCATGCACATATTCTGCGATATCAATTTTATTAATTATTAATAAGTCAGACTTAGTGATACCTGGGCCACCTTTACGTGGAATTTTGTCGCCAGCAGACACGTCAATCACATAAAGTGTTAAATCAGAAAGCTCTGGGCTGAAAGTGGCTGATAAGTTATCGCCGCCAGATTCAACCAGTACTATTTCTAAATTAGGGTGGCGTGCTTGTAAGTCGTCAATCGCTGCTAAGTTCATAGAAGCATCTTCACGAATTGCCGTATGTGGGCAACCACCTGTTTCTACTCCTAAAATACGATCTGCTGGAAGTGCGTCGTGTTTAAGTAAAAAGTCAGCATCTTCGCGGGTATAAATATCGTTTGTAACCACGGCGATATCATAGTGATCTTTCAATACTTTACATAATTGACGTAATAAAGCTGTTTTGCCAGAGCCAACTGGGCCGCCAACGCCGATTCGTAAACAATGTGTCATTGCTGTTTTCCTTGTGTATATAGAAGCGTATTAGCTTCGAAATAATCTTGAATATTGTGTTTCGTGCTGTGCACTACCAAGCGCTAAGCCAGGCATAATTGGCCCAAGTTGGTCATCGGCTAATGCTAATGCAGTGTCGATTGCGATAACCATTTTAGGCCGTAATTGCTCAATTAAACGCTGCGCTGCCGTGTGCCCAAGCGGCATTGCTTTACAGGCAACCGCCAGTTGGTTTTCTAACCAGCCCCAAACAAACCCGAGTAAGCTTTGGCGTACTGGAATTTGTCGTTGTTGAGCTAACCAGGCAAAAACGGTGACATAACCTAGGTCTTGCGGTAATGCTGCATGACCTTGCTCGATTTTCGGTTGTAACTGTAAACTGTTGAGCAAACGCATTAGGGCTAAGCCTAAGCGGGTATCTTCATCGCTTAGCTCGGCAGTTTCACGATTTGCATGTAGCCAGTCGTTCCAGTAGCTTAAGCCTTCGCTGTCGCTTTTAGCCCAGCAGTTTTGTAGCCGAGCAAGTACCGGCAATTCGCAGCGCGTTAAACCGTCGTCAAGCACACCTTCTAACCATTCGCCAAGTTGTTGCTCATTAGTAACCCAGCCAAGTTCAAAAGCGCTTTCTAACCCCTGAGACCAAGCAAAAGCACCAATTGGCAGCGCAGGGCTGATCAATTGCATCAAGCCCAATAATGCCAGATCACTGCTTTGTGTTGGCTCAGTATTAGTGTGCATGAGTATGACCATCGGCATGTGAATGTTCATGGGAGTGAGCATGCGATTGCTCACGGCCAGCGTGTGCATATGCACCAGATTCTGGATCAAACGGTGCTTGGTGGTGCGTTAATTGCGCGCCTAAAAGTACCGCTAACTCTTCTAATACATGATCTGGCGGAAAACGTATCCAATGGCGACCATCTGTATCAACGCCAATTGCAAGTGACACATGGCGGTTACCTAAGTGGTAACATAATCGTGCCAAAGGCAAACCGTTTTCTATGTATGCTGTGGTAACCGGCTCATCGGCAGCGCTAATACTAAATACTTCGCCGCTGCTGGCACGCAGTAAATCGCCATTACGCAGCACTGGGCCGCGGTCAAGAAATAAACCAACATCATGACCATTGTCGCTCACTGCTTTTAGGCGACCACGAATACGTAACTCGTATGGTAAGGTGAGGGTGTCAAACACAGCATCTTGCGTGTTGCTATCTATTCTTTTTGTTAATTCAAACATTTAATTGTCCTAAAAATGGATTAAAACAAATGGTAGCGCTGGGCTAACGGTAATTCAGTTGCAGGTTCGCAGGTAAGTAATACACCGTCTGCGTGAACCTCATACGTTTGCGGATCTACCGTTAATACCGGACAAGCATCGTTGAGCTTCATATCGCATTTACGCACTTGTCGTACATTTTTACAGGCCACAAGCTGGCTCTTCAAACCGAGTTTTTCTTCAAGCCCAGTATTCATAGCAGCTTGGCTTACAAAGGTCATACGTGTTGCACTTACTGCTTTACCTAATGCACCAAACATACGGCGGTAATGTACCGGTTGTGGTGTAGAAATAGCTGCGTTTGGATCGCCCATTGCCGCACCTGCAATCATGCCGCCTTTTAATATAATTGATGGTTTAACCCCAAAAAATGGCGGTTTCCACAGTACTAAATCTGCAAATTTACCCACTTCAATAGAGCCCACTTCGTGGCTTATACCGTGAGTAATGGCAGGGTTAATAGTGTATTTGGCAATGTAACGTTTTGCGCGAAAGTTATCGGCGCCAAGTGCTTCATCTTCTGGTAATAAACCACGTTGCACGCGCATTTTATGTGCAGTTTGCCACGTACGACACACTACTTCGCCAATGCGCCCCATGGCTTGCGAGTCAGAAGACATCATCGAAATAACGCCCATATCATGAAGAATATCTTCGGCAGCAATTGTTTCACGGCGAATACGTGAATCGGCAAAGGCTACATCTTCAGGAATGTTAGGATCGAGGTGATGACAGCCCATCAACATATCAAGATGCTCATCCACAGTATTGATAGTGTACGGACGAGTCGGGTTAGTTGACGACGGCAACACATTAGGCATAGCACAAGCAACAATAATATCAGGGGCATGACCACCACCGGCACCTTCGGTATGATAGGTGTGGATACAACGATCTTTAAATGCTTCTAGCGTATCTTGCACAAAACCAGATTCATTAAGGCTATCTGCATGTATGGCAACTTGAATGTCGTAGCGATCAGCAACATCTAATGCGTTACTAATAGAAGCGGGTGCAGCGCCCCAGTCTTCATGAATTTTTAAACTCATAGCGCCGGCTTTAATTTGTTGCTCAAGTGCTTCGGGAGTACTTGCGCTACCTTTACCTAGAAAACCAATATTAATCGGTAAATCGTCCACGGCTTGCATCATTTTGCCTAAATGCCATGGCCCCGGTGTATGTGTTGTAGCTACTGAGCCTGTTGCAGGGCCTGTGCCGCCGCCAATCATAGTTGTTAGGCCACTCATAAGTGCTTCATCAACTTGTTGTGGGCAAATATAGTGCACGTGGGTATCGACGCCACCGGCTGTTAGTATTTGACCTTCACCAGCAATAATCTCAGTACCTGGGCCAATAATAATGTCTATGTCGGGCTGTGTATCAGGGTTGCCAGATTTGCCAATAGCAGCAATGCGGCCATTTTTTAAACCTACGTCGGCCTTAATAATGCCCCACCAATCGATAATCACTGCGTTAGTGATAACCGTGTCCATAACGGCGTCATCACAGCGTTGACTTTGCCCCATTCCATCTCGAATAACTTTACCGCCACCAAATTTTACTTCTTCACCATAATGGGTATGGTCATGTTCTATTTCGACCCATAATTCGGTATCACCTAAACGAATTCGATCACCCGTGGTTGGGCCATACATATCAGCATAGGCTTGACGAGATATTTTCATTACACACTCTCCTGTTTAGGTTTATTGTCTAAAGGTCCCATTACTTCACCACGAAAACCGTAAAGACGACGTAAACCTGAATAGGGGATCAAAGACACTTCACGGGTTTGTCCTGGTTCAAAGCGAATTGCTAAACCAGCAGCAATAGCTAAGCGATAACCATAGGCTTGCTCGCGATCAAAGCTCAGTGCTGGGTTACTTTCGGCAAAGTGGTAATGAGAGCCAACCTGTACAGGTCGATCCCCTTTATTAGCAACATTAATGGTGATGCTTTTACGCCCAACACACAGTTCAATGTCGCCACTTTTTAGTTGATATTCACCTGGAATCATAACGAACTTCCTTAAACTATAGGATTATGCACAGTGACCAGTTTGGTACCGTCAGGAAACGTTGCTTCGACTTGTACGTCTTGAATCATCTCTGCAATGCCTTCCATTACATCGTCACGGGTCAAAATTTCACGACCCAATGCCATCATTTCAGCCACTGTGCGTCCTTCGCGTGCACCTTCCATAATCGCGCAAGTGATCAGGGCAATTGCTTCTGGGTAATTTAGTTTTAGCCCTTTTGCTTTGCGTCGTTCTGCAAGTAAACCTGCAGTGAATAACATTAATTTATCTTTATCTCTGGGTGTTAATTCCATCGCTAACTCCATAGTCCTCGATGTTGTTATATTAATTACCTATGACTAATTGGCACAGGTGGTGTGTTCGCCTAAGCAAAAATCTAAGACGATTTGTTAAAAATATAGGTACAAATTTATTCAGCCAAGGTGTTTAATTAATCACCTAATGAGCATAGGCGATAGAATTATTGTTGTCATTTTTAGCCATGACAAACAGTTAAAATTAGGTTAACCAAATCCGTGGTATGGTGGCTTGATGTCCGCTTAATAGCGGGCGAAGTATCTCGCGTACTTGTTCAAATAATTTCCATACTTGGTTACGTTCGTGCCCTAAATAACGCACTAATAAAACGCCACGGCGGTAGGTAGCAGCCCAATTATTACTGGGCGGTAGTTGTTCACGCAGTGCGGCAATAGCTGCTGTTGGATCGCTTAAGCCAACGGTCCAAAATGTGCCATGTACGGTAGCACCACCTTGGCCCCATTTACCGTTAAATCTAGGGTGACTAGGGTCTAAATTTTGACGCTCTAACCACAATGGCTTACCGTCTTGGGTTAACTCAAAGCGCTGCTCAATACAGCCAGTAGCAAAGGGCAGATCACTGGCAGGGCGACCAAGGCCTAGTATTTCCCAGCCTAGGCACTTAGCCGTTTTAGCCAGTTCAATGTTAAATACTTGCACCCCACGAGAGCCATCAAAGGCGAGTGTTTCTTGCGGTAACCACTCTAAAATGGCGTTGTCATCCACTTTTAAATTAGTCGTTTGGCTCCATGCAACCCCGTTGCTGTCGGCTTTATAAAGCTTATTGGCGGCAGGTGTGGTAATTAAACTATGTGCGCCTTTAGTGAGCGTAATATCTATATTGAGCGCATCACCACTCACAACTCCACCGGGTGGATGCAGTAAATACACGTGACAGCAGCCATCTTTGCCTTCAGGGTAAAAAGGTCTTTGCACACGTAATGGACCATAATGACGAGCAATATTCATGCGCGTAACACGTGTATCGCCGCTGTTTTGAGCACAGAAGCCGAGCGTTAAAGAAGCTGCCCAGTGGCGATTGGCATCAAAGCTATGCCCAGATTTAGCGTCTGCCCGATGTGTTACGGGCATGGAGGAAAGTGTCATCATTCCAACATATACCTTTTATATAGGCCCAGCAGTGCACCTTTCGCTAAATTTATGGCTTTTCTGACGCGCAGGAGTAAGAGCCTTAAGATAGCAAAATCTTTAAGATCGTCCACATGTGTGGATTCGGTCAAATTGACGGAGTTAGCTTGTTAGCCTTCGCCGGATGTCAGTATGCGGGCAATTAATTGCCTGAAATTGCAAAACTGATGAAGATAAACTTCGAATACATATCAGGGTGTGTATCTACTTCCCGCAAATAGAGTCTGTTAAAGCTCAAATCATAGGGCGTGTAGAGTTGTGAGGAAATAACTATGTTCTAGCTAGATGTTAGCTGAGGAAAATAAATTGTCCAGAAAAAAATTTAAAAAATTGTATTTTTTCAATGTGTTTAACTATTTGTTGTTATTTATTAATTAGATACGAGATTTTGCTGTTGGTACAAAATATGTACCAAATGTTAAGTGTGATTAAAATAACGCTTATTCAAACGTTAATACAATGTTGTACTAGCGGTTTCTAAGCATTGGATTAGTATAAATATAAAGCCTTTGAGGGGAAAAAATACAAGCTCAGAAATAGCAATTAATACAAATATACTTTTGCGCTAGCGTACTATTTTGAGTGTTAAAATTATATTTTCGCTTAAAATACAGGCAGCTTAATAAGTTAAATTCCCTGTATGCTATGAATTTGCTTTGCGATAAAACTGGCTAAATTATTTGCTGTTTTGTGCAGCAGCATTATTTACAGGTATAAACATTTTCAGAGGTATACACGTTTTAACCTAAAAATAAGACCCTAATTTAAAAGTAAGAATAAAAAACAATTATGTAAATTACCTGCATCTTTTGTATTATTGCAATGACGTGCTAACATTCTCATTGGGAGAATGTTGCGGGCTAAAGTGGCGTTATTCATTAATTAAATTAGAACAACGGATGTTGGCTATCATTAAATTACAATATAAATTATAGATAATTGACTGTATATGAATTACAAATAACATACGTTTATTTTTATAAAGCAACTTAAGAGGATGTTTATTATGGCTAAAGTGCTTAAAGCTAAAGAGCATGATATTGGTGGATTAAATGTAAAACGCGTTTTACCTCATCAAGAAAAACGCATGGTAGGTCCATTTGTTTTCTTTGACCAAATGGGGCCAAATAATTTCCCTGCGGGCCAAGGTATAAATGTTAGACCGCATCCACATATTGGTTTATCAACACTAACTTACCTATTTGATGGCAGTATTTTACATCGTGATTCGCTGGGTAATAATTTAGAAATTCGCCCTGGTGATGTTAACTGGATGACCTCAGGTAAAGGTATTACCCATTCAGAGCGTGAAAGCTTTGAAGTACGTGCAAATCCACATTCAATTAGTGGTTTACAGTGCTGGGTTGCATTGCCAGAAGCTATGGCAGAAATTGAACCGTCATTTAATCATGTGAAAAAAAACCAATTACCGCACATTACCCACGAAGGAGTAATGATGCGATTAGTAGTGGGTGAAGCTTATGGTTTAAGTTCGCCGGTTAAAACCTATTCACCCATGTTTTATATTGATGTTGTTGCCAGCAAAGGAAGTGTTATAAAGCGCCCACACCCAGAACAAGAAACTGCAATATTTACTATTTGTGGCGAAGTAACTGTTAACGGTGAAACGTTTGGTACTAATGAGTTTATTTTATTAGAGCCAGGCGATAGCGAAATTACGCTGGCAACAGACGGTCGCTTTATTATGTTAGGCGGCGATAAATTTGAAAAAGTACCATTTTTGTATTGGAACTTTGTGTCATTTAGCAAAGAGCGTATTGAGCAAGCGAAAGACGATTGGGAAAATGGGCGTTTTCCAACTATTCCAGGTGATGATAAAGAGTTTATCCCGCTTAAATAATGCCAAGAGCTATTGCGCATTAATAGCTAATTAACTGAGATCCGAATAAAACTCACACCTATTTATGCATAATAACCAAGTGTGGTTTTGCTCAAGCTTAACTTGTCTGAAGATAGCCTGCAGAATTAACAACAAAAATAAAATTTAAAGCAATAAGAGGTAATCATGCTTAGAGTCACACTAGAGCAATGGCGAATGTTTCGCTCTGTGGTGCAATTTGGTGGCTTTAATCAAGCCTCACAAGGAATTCATAAAAGCCAGTCAAGTATTCACAATGCAGTGGGTAAAATAGAAAGCTCGCTCGATGTTAAATTATTTGAAATTGAAGGGCGAAAAACTGTTTTGACTCAAGCGGGTGAGCTAATGCTTAAGCGCGCCAACTTTTTGCTTGATGAAGCCGCTAAGCTGGAAATAGTGGGCCATACTCTTGGGCAGGGCACAGAAGGCAGCTTAAAAATTGCGGTTGATGAAATGTTTCCGCAAGCAAGGCTATATAAAGTGCTTGATACTGTTTCTGCCCAATATCCAATGCTGCAAATTGAGTTGGTGGAGTCGGTACTGAGTGGGGCAAGCGAACTGATTGAGAATGCTGATGTAGATATTGCTATTTCACCGGTTGCATTAACAGAAGGTTTTAGTGAGCAACTTTGCCAAATAGACTTTATTGCCGTTGCTAATCCAGATCATACTTTACATTCTTTGGGGAGAGATTTAACCTCAGAGGATTTGAAAAGTCATCGTCAAATTGTAGTGCGCGACTCAGGTATGCATCGTAAAAGTGATGCGGGCTGGTTAGGTGCTAACCAGCGCTGGACGGTGAGTCATTTGCGCACTTCTATTGATATGATCTGCAGTGGTTTAGGTTTTGCTTGGCTACCTACAACTTCTATTAAAAATGAACTAGCACAGGGCAAACTCAAAACACTCCCTTTACAACATAACAGCAAGCGCTCTATGCAGTTGCATTTAATCTTTAAAGATGGCGACAGCTTAGGCCCAGCAGCCAGGGCTTTTTTAGCTGAACTAAGATACCAATGTGAAGAATTACAATAATCATTCTTTTAAATAGAATGATTGATGCTAAAACAGCTAATTTTAATCGTATAAACACAGTAGTAAACTGGCTTCATTGAAATAAATGAAGGAATTTATAATGAAATACATAAGAAAGTCACAAGAGCGCGGTTCGGTCGATCTTGGTTGGTTGCAAAGCAAACATAGTTTTTCTTTTGGCAGTTACTACGATCCAAAACATATGGGGGTTTCAGCACTGCGCGTAATAAACGACGACATGGTTATGCCAGGTAAAGGTTTTGGCACACACGGGCACCGCGATATGGAAATTATTTCGTATGTAATGCAAGGCGCATTAAAGCATGAAGACAGTGAAGGCAATAAGCACACTGTACCGGCAGGCGACGTACAACGTATGAGTGCGGGCAGTGGCGTAATGCATTCAGAATATAATGCATCTAACACTGACCAAGTTAAGTTTTTACAAATTTGGATACAGCCCAATAAAATGGGAATTAAACCAAGTTATGAGCAAAAAAGCATTGCGCAAAATGGTCCATTAACGCCATTACTTACACCAGAGGGCGGTGAAAATGTATTGTCAATTAATCAAAATGCAAGCTTGTCACGCTTAGTTTTAAACGCGCAACAAATGTTTATGCTGGCTTCGGGTAAGCAAATTGGTTACCTGCACATTGTAAAAGGTAGCGTAATGGTTGATGGTAAAGAATTTGCTGCAGGTGATGCCTTTGCGGTTGACCCCGCGACAGAGCTAAACCTTGAAGCAACAGCTGAACTTGAAGCTTTATGGTTTGAATTACCGGCGGACTTTTAGTATGGATATTACAACACTTGTTTTAATAGCAGCTGTTGTTGTATTGATAGGTGTTTCAAAATCAGCATTTGCAGGGGCATTAGGCGTGTTTGCCGTGCCGCTGCTAATGCTAAAATTGCCAGCAGCGCAAGCCATTGCACTAATGCTGCCGCTATTAATTATTGGCGACATGTTAAGCGTAAGAAGTTACTGGCGAAAATGGGATAATCAACTACTTCTCCCCCTAATTCCTGGGGCAATAGTAGGTGTGCTCATTGCTTACTTAATTATAGACATTATTAATGCAGAACACTTACGCTTGATAATCGCCTTAATATGTATTGTTTTTTCAATTAAAAATATTTTCTTTAAAAAAAGCTCGCTTAAAATTCTCAGTAATAAAATTGGCGCGGGGATAATGTCCATGTTCTCCGGTATTACCAGCAGTTTAGTGCATGCGGGTGGGCCGCCCATTATTATTTATTTCACAGCGATAGGGCTTACTCCGGGTAAGTTTGTTGCTACCGCGGCGATATTTTTCGCAATGATGAATGTAATAAAACTTATTGCAGCTTTATCGTTCGGCTTGTTAACGGGTGAGACAATTTTAACTGCACTGGCCTTTTTCCCACTGGCATTTGTAGGTAATTGGTTAGGGGTAAAAATTAATGCAGTACTGGATAAAGCGTTATTTTTAAAGATAATGAATTATTTATTGTTAGTGCTCGGTTTTTGGTTACTTTTAGGTAAGTAACTGTAACTAAATTAGTTTTTTAATTACTTAAATATTTGAACAACCACAGGAGATAATAATGTCAAACTTAAATGATTTACAACAATTAGCACAGAAGCGTCGCTCTATCTATGCTCTAAGCGATCAGTTGCCCGTTTCTAACGAAGAAGTAGTTAAACTTGTTGAGCACGCAGTTTTGCATACGCCTTCAGCTTTTAACTCACAATCGGCACGTATCGTCGTTTTGTTTGGTGATGAGCATCACAAACTGTGGGACATTACTGAAGAAACGCTAAGAGTTATTGTTGGTGACGACGAAAAATTCCAAGGTACTAAAAATAAAATTGCAGGCTTTAGAGCCGGTGCAGGTACGGTATTGTTCTTTGAGGACAAAGCCGTAGTAAGAAACATGCAAGAAGCTGCACCTTTGTATGCTGACAAATTTCCAATTTGGGCACAACAAAGCAGCGCTATGCATCAGTATGCGATTTGGACAGCATTGGCTAGCTTAGACATTGGTGCCAACTTACAACATTACAATCCAGTTATTGATCAAAAAGTTGCAGATGAGTGGAACATAGCTGCAGACTGGGAATTGAATGCACAAATGGTATTTGGCGCTATTGACCAGCCAGCAGGCGACAAGGAGTTTAAACCGGTTGAAGAACGTATGAAAGTATTTGGTTAATACACTTACTTTAATATAATTTAACCAATGAAACCGCTTAGGTATATTTCTAGCGGTTTCATTGGTTTTTATAAGTAATTAATCTGACATTGATTTAAATAACAACCAAAGCCATAACAATAGCAAAATCATTCAGTATAAAATGATCAGCACTACTTTGCCTCGTATCCTCTACTTGGCTTATAGTTTTAAATTAATAATTTACAGCTTCAATAATTCAACGCCTGTGGGTTTACCTTTAAGTGAAGTAAAATAGGCACACATCGGCACAAGTACCCTCGGCATAACGGCTAAAATCGCGTGTAACTGAGCAAGTTAGGAAATTCACTTTTATACATAAGTGGAACATAACCAAGATAGTAATTTTTAAAATCACGGTGATGCGACATATGGAAACTAATGACAATAGTCATAATTTCACTGGTCGTCATACGTCCTGCTCGCTGACGTTTTTGGGTACCATCTTCGAGTAATTGTTTTTCCCATTGGGGTATAAATACTTTGCAAAAATCATCGAGATCGCAAAACAATTCAACTAATTTAATCATGCCTGTTCCTTGTTTATCCAATCGTTCTTGGTCGAAAGATCGGATCTCGGAACAGGCATTTAGTTCAATTTCTTAAACGAGATTCAGGTTATTTATTCAAATGAATTAATTTTAATCTTTATTCGGATAATGGAAGAGTCAACATTTATTGAAGTTGATTTTGCGGATTTATTAGCATTTTTAGCCGAGTGTAAACATGGTTTTAAAACCTTTTATAATCAAGATACGTTAACTGAATTTGTAAAATCAAATCAGTGCGCACCAAAGGCTTTATTTGGGCATAAAAAGTTGCTTGAAAATTCCGATACTAATTTTATGGATGACTTTTCTGATAGTGTAAATAAGCTTAAACAGCTAGTAGCAAATGATGGCTTTTTATATGTCTCGGCTGGCTTTAATCAAGACTTAAGTGAGCAGAAAAACGGTTTTGAATTTTTTATGACTAGCTGCAATTAAAAGGGAAGGTTAACTACAGTATAAGGAAGAATATGTAAGTGCATTATTTAAATGGGTTATATAAATTAAACTACAGACTAAGTTTAACTGTATTTATTACCGCGTTAATTAGCTGTCTTTTTGTTAAAAAAGCCAGCTAGCAAAATTTAGATATAACTAATAGTTTATAAGCAGCCAGGTAAATGTTTTGCAGGGTCTGTTTCACGTGCTTATATTGCATCAGAAACAGTCATCCCAAGGGCTTTAGCAACACCTTCACTATAGGCAGGATCGCACTGATTACAGTTACGAATATGACGATATTTAATAAAGTCATAGGTATCACCCATTTGTGCCGCCGTATTACTAAATAGCGCTTGTTTTTGCTCATCATTCATTAAGTTAAAAAGAGCGCGTGGCTGACTAAAGTAGTCGCTATCGTCTTCACGGAAGTCGTAGTGTGGCCTTGCCCATAGTTACCATCAACGCGGCCTTGTCCATCGCGCGCATTGCTATTAACAGGGCAGCGAGGTTGATTTACCGGCACTTGATTATGATTCACACCTACACGGTAGAGCTGTGCATCAGCGTAGTTAATTAAACGGGCTTGCAGCATTTTATCGGGTGATACGCCAATTCCAGGTACTAAATTACTCGGTGAAAAAGCAGCTTGCTCTACATCGGCAAAGTAGTTATTAGCGTTTTTATTTAACTCATACTCACCTACTTCAATCAGTGGGTAATCACCTTTAGGCCATACTTTAGTTAAATCAAAAGGATGATACGGCACGTTATCAGCTTCGGCTTCAGGCATAATTTGCACATACATTTCCATTTAGGGAAGTCGCCGCGCTCAATCGATTCAAATAAATTTTTTGATTACTTTCACGATCCATAGCGACTATTTCAGCAGCTTCTGTATCAGTTAAGTTTTTAATACCTTGCTGTGTACGAAAATGAAATTTCACCCAAAAGCGCTCACCGGCTTCACTCCACAAACTATAGGTGTGTGAGCCAAAACCATGCATATGTCTATATGAGGTAGGTATACCACGATCACTCATTACAACTGTTGGAAGTTCACACCTTAATTTTATACATTTATAGTGAGAGTCTAGCTTTAAATTTATTTAGTGTTGTTCCTGCGTGACAAATATCAAAAACCAGCCACGGACTTCGTATCCCTTCTAATAATTTTGGTATGTTAATTATATTAACAAAACCAACAAATGTGTCATCACAACCAGCTGTGTAAATTTAACCAGTGTAGCTAGGGTAACCAGCGGTGATCATGAGTTAGCCAAGCTTAGTAAATATAGATGTATCAAAATAATTACCTAAAAAATTAAAGGATGCTTTATGTCAAAATTAAATTTAAGAGAAACGTTTGCACTTTTAGCTCGCCATGAAGGTGTTTGGGAAGGATGGTATAGACACTTTGATATTAATGGCGAGCAAATAGATGCACATAAATCAAAACTAGTTTGTCGTATTCCTGATGACAAACCAAATATTTATCATCAAACCAATCATTACACATGGGAAAATGGCGAAACAGAAATACGTGACTTTATGGGTGAAGCTCATGAAGACAAGTTAGTTTTCGACAATGACATCATTAAAGGCTGGGCGGCAGAAGTTACCTTAGATGAGCACCAACGTACCATGATGTTACATTGGACCAGAGTTGGTGAGCCGAATATATATTTATACGAAATGATTCAACTATCTGACTGTGGGCAATTTAGATCTCGGGTATGGCAGTGGTTAGATTCGGGTAAAACAATTAAACGAACTCTGATTGATGAAAAAAGAGTATCAAACGATTGGCGCGGGCATTAAAAATAATCGTGCAATTGCCATTTATCAATTACCTATTTAACTAGCATCTAGAAAGATTGACTTTGTATCTTCCTAGACTTAAATTTGTCCGGACAAATTATATTAAGGCAAAAGATCATGACCACAATCGTCGTATTGTTTAACTTAAAAGCTGGTGTTGACGAGTCGACTTATCAGGCTTGGGCTAAGGAAACAGATATTCCTGCTGCAGGCGGTTTACCCTCAGTAGATGTGTTTGAAGTGCTAAAAGCAGAAGGCTTGTTAATGAGTGAAGAAAAACCTCCTTACAAGTATATAGAAATTTTAAAAATTAATGACATGGATCAATTTGCAAAAGATGTTAGCAGCCAAATGATGCAAAAAATTGCTAATGAGTTTCAGCAGTTTGCTGATAATCCTCTTTTTATCCTTACATCAAAACTATAAGAGGTGACCATGGCTATCTATTCTGAATTAAAAGGAAAAGTAGCGGTAATTACAGGTGCTGGCCGCAAAGGAGGTTTAGGCGAAGCAATGGCAAAGCGCTTGGCTGACGAAGGTTGTAAAGTAGTGATCACCGATATTGGCCATGCAGATGACAAGCATGCCCCAGATACTGCGGTTGGCACTATTAGCGAAATACAACAAATTGTAGATGAAATAGTTGCTGCTGGTGGCGAGTCAAGCAGTGTCATTTGTAATGTTTTAAAAGCAGACGAAGTAGCTGCTGCGGTTGATTTTACGGTTGAAAAATATGGACGTCTTGATATCTGGATCAACAATGCCGGTGTTGGCTATCTAATGAAACCAATATTAGAAATGGACGTAAGTGAATGGGATACCGTACTAGGAGTTAACTTACGTGGTGCTTTTTTAGGGACCAAATATGCGGCGGCGCAAATGGTTAAACAAGGGCAGGGGGGCAAAATTATAAATATCGGTTCTCAAGCCTCAAAGTCTGCTGTCGGCCATGCTTCGGCTTATACAGCTTCAAAACATGGTATGAATGGATTAACCCGAGTTGCCGCTGTAGAGCTTGGACCACATCAAATTAATGTAAATGAAATTTGCCCTAACCACGTCACCACAGCGCTAGGAGCTTGGCAAAATCAACACTTTTCTGAAGTGTCGGGTAAGGGGTATGAACAATACATGCAGGACATGCGAGACCGTATTCCTTTAGGTAGACCTGGACAGCAAGACGATATTGCAAAAGCCTGTGCATTTTTGTGCTCCGACCAAGCAATTTATATTACTGGTGAGTGTATGAATGTATCTGGTGGCGAAGAGTATCACTAAGCACTTCATAAATATTAAGCTGAAATAAGAGAATAAAATCATGCCTAAAAGTTATCAGTGGCCAAACAATAAACGCCTAGCAATGTCAATAGTTGTGAATGTAGAAGAAGGGTCTGAGTACAGCATTAAAGATGGCGATAAAGGCATGGAGCCTGTAGATGAGCTTCAAGTTTATTTGAAAAAGCCAATGCGCAACTATGGTAATGAATCCAATTATCAGTATGGGATTAAAGAAGGCGCGTCGAGAATTATTAATTTATTAGATAAATATAATGTTCCCGCGACTTGGACGGCAGCGGCTTTAAGTTTAGAAAGAGCACCACAGATTGCACAAGCAATTAAACGCAGAGAAGACGAAACATGTTCACATGGCTATCGCTGGATATTTCAATTTCGGATGGACGAAACCCAAGAATCGAACCACCGACCCCTACCATGTCAAGACGTTAGTTTAACTGCTTCTATAAATAATAATCTCCAGTAAATATAATGAATTGCATATTATTACAATAACTTAGATAAAATTTAGTTAATATTAAAATCTGTTTTTGAGTGTTTTACGAACATTTAAAGCTTGATCTGGGCACTATTTAGGCACATTATGAAAATGTCAAAAATGACTACTTATTGTTCTGGTGCTGAATATGATTGATGAGAATGTTGAAGGCAAATTAAAAAAGATCGATGAATTATTAGACAGGTCTACATTTGAGTATATTGTCGCAGAAAATATTACCCTTGAAAAAACCATAGATAATTTAATCAGTAATATAAATTTATTTTCGTTTTTAAAACCAAGTTCAAACGACAGCTTTGATACAATTACTACTTGGAAACTTGATGCTTATCAAGCCCCGATAATTGGATATAAAACTGATAATGAAAAGTTAAAACTAGTCTCTGGCTTATTTACATTTCATAAAGTTTGTCGACTTCAAGATCAGTCAAATCAACTTGTCCCATGTTTGATCCTTCCTAATCGTCCGACACCCGATCTTAGACGTTTAATTTTTCTTAATGATATTGTTCGGCTACTTTTTAAGCAGTACTTTAATGCATCCGGCCCTTTAATCTCAGAGTTACTTATTGGCTTATTCAAAGGTGAACAACCAGTAATTGATTCAACAGAATGGCGTACCTTATTTCCAGCTATTAAAACAAAAACAGAATTATGTAAATGGCTTAAAATTAGTACAAAAGTGATTAAATTATGACGGGTATGCTAAAGGTTAAGCTTCTTGAGCATATTGAGTTGTATTGCAAAGGGGTAAACTTGGAAATCAGTATCGAGGATATAAAATCTGACTTTGATGATTTTACTTCTCGCATAAGTGCTCCTGAAGATTTGAGTGGTTTATCACAAGTTTTTTTATTATTAAAAAGGATGAATGATGCATCACGAAAGCTATGGGAGTTTACTAAAAGTGAACTATGTCTTCCTGAGTATATTTATTATGCCTTTAATGAGTATGGAGTTGAGCTAGATGCAAGCTCAAGAGAGAGTTTTAATCGCAGCACATATAAAAATGGTTGGTGCAATGAGATACCATTCTATGTATTACTTATTAAATCATATGAGTATAAGCAAGATTCAAAATCATTAAATCTTCTTGCTAATTTTATTGGTAATTATTTTAAAACAATACATACACTCATCGATCCTGAATTAGCTACAAGCTCATCTACAAGAGAAGCTGAGGTTTGTAATAAGTTTCGCTTATTAATGAAAAAGTCCAATATAGCCTTCGAACCTGATAAAGATAAAATATTAACAAACTACCTTGATTCAGCTTCGTCAATCGCGAGTAAGTTAGAGTCAATTATTAATAATGATATATATACTAATAATGTAACGGATAGAGGTTATTTAAATACTTTAATTCATTTTTATAAGAATGACTGGCAACCAGCTCGGCTGTATAAACGAGGAGGCCGTTACAGAGGCTCCATCGCTAAATGGTATAAAAAACCTAATACTTTACCTATTACTGGGGCTGTTGATAATTTGTCAGTTTTAATACCATCTTTAAACTTTTTATCAGATACAGAGGGACTTAACCCTGAAGATTCAGAGGTTCAGATGCCTTTTGTAATTGATAACAATGAAGGTAATACTGTACGAGATAAAACCGAGCATCAAAGTATTGAAATGATTTTTAGTCCCGCCTCTAAGAAGAAAAAACAGATAGATATAACTCGTAATGTGCACAGAGCTCATAATATTGCTTACCAAGATACGCGATTATTAAAGGCGCCAGAACTGGGTTTATTATTTGATACACTAAATAAGTATGGCCATTCCGATAAAAATATTGAGCTAGCGATATTGGGATGGCTGATGTTTTTGTTGGGTAAGACGTTGCATGAGATAAAAGATTTACAGATATTTAATAAAATAGATGACAAAACACGAGGTTTGTTTCTAGATGAAAATGACCGTGGTTGGTGGTATTTTCCTATAACTCAAACTGCTAAACCAACGATTAAAAAAGTTGGTCTTATTAAAACAGCAAATGGTGTATTTACAGCCTGTCCTACATTTTTAACAGATTTAATAATTAAATATTTAAAGGGCAGAAAAGAAGGTTTACTTATTAACGTAGACAGTTTTGCAGCACTTGAAAACAGTTTAGCCAAAAAATTAAAAAAGGTATCAGATAAAGCTTATAGCGGAAGGCTAAGTATCAATAGCATTAGTAATTTTATTGGAAATTATATTAATGCAACAGGTGTGATTGACCCTATTTATATAGATTTTAGTTACGATGTAAAAATGTATTCTACTCGAGTATCTAGAAGCTATAGTAATATTGATGATGTTACGCGGTGTGAAAGGCTATTTGAGTTTTGGCAAGAAGTTGAGTCTGATTACTATGATTATTGTAAAGAAAAATTCCCTATAAAACTTTTTGAATTAGTGTGTTTTGATAAGCGTAATCGTATGCTTGGTTCTAAATTTACACCAGAGAATATGACAGTTAAGAGCCTCATAGCAGCTTTGGCATTAGAAGTTAAAAACACTAAGTTAAACTCTTTAAAACAACTAGATGCAATCTTAAAATACCATAACGCGTTTACAGTCTATACGGCATGGATGTTAATGTTTGGAACGGGTTATCGGGCTGTTTGGAACCCGTTACCAACTTTTTCCCTGTATTTTCCAACGCTAAACCTCATGGGGATAAGTGATAAAGATGATAGTGATTTTACGCATTCTAGATTAGTTTGTTTACCGTCTATTTTAAATGCGCAAATCACAGCTTATCAAGAGCACCTTAGTTGTTTGAGAGGGTTAATAAGAGTATTAAAGCCCAAGTTATGCCAGTCAATAGATGACTTTTTAAATGCCGCCTCTAAAAGCTTAAATCTCGATTACAAAGAATCTTGTCAGTGGTTTAAGCTAATTAGAAATTCACGTATAAATCATGGACCTTTATTCATATTTCAAAGACAAAGAGCTGGAATTGTTACTAAAGGTATTTCTCCTACAGAGTTAGTTCTCAGGTTACCTAAGGAACATAAAATACCTGCAAATGCAGGAAGGCATTGGCTTAAAAGTAATTTGCTTTATAACAACGTTAATTCAGAGCTAATAAACTTTCAAATGGGCCATTGGCAGTCTGGTGAGGTTCCTTTAGCTAATTATTCGACACTAAATTACATAGATTCTGTAAATGAATTATTACCTATTCTAGATAAGTTATTTAAGGGGGTAGGATGGCAAACTCTAAAGTCCGATCTTATTTAAATGAACTGAAGAAGCAAGGTAAGTTCCATCAATGTTTTCAACAGATTGTAAATGCTTATAGAAACTGCTCAGATAATGACTTTGGAATTAGATTCAGCGATGATGATTTTTTAAACGAATATAAAAAGCTATGCATGCTAATGCTTAGGTATTTTAAAAAATCCGATGAGAATGTTCTTTCTAGTGAAATGAACATTTTAAAGTCACGGTTAAAAGAAGACTTAACGATTAAACACCTTCAGCTCATGCTTATTGATGCTATATTAAATTATGGATTAAAGCATCATGGTATTGAATCTTCAAAAGTCCCTCAAATCGTCGTACTAAAGCGCGATAAACCTATGTTATCACCAGTAGAATTAATAAAACTACCGATAGCACTCCAAATTAAGTCAATATTAAGTAAAGAGCTACAAACACCAACTGCTAATTTATCAAAAGAAGCTAGTTATGGTCGGTTAGTTTTATATATGACAACAGGTGTTCAGTTTGACGAGCTTATTACAATCATAAATGCCCCGGATGCTTTAATGTATTTAGGTGGTCAAGTATTTTGGTATGGGAAAAGCGAAAAAGAGGAACGACGATACGTACTATGTGATGCTGTTGTCCTTTTATTATTACATCATAAAAACTTCATTAAGCCGTCTGAGAAAATACGAGTAAATAAAAATAGATTAAGTGAATTTATAATAACGTTTTTAACAGAAGCTAGTGGTACAAATTGGCAAAGCTTGTCACTTTTAAAATTACGAACACTTAGAAAAATAGATACTATAATCAACCTCAGCCCTATCGACTATCAGATGTATTTACGGTCTAGTACCTGTACCGAGCTACCTCAAACAGCTTTTTTAAGGTTAATAAGTAATAAGGCATTAGTTGCAGACGAAATAGCAAAACAACCTAAGAAATTTAATGAGCTTAATAAGCTATTGTCATTTGATAGTGACAGCTTTGATTATATTGAGCCTAAATTAATAAAAGCCAAGTTAGAGTATACCTATAAAAACTTGAGGGAACTGAATGGCCAAAGAGCTTCAAGGGCACAGTGCATTAAATTTGTTGAACAAGAATTGAAAAATGATAAAAATAGTGTTTATTTCAATATTTTGTGTGGTTGGCTTTATTACCTTTTGAAAGAGGGAGGGGTAACTAAAAAGAAGTTAAAAGTAGACACAGTAATTGATTATGTGAAAAGTATCAGTGAACCTTTTTTAAATGTTTTTACTCGAACTGATCTAGCAGTAATATCAGCGTCAGATTGGGCAATAAAGTTAAATGATACGAGTGAATATTTTAATTCTGCCCAACGTAAAAAGTATTTATATTATTTCTCTGTGTTTTTAATAGAGTCTGAAATTGTCAAAGACTTGTGTATTGACGATCTTGATATAGCTCCTGTCCAAAGTAAAGTTGATGCTAATTTAGTTTCAGCTAGTCATGTAAGCGCAATTCTTGAATATTTAAGTGACAGCCTCAATAACAGTCCGGTTGAGTTATATGCATATTTATTAATGTGTTTTTGTTTTTATAGTGGCTTGCGCCGTAATGAAGCCGCTAAGCTGTACTTTGGTGATATTCAGGTTTCACCTATAAAGCCAAATGAAGGCGAATATGATTGGGTTCTACTATCAATCAGACCAAATAAAATAAGGGGTTTAAAAACACCTTCAGCTAGAAGAGAACTACCCCTAGATGCGTTATGGCCAAAAGAGCATTTAACTAAGCTAAGAAGCTTTTATGACGTTCAAAAAAACACTGAAAATAAGCCATCAAATTCATTGTTATTTAACTGCTCTGTTAGCGTAAATAAAGCATACGAGCTATTAACGCAATTACTGCATTACTATACTAAGGATCATACTCTAAGAATTCATCACCTAAGACATAGCTTTGCTAATTGGACTTGGTACAGATTAAATTCAAACTTGGTATTAACGGGAAGGCAGTATTTATCTATATTTGAAAATGACTTATTTGATCAAAGTTTTATTACTCACTTTAACAAAAGATTAAAAGTTAAAGACAATACTCGCTCAAAAATGTTTTTTTTGTCTCATTTACTTGGTCATAAAGTCACTGTGTCGACACTAAATAGCTATTTACACTTAAAGGACATACAGCATTGCGCTCAAATGAATCAGACATATACAGTATCTAAGTATTTTTTATCTGAATGTATAGGGAGAGCTAATTTTAAGGAGTTTATGCCAGGTGAAAGTTTAATTGAAAGAATTGAATTTTATAGTAAAAAACAAGAGCAAGACTATTCGATCCAATATGCGGGTAAGGTTAGTGATTTAATCACACCATCGTTTAAAGGTTTTAAACAAAAGTTTGAAGCTGATGGGCAAATAAGAATGTTAGATTATGCAAATGCTCTTAAATCGCTAGAACTAAACTCAATACACGATACAGCATCGAGTTACTCACTCCCTGTGGAGCAAGTTCAAAAATTACATGATAATGCTCTGAGTGTAAGCAGAGAATATCCTAGGAAAGGTAAAAAGCTGCCCTTAATTCCTAACTTCCCAAGTTTAGATAATACTAAAGATGACTTAAAAAGAGTTTCTTCACAAAAAGCATTTTATTATTTATGTCAGAAATTTGATACTTTATTAAGTCAGAAAAATGTAACGCTTAGTGAAGCATTTGATGCCCTACAAATATTGAAATATGGTGCTGCAGGGAAGAATTTCGCTCTTCGTTGTCCTGATGAGCAAGTAATACGCAACTTTTTAAATTTATGTATAAAATTTAAATTAAAGTCGAGCCACTTCAAATTTCGTTTTCATCAAGTAGATTTACAAAATCAAAATGTTATTCAAGCGAGGTCTTACTGGGAAGAATTAGTTTCGTCATTTGGATTAAGCGATAGTCACATCGAAAGCGCCTCAATTGAGGAGGGCAGGTTTCTAGGTAAACATAATGGCAATGGCTTTTTAGAAGTTGGATTATTAATTACAGTAAAGGGTAGTAAAGGTACATATAAAAAGTCGAGGCGCCACCATAGCTTAATGAGCTTTCTTCATTTGCTGCTTATTATAAGTTATAGGGCCGGCGAAGCCCCTTAATAGCTTCAAATTAAGTTTAGGTATTTTAAAACGTTAACTCATTCTTTTAAGAACTTTATCGCCAACTTTACAAAAATGGTAATAATCAGGAAGCTCTTGAAATTTAGCATGTATAAAAGCTGATTCAGAAGAGCATCGGTCAGCTTGTTGCACAATATGCTCAATTGCATATCTCGCTTGATAGCCAGATGGCTTGGCTGCTAATAAACTGCTTAATAACTCCAGCAATTGCCTATTACGACTGCCTAGCTTCGCTAAAGGTTCAGCTAAGATAGCAAAGTTATAACCTTCGTGTGGTCCTGGTATGTAGCGATCGTTGGCTTGATGTAGCATGACAAATATTTTACCAATATCGTGAAATAAGCCAGCTACTAATGCAGCTTGGCATTCAATACTGGAATGATTTAAGTGTTTAGCATTATTAAATGCAATTTCAGCTACCTCTATACTGTGCTCAAACAATCCATGAGTATAAGAGTGATGGTGGTTTAGGCTAGCCGGTGCTTGTATGAATTTTTGTAAAATGCTTTGTTTAGTTAAAATAAAATCAATAAAAGGCTGCAACTCACTGCATGTGACAAAGCTAAGCAGCTTAAAAAATCGTGCTATTAAATGCTCATTTGTATTATTTATCATCGAAGTTAAATTAAGGTACTGCTGTTCGTTACATTGAGAAAGTATAGGCTCTATATCACAAACAACATGATTACCCATTATATCGTGAGTTAACTGAAATTGAGCTAAGCCAGACACTATTTGGCATTTTCTAGCAATATCAGCAGATGTAATAGCGTAAATTATTTGCTTACTTATCAATAGCTCACAATTGGCTGTTGGCAAAGTACCATTAATATGTAAATTTTTTAACCAACCATAGATATAGTTATTCATAAGTAGCCTCTTCTTCAATGTTGGCATTTAGAAGTAGGCGATCAAAAGCACTACCATCTTGTCGAGTATTGTTTGGAACATAACGGCTATAAACTTCAAATAGCATTTTAGTCGTGCTGTGACCCATTTGTTTAGCTATCCATTCAGGATTTTCACCAGCAGAAAGCCATAAGGTTGCGCATGTATGTCTTGTTTGATAAGGGCGTCTCCTCTTTAAAGAGAGCTCTTCTAGCGTTGGATACCATACCCTTTTAGTTATATTTCGATGATCAAGAGGGTTACCTTTTTTATTACAAAAAACATAAGTGTTCTTACCAGTTATTTTGAATTGTGTTTTTAATGCATCAACAACAACTCTAGATAGCTGGATATTTCTATATGATGTGGCTGTTTTAGGTGTCTCAACATTGCCATCAACTAAGGTTTCATGAATAGTAATTTCATTTCGATCAAAGTTAACGTATTCCCACTTGAGGCCATCAATCTCTGCTGTTCGTATCGCAGTAAAAAAGCGAACGGTATAATAATTACGAAAATCACTTCTTACATACTTAAGAAATTGCTGAACTTCATTGAGTGAAAAAGGTTCTATCTTGGTTTTAACTACTTTTAGTGGTTTTATATTGTTAAAAGGAGTTTGAAAATCATAACGTAATGACGCTTCTTTAAGTATGCCTCTAAGAGGTGTCATAACATGATTGATCCAATCATTACTCAATTGTTTTTTACTACTACGCTTAGGCTCTAATATGCCCGCGCGATATTTAATAATATGAGCACGGCTTATTTCATCAAGATTAAACTTGCCAAATTCAGGAATTAAATAACGCTCAAAGATCATAGACACATTTTTAAAATGACTAATTTTCCAATGAATTTTACTTTCTTCTAGCCACTCATAAGCAAATGCCTCGAAGTTAGGTACATTCTGTAAAATAACATCAGCTTTATTCGTTTCATTAGCTTTTATAGCTTCTATCTGGTCATCAAACAGTTTAAATGCCTTGCAGCGGTTACTATTCGGAAACATATCTCGGTAAACAAAACGATCGAGCATAATTTGAATTTCAATATTTTCTAGAACTTTCTCAAGTTTGATACGATTAGCTTTTGTATCCTTGAGTAAGGTCTGCTCACGACATCGTATATTTTGATAATAAAAATCAAAAAACAACTTATCGTTTCGGCTTCTTACACTAGCCATAACATACACCTCCACTTGCGAGAGGAATGACAAATTCGCGCTCAGCTTTATACGTGGTGTTGTACATTTCTTCCATTACACTTTCTAAAAGGTAAAGTATTTTTCTTGATCCAAAAGGTCTAATGTAATGCTCACCCTCAAAAAAAACATTGTCTTTCAACTTACGGTTAATGTAATCTGGGCTGAACTTAATAAAGCTTGAAAGTTCTTTAGCAGAAAGCAAAGTAAATTCATTTTTAATCATAGAAGTATCCTCACAAGAAACTAAAGTGATTAAATCATATAGAAAGTATCCTGTAAAGAAACTTTTTAAATAATTGGTTGTATTAAAATGATTGTTTATAACTTAAAGGAATTAATCGCAGCTAAGTCATTGAAAGAGGGACGTAAAATTACGTTAGATGAAGTTGCAAATGCCGCAGGAGTAAATAAAGCCGCTATGTCTAAAATGGCTAATAACAATAATTACTCAACAACGACGCGTACTTTGGATGCATTATGTGCTTACTTCGACTGCAAAATAGAAGAGATAATCACGTATAAAAAGTCGATAATTAACTAAAGAGTAGTATTAAAAGCGTTAGATAGATTAATACTGCATAACCTGTATATATTATTTAAGATATGATTCTATATAGACTTAAGAGCAAGTGGTGAAAATCTATTTTGATTGATATCAACTAGTCAGTCTAAATAATATTTTATCTAAAGTGATATGAATTATGAGTGAATTTAAGATTCATCAAAAATTATTTGATATCTATTCACTTTATGAACATACTAGGTTCACTTAGTTGATTTTATAATTAGAAATGAATTTAAACAATATTGGCTTTACTCAAAAACAACGTTTGTCATACATTGATTTTAAACTTTTTTTTGTTGGATATGTTACGAGAGCTGAAATAGTTTCTTATTTCGAGAAAGGGTTAACCTCGGCTACTCGTGATATCAATCTCTATAAAGAGTTGTGCCCTGAAAATATGGTATATGACTCAAAAGAAAAGAGATATTTTCAAGCTGCGGGCTTTAGGCCCTTATTCACACATGACCCTCGCAAAACCCTTGTAAAACTTTCTAACCAAATAACCGATGGCTTTGATGCTATTGGCGATACGACATTCCCCGTCGAAGCGCCAAGCCAGTTAAATATTCCTGATATTTTTATTGTCGCAAAGTTGGTTCAAGCAGTAATTAATCAAAAAGCAGTTAATATCACTTACACCTCCCTAAGTAGCGGCTCAGGAGAAAGAGATATCGTTCCCCACAGTATCGTCGATAATGGTTTGCGCTGGCATGTGAGAGCTTATGATCGTAAATCTAACAGTTTTCGGGATTTTGTATTAACTAGAATTACAAAGGCCGTATTAGAATATTCAGAGATACAACCTTTAGAAGTCAAAATAAGCGACCACCATTGGATGCGCATGATGCCGTTACAACTCGTTCCTCACCCCCATAACGTAAGTCATCCTACTGCAATCGCATTAGACTATGGAATGGACGGAGGAAAACTGTCGCTGAATGTGAGGGCTGCTATGGCTGGTTATTTATTGAGACGTTGGAATGTTGATTGTACCGCTGATGCAGAACTTGTTGGTGCTGAATACCAACTGTGGCTCAAAAACCGTCAAACCCTTTTCGGCGCAGAAAACTTAGCAATTGCTCCTGGTTATGTGCCTGAATTGGAAGAACTATAAATGACGACTCCAAGCATAATACAAATGAATTCATACAAAGACTACCTTGGCGACCTTATTGGTGGCAGCTTAATGATCAAAGAAAGTCAGACAGTCGCTGAGCTATTACTTAAAAAACCGTCACAAAAAGAGTGGTTAGAAGCCATTGTAAACCAAAATATTTTACAAAAACGCTCTGACGCTTCAGCAAAGAGGAATGCGGCTACTATCAAAAAGCGTTTAGAAGATATGTCAGACAAATACCTAGAACTAATCGCATTTGGTAGCACTGAGCTATCAACTCAGTTAATGTTTGCAGCTACGTTAATTAACTGCACATTACTTGCTGATTTTATGCGCAATGTAGTGTTAGATGCTAAACGTATGTTCCGTGAAAGTTTAGATGTAGCTGATTGGGAGTCTTTTTGGGATGAACGCATTAGATTATTCCCTGAGTTAGCTCAAATGTCACAATCATCGACTTACAAAATATCTCAAGTAGCTTTTAAAACCATAGCTGACGCTGGTTATATAGAAACAACACGGAATAAAAAAATACAAAATGTATATTTGTTACCAGAAGTGAGAGACTTGCTTCTAGAGATCAACAGAGACGATATTATTTCAGCGATGGAGTTGCACTAATGGTTGAGCTTAAAACTAAACAACAAAAACGACTTCATGAGCGGCTTGATGAAATTCAGCCCAAGATTGAAAGCGAAGATTTTTTAAAAAACCAAGGTTTAGGAAACGAGATTGGCTTTTACGTATTTGACTACCCACCAGAGTCAGAATTGACTGTAAGAGAGCATTTAGAATACATGACAGAGCGCCTTGATAAACGTGGGCGTAATTTTAAAAGCATCAACTTGTTTGAAGCCATTATTGAATTGCTCGATTCCCGCAAACTTACTGAAAGAGCATTTAAAGTACAAAAAGAGCGCGGTGATGACGCGTTATTCAACGCATTAAAGGGGCCTCTTGAGCAAAACCGAGTCGCTGAATTTATCGCCTCAAAAATAGACTTCGGCTCTTGTGAAAAAAACAAAACTGAGTTCATTTTACTTCATGGGCTTGGGAGCGCGTGGCCTATTATTCGTGGCCACGGCTTATTAAACGCTCTACATGCTAAGGTAGGCAACGTACCAACGGTACTTTTCTATCCTGGTGAGTACGACGGTACAGCGTTAAAACCCTTTGGCAGAATCGAATCAAATAACTATTATCGTGCATTTAAACTAGTACCGTAAACGGACTTGCAATCAAACAACAAGGATAAAATAACATGCAAATTAAAGACTTATTTACTAAAGATATAAACCGACCAATTAATGGTGTTGTAAAAGCTGACCAATTAGAAAACAGCACTGTTTTTACCGAGCTAGATGAATATGTAATCACCACCGAATTAGCAAAACACTTCGAAGAGTTCTTCGATGCGTATATGCCTTCAGTGCGTGATCCAAAAGCAAAAGCTGCATCAGGTAAATTAGGGATCTGGGTAAGTGGCTTTTTTGGTTCAGGTAAATCTCACTTCATCAAAATATTGTCATACCTTTTACAAAACATTCAAGCGACAAACGGTGAGTTTGATAAATCAGCTATCGAGTTTTTCAAAGATAAAAACCTAGATGGCTTCTTATTAGGTGAAATAGACACTGCGGTTACCAAAGATAATACCGTCATCCTTTTTAATATCGACAGCCGTGCCAACACAGATGACGGCGATGATGCAATATTAAAAGTGTTCTTAAAAGTTTTTAACGAGCAAATGGGCTTCAGTGGAGATCACCCTCATATTGCGCACCTTGAACGCGAATTAGACCAACGAGGTGTATTTGAACAGTTCAAAAAAGAGTTCAATGCGTTAGCGTCTGCTAACTGGATAGAAGAAAGAGATGCTTACGACTTCTTCCGAGACGACATGGCAGATGCGCTTGGTAAGGTAACTAATCAATCAACTGAATCAGCAAGGCAGTGGGTTGAGCAACTTGAAAACAACTTCACGTTAGACGTTAGCAACTTTTGTAAATGGGTAAAAGAATACCTAGATGTAAGCTCAGACCGCCGAGTGTTGTTTTTTGTGGATGAAGTGGGGCAGTTCATTGGTAACAACGCCCAGATGATGCTGAAACTTCAAACAATCACTGAAAACCTCGGTACTATTTGTGAAGGCCGTGCTTGGGTCGTTGTTACTTCTCAAGAAGACATCGATGCAGTAATTGGGCAAATGACAGGCTCAAAAGGTCATGATTTCTCAAAAATCCAAGGCCGATTTGAACGCCTATCTCTTTCAAGCTCAAACACCAGTGAGGTGATAGAGAAACGCCTGCTATCAAAAGAAGAGGCGGCTCGTATTGAGCTCCAGGACTTGTATGATCAAAAGGGTGACATTCTAAGAAACCAGTTAGCTTTTGACAGTACAACAACCGCTGAGTTAGCTAACTATAAAGATGCAAGTAGCTTTATTAATAGCTATCCATTTGTACCTTATCATTATATTTTAGTTCAAAAAATATTTGAAGCTATTCGTAAAGCGGGTGCAACAGGCTTACATTTAAGCCGTGGTGAGCGATCTTTGTTAGATGCATTCCAAAGTGCTGCCAAACAAGTCCGAAATGAAAATGTCGGAGTTCTAATTCCGTTATATTTTTTCTACCCAGCTATCGAAAGTTTCCTCGATACATCGGTTAAAAAAGATATCGACCAAGCATCCGTTAAAGAATCTATATCGCCGTTTACGCTGAATATATTAAAAACCCTGTTTTTAATTCGTTATGTCGATGTAATTAAGTCAACGTTAGATAACTTAGTTACCCTGTGTGTAGGCAAAGTCGATGAAGACCGATTAGCGTTAAGGCGCGAAATTGAACAGGCTTTAAATGCTCTAGAGCTTAATATGCTTATCGCTCGCCAAGGTGACGAGTACATTTTCCTTACTAACGAAGAAAAAGAAATTGAGCAGGAAATTCAAAAAACTGAAATAGAGTTATCTGATCAAACTAAGAAGATTAGCGATCTAATTTTTGATGATGTGCTGCGTCGTGAAGCGAACTATCGCTACCCTGAAAACAAGCAAGATTTCCCTATCAGCCGTTTTTGTAATGGTAGTCCACGAGATGGCTCTCAAGAAAACGACTTAGTAGTGAAAGTGATCACACCTAGAGATCCCAACTACGATGAATATACATCTACCGTATGTGCTAATCGTTCAATGGACGGTGATAGTGGCTCGATAATCATCAAGTTGGCTGAAAATAACAGAGTATTCAGAGACATCGAAACGTTTATTCGAACAAGTAAGTTTTTACGCGGCAACTCTGGTAAACGCCCAGAACAACAACAGTTACTTCATCAAAAAGCGACAGAAAACCAAGATCGAAATCGCCGCTTGATAGGAGAAGTAGAGGAGCTACTAAAAGATGCTGAATTTTACGCATTAGGCTCTAAACAAAATCCAAAAGGCGGAGCGGTAAGCTCAATACTTCAAGAGCTTTATCGCTACGTAATTGAAAACACATTCAGTAAATTAAAGTTAGTTAAACCATTTCCAGGTGATATTCGCCGCGAGATTCAAAATACCTTAGTTGCAGACGATGTTAGTCAAATTGGTCTCGATTTAAACGCTGATGAAATAAATCCGTTAGCGTCTTTAGAAGTAGAAAAGTTCATAACCCTTGGCGATGACACTGGCAGAGCAATTACCGCAGAAGACATTGTAAAACGCTTTTCAAAACGTCCATTTGGTTGGAATGATGAAGAAATAATTTTAATCATTTCGCGTTTAGCATTAGCTAACAAAATTTGCTTTCAAATGCGTCAACAAGAAGTCCCTTTAAAAAGTGCATACGACAATCTAACACAAGTTAGAAAGCGCGCAGAGCTTCGTATTCGACGTATTAAACAACAGTCTGAAGCTAACTTAAACCGTGCGGCTAAATTGTTTAAAAACGTGTTTGGTAAAAATGCTCCAGACAGTGAAAAAGAGCTGTTCAACATTGCTCAAACTAATATAAGCACCATGAAAAAGAAGCTTGATGGCTTTGCAAACAAAGCATCAACGGGGCATTACCCAGGTGTTAAAGATATTGAGAATGGCCGAGTATTACTGGCGGGTTTAATTGAAGCGCAATCAAGCTATCAGTTTATTGAATCATTCCTCGCTAATGGTGATGAGCTACTTGATTTTGAAGAAGACTACCAAGATCTTGAAAACTTCTACGAAACTCAATTTTCAACTTGGCAAAAGTTGTACAAAGCACTCACTATCGACTTTGACCGCAACCGCATAGCACTCGAAAAAGAGGAAAATGCGATAGCAGCGCTGCAAAAGTTAGAATCTATTTTTAATAAAGAGCGCCCGTACCGTGACATACGCGAAGTAGAACCGCTTATTGAAAGTGTAAACAAAGTTAACGAGGCTTTGTTAACTGAAAAGCGCACTCATGCAAAGGCAAGAATCGATATTCGTATCGAGCATGTAACTGAGCAAATTAAAGCCGCTGGCGCGGTAAACAGCGATATTAGCAATAAAGCGCTTTACCCACTACAAAATGCTAAAAAGCGTGTTGATACACTGCAAGGAATTGCTGAAATACATCAAGAGATCACTGAAGCTGCCACACTTGAAGAAGATGCCTACGAACTAATCAATAAGTTCATTGAACAACAGCAAGCACTCGCAGAGCAAAAAGCCAAAGAAGTAGCACAAAAGGCTAAACAAGCCCCCGAACCAGCATCAGCTTCAGGTATAGACTCAGAAAGTGGTAACTACAAACCAACAAAAACTGAGCCAAAAAAAGTAGCAAAACCAACACCGAAAAAAATAGTTTCTGTTGATACCTCAAGTGTGATGCGAGAGGTAAATGCCGCTGGTGTGATAGAAACCGAGCAAGATATTGAGGACTACTTATCAGCACTAAAAGCAAAACTAACGACATTAGTTAATAGCAACAATAAAGTGCGTATCAGATAATCACGGATGACATTTAAGGTGAAATATGAACACTAAAAACTTAAAAGCATACGCACCTAAAGCGCGTAAACAATTTATTGAAGCCATTAGAAAGCGTGCTGCTCACTTTGGTATATATGAAGACCGAATAGCAGAAGTTCGCATTGAAGGCGGGGCTGCCATAATCGAAGGCCGTGCTTTTACTCGCAAAGAAGGTGAGCAACGTAAGCGTTTAGAAAGCAAAATTGCTGAACGTGCGTCTGCGACCTACCAAGAAAAGTACGATATGTTCACCCGTGAAATGGCCTATACATGGTTTAATCGCCTCGCAGCACTGCGTTATATGGAAATACATGACTACTTTGATCATGGTTTTCGTGTGCTTTCCCCTGTAAAGAGCCATCTTAGTAATGCCGATAGCCTACCTGAAATCTTAAATCATGCATCCGATGTAGCTGAAAGTTTAAATTTAGATAAAGACCATATTATTGAGTTGCAACTAGCCGGTGATAAAGAAGAAGAGCTGTATCGTGAATTGCTATTAGGCCAATGTCATCAATTAGCTAAAATTATGCCTCAGATCTTTAAAGGCTTAGCGTTTGAGGCGATTGATGATGCAACAGAGTTATTGTTACCTAATAACCTGACTAAAACAGATTCTATCCTAAAAGGGTTAATCAACGATATCCCAGAGGAAGACTGGCAAGAAATTGAAGTTATCGGTTGGCTATATCAGTTTTACATTTCAGAGCATAAAGACGCTGTTATCGGTAAAGTCGTTAAGTCAGAAGACATTCCAGCAGCCACTCAGCTATTTACGCCAAACTGGATTGTCAAATACCTAGTACAAAACTCTGTGGGTAGGCAATGGTTAGCCACTTACCCAGACTCAGAGCTTAAAGGCAAAATGGAATATTACATTGAACCTGCTGAGCAGTCTGAAGATGTTATTGAACAGCTAAAAGCTATAACGCCAACCAGTATAGACCCAGAAGAAATTAAAGTGCTCGACCCTGCCTGTGGCTCAGGTCATATTTTAGTTGAAGTATATGAAGTATTGCGTGAAATCTATCTTGAACGTGGTTACCGCCTTCGTGAAATACCCGAACTAATCCTTACCAAGAACATTTATGGTTTAGATATTGATGATCGGGCGGCGCAGCTTGCTGGTTTTGCATTAATGATGAAAGCGCGTGAAGACGACAGGCGCATCTTTCAACGAGTTGAAGATGGTGAAGTATCATTAAACGTATTCTCGCTGCAATCTACTGAACACCTTGATATTACGAAATTATGGAAGGCTTTGGATTTAGAAGGTAATCAACAAGCAGGTGTCACAAGAGGCTTGTTTGATACACCTGAAGAGTTTATTCAACCAACAAGTATTTACAAAGACTATTTTGAACTACTGCAAGCCCTAAAGTCGTCCTTTTTACAAGCAAAAACACGTGGCTCTCTTATAGATATCGATCATCAATTGATAAATAACCTTTTGGCACTTAAAGCTGAGCTGAAAAATAAAATCCAAGGGCCTGATCCTGCTGGCAAGCAAGCGTCAATGATACTGTTTCCTTTAATATGTCAATCTATAGCGCTAGCTCAAAACTATGATTGCATTATTGCTAACCCTCCATACATGGGCAGTAATGGCATGAATAAAGAGTTGAAAGCATACGTATCCAAAAACTATTCTGAAGCAAAATCAGACTTATATAGTTGTTTTGTCATAGCTGCAAAAAAACAATTAGCAAAAACTGGAGTCGCCTCCTTTATCACAATTCAAGGATGGATGTTTTTGTCGTCATTTGATGAGTTTAGAAAGAAATTGTTGACAAAATCTACGTTACTGAACATCAATCATATAGGGTTTAATAGCTTTCCTTCTTTGAATTCAAAAATTGCTCTGGGAAGCTGCTTAACGTTCTCAAATCACCACATTCCTAATTATTTGGGGAGTTATATTGATCTAAATAGTGGGTCACAGTCTGCGGATAAAGGAGTTTTATTTACATCTAGTAAAAATGAAAGAACTCACTTTGTAAATAACAACGAATTTGAAAAAATTAGCGGAAGTCCAATTGCTTATTGGCTTAGTGATAGCTTAAGGGACAGTTTCGAACGATTCAAACCCTTATCTCTAAGCGCAAGTGCTGGAAAAGGAATAGATACTGGGGATAACGAAAAATTTCTCAGAGCATGGTTTGAAATAGAAAGCTCCGTAAAGTGGGTTCCGTACCTAAAAGGTGGTGGTGTTAAACGTTGGTATGGGAATAGAGAGTTTGTAATTAACTGGGATGAAGACGGCAAAGAGTTAAAATCTTTTCCTAAATCAAACTTAAGAAATTCAAAAAACTTTTTCAAAGAAGGAATAAATTGGACGCGTATTGGAATTAAACCTTCTTTTCGTTATTTTGAAGAAGGCTTTATTTTTGATTCTACAGGCCCCTGTATTTTTAAAGACGGGGATATATCAAGCTTACTAGGATATTTAAACTCAGGAATTGTGACAAGCTTTCTAAAGGTTTTGTCTGCAACTCTTGACTTTCAGAGTGGGCACATTTCAAAAATACCAGTACCTGACGCTGTTTATAGTGACAAAAAACTTAAAACATTTGCTGACCAAGCTATAGATATATCTCGTGAAGATTTTAATTTATTTGAAACATCACCTGACTTCAAAGTTTCTCCATTGGTTGAAAAGAGTTCGGGCAAATTGTTGTCTGAATCTATGTCGAATTATTTTATTTCGTCGCATAGTCGCGCAGAATTATTACTAGAATTAGAGACTGAGATAGATGCTCACTCAGAGCAGTTATTGGGGGTAGATGATGTATCTACTCAAAAAGAAATTTCCGATATTACATTGCTGGCAAATGCTCAATATAGATACTCTAATGTAAAAGAAAAAGAGAGTGTCGCCAGTATTTTTAGCTCAGATACATTATGCGAACTTCTGTCATACTGTCTAGGTTGCATGATGGGACGCTACTCTCTTGATATGCATGGGTTAGTTTACGCACGCTCTGGTAATAAAGGTTTTAAAGACCTTCTAACAGGCGGAGTTTACAAGTCATTCACTGCCGACGATGACAGTATTATTCCACTAGCCTCAGAAGAATGGTTGTTTGACGACGATGCAACATCTCGCTTTAAAGAATTTGTAAAAAAAGTCTGGGGTGTCGAACACTTATCGGAAAACCTAGAATTTGTAGCTGAAACTTTATGTTTACATGCATTGAAGCCTAAGAAGGGCGAAAGTGCGATGGATACCGTTCGTCGTTATTTCTCAACGCAATTCTTTAAAGATCATTGCAAGACCTACAAAAAACGCCCTATCTACTGGTTATTTAGCTCAGGTAAAGAAAAAGCCTTTGAATGCTTAGTTTATCTGCACCGCTATAACGAAGGTACGCTGTCGCGTATGCGTACCGAGTACGTTACGCCTCTAATGGGTAAATACGAGGCTCAGCATACACTCCTTTCCGAGCAACAACTGCAAGCCACAGGCACAGAATCTCGTGGTATTGAAAAAGACTTAAAGTCGCTTGAGAAAAAACAAGCCGAACTGCGCGCTTTCGATGAGCAGTTAAAGCACTACGCCGAAATGCGCATTACGCTTGACCTAGACGACGGCGTAAAAGCCAACTACGGAAAATTCGGCAACCTATTAGCTGATGTAAAAGCCATCCACGGAAAGGCGGTGAAGTAACGTGAACTGCAATCCGCAGCATTTTACCCGTAAAGAATTAGCCGACTTTTACGAGCGGCTAATTCTTTTATGGGAAAATGGTGACTTGCTTAATCAGCGCTTTAATATTCGCTCAAGTAAAGCTTACAAGCGTTTAAAAGAGCAGTATGCATTCGATTTAATACCTCATGGAAACTTAGATTTAATTAAAGCTGAGTTTTATACGTTTGACTTAAACCTTAATATTGAGAGCAAAAACGTAATACATTTTCATAATGCCAAAAATAATATTCTGAAAAGTTATTTTTACCATATAAGAAATGTTGCGGGTCATGCTGATATAAAGAAAGTTAAGTTTGGAAAAATAAATTGGTATGTTTTTGAACACCGCTTTTCGAATCAAATAAAGCTATTTGGACTATTTAAGGCCGCTGACTTTTGGAAAGTTCACCATGAACTAATTAGCTTAAAGGGAAATAAGTAAATGGAACTAAAATTAATAAAAAAATATGCACTAGAAGCACGAGTTTTATTTAAAGCTGCAATTGAGTCACAGCTAAACTTAATTGATAAGAGCGACGATTTGATTGCAAAAATCAATAAGTTTGGGGAAGAGGAAGTTGTAGAGCAAGCTGCCTATACATGGTTTAACCGCTTATGCGCTATTAGATACCTTGAGCTCAATGATAAGTTACCGCACGGTTTTAGGGTTTTATCACACCCATTGCAAACAAGCGCGTTTCAAATTGTAGAAAACCTAGAAGAGCTAACGGACGACTTTAATTTAGACAAATCTCAGGTGATAGAGTTAGTTTTAGAGGGAACTCACGACGAAAAGCTATTTAGAATGGCGTTACTTGGTCAATGTGAACAACTCGCTCAGGGAATTAATAAGTTATTTGGTGAAGACACTCGCTGGGTTAATGAACTATTGCCATCTGATTTAACGCGGACTAAATCTATTGTTCGTTTTGTTGTAGATGGCTTAGATGAATCATTTTGGCAGACTATTGATGTGTTTAATCAGTTGTTTTCTGCTTATTACGCCGATATAAAAAAAGAATTACCAAAAAAAACAGGTATTAAGGAACTAGCAAAAGCCACCCAAACGACAGAGCCAAAGTGGGTCAGCCAATATATGGTAGAAAATACTTTGGCTAGACGATGGCTTGAGTTATTTCCTGATTCAACGATTGCTAGCTCTTTGGAATATTTTTTGCCTGATGCTGAGCAACCAGATGAAGTTAACCAGCATATTACTAATATTGCGACAACACCTAGCTATGACCTTCGCGAATTAAAAGTTTTAGATGCTGCGTGTGGCTCTGGAAGAAATCTGTTACTCGCGTACGACATTTTAGTGAATATTTATCTCGAAAAAGGGTTTAGAGCACGGGATATCCCGCAAGAAATTTTTGAGCATAACCTTGTGGGCTTTGATATTGATGAACGAGCAATTCAAATATCGTCCCTTACCTTGGTATTACGATCTGCTGAACAAGATAGACTTTTTTTAACAAGAGGTTACCAACCTAATGTATTGCTGCTATCTGATGCTAATGGGCTAGGTGCAATAGCATCGCCAGAGCAAATTGGTGATGGTAAAAATAGTTTTGCCATTAAGGAAGCACTTGAACAAAAATATGATGCCATAGTGACCTACCCACCTAATTTAGGGATACTAGGGGCTGATGAGTCGTTAATTAATTTAAAAGAAGCTGCTAAAAAAGACTTTGCTGCAACTAAGAGTAATTTGGCGACGATGTTTTTTAGTAGAACGTTAGATTTACTTAAGCCTGATGGCTTCACATCTTTGATTTTAAAAGATAGCTGGATGTTTATGTCTCGATACGAAAAAATGCGAGACATTTTATTTGATAAACACTCAATATGCAGTCTGGCTCATTTAGGCCGTGGGGTTATACCTGACCAACACCAAATGAATGCTGTAGTGATCAGAAATAGCCACCTACCAAGCTTTGAAGCGAGATATTGCTTTACAAGCAATGCGGATATCATTGATAAACAAATAGACGAAAGCTCTGATACATTAGAAGAGCAATACATTTTGCCTAGACCAAAAAGCTTTCCTTGTGATAATTCACGCAATGTGTGCAACTCGTTAGCGAAAATGTCAAACGTTCCAACTAAACCGTTATCGTATTGGGCATCAGAAGGTTTACAGAATGCATTTTCGTTGGGGCAGCCTTTTAAGTCTAGTGTGGCAACACTGCCAGCAGGTAAAAACATTGACCGTGATAAATATGTTAGGCAGTGGTGGGAGCTAAATAATCATGATTTAGATAGCGAACAAGGCAGTTGGAAGCCCATAATTTCAGGTGGAGAGTATAGGCGTTGGTATGGAAACATTAATGGCTATGTAAATACGAAGGAATCTGAAATTGGTCAACTTAATCAACAATTAGAAAGCAAAGTTAACTCTTGGACCGCTTTGGCGCCGACGTTTAATGCTCGAGAAGTACCATCTGACGCTATTTATGATGCGTCAGGCCCTTGCTTTGCCCCAAGTGAAAATATTACTGATGAGCAAACAAGGTTGTTTCAGTTGGGTTTGTTAAACTCTTCAATGTTTAACCGTTTAGTCAAAACGGTGTATCCAGAAGGGGTTTTAGGCTCAATAAGACCAAATGATTTAGCCGTGTTACCTATTGTTGATGATGAAAAAGCAGCTATTGCAGATACTGTGGAGCAACTTGTTGAGTGTTCAAAAGAAGACTGGCATAGCGTAGAAACATCAATAGCGTTTGGCAGCCATCCTATTATGCTTGAACATCTTAAGGCAAGTTCGACATTGATAGCAGATGACTTTTTAACGATTGAATCTGATACACATCAATTTGTTAATTATATTAGCTCGCTGGAGCAAAGCTTAAATGAGCATGTAGATGAAAGCTATCAAATTGACGCAAATGAGCGAGTAGTAATATCTGCATCTGATTTGTCTTTCTATAAAAACCCATACTTTACTGTTGGTACGAATTTAGACGAAAGCGAACCTGATGCTTATAAAGCGAAGGTGCTTAATACTTTTAGATCGGATACCGTGGTTAGTTTAATAAGTTATATTGTAGGCTGCATAATGGGTCGATTTAGTTATACCGGTGACGGGGTGGTTTTTGCAAACCAAGACGTTAGTCAGTTTAAATCGGTATTAAACAAGGGAATGTACTCAAGCTTTCAGCCGGATGATGATGCAATTGTGCCGTTAGCAGAGGATTCTTGGGTATATGAAGATGATGCAACAGGCAGGGTAGTTGAGTTTGTAAAAAGTGTTTGGGGAGCTGAGAGCTTAAACCAAAATATTAATTTCATTGCTGATAGCTTGATACTTAATGCAATTAATCCTAAGAAGGCTGAGTCAGCAGAAAATACTCTTAGAAGATACTTATCAACTCAATTTTTTAAAGAACATGTCACTAAGTATGCAAGAAAGCCAATATACTGGTTATTTAGCTCAGGAAAAGAAAAAGCCTTTGAGTGTTTAGTCTATATGCATCGCTATAACGAAAGCACTTTGTCGCGTATGCGTACTGAGTATCTTATACCGCTGATTGGTGCATACGAAGCTCAATATAATTTGTTATCTGAGCAACAACTACAAGCCACAGGCACGGAAGCACGTACTATCGAAAAAGACTTAAAGTCACTTGGGGGAAAACAAGCCGAACTTCGCTCTTTTGATGAACAACTCAAACACTTCGCTGAAAAACGTATTACTCTCGACCTCGACGACGGGGTAAAAGTTAACTACGGCAAATTTGGCAATTTACTGAGCGATGTAAAAGCCATCCACGGAAAGGTGGTGAATTAATATGGCACCTCCAAGGTTGACTAGCGACGCTAATGTTAAAAGACGGTTATTACAAAAACTTAAAAGTGGCAATGATTTAATCGTAAATATTGAAGTCGAAGTAAATGGATTGCAAAAGCAGGGGCATCATACTCAGGCATTTCTAACACAATGGATGGCAGTTGAGCAAATTGCTATTCATATTATTCGAACTGCACAGGTATGCAATTGGTGTGAAGATACGTTTAAGTCATTATCGAGTAATTTAGAAGATATTGGTTACACCGACGAAACCTTTGAAAAGAAAGTGTATGAACCTTTGTTTTCAAAATATTTAGCTTCAAGAAGTTCTTTTGAAAAAATCAATGTTGATCAAGTTTTCAAATGCTTGAAAAAGTTTAATTCTGAATTAGATGAATACAAGATAAAACAACTACTGGCCGATAAGCTGACTGGTGAGCTTGTTAAGCAAAGAACGGGAAAAACTCAAAAAACAATCCGTAAACAACGTAACGAGTTGATCCATAGAAATGGGCGGATAAGTGAGCCTGATTATCAAAGTAACCAACCATTTTTTGATTATTTCTTTCAAGTTATTACTGAAGTGAAGGATATGTGATGGAACTGCGTCCCTATCAACAAGAAGCAATTTTAGCGTTAAAAAATTTTTACGTTAATTCAAATGAAAAAAATGGCTTATGTATTTTACCAACAGCAAGTGGTAAAACAATTATTTTTGCTGAGCTGATTAAACAGTTAATTACTGATATACCGAAGCTTAGAGTGTTAATTTTGGCTCACACTCAGGAGATTGTTCAGCAAAATGAAGAAAAGCTAAGAGCAATTTGGCCTGATTTAGATGTTGGTATTTATTGCTCAGGACTTCGTCGCAAAGAAATTAAGCAGGTAACGTCTGCAAGCCGAGATTCTATTATAAAAGAAATAGGAGAGAACCCTGATTGGGACTTAGTGATTGTTGATGAAGCGCATTTAATTCCACCAGAACAATCAGCCCGTTATCAATATATATTAGATACTATTGCTATGCATGGGAATGAGCCAAAAATTATAGGGTTCACTGCTACGCCTTTTCGTATGTATTCAGGTGAAATATATGGCGAAAGTAAAGATAAATTATTTAAAACCCTAATTTATAAGAAGCGTATTGATGAGTTGGTAAATTCTGGCTATTTATGCCAATTACGTGCTGTAGTGACAGACCCAAAGGCTGTTGCCGATATCTCAGCTGTTAGAAAAGGAAAAAACGACTTTATTCAAAAAGATTTGGACGAGGCTACGGCTGTAGATTCAATTGTAGAGTCGATAGTAGCCGACTGGCTTAATAAAACATCGGCTAACTTACCTACCGTGTTTTACGCAAGTTCGGTGAATCAAGGTGTATTATTTTCTCAGTGTTTGACTGAGTATGGTTTTGATTTTCCGCTGATTACTGCGCAAACCCCAAAAACACAACGAACCGATTACCTTCAGCAATTTGAGCAAGGCCAGCTTAATGGGCTTATAAATATAGCGACCTTAACTACAGGTTGGGATGCACCGCGATTGGCTTGCATAGTAAACGCCAGACCGACCGCAAGTACGTCGTTATTTTTACAAATACTTGGCCGAGGTTTACGTTTGCACCCATCAAAAGGCGAAACATTACTACTTGATTATGGGCAGAACTTAGAGCGTTTTGGCGTTATTGAAAGGGTAAAACCTGAACTAGAAGATAGAAAGCATCATGATGAACAAGCACTGGCAACAAGCTGTGATGTTTGTGATACGGTAGTTTCAGTATATGAATTAGAGTGCCCATTTTGTACAGAAACCTTACGTGAAGACAATATCAGCACCTGCTACGAATGCAATGCAGGCAACGATATGTACGCACAATTTTGTGAAGTATGTGGTGAAGAAATAGAAGAGAATATGGGTGTATTCAATTAATGAACCTAGAACAAATAAAACAAGGCATTTTAGCCAAATTCGACAAGTGCCGATTGGTATTTTGGCAAGATGAAGATGTTGAATTTAAAGAGCAGCTGCCAGCAATAAATGATGAACTTAATAGCAGTAATGTAGAGCTTATTGAGCTTGATGCGTGTTCTCATTTTGAAATAAAGCAACGTATTGAACTAAAAGAAACAAGCTCAAAGTTCTTGTTGTATAGCAATAAACCGCAAAACGAGCCAGCACGTGATTGGCTGTATGATATTCGCTTATACGCAGAGCAGTTTTATGCTGATTCAAGCTCGATGATATTGAATGAGCTAGGTATGAGAATGGAGTTTCGCCAAGATATAAGCCGCTATAAGAAGTTTTTTGGGAACCAGCAGCGATATAACAAGCTAAAGCGCTTACTTCCAGAGGGTGCAGATAAACAAACATTAGAGCTTTCGATGATTGCTGTTATCGCTAAGGTAGAAACGGTTTCTTTTACTGCGGCTTTTTATCAATTAATTAAGTTGTATGCCGAGCAGCCAGAAAAAGCAGATGAGTTGCTATCTGATTTAAATAAATTTGAGCTTGGTAAAGTGTTTTGGCTGTTAGCTGTTGAAGAGTTTGGCTATGTTGCCAATTGTTTATGGATTGATAATAAAGGTGCTAGTGCCCAACTCGTTTTACTAAAAGATTTATTAACCAAGTTATTAGTCACTGATTGCTACCAAGCGTTGCAGTCGTCTGGCGTTACTGTTCAGGCCACTAATTTTGCCTCAAGCCTTTCGGCGCATACTTTACCCATGACCTTAAGCGACGAAGAAACAACGACACTGCCAAAGAGCGTAAAAGAGTTGCTATTTAATGCGGCTTCTAAACGTGCATCTGTGGTTAACTTTGTGTCGTCTTGGCGAGAAAGCCGAACGTTATCGGATTCATATAATGTTGTGGCATTTGAGGTTGCCCAAGAGCTAGAAATCAAGAGTAAACTTGCCGAGTTTAAACATCCGTCGGAGTTGATACATGTTGAAACCTTTGTTGAAGCGGATCAGCAGCTAATTAAATCGTTAGCAACGGATTTACCTGCATATAACGCTGTTGAAATTAATGAATGGGTTTCGAAAAAGTTACGCAGCCATTGGTGCTCAACAGGGTCACATAAAGATAGTGCTAACTATGCGGCTATTTATACGGCATTAAGAGCGGCTAAAGAGTTTTATGACTTAAAAGAAAAGCATATTGATGGTTTGGCTTTTGAAAGTGCAAGGAGCCTTTATAAAGCTTATGAAACGGAGCTTTATAAGTTTGACCATGCGTATCGTATTTTTAGTGAGAACTCGATTGAAATTAGTAAAAACGGCTCTGATATTTTAAAAGCAACGGGTCTTGTTGAAGATATTGAGCACTTATATGTTGATTGGTACTTGCATGATTTAGCGATTGTCTGGGGTAAGTTAGTTGATGATGAAAACTTACTGGATAATTGGAGCCTAGCTGGAATAAACAATCAGCAAGACTTCTTCCGTGAAGAAGTTAAAGGCCTATTAAATAAAACTCAAACTAAACGGGTTTTTGTGATCATCTCTGATGCTCTTCGATACGAGGTAGCGCATGATATTCACCAGCAGATTAATGATGAAAAACGCTTTAAGTCTGAAATTAAGTCTCAGTTAGGCGTTGTACCTTCTTACACTCAACTGGGCATGGGTAGTTTGTTACCTCATCAGAAGCTGACAGCTCACCTTGGCACTAAGCCAGAATATAAAGCTGATGGAATGTCTGTGCATGGGCATGAAAACCGCCATAAAATCCTTGAAAAGTACGGCGGTGTTGCATTTAAAGCGGATGAGGTTCTTAACTGGACAAATCAAGAAGGCCGAGACAAAGTACGTGATACTCAGGTAGTTTATATTTATCACGATGAGATTGATGCAATAGGTGATAAGCAAGCGACAGAGAATCAAACCTTCGAAGCCGCTCGCGATGCCGTTGATGAAATTAAGCAATTGATTGGTCGTATCATTAATCGCTTAAACGGTAGTAGAGTACTTATTACTGCTGATCATGGTTTTTTGTTTAAAATGACGGACGTGACCGATTCAGATAAGACTGCGCTTAAATCAAAACCAGCAGGCACAACCGAAGCGAAAAAGCGTTATGTAATAGGCTCAAACTTACCTACAGACAGTTATTACTGGACTGGCAAATTAGCTAACACTGCTGGCGTAGATGTTGACGGTGGTGATGATGCTGAGTTTATGATCCCAAGGGGAAGTAACCGTTTTAATTTTGTTGGTGGGGCTAAGTTTATTCATGGTGGTATTATGCCACAGGAAATTTGTGTTCCTGTTCTTCAAATTAGAGAGTTAGATACAAAGGCTCAAACGAAACACGCAAAGCAGAAAGTAAACGCTGTTCCGCTCAATAATCCTGTGAAAATAGTATCTAATATCGATAGGATCAAATTCCTTCAAACAGATCCGGTAGGCGAGAAATTTAAGGCCCGTGAATTAGAAATATGGATTGAAGATTCCGATGGTAAAAAGGTAAGTTCACGTGAAAAGGTATTGTTTGAATCGACCTCAGAGAAGATGGACGATCGTAAACGCAACGTACAAATAAAATTAGAAGGTAGCGGCTTTGACCGCACAGTGAGCTACAAGTTAATGATGGAAGATACAGAGAGCAAAGTAAAAACAACACACTCTGTGATTATTGACTTAGCTTTTGAAGACGACTTTTTTTAGGGAAGGCATAAAATGGAAACCAAAGACAATTTAGAAAATGATAATCAAGAAAACCAAGTTGCCAACCAAGAACGTGAAATTAATGTACATGTTCATATGCATGAAAATGACGCGACGATAGACCCTATAGACGACACTGCACCTGTGCTTACTGAGCGTGGGGAGCTAAGAAGTATTGATCTAGACGAGTTAATGATAAATGAATTTAAAGGTCGTATTGTACGTAAAGATCTAACAAAGCAGTTAAAAGAAGGTGCTAACGTTCCTGTATACGTATTGGAATACCTTTTAGGTATGTATTGCTCTGCTGCTGAAGATGACTTAATTGACGAAGGCATGAAAAACGTTAAGAAAATCTTAACGGAAAACTATGTTCGACCAGATGAGGCAGAAAAGGCCAAGTCGCTTATTCGTGAAAAAGGCACACATAAAGTTATAGATAAAGTGACGGTTAAGCTAAACCAGAAAAAAGATATTTACGAAGCAAGCCTATCTAATATCGGTATCAAAGATGCGGTTGTGCCAAATAAAATTGTTAAAGAAAACGAGAAGCTCTTAACTGGCGGTATTTGGTGCATTATTACAGTTAGCTATTTCTATGAAGAAGGCCAGAAAGTATCACCTTTTAGTGTATTTAGCTTAAAGCCAATTCAAATGCCTTCTATGAATATGGAAGAGGTATATCAAGCTCGACGTAAGTTCACAATGGATCAGTGGATCGATATGTTATTGCGCTCCATTGGAATGGAACCTGCTAATTTAGATCACCGAACTAAATGGCATTTAATTGCTCGCATGATCCCATTTGTTGAAAATAACTATAACGTTTGTGAACTTGGGCCGCGTGGTACAGGTAAGTCGCATGTTTATAAAGAGTGCTCTCCTAACTCGCTCTTGGTATCGGGCGGACAAACTACAGTTGCTAACCTTTTTTATAATATGTCTTCTCGCCAAATTGGTTTAGTGGGAATGTGGGACGTTGTGGCCTTTGATGAAGTAGCCGGAATCCGTTTTAAAGATAAAGACGGTATTCAGATCATGAAAGATTATATGGCCTCAGGTTCATTCTCTCGTGGCCGTGATTCGATAGAAGCTAAAGCGTCAATGGTGTTTGTTGGTAATATTGACCATAGCGTTGAAACTTTAGTAAAAACGAGTCACCTTTTAGCGCCATTCCCTGATGATATGATTGATGCCGCATTTTTTGACCGTTTTCACGGATACATTCCTGGTTGGGAAATACCTAAAATGCGCCCTGAGTTCTTCACAGACCGCTTTGGTTTAATAACTGATTACTTAGCTGAATACATGCGCGAAATGCGCAAGACAACGTTTTCAGACTCTATTAATAAGTTCTTTAAGCTAGGAAATAACTTAAATCAACGAGATGTAATAGGTGTGCGTCGAACTACGTCTGGTTTATTAAAGTTATTAGTACCTCATGGGGAATATACTAAAGAAGATGTAAGGGTATGTTTAACCTATGCTTTAGAGGTTCGCCGTCGAATTAAAGAACAGTTGAAAAAAATAGGCGGCATGGAATTTTTTGATGTTAACTTTAGCTATATTGACAATGAAACGCTCGAGGAGTTTTTTGTCAATGTTCCAGAACAAGGTGGTTCAAACTTGATACCAGCTGGAATAGCTAACCCTGGTGTGCTTCATTTTGTAAGTGAAGGAGCAGCTGGCAAGTTAGGGCTATACAGAGTTGAAACTCAAATGACACCTGGTAATGGTAAGCACTCTACTTCAGGTTTTGGCTCTGATACGTCAGCAAAAGAACAGGTTAGGGTGGGTTTTGAATATTTTAAAGGTAATTTAAATCGTATAGCAGCAACTTCACGATTTTCTGAACACGAATTTCACTTGCACTTTGTTGACTTACAAAACTCCGGTAATAGTCGTACAGCAAGTTTAGCTTCTTTAATTGCTAGTTGTTCAGTTCTAATGAATAAGCCAATACAAGAGTCTATGGTTGTGCTTGGCAGCATTACATTAGGTGGTGTGGTAAATCCAGTGCAAGACCTTGCATCAAGTATGCAAATTGCACTAGAAGGTGGAGCAACTAAGGTACTTTTGCCAATGGCATCAGCCAGTGATATCCCTTCAGTCCCAGCAGAAACGTTTACTAAGTTTCAGGTAAGTTTTTACAGTGACCCTGTTGACGCTGTTTATAAAGCGCTTGGGGTAAATTAACAGGGAGTAAACCCGTAAGGGGGGCTCTTTACAAGACCAATTAAGAAGTGTTGGTGGTTCATCAATGTTTCCCTGGAAATGATATGCAGGCTTTCGTTATGTAGATAGGGTAATCCCCCCGAAAAATAATAGAAACCTAATGTAGAGTTCTCTCTATTGTAAACACAGGAGAAGATTATATTATTAAAGTTATATAGCTGCGCACAACTAATTAATGTATCTGTGCCTTGTGTGGGCACCGATGTCTAAACAAGGCACAGAAGCAGTTTATGGAATAGGGGTCATAGAATATTTCATGGAATGACACGGAAAATATTAGGGTAGTGGTCACCTGATTTGAAATTTTTGGTTTGGAATTTGTGATTTGAGGTTTGTGAATTTGCAAGGGTAGGGGTCTAATTTTGAGGAAGATTAAAGAGCTAAAAAAGTGGTTTGGGCGCTTGGGCACAAGTTTGGGCACAAATCGATAAAAACTGGAGTTTTTAGGATGATCTTTTGAGGCTTGGCTCTCGTTATTTTAAAATTTTGAATACAAAATAATAAAAAACTAAGAATTTAATTTTCAACAAAAAATTAAACGAGTAGATTGAATAGGGTTTTTTAACTGTTTGAAATATAGAGTTTAATTGGTACGACCGAGTGGATTCGAACCACCGACCTCTACCATGTCAAGGTAGCGCTCTAACCAGCTGAGCTACGGTCGTACAATTTTTTTAGGATTCTTAAATGTTGGTACGACTGAGTGGATTCGAACCACCGACCCCTACCATGTCAAGGTAGTGCTCTAACCAACTGAGCTACAGTCGTATTACTTTAATTTAAGTTAAGTGCTAACTAGATAGCACGGGCGCTAATATATAGCGTGATGGGAGTTGGATCAAGCAGCTTTATAGTTTTTGCGTTTATTTGCCGTTTTTTTATTCATATTGGGCTGATTTCACACGTTTTATAAAATTCTTGCCACCAAAGTACATGGTTTTTAGCTGAGTATTTTAGTTGGTTCAATAAGTTACTGTTTGTATTGGGCTGGAGTAAATTATTAATTGGTTTACTGGTGATTGCTGTTTTATACCAAAGCTGTCGATATAGCGGCTGCAGGGTTTCTAAGTAGCCGGCGAGTTGTGCTTGGTAAGGTTGCACTTGTCCTAAGTAATATTTTTTAAAGATATTATTTACAATTTGCGCTTGGTTATTATTTTTACCTGCTTGGCATAGCTGGCTAATATTTATGGTGTTTATAAATTGGGTGGCACTGTTATTTAGGGCTATTTGCGTTCTTGCTGATTGAATTAGCTGCTGGTTAAACTGGTATTTATTAAGCTGCTCTAGTGCGTCAAATAAATGCTCGGAGGTTATTTGTGCAAACTGCTGCTTTGTTATTTGTTGTTTAATATTTGCCAGCTTTGTTACGGCATTTACTGTATCGCTAAAGCCTGCTGGGGTTATTGAAAGCTCACGGGAGCTCAGTTGCCAAATGCGATTAAGCTCGGACTCTTTATAGAGCATGTTATTAAAGTAGTGCATTAAGTTATTTTGTTTGTGTGTGGTTGCCGCCAAAATCTTTTTATAAATAGCAGAGTCTTTTTTAAGTGTCGTTAAGCACTGCTGCGCACTTTGTATAAACTTTATTTGATAGATTAATATACTTGCTGCTGTGGCGGTTTTACCGAGCTGGTTATTATGCTCGCTAATGAGGACGTTAAGTTTGCAGTGGCTTAAACTGGCAAGTTGAATAATGCCCAAGGTGATATTGCTATTATTTAATGCAGTTGGTGGTAATAGATTGAGTGGTACTAGCGGTTTTGGTGTTACTGGCTGTAAATCAAGCGTGTTAGCTAGTCGCTGGGTATAAGTATGGTTTGCATTGCTAGGCTTATCGCTGCAGGCCGTTAATGCCATAAAGCACACTACCAATAAACAGGTTACTGGCAGTGGCTTTACTAATAGTTGTTTAAGCTTGCAAAGACGGTTCATATTTAAAACGTCTATGTACTGTGTACATTAATAATACAGCAGCGAGTGTTAAGCCAACAATAATGCCCAACCAAAAACCATGTGGGCCCATTGCTGGGACGATTAAGTCGGTTCTGGCTAATACATAGCCTAGTGCAAAGCCAACTAACCAATACGATACAAATGTAATGTATGAAATAGGTGCGGTGTACTTTAATCCACGTAATATACCGTTTGCAGCAACTTGTAGTGCATCAGGTAATTGATATATACAGGCTAAAATCATGATAGATGAAGCCAGTGCCAGTACTTCGGGGCTATCGCTGTACAGTTGGCTTATTAAATCGCGGCCTAAAAAGGTAGTTACGGCAACAAACAGGGCAATGAGCGCTGCCAGTATATAGCTAGTTGAAACAGCAACTTTTAGCTGTTTTAAATGGTTTTGACCGTATAAGTTGCCTATACGTATGCTTATAGCAATAGAAAGGCTGAGCGGCATCATAAACAATAAAGTGGTAACACTGGCGGCAATTTGATGGCCAGATACGGCAACGGCGCCTAAATGCGCAATAAATAATGGAATACAGGCAAATAAGGTTACTTCAAAAAAAGTGGCTAATGAAATAGGAATACCCAATTTAGTGATAATGCCGATAGTGGTTAAATTAGGTTTTTCAAAGGGAGTCATTAAGCCTTTAGCATCTATTTTTTTACTCATTTGGCAATAAATAACTTGGGCTATTGCCATTACAGTTAATACTAATGCAGTAGCAATACCACAGCCTGCGCCGCCATAAGCGGGTAGGCCAAATAAGCCATTAATAAAAATATAGTTAACCGGAATATTAACCGCTAAACCTAACAGGCTGATATAAAAAGCGGGTTTGGTCATGCCCATACCTTCGGTCATATTTCTGTAAACGGTAAAAATTAAAAAACCAAACACTCCCCATTTAACAAAGCGAATATAATCACTGGCAAGTGTTGCTATAGCAGGGCTGGTGTCGAGCTTTAATATAATAATATCGGCAAATTGAGCAATACCAAACCCGGCAATACATAACAGCGCAGTTAAATATAAAGCTTGTTGAAAATAATGGCTGATGCCTTTTTTATCGTTGGCACCCGCAAACTGTGCAATAACACCGGTTAAAGCGAGTAAAATACCTTGCAGTGCAAGTAATAATGGGTTCCAAATACCAGTGGCAATAGATAAAGCAGCTAAATCGGTTGGGCTTACTTGGCCTGCCATAATCGTATCGACGACAGACATTAAAACAAGGGTAACCTGAGCTAAAAAAACGGGGATGGCAAGGGAAAGTAAGCGTTTAGCTTCCCAATTACTAAATGTCATAACAAACAGCTAAGAAATAATACAGGGCATAATTGTAATCTATTGCGGGGTGCCAATCCATTAAGATAATTATTAAGAGTGCATGATTTTATAACTTGATACGTTAAACTAGAGGCTATTAAGCATCAAAGGCTTAACAGCCCCAATTTTGTAATAAATTTAAGAGATTATATGTTTACAGGAATTATACAAACCCAAGCGAGAGTGGTGTCGGCTAATCAAGTAGATGGCGTAATGCAATTAACCATAGCGGTTGAAAAGCAATATATACAGCAACTAAATTTAGGGGCGAGTATTGCTATTAATGGCTGTTGTTTAACGGTTGTTAAAGTATTAGCAAGTGATGATGATTTAATGGCGCAGGTATATTTTGATGTAATTGACGAAACACTCAAGTTAACTAACTTAGGTAAACTTGAACTGGGCAGTTTAGTTAATTATGAGCGTTCAGTAACCTTTGGTACTGAGCTTGGTGGGCATATTGTTTCAGGGCATATTCACTGTACTGCTAAAGTGGCGCAAATAGTTAAACAGCAAAGTAATTATAAAATGCAATTGTGCATACCGCCGCAGTGGCAAAAGTATGTATTGTATAAAGGGTTTGTGGCTATAAATGGCGCAAGTTTAACTGTAGGTATTGTGGATGAGAAAGGCTTTTGGCTGCACCTTATTCCAGAAACCCTCGCTATTACTAACCTAGATGCAGCAAAGTTAGGTGATGAGTTTAATATTGAGGTGGATCAGCAAACCTATACCATAATAAATACGGTCGAAAACTACTTGCGTCAGCAGGGTTAAAATATTTGTTCGTCGTCGCTATCTACATGTAGCTCTAGTTTATTACGAGCATGGTCAATGTGCATGTTTAAATGAATAGGGTTACAACAGGCGCTGCACTCTTCTATGTAGTCTTGATCTCCCATGCTGGCATCTAAATCTAAATGAATATGATGCCCGCAGTGCGGACATGAAATACGTTGCGATACAAAGTTTTTCATAATCACTCCATGTACATTATTAAGTAGGCTTTCAATAATTTAATTACACTAATTAACCACTTACTTAATGCTATTGGTATAAGCTCAATATAGTCGGGTTTGAATGTTTACTGCGTTTAATTTAGTTTATTTGGATTACTTTATTAACCTTTCTATGTGTTGCTTTGCTTGGGTGAGGTAATGCCCAGCAAAAATATTAGCGTGGTTTAAAATAGGGTAAAGTTGGTATATTAATTTACGTTGCTCAAAACTTGCTAGCAACGGATACTGTTGATTATAAGCGCTGTAAAAATCATCTGGCAGTGGTGCAAATAGCTCGCTCATGGCTATATCAACCTCTCGGTCACCGTAATAACAGGCAGGGTTAAATATGCTCGGTACTGTATTTATAAACCCCACATTACCACGCCAAAAATCGCCATGTAATAATGATGGCTCTACGGGGTGGCTGTGTAATTGCTCTTTTACTAAATTAATTAATCGCTCTGGCTCGATAAATATAATGCCTTTTTCTGCCAATAATTGTAATTGCCAGCCTATGCGCTCTTCGGCGTAAAATATATTCCACTTTTTATGCCAGCTATTAGGTTGCACTGTAGTGGCTAAGTAATTGTCTACATCAAAACCAAACATGGCTTGTTGATGCTTTTGATGCAACATTGCTAAGCCTTTACCCATTGCGTTCCATGTGGGGTGTGGTTGTTTGTCAAATTCTAACCACTCTAAAACAATAAACGAGAACTCTATATTTGCACCTGTGGTAATGCAATCAGGCACTATAAATACCCCGTTTTCTGTGAGCAGCTTTAAACCAAGAGATTCGCTCTCTAGGCGCTCTAGTTCATTTTTTAACGCTACTTTTACTAAATAGTTGTGCGTACCATTGGTTATATGAAAAAGTTTGTCGGTGTTGGTACTCTGAAGTTGCTGTTTATGAGTGTGTTTAAAGTCATAATGTATGGCTTGGCTTATTTGCTCGTTTACTGTTTTCCACATAACAATTGCTCGCTTTTTAAACCGATACTTAAACTATGGCAAAAAGGTATTAATTTAACAAACTAATCGTTGTAAAATTAATGCCATAAATCACTGAAATGGAATAAAAATGAATAAAAGTTTAATAACCAATTTGCTAGCGGGTATATTTGTTGTTCTCGGCTTTATATTTGATCAGGCAATTGTGCTGTCGGTTGGTTTATTTGCACTCTCTGGAGCGGTGACTAATTTATTAGCTATTCATATGCTGTTCGAAAAAGTACCTTTTTTATATGGTTCGGGAGTAATAGCGTTAAAGTTTCAAAGCTTTAAAGTAGCAATAAGAAACTTAATTTTAACTGAGTTTTTTTCAGAGCAAAAAATTAATAGCTTACTCAGCAAAGCGCAACCTAATATCGACTTTGAACCAATAATAAATAATGTTGATTTAAACCCCGCATTCGACAGTTTACTAGAGGTAATTGAACAATCTCAGTTTGGCAGCATGCTTGCTATGTTTGGTGGCAGTGCGGCGGTGGAACCAATGCGTGAAAAATTCATTGAAAAAATGCAGCTGTCGCTTGGGGAAATATCTCAAACTGATGACTTTAAAGCGCTCGTTAGTCAAACACTTTCACAAAGTAATAGTGCCGAAAGTTTACACAATACAGTGCTTAAATTAGTTGATGAGCGTTTAGATGAGCTAACCCCTAAAATGGTTAAAGAAATAATTCAAACCATGATCCGTGAGCACTTAGGTTGGTTAGTAGTATGGGGCGGCGTGTTTGGTGGATTGTTTGGTCTTATTGCCGCAATAATTTAACTACAAATTGAGCATTGAATAATTAAGCAGGTAATTATTACCTGCTTAATAAATATAACTGTAATTAATTATTTAGACCCGGCCATAATAACCACCGAAGGCATTTTAGCCTTTGCTAAATCGGTAATTGAGGTGCGTGTATCCATATCTATATTTAAAAAACGTGCCGATTTATTTAGACTATACAGCGAGATAAAATCGCCTACTGATAGATCATTACATAGCAGTTTTTTACTTATGACGGCTTTGCTTATACGTAAACTTTTCATTGTGTTGTGAATGGTTAGCCTTTTGTTTGACGCTACCGCCATACATGCTTGCGTACCGGGTGTTGAATCCGCAGCAATAAACTGGGTTGCCATTACGGGTGATGCTATTGAGACTGCACTTAATAGCACACTAGAGTATAAAGTTGCTTTTAGAGTATTCATTATTTAAGCCTCGTTATGTGAATGTGCAAGTTCAGTATTGCTCAATTTGAACAAAATACTGTTAACTCAATGATCCCAGTTGTAAGGGCATGTGTACGTAAATTGGCTTATCGTTTAGGTGATTGAAAGCATACTTAAATTAAGTGTATTTTTTGACACACTTTTATTTTTCCTGCTGACATATTTTTTCAGGCTGTTATTATCGCCCCCTAATTTTTAGTGTTTAATTAAAAGGAGCCACTGTGAGTAAAACGCTAGCCAGTTATTATCAGCAGGCGTATGCATGCGACCAACAGCACTTTAACCAATGTTTTTATTGTGGCTGTGAAGCGACAGAGCGTGACCATTGTCCGCCATTGCACATGCTACAAAGCATTATTGACCTAGGTGAAGAAGCCGATTTTGTATCAATACCGGCATGTTATGAATGCTATGCGCTACTACATAACGAAAGGTTAATGACGATAGATGAGCGCTTTACTAAAATGAAAAAAAAGCTTTCTAATAAATACGCTAAACCACTGCGTGTTTATAACATGTGGGAAGAGAGTGAACTGGGCGATATGAGCGACGAGTTTGCGCACAGCATTCAAGCAGGTATGAAACTAGGTAAAGAAGCTGCAGAGCGCTTAGCATTTACTGGTTTTAGTTACGCCACTGAAGAAGCTAAAGTCACAGTGCGTGAAAAAACTAAAGAATTTGACGTGGAAGGTATGTTATTTACCGATTTTAAAGAGGCGCTAAGCTACTGCATTACCGACTTAAATGTTGATAAAAGTGATTTTTATAAAATATTGGTTGAAGACTATCAAGGCGATTTTAACAAAGCACTTAGCCAGTATCGTCATCGGCATGACAAAGTAACTGCCGCTAAAGATGGCAACACGTTAATTAAAGATTTTTCAAAGCTGCATAAACAAAACTCTGATTTTGTAACTCGCACTGTTAAGCACTTTATGGAAAAAGATCCAGTGTTAACAACTGAAGGCGCACTAGAGAAACTTTATAACAATTATATAAAAAAGTAATTACAGCAACTCATCTCAATTTATTGGTTTTTGGCCTGTTTTTTTAGCTTTATTAGTTAGCTTTAGCTAAAGTAGCAAAAAAACAGGAGAACCGAATAACATGCAAAAATTTGCTCCCTCATTGTTAGCTATTGGCTTAGCAACTGCACTTGTTGGTTGCCAAGAAAACGGCCCACAAGACGATAAAATAACAATAAACAAAAACCCTTACCCAAGTACTTATAAAGTGGTTGCTACATCAAGTACGCTGATCACTAATGCCACTGTATTAACCGGTACTGGCGAGCGCTTAGATGATACCGATGTATTACTTGTTGATGGTAAAGTGCAGCAAGTAGGCAAAGATTTAACTGCATCAGCAGATACCACAATTGATGCCCAAGGCAAGTGGGTAACACCGGGTATAATTGACGTTCACTCGCATTTAGGCGCTTATCCAAGCCCTTCTGTTGAGTCGCATCAAGACGGTAACGAAATGACCAGCCCAAATACAGCTGAAGTATGGGTAGAACACTCTATTTGGCCACAAGATCCAGGCTTTAACCGTGCTCGCGAAGGCGGTATTACCTCGCTACAAATATTACCTGGCTCTGCTAACTTGTTTGGTGGGCGCGGCGTAACACTTAAAAACGTACCAGCGCATACAATGCAAGCAATGAAATTTCCAGATGCGCCGTACGGCTTAAAAATGGCGTGTGGCGAAAACCCAAAACGCGTTTATGGTCGCAAAGGCACGTTACCGTCAACCCGTATGGGGAACATGGCCGGTTACAGAATGGCATGGGCCGAAACCGTAGAATATAAACGCGCGTGGGATAAATACGATAGCGATTATGCCGCGGGTAAAAACCCAGCAGCACCTACCCGCGATATTAAATACGACACACTGCGTGGAGTGTTAGAGGGCGAAGTACGCATTCATAACCATTGCTATAAAGCAGAAGAAATGGCGATGATGATTGATCTTTCAAAAGAATTTAATTATCACGCGGGTACTTTTCATCATGGTATAGAAGCCTATAAAATTGCCGACATGCTAGCTGCAAACGGTTCATGTGCTGCGCTTTGGCCAGACTGGTGGGGCTTTAAAATGGAAGCCTACGACATGGTACAAGAAAATGTGGCCATTGTTGATGCGGTTAAAAACTCGTGTGCGGTCGTTCATTCAGATTCAGACACGACTATTCAGCGCTTAAACCAAGAAGCCGCTAAGGTAATGTTCCGCGCTAATCAAAATGGTTTTGATATTTCGGAGCAGCACGCAATTAAGTGGATCACCGCTAATGCGGCAAAATCACTAGGAATTGATGATAAAACAGGCTCACTCGAAGCGGGTAAGCAGGGCGATGTGGTTATTTGGAACCAAAGCCCGTTTAGTGTTTACGCTAAAGCTGAGCAAGTGTTTGTTGATGGTGCAAAAGTTTACGATAGAAACGACAGCGCGTATCAAGCAACAAGTGATTTTATGTTAGGTCAACAATAAGGAGCACCCAGAATGAAAAATTTATCACGTTCGTTTTCGCTTTCTCTGGTTGCTGCAGGGTTATTAGCATCAGGCGCGGTTAATGCGCAGTCATTGGCAATTATTAACGCCACATTACACACCTCAACAGAGCAAGGTGTGTTAGAGGGCGCGAGCATTGTAATGACTGATGGCAAAATTTCTGCCATTAATCCAAGCGCTGTAAAAGCCGATAAAATTATTGATGCTAAGGGCCAAATAGTAACGCCTGGATTTATTGCCAGTATTAACCAGTTAGGTTTAGTTGAAGTGGGTGCGGTTGCAGGCTCACGCGATGGCGGCGATGAAAAAGCCGGTATTGATTTTGATGCAAGCTTAGCTTTTAACGGCCACTCGGGGTTAATTCCTTACGCACGTAAAGGCGGAATTACGCGCGATGTGATCACCCCACAGGGCGGTGAGAGTATTTTTGCAGGCCTTGCAAGTGTAGTTGATTTAAGTGGTAGCTTTGAAAGCGTGCTGCAAAAACAAGTGGCACTAGTGGTTAATTTAGGTGAACGTAGTAAAGGCTCGCGTGCGTTTACTTTGCAAACACTTATAAATAAGCTAGATGAACATCAAACTAAAGCCGGTAAAAAAGCTAAAAAAGATGACAAAAAGCCAACCGCCGAAGATAAAATAATGGTTAAAGTACTTAGCGGTGAAATGCCATTAATCGTTAATGTATCTCGCGCTGCCGATATAGTTGAGCTTATTAAAGTAAAACAGCAGTTTGGGATTAACTTAGTACTTAATGGTGCGCAAGATGCTGTCGTAGTTAAAGAGCGTTTAGCCAAAGCAGACATTCCAGTGATCATTAGTGCTATGGATAGTTTACCTGGTAGTTTTGACTCATTAAATGCGAGTTTAAATAATGCAGGTTTACTTGAAAAGGCCGGCGTAAAAGTACTGCTAACAGTGGGCGGCGATGCCAGTCATAACGTTTATCAACTACGTTTTGATGCGGGTAATGCTGTATCGTATGGTATGAGCCAGCAAGGCGCATTAAAAGCAGTTACAGCGAACGTGGCTGAGGTATTTGGCATTAATGCAGGTAGCTTAGCTGTAGGTAAAGCGGCCGATGTGGTTATGTGGAGCAATGATCCGTTTGAGCTTAGCAGCCACGTGAGCAAAATGTTTATTAATGGGGTTGAGGTATCTACACAATCTCGCCAAGATAAACTGCGTGACCGTTATACAACTGAGTCAAGTATGCCACGCGCATATACTAAGTAATCAGAAACTAAGCTAAACATCCTATATATTGGGGTTGAAGCTACTACTAAAAAAGGCCGCTATTTTATAAATAGCGGCCTTTTTATTTGTAAAATTTAGACACAAAAAAGCCGCTTACTTTTGCAAGTAAGCGGCTTTTAAATTTAATTCAATATTATACTAATTTAGCTAAAATATCGTTAAAGGTAGTGCTTGGACGCATTGCTTTAAAAGCAGCATCGTCGTTAGGCTGGAAGTAACCGCCTAAATCTACCGCTGGGCCTTGCGCGTTGTTTAGCTCACTAACAATTTGTTCTTTGTTAGTTTCAAGGTCGCTAGCAATTTGCGTAAACTGCGCTTTAAGTTCGCTGTCGTCATTTTGCTTAGCAAGTTCTTGTGCCCAAAATAAAGATAGGAAGAAATGAGAACCACGGTTATCAATTTCTTTTACTTTACGTGAAGGCGACTTGTTTTCTGCAAGGAAAGTACCAGTTGCTTTATCTAGGGTATCAGCAAGTACTTGTGCCTTGTTGTTACCCGTAGTTACGCTTAGGTGCTCAAGCGATGCAGCAAGTGCTAAAAATTCACCTAAAGAATCCCAACGTAAGTGGTTTTCTTTTTCGAATTGTTGCACGTGCTTAGGTGCAGAACCACCTGCGCCAGTTTCAAATAAGCCACCACCGTTCATAAGTGGAACAATTGACAGCATTTTAGCACTTGTACCCAACTCTAAAATTGGGAATAAATCTGTAAGGTAATCACGTAAAACGTTACCTGTTACAGAAATAGTGTCTTTACCTTCTTTAATACGCGCTAAAGAGAATAAAGTTGCTTCAAGCGGTGCTAAAATTTGAATATCTAGGCCAGCTGTATCGTGATCTGGTAGGTATTTATTTACTTTTTTGATTAGCTGCGCATCGTGTGCACGGTTTTCGTCTAACCAGAAAATAGCAGGAACGCCAGTTGCGCGTGCACGGTTTACTGCAAGCTTAACCCAATCTTGGATTGGTGCGTCTTTAACCTGACACATGCGCCAAATATCGCCTTGCTCAACGCTGTGCTCAAGTAAAGTAGTACCGTTTGCATCAACAACACGGATAGAACCGTCTGCTTTAGCTTCAAACGTTTTGTCGTGTGAACCGTATTCTTCAGCTTTTTGCGCCATAAGGCCAACGTTTGGAACGCTACCCATAGTTGTTGGATCAAACGCACCATTTTCTTTACAAAAATCGATAGTTGCTTGGTAAATACCTGAGTAACAACGATCTGGAATTACAAAGCTAGTGTCTTGTAATTTACCATCGTTATTCCACATTTGACCGCTTGAACGAATTGCAGCAGGCATAGACGCATCGATGATCACGTCACTTGGTACGTGTAAGTTTGTAATACCACGGTCAGAGTCAACCATAGCAATAGCAGGGCGGTTAGCGTAAACAGCTTGAATGTCTGCTTCAATTTCTTCGCGCTTAGCGTCATCTAATGTTTGAATTTTAGAGTACACATCGCCTAAACCATTATTTACATCAACACCTAGCTCTTCAAAAAGTTTACCGTGCTTAGTAAATACATCTTTGTAGAATACTTTTACAGCGTGACCAAAAATAATTGGATCAGATACTTTCATCATTGTCGCTTTCATGTGAAGCGAGAATAAAACACCTTTTTCTTTAGCAGCATCAATTTCAGCAGCTAAGAAAGCTTGCAGCTTAGCAGCGCTAATGCTTGATGCATCAATAACTTCGCCAGCTAAAAGCGGTGTGCTTTGTTTAAGCACAGTAACGTCGCCGTTAGTTGCAACATGTTCAATACGCACATCAGTTGCTGTATCAACTGTTACTGATTGCTCAGAACCAAAAAAGTCGCCTTCGCTCATGCTAGCAACGTAAGATTCAGAGTCTTTGCTCCACGCACCCATTGAATGCGGGTTGTTACGTGCATATTCTTTTACAGAACCAGGTGCACGACGATCTGAGTTACCTTCACGTAGTACTGGGTTTACTGCACTGCCTTTAATTTTGTCGTACGCAGCTTGAATTGCTTTTTCTTCATCGTTTTTAGGCTCAACAGGGTATTCTGGAAGTGCATAACCTTTAGCTTGAAGCTCTTTAATTACCGCGCGAAGCTGTGGTACAGAGGCGCTGATGTTTGGTAATTTAATAATGTTAGCTTCTGGTGTTTTAGCCAGTTCGCCAAGTTCAGCCAGTGCATCGTTAATACGTTGTTCTGGTGTTAAATAATCAGGGAAGCTTGCAATTACACGACCTGCTAATGAAATATCGCGAGTTTCAACTTCAACACCTGCCGCATTTGTATATGCTTGGATGATAGGTAGCAACGAGTAAGTTGCGAGTGCCGGAGCTTCGTCCGTTTTTGTATAGATAATTTTTGATGTCATCATCATTCCTAGATAGTTGGCCATAACGACCATATTCAACAATGCAAAGAAATCATTGCCACCAGTATTGGTAATACATTAAAGCGTTAATAATGGAGCAACGAGCAGTCAGTTAGGTGTTTATTGCCCTATATTTATATAAAGCAAAATAGTCACACCTGACCAGCTAGTACCGTATTTATAACTAAACATTTAATAAAAATAAATTAGCCTTTAGGCTAGCGTTAATACGTTATTTTTAGGGTAAAGAGTGTAACAAGCTTGGTTTAAAAGGGCTAGTTTTTGCAAGCACCATCCAAGTAGTTATACCAATTGAATTAAAAACATTGATCGTTCTAACGGACTAAAAGTTTCATAATCGACATTAAAAATTTTTATATAGAATAACTATACATTTAAATTTATGCTTAATTATTAAGCTTTTTTACTTGCCGTTATAGTTAATGCCAATTTTCTTAAAAATACGAGCATGCTAGCGTATTAAATGGCTTACTTGTCACTTTTAAAATAACTAAGGTAAAACAATGGTATACATTATTTAACCCTATTGTTGAGCCATTTTTTTGCGCCGAAATAACTAATTAATTTAACGTTATTGGTATGTTCGCGTATTTAATACAAATTGATATTTAACATTCAATACAGAAAATATTGGGGTAGATAAAATAAATTCAAGGAGAAGGGTTGAATTTGCAGATAATGAGGCTATTAATACAGAAGAAGAGATGATAAAAAAGATGTTGAAGGAATTAAGCGAGGATCTAAGCAGGTCACTCGCTTTAGTAGAACAAAATAACAGTCACTCAATAATATCACCGTTGGGCGCTATATTTTTAGCGTGTAAGCCTTTAGGGCCTTGTTCTAATTCGAATGTTACATCTTGACCAGCTTTAAGTGTTTTATAGCCGTCCATTACAATTGTTGAGTAATGAGCGAAAATATCATTCTCGCAGCCGTCTTCTACGATGAAACCGAAACCTTTGGCATTATTGAACCATTTGACTTTACCACAAGCCATACTTCTACATCCTTCTATAAGTTCACTAATTTAGTTAATCTAAACTGTATAATTTGCTAGACTGACTAAGGTTTAATCAATCTATGTTTGACTGTAGTTTATTTAGCCAGTCAGTCAAGTGTTTTGATCTATTTATTAACATTTTATTTATTTTTTATTCAAGTTTGCTTGAGTTACTAAGACAAGACTATATTTAATTATGAGTGGTATGAAAGATTCAGGTGTTATAGACATCGTTCGCGACAAGGAAAAGCAAAAGCTGCAACCACCGCGAAAATATAAAGTTGTTTTAAATAACGACGATTACACGCCAATGGATTTTGTGATAGAGATCCTGATGACGTTTTTTAATATGGATAGCGATAGAGCAACCGACGTGATGCTGCAAATTCATCAACAAGGGAAGGGGATCTGTGGCGTATTTAGCTCAGATGTAGCCCATACAAAAGCTGAACAAGTTAACCGATATTCAAGGGATAACGAGCATCCACTGCTATGTAGTTGTGAGCAGGAATAAATACCAAGCGAATGATCTTTCGTTCGATTGTAATGGTATAAAATTATTATCTCTGTAAGGGGTTGCCAATGCTAAATAAAGATTTAGAACTTACTTTGAACAGCGCGTTTCGCGAAGCGCGTACACGTCGTCATGAGTTTATGACGGTAGAACACCTTTTACTTGCGCTTTTGGACAATCCATCTGCTGGGGAAGCGCTAAGTGCCTGTGCAGTAAATGTTGCAGAGTTAAAAACTGAATTACTTGAGTTTATTAACGAAACCACGCCGGTTATTCCAGATTTAGAAGAAGAGCGTGAAACTCAGCCAACACTTGGTTTTCAACGTGTATTGCAACGTGCTGTTTTTCATGTGCAATCATCAGGTAAAAACGAAGTGACAGGCGTAAATGTGCTGGTGGCTATTTTTTCTGAACAAGAAAGCCAAGCAGTATATTTACTTAAAAAACACGATATATCACGTCTCGATATCGTTAATTTTATTTCGCATGGCATTGCCAAAGGCGATGATGAATTAGGCGATGACACCGACGATATTCACGAAGACGTACAAGAAGTGCAAAGCGAAGAAGCGAGCAAGCTCGACAGCTTTACCACTAATTTAAACGTACAAGCGCTTGAAGGTCACATTGACCCATTAATAGGGCGCGATAGTGAAGTAGAGCGCACTGTACAGGTGTTGTGTCGTCGTAAAAAGAACAACCCATTATTAGTAGGCGAAGCAGGTGTTGGTAAAACAGCAATTGCAGAAGGCCTAGCGTATCGTATTGTAAATAAGCAAGTACCCGAAGTAATTGCCGATGCAGTTGTTTACTCGCTTGATATGGGCGCATTATTGGCAGGTACTAAGTACCGTGGCGATTTTGAAAAACGCTTTAAAAGCTTACTAAAAGAGTTGCAAGCACAACCGGGTTCTATTTTATTTATTGATGAAATTCATACCATTATTGGTGCCGGCGCGGCATCGGGTGGAGTTATGGATGCATCAAACTTACTTAAGCCACTGCTCTCTAGTGGGCAATTACGTTGTATGGGGTCGACAACTTATAACGAGTATAAAAATATTTTTGAGAAAGACCGCGCCTTGGTACGTCGCTTTCAAAAAATTGATGTGCTTGAGCCGAGTGTTGCCGATACCACTAAAATATTAAATGGTTTAAAAGAGCGTTACGAAGCGCACCATGGTATTCGTTATACGCAAAAAGCGTTAAAAGCAGCGGCAGAGCTAAGTGCAAAATATATTAATGAACGCCATTTGCCCGACAAAGCAATTGACGTAATCGACGAAGCCGGTGCAAGCCAACGTTTACTGCCTAGCTCTAAACGTAAAAAAACCATTGGTGTTGCCGATATAGAAAACATTGTGGCTAAAATGGCGCGTATTCCACCGCAAAGTGTGTCATCTAGCGACAAAGAAACGCTAAAAAACTTAGACCGCAATTTAAAAATGTTGGTGTTTGGGCAAGATCAATCTATTGATGCGCTTACATCGGCTATTCGCTTATCGCGCTCTGGTTTAGCCAACGAAGAAAAACCAGTAGGGTCGTTCTTATTTGCAGGCCCAACAGGGGTAGGCAAAACCGAGGTTACTAAACAGCTAGCTAAATGTATGGGTGTTGAGTTTATTCGCTTTGATATGTCGGAGTACGTAGAGCGCCATGCAATAAGTCGACTAATTGGTGCGCCACCAGGTTATGTTGGTTTTGAGCAAGGTGGTTTACTCACTGAAGCGGTAATTAAAAACCCGCATGCGGTAGTACTGTTAGATGAGATTGAAAAAGCGCATCCAGATATTTACAACATATTGTTGCAAGTAATGGATCACGGTACATTAACTGATAATAACGGTCGCAAAGCCGATTTTAGAAATGTAGTCGTGGTAATGACCACCAATGCGGGTGTGCAAGAAACAACGCGCGCATCAATTGGTTTTAGCGAGCAAGACCATACGCACGATGCAATGGGTGAAATTAATAAAGTATTTTCACCAGAATTTAGAAACCGTTTAGATAACATTATTTGGTTTAATCACCTTGATAAAGACGTTATTTTACTCGTGGTTGATAAGTTTATTGTGGAGCTTCAGGCGCAACTGGATAAAAAATCAGTTAATCTTGAGCTTAGTGCTAAAGCGCGTGAATGGTTGGCTGACAAAGGTTATGACAAAGCCATGGGTGCACGTCCTATGGCACGTATTATCCAAGAGCAGCTTAAAAAACCATTAGCCAACGAAATACTCTTTGGTGAACTTGTTGAAGGCGGTACGGTTAAAGTATCGGTTAAAGATAAAAAAATACGCTTTGATTACGAAAGCGATTTAACTCCAGCTTAGTTTAATATGCGCTAAATGAGTTAAATAAAAAGGCCTGCTTTTAAAAGCAGGCCTTTTTTTGTAATGTTTTATAGACAACAAAAAACCCAGCAAGGCTGGGTTTTTTGTTTATTAAATGTAATTGCTAGTTAATATCCATCAATTACATTTAATAAACGCTTAAAGCTAGTGAAGCACTAGCCAAAAACTAAATCTCGTTTACGCACTTACTTAGCGAGCACGGAATACGATACGACCTTTCGATAAATCGTAAGGAGTCATTTCTACCGTTACTTTATCGCCGGTTAAAATACGGATATAGTTTTTGCGCATTTTGCCTGAAATGTGAGCCACAACTACGTGACCATTTTCTAGCTCAACTCGGAACATTGTATTTGGTAAAGTATCAAGGACTGTCCCTTGCATTTCGATTACGTCTTCTTTCGCCATGTTTAGCGTAACACCTCTTTAATAGTTAAACGCTGCAGATTCTGCCCAAAATACGCCAATAAGTAAAGGCGCAGCGGCTATTTTTGCAAATTAAATAGTCAACCACTGGTCTTTGACTTGTTTTTGCGCCGGTAAAAATTGCGTTTTGTAGTTCATTTTAGGGCATTCGTCTATTTGGTAGCCCAAGTACACATAGTGCTTATTTTGCGCTTTAGCAAATATTAGCTGCTGTAAAATCATCACAGTGCCCAAACTATACTGCTCATAGTCGGGGTCAAAAAAAGTATAAATAGCTGAAATAGCCTTGTCCATACAATCAGTTACAGCAACTGCAACTAAATTATCTTGATCCCAAAGCTCTATAAAAGTGATGTTTAACCAACTGCATAATAAAAAACTCTGAAACTGTGTTTTATCAGGAGGATACATACTACCGTCTTGATGGCGCAAACTAATATATTTACTGTACAGCGCGTAGTATTGCGGGCGCTCTTGATTAGAATATTTAACCTCAAAGCGTGTTTTTGCTTTGTTTAGTTTACGTTTGTGCGATTTTGTCTCAATAAACTCTTGTACTAATACACGTACAGAGCTACATGCGCTGCAAGTTGGACAGTGTGGGCGGTAAATTTGGTTACCGCTGCGACGAAAACCTAACGCCAGCAAAGACTCAAACTTATCGCTGCTGTAGCAACTTGGATCAAGAATGACCAATAACTGCTCTTGGCGGTTGGGTAAATAACTACAAGCAAACTCTTGGCTTAAACCAGCGCGTGCAGGAATATGTTCATTCATAAATAGCGTTAAGCTCCTGTGGTATCCACATAGCAGGGTCTACTTTATAATTTTGCGCTGCGTGTAGTTTAGCTAAAAATGCAGGGCGTGGGATCACTGTTGCTCCTAACGACATTAAATAGGGGTTTTCGAGCTGACAATCAATAAAATGCGCGTTATGGCGCTTAAGCCAATTAACTAACGCCCACATAGCCAGCTTAGAGCAGTTTGTTTGATGATGAAACATTGACTCGCCACAAAACACACCGTTTTGCATAATGCCATATAAGCCACCTGCAAGCTCTCCCTCGCGCCACACTTCTACACTATGGGCAATGCCTGCGTTGTGGGCGTTAATGTACGCAGTGAGCATGTCAGAGGTGATCCACGTACCATCGGTATCAATGCGTTGCTCGCAGCATGCTTCAATTACTTCAATAAAGGCATTATTAATAGTAACGGTGACCGGGTGCTTTTTTAAATGCTTGCGCAGGCTTTTACTAATATGAAAATTATCGAGCTCTACAATGCCGCGCTCGCTGGGCGACCACCACATTATTGGCTCGTCTTCGCTAAACCACGGAAATATACCATTATTATAAGCGTTACTAAGCCGTGCTAAACTTAAATCGCCACCAATAGCGAGTAAACCGTCGGGGGAGTCGAGTGCGCACTCTATAGGAGGAAATGCTATATCGGTATTACTTAGCTGGTACAGCTGTTTTTTCATACAATACTTCAATAAAAACGAATAACAAAAGTGTAACTATAATTTAGGCATAAAAAAAGGCTGATTTATCAGCCTTTTTACTAAACACTTAACTGCTTATAGATTATCTAAAAAGCGCTCAGCATCTAATGCTGCCATACAACCTGTTCCGGCTGAAGTAATTGCTTGGCGGTAAATATGATCCGACACATCACCAGCAGCAAATACGCCTGGTACGCTAGTTTGTGTAGCGTTGCCATTAAGGCCCGACTCAACAATTATATAGCCGTCTTTCATTTCTAGTTGGCCAACAAACATATCGGTATTTGGCTTATGGCCAATAGCAATAAATACGCCCGCTAGGTCTAATTCTTCGGTTGCATCAGAGTTTGCATCTTTAATACGCACACCGGTAACGCCCATTTGGTCACCTAATACTTCGTCAAGCGTGCGGTTGTAGTGCATTACTACATTACCGTTTGCTGCTTTTTCAGCTAGGCGATCGGCTAATATTTTTTCACTACGGAAACTATCACGACGGTGAATTACATGCACTTCATCGGCAATGTTAGATAAGTAAAGCGCTTCTTCAACAGCTGTGTTACCGCCGCCAACAACCGCTACTTTTTGTCCTTTATAGAAAAAACCATCACAGGTCGCACACGCAGATACGCCACGGCCTTGAAAATTTGTTTCTGACTCTAAGCCTAAGTACTTAGCAGACGCGCCTGTTGCAATAATTAGTGCGTCACAGGTGTAAGTGCCTTGGTCGCCAGTTAAAGTGAAAGGGCGTTTAGACACGTCTACTTTATTTATGTGATCAAATATAATTTCAGTTTCAAAGCGCTCAGCATGCTCTTTCATACGATCCATTAACGCAGGACCAGTTAAGCCATGCGCATCGCCAGGCCAGTTTTCTACTTCGGTAGTGGTTGTTAATTGGCCACCTTGTTGCATACCAGTAATTAATACCGGGTTTAAATTTGCGCGGGCTGCGTAAACTGCGGCAGTGTAACCAGCGGGGCCTGAGCCTAAAATAAGTAACTTACAATGTTTTGCTTCAGTCATGGTTTTTTCCTAAACGTTTAATTCACTCTGTAATGCGCTCGATTCTAAGAAAAACAAGCAGGAAGTAAACAAAATCCGTGATTAATTTTTTTAACAAATTTTAAAGCTGTGCAATATTGTGTACTTAAAATGGAGTAATTTATGTCTAATAAGTAAAATTAGTTCAATAAACAGACTAATACGCAACAAAACTGCGTTAATTCATGACCGGTTTGATTTTTTTTGATATGTTTTACCTAATTTTGATTTGTCACTGAAAGATTATGTGACCTAAGTGAATAGGCAACTATGTTATTTTGGCAGGAAAAACCCGCATTTGGGTTGACTTCAAAAGACCTTAACGTCTTAACCAATGCGCAAGAGTACCGTACGCAATTGCTACGTTTAATTGCCAACGCAAAAAAACGAATTTATATAACCACGCTTTATTTACAAGATGATGAAGCAGGACGTGAAGTTTTAGAGGCACTGCACCAGGTGTCATTAGCCAACCCTGCACTTGAAATAAAAGTGCTGGTAGATTTTCATCGCGCGCAACGTGGCCTTATTGGCGCCGAAAAATCTGAGGGGAATGCCAGTTTATATTGTGATTACCTCGAAAAGTTTCAATCGAACGTGCAGGTATATGGCGTACCCGTAAAAGCGAAAGAGTTATTTGGCGTATTGCATTTAAAAGGTTTTGTAATTGACGACACCTTGCTTTATAGCGGCGCGAGCATAAATAATGTGTATTTAGAGTATAACGACCGTTACCGCCTCGATCGTTACTTTTTAGTTACGCAAAACGCGCTGTGCGATGCTGTAATAGACTTTATTGAAACAACATTACTTAGCTCAAATGCAGTGCCGCGTATTGATAGCCGCCCGTTGCCAAAGCTTAATGATTTTAGATTAGATCAAAAGCAATTAATGCGTGATTTAAAAACAGCAAGGTATAACAGCGCCGAGCTGCATAATACTCAGCCCTTAGGTATTCGTTTGTTTTTAGGATTAGGGCGACGCAATAACGAACTTAATCGTTTAATTAAAACTATGTTTGACGCCACCGAGCAAGAGCTGGTGTTGTATACGCCTTACTTTAATTTTCCGGCGCCATTAATGCGCTCATTACGCCGGCTATTAAAACAAGGTAAGCAAGTTACTATTGTAGTGGGCGATAAAACCGCTAACGACTTTTATGTACCGCCTAGCGAGCCATTTAGTAAAATAGGCGCGTTGCCGTATTTATACGAAACTATTTTGTATAAATTTGTTAAAACACAAAAACGCCACATTGATAACGGTAATTTAAACGTTTATTTATGGAAGCACGACAGTAATTCGTTTCATTTAAAAGGCATTTGCTCAGACAGAAAAGTACATTTACTCAGCGGTCATAACCTTAACCCACGGGCGTGGGGACTAGATGTTGAAAATGGTATTTTAATTGAAGATCCACAGCAAACAATAATGCAAGATATTGACAACGAAAAGCAAGAAATCCTACAACACTGTCGCCGTTTAACTGGCCCAGATGATTTAGAAACCATGGACGATTATCCGCAAGCGGTTAAAAAGTTACTTGGCCAAGCAAAGCGTGTAAAAGTAGATTTTATAATTAAACGCTTTATATAAAGTAATTGGTATAAATTTAAATCTATACAATAAAAAAGCAGCTTAATAGCTGCTTTTTGTTTGCACTAATGTTTACTCTAAAGTTTAAAGCACTCAAGTAAGTTAATGCTTGAGTGCTTTACGCTAAATTAAACGTTTTCTAGCGCAGTGCGAGGATCAACATATTCCATGTTAAACGCTTCTGCTACTTCTTTGTAAGTTACTTGGCCTTTAATAACATTTAAGCCTTTTAAGAAGTGAGCGTCGTCAAGCAATGCCTTTTTATAACCTTTGTTTGCAAGGTTAATAATAAACGGCAAGGTTGCATTGTTAAGTGCAAACGTAGAAGTTCGTGGCACAGCGCCCGGCATATTAGCAACACAATAGTGAACAACGTCATCAACAATGAACGTAGGATCTGCATGCGTAGTTGCTTTAGAAGTAGCAATACAACCACCTTGGTCAATTGCTACATCAACAATTGCAGAGCCTGGCTTCATGGCTTTAATGTGTTCCGCAGTTACTAGTTTAGGTGCAGCTGCACCTGGAATGAGTACACCGCCAATTACTAAATCGGCCTCTAGTACGTGTTTTTCTAGTGCGTCGGCAGTTGAGTAAATAGCGCGTACTTTGTTGCCAAACTGTGCGTCTAGTGCGCGTAATACATCAATGTTACGATCAAGTATTACTACATTTGCACCTAAACCAACCGCCATAAGCGCAGCACTACGGCCAACCATACCGCCGCCAATAATAACTACTTTAGCTGGCTCAACGCCCGGTACGCCACCAAGTAACATACCACTGCCTTTATTTATTTTTTCAAGCGCTTGTGCGCCTGCTTGAATAGACATACGACCTGCTACTTCACTCATAGGAGCTAAAAGAGGAAGGCCACCGCGAGAGTCTGTGACTGTTTCGTATGCAATACAAATTGCTTTGCTTTTAACTAGGTCTTCAGTTTGTGGTAAATCAGGGGCAAGATGTAAGTAAGTGAAAAGAATCTGATCTTCGCGCAGCATGGCACGTTCAATCGCTTGTGGCTCTTTTACTTTAATTATCATCTCGGCTTTTGCGAATACATCAGCAGGTGTTGCTAAAATTTCAGCACCGGCTTGTACGTAATCATCGTTAGTAAAGCCAATGCCCATACCCGCATCTGTTTCCACTAATACTTGGTGGCCGTGATTAACGAGCTCACGAACACTAGCAGGAACCATACCTACGCGGTATTCATGGTTTTTAATTTCTTTAGGTACACCTATAATCATAATTTTCGCCTTGTTAGAACGGGATAAGTTTTTTCACTATTATATTCATGTGTTGCCAGTGTGTCTTACCTTTTTTTTAACATATTATAGTGATAATATCTGCTTTTGGCTTTTAAACAGAATAATAAACTAGGTGAGTATGCATACACTATTAGATAGAATAGATCGCAAAATATTAGTGGAATTACAACAGGATGGGCGGCTATCTAATGTGGAACTGGCCCGACGAGTTGGCTTAAGTGCGACACCGTGTTTAGAGCGTGTAAAAAAGTTGGAGCGAGAAGGTTATATACTTGGTTACAAGGCAGTGGTCGATCCGGCTAAGCTTGGCCAAGGTTTATCGGTATACGTTGAGGTAACTATTACTAAAACATCGGCAGATGTATTTGACGAATTTAGTGCCGCAGTTAAAAAGCATAACGAAATAATAGAGTGCCATTTAGTATCGGGTAATTTTGACTTTTTACTTAAAACGCGGGTAAACGACATGTCTGAGTACCGAGGAGTACTGGGCGATATACTCTTAAAGTTACCCAATGTTAGCGAAAGTCGTACTTATGTAGTAATGGAAGAAGTAAAAGGCGAGGAAGGCGTAATTATTCGCCCCTATGTTGCTTAAGCTGATTTACAATATGTGTGTTATTTACAGGCTAATATAGTAATTTATAATTAGTTTCGCATAATATAAGTTTAAATTATAAAAACTTGTTCATAATCAGGCCATCAAGGTTAAGATAAAGTGCAACAAAATACATTTCCTGCTAAGGTATTCCACTGCTAAGTGAGTGTAAAATAATAAAGAGGAATAGGGAATTATGCGCCTAAACGGTGTGCAAAGGCTATTAGAAACAGGGCTGATAATCAGCACTTTTACAGCAATATTTATTTTATGTGCCTTAATCAGCTTTGATCCGGCGGATGCTGCATGGTCGCAAACTAGCTTTAGCGAAGTAAAAAACATTACTGGCGCTGCAGGTGCCTGGATTGCTGACATATTATTACTCACTTTTGGCTGGTTGGCTTATTTAGTACCGGCCGCAATTCAGATATTTGGCTATTTACTATTTAAACAACCGCACCGAATTTTACAACTCGACTACACCACCTTAGCATTGCGTGTTATTGGTTTTGCTTTATTTATTACCTCAGCCACCGCTATTAGCAGCATTAATTTTGATGATATTTATAACTTTTCATCAGGCGGGGTAGTGGGCGATGTAATTGAATCGGCAATGATGCCGGCATTTAACTTTACCGGTACTTCAATATTATTATTGTGCTTCTTTTTTGCCGGTTTAACATTATTAACGGGCGTATCGTGGGTTGATTTTGTTGATTATTTAGGTGATTTAATCGTCCGTTTTTATCGTTACACAAGCAATTATATAAAAGGCTGGTTAAACCGAGAGCGTTTAGCGGGTACTGATAATCAGCAAATAGACGCACAATTTGAACCAGACACCGACGAGCAAGCCGATGAAACAAATACTAAAAAAGTAAATAAACAAAAATCAATTAACAAACCGCAAACGCCATTTAATGAGCCGCAAATTAGCGACGAATTTATGCCGTTTGACGAGCTTGACGACATACTCGATCAAGAAATTGGCTTTAGCGCCATAGATGACGATCCAATGGATACAGAAGCTGCACTTAATGCACTTGATCAGAGCCCAGTAGTAGAGCCTGAAAAGCCAGTAACTACGGTAGTATCGCCAGCTAGGCCAATGAACAAGCCAAAAGCTGCGTATCAGCCGCCACCAACAGCCAAAGAAAAATTTGAACAATTACTTAATCAAGAGCCGCCACTGGGGCCATTACCATCGCTTGATTTACTCGACAGACCCGACAAAGCTAAAAATCCTATTTCGCAAGAAGAGCTCGATACAGTATCACGACTAGTAGAGACAAAACTGCTCGACTTTAACGTACAAGCAAAGGTTGTAGCAGTATACCCAGGGCCAGTTGTTACACGCTTTGAGCTAGATTTAGCACCCGGTATAAAGGTGTCTAAAATTACCGGTTTAGCAAAAGATTTAGCCCGTTCGCTTTCAGCAATTAGTGTACGTGTGGTTGAGGTTATTCCGGGAAAAACCTATGTAGGCATAGAGCTGCCTAACAAGTATCGCGAAATAGTGCGTTTATCAGAAGTAATAAACGCCCCTAAATTTGAGCAAAACCCATCGCCACTCACCATGGTATTAGGTAAAGATATTGCAGGGGAGCCGGTATGTGCCGACCTTGGTAAAATGCCGCATTTACTGGTAGCCGGTACTACAGGCTCGGGTAAATCAGTGGGCGTTAATGTCATGATAGTAAGCTTACTGTACAAATCGGGTCCTGACGATGTACGTATGATCATGATTGACCCGAAAATGCTTGAGCTTTCGGTATACGAAGGTATTCCGCATTTATTGTGTGAAGTAGTTACCGACATGAAAGAAGCCGCTAATGCACTGCGTTGGTGTGTAGGCGAAATGGAGCGTCGTTATAAGCTAATGTCGGCGTTGGGTGTACGTAACTTAAAAGGTTACAACCAAAAGGTGCTTGAAGCCAAAGAAGCGGGCTACCCAATAATGGACCCATTATTTAAAGACACCGATGGCATGAAAGATGGCCCAGATGAGCTTGGAAAACTACCTAGTATAGTGGTAGTAATTGACGAATTTGCCGACATGATGATGATTGTAGGTAAAAAAGTAGAAGAGCTAATTGCCCGTATTGCGCAAAAAGCACGTGCCGCAGGTATTCATTTAATACTGGCAACACAGCGCCCATCGGTAGACGTAATTACCGGTTTAATTAAAGCAAATATACCAACGCGTATGGCGTTTCAGGTATCGAGTAAAATAGATTCGCGCACTATACTTGACCAACAAGGTGCCGAAAACTTACTAGGTATGGGTGATATGTTGTATTTACCGCCAGGTACAAGTGTTCCTGAGCGTGTGCATGGCGCGTTTGTAGACGACCACGAAGTACACGCGGTAGTAAACGACTGGAAAGCCCGTGCTAAACCAAATTACATAGACGAAATACTCAATGGCGACGCGAACGAGGATATTTTATTACCGGGTGAAGCCAGCGAAAACGCAGATGAAGAAAACGATCCGCTGTACGACGAAGCCGTGTCGTTTGTAATTGAAACCGGTAAAGTATCGGTGTCGTCTGTGCAACGTAAATTACGTGTTGGCTATAACCGCGCAGCACGCTTAGTAGAACAAATGGAAACATCGGGTATCGTGAGTTCAGCTGGCCACAATGGCGCTCGCGATGTATTAGTACCTAATGGAGCAAATTAATGAAAAAACTTAACACCTTATTATTAGTACTTGGCAGCTTAGTTGCTACGCCAAGCTTTGCAGACGACAGCCAAGCATTACAAGATCAACTCGCATCGCTAAAAAGCTTTAAAGCGCAGTTTGCGCAAAAAGTAACAGACAAACAAGGCCAAGCAGTAATGCAAGGCGAGGGCACAATTGCCCTGCAACAACCTATGATGATCCGCTGGCAGCAAACCAATCCAGACGATACATTATTTGTATCAAATGGTGATAAAACATATTACTTCGACAGCTTCGCCGAGCAAGTAACTATTATGCAAACTAGCAGCCTTATAGATTCAACGCCGTTTGTGTTACTTACGTCAAAAGATCCAGCGCAGTGGGAAAAATACAGCGTAATGGCCACAAATAGCGGCTTTAGCGTAACGCCAAACAAAGGCGTAGAAAGCCAAGTAGAGCAGCTAGATATAACCTTTGCTGGTAACGAGCAAGGTTTGGCTAAATTAGTGGTAACCGATAATTCAGGGCAGTTATCGTCGTTTACTTTTAATGATGCACAAGTTAATACGCCGCTTGATAAAAGTACCTTTGAATTTACGCCTCCAGAAGGTGTTGAAATAGACGATCAGAGTAACGGTGAGTAACTTAGGATTTAACTTTGGGCCCGATGTACGCCCACTCGCAGCGCGTATGCGCCCAACAACCCTTGATGAATATATTGGTCAGCAGCACTTACTCAGCGCCGATAAACCACTGCATCAGGCAATTGTTGCAGGGCGCTGTCATAGTTTAATACTGTGGGGCCCGCCGGGCGTGGGTAAAACAACGCTCGCGCAAATAATTGCTAATCATGCCGATGCTGCGCTTATTCAAATGTCGGCAGTTACTGCAGGCGTTAAAGACATTCGCGACAGCGTTACGCAGGCGCGCGAAAACCTACAAAGCCGTGGCCAACGTACCTTAATGTTTGTTGACGAAGTTCACCGTTTTAATAAATCCCAGCAAGATGCATTTTTACCGCACATAGAAGACGGCACCTTTATATTTGTAGGTGCAACCACCGAAAATCCCTCGTTTGCACTTAACAACGCTATTTTGTCGCGTGCCCGTGTGTATGTTTTAAAATCGCTTGCCGATACCGATCTATACACAGTAATAAATCGCGCACTCAAACAAGACGAACAATTAAGCCAAAAGCACATAGTAATTGCCGACAACGCAAAAAAAGCACTGTGCCAAGCAAGTGGTGGCGACGCGCGCAAAGTACTTAACTTACTAGAGCAAGCGGTTGATTTAACCACAGAGCAAAACGGCCAATACAATGTAGACGAGCACGTACTTAGCCAAGTGCTGCCCACACATTTAGCTAAATACGATAAAGGCGGCGATGAATTTTACGACTTAATATCGGCCTTTCATAAATCGGTACGAGGCAGCTCCCCCGATGGCGCGCTGTATTGGTATTGCCGTATTTTAGCCGGTGGTGGCGACCCTTTATATGTAGCTAGGCGCTTACTTGCCATTGCCACAGAAGACATAGGCAACGCCGATCCGCGCGCTATGGAAGTGGCGCTAAACGCATGGGATATTTTTCAGCGAGTTGGCCCAAGCGAGGGCGAACGCGCAATTGCCCAAGCCACACTTTATTTAGCCAGCGCACCTAAAAGTAATGCGGTGTATATGGCGTTTAATCAAGCCAAGGCCGATGCTCAAAACGAGCCAAGTTACCCAGTGCCAGAGCATTTACGTAATGCGCCAACCAACTTAATGAAAGACTTAGGGTATGGCGCTGAGTATCGTTATGCGCATAACGAAGAAGGCGCTTTTGCTGCCGGAGAGAAGTATTTACCACCAGAAATGCAAGGTAAGGAATATTATTTACCGAGCGATCGTGGCCTTGAGCAAAAAATTAAGCAAAAGCTCGATTACTTAAAAGAGCGCGACGCGCAAAGCCCACTTAAACGATACGAAAATGATTAAACTTTATATGATGATCGCCCTTGGCGGAGCCTCAGGGGCGTGTTTACGGTTTTTTATTAGCGAAAGCATGCTAAAACTCCTCGGTAGGGGATTCCCTTTTGGCACGTTGGCGGTTAATATTCTGGGTTCATTGTTGATGGGTATTTTGTACGGTTTGATAGATAAAGAAATTATCGCCGCAAGCCCTGCTAAAGCCCTTATCGGGATTGGCTTTTTAGGTGCATTAACCACCTTTTCAACATTTTCAATGGATTCGCTGTTGTTGTTACAACAAGGTCACTTTATTAAAATGGCCCTCAATATCATCTTAAACGTGATGGTGTGTATTTTTATGGCTTGGCTGGGCCTTCAGCTAGTAATGCAAAAAGGTTAAAAACTAACATGTTAGATTCTAAATTTTTACGTCAAGATATCGAACAAACGGCAGCACGCTTAGCGGCTCGCGGTTACGAACTCGATGTAGCGACGGTCACGGCACTTGAAGAAAAACGCAAAACATTACAAGTAAAAACGCAAGAACTTCAAAGTCAGCGTAATGCAAGCGCAAAAGCAATTGGCCAAGCTAAAGCCAAAGGCGAAGACGCTCAACCGCTACTAGATGCAGTTGCTAACTTAGGTAGCGAACTAGACGCAGCAAAAGCGCAGCAAGATGTAGTATTAGCCGCAATTAACGACATTGCCTTAGCAATCCCAAACTTGCCAGACGAATCAGTACCTGCAGGTAAAGACGAAGACGACAACGTTGAAATACTCACGTGGGGCACACCTAAAAAGTTTGATTTTGACGTTAAAGATCACGTTGATGTAGGCCAAGACTTAAACGGCTTAGACTTTGAAATGGGCGTTAAAATTAGTGGCGCACGCTTTACTGTAATGCGCGGCCAAGTAGCGCGTATGCACCGTGCATTAACGCAATACATGCTAGATACCCACACAGACAAAAACGGTTACACAGAAATGTACGTACCGTACCTAGTAAATAGCGCAAGTCTATACGGCACTAGCCAATTACCTAAGTTTGCGGGCGATTTATTCCACACACTAGGCCTTGTAAACGACGATGGCGAACAGCAATCAGGCTTTAGCTTAATCCCTACAGCAGAAGTGCCACTTACCAACAGCGCACGCGATGAAATTTACGACGAAAGCGATTTACCAATTCGTTTAACCGCGCACACGCCATGTTTTAGAAGTGAAGCCGGCAGCTATGGTCGCGATACTCGCGGCTTAATTCGCCAGCACCAGTTTGATAAAGTAGAACTTGTACAGCTGGTAAAACCAGAAGACTCAATGGCAACACTTGAAGAGTTAACAGGTCATGCGGAGCAAATACTACAAGAGCTTGAACTACCGTACCGCAAAGTAATTTTATGTATGGGCGACATGGGCTTTGGCTCAGCTAAAACCTACGACTTAGAAGTATGGTTACCAGCGCAAAACACCTACCGCGAAATTTCATCATGTTCAAACATGGTAGATTTTCAGGCACGTCGTATGCAAGCACGTTTTCGCCGCGAAGGGGCTAAAAAGCCAGAGTTACTACATACACTAAATGGTTCAGGCTTAGCCGTTGGCCGTACACTCGTAGCCATACTAGAAAACTACCAACAAGCAGATGGTTCAGTAGTAGTACCAGAAGTATTACGCCCATATATGGGTGGCCTTGAAGTGATTGGTAAGCAATAAAACTTAAGTTTTAAGTCTGGTTTTAGGCTTATGAGCTTAAAAAGAAAGCCGCTGTTTGTAATAAACAGCGGCTTTTTTATTATAGGTTAAAAGTAAAAAGGTTCAGCTAATATGTAGGGCGTGCTTTAGCGCGTTACAGTTCTTTGCCAAAAAATATGCGCCTGTCCTTGTTACGACTTTTTATCTGTTACGGGGTCAAGTGAATGCGTAATGGCAACTGTATTGCCTTGTTCATAATATAGAAAAGCTGCAAAACACGATGCATTAAGAGGGGGAAGCTCTTTTAACCTCAATAAAGCCGCTTAAACACCAGTAATTCCTTCCAGAATACCAATTAAAACAACATCAAACTCCCACTTTATATTCTGCATAAATAAGTAATCGATTGAACCAAAATAGGAACTCAGCTATGGTTTGTTTATGAATAAAAACAAAAAACGAGTTAATCTACAGGCTCGTTATAAGCTACTGGAGCTGAGATGAGTCGATACGGGCATAATTATTTTGTAGCCTTTTATGAGTTAGATGGATTTGGCGTAATCGAAGGCAGGAAGGAACAAGCCCTTCAAGCTATAAAGGGCCAGACTGACGATTACATTCTGAATGTAAACAAGACGGAATACCTTGATCATTTGGGTTCGGAGTTTTCAATGCAGCCATTGGAAATTCATCAAGAGCAACTATCGGTTTCTGTTGAAGAACGGATGATTCCTGCCAAACGACATCCCAGTTCATACTGGGTGGACAATGGAAAATCCTATCCAAAAGATGTGTACACCTTCCACCTGCCGTTTTCTGGGGATGCTCAGTTGCTCAAGGTTCGTGCAAGTACATACAGCATGTCATCTCCGCGTATTCAGACTGATGGTCGGGAAATTCAGTTTGAAATTATTAACTTTAACCAAGAAGCGGAAGCGATAAAGCGCGAGGCTGATAATGTTGTGGCGCAGTTAACGTCGCAAAACCAGAATCTTACGAACGATCTAGTAAGATTCAACGGGTCGTTGGAGTCACTGTTGAGCAAAGCATTCGATGCACGAAAAGAACAGTTGTTAAAGAAACATGACGTGATTTCGGCTTTGGGTATTCCTGTTCGAAAAGCTCACAGCACACCTTCTACGTTCTCAGTTCCAGCTAAACGAACCCCAGCCATACCAAGCAAGCCCAAGCCCGAAGTTACTGCCAAAGGCTATAAGCCGGAACCAACTCTTGATAACGCAATTTACCATCAGATTCTCAAAATTATCCACGATGTTGGCAAGCAATTTGAGCGGTTGCCGAGTACATACGCTGGAAAAGGTGAGGAACATCTTCGTGATCATATGCTTCTGATTTTAGAGCCAAATTTTGAGGGTTCTGCAACGGGCGAAACATTTAATAAGAAAGGTAAAACAGATATTTTGCTTCGTCACGAGGGCTCAAATGTGTTCGTGGCCGAATTGAAATATTGGCATGGGAAGAAAGGCTATCTCGAAACAATAACTCAGTTGCTTTCGTATCTCACTTGGAGGGATTCAAAGGCAGCAGTGGTTATGTTCATATCCAACAAGGAGTTCAGCCCCGTCCTCGAAACTATTCGTGAAGTTACTTCAGAACATCCGAATCATTTGGGATTTGTCAAAGAGGTGGAAGAAGGTTGGTATCAGTATCGGTTTCACATTAATGATGATTCAAATCGAGAAGTTCATATTGCTATCCAAGCATTCCACTTGCCGCGGTAAGGTTGCTTATAACAAGTCGTTGCAGCGGACATTTGAGGGACCACCCAATTTTGCTGCCACAAAAACAGGTGTCGCCTCAAATGCCGCTGAACACAGACGTTAGACTTACAGACACAATTAACAACATCCCTCAGCATATTTATTTAAAAGCAGAACTAATTTAGGACAATGAATGAAAGATATATTTAAAGGGTTTTACAATATTGATAGTGCTGTATTGGAAGAGTTATGGAAGGATGAAAAAACTATTTTTGTTTTTGATACCAACGTTCTACTTAATTTATATGGATATGCTAAACAAACTAGGGATGACTTCTTTAGTATCCTTGATGCTGTTAACGATAAGTTATGGCTCCCGTACCATGTAGGCTTGGAGTATCAAAGACGTAGATTAAGCATAATTAAAAATGAAAAAGTAGTTTTTAATGATATTGAAAGTAATTTAGGTAAAATTCAAAAAGTTTTTAAAGGGGATTTCGAAAAACTAGCACTTAAACGCCGTTTCCCTAAATTGTTTGAAAATACAGAGAAACTTGAAAAAGAAATTAACAAGAGTATTTCAAATTACAAGAAGTCTGTTCAGCACTGGGATAATGAACAACCATGTGTAAGATCGCATGATGAAATAAGAGATAAACTCAATGATTTTTTCCATGAGAAAGTCGGTGAAAAACCAGAAGACCAAAAGTGGTTAGACGAACTTTACATTGAAGGAAAAGATCGATTTAAAAATAAAATCCCTCCGGGTTTTAAGGATGCAGGAAAAGGTAATGGTGATGATGAAACACACTTTTATAATGATGGCTTAAATTATGAGAGACAATATGGAGATCTTATTCTTTGGAAACAATTAATTAAGAAGTCACAGAATGATAATATTGAGAATGTAATTTTCATTACTGACGACGCGAAAGAAGACTGGTGGTACAAAATAAATTTAAATGGTAAAAAAACTATTGGTCCCCTTGCTGAGCTACAATCTGAAATATATCGAGAGTCAAATATCAAAAACTTTCATATGTACAGTACATCAATGTTTCTAGAAGATGGTAAATCAAATTTATCTATTGATGTAAGTGAAAGCTCTATCGAAGATGCTGAGGTTCAGCATCTTCAGCCAATTGGTAATGAGCCATTACAAAAAGTCCTTAACTCTTATCAAGACTCATTTGCGGGTAATGAGAAACTTCAGAGAATCCTTAACTCTTATCAAGACTCATTTGCGGGTAATGAGAAACTTCAAAGAATCCTTAACTCTTATCAAGACTCATTTGCGGGTAATGAAAAGCTACAAAGAATCCTTAACTCTTATCAAGACTCATTTGCGGGTAATGAAAAGCTACAAAAAATCCTAAATTCTTATCAAGACCCATTTGCGGGTAATGAGAAACTTCAAAAAATCCTAAATACTTATCGAGATCCCCTTACGGATAATGAGAAGTTACTCAAGATTTTCAAGGCTTATAAAGATAAAAATAAAGATGATGACTCAGGTGATGAGTAATGTAAGTCTAACAACACGCCCTGAGGTGGACAGCAAGCACTAAAGCTAACTTCCCACCGTAAATTTTAACAGCGGTGATCTCTTACTTTTCAATGCAGTTAAGTAAGTTGATTCATCGTAGGGCGTATATGTTTTCCAGCACCTAAATAGTATTCGTATCCACTTAGATGCTAATGATCTGGTGATGGTATTATGGGGTTTTCCTTTGGCTTCTTGCTGCCGATAATATGTTTTTTCCCAAAATGAATAACGCACAAATGTTTGCCTTAAAAATTTAGAAGTAAAATAGGACAGGCACAAATTTTATATACAAGAACAAATAACAGCTGGCAAAACATTATATTTATAGTTGAGCAATAGCCACCAATAATTGATTAAATAAGGGGTGTTACAATGGATAAAATGTCAGTTAACATAACGTCTAAATCTTTAGAAGCTCACCCGAAAAAACAAATTTTAAAGGTGGTGGCTGATGACGTTTCTGAAAAACAGACAGTGCAAAAGGGAGTGGCTCAAGGTGTTCAAGTAGATATATCTGAAGAGGGGGCGGAAAAAAGTCTGGAAGATAAAAATCAAGCGGCATTTCGCAAGTTATTAGGTAATGAAGATGTAGATCAAGCATCATAATCTGAAGGTGATCCCCTTGATGAACTGATTGCTGAAATACAAGAAAAGCTTGAAAAACTACTGCAAGAAACTGCATTGTTACGCAGTAAAGATGATGAAGAGTCGCAGGCAAAAGTGAAGGTGCTAGAAGCTGAAATTACCGGGCTTAACATTCAACTTATTGAATTATTAAAGCAGAAATTAGAATCGGGTAAAAACTAGGTGTAAAGCTCCTGTAATTACCTTTAATACATTTTTCGGTTACTGCATAACGCGGTAAGTCGGGTTGTTTTTAGTAAACTCATCACTTTTGTCGGATGGCGTGGCTTCGCCGCTTATCCGACTTACGTCAAAAGGTAGGTTGGTTAAGCCGAAGGCGCCACCCAACAGAGTGCTTAAACCTATTAAAGCGGCTTACTAAAAGGCGCTATCACCCTCTAAAAGCGAAGTCTCTCTAACCCTCTTGCGAACTAATTTGATTTAACCAACATCAGCTTTGCATCTTTCCCATCGGTTAATATTGCTACATTACCTTTAGTGGTTACAAACACATCTCTTAATCGGCCTGTGGCCTCTGGGAATATATGAGACTGGGTAAATTCACCATTAGCTAAATTTACAGCGTAGAGCTTTTTATCAACCAAAGTAGTAATTAACAGATGTTTTTGTAATGAGGGAAAAGCGGCGTGCTTAGAGCCGTAATACGCCATGCCTGATGGGGCGATTGATGGCGTCCAATTAACACTTGGTTTTTGCATGCCTGGGTATTGAGTAAAAGGTGAAATACGCGCTTGCGAATAATCCCTACCGTAGGTGATTACTGGCCAGCCATAATTGGTGCCTGGGCTTAAGTAGTTTAGTTCGTCGCCGCCTGCGGGGCCGTGTTCGTGGCTAATAATTTGCTGTGTATCGTAATCATATACAAGGCCTTGAGGGTTACGGTGGCCAAGTGAGTAAACAGCGTGGGCATTTGGGTTTTTATGGTTAATAAATGGGTTATCTGTTGGAATACTGCCGTTTAAGTTTATTCGTAATATTTTACCAAGCTGGCTGGTAATAACTTGTGCTTGCTCTCTAAAGTCAAAGCCATCGCCAGTAGAAAATAATAAGGTATTATTGGGTAGTACAAGGGCGCGCCCAGCGTAATGCTGTGGTGTGTTTTTATTGGTAGCTACTTTATAAATAATTTGCGGCTTTGAAAAGTCAGTGCCATTAAAGGTGGCTTTGGCAACAACAAGCCTATTTGCGTTGGCATCGCCTTGGGCGTAGGTAAAAATAATTTCTTTGGAGTTGCTATAATCTGGCGATAACACTATATCTAGCAAGCCACCTTGGCCTGCAAGGTATAAGCCCTCTAGGTTTAGTTTTACTCTTGATTGCGCATTATTTTTAATTATAACTACGTGGCCATCGCGCTCTGTAATTAACCATGTGCCGTTTGCTAGTTCAACCATACTCCACGGAGACTGTAATTGTGTGGCAAGGGTTTTTGTACTGTATTGCTTTTTTGGTAACGCAGCGCCTGCATTAACAGAAAACGCAAAAAGCGAAAGCAGGGTAAAAAAAGAGATGCATTGTTTACGGGGTAAGCCTTTGCTAGCATGGCTTATATAAGAAAAAAACTTTATTTTAAGTTGAGATAACCATGTCATTTTTAACACGTATATTGCCCTCATTTTTAGTTTCTTGGTTATTTACATTCACACTTGCTAGCTTGTTTCATAGCCAATACGTTGTCAATCAATTAGTTAATGTAGGTGTTGTAGTGGGCTTTAGCGACCGTGTTAGTTTAACACTGGATGATTGGTTGGGCTTATTACCTACCTATGGCGCTATTATCGCCATTGCACTTGCCATCGCTTTTTTAGTTACGGTGCAGCTTAATAAAAAGGTTCAAAAATACCGTACTCAGCTATTTGTTATCGCTGGCATTGTGGCGTTTGCTATGGTGTTAATTGCTATTGAGTCGATTATGAATATTCATATTATAGCGGGCGCAAGAGGCTGGGGGTTTTATACTCAATTACTTGCAGGTGCAGCAGGGGGCTATGTGTTTTCACGCTTAACAAAAACAAATATTATCTGATTTTAATTACTGCAGTATACAGGTAAGGTTTTTATTATTATGAATAAGGTAAAAGCCACTGTTTGTAGTGAACAGTGGCTTTTAAACTAGGGTCTGTTGACCTTTGCGGATTAAAATTTGTTCAAACTAGGGGCGATTTAATCACGGCGCGAGGTTTGTAACCTAGTGGGCTCGATAACTGCTCCTGCGTTATTCTACTGGCTTACATCCATGTAAGAATAAGTAAAAACCGAGCAAAGCTTCCGCGTCCTGCTCACGCCCCTTACCTACATCCATGTAGGCAACAAAGAGTCAATTGCCCCTAGGCAGAACCCTTCGGGCAGCGCATGTTTGGCATTGATGCTACGTTATCGCCTCTTTATGGGGAATAACCACACCACATAGGCTCTGCCTTGCCTAAATACCAAACACACTGCTGCAAATCTAACCTTGAAAGATAAACAGACCCTAGATGTTTTTAGTTTAATTAAAAAATCAAACTAATCAGCTTGTAGCTGCTTAAGCCAAAAATAAGCAGTAATATAGGTACAGTGATAAGATTTAATAACACTGAATTGGTGTAATTGCCCATCACCGCTTTTTGATTTACCAACCAGAGTAAGTAAACAGTAATAATAGGCAGTAATAAGCCATTAGCGGCTTGGGCAAAAATGATCACGGCAACCGGATCTAACCCCAGTGATGCAACAGCTGCGCCAAACAATAAGATAACCAATGCTACCGATTTGAAACGGCTACTTTGCATTTTGTTAGACCAACCAAGCATGCCGCAAACCGCATAGGCTCCCGCTAAAGGTGCAGTAATTGCGCTAGTTAAACCTGCAGCAAATAAACCAATAGCAAAAAAGTAATGGGCAGCGCCCCCTAATAATGGCTCAAGCTGTACTGCCATATTGGCTGCGCTAACTTTACCTGCGTCGGTACCATAAAAAGCCACCGAGGCGGTAGATAAAATAGCCAAAGTGATCACTCCACCTAAAGTGATTGATAAGCTGGTATCGATATTTGTTTGCTTAATAATTTTACGTTTATCGCTATTATTGTTGTATTTTGCTGCGAGCACTCCTGAATGCAAAAATAAATTATAAGGTACTATGGTGGTGCCAATTAGTGCTAGTACAGTGGTAACAGAGCCCTCAGGGATAGTAGGAATAAAACCCGCTAGTACTTGGCTTATAGGCGGAGCAGCCATAATTAAAGTAGAAATAAACACTAAGCTCATTAAAATTACTAATAAAATGAGCGCGTTTTCTACCACTTTATGTTTTCCGCTGTACAGTAACAATGCGCTAATAAAAGCAATGAGCGGCGTCCATATTTGCGCATTTATTGTCGGAAATATCTTTATTAAACCCATGCTAGCGCCACTAAGGTTACCCGCTTCATAGGCGGCGCTGCCCACGCCAATGGCGCTTATTACCAAAAAGCTAGCGAGCACTTTAAGCACTGGGGTATGAATATGCGCGCGCAGTGCTTGAGCAAGATCTTTGCCTGTTGCTACGCCAAGGCGAGCAGCCATAGATTGTAATAATATAGTGGCTATTACTGAAAAAAGTAATGTCCAGATAAGTGCAAAGCCAAAGTTTGCACCTGCTACGCTAGCAGTCGTTATGGTACCTGGTCCTATAAAGGCTGCGGTGACTAGTAGTCCTGGTCCTAATCGCATAATTTACCTGTATGTTGGTGTTTAAAGTGTGCACCTGTATGGGCGCGCGTTTTATTACTGCCACTTAGTGTAAGCGTTTGCAGCCTGAACAGCCTTTTATATTACCCGCTAGTAAATAGCGTGTAAAAAAGGTCGCGTAGAATAACAGTTTATATATAAATTTAAAGAGTATAGCGCGCGTTTGCACAGAAATAGTACAGTATTACAGAGGTAAATAAGCGATAAAGGCAACACTTGCTCAATAGCGTGCCGTTATAGTGAATGTTACGTTATAGCCAAGGCGTAAATAGCATAAGCATTAATTTACGCCATTAAATACTTTATGGTTTGTAAACCTTTGCGTAGTGTTGCTTCATCGGTTGCATAGTTAATACGAATACACTCGTGCTTGTGCGCCCAGCTATCGTCAATGCCAATAAAAAAGTTGTGTCCAGGAATTACATACACATCTTGCTCTTTAAGCTTTTGGTATAGCGTTTCGCTTGTTATTTTTGCATCTTTAAACCACAGCCACATAAAAAATGCGCCTTCAACTTTATGCAAGTAAACACTCATATCGGCAAATATTTCATCAAACAGTTCAATCGCTATTTGTGCTTTATTACGATAAAAAGGCAACACAACATTACGACACAGCGGCAGTAGTTCGTCGTCGTTAATTAAACGGGTAACTAAGCTTGGCCCTATACTATTTGGCGATAACACCATGCTGCCATTTACGCGGCCAATTGCTTTAATAATTTTATTGTTTGCAACCACAATACCGCTGCGTAAACCCGGTAAGCCAAGCTTTGAAAGCGACATACATAAAATTATGTTTGAGTTCCACGTTAGGTTTGCATCGGTGTAAATACAGCCCGGGAACGGATCGCCATATGCGTTATCAATAATGAGCGGAATGTTGTATTGCTTAGCAAGTAAATCAAGATGCTTTACTTCTTGGTCGGTTATTACATTACCGGTTGGATTGGTAGGGCGCGATACGCACAATGCGCTAATACTACTGTCGTTTGCTAATACTTTTTCAACCGCTTTAAAATCAATAACGTATTTAAATTGTTTTGATGTGCTACCGGTATTTAAAATTTCTATATCGGGCTTTATGGCAACAAACATATTAGCCGATAAACCTTGGTCGGCATAACCTACGTATTCTGGCGCGAGGGGAAATAAAATCTTTTTATGGCTGCCATCAGGCATTTCGCCTGCAAACATATTAAACAACACAAAAAAGTTAGCTTGGCTGCCATTGCCAAGTGCTACGTTGTTGGCGCTTATATCCCATGCATATTCTTTACTTAGTTGGCCTGCCAATGCAGCTCTAAACTCGTCGTTACCGGTTGGGCCGTCGTAAAGACCAAATACTTGCGATACTTTATTACTGGCAACGAGCTTTTGTAACTCACTTAAAAAAACCTCATTTACTTGTGGTACTAATGCAGGGTTACCGCCACCCAGCATAACAATATTAGGATTGTTACTGCTTTTAGCACTGCCTAAGTCTTCCATTAACTGAGTAATGCCGTTGGGTTGTGTAAATTTAGTGCCAAAGTTTGAGTAGTTCATAATGCATAGCGTTTGTTGGTAATGGAAAGGGCAGTATAGCGTAAATAAAGGGCTAAAATAGTAAGTTGAGAATTATTCAATGCTGAGTTTTAAAGGTTGTTACTGCAACGTCATTGCCTATAAGCATAAGCTAAAGTTAGATTTTTTTAACCCCGTATAAAAACTCTTCATTACAATCCATCCATAAATCATATTTTGTCATGACTTTGGTAAACATGGGGGCGTGCAACAATTCGTTTAACCACGCGCGTACATGTGAGTATTCGCTTTGTAAGTACCAGTGTTTATCTACGCGGGCAAACTGTCTAATAAATGGCAGCAGGGCATAATCGGCTAGGCTTTTTTCATCGCCTATTAGGTATTTATGTGCGGTTAGCTTTGCTTCAAATTGTTTAATAAATTCTTCGCAGGCTTGTTGGTAATAAATTTGTGCCATGTCTTTTGTGCGAGCATAAAATTTATATTTTTCGAGCACAGGTTTAAATTGCGTGTCGTTTAGGTTAATTAATTTAAGCATGCGCGCAAGTGCTAACGGATCGTGTGCGTGCAGTAAGTTATGCGGATCGTTTTGTTTTAAAGCCCACAGCATAATGTCTAGGCTTTCATCTATTACGTGGTTATTAGGCAGTAATAAAACAGGTACTGTGCCTTTTGGCGATATTTGTAAAAGATGCGGTGGTTTGTTTTTAGTTTTTATAGCGCGCAGCACCACCTGTTGCTCTGCCATTAAAATACCCATTCTTGCGCGCATTGCGTATGGGCAGTGTTGTAATGAATATAATAATGGCAGTGTCATGTTATTACTTACCTTAACTGTTTAGGCCTTCAAGATATTGTTGGCGTGTTTTTACTTTTACCATATTATTTAACTGATCTGCAGCGTGTGTTTGCCCGCTAATTAAATCTTGAAAATGCGCAAGTAACACGGCTTTATCTAGTTTTTCTTTATCGCCTGAGCCAATGTCGGTTAAATCAATCATAAACTCGTCAAACTTGTCGGCAAAGTCACTTACAATATCCATGTTTAAAAATTGCTCATGGTTATAAATGCTTGGGTAGCCGCCTTTTTGCTTATCGATGGCAAAGCTAATGCCTTTAACATTAGTAACGGTTGTTTCTTTTTTACAGCTCAACATACAACTTGCGTCAATACGTGGTTTTTTACAGCCTACAGTTTGTTGGAAAAAACATTGGCGGCTGGTCATCATTAGTATTGGGTGATAAATGCTGTACATCATTTTAAAGTTGTTAGGGCGTTTTATATTACGCATTTGTGGTTTGTTTATTTCGTTTGAAATAAACGCGCCTTTAGCGTTTAAATCCTCTTGTAGCGTTAATAACGCGTAAGAGTTAGTGGTATTTAATAATGGCCCTGCAATCCAGTCAATGCCCATTTGTACCGCTTTAAATGCAACGCCTGTGTTGTTACTAATAATAAGCTTAGGTTTTACAACTTCGAGTAAACGTACTGCTTCTTCAAAGTCTTTACCAATTAATACCGCCGGAAACCACGGAATTAACTGCGGGTGCGCTAAAAATACATTAATGTATTTATCGTTATCGGTTCTAAAGCTCTCTGGTAATTTAAAGTAAACATCGCCGTTTGTTAAATCACATAGGTGAACGTCTTTTATGTCCGATATTAAAATAGAGAGTGTTGTTTTGTTTTTATCAACTTTTTGATGGTTCACCAGTTTAGGCAATTCAACAGGGGCGAGTACGTCTTTGCCTTCGTTTAATAAAAACGCTACTTGCTTTTTAATGCGCGCTAGCTCTTTAAACGCAATGCTTAAGTTGTCGCCTAGGTTTGAATAATCCATATTTTTAATTTCAAAATTGGCATTACTAAAGCTTTTAAAGCGTTTATCTATAGCGGCAATATCAACAACTGATTTATCGGCGGTTTGCATAACCATTTGCGATTGCACTTCAAAGCGTTGTATTTGCTGAGTGTGCTCTGCGTTTTTATTCGATAGCGTAATATCGTTTTTATCTTTAATAATTATACTTACAGTAAATGGCTGGTTTAATTGCCCTGCAAATTCAAAGCATAGCTCACGCTTTGAAATATCTAGAAATTCAATCTTCTTTTTAACCAGCGTATCAATGTCATTTTTTTCAGCGGCGAGTTCTTGCTGTGCATCGTAAATTTGCACAACCGAAATGGCGTTACTTTTTTCGTTTGCGTGATCAAAACTATGGTCGCGCGGATTGTCGGTAAACATGTTTTTGGTCATGTCACCTTGTAAAAATTTATTAGTGAAATTACGATTAAACACTTTGTAAAGGCTTGAGTCGTCTTCAATTAAGTTACCAGTTTGTACAAAGGTATCTATTTGTTTGCGCCAGCTATCAATAACCGTATGTACGTAGTTAGCACCTTTTATACGGCCTTCTACTTTTAACGAATCAACACCTGCGGCTACCAGCTCTGGTAAATCAAAATAGGCCGAGTTGTCTTTTAAGTTTAATGGGTGTTTGTTACCCATAGCGGTTGGCTCGTATTCGTCACGGCACGCTTGCGAGCAGCGGCCTCGGTTGCCCGAGTTACCGACACTTACTGAACTTGAGTAACATTGCCCCGAAAACGCAATACATAATGCACCGTGTACAAACACTTCGGTTAATACATCGCATTTGTGCGCTACGTCGGTGAGTATTTTAATTTCGGTTAAGTTAAGCTCACGCGATAAATTTACGCGTGTAGCGCCAATGCGCGCTAAAAATTCTACTTGCGATTCGTTATGGGTAGTTAGCTGGGTAGACGCGTGAATGTGCAATGTAGGAAAGTGCTTTTTAACAATATTAAACAGCCCTAAATCTTGCACAATAATACCATCAAGCGTGGTATTTACTAATTGGTTTAACAGCTTAAACAACGCTGCCATTTCGTGCTCTAAAATAACCACGTTAAGGGTTAAAAAAATCTCACAGCCGTATTCATGGGCTAAGCGCAGTGCGCCGTTAAGCTCGTCAAACGAAAGATTAGACGCTCGGTTACGGGCATTAAAGGTATCTAAACCACAATAAACCGCATTAGCGCCGGCTACGATGGCGGCTTTTACCGCGTTTACATCACCGCCTGGGGCTAATAATTCAATCTTTCTGGTCATGACACTTTTCGCTTTATACTCATATTTAAGAGCCGCGAATTTTATATGTTTAACCAGCTGATTACTATTAAATGCCCCAGATAATCGCTTCTAAATACTAGGTCGATTTTAGCGCAGTGATACTCAAGGGTAAAAAGGAAGCTGCGGATACGTAAGCAGCTAAATTTGCAATGCTATTTTTTGATGTATGAAATTGAACTGATTTGCCATGTATCATTCCTGTTTTTATTAGTTTTATGAAATAACACAGGTTTTAAACACGACCCTAAAGCCTTAAAAACGATAAACAATAGGGTATACTGTTATTACATACTTTACGTATTTATGTAAGTAAGCAAAGGTAAGCTCAAACACATGCTCTTACATTAGGGCTGATAACTCAGCGATGCCTGTTATTTTAAAATGTACAGCAGTGGAACCTCTTTTGATAAAAAACACTCAACTAAAAATAGCCACATTTAACTTGTTTAATTACCTTGAGCCGCCTAATGCATACTATGAGTTTGAGAAAATTTATACCGCGCAGCAGTGGGCTAAAAAGCAGCAGTGGATTATTGATTACTTAATAGAGCACGCGCCTGATGTGATTGGTTTTCAGGAAGTGTTTAGCATAGAGGCGTTACAAGAATTAGTACGCGGGCAAGGCTATGAGCACTTTGCAGTGGTAGATACGCCAGAGGTGATTGACGACTTTATTTATAAGCGCCCCGTAGTGGCAATTGCAGCTAAATACCCTATTGTTGAAGTGGCTGCGGTGCAGCACGATAATGAACTTGCTGCTACCCTTGGGCTTAGTGCTGACTTTACATTTAGCCGTAAGGTATTAAGAGCCACAGTAACTTTGCCGCACATAGGTAATACCGATTGTTATGTGGTGCATTTTAAATCAAAACGCCCAATGATCGAGGTTGATGAGCACAGTAAAGCACTTACGCCCGAAAAGAACATAATTGAGATTTTAAAAGCGAATGTAGCGGGTGGTTGGGGATCAACTATTCAGCGTGGCAGTGAAGCCACATTATTAATGATACACATGATTGCGCGCCGCGAAGCGACGCAGCAGCCTATGATCTTAATGGGCGACTTTAATAATAGCATAGCCGATGGTGTGTTAAGCCATATGCTTACTAATACACTGCGTTTTGCCCCTGCTTTTGACGCTAAAACTTACCTTGCTAAATATTGTTTAAATGATGCGTGGGACTTATTTGCAAAGTCGCAATTGGCAAGTGCTGAGCCACAAACACGAACAGACGAATTACGTGTTGATGGCGATATAGCGAGTGTTGCAATTGAGCAAGGTGATATAAATGCTGCTAAGCCAGTAACGCCACGCACACCAACCCATTACTATGGCGCGAGCAGTTCAGTGCTTGACTACATTTTATTGTCTAGTGAATTTGATGCCAGCTACCATGATAGCTTTTATGAAGTAAGTGGCTATAACACTTACGATCGGCATTTAATTAACCCGGTATTTGAGCGAGACGATTTAAGTACCGACCATGGGGTGGTTATAGTTACTTTAACTTTGAGGTCGTAGGCTATAATTTTAATGAGTAATATTACTTTTACGTTTTTTAATTTAAGTATTAAGTACTTTTATGTAAAAGCGTTGGAATAAATTACTGAGTTCAAACAATAGCTTTAATTATTTATATAAATATCAAGCAATTAAACTGAGCCTAAAACTTGCCTGTTATTAATGTTACAGATCTAAAAGTTGATAATAAACAATACTTAATAAACATATTTAATAAAAACAAGGAAATAAACTATGACTAATATTGCACTTTCGGCGTATTTGGCGTTTTACCTGTATTTAATTATGTTGCTTGCACAGTGGGCGGTAGCAACTTTTAGTAAAGCAAAACAGCCTAATGCAGTGCCGGGTAAAATAAGTGACGACTTATCGCATGATAGTTTTATATTTAGAGCACACCGTACTTTTCATAATACCCTTGAAAATAGTGCGCTATTTATAGGAACAGTGTTGTTTGCTTTTGTAATAAATTATCAAAGCCCAATATTTGCACTATGTGTATGGATATACGTTATTGCGCGATTAATTCATATGGTGCTGTACTACGCAATTGCTACCAATAAAAACCCTAGCCCGCGTAGCTACTTCTTTTTAATTGGCGTACTTGCCAATATTGTGATGCTAGTAATGATAGGTTTAAGGTTAATTGCCTAATATAAATAATAGAATGTACAAAACAACAATTAATAATTAACAATTAACCAAGAGCGAAGTTGCTTACATAGCAACTTCGCTTTTTTGTAAACTACTTCCGCAGCACTAAATAAAAATAATATAACCAGTTGAATTTTGTGTAGTTAAACTATAAAAATCAAAGCTTGCCATAATCACTATTCATACACTGTATTTACAATATAGCAACCATCTATGCATATATAGACCTCAGTACAATAGCCACTTGGTAATGCTGTGCTATTTTATTGTGGTGAAAAAATAATAACCAATAAATACTCACCAAAATGCGTATCAATAAAGCAGAACAATTGCTTTATTGTAATTAAAGCCAGCTGATTTATGTAATTAAAACAGGAAATATAAAATGAAGAGTTTGCTACGGGGGTTCAACATAGTATGTATTGCTATGTTGTTTTTTTGCTCGCCAGTTTGGGCTGCGCAAGGGCAGTTAGATTTAACATCATCGAATATTGGTTGGTTGTGTATTGGTATATTTTTTATTGCTTATACCGTGGTTATGCTCGAGGAAAAGCTACATTTAAGAAAGTCGAAACCAGTATTGGTTGCAGCAGGATTAATTTGGATATTAATAGGTGCCTATTACGTTAGCCATGATATTACTGAACTTACCGAAACTGCATTTAGGCATAATTTACTTGAGTTTGCCGAGCTTATGCTCTTTTTACTAGTCGCTATGACCTACATAAATGCGCTAGAAGAAAGAGGAGTATTTGATGCATTACGCGCTTGGATGATCCGCAAAGGCTTTAACTATAAAAATTTATTTTGGATAACCGGTTTTTTAGCATTTTTTATCTCCCCGATTGCCGACAACCTTACCACCGCGTTATTAATGTGTGCAGTAGTAATGAAAGTTGCCGAAGGTGATAAGCCATTTATAAACATTAGCTGTATTAATATTGTTATAGCGGCTAATGCGGGCGGCGCATTTAGCCCCTTTGGCGATATAACCACGCTAATGGTGTGGCAAGCTGGATTGGTGCATTTTAACGAGTTTTTAGTGTTGTTTTTACCTGCTTTAGTTAATTACCTAGTGCCTGCAGCCATTATGAGCTTTTATGTTGCCGATAAGCACCCAACCGCACAATACGAAGCGGTTGAGCTAAAGCGCGGCGCCGTGCGAATATTAGTGTTGTTTTTACTTACCATAGCCACTGCAGTTGCTTGCCATAGCTTTTTAAACTTGCCGCCAGTATTAGGTATGATGATGGGGCTAGGCTATTTACAGTTTTTTGGGTATTTTTTAAGAATGACTTTACCAGGATCGCTGGCTCGCAAAAGAGCACATGCAGAGCAGTTAGGCGATCAAGAACGATTAGCTAAATTAGGCAGTGTAGTGCCATTTGACGTGTTTAGTAGAGTGCAACGGGCAGAGTGGGACACGTTATTATTTTTTTACGGTATTGTTATGTGCGTGGGTGGCTTAGGGTTTTTAGGTTACTTAAACTTTATGTCTGAGATGCTATATGGCAATTGGTCTACTACAACGGCCAATATTTTTCTTGGGGTGATTTCTGCAGTGATCGATAATATACCGGTTATGTTTGCGGTGTTATCTATGGATCCTGAAATGTCGCATGGGCAATGGTTGCTGATCACATTAACTGCGGGGGTAGGCGGTAGTTTACTCTCGATTGGCTCGGCTGCGGGAGTCGCATTAATGGGGCAAGCGCGCGGCTACTATACTTTTTTTGGTCACCTAAAGTGGACGCCTGTGATTGCGTTAGGTTACGGGGCCAGCATAATGTTGCACTTATGGCTTAACGCATCATTATTTTAAAGGTGCCAGCAAACGCTATAAGCTATTTTTTATAACAGTAACAATTTTATAAAGCTTTAATTTAAGTATTAAATGGCGGCAAAAGCGAAGGAGCATAAACAGCCTCTTCGCTTTTTTATTACTTAAATTTAAGCCGTTATAAATTAACGGCTGAGTGCTTACTGATTATATTTTTTAAGCCAAATAAGTTGCGGTGACAATAGGCGGCTAGTTAATAAAATATTGATTTATTTTATGTTTTTTTAAAGGTAAATGTTATAAAAAAGAGTTTATTTTTATTGTGGCAAATAATTTGCATGAAAAAATGTTATAGTAAGGCTCGTATTAGCTATTAGGAGTCGACTTTTATAATGAAAAAAATTGCTATTTTGGGCGCAGGTCCAAGCGGTTTGGCACAATTACGTGCATTTGAAGCAGCTCGTTTAGCCGGTATTGAAAATTTACCGGAAGTTGTTTGTTACGAAAAACAAAATGATATTGGTGGCATGTGGAACTATACATGGCGCACTGGGCTAGACAGAAATGGTGAGCCGGTACATGGCAGTATGTATCGTTATCTTTGGTCTAACGGACCAAAAGAATGCTTAGAATTTGCTGATTATTCTTTTGAAGAACATTTTGGTAGACCTATTCCTTCGTATCCCCCTCGTGAAGTGCTTAAAGACTACATAATGGGGCGTATTAATAAGCAAGATATTCGTAAATACATTCGCTTTGAGTGCCCGGTTCGTTGGGTTACATTTGACGACGAAACACAAATGTTTACCGTAACGGTTATGAACCATAAAACCGGCGAGCAGGAAGTGAATGAGTTTGATTATGTTATTGTTGCTACAGGTCATTTCTCTACACCAAACATGCCTTATTTTGAAGGGCTAGAAGAGTATTCTGGTCGAGTATTACATGCTCATGACTTTAGAGATGCACTAGAATTTAAAGATTCAGAGGTTTTACTTATAGGCAGTAGCTACTCTGCCGAAGATATAGGTACGCAGTGTTATAAGTATGGCGCTAAATCGGTAACTATAAGCTACCGTACTAAAGCACTTGGCTATAATTGGCCAGACGGCATTGCAGAAATGCCACTTGTGACCCACTTTGAAGGGGATGTTGCGCACTTTATAGATGGCACCAGTAAGCGCTTTGATGCAGTGATTATGTGTACTGGGTATTTATTTCATTTTCCATTTTTACCTGATGAACTACGTTTACAAACACATAACTGTTTGTATCCGGCAAACTTATATAAGGGTGTTTTTTGGCAGCCAAACCCTAAGTTAGTTTATTTAGGCATGCAAGATCAGTACTTCACTTTTAATATGTTTGATGCGCAAGCATGGTATGTACGCGACGAAATTTTAGACAGAATAAAACTACCAGCATTAGCAGCACGACAAGAAGATGAAAAAAATTGGTTAGCTAAGTACGATGAAGTAACGAATGTTGAAGGCTCTATTGATTATCAAGCAGCTTATATTCGTGATTTAACTAATGCCACAGATTACCCTGAATTTGCAGTTGAAAAACAGGCAGATATTCTCAAAGAATGGCAAAAAGATAAACAACAAGACATTATGTGTTTTAGAGAAAAAGCATATCGCTCTACTTTAACAAACACCTTGGCACCTGAGCTTCCTGTGCCGTGGTTAGATGTGCTTGATGATTCATTAGAATACTTTTTAGAATTATCGGCTACTCACACTATAGAAAAAAGTAAAGCGAGCTAGCACGTAATAAAACAATATTAAACCATAACGCATTTTTCGTTATGGTTTAATATTTTAAGCTTGTTGTTAATATTTAAAACAACTATTCAACGCCAATAAACCCACCTGTTTGATGTGCCCAAAGTGCCGCGTAAATCCCATTTTTAGCAATTAACTCATCATGTGTGCCTTGCTCAACAACACCGCCGTTATCAAGTACGATAAGCCTGTCCATTTGCGCTATGGTTGACAGCCTGTGAGCAATAGCAATCACTGTTTTATCTGTCATTAAGTCATCAAGACTTGCTTGAATAGCGGCTTCTACTTCTGAGTCAAGCGCGCTGGTGGCTTCGTCGAGTATGAGAATAGGGGCGTTTTTAAGCAGTACGCGCGCAATAGCAATACGTTGGCGCTGCCCACCCGATAAGGTAACGCCACGCTCGCCTACTTGCGCGTCAAAGCCTTTATTACCTTTGCTGTCAACTAAGTCGGTTACAAACTCTAGGGCTTTAGCTTGCTTGGTGGCATCGATCATTTCGGCTTCTGTGGCATCTGGTCTGCCGTATAAAATGTTGTCTTTTACTGAGCGGTGCAGCAGGGAGGTGTCTTGAGTTACCATGGCAATGTAACGGCGTAAGCTTTCTTGGCTCACATCGGTAATGTTTTGGCCGTCAATTTTTATACTGCCAGAGTCGGTGTCGTAAAAGCGTAGTAGTAAATTAACTAGCGTTGATTTACCCGCGCCAGAGCGACCCACTAAGCCAATTTTTTCGCCAGCTTTAATATTTAAGTTTAAACCGTTAATAACCGGGCCACGTAAAGTTTCACTCGCTGCCTTGCCGTAGTTAAAGTGCACATTGTTAAATTCAATTGCACCTTGGCTAACGTTAAGCGTGCTGGCATTGGGTTTATCGGCTACTGCAATTGGATTAGAGAGGGTTTGCATGCCATCGGCTACGGTGCCAATATTTTCAAATAAGCTGCTTATTTCCCACATGATCCACTGCGCCATGCCGTTTAACCTAAGGGCTAAACTAACCGCAACGGCAATTGCTCCAGCGCTAATAGCACTTAGCGACCACAAGTAAAGTGATACCGCAGTGACCGAAAATACTAATAAGTAATTTAAAGTTTGAATAACAAAGTTAAGGCTGGTGACTAAGCGCATTTGCTTGTACACCGGCTGCAAAAAAACATCCATGCTTTGTTTTGCGTATTCTTCTTCGCGTTGGGTGTACGAAAATAGTTTAATGGTAGCAATGTTAGTGTAGCTGTCGACAATGCGGCCGGTCATTTCTGAGCGGGCATCGGCTTGTGAGGTAGCCACTTTTTTAAGACGCGGTACAAAGTAAAGTTGAATACAAATATACAAAACAAGCCAAACAAGTAAGGGCAACATTAAGCGCCAATCGGCCTCGGCTACTAAAAATAACATAGAGCCAAAATAAACGATTATGTACATTAATACATCGAGCAGTTTTGTTACTGCTTCGCGCACAGCCAGAGAGGTTTGTAATACCTTAGTGGCGATGCGTCCGGCAAATTCATTTTGATAAAAACTAACACTTTGGCGCAATAAATACCTATGCGCTAACCAGCGAATCGACATGGGGTAATTACCCAGTAATGCCTGGTGTAAAATTGCAGAATGAAAAAACACGACTACAGGCAGCACTACAAGGAGCATAAGGGCCATTTTTGTCAGCTCGGACTGCTGCTCTACAAAGAGTGTTTGTGGTGTATAAATTGCCAACCAATCAACTAGTTGCCCCATGTAGCTAAATAGCGATACTTCTAAAATAGCGAGCAAGGCGGCACTTAACGAGAGTAGTGCTAGCGACAGCCCCATGCCTTTGGTGTAATGAAGGCAAAACGCAAGCAGCGTATTAGGTGGCTGCGTTGGCTTATCTTGTGGGAACGGCTTAGTGATGCGCTCAAATAGTCGATACATTTTAATAGCTTAAATGGCAAGTAATTGCAGCTATCATAGCATTTATGTGTTTTTAAATGCAGCTTAGTAGAGGCTTAATTGCTCATACTCTAAGGTATAATTAATATTAGTAAGCATTAAAACAATACCAAGATTGTTATTAGCAGCCGTTATATGAGCAGACTCATTAATTTTTATACTGCTTCTATATGGTAAATAGTATTTATATTGCTATGTAAGTTTGGCGCTATGCTTTGCATTACTGTTGAGGCTTGTATTGCCTCTACCGTTATATGCTTTAACGAAAGGTTACTTAGTATAAGTACAATGTTTTTGTACTCGTTAAACTCTATAAGTGCAATACAGTTAAAGTAATGGCGCAACAGCACTAAAGTAGTTTGTAATTCTTGCCCTGTTTTAGGATTTAAGTTAATGATTACCTGGCCGCTTTTATCAATGCAGCGATTAATGGCGTGCCAAAACGACTCGCTTTGAATAAACGTTTGGTGGTGCTCGCCACTAAATATATCTATGTAAATTAGGTCGTATTGATGAGTACATTGACTAATAAATTGCTTAGCACATTGCAGGTGCACAGTATGATCACTGGGTAATTTAAAAAATTGTTTAGCGATACTTATAACATCGGGGTTTATTTCTACACTTTCAAACGTATCAATTAAATTACGGCGGCTAGATTCAATGTGTTTAAGTGCGCGCTCTATTGCTGCAGTGCCTAAGCCTAAATTTAAAATACGTAGCTCACTAACTGGGGCTAATAAGAATAACAACATGCTTTGATATATTGGTACATATAATAGTTCAGGCCGGGCTTTGCTCATTACTCCTTGAAAGGTAACGTCTAGCTGCGGATCGTTATTAAAAGTGAGCCATCTATAATCTTCATTTTGATAAACGCGTACCGGACCAAACTTACTGTCGGTATGATAGATTTGATTACTAAGCTTGGTATCGTTTTTTAATTGGCGCATAAAGTTTTTAATATATAAAGAAGCTAGTGTGGCATAAATAACTATATTACTAAATATTGTGGTTGCTAATTATCTGGCTTAATTAAACCTTTAATCTGTGCTTTAACTTACTTTTTTGTGGTGCCTACCGCAAAAGTATTGCGCAATAAGCTTACTTACGTAATGGTGATTATAATAAAAATAAGGAGCCATTAGATGCTTAAAACACCTTTTAAAATAACAACAAAATTACTTAGCGTGAGTACTCTTGCAACTGCTTGTTTTGTGGGTTTAACTTCGCAAGCATTGGCAGCGGGCGAGATTAAATACACTGACCAACAAAAATTGCATGTAATAGCCGGTGATATTTCAGCGCAGCGTATAGGTGGCGATATTCAAACGCTGGTGGATTTTGGTACGCGCCATACATTATCAGACACTAAATCGGATACCCGTGGTATTGGCGCAGCAAGGCGCTGGATAAAACAAGAGTTCGAAAAAATATCAGCACAATGCGGCGGCTGCCTCGAAATTATTGAAGTAAAAGACACTATATCGGGAGAAAAACGAATTCCTAATGCAACCGAAGTGGTTAATATTGTCGCTATTCAGCGCGGTATAAGCGAGCCTAACCGTATGGTAATAATGTCGGGCGATATAGACTCACGCGTAAGCGATGTGATGGACTTTACTAGTGATTCGCCAGGTGCTAACGATAACGCCTCGGGTGTAGCGGGCGTAATAGAGGCGGCGCGCGTATTGAGTAAGCATAAGTTTAATGGCTCTGTGGTATACGCGGCGCTGTCGGGCGAGGAGCAGGGTTTATTTGGTGGTAAAATTTTAACTGCTTATGCGCAAAAACACGATTGGCAAATACACGCAGTACTAAACAACGACATGATAGGCAATATTACCGGTGTTAATGGCGTAACCGATAACACCACAGCGCGGATATTTTCTGAAGGTACACGCGTAATAGAAACTAAAGAGCAAGCACGAACGCGTCGCTTTACCGGGGGCGAGGTTGACTCAGCTAGTCGTAACTTGGCGCGTTACATAGATACCATTGCCGACAGATATATTGCTAATTTAGACACTATGCTAGTTTACCGGTTAGACCGATTTGGCAGAGGCGGGCACCATAGACCCTTTAATGACGCGGGCTTTGCTGCAGTGCGTATTATGGAAACAAACGAGCATTACGATCGTCAGCATCAAGACTTACGCACTGAAAACGGCATTGAATATGGTGATACGATTAAAGGCGTTGATTTTGACTATGCAGCTAAATTAACCGCACTTAATGCTGTAAGTTTAGCGTCTATGGCGTGGGCTCCAGCGCCTCCTAAAGAAGTGAAAATAGCGGGTGCGGTAACGGCTAATACGCATTTGTCGTGGCAGGCATCTAAAGACAATAATATAACCGGTTATCGTATTTATTGGCGTTTTACCAGCGAGCCACAATGGCAGTTTAGTAAAACCGTAGGTAAGGTTACTCAAGCTACACTTAACAATGTAGTTATTGATAATTACTATTTTGGTGTTGCAGCCATCAATAAAGAGGGGATTGAGTCGCCAGTGGTATTTCCGGGGGATGTGGGCTCATTCGATCATAATATTAAATTAGTTAAGTAAAGCTTATAAATTTGGCTAAAAACCAAGCAAACAGCGGGTTTGAGGCCAAAAAATACTATTTTTGTACTTGCACCTTATTTGTTAAGCCCTTAAAGTGTTAAAAAAGAAGTAAAAGGTTATTAATAATGACACAACAAGAAAAAAAACCGTTAACAGCGCAAGAACAAACTCAAGTAGAGCAGCAAAATATATTATGGCAGCGTGAATGCTTTCAAAACGCACAAAAGCATTTAGCTGAAAAAGGCATTATGCCTAAAACGTTGATTGAAAAAGACAGTCGTTTTTTAGCCCCATTTTGTGCTCTATGGAAATTTAAGGCGCAAAACGGTAAAAACTATTGGGTAATTACAGGTCGTTTACCAACTGATCATGCCGAAGTGAGTGCTGCAAAAGATGCTCGCGATGCAATACGTTATTTTTCACTGCAATGGCAGCTAAAAGCCGATCAAATAATGCAAACTGGGGCGAGTGATAAAACCAAGGTTGATTTTGCCAACTTACTGATTAATCGTGCCCATGGTTTATACGAAATGCACGAAAATGAACAACTGTGGGCTAACGAGCCTAAATAAGTTTAATATGTTTGTATAACAAATTAAAAAAGCGAGCTACTTTGTTTATTGTAGCTCGCTTTTTAATGCGTTAACGTAAATGGACGAGTTTCAAAGCTGGTAACAGGGCACTGCATTCGTAGCTTTGCAATGCCGGCCTCCATGAAGACATTGCCTTGTTGGCTAAAGCCATTTTGTTTAAATAATTCCACTTCTTCTAAAATGCAGTTAGTACTCAGTACTTCAATATTTTGCTCTGCAGCAAGTGCAACAATAAAATTGAGTAGAGATTTGTAAACATTGCGATTGCGGTGAGCGGGTAATACAGCTATACGGCCTATAAGGCCATCGCTACACAGCCTGCCTGTGGCTACAGGAGACTGTGTATCGTTGGTAATACTGGTGACAAGAATATGTTGGGCAAGTGGGTCTAGGTTGTCAAATTCAATATGTTTAGGAATATGTAACTCATAAACAAATACACGCTCTCTTATTTGCTGCAGTAGCGCTTTTTGGCTGTGCCAATCGACCTGTTCTACCCGGTAGTCCATAATACACCTCTAATTGAACCAAATACCCTCATTAATCAGTGTAGTGAATATTTCAATAAAAACTAGGCTTGGTGCCGAGTTTTTTAGCTGTTGCGCATTAAAGCCTGTAAAATCAGTAAGTAACTTAACAGCATTTAAGTCACTATTTGGTACAGAGTAGTTTTCTCCATTAATACTTACTAATAATTCATTAGCTGTTTGCTGATATATAGCACGCGTTCCACCAAGGCGTTCAAAGCTTATGTCGTCACTGTTTATTGCATCGGCAATTTGCGCCGCATTAAACGGTTGCTCAACAGGCATTAAGTCCATATCGTGCTTTGGTTGGCTTAACGTTGTGCCAAGCCATTGTTTAAACAAGGTGTCGTCGTTAAGTAATGCTTGCATTAACACTTTTACTTTATCAACCTCAGTATCGCTTAGCTCGCCCTTAGAGTCCCTTAATGTAAGGTTGTGATCGGTGTAGCGCTTTTGTCCGCTTTCGGTATCAATAATATGATCGGCAAAGCTAGAGAGTAAATCTTGTTGATTTGGCGCTCTAAAACCCACCGAATAATTAAGGGCGTTTTCTACTGCATAACCTTCGTGTGGGCAACCTGGTGGAATATATAAAATATCGCCGGGTTCTAAAATACAATCAATAACCGCAGTAAACGCTTCTACTTGCAATAATGTTTTATTTTGGGTGAATTGTTTAAGGCTAGGATCTGGCAGGCCTACTCGCCAATGGCGTTTGCCTTCACCTTGAATAATAAATACATCGTATTGATCTAAATGCGGGCCAACACCACCTTTAGGGGTAGAGTAGCTGATCATTAAGTCATCTATACGCCAGTTTGGGATAAATCGAAACGGCTCTAGTAACTGTGCTGCATCGTTATGCCAATGATCAACCGCTTGTACTAATAAAGTAGAGTGTTGCTCTGTAAGCTGTTCAAAGGCTTCAAACGGCCCTTGGTGCGATTGCCATTCATTATTATGATTAGTAACAATGCGCGACTCTATGCTGTCTTCCATTGCAAGGCCTGCAAGTTCATTCGCATCAAGCGGGTCCTGAAAATTACTAAAACCTTGTTTAATTAAGAGTGGTTTTTTTTGCCAGAACTGAGTTAAAAACTCTTGCTCTGATAAGTCATTTATTTTTAATTGATACATACAGTGGCCCTACAAATTAGTGCAAGTGGTATTAAAACAAAAAAAGCGAAAGGAGACCTTTCGCTTTTTCATTGATTTTAGTTTAGTTATTAAACTAAATCATTAATAAACTCAACAGCGCGGCCAATATAATTAGCAGGTGTTAGTTTTTTCATTTCTACTTTAGCGTGCTCAGGAAGGTCTAAACCATCGATGAAGTCTGCCATTATTTCTTGGTTTACACGTTTGCCACGGGTTAAGTCTTTAAGCTTTTCGTATGGTTTTTCGATACCGTACTTACGCATAACTGTTTGAATTGGCTCTGCTAGCAGTTCCCAGTTTTGATCAAGCTCTTCTAATAAACGTTGCTCGTTTACTTCAAGCTTACTTACACCTTTAAGTGTTGATTGGTATGCAATAAGTGCATAACCCATACCTACACCTAAATTACGTAATACCGTTGAGTCGGTAAGGTCACGTTGCCAGCGAGAGACAGGCAGCTTTTGTGCAAGGTGAGAAAAAATAGCATTTGCTAAACCTAAGTTACCTTCTGAGTTTTCAAAATCAATAGGGTTAACTTTATGTGGCATTGTTGATGAGCCAATTTCGCCAGCAATGGTTTTTTGCTTAAAGTGATTAAGGGCAATGTAACCCCACATGTCACGGTCAAAATCGAGCAGTATTGTGTTAAAACGGGCAATAGCATCAAAAAGCTCAGCAATGTAGTCATGCGGTTCAATTTGTGTAGTAAACGGGTTTAGAGTTAAACCAAGGCTTGATACAAATTTGTCTGCATGTGTGTGCCAATCGTAATCTGGGTATGCACTAAGGTGAGCGTTGTAGTTACCTACAGCACCGTTAACTTTACCTAGCATTTCTACTTGTGCAATTTGGTCGCGTTGACGTTTTAAGCGCATGTATACGTTAGCAAACTCTTTACCCATAGTAGACGGTGTAGCAGGTTGTCCGTGCGTACGTGTCATCATAGGGATTGTTTTGTACTCAATCGCTTTTTCTTTAATTGCGCTAAGTAACTGATCGCAATATGGTAGTAATACATTATTGCGTGCTTCAGTTAGCATTAAACCATGAGATAGGTTGTTAATGTCTTCAGAGGTACATGCAAAATGAATAAATTCGTTAATTGCATGAAGCTCTGCGTTATCGGCTACTTTTTCTTTTAGAAGGTATTCAACCGCTTTAACGTCGTGATTTGTTGTGCGTTCAATATCTTTAACGCGCTGTGCATCAGCTTCGCTGAAGTTATCAACAATGGCGTTTAGTAATGCATTAGCTTGTTCGCTAAATGCAGGGACTTCTTTAATATCGCTCGCTGCAGCTAACGCTTGCAACCAACGCACTTCAACGGTTACGCGGTATTTGATTAGGCCAAATTCGCTGAAAATACTGCGTAGTTCAGTGGTTTTGCTGCCGTAGCGACCATCCACTGGAGAGATAGCCGTTAACGCTGAAAGCTCCATAATAACTCCTAAATTTTAGTTTGAACGATAATTAAATTTTTGCTTTAGCAATGGCGATTATTTTTCTTTTTGCAAAGAAAAAGTGACGGCGTTTACCGCCCATTTGTCGCCATAAAACTGCACTTCTAATGCCGGCTAATAATAATGCGCGGATTTTATTTTGAGTGAGCTGCTGCTTTAGTAACTCAGGTTTACCATAAACCTGTATACGGTGCCCAAGGGGGCTTAGCACCGTTGAGTATATATCCGCTAAACCGGCGACAACGCTCTCGTCGGTTATAGCAAAATGATCTAAACGTCGATGAATGTCATCAATACGTTTACCTAATTCGTTTAAGCTTTTGTCGTTTGCACTCAAGGCACGTTCTAGCTGCATTAAACCACCGACGTATTTTACAATTTCAACATCTTTTTGCGCGCCAGCACTTAGCTGTGCCAATAATGTTTTGTAGCCATCGCGTAGGTTATCTGTGCCTTGGTATACATCCTCTGGCGATGCAGGTGAGGTTTGAATAATACTCGAAAGTAGTATTTCTAAATCGTGTTCATTATTATTGCCGTATTGAGCAACTTTTTGAACTTGTTTAGCAACTTGGCACATGGCGGCAAGCGCCATGACTTGGTGTTCATTCATTACTTAATCACCGAATCAATAATACCACCACCTAAACACACATCTTCTGCGTAAAATACGGCAGATTGACCTGGAGTAACGGCTTTTTGTGGCTCGTCGAATAATACGCGTGCCATGCCGTCTTCGCCCACAAGTAGCGTACAGCTTAAATCTTCTTGGCGGTAACGGGTTTTAACTGTGCAGCGAGTAGTGCCTTTAGGGCCAATACGGTCAACCCAGTGCAATTGGTTAGCATTAAGGCCATTACTGTATAGGCGAGGGTGATCTTTACCTTGGCCAACAATAAGTACATTTCGCTCAAGGTCTTTATCTACTACATACCATGGCTCGCCTGAGCCTTCTTTCATACCACCAATTAGTAAGCCTTTGCGTTGGCCTAGGGTGTGGTACATTAATCCTTCGTGCTCGCCTACATTGTTACCATCAGTGTCTTCGATAACACCGGGTTGGGCAGGTAAAAACTTTTGTAAAAAGTCTTTAAATTTGCGCTCACCAATAAAACATATACCTGTGCTGTCTTTTTTATCATGAGTAATTAAGTCTTGCTCTTCAGCTATGCGGCGCACTTCTGGCTTAGCAATATCGCCAACGGGAAATAATGTTTGGCCAATATGTTCGTGGCTAAGCGTGTATAAAAAGTAGCTTTGATCTTTATTATCATCTAACCCGCGGCACATAACGTATTTGTTATCGCGTAGTTCGCGGCGCACATAATGGCCGGTGGCAATAAAGTCGGCGCCTAATGCTTGGGCAGCAAATTCTAAAAAGGCTTTAAACTTAATTTCTTTATTGCACATTATATCTGGATTAGGGGTGCGACCAGCTTTGTATTCAGCTAAAAAGTACTCAAATACGTTATCCCAATACTCAGCAGCAAAGTTAACTGTATGCAGTTCAATACCGAGTTTATCGCAAACTGCTTGCGCGTCTTTTAAATCATCAGCTGCGGCGCAATATTCATCATTGTCGTCTTCTTCCCAGTTCTTCATAAACAGGCCTTCTACCTGATAGCCTTGTTGCTTTAACAAATATGCAGATACAGAAGAATCAACACCGCCGGACATACCTACGATGACTTTAATGTGACTATTTTCGCTCATGAATAATTTCGCTTATACAGATTACTGTTATTAATAACATCTTGGAAAGGCCGCGATTATAGCATGTATTTAAGCAGCGCTTAAAGAGGCTTAGCCGTAATGCAGTGCTTTTGTAGTTATTTTTATAGCGCCAGCAAAACGTTTTTGTTATTTGTAGCAAGCCAAATAAATATAAATAGTAAATAAGTGTGAATATTAACTGTGTAATAGTAGGAGCCGTTATAGCTTTGTATTGCTTTATAGTGTTATATTTAAGCGTAATTACTTAGTAATTAAAAGTTATTATAAATATACTCAATGGAATGAATGTATGAATTATGCCTCTCACGTTAATAGAGTAAAATCTTTTATTGTAGATTACTCAAAAAAAACCGATATAAGTGAGTTGCTCAACAACCCGTTGAGTGAACTTAAAGAAACAGCTTATTATTTGTTTGATGAATTGATCACAATAACCCCCCCTATTTTTTTTCAAGAACCACATCCTATTGTTGAGTTATTTAAATTAATTGAACAGTCGTTGAGCCCTAATCTAAAAATAGAAAAAGCATTATTAGAGCATTTAGAAACATGGTGGGTTGAATGGCACTTTGTAGCGACTATGAATGCCAAATTACTTAACGAACATAACGACCCACAACAAAAATATTTAAATGCTCACACGCATCACCCTATGCGTAATCACGAGCTGAGCCATTATGCAAAATTATTTACAGTGCTTCCTATGCCTATTTGTAATGTGTGCGTTGAAACGGGTGATATATTAAAAGTTAATCAGCGGTATATTGATGTATTTGGTTTTACTATAAATGATACGCCCAATGTAGATGTCTGGTGGGAAAAAGCCTACCCAGATATAGATAAAAGAAATACCGCTCGGGCATTATGGAGCGCGTCGCTTGTACAAGCCGAAAGTAATAAAGGCGATATTCCTGCAAACGACTACCAAATAACCTGCAAAAATGGTGAACAAGTCGTTATGCAGGTATCGGGTATTAGTATTGGTAACGAGTTTTTGATTGTTTTTAATGACGCCACTGAGCGGATTAAAGCACATGAGATTTTAAGCGAAATGGCGTTTTTAGATTCGTTAACCAAAATTGCCAATAGGCGCCGCTTTGATGAAAAAATTGTTGATGAATACTCTCGTGTTAAATTAGCAAATTGTCAGCTTTCACTCATTATAATTGATATTGATAACTTCAAAAACTTTAACGACCGTTACGGGCACATTGCAGGCGATAATTGCCTACACGCTGTGGCACAAAAACTTGCCGATACAGTGAGCCGTCCAGAGGATTTTGTTGCCCGTTATGGGGGCGAAGAGTTTGTTGTATTACTACCACAAACAGATAAACAAGGGGCGTTATTTGTGGCTGAGCAAATTCAAAAAGCAATTGAAATGCTGGCAATTGTGCATGAAGATAGCTTTACAGGGTATTTATCAGTAAGCATGGGAATTAATACTGTTAATCATCATCAGTGTGATGATCATTTAACATTTATTCAAGCTGCCGATGATGCTCTTTACTATGCAAAAAACCAAGGGCGTAATTGTATTGCGCTAAGCCCAGGCAAATAGCTTAAACGCTAATTTAAAGTTAATAATGGCTTATAAATTAGCGATTGCAGGTTGGTTTACATCAGTTAGGTATGCTCTATACCTGTAAGCACTTTATACTCGCCGTTATTAATGCCATCTAGGGTATATTTACCAATACTATAGCGAATTAAGCGCAAAGTAGGGTGGCCAATATGAGCTGTCATGCGCCTAACTTGGCGGTTACGCCCTTCACTTATTGTTATGCTGAGCCAAGTTGTAGGTATTAATTTTCGCTCTCTTACTGGCGGGTTACGCGCCCATACTGTTGGCTCCCTGATGATGCTCACTTTAGCGGGTAATGTAAGGCCATCTTTTAATTCTACGCCTTTACATAATGCAGCAATTGACTCTGAGCTTGGCTCACCTTCGACCTGAACCCAATAAGTTTTACTGGTTTTTTTACCCGGTGCGGTTAGGGTGTTTTGTAATTTACCGCAATTGGTGAGCAGTAATAAACCTTCACTGTCTCTGTCGAGTCTGCCTGCAGCGTAAACTTCTTTTATAGGAATAAATTCAGCAAGGGTTTTTCTGTTGGCATCATCAGTAAATTGACATAAAACGTCGAAAGGCTTATTAAATAAGACTATTTTTATATCTTGTGCAGCTATTGCTGGTTTTATTTCTCTTTTTGAAGCGACGCTTTTTAGCGCGCTGCGAGAATAGGTTCTGCCAGTATTACGTTTGGGTTTAGCTGTGTACTCTTGCTTATTAGCTGACTTATTATTCATTATATGCACCTGGCAGGTTTTGGTAAGCCGGCAATTTTAGTCGCTTGTTTTGCCGGGCCTTTAGGAAATAGTTTATATAAATATAGGCTATTACCTTTATCTTCACCGAGCGCTTTAGCCATCGCTTTTACCAGCATTCTAATAGCGGGGCTGGTGTTGTATTCAAGGTAAAAGTTGCGCACAAAGTTAATTACTTCCCAATGCTGCTCAGTTAAATTAATGTTTTCTTGCTGTGCAATAATGGGCGCTAATTCTTTTGACCATAAAGTATGGTCAAGTAAATAACCTTGTTTGTCTGTTTCAAGCTGTTGGTTGTTAATTTCAAGCATAAGTTACCAGGTAATAGATTGATTGGTTGATAAGCTAAGGGTTACAAATTCGTCATAGCTAATTACTTTATCGTTATCATTAAGTTTAATAGCGCGGGCACTCGCATCAGGCGCTAAAATAAACAATGAGTCGGCAAATTGTCGATACTGTTTTACTGCATAACAGGCATCCCCAACTAGAAGTACAATATCGGTTGCTTGAATTAGGTTTTCTAATCGATTTGCGCTGTAGTAGCTAAGGGGTTTAGAAAATATATGTAAGGTGCTCAAAGCATTAGTTTGTAGGTTACTCATAGGTTCACCACATGTTGCTGGGTTTTAATTAGCGTTTTTTGCTGATCAAAGTTTAGTGCTTGCACATCTAACAATAAATCATTTTTGTTTAGGCCATAATCGAGCAGTGACTTTTCGCAGACGTAAATATTTTCAACGTCATAAATTTCTAATGTTTTAATGTTTTTAAAAAAATCTTTTATACCCAGCATATTTGGTTGTTGTTGCTTTTTTAATGCCAGTACAGCTGGGCCACTAAATAGCCAACTGATATTCTGATCGACAGCTGCAAATATGAGGGTCATGTCTAGGGCGTCGCGAATATGCAAGTCATCAAAAGGGCTGCATTGGCTCATTACGAGTACGTTAATCATTTAAACTGTATCCATTTGTCGGCATCACTAGCAAGCATGGCAAATTCAGCAAGCCCAGCAACATTAAACACATTGGTGTGTTTAATGTCTAAACCCCGTTTTTCAGCGGCGGTTACACATAACATTAAATTAATTTTTTGATCGGCTAATTGCTGCCATAACATCGGAATTTGTAGCTCATCAGTGGGAAGATCAAAGTGGTTTGATGCATGATAAACCCCTTGCTGATATAAAAATATAGCGTCTATGGTGTGTCCTTGCGCTAAGCAAGCGTGCGCAAATTTAACTAAACGCTGCGTAGTATCGTGATCAGAGGGTGGAGTATGTAAAGACAAGACGAAACGCGACAAAATTATTCCAAAAAAAAAGCCCCAATTAAGGGGCTATTTTAACAGAACTTTTTAATTAGTCATTATTTGCGCCAAGTAGAGCAAGTAATGAAGTAAATAAGTTATATACACTTAGGTAAAGTGACACAGTTGCGCGAATATAATTTGTTTCGCCACCGTTAATAATACGGCTGGTATCAAATAAAATTAAACCAGACATAATTAATACCACTGCAGCATTAAGTACCATAAACATCAGTGAACTACCGATGAAAATATTAACAATACTTGCCACAATAACAACGATTAAACCAACCGTTAAAAAGCCACCCATAAATGAGAAGTCTTTTTTAGTGTTAAGTGCATAAGCCGATAAACCAAAAAATATCAGCGCGGTAGAGCCCAGCGCTTGCATAATTAGCATAGGGCCGTTAGGCATTTCTGCATAGTGGTTAAGCATTGGGCCAAGGCCTGCGCCCATTAAGCCGGTAAAAGCAAATACCCAAAATACACCAGATGCAGTTTCTGCTTTTTTATTTACTACAAATAATAAGCCGAACGAGACAAGTGTGAACACTAATCCCATAAAGTATGGTAATTGTAGTGCCATTGAAATACCCGCTGTAACAGCGCTAAATGCGAGTGTCATAGCAAGTAATAGGTAGGTGTTTTTAAGCACCTTGTTTGTTTCAATGGTAGACATTACCGGTTTAGCGGTATTGTACGATTGATTAAACGCCATTGTAGAGCTCCTGTGGTTGAAACTGAGTAGTTCCGATAATTTAACTAAATTTAGATTAACAACTCTTATATGTTTGGGCAAACCTTTGTAGTTCAATAGAGTGAAATATTTAAATAAAAGTTCAATTACAATTAATAAAGAATGTTTTTGCTTTAACTTTAAACAAATTAGTTGTTTTTTAATCACTTAAACAATTAATTTAAAATAAAGCTTCACAAACCTCTGCGCTTTCCCTATTATTCAGGCCGTGCGGAGAGATGGCAGAGTGGTCGAATGCACCGGTCTTGAAAACCGGCATGGGTTTATAGCCCATCTAGGGTTCAAATCCCTATCTCTCCACCACTTATTTAACAAATAAATGGTGTTATGGTTTTTAAAATCAATAGTTCTTATTTATTTAAAATAGTTAAAAATACACTTTTATTTTTAACTATAGCAGTATCGGAGAGATGGCAGAGTGGTCGAATGCACCGGTCTTGAAAACCGGCATGGGTTTATAGCCCATCTAGGGTTCAAATCCCTATCTCTCCACCATAATTAACAAAACAGCCCGCTTAATTAGCGGGCTTTTTTGTGCCTCATATAAAATAGCGCGTTTGTTTTGCAAGCATAAATTACGACCATAGTCTCTATTTATAAGCGACTCCGCTTAGGGCATGCTTATATTATTGAGGCTTATGTTTGTATATTTAAGGATTTTACGATGAAACATCAACTTGCAAAAAGTGTCGGGCTTTCATTGCTCTCCCCAATCATTATTGGTGGTATGTTGGGTATTTATTATGGCCTTGCTATGAATGGCGACTTTTTATCAATATTTTTTCAATTATTGATGACGGCAATAGCAAACGCACATATTGTAGGGTTAACGATGGCCGCATTTGTAGTGCCAGGTTACTTACTTATGTTTAAGTACGCTAAAGTAAATTATTCAGGGGTTTTAACGCTTGGTTTATTAGGCGGCGCTATTTTTAGTTACTTACTTAGTGCTACTACGGGCGAGATATTTTTAATAAATAGTGTGATGTCTGGGTTTGCTGCAGGGCTGTTTTTGTTTGGGCTGCGTAAAACCGCAAAAAAATAATCGTAGCATTATTAAGCAAGCATGCTGATAAAGCGTGCATTTTCCTTTTTTTTAGCCGCAAAAGGTTTCAATTTTTCACGACAAAGAGTACCTTTAGCTACTGTATGTTTAATAAGAAGTAGTTTGGTATGCAAAAGCACGATTTTTACCAGTCATTAGTTAAGCAAACGCAATCGCTGATAGGCGGTGAATCGAATGTAATTGCTAATATGGCAAATATAAGCGCGCTGTTATTTACCTCATTAGATGATGTAAATTGGGCGGGCTTTTATTTTATGGATTCACCTACCGAATTAGTGCTTGGTCCGTTTCAAGGTAACCCAGCTTGCATTCGAATTCCGGTAGGAAAGGGTGTATGTGGAACCGCTGCCGCAACCGGACAAACACAATTAATAGAAGATGTTCACGCTTTTGATGGGCATATAGCCTGTGATGCAGCGTCAAACTCTGAAGTAGTTGTACCTATCATGAAAGCTGGTAAAGTATTTGCTGTACTTGATATAGATAGCCCAAGTATTAGCCGATTTGATACTGACGATCAAGCGGGTCTTGAAGCATTAGTAAAATGCTTAGAGGCAAGCCTATAATGAAAGACTTGCTAAATGTTCAAGACTACCTTTTTGCCGTACAAGATGTGGGCGATTGGGAAGGCGATGAAGAACATGTAGCGGAAACGCTCAATGATTTGATTCATATTGCTTGGGATCGTCTACCAGACGAAGCCGAGTGTGAATTTATCGATGAAACAATTAATGGTATTTGGGAACACCTTCGTGGTGATATGGCTGTAATTGAGGCCGACTTCGAAGAATTGGTCGACTGGGTAATACACTATGTTGATTCGTCCCTTGATGAAAAGATGTGAAAAATAGGTTCTAAAATGGAAACCACAAACAAGCTAAAAGATATGAACGAAGTGTTGGAATTTTTATATCAAGAATTTCCGCAGTGTTTTAAACAAAAAGACGGTATCAAACCGCTTAAAGTCGGTATTTTTAAAGATATTGCTGAGCGTATTGAAGGGTCTGAAAAAGTAAGCAAGACTCAAGTGCGTCAAGCGCTTAGAAAATACACGTCTAACTGGCGTTATTTAGAAGCTGTGACTAAGTCAGAGTTTCGTATTGATATTGATGGTAATCAAGCTGAAAAAGTTGAGCAAGAGCATATCGACCATGCACAAAAAGCATTGGAAGAAAGCCGCGCTAAAATGGCTAAACGCAAAAAGCAGCAACGTCCGCGTCAAGATGCAGATGCAAAATCTTTCAAAAAGAAACCTGCTCATGCTGCTAAAAATGCTACTTCAGCAGATAAAACAGCTAAAGCCGCACCGGTTAAGCGTTCAGGAAAAATTGAACCTTTACCAGCAAGTGAGGTCAAGGTTAATAATAAGGTTAAGGTTAAACTTGGCCAAGCACTTGTTAATGCAATAATCACTGAAGTGAACAAAGACGACGTTCATGTTGAATTAGTGACTGGTATGCAAGTTAAAACCAAAGCTGACAGCTTATACATTATTTAAGCTGAAAATAAATTAAGGAGTTGTGTATGAGTAAAAAGTTTACGCTCATTCCGTTAGTTGCTGCCCTGTTTTCAGGTTCATTATTTGCTGCCGTTGAAGCCGTTACGTTAAAAGACTTACCGTTGCTCAAGCAAGAAAGTCAACATGCTACAGCCAGCAAACGAGTGGTTAACTTATTTACTCGTTCACACTATACACCGGTGCGATTTAACGATGAGCTTTCAAGTAAAGTGTACGATCGTTATATCGAATCCCTTGATTTTAATAAAAGTGTATTCTTAGCCAGCGATATTGCGTCATTTGAGCAATATCGTAATGGCTTTGATAACGCATTGGTAACCGGCAAGTTAGGCTTTACTTTTGATATTTTTAATCTAAGCCTTAAACGTCGCTTTGAGCGTTACGATTACTCGCTTTCATTACTTGAAAATGAGATGACGTTTGATAAACAAGATGAATACTTTTTTGATCGAGAAGATGCCGCCTGGGTAACTACCCAAGACGAACTTGATGAAATATGGCGTGAGCGTGTTAAATATGACGCACTACGCTTAAAAATGACCGGTAAAGATTGGGAAGGAATAAAGGATGTACTTGTTAAACGCTATAAAAATGCACAAAAGCGTTTAGTACAATCAAAACCTGAAGATGCCTTTCAAATAGTAATGAACTCGCTTGCACGCAGTATAGAGGCGCATACCTCTTATTTATCGCCGCGCCGAGCAGAGCAATTCAAGATGGATATGGACCTAGAGCTTGAAGGCATAGGTGCAGTATTAAGCCCAGACGAAGACTATACCGTTATTCGCAGTTTAGTACCGGGTGGTCCTGCCGATAAATCACAACAAATTAAAGCCGATGACCGCATTATTGGCGTTGCCCAAGACGGTAAAGAGTTTGTTGATGTGATAGGTTGGCGCTTAGATGACGTGGTTGATTTAATTAAAGGCCCTAAAGGTACAAAAGTACGTTTACAGTATCTTAAAGGCGCTGATGCGCACGGTACGCCTAAAATAGTTGAAATAACCCGAGATAAAATACGCCTAGAAGACAGAGCAGCCAAATCTGAAGTGTTTGAAGCACAGTATTCCGATTTAACCAGTAAAATTGGCGTTATTGAAATACCTGGCTTTTATAATAACTTGTCGCAAGATGTAAAAGTTGAACTGGCTAAACTAAAAGAAGCCAAGGTAGACGGTGTTATTATAGATTTACGCCAAAACGGTGGTGGTTCTTTATACGAGGCAACACAGCTTTCGGGATTGTTTTTCGACCAAGGCCCGGTGGTGCAAATTCACACTCTTAATAATCGTATCGAAGAGCAAAAAGACCGTGATGGTATAACCTATTACGATGGCCCGTTAACTGTTTTAGTAGACAGATACAGTGCATCTGCTTCTGAAATTTTTGCAGCAGCGATACAAGATTATGGCCGCGGTATTGTGATTGGCGAGCAAACATTTGGTAAAGGGACTGTACAACAACACAAAGGCTTAGGGCGAGCGTACGACCTGTACGACAACGAACTTGGCAGTGTGCAGTACACTATTGCTAAGTTTTACCGCATAAATGGTGGTAGCACACAACACAAAGGCGTTATTCCTGATATTTCGTTTCCATCTGCAATCGATCCCGCAGAGTGGGGAGAAAGCAAACAAGATAATGCACTGCCGTGGGATAGCATAGTACGCGCTAGATACCAAGAAATGGGTGACTTAAAACCGATTATTACGTATTTAGATAAGCAACATGCGCAGCGCATCCAGTCAGAGCCAGAGTTTAATTATGTATTTGAAGACATTACTCGCTACAACGAAGAGAAAGACCGCAAAACTATTTCGTTAGTAGAAGCTCAGCGTATTAAAGAAAAAGATGAAAATGAAGCACGCGCCTTAGTGCGTACTAATGAGCGTTTAGCGCGTTTAGGTGAAAAACCAATCGAAAATCTAGATGATGTGCCTGAAGTAATTGAAAAGCTGGATCCATTTTTAGAGGAAGCAGCCCTGATCACTCAAGACTATATTAAATACGGGCGTATAGCCAAAAAGTAATAATTGGTTTTACCTCTATAAAAAAAGGCGCAATTGCGCCTTTTTTGCTACCCATAATTTACAAGATTGTTATAATCGCTGATTACACAAAGTTGAGCTAGATCAATGTTGCTCGATTAATGCGCGGTATGTGCTAAGAAGAATAATTAACATGCATTAGATGTGTGTAGGAGTCTTTATCTTGAAATCATTAGAAGAAAAACCAATAAAACCCGCCTCGTTTTTTGATGCACTCATTCCAATCTCAGTTCTCATTTGTTTACTTGGTGCGGCTGTTTATCTATTTGGTGATAATTCCTCTTCTGGGCCAAATCAAATAGCCTTGTTATTTGCTACTTTTGCAGCAGCATTAATAGGTCTAAAAAATGGCTACAATTGGAAAAAACTAGAAGATGCGATGATTGAAGGGATCACCTTGTCGTTAGGGGCTATCTTAATTTTACTTATGGTAGGTGCGTTAATAGGCACATGGTTGCTTTCGGGCACAGTACCTACGCTAATTTACTACGGCTTACAGGTTATTAATCCGAGTTGGTTTTATGCAGCCAGTTGTTTAATTTGTGGCATTGTTGCAATGAGCATTGGTAGTTCGTGGACCACGGCGGCTACAATAGGTGTGGCTTTATTAGGCGTAGCTACAGGCTTAGGGTTAGAGCAAACAGTAACAGCTGGTGCGGTTATATCGGGCGCGTATTTTGGCGACAAGCTTAGCCCACTATCAGAAACTACTAATTTAGCACCTGCTGTTGTGGGAGCAGATTTATTTGAACATATTCAACATATGCTGTGGACTACAGTACCGAGCTTTGTGATTGCCTTAATAATCTTTATATTTATGGGTTTTAACGCGACTGCATCGAGTGAAGCTGGGCGTATTGATGAAATTACTGCTATTTTGCAGCAAAACTTTAATATTGGTTTAGAAATGCTAGTGCCTTTAATTGTACTTTTGGTACTTGCGATACGCAAAATGCCAGCGTTTCCAGCTATATCTATAGGTGCGGTACTTGGCGCTGTGTGGGCTGTGTTGTTTCAATCTGATTTAATTGCCAGCCAAATAGATATAAGCCAAGGCCAGCTAGTAGGTTACTTTAAATTAATTTGGACCACCTTTTTTGATGGTTTTAGCATTAGTACCCAAGACGACAATATGGATGCACTCCTCAGTGGTGGCGGTATGTCAGGTATGCTTACAACAACCTGGCTAATTATGACGGCACTGATGTTTGGCGCTATTATGGAAAAAACGGGGCTGTTAGATGTGTTTGTTAAGAGTATTCTTAAAATCGCAAAAAGCACAGGTTCGTTAATCACTGCAACTATAGCGACTTGTATTGGTACAAACGTCATTGCGGCGGATCAATATATTGCTATTGTGGTACCGGGGCGGATGTTTAAAGAAGAATACGCAAACCGTGGTTTAAAACCGGTTAATTTATCGCGTACCTTAGAAGATGGCGGCACAATTACCAGCCCGCTGATCCCATGGAATACCTGTGGTGCCTATATGCAAAGCGTGTTGCTGATCAATCCATTTGACTATGCACTGTATGCTTTCTTTAATTTAATTAACCCTGTATTGGCAATTATTTACGCTTATTTAGGTATTAAAATATTACGTATTAAACCAAAACAGACTGCTTAATTTAAACAGCCTCTTTTAAACATAAAAGGGGCTTTTTTTGGAGTATTTATGACTGCCGCACAAAAACCGCAAACACAATATTTAAAAGATTACCAAGCGCCAGACTTTTTAATTAACCACACCGAGCTTAACTTTGATTTACAGCCGTTAACAACAAGAGTCACTGCACTACTTACACTGAGCCGCGTGGGTGCTAAAACGGCACCTTTGGTACTCGACGGTATTAATTTACGCTTAGTATCGCTTTCAATAGATACTCATGATATTAGCGATTATAAAATAGTGGGTGAGCAACTCATTATTAATAATTTACCAGATCACTGCCAACTTAGTATAGTGACCGAGATTTCTCCGCAAACAAATACTTCTCTAGAAGGACTTTATTTATCGGGTGGGGCTTATTGTACTCAGTGTGAAGCGCAGGGTTTTAGAAAAATAACTTACTATATGGACCGTCCAGATGTTTTATCAACATTCGATGTAACCATAATAGCAGATAAAAAATACCCGCAGTTACTCTCTAATGGCAACATGGTTGATAGCGGTGAAACGCAAGACGGTCGTCATTTTGCTAAGTGGCAAGATCCGTTTAAAAAGCCAAGTTACTTATTTGCTTTAGTGGCGGGTGACTTTGATGTATTAAATGACAGCTATACTACAAAAAGTGGTAAGAATGTTGATTTAGCCTTATTTGTAGATAAAGGAAACTTGTCAAAAACACCACATGCAATGAGCTCACTTAAAAAAGCGATGCAGTGGGATGAGACACGCTTTGATTTAGAGTATGACCTTGATATTTATATGATTGTTGCCGTTGATTTTTTCAACATGGGAGCGATGGAAAATAAAGGGCTTAATATTTTTAATAGTAAGTGTGTTTTGGCAAATCAAGAAACCGCTACCGATAAAGACTATCACACCATTGAATCTATTGTTGGGCATGAATACTTTCATAACTGGACCGGCAACCGCGTAACCTGTAGAGATTGGTTTCAGTTATCGTTAAAAGAAGGCTTAACAGTATTTAGAGATCAAGAATTTAGCAGTGATTTGGGCTCGCGAGCGCTAAACCGTATTGATGCCGTTAAAGTAATGCGTACTCACCAGTTTAGTGAAGATGCAGGGCCTATGGCGCATCCTATTCGACCAGAAAAAGTAATTGAAATGAATAACTTTTACACTGTGACTGTATACGATAAAGGCGCTGAAGTTATTCGCATGATGCACACCTTGCTTGGTGAAACTAACTTTCAAAAGGGCATGACACTTTATTTTCAGCGCCATGATGGCCAAGCGGTTACCTGTGACGATTTTGTAAGTGCTATGAGTGATGCATCTAATATTAACTTAGAGCAATTTAAACGCTGGTATAGCCAATCGGGTACTCCTCGTTTAAATGTACAACAAAGTTACCATAGCGAGACGCAAACGTTTAGCCTTACTATTGAGCAGGCTGCGCCAATTAATCAGCCACAAAACGATACTTTGCATATTCCTTTTGCAATTGAGCTATTAGATAGCAAGGGGAAAAGTGTGCCGTTACAATATAAAGGTCAGCCCGTTGATCATGTGCTTGATGTAACTAAAGCAACGCAAACATTTAATTTTGATCAGCTATCAGAACAACCTGTTGCCGTTTTATTGGAAGACTTTTCAGCACCGTGTATTTTAAAGCAGCACAGTAACGATCAAGACCTATTGCACATAATGCGCTTTGCACGAAGCGACTTTTCGCGTTGGGATGCACAGCAACAGCTATTTATTAATGCGGTTAAGCGCGGTATTGCAAGCAAAAATCCTGATCCATTAAGTAATGAAATAATAGCAGCCTTACAGGTATTAATAGCCAGTAGAGCAGGTGACTTGGCATTACTTGCTGAACTGTTAAAACTTCCTAGCTTTGACACCTTAGCAGCTGAGTTTGAGACGATCCCAGTTGATGCCATTCTTACTATTACGCAGCAGTTTGAACAGCAAATAGCCGATACCCTCGAACAAGAATTTATTAATTGTTACCAAGCACTTGAAGACGATGGCAGTGTTAATGCGGCTGCTGTGGCAATACGTTCATTAAAACAACAATGTTTGTATTACCTAGCAAAAACAGACAGTTTACCAGCGGCTGAATTTATAAAAGAAGCTGCAAGCTCAACTAATATGACCAATGTGCTCGGTGCGCTCAGTGGGGCTATAAAAGCGTCGCATACTTTAAGCGACACCTTGCTTGCACATTTTGATAGCCAATGGCGACACGACGTATTAGTAATGGACAAATGGTTTGCACTGCAAGCTATGCAGTCGGGTGAAGATGCAATTGACAATATTAAAGCACTGTATGAGCACCCTTGTTTTGACTTTTCAAATCCTAACCGAGTGCGTGCTTTAATTGGCAGTTTTAGCCACTTTAATACCGCGCAATTTCATCGCCTAGATGGTGAAGGTTATGCTTTGCTTGGTGATTTACTCATTAAGCTCAATACTATCAATCCGCAAAATGCATCACGCATGTTAACCCCTTTTATGTCGTGGAAACGTTACGATAAAGTACGTTCTGCAGCAATGAAAACACAACTGCAGCGGTTAGCTGATTTAGATACGCTGAGCGACGATTTATTTGAGAAGGTTGAAAAAGCCTTAAATTAAATCATGATTGAATATTATTTTAGACTAAATTTGAGCTACAACGAATGCATGGATTACTACCATGGACGTTTTAGCTCAGTGCAAGTTGTAGATGACAGCGGTAAAACCATTCGTTTTGCCGCAAATTACCTGCGCCCCTACATTTCTAGTTTAGGGGTGCGAGGTCGGTTTAGATTGATACTTACCCCCGAAAATAAGTTTATCCGCCTCGAACGAGTAGCCTAAACGCTTGTATTTATGTTATAGATACACATAAATATTGCCTTTTTGTTAATTTCGATTTGTCCTATTGTTAATTTGCGTGTATAAATTACTGGTATGACGTCTTACCATTGCGTAAACGTCAGTGAATAAAAAAAGATTATGACTGATTGAAGGCGACTGTTTGTAATTTGTTTAATTCGCTTCTATCGTTACGATTACACTAAAAACAATAACTTGATCACACAAAATGACCCGCGACAGGGGGGAAACCAAAATGATAAGAAGATCGCTTTTTGTTAAAAATAAAATCGCTATAGGTTTAGCAGCCGCAAGCTTAGGGTTATCTGCAATGACTGCACAAGCGGCAGTTTTTGAAGCCGGAGGTTTTGATATTACTTTCGACTCCACTTTTTCTTATGGGCAAAGTATTCGTGTAGAAGACCGAGACTTTGGCTTAATAGGTAAAAGTAACAACCCTTCATTCGATTGGACGGGTTATAACCCCGCCACGGGCAATACCGTTTACTCATCGCAAGATGTGTGGGCGCAACCAGGATCATATTCAAACAATGGTGATGCAGGCGATTTAAACTTTGATAGTGGAGATTCGTTTTCAAAACTATTAAAGGGCACCCATGATCTATCTATCAGTAAAGATAATTATGGCTTGTTTACTCGATTTATGTATTTTTATGACTTTGAGTTAATGGATGGCGATCGTGCTTATGTAAACCCTACCTCAGGTCAAGGCGTCGATCCATGTGATGATAAAGATACAAAAGCACAAAGCTGTGCCGACATTCGTTTATTAGATGCGTATGTATGGGCAAGCTTCGATTTAAATGAAGGTAAAAACCCGCTATCAGTTCGCGTTGGTCAACAAGTAATAAACTGGGGTGAAAGCACATTAATATCGCATGGTATTAACGTTAACCCAGTTGACATAGACCGTTTAAAAGCGCCTGGTGCAGAGCTTAAAGAAGCCTTTATACCAGTAGGCATGTTATGGGCATCGTTAGGTATTACTGATAACGTAACCTTAGAGGGCTTTTATCAATACCAATGGCAAGAAACTCGCTTACCAGCAACGGGAACGTATTTTTCAACCAATGACTTTGCCTCTGAAAATGGTTATCAGCAAAATGTGCAGTTAGGTTTTACTTCAAATCCTGATATTGATTTAGCATTTTTAACCGACAGTTTAAATAATTTAACATCTACTTATGCTCAAGTCGCAGCAGCGCAAGGAATTGATCCCTCAAGTGCACAAGGCCAAGCATTGCTTGCTCAAATGTACTTAGCCTACCCAACTAAGGTAGCACTAAAAGGTAAAGGCGATGAAGGCAAAGTAGAGCCAGATGACGGCGGCCAATACGGTTTACGTTTAGGCGTGTTTTTACCTGAATTTAATGACACTGAAGTGGCATTTTATCATGTGAATTATCATAGCCGTCGCCCGTTAGTATCTGGTCGAGTGTCTAATTTTACTCAAGCTTCACTTGCCCAAGATTTAGCAATGATTACAACGACTGAAATCACTGAAGATAATATTCATAATTTAAGAGCTTTCTCTTTAGCAAAAAATGAATACCCAGAAGACATTAAACTCTACGGTTTGAGCTTTAACACATCTTTAGGTGAAACTGCGTTTGCCGGTGAGTTTACTTTTCGCGAAGATGAACCACTACAAATTGATGACGTAGAGCTACTTTACGCTGCAATGCCAGAGCAGCTAGCTGTAGCAGGTTTACGCCCTGAATTTGCGGGTATTTCACAAATGAGCCCAGGCAATGCAGTTAGTGTTGTTGGCCCAGGTGAATTAGCAAAAGGTTATATAGAGCGTAATACTAGTCAATTACAATTTACCGCGACGCATTTATTTGGCCCATCTTTGGGTGCAGATAGCTGGGCTGTGGTAGGTGAAGTTGGTGGCGTGCGTATTCATAGTATGCCGGAGTACGATGAAATGCGTTTAAACGTTTCTGGTACTGGGCGTAGTGGCGTTATGACAGGCCCAGGCAGCTCTGATTACTCTGCGCTACATATGGCGTTATCAAATGGAGCAGAGCAAAAAGAGTTTGCTACGGCTACATCGTGGGGTTATCGCTTAATTGCTAAAGGTGATTATTATAACCTGTATAACGGTATAAACTTTTCGCCACGTTTTGTATTTTCTCATGACGTAAATGGTAACACCCCAGATCCTATGTTTTTGTTTCTAGAGGATCGTAAATCGTTAGGTGCAACCATGAACTTTAACTATCAAAATGCGTGGTCATTAGATGTTAGCTACAACTCATTTTGGGGTGGCGGCGACATTAATACCTTCTCTGATCGCGATTACATTTCATTTAACTTAAAATATTCTATTTAGGGGTAATATTATTATGATTAAAAAACCTACCCTCATTGCTACTGCATTTTGTAGCTTGTTTGCAAGTCACGCTGCTTTGGCTAAAATTAGCAGCGAAGAAGTTGCGCGCTTAGGTGCAGACTTAACGCCGCTAGGCGCCCAAAAAGCAGGCAATGCAGATGGTTCTATTCCTGCGTGGAATGGTGGTATTACCGCAGCACCGGCAGGTTATAAAGCAGGTATGCATCACTTAGACCCGTTTAATACGGATAAAGTGTTGTTTACTATTGATAAAAGCAATATTGAAAAATATAAAGCGAACTTAAGCCCTGGTCAAATAGCGTTATTTGAAGCGTATCCTGATACCTTTAAAATGCCAGTATATGCAACTCGTCGCTCTGCTTCGTACCCACAATTTGTGTACGATGCAACAAAGCAATTTGCTGCTACTGCAGAGTTAATTGAAGGCGGTAATGGGATTAAAAGTACTGCCATTGGCATTCCATTCCCTATTCCTAAAACAGGTTTAGAGGCAATTTGGAATCACTTGCTACGTTACCGTGGTCAGTCTATTGAGCGTTTTGGCGGCCAAGCAGCACCTACCGCTTCGGGTTCGTATAACTATGTTGGTTTTGATGAGCAGCTATTAGTTAAATACTCAGATCCAAGTGCTACACCTGCGCAACTGCAAGACTCAAATATTTTGTTTAAGTTTAAACAAAAAGTGACTGAGCCGGCACGTCTAGCGGGTACTGCGTTATTAGTGCATGAAACCATGGACCAAATATTAACGCCACGCCAAGCATGGACCTACAACAGTGGTCAACGTCGTGTTCGTCGTGCACCTAACGTTGCTTATGATGCACCAGGTACAGCAGCTGATAGCTTACGTACTACTGATGACTTTGACATGTTTAACGGTTCACCAAATCGTTACACCTGGACATTAAAAGGTAAGCAAGAGCTTTATATTCCATACAATAGTTATAAGCTACACAGCGATAAACTTCAGTATGATGATATTTTAATGCCAGGACATATTAACCCTGAGCATACACGCTACGAAAAGCACCGTGTATGGGTGGTTGAAGCTAACTTAAAAGATGATACGCGCCATATTTATAAAAAACGTGTGTTTTATATTGATGAAGATAGTTGGCAAGTACAGGTTACCGATATTTATGATAACCGTGACCAACTTTATCGTGTAGCTATGGCTTATGGCCTTAACTACTATGAAGTACCAACGCAGTGGAGTACGTTAGAGGTTTATCACGATTTAAACTCTCGTCGTTACTTAGCAATTGGTTTAGATAACCAGCACAAAATGTATGATTTTTCTCAGTCGTTTAACGACAATGAGTTTACATCAAGCGCATTACGTCGCGAAGGTAGATAGTTAATAGTAGGCACCTAACCGATTGGTTAGGTGCCTTTTTCCTTTCTCATCGCGTTTGTCTTTTTGACACGCAGGGCTTTTCCTCACCTAAATAGACAAACAATTCCCCAGTTCAAGGCGATTTAAATTTATGAAGTATTTGGTATATGCCAGCCTGATCCTCAGTGGTGCGAGTGTTGCACAAGAAGCTCCTCAATTTGCTATTAGTGCAATAAACGCCGATAAAACGTTATTGACTGATATTACCCAAACTAAAGCGGGTTTAGTGGCTGTTGGTAAGCATGGCACTGTAATTACAAGTATTAATGGTATTGATTGGCAACAAGCAGAGTCGGTGCCGACCCAAGTATTGTTAACTGCGGTTGATTTTACTAATGAAAATAATGGCTGGGCCTGTGGGCACGATGCAACAATAATAAATACTACAAACGGTGGTAAAACGTGGCATTTACAACAAGCTAAGCCAGAGGTAGATAAACCGTGTTTAGATATTTTATTTAAAGATGAGCTACATGGTTATGCTGTCGGGGCTTATGGCATGTTTTATCAAACCAGTGACGGTGGTAAGCATTGGCAAAAACGTTTTTTAGACTCGCTATTATTTAGTGACGATAGAGAATATTTAAGTGATTTAAAAGAACATGACCCAGAAGGTTATGAAGCAGAAACAGCCTCAATTTTGCCGCACTTTAACCGCATAGAGCAAACACCTAACGGCTTAATGTTAGTGGGTGAAATGGGCTTAATGGCAAAAAGCACCGATGCAGGCTTAACATGGCAGCGAGTTGACGAAATTTACCCAGGATCTTTTTTTGCATTTAGCGCCAATGCGCAGCAAGAGATAGTGGCAGGATTACGAGGCAATGTTTTTACTCGCCAGCAAGGTGATCAAAATTGGCAGCACCTTGATAATAATAAAACAGCAACGATTAACAACATCATAAATTACAATAATGAACAATGGCTAATGTTGGCCAATAGCGGCGTGATTTTTCATTTGCAAAACGCTGAGCTCACGCATGAACAGTTGGCCGATGGTAAAGCAATTCTAGATGGTGTGATTTTAAATAATAAACTAATCATGGCAACAGAAGATGGCATTAAAGTGAAGGAGTTGACCCCTTAATGCATAAGATTTTAGACTTTATAGAAAATGCGATATTTAAACATCGCTTAATTATGCTTATAAGCTTTGTGCTTATAACCTGTTTATTGGCATTTAAAGCGACACAAATTCAACTTGATGCTTCGTTTAATAAAAATATTCCGTTAAACCACGATTATATGAAGGTATACACCAAACACGAAAAGCAGTTTGGTGGCGCTAACAGTATTTTAATTTCGGTGTGCGACGACAGCGGCGATATTTTTAATCCTGAATTTTTTATCCAATTAAAAGCGGTACACGACCAGCTATATTTCATTCCTGGGGTTAATCGGCCTTTAGTGAATTCAATATTTTCACCCAGCGCTCGGTTTGTTGAAGTAGTTGAAGATGGTTTTGCCGGTGGGCCAATAATTCCTGCTAATTTTAAAGCCGATAAACAAGGCTTAGGGGTCGTTAAAGAAAATATCGAAAAAGCGAAAGTAGTTGGGCGTATGATTGCCAGTGACTATTCGTGTGCGATGGTGACAGCGCAATTAATGGAAACCGATCCGCAAACCCAAGAAAAGCTTGATACTTTAGCATTTGCGCAAAAACTCGAAACACAACTGCGTGAACCGCTAAGCACCGATAAGGTGAGTATTCATATAATTGGTTTTGCTAAAATGGCTGGTGATATAGCCGAAGGTGCAAAAGGTGTGGTGGTATTTTTTGCCATCGCGATTGCCTTTACCTTTATTATGGTTTGGCTATTTTGTGGCAGTTTAAAGCTGACTATTTTACCTATAATGTGTTCGTTCATTGCTGTTATTTGGCAATTAGGGCTACTGTCGAGTTTAGGCTTTGGCTTAGATCCTATGTCTATTTTGGTGCCTTTTTTAGTGTTTGCAATTGGTGTGAGCCATGGCGTGCAGATGATTAACGCAATAGGTAAAAAAGTAGGCGAGGGTAAAAGTACGCGAGAATGTTGTCAGTCAAGCTTTAGGGTATTATTGATCCCAGGCGGCATTGCATTGCTATCGGATACGGTTGGCTTTTTAACTCTGCTAACCATTGATATTGGTATTATTAGAGAGCTTGCAATAACCGCTAGTTTAGGTGTTGCGGTAATTATATTTACTAACCTGATTTTACTCCCTGTATGGGCGTCGTATATGCACTTTGAAAATAGTGTACATATTCAATCAGGTGATGCTAAAAAACCAAATATGCTTGATGCAATTAGAGATTTATTGGTTAAAGCCACCGATCCTAAAATTGCTAAAATGATAATTGCTTTTACTTTAGTGTTATTTGCACTTGGTTATTGGCAAGCAGATAAAATGCGTATTGGAGACTTACATGCTGGCGCACCATCATTGCACCAAGATGCACGCTATAACCAAGACACATTTTTAATCTCAGACAAATACACTATCTCGTCTGATATCTTAAAGGTAATTGTAGAAGCGTATCCTGCAGCGTGTACAGAGCATGATGTGATGGAGCGTATTAGCCGCTTTCAGTACAAAGTAGAAAACGTAGCAGGAGTGCAGTCTGCGGTAAGCTTAAGCTCGGTAGCGCAGTCGGTAAACGCAGGTTATAACGAAGGTAACCTTAAATGGCAAAGCCTACCACGTAACTCTGCAAGCTTAGTACAATCTACCTCGCGGGTAGAAACCAGTACAGGGTTACTCAACGGCGATTGCTCAGTGATGCCAGTGATTATCTTTTTAGATGATCATAAAGCGCAAACAATTGACCTTGTAATTGAAAGTGTTAAACGCTTTGCACAAGAAGAGGGTACAGATAAAGTTGCGTTTAAACTCGCATCAGGCCCAGTAGGGGTAATGGCGGCCACAAACGAGTCAGTGTCAGCGGCGCAAATTCCGATGATGCTGTATGTTTACGGCGCTGTAATTGTTTTGTGTTTGCTAAGCTTTAGAAGCGTAAAAGCAACCATTGCAGTAGTGTTACCTCTGTATGTAGTATCTACTCTTGCACAAGCACTAATGGTACAGCTGGAAATTGGCTTAACCGTATCTACACTGCCAGTTATTGCATTAGGTGTGGGTATTGGCGTTGATTATGGTATTTATATATTGTCGTCGATGATGGGGCAGTTAAAGCAAAATGTACCGCTGAGTGTGGCTTATCGAAATGCGTTAATTGAGCGCGGTAGTGCGGTATTATTTACCGGTATTACACTTGCCATTGGCGTGAGTACTTGGATTTTCTCTGATTTGAAATTTCAAGTTGATATGGGAATTTTGCTTACCTTCATGTTTTTAGTAAATATGCTGGGTGCAGTGCTGCTTTTACCAGCAATTGGTAGCTTGCTCTGGACTGACCAGAAAAAATAAAGTGAATAAGTTTGCTCCTAAATGGCCTGTAAAGGCCATTTATATCTATAATTTGTGAATAGATGACCAAATAGCTGAAAAGCTAAAATGTTTTCATCGTAAAAGGCTGTTTATTAGTTGTAAACGAGTTAGAATTTGCTCGACTCCACGCTAATAAATGCTGTACAAATATTCTGCTATTAAGCAGTAATAGATTTAAGGAATAAACAATGACACGAAATGAAGGTCAAGCCTCAGTTATTTTAGATAATGTTTGTAAGCTTATCCACAAAAAAGTTCGCGCTGATAATGTGTTACTCGTTGAAAAATTCGCCAAAGCCTTGTACAGCAATATGTCTAAAGAGGATTTGGCTAATCGTAACGATAGTGACTTATATGGTGCTGCACTAAGCCTTTGGAATTCGCTAGAAAAGAACACGTCTGATGACGCGGTTATTCGCGTTTTCAACCCAGAAGTGGCAAAAGATGGTTGGCAGTCATCGCATACCATTGTTGAGATTATAGCTAAAGACATGCCGTTTTTAGTTGATTCAGTACGTATGGCCATGACTCGTGAAAATATTGCCTCTCACTTATTACTACACAGCCCGCTTAAAATCCAACGAGATGAAAATGACAAAATCTCAGGTTTATCTGGTTTAAAAGCAGAGCAAGAATCAACCTCGACCAAAACAGTATTCTTTATTGAAATTGACCGTCAAACAGATTCAGCTGTGATTGAGTCTTTCAAACAAGAGTTAGAGTCTGTACTTACAGATGTGTCGGTAGCGGTAGAAGACTGGCAGCCAATTCGCGAAAAGCTAATTGCAGTTAGTCAAGAGCTACCAAAACGCCATGCTGGCAAAAATAATGCTGAAGTAGATGAAACGGTTGAGTTTTTAGACTGGTTAGTTAAAGACAACTTTACCCTAATGGGCTATCGCCAATATGAGTTATCGCCAATACAGGGTGATTACGAGTTAAAAGGCGTAATGGAAACCAGTTTAGGTTTGATGAAAAATGCCGGTGTAGAACACACTCGTCTACTTTCTGAATTACCAGAAGCCGCTCGCCAAGATGCACGTAGTAGTAACCTGCTGATTTTAACCAAAACTAATTCATTATCACGTGTACATCGTCCGGCTTATATCGACTATGTTGGTGTAAAACGTTTTGATGATAAAGGCAATGTTATTGGTGAGGATCGCTTTATTGGCTTGTTCTCGTCAAACTTTTATAACTACAGTGCGGCAGACGTACCGGTTCTTAAAAGTAAAATTGACCGCATTATGCAAATGTGTGACTTTGCCAAAGGCACTCATGCTTATAAAGCAGTGCTTAATATTTTAGAAACCTACCCACGTGATGAACTCGTACAAGCCCGCGAAAGTGAATTATTAGAAGTTGCAATGGGCGTGTTGCAAGTACAAGAGCGTGATATGTGTCGCTTGTTTGTACGTAAAGATGCGTATGGACGTTTTTTCTCATGTATGGTTTATGTACCACGTGAGCGCTATAACACGGCACTGCGTCATGAAACGCAAAATATTTTAGCAAATGCATTTAATTCTGATGAAAAAGTCGAATTTACAACCTATTTCTCAGAGTCAACACTGGCACGTACTCATTATACCGTGCGTGTGACTGATAATAATATAGAGTATAAAGTGAAAGACATTGAAAATAATTTAGTTGAAGCAGCCCGTACTTGGGAAGATAAATTACAATCAGCCTTACTAGAACAAGCTGGCGAAGCACGCGGTAATGAATTAAACCGTAAGTATGCTCAAGCATTTGCTCGCTCATACAAAGATGAAGTATTACCAAGTGCAGCTGTTGTTGATATTGAAAAGCTAGAAATGCTTAACGATGACAACAAACTTGAAATGTTATTTTATCGCCCGCAAGAAGAAGCTAACAGCAATGTTGTGCGTTTAAGCTTATTTCATAAAGATGAGCCTATTCACTTATCTGATGTAATGCCGATGCTTGAAAACTTTGGCTTACGTGTTGTTGGCGAAACACCTTATTCAGTTAAAACTAGCGATGGTAGCATTAATTGGATCATGGATTTCTCTATGCTAATTGATAGCAAAGGGATGGCAGATTTTGATAAAATCTCAGCACGTTTTCGCGCTGCGTTAACCAGTGTGTGGAATAACCGCTTAGAAAACGACGGTTTTAACCGTTTAGTATTAATGGGCGGTCTTACGGGGCGTGAAGCGTCAATATTACGTGCGTACGCTAAATACATGCGCCAAATTGGGGTTACTTTCTCACAAGCTTACATTGAAGGCACTTTTGCAAATTATCCACACATTGCAGCAAAAATTGTTAACTTGTTTACTAAAAAATTCTCAGTTAAAAGCCCTGCAAGTGAAAAAACACTTGAAAAGCTTAGTACAGAAATATATTTAGAACTTGAAAACGTAGCCAATCTTGATGATGACCGTATTATTCGCTTATACGTTGATATGATAGTGGCAACACTGCGTACTAGCTTCTTCCAAAAAGATAACAATGGCCAATTTAAATCGTATGTATCGTTTAAAATTAAGCCAAGCTTAATTCCTGGTGTACCATTACCATTACCGGCATTTGAAATTTTTGTATACTCGCCGCGTATTGAAGGTGTGCATTTACGATACGGTAGTGTTGCACGTGGTGGCTTGCGTTGGTCAGATCGTCGTGAAGATTTCCGTACTGAAGTACTTGGCTTAGTTAAAGCACAACAAGTGAAAAATGCGGTAATTGTACCAGTAGGCTCTAAAGGCGGTTTTGTTTGTAAACAATTGCCAACTGAGCGTGAAGCATTCTTAAAAGAAGGCCAAGAATGTTACAAAATCTTTATCCGTGGTTTGTTAGATATCACAGATAATATTGTACAAGGTGAGATTGTTGCGCCTGTAGATGTAACTCGCCACGATGGCGATGATGCTTATTTAGTTGTAGCAGCCGATAAAGGTACTGCAACTTTCTCTGATATTGCTAATGGCATTGCAAATGAATATAACTTTTGGCTAGGTGATGCATTTGCATCAGGTGGTTCAGTGGGTTATGACCATAAGAAAATGGGTATTACAGCACGTGGCGCGTGGGAATCAGTTAAACGTCATTTCCGTGAAATGGATATTGATTGTCAAACAACCGATTTTACCGTGGTAGCTATTGGCGATATGGCAGGGGATGTATTTGGTAATGGTATGTTGTTATCTAAACATACTCGTTTACAAGTTGCATTTAACCACATGCATATTTTTGTTGACCCGACACCAGATGCCGCAGCAACGTATCCTGAGCGTGAACGTTTATTTAAATTACCGCGTTCATCGTGGGAAGACTTTAATAAAGATTTAATTTCTGCCGGTGGTGGTGTTTTCTCTCGTGCGGCTAAGTCGATTACACTAAGCCCAGAAATGAAAAAAATGTTAGGCACTAAAAAAGCTAGCATGACACCAACTGAGCTGATCAAAGCTACATTAATGATGGATTACGATCTATTGTGGAATGGTGGTATTGGTACTTATGTTAAGAGCAGCAAAGAAACTGACGCCGATGTAGGGGATCGTGCAAACGATGCTCTGCGTATTAACGGTGGCGAGCTGGGTGCTAAAGTATTTGGCGAGGGTGGTAACTTAGGTGCAACTCAGTTAGGACGTATTGAATTTGCAGCGAAAGGCGGCCGTGTTAATACTGACTTTATTGATAACGTAGGTGGCGTTACCTGTTCAGATAACGAAGTTAATATTAAGATTTTACTTAATGGCTTAGTTACCTCTGGTGATTTAACGCGCAAGCAACGTGATGAACTTTTATACGCTATGACAGACGAAGTATCTAAGCTGGTATTGAATGATTGTTATCGTCAAACACACACAATTTCAATTACTCAATCTAAAGGCTCATCAACGCTTAAAGAGAAAATTCGCTTTATTCATGCCCTTGAAAAAGATGGCAAGCTAAATCGTGCGATTGAGTTTATCCCAAGTGATGAAGAATTAGCAGAACGTGCAGCTGCTGGCAAAGACTTAACACGTCCAGAGTTAGCGATTTTAGTGTCGTACTCTAAAATGGTACTTAAAGAGTCGTTTGTTACAGATGAAATCACGGAAAACCCATATTATCGTCAATTGTTAGTTAATTCGTTCCCGTTACCACTGCGTGAGAAGTTTAACGAAGCGATGGATAATCACCCACTTCGTAAAGAAATTATTGCCACTAAACTGGCGAATCAAATTGTTAACGACATGGGCCTTAACTTCATGGTGCGTATGCATGAAGAAACCGGTGCAAATGAAGCTGAAATTGCTTTATGTTATTCAATTGCCAGCGAGTTGTTCCAAATGAGCGATACCTGGGCCTCGGTTGTTGCACTTGATAATAAAATTCCGGCTGCTGTACAAACCGAAATGCTATACCAATTACGTCGCACGGTTCGTCGTGTAACACGTTGGTTCTTACGTCATCGCAACAAAGCACAAACAATTACCCAAACAGTTGAATTTTTTGCGCCAACATTTGCAGATTTAAGTGCTAATTTAACAACGTATATGGTTGATAAAGAAGGCGAGCTTTTAGTGGCAGCTGCCCAAGAGTTAACACAAAGTGGTGTGCCAGCAGAACTCGCTAATCGCATTATTGGTTTATCTAGCTTGTTCTCTGCTATGGATTTAGCCGAAATTTCAGCAAGTTCGAAACAAAGTATCGATACTGTATCGCATACTTACTTCAAGCTTGGTGCAAACATGGGCTTACATTGGTTCTTAGAGCAAATTACTAAGCAACCTGTAGCAAACCATTGGCAAGCATTAGCGCGTGCATCGTACCGCGAAGAGCTTGATTGGCAACAACGTACATTAGCAGAAGTGGTATTAAACGGTTTTGCCGAAGATAACAAAGATGTTAATGGCCAAATTGAGCAATGGATGGATAGCCAAGAGTTATTATTACAACGTTGGAAGCAAATGCTTGCAGAGTTTAGAACATCACAAACTCACGATTTTGCTAAGTTCTCAGTAGCACTACGTGAACTCATGTTATTAAGCCATAACTGCGTGTAATAATATAAAAACCAATAATTAATGCCTACTCATTATTTTCCTTGGTGAAAATAATGAGTTAATGGTTAAAATTGTTATACAATACCTCGGCCTGGTCTGAGGTATTTTTTTGTCTGCATTTTAAGAGGATTATATTCATGTTTTACGATTTAGCTCGCCGTTTTATGTTTACCCGTGATGCGGAGTGGGCGCATGAGTTCGCTCTTAATAATTTAAGTCGTTTTGCTAATACACCATTAAGTGCTGCTTGGTCACAAAGTATTGTGAATAAACCAGTTAACTTTTTGGGCTTAGAACTTAAAAACCCCGTTGGTCTTGCTGCAGGGCTTGATAAAAATGCAGAGTGTATTACTGCATTTGCACAAATGGGCTTTGGTTTTGTTGAGGTGGGTACAGTTACTCCGCGCCCACAAGCAGGTAACGATAAACCACGTATGTTTAGACTGCCGCAGTCAAATGCGATTATCAATCGTATGGGATTTAATAATAAAGGCGTTGATAATTTAGTTAATAATGTTAAAGCAGCCAACTATACCGGTATTTTAGGTATTAACATTGGTAAAAATAAAGACACGCCGAATGAGCAAGGCAAAGACGATTACATACATTGTATGCGCAAGGTGTTTGAACATGCCTCGTATATAACGGTTAATATTTCATCGCCAAATACCCCAGGGCTTCGTGATTTACAATACGGTGCAGCGCTAGATGATTTGCTACAAAGTTTGAAAAACGAGCAGCTTGATCTTGTTGCTAAACATGGTAAGCAAGTACCTATGCTGGTAAAAATTGCGCCAGATTTAGATCCAATCCAAATTGCTCAAGTAAGTGAATCTTTACTAAGCAACAAAATAGACGGGGTAATTGCTACTAATACTACACTTGAGCGCAGTATGGTTGCGGGTCAGCAATATGCTGACGAAGCGGGTGGTTTATCGGGGCAGCCAGTTAGAGAGCGTGCGACACATGTGGTGAGTGAATTAAAGCGCTTAACTAATGGGCAGTTACCTATTATAGGTGTAGGCGGTATTGACGATGTGTCATCGGCTAAAGAAAAAATAAACGCAGGTGCCGATTTAGTACAAATTTATACTGGCTTTATTTATAAAGGCCCACAATTAATTAAATCGATTGTTGATAGCTTATAAAAAATAGGGCTACTCAGCCTTAAAAGTTAAGTTTGTTTTAACACTTAAAGGCTAAGTAGCCCTGTAAGCTTTTGATCGTTCAATAAATGTTCCAATAAAACATTTTAAAAATGATTAAAAGCGGCTATACTTTGTGCTTATTGTTTTTATTATATTTAAATGTTAGGCATGGAGGGGATATGTTACAAGCATCAAAGCAATGGCAGTGGATATCTTGTGCCAAAAAAAACCGCTTATTACTTGATTTAAATGAAGATATGCAGCTATGCACTCCTTATAAGTTAAGACAACTTACCGACAGCACATTTAAGAATCCTTATTTTAGCTTAGAAGATGCCGCATTTTATGAACAAGTTTATCAATATCTTGTTCAGTTTAAGCTATGGAATCCAGCGCAATTATGTCAAATATCACTCAATGCAACCGCAGTGAAGTTTCAATTAAAGCCAGTACTGGCTAAAAGTTGGTTTTTTGAGCAATACACTGGGAGCACCCCTAGTACTGAAGCTGTTATTAATTTAACTTCTAAAGCGCAGTCGGGAGAGTTTTTAATTGTAGAGCACAGCAGTGATGCATCTGTGTGTATTAACCTAAGTGAAAACTTTCAATTAGATGATAATTTATCATTGGTACAGTTTGAAGCCATTCGCGTTTTAAACAATCGTGTACATCCACTCTTAAATCAGCATATTCATAGCCAAATAGCTTAATCTAATTTGATTTTCAGCCTGTCTTTATGACGTGTTTGTATGCAAACCTATGTTATAATCCTGCGCAATTAGCTATTAAGGGTTACTACTTTGCAATTTATCGCACTTACTTCTATCGGAATCGAAAATTTATTGGTTGATGAACTAACAGAACTTGGCGCAACCGTGTCTAAGCAAACTGTCGGTTCTGTTCGCTTTGAGGCAGACTCATTATTGGCGCAAAAGGTGTGTTTATCAACTCGCTTTGCTACGCGCGTGCTCATGCTTATTGAAGAAAAAGAAGGCGTAGATGACAAAAATAGCCTGTATAACTTTGCTCGCTCACAACCATGGCAAGAATGGTTTGGGCCTACACAAACGTTTGCTGTCGACTTTAATGGTACCAACGACTCATTAAAAAATACGCAGTTTTCTGGTTTAGTTATAAAAGATGCCATAGTTGATTACTTTAACGACTTATTTGAGCAGCGCCCTAATGTTGATAAACAAGACGCTAATGTGCGTGTGGTTGCGCGTTTAAATCGTTATGGCGTGTCTATGTACATAGATTACTCTGGCCCGCGTTTATCTGAGCGTGGTTACCGACAAGGCCAAGGTAAAGCACCTATAAAAGAGCATTTAGCAGCGGCATTAATCAAACGCAGCGGCTGGCTTGAAAATGTAAATCAGCCTTTGTTTGACCCATGTTGTGGTGCAGGTACTATTTTAATTGAAGCTGCCGGTATGGCGCGCAACGAAGCCCCAGGCTTATTTCGCGAAGGCTTTGCATTTGAGCGCTTACCAAGTTTTAGAGCTGCAAAATTTAAAGAGCTAAAAGAAGAATTGCTGGGCAATATTATAGACCCTAAGTTATGGCTAATTGGTCACGATTACGACGCTCAAGTATTAGGCAAAGCGATTGATAACGCAAAACGTGCTGAGTTAGACGATGTTATTAAGTTTAAACAAAGTGATGCAACTAAACTAACCGCAGTGGCTAAATTACCTGGCGTAGTTATATCTAACTTACCCTATGGTGAGCGTATTGGTTCTATGGCTGAGCTTGTGGATTTACATCGTAATTTAGGTGTGGGCTTTAAAAAGCATTTCAACCATTGGAAACTTGCTTTACTGGGCATGGATGAAAGCTTATTTAAGCTGTTAAAGTTAGTTAGGCTGAAGCGTTATAAATTTAAAAATGGCCCGTTAGATGTTGAACTTAACTTATATCAACTAGATGACAAACAGGTAAGCCTGACAACCGATGATAAAAAAGCGCTGAATTTTGAAGGTTCAATGTCTTTTGCTAATCGATTGAAAAAGAACAAGCAAGGTTTAAAAAACTGGCTTAAGCAAAACGAAATTACAGCATACCGTGTATACGAAGCAGACATTCCTGAGTACAACGTTGCTGTAGATATTTACGGTGATTCAGCGGTTATTTTTGAATACGCTGCCCCGAAAGAAATTGATGAAAAAACGTCTGAAAAACGCTTGCAAGATGTGATCAGCTTAACGGCTGAACAACTTAAAATAGCACCAGAGAACATTGCTGTAAAAGTGCGTAAAAAGCAAAAAGGCGAAGAGCAATACACGCCAATGGCTAAACAAAACCGCACCATGGTGGTTGAAGAGTTTGGCGCTAAGTTTAAAGTGAATTTATTTGATTACTTAGACACTGGCTTATTTTTAGATCACCGTTTAATGCGTCGTTATATTCAAGAAAACGCCAAAGATAAACGCTTTTTAAACTTATTTGCCTACACAGGTACGGCGTCAGTACATGCAGCACTTGGTGGCGCTAAAGCAATTACCACGGTTGACTTGTCAAAAACCTATTTAAAGTGGGGCCAAGACAACTTTGATTTAAATAATATTAGTAATACTCGCTACCGTTTTGAGCAAGCCGATTGCTTAAAGTGGCTAGAGCATGCAACGTCGCAGTACGATTTAATCTTTTTAGATCCACCGACGTTTTCAAACTCTAAGCGTATGAAAGATGCATTTGATGTGCAGAGCGATCATATTAAGTTATTAACGTGGGTTAAAAAAATATTAAGCCCGTCGGGCACACTTATTTTTTCTAATAACAAACGTGGCTTTGTTATGGATGAAGTGGGTTTAATCGGCTTGGGCTTAAAAGCGGTTAATATTTCTGACAAAACTTTATCACCTGATTTTAAGCGTAATAAAAAAATTCATAATAGCTGGTTAATTACCCATGGCTAAGTGGACTTTATATCACACAGATGGTTGTCATTTGTGTGAACAAGCTGAGCAATTAATTAAGGGATTACTTAATAATCACAATGAATTATTGCTAGTAGATATTATGACTGATGATCAGCTTATTGCTGATTATCAGGTTAGTATTCCGGTATTTAAAAGTGAGCAAGGCCAACAGTTATTTTGGCCTTTTACTGCACTAGACGTGCGTGAATTTTTAGCGCAAGCAGAATAAGAGCAAAGAAGAATTATGGATTTAATTAGAATTTTAAAAGCACAACTGGCCTTTGGTACTCATGCATTGCTTAATAAAGCAGATGCAGTGATTGAAAGTGGCGAGCGCGTGTGTGTTGTAGGTCGAAATGGTGCTGGTAAGTCAACGTTATTAAAAGTCCTCGATGGCGAGGTTTTATTAGATGATGGTGAAATAAACCAGCTTGGTGGTATAAGAATTTCTCGTTTAGAACAAGACCCACCAAAAGGCGCTAGTGGCACTGTATTTGATTATGTTGCTCAAGGTATGCCTGAAATTGCTAACTTACTGATTGATTTTCATCATGTGAGTACAGAGCTACAAACCGTATGTACCGATAAATTATTAAATAAACTTGAGCGTTTATCAAACCAATTAGAAGCGGTTGATGGCTGGCGTTTTGATAGTCGCATTCAAGTGGTTTTAACCCAATTAGAGTTAACACCTGATGCTAAGCTTGAGTCACTTTCAGGTGGTTGGTTGCGTAAGGTTGCACTTGCTCGTGCACTGGTTAGTGAGCCAGATTTATTATTACTCGATGAGCCTACTAACCACTTAGATATGGCAAGTGTTATGTGGCTTGAGCAATTTTTAAAAGAATTTAAAGGCGGCATTGTATTTATATCGCATGACCGTGCCTTTATTCGTGCTGTTGCAACGCGTATTTTAGATTTAGACCGTGGTAAATTAATATCATACCCTGGCGACTATGCTACTTATTTAGAGCAAAAAGCCCACGACTTAAAAGTTGAAGAAAGTCAAAATGCTTTATTTGATAAGCGTTTAGCCGAAGAAGAAACGTGGATACGTCAAGGTGTTAAAGCACGAAGAACACGTAATGAAGGGCGCGTACGAGAACTTAAGCAACTACGTAACGAGCGTAAACAACGTGTTGACCAAGTAGGTAAAACAGACTTTAATATTGAAACTGCAGATCGTTCGGGTAAATTGGTATTTGAAGCTAAGCATCTTTGTCATGCATTTAAAGATAAAGTGATTGCAGATGACTTTTCAACCTTGGTTATGCGCGGCGATCGTATTGGTTTAGTTGGTCCAAATGGTATCGGTAAAACAACGTTATTAAAATTAATGTTTGGTAGCCTAGCCCCAGATAGCGGTGAAACTAAGCAAGGCGTTAATTTAGAATTTGCTTATTTTGACCAATACCGTGAAAAGTTAGACGAAGAAGCAACAGTACAAGACAACGTTGCTGAAGGTAAGCAAGAAGTAATGATGGGTGGTCGCTCGCGCCACGTATTAGGTTACTTACAAGACTTTTTGTTCCCGCCAGCACGTGCCCGTACGCCAGTTAAAGCGCTTTCGGGTGGTGAAAAAAACCGCTTGTTATTGGCGAAACTATTTTTAAAACCGTCAAACATATTAGTGCTCGATGAGCCAACTAATGATTTGGATATAGAAACATTAGAGCTTTTGGAAGATATTATTAACCAGTATCAAGGCACAGTATTAATAGTAAGCCATGACCGTGAGTTTATTGATAATACCTGTTCTAGTGTTTGGGCATTTGAAGGTAATGGCAAGATTACTGATATTGTTGGCGGCTACAGTGATTACGAAGCCTATGTTAATTACTTAGCAGAGCAACAAAAAAATCAACCACAGCAAGCAACTAAAAAAGTTGAAAAAGCACCTGCTGCGCCAGTAGTTAAAGCAGAGGCTAAAGGTAATAAACTCTCTTACAAATTAAAACTTGAATTAGAGCAACTGCCTAATAAAATGGAACAACTCGAAGCCGATGTTGAAATTCAACAAGCTATAGTTAGTGATGTTGATTTTTTTAAGCAAGACAGTGATATAACGGCTAAGGCATTGAACCATTTGGCAAAACTTGAGTCAGACCTTGAGGCCGCGTTTTCGCGCTGGGAAGAACTTGAAGAATTAAAAAATCAGTAGTAAGGACTAAAATGAAATATAAATTACTCGCTGCCAGTATTTTAGCAACAATGAGTACTTCAGCATTAAGTGCGACTTATCAATTAACAGAATTAGGTGCACTTGAAGGCGCGAAATATTCTTATGTTACCGATGTAAGTGAAAGTGGCCATATTATAGGCATAGCTAATGGCTTATATAATTTACCTGTAGATATTGAGCATATTGACTTTTCACTGAGTTTAATTCAAAACGCTTACAGTAATGAAGTTAGAGCATTTGAACTTAGTGATAAAGATATTACTTTCACGTTAGAAGACATAGAAAAAAACAATGCCGTAGCAACTAATGCAGATGCACATAGCTTCATGATTCGTTTTTTAGCTAACGTGTCGGCTAATTATCAGTTTCAAAAGTTAAGCTCACTAACAGCAATAAAATATGATAGCGGCGCTGCTGTTGAGCAAACTTTGTTTGATATAAACTCACCTGATTATCCAGGTGTTACCCGCTCTGTAACTAACTTTTACAACGCTGTTGCAGAAGATGGCACTACAGTTGGTTGGGGCAGTGCTCCTTTTGATAAAATAGAGTTTACTATAGAGGAAGAAACGGATCCTAAACCGTGGTTTACCCGTGACTTTATAGAACGCGGCATTATTATATCTGAAAGCGGTATGGAAGTGCCTTTGGTACCCCAATTTAGTGAATATGGTGGTACTAGCCAAGCCTCTGATATTGTAAAAACTGCAGATGGTTATATTGTTGTTGGTAATATGTCACTTGGTATACCGCAAACGCGTCAAACCAATATTACTGATAACTGTGATGATAAATATCAGCCATTCTCAACCTGTATTGAAGTTATTAATAATCAAACAACCCGTGGGATATTTAATAAGCAAGCAACGAAATGGACGCTTGATAACGCATTTAATATCACGTCTACTGAGGTGCTAGGTTTAGCCTTTACTCCTTATGAAGATGAAGTTGACTTTGCATTTATTAGTAATGCATTTGCGGTGAATAAAAACGGTATTGCAGCCGGAGTATCAAACACGCGTTATTATGATAAAGACACCACTATTATAACCATGCCCGTGTACTTTAAAGATGGCAAAGCGGTTGAATTTATAAATCAACCTGACGGTTGGCAAGGCGGTAAGTCTTTAGCAATCAACGATAATAATATTGTGACAGGTTATGCCACAAGACGTGTTGATGGTGCCTTACGTAATAAGTTTTTCTATCATGATATAGCAACGGGTACTACAGTTTATCCAGATAGCTATTTTACGAGTTCAAGCTCATACGGTAACAGTATTAATAATCAAGGTTATATTGTTGGCGAAGGTGAGGTTGGTATTTCTGATAGTTCACGTCGCTCAGCAGCGTTCATTTATAAAATAGGTGATGATAAAATCACTAATTTAAATGATTTACTGCCGTGTTACGATATGGACGGTACAAGTAGTTATGGCTATAGCATGAGTGAAGCTAAAGTGATCAACGAAAATAATGAAATATTTGGTGTGGCCACTAAAACCGTTGAAAAGCGTAACTCATTAGGTGAAGTTGTAACCGATATTAATGGTAAAACTGAATATGAAAGTGTTGCTGTAGCAGTAAAGCTTTCGCCAATACCTAATGGTACGATAGAGGATTGTGCACCACCTGATGCTGAAGTGTATGAGCGTCGCTCTGCAAGCTTCTCTTGGTATGGATTATTATTATTACCACTGATTGCGTTTAGACGAGTATTTAGATTTTAATAGAATTTAAATCGAAAATTTAAGCAGAGAAACTAAAAAAGCCCAAACTTGTTAAGTTGGGCTTTTTTTGTCTATAGTCATTATAACTATTGGCTACTTGTTACGTATTAACCATGCTTTTCTAACTGAACGCCGCCAAACAATATCTATTCCAAAATAGCCAATAATAGCGGCAATTGATGCTGACACCAATGATCCAACTAAAAATGCTGGACCAATAGTCGTTAAGCTTTCGATGAACCAAGGCCAACTTGCTTCAAAGGAAAAATGTTGCTCTGGCTGATTTAGTACTAGGGTGCCAATAAGATAAGAGCAGTAAAAAATAGGTGGCATGGTAACGGGATTAGTTATCCACACTAAGGCTACTGAAATGGGCAGGTTTACCCTAAACACAATAGCGGTTGCTGCAGCTAGGACCATTTGAAAAGGAACAGGGATGAACGCAAAAAATAACCCGACAGCAAATGCACCACGCGCAGAGCGTCGATTTAAATGCCAAAGGTTCGCGTCTTGTAACAAACGGCCAAATATTTTAAGTGATTTGTGATGCCTAATTTTATTTGGATCGGGTAAAAATCGTTGGATCGTTTTTTTAGCCATTTAAAGCAACCATTTACATCAATGTGGATTAGTCTTGGATTTGTGTGCGGAAGTATTGCAACCGTATTTTATTTTCAAACCCTCGAATTTATACTCATCACAATTTCAATCCTAATTGCGAGCGCTTATTTTAAGCCGTTTTCAAATGTTTTGTTAGGCTTTATTTGCGCTATTTTTGCTATCTTAGTGCATTTCACACTTTTTTACTCGTTTGAGCTACCAGTGCAGGGTGAAAAGTATGCATATTCAGTAAAGTTAGTTGTTGAAGACGTTGTATCAGCTAATGCTCCGCAATATATAAAAGCAAAAATTCTTAAGCTTGATGAGCAAGATTACGCTTACTTTACTGCCCCTAGCGCTATGTTAAGTGTTGATTCAGCGCAAATATTAGAAGTAGGCGCAACCTTCAGTGCTCACGCGCATTTAAAAAACTTTAGAAGCACAAAAAATTTTACTGTTTTCGACAATCAACTTTATGCATTTACACAAAAAATATTTTTTAAAGGCAAAGTACTCAATAAAAATTTAATTATTACTGATACAAAAAGAAACCAACACGTTATAACTTATCGCCACTATATTAAACACATATTTAAAGAATCTAAGCTTAACTGGCTTTATTATACGCTGCTGACGGGCGACAAGTCCTTGATGAACTTTGAACAAAAGCTGACCATGCAAACGTTGGGGTTAAGCCACTTACTGGCAATTTCTGGGTTGCATATTTCGTTAGTATTTGGCTTTGCTTTTTTTGTAACACGGTCATTTGTAAGCCGCACCAGAATTAGAATAAAACAAACAATTAACCTAGCAACTTGTTATAGCTTAATGGGCTTTATAGCGGCATTTGTTTATGTATATTTAAGCGATTTTATTGTCTCTGCGACCCGGGCTTTAATAATGTTAGGGTGCTACTTATTATTGTATTACCTAGCTAAACAATCGCTACGTTGGCGCAGTATTTTATACGCCTTGGTTTTAGTTTTAATGATTAACCCTTTTAATGTATTAAATCCAGGTTTGTATTTTTCATTTTTAGCTGTGGTTATCATTTTTACTATTATTACAAAGGTACCCTTTAAGGGGGCTTCTGTTATCGCTAAAGTAGGTATGTTATGTGCTATACAAGGGGCGCTATTTATAGGTTTATTGCCTTTGTCGTTATACTTTTTTAATGGTGTGAGTTTGGCTGGGTTAGTTTTGAACTTAATCGCTATTCCGTTGCTCGCCTTTATCATTATGCCATTATTATTAGTGGTTGCGGTATTGAGCAGTGTTATTGATATGAGCGTGATAGTGTCGTTATTTGACCCCGTATTGTATTTTTTGTATCAACAATTAATGGCAATACCGCCAGGCTGGCGTTGGTTAAATGTGGGCACAATTACAATAGATATAGTACTTTTTAGTTATATAACTATGCTACTCCTGTATTTAGTGAAATTTAAATGGCTTGCTTGTATCCCGTTAAGTGTATTACTGGTAGATAGTTACTTTACTCCCAAAAGTGATTGGCAAGTAAACATATTTGATGTTGGGCATGGTTTGATGGTGCTGTTAGAAAAAGATAACAATGCATTAATTTATGATTTTGGACCTAGCTATTTTAACCGTTTTAGCCGTACACGTAGTATTTTACTGCCGTATATAAAAGCTAATAACCTGAATGTTGCTACCGCTATTTTAAGCCATCAAGATAACGACCACGCAGGAGGTATTAAACATTTTATTGAGGCAGGGTTTGAATCGACTCTCAGTGCTTTTCATCCAAATGGTATACCGAGTTTATGCAAACCCAAGACTGTGGATTTTTATGGGCTAAAAATACAAACGTTTAGTTCAATTACTTTTAACAATAACAACGATGACTCCTGCGTAGTTAAAATTAGTAGCGCGCAACACAGTGTACTTTTTACCGGTGATATTTCTAAGCAACGAGAGCGTGCACTGATTGCCGCAGGATATAATTTAGCAAGCAATGTATTAATAAGCCCGCATCATGGTAGCGCTACTTCATCAAGTAGTGAGTTTATTGCGGCTGTTAACCCTAAAGTTGTGGTGCATTCGAGTGCTTACAAAGGACAATGGCACTTTCCTAATGATGAAGTGGTTGCGCGGTTTAATAAAATTGGCGCTGCGCAATATATTACCGGGCAGCAAGGACAAATTAGAATTAAATTTTATAGTACTAATCTGCATGTTGAAACGGCCAGAGAGCGTGAAAGTTATTGGTTTATTAAAGATTGACGTTTTGTTTTAGCCTCCCTGAGGATACAATAGGGGCTGTAACTGTATAAAGAGAGTGTTATGGATCAAAGTACTACACAAATTTATAAACGTCTTATTTCTTACGTTGGTGCGTACAGAACTGTCGCCATCGTCGCTATTATTGGCATGATAGGGTATTCAGGTATGGATGCTTTATTTATTCAGCTTATGAAGCCGTTTATTGACGAAGGTCTTAATGAGCGCAATGCTGATGTACTAAAATATGCACCATTTGTAGTTATTGCTTTGGTAATAGGGCGTGGTGTATTTAACTTTATGTCGTCTTATTGTTTGAGTTATGTAGGCTCACAAGTTGTGCGCTCGCTGCGCCAAGAGTTGTTTGAACATATTTTACATTTACCGGTATCGTTTCATGATAAAAATTCCACCGGGGATCTCATTTCCAAAATAACCTTTGATACCGAACAAGTACAACAAGCTATTACTAAGGCATTATTAATTGTAGTGCGTGAAGGCGCTTTTGTGGTGTTTTTACTCGCTGTTATGTTTTATACCAGTTGGCAATTATCGCTGATATTTTTAGTTATTATTCCTTTGGTTGCTGTCATAGTCACTGTAGTGTCAAAGCGCTTTAGACATATTTCAAAAAGTATTCAATCAGCTATGGGGCAAGTGACTCGTAGCTCCGAGCAAATGCTAAGCGGTCACAAAGTGATCCATGGTTTTGGTGGCCAAAATCAAGAAATCGATCAGTTTTCAAAAATAAACAATCATAATCGTCAGCAACGAATTAAAATGGACGCAACTAAAGCCTTGAGTGTATCAATCATTCAAGTATTGGCTGCCAGCGCTATGGCGGTTATTTTATGGGTTGTGTCAATGCCTTCGATGATTGACACCATTAGCTCGGGCGATTTTGTGGTATTAATTTCATCAATGATGATGTTACTTCGCCCGCTAAAACAGCTAGCCAATGTAAACAGTGATATGCAGCGAGGAGTTTCAGCTGCGCAAAGTGTATTTTTAATACTCGACGAGGAAGTTGAAAAAGACACAGGTACTGTAAGCGTAGATAAAGTAAAAGGCTTGATTGAAGTTAAAAATGTCACCTTTAAATATCCAACTAAAGATGAGCCGGTATTAAATAATTTATCGTTAACTATTAAAGCGGGTGAAAGCATTGCTTTAGTTGGGCGTTCGGGCTCAGGTAAATCAACAATTTCTAACCTATTGCCACGTTATTACGATTTAGAAGCGCCGAGTGAAATTTTACTCGATGGTATTGCACTGCATGATTATAAGCTAACCGATTTACGTCGCCAGTTTGCGTTAGTGTCGCAACAAGTGGTGTTGTTTAACGACTCCATTGCCAATAATATTTGTTACGGTTTACAGCGTGAAATATCGCAGCAAGAACTGGAAAAAGTAGCCAAGCAAGCGCATGTATGGGAGTTTGTAAAAGACTTACCAGAGCAGTTAAATACTATGGTTGGCGAAAATGGGGTAATGCTTTCTGGTGGTCAACGCCAACGTATTGCTATTGCTCGTGCAATATTAAAAGATGCGCCTATTTTAATCCTTGATGAAGCAACATCTGCGCTCGATACCGAATCAGAAAAACTAATTCAGCAAGCACTCGAGGCATTAATGAAAGATAAAACCTCGATTGTAATTGCGCATCGCTTATCGACGATTGAAAATAGCGACCGAATTTATGTTATAGATAATGGCAGTGTTATTGAAAGTGGCGATCATATGAGCTTACTGGCAAATAATGGCACTTATTCAGCATTATGCAAAATGCAATTTGGTGAGCAAGGGTGAGCAAAATTGAACAAAGCTGGTATCAGCCTGTCAGTTTAATTACTATATTATTATTGCCTTTAGCTGCTCTATTTTGGCTAATATCAACATTACGTAAATGGCTTTATACACGCGGTGTATTAACGCAATTTAGTAGCAAAACACCTGTAATTGTAGTGGGTAATATTAGTGTTGGCGGCAATGGCAAAACGCCATTTGTACTGTGGCTACACGCTCATTTAACTCAGCAAGGTTTATCTGTCGGTATTATTAGCCGAGGCTATGGCGGGCATGCTAAGCAATATCCATTGCTTATTAATAATAACAGTACTACGCTTGAGGCGGGCGATGAACCGATACTTTTATATCATCGTTTGCAGTGCCCCATTGCGGTTGGCCCAAACAGACAACAAAATATAGAATTACTTGAAAAAACCTCTGCTATTGATGTCATTATATCTGACGATGGCATGCAACATTATAAAATGGCACGCAGTATTGAATGCTGTATTGTTGATAGTGCACGTCAATTTGGTAACGGTTTGTTAATGCCAGCAGGTCCACTTCGCGAAACTAAAAAACGTTTAAACAGCGTTGATTTAGTGATAGAAAATGGCGGCAACAATCCACAACGTTATAATTTGCAGCCCGCAGCTTTAAGATCTGTGCTCAATAATAGTGCGCTAATAGAGCCTATATTAACAGCCCACGCTGTGAGTGCTATTGGTAATCCGCTGCGTTTTGAGCAGTCATTACAAGCACAAGGCATTACCTTGGTATCAACCCATCATTATCGAGACCATTATGCATACACTGCTGACGATTTTACTCAGTTTGGTGATGAAAATGTGTTAATGACCGAAAAAGATGCTGTAAAGTGTAGTGCTTTTGCAAAGCAAAATTGGTATTACTTACCAGTGGATGCTCAACCTACCGATAGCGTTATAAACAAATTAAATTCATTATTAAAAGATAAAGGGATCCTCAATGGCCTTTGATACAAAATTACTCGAAATTATTGCCTGCCCAGTATGTAAGGGTAAATTACGTTTTGATAAAGAAAACAGCGAACTAATAAGTACAGCCGCTAAGTTAGCGTATCCGGTTATCGATGACATTCCAGTATTGCTTGAAAATGAAGCACGCGAATTGTCACTTGATGAGGTGCAAAAGTGGAATTCGTAGTTGTTATTCCTGCGCGTTACGCTTCTAGCCGGTTACCAGGCAAACCACTAGCCGATATTTGTGGTAAGCCAATGATCCAGCATGTTTACGAAAAAGCCTGTTTATCCGGTGCGAGTAAAGTTGTTATTGCGACTGATCATCAAAAAGTATTTGATGCTGTGAGTGCCTTTACGAGTGATGTATTAATGACGCGTGAAGATCATCAATCGGGCACGGAACGTTTAGCAGAGGTAGTTGATTTACTTAAGCTTGATGACAACACTATTGTAGTTAATGTGCAAGGTGATGAGCCATTATTGGCACCAGAAAATGTATCTCAAGTTGCTACGCTATTAAATGAATCAACTGCACCTATGGCCACTTTAAGTGTAGCGATAGAAGAGCAAGAAGACGTTTTTAATCCTAATGCAGTTAAAGTCGTTAGCGATATTAATAAAAATGCATTGTATTTTTCGCGTGCCAGTATTCCGTTTGATCGTAGCGCCATGATGGGCGAGCAGAGCGCTCTGGATTTAACACCGTTTCAACGCCATGTGGGTATTTATGCCTATCGAGCTGGTTTTATTAAGCAATATATTGAGCTAAGTGTGTCGCCGCTTGAGCAGCTAGAATCACTAGAACAATTACGCGTTCTTTACCATGGCTATAATATTAAAATAGAGCAAGCGCATATTACTCCACAAGCGGGTGTCGATACGCCAGAAGATTTAGCTAAAGTAATTAGCTATTTGCAAAGTCAACACGCGTGAGCATTACGGATATACCCTATTTAAAAGTTGTGCATAGTCATATCGACTTTTATATTTTAGCAAAACCTGCAGGGCTGAATTTTCATTCAGAAGACGCCGCAGGTTTTGTGGTATTAGCAGAGCAGCAATTAAATGAAAAGCTCTTTGCAGTGCACCGCCTCGATAAAGTGACCTCGGGCTTGCTTATTTTAGCGCGCAATAAACTCGCCGCCGCTAAATTTACGCAAATGTTTACTAAGCACGCAATTAATAAGTTTTACTTGGCTATTAGCGACGCCAAGCCTAAAAAAAAGCAGGGTTGGATAAAAGGCGATATGGCAAAATCACGCCGTGGTACTTTTAAGTTACTCACAACAACAGCTAATCCTGCAATTAGTCGTTTTTATTCTTTAAGTTATAAACCCGGTTTTAGGGGCTATATTTTAAAACCGTACTCAGGTAAAACGCACCAATTAAGAGTAGCGCTAAAAAGTATAGGCGCACCTATATTAGGTGATACCTCTTATGCAGGCTCGCATAGCGGACGTACTTACTTGCATGCATTTGCGCTTGATTTTTTATGGAATGAGCAGCAAATGCAATTTACTCTTTTACCCGATAACGGGGATGAGTTTACACAATTAATTAAACATCAAGATTTTCAAGCATGGCAAACACCATGGCAACTGGATTGGTAAATGACTGAAAAAGTAACAGACATACGTTTTGGCGGGATCAAACGTTTATACGGGCAACAACAGTTTGACTGGTTACAGCAGGCACATTTTTGTGTTGTTGGCATTGGTGGTGTTGGTAGTTGGGCCGCTGAAGCATTGGCGCGCACTGGGGTTGGCAAATTAACCCTAATAGATTTAGATGATATTTGTGCCACTAATGTAAATAGGCAAATACACGCACTTACCGGCACCATTGGCCAAGCTAAAGTTGAGGCTATGAAAGCGCGTTGTGAGTTAATTAACCCACAATGTGAAGTGCAGGTGATTGATGACTTTATTACTTTAGATAACATTCAAGAGCATATTCAAGGCTTTGATTATGTTATTGATTGCATTGATGCAGTAAAAGAAAAAGCGGCATTAATTGCGCATTGTAAGCGCAATAAACTAGCTGTAATTACTACCGGCGGAGCAGGTGGGCAAACTGATCCGGGGCAAATTACGTTTGGCGATGTGGCTAAAACTACCCAAGATCCACTCTTAGCTAAAGTGCGTTATATTTTACGTAAGCAATATAATTTTAGTAATAACCCAAAGCGTAAATTTAATATTGATTGCGTGTACTCAACAGAGCAGCTGGTATACCCAGGTAGTGATGGCAGTGTCTGTCATGCTAAGCAAAATGCCGATGGTAGTATGAATATGGATTGTAATAATGGCTTTGGCTCAGTGACTATGATCACTGGCAGCTTTGGCTTTTTTGTAGCAGCAAAGGCCGTTCGTAAGTATTTAGATAAAAAACAGCGTTTACTTAACTCCCAAGTATAACGCTGCTTATAATTCAACCTGAAGTCAGGTTAATTTAACTTATTTTTTGCTTAGCCATGGTTTGAATAGTCTCTACCATGGCTTTAATACCATTCCCTCTAGATGGACTTAAGTGGCTAATTAGCCCTAATTTTTCAAACTCTTGATAGGCGTTTATTTCAAGTACTTGCTCTGGGGTAAGGCCATTGTATAGCGCTAATATTAAGGCAAGTAAGCCCTTTACAATACGGGTATCAGAATCACCTATCACCACAAGTGTATTTTCGGTTAAATCAAACTCCACAAATAGCCACACTTTACTTTCGCAGCCAGGTACTAATGCGCTGTCTATTTTCAAAACGTCTGCAAGTACTGGTAATGTTTTACCAAGTAACATTATTTCTCGGTATTTTTGCTGCCACGCGGGTGCATTTTTTATCCCCTGGGCTGCTTTATTAAAAGTATTTGTCATATTCTTATCCAACATTAGTCTAATAGAGCAATGCATTTTTGTAGTGCATCAATAAAATTATCTACATCTGTATGGTTATTATAGAAAGCTAAGCTTGCTCTAAGGGTGCCATTTACCCCTAAATGTGCCATTAAAGGCTGAGTACAATGATGGCCACTGCGCAGTGCAACCCCATATCCGTCAAGTAAAGTTGCCAAATCGTATGGATGTTCATCTTTATAGTTAAAACATAAAGTGCCAATATTATGCTTAAGGTCACTAAATAGGGTGATGCCATCAATTTGCTGTAATTTATTGGCTGCATAATTAAACAACGTTTGTTCATATTCAATTAAAGCAGGGTGATTTAATGCATTTATATACTCAAGTGCCGCACCAAAGCCTAATACACCGGCAATATTTGGTGTGCCCGATTCAAACTTTGCCGGTGCATCGCGATAAGTGCTGCGCGTTAAGGTTACAGTTTGGATCATTTCTCCCCCAGTTTGGTAAGGGGTGAGGGCATTTAATTGCTCATAGCGTCCATATAAGCCGCCTAAACCGGTTGGCCCCAGCATTTTATGAGCAGAAAAAACGTAAAAATCACAATTAAGTGTGCTTAAATTAGCTTTTAAATGCATTGCCCCTTGTGCACCATCAACCAGTACTAATGCGCCTACCGCTTTCGCACAGGCTATTAAAGGCGCTAAATTAGTGATATTACCAAGCGCATTAGAGGCTTGACTAATGGCCAATAACTTAGGTTTATGCTGCTTTATAAATTCACAGCATGCAGGTATATCGAAGGTGGCATCGTCGTTAAGCGGTAAAATAGCAAGCTTGGCACCTGTTTGCTGAGACAAAACCTGCCAAGGCACAATATTAGCATGATGCTCAATAGGCGTAATAATGATGGTATCGTTGGCTTTTATTTGATTTTTTAAGCCATTAGCGACTAAATTTATAGCTTCAGTTGCCCCTTTAGTCCATACAATTTCATTACTATTAACACCAAAAAACCCTGCTGTTTTATCGCGTACTTGCTCATAACGATAAGTAGCCTGCTCACTGAGGGTATGGCGTCCACGGTGTACGTTCGCGTTTTGCGCTGCATAAAACTGTGCCGTGGTATCAATAACGCATTGTGGCTTTTGTGTGGTTGCCCCTGAGTCTAAATAAGTTAAAGCGTGGCTGTTGATCGTTTGATTTAGGATAGGGAAATCATTACGTATTTTAGTGATATCAAACGTGGAAACAGACATAAGCTCATTTAATTAGTCAATTTAGGGCGAGAATTGTAATCTGTTTAAGATAATTCTCAAGTGCTGAGTAACAAAAAAGGCCGCAATAGCGACCTTTTAAAATACTTAAGCAATATTACAGCGAATTAACGCTTGTCAGTTGCTTTGTAGTCACGTTGTGTGTAACCCGTGTAAAGCTGACGTGGGCGGCTGATCTTATGACCAGGTTGAGATAGCATCTCATCCCAGTGAGTGATCCAACCAACAGTACGTGCCATTGCAAAAATTACAGTGAACATGCTTGTTGGAATACCGATCGCTTTTAAGATAATACCTGAGTAGAAATCTACGTTAGGGTAGAGTTTCTTCTCAACAAAGTACGGGTCTTCAAGCGCAATTTGTTCAAGCTTCATTGCAATATCAAGCAATGGATCTTGAATATTTAGCTCAGCAAGTACTTCGTGACACGTTTGACGCATTACCGTTGCACGTGGGTCAAAGTTTTTGTAAACACGGTGACCAAAGCCCATAAGACGGAACGGGTCTGACTTATCTTTTGCTTTAGCTACGTATTCGTCAATGCGATCAACAGAACCAATTTCTTCTAACATGTTTAAACATGCTTCGTTAGCGCCGCCGTGTGCAGGGCCCCAAAGAGATGCGATACCAGCAGCAATACAAGCATATGGGTTAGCACCAGATGAACCCGCAAGACGTACAGTAGACGTTGATGCGTTTTGTTCATGATCAGCATGAAGCATGAATATTTTATCCATTGCTTTAGCTGTTACTGGGTTAACTTTATACTCTTCAGCAGGTACAGAGAACATCATGTGTAAGAAGTTTTCGGCGTAGCTTAAATCGTTACGTGGATATACAAATGGTTGGCCAATGTTTGTTTTATAAGCCATAGCTGCAATAGTAGGTAATTTAGCTACTAGTTTAATTGCACTTGTTTTGCGTTGGCTAGCGTCTGTAATATCAAGATCTTCATGATAAAAAGATGATAAAGCACCAACCACGCCACATAGCATTGCCATAGGGTGTGCATCAAAACGGAAACCTTGGAAGAAAGTTGCAATTTTTTCATCTAGCATAGTGCTGCGAGTGATTTGTTGTGCAAATTCTTCATACTGCTCTTTTGAAGGTAACTCACCGTTTAATAGTAAGTAACATAGCTCTACATAGTTAGAGTCTTCAGCAAGCTGCTCAATTGGGTAGCCACGGTGAAGTAGAACACCTTTGCCGCCATCAATATAAGTAATTGTAGATTCACAAGAGCCAGTCGACATAAAACCTGGATCGTAAGTAAAGTGACCATGTGAACCTAATGTACGTACGTCAATTACATCCTGGCCAGCAGTACCTTGATAAATTGGAAGTTCGATTGGATCTAGACCATCAATATGGACTGTGGCTTTCTTATCCGCCATCTATGTATCTCCTATTAAGATAACTATTCTGATTTTATACTCTAAAATCTGTTTTAAGCACATCTTCTCATTTTAACGTGAAAGAGGGGTATAAAGTCAATTTTTATAAGCATTATGCGTATACGTATAATAAATACTGGGTATAGTTTGAATATTATACCATTGGCTAATTTGCAAATGGTTCTAACTAAACAAGAATTGTAAAAAGGCCTGCGGCTATATATACTGTCGAAGGTTTTTAACCGTATTGTATTTAGGTAAACATATTTTTACATTATAATTTTTGCATTATAGTGAACTTTATTGGTAGAGAGACGTTTATTTTGATAGTTCCATCAGAAATATTTGGTGGGTTTTAGAAAAACAAGTAGATGAGCCCCACTGTGGGCAAGATGGGCAAGTAACTGTGAAAAAGCAAAGACCTGTAAATCTAGATCTAACAACTATATCTATGCCGGCAACGGCTAAAGCGTCAATTTTTCACCGCGTCACCGGTGTTGCATTATTTTTTGCTTTAACGTTTGTCATTTGGGCTTGGTCAGAGTCTCTTTCTTCTGCTGAAAGTTTTGAATTCGTCAAGGGTCTGTTTAACGGATTCATTGCCAAATTTATTGCTTGGGGCACCGTGTCTGTATTGGGTTATCACCTTATTGGTGGTATTCGCCATATGATTATGGATATGGGACATTGGGAAGAACTTGAATCAGGTAACCTCAGCGCTAAAATTGCAATGGCTCTTGGCGTTGTGTTTGCCGTATTGGCAGGGGTGTGGATATGGTTTTAAATCAAGCAACTCTTAAACGTGATGGTGTACAAGATTTCGTATCTTTACGTACCACGGCATTAATAATAAGCGCGTATGCGATTTTTATTATCGGCTATTTTTTAGCAACGCCAGAAGTCACTTTCGAAGCCTGGACAGGCCTCTTCTCTAACCTAGCAATGAAAGGGTTTACTTTAATTACCCTGGTTTGCATTATGGTTCATACCCGCATTGGCCTTTGGCAAGTTCTAACAGACTATGTTAAGTGCGCTAAGCTTCGTGCTGTTTTAGGATTTGTACTAAACCTAATGGCCTTTGCTTACGTAGCTATTGGTCTAATCGTATTATGGGGTGTATAAGTGAAATATTCTGTTCGTGAATTTGACGCCGTAGTAATCGGTGCCGGTGGTGCAGGTATGCGCGCTGCTTTAGCTATTACTGAATCTGGCAAAACGTGTGCTTTAATCTCTAAAGTATTTCCAACTCGCTCACACACTGTATCAGCACAGGGTGGTATTACAGTAGCGCTTGGTAACTCGCACGAAGATAACTGGGAATGGCATATGTACGATACCGTTAAGGGCTCCGATTTTATCGGTGACCAAGACGCTATTGAATATATGTGTCAAACAGGCCCAGAAGCTATTACTGAATTAGAAAACATGGGTCTCCCATTTTCTCGCTTTGAAAATGGCCGTGTTTACCAACGTCCTTTCGGTGGTCAATCGAAAAACTTTGGTGGTGAACAAGCTGCACGTACTGCGGCAGCTGCCGATCGTACTGGTCACGCACTATTACACCTTCTTTATCAACAAAATGTTAAAAACAAAACAAATGTATTCTCAGAGTGGTATGCACTTGATTTAGTTAAAAACGATAATGGTGATGTTGTAGGTTGTACTGCAATTGAAATTGAAACAGGTGAAATCACTTATTTCAAATCTAAAGCAGTAGTATTAGCAACAGGTGGTGCGGGTCGTATTTTCGCATCAACTACTAATGCGCACATCAACACCGGTGACGGCGTTGGTATGGCAACACGTGCTGGTATTTCTATGCAAGACATGGAAATGTGGCAGTTCCACCCAACGGGTATTGCTGGCGCGGGTACGCTAGTAACTGAAGGTTGTCGTGGCGAAGGTGGTTATCTTTTAAATAAAGATGGCGAGCGCTTCATGGAACGTTATGCACCAAACGCAAAAGACTTAGCGTCTCGCGATGTGGTTGCACGTTCAATGATGACTGAGATCCGTGAAGGTCGTGGTTGTGATGGTCCTTGGGGTCCTCACCTTAAGCTAAAACTAGATCACTTAGGTGCAGAAACACTAAATCTGCGTCTTCCTGGTGTATGTGACCTTGCTAAAACATTTGCTCACGTTGACCCTGCAAAAGAGCCAATTCCAGTAATTCCTACATGTCATTACATGATGGGTGGCGTGCCAACCAACGTAAATGGTCAAGCGCTACAAATCGACGCAAACGGCAAAGAAACAATCGTTGAAGGTTTGTTTGCTGTAGGTGAGATTGCCTGTGTATCTGTACACGGTGCTAACCGCTTAGGTGGTAACTCATTACTTGATTTAGTAGTATTTGGTCGTGCGGCCGGTAACTTCTTAGGTAAATACCTAAATGATGTTGAAATTTCTAAAGCGGCATCAGAGTCTGATTTAGAAACATCACTTGCACGTTACAATCGTTGGGAAAATTCAACGGCTGGCCAAGGTGAAGATCCAGTTCAAATCAAAAAAGACTTACAGCAATGTATGCAACTTAACTTCTCGGTATTTCGTGAAGGTGACTCAATGGCTGCTGGTCTGCAAGAACTTAAAGAAATTCGTGAACGTCTGCAACATGCACGTCTTGATGATAAATCATCAGACTTCAACACGCAGCGTATTGAATGTCTTGAACTAGATAACTTAATGGAAACAGCTTACTCAACTGCAGTAGCTGCAAACTTCCGTACCGAAAGCCGTGGTGCACACTCTCGCTTTGACTTCCCAGATCGTGATGACGAAAACTGGTTATGTCACTCAGTATTTAATCCGTTAACGGATGAAATGAGCAAGCGTGACGTAAACTACGCGCCTAAGTCGCGTGAAGCTTTCCCACCTAAAGCACGTGTGTACTAGGAGATAGACGATGGCACAAGTACAATTTTCAGTTTATCGTTATAATCCCGATGTTGACAACGCACCTCGTATGCAAGAATACACCTTGCAAACAGAGGAAGGTCACGACATGATGGTTTTGGATGCACTTATTCTTTTAAAAGAACAAGATCCAACATTATCTTTCCGTCGTTCATGCCGTGAAGGCGTGTGTGGATCTGATGGTGTTAACATGAATGGTAAAAATGGTTTGGCATGTATCACTCCTTTATCTACGCTGCAAAAAGGTGGCAAAGGTAAAATAGTAGTGCGTCCATTACCAGGCTTACCTGTGGTTCGTGACCTTGTTATTGACATGAGTCAGTTCTACACTCAATACGAAAAAGTTAAACCATATCTAATTAATGACACGCCAGCAGCTGGCGAGCGTCTTCAAACAATCGAAGAACGTGATAAGTTAGATGGGCTTTATGAGTGTATTTTATGTGCATGTTGTTCAACATCGTGTCCTTCGTTCTGGTGGAATCCAGACAAGTTCATTGGTCCAGCAGGCCTTCTTCATGCTTACCGTTTCTTGGCTGATAGCCGAGATACAGCAACTGAAGAACGTTTAGCTGACTTAGACGATGCTTTCAGTGTGTTCCGTTGCCACAGTATAATGAACTGTGTTAGCGTTTGTCCTAAGGGTCTTAATCCGACCAAAGCAATTGGACAAATAAAATCTATGTTATTAAACCGAGCGGTTTAATTACTTAGTAAATGTAGGATGGCTAATCTAATTAGTCATCCTGTTATCATAACTATTAATTTCTGCGCTAAAGAAAAGGGCTTATAAATGCACGAAGGTGTGATGAAGGCATGGCTAGAATCTTCACATTTAAACGGCGGTAACGTTGCTTATATTGAAGAGCTTTATGAAGCGTATTTAGACGATGCGACTTCGGTGCCAGAAGAATGGCGAGAAGTGTTTGAACAATTACCTAAAGTTGATGGTGTGGATGTTGAAGTAAAACATTCAGAAGTTCGAGCACAGTTTGCGGCGCTTGCTAAAAACAAGCATAGAGAAGTAGTGGTAGCAGAGGGCAGTGGCGGTGACCTTAAACAGGTTAAAGTATTGCAACTTATTAATGCTTTCCGTTTTCGTGGACACCAAAATGCTAACTTAGATCCGTTAGGTATTTGGCAGCGAGAGCGCGTACGAGATTTAGAGCTAGATTACCACGACCTATCCAATGCTGACTTTGACCGCGAATTTAATGTAGGATCGTTTGCTGTAGGGCGCGATACTATGCCTCTAGGTGAGTTATACCAAGCACTAAAAACTACGTATTGTGGTTCTATTGGCGCAGAGTATATGCACATCACATCAACAGAAGAAAAACGTTGGTTACAACAGCGTTTAGAGTCTGTTCAGTCTAGGCCAAAATTCAATAAAGACGAAAAGCTACGTATCCTTAAAGGATTAACCGCAGCCGATGGTCTTGAAAAATATTTAGGGGCTAAGTTCCCAGGTGCTAAGCGCTTCTCACTTGAAGGTGGCGATGCGTTAGTACCTATGCTTAAAGAGCTGATTCACCGCGCCGGTGAAAGTGGCCAAAAAGAAGCTGTTATTGGTATGGCTCACCGCGGCCGTTTAAACGTACTTGTGAACGTACTTGGTAAAAATCCATCAGAGTTATTTGATGAGTTTGCCGGTAAACACAAAGAAACGTTAAGCTCGGGTGATGTTAAATACCACATGGGTTACTCATCTGATTTTGCTACTAAAGGTGGCAATGTGCACATGGCACTTGCGTTTAACCCATCGCATCTTGAAATTGTAAACCCAGTAGTTATGGGCTCAGTACGTGCTCGTTTAGACCGTTTAGGTGACAGTTCAGGTATTAAAGCACTGCCAATTACTATTCATGGCGACTCAGCAATTGCAGGTCAAGGTGTTGTACAAGAAACATTTAACATGTCACAAACAAACGCCTTTAGCTGTGGCGGTAGTATTCGTATAGTAGTAAATAACCAAGTTGGTTTTACAACGTCTAAACAAGACGATGTACGATCTACTCCATACTGTACTGATATTGCAAAAATGGTGCAGTCGCCAATATTTCATGTTAATTCTGACGATCCAGAAGCAGTAGCATTTGTTACTCAACTGGCACTTGATTTCAGAAACCAATTTAAGCGTGACGTAGTAATTGATCTTGTTTGTTACCGTCGTCATGGTCATAACGAAGCTGATGAGCCTAATGCTACTCAGCCTATTATGTATCAAAAAATTAAAAAGCATCCAGTTCCACGTTTAATTTACGCTGATCAATTAATTGCCGAAGGCTCATTCACTGAAGATGAGGTTAAAGCACTTGCTGACGATTACCGTAATGGTTTAGACGAAGGTAATTGTGTGGTTGATGAAATACAACCAGAAACATCACATTCATCAGATTGGGCAAAGTATGTTGGCCATGAATGGAGCGTTGATTACGATGCAAGTGTCTCGGTTGAAAAACTAAAAGAGCTTGGCAAGATAGTTTCTAGCTACCCAGAGACCCATAAAGCGCAATCGCGCGTGAAGAAAATTTACGACGATCGTAAGCTAATGGCATCTGGCGAAAAGCCGCTTGATTGGGGCATGGCAGAAACACTAGCTTATGCAACTATTGCAGCAGAAGGCACAGATATTCGTTTTACTGGACAAGATTCTGGTCGTGGTACTTTCTTCCATCGCCATGCAGTAGTACATAGTCAAGCCGATGGTGCGACTTACACTCCACTTGAGCATGTTGGTAAAGATCAAGGTACTTTCCAAGTATTCGATTCGGTTCTTTCTGAAGAAGCGGTTGTTGCTTTTGAATATGGTTACGCAACAGCAGAGCCAACGTCATTAATTATCTGGGAAGCACAGTTTGGTGACTTTGCAAACGGCGCACAAGTTGTATTTGATCAGTTTTTAAGCTCGGGTGAGCAAAAGTGGGGGCGTTTATGCGGCCTTACTATTTTATTACCACATGGTTACGAAGGCCAAGGTCCAGAGCATAGTTCTGCACGCTTAGAGCGCTTTTTACAACTATGTGCTGATCACAATATGCAAGTATGTGTACCTTCAACACCAGCGCAAGTATATGCCATGCTTCGTCGTCAATCAGTTAGACCACTGCGTCGTCCACTGATTGTTATGACGCCTAAGTCATTACTACGCCATCCGTTAGCAGTGTCTTCGCTAGAAGAACTTTCTGCAGGTGTTTTTCATAATGTGATTGACGAAATTGATGATATTAACCCTGAAAAAGTAGAACGTGTTGTTTTTTGTAGTGGTAAAGTTTACTACGAACTATTACAAGAGCGCCGCAAGCTTGAACAAGATAATATTGCCATCGTACGTGTAGAGCAGCTTTACCCGTTCCCACACGACGAAATGAAAACTATTATAGAGCGCTACCAGCACGTAACTGATTTTGTATGGTGTCAAGAAGAGCCGCAAAACCAAGGTGCATGGTATTGTTCACAGCATCACTTTAAAGATGCTATTCCACAAGACGCTAAATTAACGTATGCGGGTCGTAAGGCTTCAGCATCACCAGCATGTGGTTATATGTCAGTACATACTAAAGAACAACAAGCGCTCGTTGCCGACGCGCTTACTATCGAAAATAAAGGATAAGCAATGAGCACAGAAATTAAAGTTCCTGTTCTTCCTGAGTCGGTTGCAGATGCTACCGTTGCTACATGGCATGTAAGTGTTGGCGACAAAGTAACTCGCGACCAAAACTTAGTAGACATTGAAACAGATAAAGTGGTTTTAGAAGTTGTTGCGCAACATGACGGTGTGATTACTGAAATTACACAAGAAGAGGGCGCTACGGTACTTGGCGATCAAGTTATCGGTTTACTTGGCGATGCTGATGCAGCACCAGCAAGTGAAGATGCACCAAAAGAAGACTCTTCAAAAGAAGACTCTTCAACAGAAGAATCTGCAGCAACTAAATCAGAAGACGCGCCAGCGGCGCAATCAGCACCAGCATCAGAAGGTAAAGAAGTGGATATTAAAGTTCCTGTACTTCCAGAATCAGTTGCAGACGCAACAATTGCTACATGGCATGTACAAGCAGGCGACGCAGTAACTCGCGATCAAAACTTAGTAGATATTGAAACTGATAAAGTGGTACTTGAGGTTGTTGCTCAAGAAGACGGTATCATGGGTGAAATAATCCACGGCGAAGGCGACACTGTATTAGGCGAGCAAGTAATTGGTTCGGTTAAAGCGGGCGGCGCTCCAGCAGCACCAGCTAAAAAAGCAGACGCAGCTGCACCAGCAGCAACTGAGTCAAACGACAGCTCTGATGTGTTAACACCTTCAGTACGTCGTTTAATTGCTGAAAAAGGCCTAGATGCTGCAAAAATTAAAGGCACGGGTAAAAACGGTCGTGTAACTAAAGAAGACGTAGATACTTTCTTAAAAGCACCTGCACCAGCGGCAAAAGCAGCACCAGCGGCGGCACCTGCAGTAGCAATGGGCGATCGTACACAAAAACGTGTTCCTATGACGCGTTTACGTAAAACAATTGCTAAGCGCTTACTTGAAGCGAAAAACTCAACTGCAATGTTAACAACATTCAACGAAGTGAACATGGAACCTATCATGAGCCTTCGTAAGCAGTATCAAGAAGTGTTTGAAAAGCGCCACGGTATTCGTCTAGGTTTCATGTCTTTTTACGTGAAAGCGGTAACTGAAGCACTTAAACGCTTCCCAGATGTAAATGCATCAATTGATGGTGACGATATTGTTTATCACAACTACTTCGACATCAGCATCGCTGTATCTACACCTCGTGGTCTAGTAACGCCAGTACTTAAAGATTGTGACAAGTTATCAGTTGCAGAAATCGAAAAAGGTATTCGTGAACTAGCACTAAAAGGTCGTGATGGTAAGCTAACACTTGATGATATGACGGGTGGTAACTTCACTATTACAAATGGCGGTGTATTTGGTTCTTTACTATCTACTCCTATTATTAATTTACCGCAGTCTTCAATTTTGGGTATGCATAAAATCCAAGATCGTCCAATGGCTGTAAACGGTAAAGTAGAAATACTTCCTATGATGTATTTAGCACTTTCTTATGACCATCGCATCATTGATGGCAAAGAATCTGTTGGCTTCTTAGTAACAATTAAAGAGTTACTTGAAGATCCAACACGCTTATTACTGGATGTTTAATTTAGTTGTATGAAATGTAAGCTGTGAATGAACATTCACAGCTTTTTTTTTGCGCCTTTGGTCATACTGGGGTTTTCATGTTAAGCCTTGGGATCTATACTATGGTCGCAATTTGGGATAGTTGTTTATTTGAAAAAATATTCGGCTCTTTTAGTATAAAAATTTGGATAAAGCATCATGAATTTGCATGAGTATCAGGCAAAACAACTTTTTGCCGAATATGGTTTACCAGTTTCTACAGGTTACGCTTGCGATACACCTGAAGAAGCTGCAGCTGCTGCTGAAAAAATTGGCGGCGATATGTGGGTTGTTAAAACTCAGGTTCACGCAGGTGGACGTGGTAAAGCTGGCGGTGTAAAGCTAGTAAAAACTATCGACGAAGTTAAAGCGTTTGCAGCTAACTGGTTAGGTAAAAACCTAGTTACTTACCAAACAGACGAGAAAGGCCAGCCAGTTGCTAAAATTTTAGTAGAAAGCTGTACTGACATCGCCAACGAATTGTACTTAGGTGCAGTTGTTGACCGTGCATCTCGCAAAGTTGTTTTCATGGCGTCTACTGAAGGCGGCGTTGAAATTGAAACTGTTGCTGAAGAAACACCTGAGCTTATCCATAAAGCTGAGATCGACCCATTAGTAGGTCCTCAAGCTTATCAAGCACGTGAACTTGGTTTCAAATTGGGTCTTAACCCAGTACAAATGAAACAGTTTGTTAAGATCTTTATGGGTCTTGGTAAAATGTTCACTGATTTTGATTTCGCATTGCTTGAAATCAACCCGCTTGTGATCACAGACGAAGGTAATCTTCACTGTCTTGACGGCAAAATCGGTATCGATGGTAATGCACTTTACCGTCAACCTAAAATCCGTGAATTTCACGATCCTTCACAAGAAGATTCACGTGAAGCACATGCAGCAAGCTTTGAGCTTAACTACGTAGCGCTAGATGGCAACGTTGGTTGTATGGTTAACGGTGCAGGCCTAGCAATGGGTACTATGGACATCGTAAACCTACACGGTGGCAAACCTGCTAACTTCCTAGATGTTGGCGGCGGCGCGACTAAAGAACGTGTTTCTGAAGCATTCAAAATCATTCTTTCTGATGATAATGTTAAAGCTGTTTTAGTTAACATCTTTGGCGGCATCGTACGTTGTGACATGATTGCTGAAGGCATCATTGGCGCAGTTAAAGAAGTAGGCGTAAACGTACCAGTAGTTGTACGTTTAGAAGGTACTAACGCTGAACTAGGCCGTGAAGTTCTTAAAAACTCTGGTCTAGACATCATCGCTGCTGAATCACTAACAGACGCTGCTGAAAAAGTAGTTGCTGCTGCGGAGGGCAAATAATGTCTGTATTAATCAATAAAGATACAAAAGTTATCTGTCAAGGTTTCACCGGTGGCCAAGGTACTTTCCACTCAGAGCAAGCGCTTGAGTACGGTACACAAATGGTTGGTGGCGTAAGCCCAGGTAAAGGCGGTCAAACGCACCTTGGTCTTCCTGTATTCAATACAGTACGTGAAGCAGTACAAGAAACTGGCGCAACTGCGTCTGTTATCTATGTACCGGCACCTTTTTGTAAAGATGCAATCTTAGAAGCAATCGATGCTGGCATCGAGCTAATTGTTTGTATCACTGAAGGTATTCCTACACTTGATATGGTTGATGTTAAAATCAAACTAGATCAAACAGGTACACGTATGATCGGTCCTAACTGCCCAGGTGTTATTACTCCTGGTGAGACTAAGATTGGTATTATGCCTGGCCATATCCACAAACCTGGTAAAGTAGGTATTGTTTCTCGCTCTGGTACATTAACGTACGAAGCAGTTAAGCAAACTACTGATGCTGGTTTTGGTCAGTCTACATGTGTTGGTATTGGTGGCGACCCAATTCCAGGTACTAACTTTATCGACGTTTTAGAAATGTTCGAAAAAGATCCACAAACTGAAGCGATCGTAATGATCGGTGAAATTGGTGGTACTGCAGAAGAAGAAGCTGCAGAGTACATCAAAGCACACGTTACTAAACCTGTAGTATCTTACATTGCTGGTGTTACTGCACCAGAAGGTAAGCGTATGGGTCACGCTGGCGCAATCATTGCCGGTGGTAAAGGTACTGCTGATGAGAAATTTGCTGCATTAGAAGCTGCGGGCGTAAAAACTGTACGTTCACTTGCTGATATCGGTAAAGCACTTAAAGAGAAAACAGGCTGGTAATCGCTTTTTTACTCTAAAAAAGGCTCGCTATTGCGAGCCTTTTTGTTATCTGCACTTTTATTTTTACTTTTACACTTAGTATAGATAGCTTATATGTTGATAAAACCGCACTGATAAATCTTGGCGTTGTTTATTTATAGCTAACTCATCGCACAAAGTATGAATCGTTTTCTCTACTTGATTCATAAAACGTCCATAACCCATTTCATTATTATTATGCTGCGCAGCTACCACCACAAAATGCAGGGTTTCTACTAATTTATCTTCATCAAATAGCGCTTTAATTTGAACTTGATCAGTCTCTATATCAAAGCTTAACTTTTGTAATTCTTGATTACCGTCATTTTTATCAACGCTGCTATTACGAATAATAGGTATAGCGCCATTAGCCACCATAGCCCCGTGGGTTAACTTATTGGTATTACAAATTTGCGTAAATAAATCGGCAAAGTATGTATAAAATTGCTTAAAATCACGATTGTTTATTTGTGTTTGAAATTGCGTTTTAATCGCTCGTGACACTGGAATAGTAAATGTTGCATAACTCATTTGGGCATGCTCACTGGGAATATTACACTGCCTTGACTGGTAGCGAGGGTAGAGGCTACGTAGTTTATAACCGTAGGTTTGTTTATTGCCTTTATCTTTAGCAAATAAGTCATAGGTTAAATGTTGATGATCGCGCAGTTTAAACAGTGGTTGTTCTAAAAATAACTGCTGTTGTAAATTATTTAATACCTTTTGTACTTTGCTATGAAACAGTGCTGAGTTTGCACGCAGATCGTCACCGGTTGCTAAAAATAACAGCCTGATTTTTTTACTGGCTATATTTTCAGTGTAGTACGCTTTATGTGCTTCGTGGTAGCGAGGGTTATAAAAAAACAACATTTGTTTATTCGTTTCAAGCTGATACGACTCATCGTTAAAGCGTACTACAGGCAGTTTGTCGTTCGCTAATAAATGCACATTGTGTAAGCCAAGCTCATCACAGCAAGAAAAAAGCTCACGTGCAATACGCTCGTAACAACAGTTAATATTACTAAAACTTTGATAAAAATCAGTGGTAGGGGTTATTTCAGCTAAAAGGTAGTGATTGGTACGGGCATTAGTTGGAATATAAACACGGTGTTGATTTTGTATAGCTATCATGGTTCCTTTAAGTCGGGTTATTTGCTTACTATAATGGCCTTTGATGACGCTATTATTGCGCTAAAACAAAGTTTATTCATTAACTGACTGGTTACTGAATTAAAGTTAACCAAGATCTAAAATAAACCTTAATCTATTGCTGTATGTTAGTGTATGTTTTTGTAATAATGCAGTAGTTTTGTTATCACGCACTATTTTGAGGATCATACTCCTATGGCGGAAATCGAGAATCGCCCAAGTAATTTTATTAGAACCCGCATTGACCAAGATTTAGCAAGTGGAAAGCATGCGTCTACGCATACTCGTTTTCCACCTGAACCAAATGGTTTTTTACACATTGGCCATGCAAAATCAATTTGTTTAAATTTTGGCATCGCAAAAGACTATAACGGTTTATGTAACTTACGCTTTGACGATACAAACCCAGAAAAAGAAGATATTAACTACGTTAATTCAATTAAAGAAGACGTGCAGTGGTTAGGCTTTAATTGGGATGGCGAAATTAAATATTCGTCTAATTATTTCGATGTATTATACGATTATGCAGTTGAGCTAATAAACAAAGGCTTAGCGTATGTGTGCTTTTTAACGGCAGATCAAGCCCGTGAATACCGTGGCACATTAAAAGAGCCAGGTAAAAACAGCCCATACCGCGATACACCGAGTGATGAGAACCTCGCGTTATTTGAAAAAATGCGTAATGGTGAGTTTAAAGAAGGCGAATGTGTACTGCGCGCTAAAATTGATATGGCAAGCTCATTTATGGTGCTTCGCGATCCTATTATTTATCGTGTACGCTTTGCTCATCATCATCAAACTGCAGATAAGTGGTGCATTTACCCAATGTACGACTTTACTCACTGTATTTCTGATGCACTAGAAGGCATTACGCATTCATTGTGTACACTGGAGTTTCAAGATAACCGTCGTTTATACGACTGGGTACTTGATAACATCAGCCTTGAGTGTCACCCACAGCAAATTGAGTTTTCACGCTTAAACCTAGAGTACACTATTATGTCTAAGCGCAAGCTCAGTGACTTAGTAGTGAATAATCATGTAGAAGGGTGGGATGATCCACGTATGCCTACGATTGCAGGTTTACGTCGTCGTGGTTATACCCCAGCCTCAATTCGTGAGTTCTGTTTACGTATTGGTGTAACCAAACAAGAAAACATGGTTGAAATGGGCATGCTTGAAGCCTGTATTCGTGAAGATCTTAACGAAAATGCACCACGTGCAATGGCGGTACTTGATCCCGTTAAAATCGTTATTGAAAACTACGATGCTGATAAAGTAGAAACCTTATCTGTGGCTAATCACCCAAATAAAGAAGAAATGGGTCGTCGTGATGTACCATTTACACGTGAAATTTATATTGAACGTGAAGACTTTAAAGAAGAAGCTAATAACAAGTTCAAACGTTTAGTGCTTGATAAAGAAGTACGCTTACGTGGCGCTTATGTTATTAAAGCACAGCGTGTTGAAAAAGACGAAAACGGTGAAATTACCACTATTTACTGTACTTTTGATCCAGAAACACTAGGTAAAAATCCAAGTGATGGTCGTAAAGTTAAAGGGGTTATTCATTGGGTATCGGCAAGTGAAGCGATTACAGCAGAAGTACGTTTGTATGACCGCTTATTTAGCGTACCAAACCCAGCAGCAGCCGATGAGTTTGAAAGCACCTTAAATCCTGACTCATTAGTTATTTTAACTAATGCTAAGTTAGAGCCGTCGTTGGCTAATTCAGCAGCCGAGCAAGGTTTTCAGTTTGAACGTACTGGCTATTTTTCGCGAGATTCTAAAGCGAAAAACATAGTATTTAATCAAACAGTGGGTCTGCGCGACTCATGGTCAAAAACCCAGTAAAGGTTAACACTCCTATACTCATTATTATTGCTCTAGGGAGTGTTAGTAATGAGTACGGGGAATTTTACTGACAAAAAAACCTGCATTAAGCAGGTTTTTTTTGTTTATAATAAAAGCTTAACTTATATTATTAGCAAAATTTTTGCACGCTTCTTTGTCTTCGCATTCGCCATACAAATATAAAGAATGATTGGTTAACTTAATACCATTTCTTTCAGCAACTTCAAGTTGGCGACGTTCAATAACATCATCTTCAAACTCAACCACTTTACCACATTTTAAACATACTAAATGGTCATGGTGAGTGCTGGTTGCAAGTTCAAATACTGATTTACCACCTTCAAAATGGTGGCGAGTAACAATACCAGCGTCATCAAATTGATTAAGTACGCGATATACAGTTGCAAGACCGATTTCTTCACCCAAATCTAGAAGAATTTTATAAACATCCTCAGCACTAATATGCTGGTTATCAGGTGATTGTAAAATCTCTAAAATCTTAATTCGCGGTAAAGTAACCTTTAAACCGGCTTTTTTTAATTCCAAATTATGATCAGTCATTAAATCTGTCTCAATTTTGTTTGGTTATACTAGACACCTTGCAAGGATGTACACGAATAGATGTACACGACACATCAACCGGTAAGGGTAACGTGCCTAGCTACTAAGTGCAAAGGTCAAAGCTAATAAATACCGATAAAAGCGCATTTACTAATATATTGCTACTAATTTAAGCAAAAACCAAGAAAAAATAAAGTTAATCAGCAAGTTCGCTTAAACACATTTCTTCATAAACTTGCGCAGACCAGGCTTTAACACGCTGCTCAGTGAGTTCTGGTTGACGGTCTTCATCGATGCCTAAACCAACAAAATGTTTGTCATCAGCAATACCTTTAGATGCTTCAAAGTTATAGCTTTCACTTGGCCAATGACCAACCACAATAGCACCACGTTCAGTAACTATATCGTTAACCATGCCCATTGCATCTAAAAAGTACTCTGCGTAGTCTTCTTGGTCACCACAACCAAAAATAGCAACCAGCTTACCTTCAAAGTCTACTTCTTCAAGCTCAGGAAAAAAATCATCCCAATCACATTGCGCTTCGCCATAATACCAAGTAGGAATACCAAATAAGATTAAATCAAATTCAGCAATCTCTTCTTTAGAGCTTTTTGCAATATCATGTACAGCTACGAGCTTTTTACCCAATTCTTTTTGGATCATTTTTGCTACGTGTTCTGTATTACCTGTGTCACTTCCGAAAAAAATGCCTACACTTGCCATGGATTAAACCTTTTATCTATCAATAGCCAATCTTTCTTGTAAAATTGTTTCAATCAACACACTGCGGCTAATATTTTGTGCATCTGCCATATCACTAAGTGCCTGATATAACTGTGAAGAAACTTTAAATTCAACACGCTTTAAACCACGTGCTTTATCTCTTTTTATTTGATTACGTTTATTAACCTTTAACTGCATATCCCGTGGAAGGGGATTGGTTTTAGGTCTGCCTGGGCGTTTTTCGTATTCAAATAAATCGAGCGTTGTTCTATCTGTTTCTGACTTGGCCATGCTTAACCTACACCTGCGCCTTGCCAAAATACTTGAATAAGCCCTTTAGCAATAAAGCCAGAACACCCTAAAAAAAGTACAGCCCAAACAATGTAACGACCAAACTTGGGTACATTGCCGCTTTTTAGTACGTCTTTAATTGCCATACCGATAAATATAAAAATACCGGCTAAGCCAAAATACAACCCTAAGGTATCAAATTCGTTAATTAACTGACTGACCATCAACGTGTAACCTTTAAATTAAACGGCGCATACTATAGCATATAAATATACGACTTTTTAGTGCGCAAAATCAAAAACAAGCGATTAAAATGAGTTTAAATCGCAGTTAAAAAGTCATTTATTGCTTTATTCACTGCTAACGGCTTTTGCGCATGCAACCAATGGCCAGCACCGTGAATTATTTTTGCACTGGCATTACTAAAGCGCGCATTAATAGCCGCTCTGTGCTCAGCTAATATATAGTCAGAATCATTGCCTTTAATAAATAGAGTGTCGCACAAACAAGAATTGTTTTCATTAACATTGTCGGTAATTATAGAATAATTTTTATCAAGACTCGATAAATTAAACCGCCATGCAAAATTGCCTTCATCGTTTTTAGCTAAACTTTTTAATAAAAACTGACGCACACCCAGCTCGTCTATAAAAGGCTGCATAATTGCATCGGCATGCTTCCTATCTGTAATAGACTCGTTTGCAACCGCTTTAAGTGCTTGAATAATTTTAGTGTGACGAGCAGGGTAACTAACAGGTGCTATATCAAGTACGATTAATTTATTAACGTGCTCTGGATGGGTTAATGCCAATTCCATTGCTACTTTCCCGCCCATAGAGTGGCCTATAATGTGCGCTTTATCTATGTTCAAATGCGTTAATAATTCAATAATATCTTGGGCCATTGCCGCATAAGTCATTGTATCGCTATGGGGCGATTTGCCATGGTTACGTAAATCGACATTGGTTACGGTATAAAATTCACTAAGGGGTTTTGCGATCACGTTTAAGTTCTCTAATGATCCAAAAAGCCCATGAATTAAAATAACATGTGGGCCTTGCCCTTGTTGCTTATAATTTAACTGCATATTAGCCTCAGTGTAAAATTCGCCATAGTGTGACGAGCATTTGCTTAAAAAGCAAAAAATACAGTCACAAAATATAATATTGGGCTGCTGCCTGCTTTATCAACAATATTTAGCTATTTAATCGTGCTAGATAGTAATTTAAATAGCGTACATAAGTAATTTAAAATATATGTTTACAGCGGGGTTTGTTGTAACTCGCATTTCTAACTGGTTTGGGTATAATCACACGGAAAGAAAAATGTGGCCGTAATGACAGGAAGAACATGAAACAAATCGACATAGACGACGAGTTATATCAGTATATTGCCAGCAATACGCAAAGTATTGGTGAGAGCGCATCCACTATTTTACGTCGTTTATTAAATCTGAGCGGCGAAAAAATTCAGACCGCAAACGTAGAGCTTAATCAAAATAATCAAACAACAACTACCTTGCCTAAAATTACCCCTGTAGCAGAGCAAACACCTGCGCCTGCTGCTAAGCCAAGTACAGTAGCTGAGAAATCAGTGCAGCAAAAAAATGCGAATGTATTTAATGTATTAAATAAAGAAGAGTTGGCAATGCAGAAGGGCGTTGTGGGTCGGTTTTTATTTATTTTAAGTGCATTTTACCGTACCCATAAAACTGACTTTCGCGCCGTATTAGATATAAAAGGCCGTGATCGCGTTTACTTTGCTACTAGCAAAGAAGACTTAGTTAATAGTGGTAGCAGTATGAACCCTAAAAACATCACCGACAGTGAGTACTGGGTAATGACAAATTCTAACACTACACGTAAAAAAATGATGCTTCATGAAGTTGCTTTGTGTTTAGGTTATAGCACAGAACAAGCTGAAAAAATTCGCGACTACCTGTAAGGAAATACTATGGCTATTCATCCAGGTGCGGGCAAACCAGCTCCACAATCGGTATTAATAAATGTACCTAAATTAGTCTCTGCGTATTATTTAAATGAGCCAGACCTTGAGCAGAATCCAGAGCATTGCGTTGCATTTGGTACATCAGGGCATCGTGGTTGCTCATACGATGTTAAATTTAACGAATCGCACATACTCTCTATTACTCAAGCTATTTGTGACTACAGAAAACAAAACGATATTTTTGGCCCGTTATTTTTAGGAAAAGACACCCACGCTTTAAGTGAAGCGGCTTTTAATTCGGCAATAGAAGTATTAGTAGCCAACGAAGTGCAAGTGATCACCCAAGAAGATGGTGACTTTACTCCAACACCGGTAATTAGCCACGCTATTGTAAGTTACAACAAGCTGCACCCAAATGAATTAGCCGACGGCATTGTGGTTACGCCTTCGCATAACCCACCAGAGGATGGCGGGTTTAAATACAACCCACCCGATGGCGGGCCTGCCGATACCGACGTAACTAAATGGATTGAAGACAGAGCAAACCAACTACTATTAGAAGACTTAGTTGAAGTGGAATTATTTCCGTTTGCTAAAGCCTCGCGCTCAGGGTTTATTAAATACCAAGACTTAATGACCCCGTATATTAATGATCTAGAAAATATTGTTAATTTAAAAGCGATTAGCGAAGCGGGTATTAAAATTGGTGTTGATCCGTTGGGCGGCTCAGGCATAAATTTTTGGCCGGTTATTGCTAAAAAATATAATTTAGACATTAGCGTTGTAAATGATGTTGTTGATCCTCGTTTTGCATTTATGCCACTTGATAAAGATGGCAAAATTCGTATGGATTGCTCATCACCTTATTCAATGGCCAACCTTATTGCGCTTAAAGACGATTTTGATATTGCCATTGGTAATGATCCAGATTACGACCGCCATGGCATAGTAACGCCAGATGGTTTAATGAACCCTAATCACTTTTTAGCCGTAGCGATTGATTATTTACTTAAAAATCGTGACTGGAACGCAAACGTGCAAATTGGTAAAACGTTAGTTTCCAGCTCAATGATCGACAAAGTTACTGAGCGCAATGAGCGTAAAGTAAAAGAAGTACCGGTTGGCTTTAAATGGTTTGTTGAAGGGTTAAATAAAGGCAAGTTAGCCTTTGGCGGCGAAGAAAGTGCCGGCGCCGCATTTTTACGTTTTGACGGCAGTGTTTGGTGTACCGACAAAGATGGCTTTATTATGGGCTTATTAGCGGCCGAAATACTTGCTGTTACCGGTAAAACACCATCTGCCCTTTATAAAGAGTTAGAGCAAGAATTTGGCTCGCCGCTTTATAAACGTATAGACGCACCGGCTACAAGCACGCAAAAATCGCGTTTAAAAGCCCTTAGTGCCGACGACGTTAAAGCCGATACACTCGCAGGTGAACCTATTTTACAAAAGCTAACCCATGCGCCTGGTAATAATGCGCCAATTGGTGGTTTAAAAGTAGTTACCGAAAGTGGTTGGTTTGCAGCGCGTCCATCGGGTACCGAAGACATATACAAAATTTACCTTGAATCGTTTAAAGGTGAAGCGCATTTAGCACTACTTGAAAAAGAAGCTAAAAAGCTAGTAGACTCAGTTATTAGCTAATATCGCTTATATTACTTAAAAACGGCTGATTTAATCAGCCGTTTTTGTTTTTAATTGCATAATTTAATTTTACAAAGGGCTTTTATCCATATGTCAGCCACTATCCCAGATTACATCGAAGAATTAAAACAAACGGGCGACTTTTTAACGCTAAGCCGTAATAACGAATGGCACTTAGCCGCAGGGGAGTTCACTCTTAATAATGGCACCGTAGTTACTATTCATGATACCGGTGTTATAGAGTTTCAACCGGCGACTGTTTCAAGCAAAGACGTAGTGTACTCAAGTGCAGTGCACGGAAACGAAACCGCGCCAATCGAAATATGCGACGAATTAATTAAACAAATTATCGCCGGTGAGCTGCTCCTAAAACAGCGCGCTTTATTTATTTTCGGTAATCCGCAATCAATTAATATTGGCCTGCGTTTTGTAGAAGAAAACCTAAATAGATTATTTAACGGTCACCATACAGTTGAAGGTGTACCAATGAATAATGAGCGTACCCGCGCTGCAAAGCTTGAACAATATGTAAGTGACTTTTTTAGCCGAGGCGAGCAGGGTAGCAGCCGCTGCCATTATGATTTACATACTGCAATTCGTGGCTCTAAAAACGAAAAATTTGCAGTGTACCCCTATTTACATGGTAAACCGTGGAAAAAGTCGCAATTACAGTTTTTATTAAGTTGTGGGGTAAATACCGTATTAATGATGAAATCTCCAGCAACCACTTTTAGTTATTATTCATCATTTGTGCATGGCGCCGATTCGTTTACGGTGGAGCTTGGCCAAGTTAAGCCCTTTGGTGAGAATGACATGAGCCGTTTTGCAAAAACCAAAAAAACACTCACTGCATTAATTAGCCAAGATAATGTTGATTATCCAGAATTTAATGCAGATGAATTTGAGCTGTTTACAGTACATCGCACTATAAATAGAACGCAAAATGAATTTAGTTTTCCATTTTCAGATCAGGCCGAAAACTTCACAGGTTTTGCTAAGGGTGAGTTGTTAGCTACTGATGGCGATACACCTTACTACGCCGATGTGCAAGGAGAGGCGATTATTTTCCCTAACGCTAACGTGGCTATTGGACAGCGAGCGCTACTCACTGTTGTGCCAATGGCGATAGACAGTAACTTTATTTAAAGTAGCTGATCAGACCACTTGTTGTAATAAGTTAACTATATGATTAATAAATAGTAAAATATCTGTATAGTTAACTTGCCATTTTTATACTCACTATTTAGTTTTGTTTCGTCACAGACTTGTTGAATAACACTTTACGTTAACGTAAAGTGTCGGCAGCTTTAATTAAAGACAGTGCAGATGTTGCAAAGTTTATTCGCAGCAATCAACCCACAATAATAATTTAATGGGCACTGTTTTATCGACAACAAAAGAAGGTAGGTTATGAGTAATCCAAATAACGTATCGCTGAATATTAACCATAAGCTTGAGTTTATCGATGGCAATGCGTTAACTATTCCAACCCTTAGTATTTTAACTGAGGACGGCGAGATTCATACAGGTGCAACCGCACCCGACATTTCAAAACATACCGCAATTAAATTATACGAAACTATGCGCTTTATACGTTTGTTAGATGAGCGTATGCAAGGTGCACAGCGCCAAGGCCGCATTAGCTTTTATATGCAATGTTTAGGTGAAGAAGCTGCAGTAACAGCTTCTGCAGCCGCGCTTGATCAAAATGATATGATTATGGCCCAGTACCGTGAACAAGCGGCGCTTCATTATCGTGGCTTTACGCTTGATCAGTTTATGAACCAAATGTTTTCTAATGAACTGGATTTAGGCAAAGGCCGACAAATGCCGATTCATTATGGTTCTAAAGCATTAAACTATATGACCATATCATCGCCATTAGGAACACAAATTCCACAAGCGACTGGCTACGCCTATGGTCAAAAAATTAAACATATAGATGCTAAAACAGGTGAGCTTGCCAGTACTATAGATAACATCACTATTTGTTATTTTGGTGAAGGCGCAGCGTCTGAAGGAGACTTTCATGCCGGTGTAAATATGGCCGCAGTGCATCAAGCGCCGGTAATATTTTTTGCACGTAATAATGGTTATGCTATTTCGACCCCTGCAGATGAGCAGTTTAAAGGTGACGGCATTGCTTCTCGTGGCGTTGGTTATGGTATTAAAACAATTCGTGTTGATGGCACAGATGCCCTTGCAGTGTATGCGGCAACTAAAAAAGCCCGTGAAATTGCAGTGAGCACAGGCGAGCCAATTTTAATTGAATCGATTGCTTATCGCTTAGGTGCGCATTCGACCTCAGACGATCCAAGTGGTTATCGCTCTAAAGATGAAGAAGCTAATCATCAAGTATGTCCAATCGACAAGTTTAGAAAATGGCTAATTAAGCAAGATTGGCTAAATGAAGCCGACGATGTAAAAGCTAAAGAATCAATTCGTGAAGAGATTTTAGCTGCGTTAAAACGTGCAGAAGTAGTAGCAAAGCCAGCTTTAGAAGAATTAATATCAGATGTTTACGATACCCCAATTCCATCATTGCAACGGCAGTATGAGCAACTAAAAGCGCATATAAAACTGCATCCAGATGCCTACCCAGTTACAGCAGGGAGAATTAAGTAATGGCTAAAATGAACATGTTACATGCAATTAACTCTGCACTTGACATTACGATGGCAGAGCATCCACAAGCCTGTATTTTTGGCGAAGATGTGGGTTACTTTGGTGGTGTATTTAGAGCAACCTCAGGCTTACAAGAGAAGTACGGTAAACACCGTGTATTTAATACCCCGCTTACAGAGCAAGGTATTTTAGGTTTTGCTAATGGTTTAGCGGCTTTTGGCGCTCCAGCGCTGGCAGAAATTCAGTTTGCAGATTATATATTTCCGGCCTTTGACCAAATAGTCAATGAATCAGCTAAATTTCGCTACCGCAGTGGTAATGAGTTTAATGTGGGTAATTTAACTATTCGTACACCTTACGGCGGCGGAATTGCAGGGGGCTTGTACCACTCACAATCACCCGAGGCTTACTTTGCACATACACCAGGCTTAAAAGTTATTGTGCCGCGCAACCCGTACCAAGCAAAAGGCTTATTACGCGCGGCAATCAAAGATGACAACCCGGTATTGTTTTTTGAACCAAAACGCTTATACCGCGCATCAATTGGCGAAGTGCCAGAAGAAGATTACACCATTGAGCTTGGAAAAGCCGAGGTAGTACAGCAAGGTACAGACGTGACCTTACTTGCGTGGGGCGCGCAAATGGAAATAATAGAAGACGCCGCCAAACAAGCAAGTGAACAAGGCATTAGCTGTGAAGTAATTGATTTACGCAGTATTTTACCATGGGATGTAGAGGCAATTGCAAAGTCGGTAACTAAAACCGGACGCTTGATTGTTAGCCACGAAGCGCCAATTACTAATGGCTTTGGCGCAGAAATAGCGGCAACCATTGGTCAAGAATGTTTCCTACATTTAGAATCGCCAATTATGCGCGTGTGTGGCTTAGATACGCCGTATCCGTTGGCGCTTGAAAAAGAATATGTACCGGATGCATTAAAAGTATTGGCCGCAATTAAACAATCAATGGATTTTTAGGGGATACCATGGCTAAAGATTTTATATTACCCGATATTGGTGAAGGCATTGTTGAATGCGAAGTTGTTGAATGGCTTGTAGCAGAAGGTGACACTGTGGCTGAAGATCAGCCTATTTGTGATGTAATGACAGACAAGGCATTAGTGCAAATACCAGCTGTACATGATGGTGTTATTACCAAGCTTTATTATCAAAAAGGTGAAATTGCCAAGGTTCATGGGCCATTATTTGCTATGAATGTAAGTGGTGAAGCAGCTGGCGAAGAAGCAGATGCTACACCTGAAAAAGCAACTCAAGCGGTTGCCAGTAATAATAGCAGCGAGCACTTAGAAGACTTTATTTTGCCAGATATAGGCGAAGGTATTGTTGAGTGTGAAATTGTTGACTGGTTAGTGGCCGAAGGTGAAGAAATAGTTGAGGATCAAGCAGTTTGTGATGTAATGACAGACAAAGCCTTGGTACAAATACCGGCAAAATATACCGGTGTTGTAAAAAAACTGTATTATCAAAAAGGTGAAATAGCCAAAGTGCACAGCCCGTTATTCCAAATGGCGGTAGCAGGGCAAGCAGCTAAAGCCGATGCTGATATAAATCAAGCAGTGGTAAAAGCACAAACTAATGCAGCAGATAAACCAGCGGCTATTAAAGCTGAGCAAACAACTAAAATTGTGAATAAAAAAGCAGTTGCATCGCCAGCAGTTCGTCGTAAAGCACGCGAACTTGATGTTGATTTAACCTGTGTACCGGGCAGTGGTAAAAATGGCCGTATTTATAAACAAGACATCGAAGAGTTTGTAAAAGGCGAAGTGCCTAACACTATTGATACTTCACCATTGCACAGTGGCAATGAGCAAAAAACATCAGTTACACACTCAGGTGGTACACGTGTAGAGCCAATTAAAGGCATAAAAGCGGCAATGGCTAAGCAAATGGTGGCGTCGGTTTCGACCATTCCACACTTTACCTTTAGTGATGAAGTAGATTTAACTGAGCTTATTGCGCTTCGCTCTCGTTTAAAAGAGCAGTATAAAGCACAAGGTATTAAACTAACCATGATGCCGTTTTTTGTTAAAGCATTATCGCTGGCCATGAAAGAGTACCCAGTACTTAATTCAAAAGTAAATGATGAGTGCAGCGAGCTGACATATTATAACGATCATAATATTGGGATTGCAGTTGACTCAAAAATAGGTTTATTAGTGCCTAATATTAAATCGTGTCAGAGCAAAAGTATTGTAGAAGTTGCTAACGACTTAACCCGTTTAACCGACTCAGCGCGAGAAGGTCGCGTTGCGCCAGATGATTTGAAAGGCGGTACTATTAGTATTTCAAATATTGGCGCAATTGGCGGCACTATTGCGACGCCTATTATTAATAAACCAGAAGTGGCTATTGTTGCTTTGGGTAAACTACAGCATTTACCGCGTTTTGATGAAAACGGCCAAGTGGTAAGCAAAGCTATAATGCAGGTGAGTTGGTCTGGGGATCATCGCGTGATTGATGGCGGCACTATTGCCCGTTTTAATAACCTTTGGAAATCGTATTTAGAAAACCCATCGGTAATGATGATGGCGATGAGCTAAACATACACGCTTATAGTTAATAAAAAACCAGCTTCGGCTGGTTTTTTGTCACCTGTATTAAAAAAGTATTATTTACTCACCAAAAATACAAACCATAACCCACGGCTAAAGCCGGTATTGCAGTATAAAAAGTTGCAATGATCGCAGCTTTTGGCGCCATTGCTATGGCTGGGAACAGCGCATCGCCATCGTTAGAAATAGCATTCGCAGCTAAAGCACTAAATGGAATAATACCTTGAATATACAAAGTGGTAACAATTATTTGTGGCCCACAACCGGGCAAAAAACCGATTAATACCGCTATAAGTGGCGCTAAATACGCATAGTGTAAAAACCACGCTTTTAAATCAAGTCCTACCACATTTACTAATATTTCAAATAACATAAATGACGCCACTACCCACGCAGTTACAAAATGAGTGTCTTGTAATACCTTGGTAGTATTAGAGGGAGGATTACGCTTACATGCTTCATCTTCTGCGGTGACTTCCTTATAGCTCTCTCCTTTAGACGAATACGCCCAAATACTGACAATAAACAGCGCCATTGCAGCGCCAAAAAAGCTAATAATGGTAGGTATTTCAGTATCCCACTTGTTAAAATCAACATTAAATGCGATTAACAAAGCAATAATTAAGCTTGGAATAATAGCAACCATCCATACCGGCTTAGATATTTTTATAATAGCTGTTGGTAGCTGTATAACTTGTTGTTTACGCTGTTGTGGGAGTGCTCGTAAAAAGTCTTTTTTATGAATAGCGTTTACTATCAACCCGCTTAAAGTTCCTACAACCAAGCCAATACCCATAATAATTACCCCTTCGGTAGGGCGAGTAGCAAGTAGTAAAAATGCCGCATCACCCATTGTTGCAGCTAAAACCGCGACAATGGCGCCAAAACTGGCTTGGCCTTTTGTAAATTGGGTAACAACAATAATGGCACCACCACAGCCTGGTAATGCACCGAGTACAGATGCAAAAGCAACTTCTAAAATAGGCGATTTAGCACTTAAATAACTAAGCTCTAATTGTGATAAGCGCGCTATAGCGTAGTAGTAAATTAGTAAAGTAGCTGCTACAAAAACACTGACCTGAAAAAACGCGTCACTGAGGGCTGTAATAGTAATAGTACGTAAATTAGGCAGGGCTAAACACACTAATATAAATAGTGGTAATAATAAACGTTTGTTTTGACTCATAAAGCGTTTTGAATTGGCTGTTATAAATCCACTATGTGAGAGTAATTGCATAAAGTGCGGCCTAGTAAGTAACTAAGCTACACTGTACATTGCACCCAAATGATAATCAATATCATTTGGGTGCAATTGTACCAATTACTCTGTTTGAGTTTTTCGATTAGATAAGATTAAATTACTTACGTTGGAACTCTGAGTTAGTGTTCCACGTTGGCCACTGCTCTTGCTCAGAAATATTAAAACCTACTTTATAAAATAATTGTAGGTCTTGCACCGCGCCCGATAAATCCCATTCATCACGGTAGCGATCACATGGTTGATGATAACAACCACGCAGCACTAAGCTCATACGCTTACGGTAGTTTGCAGTTTCTTCGTCAAAGGCTTGCGTGCCACCACCTGCGTACATGGCTGGAATGCCCATGTTTGCAAAAGCAAAGTGATCAGAGCGATAGTAACCACCCGAAGAAGGATTAGGATCGCCAGATATTGTTCTGCCTTGTTCAAGCGCAACCGTTGTTAATAAATCATCCATTTGTGATTTACCAATACCTACCACGCTAATATCTTTTACTTTGCCTAATAAATTTAAGCTGTCCATATTAATGTTAGCAACGGTTTTATTGGCAGCAATAACAGGGTTAGCTGCATAATATTTTGAGCCTAATAAGCCTTGTTCTTCAGCGGTTACCGCTAAAAAGGTTATTGAACGGCTAGGGTGCTTAGGTAATTTAGTAAAGGCTTCAGCCACTTCAATTAAACCAGCCGTACCGGTTGCATTATCGTGCGCGCCATTAAAAATTTGATCCCCTTTGCGGTTTTTATCAGTGCCTAAGTGATCCCAATGTGCAGAATAAATAACATGTTCATCTGGTTTTTCACTGCCTGGTAAAGTGGCAATAAAGTTATACGAGATAGACTTTTTAATGGTGTTTTTTATCTTTATAGAGGCAGTTAAATCGCCCATGTCAACGTGGTAAGCGCCTTTTGCAGCATTGGCCTTTAGTGTATCAAAATCAAGCCCTGCTTTATTAAACAGCTCTTTTGCTACGTCTGTTGTTACCCAGCCTTCAACGGCTACACGGTCCATATTGTTGTTTTCTTTTTGAAAACCAAACTGCTCACCGCTCCACGAGTTTTCAACAACCGACCAAGGGTATGAAGCAGGTGCAGTTTCGTGAATAATAATTGCGCCCGCAGCGCCTTGACGACTCGCTTCTTCGTATTTATAAGTCCAACGACCATAATAGGTCATGGCATCGCCGGTGAATAAATCAGGGTTTTTAGTTGCAAAGCCCGGATCGTTTACCAGCATTACTACCGTTTTGCCTTTAACATCTAAGCCTTCGTAATCGTTCCAGTTATACTCTGGTGCATTAACACCGTAACCAACAAATACAAGCTCAGAGTTTTCAATTGCTTGGTTTTCGCTAATGCGACTACTGCCCATTACCATGTCTGTTTTGTATTGATAGTCTTTACCACCAATTTTTAATACCATGTCTGAGTCCGCTTCAAGCGAAACCAGCGGCACCTCTTGTAAAAAGCTGTTGCCATTACCTGGCTTTAAACCCAAAGCTTTAAATTGTGCAGTTAGGTAATCAAGCGTTAGCTTTTCGCCTGGCGATGAAGGGGCACGGCCACCAAACTCATCCGATGCTAACACTTTTACATGCTTAGCAATTTCATCAGCTTGAATACTGTTGTAGCCCTTAGTTACATCATCTGAGGTAATACTGGTTGTAGCGCAGCCTGCTAATACGGCAGCAGTGATAAGGGTAAGAGAGAAATAACGTTTCATATTGGCTCTATTTTTGTTTTAAGATAACCCAGTATATGAAGTTCTATTAATTAGAACCAGTTTTTGCGGTAAACTGTTACAAAATTTAAGGTATACACTAGTAAGTACACATAATAATGAAGCGTTTTACTCCCCCAGAAGAATTTCAGCCAAGCTGCTTACAAAGCGGCGCTTTTGAGCATTTGCGTACGTTGTTTAATATACATGAGCTAAAAAAATGGCCTCTGCCTAGCTGGTTTAGCCCACACTTAAACGCAATTAATGCCAATAACTTGGCCATTAGCTTTGTCGATGATGCAAAAATAGACTTTGCTGAGCGTTATTACGAGCAAGTTATTTTTGAAACAGGGCAGGTGCCTACGCGTGCTGAAAATTGGCACGACTTATTTGGTGGCTTTATTTGGTGTTTATTTCCTAAAACCAAAGCGCTCATTAATCAACGCCACGTAGCAGATATTGCAGTACATGGCACAAAAAAGCGTACCAAACATCGCAATGCACTAACCTTGTTTGACGAATGCGGTGTTGTATTGGCTATTAGCAATACCCAATGGCAACAGTGGCTGCGCGATCATCAATGGAAAACAGCGTTTGTTGAGCATAAAGCGCAGTGGGGAAAAACCATCAAGCCATTTATGTTTGGCCATGCAAATTACGAAATGTTAACTAAACCCTATATTGGCTTAACGGGTAAAGCGTTGTTTGTAACTGTGCCCGATGAAATATTTTGTAAAGATTTAGTTACCCAATACCAGTACCTAGATCAAAGACTTTATGAGATGATAAAAACTGATCAGTGTTTAGCCGACAATAAACTCCTTTCACCTTTACCACTACTAGGTGTTCCGGGGTGGCATGAGGACAACACCGACGACACTTTTTATAATAATACGGATTACTTTAGAGAAAAACGAAGGATACGAACATGATAGAAGTTATTGGCCTTAAAAAGAAATTTAAGCTAACTAAAGATCATAAAAAAAACAAAGTAGATGAAATAGACCCGCGCGAAGATAAAGATTATTTTCATTCAGTTAGAAATGTTAGCTTTCGTTGTGCAAAAGGCGAAGTACTTGGACTGTTAGGACCAAATGGCGCAGGTAAAACCACCACGTTAAGAATGATTTCTACCGCTTTAAAACCCGATGCAGGCAGTATTACCATTGCCGGTAACGACATAATAAAAAAGCCATTACTGGGGCGTAAATCAATTGGGTTTTTATCGGGTTCAACCGGCTTATACGGGCGTTTAACCGTAAAAGAAAACATCGAATACTTTGCAAAACTCCATGGCATGAGCAAAAAAGATATTGCAACCCGCTGCGAAGAGCTATTTACCTTGCTCGATATGCACAAATTTATAGATAAGCGTGCCGAAAACCTCTCAACCGGAATGAAACAAAAAGCCAATATTGCCCGTGCAGTAGTGCATTATCCTGCTGTAGTGGTTTTAGATGAGCCAACGACCGGGTTAGATATTATGACCACACAAACGGTAATTAACTTTATAAAAGGTTTAAAAGCGCAAGGCACACCGGTTATTTTTTCAACGCACCACCTCGATGAAGTTGCTTTACTGTGCGACCGCGTAGCAGTGATTAACGAAGGCGTAAGCTGTTTTGATGGCACTGTAGAAGAATTTAAACAAACAGGTAACAGTGAAGAACTTAACCAAGCGTTTATGAACATATTAACGGAGAAACGTGATGTTTGAAGTATTTAAAAAGGAATTAAGAGAGTTACTACGCGATAAAAAAACGCTCATATTTGTAGTGGCTGTGCCAGTTGCAGTGTTCCCACTTATTTTTGCCGTTGTTGCCTTTATTAGCGCACAAGCAGCTATGGATGCAGAACAAAAAGTAAATACCTACGCTATTGTAAACGGCGACTATGCGCCAGAGTTTACCGACAAAGTGTTTTACCATAAAAGTTTTGAGCAGTATAAAGGCACTAAAACCTTTAATAGTGTTGCCCAGCTTAAAGCCGCAGTGATTGCTGGCGATATTGATATGGGCATTTATTTACCAAGCAATGCACAGCAAACGTTAAATAATGCACAGCAAAGTAAATGGCAGGTAGTGTTTAACGACGCTAAGTCTATTAACTTTTTGTTTCAGCGGGTGAAAGAGCTAGCGCAAGAATACAGCGATGCGTTACAAGTGCAAAAGCTGCTTAGTTTTGGCATTGACGAAGCAACGCAAAAAGCAATACTTGAACCAATTGAAGTTGTAAAAGTAGATACCGCCGATAAACGTGAAAACTTAGGTGAAAAAATAGGCGGTTTTTTACCGTACTTATTAGTGCCTTTAGTATTAATGGGAGCAACTTACCCAGCCATTGACTTAGGGGCAGGCGAAAAAGAACGTGGCACCCTAGAGACATTATTGTTAACACCTATCACTCGTACGCAACTTGTTTTAGGTAAGTTTATTACCCTTTTAACTACTTCGATTGCCTCTACAACCATTACTGTGCTGAGTATGGGAATATGGATAGCCTTGGCGATTACTTTTGCGGATCTTGAATTTATTAAAGTTGCATTTAGTAGCTTAGCCGTTTCTGATTTATTAATGATTTTTGTATTACTGTTACCACTGGCGGCTATATTTTCTGCGTTAGCGTTAGCTATTTCAATATATGCACGTACCTTTAAAGAAGCGCAAAACTACATGACACCGTTATCTATGGGCGTTATTTTTCCGGTAATAATTGCTTTAATGCCAAATGTGGAACTGACTGTTAAAACAGCGTTTATTCCTGTTACTAATGTAGCGTTAGCAATTAAAGAAATAGTTAAAGGCACAGTAGATTACACGCTAATAGGGCTAATATTTTTAGCTACAGCTATTATTGCCGGTATTTTATTAGCTTTTTGCGTTAAATGGTTTAACCGCGAAGATGTGCTATTTAGATAGTAAATAGACAAAGGTTTAAGTTTTGAAGGCAGCACTCGCTGCCTTTTTTCATTTTTAAAAAATATTAATAGCGTTTAGTTTATTTCATTAAGAGCAATGGTAGTGGTAGAATGCACGTCATAATTTGGCACTCTTTATTGCAAATAAAAGAGGTAAGTAATTAATTTTGAGGTTTATTGTTTCTCAATCTAGACTACTTATAAGTACAATAGTGTAGGTAATAGTAAATGTTAAAACGAAATTTTTTATCTAGAGTTGCAAAAAGTAATAAGCTAATACTTTTTGCCGTAATGATTTTTATAATCATTGCGTTGCCTTCAATGTATATATTTGAGCAAAAAGTAAGAAGTGAAATTTATCACACGGCGCAAATAGAGCTAAAACGCGAACTCGAAACTAAAACAGTATCGTTAAAAAAACACTTTACCGACAGCGTTAATGCCATTCGATTCTTAGACGCAACCCCACCTATAAAAGCAATATCACGTGTTAGTGAAAATCAATTGTCAGATCCAGCATCTGCAACGCCTATGGCTATTTGGAAAAATCGCTTAGCGAGTATATTTTCTGGCTTTATGCGCACCGACGAAAGCATATTACAAGCGCGTTATATAATGTTAGCAGAAGGCGGGCAAGAAGTCGTAAGGGTTGATCGTACCGAGCAAGGCAAAATTACCATACTCGAAGGCGAGCAATTACAACAAAAAGGCCAACGAGATTACGTTATTAAAACCAGTATGCTTGATGAGCACACTGTTTATATTTCGCCAATAAATTACAACCGTGAAAATGGTAAAATTCAGCAGCCTTATATCAGTACCTTTCGGGTAGCAAAACCCGTATTTGACAAAAACAAACAGGTTTCTGCGGTTTTAGTTACTAATTATTATGCAGAGCAACTATTTAAAAGCCTCACTTTTGAGTCTCCGCAAGGTACTGCAATTTACTTAATGAATAACCAAGGTGAGTTTTTGTATCATCCAAACCCTGAGCTGCGCTTTGGGTTTGAATTTAATAAAAGCAGAACCTGGGAGCAAGAGTCTGTTGGCGCGCAAAATATGGCCGCAGACAAAACGCTGCCGTTAAACAACTACCCACAACAATACACACTACAAAAGCGTATTTATTTTGGTAATGATATTGCCATGCTGCCCCTTGAGCTTGCCGTGAGTGTAGATACGCAAACATTATTAGCAAAAGTGAGCGAGAGACGCCAAAGCTTTATTACTACATTAGCTGTATTTTTTGGTGTGTTTTTAGCTATGACTATGCTGTATCAGCGTTTTATAAACCGAAAGTTACTTATTCACTCGTTAAAAGAGCAAAATAACAGAGTAATAGAAAACTCCTTAGATGCTATTTTTAGTATTTCAGAGTCGGGTAAAGTGGTGCAATTTAATAACACCGCTAAACAAGTGTTTGGCGATATATTAGAGAGTGATAACGTTAATTTTATTTCTTTATTTACTTTAAATGAAGAAGATGAGCAATGCATAAGAGAAACCATTAAAAATGGCTCTAAAATGCCCTTTGAAGCCATGCACACCGACAGTTCGGGCAATAAATACTACTACTCAATAACCCTAAGCAGTATTTATGATGTGTTTAATGAGCGTTATCAAGTTGCGGCTATTTTAAGAGACATAAGTTCGCTTAAAAACATTCAAGCTGAACTTGAGGGAGTTAATACCACTTTAGAGCTTAAAGTTTCGCAAAGAACCCGAGAGCTTGAACGCGCAATAGATGAAGCATTAGCAGCAAGCCAAGCTAAAAGTGACTTTGTAGCTAATATTTCTCACGAAATACGCACCCCTATGAACGGCGTATTAGGTATGCTAGAAATGCTTAAAGAAGATGGCTTATCAGAGCAACAGCATCATTATTTAAAGCTCGCCAATAGCAGTGCTAATTCTTTAATGAATTTAATTAATGATATTTTAGATTTTTCGAAAATAGAAGCGGGTAAGCTCGATATTGACAATCACAGCTTTGATGTTGTTACCGTGTGCAGCGATATGATTAACTCATTAGCGCTACAAGGGCAACGCAAAGGGCTTGAAGTATTTTTACACACCCACAATATTGTTGATCGTATGGTCGTAGGTGACAGCCATCGCCTTAAGCAAATTTTAATTAATTTGGTTAATAATGCTTTTAAGTTTACTCACAAAGGTGAAGTTAGCTTAACCATAGGCTCTAAATACATTACCGATACTAAATTACAGATGAGTTTTGCGGTTAAAGACACTGGAATTGGCATAGCAGCTGAAAATATAGATAAACTATTTGAAGTGTTTACCCAAGAAGATTCAAGCACCACACGCCATTTTGGCGGTACCGGCTTGGGTTTATCAATTTGTAAAAAGCTAGCGCAATTAATGGGCGGTAATATATCACTAACAAGCGAAAAAGGGGTAGGGAGCACCTTTACTGCAACTGTTGAGCTGCATGTAGCCCCCCAGAAAAAGCTAAATACTGGTATTGAGCTTGCAACCAGTATTGACGTTGCTGCGTTAATTGCACGCGATAATGTGTATAACAATGTGTGCGATTTATTACTGCAAACATGTAAAGTAGATAAAAGTAATATTGTTAGGTTAGATTACTTTAGTGAGCATGATGAGTTTAAAGCGGACTTATTAATTATTGACGACGACCATCCACAAGTTAATGCTCTGATTAGCTTTTGCAAACAGTACGATAAAAAATATGTACTAATTTTGCGTGATATGGTGATGAACAAACAATCGAAAAAAGTATTTCCTGATCATCTACATATTTTAAATAAACCGCTTACCCAAGATGAATTTAGCTACAAATTAGCGAGTTTATTTGGTGCCAGCAGTGAGTTTGTTATTACCCCACCAAAGAGCTTAATTGAAGAGCCTGTAGATGCTGATTTATCGACTTATCATGTGCTTTTAGTTGACGATAATATGATCAACATAGAAGTGGCTAAAGCGATTTTAAAGCACACTAAAGTTAAAATTACCTGTGCATCTGACGGTCTTGAAGCCTTAGAGGCGTTAAAGAGTAATAAACAGCAACCTTTTAACGTTATTTTAATGGATTGCCAAATGCCTAATTTAAATGGCTACGATACCACTAGCGAAATTAGAAACGCCAAAGCAGGAATAGAATATATTCATGTGCCTATCATTGCGATGACAGCAAGTGCGATGGAAGGCGACAGAGAGCGTTGTTTAGCTGCAGGTATGAACGACTACATTACCAAACCAATTAAGCCGCAAACGTTAAAAGACAAGCTTATTACGTGGTTGAGCTAATTAAAGCAAAATAGGCGGCTTTTAATAAGCCCCCTTTTTTAGCTGAAGTGACTATATTTTAGATATAAAAAAACCGCTTTAAAGCGGTTTTTTTATTTATAGTTAAGTGTATTTTATGCTTAACCTTTAACAGCTGCTTTAATTGCATCGATTGCTGTATCAATATCAATCATTAGCTTTTCACCAGTACGGCGGTTTTTAAGCTCAACTTTGTTTTCATCAAGGTTGCGCTCACCAATAACTAATGTAAATGGTACGCCAATTAATTCCATGTCGTTAAACATAACGCCAGGACGCTCTTTACGGTCATCAAATAATACATCAAGGCCAGCATCTTTTAAGCCTTGGTAAAGGTTGTTAGCAATATCTGGAATGCGATGCGACTTATGCATATTCATAGGCACAATTGCTAAATCAAACGGTGCAATTGGTTGTGGCCAAATAATACCGTATTGGTCGTTGTTTTGCTCGATTGCTGCAGCCACAATACGCGACACACCAATACCGTAACAACCCATAGTCATTATTTGGTTTTTACCTGATTCGTTTAATACACCAGCCTTCATTGCTTGTGAGTATTTAGTGCCAAGTTGGAAAATGTGGCCAACTTCAATACCACGTTTAATTTGTAAAGTGCCTTGGCCACATGGGCTTGCATCGCCTTCTACAATATTACGTATATCAGCAACTTCATAATCAGTTACATCACGATCCCAGTTAATGCCGCTGTAATGCTCATCGTCTTTATTAGCGCCGGCAACAAAGTCAGCTAGTATGTTAGCGCTTCTATCAATAATAATTGGCATAGACAGGCCAACCGGGCCTAATGAGCCTGGTTTTGCACCAATAGCAGCAACAATGTCAGCTTCATTAGCCATTTCAAGCGGAGAATCTACTAACGGGTGTTTTTCAGCTTTTAGTTCGTTAAGGTCATGATCGCCACGTAAAACTAGCGCAACTAAACCACGTACTCCGTTTTCATCAGGCGTAGCGTAAACGATTAATGTTTTAACACCGCGATGTGGTTTAACACCGTAGTGCTTTTTAAGCTCGTTAATTGTTTTAGCATCAGGCGTTGGAAACGCTTTAAGCTCTTTTGTTGCTGCTGGGCGAGGCTCGCTTGGTGCAAGTGCTTCTGCTTTTTCAATATTCGCTGCGTAGTCGCTGCCATCACTAAATGCAATAGCGTCTTCGCCAGATTCTGCAAGTACATGAAACTCATGCGACACGCTACCACCAATAGAACCCGTGTCGGCAATAACAGGGCGGTAGTCTAAGTTTAAACGCTCAAAAATATTACAATACGCTTTGTGCATTACTTGGTACGTTGCATCTAAACACTCATCACTTAAGTGAAATGAATAGGCATCTTTCATTGTAAATTCGCGGGCGCGCATTACACCAAAGCGCGGACGACGTTCGTCGCGCACTTTAGTTTGTATTTGGTATAAAGAAATTGGTAGCTGTTTATAGCTGCTAATTTCTTTACGCACAAAATCAGTGATCACTTCTTCGTGAGTTGGGCCAAGCGCAAAGGTACGATTATGACGATCGGTAAAACGCATAAGTTCAGGACCAAACTCATCCCAACGACCTGATTCTTCCCATAAATCTGCTGGTTGAATTACTGGCATCAGCATTTCAATAGCATTGGCTTTATTCATTTCTTCACGTACGATATTTTCTACTTTTCTAAGTACCCGTAACCCAGTGGGTAACCAAGTGTATAAACCCGAAGCGACACGACGGATCATACCGGCTCTAAGCATTAATTGATGCGATACAATTTCAGCATCCGAAGGCGTTTCTTTAAGTGTGGCGAGTATATATTGACTGGTACGCATGTTGTTTCCGAAATTAGAGTAATTATGTACATATTATAAGGGCTTCAGTCTACCAGCGGTTGCATTTACACTAAAGCGCTAAGTGATAAATTATTTAGGTATTTTCTATACTCGTAACTAAATTATGCGACTCATTAACTTGCCAGCAAATATTATAGTTATACAAAGTCATACCGTAGCTTTGTTGTCCGTCTTTTTGCTTTTTATAAGCAGGGCGAGGATCTTGCTTTAGCACATTACTTATAAACGCCTGTAAATCTGGGTATTGCGTTTGCTGCGCAATAAAATTAAGTACCTCAGGAGCAAATTCAACGCTCATGTGGGTTTCTGGGCGAGTGTCGGCAAACCCCGCACTGGCCTCTGGCATAGAGTCAGAATAGGGTAAGTAAGGTTTTATATCGATTATTGGTGTGCCATCGAGTAAATCTATTCCGGCGAGTAATAAGCTCAGTTGGCCATTTTTATACTCTATACCTTCTAGTTTTACCGCGCTCATACCAATGGCGTTAGGCCTAAAAGTGGCACGTGTGGCAAACACGCCTTTTCGCTCATTACCACCTAAGCGAGGAGGGCGTACCATCGCTGAATAGCCTTTATCTGCTGTTTCGTGGAAACGAAATAGCAGCCAAATATGGCTAAACTCATCGAGCCCGCGTACAAATTCTTCGCGATTAAAATCGGGGGAAAATATAAGCTTAGCTTTAGCTTGTGGCACTAAACGAGGTTGCCTAGGTATAGCAAACTTTTGTTTATAAGGAGATTCAATGTGGCCAATAGCCGAAATGGTGTAATCGCTCATAGTACTCGGGTACAAATAAAATAGAGCGCTATTCTACCCGTATTTAGCGTTTATGGCATTAATGTAAGTAAGTTTATTGCTTATAGACCATGCGGTTTAAAATTATTTATTAGACTGATTGGTTTATATTGATGTATTTAAAAAGAGCCTAAAACAAAAAAGGTAAGCGTAAGCTTACCTTTTATATACACGTTGAATATTAATTAAAACATGTACTGAACTGACACAGATGCTACATCCATATCTGGATCAATATCGCCATCAAGTTTATAGCGTTCGTACTCTAAACGAAATTGAACGTTGGTTGTAAGTGCATATTCAATACCTGCACCGTAAAACGCATCACCACCATCTGTAGAAGCTGAAACAGAACCTACTGGTAAATCTTGTGTGTATTCTGCATCCCACTCAAGCCAACCGCCTTTTGCATACACAGAAAAGCTCTCTGTTATTGGATAGCCCAAACGTGCGGCAAGCGATACGCCATCAATTTCAGCTTTGCTGTCCACATCACTTACTTCATCAAAGTTTTGATAAGCAAGCTCTAAGCTTAAATACTCGTTAAATTGTGCGCCAACATAACCTTTTAGCATTTGTGCATCGTCGTCAAAGTCAGTGTCTTTGTCACTGTCTTCAAATTCAAAAGAATATTGACCGTAACCAACACCCGTGTAGATACGTGGAGAATCGAAATCAGAAATATCAGCCTTAGCTGCAGTATTAAAACCCAGTGTTACTAAAGCAAGTGTAGAAAGAGAAAGTGTTTTAATCATGAATTAGCTCCTTTAATAATAAAAATCAAATACTTGAAAAAATAAAATGTAATTAAATCAAACGTCATCAAGGTAGTTGCAGTGAGCATGCCAATTATTAAAAACATAAAAAAACGGCCATAAAAACCTACTTTAGTATTGGTTTTCATGGCCGTTTGTATGATACGTGTACAGCAGTGAACTTTTATTAGTTATTACTTTCTAAGCCCAATTGCATGTTTTACAAAAAGTGTGAGATTTTTACAGGCACACTTTAGTTATTTATACTTTATGCAGTAAGTTTTCCGTCTCTATTGCAATTTCTTTCATTTTTATAGCGTAGTTTTCTAATTTCAAATCTTCTTCGGTAATCGCTTTAAATGAAGGCACTGCTATTGGGTAACCAGTTTCATCCATAGCGATAAAGCTAATAACACAGTGGTTGGTTTCAACCATGTTTTGTGTTTTAGGATCGCCACAACGTACTTGAATAAATATTTGCATACTGGTTTTACCGGTATGGGCTATTTTAGCTTCCACTTCAACAATTTGGCCTACTAAAATAGGGCGTCTAAACTTAACCCCAGCCACAGATACAGTAACGCAGTAATGGCCACTCCAGCCTGCAGCACATGCATAGCCAGCTTGGTCAATCCACTTCATGACGGCTCCACCATGCACTTTACCACCAAAATTTACATCAGTAGGCTCTGCTAAAAAACGAAAAACAACTTTTGACGACGGCATAACTAATTCTCTTTTATAAACACTAGGGTAAGCATAGCGCAAAACAGGGGCACAAGCCCCTGCAAATTAGTGTAGGTTTATAATTTATATGTAAAAACATACTTTTTATTAACAATAGTAACTACATATTAGGATAATTTGGCCCGCCAGTCCCCTCCGGAGTTACCCAAGTAATATTTTGGCTCGGATCTTTAATATCACAGGTTTTACAATGCACGCAGTTTTGCGAGTTAATCACAAACTCTTTAGTGCCAGCAATTTCTTGAATTTCATAAACTCCAGCAGGGCAATAGCGCTGCGCTGGCTCATCAAATTTAACTAAGTTTACTGCAATTGGAATACTCGGATCTTTTAATTGCAAATGACACGGCTGTGACTCTTCGTGGTTAGTATTTGATAAAAATACCGACGACAACTTGTCAAAACTGAGTTTACCATCTGGTTTTGGATACACTATTTTATCGGCATCCGCTGCATCAACTAAGGTATCGTGATCTGGGGTGTTGTCTTTAAAGGTAAATGGCAAGCAACCATTAAAAATGTTTTGATCTAGGGTGTTATATGCGCCACCAACAAACTTACCTAACTTGTGCATAACAGGGCCAAAGTTGCGTGATTGCTGCAGTTCTTTATAAGCCCAAGATTGCTCAAACGCGTCTTTAAACTCGCTTAAGTCGGTATTAGCTTGCTCATTTTCTAATGCTTTAAAAATAACTTCAGCTGCCACCATACCCGACTTCATAGCAGTATGATTACCTTTAATTTTTGCAAAGTTAAGCGTACCTGCATCGCAGCCTACCAATAACCCACCAGGAAAATGCATTTTTGGCAATGAGTGCAAACCGCCTTTAGCAATAGCACGAGCACCATAAGCAACCCGTTCGCCGCCTGCTAATACATCTTTAAAAACAGGGTGATGTTTCATGCGCTGAAACTCATCAAACGGGCTTAAATGCGGGTTTGAATAATTAAGGTCAACAATCAGTCCTACCACAACTTGGTTGTTTTCACAGTGGTACATAAATGCGCCGCCGTTAGTATCGCCTTGTAATGGCCAGCCTGTACCGTGTACTACAGTGCCTAACTGATGCTTACTTTCATCAATTTGCCAAATTTCTTTTAAGCCTAAGCCATAGTGCTGCGGTGATGACTCATCATCTAGGGCAAATTCATTAATGAGTTGTTTGCCCAAATGACCACGACAACCTTCGGCAAATACGGTGTATTTAGCGCGCAGCTCCATGCCTGGCATATAACCATCTTTTTCGTTACCGTCTTTATCAAGGCCCATATCGCCAGTAATAATGCCTTTTACTGTATCGTCTTCAATAATAAGTGAATGCGCACTAAACCCTGGGAAAATCTCAACTCCCAGTGCTTCTGCTTGCTCAGCTAACCAGCGACAAACATTCCCCATAGAGACAATATAATTACCATCATTATGAAAGGTTTTTGGTGTGGCAAAGTGCGGAATAGCGGTGGCTTTTTGTTCGTTGTTAAACCAGTAAATTTCATCCTTGGCTACTTTTGTGGTTACAGGGGCGTTGAGCTCTTGCCAATTAGGCAGTAATTCATCCAGCGCTTTGGTTTCAAACACGGCACCAGAGAGTATATGAGCACCCACTTCTGAACCTTTTTCAACGACACAGATCATGCATTCTTGTTGTTTATTTTTCGCTTGTTGTGCCAGTTTTATTGCACATGCAAGACCCGCTGGGCCTGCACCTACAACAACTACATCAAATTCCATGGTTTCCCGGGTGATCATAAATACCTCTTATTTGATTGGTTAACGTACCCTATATTTAACTACACGTTAATGAAATACATAACCCATTTGATAGATGCTAATAAAAAGTTATGGGTTGTGAATGTTTAAAGGTTATTTTAGGTTGATGTTTACGTCAATAGACAGTAGTCTGATTTCATAAAATAAATAGGTTGACGTGCACGTCAGCTTGTAGGTTTAAATAACGATGGAGTCCATATGAAAGTTCTCGTACCAATAAAAAGAGTTATAGATTACAACGTAAAAGCACGTGTTAAGTCAGACAAAACAGACGTTGATTTAACCAACGTAAAAATGGCGATGAACCCATTTTGCGAAATTGCAATTGAAGAGGCTATTCGCTTAAAAGAAGCGGGTACAGCAAGCGAAGTTATTGCCGTAACAATTGGGCCAAAAGCCTCACAAGAACAGTTACGTACTGCATTAGCACTGGGCGCCGACAAAGCCATTCACATCGAAACCGATGAAAAGTTAGAGTCGCTGCACATTGCTAAATTACTTGCAAAAATTGTAGAACAAGAAGCACCAGAATTAGTTATTTTAGGTAAGCAATCAATTGATTCAGACAATAACCAAACCGGCCAAATGCTAGCAGCATTGACTAAACGTGGCCAAGGTACATTTGCTTCAAAAGTTGAAGTGGTTGATGGAAAAGTTAATGTTACCCGTGAAGTTGACGGCGGCTTACAAACAGTAGCGCTTAGTTTACCGGCTATTGTAACTACCGATTTACGTTTAAACGAGCCACGTTATGCGTCGCTGCCAAATATAATGAAAGCAAAACGTAAACCGCTTGAGGTTATTGCAGCCGATACTTTGGGTGTTGACTTAACGGCCCGCGTGCAATTAATTAGCGTTGAAGAGCCAGCTAAACGTACTGCCGGTATTATAGTTGAGGACGTGGCGCAACTTGTAGAAAAATTAAAAACAGAGGCGAAGGTAATCTAATATGAAAACACTTGTAATAGCAGAACACGATAACGGTGTATTAAAACCAGAAACCTCAAAAACAATTAACGCAGCAGCAAAACTTGGTTTTCCTATTGATGTGCTTATTGCGGGCGAAAACGTAGGTGTACTGAGCGAAGAAGTTGCGCTTATTAATGGCGTAGCTAGTGTACTGGTAGCAGATAACGCAGTTTATGCACATCAATTAGCTGAAAGTATGGCAGATTTAGTGCTATCGCTTGCTGATTCTTATAGCCACATAGTGGTAAGTGCTACCACTACAGGTAAAAACTTTATGCCGCGCGTTGCAGCCTTGCTTGATGTTGCACAAATTTCAGAAATTATTGATGTTGTTGACGCTGAAACATTTAAGCGTCCTATTTATGCGGGTAACGCAATTGCTACGGTTAAGTCACTCGATAGCAAAAAAGTTATCACGGTACGTGCTAGTAGCTTCGACTTACAAACAGAGCAAGCAAGCGCGCCAATAACAGCAGTTAATACAGTATCCGATTCTGCGCTAAGTAGCTTTGTAAGCGATGAGCAAACTAAATCAGAACGCCCAGAATTAACCGCAGCTACTGTAGTGATCTCAGGTGGTCGTGGTATGCAAAATGGCGAAAACTTTAGTTTATTACACGGAATTGCCGACAAGTTAGGCGCTGCTATTGGTGCTTCGCGCGCAGCAGTTGACGCAGGCTTTGTACCTAATGATATGCAAGTAGGGCAAACAGGTAAAATTGTAGCGCCAAACTTGTACATCGCAGTGGGTATTAGTGGTGCAATTCAGCATTTAGCTGGTATGAAAGACTCAAAAGTAATTGTCGCAATTAATAAAGACCCAGACGCACCTATTTTTCAGGTTGCAGACTACGGTTTAGTTGCCGACTTATTTGATGTACTGCCACAGCTAGAGCAAGCTCTATAAGTTAATAACTAAAAATTATATTTATAGTTATAAATTAAAGCCGCAGTGTCATTTTATGATGCTGCGGCTTTTAGGTTGTGCCTAATAAACCTAAGTTACTTAATCACTTCCTGATGTGATGGTTATTTGGACATAAAAAAACCAGCCATCGGCTGGTTTTTAATATGGTACACAGTAAGCGTTAACGTATTAGTACGTTGCGCTGCCTTTAGTACGAGGGAAGGCAATAACGTCACGTACGTTGCCCATACCGGTAACATAAGCAACTAAACGCTCAAAACCTAAGCCAAAGCCTGAGTGCGGCACAGTACCGTATTTACGTAAATCGCGGTACCAGCTGTAGTCGTCTTTGTTTAAGCCCATTTCGTCTAAACGAGCATCGAGAATATCTAGGCGTTCTTCACGTTGTGAGCCACCAATGATCTCACCAATACCTGGCGCTACTATGTCCATTGCGGCAACGGTTTTACCGTCTTCGTTTTGGCGCATGTAAAACGCTTTAATATCGCGTGGGTAGTTTTTAATAACTACTGGTGCTTTAAAGTGCTCTTCTGCTAAGTAACGCTCGTGCTCAGACTGTAAATCTACGCCCCATTCAACAGCGTACTCAAACTTTTTACCACAAGCTTTTAATATTTCTACCGCTTCGGTGTAATCAACTTGTGCAAAGTCTTTTTCTACAAATTCTTCAAGGCGAGTAATCGCTGTTTTTTCTACACGTTGTGCAAAAAACTCCATGTCATCGCGGCGCTCTTCTAGTACTGCTTTAAACACATACTTCAACATTTGCTCTGCTAGTTTTGCAATATCTTCTAAATCAGCAAAGGCTAATTCAGGCTCTACCATCCAAAACTCTGCAAGGTGGCGCGAAGTATTTGAGTTTTCTGCACGGAATGTTGGACCAAACGTATAAATTTTTGACATTGCCGACGCGTAAGTTTCACCATTTAACTGGCCAGATACAGTAAGAAATGCTTCTTTACCAAAAAAATCTTCACTGTAATCTACTTCGCCTTTATCGGTAAGCGGTAAGTTTTGCATATCAAGCGTTGATACACGAAACATTTCACCAGCGCCTTCACAGTCACTTGCTGTGATAATAGGGGTGCTTATCCATAAAAAACCTTGCTCATGGTAAAAGCGATGAATAGCTTGGGCTAAACAGTTACGTACGCGGGTTACGGCACCAATCATGTTAGTACGAGGGCGAAGGTGAGCGTGCTCACGTAAGTACTCAATACTATGACGTTTTGCAGCCATAGGGTACGAATCTGGGTTTTCTACCCAACCTAATACAGTAACTGAGTTAGCTTGAATCTCATAAGACTGACCTTGGCCAGCAGATTGCACTAAAACACCGGTAACCGACACAGAACAACCGGCTGTTAGGCTAGTGACTTCATCATAATTATTAAGTGAATTAGGAACTACCGCTTGAATAGGATCAAAACACGAACCGTCATGAACGGCTAAAAATGAAATTCCTGCTTTTGAATCGCGGCGAGTACGGATCCAGCCTTTTACTGTAACTTGGCTGTCTACCGATACCTTGCCTTTTAATAGCTCTGAAATCGCTAAATGGCTCATCTTCACTCCAATGATATAAGTTGCCTAACTATATAATTTAACTACGCACCACACGCTGGCAAAATTGCTCTTAAACGGCGCTGCACTTGAACCCTGTATCTTACCTAGTAAAGTAAGATAAAAAAACTATTGTGGGCAACTCTTTAAAAATTTTTATAAATGCGCTTTATTTTTATACAGTTTTAAGGCCTAAATGTGAGTATTGTTATTTGTTGCTCTTATGTTTACCCATTTTGTGGCATTATGAACATTCAGATATTTTTATATTAATCGTTTTACCATTACATACTAAAAAATGGATGCTATGAAACAAGTTTTTATTTTACGAGGACTACCAGGAAGCGGTAAGTCTTATTATGCGCAAAATCTTGCCGACGAACTCGCCGGTGCAGACGAAAGCCAATATGTTATTTGCTCAACCGATGATTATTTTATTAATGATCTAGGTGAATACCAATTTGATAAGTTTAAGTTGCCGCAATACCATAATTTAAATTTAGCGCGCTTTATTAACGCTTTAGCACAAAATATTCCTTTGGTGATTGTAGATAACACCAATATTAAAAAGTGGGAATTTATCGCGTACACACAAGCGGCAGTCGCTCTGGGTTATCAAGTAAAAGAAGTGATTGTGGGCGAAGTAAAAGACAAATCAATGCAGCATTTATATGCCAAGCGTAACAGCCATAACATTCCACTTAAAACTATTAGTAAAATGGCCTATATGTTTGAATGGTAATTTATACAGATTAATAAAGCCCATGTTAATGGGCTTTTTAGTGTTGCATACTTTATTATTGCGCGAGTTGTTTATAAACCGCTAGCGGGTGCGAAGTACTTAAAGATACATGTACAGCATCGCCGGGGTTTACTACTATTTCATGGCTAACGCGGCTGGTTACTACAGCTCCGCAGGCAAGCTTTATGGCACATAAGCGGCTGCCACCTTCAAAGCGTACCCAAATAACTTCGCCATTATTACCCACACTACTTTGCACTAGTAATACGTCATCGGGGCGTAGCAGCACATCTACATCGCCACTATCGCAATCAACACCGTGGGCAGGTGCATTGCCAATGCTTGTGGTTGCTTGGCCTTGGCTAAACTGGCCGCTTATAAAGCTGGCTTCCCCTAAAAAACGTGCCACAAATCGATTGTTGGGCGTACTAAAACAGCGCTCTGGTGTATCAATTTGCTGAATTTTACCGCCTTGCAGTACACCCACACGATCGCCAACCGAGAGTGCTTCTTCTTGGTCGTGCGTTACCCAAATTGCAGGTACGCCCGCTGCTTTAAGCGCGTTTCGAATATCCCAGCGCAGCATGTCTTTAAGTGCGGCATCTAAGTTAGAAAGCGGCTCATCTAATAATACAAAGTCAGGCTGGTGGGCAAGGGTGCGCGCAAGTGCGACGCGTTGTTTTTGCCCGCCTGAAAGCGTTGCCGGTTTTTTATTTCTAAACTCATCAAGGCCAAGTAACTTTATCCAATGCTCGCCTGGGCTGGTGTCTTTTAATCTAAAATAAATATTTTGCTGCACGGTTAAGTGCGGAAATAAAGCAAAGTCTTGAAACACCATACCTACACTGCGCTTTTCCGCAGGCACAGTAATTTTAGGAGTTGCCCGCCATTTACCACTGTTTATTTCGCCTTCGCTTATAGGTATAAGGCCGGCTAATGCCTGCAAAATAGTACTTTTACCGCAGCCAGTAGGGCCTACAAGCATAAGAATTTCGTTATTACCTAATGATAGGTTTAAATCGCTTACTACACGGTTACTGCCATAATCTATAGACAACTGACTTACAGATAGCATTTGTTATTAAATCCTTAATGTTCGAGCTGGTTGCGTTTTTCGCCAGTGAGCATAATAGCTAACGCGCACGCAGAAATCACCACTAATAATAACCCCGGAATAGCAGCGCGGCCAAAATAGCCGGCTTCGTATACACGCCACAAATAAGTAGAGAGGGTTTCAAACCCAGTAGGGCCAAGTAATAAGGTGGCCTCTAGCTCGCGCATCGACTCTAAAAACACTAATGCCGCACCGGCAATAATACCGCGCATAGTTAAGGGCAGAGTTATACGCATAAATGCTTCGCGTGGGCTGGCGCCAAGTACTCGGGCCGATTTTACTAAGCTTGGATCTAAGTGCTCGGTGCTGGTACGAACTGAGCCTACAGCAAGAGGTAAAAAGCGCAGCGTATAAGCAATAATAAGCAGCCCTAATGTTTGATACAAAAAGGGCAGTTGCAAGCCGCCATAAACAAGCGCTGTGCCCATTACTATGCCCGGAATACCAAAGCCAAAGTAAGTTACGCGCTCCATTACTTTACCTGCTTTGCCGCTAAGAGCCGCATGAGCAACCGGAATGGCCACAATTACAGCAACGACAGCAGCAATTGCTGAGGCATACGTTGAGTTCCAAGCAATACTAAAATCAAAGCCGCTAAAACCATCTCGTGCCAGCCACAATGAAAATATAGCTAAAGGTAAGCCAATGGCTAATAGCAAAATAGGCGCAAAAGTTATAAACATAGCACTTAACTGCCACTTTTTAGGGAATAAAATAAGTGGTCTACCTTGGCGTTCAGTGGCCGTTTTTATTTGTGATTCAATCATTAATAAAAAGCCAACAATAACCATTAATTGCAACGAGAGCATAGCCGCACGGCCTAAAGCAAAGGCGTTGTATTCCACATAAATAACTCGGGTAAAGGTATCTAAGCGCATCATTGCCGGTGTACCAAAGTCAGATAAAGTATAAAGTGCAACAAGCAAAGAGCCCGCGGCAATACCATTAACTACGCGGGGTAATATTACTTTAAATACACTTTGTGTCATCGACATGCCCAACGTACGTGCGGCGTTTACCATACTGGCATCAAGGCTGAGTAAGGACGAGCGGGTGGTCATCATTACAAACGGAAATGTGTACAAGGTCATTACTATGGCTGCGCCGCTAAGGCCGTCCATTGAGGGGGTAGGAATACCAAGTAGGTTATTTATTTCCCCCCCAGGGCCAAAAGCTGCATAAAGTGTAAACGCCCCAATATAACTAGGTATAGCTAAAGGAGCTGCAAATATAACCAGCCATAATTTTTTAAATGGTAAATGTACATAAGCGCTAATAAACGCCAATGGCACGCCAATTAAAATAGAACCCAATACAGTTAATGCCATTAACGATAAGGTATTAGCTAAAATGTCGAGATTATGGCTGTCAAATACTGAGCTTGTGTCGCTGGCAAGGGTAATTAACACATAAATAGGGGTAAGCGTAATGAGCGCTGCAAGCAGCGCCATTGGGTAGGATGCTGGTAGTCGCATTACAGTACGCCGCTACTGCGCATTAAATCGATAGTGGGGCGTAAATCGGCGAGCTGAGTTAAATCAATTTTAGGCGGCGAAATACTCGATAAAGACGGTATGCCCTGTGGCACACTAATGCCATTAACAAGCGGGATTTCGTAAGCTTCACTGGCTAAATAGCTTTGCACTTCGGTACTTAGTAAATAACGCATAAAATTAGTTGCTAACGGATCGTCACTTAAAGCTAATACACCTGAGGCATTGACCAAACAGCCCGCATCGTTTTGGGTAAAGGCTAAATCTAACTTAGCATCGGGCTTGCCCGACTTTAACCTAAGTGTGTAATAGTGATTTGCAAAACCAATATCAACTTCACCGCGCTCAACGCCCATAACTACACCTAATTCACCGGCATAGGTTTTAGAGCGCTTTTTAATTTTTTTAAGCCACTTAGCGGTTTTGTCATCACCTTCTAAAATCCGCATTGCAGTTACAAACGACTGGAACGATGCATAAGCAGGAGCCCAACCAATACTTAAATCGCTGTCGGCAATTTCCATAATGCTGGTGGGAATTTGCTCTTTAGTTAAACGCGACGTGTTGTATGGCAAAGTACGAATTCGGCCGGTTACTGGCGTCCATTCTTTATATCTAAATTGCGGCTGTAACTGAGCCGATAAATCACTTGGTATTGGCTGTGCAAGGCCAGCATCGGTTACTAAACCAATCGCGCCTGAGTCAACCGCCCAAAATAAGTCAGCACGGCGAACGCCTGCTTTTGCTTCAGCTACTATGGTATTTGCTAATGCAGCAGTTGGGCCACGGCGTATACCGAGTTTAAGGTTTGGATTTTTTTTCTCGATAGCTTGTAATACGTTTTCGTATAAGCCACCTTCACCACGCCCTAAATAAAGCGTAAGCTCACCCTCTAGTTTAGGTAAGCTATCTACAGACACAGGGTTTGCTATATTGGCCGCTAGTGCGCGAGCAAGAGGCAGTGGTAATGCACCCACAGCCCCAAGCGCTACCAGGCCTTGTATAAAGGTCCTACGCTTCACTTAAAATACATCCTTACGTGTTTTTTCGGCTTTTTCGATCAGCGTTTTAGCGCGATCTAATTTTGTGTGCATGTCGCTTATTACATTACGTACTTCGTCTACGCTTTTGTTGCTAGAAATAGCAAGTGGCAATGTTACGTTAAAGTCTTTTTCTAATATTTCAACTAAGTTAGCGTCTTGTGCTATTAGTATGCCTTCTACGCCTTCAAATAGGTGTAGGTAAGTGTCGTGTACAATTTCGGTGGCTTCGTCGTTTAAACGCTCAGCAAACTTTGCAACAACACGATCGAGTCGGTGCTTAATTTCGTCGATAGTGGCACTTTGGGTCATTTCTTTGGTTGCCGTTGTTGTTACGTTTGCTAATAAACCCTGTTGCTGAAACTTTGCCGCTAACTTAACAGCGCCAAGGCCTTGCCATAGGGCATTGTTCATAGCTTGTTGTTGTTTACGAACTTCAGTTGTTGGCTGTTTGTTTTCGATAGCCATTTTTACGCCGTAAATACCTTGCCAAATAGAAGCGTAAACAGGTACAAAATTGGTTTCTATGGCGCTGTGAAATTTAACCGATTCCCAATATTCAATAAGATCATCTGTTTTTACCGCTTTAGCACCTTTGGTATCGTAGTCGCTTACCATGGTATCGACTTTACCAACCATCCACTCTACTTCTTCTGCATAACTTTTAAGATTAGCCTGAAGATGATTAACATGCTCGCCAATAGGGCCATTAGCAAGTACCGGTTGCGTTATAAAAGCAGAGGCTAATAACAGGCTTACACCTAAGGCTTTAGCTGGTTTAAATAATAAGTTCATAAAAGAGTCCGAAAAGGTAACTGTAAATGATAGGTATTATCATATAGGTAAAGATCACTGAGATCAATACTCTAAAGGTGAGTTAAAGGGCTGTTTGTTTATTAGGGCAAAGTGTATACAACTTTTACCCCTAAAACTTTAATTTAGCGGTAAGTTTAAGCGTAATGCTTGCCTTTAATGGCGTTATAAATGGCATCACAAAGGGTTTTTATGCTGCTATGGTCTGAAATATATGGCGGCATTAAATAAATAAGTTTACCAAAGGGGCGTATCCACACACCTTGCGCTACAAAATAAGCTTGAATTTTAGCCACATCAACATTGCCAGCTTCTGCGGTTAGCTCTACCACCCCAATAGCGCCTAAAGTGCGTACATCGGCTACATCATCAAGCTCTTTGCACTTATTGAGTTGTTGCAGTTGGCTGTTTAGATCGGCAATGCGCTGCTGCCAGTTTTGCTCAAGTAGTAAATCTATACTGGCACAGGCCACAGCGCAGGCAAGCGGGTTACCCATAAAAGTAGGGCCGTGCATTAATACGCCAGCTTCGCCTTCGCTTATGCCTGTGGCTATTTTGTCATTGGTAAGAGTGGCCGATAGGGTCATAGCGCCGCCAGTGAGTGCTTTGCCTATACACATTATATCGGGCTGAATATTAGCATGCTCTACGGCAAATAATTTACCGGTACGGCCAAAGCCAGTGGCTATTTCGTCGCATATAAGTAACACCTTATATTGCGTGCATAATTTGCGTACGCAGGCTAAGTACTCAGGGTGATAAAAGTTCATGCCACCAGCATTTTGTACAATTGGCTCAATAATAAACGCCGCAACGCTCTGGTGGTGCGCTTTAAAATACGCTTCAAGCTCGGTTGCCTCAGCTTGGTTAAATTCACTATTAAATTGGCTTACCGGGGCTGGTACAAAAATATGCTCGGGTAAAAAGCCGCTGTACAAACTGTGCATTGAGTTAACTGGATCGCATACACTCATAGCGGCAAAGGTGTCGCCATGATAGCCCTTGTAGGGAGTCATTAATTTTTGTTTGTTAGTAATACCTTGGCTAAGCCAATACTGCAGCGCCATTTTTATAGCTACTTCAACACTTACCGAGCCGCTATCGGCTAAAAATACCTTAGTTAAGCTAGCAGGTGTAATGCTTACTAGCTTTTTACACAGCTCTACAGCGGGTTTATGGGTAAATCCGCCAAACATAATGTGGCTCATGGAGTTAATTTGCTCAACCATGGCGTTATTTAAAACCGGATGGTTATAGCCATGTATAGCGCTCCACCATGAGGCCATGCCATCAATGAGTTGCTCGCCTGTTTCAAGCACAATAATATTATGATTTGCATGGGTAACAGGGTAAACCATAATAGGTTTGGTCATAGAGGTATAAGGGTGCCAAATATGCTGGCGATCAAAATCTAGGTCTATCGTATTCTTTTTAATCATATGTAAACTTAAGTGGGCTTGGGTTCGTTGACAATGGTACTTCAAGAAGTAGACTAAGCCAATATCACCGTTATGAAAAAAATAAAGAGAGTAGAAAACTATGGAACTTGCACCTGTTCGTCACAACTGGACCCACAGTGAAGTTAAAGCAATATTTGAAATGCCATTTAACGATTTACTATTTAAAGCCGCATCGGTTCATCGTGCTAATTTCAACCCAAATGAAGTGCAAATTTCTACTTTATTATCGATTAAAACCGGCGCCTGCCCAGAAGATTGTAAATATTGCCCGCAGTCTGGGCATTACCGAACCGATTTAGAACGTGAACGCCTAATAGAAGTAGAAAAAGTAGTAGAACAAGCGCGCTTAGCCAAACAAAAAGGCGCTACTCGTTTTTGTATGGGGGCCGCGTGGTCAGATCCAAAAGACAGAGACATGCCGTATATTTCGCAAATGGTTAAAGAAGTAAAAGAACTAGGCCTAGAAACCTGTATGACCTTAGGCATGCTAAATAACGAAAAAGCACACGAGCTGCGAAATGCAGGGCTTGACTACTACAACCATAACCTCGACACCTCGCCTGAGTATTACGAGCAAATTATATCTACCCGAACTTTTCAAGACCGCCTAGATACCATAGGTAATGTACGCGACGCGGGTATGAAAGTTTGTTCGGGCGGTATTGTAGGCATGGGCGAGCAAGCAGCCGATCGTTATGGCTTATTAATGCAACTGGCCAACTTAGATCAACAACCAGAAAGCGTACCTATTAATATGCTGGTTAAAGTTAAAGGCACACCGCTTGAAAACGTAGACGATTTAGATCACTTTGAGTTTATACGCACAATTGCAACCGCGCGCATTATGATGCCGTACAGCTATGTGCGTTTGTCGGCAGGGCGCAACGCCATGAACGAGCAAATGCAGTCAATGTGCTTTTTTGCTGGTGCTAACTCTATATTTTATGGCGACAAACTGCTTACCACCGAAAATCCAGACGCCGATGCCGATATGGCCTTAATTAAAAAATTAGGGATGAACCCAGAAACCCGTCACGACTATTCAGATGAAGCAGTAGCCGCGTCGCTTTCATCGCAAGTGGCCGACAAAGCAACGTCTAAGTTATTTTACGAAGCATAATCATACCCATAACAATAACTAAGCTATAACTAAGCCTAGGTAAACACAGCCAAATGTCATTTGAATTTATAAATACGCATCTGCAAGCTCGCTTGCACGATGCGCTACTGCGTAAACGCCACCAAGTACAGCATGCTACGGCGCGCAAAATTACTATTAATAACAAAACCTATCTTAACTTTGCCAGTAACGACTACTTAGGCTTTGGCGATAACGCAATTGCTTTAAATGAATTACCGGCATTAGGGAGTCACAGTTCAGCGTTAGTTACCGGTTATCAAGTGCAGCAACACGCACTAGAGCAGTATTTGTGTGCGCAGTTAGGTTACGAAGCGGCCATGCTGTTTAGCTCGGGCTTTAGTGCTAATAGCAGTGTAATAAAAGCGCTGTTTCAAGATAAAACCGTAGCGCAGCACAGTGCTATTTTTCAAGATAAGCTTAATCATGCCAGCCTAATAGACGGCGCACTGCATGCTAACGCTGCTTTAATACGTTTTAATCATAACGACATGAACCATTTACGCGCCCGCTTAGAAAAATCAACAGCGCAGCATAAGCTAATTATAAGCGAAGGTGTATTTTCGATGGATGGCGACAAAGCGCCACTTAGCGAACTACTGGTGTTAGCTAAACAGCACAATGCTTGGCTAATGATAGACGACGCTCATGGCTTTGGCGTATTAGGTAAAACCGGGTTAGGCAGCTGTGAGGCGCTAAATAGCGAGCAACTGCCTGAGTTACTGGTTATTACTTTTGGTAAAGCGGTAGCCAGTAGCGGCGCGTGTGTATTAGGCAGTAAACATTTTATTGATTACATGCTGCAATTTAATCGCGATTATACTTACTCCACGGCTATGTCGCCGCTTATTGCAGGGCTTACTCTTGCTCGTATTAAAGCGATTAAAACCGCAGATGATAAACGCGCTAAATTAAATGCAAATATTAGCTACTTTAAGCAACTTGCTAAACAACATAATATTGCCGCAATGGAGTCAAGTACCGCTATTCAGCCCATTGTTTTAGGCTGCGCCGAGCACACCTTAAACGTGGCTAATAAACTTAAAAAATACGGGGTGTGGCTTACTGCTATTCGCCCGCCAACTGTTGCTCATAACACCGCACGTTTACGAATTACTCTCAGCGCAGCACATACAAAGCACGACATTAACCATTTAGTTAATAGCTTAGTAGGTGCATTAATATGATTGCTCACGCACTTTTAAATGCTGCTTCTAAAACTACACAGCCCTTTAATACAAAGCCAAATACACGGCCGTTAAATATACAATCATTATCAGCAGGGCCAATATTATTACCAAGCTGTAGCCTTAAAAAAGGGGCGCAGAGTAAGTTTTCAAAAGCGGCCAGCAGTTATAACCAGCATGCTAATGTGCAAAAACAAGCCGCAGGTGATTTATTTAAACTTATAAAAGCGCATGCAAATAGCAGCAATAAAGGCAAGCTTTGTGTCGACTTAGGCGCAGGGCCATTAGTTAATACACATACTTTGCAAACATTGTTTGGCAGCGTTATTGCCATGGATCTTAGTTTAAACATGCTACAAAGCAGTGCAATAAATACGCCACGACTATGCGCCGATATGGATAACCTACCGCTGCAAGCCAATAGTATTGATATTATTTACAGTAACTTTGCAGTGCAATGGTCGGCCGATTTTGCGCAATTATTAAAATCGCTTTATACTGCGCTCAAACCTGGCGGGCAAGCTTATATTAGCTGCGTTATTGAAGGCTCGCTTAACGAGATAAAAACCGCATTTAGCGCACTTGATAACAACAGCCATATAAATACCTTTAATAGCGAACAGTATATAAACCAATCAGTCCAAAAGTCTGGATTTACTATTAATACAATACAAAAAGCCTTGTATAGCGATGAGTTTACATCGCCATTAAATGCCATTCGCTCTATTAAGGCCATAGGTGCCACAGCGCAAAACCACAGTAATACGCGCAGAGGCTTGTTAACTAAGCACGCTTTGCAGCAGGTATGCAGCGCATATCCGCTCAAAAATAATAAAGCGCACGTGTCGTATCACGTTATGCTATTGGCACTTGGTAAATAAAAGCAGTTAAATAAAAATCGCTAAATAAAACAGCAAAGGTAAATAACGCCATGAAAGAATTTTTTATTACCGGCACCGACACCGACGCCGGAAAAACCCACGTTACCAGTTTATTACTAAAGCTACTTGCCCAACATAAAAAGCAAGCTATTGGTTTTAAACCGCTCGCGTCTGGCTGCGAAATGGCGTTTGATCAACTAGTAAATGCCGATGCACTAATATTAATGGAAAGCGCAACCGTAAGTGCCAAGTACGATGTAATTAACCCATTTGCCTTTGCACCAGCTATAGCCCCGCACATAGCCGCCGAGCAAGCAGGAGTTACTATTACTGCAGATAAGCTAAGCAGCGCGTATAAAAACGTAAAACAGCAAGGTGCCGATTACATACTTACCGAAGGTGCTGGTGGCTGGGCGCTGCCTATAAGCAACACAGATTATTTATACAATTGGGTTAAAGCAGAGCAACTGCCGGTAATATTAGTAGTAGGTATGAAGTTAGGCTGCTTAAACCATGCACTCCTTACGGCTGCACATATGCAAAGCATGGGTATAAACTGCATTGGCTGGATCGCTAATCAGGTTGATCCAAACATGGATGAGTACCAAGCTAATCTTGATTCACTTAAAGTACGTTTACCCTTTCCTATACTGGCAATAAGCCCATACAGTGAACAAACCCCTAAATTGCAAATATATAAAACACTGCTAGAAAATTTCGCACTAAACACATAAAAAACACTTGTTTTACGACATAGTTTGTCACAGAATAGCGTTGACGTTTTGACATACTGTGTCATAACGCAATGATTGCTTTTAATCAATTTAGTGCTAAACGTACTAAATATATTAATAGTACCGCAATCGATATTATTTTTTGAGGACAAGTATGAAACGTGTTTTTTTATTTTTACTAACAAACCTCGCGGTTATGTTGGTATTAGGTGTAGTGCTTTCAATAGTGATGAGTGTATTAGGACTAAGCAATCGTAGCTTAGGCGGTATGCTAATGATTGCTACTGTGTTTGGTTTTGGTGGCTCGTTTATTTCGTTATTTATGTCGAAATGGATGGCTAAAAAATCAACCGGCGCACATGTTATTACCCAACCACGTAACGAAACCGAACATTGGCTAGTAACTACGGTTGCAGCACAAGCGCAAAAAGCCGGCATTAAAATGCCAGAAGTGGCCATTTACGACAGCCCAGAAATGAACGCATTTGCCACCGGCCCAAGTAAAAACAACTCACTAGTGGCAGTAAGCACAGGTTTATTACACAGCATGAGCCAAGATCAAGCCGAAGCCGTACTGGCCCACGAAGTATCACATATTGCTAATGGCGACATGGTAACGCTTACACTTATACAAGGCGTGGTAAACACCTTTGTTATATTTGCCGCTAAAGTGCTAGCAGGCATAGTAGATAACTTTATAAACAGTAACAACGATGAACAAGAGGGCGGCAACAGCTGGACCTACTTCCTGTTCGATATGTTGTTTCAAGTAATTTTTGGCATTTTAGCCAGCGTTATTGTGGCTTATTACAGCCGCCAACGTGAGTTTGCTGCCGACAGCGGCGCTGCCAAACTAGTAGGCGCCGACAAAATGCGTTCAGCCCTTGAGCGATTAAAGCAAAATCATCCTTCGCAACTAGAAGGCTCAATGATGGCGTTTGGTATTGCCAGTGGGAAAGGTATGGCTGAGTTGTTTTCGTCGCACCCACCGCTTGACGCTCGTATAGACGCACTGCGTAAATAATGTTTTAGCGCAAAGTTATTGCATATATACCAAGCCAGCTTAACCGCTGGCTTTTTTGTGGCTAAATTACATGCTAAGTTAGTTGCTCATATGTTTAACCAAACCAGAGTTTATACATGAAACTATTAAGCACCACTTTTGTATTTGCGTTACTTTTTGTGTTTTTTCCGGCTAAAGCAACAAACGGCCTAATAACACTACAAAGCCAGCAAAGTGCCAAAGCCACTATGAATAAGTTTGAGCTACTGGCTAAAAATAAAGGACTAACAATTTTTGCACGTATTGATCACGCCGCAGGGGCTAAAAAAGTAGGGCAGCAGCTTGGCTACACCGAAGTTATTATATTTGGTAATCCACAAGACGGTACTCCTTTAATGCAGTGCGCGCAAACAATGGGGATTGATTTACCGCTTAAAGCACTTGTTTGGCAAGACCCCGATGCAAAAGTATGGTTAAGCTACAACGATCCTAGCTATTTAACTAAGCGCCATGGTGCAGGGCAATGCGCTGTTGCTACAAAGCTTGCCAATGTACTTGCAGAGCTTGCTGCACAGGCACTGCAGCCCTGAGCTTAATTACCAACCCTAAAAAAGTAATTTAAACAAAGAGGGAATATACATGAAGTTTTTAGTATTTTTAGGCACAGTACGCAATAGCAAACCACCTAAACCAGCAAGGCTTGCCGAGCGCGTAGCCCAAGCATATATAGCATATATAGCATGTAAGCGTGTTTGCAAAGCCAATTTAGTACACACGAAATAGAGCTAATCGACGCGCTAGATTACCTGCTCGAACCGGTATTTAAACCACACTTTGCTTACCCAAAAAGTAAAGATCCCTCACAGCGAAACGCTCCTAAAAAAACTAAGTTTAATTAACAACGCCTGCAAACAGTAAAGCCAGCTTAGCTGCTGGCTTTATAATTTTAAATATATAAGACCTAGTTATTACTGAGACATAATAATTTCGGTAATGCCCTCGGCCGAGAGTATTTCAATCCAATAACCGTCGGGGTCTTTAATAAACGCCAAACCTTTCATCGAGCCATCGTCTGGTTTTTTTACAAACTCTACATCGTATTTTGCAAAACGTTCGCACGCGGCGTATACATCGGGCACGCTAATACCAATATGGCCAAAGCCTTTTGGCTCTTCGTTACCACTTACATAGCCTGCAAAGCTATCGTCTTTTTCTGTGCCCCAGTTATGGGTAAGCTCAATTAGTGCAGGGCGGCGAAACACCCATTCAGCTTTGGTTTTATCATCGCCCTCAGGCAGTTGTTGCTCGTAACCTAAAAAGTACAGGGTAAACTTCATACCAGGAAAGTCGTACTTGCCCAACAACTTCATACCTAATACGTTTTCATAAAATGCTAATGACGGTTTTGGATCTTTAATTCGCAACATAGTTTGCTGCATTACATAACCTTCGGTTGCTTTAGTAACTTGCTCTGGAGATTCGTTATAGCTAGACATAAGATGATCCTTACTAAAAAATTTAAAGCACAACTGACTTATTAAGTGTTTCTAGCGCCATCATAATCAACAGCACCGCAAATTAAAACCACCCTATGTAATTCATTCGTTATTCAATCACTATTCAATAGTTAGTTAAAATACCGCTAAGCTAATGGCTATAAGTAGTTTAATTTTAAAATAACTTAAAATAAGTTTACCGAACACTTTTAGAAACGTATAGTTTGCATAAGTAACAAATAAAAAACAAATAACTAATAAAAAGTATAAAAATCAGGAACACCAATGAACAAAGGATTGTTAATGTCGTGGAACGACAACCGAGGCTATGGCTTTATTAAATCTAGCAGCGTTGCACACGACACCTTTATACACATATCTTCGCTTAAACACATGAGCCGCAAACCCAAAGTAGGCGACACCATCTATTTTGAGGTTGCCACCGATCCCAATGGTAAAAGCAAAGCCGTAAATTGCCGTATTGAAGGCGTAATCGCAAGTAAAGTAGAAAGCAAACTAGAAAAAACAGCTGCTTTTAATACACCTTTTAAAATGAGTAAAGCAAAAAAGAAGTCGAGCACTTTAGCTAACCTTGTTGCGCTGGTAATTATATTAAGCATAGGTTTTAGCGCATACAATAGGTACTTCGCAAACACTCATGCAGGCAATAAAAACAACACCCCCGTTATTACCAATGCCGACTTAACCACCTTTGCTGAAAAATATCCGAAGATAGTTACTCCTAAAAACACACAAAACTTTAGCTGCGATGGCAGACAACACTGCAGCCAAATGACCTCACGAGCCGAAGCTGTATTTTTTATAAATAATTGCCCGAATACAAAAATGGATGGCGATAACGACGGGATACCTTGTGAAAATGATTCAAGGTTTTAAATAAGTGATAATTGCAGATGCGTTTTTATAAAAAATAGATTTAATTTGACACTGTGTATAAATACAGTGTTGTAGGTTTTGTCCCATAACATTATTAAAAGTCGTTTTGGGGTTAAATAACAAAGGTTACAAAATAGCAATTGTAACTACTTGTTTATAAGTAAGTTGTTTGGTTTGGTTATCGAGCAATGTAATATGCGCCGTTTTGGGGTGTTATAACCTCCCAAAGTGGTGTTCAATAAGCTGTTAGCACTCTGGAGTATTAATGAACTACGGCGAATATCAAATCACATTACTCATCGCTAAAAGAAGACATGAAGGGAGTACTCTTCATTTTGATATAGACCGCTATGCTGGTGTTGCTTTTTTCATCGGTAACGAAGGGAAAATTGCAACGTGTAGGCATATAATTGAAATGGTTCAAGAAGGCGAGGTTCTACTTGGTAAAAATTTAATTAGTGGTGACATTGATGTTATCTACAACATAAAATCACATCCTAAATATGATTTTGCCATTGGAAACTTTATCAAACACCAAAGCTACAAGTGTTTTGAACTTAATGACACAGAGTACTTACCAGGTCATGATGTAAGAGCTTTTGGCTTTAATAATATTGGGCAAAAAAATAAGGTTGTTAATATTAATGCACGAATGCTAAAAGGATATGTAGTTAGTAACTCGGAGACATCTAACCACCCATTAGCTCATACAACTACAGAATTATCTTTCCCTTCCTTAAAGGGCTTTAGCGGTAGTCCTTTGGTTAGCGAGCAAACAGGTAAGCTAGCTGGAATGTTATTCAGTAATCATGAATCATCGATAGAAGTTCATTCCTTTACAGATGTTGAAGATAACGGAGATAAATTTGCTGAGAGTATTTATCGCATAGTTGAATTGGGTTTAGCGCATTCCGCTAAAGATCTTATTAAGTTTATTCGTGAAATTGAAGAGTGCTAACAACACGCCCTGAGGTGGACAGCAAGCACTAAAGTTCACTTTCCACCGCAAATTTTAACAGCGGTGATCCCTTACTTTTCAATGCGATTAAGTAAGTTGATTCATCGTAGGGCGTATGTGTTTTCCAGCACCTAAATAGTATTCTTATCCACTTAAATGCTAATGATCTGATGATGGTATTATGGGGTTTTCCTTTGGCCTCTTGCTGCCGATAATATGCTTTTGCCCAAAATGAATAACGCACAGATAATCCTGCCCATTCAACAAATGTTTGCCTTAAAAATTTAGTGCACGAATATCGCCAGTGTATCCATTCCTTCTTGCCACTGCGCTCGGTAACAGGGGCAATGCCTGCGTATTTTTGTATGTCAGCAGCGCACTTATAACGGTCACGATTTGACCCCATAGCGGCTAATAACCGAGGCGCTAATTGTGGTCCTGCACCTGGTAAACTATCAAAAATAGCGCGATCTGAATGTTGCTTATAAAGCGTTTTAATTTCGTTATCAAATCGGGTTATTGCCTGCATTAGATGTTTGAGTTGAGGAACGAGGCATTCAATAAGCAATAAGTTTGGCGTGATCACGGCCATATCATCGGTGAGAATTTCAGCATCCTTTATTTCTTTTATCCGCTTTTCATTAACGAGTGGGTAGCGGGAGTTATGTTGATTAAAGAAGTCGAGTAGTGTTTGCTTTCTCGCTTTTTTAGCGTGAGTAAGAGATGGCCAACGCAGTAAAAAGTCACAGAATATTTGAGTGTCCTTTTCTTTAAACCAATCAATCACGTGGGGGTAATAATTTTTTAGCGTTGTGGCTATTTTATTGGTTAAATTAACACGATCTTGTACTAATTTACGTCTGTATTCGACAAGCTGTGCAAGGCACCTAACTTCTTCTGTGTCAGGTCTAATAACCGTTAATTTATCCATGTGAAGTTGTAGAATTTCAACTTGAATAATCGCATCAGTAGGATCATCTTTAGCCCCGCTGTGCGAAAATGCTGCACGGTATTTGGCGACACTTGATGGGTTAATCACAAATAATATAATGTGCTTAAATTTACTGAGTGCATATATAAGTGGACCTTTTTTTAGCTCACACGCGACAGCAACGGGTCTGCCGTTGTAGCGTTGTTTTAACTCAAGCGCCCATGCATTAATTGACTTAGGTTCAGAGGAAATCACACTTAAATGTTGTGTGTTTGTGTCGCGGTTTATTTCACAAATATCATGTTTACGGTCGGCCCAATCGATCCCGATAAGGGCAGCAAAACCTGAGACGTTAAAGGCTTCCATTTTGGGCCTCCTAGAGGTAAAGTGAAAGAATAAATAGAGGCTAATAGTGTTTCTCGCAAGTCTTATAGATAGTCGGCATTACGACAATCCCTGAGTATGCGTATTGAAACAAATTACTCCTGTTGATCCGAAAGTCTTGTTACAAACATTGATTGTTTCCGCTCAAATATTCGTGATCAACAGAAGCATATTCCATGTATTAATGAGATAGGTAAATACATTAATTAATGGAACGGAGTAACTATAAGTTGCTTAAACGGAATAAAAACAGTTGGCCATCGCTGCGCGATTATAGCCAACCATTTTTATCCGCTTAGCAAGGCGTTGAGGCTGTAGAATTACTCTTTTTAGGAACGTATCTTACTATTTCGAATTGATTGCTTTTTAACCTTGAACCCATCCGTTCGCTGTGATCTAATAGATATTATTCACCCACGGTAAATCGTTATGGCCAACTACAAGCCTGACTTGTCCTGTCAAAATAAATTCATTCCTATCAATTTTGCTGAGCAAATTTTGCCTGGCACATTTGAATATGCTCTTTGTTATATTGTCGAAAACAAGCTCGATTTATCGGGCTTTGATGCGTGGTATAACAACGACAAAACGGGCGCGGCGGCGTATCCGCCATCGGTGATGTTAAAGATTATTTTACTGGGTTATGCACATGGATTAATTAGTAGCCGTCGGATTGCAAAGGCTTGCGAGAATAATATTTTATTTATGAGTGTATCGGGGGATATCCAGCCGCATTACACATCTATAGCGGGTTTTGTGGCTAAAATGCATGAACAGATTGAGCCGCTTTTTACGCAAGTACTGATGATATGTGATGAGGAAGGCTTGATAGGCCGCAATATGTTTGCCATTGATGGATGTAAATTAAAGTCCAATGCGAGTAAAGAGTGGAGCGGCACATTCGATGAGTTAGGTCGCAAAAAAGCAAAACTAGAACGCGCAAGCAAACGTATTATTGAGCGCCACCAATCACAAGATGAACTGGGCGAAGAGTTGATAACTCAGGACTTAAAACAAAAAGAAAAGCTGGATAAAAGTGCAGACAAAATCACCGAGTTCTTAGCCACTCACAAAGAAAAAACAGGCAGTAAAGGCAAGCCAGTTAAAAGTAATATCACCGACCCCGACAGCGCGAAAATGACCACCTCAAAAGGCACAATTCAAGGCTACAACGGCATCGCGATAAATGACGATAAACACCAAATTATCTTGCAAGCTCAAGCGTGGGGTTCAGTGGGTGAACAACAAACCTTACAGCCAGCCATTGCACAATTAAAACAGCAGCTTGCTAAACTCAATACAGAAAAACGGGCAGATGAACCCACCATTAAATTCACTGCAGACAGTGGGTTTAACAGCGAAGTGAATCTTGAATTTATGGCGAAAAGCGGGTTCGATACCTACATTGCGGATAACCAATTTAGAAAAAGAAACCCGCTGTTTAAAGCCAGCGAAACATACGAAACGGAGCAAGAAAAGCGCAGACTAAAACGCAGTAAAGGCAAACCACGACTATTTACCTCAGATGATTTTCATTATGATGAAGCAACCCAAACATGCCGCTGCCCCGCAGGCAATGCCATGTGGCGAAGCGGTATAAATGTAAACAGCCATAACCAAAAATACACCCGGTTCTGCGGTTACTTAAAAGACTGTAAAACGTGTCCGCTACAGCAACAATGCATGCGAAAGCCGCCGATTAAAACAGGGCGACAAGTGCAGTTTATCAATAATGAATCACGCAAAAAGCTGAGCTATGTAGACAAAATGAAAGTAAAAATAGACAGCCCGATAGGTCGACGACAATACAGTAAACGACTTGGTTGTATTGAACCGGTGTTTGGCAACATTACAGTGAATAAAGGCATGAATAAGTTGACCTTACGGGGTCAAATGAAAGTGAATGCACAATGGCAACTGTATTGCCTTGTTCATAATATAGAAAAGCTGCAAAACACGATGCATTAGGAAGGGGAAGCCCTTTTAACCTAAAATAAAGCCACTTAAACACCAGTAATAGCTTCCAAAATGCCAATTAAAACAACATCAAACTCCCACTTTATATTCTGCATAAAATAAGTAATCGATTGAACCAAAATAGGAACTCAGCTATGGTTTGTTTATCAATAAAAACAAATAAAAAAACGAGTTAATCTACAGGCTCGTTAGCTTACATGGAGAGTTTACCTTTGAGTCGTACCAAAAAAGTAAAAATAACTGTTGAGTGCCCTGAAATAATACCGCTTCAATCTATTGCAAGTAACCAGTTCAATATGGCGGAAAAAGAAGAACCAGGCCATAAATTTAGATGGATAATTCCATCAATGATTTTTTCTGTTTTTTCCGTAGAAGCTACTGCGAATGTCTATGGGTCACAGCTATTTAAAAGTCAGTGGAAGAATTTTGAGTCTACTTCCATAATTGGAAAAATCATTCTTGTTTCCAAAGAATTAGGAGTTGATGCTGATTTTTCAGCACAGCCTTGGCAGACTATACAAGAAATGATCAAATTCCGGAATTGGTTAGCTCATGCAAAACCTCATAAAACGACAGCTACTCATGAAGTTCCACATGATACTCCTAATGATAAACTTCCTAGGTTATTTCCTGACATGAAAATAGCTGCATATTCTGATATTGATAGCGCTGCCCGATATAAAGAGGCGGCTCGACAACTAGAATTAATATGGACTAATGGAGCAATGCTAAAAGATATAGACATTGATTTAATTGGTAGACCTCAATACACAAATGTAAGCTAACAAGAAAATAAACAAGGACACGTAACAGTTGGCTACGTTTCGCTTCGCTACACAATTTTAGCCAACCATTACTTAGCCTGTTATTTAAGCGTTAGGGGGCCAGCAGTCAAACTAGGCATTTATCAAAATTCTTAATTACGTGGAGGAAATATGGCATATCGAAATGGAAATTACGCAGCCTTTTATGTTGCAGAGCCGTTTAACGCAAGCGCACTAGGTGCACATGCTACAAAAGATTTTTGCTACTACAACATGTTGCGAGCATGGAAAGGGAAGGACGCATCATTTCCTTTTAATGATTCACATGGCAAGACATATAACGTCCGTGACAATAGCGCTTGGGAAACCACGTTGAAACCACGACTGAGAGAACGCCTTAGAAGCTCAAAAAATATTGTATTATTTTTAAGCTCTAATACAGTTAGCTCAAGAGCACTACGAGAAGAGATTGATTATGGCATCAACGATCAAGGACTTCCTGTTATTGTTATTTATCCAGATTATGACTCGAAAGAAAGTCTTCTGCTGAATGGATCGTTGAAGCAGTCAGTAAAAAACCTGTGGAACAAATTACCTATCTTCAGAGATTCGATGTACAAGGTTCCTACTCTTCATATTCCAATGTAAAAAGCAATCATAGAGGCAGCCTTAAAGGATAGTGACTTCATGTTGGCGACGAAGAGGGCAGCGGGTTTATATTGGTATAAACTATGAGTAAGGTTAGTCTGTTTGACAGGAGGGTGATTGATAACTTTTTAAAAATCACCTCAGGGATAAGCGCGACTTTGTCATTGGTTGTTCTGTTTGTTGGTATACCAGAAGAATGCAAAACCACTTATGGATGGATTTTTATAGGTGCATTATTAGTAATCTATTTGATGATTTGGGTATGGTCTAACAATCTAAATAAAATTGAAATTGACATTGAAGGAAGTGAAGTAACGATAAAAGTCGGTGATATTTTCTTAGAACCGGGATTAAAGGCAATCGCCTTTAACGAATATTTTGATACCTTAGTAGATAATAAAATAATCGCAGAGAGTTCGCTAAATGGCATATTTATCAAAAATCATCTTGACGTATCTGTATCAGAGCTAGATCGCTACATTGGTGATTATGCTTTTGAAACTAGCGAAATACTTGAAAGCAACATCGAGAGAAAATCAGGGAAGAAAGTTCGTCATCAGATAGGGACTGTTTGTGTTTACAAAAGCTATCTATTAACTGCATTTACAAAATTCGATGAAAGCAATAAGGCGGAAATTACGATGCCTGAATACCTTGAGTTTCTAATAAATTTTTGGGACAAGGTAAATAACGTATACGCACAGGAGAGTGTGTCGACTCCCATATTTGGATCGGGTATAACTCGAATAAAGGGACACAAAACTATTAGCGATGAAGACCTGTTGAAAATAATGTTGTGGACGTTTCGTATTAGTGAAATGCGATTCAAGTATCCAGCAAGGCTTACAATTGTCATTCATAAGGACAAGATAAAACAGATAAATCTTCTCGACATTAAATCAGCAAGGAATGGGGTTTAAATGCCCCTAACAAAGCGTTGCACCGGACAAGCCGGTGAACGCGGCGTTATGTGCTTTCGCTACTTCGCGCTCACAGTAAATTCGGTCAGATTAAAATAAATTAACTGGTCTATCTATCAATAAGTTTACATTGATGGCTTAAGGATAAGTGTTAGATGTTAAAAAAAATAAAGCTAATACAAGGTATTGGAAATTTCACCAAAACCGTTGCAGGTGGAATAGATCTTGGTGATGTGACCGTTATATATGGTGAGAACAGAAATGGTAAGAGTACCCTCTGTGATATTATTCATTCACTAGCAGAAGATGCTCCTGATTTTATAATGCACCGAAAAAGCATACCAAATGACCCAACTAAACCACCTAAAGTTGAATTCATGTTCGGTACTGCGACAGGTAATGTTACATCTAAATTCGAAAACGGCCAGTGGCAAGTAAAAACTCCTGATTGTTCAGGTTTGTATGTTTTTGACCAAAGCTTTATACATAGAAATGTAATCACTGGTCAGAAGCAAGAGCGGCCAAACTCTGAAAACATGACTAGTTTTATTCTTGGTGAGAGTAACACCGCCTTGTTTGCGGCTTTAGCTGAGATGAATAACAATCTTCGTGATGAAAAAAGACTTCTTTCTGGTATTGAAGGGCAATTTACAACTCACGCTGTGGGTAGTGTTCCTGCGTATGTTAACTCTGCTTTGCCTTCAGAGACTAAAGAACAGTTAGAAACTAACGTGGCGGCACATGAAGCATCAAAACTGCAAGTCACAACTACCATTCAGAATATTGAAAAAATCAAACATCGTAATGTTCTAAGTGCGGTTGGTGCACAGGTCAACTTTGCCCAAGCAATTGATTCAATTAATGCTGTACTAGCATCTAGCCTTCAAAATGTTCATCAAGATTCATTGGTGTCACTGCAAAATCACATGAGCAATCATGTGAACAACTCAGCTACTTTTAAAGGTTGGGCTAGCCAAGGTATCGCACAAATAAAAGATGATTGTCCTTTCTGTGGGCAGGCTTTAAGTGCTGATGCTCAAGGCCTAATCGCTGCGTACCAGCAAGCTTTTAATGCTGAGTTTGATAGATTTAACAAAGAAACAAGACAAACTTTAAATGGCCTTCGTCAGCCATTTAGTATTCCAAATACTCGTGAAAACCTTATTCAGCTACACCAAGCCAATAAACAAGTGTTTGAGCTGTATGTGGAGCCTCAAATTATAACCAATCAAGCTCTAGCGCCTTTAACTGCTTCATTGGAACAAAAGCATGAGGTTATTCTCGCTTCTTTTGATGCCGTTATTGCAAATAGCCAGCAAGCAACGGAATTCTGGATACCGAGATTAGAGCAAAAGTTTACTACGCCCTACGAACCTGCTCAACTCGTTTCCTTCGATGTACTGAATACAGCAGCAACAACGTATAATCAAGCTATCTATGACTATTGGGTAGTCGCAGAGCAAATTAACGCTATCTTCAATGCTTATAAAGGCTCACTTAATGAAGTGGATCTGAATCATCAATTGACAGAAATCACACAACAACAAACACAAGCTAATTTGGCGCTAAAGCGGATAGCATTAGAGCCACTTTGTGTTCAGTACAGGCAGAAGCTAGCAACTGTTAATGGGATAGATACTACTTATAAAGCACAAAAGCAGCAGCTCGAACAATCACAAACAGCGTATTTAGATACTTACTTTGATTTGATAAATGGACTGTTTCGTCAGCTTGGCTCAAGTAACTTTGAGATTATCAAAGTACCTAATAATCGCGGCAGACAAGTTATCTATGACCTTCGTGTTAAGTTTAAAGGTGAGGACATTTCTGCTGATAAAATTAATACAGTATTTAGTGAGTCAGACCGCAGAGCGCTAGCACTTTGTATATTTTTAGCTAAGGTGATGTCTCTTCCAGCAGAGGAGAAAGCTAAGGCTATTTTAGTGCTAGATGATCCTGTTACTAGTTTTGACAATGAGCGAATAGCACTGATTCTCAATAAACTGGATGAGCTGCAACGGACTATTAAACAAATTGTACTAACGACTCACTATAAAGGAATGGCAGCAAAAGCTGTGAAGAAATTCAGGCGGTGCGCTAAATCGGTAAAATTAGTTCATGGTGCTGAAACTTGCTCGATAGAAGCCGTTGAAATTGATGACATGATGGCTACAGAGCATGATGTTGCTTTTGACAGAATTAAAGCTTTTGTTAATCGTGAAACTAATAACGACATTCTCACAACCTTGCGACCTTTCTTTGAGGGAGAAATTCGTCATCGTTTTAAGAAACAGCTCATTGATCTTGGTGAAGCGAAATCAGACCTGTCAGTTTGCACTGCTGCTTTAAGGGACAACGGCTATATCACTGCTGAACTTGAAGCTCGCTTGAGTGCGATTCGAGATACTTTAAACACACCTATGCACGAAATTGGCGATGACGCGCTTGAAAACACAAGAGCACTAGCTGAACAAGTCATTAATATTGTATATGACGAACTGTAAATGCACATAACAACACGCCCTGAGGTGGACAGCAAGCACTAAAGCTCACTTTCCACCGCAAATTTTAACAGCGGTGATCCCTTACTTTTCAATGCGATTAAGTAAGTTGATTCATCGTAGGGCGTATGTGTTTTCCAGCACCTAAATAGTATTCTTATCCACTTAAATGCTAATGATCTGATGAAAATAAAAGGACAGGCATAAAATAAGCAACAGTGCCGTAAATTAAATCCTGGTATTTTATAAACTATTTTCCGAGGTGGAATGAGTTTAATTGAAACAAACACAAAGAATAAAATCATGATGACACCCACGCTGATCACTTTGAAAAAACTAGGGTGGGTGTCAATGTTATTCACTTGATTTCACTATGCGTATCATTATGCGTATTTAGGGCTTAAAATCTGATTTGTAAAGATTGAAATCTAAAATGAGACCAATCACTTAACGCTGTAATAGTTTGTTTTGTAGGAGGGGCAACATAAATTAAACCTGCAATGGCAATAACCGACGCCAACGTAATTAATTTATTATCGAAGTCAGCTATTTTTAGAGCGGTTCCGAAAGAGCGTTTAATTGTTACATTACTTAAATCTACGCTGTAAATTTCGTCCAGCAATAAATGAATTAATCCTCCTAGTAAAATAAACCCACCCGTTAACCAGGCAAAGGTGGCTGCTTGTGTGGTTGATTGATCATTTAGTTCCCATGTTACTTGTGTTGTTAATAGCGCGCATAGCAGTATAAATAGTAAAGAGTGGCAACTGCCTCTATGTACTGTGATCCATTCAAAAAGTGGTCTAATAATATATTTCATAAACCCGTAAACTAATAAGGGCACTACAATTAACTCGATAAAACTAATTTTAATAATTAGCTCAGTGGTTATGTAATGCAGTACCAGTAATACAGCGCTTAGTGCAAATAAATTAAAAATAGTGTCGAGTGATGTGGAGTTATCTGAATCTATGTCTGGTAATAAACCGCCGATTGAGCCTAAAAACCATAACCAAAGCGCGCCTTTTAAATCAATATGTCCTGCAGATAATAAGGTGGCTGAGGCTAAGCCTGTGATGATTAGCGCAGTATTAAGATGAGTATTGAAGTTTGCCATTGTGTCTCTTGATGGGAAAATAGGTGGGCATTCTAACAATTATGTTGTTTAAGACAAATAAAGGGACAGGCAAGACAAATAAAGGGACAGGCATAAAATAATTAACAGTGCCGTAAATTAATCCACTTGTATTTTCTAAGCCATTTTCCTAGGCGGATTAGGAATATGGATGATTTTATACCAGGCTATTTGCTAATAAACTCAATTTAACTAGGACGTTAGGGAAGTAAAATGAGTTTAATTGAAGCAAGCACAAAGGAATTTGGCAATATAACGGTGTTTTTACATAGCCTAGGCTCATTTTGCTATCGTATTGAGTGGTATAGCAAAATGACAGGTGCCTCAATTAGTTTAGCGCGTATTAAAAAGGGTAAATACATAGTCATTCGTAAATGGGCAGCTATACGGGGCTTAACTGATGTGTGTACCGAGTTTGATAGAGCTAATCAAGCATTTATCCATTTATTAAATAATGTTGACGTGGTTAAAGGTAAAGACGATTTGATAGTTGCGGCTAAGCAGCACTGCGTAAACTTATTTGCAAAGTCGGAAGGGTTAAAACCAATTAGCAAACCTAGTTTGCCAAAGCCACGATTACAAGGTGCTATAGGCAAGCAGGTGGTGGTAAAGTCAAGGCTTGGCAACAGCCAAATAGCACAAGGTATGCTACTGCAGCTAATAGGTAACCAAGCTGAAATACAAGTTAATCCCGAACATATAGAAGCAGGCCAATTAAGGCAAAAGTTTTATACTAAACAAGTTTTTATTTGCTAAGCAATTTACTAATTAAGCAATATATTAACTAAGCAATGTACTAACTAATCAAAGTAAAAAGGAAGCTTTACCTTAATGGTAAAGCCATTTTTTACACACACTTCAAAAGTTCCGCCCAATGCCATTGCGCGCTCTTCAATAAAAGCTAAACCATAATTACCCGAGTTGTTAGCAGGTGTTGCTAAACTGCCATTATCACTAATGGTCAGTGTAATAAAATTATTATCGGTTACGAGTTCTATATGCATTTTGCTGGCATTACTATGCTTAACACAGTTAGTTACTGCTTCTTGGCATATTCGATAAATAGCTATTTCATGATCTTTTGACAGGCCTTTATGAGTTTTAAAGTCGGCCTGAAAATTAATTTTTGCCTTCTGCAGTAAACTTTTTAGTCGCCCGGCTGTTATTGCCTTATTTAAGCCAAGTTCGTCTAATTCGCGTGGGCGAAGGTAATGCATTAATTGGTATACCGAATCGTACATGGTATTGGCATTCGTTTTTAAGCTTTTAACAAACGACTGAGTATCTTTATTACTCATGTGAGACAAAATAGATAAGTCAGTTTTTAAAGCCGTGAGATTTTGACCCAACTCGTCGTGTAACTCTTGAGAAAGATGTTTTCGCTCATTTTCTTGTACGCTAACCATTTTAGCAGCAAGGTGTGTGTTTTTAGTTAACTGCTTTCTGAGTTCTTGGTTCGTTTTATATAACTCATTATTTTTACGTTTTAGTTCAGTAATTGCAGCGCCTAAAACCATACTGGTAATTGCATTTGCTAAAATGAATAATTGGCTTATATAAGTGTTTTCAGGGGCATGAGTAAAGCTTGCCTCGAGTATAATTAAGCTATTAATTAACGTGGCACTGGTTACAGCGCCCAAAGAGCCAAACCTATACGAAAACCAAATAATGGGTAATAACGAGGCTAGCCTTAGTAGCGGGTAGGTGTCGGGCCGTAGTGCATATACAAAACTTACAATTAATAAAAGGCACAATAAAGCAGCCCCTAAATGCATCATTTTTAGTAATAGTGATTTATTTAATTTATGCCTCACGCTAAAAATTAGCATCATTAGCGGAGTGACTAATAGTGTGCCGGTAATATCCCCAAGGCACATATTTAACTGGTACTGTAATAATTCTGTAGCAACCAGTATATTGGTAAATTCAAACGCACTAGCAAATAAAAACCATTTAATAGATGTACTAGCAACAGCCAGTAGTATTAACGAAAGTATACCTTGGCTATCGTTAATGCTGGGCGGCCAACGGCTGTTTTTTAAAATATAAATAAGCGCAACAAAGCAAAACTCCTGCCAAAAACCATGAAATAAGTTAAAATCCCACTGTGTAAGAGCTAAAACTTCATTATTAAAAGCACCTATAAAGGCAGCGAGAAGACGAGATGTTACCCATAAAGTTAGCCAATACTTTGTAGGTAAAAGTAAAAAGAAGGCAATTTTAATACCCGCAGGAATAAAAATTGCGCTGCTTTCAGGGACTGTTTCTAGATTTTTACTGAGCCAAAATGTTGCAGAAAATATAACAAAATAAACAAGCCCGACAAGTAACTGCTTGGTTACTTGTTTAAAAGCTATGGTAATAAAAAAACTAAACGAGGGGGATAGGCTAAGTAAGCTCATCTAGTTGTATTACTCCTACATTTATTGCAATTTTTAACAGCTCGAATGAAGTTGTAACGTTAAGCTTAGTGTATATATTTGCCTTATGGACATGAGCAGTTTTAGGCATTATTCCTAATGCTTGTGCTACTTGCTTGGCATTAAGCCCCTTAGAAAATAATGGTAAGGCTTCTATTTCTCGATTTGTTAGTAGCGTAAGTGCGCTACTTTCTGTGGTTAGGGCAAAGTTTACGTCTTCGCTTATATAGCGCTTACCCAAAGCTACAGACTTAACCGCATCTATTAATTCTTCAGAAGCCGATCGTTTCGACACATAACCTAACGCGCCAAGTCGCAAAGCGTTACTCACATAGGGTTCGTGGTCATGCATGGAGGCAACAATGGTTTTAATGTTAGGAAAATACTCACTAAGGTAAGATAAAAAAGTAAGCCCAGTTTCTTTACCGTTAAGCGATATATCCACTATAAATATATCGGGTTGTTCTAGTTCAACCGCAAGCTTTGCTTCATTTACGCTGCAAGCTTCTATTATTACTTTCCAATCTGGCTGTAATTCAAGTAGCTTTTTAAAGCTATCTCTTACTAGTTGATGATCTTCTATGATACCAATGTGCATTTATATCTCCCTTTAAAATTATTATACATGGTAATAGCTAGGAAAAAATCTTAGAAAGGGTAATTAGGTAGCTAATAGAGCATTATCTAGTTTTATATAAGGACAAATAAAGGGGCAGGCATAAAAGGCACATAAAAAGATAGGCATAAAATAATTAACAGTGCCTAAATATTTTCGAATACTGCACGACCTTACTCAAAATAAGCTTGTGGAATTTGATATCAGATAGCCTAACCTCTAGAATATTTATAGTTTGGGCAGGGGATTATTTGGAAGTCATGTGTTTGCTCTTAGATTGATAAGTTTATTCATAAGCTCCTTGTTCGTAAAATTATTTCAGAGGGGGTCAATGAACAAAAAAAAGCCTAGCGTTGACATGCTAGGCTTTTGTTGTTCATTGATAAGTATTAAACGTTAAATCTATGCACTGGTTTTATTACGAATCAATTTGTAGTTTAAGAATTCAGTAATACCAAGGGTACCAAGCTCACGACCGAATCCTGAGCGCTTAACACCGCCAAATGGGGTGTTGGCTTCAGTACCAGAAGGCGCGTTTATGGTCACCATGCCGACTTCTAACTGATCAGCAATCTCAGCTGCCAATTCTGAGTCTTTAGTCTGGATTGACGCACCAAGACCAAATGGAACATCGTTGGCAATTTTGATTGCATCAGCGACATCACGCGCTTTATAAATAACAGCAACAGGACCAAATAGTTCTTCGCTATAAACAGCCATTGTGTTATCAACATTGGTAAGTACTGCTGGAGCAAACCAAGCGCCGGGCTTGTCTTTGACAATGCCACCTTCGATTAGAACGGTAGCACCAGCTTTTATTGCTTCATCTAACTGCTTTTGTAGGTTGACGGCAGCGCTTTTTGAGGACATCGGTCCGATAAAGGTTGTTTGATCTAATGGATCAGACAACGTCATCGCTCGAACTGCATCGGCAAAGCCTTGTACAAACTTATCATAAACGGCTTCAACGACAATTAGGCGCTTAGCGGCGTTACAAGCTTGTCCTGTATTGCCAAAGCGGCCGGTGATGGCATCTGCTACTGCTTGCTCAATATCAGCATCTGCTGCAACGATAAAGGCATCTGAACCGCCAAGCTCTAAAACGACCTTTTTAAGGGCGCCGCCTGCTATTTTAGCAACTGCTTGTCCTGCGCGCTCAGAGCCTGTTAATGAGATGCCTTGTATTCTGCTGTCTTCGATGATAGTTGCAGCTTGATCATTGGTAGCAAAGACATTGTTATAAACGCCATCTGGTAAACCGGCATCTTTAAGAATTTCGACAATCACTTCTGCCGTTTTAGGACACTGCGGGGCATGCTTTAAAATAATTGTATTGCCGGCCATAAAGTTAGGTGCTGCAAAGCGTGCTACTTGATAATGCGGATAGTTCCACGGCATAATTCCGAACAATGCGCCAACTGGCAGTTTCTCTACAAAAGCTGAGCCTTCGTCTACATTGATTTGGTTAGATGCTAATAGCTGTTCTGCATTGTCTGCATAGTAGCGATAGATTTCAGCGACTAGAGCGAGCTCTCCTTTACCTTGGGCTACAGGTTTACCCATTTCTATAGCGATCATATTTGCCAGCTCATCTTGACGCTCAATATAGATATCGGCAATTTTGTGCAGAAGTGCACTGCGCTCGCTAAGAGAGACGTCACGCCAGTCTTGGTAGGCATCATCAGCTTTTGTGATGGCTTGTTGGATATCTTGTTCATTTGCAGTAGGGTAGCTGGCTTCAACTTCGCCAGTTGCTGGGTTAGTTACTTTATATTCGCTCATAAATACTCCTAGGATTAAAAATTCATTTTACGTGACTCACTAAATACAACTGTTATTTAGACCACTGTAACATGCAAGCGCACATCATCTATACCTTATACCTCAATAGACAGATCCATATATAAGCTATAGCTATTATAGGCTTTCATAACAAGACCGACTTGAGCAGATGTTTCTGAAGCTGTAATTGGTAATTTTAAGTATTGTGCTGTCATGTTCAGGGCGCTATCGAAATACGCTGCATAACCCATCACAAACAGCTGTTAAGGATTATCGACAAGACTTGTATGCCAAGACCGACAACCTGTTATGGTTGTCTGACCTGTGTAGAATATTTTCATCTTGTGTTTCAAATTTATATTTATTAGCTTTGCTACATGCTATTAAAAATAGATTTGATATATTGTGATGTAGTTACTATAAGGGATAGCTTAATAATCCGTTATAATAGTCCTACAAATGAGTTGCCTAATACTATAAAGATTTATATTATCAAGCAGGATCTAAAAATAAGTAACATATAATGCAGACAAAAACCATTGAGCAACTACTTAGATTAATACCCAAGAACCAAACCATCGAATCAGCTATTCCAGACCTAGTTTTTCATTGTGCCGACAGACCAGAAAAATTAATCGGCTACGTCCTAGAGCCTAGTATATGTATCGTTCTACAAGGCGAGCGCGAGGTTTACTTAGGAACAGATTGCGTAAAGTTTGACAATACTAACCTGATGTTTTGTCCAGTAGACGCTCCATTGAATATACACATTAAACAGGCTTCGTTAGACAATCCTGTTGTTGTATTATCTATGAAATTAAATTTGCTAATGATTCGAGACGTTCTGGCTAAAATGCCACCTAAAAAACAAATAGACGGGGGGTATTTTGGAATAAAATGGCAATTAGATGACACTATCATGCCATCGTTTGATCGATTGATAGAGTTACTTAATTATCCAAATGACATTGAATTTCTATCTCCTTTAATACAGCAAGAAATTTATTATCGCTTACTATCAGGACAGCAAGGCGATAAGCTGCGCCAACTGGTAACGAATGGCAGCCATATTCATCGTATTGCTCAAGCAGTCGATTGGCTCAAAGCACATCTAGATGAACCTTTGGTTATTGCAGACTTGGCAAGCCGCTGCGGTATGAGTGTGTCAGGGTTTCACCAACACTTTAAGAAAATTACTCAGTTGAGTCCGCTACAGTATCAAAAAAACTTACGATTAATGGAGGCGCGACGGCTGATTAAAATCAATGACGCGCAAATATCATACATTGCCCTGCAAGTAGGGTATGAAAGCCCTAGCCAGTTTAGCCGAGAATATAAACGACTGTTTGGCATCAGTCCAAATAATGATTTGGATTAAAGCATCACAAGAAAAAATAAAAGGACAGGCATAAAATAATCAACAGGTTGAATCTTGCCTCTTACCTGTTTTTAAAAAGAGCACTTATAAATTTTTATAATTAAAGTGCTTCAAAAATAGCTGCAATACCTTGCCCGCCGCCAATACACATAGTGACTAAGCCATATTTACCGTTAATGCGTTTTAGTTCGTACAGGCATTTGGTTGATAAAATGGCACCGGTTGCGCCCACTGGGTGGCCAAGTGCTATAGCTCCGCCATTGGGGTTAACTTTATGCTCAGGAAAGTTTAACTGGTTGGCTACGCATAGTGCTTGTGCGGCAAAGGCTTCGTTTGATTCTATTACGTCCATGTCATTAATAGTTAATCCGGTTTTTTCAAACACCTGTTGCACAGCAGGAATAGGCCCTGTGCCCATTAATGAAGGCTCAACGCCAGCTCTGGCATATCCGACTAGGCGACCGAGTGGTTTTAAGCCTTGTTCATTGGCCTTTTGCTCCGACATAAGCACCAACATGGCGGCGCCATCATTAATACCAGATGAGGTGGCTGCGGTGACTGTACCATTTTGTTTAAAGTAGGGTTTTAAGGTGGCGAGTTTTTCGGCCGTAGTGTCAGCGCGCACATGCTCGTCAGTATCAAAAACCTGATTACCGTTACGCGATTTAATCTCGATGGGCATTATTTGCTGTTTAAAATGGCCTGCGGTAATGGCTTTAGCCGCTTTATTGTGGCTTTGTGCTGCGTAAGCGTCTTGTTGCTTGCGGCTAATGCTATATTTTTCTGCAATGTTTTCGGCGGTAACGCCCATAGGGGTGTTATCCCATGGGTCTTGTAATGTGGTGGTTAGCTCATCAATTACTGTGCTATCACCCATTTTTTGGCCCCAGCGGTTACTCGCAAGGGTATAGCCTGAGCTACTCATGCTTTCAGCTCCGCCCGCTAAGGCTGCATCTACTTCACCTAATTGAATTTGTTGCGCTGCTTGTATAATGGCTTCTAAACCCGAGCCACACAAACGGTTGAGTGTTACCGCGTGACTGCTAATTGGTAGTCCTGCATCTAGGCCAATAACTCGCGATAAATACGCGTCTTTAGGGCCGTTATGTATCACTTTACCTACCACGCATGAGCCAACTTGCTGTGGTGAAATGTTGGCTCTGGCTAATGCTTCTTTGGCGCACATAGTACCTAATTGAGCGGGAGTGAAATTTTTAAGGCTGCCACCAAAGCCACCGATAGCGGTGCGAACTGCGCTTAATATTACTACGCTATTGTTATTAAATTTTGTCATTGTTTTCTCTTATTATTTTTATAAGGTGATATTAAATTGCTTGTGAATTAAGCGGTTTAAAGAATCAAAGGAACTAAGGTTTAATTTAATTCATCAAAACATAATTTGTTAATAAACTAAAGCGGCTTACATTTTTTGAGTTAATTACTTACTGATATCGTTTATAAAAAGTAGTGAATAATAAGAAATTCGGCAGATGAAAATAGCAGGTATAGATATAAAGTTTACTTAGCATGAAAGCTAAGGTATTGGTTTAAAAACTTATTAATTTACCCCTTCACAAGCGCAATATTTATTAACCTATTTGTAAAAAGATCAGTTATAAGCTTTTTATCATATAAAAGGACAGACACAAAGTATTTGCAAAACTCATATTAGTTACTACTGTTATTATATCCAGTGGTTATTGGTTTTGGTATTTTATGACTCGCGCAAGGAAAAATCTCATTGATTTAGTATCAACATCTTATTATCACTTAATAGCTAGGTGCGTTAGGCGAGCTTTTTTGTGTGGTGATGATAAATACACCGGTAAAAACTTTGATCACCGTAGAGAGTGGCTAGTCGAGCGTATAAAGTTATTAAGCAGTGTGTTTGCCATAGAAATTGCAGCCTACGCAATTATGAGTAATCACTATCATCTAGTTGTAAAGGTTAATAGAAGGCAGGCACTAGATTGGGAAGATAGTGAAGTAATTGAACGCTGGTATAGGCTTTATAATGGCCACGCTTTGGTGGATAGTTACTTAAAAGGCGAGCAGTTAGATAATGCGAGTTTAGTTTACGTTAATGAAATTATAGCTAAATGGCGAGAAAGACTTTACGACATAAGCTGGTATATGAAAAACCTAAATGAATACATTGCCCGTGAAGCTAATAAGGAAGATAGCTGCACAGGTAAGTACTGGGAAGGGCGCTATAAATCACAAGCATTATTAGATGAAACTGCATTACTTAGTTGTATGGCCTATGTTGATTTAAACTCTATTAGAGCAAACATAGCCGATACGCTAGAAGACAGTGATTTCACTTCAATTCAAGAGCGTATAGCGCAATTGAAAACTTTTACTAAAAATACGGTTCAAAAAAATAACCTTCTAAAACAGAAAGATAGAATTCAAGATCACAGCCAACCAACTCAACTAAAGCCATTTGGTGCTAACAACATAAAACACACTATTCCTTTTGCTTTATTAGATTACCTTGAATTAGTAGATTGGAGTGGTCGTCAAATTTCTCCTAATAAAAAAGGATATATAAATAAAGCAATTCCTACAGTGCTCGTTACTTTGAATATAGAAGAAGCGCAATGGCTTGAATCGATTCAACGATTTAGGCATAAATATTCAAACTTTGCAGGGAGTAAGCAGCGATTAAAGCAACAAGCCGCGAATAACGATGTTAAATGGTACAAAGGTGCAGGATAAATGCCACACCTTCAGCGATAACTTAAACAACAACTTTAACAAAGTACCTTTGTAAACTAACTTTTACCTGCCTGATATAGCTACTAAATATACATTCCTACTAATAACTTAAATTATATAAACTAATAGAGCGCAGAAGTGTGGGGGAATTAGTAAATAACGATGACGAATTTTGAGATTAAATAAGTAAGATAATATGTGCCTGTCCCATTTTATTTACCTTTATGCCTGTCCCATTTTTAATAAATAATTTCATGCCAACATTGCAATAAACACCGGTTATGGTATAAGACTGCCAGCTTTGCTTTATCACTATAGTGTGGGTAACAGCAGGGCGATAAATAATTCAATCTATTGAATTATTTATCTTTTATCGAAAACGGCGCTCAGTATTACCTTTAAGATAAAGCCGCTTTGCAACAATACTTAACGAAACACACCAAATTTATTTTTAGCCTAAACGGCTACACCTTAAATCATATGTACTGCACTAATACTTATATGAGCACGTACCTGGGTATTTAGTATTAATTACATGCCGCTGGCGATGATCACGCTAGTCATGTCATTTTGTAAGTTAATTAATTCTAACCACAGGGCTATGGCCGTAAATTTGCGCAGCCAGTTTATAAGCTACAGCACTTTATAAACTTCAATGCTTTGAATGTAATCCAACAAAAGCGGCATTACCTCATATGCCCAGCTTTGCAAACAGCCTATAAGCAATAGTTACTGCTTTAGGCTGCAATTCAATTTTAGTTATGTAATTAACAAGGTTAACAATGAACACCAATTTTAAAGAGCGTAAGCTTACTTATTTATCTGCTTGTTTAGTTTTCTTATTTATCAGCCAAACAAGCTCAGCCCTTGAGCAGCCACCGCTACTTCATCAGGCTAATACGGCTATAGAGAGGGTTGCAGTGATAGGCTCGCGCCATGTATATAGCAGTAACTTTACGCCGTTAGAAACACCGCAAGCTGAACAAATAATCGATTTAGCAACGCTTGAAAATGCTGGCGCATGGGATTTAAACCAAGCATTGGATTTATCGGCTTCGGTTGCTAGGCAAAATAATTTTGGTGGCTTGTTAAATAGTTTTGCTTTGCGTGGTTTTACAGGAGATGAAAACCTATCGAGTAACTACTTAGTTAATGGCTTTAATATAGGCTGGGGCTTGGGTGGTACGCGAGATCTGTCGAGTATTGCCTCGGTTGAGGTACTAAAAGGGCCGCGTGCTGCGTTATTTGGCCGGGGAGAACCTGGCGGGGTAGTTAATTTAATAACTAAACAGCCAACATTTGATACTGCAGGCGAACTAAAACTTGCTGTTGCAAGTGAGGATACCTATAGGGCTGATATAGATTACACTACTGGGGTTTCTGATGATGTTGCAATTAGACTGATCGGTTTTTATGAAGATTCAAATAGCTTTAGAGACACCATTAAAAAAACCAAACAAGGCGTTAGCCCATCAGTAGCTTGGTATATTAACGACAACAGTGAACTGATTTACGAACTTGAATACAGTAAGCAAACAATCCCTTTTGATAGAGGGGTACTAGTAATAAACGGTGAGCTTGGGGTTATTCCTGCAAACCGATTTTTAGGTGAACCGGGTGATGGCCCTATTACAGCACAAGTAGTTGGCCATCAGCTTGAGTTTAAGCATGATATTAATGACGACTGGAGTGTATTAATTGGTGCTAATTACCGTGATACCAAGTTAACCGGTTTTGCCACTGAAACTGGTTTTGCAGGTGTAGTGAATGATGAGGTTAATCGTTTTAGGCGTTATCGAGATTACAGCGCAAACTATAGGGTTTTACGCGGCGAAGTTACTGGCGATATTAATTTTGCAGGGTTTGAGCATCGTTTAACTGTAGGGGCAGATACCGATAAATTTGAAAACAATCAGTTTTTACTTCAGGTTATGGGCGATCAATATATTAATGTGTATAACCCAGAGTATGGTGCTTATGCGCTACCTACACCCACTACTCATACTGATCGTGTTGAAATTCAGCAATCATTGGGCGTATTTATTCAAGATCAAATAAGTTTAACCAATAAGCTAGATATACGCCTTGGCGCGCGTTTAGACGATTTTAAGCAAGCACTTAATAATCGTTTAACTAATACAGGGTATAAACAAACAGAGTCGCGTATTAGTCCGCAATTAGGCGCTGTGTATGCGGTGACTGACTTTATATCTGCTTATGCGGCTTATGGCGAAAACTTTCGTCCGCTTTCGGGTACCGACGTACAGGGAAACGGCTTTAAGCCAAACCAAACAACTTCAAAGGAAGTTGGCGTTAAGGTTAGTTTAAATAACGGTGCGCTGGTGGGCACGTTAGCCTTATTTAAAGTTGAGCAACAAAATATGTTGGTGGTAGACGATCCAACAGCATTTACCAGTGCCGCTATTGGCGAAGCGCAAAGTAAAGGGTTTGAAATTGATATAAATGGCCAACTAACGAATAACTTAAATCTGTGGGCGTCTTATGCTTATGTTGATGCAATAACCAAAAATTCATTTTACGATAGTAACTTTGGCCTAAATATAGCTGCTGGCAGCTCGTTGTTAAACATTCCTCAGCATCAATTGAGTTTACAGTTGGTAAAATCGACAGAAGTGAATGGAAAAGCGCTAAAATTGGGGGGTGGTTTACTTTATGTGGGTGATCGAAATGGCTTTTTTGGTACCGACTTTACACTACCAAGTTATATAACTGCTCGGGCATTTATGCGTTACGCAGTATCAGACTCAATAACGCTAACAGGGGAGCTAGATAACTTATTTAATGAAACTTATTATACCAGCTCATTTTCAGACGCTTGGGTGCAACCTGGCACGCCTCGTAGCGTTAGATTTGCTGCCTCGTTTAAGTTTTAATACCTTACACGTATTTTAAAAACGTATAACAGGCTGGTTAATATAAGCAGCCTGTTAGTTAATCTAGTATTAAGTAAGGTATTTTGTCGGTACTTTAATGGCCCGCTTTATCGCCCCAAATATCTTCTAGGCGGCTGTCGCGCCCACAACGCCAGCGATAGGTATTGTAGCGAATAGGATTTTTTTTATAATAATCTTGATGGTAACTTTCATCGCCTTTAATTGGGTAAAAGGTACTTGTGTTTAGTATAGGGGTAACCACGGCTTTATTTGGGAACTGTTCGATCACTGTTTGTTTAGATTGCTCTGCTAATTTGCGCTCTTGCTCGTTAGCTACAAAAATAGCGCTTAGGTAACTTGGCCCTTTATCGCAAAATTGGCCTTTAGCATCAAAGGGATCAATGTTTACCCAGTAATGGTCAAGTATAGCTTTATAGCTAACTATTGCAGGATCGTAAGTAATTTCTACAGCTTCATAATGACCACGATGATTACCGTTATAAGTTGGGTTTTTAAGTTTACCTCCCGTAAAACCCGATATTACATCGGTTACACCTTCTAGCTTTTCAAAATCGCTTTCCATACACCAAAAGCAACCTCCGGCTAAAATGGCTTTTTCGGTTTTGTTTGCATGGGCGAGCGATGCATAAAATATAACGGATGATGTTAACGCTAAGGCTAATATTCTTTTCATAAAATCTCGCATCTGTTTGATGAATGTATAAATATATTGGTATAGTTACTAGACCCGCTATTAGTAAAAGGTATTTCATTTTTATTTGTAAGCCGCAACGCGCTTTAGTGAATGAGGCCACTTTAATAAAACCTACTTTTGAGACTAACAAGCATATGCTGGTGGATTACAACTAGGCATTAGCAAAGACATAGCGGGTAGGTTCTTAGTACACAAGCTTATAAAATGTTAACTGCCAATACCGCTGGTGGAGGTATGTATTTAAAAAGCCGGTGAAGTGAGATATTTACCATAAATCGCTTCAACTGTATTTATATACAGTTGTTGTTTGAGTGTATATAATATTACCTGTACTTATTAAAGTGCAGAATAAGAGTTTAATAAGTAATGACTAGTGTTAAGCACCACACAGAGTTAAATTTTATTACTTATTACTGTGTTTTATTCAGAGCTTACTTTATTTATACCTAACGCTATTAGCTTTAATGAACAAAGTTACGAACCAAAAAGAACACATCATGCTTAATTGTGGCTAAGTATAGTTTTAGCAATAGCGTTAGGCTTTATATTTTCTTTATCATAAAGAAAGGGCGGGGGCTCACCGCATAGCGATGATCAGTATTAGTTATCAGTAATTATAGAGTGCCCTGTTTATAGCAAGGCTATTTTTTGGGTAAGTTGCCTTAACATAGCATCGGCATTGGGAGATTGCTCGTTTAACCCGCTAATTAAAGTCATAAAGTAGCAGTCAATCATTACGCTTGCTTTTACGTCATCAATTTGAGTTTGCTGCTGAAATAATAACTGTTTAAATTGGCTTACTTGCTCACTAAAAAAAGTTGCTTGCCAAATAACATTACTGATAAGTATTTTACTAAATTCACTGTTTTCACAATAAAAATAATACAGGGGATGTGCATAATGACGCAGCTTTAATCTAGGAGAGTGTTGTTTGTCGGATGCGCGAGCTTGATTAATTATAGCGGTAATTTGTTGCTGCATTCCGGCAATTAATAAGTCTATTTTATTATCGAAATGACTAAATACAGTGCCCACAGCTACACCAGCAGCAGTTGCAATTTCTCGGGTTGAGGTATGCTCGTAACCTTGTAATAAAAATAACTCCCAAGCAGATGCTAAAATTTTATTACGTGTTCTCTGTTTTTTATCCATTATATTTGTGTATTGCTCTCTACTATTTTTATTAAGTAATGTCTATTCGTACAAGGTAAGCGGCTGTACAACTGTATTGTACTCTCTATAAAACTGCATTAAAAACAATTGAATACCAAGTTATAAGCTTGTGAGTTAATGGTTTACTTATTGACTAGACTTAGCTATTTACTAAGTTTAGCTAATAGTAACTGAGCGCGCTCATTTTTATTGTGAGCACGCTCAATTAATAAGCTGTATTGTTTTTTATTATAGCAAACAAGTATTTGTTCATTCTACAGGTTCTAGTTTGTTTATCTAACTCTCAAGTTAGAGTTTATAGCCTTAATTAAGCGCATTAAAAGAAACCAGTAGCTTGGGCTTAATCGATAATATTTACTCGCGTAAATGCTATAAAAATTAGCTCAGTGTAATACTTAGGATATGTTGTTTAATAGCTGCATTTTAACTAAAATAACATTATTTATAATGGTTGGTGTGTAAATGAATCAATTAACCGAAAAATCGATTGGCTGCCCTTATTGTGGCGAAACAATTGACGTTTTACTAGATGTCGCAGATTTAGACCAACAGTATATTGAAGACTGCCAGGTGTGTTGTAAGCCAATTATTTTTAAAGTTTTTGAAGACGCAGATGCTGATCTTGGTGTTAATGTATACAGTGAAGATGATGCATTTTAACTTTTATAATCTCGCAGGTTTAATTTAAAACCAAAAGGCTGCTTTGATAAAAAGCAGCCTTTTGGTTATTTATGTAAGCTAAAAAAATCGTTACTTATTTTGCTGCTCTCTTGCTAATTGGTTTGGCAATAACTGCTCTATAATTTCGCGAGCGGGAAGGGTGTAGCGCGTGCCGTCAAACATCACAGAGGTGAACTCGTTAATATTAGTAATCCCGGTTAGGGTCCAACCTTCGCCGCGCTTAGGGCAATAAACCGTGGTAGTGGGCTGTATTACTTTAAAATCGTCACTCATGGCTAATTACTCTCAATATATTGCTTGTTAACGCAGTATGGTAAGTTAATAATACTGTTATATAAAGTGCTATTTATTGCTTAATACCTATTTTTACAAATATTGAATTTAAGTAGTAGGTAGCTAACATCTTATAATTTTGGTAATTGTATGTTTAAAACAATAACACTGCCGCGGGTTACCTTACGTTTAATAACTCACAAACATGGCGCAGCTTTGTTTGGTATTTTAAACCACCCATTAGTGTCTCAATATAACGATTACCAAACACCGCTTAGCCAGCAACAGGTAAAGCAATTAATACAAAACGATATTAGCGGCTATTTCGAAGGGGAAGTATTGCGCCTAGCAATTGAGCATAACAGCAATGGCCAATTACTAGGCTCGTGTGGTTTATACAAAATTAATACAGACACGCAAACGGCTTTTATAGGTTTTGAGCTACACCCAGATTTTTGGCAGCAAGGAATTATGCAAGAAGTGCTTTTAGGTTTTATGGCAGTAATGCCTGCATTACAATTAAAACATTTATATGCAGAGGTGAGTGCACATAACCAACGTTCACACGCTTTGCTAATAAAGCTAGGGTTTAAGCCAAAGTGTAGTGTACAAAATAGTGATAACAGTTCACTTTGGTGTAAATTATTATAGAGTTAACATGCTATAATAACCGGTCGAAATCTAAATATTACCTCTGCAATTACTGTAATTATTTATAAGTAAATACAGTAAAGAACACATCATACATTGTTGTGGAAAAGCAATATCTTTGCAAATGTATTAAGTTTATAAAATAGCAGGGCAGTAGTAAGCACCAAGCACCTTTATATTTATCTCAAATTACAATATCAGCGCTTAATACAGGTAAAACGAGATTATAACGACTTATCCGGTTCACTTAAATTACACATTGGAGTTAGGCGTGTTTAACCTTTATGTGGCTTTGGTTCGCACTTATAAAACGCTCTGCAAGTGTTGCAGCGGGTTTAGTAGTGGCAATAGCACTGTATTCGAGAGCTGTACAGTGAGGATGTCATTTTATAAAGCTTTACGACGTACACACGAAAATTCCGGTGCTATTACATTTTAAAAAAAATGATATAAGCGCAACTGTAGATGTATTTGTAAATATAGTTTTAAGCGCCAAAATAGACATTCAAAGCAGCATGGCTGAGTGGTGCAATAAACTTAAAAACAATAAAAAAGGCCTCGTTATACTCATAACCAGGCCTTTATAAAACTAACTTAGGTTTTAAAGTGTATACCTAAAACCAATTGCGATGCCATCATCTTCCGATTGTTCCATAAGTGCTTGTTGTTCTTTATTAGCACTTTCAAAGTCACCAAAATCTTTACGTGCCTCTATGTAAAGCTGGGTATTGTCGTCAAGTAAGTAATGAACACCAATAACGGCAAATTGACGCTTAAATACATCGTTAGGGTCGGCGTTAAAGTTAGGTTGAATTACGTAATCGTCGCCAGCATCAAAAAGGTTGTATGCAATAAAGGGTCTAAAGTCATTATCGAAACGGTAAGATACAAATGTTTCTATACCAACGGCTTCTTTAATTAAGCGACCCAGATTGTCGGTATCATGGTTTTCGTTTTTATTAATGTTAGCTGCAGCGTATAAACCTGGGGCGTTAATGTTACCCCAAATAATACCAGCGCCATAAATTATATCTTCTACTGAGCGAGTTGTGCCATCGCCAAAGTGTAAGTCAAACTCGCCGCGGTTAATACCAGCGGTTAACGTAAGCATATCGGTTACGTTATAAGTTACAGCACCACCAAAAGTGTAATTAAACTCTACTTTTTGTGCTGTCGCATCACCAGTTTCCCATTTAGTTTGGCATTGTGCTTCTGTAATATTGCTTACATCACAAGTGTAAAACTCACTGTTTTTTAGCTGTGTTTGTACGCTAAATTCAAAGTCGTTGTAAGTATTGCGGTATTGCAGTGTTTTATCACCGCGACCAGTACCATTTACTGCGCCATCGTCTTTATTATATGTGTAAACACCTGCTGCATTACCATCCCACACATAACTGTAGTTGGTGGCGTAAACAACATCGAACCACGAACCCCATTGTTTACCAATGGTAATTTGACCATATTTATCATGCGATAAGCCGGCATAACCTAAGCGGTTATATAAAAACTCATCTTGAATAGATTCAAAGCGGTTATTGTAAACAATATCACTGTTACCAACAGGGTTTACACCCCATTCAATTAAGGCCAGTGCTTCCCAATCATTTTTTAATTGGCGTTTAAAAGCAAAGTTAATACGCGAGGCACCATTTACTATTTCAGTTTGGTTTTGGGTATTGATCGCACGAACGTCAATATATCCACCGATAGAGACAGCATTTTTATCGTCTTTATAAACTTCTACTGCCGATACAGCTGGAGCCGCTAAAATACTAATGCTTAGTAGAGTTGCTAACTTGTTATTTATCATTTGTTGCCTTGTGTAAATTTGATGCTTTTTTATTGGGGTATATCTGTGGGGTTGAAGACTAACAAAGCAATAATATGCTCAAAAGTGAAAAATAATCACCCGCTATAAGTAAAATAAATAGTAAATATTCACCTAGGGTTAATTTTGTTTTTGTGGTGTTGCTTTTTTTAATGCTTTAAGTTGCTGAGTAGTTGTTTGGTATTAGAAATTAAAAAAATAAAGGTGAGTTTTTTTCAAGTTGGCTAAAAAGTGAAGGGTAGTGCAAAAGCTCTAAGTGGCTTTTATATCATCAATATATACAAAAATATTTTTAATAAAAACTAAATGCGACAAACAAGCTAACAAACAGGTTAAGCAGTTGTATTAAATAATTTCGCGGATGTTAACAGCGGCGAATAAAATTTAGTCAGCAAATAATTATTAATGAAATACACACCAGCCGAATGCTAACTGCAGTTATTTTGGAGACAAATATAAGGAAGTGTTAACTTTTGATAATTAAAATTTGTTTAATTGTGCAGCTATTTAATCACCTTGTAAGCGTGTGCGTTAAGTAATATTTCACAACTTAATTATAGTTATTAAAGCAGGCGCTTATTTGCGTATTTGGCCTTTAAACTTTCATAGAAAAAACGATGAATTTGGTTTAAACTGCGCGCAATTAAAATACATCATGTCTCCCTTGGAGGGTAGCGCTATTATTAGTACAGCTAACATCACCATGCAATTTGGTGCTAAACCATTATTTGAAAACATCTCAGCAAAATTTGGCGACGGCAACCGTTACGGTTTGATCGGTGCTAATGGTTGCGGTAAATCAACATTTATGAAAATTTTAAGTGGTGAGCTGGAGCCGTCTTCGGGTAACGTTAGCACTGATCCAAATGAACGCGTTGCTAAACTAAACCAAGACCAGTTTGCGTACGAAGAGTATTCTGTAATTGATACTGTGATCATGGGTCATAAGCAGTTATGGGAAATTAAACAAGAACGCGACCGTATTTACTCTTTAGCTGAAATGAGCGAAGCGGATGGCATGAAAGTAGCCGATTTGGAAACTGAATTTGCCGAAATGGACGGTTACTCTGCAGAATCTAAAGCGGGTGAGTTGTTATTAGGTGTAGGTATTGCTACTGAGCAACACTATGGCCCTATGTCAGAAATTGCGCCAGGTTTTAAATTGCGTGTACTTTTAGCACAGGTACTGTTTTCAGATCCTGAAATAATGCTACTCGATGAACCTACTAATAACTTGGATATTTATACTATCAAGTGGTTAGAAGATGTATTAAACCAACGCGATTGCACCATGATAATTATTTCCCATGACCGCCACTTTTTAAACTCGGTTTGTACTCACATGGCCGATATTGATTACGGTGAGCTGCGTATTTATTCAGGTAACTACGACGAATACATGTTTGCTGCAACGCAAGCACGTGAACGTCTGTTAAGCGAAAACGCCAAAAAGAAAAACCAAATTGCTGAACTACAACAGTTTGTATCGCGTTTTTCTGCTAATGCGTCAAAAGCTAAGCAAGCAACGTCGCGCGCTAAACGTATCGACAAAATTCAGTTAGACGAAGTTAAAGCGTCATCACGTCAAACGCCATTTATTCGTTTCGATCAAGAAAAACAATTATTCCGAAATGCGTTAGAAATGACTAACCTTAGCCAAGGTTTTGGCGACAACACTTTGTTCTCTGGCCTAGAAGGTTTAGTAGAAGTAGGTGAACGTATTGCTATTATTGGCGAAAACGGTGTAGGTAAAACAACACTGTTAAATACCTTTGCAGGGCGCTTAGCGCCTAAATCGGGTGAGTTTAAATGGTCTGAAAATGCCAATATTGGTTATTACGCGCAAGATCATGCAGATGAATTTGCCACCGATATGAACTTATTTGAGTGGATGGAGCAATGGCAGCAAGAAGGCGACGACGAGCAAGTCGTACGTAGCTTTTTAGGCCGTATGTTGTTCTCTCAAAACGATATTAAAAAGTCGGTTAAAGTAATATCGGGTGGTGAGCAAGGCCGTATGTTATTTGGTAAAATTATGATGCATAAGCCAAATATATTACTAATGGATGAGCCAACCAACCACATGGATATGGAATCTATTGAAGCACTTAACTTAGCACTTGAAGCCTACGAAGGTACTTTATTGTTTGTATCTCACGATCGCCAATTTGTATCATCGGTTGCTACGCGTATCTGGGAAGTTAAAGATGGTAAGGTTATTGACTTTAGAGGTACCTACGCTGAGTACCTAGCAAGTAAAGAAGCGTAAATAGCGTTTTATTGCTAACTTTAAAAAGCCATGTTTAACATGGCTTTTTTTGTTTTTGTTAGTCGCAATTTAATGACTTTTGGGTATAATACCCGCCATAAAAGCGGACATAAGTCCGCTAGTTAAAATAGTATATTACTGAGGAGTATTTATGAAAGTTGGCATTATTATGGGTTCTAAATCAGATTGGCCAACCATGGAACACGCGGCGCTCATGCTAGAAAAATTTGGCATAGAGTACGAAACAAAAGTAGTTTCTGCCCACCGAACTCCTCAACTACTTGCAGATTACGCAAGCTCAGCAAGCGACCGTGGTATTAAAGTTATTATTGCAGGCGCAGGCGGCGCGGCCCATTTACCGGGTATGGCAGCTGCATTTACCTCATTACCAGTACTTGGTGTGCCGGTTAAATCAAAAGCACTCAATGGTATTGATTCGCTACTTTCTATTTGCCAAATGCCTAAAGGTGTTGCGGTAGGTACATTAGCTATTGGCGAGCCTGGCGCAGCTAATGCAGGTTTACTTGCAGCGCAAATTTTAGGGTGCCAAAACCCCGAAATATTCGCAAAAATTGAAGCGTTTCGTAAAGAACAAACCGACACTATTTTAGCTAACCCTAATCCTGCAGAGTAATAATGACTATTTTAATTTTAGGTGCAGGGCAATTAGCACGCATGATGTGCCTTGCTGGCGCACCACTTAATTTAAACGTGGTTGCGTACGATGTAGGCAGCCAAAAAATTGTGCACCCACTCACAGGCGAAGTTTACTCAACAACACTAGAGCAGGCCATAGCAAGCGCAGATGCAATTACTGCGGAATTTGAGCATATCCCCGACGATGTATTAACACTTTGTTGTAATAGCAATAAGTTTTATCCGGGTAAATCGGCTATTAAAACCGGTGGCGATCGCCAAATCGAAAAAGCGCTATTAGATAAAACAGCTGTAGCGTGTGCACCGTATCAACTTATTACTGAAAAAGCGCACCTTGAACTTGCGGTTAAAAACCTAGGTAAACCCTTGGTTATTAAAACCTGCCAAGCAGGGTACGATGGTAAAGGCCAATGGCGATTAAAGTCTGATGATCAAATTGATGAAATTTGGGCTCAAATGTCTGATTTTATTGCCTCGGGCACAGAGCTTGCTCCCCATACTATTATTGCTGAAAAAATGATCCCGTTCGATCGTGAAGTATCTATTATTGGTGCACGCGATAAACACGGTAATGTTGCAATTTATCCGTTAACCGAAAACCAGCACACCAATGGTGTATTAACCCTGTCGGTAGCGGGTTTAAATAATAGCCATGTAGAGCAGCAAGCTATTGATGCTTTTACTAAATTAGCGAACGAGCTTAATTATGTAGGTGTGTTGGCAATTGAGTTTTTTGACGTTAAAGGCACTTTACTGGTAAACGAAATTGCCCCGCGTGTTCATAACTCTGGGCACTGGACACAGCAAGGTTGCCATTGTTCGCAGTTTGAAAACCATATGCGTGCGGTTGCAGGGCTGCCTTTGGGTAATACTGAGCTTAAACATGCCACAGCAATGATAAATGTGCTTGGCCAAGCCAGTATTCCTACTGCTGTTTTAGAAGTGACTGATGTAACTAGTCATTGGTACGGTAAAACAGTAAAACTAGGGCGTAAAATGGGGCATATTAATGTCTCTGCCCAAAGTCTACATCAATTAGGTGAACGCTTAGCTGAACTTAGCGAGTGTTTACCAGAACAAGCCTACCCAGGTATTTTAGCCACGAGTACATCTTTGATACTCAACTAAAAATAAGCAATAAATTGGGGGTTCTCAATTTATTGCTTAACACCAAGGCTACATCTATGTTTAATCATAAATACCGTAATGTTGTGTTTGCATTTTTAATGGCGCTATTAATGTCGGGCTTTATGTCTTTTGTGATCTCATTATTTAATGTGGGAATGGTCGATAATATTATAACGGTATGGCTTAAAGCATGGATATTTGCATTTTCTATCGCATTTCCTACCGTTATTCTGGTTGCACCTTTAGTACACAAATTAACTGATAAAATAATTCGAGCGTAATACCATGCCATTAACACTCAAAAAGCCATTGTTTTTAATTCTTTTAGCCTTGTGTATCACTCCTTTTATTGGTGCTGGCAGTGCACTGGTAATAGGCGCTGCTTTTGCTATGACATTAGGCAATCCGTTTGCCGAGCTTTCGCAAAAAGCCAGTAAGTGGATGTTAAAAGCAGCGGTGGTTGGGCTTGGTTTCGCCGTTGACTTTAATCAGGTAATTGAAGTGGGAAGCAGCTCTTTAGTGCTCACTATTGTGAGTATTACTGCGATAATTGGCTTAGGTGAAATACTTACCCAGGTGTTTAAACTTAACCGAAATACCGGCGTATTAATCTCCTTTGGTACCGCTATTTGCGGAGGCAGTGCTATTGCAGCTATGGCACCGGTAATTAAAGCAAAAGATCATGAAGTGGCTGTGGCACTTGGCGTAGTATTTATGCTCAATGGCGTGGGCTTACTCTTGTTTCCGGCCATTGGCCATTATTTTAATTTAACCGAGCAGCAATTTGGCATGTGGGCTGCTTTAGCTATTCACGATACCAGCAGTGTTGTTGGTGCATCTGCTACTTATGGCGCTGTGGCACTGAGCATTGCCACCACAGTAAAATTAACCCGCGCTATGTGGATCATTCCTTATACTGCGCTTGCTGGGGTGTTTTTACGCTCAGATGAAAAAGCCAGTATTCCATTATTTATTGTTGGCTTTGTACTCGCCGCACTTATTAATACTTATTTACCACAGTTTGCACCTGTATGGAGCGTTATTAATATAGTTGCTAAACAATTACTTATAGTTACATTGTTTTTAATTGGTAGTGGCTTATCATTAGCGGTGCTAAAACAAGCCGGACTTAAGCCCTTTATAATGGCAATTTTATTATGGATAGTGGTAAGTAGTGTTATTTTATTATTAATTTTAGATGGGTTGATATAATGAAAGGTAATTTAAGTAGTATTACTTTGGGTAGTGCGCTGTTTTGTTTACTGTTAAGCAACTACGCTGCAGCGGCTCAACAACTGCGTGTTGCCACCTTTAATGTAAGTATGGATGCAACTAACTATACGCCGAGAAAAACGCCTGTAAAAAGCGATTCTTTGGTTAGCGCGCTTAAAGCAGACCATTCACAAATTAAAAATATTGCCGAAATAATTCAACGCGTTCGCCCCGATATAATACTATTAAACGAGTTTGACTATGTACCAAAAGAGCAGGGCATAGCGTACTTTAAAAGCCATTATTTAAACGTGAGCCAAAATAATCAAGCGGCAATAGACTACCCTTATTTTTATATTGCACCGGTTAATACCGGTTTAGCCACTGAGTTTGATTTAGATAACGATGGTAAAAAAACAGGAAAAATGGGCGACGCTCACGGTTTTGGTTTTTTTGAAGGGCATTACGGTATGGCCGTTTTATCTCGTTATCCAATCGATTTTGATAAAGTAAGAACGCTGCAAACATTTAAATATAAAGATATGCCCAATGCGCAAATGCCTATCGATCCAACCACAGGCAAAAACTGGTATAACGAGCAAGAATGGCAAAACATTCGTTTAAGTTCAAAATCTTTTTGGGACTTACCTATATCGGTTAATAATAAAACGGTACATATACTTGCATCGCACCCAACCCCACCGGTTTTTGATGGCTTAGAGGATAGAAACGGCAAACGTAACCATGATGAAGTAAGGCTAGTTGCTGACTATATAAATAATGCCGACTATATTTATGATCATAAAGATAAAAAAGGCGGTTTAAATGCTCAGTCTCGGTTTGTTATTTTGGGTGACTTAAATGCCGCCCCAGAGGGTGATAAACAGCGAACTATAACCACAGATCAGCTACTTAAGCATCCGCTTATAAACGCCAGTTTTATACCGCAAAGTGCTGGCGCAAAAGAGCAATACCCACAGCACAGCCATGCTAAAAATTACAGTGCAAGTTGGCAAGCCAGGGTTGACTATGTTTTACCATCGCATTATGGGTTAAACATTATTGATGGCGGGGTATTTTGGCCAACTAAAAATAGCGAGCTATACCGCTTAATTAAAGACAGAAATGCGTCGAGTGATCATCGACTAGTTTGGCTAGATTTACGCTTAGAATAAGCAAGCTAACTCAGTTACACAGGCGTTTGTCTTAAAAAATTGCAATCACTAAAGTGCTTCTGCTTAAATACGGCTTAATTATAATTACCGTTAAGAAGCACTATGATTTTTAATATCTCATCGTCTAAAACATTAATAGCACTGGCTGTTGCCTCAAGTGTTTTTTTAGCAGGGTGTCAAGCAACTGCATCATCTTCGTCAGCTGCGCAAAATAATGTAACAACGTCTCCTGTTGCTGCTGTTGTAAATACCCCCGCCAATATGGGCTCTACTAAAATAACGTTAGAGCAAGCTATGGCTCATCCCGATTGGCTTGGGCGTCAACCCGAGCGCGCATTTTGGGCCAGTGATTCTGCTACCATTATTTATGCACGTAAAGAGCAAGGTAATGAGTTACGTAATTTATTTAGCCAATCAATTACAAGCCAAAGCGCAGAGCAAATAGCACTTAATAAACTACACACTGTGGGTGCAAATAAAGCTGTTTATTCAAAAAACAAAGCACTGCAAGCCTATGTGTTTGAAGGCAATATATTTGTAAAAAGCGTTACAACAGGTGCAATTCAACAAATAACGCATACCTCTAGCACTGAATCTAAACCACAATTTTTAAATGATGGCAGCTTAGCTTATCGTCAAGGTAATACATTTTTTAAAGTTGACTTAAGCTCAGGCTTAACCACTGAAATTGCTAATTTAAAACTGGCAGATAAGCCCCAGGGCGTTACAGAGCCAAGCAGTTATATTGCTAAAGAGCAGCACAAACTTATTGATTACATAGCGCTAACGCATAAAAACAATAAAGATAAACAAGCACGCAAAGCACAGCTTAAACAACAAAATAGCTCAATTGCTAATACTGAGTTTTATTTAGGTAAAGGTAATACTGTAAAAGACGTGCAGTTATCGCCAAATGGCGATGCTTTATTAGTGGTAGTGCAAGAGCATAGAGATTGGCGCGATGATAGCGATATAATGCCAAATTATATTACCGATGATGCCCGTATTGAACCTAAAAAAGCACGCCGCCGAGTAGCTGACGAAAAGTCGCAAACCTCAGAGCTGGTATACATTAATTTAAACGACAAAAGCCAAAATATCTTAGCCTTTGATACCCTACCTGGCTTTGATGAAGACGTATTAGCAGCGGTTAAAAAAGAAAACTATGCCCGCGATGGTAAAACGTATAAGTCGAAAAAAGCGCCGCGTGGTATAAATTTAATTAGCGATTGGGGCTGGGATCAAAGCCCAATAATTTGGAATGACGACGGTTCAAACGTAGCAATAATGCTAGAAGCGTGGGATAACAAAGATCGCTGGTTAGCAACCGTCGATTTTAAAAATAATAAGTTAGTGTCGCAACATCGTTTACATGACGACGCTTGGATAGCCTATGCTTTTAACGATTTTGGCTGGCTACACAACTCTAACACTTTATATTATTTATCGGAGCAGTCGGGTTACAGCCAGCTTTATAAAAAGCCGTTAAATGGTAAAGCAACAGCGCTAACAACAGGTAAGTTTGAAGTATCAAACCTTACGCTTACCGACGATAACAGTGCTATTTACTATAAAGCTAACGTTGAACACCCAGGCCTATACGAAATTTACCGTGTAAATCCACAAACCGGTAAAAATGAGCAAGTAACCGACCTAAACGGTATGACCGACTATACACTTAGCCCTGATCAAACCAAGCTGTTGTTAAAGCACTCAACAATTATGTTACCAACTGAATTGTATGTTGCTGATGCAAAAGCAAATACACAGGTTACCCGGTTAACACATACGGTTTCGGATGAGTTTTTAGCTAAAAAGCTAACAGCCCCTAAAATAATTGCAGTGCCATCTAGCTATACTGATCAACCTATTTACGCAAAAGTGTACTATCCGGCTGATTATGTAGAGGGCGAAGTGGGTAAAAATCGTAAAGCGGTTATTTTTAACCACGGCGCAGGTTATTTACAAAACTCGCACTTGGGCTGGTCTGGGTATTTTCGTGAGTTTATGTTTCATTCGTTATTAGCTGACGAAGGCTATGTAGTAATGGATATGGATTACCGCGCATCTAAAGGCTATGGACGTGATTGGCGTACGGCAATTTATCGTCAAATGGGTACCCCCGAAACCCAAGATTTAGCTGATGGGGTTAAATGGATGGCAGAAAATGCCAACGTAAATACGCAAGCTGTAGGCACGTATGGTGGCTCTTATGGCGGCTTTATGACCTTTATGGCGTTATTTACCGCGCCCGAATTGTTTCAAGCGGGTGCTGCACTTCGCCCCGTTACCGATTGGGCTCATTATAATGCGCCGTACACAGCAAATATATTAAACCATCCGGATGTTGATCCAATTGCGTATGAGCGCAGTTCGCCTATTTACTATGCTGAGGGTTTAAACAAACGCTTATTAATTAATGCGCCTATGGTTGACGACAACGTGTTTTTTCAAGATACGGTTAGATTAGTACAGCGTTTAATTGAGCTTGAAAAAGAAAACTTTGAAACGGCTATTTTTCCGGTAGAGCCGCACGGTTTTGTGCAGCCATCGAGCTGGTTAGATGAATACCGCCGTATTTATAAACTGTTTAAAGAAACTCTGTAACGATTAATAACAAGCTACACCTAAAACGCCACTTTTAAGTGGCGTTTTTATATTTAGTTTTTGTTTTTAATATAATTAATTAATAAAGGTGCAGCTAACAAAGTACCGCCAATAGCACCAATTAAATGCGCGTCAATTGCAACGGTTGAGTTTATAAGCTTACCAATATCGGCATTGGGGCCATTTAGCTGCTCAAATATTATTTTAAGCCACACCCCAATAAACAATAAATAACCCGATTTAAGCCCAAGCGTTATATCTTTAACTGCGCCCCAAATAATAACGCCATGTAACAGTGCACTTAGCCCAGTGTAAATATAAATACTTGGGCAAAACCAGTAAACGCCTAAGCCACACCACAGTGCCAATAAACTAATATTAATAGCGTAGCGTTTTGGCGACGTATATTCGCCATGCAGTAACCAAATTAAAATAATACCGCCGCAGTTTAGCGCCAAATGTGCCCAGTTAGCATGAACAAATTGGCTGCTAAAAACTCGCCATAACTCGCCCTGAGTAACTAAATCGCGATTAAATTCGAGTAACGCATTCAAATTAAATGTGGCAAAAGTAACGCTTAGCAGCATTAAAAATAAAGGAGGAAGTAAATAACGAGGTTGCACTGGTAAATTAAGCATTTAATTGTAATTTTTAGTATTAATTTTTGCATATTGTGCCTGTTTAACTTTAAGATGCCAATTAACTCCTGATAATTTAGGCTATTTACTCTTTATGAACTTTAAACATCACGCATTACTTGCTATTACATTATGTGCGACGTCTTTTCCTTTATTTGCACAGCCGCTTACTCAAATTGAAACGCGCGAACCAGAAGCCGCTACCGGCTTAGTCCATAAACAAGCGGTGAGTGGCAAAAAGTATATGGTGGTTGCAGCTAACCCGTATGCATCTCGTGCTGGGCAGCAAATATTGGCGCAAGGCGGCAGTGCTGTCGATGCTGCAATAGCAACGCAACTGGTACTGACTTTAGTAGAACCACAATCGTCAGGTATTGGTGGCGGCACCTTTATGCTGTACTACAACAAAGTAAACAACAAATTAACCAGTTTTGATGGCCGCGAAACCGCCCCAGAAAATGCCGACGAAACACTATTTTTAAATAAACACGGCAAAGCCGTGAAGTGGATTGAAGCTGTAGTAGGCGGACGCTCAGTAGGTGTACCAGGGGTTTTACATGCCTTTGCTAATGCACACAAACAATACGGTAAACTACCGTGGGCTGATTTATTTACACCAGCCATTGAGCTTGCAGAGCAAGGCTTTGAGGTTTCGCCGCGATTACGCGGTTTACTGCAGCGCCAATTGAACCCAGGCGTAATGAGTATGCCTGTTATTAATGACTACTTTTATCCAAACGGTAAATTAGTTGCGATAGGTAGCATTAAAAAAAATCAGCCATTAGCTAATTTGTACAAAGAGATTGCCAGTAATGGTATTGATGCATTTTATAAGGGCGCTAATGCCAAACAAATGGTCAATGCGGTGCAACATTCTAAAATAGCCCCGGGTAAATTAAATGAGCAAGATCTGGCTAACTACACCAGCAAAGAGCGCGAGGCGGTATGTATTGAGTACCGTGTTTATAATGTATGCTCTATGGCACCACCTAGCAGTGGTGGGGTAGCTGTGCTGCAAATGCTTGGTTTGTTAGAGCATAAAAACATGGGCGCACTACCAGCCAATGGTGAGCAAGCACTGCATTACTTTAGCCAAGCATCAAGAATTGCGTTTGCCGATCGGGATGTTTATATGGGCGATCCCGATTTCACCCAAGTACCCACCAAAGCATTATTAAATAAAGACTATATAGCCACGCGCGCAAAACTCATTACCGAGCAAGATATAACGGCCGTTGCCGGTAACCCAGTTGATTACTTAAGTTATGCAAAAGATGACTCGTTCGAATTGCCATCAACCAGCCATGTGTCGATTGTAGATAGCCAAGGCAATGCGGTCTCTATGACCAGTTCAATAGAAATGGCTTTTGGCTCTACGGTAATGGTAAATGGTTTTATTTTAAATAATCAGCTGACTGACTTTTCATTATCGCCGCGTAAAAACGGCCAGCTTGTGGCAAACCGAGTTGAAGCTGGCAAGCGCCCGCGCAGCTCTATGTCGCCAGTAATGGTATTTAATAAAGATGGAAGTTTACGTTTGGTTGTCGGATCTCCTGGCGGAAGCCGTATTATTAGTTACGTTGCGCAAGTGGTAATTGGCGTGCTTGATTGGGATTTATCTGTTCAAGAAGCAATTAATCTACCCCGTACTACTAATCGTAACGACTACACTAGCCTTGAAAAAGGCACTGCGCTTGAAGCATTAGCGCCAGCACTTAGCAAGCGTGGTCATAATGTTAGAATTTTAGATTTAAACTCTGGTTTACATGCAGTTGAAGTAAAAAACAACACATTAATAGGCGGCGCCGATCCACGCCGTGAAGGGGTGGCTTTGTCTGATTTAACTGATAAAAGCGCCACTTTAAAATTCTAAATTATGTATAATACAAATGCGCTAAGCTATTGTTTAAAATTAGCGCATTTATATATTCTCAATGGTCTGACAAGGTTAAATAGCATTGCAATTTAGTCTTTAACACCGATAATGGCAGATCATAACTTAAGACTAAGTAAAGCTTGGAAATATGACTACAAATACCGATCCAAATTACCTTTATATTCATCATTCTGGCCCTGGCCTTCTTGAAACGCCATTACTCAATAAAGGCAGTGCATTTAGCCAAAAAGAACGCGAAAATTTTAATATTGCAGGTTTACTGCCTCCTCGTTATGAAACAATCGAAGAGCAGGTAGAGCGTTGTTACCAGCAGTATTCTAGTTTTACCGACAATCTTAATAAGCATATTTATTTACGTGCAATTCAAGATAATAACGAAACACTTTATTATCGTTTAGTGCGTGATCATATTGAAGAAATGATGCCAATTATTTACACCCCAACTGTGGGTGATGCCTGTGAAAAATTCTCAGATATATATCGCAGCGCACGTGGATTATTTATTTCATATGAAAATCGTTTTCAAATAGACGACATTTTACGCAACGCCACCAAAGGTAAAGTAAAAGTAATTGTGGTAACCGACGGTGAACGCATTTTAGGCTTAGGCGACCAAGGTATTGGTGGCATGGGTATTCCTATTGGTAAGCTATCTTTGTATACCGCATGTGGTGGCATTAGCCCTGCGTATACTTTACCGGTAATGCTAGATGTGGGTACAAATAACGAGAAGCTATTAAACGATCCTATGTATATGGGTGCGCGTCATAAGCGTATTACTCAAGCTGAGTACGATGAGTTTTTAGACTTATTTATTAAAGCAATCAAGCGTCGCTGGCCAAATGTATTACTACAGTTTGAAGACTTTGCGCAGCCAAATGCAATGCCACTGCTGAAACGTTACCGCAATGAAATTTGTAGCTTTAACGACGACATTCAAGGTACAGCTGCTGTAACTGTTGGCTCATTGCTTGCCGCGTGTAGAGTTAAAAACCAGCGCCTAGCGGATCAAAAAGTAGTATTTGTTGGTGCTGGCTCTGCTGGTTGTGGTATTGCTGAGCAAATTGTAAGCCAAATGGTTTTTGAAGGTATTAGCGAAGCGCAAGCACGCAGCCAGGTATTTATGGTTGACCGCTTTGGTTTGTTATCGGAAGGTATGGAAGGTCTGCGCGACTTTCAACAAGTTTTAGCGCAACCACAAGCTCGTTTGAGTGAATGGACATACAGCGGCGAATTTGCGTCATTGCTTGATGTAATGCATTGCTCTCAACCAGATATTTTAATTGGTGTTTCGGGCCAACCTGGTTTATTTACCGAACAAGTAATACGCGCTATGTATTCAGGTTGTGCACAACCTATTATTTTCCCATTAAGTAATCCATCTAAACAGGTAGAAGCACACCCAATAGATATTATTAACTGGACCGACGGTAAAGCACTTGTTGCTACAGGTAGCCCATTTGCCCCAGTTGAATATAATGGTGAAACTTTCTCAATTCCGCAGTGTAACAATAGTTATATTTTCCCGGGAATTGGTTTAGGTGTTATAGCTGCAAAAGCAACGCGTATTACAGATGCTATGTTAAGTGTTTCTAGCGAAATGCTGGCTGAATCATCGCCGCGTGCAAATACTGGCAAAGGTAGTTTATTACCGGCACTTACAGAAATTGAAACCCTAAGTAAACGTATAGCATTTGCTGTAGGCAAAAAAGCGATTGAAGAGGGCGTTGCTCTTGATATTTCTGACGACGCACTATGGGCTGCTATCGATAAAAACTACTGGTTACCTAAGTACCGTAACTATAAGCGCAGTAGCATTTAAAGCTGTAACTTAGTGTTTAGTAATAATTAAAAAACAGGCTACGGCCTGTTTTTTGTACTTGTTCATCTGTAATTAACCACTTAAAGTGTTTAATACGCTTAATATATAGCAAACTGTAAAACATTAAGCGTATTAAATTAGTGACCAATAAATGATTGCGTATTTAATAAAGTTAGTAACATAGCCAGGTATGATGGTTAATATAAAAGGATTCACTTATGAAAACGTTTACTTTATTGTTAGGCGCAGCACTTAGCTTTAATGCATTTGCTGCGGCCACACCCGATGCACCGCATATTTATGTTAAAGGTGAAGCAACAATTACCACCATGCCAGATCATGTATTATTAAATGTTGGCATTACCGAAATAGATAAAGATTTAATTGCTGCAAAAAATAAAACCGATATAACCATGGCTAAAGCAATAAAATTAGTAACAGCATTAGGCGTAAGTGATGCAGATATTAATGCCGGGCAAATATCAATAAACCGAGAAAGCCAATATAATCGTGAAAGCGGTGAGCAACAATTTAAAGGTTTTAGAGTTAGCAGATCTTTAACGGTTAAGCTTAATGCCATTAATAAATATCCTGAGTTACTACAAAACTTAGTAAACAATGGTATTAACGAAATTAACCATACGCGCTTTTTAGCAAGCAATTACGATGAACTCTACAAAAAAGCGCAAAACCTGGCTATAAAAGACACTCGCGATGCAGCTAAAGAATTTAGCAGTGAGTTTGGGGTAGAGTTAAAAGGCTTATATAGCGCATCTATGCAGCCATTAAATGTGCAATCGGCCCCTTATATGCGCGCCGAAAAAGTGATGATCTCAGATAGTACACCGAGCAATTATGTACCCGATGCCTATCATGCAGGTGAAATAACCATAACTGCATCTAGTTATGCAGTTTATTATATAGATTAAGCTTATAACTTACTGGCGCTTAAAACGTGTCAGTAAGTTATCACCTTGTTGTTCACTAATCCGGGCAATTGATTTAAGCATATTATTAATTTCCTGCCTGTCGTACTCATTCGTTACATGCTCGTTAATGTCATCAACAATAGCATTTAAATAATTAAATAAACTTTCCCGTGCCGCTGAATTTTCGTGAGCAACAAATAATATATTTTTAAATGCTTCTAACACATTGGTCATTACGTACGCATCGCCTTTAGCGTAATTACGTAGCGGGGTAAAATTATCATGCAGCAATTCATCAAAGCGAGTTTCGTGTATATATAATAATGGCGTATCCTTGCTGTGTTTAAAGCTGTAATTAATATCACTTATTGAAAGTCGTTTAATTAATAAAATACTTAACATATCAATGGCTTTAACTGCGGTACCCGGATCGTTTATGCCTGGGCTCATCGCCTTAACGGCTATTTCTGATATTTGCGTTAAACCATAACGATAATGGTCGCTAATATATTCTTCTATATAAAAAATAAAGCAGCTTAAAATTTTAGTAATTAACTCATCATTGCTTGAAATATCTTTATTGCACTTTAAAAATGGATAACCTTTAACTGTGAAATAACCTTGTTTTACAGTGATATAAAGCTCAATTTCTTCTGTAGATAATAAGGCGCAAAGCTTATCAGTGTGCACCCCTTTGTAGTAGCCTTCAGTTTGACTATTTATAGAATACCAATCAGTAAAGTCGGGGAGGTTTTTAAGCGGCGCTTCTTGCTGACTTTTAATAATGGTTTTAATTTCACTTTTTGTTTGGCTAAATAAACCATTTAAAACATTATCTACTTGAATAGCGCGAGATATAGAGTGAATAAAAAATACAAATAGCCCCAACGAAATCAAACCAAAAATAAGCGCAAATAATACCCCAAGTGCCGGTATAGCCATGGCGCCATTCTCGAGTTTATTAATATTTATGAGCATAATTACTGAGTAAATAATACTGCCTAAATAAAAACCTAATACCAGTTGGTGAGATTTACGGGTAATTAATCCAGGTACTACGCGCGGCGATAAACTGGCACTGGCTGAGTTTAACACCACCATTACCATTGAAAAACTAAACACAGTTAACGAAATAATACTGCCAGCTAAGGTGCTTAAAACGGTTCGGGCATTTTCGGCGCTATCGACTAATACCACAGATATAAACGACTTTAGCTTTTCAATAATGGGCATATACTCAACCGACATTGTAATAACCGCAAAGGTTAAAAATGCAATTGAAAGTAAAGAAGGATAAAAACCAATGCTATTTATCATTTCTCGATAATTGTCGGCTACTTTGCGAGGTACAAACATAAAATCCTTATGCTTTATTGTATAAGAGTATTATTAATACTTTAGCATAGTTGTAAACTAAACTTCTGATAATGAACGTTAATTTGTGTGTTATTATTGCCAAAAATATTAGGATAATACTGTGATCATTTCAACATACGCTGCATTACTTGCATTTTACTATATTTACTTAAGCTTTAACGTAATAAACGTGCGCAGAGCAGCGCAAATATCACTTGGTGAAGGTGAAAATCCACAGTTGCAACGGGCAATTCGTGCCCATGGTAATTTTATGGAATATGTACCGTTTGCAATTATTTTGCTTTTTTTAGCAGAATATCAGGGGTTAGCGAGCCATTATTGCCATGCACTTGGTGCAATGCTACTTATAGGCCGTGTTTTCCATAATTTTGGCATAGTAGAAAAAAACTTAAAGTATCGCCAAATTGGTGTCATAGCAACATTTTTAACTATGCTTATTAGTGCTTTAGTTATTTTATTAACCCGCTTTAGTTAAATTTAATAGTATGAATAACAAAATATTTATTATTGGTTTACCGCGAACAGGCACTACAAGTGTTTGCCATGCCTTTTTAGAGTTTGGTATACCAACAGCGCATACTGCCTACACAAACAATTGTTTTGATAACGCCCATGCAATTGCCGACACGCCAATTTTTAATGATTATAAAGCCCTCGATAAGTACTATCCTGATGCAAAGTTTATTTATTTAGAGCGTGAGCTTAACGTATGGCTACCATCAATAAAGCAATTATTATTACGTATGCACACTAATTTAACGCGCGCTGATGGTGGTTTTAATATTCATATAAAGCATTGCTATTTAAATACATTTAGTAATTTAACGATTGATAATATAAACGATGATAGTTACTTAACCCATTGTTATAACACGCATATCAATGATGCTAAAAATTATTTTAAACACCAAGAGCAACGTTTTTTATCAATAAATATAGCAAAGCCACAAAGCTACAAAGTGCTCTGTGATTTTTTAGCGATTAAAAGTGATAAAACAGATTTTGAAAAAATGAATATGGGCGGCAAAGTTACAGCCTGGAACGATATAAAACATCCGCTTAAAGTTGAATCAACGGCAAAAGGGCGCATAGATAAACTGTTACGCTACAAGGTTTAACTTTGCAGGCTTAGGAGCATGATTTTTTGCCTAATATACGCTAAAATCTGCGCATTATTTTACACCTTGTTATAAGTAGTACAGAGCATGTTTGAATTAAAATACCACACCCCATTTGAATGGACCGAAGTTGTTCTTGATGATTTCGATACTTTTTTACAAGACCACGCCGCAGCCGAAAAAAAAGCATCGGGTATGGCCATGTCTATGCTGTCGCATTACCCAGATAAACGTAAACTGGTTACAGCCATGGCAGACTTAGCACTTGAAGAAATGATTCATTTTAAAGAAGTGCTGAAAATTTTAATCTCACGTGATGTAAATTTAGGTGACGACAAAAAAGACCCTTATATAAAACAAATACGTGCATTATTTAGACACGGACGCGACGGTTTTTTAATGGACCGGTTATTAGTCGGTGGTGTTATTGAGGCAAGAGGGCATGAACGCTTTTCTTTAGTGGCGCAAGCGTTACCAGAGGGCAAAGAAAAAGAGTTTTACATTGCGATTGCCGAATCAGAAGAAAAACATAAAAACTTATTTGTAGAACTAGCGTATGAGTATTTTGATAAAGAAGAAGTAGATATACGCCTAGAAGAGCTACTAATAGCCGAAGCTAAAATTTGTGAAAGTATTCCATTTACTGCTGCACTACATTAGTTTGAGCTGTTAATACAAAGCCCTTAAAAGCGCTAAATTTATATTTCGCGCTTTTTTATTTGTACAATCACGCCAAATTTACTAATAATTATGATTGGAGAGCCTTATGATTAATATATTTTCAAAATATAAAGTAATACCAACAACAGCAGGTATTTTATTTATGCTGTCATCTACATCGCTTGCTGCATCATTAGCGTGTAGTGATTTGACTGGCTGTGAAAAAAAGTTTTTCGAGATAGAAAGCCAGCTTGCCATAGCGAAGGAACATGGTAATAAGTACAAGGTTGAAGGATTGAAAAAAGCATTACATGCAGCAAAAAGTAACTGCAGCGAAAAAACCTTGAAAGAAGATTTACTAGAAAAAATAAACGATGCTAACAATGATATTGCTGAATATGAAGAAGATCTGCTAGATGCTAAACAAGCAGATGAAAGTGATAAAGTGAGTAAGTATCAAAAAAAGATTACAGCAGAAAAGCTTAAACTAAAGAATCTGAAAGATGAGCTTGGCAAAATTAATTAAATCACCTGTGGTTCTACTTGCTGTTAATTTAACGCGTTAGGTTAATGGCAAGTGTACTGCGAATAGTATCGGATTAACCATCATATTTAATTACATTATTACGCAACAATAACTATATACAGTGCAGGGCACTTCAATATTTAAAACTAGCCTAAGTTAAAATACACTTAAAAATTATACTTAAAAAGTCACACTTATAAATAGCCATCAAACATTATGGAAACCTGCTTTCCATTACTCTGCTTTATACCAACTGTCCTTCAACAACTTAGAATTTCATAGTTAAAACCACTATCAGCAGGGAGTTTTAGTTAAAAACCAAGCGCATTACTGTGATAAACATAATTACAGCTCAATTTAACATAATTTAAGCGACTAATAATTAAACTAAATATGACTAAAACTGAAAATTAAAACCCTACATAATAGGCTATTTAAAGCACCTGCTTATAAAACGAACTAAACTAGCTGGTTTATTACTGTTAATAGCGGTGATTTTGTAAAACTAGCTATGTAAATACAGGTAAAACCCATGTGTTTAACAGTGATAAACCAGAGCTTCTTTATAATAAACTATTACAACTGATGATAACTAGAGTATTAGCATCTGGCATATCAATGTAAATATTATATACGCGCAGTTGCTCATGTATAACGGCAAAGAAGCTGGCATAGAAATAGATAATGTTAGTTAGCTTAGTTGTTAGAATTGAAATAATAGATAGAATAACGCGATTAACTAGGTTTAATACTGAAGCTTATTTATAGGCGTTAATAATCACTTAGTTAAAATTATAGTTAAGTAAGGCTACTAACTATATTAAGATGATAAGCAATATTTAGTAAATAGCTGAATTCTGGTTTATTTATTACGTTAGGTGATATTAGCTAAGCTAAACTCGTAATTAGAGCATTGCCAAAAAGAAGTTAAATGCTGTAAGAGCTCTGATTTATTACGTTAGATAGTAGTTGCAAGAATAACGTAATATATAAGTGTATATATACAAAGAGAATAATAAGCTATACAAGTAATAGAGCTAAACTTAAGTTCTTCTGAATTGAAAATATAGTAAAGGCATAACAACATACTTACGTGTTGGTTAGTTACAAATAGGTGCGCAGCAAACAAGCAAGGAAAGCTTTAACAGCTAAATTATTAGCAGGATTACTTTATACAAATGCATGCTTTAATGAAAAACTTGCTTGATAGAATTATGTGAGTAATGGCATTCTTGTTTAATCTGTTTAATCTGTTTAATCTGTTTAATCTGTTTAATCTGTTTAATCTGTTTAATCTGTTTAATCTGTTTAATCTGTTTAATCTGCTTAGTAAGTAGAGTAATCGTTCATTAGTTATGTATTTGTATTAGCGCAAAGTAGCCGTAATGAGTTTACTTAAAAACGCAAAATACACTAAATAATCAGCAAAGAGCAGGCTTTAAATACATCTAGTTATAGTTAGTTATACTGAATAGCCTAATACAAATCCTATTTAACTAATATTGGCAAAAGAGTAAGTACACTTAATTTTTCATGATGGCCAGCTGAATTTTATGGAGTTTTTATTCATTCCTAACTATATGGTACATGTACTTTATGTTTCTACTTCAAAAAATTTTTTAAGCTGCCGCTGAAATCAAAAAATGATTGAATTTAGCCAATAATTGCTCTGAAATGCTCAGTAGTGTTGCATTCACCACTAATCGGACGCCAGCTTCTATATTTATAGCTGGGACAATATTTAGCTTACGACTGGAATATATCAATATTTGCTCTATCACGTTTATGCTAGTCCTATGCTCTACCGCTGAACGACTAGACCTTTTTTTTCTCTTGCATGTAAATCTAATTGTTCTTTAGTTAAGTGTTGAGATGGGTTGATAACTTAGTTTGCAGATTTCTTAAACTTTTCATATAAAGCTTATATGAGCTTTGACAATCCATTGCCTTTGTTGTGATATTACGCTAGGTAAATATGGTAAAATAACTTTTTGTACTTACCAACTGTTAAAGGTGATAATCCAATTGTTGTATTACCTAATTACATCGTCAATCCAGCTCTTCGTTCTAGGAATCACTGGGCCGGATTTTTTTACAAAACATCTGCTCGATATCGTCAAATTGACCTGCAGTAGTACCAATTGTAATAAGGTGCTTAACGCCACTTGTGCCTTTTAAATATCGATCAACAGACTTTGTTTCTATCGATAAGGTATCAAAAATATTTAATGACTCTTTCACTCATTTTCTAGGAAAACTAATATTTTGATTTATTGGGTTAGGATTAATATGAATGCTAAATTTAATTTTAATGTAAAAAGGGATGAAATTGAATATAAAACATAGGCCAGAGGGGTGGGTTGTTTTAACGTTTCAAACAGTTGATGATAAACCATGTTATGTATTGTTTTGTTCATGGCGAAATGATGATGAGTGGAGAGTTAGTTCAGGTTCAATGGTTCTACCTAAATTATCATCGTGCGGGAATTACTGGACTTGGCCTCAAATATCAGGCTCTACATATGAGCTCCCCGTTGGTGAAGAGAATGGTTACACATTCTACACTGGTGCTGTATTAGACGATTTGTTAGCAAAAGGGTACCGCGATGGCACGCAGTTAAAACGCATAGCACTTAAAGATATTATGGAAGATACATAAGACGCATATGTGCCAATTGCGGACATTAGTAACTCTGCACTCTGCCGCTCGTCGGCAGCAGCTTGTTAGGCTATTTTTTTCGATAATTCACCTGATTAAACAGGTTTTCCGTCGTACCAATTTCAAGCATCGCTTTTACCAAAGACTTCAACAGCATATCTGATGCTTCGTACAAACCAGTCAAAGCTATGGAAAAATCCATGATTTTCAGCTCTGAGATAATTTCGTACTGATGTAGAGCGTCGGCCTCTCTATGGGCAATAGTGTTGTGCCTTGCCTCAGAAATTTCATTTTCAATTGCTTTTCTTGCTTTCTTTAATTTTTTTAGGGCATCAACAACCATACTCCTTGAAGAATCAGACAATCCTGTCGATTCGTATATAAACTGCATTCGCCGTCCAGTAACTTTTCCCATATCCCACTCATAAATGGTTAAAAGCAGTGCACGTAACGCAATATTCCTTTTTGTCTCATTAGGATGAGCGAAAGCATCAGCTTTTAAAGCTTGGATATCTCTCTCAGCAAGCAAGAAATACAGGCCAATATTTAGAAACTGCTTTGTCGCAGGAAACAGCTCCTCATTGACCTTCTTACATTCTTTCACTGTGATTTCTATAGCTCCGTTTATAACTTTATCTTTTGCTTTAAATTCTTTTTCCAATTTACGGTAAAGTCGCCACAAGAAAACAGCTTTTATCTGCAGCCCAAAATTTCTGTGGAATTTCATTCGAAACCACCGCTCTTGAACACTTCTATCTTTATCGAAAAACCTACTATTGAGCATCAAACTTCCATTGGTTTATTGCCTAACTAGACTGTAGAATAACTCCAACAGTCAAATTCAATTAAAAAATAGCTCCTACAATTCACTCTAAGCCTTTTTAGAGCATTAGGTAATGCATTTGGAACACATAAAACAGGCTGTTTTCCTTAAAAAAAGTAATTCTGCAGCCTCAACTCCACGTTAAAGTGTGACAACCGTGTGCCATATTGTGAGCGCAGCAAAACTAGCACACGTTTGGAGTTACTCTTGAACGTTTTTTTCGTTACATTTATATTTCGAAGGTAAACATTGACTTAAAGCCACAATCAACGCGATGTTGAATGATTTTATGAACTGAATCATGTAACTCGTCAAACCTTTGCTTCTCTCGAATCACTCCATCCATATTTTGTCTACTGCTTACAAAATGGAATAATTGATTGTTCAAAACTGAAGATATCACACTAATATTGTCCAGTGACTTATTCAAATAGTTGTAGTCTTCTACAGCCTCTTTAGCTAGACAAACATTCCAGAATGATAGCTCTCTATTAGATTTATAAAGGTTTCGCCGTGCTTGATATAGGTTGCCCCAAACAATATTAAGATGCTCAATACGTTTGATTGATACATCTTTATCCTCAACCATCAATCCTGGTGTAGGACATATATGATCATAATGAAATCGCAACTCATGTAAGTTTTCTTCTATTTCATCTATAGCAGCGATGTATCTTTTGGCGACTAAATATGAATCCTCCTTTCGCTTGTTATTTAACCATTGAAAGTAGGTATAGAAACCAAAAATAAAACCAAGAGATGTAACAACTAAAGTACCAACATCAGTCCATTTGACCCCGTCAAACATAGCCGCTCTATCTGTAACACCAATGAAAAAGCCACAAGCTACCAGATACAATCCAACAACCATAAATATAAGTACATTTTTCAACTAGTTGACACCTTTAATTCTGAATAACTCAAATATAAAACTAACATTTTATAGTCCGCTTATCGCGCATATTTCTGCCGACTTAACGCTCATTTTTCTGCTTTATATAGTTTTAACAAATAACCTAAGGTATTACTATCACTAAGTTTTCTAAAATTTTTGAGTAAAGTTAAATAGATCAATATGCGCGAGCAGCTCATTTTCATGAATATATGAGTAAAGAGCAGTTTGACCAATCAATTAACTATTATATTTAGCTAATCTCAATGACCGGTTATCGCTCTTTGCCGAAGTACGCCTCTGAGTTAGAGGTGGTGACCAATGTGCAATTTTTGCACTTTGGTCAATGTCTCAAATTCGCTCACAGCCTAACTTAGCAATTGTGCCATGAGCGGACATTGGTAACGCCTCAATAAGAGGCTAAAATGTGAAGCAAAGCGGAACCGAGCAAGCTGTTTTTAGTCCTTCTTGATTGCTTGTTATATTTAATTTCCAGATATCGCGCGGCCTAGCGATACATTCCATTTTTTATTGTGGATAATTCGTTGATGCGGTAATTCGCTATTGATAATTTGGCTTTTGGTTAATTTTGATATCGCTTCCCAGTCACTATTGAAAACGTATGTTGCATTATCAAGTTCCATACTTTCTAAAACGTATACGTCTTTGTCTTTGAAGCCGTAAACAAAATACCCGCTAAAACCGGCTCTTCCTGTGGCTAAAAAATCAGGCTCTCTTCGAGAAATTACCTTCATTCTATGTTCAATTACTTTTTTATCTTTCTCCGGAAGGTGCTCAGTTCTATTGAGGATAATTGGCTTTGCTTTAATCCAAGGTGACTCTCCTTGAGGCAATATATCCCACTGCAATCGCTTTAGCTTCGGTCCAACTATTTCTTCTTTTTCCAAATCGTAAATGTCGAACTCAGAAAAGCACTCCAGCATCATATTGGTAACATGGATGTTTCGTGTTTCATCTTTATCGCTTAAATCTAACTCCGAAGAAGAAAGATGTAAATTTCCCTTAATTTTGACTATTTCAAAGGTTTCAGATGGTGCGGAAATATACTCTCGTGGGTATTTATCAATGGTTCTCGTCCTAATTCCGTAGTGAATTCCTCCGTGCCAATCTCTTGATGAACCATAGAACATCACTGATTCAGGCTCTAAGGGGAGATCTTTTCTAATTTTGGTAGCACCATTCACATTAAAACTTGTGAATTTACCCAATGAAGAAGGTATCAAGAAGTCTCCTTGTTCAGGAGTGTTATCAAAGCCTAGTTGAACGAGTAACTCTTGGGGAATACTGCTTAGTTGGACAGTTAACCTAACTTTAGTCGCGGCACCAGTTACCTTGATTAATTTGGTTAATGTTCGTATCGACTTACCTGAGAACTTCATTGATCACTCCTTGAATATAACAACTTTATCAGAGGACACTTTCCCTATTTTAGCGCGAAAACGTCCTTATTTTGTGAATTTATATTAATAGAAAATACTGTAAGCTATTGCCAGCTATAAATATTATTCTTTCTGTAGCTTATATAAACATGTAAAAAAGATGAAAATCCTCTCTTATTCTTACTAAGTTAATGACGACTCACCTGAATGACAGCTTATCGCTCTTTGACGAAGATCAGCTAAGTGCCATGAGCGAACATTGGTAATGCCTTGTTAGGCTTTAAGCTGATTGAGAGTTTCACCTATTGGTAACTCTTTCTCAAAGAATGCCCCAAAAGAGCTATGCAATTTACGTATCCATAATTCGCTTTCCGTGAGCTCTAAAAATTTCATCGCTTTCTCAGGAATTGGTTGTTTCTGGTAATGAAATATTGCATTTCTAAATAGTCGTAAAGCATCTACGAAATCCTCATTTGCTAACAAATCATCTATAATTTTATTTTCATATTTCAATTCTCGATAGCCTTCAACTACAATGTAGAGAAGAGAATATAACACTGTTAATCTTTGAAACATTGAATGGTATTTTGCAAGTTCTTGAAGCTCTTCAGGTAAACCTGTTTCCTCATCAACTGGCGCGCTAACAACTTGTTTTATGGCATCGGCAGTAATCCAATGCTTATGTAATGAAACCAATTTACTATCTAACATTGATACCCCTGAAGCCTAACAATTTAATAGTGCGCTCATCGTGCATATTTCTGCCGACGCCACGCTCATTTTTTCGTATTATATAGTTTTAGCAAATAACCTAAGGTATTACTATCATTAAGTTTTCTAAAACTTTTAAGTAAAGTTAAATGCAATAATATACGCACGTTGCTCATTTCTATGAATATATGAGCAAAGAGCAGTTTGACCAATCAATTAACTACGATATTTAGCCAATCTCAATGACTGGTTATCGCTCTATGCCGAAATTCGGCTCAGTGCCAATTTCAGACAGTGGTAACGACGCACTAAGCGGACTAAAATTGTGGGTTATAATGTGTAGTGTAGCTAAACCTAACCCACTGTATTAGTTGCGTTTAAGTACCTGTTATGCCTTAGACTCAAGAAGATCATATATCTCCTGAGCGATCTCATCTATTGTATGAGTTGCTGTACTACGAGCGACTTTGTCAGCTAAAGAAGGACTAAAATCAACAACTTGTTGTTTGGTGATATCGTGCCAAATAGGCAGAAGAACCTGTTCGCCTGATACTGTTCTTGTGACAATTCCATCGAGTTCGTAGTTAGTCCAACCTTTTTTAATAAAGGATGGAGATAAAACCACTAAACCTACACGGCTATTAGCTAGCCCTTTATCAATTTTTTGTCTTAGACTATCACCAATTCTAAGTGTCATTTCATCAAACCAAACATTTAGACCTTTGGCAATTAAAGCGTTTGCCAAAGGGCGAACTAAATCATCTTTATCTTCGGATGCATGAGATATGAATACATCGTGAGTTTCACCACCAGACTCAAGAGGAGGAGGAACATTATCCCTAACTAGGCTAGGCACTTCTGATAATGGTCGTTCTTGTATTTCAGGTAACATTCCTGGAAGTGTTCTCACGGATGCTTTTGTTGAACCTCGAAGTCCTTGCATATCTACAGCAACGTACCATCGACCTGAACTTGTTACTTGAAGGTTTACAGGTGATCTTTTAGCTAGTCCGCCAATAAACCTATGCTTTCTTCCGTTTTTGTAATTATTAAACTCTGAACTAGTCATTAATCTTACATTGGCACCACTTGTTAGTGTTACCTCAACAATCTCACCCCGTTTGAGGTTTCCTAAGTCGAACTGTAAAAAATTCATTGATATCCTTATTTATATATTGAGCCTTGCAGATGACTAAAAAGGCATAACAATTTAATAGTGCGCTCATCGCGCATGTTTCTGCCGACGCTACGCTCATTTTTCTACATTATATAGTTTTAACAAATAACCTAAGGTATTACTATCACGAAGTTTTCTAAAACTTTAAAGAAAAGTTAAATAGAACAATATGCGCTCGGCGCTCATTTTCATGAATATAAACGAAAATGACAGTTTGACCAATCAGTTAACGACGATATTTAACGAACCCCAATGACTGGTTATCGCTCATACCCGAATTCTTTTGTAGCGAGCTAAGCTTAAAACTCCATAAACACCGGAGTACAACTAATGCACCAGTTAACTATATATCAGCCTAAAGAGCCTTGGAATAAAAATAAGCTTGTAGGACAAAAGTTACCTCTAAAATTACAGCAAATATGGGCTATCCGAATACGACTAGAACTTTTTCATAAAATAAGAGATCTAGCACTATTTAACCTAGCCATAGATAGCAAACTAAGAGGGTGTGATTTAGTTTCACTAAAAGTTAATGACATCGCACATGGTAAAACAATCCAATCAAGGGCAATAGTCGTTCAAAAAAAGACTGGTATGCCTGTTCAATTTGAAATTACTGGAAATACAAGGAAATCAATTGTGGCGCTCATAGAGCAATTTACTCTCAATTCTTATGATTACTTGTTTAAGTCACGAATTCATTCCTCTGAACACCTTTCAACCCGTCAATATGGACGTATAGTTGATTCTTGGGTCACCTCAATTGGGTTAGATAAGACTCAATATGGCACTCATTCTATGAGACGTACCAAACCATCACTAATTTACAAAAAAACTAAAAATTTAAGAGCCTGTCAGCTTCTACTTGGCCATAGAAAACTGGAGAGCACAGTCAGGTACTTGGGAATAGAAGTTGATGATGCGTTAGAAGTATCAGAACAGATCGATGCTTAAATTTGAACCTAAGCCAGACTCGAAGTTAGAGTCTGACACGTGCCATGAGCGGACGGTGGTAACGCCCCAATAGTGGGCTAAAAATTGTTTGCTAAAATGTGTAGCGAAGCGAAACCGAGCAAACTGTTTTTAGTCCCGCTTAATTGGCTTGTTAGGCATATTCGAAAGCTTGTATAGAATAGGTAGCTCATAACCTCTCTTTTTTATATCTTGATGTGCATCTGAAATTTTCAAAAAACCAATAACTTGAAGAAATGACAAGAAATCTACTGCTTCACTTTCTGAAATATCAGGAATGTTGGCTCTAATCCATTTATAATCAAACTTTGTTTTGTTACCTCTTTTTGCCAAAAGGACATTTACATTTTTAGTCCATGTAGAGTCTATAGTTTCAATGTTCTTTATATATATATCTTTCGCTGTAACATAAGCTTGATACACACAATATTTTTTAAATAAATCCCACTCAAAATCTTTTTCCACTAAAACTAGCTCTGAAACTTGATCAGGGTTTTCGTCATAATATGAGGCGACTTGTTCAACAACTTCTTTTAGGAAAATTAACATATACCTTGGAGTACATATTCCGTTACCATCTAAAAAATGAGATTTTATAAAATCAAAAATATCTAATTCTGACTGCTTGTTTTCTTTTGAGCAGAAGTGAATAGCACAACGAGGAAAAACTTTAGTGATTATCGCTTTATCAAATTTCCCATACATACTTGTAACGCGTTCAGATTTTTCTTTTTTATTAATCAGGTTTTTAACAATATTTGGCACACTAGGATTTAGAAATAACTTTTCTCTCCAAGTCAAATCAAACTCAGTTAAGTCTGTAGACTGAAATATCTCTTCTGGTCTACATATCTTCGCTCGTATTAATCCAACCATTATCCTTGTTGCTAAAAAACGTAGAGTTTCATCGTGGCTCCATTTTAATCTAATTACGTTATCATGGACTTTGTCATAACCAAGAGCTGCGAAATCTAATCTTTCAAATAGGTCTGCTCTTATAAAAACTTTTAAATTAATGTTTTGAATAGCCGATAGATCATCATCAACTTCAAGTAATGCACCTATATACTGTCTTTGGACATTATATTCAGCACCAGCCATAAACTTGTCTATTTTATCAATAATCACAGTCGCACAATTGAAATTACGAACTTTTATTGAGTCGGATATAGCTCTTTGAACTTCTTCAAGGTTAATTTTCTTTTGGGGCTTTGGTTCTTTATCAGACAACCCTGCTTCTATAGCTATAGGGTTGTCACCAACCTTAGCTTCAAATTTTACATTTGCATTAGAAATAAGTTTTTTAAATTTATTAAGGATATTTGAATAAGCATCTGAACTATTTGAATCATCTAAGAAATTGTTAACTGCCTTCTCATAATCGTTATTTGGAAAGCCTTCATGCTTTGATAATTCAATTGCGATTTTTAATAATATACTGAACTTCCATAATAATTGATAAAGTGTTTTTTCATCTTTATCTGGATAATGATTTTTAACAAAATCAGCAAGTTCATTAAATGACAAAGCCTCTTCTAAAGGTACGATCAAATCATCTTTATATGATTCTAATTTTTCTGAATGATTCTTCAATAGGGCAAATAGAGTACTTTTGCCAGCTCCTATTGCTCCTACAATTATTGAATGTTGATTCAAATAAAATTGTTTTACAGATGAAGTTTCTATAAACGCATGCTCTGCAACTTTATCTCTATGACCATCAGCACTTCCGAACTGAAGTAAACGAAGTTTATCCGTTGGAAATGGATCTGGAAGTGATGGCGTTGATTTTTTTTGACTCATTGAACGATAAATCCCTCTACCTTGATATGCCTAACGCTTTGCTAAGGGGCAATTGACTGTTGGCTAAACTTGCGGTGGAAAGTGAGCTTTAGTGCTTGCTGTCCACCTCAGGGCGTGTTGTTATGTGTTTTTACTCTGTCCTTGTTTGATGATTTTGAGCAGTATATCAATTCTGCGGTTTGTCTTTTTACTTTCAGCGGTAACCATGCCTTGAACAAAAGATGAGGCAACGAAAATAACGCACATTATTTGAAATAACTCACTCTCGATTGTAAAGAAACTATTTGCAAGTAGAAGTAAGCCAAATGGCGCAATAATAGAAAGAAAGTCTTTAAGCCCCCAGTCATTTGAACCAAGCTTATCAAATTCTTCTTTATACTTTTGAAGCTCAGAAATGCGTTCTAACTCCATTTTTGCTTCTACAATTTTTACGTCATCATTATCCATTGAAAACACCATACTCCTGAAACACATAACGCCTCAAACACCGGCGCAGCTTCGCTGCGTCCGAGTGATTTGACTTGTTAGTTTTTTGTTTAAACACAAAAGAACTTTTCATCCTCATCAAGAGATAAGATTACATTTTTGGATATCTCCTTGTAAGTTTCTTCTGATATTTTATCTGATAGCATTGACAAAATCTGTTGACCCGGGAGTTTCTTTGCCTCTTTGAAAATATCTTCAATCTGTTTTTGGTCAATATCCTCAATACTGTCATGAAATATAAAATTTGGTCGATTCAGCTTTAACTCATTAATGGCATGTATATATGCAAAATCAAAAGCAATGACTTCGGCTTTCTTCTTCCCACCCTCAGGATTAGTTGCTGAGTTATTGAGCTCTATAGAACAAGTACCACTATCCTTATTGAATTCTAAGTCTATGCTGTATTCTTCATCGTGAAGACTTTTAGTAAGAGATCCTAAATGTGTATTGAATTTTTTCTCAAACTCATAAACATAGTCAATCTCTTTGGAAATAGCCTCAAGGATTTTCTGCAATTGAGCTTCAGCTTCAGTTTGATCTAATTTTGCCTTGGACTGCTGCTCCATTAGACCTTCTAACTTTCCAAGTTCAACTTTAAGCTCACCAAGACGTTTCAGATTTTTAGTCACATTGTCTAAGCTTTCCTTAGACCTCATATCAGAAAAAACTTGTAACTTATCTTTCCGTATTGAACTGAGCTCTGCTTGAAGACCTTCAGATTCCTCATCCAATTTAGGCAAGTCAATCGTAAGAAAGCGCCTCTTTTTTTCAACGAGATTTCTATGGAACAAAATAACGTCTTCAAGTTCTCTTAAGGCTCCATCAATTGCTACACCAGAAAAACTATATATAGCTTTAAGCTCGTTGATTAAATAACCATCTTTGTCTTTGGATAATAGTTCGATAGTATGATTGATATTGTCTACTTTTCGCTGTATTGATAGAAGCTCTTCGGTATATCTGTCTTCTTTTACTTGTAGTTCTGAAAGCCTTTCTATTGGATTAGAATATTCTGACGAGTATTCGAATGTTAAAAGGTTGTTCTCTAGCTCTTTAGCATCTGCCTTATATTTCTTGATCTCACTTGTTGGCTTTTGCTCTTTCACTAGAGCATTGATTGAAGTGGAATTTCTTTTTCGTCTATTAACCAGATTCGTTGCATCTCTTTTCTCTGTAAGTAAAGACGTATTGTTGAAGCCGAAAAGGTATAAAAAAAGTTCGCTGTAATCTTTTGGGCCTTGTCGTTTATCAAGAAACTTGGTCGTACTCAACATTCTATGACTGTCATTTCTAATGAATTTAGGCGCTACAGCTCGAACAGAAGGCCTTCTAGTAGATATATTAAAGATTTTATCCTGAATAAATGACTCATATCCCTTTTCTTCAACAATTTCACCATTTACCCAGAATTTAGATTCAGATTCTCCACCAACACATAGATTTCGAGAAATTTGATTTATTTTGTTTGAGAAGTCAAAGAAACTGAGAGAAGCAGTTACAAAGTTGTTCTTAAAAAGCGCTTCTATCTCAAGGTTTGGCTTTTTGAACTCTTCATCGATGTAAATATTGTCTATGCTTCCTAGCATTAGAAAATCAACCACTCTTGATAATGTTGATTTTCCGACGCTGTTTCCTGTACGCCCAGAATTTGGCTTGTTTGTGATGAGGTTAAGGCCTGTCTCGAATTTAACCAATCTTTTTACTTCGCTATTTATCTTTATTTCAAGGTTATCAAGCTTCATTTATAAAAACCTCTGTTCCATTAATCCCAATAGCCTTAATTGCAAACAACCAATCTAATGACAATATAATGTGGTCAATCGATACTTTTAGATCTGAAGAACAGTCAGTGAGTATCGCATCCAAGGACGGATTTTCCTCTGCCACTTGCTTTAGAATTTTTGCTCCGATACTTACAATATTTATTTCTGGGTCACAACCATTTCTAGGAATCATAAGTTGGGTTTTCCATAATTATGCACTCAATAAAAGCATGAGCGACGACGACATTCACGCCCAATTCAACATGCTCTTTGTAAGCTGGAGTGTTTTTTGATTCAAATACGGTGTTTTTTAATCTTTGAATAATAAAATCCAAAATGAACTCTGAATTTTCTCTGATTTTAGCTATGTCTATATCGCAAGTTAGATAGTCGATTTCAACAGCGTCTAAAGCAAGATAGTATAAATCGTTTAAATTTTGCAGGATTGTATCTTTTCCAAAAGTTATCAATGAGTCTATCTCGGAATAGGCTTCTTCTACTTTTGAGGAATGATCTAAGTATTGCTTTATGATATGACTTTTAGCTTTAAGACTATTGTATTTAATCTTCACAACTGTTTCAGAGGATGGGCGTCTTCTGCTTTTCTTAAACGTAAACGGCTTGTTAGCTAATGACTTTAGCAATTCATTTATAGCCGAGCTGATCTCATATTCGGGTGAATCCCCGATTATGATATTTCCAGCATTACGTTCAACGTGAACTGTTTTATTTGCTGGGGGTTTACCCCCTTCATTTCCTATGGTCAAGAGTTTAGTCCTTACATATCAATTTTCATGCCGCCAGAGTTGGTCTTTGTATATACATTCTTCTGGCCGTTTTGCATAACACTATCCTTACTATTATCTACTGTTGAATTCTTTGTTATTTCGCCAATTTTTATTTTCAACTGTTTATTTTTCTTTGATGCAATCACCGCAAACAATGTACTTCCTACAGTACATAGCCAAGCCAGCGTGACCCCAATGTCTGATTTTACAAATTCAATGAAAGTATCCATTTCTATCCTTGTTGATAAATGATGATGTTGATGAGAAAACTAACGCCGCGTTAAGCGGACAAAAATTGTGGGTTATAATGTGTAGCGAAGAGAAACGTAACCCACTGTTTTTGTTCCGTTTAAACGCCTTGCTATGTGTTTATTTAACCTAACTTTATACCAAACTTACCAAGTATCTCAATTCTAGCTTCCTTATACCTATCATCATTTATTTGGTAGTACTTGTCTGGATTGGAAACCATTGTAGATAAACTCATGTTAATTACTTGATTATCACTAGTGACGAACTTAGGGGTTTTGGGAATACAACTACGAAGTGCCAATATTTCCGCAAAAGCCATTTTATGCGATGGAAAATTTATATTCGTTTCATCTTCAGTTTGAATATTTTTCCTTAACCGCTCTAGCGTATCACCGTTCAGATAATTCTTAGTTAAGTAACCATCACTGATACAAAGTATTAATGTTATTGCCCCTACCTTTAACATTATACTGCTAGGCTCAATGAAAGTAGTTAGGTCGGTATCTAAATTATTTGTTTTAAATACATATAAGCTTGAAGGTAATTGGAATCCATGACCATTTTTGTATGAACGGCGCACGTATTCAAAATTATCATTAGCTATCACGCTCGAACAAATATTTCTCCAATCATCATCTTGTGTGGAAATGAGATCATAGTAAAACAAGCCATAATAAATCTTTGATAACCATGTAGTAATTATTGCGGTATCTGATTCGTCAGGGCCATACATCATTGCTATGCCACCCTCTTCATTCGTTATACTTTCATACAACAAATCAGGATCCTCAAGTAGCTCAAGCGCTCTGTTTTCAAAGTCACTTCCAAATCCACTATTACAAGTAGAATGGGCAGGTACTTTTACTCGACTATATTGAGTTTCTTTTTGCCCTGTTATTGTTTTTTCTTTAATACTTAGCTTTCCTAAAAGGCTATTAGGAATAATATGCTCTAGAGTTTTCTTTTCTTCAATTCTCTCGGCACAAAAGAAACATGTTCTTCTTAGATCTTCCATAATTTAATTAACACCAATACTCTGAGGAACACATAACAGCTTATTGAACACCATTTTGGTGGTTTATAACACACCAAAACGGCGTATATTACATACCCTGATAATTTCACCAATAATTACCTTTGTAAACAAGTAATTAAAACAGCTAGGAATTAAGCATGTTATTTTGCCCCAAAACGGCGTTTAATAATGTTATCGGACAAAATTAGGCTCCTACTCAAAGAAGTAGGAATAAATTTAACTTTTTCAGTGTCCGGTTTTCGCTCAAAGGAGACCCCGAAAAGTTGTTCATATAGCTATCTAGGTTAACGCTATCAAAAAAAGAAGTATATTACCGATAACTACCTTTAAAGCCCTAGAAACGGAAGTTTAATTTCGGAATATACCAATACAAGCTTACAAGCCGGAAGTTTACTTCCGTTTTGTACTTTAAGATTATAAGCCGGTGTCTAGTGAAAGCTGGGAAGTCCATTTTGCTTTTAGTCCAAGTCTAGATGAGTTTGGTAACAAAGACTTAAAATTCAAAGTTGTTAAAAAGCCACAACCGAGCTTAACTACAAATGTTCATGCTTTTATTGGTCGGAATGGAACATATTCAATATTAACTTAACTAATTCAATCACAATCTATGATAGGAATGTCTGACCAGCGGGTTGTGTAGTGGGGCGATAAAAAAGCCCTTTTCATGTTCCATGATTTTGTTAGCTTTTCACTACCTATAGATAAAGTTCCTACACCATAGCGTTTATTTATTACATCTAAGCATTCCATCATTTTAGGTTTATCCTCACTTACAGAGAACATATCGGCTTGTTGAAATAACTCACTTTCTAACTCTATTGCGCCAATACCGCAGCGATAAAAGCGCGTGTTAGCCTTAAAAATATCATCAATAACATCTGAAACAGCATTGGCTATAACACTGGTATCTGATGTAGGTATAGGAAAATCATAGAGCAAAGATTTCTTATAATACGCGTCTTCGTGTGGCGAGCTTGCAGCGAATATAACAAGTCGTTTTGCTAATGACTGTTGTTTTCTTAGCTTGCGGCCAACAATCGCTGCGTGTGTTACGAGGGCTGATTTTAATGTATTTAAATCACTTACTCTTTCCCCGAAACTTCTCGTTGAGTAGATTTCTTTTTTATTCTGTTTTACTTCATCCCAACTTAAACAGGCGATGCCGTTAAGCTCACTTACGGTCCTCTCAACAACAACGCTAAACATGTGTCGCATTGCTTTAGGGTTCTGGTTTGCTAAATCCCATGCACTTTTAATCCCCATGATCTTAAGTTTTCTACCGAGTCGAGAGCCAATACCCCAGACATCGGTAACATCCATACGCGTCAGGATTTCTTGGCGTGATATATCATCATTAATAACAGCAACTCCGTTATAACCAGAGAGTTTTTTTGCCGCATGGTTGGCAGCTTTAGCTAACGTAGGCGTAATGCCAAAGCCTACACCAACAGGCAATCCTGTTTCGCGCCATACCGCTCGCCGTATTGTGTGTCCGTAATCAGCCCAGTCATTGATGATTTTAGAAAAACCAGTAAAACGTAAAAATGACTCATCAATACTATAAACATAATGGTCATCACAAAAACGATTAATGACCGTCATCATTCTCTCACTCAAATCAGCATAGAGTTCATAATTTGAAGAGCGCACGACGACATTATGCTGCTCTAAATAGGGTCTAATTTTGAAGTAAGGTTCAAATTTCGGGATATTAAGCTTTCTAGCAATAGGGCATATTGCACAAATACACCCATCGTTATTTGTTAGAACAACAACGGGTTTAAAGCGAATGGATGGGTCAAACACCTTCTCCGCACTGGCATAAAATGCAACTGCATCTACGAGGGCAAACATCGATTCACTTCAGCTTTATTTCTGTGTAGGCGGATGCTCGCAGTAACGACACCTTCGAGCTTAAAGTCATCATCATTAGAGATATAAACAGACTTATAATCTTTAGAGGCAGAGATAAGTAAGCGTTGCGATTTATCTATGATTTTACAAACAAACGAACCGTTATAGCTTGCAACAATGACATCGCCGGTACTTACATCCTCAGCTCTATCAATGACTAATAAGTCACCATCGAATATTCCTACTTCTTGCATGGATTGCCCAGAAGCTATACCAATAAAAGTGGCATTCGGGTGTTTAATGATTAGTTCATCGATTGAAATACCTAGCTCTACATATTCTGCAGCAGGAGATTCAAAGCCGGTGATACCTGCTTCTATAAAAATTGGAATAACGAACATACACACCTCAAGCACTGTTTATATGTACAGTGTAATTTAAGATTCCAATTAAGCCAAGATTCTTTTTGTGAAGACGATATTTTTATTAAGGCTGATATAAACAGTCTTCATACCTAAACATTAAAAACCCTTTTTTAACAGTTAGGAAAACCTGCCTTCGTTTGTTAAAATTTGACGAAGGAATTATGAACTTACCCAAAGTTTATTTTAAATATGGAATAATTTACTAATGACTGTAGTTAAAAACACTATTGCATCTTTTCTAATACTTAGCGTTATTACTGGCTGTTCAGCCTCTAGACACGCCATCATTGCCGGTGACTCTGAATTAACAGATGCCCAAGTGTGTCGAAACTACCTTAATGATAAAGATATCCTCGCTAAAAGTTATACAGCCGAAAATACTGATGAAGCGAACTATATCTACGCGCTTAACAGAGAAGTTAAATATAGAACACTCACTCAATACAAATGTGAGATATTAGCTGCACAAGACAGAAAAGAAATCGCTCAAGGCGTTGTTGCTGCTGTTGTTGCGGTAGGTGTCGTCGTTTTAGCTGTTGCTGCGGCAGGAGCTGGCGTGTCAAATAACTATTCTTCTGGTTATGCATGGGACCAGTTTTATGATAGCAACTACAACTTAGTCTGGTGCTGTCGAGATAAGTCTACGGGCCAATTTGCATATAACAGCGCTTGCTCTGGGCAGTATCAAAATGACAATACATGGACTGGGAAGTAACTTTCCGATTAAACTTTATAAGCACAATATCTTAGTTCTACAATTAAAATTGTTAGTCGCCACAAATGAGAATTAGCTTATTAACTCAGTTATAGTATGTCGCATATTTAACCGAAATAGGTATCAAGAATCATAATGAAAGCATCCACAATTACACTGTTAGCAACACTTACTTTCTCTGCTGCCTCTTCAGGAAATCAAGAAATCGACTCATTTAGCAAAGCTAAACGACTTCTAGAAAAGCAGGTTTATAACAATCACCGCATTACACTTTATTGTGGTGCGACATTTGACGCTAGTAAAAAAGTAACCGCGCCGGAGGGCTTTTCTACAACAAAGTACGTCAAACGATCTAAAAAAATTGAATGGGAGCACGTTGTTCCAGCAGAAAACTTTGGTCGTACTTTTAGCGAATGGCGAGATGGGGACAAGCAATGTGTGAATAGTAAGGGGAAGTCATTTAAAGGTCGACGATGTGCCGAAAAAGTAAATACAGAATACCGTTTTATGCAAGCTGATATGTTTAACCTCTATCCGGCCATTGGTGCCGTGAATGCGCTGAGAAGTAATCATAACTTTACCATGCTTCCAGCGGCTCAAAGCGATTTTGGACGTTGCGCGATGAAAATCGACGACAGAAAAGCTGAGCCACCTGAAGTGGCTAGAGGGCAAATTGCGCGTACTTATTTGTATATGGAGAACACTTATAAACGATACAATATGAGTAAAGCGCAACGCCAACTAATGAATGCGTGGGATAAAATGTATCCTGTTGATGCTTGGGAGTGCACTAGAGCTGAGAAGATTTCCAAGCTACAAAAGAATCAAAATGATGTAGTTAAAAGCCGCTGTGAGAGTATAAGTCTATAACTATGTTGTCTTGTAGTGGCTGTATGCTCAAAAAAAGCTTTCAAGCTTGTACATATGTTTATAAGTATCTATATTAGAAACAACATTTAAAAGGAGTTTTTATGCGTCAAGAGATACATGAAGTAACTATTCAAGATATTGAAAACAATTTATTTCTCGTAACCGATGACCGTAGTTTAGCTAAAGCCCAAGCCCATGCGTTTTCTATACATTATCTCGGCTGATGACTTAATCTACTCACGCCATGTACGCTGGGAGCATATAAAAAAGCATGCTCAAAAGCTAGCAGCAAATATAGCGAAGGCTGGGCGCGGAAATAAACCTAAAAATACAGCGGCTCATCACATAGTGTCTTAGAATGATATGCGCGCTGCCCGTTTAAGGCTGAGGTTAGCGACGTTCGGTATCGATATTGACCATGAAGCAAATGGAGTCTACTTACCTCGGTTTCAAAAGCATGTTCCAATGGACATCCTCCCAGATGCTTATCCACATTCAAAAATTCATACAGGCAAATATTATTTTAATATTGAGTTTTTACTTAATGAACGATAGCAGAAGGCCTAGGTCGACAAGGTATTATCGAAACGTTAAAAGAGATAGGTGAAGAACTTGCCGATGGTACATTTCCAATTACTACATTATTGACTCAAGGTAATGCCTAATGCCAGACAAATTTAATAAAGTATACAGTGTCAGTGTCAGTGTCGAGCCTGATGAGTTTCTCTTACTTAATGAAACGGGGTTCGAACAAACTATTCAATTGACCGAGGGCCAGTTGTTAATGTTCGATGGTATGTAGTGGTCAATAAAATTTGGCCACAGTTTTAGAATCTTTGTATCTAATCTCAGATTCATTTGGTGCTAAACCTGCATTATAATGATGCGGCCTAACGTTGTTGTAATATCCGTTGATATAATCACTAACGCTATATTTAGCATCTATAAAATTTCCATATCCAACCTTTGGCATCCATTCCGTTTTAAAGCTTCTAAAAAATCGCTCCATTGGCGCATTATCCCAACAGTTTCCACGCCTACTCATGCTTTGCGTAATTTTATAGCGCCATAAACGTTGGCGAAATTTTAAGCTTGTATAATGACTACCTTGGTCTGAATGGAACATCAGTCCTGTCGGTTTTCCTCTGCTTTCATACGCGAGTTCAAGCGCTTTTAGCGTTAAATTAGTATCTGGCGACAACGACATTGCCCAACCAACGACTTTACGCGCAAATAAATCGATAACGACCGCTAAATAAGCCCAGCGATTGCCTGTCCAAAGATACGTCACATCACCACACCACACAGTATTCGGTTCAACAACATCAAACTGCCTATCTAGCAAATTTGGGATTTCAAGATGCTCATTACCACCACGTTTATATTGATGTTGTGGTACTTGGCAGCTCTCTAATTTTAGTTTAACCATCAGCTTAGCGGCACGATAACGGCTTAATTCAAAGTCATTATTCGTTGCTATTGTAGCGATTGTCCTTGCACCTGCCGAGCCTCCACTCATTCTATGTATGGCTTTAACCTCTGCTTCTAACCTTACTTGCTCAGGTGTAGGCGTTGTATCCCGTATAGCCCAATATTTATAGCTGCTGCGATGCACATTGAATACGTTGCATAACACGCTAATAGGGTAGCGCTCTCGTTGATTTAATTTCTCGATTAACGAGAATTGTTCAGGGAGTCGGACATCAAGAGAGCGGTAGCCTTTTTTAATATATCCTTTTCTAATTCAATGCGTTGGATTTGCTTTTTAAGTTCACGAATTTCAATCTGTTCGGGCGTCATTGGTGAAGCGGATGGTGCTTGGCCATTCCGTTCTTGCTTTAATTGAGTAACCCACTTACTTACAGTTGATTTACCAACACCCATAGCCTTGGCTGCATCTTCTTGCGTGTAACCTTGGTCGACTACAAGCTGAGCTGTTTCTAATTTGATTGCCGCAGAATATGTTGCACGTTTTAATTTCTTCATTTTTTCACCCAAATTTGTATGCTTATTAGCATAACATTTCTTTCTTAATGGGTGGCCAAAATCACTGTACTACTACACCCCTGTGAATATCCTGAATAATAGAGAGACTGCAATTGATCGAATGATTGAATTTTGTAACCGAACTTGCTTTGACTGTGATGAAGGTGAAAATGAATGTACGTGTGAAGAATTTAGGTATGGCGATGTTTTGGGTGTATTTAGTCCAGATATTGATCGTGAGTTTGACGTAGATTCCACGATGGTAGAAATAGGCTCAAGCTGGAAATAGCAACTACAAGGAGCCAGAAGTTAATTTTGGCTACTTAAATAAAAGCCTTCCACAACATTCACTCGTCCGCTGTCCATAATGCCAAGGTTAAAGATGTCGTTCCGGTAAGGGATTTGGGGAGAAGGTACCCTCACAGATTGTCCTAGAAAAAGCATCACGCATATTATCTAACTGTATTCTTAAAGTAATTCATTTAGGTGGTTTGGATGACTTTGAGAAAGAGCTCTACATATTGAAATCGTTATTTTAGTTTATGACTTGGCTTTGCTTGATTTTTAACCACCGGAAATGACCATATAGTTGGGTTTTTGTCGACCAGATTTGATTTGGTGGTATGGGTAGAGGTTAGCTGTATCGCTTAATAGAATACTTAATTTTGTTTATAGGGAGATGTAAGTGGGTTCCTCTGTTTCTTTAGATGTAGGCTCTTTGGAGTTCGATTATAGTAAGGGTGAGTATTTTAACAATCACTCAAAATTGTTTATGCAGTCTGATTATGGCGTGATAAACACACATATGTATGAAGATGAATTGCATGAAGAAACTGGCTTTTCACGCACGTTGGGGGAAGTAAAGTTAAGGTTAGATTTGTTAGGCTATAAACTTAAGGATATCCAAACTATTTATGAGAAGAGTATTTTAGATTTTTTTGAAGAGACATTTTTGGAGTTGGTCTCTTCTGAGGATTTTGTAAAAGTCGTATCAGCTATGAATATTGATGACTTAGAGCGCATTTCGGAAAACCCAGGTTCAACGTTTTATAACTATCTCTCTGAGGTTGTTTTTAAACAAAATGATTTTGAGAATGCAAAAGAGCCAATACTCGCAAACAGTGATGATTTTTTTATATTTTTAGACCGTCTTCATCCGTATGCATATATGCGACTGCTCGCTGAAAATCCAAAGAATCAACATGTGAAAGTTATGTGGAGAACGCAAGAAATAGTTGAAGGACGGTTGGTTACCAAAGATAAGCTTCATACTGGCGTTGATGACGAACATAAATTTTTGATCATAACGGAAGGGTCATCTGATTTATTTATTATTAAGCGAGCGATGACGCTCCTTAGGCCTGATGTTACTGACTTTTTTACCTATGTAGATATGAAAAAGCATTACCCATTTACTGGGACGGGTAGTTTGTATAAGTTTTTTCAAGGCTTGGCGAGTATTGGGATGCTAAACAAATGTCTTTTTATCTTTGATAACGATGCTGAAGGGGTTGAGAAGTATGAGAAGACGGCTGAGATTAAAGCGCCAAAAAATCTAAAGGTTATGAAGCTCCCAGACTTGGAAGAGTTTTCCCGTTTTGCGACTGAAGGGCCAACCGGTAGGCATTATGCGGATGTAAATGGTAAAGCGGTCGCTATTGAGTGTTTTCTAGATTTATCTTACAAGGTGAGCAAGGAACCTGTTGTCAGGTGGTCTTTATATAAGAGTGACATGAAAACGTATCACGGTGCCTTAGAAGAGAAAGAGCACTATACAAAACAGTTTAAGAAAGTTAAGTCGATTGATGATCGTTATGACTTCAGGAAACTCAATTTATTGATTGATCACATTGTTGATGTCTGTAAAAGTTGAGTTGTGAGCCATTGGGGGTCAAATTTTGAGTCCAGACATTATAGCTCCTGGCTGTCTGCTCATGGCACTCGGCGTACTTAGGCAAAGAGCGATAAGCTGGCGGTCGGACAAACTCTTTTTGAACAAAAGCGAGTTAGATCTATTGCTCTAAAACGTTGCTATCAGATTAGGAAAAGTATGTTAAAAATTTCGACATTTTTATAACAAAACTACTTCTGTCTCTATAAATTGGTCAGGAGTAGTAACTAACTCAGGTATATCTGTGCGACTATCTACAACGATGAAAATGTGACCACCTATTTCCGAAATATCACTAACTTCAACAGCAAATGCACTTGGCTAACTCAGAACAAGCTATGTAGTATAGGTTTAATTCTAATAAATTCGTAAGGACATCGATTTGAATAATAAAAAACTGAATTCTAATTTCTCCCCTAGAGAGTTTATGAAAAGTCGTCGTCCTGAGCGCTTTTCTGACTCAATAGTAAAGGAAGTTGGCAAACTTGACCGAACACTTTTGGAGTATCAATTCAATACGCTGAATCGCAGAAATATGGAACTTGCGTTTGAAGATTTTGCCAAGAAGTTATGTGAGAAAGTTATCTGTCCTAACCTACTTGAACAAACAGGCCCTGTAGCTGGAGGTGATGGAAAAGTTGATACTCAAACCTTCCCTGTATCAGAGCAAGCGAAGGCATTGTGGTACGTCGGTGTAAACGAAGCTTCAAACGAAGAAAGGTGGGCTTTTGCGGTTAGTACCCAGGAGGACTGGAAAGCTAAATGCCGAAAAGATGTACGAAAAATTAAGTCCACAAATCGAGGTTATGTAAAAGCATTTTGTGTAACCAATAGGTATGCGAAATCAAATCAACGAAGCCAGCTAGAAGATGAATTGTTTAAAGAGACTGGCATTGATGTAAGAATATTAGATGTTTCTTGGATACTCGATCAGGTTTTCAAGTACGGGTATGAACAGCTTGCAATTGACTCATTAGCCATTGACGTTAGCTGGCGAAGAGAAGTTAAGGTTGGCGTACAAGATTACGAAAAGCAAGCTCGCTTAAAAGAGCTGGAATTAATAATTAGGGATAAAGTTAACCCAAGTAAAATAAGCCCACATCAGCTGGATTGGTTACTTGAAATAGCAGTCACTTCAAAAGAGTTAGAACAACCTCAAATTGAGTGCCAAGGTCTTTTTGAACGAGCAGTTAATGCAGCTGAACGATTTGGTGGTTCTCATAAACAATTCAATGCTCATTACCAGTATGCATGGGCAGCATATTGGTGGTTTGAAGACTTTCATCTTTTCCAGAACCATCTCATCAAGTGTATTGAACTCGCAGAAAAAATTGAGACATCGGTTCAATGGAGAGATGTTCTTTCATTGTTGGGTGTGTTCATCGGATACAAACGACACAATCAGGAAGCAGAAAATCTAACCACAAATCCATTAATAACTAAGATCAAAACAGCTATTCAAGAACTTTCAGAACATGATGAACTGCCAAGCAATTCTTTGATGTGTAAGGTTCATCTGGAAATGCTCAAGCTTTATACAATAAATGACCTAGACGAAGCTTCGGATATATTTGCTGATTTACTTCATATTGTGGAAGCAGGTGAATTTCTGGTTGGTTTTCCATTTTCTGACTTGTATGAACTTTTCTCAGAAATTGACGGAGCATTTGGTGAAAATGAGCAATATGAAGAGCTACTGGACTACTTTACTGAACATACATCACGCCGAGATGGAGAACGCAAAGCTGCACAGCTCTGTTTAAAACGTGGCGCCAGAAGAATGGAATCTAACCAACCTTACCAAGCGATTAAATTAATTGGAAAGTCTTTAGCTAAGCTCCACAAGAATGAATCAAGGAAAGATCTTTATGCAGCCTTGAATGTATTGGCTGTCGCTTATGAAAGAGTTGGTTTACAGTGGGCTTCGCGAGCAAATTTACTATTGGCTGCATCTCTAGTTACTGATGATTTTTGGAAAAGTGGTGAACTAGTTGCAGCTCATACTCATAGCTATGCTAGACTCGCAAAAGTTGAGCTATTACTTGGACGAATTAGCTATGCTATTTCATTTTGGGAGTCAGCGCTCATCGCAGAATCAGGGATTGAAAAGGAGGTTATCTCTGAGAGTGAGCGTAATGCATTTGACGCCTTTCTTGCTCAGTGCTTAGCTAACTGTAACCCATCAGAACTAAGTCAGTTCACTCGATTGCCTGACCTTTTAGACAGGCTCAACTTATATTTTTCTCGCTCTATATTACTTTATGTATTGGGACATACAGAGCTTATTGAGCAAGAATATGAATTGAAAGTAGATCAGGACTATCTTGATACAGTAAAAGTGGTTCGAGACGCTGAATTCGGTGCAACAGTTCCAAAGTTGATTAATTGCCAAAGCAGGTATATTAGTTTAGAAAGCTCTGTGATGGGTTGTTCAATCAAGATTTCATTTCCTTTCAAAAGCCCGCTTGTAGAGCTTGCCGAGTCGATCCTTGCGGCTATTGAAGCTCTACTGTCTACTGGTATTGTTGAAAGGTTCATAGTGATTGAACCTGCAATGAACATCGAAATCACTGTTGATGATGAAGATGAAGTTTCTATTGAGCATGAAATTAATGGTGATGCTGGAACTTTACTAGCTGAGGTAACTTGCTCTTCGTTCTCCAGTCATAAGTTGAACACTTCTGCGCAAGGTGTAATTCAGGAATGGCTTTCTGAATTTTTGCTTGAAGTGTTCGCCTATATAATCCGAGTAGAGGATCTGGAGAGCACTTTCAAATCCATGATTGTAGAGGATAAGGCATTAGAGAGAGCGGTGCCATTTGGTGCTTGCTTTGTTGGGTTGCAAAATATTCTCGGTAATGACGCGGTTGAAAATATTAAGGGTCTGTTAGTCAAACCAGAGTTGGAAAATTATAAGTTTCATCGAGCTGAAGCCTGGGATTATAACATTCCAAAAGTCGATCAAAAGAGCAAACCTTTGGGTGAGATGAAAGTAGGTAAAGGTCAACCGCCGAAGGACATTATAAACGAAGAAAGGGTTTCCCATAAAAACACAAAAGTTCAGCATCTAATCAAACCTCGGCTATGGGATCGGGCTGGTTGGCGCGGTATGGGTTTTTTATTTGCCCCAGATGAAACACCTCATCTCATGTTAGCCTATGAGAATGATACTTCTGCTGAGTTGATTTGGAGTGATTTGGTACTAGCGTTGGGATGTGAAGATAAATGCAATCGCCTTCAAATTTCAATTATTAGAAAAATTGATAAAAAGAATCCTGCTCATTATAAAGTATGTCTCTTTGAAAACATGGAGTTTTCAAGTTCAACAATGGTTCAGGTTACGGCTCGAATCCAGATTATGACCCCACTCAATAATCACAACTTAGATCGGTTTCTAAAGCGATATGAAGATGTTGGCCGTTACGTAGTTGGTTATGGGGTCTTAAATAAAGATAAAGGTATTCAGCCTAGAGTTGGATCAGGTACTTCAGTGGTTAAAGACAACATAAAATTACTAGATGCTTGGGAAGTGTCTTTAAATAGTATGGAGTCTATGGCTATCAGTATTGATGATGATCCTATGATCCCCGATGGAATCGATACTCCTCCATTTTTGGAAATACTAAAACATCGAGGCGCATAACCTGTGTAGTATGAGACAAAAGCTAAATAAGCCCTACAATAAATGAATCTTTGCATAACTTCATCTGCTGGGCCTTATTGCGAACTGGTCACACTGATATGATCCAGTAATAGTTGACACTCAGTATCATTACTAAAATTTGGTCAATTAGCTCATCATTGTTAGCCACACGTCTTATCGCTGTGGCATCCAATGGGGCTAGTATCCCAGCCCGCTTTTCATAGCCTTTGGTGAAGTCCGCCTAGAGCGAAGAAAGGTCAGTCAATATTTATGATACATGAAGTCATTGTTTCTGTTCCTATACTTACTCATAAGTCTTGGCAAAACTCATTGTCAAGGTGGCATGTTACGCCTTATTTGTGTAGTCAACTTGGATCCGGTGGCAGCTAAATCAGAGCGAACAAGTTAGCAACCTTATTACTGGTGTTTACTCTGGTGCATTGATTAAATGTTACACTTCTAAAACGGAAGAAATGTCTGCTTTAAGAGATGAACTTTTATACCCTGAACTCGAAGACTTTGACGAGTGCCCGTACTGTGGGATAGGAGAGCCTACAACATTAGATCATTATTTACCAAAAGAAGAATTCCCCGAATTTTCTGTTCTATCAACAAATCTCATTCCTGTCTGTGGTGTATGCAATAGTAATTATAAAGGGCGCATTTGGATTAAAAATGGAAATCGATTATTCTTGCACACATACTACGATCAGTTTCCTGATGAATATTTATTAGAAGCATCTGTAACAGTTACAAATAAAGTGGTGATAAATTTCTCAACAATTTTTGTTGCCGCTGAACCTTATTTTTGTAATATATTTAATCATCATTTTGATAAGTTATGCTTGAATAAAAGATATAAGAGGAAAGCATCTGCTGAGATAATTCGAAAACGTAGAAGTTTAGAACGTGTATATCGCCGAAATAATTCAGCGAATGATATTTCTAATTTTCTAAGAGAAGAAGCGAACGGATTAGAAATTGATTATTCTAAAATCATTGGAAAACTGTTCTATATCGAGCTTTGTCAAACTCAGTAAGTTTCTGCGATGCTGGCTTCAGAAAACAAGTTATCACCTAGAGTATATAATAAAGTATTTAAACGAAACGAAGACTGTTGATTAAGCTCTGCTATAAAGAATATTATAGCCCGCAATGTTACTCCGCCCAATCATAGGCTTGCTGGTGTACACAAGGGAAAGGTAGTTTTGTTAAATACTGGCTACCTGTCACTACCTCATAAACTTTTAAAGGCACTTACTGAGAGGTACATATCTAAAGATACTAAATTTTTTCAGGATAATCAGAAATAGCACGGACTCAGTTATTAATTTCGCAATTGACCCGAGAGATATCCAAGCAGAAGTTTGTTCTATTAAGCCCATTTCATTAAATAGCATTTTAATATTCCTCGAATGTTATTAGTTACAATCTAATCTATTTTGATGAGCCTTTAAGTTCTTTGATTAATTTCAGCTTCTTCTCTGCATCTAATTTTGATATTTCAATTACTAGCTCTGCTGTTGCCTCATCTTCACAGAAAAAATAATTCAATGGAACATTTAGTTCATCAGCGATCTTTTTTAGGGTAGCTAAGTCAGGAATATGACGGCCTTTCTCATAGTGATTCATCCGACCACTCGCAGAGTTTTCATCCATGCCGATAAGTACCCCCAGCTGTTTTTGAGTAATACCTGATTTAGTGCGGGCTTGTTTGAGTTTAATTGGAATTGGATTTTGGAACACAAAAGTATCATTTTTCAGTCTCTAGTAGCTTAGATTGTCTAAGTTTTACAACGATTTGTACACTTAGGAATCCTAAGTTATGCTTGTGTGTATGCTCTTAATATCACTCTTAAATTCATAACTTAGTATTCCTAAGTTTTGCATTGTTCTATATACTTAGCAACCCTAAGTTTTCGTAAATATTGTAGTATAAGAAATGCCCCAAGTTATCAAATTAAACCAACACATTTATTCCCTTTTGCTCGAAAAAGAGTGCAATGGTTTCACAATTGTCGAGCTAAGGGATGAATTACTAACCGTAACTGATACATATCAAGATATAGATGAGGCACGTAAATTTATTTATAGACAAACGACAGCTCTTGAGCGGAAGGAGATCTTAATTTCAAAAGGAAGTGGCCGCAATAAAAAGTATTTTAAATCTGAGCTGTTTAATAAAGTTACCTTTGAGCCTAAACAGGTTGCAATTGAACAAGAAATATCTATTAGCTGTAATACTGATAATCAAGCATCACCGCTTGTAGAAACTTTATTAAATGAAAAGAATCAGTTTGAGGCTGAACTTGCAATTTTACTGGGGGAAGTTGATGAATATAAGGCTCTACAAAAGCGATTCCCTGACCACCTTAACTTGTTCTATTCTGCATTAGATGATGCTAAAAATAATTCAGCTAAGTTATTAGGAAAAGTTAACGCTTTAACTACTGTATTGTCTTCTTTGAACAATGGTGCCCAGCAATGCTGAGAAGTTGGCAAAAAGAATGTCTGGAGTTAGCAGTAAAGAAATACACGGCTACTGATAAGCACTTTCTATGTCAGGCTACTCCTGGCAGTGGTAAAACAATAATGGCAGCATCACTGGCAAAAACGTTATTTGATAAAAAAATGATAGATAGGGTTGTCTGTTTTTCACCATCGGTTGAGGTGGCTAATAATATTAGAAGAACATTTGGAAAAATAATTGGCTGTTCGTTTGATGGCTCATTTACGTCTATAGGTGTCTCTATGACTTATCAAAGTTTATGTTCAATTCCACAGAGTGCTTGGTTTGGGCTTAGTAAATATCGTACATTTTTTATTTTTGATGAAATACATCACTGCTCATTCTCGCAAGATAAATCTAAAATCAATACGTGGGGTGAGAGAGTGGTTTTCAACTTGCAGGATATTGCAACCTACACGCTTGCGCTATCGGGCACCCCTTGGCGATCAGATGCTCTTCCTATCGCTTTGCTAAACTATTCAGACCCCGAAGGTAAATTAATCTGCGATTATAAATACAGCTTTAGTCAGGCCATTGGGGATAATGTGTGTAGAGAACCAAAAATAGTTTTAGTTGACAGCAAAAGTATTTCGAATGGTCACGAAACCTACGGATCGATTGCTGAATTTCTTAAACAAACTCACTCAACGCACCAAGAAGTTCTTAATAACCACTCTGCACTTAAATATCTATTGAAATTAGCAGTATTAAAATTGTCGGAGATAAGAACTTCAAAATCGACTGCCGGAGGTCTAGTTGTTGCGTCTTCAGTAGCACACGCAGAAATGATTAACAAAATATTGATTGAAGAATTCAATCAAACGTCAACGATAGTCACATACTTACACGATAATTCAATAAAAAAGATCAACTCATTTAAGTCATCTTTTGAACAGTGGATTGTTAGTGTAGGCATGATCAGTGAAGGTACCGACATACCTAGACTACAAGTATGTTGTCATCTAAGCTCTATAAAAACAGAGTTGTACTTTAGGCAAGTTTTAGGGCGTATTGTTAGATCTGGCAAAAATAAAATTGAACTCGCCTGGTTATTCACATTTGCAGAAACAAGCTTAGTTGAGTTTGCTGAGCGCATTAATATTGATATACCAGATTGTTGCTCTTATGTTGATATGGAATGTAATACTCTTTCATTGTCAGATAAATCATTGAAACATTTAAAACCATATAAGAAAGGAAAAAATAGCAGCTTAAAAGTGAACTTTGATGTACTTAGTGAAGATTGTTTATCTTCAGGTAACTATCTGGTTAGCACTGGAGAGTTGCCTTATTGCTCTATGGATAGTTTACACATTAAGTCACTCAGAGCTAGAGTTGTTGAAGCATTTTTATAACTACTAATACGAGCTATATTCATACAGTAGCAGAGATAAAGTAGAGTATGATTAATAACATGTTAGATGACGCTGTATAGCCACAAAAGCGATAGGTGCGTAAATATGAAGAGTGATCTAACACAAAAATATCTTTGGTAGAGTCGAAATCGCGACCCATTTAGAGCTCGTACACCTCAACAATCCAATTTATTAATCATTCTCTCTTAATTCTCTGATTAGCTTAGGTGATAGAATACGTTCAATATTTAAAATGTTCGTTTGTGTTTTAATAGTTTTTACAATATCCAAAATCACGTTGGTATTGACTATAAGTTGCTGCTTCGACTCCCTTAGTTCATCTTTTAGACGTGCATTACTTGCAATTAAATTAGCTCTAGTTTGGCTATTACTACCAACTAATGATTCTCCCAAAACCCCTTTAACCTCTGCCTGCTGTTTAACAAGATATTCTTTTATTAAAGGCATTCTTTTTGTTAGCGTAGCTTTAGATTTAATGATGCCTCTACTACGTAATCTTTCAAATACTGATTTTTGTGAAATAGGGGATACATGATACCCATCAACAAGCATGTCCATAAGTATTTTCTCAACTTCTCGATCTAATTCTTTACCTTTCATATATAATCTCACAGATAGTTACTTAGTTAACGATTACGACGTTTAAATTAATGTCATTAAATCACAAAAAACAAACTCATGTGGAGCAGGGGATCTACGCAATAAGATTTAAGTCTTAAGCTTTCTTTGCTCAACCGCGAATAATTCCGATAGCATCTTTGGTTTTTTAAAGACGTCAAATGAAGCTAGATTCACCTTTGATTTCTCAGATTCTAAGATTGATGACTGACTGAGTTGATAGTCTAAATTACTTAGTCGACCTTTAAGTTCTTCTATAAGCTCAATTGCGGTATTTTCTTCTATATATTTTGAAATAATTAATTGATTTAAAACAGTTATTTGCTCGTGAATTTCACTTATTAGCGCTGTCATTTTATCAAACTCATCCTCTCTTCCAGTAATAATAAAGTAAGGGCAATAGCTGCCATCTTGGCACTTTGTGTTATAAGGGCATTCAAACGTTGTTAACTTTCTCATACAACTCCCAATATACAGTGGATATAGATCTGAGTGAGTCGAAATAATGTCTTTTTTAACCACATCAGTAACGTCCATATCTTCAAATTCAGAAAAGATATCAGATGACGTTTTATCAATAATATCCTCTATAAAGTCTGTTCTATCTTGTTTAGTTGTATATGTATGCAAGGTTTGGTTAAAGGCATTGTTAGGTTGCAACTTAGTTGTCAAAGATATTTGGGATGTATCTTTAACTTTTTGCAAAGCATTATTAAGGCTACCACTTGATTTGGTAACTGATGAATTTTGTGAACATGAACTAGGTTTACTGTGAGTGATTAACTGATTCGAACGCGCTTTTTCTTGTATAGCTAGATGTTGATAGTAAGCATTTTGACGTATATCGGTTCGACCCATAAACATAGCCTGAAGATGATCAGCAACGCCTGCAATAGCAAAGAAAGTATTAATAGCGTGTCTTGGGAAATGAGTATTTAGGTATGTTGTTTGACCCAATTCATCAATCAGTTTGTACTTAGAAAAAATAGAATTACTGCTATTGGTATTACCACTACCTAAAAAGGACATCATATTATTAATTGAAACGAGCTGTGGAATTGGTTTTGTATACCCCGTTTTACTTAATTTATTACTCCCTAGTGGAACGATAAATAACATATCTTCATACTTAACTTCATAATTTATATTGTTTCTATGATCGATCATTCTAAAGATAAAATCTGAAGATATAGTCGAGTCAGCTTGAAGGGACAAATTCAAATATTTATCTATATCCTCTAAAGTATAATGTATAGTTTTATTTTTTCCTTTAATTTCTACCCGAATCGGGTTGATATCAAACTTCTTTAATTTTGCTTTAGCGTATTCCCTCATAGACGACCATCCTTTTGCTAAAGCTGTCTTCGATGTGCTCTCGTAAATGTCTCGTACAACATCATCTAAATTAATTAAACTTAATTTAGATGATGTTGTACATTTAAAATCATATTTCTTTGGAAGGAGTGTTTTGAAATTATTTTCACGTACATATATAACTTGCTCTCTGAGACTACAGCTCATAGCCAAGGTGTCGTGGAATATACTCTCTACGATACCTATGGCCAAAGGTTCAACCCAATGGGTTCTCTCACCAGCTCCTTTTTCTCCGTAATACTGAATACCAATATAGTATGTTGGTAGCTTACGGTCCCTGAGTAACTTTATGATATCTGGATCCTCAACCTTCAGTTTCTTCAATGCATCACGCCTCAACGAATAAACTTCACCAAAACGCATACCCGTGACAATGAGAAGAAGTACCATATTTAACATGATTTTTTCACTGTCTGAACGAACGAGAATTCGTAGCGCAATAATATTTAAGAATGTATGAATCGATAGGTTTCGCTTGTCATCTTGATCGCCGAAGCACTCTGCAAATTCTGCTAATACTCCAGATTTAGCTTTATCTTTTCTCACACGTTCAGTGGTATTTCGCGGTGGGGCAGTAACATTTATTTTGAGCTCTAATGGAGCACTCGTTATCTGGAAATGATTTAACCATTGAACCACTGTGTTCATTTGAGTATAGTCATCTGCGGCATTAGATTGATTTTTTCGTATCCGTACTAAAATATCAACCGTTTCCTGAATCACTTCACTGGTAATGTTGGTCGCAAACGGTGGGATATTATTTTGTAGCATTCGAATATAAATACGCTTGAGCAACAATTGTCTTGTCTTTAAAGTGGAACAAGATAGCTTGTTAGAAGACTTTGACATCAGATTCACAATATAAGCTTTCATAAATACAATGTATTCATTTTCAACCAAGATTGTGGGTGAAGAAAAATACTCTCCCTGTTTCAGGATGCCTTTGAAATAGGCTAGGTTTATGCAATCATATGCGATATTCTCCCTTTTGCGGTTAATAAGGAAACCTGTTTGTGACGCATTAAATAACCATCTATTGTCCTCCCACTTTAATTTTGCCTCTTTAGCAAGGACTGATTCGAAATAAGCTTTGCTCTGACTTATTAACAGTTGAAGGTTTTCTTGTTGTAAAGTCATAAGAGTCCACCAGAAATTCTATTAATAACCATTTGAACTTCGTGTTTGGTGCAGGTCACTGTATCGATCAATGGATTTACATGATTCCCTGATATTTGGGAGACTTCAATCTGATTAATAAGTTCGTTAGTAATGATATTTAAAACTTCCTTGTGTTTTTCCAAATCAGTAAATGGACGAAAGTAAAAACAACCGTAACAGGAACGCACTTTGGATAAGTGACATTGCTCCTGCTTACGTTCACAACCTCCTACTTTTAGTACGAGTTTACTGCCTAAGACTCCATTAACTACTTTGCCAGACCAGTCATTCTCTTCAACAGAATAGCCTGACATCATCAAGCCAATCATTTTCAGCCAAATAGGGTTACTGCCAAGCGCTTTATGTTTTAATAGCGCTAATTCAGGTGTCGCCGAAATATAGTGCTTCGCAGCGACTATGCTAGTATGCCCAAGGATATGGGCAATTTCCTCAGCACTAGCGCCTCGCATTGCCATTGAATGTCCGATATTATGGCGAAAATCGTATATAGTTATACGAGGAGGAAACACTTTATTTTTTGCTAAATCGGCCTTAAACTCGTCAGATTGAATAAACTTTAATGCTTCGTTTAATAATCTATGTAATTCAGGCGATAAGTCGCTAGTTACGGAGACAAAAAGTTGGTCACCTTCACCGATAGCATTTCTCGTTTTATATTCATCTACTAACCGACCTACCTCATATGGAATTGCTACACGGGATAAGTCGCCTGTTATTTTTTGCTGCTTAGCTATCGGCATTAAAATTTCATACCTAGCAAGACCAGATGATTTATTATGTGAAACCATTAACACCGAAGATCCATGCAACATAGAAAACTGTGATGAACGCATCCCTGTGGAATAACATAACCCTAAAATTACTAAGCATTTCAATTCGTTATTGGATAATGATACAAGCCCCTCTTTGGTACTAAACTCCGCTAATCTTCTGACTATGAGGTATTTTAAATGAGACGGCATGATATTCTCAATATCTTCATATTTCAAAAAATTATTGACTTGCGCGGGCGTTTTTAAAAAGTTCAATTTTTGATAATGATTGATTTCAAACCCTGGAAATCCGATACGAAAAAGTGACCTAATGACCGATTTTACTACGTAGTGCGCCTGTACATCTGCATTATTACACATAGCCTCTTTTTCTAAATTATTTAAACTAGCATTGTCATTTAGCTCACTTGAACTTAAAAACCTTCTGACACAATGAAACAATGTATCTGTCAAAGGTGCCGAATGCTCATAGGCATATTTGATTGTCACGTACTTAAGCAATTTATTAAGGTATATACATCCAATGTTGAATATATAAACGTGCTTTACACCCAAACGTTTAAACTCCCAACGTTCACCTGTGGTATGAACAAATTTTTGGTCAAATTTTGAATTGGAGGGTATCTTCATTATTAAGGGGATATTAAGCAGTTTAATAAATGCTTTTTGCTCATCATGGAGTAGGGGGGGCAGAGGGCCCACAGACATTCTATGAGATACATTAGTCATTTTCATCAACCTCTATTTTCTGTGAATTAGTATCATAGGTTAATACCGACAATAATGTTTTATTTGCCTGCTCATGAATAAATCGTTTTGCATATCGATGAGGCATACATGAATTAGGTGCCCATCCACCTAATACTCGAAGAGAATCTATCGCGTCTTCCATAATGCCTTTTATGCTAACGATACCATCATGAGTAAATCGTGACTCATTCATTGAAAATTGCACTCTTAACTGATTATAAGCCCAAGTATGCCTGAGCCAATGCGGGCTCACGTTACCATGAATTGATTCACTGTATTGCGGATCAAAATGATGTTTAAAATTCTTCTTAAATGACTCAGAGTATCTTGCAAATTCAGTTGCCACAGTGCTATATGAAAGTGGCTGATATGGTGTTTTGTGTGAAACGAATATGTAATCATGCTCACATTTCAATGGCCTAAATATATCAATGTATGTTTTGATGTAACGGAAGTGCTTGCTACTGATATCGAGCATTCTGATCGATGATTCGCTTTTTAAACCTGGTTTGTATAAACGGACATCTTCTACTTCATCAACTTCATCTTCTATGTTACGAACGAGCATTAACACTTTAGTTTCATCACTGCGATAATGTTTAAATGAAAGCCTATGAAGTAGCAAAACTTCTCCTACTCGTAAGCCGTATACACTCATTAACACCATTATTAGATAGTTTCGAAGTTGAATATCATATGAGGTCATAGGATTAAGCGGGTTGGGGGTTATAACTTCGTAGTGGTTAATTTGGTTGTTTCTTAGTGAAATTTTATCTGGAACAAAAATAGCCGTATAGTCATTAAATTGTTCTTTAGTCAAACTACGAATTTGTTGTTGCTTGCAGCTGCTTTTTGTAAATATATTGCATTTTTTCTTTATTCCATCGAGTTGTATTAAAACCAACTGTTGAATATTTGAAATATCAGGCAAAGGCAAATTACTGTAGTAAGTAGTTATGTAGGTTTTGTTCAAAAAATTAATGAATCGACAAATTGAAGCTACTCGGCCTGAGGCTGTTCTCATATTTACAGAATTATTCTCAGTTAGCTGTACTATGTTATTGAATTCACGACCACTTAATAGCCACTCCAAGAAGGGTTCAATTTCCTGAACTAACATCAAAATATCTTGATACTCACTAATGTAAAAAGAATAGTCGAGAGTCACTCTATGCTTTGCGTACCAAAACTCATAAAAAGCTTTCACAGATTCAAGTTCGTACTTCTGATAGTTTAGTGATTTTATAATTAGTTGTGATTCTGTATATCTTAACGCTAAAAGCACAGGCAATGTTGTTAGACGATCCAGCAAACAATAATACCTATTGCTACAGTTAATTACTTTGTACATGTTACCAGCGGCTTAGAAGAATCATACATATGTGTATAAACTTAGACTCAAAGATTATGAAGCACAAGAAAATAGAGGAAATAAGTAGTCATATGATTTTGTGGGAATTGTTTATATTGAACTAAGCTATATGTATTAAATAGGAATCATATTGTTTTTAACATAATATAAATTATAGGTAGTCATGTGTGGTTAAATAAGGATATATATAACACTCCTTATCACGCACCTAATGTCCAATACTAGACGGTATCGGACATAATGAAGGTTTTTATCTAAGGTTAGATATTCTCAGCTTAACCTTTAAATTCAATTAATGCTCTTTAATATTATTTAATGCATGGAATTTTATATTTCAGGTTTTCATTTAAATATAAGTTACTCAATACTGAGTAAGCGCTCGGCCGTGCATTCGTTAGTAATAAGCCCACTAATCATTTTAGATCTTAGCGCACCTAAAATGGCTAACACTTTTTCTTCTCCGGCAGCTATAGCAAAAATTTGTTTTCCAGAATTAATTTTTAATGGCGTACTTGCTACTCGTTGATTAACATTACAATCTAATAACTTACCGTTTTTATCAAACACCCAACTTATCATTTCCCCAACAGCACCTTGTTGTTGTAACTCTTGGAGTTCGTCAAGGCTAACAAAACCGTCTTTATGAAGTGGCGAATTTAATCCTAAATTACCTACGCCTACAAATGTAACATCTGCATTAGTGGCCAACTTTAAATTGCTAGCAACGTTTTGCTGTGAATGCAGTAGCTGCTTTTCCTCAATGGTGCGTGGCAAAACTGGTAATGGCATTGGGTAATGTTTGGCATTTATATGCTCGGCCATTCTAACTACTACATCGTATGGCGATGCCGATCCGTCTAATGCCATATTGCCTAACATGGCTACTATTTTATGTTGTTGGCAATCTTGTGTTCGCAGTTCATCTACGCACGCACGTAAAACTCGCCCGGTTCCCATTGCAATTACTTTTGGTTGTGGTGATTTTAAATGGCGTTCTATTTCAGCCGCACCAGCTTGTGCCAAACCCAATGTAGATGAAGGCTCTGATGGATCACTAGGCACTACATCACAAGAGATCAAACCAAAACGCGTTTTAATTTGTTCAGCCAAATCCATACATTTAGCAATAGGATGATCGAGCCTTACTTTTATTAATCCTTGGCTAACAGATAGCGCTACCATTCTTTGTGCCGACTGGCGTGAGGTATTAAGTTTTTTAGCTATTTCTTCTTGAGTTTTACCTGCAACATAATACAACCACCCTGCTCTTGCTGCATCATCGAGTTTTCTAATTTCTGTATTAGATAGCTTGGCCACTGAAACCTCTTAAAATCAAAATAAATAGACTATTAAAATTAATTAACAGCAAAATATTTTTGTTAATTGAACGAATTATTTAATTGTTATTAGCCCTCTAAATATACCATTCATTGAATAAAAGTGTCGAATTTTCATGTTATTGCACTAATAGAAATTAAATTAACGCTATATCTTGCACACTGCATATTGTTCCATTACGGATAAGTCGATGTGTAGTGGTCAATAAAATTTGGTAACAGCTATAAAAATTATAAAAACGTAAATGCGACCTGTAATGCACCTTTATTTTGCGCGGGGTTCCACATAGCTGTTGCCGATATAGGAAAATTATACTCTAATATTTGTAAGCTCTTGGAGTAAGTAAAACCTAAGTTAACTATATTGGCGTTATCGTCATAAAAGTTTTGCTGATCTAAAAAAGAAAAAGCACCACCAATAAATACAGATACTTGCTCATCTAATTCATTACCCTTCCACACGGGCATGCTAGCTTCAAGATAGTTAGTGTAAGCTTGTTTATATTTTCCTGAACTTTCATCTAAATAGGTATCTATGCCTTGAACTATTACAGAGTAGTAAAGTGATAATGGCATTTCGCCTGCAAAGGTATAACCAAGACCGATATCAATAAAGTTTCCAGTTTTATCTGGATCGCTGGAATAGTTAAAAATATCTACATTGTTAATTGATGAATGGTTACCATGATTTACAATTTCAATGAACAGCTGCTTTGAAAATTTATAAGAAGCAAAATAAGTAAACTCCTGATACTCTCCATCAAAAGATGACCCACCCCATAAACCTAGGGTTGTTTTATTATCCTGCGTTTTATAAGTTAATTCACCTGCAACCATTGGACCTGGCGTTACAATTGAGCCATGCCATAAATGATTTGTTTTAAATTCTAACCCTAAATTAAAATCATTGCTGTGCACCTGGCTACTATAAGTTGCTATTGCGGCCGCGAGTGTTAATACATGTTTGGTTTTCATAAATATGCTTCTTTTGTTGTATAAGTTCCTGTGTTTGGCTCTAAATGTACAGTACCAACCCACCGCTTGAGCATAAGCCCTTTGCGTGGTCACAATCCCAGCAAGAACTCTGTGCGTCAACATTTTTAATAACAAAAAGTTCACATTTATTTTTGAAATCAAAATAAGTCTATAATATCAGCAAGTTAAAGTGCGGGGTTTGTTAACTCATGTTGGTTTGAATTTAGCGTTAAACGCTATCAACATAATTTTTTATAATATTAAAGGATAAGTAATGCGCGTTGCTTGCTTACTAAAACGTCAAAGTAGCTAAAAATTATTTAAATTAGTTATTAATGATTGTTTTTTAGTTACTATCTTGAGCTTATGAGGTGGTTAGCTTAGTATTGAAAGTACTCAAATGGTATTAACTATAGAAGTAACCAACATATGGAATTTGTGCATCCACTAGAACCTATTTTAATCATTGATGATACAAAAAGCAGTCGCGACTATCTAAACCAAATTTTAACGGATCTTGGTTATGAAGACATTCTTGAGTGTGAAGATTTTGATTGTGCAAAACCGCTGCTTAGCGAAAAATCCCCAAAGGTTATATTTTTAGATGTCGAAATACCTGATTCTGAAGGTAGCGATATTTTAACTTATATAAATAATCGCTATCCGCATATTCATGTTGTTATTTGTTTTGGCCATAACAGTTTCGAAAATGTAGAAAACACGTGGGAACTTGGTGCTAAAGGGGTTATAGCAAAACCATTTAATGTACAAAAAGTAGATACAGTAATGAAGCGTTTAGAGCTCATTGAATAACAATAAGGTTAGTATGCAAAGTTCTGTTAGCGCAATTATAGATGATTTATCTAATGTTATTTTTGGTAAAAAACAGCAAATTAAGCTCGCACTTACCTGCTTATTTAGTGAAGGGCATTTACTAATTGAAGATTTACCTGGCATGGGTAAAACAACACTATCGCATGCCTTGGCAGCCGTTTTAGGCTTGTCGTACCAACGAATACAATTTACCAGCGACTTACTCCCAGCCGACATATTAGGTATTAATGTATTTAATAGTAATGAACACAGTTTTAGCTTTCATAAAGGGCCTATTTTTAGTCAAGTTGTTTTAGCAGATGAAATAAACAGAGCAGGACCTAAAACACAAAGCGCATTACTAGAGGCAATGGAAGAACAACAAGTTACTGTTGATGGTAAAAAGCACTCTCTTCCTACCCCATTTTTTGTTATTGCTACACAAAATCCATTACATCAATCAGGTACTTACCCTTTACCTGAGTCACAGCTAGATCGTTTTTTAATGCGTATTAGCCTAGGTTTCCCGCCAAAAGAAGCCGAAAAAAGGCTGTTACTAAATATGCAAAAACGCGATTACACCCAGCTTCCACAACGCATTACTGAGCAACAATTAGCTCAAATCCAAGCTCAAATTAGCAATATTACGCTAAGTAACCCTGTGATTGATTATATTATTGAATTGGTAAATTACACACGCGAGAGTAATAATTTTGCTGCATCGTTATCGCCACGCGCTAGCATGGCATTAGCAAAAGCAGCTAAATCATGGGCTTATATAGATGGTCGTGATTTTGTTATGCCTGAAGATGTGCAAGCCGTTTTCGCCAGCGTTTGTCAGCACCGTTTAGGGTTACATAATGAGTCGGGCGAAGCGCAAGTTATGCAAATATTAAAAGCTGTTTTGGTTCCGGTATAGCATTTATGCCAAATAAAACAGCTAAGCGCCCTGCTTTGTTTAAGTCGTTTAAACGTGCGATATTTAATAAATTATTAAAAAACAAACATTTAAAGCAGTCTATTACACTTGAGCACAAAACAATTTATGTTTTCCCGTCATCCCTTGGCTGCTACTTTATTAGTGTAGCTATTTTAAATTTTGTGATGGGAATTAACTATCAAAACAACTTAATTTTGATCATGGCTTATTTAATGTTTGTGGTTATGATTATTGCTGTACTACTGGGTTACAGCAATGCAAAAGGGCTAACTGTTACCTTTAAAAATTCACTTTCGAGCTTTGCACCACAAAAACCACAAGTTCAGTTTACTGTACAAAGCCCCTCGATTTGCCAATCTGTGATGCTAATTTATCAAGGCGATCAACAAACGCAAATTAATCATGATGAAATAACTAATACAACCCAAACGCTAAGCTTACCACTACCTTATAACAAACGCGGGTGTTACGCACTACAGCGAATAAAAATTGCCAGTAATTATCCGTTTGGTTTGATCACTGTGTGGAGCTATATTCAATTACACACTCGTGTTTATGTTTACCCTTCACTTGAAAAAGTGTTTAGTGACGCTCAGATTAATAGCCTAGCCGAGCAAGCCGAAAACGGTATTGCCAAACAAATTGGTAGTGAAGAGTTTGAAACATTAATACCGCACTTGCCTGAAATGGGATTGCAAAGAATTTCTTGGAAACATTTTGCTAAAACACAGCAGTTATTAGTTAAAGAGTTTGTTGATTTTAAAGCTGCTGATGCATTATTTGATTTTGATTTAATGCATGGCGATACCGAGCAACGCTTAAGCCAGCTGTGCTTTTTAGTATGTGAAGCAACAGAAAATAACACTCCCTTTATGCTAAAACTACCAAGTAAAATAATAGCTACCAACGTAGGTGTGAAACATAAAACACTTTGCTTAGAAGCACTTAGTACATTTAATGGTGATACAAAGTGACGGCATTAAAAAACTTAAAGGTAATAAATTATTCACTGTGTTTTATATACAGCGCTTTAGTAATGTTTTTTACTGCCCACTTACCAATTGTATTTATTAGTGTATTAGCATTACTTTGTGCATGGAATTTTTATGTAACCATAAGTAATAAAACTAAACCTAATGCCTGGTTGGCTAACGCTTTAGCAGCTCTTGCTTTAGGGTTAATGCTTTTTAGTGTGGGATTTAGCGACACGGTTATTTTATTTGTGGCTATGTTGTTGCTTTCAAGCTTATTTAAGTTATTACAGGCGAAAACTAAAAAACATTATCATGTAATAACAACGCTGACATTTTTTTCGCTTTCGGCGGTTTATTTATTTAACCAAAGTATTTTAACTACTTTAGTAGTGAGTAGTTTGTATATTTTAAACTTTGCTGTATTGGGCTTGTTAGAATCAAAACATAATTTAAAAGTCGCATCTAAACAAAGCGGTAAATTACTATTATTGGCATTACCGCTGGCGATATTTTTATTAATATTTTTACCAAAAATGCCGGCATTTTGGCAACTTCCTGGGCCAAAGTTAGCTAAAACAGGCTTGTCTGAGCAAATAGATCCGTTTGATATTGCCAAGTTATCTAATTCAGATGAACTGGTTTTTAGAGCTAAATTTAATGATCTAGCGCCTAAAGCACCTCTATATTGGCGAGCCTTAGTACACGATGAGTTTAACGGTAATGCGTGGCTCACTTCCGATTTATTAAAACATAACAGCGTAATTAAAACTAAAGCGCAACAAGTTAGTAGTTTAACAAAATACGACTATTCGATTATTGCCGAGCCCTCAAGTCAAAAATGGTTATATGGGCTCAACTTTGCAACCAGTAATAACGATAACGTAGAGAGTAATTCGCTGGGGTTATTACGTAAAAAAAATTACCAAGCTAAAAGTGTGCAGTACACAGCAAGTAGCTCTGCATTAACACTAGCCCCTTTATTACAGTGGCAAACTAAGCATTACAAACATTTAATAAATAACGACAATAACAAAGCAAGTGCCCTTGCCCACAATTTAAAGCAAAATTTAACCAGCGATCGCGATTTTTATACTGTATTACTACAGTACTTTATAGACAAAAAATTTAGTTATACGCTTAATCCAACGCCAATGAGCGGTAACAATACTATTGATCAGTTTATGTTTGAGCAACAACGCGGTTTTTGTGGGCACTATGCTAGTGCCGCAGCTTATATTTTTAGAAGTGCGGGTATACCTGCAAGAGTTGTCAGTGGCTATTTAGGTGGTGAGCTTAATACTGATAATAATACATTGTCCGTTCGCCAATATGATGCACATGCATGGGTAGAAGTGTATTTAGATAATGAAGGCTGGCAAATATTTGATGCCACAGCGGTGGTTGCGCCCGATAGACTTACAGGTTCGCTTTCGCAAAATGATGAATTAAATAATGAGTTTAAAAGTAATCTCGACTTTGGTTTGGTTAGTTTAAGTAACTTTGCAGCTATTAACTGGTTAAGGCTAGAGCTAGAAAACTTAGATTATAAGTGGTCTAGCTGGGTACTTGGTTTTGATGATGAAAAACAAAACGAATTTTTAAAATCTATTTTTGGCAGCCAGAATATTTGGCTGATACCGCTGGCTGTAATTGTTACTTTAGGGCTGACATTTGCTAGTTATTTTGTTTATTTAAATTGGCCTAAGCCCGCGACTAAATTAGCCCCCATGGTTAAAGAGTTTGAACAATTAATAAAATGGGCTAAAAAACGTAAATTTAAGATAGCCGATCATTTAACGCCTACCCAACAATTACACCACTTAGCTGCACAAGCGCCGCATATTGAGCAACAATTAATCGTGTTTAGCCAATTATTTAACCAAGTACGTTATGCTAAGAAACCATTTAATAAACAACGTAAAACTCAGGCAAAATATCTGATAAAATTAATTAAATCTACGAAACAGAGAAATCTATGAATGCGGTTGTTATAGGCGTTTTATTAATGCTTGGGCTAACCTTGGTCCGCGTAAATGTTATTGTTGCAATGATAATAAGTGCCCTAGTTGCTGGTTTAACCGCTGGTTTGGGCTTAAAAGAAAGTATAGACGCCTTTAATTCGGGGTTGTCGGCTGGTGCTGAAATAGCACTAAGTTATGCCATGTTAGGTGCTTTTGCAGTGGCTATTTCTAAGTCAGGTTTAACACGTATTTTAGCCGCAAAATTATTAGCAAAAGTTAATGCACAAAAAAGTGGCAGTGAAACCCTGCTCAGTTATTTTATTTTATTTATAATATTGATCTGCGCCGTTTCATCGCAAAACTTAGTGCCAGTTCATATCGCCTTTATTCCTATTCTTATTCCACCGCTGCTGGTGATTTTTAATAAACTTAGGCTAGATCGACGTGCCATAGCCTGTATTTTAACTTTTGGTTTAGCTACTTCTTATATGGTGCTACCGTATGGCTTTGGTGGTATTTATTTATATTCAATACTACATAAAAATTTAGTCGATAACGGGTTAGAAATAATAAATACCCAAGTGCCTATAGCAATGATAATTCCGGCTTTGGGCATGTTTGCTGGTTTATTAATTGCGATATTTTTTAGTTACAGAAAACGTCGTGATTACAAAGCGCTCCCGCTTACCATAGAAAGTAAAGAAACCACGGTAGAAAACCCTAAAAAGGTAATGTTGGTTGGCCTGTTTGCTGTACTTGCTTCACTTATTGCGCAAAATGCTAGCGGCTCAATGATTTTAGGCGGCTTAGTTGGTGTGATGATTTTTAGCGTTTTCGGTATCGTTAAATGGGAAGATAATGGTGACGTATTTAGTAAAGGCGTCGCTATGATGGCAATGATTGGTTTTATAATGATTTCAGCTCAAGGGTTTGCAGCTGTTATGCAAGCAACAGGTCATGTGGCTAGTTTAGTACACAGTGGCGCTGAGTTATTTGCTGGGAATAAACCCATTGCTGCGGCAGTCATTTTATTAGTTGGATTGTTTATTACCATGGGTATAGGTAGTTCATTTTCTACCGTGCCAATTATAGCTACTTTATTTGTTCCTTTATGTTTAGAGCTGGGCTTTTCGGTTATGGCCACTGCTGCCTTAGTGGGAACAACCGGTGCGTTAGGTGATGCAGGCTCCCCCGCTTCAGACTCTACACTTGGGCCAACTTCCGGGCTAAATGCTGATGGTCAACACGACCATATTTGGGACTCAGTTGTGCCTACCTTTATTCACTTTAATATACCGTTATTAATATTTGGCTGGATAGCCGCCATGGTACTTTAATCTAAGTAACGTAAAACTAAATTGAGGGATAACCTAATAATAGATTAGGTTATCCCTCCATCTCTGATTATTTATTAAAAAAACTTATACTGTTGTTTAGTTTATAGCATTTATAACTATATAGTATGATGTGTTCTTTAATGGGTTTTAAATAAGCACTACTTAAAGTGCTTACTTTTAATAACATTAAAATTTTTTATTCTAATGTTTTACTTGTCAAAACCATAAATCATTTTATCGCAAACCACAGGTGTTGGTCTGTGATCATCATTTACTGCTACAAAGGTAAAGCTGCCACTAATAGCAGAATGCTTGTTGTCATTATGCATAGTTTCAAGAAGTATATCGACATCAACTTTTAAACTGGTATTACCTACATGCACTACTTTAGCTATAAGTTCAGCAAAAGTTCCAGCAGGTATCGCTTCTTTAAAGTCTACTCTATCTGATGAAATGGTAACTAAAGGCTTACGGCAAAAACGCGTTGCCGCTATAAAAGCAACCTCGTCCATCCAAGCTAAAGCGTCGCCACCAAATAAAGTGTTGTGGTGGTTAGTTCGTCCCGGAAACACTGTTTTAGTTACCGACGTGGTGGAATCTTTAATACGTTGCGCGATAATAGCATCGCGCTCTACTTGTGTCATAATGTCTACTTTTTATTAGCTAATTTGTCTTGCATTAATAAGGCCGGATCAAGGCGTTGACCTTGCCAGTTAAAACGCCAATCTAAATGCGGGCCTGTTACTCGCCCTGTTGCACCTATTTCAGCTATTTTACTACCTTGCTCAATTTTATCGCCCAGCTTTACATCAAGCTTACTTAAATGAATATAAGTAGAAGTAACGCCGTGGCCATGGTCTAAAATAAGTGTGCCGCCAGAGTAATAAATATCAGGCTGCGAAAACACCACAGTGCCACTTATAGGTGCATACACAGGTGTGCCCGTTTTATTGGCTATATCTAAGCCAAAATGTGGTCTGCGTGGCTCGCCATTAAAATAACGTTGGCTACCATACACCCCAGATATACGCCCTTGTGCAGGTTTTAGCACAGGATCTAAAAAGTACAATAGGTCAGAATTAACTTGGCGCGCAGCTCTAATCGCAGCAGCCTCTTTACTTATACGTGCGCTGAGTTCTTTAGCCGGCGATACATACTTTTTAGCAACGCCAGTAATTTTATCAATTTGATAGTCGCGCTTAGTAATTACTAGGCTTTCACTGTGCTCAACACCAGCTTTATCAACCCATTTAAGTGTGTGATTTGTTGGTGCATCGCGACCAAAGCCAAATACAAAATCACCCTTACTCGAAAGCTTAAGTGCTTTATCGTTAAAGCTAACCGACTGCGCGTTACTTATATTACCGGTTACTAAACCGCCTTGAGTTAATTGCCCTTTTAGCTCAAGCGCCATCGCACTTAAGCTAGTAGAGGAAATTAACACGGCTGCTAATAATGTTTTAAGCATGGCTAATAGACCCTTTGCCTACTCCTTCGTAGGCCGTTATTTTTACCGCTTTTTCTGGATACTGTGCTTTTACCTGACCCGCTAAGTATTCGGCAATGCATTCAACCGTGGTATCGCTAGGTAAAATATCGCAACGCGATTCGCTAATAGCCATTTCAAAATAGCCTTGCGCTGAAGTATATGCAAAACATACATCACCGGCTTTTGCGCTAACGTGTTGTAACTCGTCTGCCTTAATTTGATCCTCAGCGGTGGCTAAATAAATGTCTTGCCACTTTTGTGACCATTCTTTTTGCAAGCGTGGCATAGAAATACCATCTAAGCTAATGCCAATTTGAGAACGGTGCCCATGAATAATACGTTGGCAATTGCCATCATGCTTTTTAAGGCCATGACTGTAATGGTAATAATAGCTTTGGTTATGCTCTGGCTTTAATGACAGCTCAATTTTTTCTATATTATCTGGTAGCTGTGGCAAAATAGTCGCTATTAAAAAATCAGTAACCGATGCAATAGTTACTTCATCAGCGTTAATCATACAATAAGCTTGATGTGGAGCACTCATAGCCAAATGGTGGTTATCACCAAAAGTACAATCTAATGTTTTATGGTCGCTAAACTCGCTAACCATGCCATTTAGATTATTAGGTACAGCTAAACGATGATCAATACACTCATCTATAATGCCTTTAATTTGCTTTTTAACTAACCCAAAGTCTAATACCATAGACTCATCGTTTAGTTTGCCATGCAAAGTTAAATCAACAATCCAGCTTTCGCCAACTGCGCCGCGTTTATTACACAAGTAAGAAAAATCTATCACTGTTAGTGAGTTAACAAAAAGGATCATAAATTTCCTTTAAACAGGTTAAAAGTCAGCTGTAATTATAATGATTTATGATTGTAATTGCGCGGTTTAATCAGGCTAAAATCAATTACACCAATCGATTGATGAAAAAACCTGCTAAATTTAGCTTTTTTAACTGATCCGAGTTGTTCAGCGTACAAGTGTACGCTAAAGTAGTTGGCAATTTATAAGCGAAGATAAGTGTTATGGAACCTAAAAATAGCTATACAAAAGAAGACTTGATCCTATGTGGTGAAGGTGAAATGTTTGGTGAAGGTAACTGCCGTTTACCAAGCGACAATATGTTAATGATGGACCGCATTACCTCTATTACTGCCGATGGCGGAATACACGGTAAAGGCGAAATTGTTGCTGAGCTAGATATTGACCCTAGCTTATGGTTTTTCGACTGCCATTTTAAAGGTGACCCTGTAATGCCTGGTTGCTTAGGTTTAGACGCTATGTGGCAGTTAGTTGGATTTTACTTAGGTTGGTCTGGCGGCCCAGGTCTTGGCCGTGCGCTAGGTGTGGGTGAAGTTAAATTTACCGGCCAAATTTTACCAACCGCTAAAAAAGTAACCTACCGCCTGGTAATGAAACGCGTAATTAAACGTAAATTATTTATGGGTGTTGCCGATGGCACGGTAGAAGTAGATGGCCGTGTAATCTACGAAGCGAAAGATTTAAAAGTGGGTCTATTTCAAGACACCAGTGCATTTTAATTAACTGTTAATAATTAAAATACACATACAAAAATGCCTCCACTTGGAGGCATTTTTGCTTAAATTCAGTTATATATACTATGTTTTATAAAGATTACGATTATCTATTGCTTCGCGCCAACCACCTAACCATTCTGATTTTGGATCAACTTGTTGATAGGGACAATGCTCTTTAGAGCGACCTGCTAAACCTGCTTTAAATCCTTGAGAATGTGCTCTCTCTAAACGATCTCTTTTTTGTCTCTTCATCGGTAATATCCTCACCTTTGTATTTATATATTTTGTAGCATTAGTGAAATCTACATGTAATGAATAGCTAATAAAAAAGGTTAATTCAAATTATAAAAGCAATTAATTAGTTTGACTTTAACTAAGTTGCTGATGCAATGATGAATTAGCTTTTTAAAAAGTAAGTGGTCGTACTTGCACTGTATTGACCGGTTTAAACTAACTTAAAAACACGATTAAACAATCGCTTTATTACACTCTTGTGTACATATTGTGACCGGCTAATTTAGCCTTAGTTCCAAATAAATTCAGTCTATTTTTGAATTTTTTTAGTTTATTTAATAAACAACACAATTAACGCTTGATTATTTAAAGTCGATCGGTCTAATATGATGCATGAACAAAAACACATCAACTCCAGTAAGGCGTGGTCGCCCACCCAAAGTAGCCAGAGAAAACGCTGATACCAAAGCGTTACTTATTCGCACAGGCCTAGAAACACTAACCGAGTTTGGCTTTAGCGCAACCGGTCTCGATACCATATTAAAAAAAGCAGCCGTGCCTAAAGGCTCTTTTTATCATTACTTTAAAAGTAAAGAAGCGTACGGTATTGCCCTAGTTGATGCTTACGACAGTTATTTTATTGCCAAACTTAATCATTATTTACAACAAAGTGACGTTCCCCCGCTGGAGCGAATAGTCAACTTTACCCAAAGTGCCATTAAAGGTATGAAAAAGTACGATTATAAGCGTGGCTGTTTGGTAGGTAATTTAAATCAAGAACTGAATCACTTAAGTGACGAGTTTAAAACCCGCTTATTGCAAAGTTATACTAGCTGGCAAAACCTGGTAGAGGTGTGTTTAAACCAAGCAAAGCAGCAAGGTACAATTGCCAGCAGTGTAAACACCCAATTAATGAGTGAGTATTTTTGGATTGGTTGGGAGGGTGCGGTTATGCGTGCCAAGCTCACTAAGTCTAATACCCCACTTACTTTATATACAGAAATGTTTTTACGCGCATTACTAACCTAATGCGTTTTTTTACCAATTAAAAGACGATCGGTCTAAAAGGATATCCCATGAGTAACCCAATTAAAGCCATTGTTATTAATAAAGATGATAATAACTACAGCGCCTCTTTAAGCAGCATTAATGGTAGTGACTTGCCGAATGAAAATGTGAATATTGATGTGCTATACAGCACTTTAAATTATAAAGATGGCTTAGCAATAACCGGAAAAGGTCCTGTGGTACGCAGTTTTCCTATGGTGCCGGGCATAGATTTAGTAGGCACTGTGAGCCACTCCACCAGCGATGAATTTAAAAGTGCCGACAAGGTAATTTTAAATGGCTTTGGTGTAGGCGAAAAACACTGGGGTGGGCTTGCTCAAAAAGCAGCACTTAATAGCGATTGGTTAATACCCTTGCCTGCTGGCATTTCACCTAAACAAGCTATGCAAATTGGCACTGCGGGTTACACCGCTATGCTCAGTGTAATTGCACTTGAAAAACAAGGCATAACACCCGATTCAGGCGAAGTACTGGTAACCGGTGCTAATGGTGGCGTAGGTAGTTTTGCAATATATTTACTAAACAAGCTTGGCTACAATGTAACCGCTGCCACAGGACGTATGGAGCAAAGTGATTATTTAAAAGAGCTTGGGGCAACAAACGTAATTAATCGTGATGAGCTTTCAACCCCCGGCAAGCCGCTACAAAAAGAACGCTTTGCCGCTGCTATAGACTCAGTGGGCAGCCATACTTTAGCTAATATTTGTGCCTCGTTAAAATACGGTGGTGTTGTAACCGCATGTGGACTTGCACAAGGTATGGATTTACCAGGCTCTGTAGCACCGTTTATATTACGTGGCATTCGATTAATAGGCATTGATAGTGTAATGCGCCCAAAAGCCGACCGAATTGAAGCATGGGATCGTTTAGCGTCTTTGGTAGTAGCTGATTACCTTGATAAAATATCGACTGAAATAACGCTTGAACAAGTAATTGATAACGCCGAGCAGCTTATGGAAGGTAAAATTCGTGGCCGTGTTGTAGTTAATTGTCAAAGTTAAGCTATTTACTCTGTTAAAGCCTCGTTATTAAATTTATAATACAATTTGTATTTTAATAACGAGGTAACACCTATGAGCAACCAAGAACTTTTCAGTAATAACCCACTGCAAGGCGTAAAATTAGAACAAGTGGTTGAAGAGCTGGTTGAACAATATGGGTGGGAACTCCTATACGCTTATTTACAGCTAAATTGCTTTAAAAATAATCCTGATCTTAAATCTGCGGTTAAATTTTTACGTAAAACACAGTGGGCACAAGAAAAAGTAGATAACTTTTATTTGTATCGCCTTAAAAACTTACCACGTCCTGATGATGTGCAATACGAATTACCACCGCGTGATCGCGTGATCCCTGCTGATCATAAACCTGGTGAGCCGTGTGAGTTAAGCTTTACTGATGCAAAGCGTATCATGGAGAAAAAAGAGACTAAGCAACGTGCGCGTACCCGTAAACAGCGTGTTAGCTCAACTAACCCTTGGGGTAACTAAACCACAAGGTTACAGTACACACTATTAAAGCTGGCATTGCCGGCTTTTTTATTACGCTAATCTACTCATACCATGTAAATTAACTACAACAGCTATATAAACTCCACTTTAGTAACTTAGTAGCCCCTATCTTGCCAAAAATCTACATCTGAGCGCTCTGTAGCCAGTGCTACATTAAATGTTTTATCCGCTATAAGTTTGCCATTGTACTCTATGGTCATGCGCCAATTACCAAGTTTATTATTAATTGGTGGCCATAAAGTATCGCCTAAATAAAAATGCCAGTCGCTGTCTTTAACATACACTACTCCGGAAAAAGGAGGCATTATATCGCCTTCGTCATCAGGTATATTAGGATGATAAATACAGTAATGTAGTTTTTCGCCTTTGGCTTTTTTAATATTTATGATCAAACCAAATTCAACATCAAGAGTAGCGATGACCTCAGTAGTAAATTGCTCTATTTGTGGCAATGCTTTACTGTCGTTATCCCATGTTGAGTATATACCGTAGCTTTGCAGCGTAATTATCGGTTTTATTTTAGCCATATTACCTAACTTTATATTTAACCTTTATTGTAACCAACTAAATGGTTGAATTTTCTATGCTTAAACTGTCACTTTTGGGTTTTTAGGATAGTAATGATTGCCCTGCTGCTCACACAAACTAAACTCACGAGTATTTTTGTAAGGTAACTTCATAAAACCGGCTACCCCTACATCGGTAATATTAACTGCGTATTGCATCAACTTATTAAGCAGCCGCCTAAACTCATCTTCTTTACTGGCATCGAGCAGTCGGTAGTAATGATGTATTTTGAGCCTATCGGGCAGCGCTTCAAAAATAATACAGCCAGTGTGATGTATTTGGTTTAGTTCAAACACACATTTAATTACTTTTTTAGGCAGTTGTAGTTGCTCGTCGGGATCTTTACCATCTTCAAAGTAAGAATGTGACCGGGTTACATCACTGGCATTTACATTCACCGTTTCAAAATCAAGTTCGGGTAAACTTTCAAACTTAAAAGCGCCGGTTCTGTCGCGCTCTAGCTGAATAGTTTTACGCGCGTCAAACAAACAACATTTAAACAGTCCTTTTTGGCTAATTGCTTGTGCCAGCATTACGGTGTTATTTACTGCATCGGTAAATGCAGCGGCTAACGTTTCGTTATACAAAATTAGCGATGATTCAACAAACAGTGACTCATCTTTCCAATGAAAGCTTAACCCGCCTACAGCAGGGTATTTTGCTAAACGACTAATTGAAGCTAAAAATGCTTTTTCGGTATCCCCGGTATCAAACAAAAATTCTTTATAGTAACGATCTAATTGGGCATCGTTTACATCAAGTAATTGCTGCTTATGATCCGCTTGGCGTAAAAACTGTTTTCGTGAACTGTATACAACGGTTTCGGGCTCTTCGTCATAACTAAACCAAAACGGAATAGCGGCTTTAACTACTTTTTTAGGCAACTCGGGTAAGTAGGCTTTCGCCATATTAGTAATGTTACGCATAAAGTAGTCACCTGCGCTATTTCTCACTTGTTTGTTTTTAGAGAGCATACCGTCAATTACTTTAGCCAGCTCTATTGGAAGCCCTAAACTGCTGGCCGGAATAACGTCTACTCCAAACCGGCAAGACTGTGCAGAAGCAAGCGCGTACAAAGTTGCCGCTACGCCTTGCTCATCAAAACGCGGAGATGATTGCTCTCCCGACATTTGTGCTTCACCAATAAAGTACACATCGCCCATACGTGCGTTAGTTGTGCTTAGGTCTGCCGACATTAAATCCATAAAATTACTGGCAATAGGGTTGCCGTCACTGTCTATTTGCGCGTATACCGAGCTTCCCCAATCCACTAACGACAGTGCATCACTGGCTTCGTCCCATACTAAGTTTGAAGGTTTAATGTCGCCGTGCACAATAGGTTGCGCTGTTATACCCGTATTATGATTACGCAGATCGAGCAGCACGTTTCTGAGTCGCACTGCCAGCGTCATAATTTTTGCAGCGCCAATTCGGCCTTTTTTTAACGATACTTTTTCAAGGTCTTCGCCCATAGCGCGAGCCATCATTAAAATACCTTGTTTTTTAATTCGCTCAAATGCATAAAATTCAGGTACAAGTGGATTGTTAATTTGCGATAGCATGTAAGCTTCGTCTTCTAGGCGGTCGCGTATACTTTGCGCTAGTGTAATACGCGAAAACTTAAATACCCAAGGTAAGCCGGTATCGTCATGCCCCGCAAATACAAAACCAAAAGCGCCTGAGCCAATCATTTCTACATTTTCGTAACCAAGTAAGGTAAGTTTTTTAATACATATATTAAGCCACTGCCGATGCTTTTTAGCATCGTGGTGTGAGAGCAAATAAACAGATTGCTCTTCGTTAATATAAAAGTTACGAATTTCTTTGGCTTGCACTGTATTTTCTCAATTAAGGAAGTAATAACGGCTTAAATTAATAACCCTTTTAGCTGTGTAATACTCTATTTTATTTAAAGTTTTATCTCAAGTAATAGCGCTCGTTTAAATTTAAAGGCTACATATCGCTATAAATTGCGCATTCAACGTATAGGGCTTAACCTATTGGGCTAAAATAAGGTAAAACAGGGCTTTGTATTCTTTTGGGTTAAACAATGACAAACATAATTAAAGCCTCTTCCTTAGCTATAGCGCTTTGTGCTGGCATGAGTTCGCACGCAGCTGAGTTTACTTTCTCATCAAACATAAACAAAGATGCACAAACATTAGTCGTATTTTATAGCCAAGATGGAAAAAACAAACAGTTTAAAGCACTTAATAAAGAGTTTAAACAGCATTTACAGCGCGTAATAGACATTGAAAATTTTAAGGGCGATTACGCCAGTGTTGCCGAACTTATAGCACCACAAAACAGTAAATATGATCGTATATTAGTGGTAGGTACGGGTAAACAAAAAGAACTAGATAAAGCCCGTATTGCAAAATTAGGTGGCAATATACATGCTCGCTTACTTGGCAATAAAGTAACAACCGCAAGTGTAATATTTGATGACGTAACCGGCTTAAATAATAATGCCGAGTTAGCAGCTAACTTTGCTCATGGTGCTAATTTACGTGACCACCGCTTTGAAAAGTATAAGCAAAAAGCCAACACAGAAACCATTAGTTACACATTTGATGTTACCAATACTAAGCAAACACAAAAAACATATCAGTTGCTGCAAAGCATTCAAGCAGGGGTGTTTTTAGCCCGCGACTTAACCTCTGAAGTTGCTACCCACATGACCCCGGTCGACTTTGCAAATGCAGCTAAAGAATTAGAGTCTCTTGGCGTTACTATTAGCGTACTTGAGCCAGCCCAATTAAAAGAGCTAGGCATGGGAGCGCTTGAAGCCGTTGGTCGTGGTAGCGAACAAGGCGCTCGCCTTGTAGTTGCTCATTATAAAGGCTCTAACGACGCACCTATTGCCCTAATAGGTAAAGGTATTACATTTGACTCTGGCGGCTACAGCATTAAAACAGGTGCATCTATTGCACGAATGAAATCAGACATGGCAGGTGCAGCAGCGGTGCTGGGTACAGTAAAAGCTATGGCCCTTGCTAAAGCAGATAAAAACGTAGTTGCAGTGATGGGGATGGCCGCTAACATGGTGTCGCAATTTGCTGTAGCACCGGGCGACGTAGTACGTACCGCTGAAGGCTTAAGTGTAGAAATACTTAATACCGACGCAGAGGGCCGCTTGGTTCTTAGCGATTCAATGTGGTATGCGCGCAAGCACTTTAATCCTGAAATTATGATTGATGTAGCTACCTTAACAGGCTCTAAAGTAGGTGCTGTTGGCAATGAATATGCGGCAGTATTTTCACAAGATGATAAATTAGTGACGCAATTAACCTTAGCCGGTAAACAGGTTAACGAAAACTTATGGCGCCTACCTTTAGGTTATAAAGATGCTTTAAAGTCGGATATTGCTGATTTAACCAATGTTGGCTCCAGCGGCCCTGGTGCAACTACTGCAGCAAGCTTTTTAGAGCATTTTGCCGGTGACACTCGCTGGGTACACATTGACATAGCTGGTAATGCATTAGCTAAAAAAGGCAAAGACGAAGTATCTGCAGGCGGTACCGGGTTTGGCGTGCGTTTATTGAGTGAATGGCTACTTAGTAATTAAATATACACATTAGGCTAAAACACAAAAACGCCAAAAGCGCATACATGCTTTTGGCGTTTTTTATTGTTAGTTAAAGCAATATAACCCTTAACCTAGAAGGTCAAACACCTTCTAGTCGTAACCATACTTATTATTAAACGCTTCATCGCTCATGGTTAATAAAATAATAAACTCTACAAATGCAATGATCGCCGGAATAGCTGTCCAAAAGAACAACAGATAAATAAAGCCTAAGCCAATTTGCCCTAAGTAAAACTTATGAACACCAAAGCCACCCAAAAATACCGCAAGCAGTGCTGCAGCTATTTTACTTTTACCATTGGGCGCAGTACCACCTAATGAGTTAGGTTGCGCTGTTTGTCTTACCCCACATTTAGGACAAATCTCTGCTTTTAAACTAATTACGCCTCCACAGTCCGAACAAAACTTTTCGTCTGCACTTTTTAATGTTGCTGCATCACTCATTAATAACTCGCCATTGTTTATAAATATGCTTCATAGCGTAGTTAAGTAAATATCAGTATATAAATTATTAGTTTTAATTTTTAGATACTTGAAAATATTTAACAGCTAAAAACTGAGCACAACAGGCAAACAACACCCAACATAAATAAAACAATAATTTTACATTTAAATGCTTTTAGACGATTTATATAGTACAAATAAACGATGTGCAGCTATTAAAACTCGATAGTATCAATAATCAACACTAAATAATGTTAACATAATTTACATTTAGTTAGTTGTTCTGCATAAACCCTTTTGCTTAATAGCGCAACACCAAGTTAATTGTGGTTTTTTAATGGAGTATCAAAATGATAAAATTTAAATCGATAACACTATTTTTTAAAATGTGTACTGTTACGGCATTATTAAGCAGTTCAGCCTCTTACTCATTAGGCTTCTCACAAACCTACACACAGGCTTACTTACAAGCCTATGCTCAAGCTTCATCTAAAGATAGCAAGCAAGCTCCAGCTCAAAACATTCCTCAAAACTCGGTATACCAATTAAATAATACCTGGTTAGATCAAGACGGCCACGAGCGTTTATTAAGTAGCTTTAGTGGTAAAAAGCAAATAGTGAGCCTTATTTATACACACTGTGCGCATACCTGCCCTACTATAGTGTCGACCATGCAAGCTATTGAAAATAAGCTTAGTGATGAAGAAAAAAACAATGTTGGGTTTATATTAGTCTCGCTTACCCCTGATACAGACACCCCGACGGTATTACAAAGCTTTGCACAAAGCAGAAAACTAAGTGCACATAATTGGAGCTTATTAACAGGCTCAGCCGATGATGTGCGCAGCTTAGCTGAGGTATTAAACATTAAGTATCAAAATATAGGGGATAGCGAGGTAGAGCACTCTAATTTAATGACGGTGCTTGATAAGCAAGGCAGGATCAAGTTTCAAAAAACGGGGTTAATTAGTAATGCAACTTTCACTGCTAAGGAACTTGCCAATTTTTAAACTTCTAACCTATTCACTATTACTAAAAATACAAATATAAACACTTTATTGGCAAATAGAGTGTTTATATTATTTTTATAATTATTTACTTTAAATACTTCCCTACCAGTTAAGTCCACTTTTAATCTCTAATATATTTTTAATCATCTACTTCAATTACTTACAACATAGAGCATTATGACGTATAGCTTGCTTTATCTCCCCCATCGCTAATTTTTCATTGTCTGGTTGGATTTACCTCGTTTTATTACTGCTTGGTGGAATACTGGGTAAGAAACTGCAACATGCTGTTATTAAATAATACCTTTTATATTAAAATGCCGACTTAAGTTATAAGGCGACATTTTTTACTAACCGTTATTTTTTAAACAGCATGCGCTTAAGTGTATTGTCTTTAATAATATAATGATGCAAAAGTGCTGCGCTGGCATGTAATGCAATTAAGTAATAACCAAGTACGCCCGTTGTTTCGTGTATGTATTTAATTTGTTTTGCCAGATCAGTGTTTTTTGCCGCTAATGCGGGTAATTCAAAGCCATAAAAAGGGATTGGCGCATCAAATAAACTCAGCATAAACCAACCAGCCAAAGGCATTGCAAACATAAAAGCATAAAGTGCAATGTGCGTAATACTAGCTGCCATGGTTTGCCATTTTGCTGGTCTGGGCGTTATTAATGGTTTAGAACCACTTTTTAAACGAATAAATAGCCTAATAGTAACAAGCAATAAAACTGATAACCCCAGCATAAAATGCCACATTTTAAATAAATCGCGAGTTTCTGTGCCCTTATCAAATAAAACCCGTAGTTCAATAGATGCATACACAGCAATTAATACTAATAGCATTAGCCAGTGCAAGGTTATTGAGAATTTATTGTAATGGGTAGATGTGTTTTTTATAGCCATAAAACCTCTAAAAATCTAAGAAATAAATGCGCTGTGTACTTCTCAAGCACACCGTACTTAAGAAGTTTAGCGCGTTTAAAACTTTTACAGTGTTTAAAGTAAGCTTTTAATGATCTAGCACAATGACTATTTAATTTATATCTATCGGCACTATCGGTATTGATAACTTAAACCAAGTCCCGCCCAAAATACATCTTGTAATAATTCATCATCGGCATAGCGGTTAGAATCTTTATTAATAGCCAAACTGTAGTTGCTATATGCGTATAACTGTATGTTTTTTATTACTGAGTAAGATAAATTGGTACTAAATTGCACATGATTAGCACCATTATGCCCATCGGCCACATACCCCGAATTAAAGCCAACACTGGTTTTAAAATCAAGCTGCATTACTGGCGTTAATTGATACTGTTTATTTAGCGCAACATCTAAAAAAGCACCTTGTGCATCAAAAGAATAATATAAACTACTTATAAGCTGAATCTGCTGTGCAAAAGAGTAAATAAGCTCAAGGCTAACCTCATTATCGTAAGCGTTACTGCTTTCTTCGCGCGAGGCAATTGCACTATACCCACTTAATAGCTCAAGGTTTTTTGATAAGGCCGTTGCATATATTATATTTAAATTAACTTCTGAATAGTCGGTATTAATACCTTTAGCAAACCAAGGAATAATTATGAAATTTTCATAATTTAGCTCTGTAGATACAGATGCAATCCCTTTATTTGCTAAATTATCACGCCCCTCAGTAACATAGCGGTTTTCCCAATAGGAGTGAATGTGCCAGTCGTAGCTGTTATTAGGTTCAATGTTAGTTAACGTCTCAACTTTTATATGACCCGCTGCATCTGCTGAAACATTTTGCACAGCACTATACTCTTGCGTAGTTTGCGCTAAAGCAAGGGAACTAAAACAGACACTAAACGCAAATAAAAAACCGAAAATACATAACTTCATTAATAACCTAAATTTTTATAGTAGTATTTAGCTCAGTTACTGAGCTAAAAAGGTCGGCTATACTACTACTCGAATAGGTAAATGAGCAATAAATTTTGTTAACTTTATTAAATAAAAACACTGCAGCTAGGGCTAGCTACAGTGTTAAAAATACGGAATATAATGTAGGTAATTTAAAATTTTATAAATGCGTTACTAAAGCTCTTCGCACTCCCAGTTTGGTTTTTCAAATTTAAACAGTGCTAATCCTAAAAGTGCTATCACTATTGCAAAAGCTAACCAAGATGATAAAAGCTGTGCTGCAAAAAACCAACCCACTGCAGCGGCAATAACACTAATAACAAGCTGAGCCATAAGCGGAACTTTACCTTTGGTACCGTAAGTAAGTTTATAAGCTTTAACTAATTCATCAGCCACAAAAAACTCACAAAGTGTTACGCTTTTAGTTAAACCGTGGGCATTTAACCTAATTTTGGCTGGGTTGCCATTTACTTCAAACTGATGAGTAGAGCTAAACTTAAAGTTTTGTGCTTCGCTAACTATCTCACCGTTAACTTTTACAACTTCTTTTCCCGATACGGGCGAGCAGTAATAGGTAACTTCTACGTCATCACTATAAAACTTAAAATGCATTCCATTTTTGGCCGAAACCTCTACTTGATTTGTCATCATCATCCTTATTGATATTAACTTTATTATATCGTTTCCAAAGAAAGTTAACAGTATGCTTACAACAATAAATCGCTAACTGACTGATAAAAATCTATACCTCAATAAAAACAAACTGTAGGCCTAAAATCAAACTCGTTAACATTGCTGATCAGTACTAAACTTTTGTTCATCGGCAGTTAATTGATCTGCATCAATACATTTTTGCACTTAAGCGCAATACTAAGTTAATCGTCATTTATAATGGAAAATATAAAATGAAAATACAACCTAATAAGCACACTCTATGGCTCCCTCTATTAGCTATTTTATTTAGTGGTAACCTACTTGCTGCCAGTAATTTAAAAACTGAACAAGCAATACTAACGCCTCCTCCTATGGTGCCACCCGCCATTAATAGAGATCACAGTGCAAAAGTAGTTATCAACCTAGAAACAAGAGAACAAGTAGGCAGAATTGCCGATGGCGTTGAATATGTATTTTGGTCATTTGGTGAAACCGTACCAGGGAGCTTTATTAGAGTTAGAGAAGGAGATGAAATAGAGTTTAACCTCTCAAATCACCCTAGTTCAAAAATGCCGCACAATATTGACCTACATGCAGTAACAGGCCCTGGTGGTGGCGCGGAGTCGTCATTTACAGCCCCAGGGCACACTTCTACATTTAATTTTAAAGCACTTAACCCAGGGCTTTATATTTACCATTGCGCCACTGCTCCTGTTGGTATGCACATAGCCAATGGCATGTATGGCTTAATTTTAGTTGAACCAAAAGAAGGCCTTGCGCCTGTAGACCGTGAGTATTATTTAGTACAAGGGGATTTTTATACTAAAGGTGAATTTGGTGAAGCTGGCTTGCAACCTTTTGATATGGCAAAAGCAATTGATGAAGACGCAGACTACGTAGTATTTAATGGCTCAGTAGGCAGTACCACAGATGAAAATTCTTTAATCGCTAAGGTAGGTGAAACAGTTCGGTTATATATTGGCAATGGTGGCCCTAATTTGGTTTCATCTTTTCATGTAATAGGCGAAATTTTTGATACCGTTTATGTAGAAGGCGGCAGTTTAAAAAATCACAACGTACAAACCACATTGATCCCCGCTGGCGGCGCTGCCATTGTTGAATTTAAAGTAGAAGTACCGGGTACTTTTATTTTGGTCGATCATTCTATTTTTAGAGCATTTAACAAAGGCGCGCTAGCAATGCTAAAAGTAGAAGGCCCTGACGACCATTCTATTTTTACAGGCAAAACAGCTGAAAACGTATATTTACCAGAAGGCTCAGCAATACAGTCGTTAGATAATACTTTTACCAAAATAACAGCCAACAATAAAAATGAACAAATACGATTCGGTCAACGTATTTATGAAGCTAACTGCATGGCTTGCCATCAAGCTAATGGCGAAGGTATTCCCGGAGCATTCCCGCCTTTAGCAAAGTCTGATTATTTGAACAACAACCCACTTTTAGGTGTTAATGCGATTATTAAAGGCTTATCGGGTCCGATTAAAGTTAATAACGTTAACTACAACGGCGTAATGCCAGCAATGAACCTAAATGACGAAGATATTGCCAATGTTATTACCTTTGTACTAAATAACTGGGATAACGCCGGCGGAAAAATCTCTGCTGAACAAGTTGCTAAGCAGCGCAAGTAACATGATTTTTTCTTTATTAATGATGTCATTGGCACTGGCAGAGCCACCTAAAATGGTAGCGCTGCCCGCAGGTAACTACAGGCCACTTTATATGAATAAAAACAGCCCACAAACATTTGTGGGCGCTTTTAGCATAGATATTACACCTGTGACTAACGCGCAATATTTAAAGTTTGTAACAAACAATCCACGTTGGCAGCCACAGCAAATACCTAGCATATTTGCAGAAGCTCAATATTTACAACATTGGCAACAAAATCAAACAGCAAAGCAGCCATCACAGGGGCAATTAAACAGCCCTGTAGTTAACGTGTCGTGGTTTGCAGCCCAAGCTTATTGCCAGTCACTTAATAAAAGCTTACCCACGGTTGCTCAGTGGGAGCGTGTTGCCAGTGCCAGTGCAACTCAGCCCAATGGCAGCCTAGAGAAAAGTTATAACCAACGTATTTTACAATGGTATAGCCGCCCTAGTAGCAAACAACTCCCTGAGGTTGGTACTAATCCAGCAAACTATTGGGGAGCACAAGACCTACACGGCTTAATTTGGGAATGGACAGAGGATTTTAACTCCGCTTTGGTCAGCGGCGAATCTCGTGGTGATAGTGATATAAATCAAAAATTATTTTGCGCCGCAGGAGCGCAAGGCGCTGCTGATCCCAGTGATTATGCCGCATTTATGCGCTTTGGCTTTCGCTCTAGTTTGCAGGCCAAATATACTTTACCTAATTTAGGGTTTCGCTGTGCGAAATCAAAGGAATAAACAAATGATAAAATATAACCCAGCTATAATTTCTAATAATATAACACTTAAAATATTAGGGCTGATCTGCATGCTTGCCAGCTCATACGCTTACTCGCAAAACATACCACAAGACTCTGTTTATCAGCTTAACAGTACATGGTTAGATCAAGACGCTAATAAACGTACTTTAAGTAGCTTTAGCGGTAAAAAACAAGTCATAAGCCTTATTTACACACACTGCTTACATACCTGCCCTACTATTGTTTCTACCATGCAAGCCATTGAAAATAAGCTGAGTGAAACTGAAAAACAAGACGTAGGCTTTATTTTAGTATCGTTAACTCCAGACACAGATACACCTGCAGCCCTAAAAGAATTTGCACAAAGTCGAAAGTTAAATTTACAAAACTGGAGTTTATTAACCGGCACACTACAAGACGTTCGTAGTTTAGCCATGGTATTAAATATAAAGTTTCAAAACATAGACAACAATGAAGTAAACCACTCCAACTTAATGACAGGTTTAGACGAACAAGGACGCATTAAATTTCAAGAGCTTGGAGTAATAAATAACGCAGCAATAGCCGCTGAAAAGCTCGAAAACTTTTAAAGCACGTTATCCAAACTATAAAAACAAATAAACACTCGCTCAAAAGCAGAGTGTTTATTTTAACTTTAAAAATTTTTAATATGGAATCTTTAATATGGGACAGGCATATAAATACTATTAAAAAGCAAATGCGAGTATATTTATTATTTACTCGAGCGTATTACTTTCTGGTTTGAAGTTTATTCGATTTTAGGGGGATAACGAGAGTAAGAGGCTTATCCCTCACCTGCTGGATATTTGCTAACTTAAACTGGCACAATATTTTGAATGACCTCAAGCCATTGTTATTTAGTTATTTAGTTATTTATTTAAGTAATCACACCAACTGCTTACTTCCGCCAAAACAATAAGAGTAAATTTTACTGGTTAGAACAAAAAAACAGCGGGTGATCGTATTTACTCTGCATTAAATAACTTACACATTAACCAACACCTTTGTACCACTTGGCTTGGTTCTGCGCAGCTAAATTCATTAACCTTACTTTACTCCCTGCAAAGTTTGCATATTGTCTACGAAAATGCTGAATTGCGTTTAGCCACTCAGCCTCTTCTATATTTAATTTGGCTAATATATTGAGTACATTTTCACTTACTTCTCCTTGTTTATCGCAAGTAAAGCTACGGCTACTCCAACTTACTAACTCTAAATAGTCTATTAACCTAAATGGGATCGTGTCTGGATCTGCATTACTCCCCAATTTAAGTAATTGCATTGGTTGACTTTTATGCTCAAACAGTTCTGTTTTTTGTATAGATTGCTTACTATTTTTTGGCGTGTTTTTATAATTATGAATGCGCTCTTGAATTGATGTGAAATCACTATTTTTAAGTTCTGTAGCTATTTTCGCTCTAATTGGATTTAAATCAACATACGCCATACAACTTAAAATGGCCTTATCATCTAATAGTGCTTGGGATTTATAACGCCCTTCCCAGTATTTTCCAGTGCAGTTATCTTCTTTATTTGCTTGCCTGGCAATATACTCATTAAGGTTTTTGATATACCAGCTAATATCATAAAGTCGTGCTCGCCATGTTGCTATTATTCCACTAAAAATATGCAAGCTAGCCTCATTTAATTTCTCGCTATTTAAAAAGCGTTCAACCAAAGGGTCTCCTCGTTTGTATAACTTATACCAACGCCTTATAACCTCGTCAACAGACCAATCAAGTGCTTTGTTTTTATTTACTTTAACCACTATATGATAGTGATTACTCATAATAGCGTAAGCTGCTATATCAATAGCAAATACATCGCTCAGTAATTTCATCCGCTTAACAAGCCATTCCCTACGGTGGTCAAAGTTTTTGCCTGAGTATTTATCATTGCCGCACAAAAAAGCACGGCGAACACAGCGCGCTATTAGGTGGTAATAAGGTGTTGCCGATAAATCTATGAGTGACTTTCTAGCGCGGGTCATGTTTAACACTCCTGCTTTACATGTATATATAAACAGTAGTTCAAAGCGAGGAAATTACCAATTTTTTATGCCTGTCCCTTATTATCATGCATTAGCCGTTAAATATAGAAAACCGTTATTAAAAGAAAATTAGATACGTTTATAAAAGGAAGATTTAGATATTTCGCATAGATCAGATTTTGACGTTGAAGAAAGAGAGATAGACGGCAACCACACTCACATGCAGCCCAAGATTGGAGTGAAATTTTCTGTTAGGCATAATTAAGTAAGAAAACACCTCTAAGATTGTGGCTAAATTTTATTTTGGCCTCTTGTATTTAAAGCTTTGGAACGAAAAGGCTTTTTGGTCAGACTGTTATTTCGTTTGCTTTGTTGGTTGGGAATGCAAGTGCTGAAATCATCACGAAGTATATTCAAAAACAAGGGTAAAACAGATTCCCCCCGCGACATCACCTCGCTCTGCTCACAGATTTTCTTCTGCTAATTTATATAAACGGCCCTTTTACTGTTAACTGAAGGGCCGTATAAGTAGCAACTAATAATAGTTATACTCTGTTTTGTATCGCTAATTTAATTAATAATTTTATAAGTGCTATAAAGCAAGCTTTAGCCCTTCAACAGCGATATTGTATCCACGCGACTTTACTAATTGGCTTTCTTTACTCTCTAAATTAAGTAATGGGTTACTGTGATTCATATGAATAAACCACACTTTATTTTTTTCTGTGTCGCCTATATCTTTTAGCTCTGTCATTGTTTCTGCAACAAATGGATGAGGAATTTTAGACATATCTCTTCCTGGTAACTCACCATCATCATAAAAGGCTGCATCAATGAGTGCGTAGTCTACTGCTTTAATTGCATCCACCAGCCTTGTATCCCATTGTGGCCATTTATTAATATCAGGGATAAATAATGCTGACTTATTTGGCCCTTTTATTATGTAGCCCACAGTTTCTGAATACTCATCGCGATGCGGTACTAAAAATGGAGTTACTGTTATTTGGCCAAGCACTTCTGGTTGATTGTGTTGTAATGGCATTAGCTGAATGTTTTTATATTTAACTAATTGCTCCCAAGGGCCATTTCCCTTTAAAAACTGGGTCATTTTAGGCATTGCGTACACAGGCGTATTACTGGTGCCTGCCGCTTCGTGTCCCAAAAACATTAACCCCGTATAATGGCCAATATGGGCGTGAGTAATAAAAATGCCTGCAAGGTTGTAACGCGAAGAAGGCGCAACTCGCTCAAGTTGATAAAGTTGCTCTGGAAAGTTAGGCGTTGCTTCAAACATGTATTTTTTGTTATTTTTTGGGTCAATTACTCCCAATGACACCGCTCCGCGTTTTAACAGTGGATTTTCCCAGCCTGGCATACAATGTTGCTCATAACAGCCTGTTTGCGGGTATCCTGCATCTTGTGTTACACCCAGAATATAAAGATACGGCTCATTTTCAGCCGCCGTTGCATTAATAAACATGCACGAAAGTGCATAGCTAAAAATAAACAATAGTTTTTTCATTTTGCTTTTCATTTAGTACTTCTGCCGTTAATTTATATTTATAATATTTGAGGCACTTACAGTGCCCCAGCTAAAACAAGAACAACTAATTAAAACACAAAGCCCACGCGTGCGTAATAACTCATACCGTCAAAACCATATGGAACCGCACGTAATGGGTAGCGAAATGCCTGTTGAGAAATAAATTGCAACACTTCATCATCTCCCAGTTCATCAGGTGTAACATCAAATAAGTTATTAACACCCATACTAATAGTAAATGCACTGGACACTTGATAATCCACGTTTACATCTATTAAAGTAGCGGCCTCAACCACGCTGGTTGGTTTAAATGCTCCCGTGGGTGAAAGCGTACCCGGCAAGTTAATATGATTCGCACCAAATAATGACACTTCAGTTTCACCAAAATAATTGGCACGGATCAGAGTACTCCATGGCCCTTTATCATAGTCAAACGAGAGTGTAGCTCGCTCACTAGGCTGGGAGTCGGTAATAAAGTCACGATTATTTTTATCTAAAGTAACCGATGCGGGGATCCCTTCTCGGGTATTCACTCTATCTATTTCTGTATCATTAATATTACCGGCAAACGTAATTGCAAATTCACCCTCGTTTACAGTAGTTTGATAAGTGACGATTAAATCAACTCCTTTTGTTGTTAAATCAACAGCATTTGAGAAGTAATTAACACTCACTGCACCCGATGCAGCAAGCGCTTCGCTCGCCTCTGGGCTAAAGGCAACATCGGCAGCGGTTAAAAAACCTGTGCCTGAGATACGATCTTTTATTTCGGTGTGGTATGCATCTAAGGTAATAGATACTTCATCGCTGGCATTAAAAACAAAGCCTAGACCAATACTTTCTGATGTTTCTAACTTAAGTTCATCGACCCCTAATGCACGTGGAAACGCAGATCCTGCATTAGCAGTGAACGATCTTTCTAATTCACCACCTTCGCCTATATTAGTGGTATATGCCGTGTATGCACTTTGTTGTAACGACGGGGCTCTAAAACCGGTTGATACACTGCCTCTTACCGAAAAGTCGCTAGTTACTTCATAACGCGAAGATAACTTCCAAATAAGGTCATCACCCGAGTTAGAAAAGTCTTCATAACGCAGTGCTGCACCCACTAACCAATTATTATTTAGCTGGTTTTCAACGTCGATATAAACAGCGTAGCTATCGCGCCCCTCTTTACGTGCCGCTGCAGGGCTAATACCATTAAATGCCTCAAAGCCACAGGTAGCAAAAACGTTAGGGTCAATCACTGATGGAAATGGGCTGTTTTGATTGCTGGCACCACAGGCATAAGATGCTTGCTCGCCATTAACTATTTGGTAGTTTTCTTCTCTGTATTCAACGCCAAATGAAACATAGAGCTCATTGCGTAAATTAACATCAACCTCACCCGATACATCAGCGTTAAATGTTAATTGATCAAAGCGATAGCCACCTGAATACCCTGATTTTTTACCCGCATTAGCGGCAATTTCACTGTCAGTCGCCGATGGGTTATTAGTTAAATATTCAGCAGCATAAGAAGGATTTATGGTATTTGCAGAATAAAAATCATAACCGTTTTCGCCGTAAACAGCCGACACATCAAAAGCCCATAAGCTACTAATATCGCCTTTAACACCTATCGCAATCGACTTATCCTCTGATTCATTATCAATTTGAGGTAAAAAGCCATCAGGGTATACTTGAGGTACATTTTTCGCAGCTTCATTAAAATAACGATAAAAGCCATTTCCCAGCGCGGTACGCTTAGAGTAACCGCCAAATGAATATAGCTCTAACTCCCCAACTGGCAGCATCATATTATAAAATAGGGTTTTAAATTCAGCATCGGCGTTACCTTGCTTCCAACGCACATTTTGCGATAAAGTCCCCGGTGCAACACTCGACGACCCCCCTGTATCTCGTTGCGCTCTATTGGTACCATCTGCATTACGATACTCTAACGATAAATTAATAAAGCCGCCATCGTTGCTTAAATCAAACCCCGTATTTAAACCTAACGTTAAAGTGTCTCCATCTCCCTGTTTAGTTGTGCCTGCTTGTATAAAACCGCTAGTCACATCGGTAGTATCTTTTAACGACAAATTAATAACGCCCGCAATCGCATCCGAGCCATATTGCGCCGCAGCGCCATCGCGTAACACTTGTACATTTTTTAATGCTGTTAAAGGAATAGCATTCATATCAGTACCCGCAGCACCACCACCCACGGTATTAAAAATACCAAATATGGCTTGGTTATGTCGTCGTTTTCCATTTACTAAAACGAGAGTTTGATCTGGTTGCATACCACGTAATGTAGCCGGTCTAAATAAATCTGCACCATCCGATACTTGTGTTCGGCTAAAGTTAAACGACGGGGCGGTTGCTTGTAAAGATTGTCCTAACTCAGTAAAGCCGCCTTTACTGAGTGTCTCTGATGCAATTATATCTATCGGCGATGTTGACTCTGTAGAAGTACGACTAGACACCCGTGAACCTATTATTTGTATTTTTTCCACGGCGGTGGCTTTTACTGTTGCAGCACTTTGTGTTTCTGTTGCTTGTACTGATAGTGCTGAAGTTCCTAGTGCGAGCCCTATCGCTATAGTAACCTTACACAGCTTAGATGTGTTTATCATTGGCTTTCCTGTGTTGTATTGTTATTAAGACTTATTCACTGTTGACGATAATAATTATTTGTTATTTGGTGCAAGTACACGCCTGCCATCTGTATAATGTAAGGTAATTTAATTGTTTGAAAACACTGACTCAAAGCTGCGCTATAAATAATAAATACGCATCACTCTAAACATCAGTTAAGTATGAGCTAACCAATCCTGCTACTTTGTTATAACAAATGCATACAAATTTTCATTTGTTAATTATTGTAAACGAACTTGAATATACGATTAGTGAAGTTTGCGGGCAAGTGTAACCATATGAGACAAAGGTCGCGTAAGCATAAAAGCTGAGGGATAATTAATTAGTAAGTTTGGGGGGTTATACTTATAAATAAGCATAAACACTGTGGTAGTTATGCCTAGTATTTATAGCCTTATTACAACAAAGCAAGATCTTCCTGAATCCATCTTTTAGCTTGTCGTCATTGTTTAATATTCATCATTTTCCTTTCCAGCTGTACGATTCTTTATGGCAGTTTTACACAAGTAATAACACGACATAGCCTAGTTCTGTCAACGACAGCTACCCACTTTCCTCGCCTAACGCCTTGCTAGAAAAAAATAGCAACGCGAGAGAGTAATTTCTCGCAGCAGTAAACGTATTATACGTTTTTAAAATTTAACACATAGCACCAACCGCATTAAATAAGTGAGTACGCTATTTAATAAGCGAGAATGAGCAGGTTTTAATAAACCTTATATACCTGCCAAAATATCGTCATCAACAAGGTGAACATTGGTGGTGTAATAAGCTTGGCTATATTCTATATTTAACGAAAAATACACGCTTTGTTTAAGGTGTGTTTTTATGGATGTTTCTAGTTCATTACTTAATGCTAATGTGAATTCTTTATTTCTGTGAGCCTTAGTTAATAACGATATTGTAATGAGAATATGCGAGTACTTATATTCTAAACATGGGTAAGCTCTTGATTTACATACACCAGCACTGCCATCTTTGTTATTTATAATCTGCTCTATAACATCAAAAATTTCTTTTATGTTTATTTTTAAGTTATCTGAATATTTAATTTCTACATGTGGCATAAATATATTTTCCTGAGTGCATAACGCTTGATTAATAATAAATCACTGCGTTTGAGTGCAACAATCAACAGTAACTTACCTAATGAGTTTATTCCGCTTGAGCCTGTAATACATCGTGCCGTATATCTACATAGCATTATTTAAAATTAAACTTTGTTTATAAAACTTCCCTTTTTAAACATTATAAGGTGCTTACTTATTATGGGGTTAGCTCCTTTATTCGTTTTATGGTATTTACCCTCAAATTTCTGACTTAAACAAAAAAGCATAACCCTATTAAAGTTATGCTTTTTAATTTAGTTTATTTAATAAACGAATGCGCCGTATATCTCTCTTACCAGCTTAACTGCCTTAAAGTATTTTGTTAAAAGGCTAGTTACTCAATAGCTGTATTATTTAAAGAGTAGTTCCACACCTTATAAAAATAAAAGGCATAACCAAGGCCAAGGGTAAGTATTGAAATTATAATCCAAAGAATTACATGGCCAATGCTGCCAAAAATATCTGTATTACACACCATTTTTCTTGCATTACCGTGTTCGTCAATTAACTCAGAGCGGTTCAAAATAAACTTAGAGAACGAATAAGGAAAAAAGAACGCCCCTATACCAAACGTTATTAGTATTAAAATAAACCACAGTATTAAATGCCCTAAAATATCTATAGTTCCTACATTTGCTTGAATCTTCATATTTAATCCTTGATATGATTTTACTTAACGAGCGTTAAAACCTACTCGCTTTAATTTATTGTTATTGCTAAATAAACCATAGCCGAATTCCTATTTCAGTTCAATTATTTACTTTGCATTTACATAAAACAAAGAAGAAGTTTACAGTAACTTTATTTACTTATAAGCAGCTGCTACATACTTTTACTTAGCTTTATTAAATAAACATTATTTAACCCAACTTATTCCACATTAAAAGTTCACTTTACAAAGCCACAACAATGCTAATAAACGCAGAAAACTAACAAGAAAAACAACTCATGAACAACGCTCATATATAAATGAAATTAAATCAGTTTTATTCATAACAGTAACAACGTATAAAATACATTCTTGCTTCTACCTTTGGCCGTACTGCATTTGGTTGCAATTAAGCCTTTAGGTAAAAATAAAAAATAATATGGTGACTACTGACACGGAAATCTGAAGATATTACCGAAAACCTCAGAAGTTAAACAAAAAATTCAGCTTTAATTATATAAATGGATACCAAAAATCATGAAAAAAGACTTTAAATTTACTATTAAGAGCACTTCTCTTGATGAAAGTTATCAGCCATCTAACGATACGCGCCTTACAACCAACTTTGCTAACTTGGCCAGAGGAAAATACCGCCAAGCTAATTTGCGCAACGCGTTAAAAATGATTGATAACCGCTTTAATGCTTTAGCGAATTGGGATAACGAAAATGGAGATCGTTACTCTGTCGAACTCGAGATTATTTCTGTAGATTTAGATATTAAAGGCAGTGGTAATACTTTTCCGTCAATAGAAATATTAAAAACAATTATTGTTGATCATAAAACCAATAAACGCATTGAAGGCATTGTAGGCAATAACTTTTCCTCTTATGTGCGCGATTATGACTTTAGCGTATTACTGCAAAATCATAATAAAAACCAAGCTAAATTTAGTATCCCAGATAACTTTGGCGAGCTGCACGGCAAGCTGTTTCAGCATTTTATTAACTCAAGTACTTACAGACTAAATTTTAATAAACTACCTGTAATATGTATTAGTGTTTCTGATAACAAAACGTATCATCAAACTCAAAACCAGCATCCAATTTTAGGCGTTGAATACCTGCCAAACGAGTCGTCTTTAACCGAACAATATTTCAAAAAAATGGGCTTGCAGGTACGTTACTTTATGCCACCAAACAGTGTAGCGCCTTTAGCATTTTTCTTTTTTGGTGACCTGCTTAATGATTACACTAACCTTGAACTTATAAGCACCATTTGTACCATGGAAACATTTCAGAAAATCTATCGACCTGAAATTTACAATGCAAATGCACCTGCAGGAAAGTCTTATCAGCCAAATTTAAACAACCAAGATCATTCATTAACACAAATTGTTTATGATCGAGAAGAACGTAGCCAAATGGCCAGTCAGCAGGGAAAGTTTACCGAAGAGCACTTAATTAAGCCATACCAAACTGTGCTTGAACAATTCTCTGCCAATTACGTTTAAAAGTGGCGCTTAACTGCGCCGCTCTATAGCTAGGTTCAATTATAACTTTAAATATACGGCACTATTTATTATGAAAACACTTATTAGCAATACACTATTACCTACGTCAACTGCGGGCAGCTTGCCTAAACCAATTTGGCTTGCACAACCACAAACACTTTGGTCGCCTTGGAAATTACAAGACGATGAATTAATTGAAGGTAAGCAAGACGCCCTACGCTTGTCATTACACGATCAGCAACAAGCAGGCATTGATATTGTCAGTGATGGCGAGCAAACCAGGCAACACTTTGTTACCACCCTTATTGAGCATCTCAACGGTGTTGATTTTGAAAAGCGTAAAACCGTTAAAATTCGCGATCGGTACGATGCAAGTGTACCAACGGTTGTTGGCCCTGTTAGTCGGCAAAAGCCGGTTTTTGTTGAAGATGCTAAATTTTTACGCCAACAAACTAACCAGCCAATAAAATGGGCTTTGCCTGGCCCAATGACAATGATAGATACCCTTTATGACGATCATTATAAAAGTCGCGAAAAACTTGCGTGGGAATTTGCCATAATTCTTAATCAAGAAGCCAAAGAGCTAGAAGCCGCAGGGGTAAATATTATCCAATTTGATGAACCGGCATTTAATGTGTTTTTTGATGACGTTAATGACTGGGGCATTGCCTGTTTAGAGCGCGCAATTGAAGGACTAAAATGCGAAACCGCGGTGCATATTTGCTACGGCTACGGCATTAAAGCCAATACCGATTGGAAAAAAACATTAGGCTCAGAATGGCGCCAATACGAAGAAGCGTTTCCTAAGTTACAGCAATCAAATATAGATATTATTTCGCTAGAATGTCATAACTCTCATGTACCAATGGAGCTACTTGAACTTATTCGCGGCAAAAAAGTGATGGTAGGCGCTATTGATGTAGCAACCGACACCATAGAAACACCCGAAGAAGTTGCTAATACCCTGCGCGAAGCGCTTAAATATGTTGATGCCGATAAGCTCTACCCTTGTACCAACTGTGGTATGGCTCCTTTAGCGCGTAATGTAGCAAACGCTAAGTTAAATGCCTTAAGTGCAGGAGCAGAAATAATCCGCAAAGAACTAGCTAACAAACGTTAATCCTATAAATCAATCTATATAATCCAACTAGTATTAGCACTTAAATATAGTTTTTATAAAAAGAATGCGCGGTATAGAGATCTCTATACCGCGCATTCTTTTTATAAACAAACAATAACTAAATTAAAAACCTATAAAAAAACTTGCGCTAACATGCGTAAACCAGTAATTAATAGTACACAAGCAAATACCTTCTTCAGTTTACCTGCATCTAATTTTGCAGCTAACGACGCCCCTACAGGCGCAAACAACACGGTTAGCGGTACAATACACGCAAAACCAAATAAATTAACCAAACCAAAAGTCCCCGCGGGCGCATCAATTGGCGTACTGCCCAATATCAACATAGTTAGCGCACCAGGCAATGAAATAATTAACCCAATTGCTGCAGCAGTACCAACAGCCTTATGAGCAGGATAGTTATATAAGGTAAGTAATGGCACCGAAATAGTACCGCCGCCAATCCCCACCATAGAACTTAAAAAACCAATAAATGCGCCCATAAAACTTTGCCCTACTGTACCTGGTAGTCTTTGATATAACGCCGACTTACCCGTTCTAAACAGCATATTAAGTGCAGATAACAGCGCTATTGCCCCAAACAGCACCGTAAGCAACTTGCCATCAACCCGGGTAACTAACCAGCTACCCAACAATACACCTATAAGAATAAATGCAGCCCAACGTTTTAAAAGGCTAAAGTCTACATTGCCTTTTTTATTGTGAGACCTAATTGAACTAATAGATGTAGGCACTATGGTTGCCAAAGACGTTGCTGTTGCAATTAACATTGCAGACTCGGGCGATACTCCAAAGCTCTGAAACAAAAAAAACAACACAGGCACAATTACAATTCCACCGCCCACACCGAGTAAGCCAGCTAAAATACCGGCAAATACGCCTGTGGCTACCAATGCCAACAAAGTTGATATATTACTTGTTATAAATTCAATGATATTCATTAATTATTACTTCTATTTTTAATCACAACAAAGACCTTTCAGTCAATTTACGAGGTAATTACAGCCCCTGCTTTTTGGTTTTTAAATATAACAATAACGTTAGCAAGTCCTACCAACTCAGCTCTCGCTAAGTTTAATATAACGCTTTGTTATAATTAGTTATTCCCACCTTAATAGTAAATAAACTTGTTTGCCTGATAAAATGATATAATTTCATCAACCAATGAATATCAGTCATCATTAAAGCTAAATTAAAGATAGGAGTTAACTTGTGCTGGAAAGGATCCACTTAGAAATACTAACCGCCATAAAAGAACATGGAACCCTAACTAAGGCAGCAAATTCGTTGTACTTATCGCAATCGGCACTAAGTCACAGTATTAAAAAACTAGAAGGCCAAGTTGGTACGCCAATATGGAAAAAAGACGGTCGAAATTTGCGCCTTACAGCGGCTGGTGAGCACATTCAAACACTGGCAAACAGAGTATTACCGCAGTTTGTACATACTGAATTATTACTAAATCAAATTGCCAAAGGTGAACTGGGCTCGCTACGCATTGGCATGGAGTGCCATCCTTGTTACCAATGGTTACTTAGAGTAATTGAGCCCTATTTAGAGCATTGGCCAGACATAGACATTGACGTAAAGCAGGAGTTTCAGTTTGGCGCTTTAGGTGCATTACTAAGCTACGAAATTGACGTACTAATAACACCCGATCCACTTTTTAAACCTAAAATAAGCTATATACCTGTGTTTAACTACGAACACAGACTCGTAGTTGCTAAATCCCATAAACTTGCAACGCAAGAGTTTGTGTTACCCGAGCAACTAAGCGAAGAAGTATTGTTTAGTTACCCTGTAGAGCCACTAAGGCTTGATATTTTTAGCCAGTTTCTTAATCCGGCAAAGTGCTCAGTAAAAAAACATAAAACCATTGAAACAACCGAAATTATGCTGCAAATGGTCGCTGCGGGTCGCGGTATTTGTGCTTTACCTGGCTGGCTAGTAGACGAGTATTCTAAAACAATGCCTATCAAAAGCCTAAGGTTTGGAGAGCAAGGTATTAACAAACAAATATTTGTCGGTATTCGTAACAACGAGCAGCATATAGACTACTTAAATGACTTTATTGACCAAGCTAAAAAAACAACATAACCATAGCCAAATTATATGCACAGTGTGGGCTCATTAGCGCGTTATCCTACCCACATGTTTAGTACAAACCCAGCTGTGCAGGCTGGGGGTTGTAAATAGCTGATTGAATTCACCACAGTGCATTTTAAGTAACAAAGCCAAAAGTAAACCACATAACAGCATTATTAGCTCACTGGCATTTAAATAGATAAGGAGCGTATTTAGGTGTTAGAAAGGGACTGGCAAATATTTTATGCCTGTCCTTTTATTTTTTGGAAAACGCTAAGATGAATCAACGTATTTAGCAGCCTTAAAACACAGAGGCTCACCACTTTTAAAATTTGCGATGGAAAGTAAGTTTTAATACTTGCTGTCCACCTCAGGGCGTATTGCTATATTTTTATGCCCCTGCAAAATTTACACAGTGGACATTGGTTAAATTTATTTTCTGTTTAGCATGCCAGAGATCGTAGTTATCTTGCATTGATAGCCAACTCTCAGGAGTTCTGCCAATTGCTTTAGATAAGCGAAGTGCCATTTCAGGTGAGATAGCGCTTTGACCTTTTAGAACTCTATTTAAAGTCGACGATGCAACATCCAACTGTTTAGCTAAATAACGGCAGCTAAAGCCAGAAGGCTCCAAATAAACGTCATAGATAAACTCCCCAGGATGTGGTGGATTATGATGCATACTCATTAGTGATAGTCCTCATAGTTCAAAATATAAGCATTACCATCGATAAACTCGAAAGTAATACGCCAATTACCATTTACAGTAATAGACCAAACTCCGTCACGATTCCCTTTTAATGGATGTAACTTAAAGCCTGGTAAATTGATATCATCAATTTCTTGTGCGGTATCTATTGCGGCAAGTTGCATACGTAATTTACGTTCATGCTTTGCCTGAATACCGGAGACGCTGCCAGTTTGGAAGTATTTTTTTAAGGCCTTTGTGCTTAAAAGATTTAATCATGTAATAAGTGTAGCGTGATGCGCATCAGTTGTCGATGGGAATATCATATCAAGCGTAGGCTAAAGACGAACTAGCTGATACGACACTATTATCTAGTAGCCAATACTTATCAGCTAACGGTGGATTTAGATCATTGGATCCGCCGTAGGATATGAATGTGCTACTGGCGGCAATAGCGTAAACCACGCACTAATACGCAGTTTAATAAAACTAGGTGTTAGCGAACGGCTCGCCATAGCCTGTGGTATCACCAGTAAAGGCCCTTGTAGAAGCTCAAAAAAAAAAAGAATTAACATTGCGCTAGGTAATGACTATTTAGCGTCACAAGGTTTAGTGTCATTGAGAGATATTTGGATCGGTATTCGTCACGGGAGATGAACCGCACATTGCGGACCCGCATGATGGGTGGTGTGGGGGCTGGAGGTTAGAGACCTCCGGCTACCCGATTAGTTGGCTGATTACACTTAACTATTGGCTAAGACTAATTTTACCAACAAGTCCGTTGTTGGCTTGCCATCAACCAAGAGATGACTATTGGCTTGAAACTTTTTAATGGCTGATATTGTGTTTTTACCCAGAATACCATCAGCTTTTCCTACTTTATAACCGAGCACATTAAGTTGAATTTGAATACCTTGAACAAGGCTATCTATTTCATTAATTTTTTTACTTGCTGAGGAGTAGCTAGTTGTAGTTTTACTTTTTGATGTATAAGTCGTACTTTTAGGCTTATAACTTGATGTTTTAGGTGTCCCATGGCAATGATAGCCAACTTTTTTACTATTGTGACAGCCTGATGAGTTTGTTCTTCCACTAGTGGCATTTGCAAACTGAATTGAAATAAAGCTAAAACTTATTAGCAGTACGATAATCCATTTTTTCATTTCTGAGTCCTTTCTATATTAATTAAATACAACTTACTTTGAGGTGTGACTAATATCAAAAGCCAGCTAACGAGGCTGTAGAATAACTCCAACAGCCAAAATCTATTAAAAAACGAGCTCCTACAATTAATTCTAAGCGTTTTTAGAGCATTAGGTAATGCATTTGGAACCCATAAAACAGGCTGTTTTTCTTAAAAAAGAGTAATTCTACAGCCTCAACGCCTTGCTAAGCGGATAAAAATGGTTGGCTATAATCGCGTAGCGATGGCCAACTTTTACTCGACTTTTTCGAGAGTCATAACTCACACTATTGCACGGTCAATAATGCACGACTAGACAGTATTAAAAATGCGATGCCATTAACTCTGGATGAAGGAGTCATTGTGCCTAATCAAATGCTCGTTGAAGTGCTTATTACGCAGTTTAAAGTGTTATTAAAAGGTATTGAAAAGCTCGATAAAGCAATAAAATCGGCTTATAAAGCCCAGCAAGATAAAAAGATATTTGATAGCTTACCCGGTGCAGGTCCACAACTCGCCCCACGTTTACTTGTTGCTTTTGGGAGCAATCGTGCGCGTTACAATGATGCTGCAGAACTTCAAAAGTACGCTGGTATAGCGCCTGTTATTGAGCGCAGTGGTCAAAAGATGTGGACGCATTGGCGTTATAGTTGCCCCACTTTTTTAAGGCAAACATTTGTAGAATGGGCAGGCTTTTCTATTCGTTATTCATTTTGGGCTAAAGCGTATTATGAGCAACAAAAAGCCAAGGGTAAGCCGCATAGCAGCATTATTAGATCACTGGCATTTAAATGGATAAGGATTGTATTTAGGTGTTGGAAAACGAATACACCCTACGATGAATCGACGTATTTAGCTGCATTAAAACGCAGAGGCTCACCACTTTTAAAATTTGCAATTAATAGCTAAATTTTACTAGTCGTCCACCTCAGGGCGTGTTGTTCCTCAACTCAAACATCTAATGCAGGCAATAACCCGATTTGATGACGAAATTAAAACGCTTTATAAGCAACATTCAGATCGCGCTATTTTTGATAGTTTACCAGGTGCAGGACCACAATTAGCGCCTCGGTTATTAGCCGCTATGGGGTCAAATCGTGACCGTTATAAGTGCGCTGCTGACATACAAAAATACGCAGGCATTGCCCCTGTTACCGAGCGCAGTGGCAAGAAGGAATGGATACACTGGCGATATTCGTGCACTAAATTTTTAAGGCAAACATTTGTTGAATGGGCAGGATTATCTGTGCGTTATTCATTTTGGGCAAAAGCATATTATCGGCAGCAAGAGGCCAAAGGAAAACCCCATAATACCATCATCAGATCATTAGCATTTAAGTGGATAAGAATACTATTTAGGTGCTGGAAAACACATACGCCCTACGATGAATCAACTTACTTAATCGCATTGAAAAGTAAGGGATCACCGCTGTTAAAATTTGCGGTGGAAAGTGAACTTTAGTGCTTGCTGTCCACCTCAGGGCGTGTTGTTAGCACTACTGTTTATTAGGCCACTGATTTATCTAGTATTTGTCTTTCTAAGAACTCTTTTAAACAAGTCGGTGTATCTGCATACTGACTCAATTCTGAAATACAATTTGCCTTAGTTAAACTCAATTTTACATTGACTTTAGCATGAAATATCGTTCTGTCTTTTTTCTTACATCTATCTTCTTTAATTCTTCCTAAGAAGACTCTAAGGAATTCCAAATGTTGCTTCCCTCTAAACCATTGCTCAAAACAGAGATCATTAAAGTGCTCAACAGAGCTTTGAAGTGAAACTTGGAGATTTTCAGGAAGTTCTGGAAATAGAGTTATTGGTTTACTTTCATCGTATTCTTTAGAAACACTCCCTAAATTCACTGATATTAAGTCACTAATATTCAAATTATTAATATTAAGTCTGCTACTCAATGCCCCATTTTTTTCCATATTCCTTAATTCTCTAATAAGGTAATTAAATTCCTTAATCACTTGTAGATAACTCTCTTTGGTCGTGTCATATACCTCTAAAGCTCTTTGGTAGCATTTATGCTCTTCTGAAACATCAGATAAACCGAATTCAGCTGTCATCACTCTTTCAAAAGTTGCGCTTGACAAAAAGAGATTTTCGATTGAATAGCATGGCGTTATATATATATCATTAAAACCATTTATATCGGAGTTACAATCAAAATCACTATCTACAAAGAATAAGCACGAAGCATTCTGATAAGTAGAGTGTTTCCGTATTTTATTTCTTAACTTTATTACATTTGACTTCCCTTTAGAATTAACGCCCGACCATTGTATGTCCGGACGTATGTTGTTAATTCTTACTGAAAAATATTTCTCGTCTTCACCCTCAAAAAATACAGCTACCTTATTAGCCCCTTTCGAGACAATTCTAGTAAACTCTAAAAACTTTACTGAAATGGAATCCCTAGATTTTTTAAGCACATCAACTCTAGACATTACAATTCCTCAATGTACTCAAACAAATCAACAGTATGATCTTCAAGTTCATTTTCAAAAATAAAAGGAGAGTGAGTAGTTGAAAAAAGAAATTTACATTTTCCAGAATTAACAATGTCAGGTAGCAGAGTCTTTTGCCACTCCATAGATAGGGATAATTCAGGCTCATCAAAGAAAATAGCTAGGTTTTCTTTCTTTTGAAGATACAACAATGCAAACAATGAAATAATTTGCTTTTCACCAGAGGACAAACTTTCAATATCAACCGTTCTATTATTCTTTTTTCTAACAATATCAATAGTCACATTACTTTCATCGTAAATAATTTCTTTATCTACTAGATACCTATTACATACATTTGTGAATTTTTGAATCGCTTCATCGTTTTCTTGCTGTTGCTCATATACCTTTAAAAGGTTACTTACAAAATATATTAGAGGATCATGATCATTCTGAATTTTTCCTGTCTCAACTAAATCTAATATTTGTTTTTTCTGAGGTTCAGAAATATGCTTACCAATACGCTCAAGCACAATTTCAACTGCTTTGGGATCAGAAATTGAAGTCTTCATTTCAGGAGTGACTAAGAATCCACTTACTAACTGACTCAGCATTTCTCCATTTATTTTCGAAAACCATTCAACTGATGAACTTAAAATTTCAGAGGTTATTTTTTCAATACTCAGCTGAACATCACGCATCCCAAAATTGATTGAACTATGTTCATCTAAAGTGCCCTTCCCGGAACTATTAAAAGCTCTAATATCTTCTTCGACTCTTCGATATGTAGGAAGGTATAAAGTCTTCAAATTCACTTTATTAGCAATACTTTCTAATTTATTTTGTGTTGATGACTTTACTTTTTTTCTATTGAAGCCTTTTGGGCGAATTTCTCGTAAGCTATCCTTTAAAACCCTAGCTGGCAAGTCAAGTTCATCAACCACTCTCCTAAATACAGGTGACATTTCCATTCTATGGCTTGGGAAACGCCTAACATCATCAATTAGTTGTAAAATGAACTCCTGCCCAAACCTTGATTCAATATGCTCAAACAGAGGGTGCTCCCGAATTAAAGCCAGATCAGCATCAAACTCTGATTTTTTGAAGCATATAGTCTCTCCATCGCTAAACACTATGCCTACTGTTTCAAAAGAAATTTTTCTTAGCTTCGAAATTTCACCAGATAATAATGCATAAAAAGAGTTTAAAATGGTTGTTTTACCGTAACCATTCTCAGCTACTAATATTTTATATGGATCGTCGAATTTTATTCTTACATTTCTCTCTTCATAGAGTTCTGTAATAAAGAATTCCTTTATCATAACTTCTCCAGTTAATTGATGAATATTCATTGTAGTGCTAACGCCAAAAACAGCGGCGCGTTTACGCGTCCGACTGATTTTTCTTGTTAGCTGACGTAGCACTGAAATTCTGCAATACATCTTCATTTGAAAGATTTTTTAAGCTTACTACCTCTTCTCTGATTTCCTTCAACTTCTCAATATCTTCTAGTATTCTTAAAAGAACGATAGCCATCTTATTTCTATTGCTTTCTTTTGATATCCTTTTAGACCTAATGGATATTTTTAATTCATCGTCATTATCCCTATAGCCGTAGCCTTCCCCCTGAAAGCTGCCATTTTTTAAGTGTTTTTTGAAGAAATTAATCACTTGAAGTGATGTTGAGAACCTTGAATCATACGAGACTAGTCGATCGAGGTCATGGAGGTCATAATTATCATCAAACAAGTACATGCTGTACAGAGACTCCTCCATGGGTATAATATTTATTAATTCCCCATCCTTGTTCTTTTGTTTGCTAGATTTAGCAAGAACCTGTTCATAGAGTGATCTAACAGCCCCTTCAAAACTAAGAATTTTAGATATAATTACTTTATCTTTTGAGAACTTATCCCTATGAAGGATGTAGGTACTGACGATATATGAGAATAGGATCTTAACATACGCATTTAATGAGCCAACAAATCTTTCCGTATCTATTTTTTCAAGCTCATCAATATCTAAAGCTTCAATCTCTCTCCTTATCTTATTATCAAATGACACTGAAATTTCAAGACAGATCTGATGAACTTTTTCAATTCCAGTATCATAAGTATTAAAAGAATCCAAATAATCTAACACTAAGTTATATTGTTCTTCTAATTCGTTGTATAGGCTTGACTCTCTCTCATGTGAAATAGCTTCAAGGATAGGAGAAAGGTCGGCCTGATATATATAATTATGGTGCACCTGAATGAAGGTTGAAGGGATGTGGTTCAAACTTTCTTCTTTCTGCTTCAGCACCTTTACAACTTGTCCATTTGATACATCACGAATTAGGATTCCATCTTCTTTGAAGTTACCCTGTGCAATTCCTTCTTCTATGCTTTTATCAGATACTTTTAAAGCAGTTTTATTGTTACTCATATTTATCCATTTTCCAAAATCCTGAATTTAGTTCAAATGCCAGTTTAGTCAGCTAACGCCTTGCTAAGAGGCAAAATATAGTTGGTTAAAATAAGTGAGGCACGAGCAAAAAACCAACTGTATTTTGTCCTGCTTGAGCAACTTATAGTTACTCCGTTCCATTAATTAATGTATTTACCTATCTCATTAATACATGGAATATGCTTCTGTTGATCACGAATATTTGAGCGGAAACAATCAATGTTTGTAACAAGACTTTCGGATCAACAGGAGTAATTTGTTTCAATACGCATACTCAGGGATTGTCGTAATGCCGACTATCTATAAGACTTGCGAGAAACACTATTAGCCTCTATTTATTCTTTCACTTTACCTCTAGGAGGCCCAAAATGGAAGCCTTTAACGTCTCAGGTTTTGCTGCCCTTATCGGGATCGATTGGGCCGACCGTAAACATGATATTTGTGAAATAAACCGCGACACAAACACACAACATTTAAGTGTGATTTCCTCTGAACCTAAGTCAATTAATGCATGGGCGCTTGAGTTAAAACAACGCTACAACGGCAGACCCGTTGCTGTCGCGTGTGAGCTAAAAAAAGGTCCACTTATATATGCACTCAGTAAATTTAAGCACATTATATTATTTGTGATTAACCCATCAAGTGTCGCCAAATACCGTGCAGCATTTTCGCACAGCGGGGCTAAAGATGATCCTACTGATGCGATTATTCAAGTTGAAATTCTACAACTTCACATGGATAAATTAACGGTTATTAGACCTGACACAGAAGAAGTTAGGTGCCTTGCACAGCTTGTCGAATACAGACGTAAATTAGTACAAGATCGTGTTAATTTAACCAATAAAATAGCCACAACGCTAAAAAATTATTACCCCCACGTGATTGATTGGTTTAAAGAAAAGGACACTCAAATATTCTGTGACTTTTTACTGCGTTGGCCATCTCTTACTCACGCTAAAAAAGCGAGAAAGCAAACACTACTCGACTTCTTTAATCAACATAACTCCCGCTACCCACTCGTTAATGAAAAGCGGATAAAAGAAATAAAGGATGCTGAAATTCTCACCGATGATATGGCCGTGATCACGCCAAACTTATTGCTTATTGAATGCCTCGTTCCTCAACTCAAACATCTAATGCAGGCAATAACCCGATTTGATAACGAAATTAAAACGCTTTATAAGCAACATTCAGATCGCGCTATTTTTGATAGTTTACCAGGTGCAGGACCACAATTAGCGCCTCGGTTATTAGCCGCTATGGGGTCAAATCGTGACCGTTATAAGTGCGCTGCTGACATACAAAAATACGCAGGCATTGCCCCTGTTACCGAGCGCAGTGGCAAGAAGGAATGGATACACTGGCGATATTCGTGCACTAAATTTTTAAGGCAAACATTTGTTGAATGGGCAGGATTATCTGTGCGTTATTCATTTTGGGCAAAAGCATATTATCGGCAGCAAGAGGCCAAAGGAAAACCCCATAATACCATCATCAGATCATTAGCATTTAAGTGGATAAGAATACTATTTAGGTGCTGGAAAACACATACGCCCTACGATGAATCAACTTACTTAATCGCATTGAAAAGTAAGGGATCACCGCTGTTAAAATTTGCGGTGGAAAGTGAACTTTAGTGCTTGCTGTCCACCTCAGGGCGTGTTGTTATAAGTTGTTTTGCACGAGTTTTAAAGGTTGCTGTATTAAAGATTTAGTACCAGTGATATGAGCAATGTCTGATAGGTTGCCGACTCTTAACTCTAAGGGACCACTCGACGAAATTTGTTTGAGTGCAACTCGCCATTCATGTTGCCATTTGTACTCGGAAAACTTAGTGAAAACATTTAATTCGCTATGATGTTCACTAGCATCTACATAAGTCACCTTTTTCGCGACGTTTTCTTCTAACGTAAATAAATCTTCGTTATTATTTATCGCCTCAGTGACTCTGTTCCAAAAAATATTGATATCGCTACCACCAATAAAAACAGCTTTGTTTCCAAATTTATTGAAATCTTCAGATAAATATAAACCTTTTTCACCTGCATCTAATATGTCAGCATCACTTACAATGGTCATGCTGTAAATGTTAGTTTCATTTTGATGAGATTCTCGAAGTTCAACTTTACCAACAAGAGCAGTCAAGGTTCTACCGTTTAGTTCTAATGTAATATTTTCAGGCAAGTAACTTGCGCGAAGGCCTTCTTTCGCATCGCCACGTAATGCGGGATCTGAATCTTCATACTCTCGAAAGAACTGGATATTATTCATAAATATCAGGCCTTCATTAATGAAGCTTTCTACATATTCTTCATCCATAAATTTAATTAAAACTCTATGTCGTTTCTCTGCTGATATACTCATACTTTCCAAAACTTATAACAGCTTATTGAACACCACTTTGGGGGGTTATAACCCCCCAAAACGGCGTATATTACATAGCTTAATAGTTCCACCAAACAACTCTAATGTAAACAGGTAATTACGTGTGTTATAAAATTGCCTTTGTTAAAATGCCCCAAAACGACTTTTAATAATGTTATTAGACAAAATACAAACAGCTGTCTATATATACAGTATCTGATTTAAATAATTGAATATCATTTATGAAGTCTATCTTCCTAACCATGATTAAAGATCATATGTATAGCAAGCGTTATGCAAAGAGCACTATTGAAGCTTATCTGTTTTGGATAGCTGCCTATATCCGCTTTAATAATATGCAACACCCAAGCTCTATGGGGGATACTCAAGTGGAGTTATATCTAAATCATTTAGTAAACTCGCAAAATGTAGCGCAAGGCACACAATCCCAGGCATTGAATGCGCTAAGTTTTCTATATAAAGAAATAATTAAAAGTCCTCTCTCATTATCATTAGATTTTGTAAAAAGTGAACGGTCTAGAAAATTACCCGTTGTGCTTACACAAACAGAAGTTTCAGCGTTATTTAAACACTGTATTACAAAGCATTATTTAGCGTGTGCACTACTTTATGGTAGCGGTATGCGGTTAATGGAGGTACTACGTTTGCGGATACAAGATATTGACTTTGATTATAACTGTGTTCGAATTTGGGATGGTAAAGGGGGCAAAAATCGTGTTGTAACGCTTGCAGAGGAGCTGATACCACAAATACGAACACAAATTCAATTAGTCGATAATTATTTACAATTGGACCTAAATAACCCGCTGTTTTGTGGCGTGTATATGCCGCATTTATTACGTAAAAAATATCCAAATCATAACAAACAGCTGGGTTGGCAATATGTATTTCCATCTTATAAACTCAGTATTGATCCTGAGAGTAAACAACTAAGGCGCCATCATATTGATGAAAAGCAATTACAGCGTGCTGTTAAAAAAGCGGCTTTTGATGCACACATTAATAAACACGTTACACCACATACTTTGCGCCACTCATTCGCTACGCACTTACTGCAAAGCGGCGCTGATATACGCACAGTACAAACACAACTTGGGCACAGTGACGTTCGTACTACACAAATATATACCCATGTTTTACAACAAGGTGCTAATGGTGTTATTAGCCCTTTTTCAAGATTATAAGCTTCTCTATTTAAAACAAAAAAGCACAACCCACAAGAGTTATGCTTTTTTAATTAATCTTAAATCTGAGTATGTTACAAACGAATGCCGCCGTCTATTTCTACTACGCGACCGGTAAAAAAGTCGTTTTCGATAATATATTGTGCGGTATGGGCTATTTCTGCAGTTTCACCTAAACGCCCTACTGGGGTTACGCTAAGCATGCGCTCTTTAGCTTCTGGTTTCATTACGTCGGTCATTGCGGTGCTTATAACACCTGGTGCAATTGCGCCTACGCGAATACCAAAACGGCCAAGCTCTTTAGCCCATGTAGTAGTAAGCGCTACAACGCCTGCTTTAGAGGCTGCGTAGTTTGTTTGCCCTATGTTTCCGGCGCGCGCTACGCTCGACATATTTATAATAACGCCGCCTTTGCCCGACTCAATCATATGGCTGGCGGCTTCGCGGCCTGCCAAAAACACGCCAGTAAGATTTACGTCTATTACTGATTGAAATTGCTCAAGCGACATTTTTTTAACTACTTTGCCGTCTTTAGCTTTAATAAACATGCCATCGCGTAAAATACCGGCGTTGTTGATCAATACACCAATATGGCCAAAGTCGCTATTAATGGTGTTAAATACCGCTTCCATTTCGCTCTCGTTGGTAACGTTGGCGGCGTAGCCTTGAATACGCGTAGTCACGCCTTCAAGTTGACTTAATTGCTCGGTTGCTGTGTTAAGTGCATCTTGCGCCATATCGATTAGGGCAATGTTTGCGCCCATTTTTGCAAACTTTTGCGCCATAGCAAAACCTAAGCCTTGTGCGCCACCGGTTATTACTACCGTGTTATTTTTAATTTCCACGCGTTACCTCTACTTCGAAAATAATTTAAATATGGCACTAAAATCTTCAGTGCCTGCACCTTGGTGCTGCAATGTAGCGTATAAGTCGTTAGCCATTGAACCCATTGGCGTGGCTGATTTACTTTGCTTTGCCGCTTCCATTGCCAAGCCTAGATCTTTCGCCATTAGATCGACCATAAAGCCTGGTTTATATTCGTTACTTGCAGGAGCCGATTCCATTACACCCGGACACGGGTTATATAATTCTAACGTCCAGTTACGTCCTGAGCTTGCGGTCATTATGTCGCTAAGCACTTTAGGATCTAGGCCATTATTTATACCCATTTGTAGTGCTTCGCTGGTGCCTGCCATTAAAATGCTCAATAGCATGTTATTACATATTTTTGCTACTTGCCCTGCGCCAATATCGCCAGCATGAAAAATATTTTTGCCCATATCAACCAGCACAGTATTGGCTTTGTCGAACGCGGCTTTATCACCACCTACAATAAAGGTAAGTGTGCCGGCGGTTGCGCCTGCAACGCCACCCGATACCGGAGCATCTACAAAGCTAATACCTTGTTGGGCTAACTCTTTACCAACCACACGCGCCGATTCGGCATCTATGGTTGAGCAATCAATAACTAAAGTGGTTTTGTTTAAGCTGTTAATTAGTCCGTCTTCGCCTAAATAAAGCGCTTTAACATGCTTACCGGCAGGTAACATACTAATAAGTATGTCTACGTTGTTGGCACATTGCGTGGCATCTGCGGCTGCGTTTGCACCTTTGCTTTTTAGCTCGTTAACTGCATTTTGGTTTAAGTCGAACACACTTACTGTGTGCCCTGCTTTAATAAGGTTTGCCGCCATGGGCCCACCCATATTGCCTAAACCAATAAATCCTATATTGAGTTTGCTCATAGCTTTAGCCTTGTTGTAATTGTTTAAGTGGGTGGTTGTTGCCATAGCGATCTTCAAAAAAGCTATCTACCACTGTGCTTGGCACATCGCTGAGTGTTTTATATTGCCAGTTTGGCGCACCGTCTTTGTCGATTAACAATGCACGCACACCTTCTTGAAACTCGCCCACTTCGCCGGCACGTACCGACATACCTAGCTCCATTCTAAAACACTCAGCAAGGCTTTTGCCTTTGCTGGTTTTTAATTGGCGGCTTACTAATGCACAACTTAGCGGACAACCATGCTTAAGCGACTTTTGCGCTTTTAGTAGCCATTTGTCGTCTGTGTTTAAGTTTAAAATATAGTCAACCTGTTGCTGTAGCGTAGTAAACTCAGCAAGTTCTTGAATGGTTGCCAAATTAGCTTTGATATTACCTTTAGGTAAACGCCCTGATTGCTGATCTAAATCGGTTAACAGCGTAGTAAGTTTTTCGTGATTTAAACTGGCCGTTTTACCCCACTTAATGCTGAGTAAACCCGCTAAAAGAGCATCGTATTTATCTGCTTTTACATAGTGATCGGCAAGGGCAACAAAACGGGCATCGTCGCAGTTTATAGACGCTGACGTAAGCCCTAAAAACAACCCAACACTGTGAGGCATTTTATGTAAAAAATAACTGCCGCCAACATCTGGGTATAAGCCAATAGTTTGCTCAGGCATTGCTATACGCGATGTTTCGGTAACTACGCGGTGGCTTGCACCAGCCATTAAGCCTAAACCGCCGCCCATTACAATACCGTTACCCCACACTAATAATGGTTTTTCGTAACAGTGAATTAAATAGTCAAGGCGATACTCTTGCGTAAAAAAATCTTCTACTAAGTCGCTTGCGCTGCCTTGCGCCATAGCGTGGTGCAAACTTACAACATCGCCGCCAGCACAAAAAGCTTTGTCGCCTGCGCCTTTTAATACCACCATGGCAATACTGCTATCTTGCGCCCATGCTTTTAGTTGCGGCTCTAATAGTTTGATCATTTCAAAATTAAGCGCGTTTAACGACTTTGGTGCATTAAGCGTGGCAAACGCTATTAAAGCACCGTTTGACGCGGTTGCCGTTTCGAATACGACTGCGTCATCTGCATGATTTAATAATGTTAAACCGCTCATTAGCCGTTCACCCAATTTGCACGACGCTTTTCTAAAAAGGCACTTACGCCTTCTTGCTGATCTTCGGTGTCAAATAAGGCCACAAACAATTCACGTTCTAGCGGTAAAATGCTCGCCATAGGCTGATGACGCCCTTTTTGAATCAATGTTTTACATGCTGTAACCGATGACGGACTTTGATCGGCCACTTGGTTAGCTAGTTTAAGCGCTGCAGCAAAGCTTTCGCCTTGTGGAACAACTTCTTCAACTAAGCCAATTTGCAGTGCTTTGTCGGCTTTTAAGCGCTCGCCACATAAAATCATGCGTTTTGCCCAGCCTTCGCCTACTAGCCATGCTAGGTTTTGTGTACCACCAGCGCACGGTAGTAAACCTACTTTAGCTTCAGGAAGCGCCATTTGTGCTTGCTCTTCGGCAATACGAATATCACACGCGAGTGCTACTTCTAAACCACCACCCATGGCATAGCCATTAATAGCCGCAACCGACACGCCTCTAAAGTTACTAAGTGCTTCAAATGCTTCGCCAAATACGCGCGACATTTCGGCGGCTACGCCTTTATCGCCACCGGCAAATAAGTTTAAGTCGGCACCTGCACTAAAAAACTTTTCACCTTCGCCAGTAAGCACTAATGCATAAATATTTTTATTTTTGTTTAACTTATTAACGGTGTTTTTTAAGGCAATTAATGTGTCTTTGGTCCAGGTATTTGCTGGCGGGTTTGACATAGTTAATATGGCTACATGACCTTCGGTCGTTAATTCAATGCTAGGTTTAGACTTAGTATTTGACTCTGACATAAATAACTCCTTATAAAACTTCGCTGGCTGACTCTGCTAAAATACGACGCGCTATAATAACGCGCATTATTTCGTTAGTGCCTTCTAAAATTTGGTGTACACGTACATCACGTACATGGCGCTCTAATGGGTATTCTTTAATATAACCATAGCCACCATGAATTTGCAGGGCGTCGTTACATACTGTAAAGCCTACATCGGTTGCAAAACGTTTTGCCATGGCGCAATACGTGGTTTTTTCGCTGTCGTTATTATCAAGCTTAAATGCAGCCAACCTTACCATTTGGCGCGCGGCTACAAGCTCGGTATTCATATCGGCAATTTTAAACTGCAGTGCTTGAAACGCGGCTAGTGGTTTACCAAACTGAGTACGTTCTTTTAAATATTCGCGGGCCGTATTAAGCGCCGCTTGCGCCGTGCCAATTGAACAAGTTGCAATATTAATGCGCCCGCCATCAAGCCCTTGCATAGCAAATTTAAAACCTTCGCCTTCTGCACCTAATAAGTTATGCGCCGGAATACGCACATCTTCAAAACTAATTAAGCGTGTAGGTTGTGCGTTCCAGCCCATTTTTTCTTCGGCTTTACCGTATTCAACGCCTTTAGCGTCGGCTGGTACTATAAAGGCCGAAATACCTTTAGGGCCATCGCATCCGGTGCGCGCCATCACCACTAATACTTCGGTTTCGCCCGCGCCCGAAATAAACATTTTTGAGCCGTTAATTACGTATTCGTCGCCATCGCGTACTGCTTTGGTTTTTAGCGATGCGGCGTCTGAGCCAGAGCCTGGCTCGGTTAAACAATACGATGCCAGTAAGTCGCCTGTAACCAGTTGTTCGCAGTATTTGTCTTTAGCGGCGTCAGTACCAAAGCTTGCTACCATCCAAGTGGCCATATTATGTATGGTTAACATGGCGGTAGTTGCTGTACAGCCCATAGCAAGTTGTTCAAATATAATGCTTGAGTCTAAGCGCGATAAGCCAAGTCCACCGGCTTCTTCTGGCGTGTAAAGGCCGCAAAAACCAAGTTCGCCTGCAGCTTTAATCGTGTCTTTAGGAAAAATATGTTCGCGGTCCCACTTAGCGGCGTAAGGTGCGAGTTCTGAGTCAGCAAACTGACGTGCTGTTTGAGCAAATGCTTGCTGATCATCTGATAAATTAAAGTCCATATAGACCTCTTCAATTAGTTATGTGTTGTCTAGGTGATTAGTGAAGAGCAACGAAGGTAATAGGAGTTACCTTCGTGCCCTTCTTTATTATTAATTATGCTTTTTTAAACTATTTATTATGAGTAATTACTTTAAGTTAATGCTCATATTTGGACCCGACGCTATGTCGTCTTCAAACCAACGTGAAGTAATGGTTTTAGTTTCGGTATAAAAACGAATACCTTGCTTACCATAAGTGTGAGTGTCGCCATAAAACGAGCCTTTCCAACCAGTAAACGAAAAGAACGGCAGTGGCACCGGAATTGGCACGTTAATACCTACTTGGCCTACTTCAATTTCGTGTTGGAACTTACGTGCAACTGCGCCGCTTGAGGTAAACAGCGATGTGCCGTTACCATATGGGCTGTCGTTTATTAGGGCAATGGCTTCATCTAATGTATCTACAAACATACACGCCAGTACTGGACCAAAAATTTCTTCTTTATATAAGTCCATGTCTTTAGTAACATCGGTAAACAATGTTGGGCCTACCCAGTTACCTTGCTCGTAGCCTTCAACCGTAAAGTTTGAGCCGTCAATTAAACATTTAGCACCTTGCTCTTTACCACCGGCAATAAGCGATAAAATACGTGCTTTGGCAGCTGGTGACGTTTGCGGGCCATACGCTGCACCTGCATCATCCCATACGCCTGGGCGTACACCTTCAAAACCTGCTTTAATTTCATCAACCCAGTCTTTTGCTTGGCCAACAAATACCGCAACCGAAATACCCATACAACGCTGGCCAGCTGCACCAACCGACGCGCCAACTAAGTTATTTACAACATGCGATTTGCTGGCATCTGGCATAATAACCATGTGGTTTTTAGCACCCACACACGCTTGTACACGTTTAAGGTTTGCTGTGCCTTTTGAATAAATATAAGCGCCAACGCCACACGAGCCAACAAACGAAATAGCGCGTACTGCTTTATCCTCTAGTATGCGATCTACTTGTGGTTTTGTACCATGTACTACTTGTAACACGCCTTTTGGCGCGCCAGCTTCCATAAATAACTCAGCTAAGCGCATTGGTGTAAGTGGATCTTGCTCAGACGGTTTTAAAATAAAGGTGTTACCACACACAATTGCCAGCGGAAACATCCACAATGGGATCATTGCCGGAAAGTTAAACGGCGTAATACCCGCACACACACCTAATGGTTGCATGTAAGAATACGTATCGATTTTACGCGCTACGTTTTCCATGGTTTCACCCATCATTAATGACGGTGCGTTAGCCGCTTGCTCAACTACTTCAATGCCACGCCATACGTCGCCTTTAGCGTCTTCAAAGGTTTTACCCAGCTCATGACAAATAATAGTGGCAAGCTCATCGTGGTGCTCTTTTAATAGCGCAGCGTATTTCATCATAATGCGCGCACGTTCAGTAATTGGCACATCTTTCCACGTTTTAAACGTTTCTGAAGCCGAGGCAATAGCTGCGTCCATTTCTGCGTCTGTGGTGCAAGGTACTTGAGCTAGCACTTCTTGGTTGGCTGGGTTTATTACGTCAATAAGTTCTTTTGAGCTTGATTGAATAAATTCGCCGTTAATCAGTAGTGGTACTTGGTGCATAATTAAATCCTGTTTTATAAGAGTGTTAGTGCAGCTTTATTATTATAATTAGCGCTGCATTGATTATTATTTTGTGATAAAAATTAAAGTGCTTCTACTGCCATGGCAACGGCTTCACCGCCACCAATACATAAAGACGCTACGCCTTTTTTAAGACCGCGATTTTTAAGTGCATGAATAAGCGTTACTAAAATACGTGCGCCGCTTGCACCAATTGGGTGGCCCAATGCACAAGCACCGCCATTTACGTTTACTTTGCTTTCATCTAGTTTAAGCTCGTTAATAGCAAGCATAGTAACCATGGCAAACGCTTCGTTAATTTCCCACAGGTCAACATCGTCTGTAGTCCAACCGGCTTTTTCTAGTACCTTGTTCATTGCGCCCACTGGCGCTACTGTAAATTCGCTTGGTTTTTGAGAATGCGTGCTGTGCGCTACAATTTTACAAAGCGGGGTTAAGCCCTGCTCTTTAGCTTTTGACTCGCTCATTAAAATAAGTGCTGCGCCACCGTCTGAAATTGACGATGAGTTAGCGGCTGTAATAGTGCCGTCTTTTTTAAATGCGGCACGTAGGCTCGGAATTTTTTCTGGGCGGGCGTTACCTGGTTGCTCGTCAATGGCAACGGTAACGTCGCCTTTGCGTGTTTGCATAGTGTGCGGTGCAACTTCGTTATTAAAGCTGCCGTTTTCAATTGCGGCTTTTGCTTTGGTTAGCGAGCTTAGTGCAAAGTTATCCATTTGTTCACGGCCAATACCGTATTCATCGGCGGTGTCTTGTGCAAAACAACCCATTGCTTTGTTGTCGTAAGCATCTTCAAGGCCATCGCTCATCATGTGATCTTTAATTTCGCCATGTCCCATGCGCATGCCGCCACGTGCTTTAGGAATAAAGTACGGTGCATTACTCATACTTTCCATGCCACCAGCTACTGCTGAATTAATAGAGCCCGCTTTAATTAGATCATGTGCCAACATTGCCGCTTTTAAGCCCGAGCCACACACTTTATTTATAGTGGTAGCGCCAGTGCTAAGTGCTAGGCCTGCTTTTAACATTGCTTGACGAGCAGGCGCTTGGCCTACACCAGCGGGTAATACACAGCCCATAATTACTTCATCAATTGCATCTGTGCTTAGGCCTGTTTCTGCTAATGCACTAGCAATAGCGGTTGCCCCCAGCTCAGTTGATTGCGCATCATTAAGTGCGCCCATAAATCCACCCATAGGGGTGCGTTTTGCTGCTACAATAACAACGGCTTCAGTAGTCATAAAAAGGCTCCATTTAGTAATTGGCACCGTGCAATTAAATGCGCTGAGCCAAACAATTTATTTATAATCTGTTTACGAGCATACATAATATTTACGTTTACGCCAACGTAAATCTAAAATCAACTTTTAGTTGACTGTAAAAACTGTAAACTTATTTGTATTATGTTTCATTACACTTCAGTAAAAACGCCTGCGCAGGCTTTAAAGCCTAACTTTAATGAAAGTTTACTCGCCATTTTCATTAGTCTAAAGTATTACACAAACATCTTGCTTTACCTTTACGTAAACTTCACTTATATTGGGGTTCTTCGAATGAGGTAAAACACTATTATGAAACCAGATAATCAAACAAGCTTTGCAACGTCGGCCACTGTGCCTGCCAATAATGAACAAACTTTTAGTATTAGCGAGCTCGCAAAGGAGTTTGACATTACCACCCGCTCTATCCGCTTTTATGAAGACCAAGGGCTTGTTACGCCAAGTAGAAATGGCCAAACCCGTATTTACTCTAAACGCGATAAAGTACGCTTAAAATTAATTTTACGTGGTAAACGCTTAGGTTTTACGCTGGCAGAAACAGGACGTTTGTTTGAACTTTACGACGCCGACAAATCAAGTGCTAAGCAACTGGTAACTATGCTGGACCTTATTAGCGAGAAAAAAGCCGACCTATCACAACAAATGGACGACATTAAAGTTGTTCTTATGGAATTGGTAACAGCCGAGCGCCGTTGCCGCGACACACTTAATAAAATAGATGAGTAATACGCGGTATTAACTTAATCAATCACACAGGAATGAATCATGAGCACTATTTCACTATATAAAGAAATGAACTTTGGCCTTGGCGAAACCGCCGATATGATCCGCGGACATGTAAACAGCTTTGCCAGCCAAGAAATTGCCCCACTAGCCGAAAAAACTGACCTTGATAACGCTTTCCCAAATCAACTTTGGCCACAAATGGGCGAAATGGGTTTACTGGGAATGACAGTAGCTGAAGAATTTGGCGGTGCTGGTTTAGGTTATTTAGAGCATGTTATTGCCATGGAAGAAATTAGCCGTGCAAGTGCTTCTATTGGCCTAAGCTATGGTGCGCATTCAAACCTGTGTGTAAACCAAATTAACCGTAATGGCACGCAAGCCCAAAAAGAAAAATACTTGCCTAAGCTTATTAGCGGTGAGCACATTGGTGCCCTTGCTATGAGCGAGCCAAATGCGGGGTCTGACGTAGTTTCAATGAAGCTTAAAGCCGAGAAAAAAGGCGATAAGTACATTTTAAACGGTAATAAAATGTGGATCACCAATGGTCCAGATGCGCATACTTTAGTTATTTACGCTAAAACCGATTTAACAGCCGGCGCAAAAGGTATTACTGCATTTATTGTAGAGAGCGACTTTCCTGGTTTTTCAACCGCACAAAAGCTCGACAAACTTGGTATGCGAGGCTCAAATACGTGTGAACTGGTATTTGAAAACTGCGAAGTACCCGAAGAAAATATTTTAGGTAACTTAAACGAAGGCGTTAAGGTATTAATGAGCGGCCTAGACTACGAGCGCGTAGTGCTTGCAGCAGGCCCACTGGGTATTATGCAAGCGTGTATGGATATTGTTGTACCTTATATTCATGAGCGTAAACAGTTTGATACACCTATTGGTCAGTTTCAGTTAATTCAAGGCAAAGTAGCCGACATGTATACGCAAATGAACGCCGCGCGCTCGTATGTATATACAGTGGCTCGCTCGTGTGATCGCGGTGAAACCACCCGTAAAGATGCTGCCGGTGCTATTTTATATGCAGCAGAGCTGGCAACTAAAATGGCGCTAGATGCAATTCAAATTTTAGGTGGCAATGGTTACATAAACGAATACGCAACGGGCCGCCTACTACGTGATGCTAAATTATATGAAATTGGTGCAGGTACCTCAGAAATACGCCGTATGCTAATTGGCCGCGAACTTTTCACTGAAAGCCGTTAAGGATTAAATAATGACGATTTTAACATCGAGCGTTAATCCTCACGATCCAACGTTTGTACAAAACCATAAAAATATGTCGGCGTTGGTAGATGATTTACGTAATAAAGTGGCAACCATTAGCCAAGGTGGCGGCGCTGCATTAAAAGAGCGCCACGAAGGCCGCGGTAAATTATTTGTACGCGACCGTATTAGTACCTTAATTGACGAAGGTTCGCCGTTTTTAGAAATTTCGCAATTTGCCGCCTTTGGTGTTTACGAGCAAGAAATTGCGTGTGCTGGTGTAGTAGCCGGTATTGGCCGTGTTAAAGGTGTTGAATGCATGATTATTGCGAACGATGCTACGGTTAAAGGCGGTACTTACTTTCCGCTAACGGTTAAAAAGCATTTACGCGCGCAAGATATTGCTGAGCGTTGCCATTTACCCTGCATTTATTTAGTTGACTCAGGCGGTGCAAACTTGCCAGAGCAAGATGATGTATTTCCAGATAAACTGCATTTTGGCCGTATATTTTACAACCAAGCGCGTATGTCGGGTAAAGGTATTCCACAAATTGCAGTGGTTATGGGTTTATGTACCGCAGGCGGGGCGTATGTACCGGCCATGGCCGATGAAAGTATCATTGTAAAAGATCAAGGCACTATATTTTTAGCGGGCCCGCCTCTTGTTAAAGCTGCTACCGGTGAAGTAGTAACCGCCGAAGAGCTTGGTGGTGCCGACGTGCACTGTAAAACATCGGGGGTTGCCGATCATTACGCCCAAAATGACGAACATGCGTTGTCGATTGCGCGCCAATGTATAGCGCGTATTAACTACACCCGCCCTACTGCGCCGTTGCTAGAGGAAGTTAAAGCACCTCGTTTTGATATTAACGAGCTTTACGGCATTGTTGGCACCGATCTTAAAAAGCCATTTGATGTACGCGAAGTAATAGCGCGCACAGTTGATGATTCGTCGTTTGACGAATTTAAACGCTACTTTGGCGAAACCCTAGTAACGGGATTTGCGAGTATTTATGGCCACCCCGTTGGTATAGTCGCTAACAACGGTATTTTATTTAGTGAGTCGGCGCAAAAAGGCGCGCACTTTATTCAGCTATGTACGCAGCGCAACATTCCTTTAGTGTTTTTACAAAACGTAACCGGCTTTATGGTAGGTAAAAAATACGAAGCCGAAGGTATAGCTAAACACGGCGCTAAAATGGTTATGGCGGTATCGTGTGCCGATGTGCCTAAATTTACCGTACTGATTGGTGGCTCATATGGCGCAGGTAATTACGGCATGTGTGGCCGTGCATTTGAACCTACCATGATGTGGATGTGGCCTAATGCGCGTATTTCTGTAATGGGCGGCGAGCAAGCAGCCGGTGTAATGACGCAAGTTAAGCAAGACGGTTTAGCCCGTAAAGGCCAAAGCATGAGCGAGCAAGAGGTAAGTGACTTTAAACAGCCAATTATTGATCAGTACGAAGAGCAAGGTCATCCGTATTATGCCAGTGCCCGCTTATGGGATGACGGCATTATTGATCCTGCCGACACACGTAGCGTTTTAGGACTTGCCTTAAGTGCCGCTAGTAATGCACCAGTGCAAGAGTCGAAATTTGGCGTATTTAGAATGTAATCGGAGCGCAAAATGTCAGTTACTCTACAAATAACAAAATCAAATGTGGCGGTACTCGTTTTAAGCCGCCCAGAAAAACGCAATGCATTTAACAGCGAAGTCATTCAAGAGCTTATAAAATGTATTGAACATGCTAATACGCTCGATATTCGCGCCTTGGTGTTAAAAACTGAGGGCAAACATTTTTCAGCCGGTGCCGATTTAGCCTGGATGAAATCGATGGCAGATAACAATGTTAACGATAATTTAGCCGATTCAATGCAGTTAGCTAAATTAATGCAAGTGTTAGCAACAAGCCCGCACCCTACTATTTGTGCCGTGCAAGGTGCTGCGTTTGGCGGCGCTTTAGGTTTAATTGCCTGTTGTGACATTGCAATATGCCAAGACAATGCACAATTTTGCCTAAGCGAAGTAAAGCTAGGGCTTATTCCTGCGGTTATTAGCCCTTATGTAATTAAAGCCATTGGTGAGCGTGCAGCGCGCAGATACTTTTTAACTGCCGAGGTGTTTGATGCGCATACCGCTAAGCAACTTGGGTTAATTCATCAAGTAACCGGTAATTTAGAATGTGCACTCGACGCTATGCTGCAAACATTGATTGATAATGGCCCGGTTGCAGTAAAAGCGGCAAAAGCACTTATTAACGATGTAGCAAATAAAGAAATAACCGATGAGCTAATTGAGCTTACCGCTCATCGTATTGCCAAAATTCGTGTATCGGATGAAGGCCAAGAAGGCTTAAGCGCTTTTTTTGACAAACGTCCACCACAATGGCAACTGTAGGATTAATTATGAACGTAAATAAATTACAAAAAATACTCATTGCTAACCGTGGTGAAATAGCATGCAGAATAATGCGCAGTGCTAAATTAATGGGCTTAACCACAGTTGCTGTGTATTCCGATGCTGATAAACACGCGCAGCATGTAAAAATGGCTGACGAAGCCTACCACATTGGCCCAGCGCCAAGTAAAGACTCGTATTTAGTTGCCGATAAAATACTGCAAGTAGCAAAAGACAGCGGCGCAGATTGTATTCACCCTGGTTATGGGTTTTTGTCTGAAAACAGCACGTTTGCCAACGCATGTGAAGCAAATAATATTGTATTTGTTGGGCCACCAGCAAGCAGCATTGAAGCAATGGGCTCTAAAACGCGTGCTAAAGAAATTATGGCCGCGGCTAATGTGCCATTAGTACCTGGTTATTATGGCGACAAGCAAGATCCTGCTTTTTTACAAGCAGAGGCCGAAAAAATTGGCTATCCGGTACTGATCAAAGCAGCATTTGGTGGCGGCGGTAAAGGCATGCGCGTGGTAAATCATGCCAATGAATTTATTAGCGCACTTGAAGGCGCACAGCGTGAAGCCGTTGCTGGTTTTGGTAACGACTTAGTATTGCTAGAGCGCTACGTTAACCAACCACGCCACGTAGAAGTACAAGTGTTTGCCGATAACCACGGTAACTGTGTTTATTTAGGCGATCGTGATTGCTCGTTGCAACGTCGTCATCAAAAAGTAATTGAAGAAGCCCCTGCCCCGGGTTTATCAGACAAGTTGCGCAAAGAAATGGGTGAAGCTGCGGTACGTTGTGCACTTGCCATAAACTATCGCGGTGCAGGTACGGTTGAATTTTTACTGTGTGGCGATGAGTTCTTCTTTATGGAAATGAACACGCGCCTGCAAGTAGAGCACCCGGTTACCGAAATGGTTACTGGTGTTGATTTAGTTACGTGGCAAATTAATATTGCGGGCGGGCAAACACTGCCACTCAAACAAGCCGATATTAAATTGCAAGGCCACAGCTTTGAAGCGCGTATTTACGCTGAAGACCCTGCTAATGAGTTTATTCCGTGCTCAGGCACAATTGAAGCACTTTATACCCCGCTAAACAGTGAGTTTGTGCGCATTGATACTGGCATTGCAGCCGGTGATGAAATTAGCCCATATTACGACCCCATGATAGCCAAGTTAATTGTGCATGATGACAATCGCGAACAAGCGCTGAGCCGTTTACAACACGCGCTTGAGCAATTTCACTTAGCGGGCTTTAGTACTAACATTGGCTTTTTACATAACTTAGCTGTGCACCCTAGCTTTAAACAAGGCGCGCCTAGCACTCACTTTATTGCCGAGCAAGGCGATTCGTTAGTGTCGGTTGATCAATCTTTGCGCCAAGCAAGCCAGCTTATTGCAGCCTTTACTTATTTAGAGCAGTTAGTTAGCACCCAAGACAAAGCGCCAAATGCAAGCCCTTGGCAACAACTAAGTGGCTTTGCCCTTAATGCACCGCAAAGCGTTAAAATTGCGTTTGTTGATTTAACCCTTAATGCGGTTAAAACGAAAAATGGCTACAGTATTACCCATAATGAGCACGTATTTAATGTTCAAGGCACTTTAAATAATGGCCTTTGTAGTGTATTTATAAACGGCGAAAAACACACAGCCCACGTAAGTCGCGTTAATAACGTGATCACCGTAATGCACAAAGCACTGCAAACTCGCCTAGAGCTAGTAAATAAACACTATATTAGCGATCATCAAAGCGATGCCCTGCCTTTAGCTGCACCACTAAATGGTACGGTAGTAAAACACTTAGTTAAGCTTGGCAGTAGCATTACCAAAGGTGATCCTGTGGTTATTATTGAAGCGATGAAAATGGAATATACGCTCAATGCCCCGCACGATGGTATTTTACAAAGCTATTGTTTTGCCGAAGGTGAACTGGTAAGCCATGGCGCGTTATTGGCTATTGTTGAAGATACGACAGTTGCAAGTGACCCTGCTGAGGGAGGCGCATAATGAGCGTTTTTCCGCAAAAAGTACGTATTGTTGAAGTAGGCGCGCGCGATGGCCTACAAAACGAAAAAGCAGTAACCACTGCCGACAAAGTAGCGCTTATTAACGCGCTTGCTGCTGCGGGTTTAAAAGACATTGAAGCCGGTGCTTTTGTATCCCCTAAATGGGTGCCGCAAATGGCAGACTCAGCTGATGTGATATCGGCTCTTAATTTGCCCGATGTAAACTTAAGTGCGTTAACACCTAACTTAAAAGGCGCACAAGCAGCGCATGCTGCTGGAATTAAAGAATTTGCCATATTTACAGCGGCTAGCGAATCGTTTTGTCAAAAAAACATTAACTGCAGTATTGAGCAAAGTATTGAGCGCTTTAGCGAAGTTATGGAATTTGCCAAAGCGCATAACATTCGTGTACGCGGTTATGTAAGTTGTGTTTTAGGTTGCCCATATGAAGGCGAAATAGACCCTCAAGCTGTACTTTATGTTAGCCAAAAGCTACTCGCACTGGGCTGTTATGAAATAAGCCTTGGCGATACCATAGGTGTAGGCACAGCCAAAAAGGTAACTGAGTTACTTACTTTACTATTACAGCACATTGATAAGTCGCAGCTTGCAGTGCATTTTCATGACACTTACGGCCAAGCGCTCACAAATATTTACGCGGCACTAAACTTAGGTATAGCAACGGTTGACGCGGCAGTAGCAGGCCTTGGTGGTTGCCCTTACGCTCAAGGGGCGTCAGGAAATGTTGCCACCGAAGACGTAGTTTACTTACTGCAAGGGCTTGGCATTGAGCACGCAATTGATTTACAAAGGCTTAGTGATGCAGGATGGCAAATAACAAAAGCGCTTGGCAAACAACCCGTAAGTAAAGTGTCGATTGCATTGCAAGCGAAATAACATCCCAAATAATTTTTATACAAAGTACTTATAAACTAACTATCATGTAGTTAGTTAAACAATTTAAGCACACAATGAGGAGTGACTCATGGCCGGATTTGATAAGGTAGTTTCTAGTTACGAAGCTGCAATGGCAGGATTAAAAGACGGCGATACCGTAATTGCCGGTGGTTTTGGTTTATGTGGTATTCCTGAGGGCTTAATTAAACAAATTAAGCAAATGAAAACCAAAGAGCTCACTGTGGTGTCTAATAACTGCGGTGTTGATGACTTTGGTTTAGGCATTTTATTACAAGACAAACAAATTAAAAAAGTAATTGCCTCATACGTTGGCGAAAACGCCCTATTTGAGCAACAGTTACTCAGTGGTGAAATTGACGTAGAGCTTACACCACAAGGTACATTGGCAGAAAAAATGCGTGCTGGTGGTGCGGGTATTCCAGCGTTTTACACCGCAACAGGTTACGGTACGCCTGTTGCCGAGGGTAAAGATGTAAAAGAATTTAATGGTCGCCCTTATATTTTAGAAGAGTCGATAACCGGTGAATTTGCTATTGTTAAAGCATGGAAAGCCGACCGCTTTGGTAATTTAGTGTTTCGCCATACAGCTATGAACTTTAATCCACTTGCTGCAACTGCTGGTAAAATTACGGTAGCCGAAGTGGAAGAAATTGTAGAGCCGGGTGAACTTGAGCCAAGCCAAATTCATACCCCAGGCATTTATGTAAACCGCGTTATTAAAGGCAACTTTGAAAAACGCATTGAGCGTGTTACCACACGAGATTAAGCAGGAGCATTAATATTATGGCATTATCACGTGAACAAGTAGCAATGCGCGTTGCACAAGAGCTTAAAGATGGCTATTACGTTAATTTAGGCATAGGAATTCCGACACTCGTCGCAAACTATGTTCCAGACGATATTGAAGTTATGTTACAGTCCGAAAATGGCTTGTTAGGCATGGGACCATACCCAACTAAAGCAGAGCTAGACGCCGATATGATTAACGCGGGTAAAGAAACCGTGACAGCTGCAAAAGGTGCAGCCATATTTAATAGTGCAGATAGTTTTGCCATGATACGCGGTGGTCATGTAGACTTAACCGTTCTGGGGGCTTTTGAGGTAGATCAAAACGGTAGCATAGCGTCGTGGATGATCCCTAAAAAGCTAATTAAAGGCATGGGCGGCGCAATGGACTTAGTTGCAGGCGCACAAAATATTATTGTAACCATGACCCACGCCAGTAAGCACGGCGACTCAAAGCTATTAGAGGCCTGCACATTACCGCTTACAGGCGTTAATTGCGTTAAAAAAATAGTCACAGATTTAGCCGTACTAGAAGTTAAAGACGGCGCATTTCATCTGTTAGAGCGCGCTCCGGGCGTATCTGTAGATGAAATTATTAGTAAAACAGCAGGTAAATTACTTGTTGACGGTGATGTACCAGAAATGGTGTTTTAAGCCCTAGGTTTAAACTTTACCTTGTACCGACCTCATTCCCAGTGCCAATGGCGCTGAGTTACCCAAAATCCCTCTAACGAGGGATTTTTTTTGCCTATTTTCTGGGTTTTATTATTATTTTGAGAAGCTGAAATTTTGTCCTAACTTGTAACTGCCCTGCACCACCTTGTTACCTTGTTACCTTGTTACCTTGTTGCACCATTATTGTGAACTTAATGCAGTAAAAACTTCAACCTTCTGATATTATTGATTTTAATAATTGGTTCAGTTATTGCCTTATATAGGCGACTCAAACAACTTTATATTGGAAAACATGCAAACTCCTATACGTGGTCTTCGCTCATTTTGCTTCGCGGCACGAAGTTTAAGCTTTAAGCATGCAGTAAATGAAGTGTATTTAATTCCTTTGCCTGTAAGTCATCAAATTAAACAACTAAAAAGCAACTTGGTATAGCGCTATTCGAGCGCCCGCTTACCACTAAAGATAAGTACTATTTAGTGCAACAAGAGCCTAGTAATGTAAATAATTCGCTTGATTTATTTGCTAAGTGGGTTGTAGCTACTTTAAAAACACACAAACCAAGTCTGTAAATTAATTCAATACTGCTGTTAATTAAAGCCTTAATTAAAAAGCCCAGTAAGAGTTAACTTTACTGGGCTTTTATATGTCAGTGTATTTTATTTAATCCCTTGGCATAAATTCAAGTACCGTGGCGTTTATACAATAACGGTCTGTACCGCGAGGGCCTTCCCCGGGGAATAAATGCCCTAAGTGTATGCCAGTACTTTTAGAGCGCAGCTCAATGCGGGTCATTCCCCAGCTACTGTCGTCATGTTCAGTAACGCTACTTTTTATTGGATGCGTAAACGATAACCACCCAGTTCCAGAGTTAAACCTATCGCGTGTATCAAATAACGGCTCGCCACTGAGCTTATCGACAAAGGTGCCATCGGGTGTATTTTTAAAAATTTTGTATTCTTTGCAATAAGCGCGATCGGTTTTTGAATTAAATGCAACTTTATAGGCTTCACTATCGCCTAGTTTAAATGCGCCAAGGGCTTTGTAAAATGCCTCTGGGCTTGCATAGCCTTGACGTCCGTATACTTCAGTGCCATTTTCTAAAAATAAAATAGTGGGGGTTGCCCACGTTGCCGACTTAATGGTTAAACCTTGGAGTTGATCGGCGTGGCGAAAGCTCATAGCAATACTGCCTTTGTAGTCGTTCGCTACAGTGCTTTTAAATTTTTCACAGTATGGGCAGTATTCGCGTGAGTCTAATACCACTATTTGTTTACCCATTAATAAAGCGGAGTTATCTACTTGTTCGGGCGCTTTTTTGTTAAACACCACGCCAGTTGAGTGATCAGGGCAATAGCCATTTGGATTTTTTTCTAAATAATTTTGATGATATTCTTCAGCTGCATAAAAAGTGTTAAGTGGCTTAATGATAGTTGCAATAGTACCGTATTCTGCTTGTGTAAGCAGTTGTTGATATTGCGATTTAACTTGCTTTGCTACTTTTGCTTGCTCAATAGTGGTGGTTAAAACAATTGAGCGATACTGAGTACCTATATCGTTACCTTGGCGATTTTTTTGTGTTGGGTCGTGGCTTTCAAAGTAGTTTTCGAGTAGCTCCTTTGCGCTAATAATATTACTGTTATAGGTAACTTGTACAACTTCGGCGTAATTGTCCTCGTCAAAGCGGCGTGATTGACTGGTTATATTGCTGTAAGTAGCTTTAAAGCCGTTTCCATCGGCATAACCTGACTCAGCATCAATAACACCATTAAGTGCTTCGTAGCGCTTTTCAGCACCCCAAAAGCAACCTGAGCCAAGTACTAGCGTTTCTACGTGCATAGTCGCTTGAACATTACTTTGCACTACTTTTTCCATTGATAAAGCAACGCTGCTTGCGCTAAATAAAATAGCAACGCTAGATAAATAAATTAAACCCTGATGCGACATAAACTACCTCATAAATAAATGCTAAGGCCGGTTACTGTTGCGAATGTATTTTCAACAAAAAATAGTAACAGGCTTTAATAAAGACCTTACCTGTTGAATTATTATTTCAACTTGGTAAGTAATTAAATACGAGTGAGCGGCCTATAAGGTTTATATTTTATCTCTTAATCCATTTTGCTGGTCGCAATGGGTAAATAAATCAATAGAACTATGTTAGCTTTGAAATATGTTGTATTAACAGGTTTGTTTTATGAGTTCGGCTCCTACCATTTATGCACTTAGTAACAATAGTTTATTAATAGATGCAGCACATTTAGATGCAAACAATGTATTAACTATACAAAAGAAGATTTGGGCTTTAGCAGCGCACTGTAAAAACACGGCAGAGTTTACCGACTTAGTTGCGGGGATGAACTCCCTCACCTTGTATTTAAAGTCATCTGCGGGGTTAACTAAATGGCTAGAGGCATTGCCATTGTTATGGGATGAGCTTAAAAGCAGTGCTTTTACTGGTAAACACCATTTAATAGAAACCCTATACGAGGGTGAAGATCTTGCTTATGTAGCCAGCTTTCATAATTTAAGTATTGATGAGGTAATTAGTATACATAGCCAAGCTCAGTACCATGTTTTGTTTTTAGGCTTTCAGCCCGGGTTTGCTTATTTACATGGTTTAGATACACGCCTACATACGCCAAGGCGCGCTGAGCCTCGCATTAAAGTACCAAAAGGCGCGGTGGCTATTGGCGCTGCCCAAACCGGTATTTACCCTAGCGACACTCCCGGTGGCTGGCATATTATTGGCCACACAAATACCACATTATTTAACAGCACTCGTTCGCAGCCTTGCTTAATGCAACCAGGCGATACCCTTGAGTTTGTAGCGCTAAAAAATCAAGGAGCAGGCGCATGATAAAAGTACTAAAACCAGGCGTACAACTCACTATTCAAGATTTTGGCCGAATTGGCTATCGTCATTTAGGAGTAAGTAAAGCAGGCAGTTTAGACCCCTGTGCACAATTAATAGCTAATCGGCTACTTGGTAATAACGACAACGATGCGGTGCTTGAAGTAACTGTGGGCTTATGTGAGCTTGAATTTAACTGCGATACTGTCATTGCCATTCAAGGCGCAGATTTGCAAGCAAAGCTTGATGATCAATCTATTTACCCTGGTTGGACATACGCTATTAAAAATAAACAAGTATTAAGCTTTGCTATAGGACGAGCCGGTTTAAGAGCATATATTGCAGTAAAAGGTGGCGTGCAGTGCCCGCTAATAATGGGCTCCCGATCAACTGATTTAAATGCATGCTTTGGTGGGCTCGATGGCAAAGCACTCAACAGTGGTGACTGCATCCCAATTAAGCCTTTTAATGGCCCTTTTATAAAAACAGGGGCTCTTGCTCCGCCGCAGCGTAAAATTATCCGCTTGCACCCTAGCCCGTACGCAAAGTTATTAGGTAAAACACTTTTGCATAGTTTTACTTCAGGTAAATTTAAAGCCAGCCCTAACAGCAATAGAATGGGCGTAAGGTTAGTAAATAATGCAGATAACCTGATGCACACACATTCATTACCTTCTGTGGCTGTAAACCCAGGGAGCATACAACTGCCCCCCAACGGAGAGCCCATAGTATTACTTAATGATGCCCAAACTACCGGTGGCTATCCGCTACTAGGTACAGTGATCAGTGCTGACTTACATCAATTTGCACAGTTTAGAGCAGCCGATAATATAGAATTTGAGTATGTAACCTTAGAGCAAGCACGCACAGCCCAACATAAACAAAATGCTCATTTATATCAGCTCAGTTTGGCACTAAATAATAGCAATAATAAAAAATAAAGAGGTTATGCTCGATTTAAAGGTAGATACCGTGTAATAAAAGTACAAATTCCTACGGCAGTAACCTTACTCGCCGTTAATATTATTTAATGTATAGCGTGGTGTTCAATGACTAAATCAACTTACCCTATGGCGTGCGTGTTAATTACCGGTTTTGCTCCTTTTGATGGCGAAACCATAAACCCCTCTTGGCAAGCAGTGCAAAAACTCGACGACCATATAATAATGAAGCATAGAGTATGCGCTATTGAATTATCGTGTGAGTTTAATACCTCTATTGCACAACTACACCACGCGATAGAAGCGCATAATCCGGCGATAGTTTTATGTGTTGGCCAAGGCGGTGGACGCAGCGAAATATCTATAGAGCGCATTGCGATTAATATAGACGACGCGCGCATTAGAGATAATGCCGGTAAGCAACCTATTGATACCCCAATTGCAAAAAATGGCCCCGATGCTTATTTTAGCAATTTACCAATAAAACGCATGTTAAGCACCTTACATGAAAGCGATATTCCGGCGGCCATTTCTAATACTGCCGGTACTTATGTGTGTAACCATGTGATGTATGGTTTGCTGCATTATATAAACGAAAACTATACAAAAATGAAAGGCGGCTTTATTCATATTCCTTATTTGCCAAGCCAAGCTGTGCACCACAATGGCGCACCAAGCATGAGTGAAGAAGTGGTAATAAATGCGCTAAAAGTAATGATAGCCGAAGCTTTGAGTAATGAGCGCGATGTAAAAATAGCAACCGGCACCACACATTAATCATTTTGGTGCAATACGGGCTATATTGGTGCATAAATTATTCTTATTATTTTGTAAATGCGGTGTGACTTACGTTATTAATTCTGCTAAAACAAAGGTGAGTCGCAGGGCTATTTTGCTTTGCAATACACATAAAAACAAGAATGAGGGGTAGTCTATGTGTTCAATTTTTGGGGTGTTAGATATTAAATCTGATCCCGCGCAGTTACGTACGCAAGCCATCGAAATGTCGAAGTTATTAAGGCACCGTGGCCCTGATTGGTCAGGTGTTTATGCATCGAAGAAAGCAGTTTTAGTACATGAACGCTTAGCTATTGTAGGGGTTTCTAGCGGTGCACAGCCTTTATATAATCCAGAAAAAACACATATTTTAGCGGTAAACGGTGAAATTTATAATCATAAAGAATTAGCGGCTAATTTAACCACCGATTTTATCTTTCAAACAGAATCTGACTGCGAAGTTATTTTAGCGCTTTACAAACAAAAAGGTGCCGACTTTTTAGATGACTTAAATGGCATTTTTGCCTTTTGTTTATACGATGAAGAAAATGACAGTTACCTTATTGGCCGCGATCATATTGGTATTATTCCGCTTTACACCGGACACGATGAACACGGTAACTTTTACGTGGCCTCAGAGCTAAAAGCCCTTTCACCAATTTGTAAGCACATTGAAGAATTTCCGCCTGGGCATTACCTAAGCAGTAAAGATGGCGAGCTTAAAGCTTATTACAAACGCGATTGGCAAAGCTTTGATGCCGTTAAAAATAACAGCGCAAAGGCCGAAGATGTTAAAAGCGCACTAGAGGCTGCCGTTAAACGCCAGCTTATGTGCGACGTGCCTTACGGCGTATTGCTCTCTGGTGGCTTAGACTCGTCGCTTATATCGGCTATAACCCAGCGTTTTGCGGCAAAACGAATTGAAGATAACGACGAAAGCGATGCATGGTGGCCTAAGTTGCATTCTTTTTCAGTTGGTCTTGAAGGCTCACCCGATTTAGCGGCGGCTAAAAAAGTAGCCGATATGATAGGCACTATTCATCACCCTATTATATTTACTATTGAGCAAGGTATTGATGCTCTGCGCGAAGTGATTTATCACATAGAGACCTACGATGTAACCACTATTCGCGCCTCTACGCCTATGTATTTAATGGCCCGACAAATTAAAGCCATGGGTATTAAAATGGTGCTATCTGGCGAAGGAGCAGATGAACTGTTTGGTGGCTATTTGTATTTTCATAAAGCGCCGAATGCACAAGAGTTTCATGAAGAGCTTAACCGTAAAGTATCTAAACTGCATATGTTTGATTGCCTACGTGCCAATAAGTCGATGGCAGCATGGGGAGTTGAAGCACGCGTACCATTTTTAGATAAAGAGTTTGTGGATGTGGCAATGCGTATTAACCCACAAGCTAAAATGTGTACAGAGGGCAAAATAGAAAAGCATATTTTACGTGAAGGCTTTGCAGGTTATTTACCAGAGGAAGTGTTGTGGCGTCAAAAAGAGCAGTTTTCAGACGGTGTAGGTTATAACTGGATTGATACCTTAAAAGAGTTTGTAAACGAGCAAGTAAGCGATCAAGAGCTTGCCAATGCAAAGTTTAAATACCCTATAAATACCCCCGACTCTAAAGAAGCATATTTTTACCGCGCTATTTTTGAGTCTCACTTTCCTGGTGATGCCGCCGCTAAATGTGTACCTTATGGCAAATCGGTAGCGTGTTCAACACCTGAAGCGCTGGCATGGGATGCGTCGTTTCAAAACAATGCTGACCCTTCTGGGCGTGCTGCGCTCATTCATAACGATGCGTATGCTAGCAAAAGCTAAGCGAATTTGTTTAGCGCCACACAAGCCAGCATGGCTTAAGTGGCGCTTTATAACACTCACATCGTCCCAAGCTGTTTTTTATAACCACACAGCTAACTTAGCCGGTTCAAGTGCTTTAATTGTTATTTATAAAAAGGGCTTAACCTCTAAATTAATGCAATATATTGCGTCAAAATCGAATCACCCTGCGACTGTATTTTTAAATAAAAATGAGATAACTAAACCTTATTGTAAAATTCGCTGGTTTAACCAAACAAGCGAAATTAAACGCTGTGGGCATGGCACTTTAGCCGCAGCTAACTTTTTACTTAATTATTTTTTTTATTGCCCACAGGTATTTATTACAGGATGTAATGAGCGTTTTAAAATAAAAATTAAAAGGCAACAAGCTCAGCTAGTATTAGCAAGTATTGAGTCGATAGAATCCCCCTGCTACCGTAAATTACAGCGAGTGTTTTCATTATCAATAAAAGCCGCGTACAGCAGTGCCAATAAAAACGGTTACACCTTGTTATTGTTCAATGCACAAGACGATTTAACACGCTTACATGTTGATTTTAAAGCCCTAAGCCAGCTGCATAAAAATGCGGTTATTGCGCTAACAGTACAAAATACCCAAGCACAAAATGCCACTGCACATTTTAGATACTTTGCCCCGCAGTTTGGTGTAAACGAAGATACTGCAACGGGTTCAGCAGTATCGGTTATTGCGCCATTATTATTTAGACTATACGGTTTAAATAAAGTTACGCTTATACAGCAATCACCTAATGGCGCGTTGTTAAACTATAAATTTAACAACAACCAAGTTGTTATTTACTAATAAATTATAGCGGCCTTAACAGGCATAATGCAAAGTAGTTATTATCGTCTTGCCATGTTTGCTCTAAACTTAAGTTTGCTTGTGCAGCAAGCTGTTTAAACGATTCTAGCGTGTACTTATGAGAGTTTTCGGTATGAATACTCTCACCTTGTTTAAAATTAATTTGTTGGTTATTAATTATTACTGCTTGATCGCAAAGGCTCACTAAGTGCATTTCTATACGGTTATGCTGCTCGTTATAACGTGATTCATGCTTAAAATTAGCTAAATTAAATGACCCATTTAGTTCGTTATTGATTCTTTGTAATAAGTTTTTATTAAATGCAGCGGTTACACCGAGTTTATCGTCGTATGCATCTAACAGCACTTGCCGCTGCTTTACCAAGTCAATCCCAATTAAAACATAGCCATTTACACCACATAAATGCTGAAAGTTTCTCATTATTTCAATGGCTTTAAGCGTGTTAAAATTACCTATGGTGGAGCCTGGGAAGTACACTAAATTAGTTTGGCTATCGAGGGCGGTTTCTTTAATAAGCTGCTTAACTATTGCGCTATCGGTAAAGTCGCCCAATAACGGAGCAATAACCAGCTCAGGAAATAACGGCGATAAATGCGCTAATGAATAGTTAAGCATTTCTGTAGATATTTCGAACGGCACAAACGTTTTCACTTTGCTCATATGAGCTAATAAGTGGGCTATTTTTTTTCCTGAACCACAACCGGGCTCTATTATTGATAGATTTTCAGGTAGGATTTGTGCAATCTCTTTTGAGTGCCTTTCTAAAATAGCCAGCTCGGTACGGGTTACGTAATACTCTTGCAGCCTTGTTATTTGCTCAAATAGTGCTGCCCCTTTGTCGTCATAAAAATATTTACAGGGGAGTGATTTTTGTTGCTGAGTTAAGCCACTTATTACATCCGTTAAAAATTCACAGTTGCTTATAGTGGTATTTATATTGCACTGCTTTACTGTTGTCATTTGGCTCATATTTTATCCTTAGCGAGTCTTATACCACTACACATCCAGGCTTGATGGGGATAATAAAAGTTTCTGTAGGTTGTACGTAAATGATTTGCAGGAGTAAGCACACAACCGCCACGTAATACCGTTTGATTGCTCATAAACTTACCATTGTACTCTCCTGCCACGCCTGCAATTGGCTTAAAACCAGGGTAAGGTAAATAAGCACTGTTTGTCCATTGCCAGCAGCTATCTGTAAGCTGCCCAATAGCAGCGCTACTATCGGCCATATTTGGCAATAAAAGTGACGAATGTGTTGTATTGCTTGGTGCGTGTTGTTGGGCTGCATATTCCCATTCAAACTCTGTAGGCAGGCGTGCATTAACAAAACTTGCATAAGCGCTAGCCTCATAGTAACTAACATGACAAACCGGCGCGGCTAAGTTAAGGGGTAATAGTCCGTAATGGGTAAACTCAAACCACTCCCCGTTTATATAATACCAATACAATGGCTGTGTTAAATTATTAGCCTGTATATGTGCCCAGCCATCACTTAGCCAATGTTGCGGGTTGCTATAGCCAGAGCTATTAATAAAGGCTAAATACTCTGCATTAGTCACTAATCTATTAGCAAAGCTAAATGGATGAACCAGCACCGGGTGTTTCGGTTGTTCGTTATCGTAGGCAAATTGGTTTTCAGCATTGCTCCCTATATTTATAATTGCTTGGTCAAAGTTTATAAATTTTATAGCGGCACTGGATTGCTGGTTTGGTATTTGAGTTGGCTTTAGTGATTGGTACGCAGGAAATATTGGGTTAATAGAAAAGTTATACTTAATATCCATCAACATTAGCTCTTGGTGTTGTTGCTCATGATTTAGGCCAAGAGTAATTATTTGCTCTATTTCTGGGGTTATTGCAGTATTTAACACGCTAATAACGGCCTCATCAACATATCGTCTGTATGCTATTACGTCATCAAGACTCGGCCTCGATAGGCTTCCTCTGTTACCCCGCTTAAATTGCTCACCAATTCCGTTGTAGTAAGAATTAAATAATATTTTAAACTCAGGGTTAAATACTTTGTAATTACGGCTATGAATGCCAAGTAAAAATGTTTCAAAAAACCAACTGGTATGCCCAAGATGCCATTTACTTGGGCTTACATCGGCCATTACTTGTAATTGACAGTCTTCTGCACTTAACGCACTAATGAGTGATAGGCTATATTTACGTACCGATTTAAAATGATCACTAAGCTCATTTTTTCCAACTAAATGTTTAATATCATTAGTCATAGTCGCAATTTACTCCTTTAACTACTTTACTGTTAAAATATAACCTAATGTTAAATCATATACTAAGTATTCCTAGATTAAAGGTGCGGTTATATTAGGCACCTTTAATTAGCAGCTTATTAGTATTTACATACTTCGTGACAGTAATTATTTACCTATGTGTTTTTATAATTCTATTCTCGGATAATATGCGCTGATTTATAAGTGTTCTCGTATATGTATTAGGGCCTGTTGGCCTTTGCGGATTAAAATTTGTTCAAACTAGGGGCGATTTAATCGCGGCGCGAGATTTGTAACCTAGTGGGCTAAGTAAAAACCGAGCAAAGCTTCCGCGTCCTGCTCACGCCCCTTACCTACATCCATGTAGGCAACAAAGAGTCAATCGCTCCTAGGCAGAACCCTTCGGGCAGCGTATGTTTGGCATTGATGCTGCGTTATCGCCTATTTATGGGGAATAACCACACCACATAGGCTCTGCCTTGCCTTAATACCAAACACACGGCTGCAAATTTAACCTTGAAAGATCAACAGGCCCTAGTAAATAGTAAACTAATTTAACAAGTTAGAGAGTGTTTGTTTTTTATACTTAAAAGCAACAAATATCACCATTTTGACTATAATATCAGCAGTCTAAATACAAAATCATTTACATTTAGTATTTAACTCATACACTAGTAAAGTTAATGATCAAAAATCAGATTAGTTAGTCTTCTAATTATTTGTGTTTAAACTAATATAATTACAAGACTAATATAATTAATTACGACACTGGGTAACATCCAGGGTTAGAACAACAAATGAGGTATTGCATGAGCGAAGAGCATGACAAATATAGTATTGATAGTACGGACTATACCGTAGGTCAAGACAACGTACAAAAATGGGGGTTAGATATACATAACTCTGTTTTCGGCATAAGTGCTGGTCTGATTGTCATCTTTTTGATCGCTATTTTAGTTACCGATCCACAAACAGCTAAGTCTGCACTTGATAGTATAAAAACAGATATTATTAATAACTTTGACGCCTTATTTATGTGGGCTGCTAACTTTTTCGTTATTTTTTGTTTAGCACTAATTGTATCGCCTTACGGTAAAATACGTTTAGGGGGAGATGATGCAGTACCTACTCACTCTCGCCTTTCATGGTTAGCTATGTTATTTGCTGCAGGTATGGGTATTGGCCTAATGTTTTGGGGTGTTGCAGAACCGCTTGCTTATTATACTGGCTGGTTTGAAACACCTTTAAATGTAGCTCCTAATACACCAGAGGCTGCAAAACTAGCAATGGGCGCAACTATGTTCCATTGGGGTCTGCATCCGTGGGCTATTTATGCAGTTGTCGCACTTTCACTTGCATTCTTTACTTATAACAAAGGTTTACCACTGTCTATCCGTTCTATTTTTTATCCTATTTTAGGTGATAGAGCATGGGGATGGCCTGGCCACCTTATCGACATTTTAGCTGTGCTTGCAACACTCTTTGGTCTTGCAACTTCACTAGGGTTAGGAGCACAACAAGCCTCTGCAGGTATAGATCATGTATTTGGTACCTCTGGCGGTGTTGGTTCACAAATTTTAGTTATTATTGGGGTTTCACTTTTAGCTATTATTTCGGTAGTTAGAGGGATTGATGGCGGAGTAAAAGTACTTAGTAATGCCAATATGTTAATTGCCTTGGTTTTACTTGTGTTTGTATTTTTAGTTGGCTTTGCTGTTGCTATAGGTAATGTTCCTACTACCATAATGGGCTATGTAGAAAATATTATTCCTTTAAGTAATCCTCATGGTCGTGAAGATGAAACCTGGATGCACGGCTGGACTGTATCGTACTGGGCGTGGTGGATTTCCTGGTCACCGTTTGTAGGTATGTTTATTGCGCGTGTTTCTCGTGGTCGTACTATACGTGAATTTTTAATTGCGGTATTACTAGTGCCTACTGCTGTTACTATTTTGTGGATGTCTATATACGGCGGTATTGCTATTGATCAGGTGGTTAATAATGTAGGTGAGCTAGGTACTAACGGCCTTACTGAAGTACCACTTGCTATGTTCCAAATGTTTGATGCATTACCTTTGTCTAACATTTTATCGTTTGTAGCGATTATTTTAGTATTGGTGTTTTTTATTACGTCATCGGATTCTGGTTCATTGGTAATTGATTCGATCACCGCTGGTGGCAAAATTGATGCACCTGTACCACAACGTATCTTTTGGGCTGTGACCCAAGGTGCGGTAGCTGCCGCACTACTTTGGATAGGTGGTACTGAAGCTATACAAGCGCTGCAAGCTGGCGCTATATCTGCCGGATTACCTTTTACTATTGTATTGTTGTTTATGTGTTTAAGCTTAGTGTTGGGCTTACGTACTGAACCTCGTACTAAAAAGTAACCGTACTTATTACCCTTACTGGTAACTATAAAAAGTACTAATAAAAACGCCGCAAGTTATGCGGCGTTTTTTTATAGCTATAAAATAAAGTTTATACCCACAAATCATCTATCGGCGTATCTAAGCGATAATGATGACTCAGCTGCGCTTGTAACAACTCAGCTGTGGCCAATGCATCTGTTAAGGCATTATGATTATTATACGCAGGGAGTGAGTAGCGCTTACGACAATCGTTTAATCGCAACGAGCCTATTTTAGAGTTAAATAGCCGCCCTATTAAACCCTGACGTGCTGTTAATGCTCTTTTCTCAATATCCATAGTATCAACTAACGCAAACTCTATGCCTTCGTGCAGCCTAAGTAGCAACGCATTATTTAAAAATGGCCGCTCTATTGCTGCATAATGTACCACCACTACTTTACCGCTTAGCGCGGCAAGCAATGGCTCAATAATACGATTAAAGTCTGGTGCATCATCAACCTCTGAGTGCGTAATACCATGAATGATTATAGATTCTTCATGTAAGTTTCTGCGCGGTTGTACTACCCAATGGCGGCTGTGCTTGCAGTATATTCGCTGTAAGTTAAAAGGCACTAAACCCACACTCACTATGTCATCTGCTTCGCTATCTAAGCCGGTGGTTTCAAAGTCCATTGCTACAAATGGCACATCAGCTATTGCTGCACCAGGCTGATTAAAAGCCGATGCATAAAACTGCTGTAACAATGCACTTTCACTGCCATTTGCTAATTGCTGATACCTAAGCGACCAGTCAACTATTGCTTGCTTTTGCTTGCTCATAGAAAAATCACTTCACACTTGTATTTGAAATAAAGCTAAATTTTAGATAATTTTGCGCTTTTTCAAGGATCGCAAATGCCTCTTTTAAATTACGCTGCTCAAACGGTGAAAGTTGATGTGGATCTAAATTATTATCGGGTTCTTCACCTTGCTCTATTTGTAATGCTTGATGACGAATTCGCATCATAGCTATATATTCCAGTGCATCACGTAAATCTTGTGCTTTACCCTCGGGTAAGCTTTTTGCAGCAATTATATCCTCAAGGCGGTCAAACGAGTTTTGTTTTCGTGAACCAATCGCTAATGCATGCACCCGTATTACATCAGAAAGTGGTGCGGTACCACGGCGTTTTAAGTTCATTGAGTGCTTATGCTGGCCGTTATGCTCTAAAACAAAACCCTTGAAGAACCCAAGAGGCGGCGTTCGATTACGCGCATTAGCAGCCATATTTGCCAAAAACACCCTATTTGCTTTGCTTTGTTTAGCAACAAAGACTTTGAGCTCATCGGCCCATTTTGTTTTACCCCAAACGCCGTCCAAATCAAAAAATATGGAGCTGTGTAATAACGTTTGTGGCTTTGGCTTTGCTATCCAATCTGCAAATTGCTCAAACCACTGGGAGCGAGTTTTACGCCACTTTTTGAATGACGCCATAATTTCGCCATCACAATAGGTGTAGCCACATTGTGCTAAACCATCGCAAACAAAGTCTGCAATATTTTGAAAGTATTCGTTATGCAACTCATCGTTGTAACTGTCATCTAAAATAAGCGCATTATCTTGATCCGTCACTATAAGTTGCTCATCGCGTGCCATGGAGCCTAAAGCAATAAAACAATAAGGCACGGGAGCTGGCCCATACTTTTCTTCAGCTAATATTAATAGCCTTTGCTTAAAAGTACGGCCAATCACTGCCATGGCTGTACCAACCATATGAGAGTTTGCATCTTCGTTAACCATACGTACAAATACATTAGGTAACTGGCGGGCATAATGGGTTAAGTCTTCCACTGATTGCTGGGCCAAAATACCACGCACTAATAACAAGCTACTTTGCGACTCGTAACGTAAAATATCAGACAGTGATATTACCCCAATCGGCCTGCGTTTTTGCACTACCGGCAAATGATGTAGGCTATCTCTTAACATAGCTAATACAGCTTCGAAAACGTAGGCATTAGCATCTAAAATCACTAAGTTAGTAGACATAATATGCTGTGCTTGAGTGTCAAACGACAGCCCTGGGGCAACCACTTTATTACGTAAATCTCGGTCGGTAATTATACCAACTACTTGGCCATCATCTTCTTCAGGATCGTCGTTAACGGGCTTATTTATATCTGTAACCAGTACTGATGAAACCGCTTCTTCACTCATTAATTTGGCAACATCTTGCACCGTAGAAGTGGTTAATACTGTCACTACATCGCGATGAATAAGCGATTTTACTTTTGCTGTCGTTAAATCGTTACTATCGGCTTGCTCAACAATAGCTTGGTGCAAACGTACATTGCCGTCGGTTTCAAAGTAATCAGCAAATGCATCAAACTCATCGCAATAACGATTAAACAATTCAACATTAATACAATAAACCAACGTGTCTTCAAGTGCAGTGGCCGGAAAGCGCACTTTGCGGTTCATCAATAGGCCCATTTGGCCAAATATTCCACCCACAGCTAAACGATTATAAAGCTCGCCATTACGACGATACATTTCTACCGAACCGCTTCTTATAACGTACAAGTCGGCAATATCTTGGCCTAACTGTAAAATTTCTGTTTGCGCTCTAAAGTATGCAACTTCAACTTGTTGCGCCAGCTCGTTAAGCGCTTTAGTGGGTAAATCGTTAAAAGGAGGGTGTTGTGCTAAAAACTGCGCTATTTCTATTTGTTCGGCTTGCATAGTTGCTTCCTACATAGCGATATTATGATGTGTTTTATACTAATTTAATGCAATAGGTATTACCTAAAGGCTAACATTATCAATCTTAGGTTAAAACATACAGTGGATACAAAAAAAGAGTCAATAAAGACTCTTTTTAAATTAATTTAATAAAATATTATTTACTACGCTGGGCTTGTTTTTTAGCATTTTTAGCCTCTTTACGTTGCTGTAAAATAGCCTGAGCCTCATTACCAATATGGCCTTCGCCACGCGCTTGTGCAAGCTCTATTTGCTTTTGACGCTCAGCAAAACGTTCTCTCTGCTCATCACTTACATTATCAATACAATGATGACACGACACGCCTTCCATATATTCAGCTTTTAACTTTTCGTCTTCGGTGATCGGCATACGACACGCATGACATTGGTCATACGAGCCTTTTTGCAAGTCGTGATTAACCGCTACGCGATTATCAAATACAAAACATTCGCCTTCCCACATGGTTTCATCTTTTGGTACTTCTTCAAGGTATTTTAAAATGCCGCCTTCAAGGTGATACACTTCATCAAAGCCCTGCTCTTTCATATACGCTGTTGATTTTTCACAGCGGATACCGCCGGTACAAAACATAGCTACTTTTTTATGCTTGCTTGGATCAAGGTTTTCTTTAGCCCACTGCGGAAATTCACGGAATGTTTTGGTGTTAGGATCAACCGCGTTTTGAAAAGTACCTATTTCAATTTCGTAATCGTTGCGGGTATCTATAAGTATCACATCTGGGTCTGAAATTAATGCGTTCCATTCATTTGGCTTAACATAACTACCCACTACTTTTAGCGGATCGATGCCCTCAACCCCCATAGTCACAATTTCTTTTTTTAGTTTTACTTTGGTGCGGTAAAATGGGCATTCGTCATCGTAAGATTCTTTAGTAACAATGTTATCAAGGCTTGGCTGTTGTTCAAGCCATTTGAGAAGATTATCTATGCCAGCACGTTTAGCTGAAACCGTACCATTAATACCCTCAGAGGCGATTAGTAAAGTACCGCGAACTTCATTTGCCTCCATTACATCTAGTAATGGTTTTCTAAGCGCTTCAAACTCAGGTAATGCTACAAATTTATACAGTGCACACACTATAAAGTGCTCGCTGGTTAAATTATCTTTATGAACAGCCGTCATATTTATTCCTATTTTGCTTTTTAATATATACCGAATCGTAAATCCGGCGCATCTTGGGCGCGTATTTTACGCTTTTTGTGATTAAATGCAAAAATTAGCCTTATAATTTGCATTTTACTGTTAGCCATACGCCTCTGTGGGCTATAATGCGCCGATAGAATTAAAGATATAACTTGCTCATTTTGGAGAAACACACCTTGCACTTTACTGATCTTGGGATTGATAATCGCCTTGAAACACAACTAGCACATCAAGGGATCACCCAGCCTACCGACATTCAAGCACATGCAGTGCCTACAGCACTTGCAGGGCATGACATTTTCGCCCAGTCTAAAACAGGGTCAGGCAAAACCTTGGCGTTTTTATTACCCGCTGTTCAACGAGTAATGAAACAAAAAGCACTCAGTAAACGCGATCCTCGGGTACTTATTGTTGCTCCAACACGTGAGCTTGCTACGCAAGTATTTACACAACTGCGTTTATTAATAGCGGGTACAAACATTAAAGCCGTAAAAATACTCGGCGGCGAAAATTTTAATGACCAAATTAAAGCGCTTAGAAACGATCCGCAGTTTGTAGTTGCAACACCAGGTCGTCTAGCCGATCACCTTACAAAGCGTACGTTACAATTGAGCGGCCTTGAGCTACTTATTTTTGATGAAGCAGACCGCATCCTGGATTTAGGCTTTACCGAACAGCTTAAAATGATTAATGACTTGGCCGACCATCGCCTGCGCCAAACATTATTGTTTTCGGCTACGCTGGATCATGCACAAGTAGATGCACTGTCGCGCAACTTATTAAAAAAGCCTAAGCAAATAATGCTCAGCGCTGCAAACGAGCAACACTCAGATATTAAACAAAGCTTGTACCTTGCTGATCATCTTGATCATAAAGAAGCCTTGCTTGAGCACTTTTTGAATCAAGACGATGTTGGCCAATGTATTATATTTACAGCTACCCGTGCAGATACCAGCCGTTTGAGCGAAGCGCTTTGCGCTAAAGGTTTTAAAGCACAGCCATTAGCGGGTGATTTAGCACAAAATAAGCGCCTCGATATTATGGATGCGTTTAGCCGTGAAAACTTCAAAATATTAATAACCACAGATGTTGCGTCACGTGGCTTAGATTTACTCAGTGTTACCCATGTTATAAATTTTGATTTACCTAAACACGCTGAAGAATATGTTCACCGAATTGGGCGAACAGGTCGTGCTGGTTTTAAAGGCAGCGCACTGTCGTTAGTAGGCCCTAAAGATTGGCCAAGTTATTTAGCAATTAAAGCATTCTTAAATGATGAATTAAAGTTTGATAGCGTTGATGGCTTAAAAGCTAAATTTAAAGGGATTAAAGAAAAGAAACCAGTTGCAGTTTTAGCCACAGAAAAAACAGTAGCAGCTAAAAAGCCAGTGTTTAAACGCAAAGCTAAGCCTAAAAAACCATCAGCTCCCATTAAAGCCCCTATTAATATTGATGGCGATACTCCTATGCGCCGCAGAAAAAAGCCTGAACAGGAATAATTATGAGTTACCTTGGAACCACACAAACCTTATTTGTAAAAGAAGTTAGTAACGAAGGTGCTTACCTAGACGGCCACGATTTAGGCGAAGTATTTTTACCAAAACAAGAAATAAAACATGAGCTTGAAGCTGGTGATAGCATTAGCGTATTTATATTTTTAGATAATGCTAATTTACCTACAGCAACAATTAAAAAGCCTCATGCACAAGTAGGTGAATATGCCCTACTGCGTGTTAAAGAAATTAATAGTATTGGTGCCTTTTTAGATTGGGGCTTAGAAAAAGATGTACTAGCGCCGTTTAATGAGCAAAAACCGCGTATGCAAGAAGGCCATTCGTATTTAGTGCGTTTGTACCTAGATAATGCCAGTAAGCGTATTTGTGCATCAAACAACTTTAATCGTTTTTTATCTAAAGATGAGCCGCAATATACTCATTTACAAGAAGTCGATTTGATCATAGCCGGCAAAACAGACATTGGTTACAAAGTCCTTATTGAAGAATCTCACTTTGGTGTTATTTTTTACAATATGGTATTTAAAAGCTTATTTGTAGGGCAAAAATTAAAAGGCTTTATTCAAAAAGTACGTGAAGATGGCAAAATTGACGTTGTTTTAGAGAAACCAGGTATGGCTAAAGTTAGTAACCTTGGCGATGTTATAATGGAGAAGCTAAAAGAGGAAGGTGGCGTTATTGCTTTAGGCGATAAGTCAGATCCTGAAACAATTAAGAAAATATTTTCGACCAGTAAAGCTAATTATAAAAAGGCAATTGGTGGATTATTTAAACTAGGATTGATAGAAATTGAAGCGAAATCCATTCGCTTAAAATAATATTTATTATTATGCGTTGAGTGTAGCCTAAGTGCTGCACTTTGCGCTTATAACTAACCTTTCACTACCCAATAATATATTTATACGGCAAAGTACATTGTGTATATTGCTTAGAGTAATTGAGTACGTCTTCTTTATTTTGTAAATTTAATGGCGCTAAACGAAACACTTTATCTTCACACTCTCGTTTAAGGCTATCGTGGCTATCTACACATTCATTTGTAGATACATGCTGCTGACTTAATCTATCCTCATTTTTATAACAAAGGTGATATGCGTAATTTTGCATTGTTTGTTTAAAATCGAATATATTTACGGGATATATAGCAACAATATCCGTAACTGTCGTCACTCCATCATACACTTTACTAGAAAAAACATATTTGTTTACTGAAAACCCAGCAACAATAATCACTATAGAACCTAATATTAGTCTCAAAATAAAACCCTTACTGCATTTTGATTTTATTAATGTAACATAAAACAAACATCTCGCAAGGGTTCTGGCAATAAAGTCTGAATTTTTGTTAAGTTATTCTATAGATTTATTAACATCTGCTAAAACAGCAACAGGATTGTCTGCTTGAGTAATTGGACGTCCGATCACCAAGTAATCGCTACCTGCATCTATAGCTTGTTTAGGAGTCATAATGCGTTTTTGATCGCCGGCATCACTTCCTACTGGGCGAATACCAGGCGTTACTAGCTTAAAGCCTACGCCTAACTCTGCTTTTAATTGTTGTGCTTCTTGAGCAGAGCAAACAACACCATCAAGCCCCGCTTCTTTTGCCAGCTTCGCTAAATAAATAACTTGCTCTTGTGGTGTTTTTTCTACGCCTAAACGCTTTAACTCTGTCTCATCCATACTCGTTAGCACGGTAACAGCAATTAATAATGGGGCTTTATCGCCAAATGGAGCTAGTGCTTGTTTTGCTTTACTCATCATCTCAAAGCCACCACTTGCATGTACATTAACCATCCATACACCCATTTTTGCCGCTGCAGTCACTGCTTTTGCCACTGTATTAGGAATATCATGAAATTTTAAATCTAAAAATACATCAAAACCTAAATCAATTAACTCTTTTACAAATGCAGGGCCAAAGTAAGTAAACATTTCTTTACCTACTTTAAGGCGACATGAATCAGGTGATAGCTGTTTTACAAAGTCTAAAGCGGCTTGCTGATCATCGTAATCGAGTGCAATAAGAATTTTTTTTGATTTTTCGAAAGGCATAACTATCCTACTTTATAGCGAAAGTGTTATTTGAAAACTAAAAGATTAAAATCCGTCTAAGCCCTTGCTTGGTACAGTAGTTTCCCAATGCTTGCAAGAAGGACAATTCCAATAAATTGTATAACTAGTAAAGCCACAATGCTGACATTGAAAGTCTGGTTTGGTGGCAATATAAGAGGTGACCAGTTTATCTATTTGGTCGAGCACATCTTTAGTGTTTTTATCTTGAGCGCCCATTAGTTGTAATAAAAAACTAAACCCGCGTATGGTTGGTTGGCGCTTTAAGCTATCAGTTAAAAATTCAAAAGCTTGCTCTGTATTACCTTGCTCTAATAAAGCTTGGCAATGTTGTATTTTTATTAGCACGCCACCTTTGTCGAGTAACTCACTGACCAGCTGATGAAATTGATGAGTTAAATTTAGATGCTTATAGCAATGTGCTAATTTGTCGACAAATAAGGGAGCAAAAAATGTAAATTGGCAAATTAATTCGCGCCAATAGTAAATTGCTTTTACGTAGTCTTCTTTAGTATATGCAGACAAACCAAGTTCGTATAAAGGACGTATCGCTTTATGATTCAAACTAATGGCTTTGCGCATTAATGAGGGGTTATTATCACTTAACGCCAGCTCACAGTAAAAGTTAGCTATGGCTTTAAAGTGTTGTTCTTTTGAAAATAATTCACTATGCGCTTCAAACATATTAATCCCTTTTTGCCACTCTCGGGTTTGCGAATATAGAGTGATAATAGGATCTAATGCTTCACTGTGGTCCATTTTAACAAGCCAAACTAAATGCTCTTCGGCACTATCTAATAGCCCAGCCATAACATAATCTTCTGCTAATTCTAAACGACTGGCAGCAGCTTGTTGCTCATTAAGACTTGGGTGTTTTAAAAGGAGTTCGTGAATTTTTATTGCGCGGTCTAGCTCGCCTCTGCGACGAAACATAGTTGCAAGCGTTGAATAATGTTCAACCGAGTCAGCTGCAACTTCTAGTAAATTAATTAAATGTTCAAGGCCTTGATCTTCTTCCCTATCGAGTAAAAACTTTAAGCCTTTACTATATTCAGAGGTGATCTGCCGATTAAATTGATGAGCTTGATTTTTAGCACTGTTTTTTCCCATTATCCAGCCGTAACCGGCAGCCACAGGAAGTAGTAAAAATAACAGCTCAATCATAATTATGAGTCTTTATCAGCAGCAGGCTTTTTTTTATTTTGTTCAGGTGCTAACTGTTTTTTTAAACGATAATTTTGCCACTTAAGTTGTGAAAACAATTTAAAGCTTACAAAACAACCAATTACAACACCTAATAAAAAGCAAATACTTATTATAACGGCTAAAGGCAATGTATTGCTGGCTATAATATAGTTTATTTGTACTAATTGTGGATTTTGAGAACCCAATACAAATGCACTGATCAAGCAAAGTGCAACCAGAATAATTTTTAATACCTTAAACAAGTACCCTACTCCAATAAGTTAACTAGGCAATGCTCTCGTTTACACGATCACGTAATTCTTTACCTGGTTTAAAATGTGGTACATGTTTACCATCTAGCTCTACTGTTTCACCAGTCTTAGGGTTACGACCAGTACGTGGAGCACGGTAATGCAAAGAAAAACTACCAAAACCTCTGATCTCAATACGATCTGAAGAAGATAATGAGCCGGCCATTTGTTCAAGAATTTCTTTTACTGCATTCTCAACATCTTTCACTGGAACGTGTGCGTGTTGCTGTGCAAGTGTTTCTATCAGTTCTGACTTAGTCATAGCATTTCCTTAAAAGAAATAATGGAAGGGCATAAACTGCCCTTCCAATTAAAGACTGATTAATTAGTCTTTTTGTGCATTTGCGAAAGCAGCAGCCATTGCGTTTTCAAACACTGGCTCGTCTTTCTTAAGCTTTTCTATTACTTCTTTCTCTTCAGCTTCGAAAAGAGCTTTAACAGATAAGCTTAAAGTGCGGTTCTTGCGATCAACACCAACATATTTAACTTCAATTTCGTCGCCTACAGAAACAACAGTAGTTGCATCTTCAACGCGCTCTTGAGCGATATCAGCTACACGGATGTAACCTTCAACGCCTTCGATAAGTTCAATAGTTGCGCCTTTAGCATCAACTTCAGTCACTTTACCTTTAACAATAGCACCTTTTTTGTTTGCATCAAGGTAGTTATTGAATGGGTCAGCTTCGATTTGCTTAACACCTAGAGAGATACGTTCGCGCTCTGGGTCAACTTGCAATACGATAGCAGTGATTTCGTCGCCTTTCTTGAATTCACGTACAGCGTCTTCGCCAGGTGTATTCCAAGAAATGTCTGAAAGGTGTACAAGACCATCAATACCACCGTCAAGACCGATAAAGATACCGAAGTCAGTGATTGATTTGATCTTACCAGTAACTTGATCGCCTTTGTTTTGTAGACGAGCAAATTCCTGCCAAGGATTAGCAATACATTGCTTAAGACCAAGAGAAATACGACGACGTTCTTCGTCAATTTCAAGAACCATAACTTCAACGCTGTCGCCAAGGCTAACAACTTTTGAAGGATGGATGTTCTTGTTAGTCCAATCCATTTCAGAAACGTGAACTAAACCTTCAACGCCTTCTTCGATTTCCACGAAACAGCCGTAATCTGTAAGGTTAGTAACACGACCAGAAAGTTTAGAACCTTCTGGGTAACGACCAGCGATAGCTGCCCATGGATCTTCGCCAAGCTGTTTAAGGCCTAGAGATACACGAGTTTTATCTTTGTCGAATTTAAGAACTTTAACTGCGATTTCGTCGCCAACATTAACGATTTCTGAAGGGTGCTTAACACGCTTCCACGCCATATCAGTAATGTGTAGTAGACCATCAACACCACCAAGGTCAACGAATGCACCGTAGTCAGTAAGGTTCTTAACGATACCTTTAACTTCTTGGCCTTCAACAAGGTTAGCAAGAAGCTCTTCACGTTCTTGTGAGTTTTCAGATTCGATAACTGCACGACGTGAAACAACAACGTTGTTACGTTTTTGATCAAGCTTGATTACTTTAAATTCAAGCTCTTTGCCTTCAAGGTGAGTTGTGTCACGTACTGGACGAACATCAACAAGTGAACCAGGTAGGAAAGCACGGATTGAATCAACTTCAACTGTGAAACCGCCTTTAACTTTACCGTTGATAACACCAGTAACAGTTTCTTGCTCTTCACATGCTTTCTCAAGACGGATCCACGCTTCGTGACGCTTCGCTTTCTCACGAGAAAGGATAGTTTCACCGAAACCGTCTTCAATTGCATCTAGTGCAACATCTACTTCGTCGCCAACAGCAACTTCAAGTTCACCAGCAGCATTTTTGAACTGCTCAGCAGGGATAGCACTTTCTGATTTAAGACCAGCATCTACAAGTACAATGTTGTTCTCGATTGAGATTACTGTACCTTTAACGATAGAGCCTTGCTCTGCTTCAAAACCCTTTAAGCTTTCTTCAAATAACTGCGCAAAATTTTCTGACATACGAATATACGTCTCTATATATTATACCAATAAGCAACCATGCTGCATGGGGTTGTTAAAATAGCACTGGCATCCTGCTGGTGCATAAAATGTGTTTAGCTTCGTTTAGGAAGCCGACCTTCAGAGATAGCCGCATCCAATAAAGTTAATACCTTATCATATACTTGCTGTGCATTAAGCTCGCTAGTATCAAGCTCAATAGCATCCTCTGCAGGCACAAGTGGCGCAACGGCGCGATTCATATCGCGATCATCACGCTCTTGAATGTCTTTTAATAGACCACTCAGTGTAACATTAAGACCGCGAGCATTCAACTCAACAAAACGTCGTTTGGCGCGTTCTTGTGCACTGGCGGTTAAAAATATTTTTAGCGGTGCATCTTTAAAAACCACAGTGCCCATATCGCGACCATCAGCAATTAGACCTCGTTCAGTTCTAAATGCGCGTTGGCGACGTAATAACGCTTCGCGTACGCGAGGTAGTGCTGCTACTTTTGATGCTGCAGCGCCTACTTCTTCGTTACGGATTGTGGTGCTTACATCCTCACCTTCTAAAACAATCTTTCCTGCACTAGTTTGACTATCTACCAAAAACTGCACATCTAAATTAGCAGCTAAGGGGACTAATGCATCTTCGTTATCTAATGCGATTTGATGGTGAAGTGCTGCTAGTGATAAAACGCGGTAAATTGCGCCACTATCAAGTACATCCCATCCCAACTTTTCGGCTAACAAGCGACAAACAGTTCCTTTACCTGAACCACTTGGGCCATCTACGGTGATCACGGGCATTAATAACGCCTGCATTTAAACCTCCTACAATGCACACCTAAGTAAACCGCAATATTATACGTCAGTTATTTAAATAGATCGCTATTAGTGTGTAACTTTTTATCAATTAACATCAAAAGCCTACTCACTAACTGATGCTAATACATTGAAAAATGTCGGAAATGTTTTATAAGTACACTTAGGATCATTAATCGTGATTGGCTTTCCACCTACGGCAATCATAGCAAAGCACATGGCAATGCGATGGTCATCGTAAGTATCAATTGCCACATCGTTAAAGTGTTTAGGCGGGGTGATTTCTATAAAATCGTGCCCTTCTACAACCTCTGCGCCCACTTTTCTGAGCTCAGTTGCCATAGCGTGTAGTCTATCGGTTTCTTTTACGCGCCAATTATAAATATTACGAATAGCCGTTGGGCCTTTAGCGAAAAGTGCCACAGTGGCTAATGTCATTGCTGCATCCGGTATGGCATTGGCGTCAATATCTACGCCATTAAGCTCGCCTTTACGAACAACTAAACGCTCATCATACCAATCTATTTTAGCACCCACTTGTTCCATTACTTTAGCAAAGCCAATATCGCCTTGCACCGATTTAGCACCAACACCTTTAATTTCAATTTCGCCACCGGCAATTGCAGCTGCGGCTACAAAGTAAGATGCAGAAGACGCATCGCCTTCAACCATAATGCGATCAAGTGACTGGTACTGTTGACCACCTTTAACGGTAAAAGTTGCATAATTACTATGTTCAACTTCTACTCCAAAGCGTGCCATTACATCAAGGGTTATATCAATGTAGGGTTTAGATACTAAAGTGCCTTTAATCGTTATTTTGGTATCGCCGTTAAACAGTGGTGCAGCCATTAGTAATGCTGTTAAAAACTGGCTTGATATACTGCCGTCAATGGCAACTTCACCACCGTTAATTTGCCCACCTATAATTTTAAGCGGTGGGTAATCTTTATTTTTGCAGTAAGTAATATCACCGCCAAGTGCTTGCAGCGCATCGACCAAATGCCCTATTGGGCGCTCTTCCATGCGTGGCTCACCAATCAGTTCATATTCACCAGCAACTGCGGCAAGTACAGCCGTTAAAGGGCGGTAAGCCGTACCTGCATTACCTAAAAACAAAGGCTCTCTTGGGGTTTTAAATACCCCACCAACACCTTGTTCAGTAGCAACTGTTCGCTCTTGATTTAAACTAACGTTAACACCTAATAATTGTAATGCGCCTAACATATGGCGTATATCGTCGCTATCAAGTAAGTTTTCAACAACAGTAGTGCCATTCGCTAATGCCGCCAATAACAATATACGGTTTGATAAGCTTTTTGAACCTGGCAGAGTGACGCTGCCATTAACACGCGAAATAGGTTCTAAGCGTAATTGTTCCATTAGCTATTTTCCTTTGCAAAGGCAGCCATAAAGTCAACAAGCGCTTGCACTCCCTCAAGTGGCATTGCGTTGTAAATACTGGCGCGCATTCCACCTACAATTCTATGGCCTTCGAGTGCTAGCAAGCCCGCTTCGTTTGATTGAGCAACAAATTTACTGTTTAAGCTTTCGTCATTTAACCAAAAAGGGACGTTCATACGCGAGCGGCTATGCTTAGCTACTTTATTAGAATAAAAATCAGAATTATCAATAAAATTATAAAGTAGTTCAGCTTTTGCAATATTTTGTGCTTCCATGGCTTTTACACCGCCATTTTGCTCAAGCCATTGGAATACTTCAGCCGCTAAATACCATGCAAATGTTGGTGGCGTATTAAACATACTGCCCTGCTTGGCCTCTAGTGCATAATCTAAAATACCTGGCTTAGGTAGTCCTTCACGTGCTAGTAATGTTTTACGTACGATAACGATTGCAATGCCAGAAGGACCTATATTTTTTTGTGCGCCGGCGTAAATTAAATCAAATTGATTAACGTCAATTTCACGCGATAAAATAGTTGACGACATATCTGCGATAATTGGCGCTGTTGGATGACTCGGTACATCAAAAATCTCTAAGCCATCAACGGTTTCGTTAGGGCAATAGTGAATGTACGACGCATCTGCTGGTAATTGCCAGTCAGCCACTGCTTTAATCGAGAACTGACCATCGGTATCGTTACGTACATCAATAGCAGTAGTTTGGGTAAACTTATTTGCTTCATCCGTTGCACTTTTTGACCAAACGCCGTTTTCGCAGTAAACCGCTGATTTATTTTCCTGATGTAAATTTAATGGCACAGCACTAAATTGACCGCGACCGCCACCATGCATAAACAGCACTTCAAATTTATCGCTAATATTCATTAAACGACGCAGGCTCGCTTCACATTTTTTTGTGAGCGCTAAAAACTCTTTACTACGGTGACTCATTTCCATCACCGATACACCCAAACCTTGCCAATCTATAAATTCTTGTTGTGCTTTTTTCATTACTGCTGGCGGTAACATGGCCGGCCCCGCACAAAAGTTATACTTACTCATTACCTTTTCCTCATTCCAGTAATTAAAAAATTAAACACCCGATTACTATTTAATCAGGTTATACACATTAAATTAAAGCTATGATCATTAAGCAGGCTATATCCTCGCTTATAGAATTTAAGCTTTCATTACCTATAAGGCTGCATTAATGCAGCCAACAGAGCAATATAAAACAATTACTGAGAACAACTATATATATAAATTAACGTCTTGCAATTGAGTCTTTTTGCTATTGTAATAATTATTTTATTGCGCAGTATTATTAATATTAGTTTTATTCAACACGATTAAAAAAAGCGGCCAAGGCCGCTTTTTTAATCTCAATTATTCTGAAGGAGGATTATCATCCGCTACTTCATCAATAACCGTATCAACTGTTTCGACGTCTTCGATATCGATTAAGTCACTTTCGGTAACTTCAATCTCTTCTATACGTTGTAAACCAACTACTTGCTCTTCGTCAATAGTTCTGATCAAAATAACACCTTGCGTGTTACGTCCAACCGTAGAAACTTCATTAACGCGAGTTCGTACTAAGGTACCACGATTTGAAATAATCATTATTTCATCGTTATCGTCAACTTGTACAGCACCGACAACCGCACCGTTACGCTCACTTACTTTAATAGACACTACACCTTGAGTCGCACGACTCTTCGCTGGGTAGTCTTCAAGTAAAGTACGTTTACCGTAGCCGTTTTCAGTCACGGTTAAAATAGCACCATCCGTTTTAGGTACAATTAGCGATACTACGCGTTGTTCTTCAGGCATTTTAATACCACGAACACCTGTAGCTGTACGACCCATAGGACGAACACCTTTGAAGCGAATCTCAGGGTTACCTTCTTCGTCTAGTACTGGGTTACCGTTTTCATCAACAACCGTTGTTTCTTCTGCTTCTTTAAAGCGTACTACTTTACCTGCATCGGTAAACAACATAATTTCGTTGCTGCCATCGGTAACATCAACACCAATTAGGCTATCGCCTTCATTTAGGTTAACCGCAATAATACCGCTTGCACGTTGACGGCTGTATGCCGTTAGTGGTGTTTTCTTTACTGTACCAAATGCGGTTGCCATAAAGATGTATTTATCTTCTGCGTACTCGCGTACTGGCAATATAGCGGTAATACGCTCATCTGCCTCAAGTGGTAATAAGTTAACAATTGGTTTGCCGCGCGCTGCACGACTTGCAAGTGGTAACTGATACACTTTAAGCCAATATAAACGACCAGCCGTTGAGAAACACAATATAGTATCGTGCGTATTAGCAACTAATAAACGTTCAATGAAATCTTCATCTTTCATCTTAGTTGCCGATTTACCCTTACCACCACGACGCTGTGCTTCGTAATCAGACAGAGCCTGATACTTAACATAACCTTCGTGAGAAAGCGTTACGACTACGTTCTCTTCGGTAATTAAATCTTCAAGGCTAATATCGTGTGCTGCGGCGTTAATTTCAGTACGACGCTCATCACCATATTGCGCTTTAATTTCAACTAACTCATCGCGAATAACTTCCATTAAACGCTCTGGTGTTGCCAAAATATATAATAGCTCAGCAATTAAATCTAATAACGATTGGTATTCAGTTAGAATCTTTTCGTGTTCTAAACCCGTTAGCTTATGTAAGCGTAAATCTAGAATTGCTTGGGCTTGTTGCTCAGAAATAAAGTATTGACCATCGCGAATACCTAACTCAGCAGCCAACCAATCTGGGCGTGCAACGTTGTCTTCGCCTGCTTTATCAAGCATGGCTTTTACATTACCTAATTCCCACGAGCGCGCTGTTAAAGCAACTTTTGCTTCAGCAGGTGTTGGTGAATTACGAATAAGCTCAATAATTGGGTCAATGTTTGCCAGTGCAATTGCTAAACCTTCTAGCATATGTGCACGGTCACGTGCTTTGCGTAAATCAAAAACAGTACGACGAGTTACTACTTCACGGCGATGAATAATAAACTCTTCAAGCATTTCTTTTAAATTAAAGCACTTAGGCTGGTTGTTAATTAACGCAACCATATTCATACCAAACACAGTTTGTAACTGCGTTTGCGCATATAAATTATTTAAAATAACTTCGCCTACGTCACCACGTTTAATCTCAATAACGATACGCATACCGTCTTTATCTGATTCATCACGTAGCGCACTAATACCTTCAATTTTTTTATCTTTAACCAGCTCGGCAATTTTTTCAATTAGGCGCGCTTTGTTAACTTGATAAGGTATTTCGTGAACAATAATAGTTTCACGATGCGTTTTTTCATCTACTTCTATTTCAGCGCGGGCACGCATGTACACTTTACCACGGCCAGTTAAATAGGCTTGCTCTATGCCTTTTTTACCGTTGATAATTGCAGCAGTTGGAAAATCTGGGCCCGGGATATAATCCATTAACTCTAAAATAGATAATTCAGGGTTTTGAATGAGTGCTAAACAGCCATTTACCACTTCAGTTAAGTTATGAGGTGGAATGTTTGTTGCCATACCTACCGCAATACCCGATGAACCGTTTACTAATAAGTTAGGAACTCTGGTCGGTAAAACGTCAGGGATTTGCTCAGTGCCGTCGTAGTTAGGAACGAAATCAACCGTTTCTTTTTCAAGATCGGCTAATAATTCATGCGACATTTTTGCCATACGTACTTCTGTATAACGCATTGCCGCTGCTGAATCACCATCAACCGAACCGAAGTTACCTTGACCATCTACTAGCATATAACGCAGTGAGAATGGCTGTGCCATACGTACTATAGTGTCGTAAACAGCACTATCGCCGTGTGGGTGGTATTTACCGATTACGTCACCGACAACACGTGCCGATTTTTTGTAAGGCTTGTTCCAATCATTACTAAGCTCGTTCATTGCAAACAAAACGCGGCGGTGAACAGGTTTTAAGCCATCACGCACGTCTGGTAATGCACGTCCTACAATTACGCTCATTGCGTAATCTAAGTAGGAGTTTTTTAACTCGTCTTCAATATTGACTGGCAGAATGCCATGGGCGAGATCAGTCATTGATATCACATTCCTTCAGTATCAGCTCTTAAACACCCACTATTAGGTATCAAGAGAATTTGTTATTATTGCTAAAGAAACATGCTACCACAATTTATTTAGATTTACAGGCGCAAAACTTTGCGATTTACCAATTTAGCCCTATATAATGCCCCCAGATTGACGAGGAAGTATTTTATGACCGAACATCAAAATGTAGATCACGCAGAAATTGCAAAATTTGAGGCCATCGCAGAGCGGTGGTGGGATTTAGACGGGGAATTTAAACCGCTTCACGAAATAAACCCCTTACGTTTAGACTTTATAGCCAATAAAACTGGCGGTTTATTTGACAAAGAAACACTAGACGTAGGTTGTGGCGGCGGTATTTTAAGCCAAAGCATGGCGCGCATGGGGGCAAAGGTAACCGGCATAGATATGGGCCAAGAGCCTTTAACTGTTGCCAAATTACACAGCCTAGAGACAGGCGTACATGTAGAGTATATTAAAGTACCAGCTGAACAATACGCATCCGAGCACCCTGCTCGCTTTGATGTAGTAACCTGTATGGAAATGCTGGAACATGTACCCGATCCGGCTTCTATTATTCATGCTGTTGCTGAGCTTGCAAAACCCGGTGCTAATGTGTTTTTCTCAACACTTAATAAAACCCCTAAAGCCTATTTGTACGCCATTATTGGTGCAGAAAAGCTATTAAAAATGGTGCCTGAAGGCACTCACGATCACAAAAAGTTTATTAAACCAGCACAGTTAATTGCCTGGGCTGAACAAGCGGGTTTAAAAGTACGCGCCAGTGCTGGGTTATCTTATAATCCATTATCTAAGCAGTACTCGCTTAATACCGACGTAAGCGTAAATTATATTCTGCATTTTGAGAAGTTAGCGTAATGGCCAGCTCTCAATCAACGTCACCCACTATAGAGTACGATGCTTTTTTATTTGACTTAGATGGCACTTTACTCGATACCGCCGATGACTTAGGTGCAGCTTTAAATACCGTGCTGCGTTCACAGCAATTAGATACAGTAAGTCGTGAGATATATCGCGCTGCTGCATCTAATGGCGCAGCAGCCTTGTTAGCAGTCGGCTTTAAAGATAAATGGTTTGAGCAACCGCAAGCACAACTCGTTAAGCAATTAATTGACGCTTACGCGGCTAACATAGCCAAACACACCACGTGCTTTGCTGGTATTGAGCCACTACTTATCGAACTGGAGCGAAAAAACATCAAATGGGGGATCATGACTAACAAACCCGGATTTTTAACCGATCCTTTAGTGGCCGCTATCCCTGCTTTAAAAAATGCCTGTGTGGTTATTAGTGGCGATACTTTAGCTGAAGCTAAACCTTCGCCTTTACCATTACTGCATTGTGCCAAGCTAATGGACGTTGCGCCAAATCGCTGCTTGTACATTGGCGATGCTTTGCGTGACATTCAAGCAGGTAAAGCGGCGGGTATGCACACCGCAACTGCACTTTGGGGTTACGTGCCTAACTTAACCGAAGTTTTGAGCTGGCAGGCCGATTTTAATTGGCAAAGCCCTATTGAAGGTTTTAACCATATATAGTGCTATGTTAATTATTAAACACTATATATTGTGATTGTGTTAGTTTTCACACAAAGCCTGCTGATAAAAAAAGCAGTCAAAATATATTTTTAAAAAGCGTAAATTTAGTAGATCCTGCGTTTACTTTTGTAAATTTTAACTTAACTGAATGTTAGAAGGTTAATGCCTACTAACACAAATGTGTTATCCCGACGTTATCCACAATTAGGGGCAATTCTGCCCCTTGCAAAACAACGCAGACCACATTATCTTTCTCAGTAACGCTTTGATGAAATTAACATTTTATAAAAGTGGAGGGGCTAACACCATACTGATATATGGTGTTAGTAAAGACACTTGCTAAAATTTCAGCAAAGCGCTTGGTTTTACAAAATTTAGCGTAACTTATTCTGAAATTGTCGGCAAGTACAAGATAAAATTTCGGGTAATTAAAATTGAAAATAAGTATTTCTATAGAAGTTTCGGAAAATGTTATAATGATTGTTTCTAAAGCTATTATAACTCTGTGCAGTTTGTTCATAATCTAAATCTAAATGGGCTAATTTTTAGCCCTTTTTTATATCTAGCATTCCAATACTACTATATCTGTGAAAACAGCCTTGCCTCAATCTTATATATAACAACCAAGTATCTCATACAAAAACTCAGCTCAACCATATATAGTGCTATGTTAATTAATAAACACTATATATTGTGATTAAGTTAGTTTTTACGCAAGGCTTGGTGATAAAAAAAGCAGTCTGAATTTATTTTAAAAATACATAAATTTAGCAGATCATTAGTTGATTTTTGCATATTTCACCTTAAATGATTGTTCGAAGGTGAGTGTCTACTAACACAGAGGCTATATCTCCTCATTATCTACTAATAGAGCTAATTCTACCTCTTGCAAATGAACTCAGACCACACTATCTTGTGATCATTAAATAGAACAGCACCAGATATTGTGGCCAAATGTTATTCAATTAAATTCTCCAATTTAATGTAATTTATACTAAACAAGTATCAACCTTGCTTCAGCGAGGCATAAACATTGGTCAAAATACATAATTCCCAAGGAATACAGGCAAAACTATGAACCAACAGTTATCTGTAAGCAAACGTGACGGCCGTAAAGAGCCACTTGATCTTGACAAGATCCATCGCGTTATTGAATGGGCCGCCGAAGGGTTAAATAACGTTTCGGTTTCGCAAGTTGAATTAAAATCACACATTCAATTTTACGATGGTATTCGTACTAAAGATATTCACGAAACCATCATTAAAGCTGCAGCTGATCAGATTTCAAAAGAATCTCCTGATTATCAGTATTTGTCTGCACGTTTAGCTGTATTCCATTTACGTAAAAAAGCGTATGGCCAATTTGAGCCACCACGTTTATTTGATCATGTAACAAAAATGGTTGGCGACAAGCGCTACGACGCTCATCTACTGGTAGATTATACCGAGCAAGAGCTTGACGAATTAGACGAATACCTAGATCACAGCCGCGACCTTAACTTTAGTTATGCTGCGGTTAAACAGCTTGAAGGTAAATACTTAGTTCAAAACCGTGTAACCGGTGAGATTTATGAAAGCGCGCAGTTTTTATATATTTTAGTCGCTGCTAGCTTATTTGCTGACTACCCTCGCGACACACGTATTGCGTATATAAAACGTTTTTACGATGCGATTTCATTGTTTAAAATTTCATTACCTACGCCAATTATGGCAGGTGTACGTACCCCAACACGCCAGTTTAGCTCGTGTGTATTAATTGAATGTGGCGACAGCCTTGATTCTATTAACGCCACCTCGTCTGCAATTGTTAAATACGTATCGCAACGTGCCGGCATTGGTATTAACGCAGGCCGTATTCGTGCGCTGGGCAGCCATATTCGCAATGGCGAAGCGTACCATACTGGGTGTATTCCTTTTTATAAGCACTTTCAAACAGCGGTTAAAAGCTGTTCGCAAGGTGGTGTACGTGGCGGCGCAGCAACCTTGTTCTACCCGCTTTGGCATTTAGAAGTAGAAAACCTGTTAGTACTTAAAAATAACCGCGGGGTTGATGACAACCGCGTGCGTCATTTAGATTACGGTGTGCAGTTTAATAAACTAATGTACTCGCGTTTAATTAAAGACGACTACATTACCTTGTTTAGCCCCTCTGATGTGCCAGGCCTTTACGATGCATTTTTTGAAGACCAAGACGAGTTTGACGCGCTTTACGTAAAATACGAACAAGACGAATCAATTCGTAAAAAACGCATTAAAGCCATTGAACTGTTCTCAATGTTTGCTCAAGAACGTGCAAGTACTGGTCGTATTTACTTACAAAACGTTGACCACTGTAATACGCACAGCCCGTTCATTGCTAAAGTGGCACCTATTCGTCAATCTAATTTATGTTTAGAAATTGCATTACCAACTAAGCCGTTGGATAACGTAAACGACGAAGAAGGCGAAATTGCGCTATGTACACTTTCTGCCTTTAACTTAGGGGCTATTGAGTCACTAGATGAACTTGAAGAATTAGCTGAGCTTGCTGTACGCGCTTTAGATAACTTACTTGATTTTCAAGACTACCCTGTACCGGCTGCAAAAAATGCCACTATGGGTCGTCGTACTCTAGGAATAGGCGTAATTAACTACGCATACTACCTAGCTAAAAACGGTAAACGTTATTCAGATGGCAGCGCAAATGCACTTACGCACAAAACATTTGAAGCAATTCAATACTACTTAATGAAAGCATCAAACGAGCTTGCTAAAGAGCGTGGTGCATGTCCTAAGTTTAACGAAACAACCTACTCTCAAGGTATAATGCCAACAGATACGTACAAGCGAGATCTTGACAAAATTTGTGATGAGCCATTGCACCTTGACTGGGATGCATTACGTGCCAGCATTAAAGAGCACGGTATGCGTAACTCAACAGTAAGTGCGCTAATGCCATCAGAAACATCGTCGCAAATTTCTAACGCAACAAACGGTATTGAGCCACCACGTGGTCATATTAGCGTTAAAGCAAGTAAAGACGGTATTTTAAAGCAAGTTGTACCTGAATATGAACGTTTAAAAGATAACTACGAGTTACTGTGGGATATTCCTTCAAATGATGGTTACTTACAACTTGTGGGTATAATGCAAAAATTTATTGACCAGTCTATTTCGGCCAATACAAATTATGATCCAGGTAAGTTTGAAGGCGGTCGTGTACCGATGAAAGTCTTATTAAAAGATTTGCTTAGCGCCTACAAACTGGGTGTTAAAACCTTGTACTATCACAATACCCGCGATGGTGCATCTGATGCACAAGAAGATACACCGGATCTTGAAGATGATGATTGCGCAGGCGGCGCATGTAAAATTTAATTTTTGAGTTTTTATTTTAAGCGGGCACTAAGCCCGCTTTATTCTGATAGTTTTTTGAGTGATAAACATGTCTTATACTACCTTTAGTCGTAAACATAATAACCAAATGGAAGAGCCAATGTTTTTTGGCCAAACCGTTAACGTATCTCGTTATGATCAACAAAAATACCCTATTTTTGAAAAACTAATTGAAAAGCAGCTTTCGTTTTTTTGGCGCCCAGAAGAAGTAGACGTAAGCAAAGACCGCTTAGACTTTCAAGCATTACCTGATCACGAAAAGCATATATTTTTAAGTAACTTAAAATATCAAACATTGCTTGATAGCGTACAAGGGCGTTCACCAAACGTGGCCCTACTGCCTATTGTATCGCTACCAGAGTTAGAAACATGGATAGAAACGTGGGCGTTTAGTGAAACGATTCACAGCCGCTCGTACACGCATATTATTCGTAATGTTACCCAAGCACCTGAACTTATTTTTGATGACATAGTTAGCAATGATAAAATTAGTGAACGTGCCGATGCGGTAACAAAATACTACGACGATTTAATTAACTCAGTGTCGCTTTACAATTTATACGGTGAAGGCAAACACGAGATTAACGGTAAATCTGTTGTTGTTAATTTATTTGAGCTGAAAAAGAAACTTTACCTGGCAATGATGTCGGTAAATATTTTAGAAGCGATTCGCTTTTATGTCAGCTTTGCATGTTCGTTTGCGTTTGCTGAGCGTGAATTGATGGAAGGTAATGCTAAAATAATCAAGCTTATTGCCCGCGACGAAGCACTGCATTTATCTGGCACTCAGCATATTTTAAATATTATGCAAGACGGTAAAGACGATCCAGAAATGGCGATTGTTGCTGCGCAGTGCCGCGACGAAGCAATTAAAATGTTTGTTGACGCTGCAGAGCAAGAAAAAGAATGGGCCGAGTACTTATTCAAAGATGGCTCAATGATTGGCTTAAATAAACACATTTTATGTCAGTACGTTGAATATATTACCAATGCCCGAATGACAGCCATTGGTTTTCCTGCACAGTTTAAAAACAACAGTAACCCTATCCCATGGATAAACTCTTGGTTGGTGTCTGATAACGTGCAAGTAGCACCACAAGAAGCTGAAATTAGCTCCTACCTTGTTGGTCAAATAGACTCACAAGTTGATGCCTCTGAATTTGGTGACTTTGATTTATAATGACTGATCGACCTACTGCAAGCATTACGCTTGCAGAAACCAGCCAGTGCTTAGAGTTTAGTGCTGGCTGCCCTTCAATTTTACATTGCTTAGAATCCATGAAAATAGACGCAGCTTTTCAATGCCGAGAAGGTTATTGCGGCGCTTGTAGAGCAACTTTAGTGTCGGGTAAAGTTGATTATAACGAAGAGCCTCTAGCGTTTGTACGCGATGGTGAAATACTGTTGTGTTGCTGTAAACCTAATGGCGACATACATATTAAACTAAAGTAGTGCCCCTATAAGTATACCAGCTTAACGAGTTAATCATCTGAAGGGGCATTATTTTCTTGCTCTGCTGGTACGAATACCCATCTTTTAAATACTAATCTGCCAGGCGTTGTTGGTGTATTTACCACTGTCCCACCAAAACTTGCTTTTCCTAGGGCTCTATCATAATGAATTGCACCACCACCGTTAGCAACTAACTTTCCTGCCAGTACCGATCCCTTAAACCCAGAGTTGGATCTAATCGTCACTTCTGTATAAGGCGCATATACGACGGCATAAACTTGTTTATGCCCACCTGAAAGGCTTACGCCAGCATTACCCTCATAAGCACTATAAATACTAAATACTGGACGTCCATCCTGAGTTACACCTTTATTGGGAGTATTAACTATAGAGTTTGACGTTATATCAACCTGGCCTTTAACAATTAATGTGAGGCTACTATTTTCTGGAATTGTAATTAATCCCTTAGCAGCTAAAGAAAAGTTCCCATTTACAAACATCACTACATTATGATTATCTGCAATTTTCAGCTCGCCTTTTTTAATTTGTACATTATTAAAATAATAAATATCTGTTGCTACATTTAAGAAGGTACTTGGTATTGCCGTAAATGAAGCATTATTAGCTGCTGACTTAGTTTTTAAAATTAATGTATTACCAAGTGTTAAGTCTGCAAGAGGAAAGTTCGGTTTTATATTTTGAACTTCTTGGCGTAAGTTCAAAGAGTCACAAACAGCCGCTTGCTTTGTATCTACCCCAGTAATTGCAACTTGTTCTACTAATCCTGCAGCTGACTTTACTTTCCCATACACTTTAGCGCTACCTGATATATTAACCTGCCCATTAGCAGTCACATCTCCTAGTACTGTTCCAGAAGATTGAGTGTAATTTGTAAATGCTGCGGCATTCCCACCTATTTCAGTTTTCCCTATTATTGTTATACTTGCATTGCTATGCACATTACCACTAATAGTCCTACCGTCTATGGTTAAGTCACCTACTGCAAATATGTCACCATAAATAGCAGATTTAGCTCCGCCTAAACTAATCACAGCGGGATCACCTAACACCTTTATAATAGCTTTTTTAGTAACATTGGTAGATCCATCTATTAATCCGTCATTGTAGTCGCCTAATGACGAATCGTAACTGTCTATTGCGGTATGTCCACCATATGTAATATCAGAACAAGACACCACACCCGAGGGGAAAGCTGACTTGGTTGTTGTACCTGCTTGACCTTGTATAAACTCAAATTCGGCTTGCATTCTTGCTTCGCCTTCAAAACGATTACCTTGACTGATAATTAAAATATTTCCTGCACCGTCAACTTCAATCGCACTATGATATTTACTTGCTTCTAAAGAGCCATCACCATGTGATTCGCTATTAGTGGCTACTAAATCCTCAATGTTAATCAATGGTTTATTTGACAACCCTAAATGCAAGTTTTCCATACTCACATAAATACCTTTTTCACTCATTAATCGGGCATTGAGTTTTTTTTGAAAGTTACCACTTAACCGCTCTTGAAATACCGTATCTTTTAACGAACTCAGTACAACAATGGAGGCTAATGAAGTTAGTAAAAGCACAATAATAAGTGTAAAACCGGAAGAGTTTTTCATTTAACTAAATGCCTTATTCATAATAATTTGCGACAGTGCAATATCTATAGCCAATGCATTATTAAACTGCCCTGGTAAATTAATAGCCGTTACAAACACAGTAACCACCTTGTCATTAATGTTAAAATTAATTGCTGTGAGCCCTTTAAGTATTTTAACTTTACCATCACCAATATCACAAAATAGCGAGTCATCTTCGTGACTATATTGCTCAGTAAATGGTGTATTAACAATCTCTCCCGTACACGCGCGAGCGCCGGCGTTTTGCTGTACCGTTAATATGTTATTTAAATAAACAGGAACGCTTGAGGTTTGTCTAAAACTGCGGGTAAAGACGTTGCTGCTAAAGCGAATTACCTCTAGGGTGTTTTCTAATCCTTTAGCCGTATTAGTCGTTGAATTAATTGAAGAGTACGCTAAACTCACCCCCCCTAACAAAAACATACTGGCCGCAAGTGCTACCATTAATTCAACAAGGGTAAAGCCACGCTGCTTGACGATTACCTCACTCATGGCGTACACCCTGCTGGTAGCGTGGGAAAGCTTCCGCTAAGCGCTACCCTATTTTCTAAATTATCGGTTAAGCGCTGATCTTGCCATGCTATTTCTACCGTTAAATCGTTTGAAAAATTAGCAGGTAAAGTCAATGTGTATGCACTAATTTGTGGCGCTAAATAGGCTCTAAAGTCACTTTCATTATATAAACTGGGGTTTGTTTGCTGCAATTCACATAAATGAGGCCAAATACGTTCTAATACATTATTTGCTTGGATAATAGACACAGTGTAATTAAAGCTATTAGTTATATACTGTAACGATTTTAATTGTGCCGTAGCTAAGCCTAATAAACCCACACTTGCAATGACCATTGCAATCATCACTTCTAATAATGAAAAACCTTCATTATATTTCCTTAACATATTGTAGTTCCTTCTACTAACCAGCTTTGTCCGCTCTGTAAAATACACAAAGTAAAATTGCCACTGTTGTCATCATCAGTTACTTTAAGTGAATAGCTGGAACCTAACTCGCCAGTACTAGAAATTTCGAGTTCCACCAAATTTATATTGATAGTATCGTGGGTCACTGTAAAAATATTAAGTGTTGTTTGCGAGCCATCTATGTCTGTTTTTACCTGCCACTGGTCATTATTGGCAATTAAGCTAACTTGTTGATCACGTTTTATTGCTTCACTGCGGGCAAACTTATAGATCCCATGCAACTGATTTGCATTGGTAACTAATCTATCGCGTTTTATAAAGCTACTGAAAGAAGGGGCTGCCACAACGGCTAATATACCAATAATACCTAGCACCACCATCATTTCAATTAAGGTAAAGCCCGCTTTTTTATTTACCAACATTTTTCGGTAGCCGCTGATTTAATACCACTTTGATTAACCACTAATGCACCACATTTATCTGAACTCTGAGCACCTTTTGGGGTTGCTTTTAGGCTAAATTCACTACCATCAGAGCCACCTTGGCTAGCATCGGATTGATAACTAAATGCATAGTAATCTGATGCGGGAAATGTGTAGGTTTTGGGGTAACCACCCACGCGCGTGTATTGGCGTTCTAAAACAGCTGTTTGCTGCAGCAATACTTGCTGTACGTCAGCACGTCGGCTATGTTGGATATAAGAAGTGTAATTAGGTAAAGCAACAGAATATAAAACACCTAATATAGCAATAGCTATCATCAGCTCAACCAAGGTAAAACCCTGCTCTCGCGCCAGTTTAAGCACTTTAGTGGTCATATCAACTTTTCCCTTTGTACTACATTAAGATAAATATTTATTATAAACAATTACGATAACAATAAATTTGACCATACTCTGAGGCATCATATCTATCGCAATTTTATTGTCAATTGATATTAGTTTGGGTAACAATTAACTACAAAAACACATAGTATTAAACAAAGAGTAAAACGACCAAGCCAGCTAATTTTATTTCAAGTCCATCCGTTTAGAATAAATAAAGTATTTTTTAATCACAATACAACTTTGGAATAACAAGTAACGTTAAAGTTATACTATAACATCATTGAACTGTCGCTTTTGTAGTGTTATATTATATCACAACATAACAACCACGAACTTAAAGACTCATGACTAAGCTAACATTAATTTCCTCTGCAATTTTTTCTGTTTTATGCTCTCACTCTGCACTTGCTGCCACTGTTAATGGCAAAGTAACAGATGAAAAAAATCAACCTATTGAAAACGCTACTATTCATGTACACGGTAAATCTCAAAGCGTTAAAACTAACAAGCTTGGCGAGTTTGCCATTGATATTGATTCGAGCGGCCAGCTGCATATTAGCAAAGATAACTATAGCGATTCACGCATTACGGTAACCGAGTCATCAAACAATATTGCAATTGCTTTAAAGCCAACCTCTATTGAAACCGTAGTTGTGTTTGCATCAGCCTTGCACAAAAGTAGCTTAGAAATGATTTCTCCGGTAAGTGTACTGTCGGGAGATGAGCTAAGAAACAAGTCAAAACCAACGCTTGGCGAAACCCTAAAAGGCTTACCGGGCGTTAACGCGAGTTATTTTGGCCCTGTTTCATCAAGCCCAATTATTCGTGGTTTAGATGGCCCTCGAGTTAAAATTATGCAAAATGGCTTAGACAGCAGTGATGCATCGCGCATTGGCCCTGATCATGCTACTTCTAGCGACAGCTTAGCTGCTGAACAAATAGAAGTACTACGTGGCCCAAGTACCCTACTGTATGGCTCTGGTGCTATTGGTGGTGTGGTAAACGTAGTTGATAACCGCATTCCTACGAGTAATATAGATGAATTAACCGGTGCGGTAGAATATAGTCACGATTCGGTATCCAACGCGAATACCTACGCTGCAAAGTTAGAGACGGGTTATAACAATTTTAACTTTCATTTTGATGGCACTAAACGCAGCGGCGATGACTATCAAACACCACAATTTAACCAGCTTGACGAAGATGGTGATGTTGAAAGTAAAGATTCTGTAGAGAATACCTTTATCGACAGTGAAACCGTTAACTTTGGTACTAGCTACGTAGGTGAGCATTTAACGGTTGGATTTTCTTACGGCAAAATAAAAACGGATTATGGTATTCCTGGCCATGAGCATGATCATGAACACGATCACGCAGCCGACGGCGATGCCCATAGTGATGAAGCACATGAAGAAACACCGGTTTTTGCCCAGTTAGAGCAAGATCGCTGGCAAGGCCTATTAAGCTATGCGCTGCATAATAATTGGATTGAAACCATTAATTTACGCTTAGGCTATACAGATTACTTACACAGTGAAATTGAAGATGGTGAAATAGGTACTACGTTTAAGAATAAAACCACTGAAGCACGCTTAAACATAGAACATAGATTAGCTGATTGGCACGGTATGGTGGGTTATCACTACAGTGATTCTGATTATGATGCCAACGGCGAAGAAGCATTTACGCCAGCCAGTGTAACTACCACTAATGCTTTATATTTATTAGAAGAACGTGAGTTTGGTGATGTAACTATTGAGTTAGGTGCGCGGGTAGAAGACTATAAAATAAAAAGCCAAATAGCAACGCATCAGCATAGCCATGATGACACGCAAACAAGCAATGCTGAAATACTTGACTACACTAAAAGCTTTACTAACCTTAGCGCTTCAATGGGTGCTATTTGGCAATATACCCCTGGATATAGTATGGCAATGAGCCTTTCACATTCAGAACGTGCCCCGCTCTCTGCAGAGCTATTATCTAATGGCTTACACATTGCAACTGGTACCTATGAGCTTGGCCTAGGCTATCATATTGAAGACGGTGAAGCGCATTTTGAACCCGAGAATATCAAACAAGAAACTTCAACTAATATTGATTTAGGTTTTAGACGCTTTAGCGGTGACTTTGGTTACTCTGTAAACTTTTTTTATAATGATATTAAAAACTTTTACTTTCAAGAAAATACTGGCTTAGTATTTGATGAAGAACATGGTTTAGAAGCGGCTGATAACGGCCACGACCATGGTGTAGCGGTGTATCAGTTTACCAGTAAAGACGCCGAGCTGTATGGCTTAGAGTTTGATGCGCATTATAAAGTTAACGCAAGCACCTTGGTTAAAGTATTTGGTGACTCTACGCGAGCAAAACTCAAGCAAGACGATGAAAACTTACCTCGTATTCCTGCTAATAAGTTAGGCTCTGAGTTGCAATACACCTTAGGTAACTGGCAATTCGCATTAACCGGTACCCATTATTTTTCACAAAACGATATTACCGCCTATGAGACTAAAACCGATGGTTATACTTTATTTGATGCACAAGCTAACTATCAGCTAGATTTAGGTAACCTTGATACACAACTGTATATCAACGTTGATAACATTACTGATGAGCTTGGCTTTGTACATAGCTCATTTATTAAAGACACCGCCCCATTACCAGGTAGAAACTTGCGATTTGGTATTCGCGGCTACTTTTAACAATATACTTTAACTACCGCTAATCATTAATAAGCCCCCTTGCTATGCTGGGGCTTATTGCTTGCTAAAGTGCAGTGTTTTACATCTTCTTTATACATATTTCACTTTAAATACTTTTCACAAAAAGAAAAGAATAAACCTGAACTCTGGTTAAGAGATTTACTAACGTATTGAATCATATTTATATTTAATTTTATTTTCTCTAGCCAGAGGTTTTCAGTGAAAACAAGGCGAATTTACGCGTCAATAGCTGGCCTATTGCAAGAAAATTCAACGCAGTTAGCGCTGAAAATAGCTGCTTGAGATAAGTTTATTATCCGGAGCTCAGGTTGATAAGCATAGATGAGCAAATAAAAAGTTAAATATACCGCTAGACACAAAAAAACCGCATTCAATTTAATGAGTGCGGTTTTTTATTTATTGTTTAAGAAAACTTAAGCAATAATTTCGTGTAGCTCAACATCAAATACTAGTGTTGAGTAAGGTGCGATTGCAGCACCGGCACCACGTTCACCATAAGCAAGGTCATGAGGAACGTAAAGACGCCATTTAGTACCCGCTGGCATCATTTGTAATGCTTCAGTCCAGCCTTTGATCACGCCACCTACTGGGAATTCAGCAGGTTGACCGCGCTCGTATGAGCTATCAAAAACAGTACCGTTAATTAATGTACCGTGGTAATCAACACGTACAGTAGACTCAGCTGTTGGCTTATCGCCTTCACCTGTAGTAATTACTTCGTATTGAAGACCTGACTCAGTTACTGTGATTTCAGGACGTTTTGCATTTTCTTCTAAAAATGCAATGCCTTCAGCAGCAAGTACTTGTGATTCTTGCTCACGACGAGCTTGAATTTCTTCATTGATTTTTTCAAAAGCAGCTTGGATCTCAGGGATCTCAACTTGAAAAGCGCTACCTGCGTACGCATCTTTCATGCCTTCAAACACTGAATTTAGGTTTAAGCCTTCAAAAGGATTAGACTTAAGTTGCTCACCCATTTGTAAACCAATACCGTAACTTGCTTTTTCAGCATCTGTAGTAAAATTATCTGACATAATGTGTTTTTCACGTTTTGTTAGTTAAAAGACGCGACTATGCTATCACAAAATAAACCCGCTTTGGGGCTAGTTTTTGCTGTGTTTTACTTTAATTAGGCCAACAATATAGGTACTCACCGGTAAACTGCATAAAATTCCAGCAAGCAGCGCTAAAGTGAGTAATCCACTGGCACCAAATAATAAAAACGGAATTACCACAAGCCCAACTAAACCTATAAATACTGAGCCAATAACCGGCCAAAATTTATCGTATTTAGTAATTAAATGAGCCACTAAAATATTAAAACCGAGGGCATAAACAAAAGCGGTAATAACAGGGTTATTTGGTTGCGCATCAAGTGCCATTTTGACTAATAAACTTATTGCACTTTGATATAAATAAGCAAACACAATCCATAATAAAACGTGTTTAATTAATTGCTGTGAGGTTGAAAGGTTAGTTGATTTTGACATACAAGTTCCACAAAGCAAAAAACCGCCAATAAGGCGGTTTTTTTAAATAATGGTGGAGAGATAGGGATTTGAACCCTAGATGGGCTATAAACCCATGCCGGTTTTCAAGACCGGTGCATTCGACCACTCTGCCATCTCTCCGCACGGCGCGAATAATAGGGGGAAATGCCAAGTTTGTAAAGGCTTAAAAGCATAAAATCGTTAAAAATAATTTTATGCTTAAAATTAAAGCAATCTATTAAAATACCAAGGGTTATTAATTTAGCGACTGCTAAATTTAACAAAGGTGTTTATTTTAGTAATATTGCTTTGGCCTGCGTGCAATCCAAGAACAAAGCAAACACACAAATAAACTTAAAGTTAAAAATGTTACACTTTGAAATATTAAATCAAATCGATTTAAATCATCATTAGGTACTACTACAACCACAAATGCAGGCAATACGGTTAGTAATAACACATAACAACATATTTTAAATGCACGACCAAAGTCATAGCGTTTAGATTGTTGCATCCACCAGGTTAAAACAACTAATACAGCCATTGATGAGGCAACAATAAAATGTGCTTTACTGGTACTCATTGCAACATAAAGGGTTATTAAAGCGCCTATGGCGCCCCAAAAAGACCAGGCTAGCCAACTTTCTTTTTCACGTAAAAATAAATTTCCCATTAATTTCGTCTTCTTTATCTTTGTTTTTATTAAGACTTTCCATACTTTATCAAAAAACAATCGATTAAAAAACAAACTGCAGAAGGAGTTTTATAGATTACGCATCCTAGCACTTCTCACAGCTAAACTACTTAACATGAACTCTGGTTAAGATATTTACTAACAACTTTAATAATAATGATATTTAAACGTATTTTCTCTAGCCAGAGATTTTCAGTGGCCTATTGCAAGTAAATTCAACGCAGTTAACGCTGAAAATAGCTGCTTGAGATAAATTTATTATCAAGAGTTCAGTTACACATCTACTTTAACATACAAGCGTTAATGGTGTATGAGTATAAGTAGGGCAAAAAGTTCATCTTATTTTATAAGTAGCTGAAAAAATCAGCAGCTTTATGACGAGGCGACTTTTTACACTCAACAGCAGGTGTGCCTAAATACAAATAGCCTACTATTTCGTCTTGCTCATTTAATTTTAATGCCTGTTTAACTGCAGGGCTTTGCGCAAAAAAACCAGTTCGCCAAATACCACTAAGCCCTTGTGCAAAAGCCGCTTGTTGCATAGCAAACACGCTACACCCTGCGCTTTGTATTTGCTCAATTCGAGGGACTTTTGGGTGTTCTTGATACTTTGCTATAGCAATAATAATCATAGGCGCGCGCAACGGATGCTCTTTAGTACGCTCAATCATTTTTTCAGCTTGTTGCTCTGCAATTGCACTTTGCTGAAAAATGTCGCCTAATTTATGGCGCGCATCACCCTCTACAACAATAAATTGCCAAGGTGCAATACAACCATGATCGGGAACACGCAGCGCAGCTTGCTGGATCACTGCGAGTTGCTCTTCATTAGGGCCTGGCTCTGTTAATTTGGCGTCAGATTGACGGGTCAATAATAATTCAATCGCGTTCATAACCATCTCTCAAAATAAAAGCTAGCATAGCATTGATTTAACATAGAAAAATAAAGCGCTGTAATATCAGTGCTCACTTTAGCAAGAATAATAGATAAACAGCCTAAGCTGTATATTTACAGGCGGGATAAACTTATACCCCGCCTTAATAGCGGGGTATAGTATGCAGTAGCTAATTGGTTATAACAAGCAGACTAACCTATTGGTTAAGCTGGGGTGTTATATCTCTCTGGCAATTTGCAGCGCTTCATAAATAGCACGTTTGGCATCAATTGCGGTGGCAAGCTTAGCCCCCCCAATAACATGCACTTTGGCGTTGTCGCTTTGATTTGCCAATACTTCATTATTAGAAACCTGACCAATACAGGCAATCACAGTATCTACAGCTAATACTTGCTTATCTCCTGCAACCGTAACGGTTAAACCATTTTTATCAAAACTATGGTACTGACAATCAGCAATTTGTTTAACGCTATGTTGTTTAGCTACTTGGCGATGTATCCAGCCTGTTGTTTTACCCAAATCACTACCAAAGCGCCCTGCACTGCGCTTTAACATATACAGTTGGCGATCATCTTTATGGGGTTTAGCTTCGCACTCAATACCCCACTGGCTTTTAAAGTCACTAATACTTTGCGACTTTTGCTCGCTTAAAAAAGCCACCATATCAAACCCGATTCCACCGGCGCCTAATATAGCAATTGATTTACCTAACTCTACTTCACCACGAATAACTTCATCGTAGGCAAATACGCGTTTACCATCACTGCATTCAATACTTGCCTCACGCGGCCTTACCCCTGTGGCAAATACAATGTCATCATAGTGTGCAAGCATGCTGTCGTTGTATGCTTTACCTAACTCAACCGTTACGTTTAAACGCTCAAGCTCATTAGTGTAATACGCTAAGGTATGATTAAAGTCTTCTTTTCCAGGTATTTGCATGGCTAAATTGAATTGGCCACCCATTTGCATTTTTTGATCAATCAGCGTTACCGTATGGCCTTTTTCTGCCAAATAACAACTTGATGATAAACCCGCAGGCCCTGCACCAACTACTAATACCTTTTTAGCTTTAGTGGTTTTTTCTAGTGGGTAGTCAAGTTCAAAAGCTGCTTGTGGGTTAACTAAACAAGTAGCACGTTTACCTTTAAATACGTGATCTAAACACCCTTGGTTACACCCTATACAAATATTAATATGCTTTGATAACTGATTATTATATTTATTGAAAAATTCCGGATCAGCCAGTAAAGGCCGCGCCATCGAAATTAAGTCGGCATCGCCTGCGTTTAGTATTTCGTTAGCTATTTCTGGGGTGTTAATACGGTTTACCGCTATAACAGGTACTTTAATGACATCTTTTAAGCGTTTTGATGCTTCTTTAAACGCCCCAGGCGGAACCATACTAGCAATTGTAGGAACTCGCGCTTCGTGCCACCCTATTCCAGTATTAAAAATATCAACACCCGCTTTTTCAAGTTCAAGCGCTTGAATAGTTACTTCGTCAGGGGTCGAGCCATTAGGAATTAAATCCATAACCGACAGCCTAAAAATAATTAAAAACTGCTCCGATACCTTAGCCCTAACCGCTTTAACTATTTCAACGGCTAAACGCATTCTATTTTCTAAACTGCCACCAAACTCATCGTCTCGTTTATTAGTATACGGCGCCATAAACTCGTTAATTAAATACCCTTCAGAGCCCATTACTTCAACGCCATCGTAACCTGCACATTCAGCCATGTAGGCTGAATGTGCAAAGTCTTTAATGGTTTTTTTAATTGAGCTTAACGACATTGCCTTTGGCTTATAAGGACTAATAGGTGCTTTAATTGCGCTCGGAGCTTGATTAAAAGGGTGATACGCATAACGCCCGGCGTGAAGTAGTTGCAAACATATTTTGCCACCATGTTTATGTACTGCGTTGGTGTAAGCACGATGTTTAAAAACATCGTAATAACTATTAAAGGATGACGAAATAGGCGTTAATTTACCGCGTAAATTTGGGCTATAGCCCCCGGTAATTAACATGGCAGTACCACCTTTAGCACGTGCTTCGTAAAAGGCACGTAGGCGTTTGCGGTTGTGCCAACCTTCTTCAAGGCCGGTGTGCATTGAGCCCATTACTAAGCGGTTACGTAATTGTGTGTGTTTTAATTGTAATTGTTGTTCTAACATCCTGTGCCCCATTAACTGGTCTAACCTGTGTGCATTGATCAATTCTGCTTTAATACCGACCAATAAGCAATATCTGAACTTAGTATTTTAATAAACTGTTACACATTAGGCTAACAATACCCATTTTTCGGCTATTGCAAGCCTACTTTTTAAATTCCAAAAAACGAAATTGAAGTTTATTTTGATAAAAATGTGAATAGCAACAGTGGCATAATTAGCTTTATAAATACTTCGTTACGATTTAGCAGTTAAATTTATTTATATTCTGAGCTAAGATGCTTGTAATGTATTAGTTGTACCAAATTAAGGATCTATTTTGATTGCAAAAGTATTTAAAGGTATTTGGACTGGGATAAATTTTTCTCGTCGTTTAATACTAAACATTTTATTTTTATTACTGGTTATTGTTTTTATTGTGTCTATTTCTAGTGATGGCGATAAAATAATTGTAGAAAATGGCTCAGTACTTAGACTAAATCTAAACGGCCCTATTGTTGAAGAAAAAACCTACATAGATCCTATTGAAGCGGCAATTAGTGATGCTACTTCAAACGCTGAATCACCGGGTGAAATTTTACTTGATGATATAGTTGAGGTTATTAATGAAGCCGCAAAAGATGACCGTATCAGCGTAATACTGTTAGATTTACAAGAAATGCCAAAAGCGCATTTAAATAAATTAAAGCAAATTACCAAGGCACTTGAAGCATTTAAACAAACGGGTAAAAAAGTTATTGCCTCTGGTTATTACTATACTCAAGCTCAATACTATATTGCAGCACATGCAGATGAAGTTGCTATGCACCCTTATGGCAGTGTAGCAATTGAAGGCTTTGGTATGTACCCACTGTACTTTAAAGAAGCACTTGAAAAGTTAAAAGTAACACAGCATATATTCCGTGTTGGTACGTTTAAATCGGCTGTTGAGCCGTTTATTCGCAATGACATGTCGGATGCAGCTAAAGAAGCTAACCGCGTATGGTTAACTGCACTTTGGAATGAATACAAACAAGATGTTGCTGCAGTACGTCCTTTTGATGAATCAAACTTTGACGAAACCATGGATGTGTTTTTAGCAAAAATGACAGCCGCAAATGGCGACGCGGGTCAGTATGCGCTTGATAATCAATGGGTCGACACATTAAAAACCAATCAACAAGTTCGCCAACAATTAATTGATTTAGTTGGCGCTGATGAAAAAGGTAAAACCTTTAAACAAGTTTCATTTCGTCAATATTTAAGCTTAGTTAAGCCCCCTGTTGTATTTGATAACCCAATGACAGAAAAAGTCGCGGTAGTTGTTGCTAGAGGTACAATTGTAGATGGCGAGCGCAAAGCCGGTGAAATTGGCGGCGACTCTACAGCGGCGCTACTACGTAATGCACGTTTAGATGACAAAGTTAAAGCTGTAGTACTGCGCATTGATTCGGGTGGCGGCAGTATGTTTGCCTCTGAAGTTATTCGCGCTGAAGTGTTAGCACTTAAAGCAGCAGGTAAACCTGTTATTGCTTCAATGAGCTCTGTTGCAGCTTCTGGCGGTTATTGGATTGCTTCAGCAGCAAATGAAATTTGGGCTGCGCCAAGCACAATTACCGGCTCTATTGGCGTATTTGGCACCTTTATGACCTTTGAAAACACCTTATCTAACCTTGGTGTTTACTCGGATGGCGTGGCAACTACCGACATGGCTGGGTTTTCTATTACTCGCCCGCTTGATGACAAAATGGCGCAAGTAATTCAAATGAGTGTTGAGGAGGCCTACGGACGCTTTTTAGATGTGGTTGCAGATGCACGTAACATGACACCTGAGCAAGTTGATAATATAGCGCAAGGCCGTGTATGGATTGCAGCAAAAGCACAAGAGCTAGGCTTAATCGATAAACTAGGTGATAAGCAAGACGCAATTAAAGCGGCAGCAGCACTTGCTAAACTAAATCATTACGATGTGAAAACGATTAAACAAAGCTTGAGCCCGCAACAAAAAATGATTCAAGATATTTTGGGTAACGCATCAGTTAAGTCAATGCTTGGCAGTAACAACGCAACAACCTCGGTGCTTGCAACGCAAGCTAACTTACAAAGTGTGGTTAAGCGTTTAAGTAGCGAAATAGATAACCTTAAAGATTATAACGATCCACAAGGTGTTTATGCGCGCTGTTTAGCTTGCTCTGTCGCACAATAAAAGTGCATCTGCCTTTATAAGCAGTTGTATTTAAAGTTATACTAAGCCCAGTTATTTTACTGGGCTTTTTTATGAAACGTAAACGCATTTACATCGCTTATACTGGCGGTACAATTGGGATGAAAAAATCGAGTCGCGGCTATATTCCTGCAGAAGGGTTCTTAACTCAGACTGTGGTCAATAATGCAGAGTTTAACCGTGAAGAAATGCCACTTTTTGATATTCACGAGTATTGCCCTTTAATTGATTCCTCTGATATGACGCCAGCCCACTGGCAGTTAATAGCAGATGATATAAAAAACAAATATCAAGACTATGATGGCTTTGTTGTCCTCCATGGCACCGACACTATGGCGTATACCGCCGCCGCATTATCTTTTATGTTTGAAAATTTAACCAAGCCTGTAATCGTTACCGGCTCACAAATTCCCTTGTCGCAACTGCGCTCAGATGGGCAAGTAAATTTACTCAATGCCATGTACTTAGCAGCAAATTACCCTATTGCTGAAGTAAGCTTATTTTTTAATAATCAGTTATTTCGTGGTAATCGAGCCACTAAAGCCCATGCCGATGGATTTGATGCATTTGCCTCACCAAACCTTGAGCCTTTAGCGCTTTCAGGTATTAATATTCAACTTATAAAAGGCCAATTAAGCCCCTATGTTGAAAATGATTTACAGGTAACCCCCATTACTACGCAGCCTATTGGGATACTGCATTTATATCCGGGCATTAGTACTGAAGTTGTGAAAAGTTTAGTAAACGGTAGCATTAAAGCATTGGTGTTATTAAGTTTTGGCGTGGGCAATGCACCACAAGATCCTGAGTTTTTAACTATTTTAGAGCAAGCCAGTAAGCGCGGCGTTATTATTATAAATTTAACCCAATGCATAAAAGGTCATGTAAATATGGGCGGCTATGCAACGGGTAACGCGCTACTTAATATAGGTGTGATCAGTGGTTACGATATGACATTAGAGGCTTGCTTAACTAAGCTGCATTACTTATTAAGTCAAAACCTTGAAGTAGAGACAATTCGCCATTTAATGCAAGACAATTTACGCGGTGAGTTAACCCGTTAATTCAGCGGACTTAAAATTAAAAAAGCACGCTAAATTTAGCGTGCTTTTTTGTAGTTTTAATAATTAACCTGAACTCTGGTTAAGAGATTTACTAACGTATTGAATCATAGTTATATTTAATTTTATTTTCTCTAGCCAGAGATTTTCAGTGAAAACAAGACGAATTTACGCGTCAATAGCTGGCCTATTGCAAGTAAATTCAACGCAGTTAGCGCTGAAAATAGCTGCTTGAGATAAGTTTATTATCCGGAGATCAGGTTGATTAACGTACTTTCGCGTCAATCTCAACTAGGTCTGTTAAATGACACACTTCACCTGTATGGGTTTTAACCCCATGCTCACCAAAGTAATCACGCTGGGCTTGTACTAAATGCCCATTACTTGGAGTGGTTAATGTAGCAAAGTAAGTTTGCGATGAGCTAAGCACCGGAAACGCTAAGCCTGTCATCATTGCTTGGCCTGTTATTTTACGCAGTGCAAATACTTCTTTATCAAGGGTGTCAATAAATTCAACGCCTTGTGCAACACTGTCTAAATAATCAGCACGAATAATACAACCCGCACGCCATGTTTGCAGTGTTTTAGATAAATCTACTTTCCACTGATGCGTACGCGACGCGCCTTTAATTAAAGCCAAACCTTGGCGATAAGCAAGTAAGCTGGCTAAAGTAAATGCATCTTTAAGCTCAACTAAGTCAATTTCAACTTTAGTGGTTGCTCTATCGGCGTAAGTCATCTCTTGTGCAGCAGTTGTGTCATAAACATTAGTTAAATGACGTGCTTGCACTGCAGCCACTAAAGACGGTACCGCAATACCTAACTCTAATGCATTTTGTGCAGTCCATAAACCTGTGCCTTTAGCGCCTACTTTATTATCAATTAAGTCCACAAGTGGTACATTATTTTGATTTTCAAGTGACAATATGTGGCTAGAAATAGACAATAAGTAACTGTTTAAATGCTCTTGCGACCAGTCGTTAAAAATTTCTGCTACTTCTTTAGGTGAGCGCCCAGTGCCATGACGCAGCAATTGATACACTTCAGCAATAAGTTGCATTAGCGCATATTCAATGCCGTTATGAACCATTTTTACAAAATGACCACTGGCTGATTGGCCTACACGAGCGAAACACGATTCACCCTTATAACTTGCAGCAACCTTTGTAAACCATGGCTCGACACGCTCCCAACCACCTTCAGATCCGCTTGCCATCATAGCAGGACCATGACGAGCACCTTCTGCGCCGCCTGAAATCCCCATAGTGGCAAACTCAAATTTATTTTGGTATTTAAGCTTACGGTTAATACCGTCTTTATAATTACTGTTACCACAGTCAACTATAATATCGCTGCACTGTACACCTGCTTCTATGAGCTCACTGCATACAGCATCAACCAACTCGCCCGCAGGAACAAGCAACAAAATAGAACGCGGTGCTTCTAAACGTCTAACCATGTCTCCTAAATCAGAAACAATATGCAGCTTATCAGCTAAACCTTCTGACTTAGCGCAGCTCAATAACTCTTCACCCGCATGGGGGTTTTTGTCATAAGCGACCAGCGTTATGCCCTTTTCAATTAAGTTTAGGGCAAGGTTTTTCCCCATAACGCCTAACCCTACTAATGCAACTTGCATTTAGTGCCCTCCTCGGTAACAACTAATTGGTTAGTTAATTTAAATAAATACTTTGGCACGTGTATTATATCATGAGCAAAAAAATATACTTTTATCACAATGTAATTATATCAAACAACAGCGGACTCAGGGGGAGAAATAGTCGCTAGATTAAAAATTTATAGATCATTGACGCCCCCTGACACCGGTGTCATAATGATTGCACATTCATTTTGTATATAATAGTGGCAATACAATAAAAATTGTCCATAACTAAAACTTACCAGCTAATGGTAACTGTTTTATAAAACAAAATAACCGTCAATCTGCTTAAAATTAAGCATACAGGAGAATTAAATGCTAAGACGCACAAAAATAGTCGCGACACTAGGGCCTGCTACTGATAGAGATAACAACTTAGAAAAAATTATTTGCGCAGGTGCAAATGTCGTACGTTTAAACTTCTCACACGGTGTGGCACAAGATCATAAAGACCGTGCCCAAGCGGTACGCGAAATTGCTAAACGCTTAGGCAAACATATTGCTATTCTTGCTGACTTACAAGGCCCTAAAATTCGTGTTTCTACCTTTAAAGAAGGTAAAGTAACCCTTGCTGTTGGTGCCAAATTTACCCTTGATGCAAAAATGGGATTAGGCGAAGGCGATATTAACGCTGTTGGTATAGATTACAAAGAACTACCTAACGATGTAAGCGCTAATGATTTACTGCTGTTAAACGATGGCCTTATTCAGCTACGCGTTAACGAAGTTGTTGGCCACTTAGTACATTGTACTGTAACTGTTGGCGGTGTTTTATCTAACAATAAAGGGATTAACCGTTTAGGCGGTGGCTTAACTGCTCCTGCATTTACAGAAAAAGACAAAGAAGACTTACTTACTGCTGCAGAAATTGACGTTGATTATATAGCCGTTTCATTCCCACGCAGTGGCGATGATATGCGCTACGTACGCTCACTAGCAGAAGCCGCAGGTTCGAAAGCGCAGTTATTGGCAAAAATTGAACGTGCAGAAGCCGTTGAAACACAAGAAGCCGTTGATGATATTATTCTCGCGTCTGATGCGGTGATGGTTGCCCGTGGTGATTTAGGTGTTGAAATTGGTGATGCCGCGCTAATGGGCAAGCAAAAACTCATTATTCGCCGTGCGCGTTCATTAAACCGTACCGTTATTACTGCGACGCAAATGATGGAATCGATGATCGACAATCCAATGCCAACACGCGCTGAAGTAATGGATGTTGCCAACGCTGTGCTTGATGGTACTGATGCAGTGATGCTTTCGGCTGAAACAGCCGCTGGTGATTACCCTGAAGAAACTGTTGCTACTATGGCACGTGTTTGTTTAGGTGCTGAGTCGCAAAAAGAAACTCATGTTTCTAAACATCGTTTAGATAGTCGTTTTTCAAGTAACGCAGAATCTATCGCCCTTTCGGCTATGTATGCAGCAAACCACTTAGATTCAGTAAAAGCAATTGTAACTTTAACTGAATCAGGTAGTACGGCTAAGTTAATGTCGCGTATAAGCTCTGGTTTACCTATTTACTCGCTTTCTCGCCACGCCAGTACACTAGGGCAAACTGCACTATACCGTGGTGTTTATCCAGTATTTTTTGATTCTACTAAAACTGAAAAAGACGGTATGGTTAAAGCGGCACTTGCAACACTTGTTGAACAAGGTGCTTTAGAGTCTGGTGATACTGTTATTATTACTCACGGTGACTCTATGGAAACTGTGGGCGCAACTAACACCATGAAAATTGTTACTGTAAGCTAATACTTAATACAGTAACTTAAATACAAAAAAGCGAGCTTAGCTCGCTTTTTTTGTATTTACCCTACAACAACTAACTGCAATATTAACTCGCTAATGCTGCTTTTACTTTATCGCGGTAGCTACGGCTCACTTTAAGCTCTTGGCCGTTTTCAAGTACTAATAAATATTCACCACTTACTTGAGTAACCAATTTACTGATTTGTTTAGTATTTACAATTGCACTGCGATGCACGCGTACAAACAACTGTGGATCAAGCTCTTGTTCAAGCTCTTTCATGGTTTTGCGTAATATATGTGTTTGCCCATCTTGGCAATGTAGGCACATATAATCACCCGCAGCATCAACCCATTGAATAGTAACAACTGGCACACGAATTATTTCGCCCTGCTCTTTTACGGCAAGCGACTCTGGGTAACGTCTATCAGTTAATGTGTCGCCTGTGGCTAATTTTTTAAGTATTTCTTCGCAATTATTACCTGTGATCCCAGCGACAAAGCTTGCTAGTTTTTTCTTATGAGCGTTGTCTTGCTGCGTTTTTAAATAAGTATGCACTTTTTCTACCGCCTGCTTAAGTCTGTTGTCATCAACGGGTTTTAAAATATAATCTAAAGCATGTATTTCAAATGCTTTAACTGCAAACTGATCAAAAGCAGTAACAAAAACAATCGCTGGTAATACTCGCGTACTTTCGCTTAACGCGCGGGCAACTTCAAAGCCGTTCATGCCAGGCATTTGAATATCTAAAAAAATGAGATCTATTTTTTGACTTTTACATATTTCAATCGCATCTGCACCGGAACTACATTGTTTGATCACTTCAATGTCAGCAAATTCTTCAAGCCTTACAGCTAAGCCCCTACGTGCTAACGGCTCATCATCAACTATAAGTGTTTTTATTTTTATCATTACTTTACTGCCTTCTCAAACGGTACTCGCAGATTAACTTTTAATCCACTTGGCGTATTATGCGATAATACAAACGAATAATTATTTTCGTAGAGCGTTTTTAATCTATCCTTGGTATTTGCAACGCCTACACCTTGAGCATTTACCAACTGACCATTAACTAGTTCTGTTCCTGGTCCATTATCACCTACTTCAAGTAATAATTCATTAGCAAACACTTGCGCCTTAATATCTATTACACCGCCCTCTACTAAGTGTGCAATTGCATACTTAATCGCATTTTCTATAATAGGTTGTAAAATCAAGCTCGGCACTAATGCCTGCTTTGCTTGCTCACTAATTTCTACATTTACTTTTAAGCGTTCATCAAACCGCACTCGCTCTATTTCTAAGTAAAGCATTAAGGCATGTAACTCTTGCTCTAGCGGCACTTTTTTAATTGGATCTGTGTTAAGTGTATAACGTAAAAAGTCACTTAATTTTGACACCATTAAATTAGCATCTTTGTTCTCTTTTACCAAAATTAATGTAGAAATAGCATTGAGGGTATTAAATAAAAAGTGGGGATTTAACTGATACCTAAGCATTTTCAATTGTGCTTCGTGCGCCATAGTAGTGGCTTTTAGTGCTTTTTGACGCTCACTTTGTAATAGCTGGTAATACTTAACGCCAAAGTATAAACCACTCCAACATAAAATTATGTATACCGAATCTAAGCCTTGCTGCAGGTAGTAAAACCACTCTTCTGGCCGATAGCCATGGCGGTATATTTCCCATAAATTAAATTTTTGTACCACAGCCCATAAGGTGCCCGTAATATACGACGCACTAAATACAACCAGCATTAACACCCAGGGTGAGGCATGCCAAATTTTTCGGTAAATATAGCGCAGTGGCACTGTCATTAAACAGCCTGCGTAGGCATTTAATAAAATAACAAATACGTAAATATCGCGCATCTCAAATACTTTAGAGCCGATATAATTTACCAAGGCGTAACCAATCCAGCCTGCTACTTGCAAGAGCCAAAAAAAACGCTGTCTGTTATCAATCAAAGATTGCCAATTCAAAATAAATTATTACCCTGTGTATTTGTCACTATTATATCGAGTTATATAAACGCTTAGCACTACCAACTGTCTTGCTTTTTAAGAGCCTTACCGCAAACAGGTATTGATCGCATCGATTGGTACGCATAAAAAAGCGAAAGGAATAAACCTTTCGCTTTTAACGTATTTATTTACTAAATTATTGTTTAATTTAAATTAAGCAAGCTTATCAGATACTACTTTATAGGTTGGATCTTCAATTACATTAACTTGAACTAAATCGCGTGCTTTATGTAGCAATTGCGTACAGTCTTTACTTAAGTGTCGTAGGTGTAATTTTTTGCCTGCTTTTTTATATTTATCAGCTAAGCTATCAATTGCCTCAATGGCACTGTGATCGGCCACACGACTATATTTAAATTCGATAATAATATCGTCAGGGTCGCTTTTTACATCGAATAATTCAACAAAGTTTTTAACCGAACCAAAAAACAGCGGCCCATGTAACTCATATACTTTAGCACCTTGTTCATCAATATAGTTGGTTGTGTATATATGCTTTGCATGCTGCCAAGCAAATACCAATGCCGATACAATCACACCCACACACACTGCAATGGCTAAGTCGGTAATAACGGTAACACCCGACACTAATACAATTACAAATGCATCAGACAGTGGTACACGCTTCATCATTTTAAAGCTTGCCCATTCAAAAGTACCCAACACCACCATAAACATCACACCAACCAAAGCAGCCAGTGGGATCATTTCAATTAAACCTGAGGCAAAAATAATAAACGCGAGTAATATTAGCGCAGCACTAATGCCCGATAAACGCGAACGCCCACCTGAGTTAATATTGATCATTGACTGACCTATCATGGCACAACCACCCATAGCACCAAACATGCCACAAGTAATATTTGCAGCGCCTTGGCCTATACACTCTTTGTTACTATGCCCACGCGTTTCTGTAATTTCGTCAATTAGGCTAAGCGTTAATAAAGATTCAATTAAACCAATCGCTGCTAAAATAAGTGCATAAGGGAAAATAATAATAAAAGTATCTAAGGTAAATGGCACCATAGGAATATGAAATTCTGGTAAACCGCCAGCAATCGTTACCGCTTCATCGCCTGTCATCCCTTTTAGGAAATCAAGTACGGTGTGCGCTTGCAAATCAAAGCCAATTACAATGGCTGTAACCGTTACTATCGCAACTAATGACGATGGAATTGCTGTAGTTAATTTAGGTAAAAAGTGAATAATAGCCATGGTTAGTGCTACTAACCCCAACATAATAAACAATGGATTACCTGTCATCCATTGTTGACCACCCATGCCATCGGGAACTTTAAATTGCCCCAGCTGAGCTAAAAATATCACTATGGCTAAGCCGTTAACAAAGCCGAGCATTACTGGGTGCGGCACCATACGAATAAACTTTCCGAGCTTAAAAACTCCAGCAAGTATTTGCAGTATGCCCATTAGCAGCACAGTGGCAAATAAATATTCAACCCCATGATCAAACACTAAACTTACCATAACAACAGCTAAGGCACCGGTTGCGCCAGAAATCATACCAGGGCGACCACCGAAAATAGCCGTAATTAAACCAACGATAAACGCGGCATAGAGTCCAACTAAAGGTTCTACATTTGCAACAAAGGCAAACGCAACAGCTTCTGGGACCAAGGCTAATGCCACGGTTAATCCAGATAGGATATCGTTTTTAGCAGAGCTTGGCGCTTTGCTGAGTAAGTTAAACATTGAGTTCCTCAAGTGTTTTCATAGACGGGTAACAAAAAAGCGCTGAATTCTATCAAAAAAGCACCCAGTTAACAATTGTCAATACTGCATTAACGCTAAGCAATAAGTACCTAGCGTTAATAGATATTTGGTTACAGAGGTAGAGCAGTACTGCGTTTAACGCAAGTCATGGTCACATTAGAATGTACTTCTTGAACGTACTCTAAGCTAAGCAAGTTATCACGTACAAAGTGCTCGTAGCCCTCAATACCTTGTGAAATAATACGCAGCATAAAGTCCATGGTGCCGGCCATAGTGTAACATTCCGTTACTTGATCGTAACTCAATATTAGTTTTTCAAATTCAGCAAGGTTCTTTTTACCGTGGTTCGATAAACGCACATGAGCATAAACCAGCATATCAAAGCCCAGTTTTTTCTCATCTAAGAGTGCAACTTTACTTTTTATGTAACCATCTTGCTCTAGCTTAGCAATACGGCGCCAACAAGGAGATTGCGACAAACCTACTTTATCTGCTATTTCAGCGGTTGATAAACTAGCATCTTGCTGCAAAAGTGCCAAAATTTGGCGATCTACGTGATTTAGAGACATTTTATTTCTTATTTATCAGATAAACTGGCTAAATTATACATGCGTTTTAAAAAACAGTCTGCTTGTTTTTGGCAAAAAAATTATTTACTCAGCATTAACCAAACTGCCCACTTATAAAAGGATTGTTTTGTTTTTCGTAGCCTACGTTCGTGTCGCTGCCATGCCCTGCAAGTATGTGGGTATTATCGGGGAGCGTCATTATTTGCGTTTTAATTGAGGTAATTAACTGCTGAGCATCCCCTTTGGGGAAATCCGTGCGCCCTACTGAGCCTTTAAATATTACATCACCCACAATAACACACTGCTGTTGCGGATGATAAAACACCACATGACCTGGAGTATGCCCAGGACAATGCTTTACGGTAAAGCTCAACTCCCCAACGCGTATTATATCGTCGTGTACTAGCCACTCATCTGGATAAAAAGCAGTAACCGCTGCAAAACCAAACATGTGTGCTTGCATTGGTAAGTTTTCAAACCAAAAGTGCTCATCTTTATGTGGCCCAATTATTTTCACATTATAGGTACTACGCAAGGCATCAGCGGCGCCAACATGATCTAAATGGCCATGCGTTAACCAAATTGCTGTTAACGTTAAATCGTGCTGTTTTAATGCCGCCACAATTTTGTTGCAATCGCCACCTGGGTCTACTACCACAGCTTGTTTGCTTTGCGAGCATGCAATAATGCGACAGTTTTGTGAAAAAGCAGTAACGGGTATTGTAATTATATGCATCTTAAATTTCTTTATCTTTTTGCTCAGCAAGTACAATGTCTTCTTCAAAAGACATTAATATTGGATATTTTAAATAAGCTTGATCGTAAAATGGGCTCTGCTCATACAACCAATTTAAACGCGCATCGGCATCTTTGGCAAATACCTTATCTTCATTAATCTTCTTATCGAATGCGAGCGCTAATTTAGGATTATTTTTGAGCATTTGGCGAGCATAAGGAATTAATGCATAGTTTTCCATGTACTCAGTACGCTGAAAAATAGTATTAAATTCGCCCCACGCAAAAAATGAGTCAGGCGCTTCGGGGTGTAATAAATGCACCGCCAGCTCGCCTGCTTTTTGCTGCGTGTTCACTTGATACCAGCCATTTAAATCAACATTAATTGCGGCAACATAATCAAAGTTTGCCGAGACTCTAAATCGCCCTTCAAAGGGGGCTTTATCAAAAGTGTAATCTTTTACTTTGGCAACTTTTAATGGTTGAGTATTTACCCCTTCAAGCTGAGTAAGCTCCACACCATGCAATTTAAGTTTTGCTACAAGGTCGCTATACACTGGCGGAATAAAGAATGCTTTAGGTACTTCAACTGTATGCAACACCTCTTTTTGCCAATAAATAGGAAGGTTAGTGTAGTCTTGCTTGCTACCTAAATATTTAACTTCTACTTGCCCAGAAAGTGCATTTTGTTCTCGCGCGTAACTTATGCCTTTAAATTCTATTTCGTTTGCTTGTTCAGCATAACCGCGCCTAACACTAAGTTGTTTAGGAATAAATGCTTGCTCTTTTTTTACCGCAGCTACTAATTCATTACTATGCTCTGCAAGCGCATTTATTGCGCCATCTAAAAACACATACGTCCCCAAAACACGTTGTTTATAAGGTTTTAATGAATGGTTTTCAACGAGAATCGTCGGTAATGACTTTAAATCTCCCCAGCCGTTAGAGTATCTGGGCGTAGCTACCCAACCCGCTAGGCCACTTTTAAATTCGCGCTTGTCCATAACAAATACCAGTGGTCCTGGTATATGCCCTTGCGATACCAGCTTTTCATCTATTAAAGGTTTAAAAAGCTGATTGAGTGTATCTGATACCGCCGGCGACTCGCTAGCAAACACCGGATTGTAGCCATAGGTTACATCGTATTGATAATCTGCACCGTCGGTTACATGTACATCAATATACAAATTAGGGTTGTAGTCGTTAATTACTTTTAAAACACTTTTAATTTCTGGTGTATCGAGTTTAGTAAAATCACGATTTAAATTTAGATTATTGCCATTGGTTCTAAAACCCATTTTTACCGGGCCGCGCTGATTAATACGATTAAATGCACTGCTACGCTCGTGGCCATCTACGTTTAAAATAGGAATAAATAAAATATTAACGTTTTTTAAAATATCGCGGCGCTTACCTGTTGCTATATCTCTGAGCAACATAAACATGGCATCTTTACCGTCAATTTCTCCGCCATGAATACCCGCTTGAACAAAAATGGTCGGTTTAGTATCGTTTGCTATTTGACTGGCTTGAAAATACCCTTGCTCGCTGGCGATCAACATTTTTATAGCCCGTTTGCTATTGCTGTAACCAATTGTTTGAGCTTTAAATTGCGTTGGGTTCGCAGCAACCAGTCTGTCTACAAAGGCCATCGTATCGGCATAACTTGGTGAGGCTTCACCAGAGGATAGTTCAAAGTCAGTGGTCAGCGGACCTGCTTTTTGCATTAGGGATATGCTTTGCCCTTGCCATGGCAACAAAGGAGGTAAATGGCTGTCATACGCCACACTAGCTGATAAAACTAATAAACTTACAAACATAATATTCTCTAACAAACGCCTTAATTAAGTAAATTATATCAATTAAACATTTTTATATGATGAAAGTGCGGTGATTCAACAAAAAAAAGCAGCCAATAACATTTAGCACTTTGTTTGTGTTTGCTAATTCTTAAGGGGAACAATAAATTTACTAAAATTCAATCTACTATGCAGTTTATACTAATGATAAAAGCAAGTTGCATAATAATGACTATATGCCAGACACAAAAAAAGGAGCCATAGGCTCCTTTTTAATACTTATATAAAAAAGCTTAAGCGGCCGCTAGGCCTTCTTTTGCTTTTTCAACAAGCGCTGCGAATGCAACTTGGTCGTAAACAGCGATATCTGCAAGGATCTTACGATCGATTTCTACAGATGTCTTTTTAAGACCACTGATAAAACGGCTGTAAGACAGACCATTTTGACGTGAAGCAGCATTGATACGTGCAATCCATAATTGACGGAAAGTACGTTTCTTCGCACGACGGTCACGGTAAGCGTATTGACCCGCTTTAGTAACAGCCTGGAAAGCTACACGGTAAACACGTGAACGTGCTCCGTAATAACCTTTTGCTTGTTTTAAAACTTTTTTGTGACGTGCACGTGCGACAACGCCGCGTTTAACTCTTGCCATTTCTAAAAACCCCTATTAAGCGAACGGTAACATACGTGAAACTAGACCATGGTCATTTTTATGAACCATCATCTTAGGACGTAGGTGTAACTTACGCTTAGAAGTTTTCTTAGTCAGAATGTGACGAAGATGCGCTTGTTTACGCTTGAAACCGCCAGAAGCAGTCTTTTTGAAACGCTTAGCTGCGCCTCTGTGACTTTTTAGCTTATAAGCCATTGCAATAACTCCAAATTGTATTGCATTTAAATTAGTAAGCAGGCGTGAGATATATTGCTATAGCTCCACTTTCAGGCCTAACTTACTGCCATGTTCCGGTGAAAACCCAGCATAAATGCTGCAATCTTACTTTAAAACCGGTTAACTCAGGTGAATATTTACATATTACTTGCAGACCTGAGCTATTTTCGGTGCGTATTATCGCTTAAAAATTATTTTTTAGCAACAGGCGCCATCATCATAACCATTTGGCGACCTTCAACGCGATTAGGGAAAGACTCAACAACTGCAAGCTCCTCCAAATCGCCTTTGATACGGTTTAATAATTCTATACCAATTTCTTGGTGAGCCATTTCACGACCACGGAAGCGAATCGTAATTTTAGCTTTATCGCCAGCTTCTAAGAACTTACGTAAGTTGCGCAGCTTAACCTGATAATCGCCTTCATCCGTACCAGGACGGAATTTGATTTCTTTTATCTGGATTTGCTTTTGCTTCTTCTTCTGCTCTTTTAGTTCTTTGCTTTTTTCAAAGATGAACTTACCGTAGTCCATGATTCTACAAACAGGCGGCTCAGCGTTCGGGCTAATCTCTACAAGATCAACACCTGCTGCATCAGCCATAGTTTGCGCGTCTTTTAATGACTGAATTCCAGCTTGCTCGCCGTCAATGTCAATTAAGCGAACTTCTTGAGCTGTAATTTCTTCGTTAATACGATTTTTTTGGGCTGTTTGTTGCCCTTTCTTGCCGCCTCTAATAGTACGTTCCTCCAAGAATATCAATAATAGTAAGCGTGTAACTGGCTGTTTGTAAATGCCTTACACGCTCGATTTTTTATTGTCGACTTTTTATCTCTTCGCTAATTTTAGCTACAAAGTCATCAACATTAAATTTGCCAAGGTCTTCACCTGTGCGAGTACGTACTGCTACTTCTTGTTGTTCAACTTCTTTATCGCCAACAACAAGTAAGTAAGGAATACGCTTAAGTGTATGCTCTCGGATTTTAAAGCCAATCTTCTCATTTCTCAAGTCAGCAGTGGCTCTAATTCCAAGTTTATTTAATTTTTGTACAACTTCTTTAACATAATCGGCTTGTTTATCGGTAATATTCATAATTACCACTTGCTTTGGCGCAAGCCACGTAGGGAATAAACCAGCGTATTCTTCAGTTAAAATACCAATAAAGCGTTCTATCGAACCTAAAATAGCACGATGTATCATAACTGGGGTACGGCGTTCGTTATTTTCAGCAACATAAGTTGCGCCTAAACGACCCGGTAATGCAAAGTCTAGTTGCACTGTACCACATTGCCACGCTCTGTCTAAACAATCGTACAAAGTAAATTCAATTTTAGGGCCGTAAAATGCGCCTTCACCTGGTAGGTAATCAAATTCAATCTCGTTTAGTTTAAGCGCTTCGGCTAATGCAAGCTCTGCTTTATCCCACATATGGTCTTCACCAATACGTTGCTCTGGACGTGTTGAGAGCTTAACCACGATTTTTTCAAAACCGAATGTCTCATATGTATCATAAACCATCTTAATACACGCTGAAACCTCGTCCATTATCTGCTCTTCGGTACAGAAAATGTGCGCATCATCTTGGGTAAAGCCACGTACACGCATTAAGCCATGTAGTGCACCCGATGGCTCGTTACGATGGCAACAACCAAATTCAGCCATACGTAGTGGTAAATCGCGGTACGATTTTAAACCTTGATTAAATATTTGTACGTGGCCTGGGCAGTTCATTGGTTTAATCGCGTATTCGCGCTTTTCAGATACTGTGGTAAACATAGCATCTGCATATTTTTCCCAGTGACCTGATTTTTCCCATAACGAACGGTCCATCATCATTGGACCTTTTACTTCTTCGTAATCATATTCACGTAGCTTTTCACGTACAAACTCTTCAAGCTCACGGTAAATGCTCCAACCATCGTTGTGCCAAAATACCATGCCTGGCGCTTCTTCTTGCCAATGCCATAAATCAAGTGCTTTACCAATACGGCGGTGATCACGCTTTTCAGCTTCTTCAAGGCGTTTTAAATACGCTTTAAGTTGCTTTTTATCGCCCCACGCTGTGCCGTAAATGCGTTGTAGCATTTTGTTTTCTGAATCACCACGCCAATATGCACCCGCTACTTTCATTATTTTGAAGTTTTGGCAAAATTTCATGTTAGGTACGTGAGGGCCACGACACATGTCTACATATTCTTCGTGATGATATAACCCTGGACGGTCATCTTTAGCGATGTTTTCATCCAAAATTTCTATTTTGTATGTTTCGCCACGCGCTGCAAATACATCGCGTGCTTCTTGCCAGTTTACGGTTTTTTTAACTACATCGTAGTTTGTTTTAGCAAGTTGCAACATACGCTTTTCAATCGCGTCAAGATCATCTTGAGATAACGATTGTTCCATATCAATATCGTAATAAAAGCCGTTATCAATAGTAGGACCAATTGCCATTTTTGCATCTGGGAAAAGCTGTTTAACCGCATGCCCAATTAAGTGTGCACACGAGTGACGAATGATTTCTAAGCCGTCGTCGTCTTTTGCAGTGATGATTTCAAGGCGCGAATCTTCACTTATTAGGTCACATGCATCAACACGCTCGCCATTAACACGGCCTGCAATGGTCGCTTTAGCGAGCCCTGGGCCAATATCGTTGGCAACATCTAGCGTACTTACTGGGTTTTCAAAACTACGTTGACTTCCGTCAGGGAGAGTAATAACTGGCATTATAAATCCTTGCTACAGTGGTGACACCTACAATGTATCACGTGTATTTTTTAAATTAATTAAATGAGAATGACTCGACAACGCTCTTACGAATAAGCATTGACTATTTTTCGCCAAATTTAGCTAATGTAGATGCTGAGTCTGCTCAACTACAAAAAAGATATTGTCGCGTGCAACGCTACTAATTACAAGTTTAAAGCGGCTAAAACACCTGCTATTTTGTTATAAAGGCTAAATTAATAATGTTTTAGCGCCGATTTTATAACATCAATATAATAAATCTAATCGCCGTTAAATTTACAACAGACTTAAGTGCTTACTCTCGCAATTTAATAGATGTTGCGTATAATACTGGGTAATTAAGTTATATTAGAGAATAGACATGAGAACATGTGGTGTAGATATTACCGGTAGTGATGTACTACTTTGTATTTTAAGTAAAGATAATGACGTATTTGATATTCGCGACGTGCGCCAAACACGCTTTACCTTAGGTAACGGTAACGACACAGAAGTAATGCGCAAGTTTCAGTTTGATTTTGCCAAGCTAATGCAAGATTACCAAATTGATTCTGTAGCAATACGTCAACGTGCTCCAAAAGGTAAGTTTGCTGGTAGTGCTAATGGTTTTAAAATGGAAACCGCGATTCAGCTAATCGAAAACCTTGATGTAAAATTATTTACAACAACCGAAATTAAAGAGCAAGTTAAGCGCAACCCTATCCCTATTGATTTTGAGGATACCGGTCTTAAAAAGTATCAAGAAAATGCTTTTGTAAACGCTTACGTTTATATTATGAAAAAAACTTACCGCAGCGACGAAATGTAACCTCATTTAGTAATTGCTAAAAGCGCGTACTTACAGTGTAAGGCGCGTTTTTTTTTGCTTTATTTTTACTTATTTCATTTTCAGCAACAAACCTAAGACATTAGTCTACCCCTCTTCCCTTTGTCGACAATATGTGTTTATTTATCATTCAAGCTATTCATATCTACTGATACGGAGAATGACATGAATGTAACAACAAAAGCGGTTAAAGAAATAGAAAAAATAAACCATATGCCGCTATTGCAGAGTTATTTTAAAGGAATACAAAGCACCCCATTAACCAAGCAAACCATAGGTGACTACTTCGACAGCATTGTCGACAATGCCCCCGACGCATTAGCCGTGGTTGTACACCATCAAAATATACGCTTGAGCTATAAAGAGTTTCAACATCAAGTAAACCAATTAGCAATGGGCTTACTAGCACTGGGTATTAAGCCAGGTGAAAGAGTGGGCATTTGGTCGCCAAATAACATTCAATGGTGTTTAACTCAGTTCGCTACCGCTAAAATTGGCGCAATTATGGTATGTGTAAATCCAGCTTATCGCCCCAGCGAATTGCAGTACGCTTTAAACAGCGTTGAGTGCACTACCTTAATTACCGCTTCAGAATTTAAAGGCAGTAACTATCTGAAAATGCTACAAAGTTTAGCGCCAGAGCTAGCAGAGTGCGAAAAAGGGCAGCTTAATGCCGCTGCTCTTCCCACGCTTAAAAACGTGATTAGAATTGGTGATGAAGCAAGCCCTGGTATGTTTTCATTCGCTGAAGTAACCGCACTTGCAACTCAAGAGCATAAACAGCAGTTAGATTCAGTAGCCGCTACCCTTAATTGCAATCAAGATATCAATATTCAATTTACGTCTGGCACCACTGGCAACCCCAAAGGGGCAACGCTTACTCACAAAAACATTTTAAATAATGCATTATTTGTTGGTGAAGCCATGCACATTACCAATAAAGATAAAATATGCATACCTGTGCCACTTTATCATTGCTTTGGTATGGTACTTGGCAGTTTAGTGTCTATGAGCAAAGGCGCTACAGCCGTTTATCCTGGGGATGCATTTGATCCGAAAACAACTCTCGAAGTAGTACAAAATGAGGGCTGTACAGCACTGCATGGTGTACCGACCATGTTTATTAGTGAGCTTGAATTAAGTAACTTTAATGATTACGACTTAAGTACATTACGCACTGGTGTAATGGCCGGCTCTACCTGCCCCGAGCAAGTAATGCGCAAAGTACAAACTTTAATGAATATGCACGAAGTAGTTATTGCATATGGCCAAACTGAATGCAGCCCTATTAATAATATTACTGAAACCGACTCATCTATTGAGCGCCAAGTAACGACAGTAGGCCGTGCATTAGCGCATACCGAAGTTAAAATAATTGATGAGCTAGGTAACATTCAACCCGTGGGGCTATCGGGTGAGGTATGTAGTCGCGGCGCAGGAATTATGCGTTGCTACTGGAACGATGAAGAAAAAACCAAAGCGACCATAGATCAAGATGGTTGGCTGCATTCTGGCGACTTAGGGGTAATGGATAGCGAAGGCTTTGTTAGTATTGTTGGCCGCATTAAAGACATGATAATTCGCGGCGGTGAAAATATTTATCCCCGCGAAATAGAAGAAGTGCTTTATACCTACCCAGGTGTTCAAGATGCCGCTATATTTGGTATTAGCGACGAAAAATACGGTGAAGAAGTATGCGCCTGGATCCAACCCAAAGAAGATGCACAACTAGACGAAGCACAAATACGGTTGTTTTTAAAAGACAAACTAGCTTATTTTAAAGTACCGCGCCATATTCGTTTTGTTGAAAATTACCCTATGACGGTAACCGGTAAACTGCAAAAGTTTAAAATGCGAGAACAAATGCAAGAAGAGTTAGCAGAAAAAGCGTTTTCATAATTATCAGTTTTAAAAAAGCACAGCCTGTTTTGGGCTGTGCTTTTATTATAGCAAACGTGCACTAACTATAAATTAAGCATACGCTTTTTTAGCCTTTCTAAGTCAATCGCGTTGGAGCGCACGGTGAGCTTAATATGGCTATATTCATATTCTTCTTTAATGACACTCATGCTCGAGCGAATTTCACCCACTATACCTTTGGCGGTATAAGGAATAATAACCTCTTCTTCAATCATGTCGCTTTGTGCTGTATCAACAATGTATTTATGTAATTTAGCTATATCAGCTGGGTTACGTGTTGATGTCATCATAGCATCAGGAAATTCAGCCATTAATGCTTGTTGTTGCTCATCGCTAAGTTGGTCTGACTTGTTAAGTACTAACAACTTTTTACTACCTTGTACGCCCACTTCTGCCAATACATTATGCACTACATCTAGTTGTGAGCGAAAAGACGCATCCGAGGCATCAACTACATATAACAATAACGACGCATCATGTGCCTCGGCTAAAGTTGAATGAAATGAAGCAACTAAGTCATGCGGTAATTTTTTAATAAAGCCAACTGTATCTGATATCAATATACGTGGTTGCGTTATTGGATACAAAGCACGAACTGTGGTGTCCAGCGTAGCAAAAAGTTTGTTTTCGCCCTCTACATCACTGCCCGTAATTGCGCGCATCATCGACGACTTGCCCGCATTGGTATAACCAATCAAAGCAACCGAAAATAGCTCTGAGCGCTGCTCTCGTCTGTCCATCATTACATCTTGAACATTTACCAGTTCACGCTTTAACTCGGCTAATTGGTCGCGTACTTTACGACGGTTAAGTTCAAGCGTTGTCTCACCTGCGCCCTTACCCATTTGGCGTTCTTTATCGCCGGTAGATGTTTCACGCAGACGCGGCGCTACATAGTTAAGGCGAGCAATTTCAACTTGTAATTTTGCTGTTTTAGTACGCGCATGGCGGCTAAATATTTCAATAATTATGCCGGTGCGGTCAAATACTTCCACACCTAACTGGTTCTCAACATTACGTAGTTGAGAAGGCGTTAAATCGCAGTCAAAAACGACAACATCGGCACAAGCAAAATCTAAACCGTCTGATGGAATTTCTGACGGCATGTCGGATAATGGATCGTCATCAAGAAAGTTTTCATCCTCATCTGCAGCAGAACCTTTATTACCAGTAAGGTGCGCTATTTCAGCCAGTTTGCCTGAGCCAAGTACATTTACTTTTTGGGTAGAACTTTGCTTTTGTGATTGTGTGCCAACTACTTTAAAGCCAAGAGTGGTAACTAGGCGTGCCAACTCTGCAAGCGACTCAGTTGCTTCATCGCCTTTAAAGTGAGGTGTACTAATAGAAATAAGTAATGCGTTAGGAAGTGATGCTTTTGCAGTTAGTTGCATAGTTTTTTATGTTAATGCACCGCGAAGTGCAAACCTATTTTCATTCGAAAGTGGCCTGATCCTACGCTGTTATAGCTTGGCTTTATAGCGTTATAACTAACTTAAGCGGTTATTTAAATAAAACACCCCATAAATAGCTAAATTTATGGGGTGTTTTTAAGTACAGACTCTCACAGCAATGAGCTGCAATTGCTCTAAACTATTTAAATTAAACCACGCCTTGCTCTATCATTGCATCGGCAACACGGCGAAAACCAGCAATATTAGCGCCAAGTAACAGGTTAGTAGGTTGGCCAAACTCTGCTGCGGTTTCGTTCGCAATATTAAAAATGTTTTTCATTATGTGTTGTAATTTTGCATCCACTTCTTCAAAAGTCCAGCTTTGCATACTGGCATTTTGCGCCATTTCTAATTGGCTGGTTGCAACACCGCCCGCATTAGCGGCTTTACCTGGGCCGTAAGCTATTTTGGCTTTAATAAAGCAGTCAATCGCGTCTTTGGTCGAAGGCATGTTTGCGCCTTCACTCACCAAAATACAGCCATTGCTTAACAGCACTTTTGCATCGGCTTGAGTTAACTCATTTTGAGTGGCACACGGGAACGCAGCATCGGCTTTAAAGCGCCACACTGCATGCCCATCTTCTGGATAATCTGCACGAGCAATATAAGTGGCTTCTGGGTAGCTTTCTTTATATTTACTTAAACAACCACGTTGCTGCTCTTTTAACTCTTTAATAAGTGTTAAATCAATACCCGCGTCATGAAATAACGTACCGCGAGAATCACTACAGGTAATTGGTTTTGCATTTAATTGATACAGTTTTTCCATCGCATAAATAGCAACATTACCCGAGCCCGAAATTAAACAACGTTTTCCTGCTAAGCTATCATCGCGGTTTTGCAGCATGTAGTTTGCAAAGTACACTGCGCCATAGCCAGTTGCTTCTTTACGAACTAACGAGCCACCCCACATTAAGCTTTTACCGGTTAATACACCATCGTAACGCCCTGTTAAACGCTTGTATTGGCCAAATAAATAACCAATTTCGCGTGCACCAACACCAATATCCCCTGCAGGTACATCGGTAGTTGGGCCAATGTGGCGGTATAACTCGTTCATAAATGATTGGCAAAAACGCATTATTTCACCGTCTGAGCGCCCTTTTGGATCAAAGTTAGCACCGCCTTTACCACCACCAATAGGTAGGCCGGTTAATGAGTTTTTAAACACTTGCTCAAAGCCCAAAAACTTAATAATGCTGGCATTAACACTCGGGTGAAAACGCAAGCCCCCCTTATATGGGCCCAAGGTTGAGCTAAATTCAATGCGATAGCCTTTATTTACTTGAATATTACCTTCGTCATCAACCCAAGGTACACGAAACATTAATTGACGCTCTGGCTCTACCATTCTTTCTATAATGGCTTCTTTTTGATAATTTGTAGTTTTTGCAAAAAGAGGCTCTAACGATTCTAGTACTTCTTCAACAGCTTGATAAAACTCACTTTGCGCAGGGCTCGTTTGCTTTAATTGAGCTATCGTACTATGTATATAATTCATAATTATTCTTCCGTGTAAGCTATTTTTAAAATTTGAGAATTCGGGTAAGTATGATTGAGTTTGTTTTTTGAATATAAATCTATTTTAAAATCATAATTTTCATATACCTTACCATTAGAAAGAGTCGTGTTGCACGTCATTCATGTTGAATTATTTTACTGTTGTTTAAAAATAAAACAGCGATGCGGCGCATTTTTATTCACTTTAACAATATAAAAATACAGTGCGCAGTTGCTAAAACTAAACAAATAACTAAAGAAGGAGGTAATTGCTTGATATTTAAATGATCTCATTCAATTGCTAGTTTATTAAGCGGTATTGAACAATTTTAAAGTCGGTGTGCAATAAGTTGAAAAATATTTAACTTAAAAACAACAAAACGCTAAAACAAGGGCTGTTTTAGCGTTTTGAAAGAGTAATAGTTTTACTTTGCTTACTCAGCAGGGCTTTCTGGACGAACCTGCTGTTGTACACCCGTTAAAAATAAACGAAGTACCTGATTATTACATACACGGTAGTGCTTGTTATCTACTTTACGAGAAAATGCGCTTAGTTCATGTTTACTCAAATTAAAGTCAACGAGTGCCAGCGTCGCAATTACATCTTCCGCTTTCATATTTAAGGCAATACGCAGCTTCATAAAAATAATATTGTTATTTAGTTTGCTCTCAGGAACAGGTTGCTCGCCTTCGCGCTTACCACGTTGAGTATTAATAAAACCATTTAAAAAAGTTGCAAACTCTGTATCACTTATTTCAGTGTAAGCTTCTTCGCCTTCTTTAGTTAACCAAGCAATTACTTGCTCTGTAGTAACCGTATGCTCAGCTGCAGCAAAAACATTTACCATAGCGGTGTCGGTTAAATTAAAAGTGTAGCGAATGCGGCGTAAAATATCGTTATTTGTCAAAGTAAATCCCAGAGTAGTAAATGCTAACCCAATGGTTAGTTATTGTTAGCTTGTAAATAAGCGCCCTAGTTTAACAGACTTGCCAATACTGCCCTATTAGTTTTTATTTGGTAGCACACACGCTACCAATGCCGTTAATTACCCAACACCTTTGCAGGGTCAACTCTTGTTGCTTGCCACGCAGGGTAAATAGTAGCTAACGCCGCTAAAATAAAAGTAACAGCAACTGTTACCACAATATCTTGCCACACTAACTTACTGGGTAAAAACTCTATAAAATAAACCCCTTGGAGTGGGTTTGCGCCAAACAGCTGGCTGAGCCAAGTAAATAATTCGCTAATATTGATTGCCAGTACTACGCCAATTAAGCTGCCTAATACCACACCCACAAAAGCTTGCGTTAAACCCTGCATTACAAAGGTAGCTAAAATGGTACTGTCTTTTGCGCCCATGGTTTTTAAAATAGCAATATTGCCTTGTTTTTCGCGTACTTCCATTACCAAAGACGACACAATATTAAAACTCGCCACTGCTATAATTAAAAACACCACAATATAAACTATGGTACGCACCATTTGTATATCTTGGTATAAGCTGCCTTGCGTTCTAAACCAGCTAGAAATGTATACATAGTCGTCTAGGGTTTGCCCCACCCGTAGCGCTATTTGGTGCGCGGTAAATACGTCATCAACGCTTAAGCGAAGCCCCGTTACTTGGCTTTCATCGTAACCTAATGTTTGCTGCGCTTTATTAAGGTGGATAAATGCAGCTGTGCTGTCTATTGGTCCACCCATTTCAACAATACCTGCAAGTAACAGCGTTACTCGCTTAGGCGCTAATAACGACTGCCCTTGCTGAGCTATTTGAGGAATAAGTAAGGTAATACTATCGCCCACGCTGGCATCGAGCTGGTTTACTATTTGTTTGCCTAAAATAACTTCATCAATACCAAGCTGGCTCACCAACTTGCCTTTGGTAAATTGATTAATAGCCGACACGCTCCCCTCCAATGAAGGCTCAACTCCGCGTATTTCTACTGCTTTTAATTGGCTTTTAAATTGCGCCATACCGTTAACGGCAATAAATGGCGCAGCGCCGGTTACATGATCTTGCTGTTGCAGCTGCTCAACTTTTTGTGGCCAATTAGCAATTGGCCTATTAGGCGCTACATATTCAACCTGTGGTACTACGCTTAATAGGCGATGCACTAATTGCTGCTCAAAGCCATTTATTACCGACAGCGCAACGATTAAAACCGCAACGCCCAATAAAATACCCACAGTAGATGCTTTAGCTATAAAGCTTACAAAACCATTTTTTTCATCTTTATGACCAGAATACGCTCTAAAGCGTTTACTTATAAACGCACTAAGCAACATGTTGCGACTCTTTAATTGTAAGTTTGCCATCATCTAAATAAGCTATTTTACCGAGCTTGTCGGCCAGCTCTAAATCGTGAGTTACCACCACAAAGCTAGTATTTAAACTTTTATTAAGCTCATTTATTAAGTCGTATATTTTAATCGCGTTTTGTTTATCTAAATTACCGGTTGGCTCATCAGCAAGCACTAATGCCGGTTTAGTAACGAGCGCGCGCGCAATTGCCACTCGTTGGCGCTCACCGCCAGACAGTGCCGACGGCTTATGAGAGCTGCGATGCGCTAGGCCCACTTTTTCAAGCATTTCTAATGCAGCTACTTTCGCAGCTTTAGCACTTAGTCCTTTAATTAAAAGCGGCATGGCTACATTTTCTACCGCACTAAACTCCATAAGTAAATGATGAAATTGATAAATAAAGCCTAAGTTTTTATTTCTAAATGCCGCTTGCTCTGTACGAGAGAGCTTAGCCACTTCTTGATTTTTAATTTTAGCACTGCCAGAGGTTGCAGTATCGAGCGTACCGAGTATATGCAATAAGGTACTTTTACCCGAACCAGAGCTGCCCACTATCGCCAGCATTTCACCTTGTTGCAGGGCTAAATTAACCCCTTTTAATACTGCAACTTGGTTACTACCATCTTGATAAACTTTGTTTAAATTTTCACAACTAATAACTAAATCATTCATAACGCAATACCTCGGCTGGTTTTACTTTTGCGGCTTTGCGCGCAGGGTAAACAGTGGCTAAAAAGCTCATAGCAATACTCGAACAAGCGATAACAATTAGGCTTGGTACATCAAATTTTACTGGCAGCTCTATACCTGCCATCAAATTTAATCCTACTAATGCTAATAACTCATTAATATATAAACTAAGTAATACACCTAAAAATGCCCCTACTGCGGTGCCAATCACGCCATTATAAAGCCCTTGCACCATAAACACTTTTTGTACTTGCGATGGTGTTAAACCCAAAGTTTGTAAAATAGCGACTTCGCCTTGTTTTTCACTTACCATCATAGTTAGCGCAGACACAATATTAAATACCGCAACCAACACAATAAGCCCTAATAACATCGACATAATCCGTTTTTCCATTGCTACAGCAGCAAATAATGTGCCTTGGCTGCTGCGCCAATCTGTATAGGTATGATCTTTTAATATAAGTGTGCTGGCCTGTATAAATTCATCCAATGCAAAGGGTTCATACAAAGAAATACTTAAATTAGGTGCGGTGTTTTGATCCAGCTTTAATACGCGTTGCAACGACGTACCACTGGTAAAAGCCAGTCCCATGTCAATTTCAGAGCCGGTTTCGTAAATGGCCGCTATTTTAAACAAACGTTGGCTAGGCATACGTCCAAGCGGTGTATAGGTAGAAGCATTTGGCATAATAACCCGCAGCTTATCTCCCAAGCCAACACCTAATTTACGGCTCAGGTAGCGGCTAATGGCAATGCTATAGTTTTTATTAAGCACCGTTTGCCAATTCCCTTGTACTATTTTATCGGTAATTTTATAAAGTGAGCCGTCATCGCCATACAAGCCTTGCAGCAACACACCGTGTAAATCTTTATTGGTTTGTAATATGGCTTCACCATGCTGATAAAGGCTTACAGTACTTACATAAGGAGATTGTTCAAGATCTGCTTTTAAACTACTCATTTGCGCTGCAGTACGCTTATTTGCTTGTACTTCAACGTGCGGAATAAGCCCAAGCATATTGGTTTTTAAGCTACTTTCAAAGCCATTCATTACTGAGCTGACAGTAAATAATGCCATTAAGCCAATCGCAATACCGGCAATAGAAAAAAACGAGATAAATGAAATAAACGCATTCCCTTTTGAGGAGCGACTATATCTAAGTCCAATAAACAAACTAACCGGTTGAAACATATTGTTTTTAAACACTTATCCTAAAAATAGTAATTTATAATAACACGAATAATCCGTACTTGGGTATGCCACTAAATGTAATAAACATTTAAAAATCTGATACTTGGCTAAAATAAAAATTAAGTTATTAACTCGCTATTAAGTTTTTAGCCCTGCGACTAAATAATCAAGTAGCACCCTTACATTGGTTGCCACAAACTGGCGAGGCGGATACACCCCCCATACGCCTTCTTGCAGCGGCTGATAGGATGTTAAAATAGGCACTAGTTGCCCTGTTTTTAACTCGTTTTCAATGTAGTAATTGGGAAGCTGAATAATCCCTAAGCCTTTTTTAGCGCCATCTACCAACGCCCAGCCACTATTACAATGCAGTCGCCCAGCTATTTTAATATGTTTTTCGCGCCCGCCTTCGTTTACCCGCCAATAACGACTATTACCCACTAAACATTGATGATTTGTAAGTTCGCCTAATGTGTGTGGCTCGCCAAATCGGGTTAAATAGTCTGGGGCACAACACATAATAAAGCGTCGTGCACTTAAGCGCCGTGCTTTTAAGCTCGAGTCTTTTAAATGCCCCAGCCTAATAGCCAGATCAAAACCACCTTCTAATAAGTTCTCTTGCTCATTACTGAGCGTAGCAACAACTTCTACATCGGGGTGATCGTGCATAAAATTATGCACTATTGGCATAATAAAGCTCTCGCCATACATTACCGGGGCTGTTAGGTTAATTTTACCTTTTGGCGTACTTTGCTGTTGCGCTAAACTTTGCGTGGCATCATCCATTGCATGTTGTAAATGCTTTATTTGGTGTAAAAACACCTCACCTTCTTTGGTCAAAACCACTTTACGCGTTGTGCGTGTTAGTAACTGTGTATTTAAGCGTTGTTCAAGCGCACTAACATGGCGGCTAATATGCGCAACCGACAACCCAATTGCTTTGCCTGCGGCGGTAAAACTACCCTCTTCACCTACCGCAATAAACTCGTCTATTCCATCCCATCGTGCCATTGTTACAGTTCTGAAAAAGTGTTTTAATAAAATTGAGATTATCATTATTTGAGAAACAAATACAATAGCTACATCACCCAAGCAAATTGGGTCTACAATTATTATCTACCCACTATAAAGGATAAGCACATGTCAGAATTTATTAAATCAAAAGCAGCTATTGCTTGGGGTCCTAATCAGCCACTTAGCGTTGAAGAAGTTGATGTGATGATGCCTAAAAAAGGCGAAGTAATGGTAAAAATTACCGCTACTGGTGTATGTCATACCGATGCATTTACATTATCGGGTGAAGATCCTGAAGGTATATTCCCTGCAATTTTAGGCCACGAAGGCGCTGGTGTTGTATATGCAATCGGCGAAGGCGTAACCAGCGTAGAAATTGGCGACCATGTTATACCTTTATACACTGCTGAATGTGGTGAATGTAAAATGTGTACCTCAGGCAAAACTAATCTATGTTCTGCTGTGCGCGAAACCCAAGGTAAAGGCTTAATGCCAGACGGTACAACACGTTTTTATAAAGACGGTCAGCCAATTTACCACTACATGGGTTGCTCAACTTTCTCGGAGTACACAGTACTGCCAGAAATCTCTTTAGCTAAAGTAAACAAAGAAGCGTCTTTAGAAGAAATATGCTTACTAGGCTGTGGCGTAACAACGGGTATGGGCGCAGTAACAAACACAGCTAAAGTAAAAGCGGGCGACACTGTGGCTATTTTCGGTTTAGGTGGCATAGGTTTATCGGCTATTATTGGCGCAAAAATGGCCGGTGCGAGTCGTATTATCGGTATCGATATAAACAACTCTAAATACGAGTTAGCTACCAAGCTTGGCGCAACCGATTTAATTAATCCAAAAGACTTCGATAAGCCAATTCAAGACGTAATTGTTGAAATGACCGATGGCGGCGTTGACTACTCGTTTGAATGTATTGGTAATGTTGATGTTATGCGCTCAGCACTTGAGTGTTGTCATAAAGGTTGGGGTGAGTCGGTAATTATTGGTGTAGCAGGCGCTGGCCAAGAAATCTCTACTCGTCCATTCCAATTGGTTACTGGGCGTGTATGGCGTGGTAGCGCATTTGGTGGCGTTAAAGGCCGCTCACAACTACCTGAAATTGTAGAACGTTACATGGCTGGCGAGTTTGCACTAAATGACTTTATTACCCACACAATGGGTCTTGAAGACATTAATGAAGCATTTGATTTAATGCACCAAGGCAAAAGCATTCGTACCGTTATTCATTACTAAGTAATAAACCAATCGCTTGTATTCACTGTGTGGATATAAGCGGCTTTTGAGGATTATCATGTTAGAAAATATCTCAAGTGTAAAAGTAGCCGGTGGTTGGCATAAACAATATACGCACAGCGCTGTAAGCACTCATTGTACTATGCGTTTTGCCGTTTTTTTACCACCCGGCGCTAGCGAAAGCAATAAAGTACCAGTACTCTATTGGCTTTCAGGTTTAACCTGCACCGACGAAAACTTTATGCAAAAAGCAGGCGCATTCAAAAAAGCAGCTGAACTAGGTATTGCTATTGTGGCACCCGACACTAGCCCTCGTGGAGATAATGTTCCTAACGAAGACAGCTACGATTTTGCTCAAGGCGCTGGGTTTTATGTTAACGCGACACAAGCCCCTTACAACACTCACTTTAATATGTACGACTACGTAGTGAATGAATTACCCGCGCTTATAGAGCAGCACTTTCCAGTGACTAGCAAAAAAGCAATTAGTGGTCATTCAATGGGCGGCCATGGTGCGTTGATGATCGCTCTTAAAAACCCACAGGATTATGTTAGTGCTTCGGCATTTAGCCCTATAGTAAACCCTATTAATTGCCCATGGGGCGTTAAAGCGTTTACGGGTTATTTAGGAGCCGATAAAACTACGTGGGCACAATACGACACCTGCAAATTAATGGCTAAAGCTGAGCAAAATAATTACTTGCCAATGTTAGTGAGCCAAGGCGATGCCGATAACTTTTTAGACGAGCAATTAAAGCCACAAAATTTAGTGGCTGTTGCAAAGCAAAAAGATTACCCACTGACCCTAGAAATGCAAACCGGGTATGATCATAGTTACTTCTTTATCAGTAGCTTTATTGATCAGCACTTGGTATTTCATCATCAGTATTTGTCTGCATAATAATATTATTGTTTGCAGTAATAATGTGTAGAGCTATAACCCTCTACACATTATTTTAAACTATTAAAAAAACGTCCTTACTTGTATCAGTACTCACTCGCCTTTTATTACCCTACTTGCTGTGGCTATACTCATAAGCTTATTTAGAGCATGCTGGCCTTGTAAAATAAAATCAAAGTTTAAATTTTAACGTTATACGGCGTTAAACAAAGCACATTACTCATGCACTTCCTCTTTTATAAACTCCTTAACAAAACCAATTAATTGCAGTAAAAATATAATCAAAAAAGGTAATGCACCAATAATCGCAACACTGCGGTTTAAAGGCTCGTTATTTTGAACCAATAATACGTAAGCACACAATCCCAATGCAAACGACCAAGCGTATAAACTCCAAGTATATGTTTTATTTGCGCCGCTTAATTGGCGTATAACCAAAACGGCAGAATCAGCAGAGGTTGCTACAAAAATAAGTAACAGTAATAAGCTAGACCAAATAAGTACGGCACCTTGGCAACCTAATTGCTCAAAAAATACAAATAAGCCTTGGGTATAATCTGCTTTTATTGCCTGTAAAATACCACTTTGGTGCGCTTCATCCCAGGCTATAGCAGAGCCAGAAAACACGCTAAACCATACAATAGTAACCAGTGTAGGTACTAAAACAACACCTAAAATATATTGCCACACCGGGCGACCCTGACTTATTTTGGCTAAAAACACGCCCACAAATGGACCCCAAGCCAACCACCAAAAATAATAATTATAGGTCCAGCCATTCGCCCACTTTGGATCGTTTAGCTGGCTGGCAAGTTGCCATGTTCCTATAGTAATAAGCTGTAAATAATCCCAGGTGCCACCAATAGCTATATTTATAATGGGCTCAATAGGCACAAAAAACAGCAGCCAAACCATAAGTGCTAATGCTAAAAGCATATTAAACTTACTGAGTGTTTGAATCCCTTTTTTAAGCCCCAAAGTTGCCGATAACGTATATAAAGCTACAATTAAACTAATAATTATAAACCCCGACAACAAAGCCGATTCAACACCTAACTTTAACGCCAAGCCTTTACGCAGTAATAAAGTAGAGTTTGCGATAGTGCCAACCACCCCAAAAAATATCGAGAATATAGCAATTAACTTAATGCCAAAGCCCAGCTTAATTTGCCAGTCTTTATTTATAACACCTTTAAACACACTTATAACCGGCGCGCTAATATCGCCTACTTTGCCGCTATTACTGCTAAGCCCGCCAAGTACCAAACCAAATACCGCGTAAAGTGCCCAAGCATGCGCCCCCCAATTAACTAAAGTTAATGCCAAGCCACTGGTGTGTGGATTAGGGTATAAACCCTGTTTTAAAGGTGAGTTTATAGTGTGTAGTGCAGGCTCTGCTACTCCCCAAAAAACGAGGCCCGAGCCCATACCTGCAGCAAAAAGCATAGAGAGCCAGCCAAATAAAGCAAATTCAACCTTTGCTTGCTCTCCACCTATTTTACGCCGCCCTAACGGGCTTATAGCAACGGCAATTACAATAAAGAGTAATAGGTTAACCAAAATAAAAAATGGCGAGCCCAAGTAGCTTAAAAGTTGGCTAATAACAGGCTGCAAATGAGCCGTAAGTAATGCCGGAAATAAAAATGCCACAACTGATAAGCTAACGCACAGTAGTAACGCGGTTTTTTCAAGTTTAGTGGCTGTATTAATTACTTTGTTTAAAGGCAAGTGGTTCACATAATCATCTTTTACTATAAGTAAAAGAATACGGATATTTAAAAGCGATATCAAACTAACTTTTTGGTAAAAAAGTAAAATAGTAGTGTAACTATTACCAAGCCTCACAGAATAAAAGTTAAGATTAATCTAAATTACTGAATTTAAAATATTAAATAAATGGCTTACAGATTGCTAGCTAGTTATTAAGATTAACTAAAAAGGCAAGATCATGGAAATTGATTTACAGTGGCACGAAATCGTTGATAACCTGATTCACTTAGGCATAGCTTATTTACTTGCTTTGCCAATGGCCTACGACAGAGAGCGCAGCCAAGATGGGGCGGGGCTGCGTACCTTTCCGCTAGTAGCGGTGGCATCGTGTGGTTATGCGTTAATTGCGTTGTCTGTACTTGACTCCTCTGAAGCACAATCAAAAATGTTGCAGGGGATCATTACCGGTATCGGCTTTATTGGCGGTGGCGCAATTTTAAAAAATAACCAATCTACCTCAGGTACCGCCACCGCGGCGAGCATTTGGAATATGGGTTTAATTGGTATTGCGGTGGCCTACAGCCGCTACGAAATAGCTATTTTACTAGCCATTATTAACTTTATAACATTGCGCTATATTAAAAAGTTTAAATAAGTTTTCAATTTTATATCTTCATAAAAACAAAAAAGGCGCTATAAAAGCGCCTTACCAAACAAGAATGTGTGCTTAAAACATGTCTTGATAGGGATTTTTTGTATTAAAAGCAATCGCTTTTTCAAAGCCAGGAAGGTGTATGCTTTGCTCATCTATTACAATGTCGTTATCATCGATTAAGCCATCACCAAAACGATAAATTAGTTGGTATTGACCTAAATCAGCTTGTGATTGATAGCTTTGCTGCGCTGCTTTTACAGCCACATTTTTATTAGCATAATCATTCATAACGCTTTTGCCATGGCGCTTGGCAAGCATTTGCAGTGTTATTTTTGCAGACAATACTGTAGCGGTAGCGTTGTTACCGCCAAAGCCTTTTGAGTTAATAAATGCAATATCCATATCACCGCAATCATAGTGGCTGTTTCTAATGTCTAAATGATCAGCGTAAACATCGTCGGCTATTTTATCTATAGTCGTAATACCAGGCATAATATTGTGGCTAAATACACCTAGTGCTATAGCTAACTGATCGCCACTTGCAGGGGCAATAGTATGGCCAACATACGCTTTTGGCGCAGTTACTTTCCAGTTATCAATAGCAAAGGTTTGTGCCACTTTATGATAAATTAATGACTCGGTTACACGGTTTAATGGCGTGCTTGAACCATGGGCTAATATAAAGCTGCGCTGTTGCAGTGCTTCTTTACCTAATAAGCTACTTGCCAGTGCCGCCGATTTTGCCATAGTAATGTAGTTACCAGGCCCTGGTGAGGTAATCGACTTTTTAATGCCGTCGGCATTTACAAATACATCTGGCACACACCCCATAATGTCGGCGCCTAACTCTAGTGCTAGAGCATCATCCATTAAAATAGCCACTTGTGCACCTTCACCTAACGTAAAGCCACAGTTTTCGCCAAATGGGCGGCTACTTTTACGATAGTCAGGCTCATCTGTATTACTTAGGTTATCTAAACGGCGCAAACCTTCAACGTTTGCCAGTGCGCTCATGTTACCAAAGCCTTCTATAACCTCTGGCGTAATAGCACATTCAACACTTGCTACCACAGCAACGCGGGTGCGCCCTGCTTGTATATCGTTAACCGCTGCGCGTAAGTTATATAAAAACGTAGCACATGCGCCCGATGTTGAAAACGTAGTACCTACGTTGCCCGTTACATACGCATTAATAAAGTCGGTCGACATAGTATTTAAACCCAGCGCTAATTGCTTAGTGCTTACGCGGTCGCCTTGCTGGCGAGCTTTAACTAAGCCGCCTAAACCTTTGTCATCCATTTGGCCAATAACCGACGCCGAATAAGTACCAATTTTGTCTGGCTCTACGCTATTCATTATATGTTGCCAATCAAGCCCGGTTGATTTTATTGCATCGGTAGCAGCAAAAATAGTCGCTTGCAGACCACGTGGCTGATAGCGGCTGTTATACATTACTGACGGATCAAACCCTGTAGGAAACTGCCCTGCCGATTTAATCGGGTTGTCACGAGTTGAAGCGTGTTTAACATCTATATCTGCGGCAATAGTAACTTTAACTTTTTTACCTTCCAGCTGCTCTACCTGCCAGCTTGCAGGTACCGGTTGTGGTAAATCGCGAGCACGGGTTTCAAACACAATAGCGTTTTCGGCTGATGCATTAAGCGTCATTTTTTGCTGCCATGGTGTGGCGTCTGGATCAAAATGTTCGTTTTCAATTTTACGAATAAGCGTACCGGCAATTATTTGTTCACCAAAACGTGCTTCTATGTCGCTTTGCTCAACATTGTTACCTTGAGTGTCTTGTAGTTGATTATCAACAACACTAACTAAATTCATTAAGGTGGCGAGGCCTAAAAACGTTTCTTGGCGAGCTTGTGCATTTAAACTGTCTAACACAATACGGCGGTAACCTTGGTGAAAAGAAGTACGGCCAGCGGCATTAATGCCTCCCATGCCTACAATTACGGGTAATGCGGTCATAATTTACCTTTTAAAAAACGTGTTATAAGAATATGACACTAGTTTAAATGGATTACGCACCACGCTTTGTGCTTTAATAGCCAAATATTAAGCATAAAAGGCCAACCCTAACTGGTCGGAGCATCTATATGACTGATAAACAGAGTAACCCCCCATTAAATATAGCTATTGCTGTTTACCAACACTTATTAATAACGAGTTTAACCCTTCCTATAGAAATGTTGAGAGCGGGCGAAGCTTTTGCAAAAGGCCATATTAATAAACAAAACTTTAGGCCACTCGCTATTCATTTAGTTGCTAAAAACCATGAACCAATAAGTAATCGTACCGGCTTGGCAATCCTTCCCGATTGCGCCACCAGCAATACCCCCAATTGCGATTTAGTAATAGTGCCCGGTATTTGGCGAAACCCGCGCCCAGTTGTACGCACTAATCAAAATATAGTTACTTGGCTGGGGCAAAGTTTTACAAATGGCAGCCATATTATAGGCGTAGGCACTGGCAATTGTTTACTAGCAGAGGCTGGGTTACTTGACGGGCACCCTGCAACTACTCATTGGCATTACGCTAAACAATTTAGTCATGACTACCCCAAGGTACTGTTAAAGCCTGACTTTTTTATTACTCAATCCGAGCGACTCTATACCGTAGCCAGCCTAAACGCCCTAGCCGATGTAATGGTGCATATTATTAGCCAGTATTATGGCAAAGCTGCAGCGCAGCATGTTGAGCGCAATTTTTCCCACGAAATACGCAAACCCTACGAAGATCAGCGCTATCTTGAAGGCGCGGTTGACCGCCATCCCGATGAGTTAATTGCCCAAATTCAATTTTGGTTAAAAACCAACTTAGCAACAGAGCTTAATTTACAAGATGTGGCCGCGCAGTTTAATTTAAGCTATCGCTCTTTTACACGGCGCTTTAAAGCAGCTACCAACCAAAGCCCTATTGAGTATTGGCAACAGTTACGAGTAGAAGGCGCAAAAGAGCTGCTCGCTTCGTCAAATTTATCAATTCAAGAAGTAGCGTTAGAAGTTGGCTATAACGATCAAGGTCATTTAACGCGAATATTTAGAAAAATACTGAACCAAACACCCAGTGAGTATCGTAAAGTAGTGAGAAAAAAATTGTTTGGCTAATACTTTAAAAACAAGCCAGCCTACTATAATAATATAAACCATTAACTAAAACACAAGGAAGTTGGAAATATGCATGTAAATTTTAGTGAAAATTTACTATTAGATCTTGAAACAGAGACTGATCTCAACACTAGACTAACTCGGTTGCTAGCACTTATTCGTAAGCACCTTGATATGGACGTTGCTTTTATTTCTGAGTTTACAGACTCTAAACGTATATTTAAATTAGTTGATACCAAACGCCCTAACGATATTGTAAAAGTAGGTAATTTTGATCCCATAAATGAAACCTACTGTAATAAATTAGCCAATAATGAACTAGATAATATAATACCTGACACCAGTAAAAATAGTATAACCCGCGATATGCCGGTTACTAAAAAGCTTAATATTGGTGCTTATATTGGGGTGCCAATTACCTTATCCAACGGCGATATTTACGGCACATTTTGTTGCTACAACGAACAAAAAGACGACACATTAAACAAACGTGATCTGGCATTTTTAAATTTAATTTCAGATCTGGCTTCGCAGCTTATTGATACGCAAATACAAAACAACGAAGCAAAGCAACGTATTAAATCTAACGTACTTAATATTATAAACACAAACAATATTGAAATTTACTACCAGCCTATATATAGCTTAAGCACAAATAAAATTTCGGGTTACGAATCCTTGTCTCGCTTTTTTGTTGAGCCCTACAGAACACCTAACATTTGGTTTGATGAAGCTGCACAGTTTGGTTTAGGTGAAGCCCTAGAAATGTTGGCAATTAACAATGTTTTAGGCAATATGAGTCATTTTAATAAAGATGTGTATGTGTCAATTAACACCTCACCAGAGCATATACTAAGTGGTGCCGTTGCTAATGCATTAGCTGCTATTTCTGATTGCAGTAATATAGTACTGGAGATAACCGAACACTCTCCTATTGCCAACTACCATGAAATGTTAACGGCACTCGCGCCGCTGCGTAAAAAAGGCATACGCTTAGCTATAGATGATGTTGGTGCGGGGTATTCTTCTTTTCAGCATATTTTGGAGCTACAAGCAGATATTATTAAACTTGATATTAGCCTTACCCGAAACATTAATAGCGATCGTCGAAAATATTTATTAGCTAAAGCATTATGCGGATTTGCTAAAGATATTGGCTGTAATATTATTGCCGAAGGCATAGAAACACTAGAAGAAATAAACACCCTACGCACACTAAATGTCGACAAGGTTCAGGGCTATTATTTAGGCCGCCCACAAGCACTTTGCGATGCTTTAGTGCATCAAAAATTAGTTTTAAGTTAGTTATAAACTTAATTATAAAAACGCCACTTTATAAGTGGCGCTCTGTTTCATTTTCGCTTTTGCGATAATAGCGTTTTGAATAAATTTTAACTTTAGTGTGCACGCCTTTACTTAAGCTTTTAAACTTAGCTTCAAGCACATCAACACCGTATAAAATACCGACCACCAGCACAGAAAGCTTAATAGCTGCGCCCAAGTTTTCGGTGGCTATCATTACACCAATAGATGCCAACACCCAAATGGTTGCTGCCGATGTTACTCCTACCACTGCGCCGTCTTTAGCTAGCATTACGCCTGCGCCCAAAAAACCAATACCAGTAATTATTTGCCCCACTACGCGAGAGTGGTCAATTACATCGCCTTGTAAATTAAACGCAGTCGATAAAAATAAATAGGTACCTAAAGTAATTAACGCAGAAGTACGAATACCCACAGGTTTGCCACGTAATTGGCGCTCAATACCAATAATAGCGCCACAAAATGCCGCCGTACCAATTGCAGCCCATGAGTACGGAGCTACATCAAATAAATCAGGTAAAAACACGTAATTTCCTCGTTATTCATATATGAATAATTTTATTTTATATTAACAATCTTTTGATTTAGCAATAGCCACTGCTGTTCTTAAGCGTTGGCTACCAAACGCCGACATTTTACTAAAGTCGCTGCGAGCAATAGGCACATATTGGCAATCTATAGCCAATTGACTATCACTTCCTGGCTCACAAAACGGGTCATGAACATACACACAGTGCTCATCTAAATGCGTAACGCACACCCAATGCGGCGATTTTTTACCATCAAACCGATAAGTACTGATTAAGAGCAACACGCTAAAATTTTGCTTCAGCCAACGCTCAATGTCTTCAAGCTCAACATCTTTATTACTAAGCGGTATATTGGCAGCGGTTATGCCATTTACAAACTGCTGATGTACCGTTGCTAATACTACTTTTTTATTTTCACTGCGCACGCCATCTAAAAACAACGGCTCTAGGGTATTAACAATTACCTCGCTGTTAAAACCACGTTTATGTGCCGCCAGTGCTAAACCAAATGGATGACAGCCGCCATGCCCTGAGGTCATAAAAATAGTAGTGCCCTCTCGCCATAACGACAACTCATGCGATTGAGTCAGCTCAGTGCTAGCATCTAAGCTCCCCATTGCCATTAGCAACGCCGCAGGACCACAGGTAAACTCAGTAGTTTGCTGATACCAGGGTGTTAACCGTGCTAACTTCAGCTCACTGGTTTTACGAATGTTTTTTTGCATCCGTAGCGCATCGCTGTGATCGTCGTAATAATCGCTATACTGACCAAACACTCGATAACCTAAGCTTTTATACAAACCAATTGCGCTGTCGTTATTTACTGCGACTTCTAAACGCAGGTAAATTCGCCCACGCTCTGCGGTGGCTTTTTCAAGTGCTGTAAGTAGCATTTTAGCAATGCCTTTGCCTTGCATGGTAGGTAACACCGCAAGCGAATAAAGACGCGCTAAGCGAGTGCCTTTATGGCACCAAATTAGGCCATAACCGCATAACGCATTATTTTGCTCGGCAACTAATAAAATACCGTGCTTAGCACTTAGCCAGCGCTTTAAACTGCGCGGGCTAAGCTTGTCGTTACTGAAGCAGGCATTTTCAAGTGCAGTGAGCGCAGTTAAATCACTGATAAGCGCTTGGCGAATAACCACTTGCTCAACCTGTTCATTAACCACACTCTCAACCATGGCTTTTGCCATTAACCACGACCCCTCGCTTCAAGGCGTTGTTTAAATTCATCCATAATGATCATATAAAGCTCGTCGCCTAAATAGCCGTCTTCTACTTTATGATCAATACTAGGGTTATCGTTTACTTCAAGTACGTAAGCACGCCCTTGATGTTCTTTTACATCAACGCCATATAAACCCTTACCCACTGTTTTGCATGCTTTTAATGCTGCATCTAATACCGCTTTTGGTAATTCGAATGTAGGCAATGTTTCAAAGCCACCCGAAAAAAATCGTTTTGCATCGTGGTTATAAATTTGCCAATGGTTACGCGCCATTAAGTAACGACACGCGTAAATTGCACGGCCATTTAATACCCCTACTCGCCAATCGTATTCGGTGTACATATACTCTTGTGCAAGTACTAAAGCGCTAAATTCAAATAGCTCAGTTAACTTAGCTTCCAGCTCAGCACGGTTTGTTACTTTATATACCCCTTTTGAAAACGAGCCTTCTGGCATTTTCAATACTAACGGGTAGGTAAACGCGACTTCTAACTGCTCAAGGGTGTCGCTTGACTGATCAGCCACAACCACTGTTTTTAAACTTGGTACTTTTTGATAGTTAAACGCATCGTGTAAATACACTTTATTACAACAACGTAAAATAGACTCCGCATCGTCAATAACCACTAAGCCTAAGCTTTGTGCTTTGCTAGCAAGGCGATATGTTGGATGATCAATTGCTGTAGTTTGACGAATAAATAACGCATCAAACTGGGCTATATTATCTATTTCGTCAAAGCTTAATGCTTGGGCATTAATACCATGTTTAGCCGCTGCTTTAATAAACTTTGCTATTGCGTCTTTATCACTTGGTGGCACCTTTTCATTGTGATCAACAAGTATTGCCATATCCCATCGAAAACGACGTCGCTCTGCAGTAATACGCCATTGCGTTTGGGTAAAGTTATTCAACTTAGCTACAAAATCGCTGTACTGTTGCTCATCTAATGACGATAGCGACCCTTGTTGTAATAAGCCTTGGTTATCAACAAATAAAATAGGCGCTGGGTATTGTTTAAATACCGATTTAGCCGCTTTTGTTTGCTCATCGTTAGTGGCATTACCAAAGTATAGAGCGCCATCTATTTGGCCAACATTGTGCATAGGTGCTTGGCCGCTACGTAGCGCATTTATTGTTTTTACACTTGGTAATACTTGGTGCTTACGCGCCTCAGCGAGTAGCGAGCAATAGTAACCTTTGCTCAAGTATTGGCTTGAGTCACATAAGTTAATAATGCGAGTTTTAGGCTCATCACGTTTTGGATAGTCACGTAGGTAAGTATTAAACGTAATAACATTTTCGAATGATTGAGCAAGAGTTTGCTCGTTGTTATCAACCACAATTAAGGTTTTAAACACGACTTTTCCTAGTTAAGTCTAATTATAAAAGCATGCTTAATTTTTTATAATTAAGCATTAAAAATAGAAACACCCATCGTACTAAGTGGTGCATTGCGCGTGTCACTTAATAAGATGGGTGCTTTAGTTTAGGTAATCCTAAACCACATCTGCTTTATAAGGCCTTTTTGATAAACTAACAAACGAGATATTTTTAGCGTGAAGATGAAAATTATTGATGCAGGTCGGATAAGTGACGAAGCCACGCCATCCGACACATAATTTATGGGTACGGTAAGAGTTTATAACCTTAACTTGGCTCTTCGGATGGCGCTTCGCTTATCCGACCTACATTTAAACGATTCAGATAATCGCGGTGTGTAAATTTAAAGGATGTTTATGAAGCGATTGAACCTAAGCCCTGAAAATTTCGAAAATTAACAAAAACCAAAGGCGGGCGGGTTTCCAAATGAAAACAACCTGCTAAAATTTTATAATAATATATTAAAGGCTACAAAAAACTAGACAATGCCTATACATAATTGGTTCCAGACATTGACGCGGTTAATCATCTATTTTGAAGAGTAATTAGACTGTGTTTTAGATATTTAATTTTTAGCTTAACACAAAAATTATGACCGAGTTCCAATATAACAAAGTTTCACTCTAGCAAATCTCTCGTTTCTTAGTTTCTATTATACAGGCAAAGAGAACATTGAGCGCTTATGTATACAGACTATTCCGTCTAGTGCTGTGACAGCCAATAAACTATCATCTTCAAAAACTACACATCCAGGTCGCGGTGTCTGCTTTTCATTTATGAACTCCAGATGAGATGCAACCCATAATACTTGATCTAATTTTATAATTAAGCCTAGATGCCCAAAGCACCGTTTCTATATCTTGATCTCATTTATTGATGTATTCCAATCTAAAACGCTCTCTGACATTTTAATTTTTGACCAATAAGAGTAGGAATGTAAAATGCGCTATTAGAGTTCGCTGCCTTAAACGTTTCTCATAGATAAGATAAAGTCTGTGTGCTTTCAACACTCTAATTTACAAAAGTTAAATATTTATAACCATATAGAAAGCTCCTAGTGTTTTTCAATACAGTTGTGTTGAGCAAAACATAAACAGTATATCGAGGAGCTTAGTATGAAGCTATATGGTGGAATTGACTTACATTCAAATAATAATGTTATTGCTATCATTAATGAGCAACGCGTTTAAATAATGACGTGTCTGTCATTTTGTCTTTTTTATCCCCTATAAAGACAAGCTAACAGAAATTGTTGTTGAATCAACATTTAATTGGTATAGGCTCGTTGATGCATTAATGGATGCAAAGTTTAAAATATATTTAGCGAATCTCGCTGCAATCCAACAATATTCAGGCTTAAAACATGCTGACGATCATAGTGATGTCCGCTGGTTGGGTGAAATGTTACGCTTAAATATACTCCCTGAAAATTACATATATCCACGCAAGCTTAGAGCTGTTAGTGACTTAATGCGTAAACGGATGGATATTGTCCAACAGCCCACTAAAAACTTATTATTACTGAACGCACAGTCATATTTAAATTGAGTTTAAAAAGTAAGAACTCTTAGCTTTTAAATAAAAGTTCAAGAAAACGCAGCTGCCTGCTTGACCGGAACTTTCTAATGGGTGGCCCCCCTTTTTCGGTTATTTAAAGAGATCGCGTATATCCCTGATGTAATACCTACCAAATCAGTTACTGCAAAAAACGGGCACCACTACCTTCATGTATCGAAAACTGTAATACCAAGCCGTGAAATTGTTATACGGTTCGCTATAATGATGCCAAGGTCAATAGTAGGGTTGATTGGTTAACCTCTCCTGTTCGAGTATAAAAGCATCCGATTAAGCAGGTTCAGGCCAAGCGAATTCAGGACGCAACCCTTCATAAACCGGACGACCGTCGGATGGTTTGGGGTAGCCCTTTGATGTGTCGTAGAATGCGTGATATGTGGCCTTAGGAAACGTTGCTTCTTTGTAACCCATAACATTTGGCACGGCAACACGAATGCGTTTCTGTTTATCATCAAGCATTAGTGCAGCGCCACAATCAGTACAGCTACAAAGCTCAAGTGGTCCTTCTGGGTTGTCCTTATTGAACGGCTGACGCTTTATTTTTTCAGGGTGATCGGCAGACAGATCTGTGTATTTGAAGAACGCCACATGCGTACTCTGCTGGCCTGTCACGCCCTTACAAACATTACAGTGACAAACATGATTATCGATTGGCTCAGCTTTAGCTTTAATATGAACGTGTTCGCAGCCACCTGTATAAGAACTGGTCATAATCTCTTTCCTTTTATGCGTACCTGGTTGGACGCATCTTCAGTAAAATAAATAACGACAGAGTCTTAATGTAAGCCTCTACCGATGATAGTTACAACTTAACATCAGTCACATTCTGAACCGCCGATGTACGTCGATGTAAACCAGAGTTGCTCCCTGTATGTATTGATGCTTTCGATTGATAAGTGTAGTAGGTATAGCGTGTAATACAACTTATCGGTAGTAGAGTCGATGATGATAAATGTTTTATTAAAGATTTAATGTGGGATTTAAATATTTAACATAATCTTTAACATGACATCCACTTCATGTTTGAACCCGGCATGCTGAAATTGCAAATATTAAGATGGGTGTCTGCTTAATTATCCTGCAAAATATTATCGTGATGGTGCTTTTTGTCGGATGGCGCTTCGCTTATCCGACCTACGTTTAAATAATTCCATGCTTTTATAGCAATCACAATAAAACATTGAAGTAGGTCGGATAAGTGACGAAGCCACGCCATCCGACAATAAAATGAGGGGGAATAAATAAGTTTTGTGGTTTTTTAAATGAGCTTTGCTTACAACCAATATTTTATAAAATTTCTACAATGTCATAATCGTGCTTTACATCGGCAATGGTTAAACTTATGCCATCATCGAGTTGTTTATTTAATAACAGCTTACCTAGGGGGGCGCCGGGGGTTACAACGGCAATCGTTAAACCTTTAACCTCTACGGTTAATCCGCCTGCGCTTGGGCCTAAATAAAACCATTTTTGCTGCTCATTTGTATCCTCTAGACACACTAGCGAGCCAATGGCTATTTTACTACTGGCTGGCTGATTAAATATTGGCTTAAATAATTCCATGCTTTTATAGCAATCGTTTACGCGCTGCGCTTGGCCTTGGGCTAAATAAGCGGCCTCTAACCCTAGAGTATCGTATTTATTTTCTGCTATGTTTTCTTCGTGCGTGGCGGTGTCGTGTGCTGTTTTAGCGGCCACTTTTGCGGTGGTAAGCTGCGCCTCTAGGGCAAACTTAAGGTGTTCAATAACGTGGGCTTTGTTCATGAGGTTTACACATACAGTAAAAATATTGCGAGCAGTTTAACATTGCTACGAGGGCTAAACACAATAGTTTAGCCCCTAAGCTTTGTTTATTTGTATGCTTTGAGCCTTTATGGCATATCCATGAGCGCTTGGCTTTGGCTATCTATTTTCACTTCGTAGTTTTTAGCACTTAATCCCATTAGCTCGGGCAAGGTGGCTGCAATGCAAATAGATGAAAATGTACCCACAACAATGCCACTAAATAACGCAATAGCAAAGCCTTGTAGCGGTGAACCAGCTAATAGCCACACACTTGCTACTGTGGCTAAGGTAGTGCCTGAGGTAATTATGGTACGCGTTAGGGTGCTTTTAATCGCACTATTTATAATGCTAGATACGCTAATACTGGCATTTAATTTAACTCTTAATAACTCACGTACTCTGTCGCCAACAATTATGGAGTCATTAAGTGAGTAGCCTATAATTGCTAGTAAACTGGCTAAAACGGTTAAGTTAAACTCAAGCTGTAATAGCGAAAACAAACCCAGCACCAATATTAGGTCGTGTGTTAAGGCAACCACAGAGCCTACTGCTAAACGCCATTCAAACCTTATCGCTAAATACAGCATTACTGCAACCATAGCAGCTAATAATGCCAAACAGCCTTGCTCAAATAGCTCATCACCCACCTGCGAGCCAATGTAAGCCGATGATAATACCGTGGCGTTTATATCGGTGCTTTGTGTTACCGCACTTTGCCAATCGTTGCTGTTATTATTCGCAGATTGGTTAATAGCCGGCGCTTCTCTTAATTGAAAATGGTTATTCCCTTGTGCTGTTAGTTCAAACTCACCGTTGTGGTTTTTAGCTATAAAAGTTTTAAGCTGCTCTAGCTCAATACTTTGGCTAGTCGTAAATTCTGTTAAGTAACCACCGGTAAAATCTAGGCCAAAATTAAGCCCTTTTTGCGCCAATGTTACTACCGATAGCAATACTAATACTGTACTTAAAACCAAGCCCATAAAACGCATGCGTGTGCCGGTTTCGCCTTTTAAAAAATAATTAAGCATCTGTACTTACTCCGCTTTTTTTATCCAATTTTAAATACAAACTCTGGCTCAACACTTTCGATACATACACGCCAGTAAACATACTGGTTACTAAACCCAGCGCCAAAGTAATTGCAAAGCCTTTCACGGGCCCATAACCTATACCGTATAAAATAAGTGCAGTGATCATAGTGGTAATATTGGCATCAAAAATAGTGCCAAATGCTTGCTTATATCCTTGCTCAATAGCTTGATAAGGCGCGCGGCCTTTACGGCGCTCTTCTTTTATACGTTCAAATATTATTACGTTGGTATCTACTGCCATACCTATGGTTAGCACCAATCCGGCAATACCGGGAAGCGTAAGCACTACCCCTGGCAATAACGACATTAAGCCCACTAACGAGGTTAAATTTAAAATAAGTGCTACGTTTGCAATTAAGCCTAACCGTCTGTACCACATAGCCATAAATGCCAAAGTAATACCCATACCTAACATTAGGGCGGCTAAGCCGTTATTTATATTCTCGCTGCCTAAGCTTGGCCCTATGGTTTGTTCGTGCACTATAGTAACCGGCGCACTTAACGAGCCTGCACGTAGCAGTAGCGCTAAGTCGGCCGCGGCTTGTGGGCTTTGCATATTGGTTATGCTAAAACGCGAACTTAAGTGTTGAGCAATATTGGCTACATTAATAACTTCGCTCTTTTTTACTACCTCTCCTTTTGCATTTTGAGAATACTCTGAATAAACCGTTGCCATAGGTTTACCTATATTAGCTTTAGAAAATGCCGACATAGCATCGCCGCCTTGGCTATCAAGGCTTAACTGCACTAGTGGTTTGCTCCAATCGTCTCGCCCAGCATGAGCGTTATTAATATGCTCACCAGTAAAAATTGGCACTGGGTCAAGTTTTATAGTACCCCCCGACTGTAAATTAAAGGTTTGCCCACCCACAGCTTTTAATTGGTAAAACCCCAGTGATGCCGTTGCGCCAATAATGCGTTTCGCCTCGGTAGGATCTTGCACTCCGGGTAATTCTATACGAATGCGCTGCTTACCTTGGCGCTGCGTTACCGCTTCGGTTATGCCCAGCTCTTCAATTCGCGAACGTAGCGTTGTGAGGGTTTGGCTCATTACTTCTTTATCAAACGCGCTACGCCCTTGCTCTGAGTAACTAAATTGCGCCGTTTTAACTGTGCCATTATTGTTTGTTACTACGGCTAAGTTAGCAAAGCGGCTTTGTAGTTCTTTAATAACAGAGGGTAATTTATCAGCTGCATTAGGTAGAGCATTTATTACAAATCCGGTTTGAGTTTGCAGCGCTTTTACCCCATGTACCTTTTGCTTAATTATGATTGATTTAGCTTGCTGATACGCACTCACTAATTGCTCATCAATGGCTTTATCTAAATCTACATCGAGTACAAATAGCACCCCACCGTTTAAATCTAGGCCTAATTTTATTGGCGAAAGTCCAAAGCTTTGTAACCAGTTTGGGCTGGTAGCTCGCTCCACAATTTTGGTCTGAGTATTTGCATATTGCGCTTTTATAGCCGCTTGTGCCTGGGCACTTTTTGTGGGCTCGTTAAGCAGCACATTTATTGTTGCTTGCGACTCATACGCTTGCGCCACATTTAAGCCTTGCTCATTTAAAAATGTAACTAGGGTATTGGTGCTCGGGGGTGTTTGTATTTCGCTGTGTGGGGCTGCGCTAACATACAACCATGACTGGTTTGGATATAAATTAGGTAACGCACTTATTGCCAATAGCAGTAATACCACCAACATAGCAAAGGTGCTTAATTTAAACTTAGCCATAAACGGCTTTTTATTTTTTTTAAAACTCAACATTGTTATTCCTTACTATCAGCAACTAGCTGATAAGCGCTTTTAAAAAGCACAATTAATCTGCAAGTTAAAACTTTAAAAGTTAAAACCTATTAATTATTAAATAAGGAAATTAAGCGTGGTGAGTGTTGGTAGCCCTGTAAAGTAAATTAGCTTCTTTCCAGCCACTAATACGAGACTTTTTACTATTAGAAACAACCGTGTACCAAGGTAGTGCTGTGTTTATAGCTTTAGGTTGTAAATAAAACTGCCTTGCAAGCGTATGAATAAAAAACTCATAAATAACATCGTATTCAGGCTCGGTTTGCGCACTAAATAAAAACAACGATGAATTACTGGCAGTTAGCCTAGATTGCAGTGCCGCAAACGCTGTTTTATCAGGCTTAGTTTGTTGTTTAGCATGCAATACTTTAACTAATATGGAGGGATGACTTATGTCTAATGAAACATTACCTAATGAAGTAGCATCTAATAAGAAATTTTCTGCTGAAAAAGCAGTAGATATTAAAGTGGAATTTGCAGTGTTTAAATCTTGTTTAACTGGCGCGGCTTCGCTACATGCACTAAAAAGTGCAGTAATAAGCAAAAATGCAGTTAAAAACAAACGAAATTTAAACATTAATTTTCAAACTTTAATTAAGGGTTACTAGTATATAAGGGCAGCTATTTAAAATACAATAGTCAAATTAAGTATTTAGTTTTACGCAAAATTAAATTCACAGCAATTTATACCCACTATAAAAACCGAGATCACTCATGCGCTCTAAACAAAGCTCAGTAAAACGCCCCGACGCAATGAACCTGCGCCAAAGTATAAAAACACTTTGGCCGTATATAACACAATTTAAAGGGCGAGTTTTTATTGCAGCTATGGCGTTGGTAGGCGCTAAAGGCGCTACTTTACTTATGCCGTGGGCACTAAAAGAAATTATTGATAGCGTTGATAAGTCTATTCACCCTGTGCTTTTTATACCTACCCTACTGCTTATTATGTACGGTGCGCTGCGCTTTGCCAGTGTATTTTTAGGTGAAATACGCGATGCGGTTTTTTCGCGAGTTACCGAGCATGCCATGCGCGATATAGGCCTAAAAGTGTTTAAGCATTTGCATTCGCTTGAACTGGCTTTTCATTTAGATAGGCAAACCGGTGGCATAAGCCGCGACATAGAGCGTGGCACCAGCGGTTTGAGCTTTTTAATGCGATTTTTAATGTTTAACATTGTCCCTACTCTATTTGAAATTCTTACCGTGGCATTAATTTTTGGCACTTTGTTTTCTATCTGGTTTGCGCTTATAACCCTACTTGCCGTTGCCATATATATTACCTTTACAGTAACCGTAACTCAGTGGCGAAATCGCTTTATTCGCGAAGCTAACACCGCCGACAACTTAAGTAATACCCGCGCTATCGACAGCTTATTAAACTACGAAACAGTAAAATACTTTAACAATGAAGAGTTTGAAGCCAGCACCTACGACACCTTTTTAGCGCGCTGGGAAAAAGCCCGATTAAAAAACCGCATGTCGTTATTGGCACTAAACTCCGGGCAGGCGTTAATTATAGCCAGCGCCATTACCGCACTTATGTGGCTAGGCTCAAGCGAAGTAGTAACCGGTACACTTAGCATTGGTGAACTCGTAATGATAAACGCGTATATGATCCAACTGTTTTTACCGCTTAACTTTTTAGGCTTTGTATATCGCGAAATAAGACGCGCCCTTACCGACCTTGAAAACATGCTTGGGCTGCTCAACAAAAAACCACAAATTACCGACACCCCTGCATCACAGCTACTTACCCTCACTAAAGGTGAAGTGAGCTTTAACAATGTAAGCTTTAGTTACGATGCTAACCGCCCTATTCTTAACAATGTTAGCTTTAGCGTAAAACCCGGTACTAAAGTAGCAATAGTCGGAGCAAGTGGCGCAGGGAAAAGCTCATTAGCTAGGCTCTTGTATCGTTTTTATGAGGTGTCGTCAGGTAATATCACTATAGATAAGCAACCTATAAACACCGTAACTTTGCACAGTTTACGCCAAGCTATAGCCATAGTGCCGCAAGATACCGTGCTATTTAATACCTCAATACGCGAAAACATTGCTTATGGCAGGCCAACAGCCAGCGAGGCCGAAATAGATCAAGCCATTGCTATGGCGCATTTAACAGCGTTTATAAACAGCCTTGATAAAGGCGATAAAACCTTAGTAGGCGAGCGTGGTTTAAAAGTGTCGGGCGGCGAAAAACAACGCATAGCCATTGCCCGCGCAATCTTAAAAAAATCGCCTATTTTAATTTTTGACGAAGCCACCTCAGCCCTTGACTCGCATGCCGAGCAAGCTATTTTAACGGCTATGCGCGCTGTCACACAAAACCATACCAGCATAGTGATTGCCCATCGCTTATCAACCATAATTGATGCCGATAATATTTTAGTATTGCATAAAGGTGAGCTACTTGAGCAAGGCACACATTCTGAGTTGCTAGCCCTTAACGGCCAATATGCACAAATGTGGCAATTGCAGCAAGAACAAGCAAAAAACACATAAACCATTAAAATTGCTCGTATAAAGGCTTTATTTGCTATTTTATCGACCTCTAGGGTGATTCACCTCAAAAGGTTTGTTTAGCAGCCTCTTATAAACAACAATTACTAAAATAACCTGAACCTAGGTTAAGATAATATTTACAATAACAAAAATATTAATTAAACAGAGTGAAAGCTCAGGGGAACATAATGAAAAAGAGTTTAATTGCAGCTGCATTAGCAGCCACATTTATTACCGGCTGCTCAGAGCCACAAACAACAAAAACACAAGTACAACCAGCACCTACTGCACCAATAGCCGCAACAACAAAAGCAGAGCTGGGTAGTTTTGGTGTTGATTTAGCTGCACGTAACGAAGCGGTTAAACCAGGCGACGATTTTTTTATGTACGCCAGTGGCACTTGGTATGACAATTACAGCATGCCTGCTGATAAAACCCGCTATGGCGCATTTTCGGCATTGGCCGAGCGCAGCGAAGACCGCGTTAAAGTAATTATTGAAGAAATTGCCGCGCGTAAAGATTTAGATGCTGATGAAAAACTAGTAGCCGACTTTTACAACGCCTACATGAACACCGCAGCACTTAATAAGCTAGGCGTAACACCAATTAAGCCGCTTTTAACACAAATAAGTGAAATATCATCAACCGACGATTTAGCCAAAATGTTTGGTCAGTCTTGGTTAACCGGTGTTAAAGCCCCGCTTGGTGGTGGCATGTGGTTTAACCGCTTAGATCCTAATAAATACGAAATGTCGTTAGGTGCTGGCGGTTTAGGCTTACCAGATCGTTCATACTACCTTGAAGACTCTGAGCGTTTTGTTAATACGCGTAGCGCCTATGTGGCACATATTGCCGACATGCTTAAATTTACCAATGCAGATAACGCCAATGAGCGCGCACAGGCAATTTTAGATCTAGAAACCAAAATTGCACAAGGCCATTGGCCACGCGAAAAGCGCCGTAACCGCGACCTTACATTAAATCAAATTAAACGCGACGAGCTAAGCACTGCCTACCCAGACTTTAATTGGGATGCATATTTTGCTCAAACAGGCTACAAAGTACCGCAGTTAAATGTATCGCAGCCCGAGCCAATAAAAGCCATGATTGAATTAATCAATCAAGAAGACTTAGCGGTATGGAAAGATTATTTAACCTACCACGCAATAAGTGGTAACGCTAACTTACTATCTGAAGATATTTTTAATACCAATTTTGCATTTTTTGGTAAAGAGTTAAATGGTCAGCAAGAGCCGCGTCCACGTTGGAAACGCGCTATAGATGAAATGTCGAGCACCAATTCACTTGGTTTTGCTATTGGTAAAATATACGTAGCACGTTATTTTCCTGAGTCGTCAAAACAACAAATGTCTGAACTGGTCGAAAACTTGCGTACCGCATTGGGTGAACGTATTGATAACCTAGAGTGGATGGGCGCAGAAACCAAAGTAAATGCGCGCGCTAAACTGGCTGCATTTGTACCAAAAATTGGTTACCCCGATGTATGGCAGTCGTACGAGGGTTTAACCATTAGCAACAACGACTTAATCGGCAACGTAAAAAATATGCGTGAGTTTTTTCAAGCCGAAAGCGTTGCAAAAGAGCTGCAAAAAACAGATCGTAACCGTTGGGGTATGACACCACAACGCGTTAACGCTTACTACAACAGTTCATTTAACGAAATTGTATTTCCGGCGGCAATTTTACAACCACCATTTTTCGATCCAAATGCCGACGCAGCAGTAAACTACGGCGGCATTGGCGCAGTAATTGGCCACGAAATGGGCCATGGTTTTGACGACCAAGGTTCTAAGTCAGATGAAAACGGGATCCAACGTAACTGGTGGACTGATGCTGATCGCGCCGCTTTTGACGCAAAAGCCGACCAGTTAGCAGCGCAGTACAATAAGTATGAGCCAATCGAAGGTAACTTTGTTAACGGGCGTAATAGCCTAGGTGAAAACATTGGTGATGTGGGTGGTTTAGCCATGGCTTATCATGCCTACAAACTGAGCCTAAACGGTAAAGAAGCACCGGTTATTGACGGTGTTACTGGCGATCAGCGTTTCTTTCTTGCTTGGGCACAAGTATGGAAAGAAAAACGCACCGAGCAAAGCATGTTAAATCAGCTGCGCGGTGGCACGCATGCGCCGGGTCGCTTTAGAGCACAAGCCCCGCGTAACCACGACGCATGGTACAAAGCATTTGATGTAAAACCAGGGGATGAGCTGTATCTTCCTGAAGAGCAACGCGTACGCATTTGGTAATAGAGCGCTAAATTGCAATTAAATATAACCCGCCATTGCGGGTTATATTTTTTCTGCTCAGTTATTTTTATAGCCCTTAGTATAAAACTCAACTCATCCTATTTAATAGTTACTAGCCCTACCCCACTTTTACCTTTAAACTATGCCCCTGAAAATTATTTTAATACTTATATTTAAAGGCGAAACGCAGATGGGAAGAGCTTACCAAAACAAAAAAGATTCAATGGCTAAAACTGCGGGTGCTAAAACTAAAGTTTATTCTAAGTACGGTAAAGAAATTTATATTTGTGCTAAAAATGGCGGTACCGATCCAGACGGTAACTTATCGCTACGTCGTTTAATTGAGCGCGCTAAAAAAGACCAAGTTCCGGCGCACGTTATTGACCGCGCAATAGACAAAGCAAAAGGCGGCGGCGGTGAAGACTACGTAGCCACACGTTACGAAGGTTACGGCCCGGGTAACTGTATGATTATTGTTGACTGTTTAACCGACAACAATAAACGTACCTTTGCTGATGTACGTGTTTGCTTTACTAAAGCTAACGCTAAAATTGGTGCACAGAACTCGGTTTCGCATTTATTTGATCACCTTGCAATTTTTGTATTTGACGGTGATGACGACGAAACAGTACTTGAAGCACTAATGATGGCTGATGTTGATGTAACCGACGTAGAAGTTGAAAACGGCAAGGTAACTGTATTTGCACCACATACTGAGTACAACAATACTCGCACAGCACTTGAAGAAATGGGCGTTACTGAATTTGACGAAGATTTAATTTCGTTTGTACCACAAATAGCAGCGCCTATTGAAGGCGAAGATGTTGAGGTTATGGAGCGCTTTTTAGCTATGCTAGAAGATTGCGACGACGTACAAAACGTTTACCACAACGCAGAGTTTTAAGCGTTAAAAATAAAACGTGATCAAAGGCCAACTTAGTTTGGCCTTTTTGTTTTTGTAAAATGGATTAGTTAATTTTGAATACCCTTGAACAACTACGCAGCGGTGCTTTAAGTGGCGCTCGCCGCTTACAATTGGTGGAAGACCTCACTGATTTCCCAAAAGAAATTTTTACCCTTGCCGACACCCTAGAAGTACTCGACTTATCTAATAATAACCTGAGTGATTTACCCGCAGAGTTTGCCAGTTTAACCCGCCTTAAACGGGTGTTTTTATCGTTTAATCAGTTTAAGCATATACCTGCTGTTTTAGCGCAATGCCCAGCACTTATTATGATCGCTTTTAAAGGCAATCAAATTAGTGAGTTTGCCCAGCATAGCCTGCCGCTTACAACACAGTGGTTAATATTAACCGACAACCGTATTGAGCAATTACCCGAGTCATTCGGCGAGCTTAAACAGCTGCGCAAACTTGCTTTAGCGGGTAACCGGTTACACACTTTGCCAAGCAGTATGCAGCAGTGTACAAACTTAGAATTAGTGCGCTTATCTGCCAATAACTTAACGCACCTAGATAACTGGTTATTTGAATTACCAAAACTTACTTGGCTCGCCTTTGCTGGTAACACCTTTAATAAAGCGCAGTGCCTAACCAAAAGTAGTTTAGAGAATAAGCCACTTAGTGATTACACATTACAGCAGGTTATTGGCCAAGGCGCCTCTGGCGTTATTCACCTTGCAAAAGCAGCAGATAAAGCGGTAGCTATTAAGTTGTTTAAAGGCGCAATAACCAGCGATGGTTATCCGCTTGATGAAGTTAATTGCTGCTTACAGGCAAATGAACATGCCAATTTAATTAAGGTACTTGCCTATATAGAGCAAGACAAGCAACTTGGTTTAGTAATGGAGCTAATAGATAATAGCTTTAGCAATTTAGGATTACCGCCAAGTTTACAAACGTGCACTCGCGACACCTTCGCAGATGGCTGTAATTATAGTAGCCAAGCTATTTATAAAATTGTGCAACAAATGGCCAGTACCCTACAGCATTTGCATGCAAATAAAGTAAGCCATGGCGATGTGTATGCGCATAACACTATGGTAAACCAAGACGCAAATGTGTTATTTGGCGATTTTGGTGCAGCAACTAATTTAGCTATGTTGAGTGAATATCAGCGCCAGCAAATGCAATTAATTGAAGTACGCGCGCTAGGTTGTTTAATTGATGATTTACTGAGTGTTTGCAGCGACAATAATGCAATAGCCGTGAAGCTTGCGCAACTAGCTAAGCAATGCATGACAACTGATATTATACAGCGCCCCACACTTTCGCAGTTAAGCACACAGCTAACTACACAGTTATAAAACGTCGTAAATTTATAAATGGCACAAAAAAACCACGCAATGCGTGGTTTTTAACGTAAATAATGTTATTTACTCACAGATTAAAAAAACTTACCTAACGCTTTAACTTGATCTAACATGCGGTTTGAAAAACCCCATTCGTTATCGTACCAAGCCATTACTTTAACCAATTTACCATTCGCTCTGGTTTGCGTTGAATCAAACACACAAGACGCTGGGTTATGGTTAAAATCAATAGAAACAAGTGGCAGCTCATTATATTGTAAAATGTCTTTCATTGAGCCCGTTGACGCTTCTTTCATAATTGCATTAATTTCTTCAATGCTGGTATCGCGCTTAGCAATAAACGTAAAATCAACCAAAGATACGTTAATTGTAGGCACACGTACCGACATACCATCTAACTTGCCTGCAAGTTCTGGTAGCACTAAACCAACAGCTGCAGCTGCACCGGTTTTAGTTGGGATCATCGACTGCGTTGCACTACGTGCACGGTATAGATCAGGATGATATACATCCGATAAGTTTTGATCGTTGGTATATGCATGAATAGTGGTCATGCTACCTTGCTCAATGCCTACCGTGTCGTTAATTGCTTTAGCAATCGGTGCTAAACAGTTAGTAGTACACGAAGCGTTTGAAATAATTTGGCTTTGTGCATTAAGTACTTCGCTGTTAACGCCATGCACTACGGTTGCATCCATATCTTTGCCCGGCGCCGAAACAATTACTTTTTTAGCGCCAGCAGTAATATGCTTAGCGGCTGCTTCGCGCGTAGTAAACAAACCGGTACACTCTAAAACAATATCAACATCGAGTGCTTTCCACGGTAAATTTGCTGGGTCGCGCTCTTGCGTTAAAGTAATAACATCGTCGCCAATTAGCATAGTGTTATCGGCTAGCGTTACTTTATGAGAAAATTGTCCATGTACTGAGTCAAATTGCGTAAGATGAGCATTAACATTAGCTGGGGCTAAATCGTTAATTGCAACAATTTTAATCTCATTATTTTGTGCCGACTCGTAAAGTGCACGCAATACATTGCGACCTATACGGCCATAGCCATTAATTGCTACGTTAATCATTTTTGACTCCTATTTACTTCACAAGCTTGTCGAGCAAGCGCTTCAATAGCTTGCCAGTCTTTATTTTCAATTAGTTGTTTATCTAACATCCACGTACCACCAACACAAATAACATTATTTAGTGCTAAGTAGTTAGGTGCAGTAGCGAGCGTTATGCCGCCCGTTGGGCAAAAAGTAATATCGGGTAATGGCCCACCGATTGATTTAAGCATGGCGGTTCCGCCTGCTGCTTCTGCCGGAAAAAACTTTAAATACTTAAAACCGTGCGACGCTAGTTTCATAACTTCGCTTGGCGTAGCAGCGCCTGGTAAAAACGGAATGTCGCTGGTTTTTATCAGTTCAAGTAGCTCGTCACTAACCCCTGGGCTTACCATAAAGTCAGCGCCTGCAGCTAGTGAAGCATCAAAGCTGGCTTTATCAACTACCGTGCCTGTGCCTACATAGGCCTCAGGTACGGCTGCTTTCATTAGTTTTACTGCTTCTGCCGCAATGGGCGTGCGCAAAGTAATTTCCAGCGCTTTTAAGCCACCGTTATATAAGGCTCTAGCAAGTGGCGCTGCATCTTCTAATTTTTCGATTACCACTACTGGCACAACTGGCGCCGATGCTAATATTTTTTCAATACTCATTACGTGTTCCTCATTACCCACAATGGCTGACTATTCTTCAATTCCGAAAGCACTCGCACCTAAATCGGCGCTACTTACGATATTTCTAAATCCGGTAAATAACTCTCGGCCTGTACCAAAGGTTAAGCTTGGTAGGCTTAATTGCAGTTCACGTTTAGCAAGCTCTTCATCGCTAACATGTACTTTTAATATGCCGTTTGGCGCATCTAAAGTAACTAAATCACCTTCATGAATTTTAGCAATTATGCCGCCTTCAACTGCCTCTGGCGCTAAGTGAATCGCCGCAGGTACTTTACCCGATGCGCCCGACATACGACCGTCAGTTACAATAGCCACTTTAAAGCCTTGATCTTGTAGCGTTGCCATTACAGGCGTTAATTTATGTAGCTCTGGCATACCTTTAGCTTTAGGGCCTTGCTCTTTTAGCACTGCAATAAAGTCTTGGTTTAGTTCGCCGCGGCTATAAGCATCTTGTAATTCACCTTGCGAGCTAAATACTTTAGCTGGGGCGGTAACTACTTGGTGTTCAATTGCTACTGCCGATACTTTAATAACCGCTTTGCCTAAGTTACCTGTAAGCAGTTGTAAACCACCTTGCTTACTAAACGGATTACTCACTGGGCGAAGTACATCTTCATCGTGTGAGTTATCAGGGCAAGCTACCCATTTAATTTTGCTCGGGCCGGTTGCATCACTCATTATTAAGCTATTGTCTTTATCAAGACGAGGCTCGGTCATGTAGGGTGCTAAACCATCGCCTAGCATAGTTTTAACGTCGATATGTAAGTAGCCTGCGCTGGCAAGTTCACGCATTAAAAAGCCCATACCACCGGCTGCTTGAAAATGATTTACATCAGCAGAACCATTAGGGTAAATACGCGTTAATAGTGGAACCTCAGCTGATAAATCAGACATATCTTTCCACGTTATTTGAATACCTGCCGCTTTGGCAATAGCCACAATGTGGATGGCGTGGTTAGTAGAGCCACCGGTAGATAGCAAACCAACTAAACCATTTACTATGGTTTTTTCGCTGATCACGTCTGCCAAACACGGGCTGTCTTTATCGTCGGTTAATTGCTTAAGCATGGTTTCTACCGCATTACCGGTTAAACCATCGCGAAGCTCTGTATATGGGTTAATAAACGAGCTACCCGGAAGGTGCAAGCCCATTATTTCCATTAACATTTGATTAGAGTTAGCAGTACCGTAAAAAGTACAGGTACCAGCACTGTGGTAAGACGCGCTTTCGGCTTCTAGCAAGTCTTCGCGGCTTACTAAACCTTGCGCAAACTTTTGACGAATACGGGCTTTTTCTTTATTTGGAATGCCTGACTGCATTGGTCCTGCCGGTAAAAAGAACACCGGTAAATGGCCAAACGACAGTGCGCCAATTAATAACCCTGGGACTATTTTGTCGCATACGCCTAAACAAAAAACGCCATCAAACACATCGTGCGATAACGATATTGCCGTAGACATAGCAATTACATCGCGTGAAAAAAGTGATAATTCCATGCCATCACGCCCTTGCGTAACGCCATCACACATTGCTGGTACGCCGCCTGCCACTTGGGCTGTAGCGTCGTATTTAGTAGCAATGCTTTTAATTAAATCTGGGTAATCTTTATAAGGCACATGTGCCGAAAGCATATCGTTATATGAATTGATAATTGCAAGGTTTGGTTGCTCATCGGCTTTTAAACGCGCTTTATCATCGGTGCTACACGCAGCCATAACGTGGGCAATATTACCGCAACCTAATCCAGCACGAACTCTTGTTTGTTTTTTTGCGTGCGAAATGCGATCTAAATAAGCTTGGCGGGTTGCTTTACTGCGCGTAATGATACGTTCGGTGACTTCTTGAATTCGTGGATGCAACATAATTAAACTCAGCTCTATTCGTTAGAGGATAAAGGCTCAGTGGCAATTAAAGACTCCACGTAATTAATTGCACTGAGCATCTTTGGCTTACCCGTTCAAAGGTACCTTATCAGAGGGCCTCTCACAACCACCCTGACACCGGTGTCACTGTATTAACGCACGACCATGACACCGGTGTCAACCCTGTCTAATAAAAATAGTCACTTTTTTTAACATAGCCAACTATTTTTTATAAATAGTCATTTAATAATGTTGTACGGCATCGTTATATTTAACAACAGCCAACAAAAAGCCCGAATATGCTTTGTGCACATTCGGGCTACTGTAAACATTTGTTTTAAATTGAGTTTATTTAACCTGCGCCGTCGACTCGCGAGTAATTAAACGCGCCTCTAAGGTCACCTGATACGCAACCTCTTGTGGCTGAATAATATGAGCAATAAGCTGAGTAACTGCTTGTTTGGTCATTTCTTCAACTGGCTGCGCTATGGTGGTTAGCCCAGGCCAAATGTGGCGTGCTATAGGCGCGTTATCAAAACCAGCAATTGAAATATCATCGGGCACACGTAAGCTGCGTTGAGTTGCTAATTTAAGTGCGGCGGCTGCCATGTAATCGTTTGAAGCAAATACTGCGGTTGGCCGTGGCGATAAATCTAAAATACTACGGGCGCTGTCTACCCCTGAATGATAACTAAAGTTACCCTCTTCTACTAAACGCTCTTCAAATTCAATACCATGGCTTGCTAACGCACGTCGGTAGCCTTTAAAACGCTGCTCAGTAGCACTGTGATCGGGATGACCTTTAATAAAAGCAATTGATTTATGACCCAGTGTAATTAAATGCTCGGTTATTTCAAATGCTCCTTGCTCGTCATTGCTACGCACCGAAATAGAATCATCTTCAAGTACTGCAGAGGCAACGCGCGCATAAGGTATTTGTTTCGATTTTAAAAAATCAACTAGTTCAGCAAAGTCCGAAAAAGGCGGCGTTAATACAATGCCATCTAAGCGTGATGACTGCAGTAACTGATCAATATTATTAATTAGTGCTTCGCCGCGCAGCTCACAAGGATGTATTAATAAATTGTAATTGTTTTCTTGGCAGGCAGCTAATGCGCCTGTTTGCACGCGGGTAATATAACTTTTACTTGGATTATCGTAAATACAACCAATAATAAAACTGCGATTTTGAGCAAGACCACGGGCAATAGGATTAGGCGTATAATCAAGCTCTTTAAATACTTTAAGTACCTTTTCGCGGGTAGCTGCACTTACATTTGGCTCGTTATTTAACACCCGAGAGACTGTTTTTTTAGAAACCCCCGCATAACTCGCTACACTATTTATGGTGACTTTTTTCATCTATTTACTTCCAAATACCAGCAGCATTATTCCTGCTTACTATTATGCAAACACGCCGCAGCGCCAATCAAAGGTATATTATCTTGGGTTACTAGCGTAACAGGAACTTGCCCGTTATATTGCGACATAATACCTTTTTGTGAAAAACGTTCAACAAAACGACTCTCTAACAAGCGCGATTGCATGCGTGGCAATATACCACCGCCAATAAATAAACCGCCCAACGCACCATAAGCTAATGCTAAATCGCCTGCGGCACTACCAAGCCAGTCACAAAACTGGTTTAGCGTTGCATCACACACTTCACACTCGCCGGTATTGGCTAAATTACTAATTTGCGCGGCATCCAAATGCTTAGCAGTAATACCATTAACCGCCGCCATCGCTTTATACAAATGGGCAATACCCGGGCCTGAAAAAACAGTTTCTAAAGACACATGTGGATGGTCTTTGCGTAATTCTATAAGTAACTTTGCATCTAAATCGGTAACGGCAGCCAGTGAAATATGCCCGCCTTCAGAGCTAAGCACCGCACTAGACTGCGCTGTTCTAACTAGGCAAGCTGCACCAAATCCGGTACCTGGCCCCATAACAGCAATGTTAGAGTTTTCATCGGCTTGGCCTGCTTTAATAACCACATTTTGCTTGCTATCTAAATAAGGGGCTGCGTAGGCAAATGCAGCAAAGTCGTTAATAATTTCAAGCTGCGAAAAAGAAAAAGCCTGTTTAAACTCACTAACGCTAAAATGCCAACCTAAATTAGTAAGATGAACCTGCCCTGCTTTTATAGGGCCTGCCACCGCCAAACACGCGCGCACAGGTTTAATATGAGGCACAGTTGATAAATAATGGCGTGTTGCATTTTGTAACGAGCCAAAATCGGCGCTAGGAAAGGTATGATTATATTCTATAACAAATTCGTTTTTTACTGCATCGAAGGCAGTAATTAGTGCAAAACGCGCATTGGTACCACCAATGTCGGCAACTAAAATAGGATCAAATTGGGCAGAAGAGTGTAAGCTCATAGTGTTATCTCTTTTGTATAATACTAACCTTATTAAAAACACGAACATTTTAGCTAAAAATATTTACTCACTGCGTTAAAAACAATTCATATAAAGCAACTTATATAATTACTTTCGCCTTGTGATTAAATCATTTTTTGGCGCTATTTTTTTGCGCTTATAATAGTCCACTCTTTAATACAATTAGTATAAGCGATTCATGCTTATTATTTTACAACGGTTAACCCATTGTTCTTTTTTATTACTTTAGGCTATCACCCCAAAGCAGCTATCACAGTAAAAAAATGCTGCCTATAAAAATATAGGCAGCCAATACGTTTTGACAACAAAATGATAAAACGCCCACATTATGACACCGGTGTCATGGGTAGATCAACTAAAAAAGTGCTTTATTGATAAATTAGCTTGAAATAAATCATTAATAAACGAGAATGGCTGTATTATTCTCTTTGTAATTAAGTAGTGCTCATGAAAGGTAAAGCCACGTCATTTGATATAGCCCATTATGCTGGAGTGTCGCAATCAACTGTGTCTCGTGCTTTACGTAACAGCCCCTTGGTAAACGAAGAAACCCGTAAGCGCGTTTTCGATATAGCTAAAAAGCTCAACTATAAAGTCGACAAAAACGCCAGTAATTTACGTACCCAACAAAGTAGCACCTTAGCGCTATTATTGTTTGAAGATCCAACCTCTGATGAATCGCAAATAAACCCGTTTTTTTTAGCCATGCTAGGCAGTATTACCCGCGCTTGTGCTAAAGAAGGTTACGATTTACTGGTGTCGTTTCAATCGGCCAGTGCCGATTGGCAAGCCGACTACGAAGATAGCCATCGCGCCGATGGGATTATTTTACTCGGTTATGGTGATTACTTAGATTACCAGCCTAAATTTAACACCCTGCTTGAACAAAACACCAAGTTTGTTTGTTGGGGGGCAACGGTCGACAATCGCCCCGACCTGACTGTGTGCTGCGACAATTATGGTGGCGGAAAACTAGCTGCAGCGCATTTAATTGCACGCAACAGAACCGACTGCGCGTTTATAGGCGACGCATCGGATCATAGCCCTGAGTTTTTTGCCCGATTTCAAGGTTTTAAAGATGAACTAAGCGCCAATAACGTAACCTTAAACAAACGTAAAACAGCAAATGCAATATCGACTGAAGAGTCGGGGTATCATGCCACTCGCTCACTAATAGCCAATAACATAAAATTTAATGCACTCTTTGCAGCCAGCGATTTAATTGCCATTGGTGCAATACGCGCACTCAAAGAAGCCGGTATTAGCGTACCGAAAGATGTTGCCGTAATAGGTTTCGATAACATCGCCATTGCCAGCTATACCAACCCACCTTTAACCACAGTAGAGCAAAACACCACTATAGCCGGACAAATGCTGGTAGAAAACCTATTAAAACTAATTCGAGGCGAAGCAGTACAAAGCACCCTACTCCCTCCAATATTAATTGCCCGAGGCTCAAGTTAACAGCCTGCATTACATTGCTTTTAAATAACTCCCTACTATATAAAGTGGTTATAGGACAAAAACGGCTTAAAATTCAAAGTAACTTATTTTATTATTTCCGGCCTATTGTCCTTCACCTTTTACATCCAACCCAAAGGTTCACCCCAATTTAACAGCCTATTTACGCACAAGTTTCGTATTAGTTTTTCTTATCTGAAGTAAGCGTTTTTAGCGTGATTTCTCACTCGTTATTTTACTGTTTTATCTATACAATCACGCCTTTATTATATGTGTAAATTTCAAGTGACTATCTCATGCTATTAACTATTGTTTATATTATTGGTATTACAGCAGAAGCCATGACCGGAGCGCTAAGTGCTGGCCGAATGAAAATGGACTGGTTTGGCGTTAGCTTGGTAGCCAGTGCCACCGCCATAGGTGGTGGTAGCGTTCGAGATATTTTACTAGGTAATTACCCACTTACGTGGGTACAACATCCAGAATATTTATTAATTACCTGTATGGCCGGCATTATCACCACTTGGTTGGCTAAATGGGTAGTTAAGTTTAAAGGCATATTTATGCGCTTAGATGCCCTTGGCCTAGCTGCTTTTAGTATTATTGGCTGCCAAGTTGGGCTAAACATGGGTTTACACTATGGCATTTGCGTAGTTGCAGCCATAGTTACTGGCGTATTTGGTGGCTTGTTACGTGATTTAATATGTCGTCAAGCGCCATTGGTATTACACCACGAGCTGTATGCCAGCGTTTCACTTATCGTGGCGTGTTTATACCTAGCACTACATCACTATAATATTGATGACAATATAAGCATTATTGTTAGCTTAGTTACAGGGTACTTAATACGTATGGCATCGGTACGCTTTAAATGGCGCTTACCTGTGTTTAGTTTATTAGAACCCGCTAAGTAACTAATATTGCATGTTGTTATGTGAAAGCTAACTTAATAATGGCACCACTATAAAGTAAGGTGATTAGCAGCCCAATTACTAAAGTAACTTTAGCTTTCATTGTTTGTTTTGGCTTTTGTGTAAATACAAAAACAGTTCTATACAGCGTACTAGGCACTATAAGCAACATGCTAAGTAACGCAGGAAATACCCCCATAATAAAACCAAAACCGAATCCTGAATTCTCTACTTGGGAATATAAAGCTACAAACCCAAACCAAGCTATAGCAATTAAAAAGAAAACGGCTCCGAGTGAAATATAAAAAAGTGCCATTATTAAAAATCCCTTTTCACATAACGAGCCTGTAAATAAACTCGTTTTTTATTTGTTTTTATTAATAAACAAACCATAGCCGAGTTCCTATTTTGGTTCAATTTATTACTGTATTTTATGCAAAATATAAAGTGAGAGTTTGCTGTTGTTTTAATTGGTTTTTTTAAAGTCCCCCCTCATTTTCATGAGGCTAGCTGTTGAGAGGACTGGCTTTTTTATTGGTCATTCGTTTTGGGCAAAGCGTATTATGAACAAGAAAAGCTAAGGGCAAGCCACGTAATAGCATTATTAAATCGCTGTCATTTTAATGGATAAGGTTTGTAGTTGGGTGTTGTAAAACGAATACACCCAACGATGAATTAACTTACCTAACGGCATTAAAAAGTAAGGAGTTACCACTGTTAAAATTTGCGATGGAAAGTGAGCTTTGGTGCTTGCTGCCCACCTCAGGGCGTGTTGTTAACCTGCTTCTCAAAATACTCTTTAAAAGATAGTATTTCTTTATCACAATATTTCATCGAGAGTTCAAATAGTTTTTTTGATACATTACTTGAGTCATTTCCCATTGTATTTTCGATAACACTAGGAATGTAGTGGTACAGTGATTTTGGCCACCCATTAAGAAAGAAATGTTATGCTAATAAGCATACAAATTTGGGTGAAAAAATGAAGAAATTAAAACGTGCAACATATTCTGCGGCAATCAAATTAGAAACAGCTCAGCTTGTAGTCGACCAAGGTTACACGCAAGAAGATGCAGCCAAGGCTATGGGTGTTGGTAAATCAACTGTAAGTAAGTGGGTTACTCAATTAAAGCAAGAACGGAATGGCCAAGCACCATCCGCTTCACCAATGACGCCCGAACAGATTGAAATTCGTGAACTTAAAAAGCAAATCCAACGCATTGAATTAGAAAAGGATATATTAAAAAAGGCTACCGCTCTCTTGATGTCCGACTCCCTGAACAATTCTCGTTAATCGAGAAATTAAATCAACGAGAGCGCTACCCTATTAGCGTGTTATGCAACGTATTCAATGTGCATCGCAGCAGCTATAAATATTGGGCTATACGGGATACAACGCCTACACCTGAGCAAGTAAGGTTAGAAGCAGAGGTTAAAGCCATACATAGAATGAGTGGAGGCTCGGCAGGTGCAAGGACAATCGCTACAATAGCAACGAATAATGACTTTGAATTAAGCCGTTATCGTGCCGCTAAGCTGATGGTTAAACTAAAATTAGAGAGCTGCCAAGTACCACAACATCAATATAAACGTGGTGGTAATGAGCATCTTGAAATCCCAAATTTGCTAGATAGGCAGTTTGATGTTGTTGAACCGAATACTGTGTGGTGTGGTGATGTGACGTATCTTTGGACAGGCAATCGCTGGGCTTATTTAGCGGTCGTTATCGATTTATTTGCGCGTAAAGTCGTTGGTTGGGCAATGTCGTTGTCGCCAGATACTAATTTAACGCTAAAAGCGCTTGAACTCGCGTATGAAAGCAGAGGAAAACCGACAGGACTGATGTTCCATTCAGACCAAGGTAGTCATTATACAAGCTTAAAATTTCGCCAACGTTTATGGCGCTATAAAATTACGCAAAGCATGAGTAGGCGTGGAAACTGTTGGGATAATGCGCCAATGGAGCGATTTTTTAGAAGCTTTAAGACGGAATGGATGCCAAAGGTTGGATATGGAAATTTTATAGATGCTAAATATAGCGTTAGTGATTATATCAACGGATATTACAACAACGTTAGGCCGCATCATTATAATGCAGGTTTAGCACCAAATGAATCTGAGATTAGATACAAAGATTCTAAAACTGTGGCCAAATTTTATTGACCACTACAAAGTAATCGCAGCTATAAACATATTCTTTCTATGAGCTTCCGAAGAGAATATCGAAGGTAACATTTCTATGGGTTGCTCAAAATCTTGAAACCAAAAATCGAAAGCCCCCTTATCAATGTCACTTTCTAGATACTTACAAAAAGCCTCAGTATCCCTATATAATTGGCGTACAAGCTCAAAATGAATACATATTTTATGTATAGGAGGCTCATCAACAGATCCCTGAGATTTAGCCCAAGCGTTCACGGTTTGAACCTCACTCCATACTAAAGATAGTTTGCCGTTAAGATCTGAATAAATACTTTCATTTAGGTCACTAGTTATAGAAGAAAGAACATCTCCTGCTAATTGGTATATTTCTAGATCTTCCAAGTTCACGTCCAATATATTGAATTTTACGACAAAGGGTATAACAGCTTACTGAACAACACTATGGGGGTTTATAACCCCCCAAAACGGCGTATATCACATAGATCAATAATTCCACTAAATAACTACAATGTAAACAAGTAATTACGTGTGCTATAAAATTGCCTTTGTTAAAATATCCCAAAACGACTTTTAATAATGTTATAGGGCAAAATGCAAGTAAGTGCTTATATGCACAGCTTTACTTTAATGTGATCTGATGTGTGACTTTGTGAAACTTCCCTTTAAATCGTGTTTTTACAAAGGGCGAACGGAGGGGACTGTGCGTAGTAACAAATAGGGGGTAACGTATGTTACCCCCTATAATAAGTATGCTATTTACAGTGTGTTATTTAGTAACAATAAACCGTAAGCGGCAAGTTGATCGCCATTGAGATCGTGCTGCCAACTGGCTGTTAAACCGTCGCGTGCAATACTGCTGATGCTTTGAGCTTTATCGGTTAGGTTAAGTACAAAAATACTTTTACTGCCGTTTAACTCTCGCGTTATTTCTACTATGCCATTGTCGTGCTGCGTTAGCTGATAACTGCCGTTAATAGTAAATTCTGGGCGCTGCTTTTTCATTGCGATTAAGTGCTGATATAAACGCCAAACAGAATTTGGTTGTGCTTGCTGCGCTGCAACACTACGATCGCCTGCTGCTAGTTGCTTAGCAAGAAACTCTGGCCACCAGTTTGCAAAGTCATCACCAAATAATGCCGTTTCTTCAACCCAACTATTGTCACTTTGCGTAAAGCCCGCTTGATGACTATTGTCCCACTGCATGGGCGCACGTTTATACACATCGTCACCGATGCGCTGCTGCGTTAAGCCTATTTCTTCACCGTAATAAATGTACGGTGTGCCTGGCGAGCTAAATAACATGGCCGCTGCTAGTTTTGCTTTACCATCGTGCTCTTTAAGTTGATAAGCAACTCGTTCTTGATCGTGATTAGTTAAAAACGGTGTAAAAAAGTGCAGTGGTGCTTGCGAGTCTTTACGTTGTTGTAAGTTTTCATCAAGGATGAGTGCATTTTTAGCTTTGTGCTGCTCATTAGATGGCATAGTACCAAACAGCACATCTGTGTCGGTATCGGTTTTAAGTAAGCTCAAAATTTTATAGCCTACTTCAAAGTCAAAGCCTTGATCTAGCCCCTTACCTTCGCCATAGTACTTTGCCGCAATAGGAAGATCGGCCCATGCTTCTCCTACCAGGTAAGCTTGTGGATTTACACTTTTTATATATTGATTAAAGTCTTGCCAATATTCTATCGTTTCTTGGGTGTCGGCTTGTGCATTTGCACCGCCTTCCATAGCAAAGCGTACTGCATCAAGCCTAAAACCTGCTACGCCTTTGTCGAGCCAAAACTTTGCCATTTTTTTCATTTCATTAGCCACATCTGGGTGGCGTAAATTTAAATCGGGTTGGCTTGCACCAAATGCACCATAATAATATTGCTTGCGCGTTTCACTCCAATGCCATACGGCTTCTGGCTTGTCGTTATCGCTCCAAGCATGCCCCCAGCCACTGCCCGCTTTAGGCATATCGTCACGCCATACAAAATAGTCGCTAAATGGCGCTTGTTGTTTTTCAGATTGTTGAAACCAGTCATGCTGACTAGAGATATGATTGATCACTAAATCTAGTATAACTTTCATACCTTTGTCATCAGCGGCTTTTATAAACGCTTCAAACTCAGCCATACTGCCATAGTCACTTTCAACTTTATAAAACTCTGTAAAGTCATAGCCATGATAAGAAGGCGCTTCGAAAATAGGCGTTAACCACAGTGCATTTACACCTAACTCTTCTAAGTATGGGAGTTTTGCTGTCATGCCATTAAAGTCGCCATGACCATCGTTATCGCTGTCGTAAAAGCTGCGCGGCCAAATTTGATAAAATATGGCACTTTGCCACCAGTCTGCTGGCTGTTCTACTGTTTTAGTTTGCGCATTAGTCACAGCGTTATTAGTGTTAGTATTTGTTGATGGCGCTGGCTTACAACCGGTTAATGCAAGTGCCAGTGCTAATGCACTCAAAGTAAAGGTTTTCATTTTATCCCCTTTGTTTTTGTTGTTTATGCTAATTGCTGTATACCATTCAATTAAAGTGCAACTGTAATATATTGCGAATGGTTTTAGGCTAATGGTTAATTATTTTGCTGCCTCTACCCTTGCCTTAAAATGCAATGGTCGAGGCAGTAATTTGCTGTTATTTATAAAAATTAAGATTGTTTAACGCGTAATACTGCAACAGCTGCCAGTAAAAACGACACCGCGCCTATTAACAAAGCGTAAATTGGTTGATTCTCAAAAAAGTGGCGTAATATAAGCCCTAAAATGCTGGCGGCTAATAGCTGGGGGATAACAATAAAAAAGTTAAATATGCCCATATAAACACCCATTTTACTGCTTGGCACCGAGGTACTTAACATGGCGTATGGCAGCGATAAAATAGACGCCCACGCAAAGCCAATGCCTATCATTGGCCAAATAAGTAAGGTGGGATCTTTAATAACAATAAAGCTGGCTAAGCCCAGCGCGCCTAAAACCAGATTAAAGCAATGAGCGAGCTTTAAACCAACGCGCTTAACTATTATCGGAATACAAATTGCGGCAAGTGCTGCAAAGCCGTTATACGCGGCAAATAATATACCTACCCAGTCAGCGCCGTTGTTATAAGCTGGGGAACTGGTATCGCTGCTGCCGTAATGAAACCCCGTTACCGCTGAAGTGGTATAAATCCACATTGCAAATAACGAAAACCAGCTAAAAAACTGCACCCACGCCAGCTGTTTCATGGCTTCGGGCATAGTAAATACGTCGTTTAATACCTGATAAAAACCACCCGATGTAAGTTGTTTAGCTTGCAAGGCTGCCGCTATAAACTGAACAACCCCAAAACTCACTAAACCGCCAGCCAATAAATACAGTTCTTTTTCTAAATTTAAGGCGCTTACCAAGGCTAAAACGGCTAAGCCTAAAACACTAAATATTATGCCCCCTTTGCTAAAGTTAATATTAGCGGTTGGTTGGCTTTGAGAAGCAGGCTCTTCTTGGTGATTAAATGCAGCGAGTTGCTCTGGCGAGTATTCTTTGGTGGTTAGAATACTCCAACCTACAGCAACCAGTAAAATTACCGCGCCAAAGTAAAACGAATACTTTACTGAATCAGGAATTTGCCCAGCCGGCGCGGTATTAGCAATACCAAACCAGTTAGCCATCATCCATGGTAGTGCTGATGCAACTACAGCGCCAATGCCTATAAAAAAGCTTTGCATGGCATAACCTGTTGCACGCTGTTTTTTAGGCAGGTTGTCGCCAACTAAAGCACGAAACGGTTCCATAGTAACGTTAATTGACGCATCCATAATCCACAGCATACCGGCTGCAATCCACAGCGTTGGTGAGTTAGGCATTATAAATAACGACAGTGTAGTTAAAATTGCACCATATAAAAAAAACGGACGGCGACGACCTAACTTACCCCAGGTTTTATCACTCCAGTAACCAATAATAGGTTGTACAATTAACCCCGTTAGCGGAGCGGCTACCCATAAAATAGGTATATCATCAATGTCGGCACCAAGCGTTTGAAATATACGGCTAACGTTACCGTTTTGCAGGGCAAACCCAAATTGAATCCCTAAAAAACCAAAACACATGTTCCATATTTGCCAAAAGCTTAGGTCGGGTTTATTGCTATTATTGTTCATTATTTACCTTATTGGTTAATACCGCGCTACTTAGTGCATTAAGGGTAAGTGTAAAACTTGCACCTTGGTCGTTATTACTCACTAACACACCGTTATGTGTTTCGAGTAAATCGTGTAACGCTGAATTTGCACCTATATTTGCAGTTGTTTGGCTATTTAAGTTAATAGTGATTGTTTGTTGTTGCTCGCTAAAGTTGCTTAGTACCAAAATCACTTGGCGACCTAAACTACGTGAAAACGCAACAACCCTGTCGCTACCCTTTACGTTTAAAGCGTGCATGTCGCCGCCCACTACCGCAGGTAAGTTATTTAACGCCATAATGGCTTTGTAGTATTCTCGTAAGCTAGCTTGCTCAGGTGTTAAATTAGCACCATCGAACTGGCCGTTATTCATCCACGCTTGATGCGCAGGAACGCCAATATAATCAAAAATACTGGTACGGGTTGGCGTGCCAAACCCGGCGTTTTCAGAGCCATCTTCGCCTACATCTTGGCCAAAATATAACAAGCTAGGCGAGCGGCTAATTAACGTAGATACCACCATGGCTGGTTTGCCCCATAGCGCGTTACCTGCAAAATCGGGGCTGGCAATACGTTGCTCGTCGTGGTTTTCTAAAAAGTGCAGCATGTGCTGTTCTATATCGGCAACTTGCTGTTGTGCATCAAAAATAGTGCTCGCAGCTTGCTTATTTTGCATAATAGCTTTTAGCGTGTCGTAAAAACCCACCTTGTCGTATAAGTAATCCATTTTGCCCTGATGAATATAACCTCGGTACATTTTTGGGTTATATACTTCGGCAAGTAAAAAGGCATTAGGGTTTTGCATTTTGATTGCCGAATTTAAAAAGCTCCAAAATTCAACTGGCACCATTTCGGCCATGTCATAGCGAAAGCCATCTACGCCTTTATCTAACCAAAATAGTGCAATATCGCGAAATTTATACCAGCTATTAGGTAGGTTTTTGTCTTGCCAAAATTCATAGTGCGCTCGGGCATCTTTCGTTGCAAAGCTTGCTGGTAGGGTTGGAAAGTCATAACTGCCATCGGGTTTAACCCCGTAGTTTACTTTTACAGTTTCGTACCAGTCGTTTATATCGGGCTTAGCTGCACGCGCGCCATTACCTGTCCATTTAGCAGGACTTTCGTTAAACAAGCCATCGGCTAATGGGTGTGCATCTCCCCCTAAAACTTGATATTGCTCAGAGCTAGGTACTTGAAACGACTGCCCTGGTACATAATAAAAGTTATTATTACGCGCATATTCTTTACTGGTATCGTCTTGCTCGCCAAAGTCTTTTACACCAGCAGGCCTAGCAATTGAATGATAGTTACGCGCCACGTGGTTTGGCACAATATCAATAACCACTTTCATACCATGTTGATGAGTGCGCTCAATAAGTGCAGAAAACTCTGCTAAGCGGCGCTCTGGGTTTACTGCAAGATCTGGGTTTACATCGTAGTAATCTTTTATTGCATAAGGCGAACCCGCACGGCCTTTAACTACATCGGGGTCGTCTTGTTTTATCCCGTATTGGCTATAATTGCCCACCAGCGCATGATGCAACACGCCGGTATACCAAACATGGGTGGTGCCTAATTCTTTAATACCTTGCAATGCGGCGTCATTAAAGTCGGCAAATTTGCCAACCCCATTTTGCTCTTTAGTGCCCCAAGGTACATTCGCCGTTTGAGTGTTACCAAACAAACGAGTGAATACTTGGTATACAACAGGTTTGCTGATCTCATCTGGAGATTTAGTTAATTGCTCATTAATTTGATTAGCTTGTATTTCGCTATCTGAGCAGCCTGTTAGGTAAATGCTGCTGGCTAAAAGCAAAGGGCTATATTTAATTATCTTCATTATTGTCATAGTGCTACTTTACTACTTTGTCGTTTTTGTTATGAATTTAATACTAGTGTGAAGCGCGACTGACTGACAGTCGCTGCATACGTATTCAGTTAAGCAATTTACTCAATCACTAATACTGTGGCGCTCATGGGTGTTAATGTTATTGCATCAGTTAAATTAATTTGCTGCTCAGTAAACAGGTTTGTTGCTGTTGTATGCTGCTTAACCACCTCTTGCATATACCCTAACGACCAATTTTTTGCCTGCTTATTTTTATTCAAAAATACCAACACTATTTGTTCATCAGCTATACGTGCATAACTGTAAATACCTTGCTGTGGACTAAAATGCGTTAGCTTGCCATAACCTAATGCAGGGCTTTGTTTTCTAAAATTAAGTAACGTACGTAGGGTTTGGTGCATCTCGCGCTGTGCATTAGTGAGCCCTTTACCAGTGAAGGCATTAACTGTTTGACCAGCAAAACCGCCCGGAAAATCAATACGAATATCGCCGTGATCGTTACTGCCTGTGTTATCGAGTAATACTTCGGTGCCATAATACATTTGTGCAATACCACGGGTGGTAAGTAGCATGGTCATCGCCATTTTGGTTTTATTTAGGTTTTGCTTTAGCTCAGTATAAACACGGCTCATATCGTGGTTATCGGCAAATACTAAAAGGTTATTTGGGTTGGGGTACAAAAAATCATTGGCAAGGGATTGGTATACTTTAACCCAACCTGTGTTCCAGCTTTCATCTTCATTTAAAGCTTGAATGAGCGCCTCTTGCAGCGAAAAATCCATTATACTGGGTAAACTTGAGCTATAACCGTCACTGTTATTTTTGCCCGCTTGCCAATACGATGCAATTGCTGGGTTAGTAGTCCACTCTTCACCAACAATATTAAACGCTGGGTATTCACTCATAATTGCTTTGGTCCAATTGGCTAAAAAAGCTTTGTCTGAGTATGAATATGTATCTACTCGAATACCGCTTAAATTTGCATACTCAATCCACCAAATGGTGTTTTGAATTAGGTAGGTTGCCAACAAAGGTTGACGCTGGTTTAGATCGGGCATGGTTTCTACAAACCAGCCATCGCTAAATTGGCGTTTATCGAACTGGCTGGCGTGAGGGTCTTGAATGGTTTGCCTTGCATGACTAGTGGCATGCTTACCATTGGCAAACTCACCATTAAAATTAATCCAATCAGACGTTGGCTTGTCACTCATCCACACATGCTCAGAGCCAAAGTGATTAAGTACAAAGTCCATCACTAACCCAATACCCTGCTGCTGCGCTTTATTTGACAGCTCTTGGTACAGCTCATTACTGCCCATGCGGGGATCTATATTATAAAAGTCAGTAATAGCATAACCATGATAAGAGTAGCTTGGCATATTGTTTTCAAGCGCTGGGGTTAACCACAATTGAGTTACCCCTAAATCATTTAAATATGGAAGTGCATTGATCACCCCTTGTAAGTCGCCACCGTGACGCCCACCTTTACTTTTTGGAGCAGCTGCCTCTAACATGCCTGCTAGGGTGTCGTTACTGCTATCGCCATTTACAAAACGGTCTGGGTTAATTAAATAAAGGGTATCTTGGCTGTTAAAGCCTTTACGCTTGGCACTATTGCTACTGCGAGTATGCAGCGGGTATTCAAAACGCTCACCCGCTGGACTGGTAAACACTAAATTACCAGGCTTTGCTTGCGACGTTATTTTTAGGTTTAAAAACGCATAATTAGGATTATCTGTTTTGCCAATACTGATTAACTTAACCCCATTGTAGGGGGTTAATTGCCACTGTTGTTTAGCAATGTTTGGCTCATGCAACATAACTTGCAGTGCCTCATTTTGCATGCCAATCCACCAATTTTGTGGCGATACAGACATGGCCTGTGCCTTTATTGCAGTAAGCGGTATTGCAGTAAACAATGTTGTAGCAAACAGTGCTTTAATTAGCTTTTTCATTTAATTATTTTTCATCCTAGATAAAAATTCACTATGGGAAGGGAGTTGTTCAACCGTGTGGTTAATCAAAGCTTTTAAATCAGAAAATAATGCGAGCAGCTGCTCATCAGTTAGGGCGTTGGCTAACGGGTGATAATCATCTGCTGCAAGCCCCTGTCCTATCATTACTTGCTGCCACGCTGGCTCGGCAAAAAGCTCGTCGTCTTCTCGAATGATCTTGCCTGTTTGTTTGAACAAGGTTATTTTTTGTTGCAGCGTTTCGGGAATACTCATTTGCTGACATTGACGCCAAAATGCGCTATCTGTGCGGGTGGTAAGCTTATAATGTAAAATTATAAAGTCGCGTATGCGTTCTATTTCGGTTTTACTTTGCAGGTTATATGTAGTTACTTGCGAGTGTTTAATCCCATTATGCGGAAACATCTTAATTAACCGAATAGCCGCTGTTTGAATTAAATGAATACTGGTTGACTCTAACGGCTCTAAAAACCCACTTGAGAGTCCAATAGCAACCACATTTTTATGCCATTGTAAGCGACGACGCCCCGTTTTAAAACGGATCACCCGCGGCTCTGTTATTGCTTTGCCGGGCAAATTAGCGAGTAATTGCTGCTTTGCTTCGTCATCTGTTAAATGGCGGCTCGAGAACACTAAGCCGTTACCAACTCTGTGCTGTAAAGGTATTTGCCATTGCCAACCAGCATTTTGGGCAATAGAGCGAGTATACGGTACTGGCTCATTCGCTGATTCACTTTGCACTGCTACTGCCCTGTCGCAAGGCAGCCAATGCGACCAGTCTTCAAAGCCTGTATTTAAGGTTTTTTCAATTAATAATGCACTTAGCCCGGTACAGTCAATAAATAAGTCGCCCTTAATTACTGAACCACTCTCTAGTGTTAATGCTTGTATATCACCTGACTGCTGACACTGCTGCACGCTTTTTATTTTACCTTCAACACGTTTAACACCGCGCTGCTGCGCAAGTTTTTTTAACAGTTTGGCATATAAGGTTGCGTCAAAATGATAAGCATAATGTAACCCTAGTAATTGGGTATTAGGCAAATTACGTAAATGGGCGAATTTACCTGCTTTTGCCGCTTGGTAGTTAACAGAAAAATCCCACAGATCGGGAGCGCGGTTTTGCTGTTTTGCTTTTAGCCAAAAGTGGTGAAACTCACAAAACGGAAAATCTTTACCTATGCTACCAAAGGCATGCATGTATTTATGATTTTGCTCGCGCCAATTTTCAAACTCAATACCTAATTTAATCGTTGCTTGAGTGGCATTAATAAACTCTTGTTCATTTATGCCTAACGCGCCATTTAAATGCAAAATTGGCGGAATACTCGCCTCTCCTACACCAATAGTCCCTATTTGATCAGACTCAACTAAGGTGATGTTGATCACGTTACCCAATACTTTATTTAATAAGGCTGCCGTGATCCAGCCTGCTGTGCCTCCGCCGGCGATTACCACATTTGTTATTTTATTATTCATTTACTTTTTCACCATGGTTGAGTAAACCAGTATTGAATGTGATATAAAAAAGCCCTTGTAAAGCAAATCACAAGGGCCTTTCAACGCTAAAGAAAACTATAGTTTATAGCTAAAACCTAGTAAAAATGTACGGCCATAATCTTGGTAGTCACGTATTTGTAGGTCGTTATCGCCTTGCAGCGATACAAAAGGTTCTTCGGTAATGTTTTGCACTTGGAAGGTAACACTTAAGCCAGCTAAGCTATCAAAACCGCCTTCGCTAAAGTCATAACCTAATTGTGCATCCCAAATTGTTTCGCCTTTGATGTCAACTTGAGTGGTTTCAAAGCCTAAACCATATACGTCACCTTTAAAGTCACTACGTTTGCGCATACTGGTACGTGCTTGAAAACCGCTGTGCTCATAATAAAAGGTTAAGCTATCGATTTGGTCTGATAAGCCTGGCAACTCATATTCATTACCATTTTGATCACTCAGGTCTTGCTCTACGCCTGTATGGCTAGCAATTAAACCAAAACCTTCTAGGCTTGGGTGAAATACGCTAAATGGTAATGATAAAGATAGCTCATAACCCCAAAGGTCGCCTTCACCGCCATTTACTTTACCCGAACCAGTGCCGGTAGACGTAGCTGGAATTTCACCTGTAGATGGGTCTGCAACACCTGTCATATCTACATCATATGTACCATCAAAAATCCATTGCGTAATGTCTTTGTAGAAAAATGCGGCAGCAAAGTAACCTTCTGCATCAAAGTAGTTTTCGTAGCTTAGGTCGAAGCCTGTTGCTTCTTTAGGCTCAAGCTTTGGATTACCACCCGAAATGCTCCAAAAATTACCGTTATCGTCTGGTTGTGTTTGGCTGTAAGTGGCATTTATTGATGCATTCATTTCATCAAGACGTGCGCGTGAAATTGTTTTTGCTGCACCAAAACGTATTGTTTGCTCTTCATCAATTGCAAACGATAAGTTTATGCTTGGTAAAAAGTGGCTATAGTCATGGCTAACATCGGTAGGCGTTACAACCACTAAGCCATTAACTGTATTAGCAGCAGAGCCTTGTGATGATTGATCTGTTTGTACATAGCGCGCACCAATATTACCCGTTACCGGAATTGAGCCAATTTCTGCGTTAATATCTAGCTGTGCAAATACTGCAATTACTTCTTCTTGAACAGTCCAAGATTGTGTTTTGTGCTTTTGGTTTGTAAGGCTTTCTTGTAATAGGTCGTAGTAGCCATCGTTTACTAAGCCGTTTGTATCGTAGGCAACCATGTTACCCATACCAATAAAGTCTAAGCTAGCAGACCCTTCACGATATTGCTCAGGAATAGCCAACATACCTGGATTTGCAAGCGAGAAGTCTTTTAAGGTCATGTAATACCCTTCAGACACTTTACTTTTTTCGCGATCGCGATATGAAATACCAAAGCTTACTTTACTAAAATACTCATTTTCGAGTGCTTTGCTTGCAGCAAGCTTTAATGTTTGTAATTCATCGTTAATTTCTGGGGCATTAATAAAGCCGTCTTGTGCTGTATTTTCGTAGGCAGTGCCCGTTAAACCATATTTATCGTTAAGGGCAGAACTTGCTCCCCAAGATAATGGACCGCCTAATTGAATAAGATCATAATCACTGTAATCTAATTCATGGCTAAATTGCGCGCCAGTATTGCCACCATCAAAGGCATAACCTATGTTATCTGCAATGCCATTTGCATCGCCACGCCCTGTACCAGAGTAACTTTCGATACTCCATATTTGACGTTTTACTTCAGATACACTGGCATCAAACTCTAACGACCATGAATCATTAATGTCGTATTTAGTGTTAAAACCAAATTGCGTTAGCTCAGCATTACGTTCTTCATAATCGTTACGAACGACAACTCGTTGCCCTTGTGTAACTGCACTGGTGATAAAACCAGATGACTCATCTATTTCAGCGCTTGAAGCGTCTATTGTGCCTTGGCCCCATGCAAAAGGTACTTCTATACCACGTAATATCTTCTCATCTGAAAAATCAACATAAAGCGCATCAAACGTCATGTTTAAACGATCAGTTGGTGCGGCTTCAAGTACAAACATTGCTGAATCACGCTCAAGTGTTGATGAACGCACATAAGGTTTTGCACCGCCTAATATAGAATATTGCTCGCCAGCAGCTTCAAATTCAGGGTAGCCCCATGAGTTCCATCGTTTTTCTTGGTTTGGTGAACTCATTTTATTATAGGCAAACGCAACACCTATAGTGTCATCTGCAAACTGGTCAATGTACGAAATCGTGCCGCGGTAACCACTGTCGTTGCCATCTGGGTTTAATTTATCAAAACCTGTTTGTTCTAATTGGCCATTAAACATGATCACACGCTCACCTTTACTTAAAGGCTTAACGGTTTGCATGTCGATTACACCAGCAATACCTTCTGCATCAAGACTTGCATTAGGCGTTTTATAAACGGTTACACCGCTCATTATTTCTGATGGGTACAGGTCAAATTCAACACCACGGTTGTCACCAATAGAAACTTGCTCGCGACCATTAAAGGTAGTGGCACTTTCATTTTCGCTAAAGCCACGCACACTTACACGACTTGCTCGGCCATCAAGACGCTGTGCGGTTAAACCCGGTAAACGTGCAATAGATTCTGCAATAGATGAGTCTGGTAATTTACCAATATCTTCAGCAGAAATTGACTCTACAACCTGTGTAGAAAAACGTTTGGTGTTTATTGACTCAACTAAACTGCCACGAAAACCTTTAACTTCGATGACTTCAACGTCTTCTTTTTTTATTGTATTTTCTTGCGCGGCCGCAGTAGCAAAGCTTGATAAACCAGCAGCTGTTAATGCCAACGTTAATATACTTGGTTTGAACATAGACATGATGTTTTTCCCGTTACCCATAGTGTGATCCTCGCTTTGTTTGAGTGATAGTCAAACAAAGTGAGCTAATTTTGTTGTCAGGATTAATGTTAACGCTCTCTTCATTTTATTAACAACTTTATGCATACGTATTCAATACTTGCACATTGACAATATATTAACATAAAAGCCACTCACAATAGCACAAACGATTGTTTTTAATAGACTTTCATAAATTCGCATTAATTACTTAATAAATTTAGTTAAATAATTATATTTATCAATAAATGGCGGATGTTGTTAAATGTAAACTGCATAAAAATAACCATATTTAAGCTGATCCCTGCTCTGTATACGCTTATTTTTGAGTGTGTAATTGGTAAGACCAAAGCAACCTTGAAGCTATACACTCAAGCCATTGTTAATATTAAATTAAAATAAAAAAATACCGATAAATCAATTTAAAAACTTAATTGGTAAGGTTGTTTTGTTGGCAATTTAAAATATTTAATTGGTTTTTTGTGATTTTTTTGATACTTAAAAAATGTGTATTTTACTGCATACGTATGCAGTATTTTTACAGAATCACGGGCTTCACGTATGCTTTTTAGAAATATTATATGGTGAGTTAACAAACCATATTTAGCGTAATCGAAATACGGTGTGCAATGACGGAGAAAAGCATGGCCCAACAGCAGTGGTACAAAGGTGCGGTAATTTATCAGGTTTATCCGCGTAGCTTTCAAGATAGCAACAATGATGGTATTGGTGACTTAAAGGGGATAATTAATCGCATTGATTATATTAAAAGCTTAGGCGTTGATGCTATTTGGATTTCACCATTTTTTAAATCGCCAATGAAAGACTTTGGTTACGATATTAGCGACTACCGAGATATTGACCCAATATTTGGTGATTTAAACGATTTTGATGCGCTAATTGAACAAGCGCATGCCCGCGATATAAAAATTATTATTGACCAAGTGCTTAGCCATACCTCTGATCAACACCAATGGTTTTTAGATAGCCGCGAAAACACCACTAACGATAAGTCTGATTGGTATGTTTGGGCTGAGTCAAAAGAAGATGGTACAGCACCTAATAATTGGTTATCTATTTTTGGCGGCCCAGCATGGCAGTGGGAGCCACGCCGAGGTCAGTATTATTTACATAACTTTTTAACCGAGCAGCCCGATTTAAACTTTCATAATCCAGATGTTAGACAAGCGGTGCTTGATAACGTGGAATTTTGGCTGAAAAAAGGTGTAGATGGCTTTAGGCTCGATGCAATTAACTTTTGCTACCACGATGCGCAATTACGCGACAATCCTGCAAAACCAAAAGATAAGCGCCAAGGCCGTGGTTTTAGTGAAGACAATCCGTACGCATTTCAGTATCACTATTACAACAACACCCAACCAGAAAACATCGAATTTATGCAAGACATTCGTGCCTTACTTAATAAGTACCCAGGTGCGGTTTCATTGGGTGAAATATCGTCTGAAGATTCACTCGCTACCATGGCGCAGTATACGCAAGGTGGCGATAAGCTACACATGGGTTACAGTTTTGAATTACTCACTGATGACTACTCTAGTGAATACATTAGAACAACAGTACAAACCCTTGAACAGCAAATGACTGAAGGCTGGCCTTGCTGGGCGTTTAGTAACCATGATGTAGAGCGTGTTGCGAGCCGTTGGAGCGATAATGGCGAAATTAACCCTGCTCAATGTAAAATGCTTACAGCCCTACTCGCTTCACTGCGTGGTAGTGTATGTATGTATCAAGGCGAAGAGCTAGGCTTGGGCGAGGCAAACGTGGCCTTTGAAGACTTACAAGACCCATACGGAATTACATTTTGGCCTAACTTTAAAGGACGTGATGGCTGTAGAACTCCAATTCCTTGGGAAAATGAGCAAGTAGATTATGCTGGATTTAGTGAAAATAAGCCTTGGTTACCTGTAGATGCTGCACATAAGTCGCAATCGGTAGCAGAGCAAAATGACGACAAAAACTCTATTTTAAACGCATATCGTGAATTTATGGCTTGGCGTAAAACGCAAGCGGTAATGATTACAGGTGATATTGAGTTTATCCAAACGGCTGAACCCATTCTGGCATTTTATAGAACACTTAATAATGAAAAAATGCTATGTGTATTTAATTTAAGTGCGCAACAAGCAACATTAAATTTGCCGGTGGCTATAACTAAAGCGTATGACACGCTTTCGCATCACAATGCTACTTTGAGTGATAACCAGCTAACAATGAATGGATTTAGCTGCTATTACGCCCAATGTAGCTAGAAGTCATTTAATATAAAAACAACAGCCTGAGTACGCTCAGGCTTTTTTATAGCTAACAACTATAAAACACTCCAATACCGATTCTATTTTATTTGTTTTGGTTAGCTTAGATCTTGAAGATTCGTCCATGTATGCTCCTAATTACCATTAAAATTTAACACTCAACTTACTTATCCTGACGATAAAAATATTTCGTTATCTTTTATTTCAAATTCGATTAAAAATCAGCATACCAACAGAGTTGTTCTGGCTTGGGTACACTTGTTTTAAACAACAATTGTCATAACATTTTTTAGGAATAAACAAATGAACAAAGCATTGCTAGCATTAATCGTAGCACCTCTATTTGCACTGTCTGCACTTAATGTGGTTGCAGAAGATGCGGCGGACGCTTCAGCTGAAACAGTTAAAGAATACACAGAAATGTGTGTTAACTGGGCTAAAGATGACGACGTAAGCAATGAAGAGCTTTATGGCTATGTATTAAAGTGCGTGAATGATGAGCTTGTATCAGAAGGCTACAAAAAAGTCTCTGCTGTAAAAATTTAATTCAATTTATTGTCTAATTAAGTCTATTGCTAATACAGCCGTTGCGAACACTTTTAATTAGATATAAAAAAACCGGAATCGACACTCAAAGTGTATTCCGGTTTTTTATTGCTTTCAAAAAGAGAAAAATTAAATACTTATATTAGTATTATTTATTCAGCATCTTTTTTAGTTTTTGCTTTAGCCTTAGTTTTAGCAGGCGCTTTTTTAGCAGCTGCTTTCTTTTTGGGTGCTGCTTTTTTCTTCGCTTCTTCAACCCACTTACCCGCAACATAATGCGCAGTCCAACCGGTCGCTTTACCGTCGACTTCGGTCATTACATACTGCTCTTTATTTTTACGGCTGTAGCGTACAACAGCTAAGTTTCCATCTGGATCTTGTGCTGGTGCATCGGCTAAGTAATAAAACTTAGGTGAAATACGGTCTCTAAAGCGTTGTAACTCTTCAACCTTAGGCGCACGTGTTTCGCGCGATTTAGGGAAGGTATTTGCAGCCAAGAAAATACCTGCAGCGCCATCACGTAAAACAAAATACGCATCTGACTTTTCACATTCTAATTCGGTAATGTGAACAGGGTCTTCTTTTGGCGGCGCAGCTTCGCCATTTTTAAGTAACTTACGGGTGTTTTTACATTCGTCGTTATTACAACCAAAGTATTTACCAAAACGTCCCGATTTTAATTCCATATCAGCGCCACACTTATCACACTCAATAAGTGGCCCGTCATAGCCTTTAATTTTAAACGTGCCTTGCTCAACTACATGGCCACTACATGCTGGGTTATTACCACACACATGTAATTTACGGGTTTCGTCGATTAGGTATGAATCCATTGCCGTTTCACAAATTGGGCAACGTTTCATTTGCATTAAAGTTTCGGTTTCAAGATCTTCTGCATCGGCACTGTCTGTGGCAACGGCTTCATCGCCCGATACTAAGTTCATCGTTGTTGTACAGCGCTCTTTTGGTGGCAAGTTATAACCAGTACACCCTAAGAACACGCCAGTAGATGCGGTACGAATACCCATTTTACGGCTACAAGTCGGACATTCAATATCAGTTTCGACCATTTCATTAAGACGCATTCCGCCATTTTCAGGCTCGTCTTTCGCAACAGTTAATTGCGTTGAAAAGTCGGCATAAAACTTATCGAGTACTTCAGTCCAAATGCGCTCGCCTTCGGCGATATCATCTAAACGACCTTCCATTTTGGCGGTAAAGTCAAAGTTCATTAAGTCTTCAAAATTTTCTACTAAGCGGTCGGTAACTATTTCACCCATTTTTTCAGCGAAGAAACGACGGTTTTCAACCCGTACATAACCACGATCTTGAATAGTAGAAATAATAGATGCATAAGTAGATGGGCGGCCAATACCGCGTTTTTCAAGCTCTTTTACTAAACTCGCTTCGCTAAAACGCGCTGGCGGTTTAGTGAAGTGTTGCTTAGGATCAAGCTCGATTAACGTTAATGTTTCGCCTACTGTTACTGCAGGTAATGACTGATCTTCTTCGTTCTTTTTACGAATAGCAGGCTGTACTTTAGTCCAACCATCAAAGCGTAGCACACGGCCTTTGGCTTTTAGTTGGAAGTCGTTCGCTGCTACCGTTAATGTCGTTAGGTCGTATTCTGCAGGTACCATTTGGCACGCTACAAATTGACGCCAAATTAGCTCATATAGTTTTTTAGCATCGGCATCAACCCCTTCAATATGCCCCGAAAGCACAGTTACACTTGATGGACGAATTGCTTCATGCGCCTCTTGTGCATTGCCTTTTGAGCTATAATTAATAGGATCTTTAGGTAAGTATTTTTCACCAAATTGCTCTGTTACATATTCGCGACACATAGCAACCGCATCTTTTGACAGATTAGTTGAGTCGGTACGCATATAGGTAATGTAACCGCCTTCGTACAAGCGCTGCGCTAGCATCATGGTTTTTTTAACGCCATAGCCTAAACGTGTACTGGCTGCTTGTTGCATAGTTGAAGTGATTAAAGGCGCACTTGGGCGACTTTTACTTGGTTTTTCGTCAACGCTTATAACTTTGTATTCTGCATTCTCAAGGCTTTTAACTGCTGCGCTAGCCTGAGCTTCATTTACAGGCTTAAATGGCTTGCCTGCTTGTTTGGCTACTTCTAAGCGTAACTCTGACTCTGCATTTTTAACATCAGCATGAATATCCCAAAATTCTTCAGGTATAAACGCTTTAATTTCGCGTTCACGCTCAACGAGTAAGCGCACTGCTACCGATTGTACGCGTCCAGCCGAAAGTCCACGTGCCACTTTTGCCCACAGTAAGGGCGATACCATAAAACCAACAACACGGTCTAAAAAGCGACGTGTTTGCTGTGCATATACCATATCGGTATTAAGCTCACCGGGTGTTTCGAATGCTTGCTGAATTGCGTTTTTTGTAATTTCGTTAAAAACCACACGCTTATATTTTGCAGGTTCACCGCCAATAATTTCTTGAAGGTGCCAAGCAATTGCTTCCCCTTCTCTATCCAAATCCGTTGCGAGGTATATTTGGTCAGCGTTTTCGGCAAGCTTTTTAAGCTCTTGTACTACCTTTTCTTTTCCTGGCAGTATTTCGTAATGTGGTTCCCAGCCTTTATCAGGGTCAATACCCATACGCGCGACTAAGTTAGAATAGTCTCGTTGCTTTTTATACGCTGCTTTCTCTTCAGGCGGTAATTTACGCACTTCAGCCGGCGTTTTAGTCGCTGGCACTTTGTTTTTTCCAGAACCTGAAGTAGGTAAATCTCGCACATGTCCAATACTGGACTTTACGATGAAGTCATTACCTAAATATTTATTAATTGTTTTAGCCTTAGCAGGTGACTCTACAATTACTAGCGATTTGCCCATAGTTGCCTATTTCTAACCAAGTTTTTTAAAATGTGTTTAGCCGACATAAGCGGCACGAATATTTATAGGTATATCTACAAACACTAATTGTTACAAGCTTTTAATACAAACTTTTCAGTTTTAAGCGAATAAACGAACAATTTCTGCGTTTAATTTAAACAAACAGGTGTTTTTAGAGTAATTGATGGGGAATATATAGAATAGAAACAAAAAATGCCAACCTTATGGTTGGCATTTTTTTAAAACAGCATCAAATTACAGTTTTTTGTCATGTAATATTGTTATTGAAGTAGAGGTAATTAATCCAGATGTTGCTGTTGCAGTAATAGTTAAATTACCACTTACAACACTATTTTTGTCCTCTACTAACACTCTTGAGATGCCAAACGACAGGTTAATAGGTCTGATACTTGTCGTATTAGGGAACACGTAATCAGTTGTACCTGATAATTTCCCTTCTTCTGAAGTGATTTTTACAGTTGTTTCTGCTGGTAATGGATTGTTATAAATATCAGCTATATAAACTGTCGCGCCAGCACTTGTAACACCGGTTGCTTCGGTCAAATCTATTTGTGAAATTTGACACATTTTAGCGCTTGTTAAATCATTCTGTACTCTTCGAATCACCGGGCTTGCAGGGTCACTATTCACATGCACTTCAGACGCTGCTACTCCCGGTATTGCAGCGCAATCGTTGGCAAAAGTAACAACTCTGAAAAACGCGGCATCACCAGACATAACAATTTCTTGGTTTTGAAATACATTAACTAGGTCGCGACTACACAAATTAATAGCAACATCATCCGGCCTACATAATAAGCCATTGTACATACTATTACCTGTTGTCCACTGCCCATCATTGTCAAAGTCTATAAACTCTTCAAATTCATCACCTTTAGAGTTATTTGCCGAACAATGTTCTGCTGGAGCATTACAATCTTTACCGCCATAAGTGCCGTCTTCATTATTATCAATAAACGCTTCTGGAATATCAAACAGCTCACTAAAAAAGTCTTGACTATCGAAGTACCCATTACCATTTAGATCTGAGAATGTTTCTTCACCTATAGCATAAGCAAGCACTGTTGCTCTGCCGCCTAAAGGAAGATCAACACTGTAGTCATTATTCAAAATACCTAATGGACACGGCAAGCCTCTATCACACTTCTGTGCAATTGTATTTTCATACATAGTTTCAGTGAATGGACGAGGGTTACTACTACGCCATGTTACTGAGCAAGCGCCATTTAAAGTCGTACAACTTGGTTCTATAACACCACCTTCTGTAATAAAGCTCACTGCGGTACCATCGGGCACAGGATTATTGAAATGATCTGCTAGCCTTGCATTAACGGTAACCTCGCTGCCATCAACGTTAAGCCCATGTACGTTGAAAATTGAGCGTGATAACGAAAAGCTATTTTGATCTGCAATACCCGTACTAATTACTAACACGTCTGATGGCGCAGATACCGTTACTGTGTCACCATCAATATCTTCTTCTATTGATGCAATTACACGTACGGGAGTTGCAACAACACCAGATTGCACTGTTGTTCTAATTTCACCTAGTGCATTGGTTATTGCTGAATCGGCTCCTAATGTTATACCACCCACAGCCGTTGATAACGTAAAGTCAACCGTTCTTGAAGCTAGATCGTTACCATTAGCATCAACAAGCTTAAATACCACTTCTGATATTTCACTTCGATTTGCTCCGCCCGTACCTTTAAGTGATATTACCGGTTCAGTAACCTCAACAAATTGAATAAAGCCAATATTTGCCGGTGATACATTAATCGTTGTGTTAGCTGAAACAGTATCACCACCAGTTATTACACTGGCTGTTATTATATCTCCGCCTACACACGTTAAAGGTCGATAAGTAGAACGCGCAAAACCACCAATACTCGTCACTTTCTCATCAATTACAGCTAAGGCAGAGTCGACACATCCAGATGAAAACTCAACATTTAAAGGCGCTGTATACAAGCTACCGTCTTTAGTGATTTCTACTGAAACGAGTGCGGTTGAACCTGCAGTTAAAGATTGCCCACTTGCTACAGAGCTAGATATAGCAATATCAATATCAACTGCTGCAATTTGAAATGCTTTAGTAAGGCTGCTGTTTAAAACAGATACGGTAATTTCACCAGCACCAACATCTCGCCCAGGGATTATATCTAGCAAAGCGATACCGTTTTCATCAGTGATCGCGGTACCTGTACTTGGTGATATAGAGCCAATCGTAGTAGTTGCAGTAACTAACGTTTGTGCTAGCGCTGTAGTCGAGTCTTTCTTATTTACCTGTATATAAAGAATCCCTGCAGAATCGCCGGAGATACTGGCAGTTTCTTCACACGAGCTTACATTTCTGATTGTTTTAAAGTCTGAGGGGCAATTTTTTAATATGCTAAAACTTATATCTGCACTGCTTTGATTAGGATCGATAGCATCGCCACGAGTATAAAAACCTAATTTAGCTTCAACAGCCTCAAACTGCGCTGTAACAATGCCTGCACCTTCAACAGTCCCAGAAGTAAGATTTAGTTTTGCAACTCCCTCTGCATCAGTTAAGGCAGTACCAGAGCTCGGTAATAAGCTCCCTAAAGTTGAGCTAAATGTTACAACTTTACCTACAGCAGGCATACCGTTTACATCTAAAATAGTCGCCACAACCAAGCCACTATCAGTTGCGCTAATTTCACTTATTTGTGTTCTTCTTGTAGAAGATAGTAAACTTAAATCTATAGTAAAATCATTAGATGTGCCAGGTGGTGGCGCATCACCTTTAGATGTATAAGTGAAAGAATTTGAATCAAATGCAGTATTTTCGTCAAGCTTATAAGTAGCAGAAATTATACCAGCACCTGCCTCAATGCCTGTTAGCAAGTCTACTTTTGCGATGCCTTCAGCATCTGTCATTGCGGTACCGTTTGATGGGTTTATTTTACCAAAACCCGACAAATCAAATTGAATTAATTGATATGCACTTGGTTGTCCATCTACTAATAACTTTGCTTGTACTACTGCTGGATGTTCAAAATCAACCATTCTTGTTTCTGTACCATCTGAAGCTATTAAGTTAACTGTCAGCTGTGCTTTTTCAACAATAACAGCTTCAAAGTCAAATGGTTCAGATGAGTAAGTTTGTCCTTGATTTATGTAGCGAACAACTACATTTGAAGCACCGGCTATATTACCAGAGGTTAACTCAATTTGAGCTACACCTGAATTATCTGTTAACACACTTCCTGATTCTGGGTTCAAAGCCCCTATATTTCCATCAAGAGCAAATGTCACGCTTTTACCTGTTACAGGAGCACCAATATCATCAAGTACAGTGGCTTTTAAATCTAGTGCTTCTAAACTGGTTACAGTATTTGATTGAACACCTGTTTCTTTTGAATAACCTTGAATACTCAACGTATAAGCAACTTGATCGCCACTTGATTGAAATGAAAATGTATCTTTATAACTCACACCATTGATTGTATACGATGCAGTAACTTCACCTGCTCCGGCTTTTTCTCCTGCTGTAAGCTTTATTACTGCAATACCTGTATTGTCTGTAATAGCTGTTCCTGATGTAGGATTTAGCTTGCCAATATCATCCACTAAGCTAAACACGACGCGCTCACCAGTAACTGCCTTACCTTCTTTAGTCAGTAACGCATGCAAATCTAATGGCTGCTCAGCGGTTACACTATTAGATTCACTACCATCTAATTTAGAGTACCCTTTTAAAAGCAATTGATAAGCTTCTTGGCCACCAGTAGATTGAAATGAAAATGTATCACTATACGTTACACCATTTATTGTATAACTGGCAGTGACTCCACCCGCTCCGGCTTCCTCTCCTGCACCAAGTTCTATCTTAGCAATACCAGTGTTATCTGTGATAGCTGTTCCTGATGTAGGATTTAGCTTGCCGATACTGTCTGCTAAAGTGAAAGTAATACGCTCTCCTGTAACAGCAATACCTTCTTTAGTTAACGTTGCATGTAAATTTAAAGGCGAACCTGCAGAAACAGTGTTTGATCTACTACCATCTGCTTGTGAAAACCCTTCTAAAGATAAAATAAATAAACTTGTATCATTACCCCCTGCATCTCCTGCAGACTCGAATGCAAATTGACTAGTATACGTTTCGCCATCAACTGTATAGCTTGCAGTAACAACACCAGCCCCTTTTACTGTACCCGCGGTAAGGTCTAATGTTGCAATACCATCGCCTTTTGTTAATGCACTACCAGAGCTAGGGTTCAATACACCTACTTCATCTGCAAGCGTAAAAATAACTCTTGCACCATTCACTGCAGAGCCATCTTTTTCAAGCTTGGCTTTGAGCTCTATAGCTGAGTTTGCAGACACTCTATTTGATTTACTACCATCAGATTTTGAGAAGCCCTCTAATGATAAAGTAAATAAATTTGAACCACTGCCATCCGCATCCCCTGCAGACTCGAATGAAAACTGGCTAGAATACGTAGCGCCGTTAACTGTATAACTAGCAGTAACAACACCAGCTCCTTTTACTGTACCCGCGGTAAGATCTAATGTTGCAATACCGTCGTCTTTTGTTAACGCACTACCAGAGAGCGGGGTTAATACACCAACTTCATCTGCCAATGTAAAAGTAACTCTTGCGCCAGTTACTGCAGCCCCATCTTTTTCAAGCTTGGCTTTGAGTTCAATTACTGAACTTGCAGACACTCTATTTGATTTACTACCATCTGACTTTGAATAGCCTTCTAATGCTAAAGAAAATAAGCTTGGATCATTAATATCAGCATCCCCTGCTGACTCGAAATCAAACTGACTAGTATATGTTTCGCCATCAACCGTATAACTAGCAGTAACAGCTCCAGCTCCTTTTACGGTGCCTGCGGTTAATTCTATCTTCGCAACACCATCATCTTTTGTTAAAGCGCTGCCAGAGTTTGGGTTCAATACCCCTACATCATCTGATAAAGTAAAAGTAATTCTTGCGCCACTAACTGGTACGCCATCTTTAACAAGTTTAGCCCGTAAATCTAGCGCAGAGGCCGCTGTAACAGTATTCGATGCACTGCCATCCTCTTGGGAGTAGCCTTGAAGCGTAACGGCGTAGGTGGGTACATCAGGTGTTGTTCCTCCGTTACCATCACCTATACTGCCCTCCTTTTCAAGTGAGCCACCACCACCACAAGCTGTGATAAAAAAGCTGAGCATCATAATGCTTAGCAGTCGTGTTAAAGGCATAAACCTCTCCCTAGCGTTATTATTATTAACTTTATATTGTTTACCTCATGTTAACCTATAACCTAGTCTAAAATCACAGTTTTTTGATACTTTCTTTGATAAAAAATTTAAATTATTAATAAATTTTTCTGTATAAATATTTACATGCTGGTAGGCTGTGCCAAATTTATAAAAAATAGATTGGGAATATGTCGAAAATACGTTCAATGAGCTTAACAACTCGCATAATGATAGGCATGGCACTAGGTATTGCCGTAGGCTTTTTATTTCAAGCTATATTAGCTGGTGAAGACGATTACCTAATACCACTTGGGTTATTCTCTTTGCCAATTAAAGCTTTTTTTGTTGATGGAATTTTTCACATTGGTGGGCAAATATTTATTGCCAGCTTAAAAATGCTGGTTGTTCCTTTAGTATTTGTATCTTTAGTGTGTGGCACATGTAGCTTAAGCGATCCTAAAAAATTAGGCAGTTTGGGTGGTAAATCAATTGGTTTATATTTAATTACCACAGCCTTAGCTATTACTCTGGCTATTACTTTGGCTTTACTGTTTAGCCCTGGCGTGGGTATTGATTTGCCAACAGATGCAAGTTACGACGTATCTGAGGCACCTACCTTAGCGCGCGTTATTATAGATATGTTTCCAACCAACCCTTTTGAAGCTATGGCAAAAGGTAATATGCTACAAGTTATTGTTTTCGCATTACTGTTTGGTATTGCTATGGCACTTAGTGGTAATGCAGGAAAACGCGTAGCCGTTGTTTTTGAAGACCTAAATACGGTAATTTTAAAACTAGTTACTTTGTTAATGAACGTTGCGCCTTACGGGGTGTTTTTCTTAATGGCAAAGTTATTTACCACCATAGAGTTAAACTTAATTGTTAGCTTGGCTAAGTACTTTTTTGTAGTGGTTGCCGCTTTATTATTACATGCGTTTGTAAATTACAGTTTGTTATTAAAACTATTGACGGGTTTAAACCCTGTAACTTTTTTAAAGAAAATGAAACACGCTTGTTTATTTGGTTTTAGTACTTCAAGCTCAAGTGCAACTATGCCAATTACTCTTGAAACAGCCACTAAAAAACTCGGGGTTAATAACTCTGTCGCTTCATTTACTATTCCACTAGGTGCAACCATAAACATGGATGGCACTGCCATTATGCAAGGGGTTGCCACTGTATTTATTGCACAAGTGTTTAGTGTTGATTTAACCATTTCTGATTACTTAATGGTAATTTTAACGGCTACGCTAGCGTCTGTTGGCACAGCCGGCGTACCGGGTGTTGGCTTAATTATGTTAGCTATGGTACTTAATCAAGTTGGCCTACCAGTAGAGGGGATTGCAATAATTATTGGTGTAGATAGATTACTAGATATGACCCGCACTGCAGTTAATATTACGGGTGACTGTATGGTTACCTGTGTGGTTGCTAAGTCTGAAGGTCAGTTAGATGAGTCTATTTATAATGACCCTAATGCAGCGAAAGATTTAGAAAACATAAGTAAACCTATGAGTTAATAAATAACTTCGCATTAAAAAAACCCTTGATTAGTTCAAGGGTTTTTTATTGGCCAAAGCTAATTAAGCTTAAAGTAATCCACTATTTATGGGTTTAATGATTTAAACTTAGAAACTAAATTAACCCCGGCCTTATTAACTGCACTACTAAAACCAAGTGCTAACTTGTCACTTAAACCTTTTTTAATCTTATATTTAATCTTATAAATTTGGCGCTCATCTTGTTGTTCAAGCAAGGCATCATCACTGGTTTTTATAACATCCACTAAGCCTTTCTCAATTGCTTGAGTTGCAAACCAATGCTCACCTGTAGCCACTGAGCTTATATCTAAACTTGGGCGCTGTGTGCTTACGAAAGTTTTGAATAAACCATGAGTTTGCTCAATTTCTTCACGAAATTTTTCACGCGCTTTATCAGTATTTTCGCCAAATAAAGTAAGGGTGCGTTTAAACTCCCCTGCGGTTATTTGCTCAAATTCCACATCGTTTTTCTTTAATATTTTATTAAAGTTAGGTATCTGCGCTATTACGCCAATCGAGCCTACAATAGCAAATGGCGCTGCAATAATTTCATCAGCAACACAAGCCATCATATAACCACCACTTGCTGCCACTTTATCTATAGCAACACTCAAAGGTATACCTGCATTTTTAATGCGCTGTAACTGTGAAGCTGCCAGCCCATAACCATGAACTACCCCACCACCACTTTCTAAACGAATCAGTACTTTATCTTTGCTCGCATCAGCAATAGAAATAATAGCGGTTATTTCCTCTCTTAAACTCTCTACTTCATGTGCATCCATACTGCCTATAAAATCAACCACATATAATCGCGGTTTTGGCTCTTTACTGTCATTTTTTTTATTGTCTGCCTTAAGCTTTTTTTGATGTGCTTTAAGTTCTTTTTTACCTAAAGTATTGTGTAAAAAGCTTTGTTTAATATTATCTAGTTGCTCAGATATATTATCTATTTGTATTTCACCTTTTTTAGCTTTTGGCTTAACTGCCGCACCAACTATCAGCATTAAAATAATGGCTATAGCAATAACAAAAGTAACCGTTTTAGCGAAAAACAAACCGTATTCGTATAAAAATTCCAACACTTTTCTCCATTTATAAATTTCAGCTAATTTAGCATGCTTTTTAACAAAAAAAAGCCACTAAACAGTGGCTTTGGTTACTTAATTGCGTTGTAAGCTATTAATCGGTCACAACATCACTATTTGTAATTAACAACAAACGACCACGAGCGGCTAAGTAAGTTGCAATTTGCAATTGCATTTCAGAGTTGGCAGCTAAGCTACCTGCAGCATCCGAACCCGCCTCTTCACTAGGCGCTGGTGTTAATACTGAACCATGATGCCCTTTAGTAAATTTAACTAAATAGCTAGACGGCGTGGCACTAGGTGCTTGTGATGTGCTCACTGTTTCTAAGCCCATAAAGTTGGCCAGTGGTAAACTACCTGCAAGCGGATTGCTAGCAACACTTGGAGGAATAACTTGATCTGACTTATTGCCTGCGCCATCACCCACTACCACGTTCATATATACAGGCGTTTCGAGTGCTTTAACGGTTGCGGCATAATTAGTTGGGTCGCCACTATCTAGTGCAGTTTGCGCTGCAAAAGCAAATTGAGTCATTACGCCTTTAATATTTGCCAGCTTACCCGTTTCGCCAGCCATAGTTAAAGCCGTTGCATATTCGGTGTAACCACATGATAGGAAGTCTTGCATATTTGGCAGTAACACACCGCAGTTAGAAATTGCATCACCTTGTAAAAATGCATTAAATTCAGTGGCTTCGGTTGTACCTGCTTGTGATAATACCGAGCCTTGAATAAATGGGCCAAACGCAGGTGATTCTAGTAAGAAACTGGCAATACCACCGCCGCCACTTGCAAGCGCAACTGTATTAACGTTAAACAGTGGGTCAAGTGTTTCAGCCATTGGGCTATTTGCTTGGGCAATAAACGCCGGCGCTACAATTGAACCCAGTGAGTGACCAACATAAGTCACATCTTTACTGTTTATAGTTGTATCATTAATAAAGTTTAGACCAAGACGCAAGCCTAATAAGTCGGCGCTTGATTGGCGTAAACTATCACGGGCAACAAGCAATGAGCTTAGGTTCATATAACTAAGTACCGAACCTGTGGTTGCATTAAAATCATCGATACCGTCAGCATCTACGTCGATTCCTCGCTCGCCATGGCGCGGGTGATCAATTGCAATTGTGGCAAAACCCTGAATAGAAAGCTGCGCCGTTAATGTCAACATAGTTTCTTTATTAGTAGTAATACCGTGCTGCATAATAACTACAGGCCAGCCACTTTCAGGCATAGTAATAGGTGCTAATTCTAAACTTGCACGTACACCATTAATTATAGGCAAAATAGGTTTAGTTACTTGCACTGGCACATTGGCCATACTTTGCACTTTAGGAATAGAGTTATATTTGGTTAAATGACGCGTGCTATCTAACCCTAAATCACGTAATTTCCCATCGCTTAATGCGGCACATGCGCCGTCATTTTCACTAATTGGATCAGTAGGAAATGCAGCACCTGCTTGTGCTTTATAACCCAATACAGCAACTGCGTTATCACACATGCCTTGCCAATAAGTGTCGTTTAAATCGCTAATTTCTTTACCTGTAGGCGTACCTAAATACATAGGCAACATAATGCTACCTTTTTGGTATTGCACACCTTTAAAGGCATCACTCACAGCAACACCTTGTGATTGAAATACTTGCTGCACATTTACCATTGGCTGATTAGGTACAGTAATTGCTGGTGTCGGTAAATTTGGATTTTGTAGGCTCGCTGCTAATAACTTTTTAATTGTACCAAGCACTGGGCCTGCCGATTGCATGGTCATTGCAGCAGAAAAAATAATCTCATCTTTAGTAATATTGCCTGAACTAACCACTACATTTTCGTAGCTATTAACAGCCCCCTGTAGCGCTAGTTGCGATGGCGTAATTAATGGCGCTTCTTGTTTTACTGTAGCGTAAGTAGATGACGGCTCAATAGCACGCCCCTGTGAGTCTTTAAGCTCTGTGGTTAATACATTAATATAAGAGCTGCCGGCTTTAAATGGCTTAAGTGGAATAACCGCCACCGCATCACCAGATGCTTGGGTGATAAAGTCAACACCAAATTGCAACTCACCCACTAGTTTACAGGCAGCACCTGCAGGTGCTTGTGAGCATTGTTCATCGGTTAAACTTGCTCCCATTATTACTTCAAAAATACGTACTGAACCTGGTGTACCTGCAGAGGTGGCATCTAGGCTTACATTTGGTGGGAAAGTTAAATCTATTTTAAAAGGAACTTGAGTAGACCAGCCATCAAGCGCACCCAGTGCAAGTTGAGGGTTAGCATAAGCAGCACGAGGAATAGACACATTAGCGTCATTTAACTCCCCAGGAATATTTAAAGTACCATCTTGGGTACCGCTCATTAATAAATCATTGGGTACAGATATAACCCCATTAGCGGGATCAAACTTTACCGTCGCCTTTGGGATAACTGTAACCGAATCGTTTTTAACATCTTCTAGCGTTTCTCCGCCGCCACAACCTGCAAGAGCAGCTGTAACCGAGAGTGAGAGTAGCATTTTTTTCATATTGTTGGCTCCGCACATATCTTATTTTTATAGTGTGTTTATTAAGTATATTAAGTTAAAACAATGTAATCAGTTTATTAATGAGACATTAGACCAGTTAAACTTAACGTAAACTTTCTACTTTCGCCACCTAAATTTACAATAAATTCGATTACTTAATGTTTTGCTATGTTAAAATCAAAAAAAATTCATCCATGGGTACATTTATGAACACCTATCAAGCTGCTGAAAATGCACTTAAAGATAAAGTTATTTTAATCACTGGCGCAGGTGATGGAATTGGCCGAGTAGCTGCAATTACATACGCTAAATACGGCGCAACTGTTATTTTATTAGGCAAAACAACTAATAAACTAGAATGTGTTTATGATGAGATTGTTAAAGCAGGTTATCCACAACCGGCAATAGTCCCTATGGATTTAAAAGGCGCAACTAAGCAAAACTACCGCGATCTGGCTGCCACGATAGAGTCTCAATTTGGCTGCCTTGATGGCTTATTAAATAACGCGGGCATTTTAGGCACGTTAGGGCCACTTGAGCACTTTTGCTCATCAACCTTTGAAAACATAATGAAGGTTAATGTCACCGCGCAAGCTATGATCACTAAAGCGCTGTTTCCGGTACTGCGCAAATCTAAAAATGCATCTGTAGTATTTACATCATCTGGCGTGGGCCGTAAAGGTCGCGAGTTTTGGGGCCCTTATGCTATTTCGAAATTTGCTGTAGAGGGCATGATGCAAACATGGGCATGTGAAGTAGGTAAAACCAATATACGTATTAATTGTATTAACCCTGGTGCTACACGTACTTCAATGCGCGCTAGTGCTTTTCCTGGTGAAGACCGAGATAAACTCGCAACACCTGAAGATTTAATGCCTACTTACTTATATTTAATGAGTGATGATTCGAGTAATGTAAATGGCGAGTCGCTTGACGCTCAAGTAAAGAAATAGCTATTACTCTAATGTAGATACGAAAAAGCCGCTCAAAATTTTGAGCGGCTTTTTTAATGTCTAACTAATTTAATTTAACTAAATAGCAGGTTACTTACGTTTAGTTGGTTTTACACGTTGATTGTGCTTTTTAACTGCTTTACGTATTTGGTTTATTTTGGCACGCTTATCTTTGCGTTTTTCAGGCATTACTGAAAGCTTAGTTTGTGTTTCACGTCCTAACTTAACTGTTTTACGTAAATAGTTTACTGTGTCTAGGTCGTATTCAATCCAGCCACCTTGTGGTACGCGCTTATCAAGCTCTAATTTACCGTAACGAATACGAATTAAGCGAGAAACTTCCACCTCTTGTGATTGCCATAAACGACGAACTTCTCGGTTACGTCCTTCATTAAGCGTTACATTGTACCAACGGTTTATACCTTCGCCGCCCATAGGGTTAACCGTAAGAAATTTTGCTGGGCCATCTTCAAGTTCAACACCACGGGTTAAATTTTTAATGGTTTCTTTGGTTACTTCACCAAATACACGGGCTGAGTATTCACGTTCAACTTCGTAACTGGGGTGCATAAGTCGGTTTGCTAATTCACCATCGTTAGTAAACAGCATCAAGCCTGCGGTATTTATATCTAATCGGCCAACCGCAATCCAGCGCTCGCCATCAATACGAGGGAGGCGGTCAAATACAGTACGACGACCTTCAGGATCTTTACGCGTGCTTAACTCACCTTCAGGCTTGTTATACATTATTACGCGACAAATTCTATCGGCTTTTTCTTCAATTTTTACCGTATGGCCATCAACACGAATTGAATCTGTTTCTTCAACACGATCGCCTAATTTAGCCACTTTTCCGTTAACGCTAACGCGGTTTGCGTCAATGTATTTTTCCATTTCACGGCGTGAGCCTACGCCAGCACGGGCTAGGACTTTTTGTAACTTTTCACCTTGTATAACACTCATTCGGATGGTTCTCTCACAGAAGGATCACTTAATAACTGGTTAATTTTACTTTGCTGTTGCTCTGGCAAGGCAGGTAAATTATCTAAACCTGTTATCGAAAAATAATCTAAAAATTGTTTAGTAGTCGCATATAGCGCCGGCTTACCCGGCACTTCTTTGTGACCTACCACTTTAATCCACTCTCTTTCGAGTAGTGTTTTAATAATATTTGAACCCGTAGTAACACCACGCACTTGTTCTATTTCGGCGCGTGTAATTGGTTGCCTATAAGCAATTAGCGATAACGTTTCGAGCAAAGCACGCGAATATTTGGGCGCGCGTTCTTGCCATAAATTACTTAGCCAAGGGCTTAAGCTACTACATGCCTGAAAACGATAACCACTGCCTACTTCTACCAAACGAATACCACGGGTCTGAAAATGTGTTTGTATTGCTGTTATTGCATCGTTTATATGCGCCATAGATATTGCTAAATCGGCTAAAACAACATCCTTTAGATGACGTTTACTTAACGGTTTGTCAGCAACAAAAATCGCCGCTTCAATGATCTCAATTAATTGCTCATCACTAACTCGCCGACCCACCATAAACGCTCTTAAACTAATAAACACACACAGCCAACTATTATGCCAGAACTACAGCAAAGTAGGAAAACATATCGAGCAATTTAGTAAATCAAAGCCACAAAAAAAGCCAGTGCTCAGCACTGGCTCCTTTCTCACACTTTAAAATAGTGTGCTTAGCTGTTATTGGCGCTTTTAAGTGCGTCGTCTTCAGCGACTGCATTGCCATATTTTTTTATGTAAGTAACAAATTCACGTTTGCTAACACGTTTGTCTTTATTTACATCCATGTAGCCAAAGTGATTTGAAATATCATCATCGTCTGCTTCTTCAACCGAAATATAGCCACTTTTATCGTTATCTAAACTCGAGAAGCTGCTTTGTATTTTATCAAATTTAGTAATATCCGCTTTAAATGCTGATTCGCTTACTTCACTGTCTGTGGCAACTTTCCCGGTATTTAATTGCATGTACGCATTAAATTCATTGCGACTTATTTGATTATCCATATTAGTATCAATATTTGAAAAGTGTTGCCAAATATTATCGTCATCAGCTTCAACTTTCGAAATAAAACCATCACTATCGTTATCTAAACTTGCAAAGTCACTATCAATTTTATCTAACCCTTGGTTAGATGCACAAGCTGCTAAGCTTAACGTTGCTAAAATAGTAGATGCTAATGTTAACTTTTTCATAAGACGTATCCTTGTAGTTAATTAATGTCACTTTAACTAATACAAGTTAAATGCCAAAAACATCAACCTTTTAAAATCAATTAGTTACAATAAAAATACAAGTAAAAAAACTAACGTAGCGCATTATAGTAATGAAAGCTTTGCTTCATGCCTTGTAATTTTTGCAAAAAGCCTTGGTGTAATACCGGACATAACAACGGGTGTTTTTACACTTAAAAGTTCAGCCAATAACTTCCTCGTTTCGGGCGTGTTATGTAAGTGTATTTACTGATATAATTTAACGCATTATATAGAACCAATTTTAAGGTATATGCTATGAAAGTGATTTCTTTCAATATCAATGGTCTGCGTGCGCGTCTTCATCAATTACAAGCTATTATCGACAAACATCAACCCGATATTATTGGCCTACAAGAAATTAAAGTTCATGACGAAGCGTTCCCACTAGAAGATGTACAAAAAATGGGATATCACGTTTATTATCATGGCCAAAAAGCCCATTACGGCGTAGCTATGTTATGCAAAAAAGAACCTAAATCGGTATTTAAAGGTTTTGCCACTGATACTGAAGAATCACAAAAACGCATGATCAGTGTTACCGTAGAGCAAGACAATGGCCGTGATTTAACGGTAATGAATGGTTACTTCCCGCAAGGTGAAAACATTAATCACGAAACCAAGTTCCCATATAAACGTCAGTTTTATAAAGATTTAATGACTCACCTGCAAACAAATCATACTCCCGATGAAGACGTGATTGTAATGGGCGATATTAATATTTCACCTACCAGCCTAGATATAGGTATTGGCGAAGTAAATGCTAAACGTTGGTTAAAAACCGGTAAATGTTCTTTTCAACCAATAGAGCGTGAATGGCTGGCAACATTACTTAACTGGGGTTTTAAAGACACCTTTAGAGAGCAAAACCCAGAAACCAGCGATCAATACTCGTGGTTTGACTACCGCTCAAAAGGGTTTTTAGATAACCGAGGCCTGCGAATTGATGTTGTACTTGCAACACATGAGCTAGCCGCGCGTTGTATAGACACAGGTATAGATTACGAATTACGTGGCATCGAAAAGCCATCGGATCACGCCCCTATTTGGTCTGAATTTAAATAACCTAATGCTTAGCCTCCCAATGCAAGGGCTACTTTGGGCCCTTGTAATCGCTATAAGCTTATTTAGTATTGATAAAGCGACCTATAAAGCACTCTACAAAGTACCCATACGCCAAACTGGGGTACTTGCATGTGCGCTGGTGTTTGCTGTTTTATGGCGCATTAAAGCAGGCATTTTAACGGGCCTTGATTTACATATTTTAGGTATTACTGCAGCTACACTTATTCTCGGTTGGCGTTTAACTATTTTAAGTAGTGTTCTGGCAACGGCGCTATTAGCCGCATTTGGTTTAATTGAGTTTGAGTTACTGCCAGTGCAATTGCTTATTGGCGCATTTATCCCTATTTTATTGAGCTACTTGGCTTTTATTGTTAGTTATCAGTATTTACCGCGCCACTTTTTTGTTTATATATTTGTATGTGCGTTTATTACGGCTGGGTTTATCGCCTGTATAAAAATAGCTTTAGGGGCATTATTTTATCTTGCTATTGGTCAGTATAGCTGGCAACAATTAGCAGATAATTACGTTTACTTAAGCGCTATTATTTGGCTGCCAGAGGCCATGTTAAACGGTATGGCTATTACAATTATGATCACTTATCGCCCACATTGGGTAAAAACTTTTTACGATAAGGACTACCTAGGCTCATGAGTCTTGAATATAGCTGCCCACTGTGTAGCAACTCACTAATAAAAACAGCTAATATGCTTCGCTGTGAAAACAACCATAGTTTTGACTTTGCAAAAGAAGGCTATGTAAATTTATTGCCTGTACAGCAAAAAAACTCAAAACAACCTGGTGACTCATTAGAAATGGTGCAAGCTAGGCGCGCTTTTTTAGAGCGCAACTATTATGCTTTTTTACAGCACGAACTTGGCCAAATTATTAGTAATATAGCAGCTAATAATATTATTGATTTAGGGTGTGGTGAAGGGTTTTACACCCAAGCTTTAGCTAATAATACTCAAGCCACTGTGTACGGAGTTGATATATCGAAGGCGGCGGTAAAATATGCGGCAAAACGCTATAGCAATTGCCACTTTAGCGTGGCATCCATTAGCCAAGCACCTTTTAAAAGCTACTTTGCCGATGTATTGGTCAGTGTATTCGCACCATTATTTACTCAAGAACTAGCAAGACTTGCTAAACCCGGTTCAACTCTCGTAGTGGCAAGCCCCGGACCTCAGCATTTAAAAGAGTTAAAAGAGTATATTTACTCAAGTGTTAATGAACATACACACATAGAAGTACCTGCAATGTTTACACAAACGTCGCAAACACTCATCACAGAGCAAGTAACCTTGAACTTTAGTGACGTTAAAAACTTAATAATGATGACACCATTCGCGTGGAAGTTCAGACCCGAGCACTGGCTAGCGCTCGAAGGAAAAGGTGAGCACAGTGTCACCTTATCGTTTTATATTACACAATTTACAAGAGACAAAAGCGTAGCTGTTGCGCATATATAAAGGCAACAGGCGCTTAAAATTGCTCTTTAGTGAACGTTTTGTCCATTTTATCAAACATATCGTTAAGTAATTCTTCAAGCTCCAAGTAACGGGGCTTTTTTTCGCTGCGCTGTGCTTGATAGCCATTAGCCACCATTTTAGCATAAAGCTCGTTATACCAACGTTGCATAGCAGGCTCTAACTCGGTTTGCGCTCGTTTTCCTAACCATAACAAACCTTGTAAAGGGAGCGATATAAAAAAAAGCGCGCTTGCAATTGCTTGCGGTAAAAAGTCAGAGCCAAGATAATTTAACTGAAAAAATAACGTTAGCATGGCTAATATTGGCATTACCGTAATCGCCAACTCTGTCGCCTTTATTACTTTAAACTCAGCAAACAAAGGGGCTAATTCTTTTCGCATTGGCCATTTTTTAGCGTACACACGCCCTATTTGTACTTGCGACATCACACTTTTTTGCATCATGACTCCTCATACATAATATCAACACTACCAATAATATTGGTTGTTATCATGATAGTGTAACACAAATTATTTTATATGGAATTTTCATAAAAACGCACTGAATGAGTAAAAAATCACTCATGCTTTAAGGCCTTTTAGTATGAACAGGTTTCACCTCAATATTAATACATACGCTATTAAGTGCTAAATGGATCTTTTCTAAACTAATAATTTTAGACATTATAATCAGTATGTTAAACCACTTATACGCCACAATTCCCACAGTTATCCACAGAAAATGTGGACAACATAATTACCCTTACTTATGCTAACGTAACCACAACTAGCTTAGTTACTGTTACTGCTTTAATTTAGGGTTAATAATCTATACTATAACCTTATAGTTATTGCTGTTCGTCGGGCTTTTAATGTCAAAACAAACATTACAATTGCATAGCACTGTTTTATCAATCCACAGTTTAGCGGTTGATGCCGACATACCTGTGGCGTTGTTTAAACAGGCATTGTTTTTTATTTCAAAAACCCACGATGAGCTATCAATTGTATGCCCCAGTAGCTTTACTATTGATAGCTTAGATTGTGAGCAGCACTGGCAAGCGCTTGAAGTTGTTGGCCCACTTGGTTTTTCGTTAACAGGAATTATGGCTAATATATCGGGAGTACTGGCGCGAGCTAAGGTATCTATATTTTCAATTTCGACCTACGATACCGATTATATCTTAGTAAAAAAACACACCGTAGACTTAGCTATTACCGCTTTAAAAAAAGATGGCTATAACATAATTTTTGAGTGACTTATGAAACCGCAAACAATAGATTATTTAGCTCAAAATAAATTACCTCGTCATGCCATTAATATTACTAGCCCATTTTCAGGAAAAGTAATAGCACTTAACGAACACCCCGAACCTCTTTTTCGCTTTGGCACATTAGGGCCAGGCATTATGGTACAGCTAAGCAACCATAAAATTTTAGCCCCATTTGATGGCACTTTACTGCAAGTAAAAAATGCCGGCACCGAGTTTATTTTACAAGCTAAAAACGGCCTTAAAGTACTAATTAATTTAACTATTTTGAGTTCGCAACACATTACCCATACCCACATAGCTCAGTTATATGGTAGCAAAATATGTAAAGGCCAGCGCCTTGCTTATTTTGATTTACGCGAACTTGACACACCTATGCTAGCAAGCTTAATTTTGCTCAATGGCCACAGCCTAGGTACATTTCACTTTTCACACTCGCAGGTAAATGCGGGTGTCGATACTTTATTAACTATTATTAAAAAGAAGTAGATTTATGATCACCCTTTACGGCATAAGCAATTGCGACACTATAAAAAAAGCTAAAAAACACTTAACCGATAACAACATTGAGTTTACTTTTCATGACTATCGCAAAGATGGCGTAAACGAGAGCATGATTAGTAACTTTGCTGATAAACTTGATTGGGAGCAGCTTGTAAACAAGCGTGGCACCACTTATCGCGCTTTAAGCGATGATGAAAAACAAAGCTTAACTAAAGAAAAAGCGATACCGTTATTAGTTGAGCAACCTGCAATGATAAAACGCCCTGTATTGGTTAATAACAACGAGTACCACTTAGGTTTTAAAGCAGCACAATACGATGAGATTTTTAAATAATGACAGATGACGTAATCGCTCTAGCGCAAGCCTTAATACAACGCGAGTCGGTAACACCTGAAGATGCTGGCTGCCAAAAAATGATGAACGATAGATTGCAAGCAGTTGGCTTTAACATCGAATCGTTATTTTTTACTGATACCTTAAATACTTGGGCACGCAAAGGGACGCAATCGCCACATTTTTGCTTTGCAGGGCACACCGACGTAGTTCCCACTGGTCCTGAAAAAAACTGGCAGTACCCGCCATTTTCTGGCCTAGTTGAAAATGGTTTATTACACGGGCGCGGTGCAGCCGATATGAAAGGCTCATTGGCTGCTATGCTGGTTGCTACTGAGCGTTTTGTAACAAAGCACCCTGACCATAAAGGCTCTATTTCTTTTTTAATTACTTCAGATGAAGAAGGCCCATTTATAAACGGCACTACTCGGGTAATTGACACCTTAGAAGCGCGCGGTGAAAAGATAGATATGTGTTTAGTTGGCGAGCCTTCATCTCGTGATGTATTAGGCGATGTAGTTAAAAATGGACGCCGAGGCTCACTTACTGGTTTTTTAACGGTGAAAGGTATACAAGGGCATGTGGCATACCCGCAGTTAGCGCAAAACCCTATTCATTTAACTACGCCTGCTCTCACTGAGCTAAGCCAAACAGTATGGGATCACGGAAACGAGTACTTCCCCGCCACAAGTTTTCAAATTTCAAATATAAATGCCGGCACCGGGGCCGGTAATGTGATCCCCGGCGAGTTAGAAGTACAGTTTAATTTTAGGTTTAGTACTGAAGTTACTCATGCGCAATTACAACAACGCGTTAACGCTATTTTACAACAGCATAATTTAAATTATGAATTAAGCTGGATTGTAAACGGCCAACCGTTTTTAACAGAGCACGGCCCACTGGTTGACGCCACAGTAAAGGCAATCAAATCGGTAACCGGTTTAACAACAAACCTAGAAACAACGGGCGGTACATCTGACGGGCGTTTTATTGCTCAAACCGGCGCTAAAGTAATTGAGCTTGGCCCGCGCAATGCCACTATTCATAAAGTAGATGAATGTGTAAGTACCGATGACTTAATTGCACTGTGCGATATTTACGAGCAAATTTTAGAAAACCTACTAACGTAATGAACTCAAAAAAAATAACCACAATGTGTATTACAGGACAAAGTGATACACATTTAACCCAAATTCAAAATCATCGTTTGCACTGCAATATCGTTAATGATTTTTTAGCACTGCAAAGTGCCGCAAAAGCAGCAGGGTTTGAGCTTACAATCGCCTCCAGCTTTCGTGACTTTAACCGCCAAGCGGCTATTTTCAATGCTAAATTTTCAGGTGCACGCCCTGTTTATAATAAACAACAGCAAGTTGTTGAGTTAGATGGCTTAAGCGATATAGATAAATGTATTGCCATTATGCTCTACTCTGCACTACCTGGCGCAAGTAGACATCATTTAGGAACAGATTTAGATGTGTTTGATAAAGCGGCAGTGAGTGATGATTACCAGTTGCAACTCACGCCCGATGAATATCAACAAAGTGGCCCATTTGCACCACTGAGCGACTGGCTAGATGCTAACTTAGCAATGTTTGGATTTTATCGGCCTTATCAGCATGACTTAGGTGGTGTAGCCCCCGAGCTTTGGCATATTAGCCATATTAAGCAGTCGCAATTACTGGTTAATATGCTTAGTCTGCCAGTGCTGTATGAGTGTATAAGTCATAGTGACTTATTAGCTAAAGAGGCTATTTTAGCCAACTTACCCATGCTTTATGAGCGCTTTATAATTAACGTTAGCCCTGTTTAGCAAACTGTTTTTTATTGAGCGTAAATACCAGTACTGCCCCTAAAATAACACTGCTGGCAACTATAAATTGCACAGTTAACTGCTCAGATAAAAACACCACGCCTGCAATGGCAGCAAGCACAGGTACACATAGCTGCACCACTGCTGCTTGGGTGCTTTTTAATCTTGGCATTGCCGTATACCAAATACTGTAACCAATACCTGAAGCTATTGCGCCACTGGCACATGCAAGTAACACCCCTTCTATGCGGATACTTTTTATATACCCCATGCCTATTATTAGCAATATAGGCAAAGCAACTAAGCTGCGAATAAAGTTAAATGCAGAGGTTCTCAGTGGTGATACACAAGCTTTGCCTCGTATACTATACACACCCCACGCTATGCCACTAATGGCCATAAGGGTCGCTCCAAATAATGAAGGTATTGCAGCAGAGGGCAACATTAAATAAACAAAGCCGGCAAAAGCGCTTATAAATGCCAACCATTGTAATAGGCTTAATTGCTCTTTATTATAAATTCCCCAGCCAATCATAGTAAGTTGTACCGCGGAAAATAAAATAAGTGCACCAGTACCGGTATCAAGCTCTATATACGCGATGGAAAAACACAATGCATAAACCAGCAAACTAATACTGCTTCGCCAGCTTCCTGTATCTTTTAATATTTCGCTATTAAACGTGCCGTTACGTTTTGTAGTATTAGTATAAAGCAGCATAATAATGGCTAAACATACAGCCCCGCTAAGTAAGCGAATAATAGTAAAGTTCCATGCATCTATATACCCTTGTGCTAACGCCATTCTGCATAATAAAGAGTTAGCGGCAAACGCAATTAAAGCACTTAAAGTGTACAACGTTGTTTTCAAAAACAATCCTTAGCTAAAATAAATACAGTTTAACACTGTCAATTCAGTGGTTTTTAGATTTAGTTATTATAATAACAGTGCAATATTAATACGATTAACGCTTCGTTCACTGCTCGGCAGTTATGCTACGCTTTTTTACAATATTTCACATATTTTTTTAATGGGTGTATGTTAATCTTATTAAGTAAATTTAAAGGAGTGCTCAGTGCGCCGTAGCTTAATATTTAGTTTTTGTTTTATTTTAAGTGGTTGTAGTACCATAGGATTTAGCGATCTATTTAATGACTATGCGACTCAAGTAACCCCTGTAAGACAAGCAATAGAGAGTAACAACATAGCACAAGCGCAGTCGCTTATTGCTAAAAATAGTAGTATGCACAGTAGCTACTTACTTAATCAGTTAGAGCAAGCGCGCCTAGCCGACTTAGCTAATATGCAAGCCGATGCACAAAGCCAATTTGAAAACGTTTATCAACAAGTACAAAACAAGCGCGAGGCTGCCAAAGTTCAGCTCAGTAGCGGGCTTGAACAAAGTAATGCTTTATTTACCAACGACTCGGCCATTACTTATATACCTGCCCCCTATGAAATGAGCATGCTGCATAGTTATAAAGCGCTTAATTACGTATATAAAAATGATGTTGAAGGTGCATTAGTTGAAGTTAGACGGGCTAATAAAGTACAAGTAGACGCACTTATTCAAAATCAGGCAGCGCTAGATTCCGCAACAAAAGAAGCGCAGCAGCATTATCCTAGTATGAGCAAGGTTACCCGAGACGTTAAAAATGGCTTTCAAAATGCTTATACTTTTTATTTATCCGCTTTATTGTACCAAAGCAGTAAACAGTATGATGATGCTTACATTGACTATAAAAAAGCACTCGAAATACAACCCAACAATATTTATTTGCAACGTGATGTACTTCGCCTTGCTAAAAAACAAGGCTTTGATCAAGACTTAAGCGACTTTAAAAAGCGCTTTGGTGAAGCAGCAAATATACCGTCTGAACAAGGCGAAGTCGTTATATTATTTGAACAAGGCTTAGTGCCTAAGCAGCACGAGTTTAAATTACGTTTACCTATTTTTACCTCTGGTGGTAATGCACGTTTTTATAGCTTAGCCATGCCAGTTTATAAAGACAACGCCTATGTTCGCAGCATTAATAACATCAGTATTAATGCCCAAAACTTAGTATTAAGCCCGCTAGTGCACATAGAGTCACTGGCTGCTAAAACGTTAGAAGATCAAATACCTGCCAAAATAGCGCGGCAAATACTGCGTTTAGTTGCCAAAGAAAAAGTACGAGCCGAACTGGCGCGTAGCACCGGAGACGTAGGTAATATAATTGCGAACATTTATAACTTAGCCTCTGAGCAGGCCGATACACGCAGTTGGCTCACGCTACCAAATCAAATAAGTGTGGCGCGAAGTAGCTTAAACAGCGGCGCGCATTCATTAACCATAGGCACGCAAGCGCCAATAAATTTTACCGTTAGTAAGCAAAGGTTAACCTTAATTTATCTAACCTCTATAAATAACTACTTTAATTATCATGTAGTACAACTCTAGGAGCGATTATGAGATACATAATGCCATTATTTGCGGTTTTAATACTCAGTGCCTGTGCTGGCAAACCAGACACATCGGGTATAGCAATTGAGCAAGGTAATAAAACATTTAATCAGCAACTACGTGTTGATAACCCAGAGCTTGGTGAAAAACTGGCTATTAGCGACGTAAAAACACGTCAAACAAACCAATTAACTGACGTGGTAGTTACCTTAGCAAGCCAATATAAAAAGTCGCAATACTTACAGTATCAATTTAACTGGTACGACAAAGACGGCTTTGTTATTAAGGGTAATCACTCCCCTTGGCAAGCAATTACCTTATTTGGCTTTGCACAAACACAATTACCAGGCTTAGCACCCAGCCCAGATGCAGTTACCTTCTCATTAGCAGTAAGAGAAGTGTCTACCGATGCGCAAGAATTTAAAGAATAAAGGAAATAACAATGATCATATGTAAAAAATTCAAAACAGCTTCAACTTACGCGCTTATTAGTTTAAGTGCATTAGTATTAAGTGGTTGTGCAAATAAAGCAGTAGTTAGTTATGGCGACGCACAAGCCGTAGAAACCACTGACATTAACTTTGGCTCTACCGATTTACAAAAAGTAGCCAGCCAAATGACCGATTCACTATTAAGCTCTGCGGTAGTTGGCACTATGACCGCCAATAAACGCCCTGTAGTATTTGTTGAAAGAATTAAAAACAAAACCAGCGAGCACATTGATACCGAATCAATCACCGACTCTATTTCAACTCAGTTACTGCGTAGCGGAAAATTTAGATTTGTTGATATGACCCGAGTTGAAGCTATACGTGAGCAACTTAAATTTCAAAACGAAGATGCATTAGTTAACCCCACGACGGCTGTGGCATTTGGTAAACAAATTGGTGCGCAGTATATGCTGTACGGCAACTTATCAAGCATAGTTAAATCCAATGCTGACAAATCAGACGTATACTATAAATTTACCATGCGTTTAATGGATATGGAAAGTGGCTTAGTTGAATGGGCTGACGAAACAGAAATTCGTAAAACGAAAGAAAAATCAACCTTTGGCTGGTAGTCAATAGGAGTTAATTATGAAAGCGATTACTGTATTAATGTGTGCATTACTTACAATTAGTGCACCTGCATTGGCTAATTACGAGCGTAATAAAGCAGTAGCAGTACAACAAGTGCTATTTGGCGATGTGCAATCAGTACGTAATATTACTGAGCAAGAGCTAGTACAAGATCAAAGTAGTGGTTGGAAAACATTTGGCGGCGCTTTGCTTGGCGGTGTTGTTGGTAATCAGTTTGGCGGTGGTAGCGGGCGTACCGTTGCTACTATTTTGGGCTCAGTGATTGGCGGCAATGTAGCGCATAATCAACAGCAAAAAAGCCATTACCAACAAACTCATTTGGTAGAGTTATTAATACAAGTTGAAAATGGCGACCAATTTATGGTGGTTCAAAATCAAGACCAATCAATGCGCTTTAGCAAAGGCGATAGTGTAAGGCTGGTGTATTTAAACGATAACAACGTACGTGTTGATAAAGCCTATTAGTAGCAATTATATTAACTTTAGCATAAGTAAAAACGAGCCTAAATTGGCTCGTTTTTTTGTGTGTTTCAAAAAGTTAGGCTTGGCGGTAATCTTTAAAAAAGCGCTGCATTTTACTCATCGCATCCGTTAGGTCATCTTTGTTGGGTAAAAACACCAATCTAAAATGATCAGGCTCAGGCCAGTTAAATGCACGGCCATGTACTAGTAATATTTTTTCGGCTTTGAGTAAATCAAACATCATTTGCTCATCGCTTTTAATATTAAAGCGCGCGGTATCTACTTTAGCAAAAGCATATAAGGCACCTTTTGGTTTTACGCAGCTAATACCCTCTATTGCATTGAGCCCGCGCCACGCTATATCACGCTGTACATACAAACGCCCGCCTGGATTAATTAGGTTGTCGATTGATTGTACTCCGCCCAATGCTTGTTGAATGGCATATTGAGCAGGCACATTAGCGCACAAACGCATAGATGATAAAATTTCTAGGCCTTTGCGTAAGTCACTCATAACCGACGTACGCCCACTTAACACCATCCAACCCATTCTTAGGCCCGCAGCACGGTACGTTTTTGCTAAACCGTTAAAGGTAATAATAGGCACATCGTCGCACAGTGCACCAATCGAGCTATGCGTAATGCCGTCGTATAAAATCTTTTCGTAAATTTCATCACTTAACAGTAGTAACTTATGCTCACGCGCTATATCGATTAACTGCTGCAGTAAATCATCGCTATATACAGCCCCTGTAGGGTTATTTGGGTTGATCAATACTAATGCTTTAGTTTTAGAAGTGATTTTACTTTTTATATCCGCAATATCCGGAAACCAATCTTGCTCTTCGTCACATAAATAATGCACCGGATTACCACCAGAGAGCTTAACTGCAGCGGTCCACAGAGGATAATCGGGAGCGGGGATCAGCACTTCATCGTCATTATTTAACAATGCCTGCGTAACCATTTGAATCAGCTCGCTAACGCCATTGCCAATATAAATATTATCTACATCTAAATTATATAAACCACGTTGTTGATAATGCTGATAAATAGCCACCCGCGCCGAATAAAGCCCTTTAGAATCACAATAACCTTGGGCTGAATATAAATTGCGAATAATATCGCGGTGCATATCTTCTGGCATATCAAAGCCAAACGCAGCCGGATTACCAATGTTTAGCTTTAAAACTTTTTGGCCTTCGTCTTCCATTTTTTTAGCTTGGACTAAAACAGGGCCGCGAATGTCATAACAGACACCGTCTAATTTATGACTCTTTTTAATTTCTGACATTACTACCTCTAAAGGGCACGAATACCCTTAGAATAACTTAGTAAAGACGTAAAACACTAGTCAATTTAGTAACTTAATACTGAAATAAATTCATGTTTAATGCCTAAACCTACGCCTTTACTTATCTGTTTAACGTGATGCCAACCAGTTATTTAATAGCGTTTGAGATTGCGTTACTTGCGTCATTAACTGCGCTGATGCAGCAGTGGCTTGAGCTAAGTTATCGTTATTTAAACTTTGTTCAATTTCACCCGCTACTGCGGCTAAGCTATCGGCACCAAACTGAGCCGCATTCGACTTTAAACTATGGGCGTGGCGCACCGATGCTTCTTTGTCTTGCCCAATTGTGGCCAACACTTCTGAGCCTAAACGCTCAAATTCTACACAACAAAAGTCGAGAGTAGCTGCAAATTGCTCACCTAATAACGATTCCATACTCTCTAATGCTGCTTCGTTAATACTTACTTCTGTCATATTTTAACCCTTAAAAACAATCTATACTTAATTAACTTTAATCTACAACACTCTATAGCTAAGCGTAAAAAAATCCAACTTAATTACCTTATAAATGTATAATTACTCATAATATACCTTTACCAAAAGTAGTTTAAATGGCTCGCCCACTGTGTAATTTTTGTTTGTTCGCACTTAATACTTGTATTTGCAGTGCTGTAACCTCTATTAACAATAAAGTAAAAGTGATTATTTTACAGCACCCTAGTGAAGAAAAGGTAACAAAAAACACCGCTAAACTATTAAATTTATGCCTAACTGATTGCCAAATAATCAAAGGCGAAAGTAATAACGACTTTGCGCAGCTTAGCGCCCTACCTGCCAGTTCAACCGTTTTACTTTACCCTAACGAGCAAGCTATAAATTTAGATAATAACGGCGCGCTAAACACACTACAGCCTATTACGCACTTAATTGTTATTGATGGTACGTGGAAAAAAGCCTATAAAATTTTACAGCTAAGCTCGCTACTGCAACGATTTAAAACTGTAAGCTTTGCTAATTTACCTAAAAATCGTTACACAATACGTAAAGCTCCCCGCGCAGATAGTTTGTCAACGCTTGAGGCCGTTGCACATAGTTTACAGCTTATTGAACAGTTAAACCCTGTCCCACTTTATAATTTACTTGATGAATTAATACAAAAACAAACCCAGCACATGCCTGCTCACGTAAAAGCACGTTACTTATAATGTATGATTAGTTTTTTATAAATGATATTAGCAATGCGTAATTATCAAAATAGATTAAAACGCGGTTTTAGCCGTCAAGGTCCCGATTATCGTTTTGACGATCAAGTTGATTTTAGCGATATAAGAGACACTTTTGGTTTTAGATCTATGGTGGTAGGTAAATGGGTAAACAAAGAAGAGCGCTATATTAGTGCAAATTTAATTTATGATGCGCTTGCCGACTTAGCACAAATACTGCACTTACCACCTAAAGCAATTGGCCTGCGCGGTAAACTCAATTTTGCTTTTGGTGCTGGCGGGCAAAAACATGTACAAGCGCATTATAATGCAGCAAGCCAAACACTTGCCCTTGCAAAAAATGCCGGCGGGGGGGCGCTCGCCCATGAATGGTTTCATGCTTTTGACCATCATATAAGTGAGCATTTATTTGCAGCTAAACCACGCTTTGGTTTTGCATCTAAACTGTGGTTATCAAACACGCCTAATTTATCGCACCCGCTCAATAATACACTTAATAATTTTTATAAAAACGTATTTTTAGATGCACAGGGCCTTGCTGCAAACCGCTTTGTACAAACGTGCATTGAATACGATAAAGCAAACAATATGAATTACATGAGTATGCCCGAAGAGCTTGCAGCGCGTTGCTTTGAAGCCTGTATAGCCTGCCACCCGCATATAAAAAACAGCTTTTTAGTCAGTGGGCTAAAAAGTAGTGATTTAATATACCCAGATGATGAGCACATTAACACTGCAAATAAAGCGCTTAACCAGTATTTTGAACTACTAGGTTATGCGCTTCATAAGTTAGATGAGTAAAGTGCTTTATTTAATCATTACCTATCGTCGCTAATACGACTTGCTACGGCACTATTTTGATCTTTGTACTTAGCATCTTTACGCGTATTGTAAGGATTAGCACAAGGGCCTGTAAGTGTTTCAAAACTCATAGCACCAATTTTCATCATAGGTCTTAGTGCTAGAGGGAGTTTACCTGAGTTATAAAACTCTAAAACAATATTACCACTCCAACCGGGATCAATACGATGCGCGGTTACATGCACCATTAAACCTAATCGTGCCAGCGATGAACGTCCATCTAGCCAGCCTACAATATCTGCTGGCAGTGTTACTTTTTCATAGGTAATAGCCAGTGCAAGCTCGCCTGGGTGTAAAAAAAATGCTTCGCCTTCATCAAGCACAATTTCGTCGCTCATGATTGACTCCATGGCTTTATTGAGCTGATCTTTAGGGCCACTTAAATCTACATATGCTGCTGTATGTGCATGAAAAGTTCTAAATTTATTACCTAAGCGTAAGTCGGCAGTTACACCCGAAATCATCTCATCTGTGGGTGCAGGCTCAATAACAATACGGCCATCGTTTAAGTATTCTTTAATATGTGTATCTGAAAGTCTCATGGTGTATTAATCATCCGTAATCACAATCTCTACCGAGTTGTGATGCTGTTGATAGTAAAGCGTGCTGGCTATTAGCCGCGCTGCTGCGCTGTAAGTTTTGCTTATTGCTGCCGTGTTATCGCAAGCAATAAGTTTGCCCTGCTCAGAGTATTCTCGAATATCTATTGCAAGCGGAATGTGTGATAGCACAGGCACACCGTGTTTGTGTGCTAGTTTTTGTGCGCCATCTTTACCAAATACGTGGTTTGCCTCGCCGCAGTGGCTGCAAATGTAATGGCTCATATTTTCAATTAAGCCCAGCACTGGCACGTTTACTTTATTAAACATGGCTATGCCTTTTTGCGCATCGGCTAAGGCTAAATCTTGGGGTGTGGTAACAATTACTGTGCCACTTGCCGGTACTTTTTGGCTCATGGTAAGTTGAATATCACCCGTACCTGGTGGCATATCAACAATAAGGTAGTCAAGCTCGCCCCAATCGGTTTCATTAAGCAGCTGGCTAAGCGCTCCCGATGCCATTGGCCCACGCCATACAGTGGCGTCATCGCTGGGTACTAAAAAGCCGATTGATTGTGCTTTAATGCCGTTTGCATCAAAAGGCTGTAACTGTTTGTTATCTTTAGTGATGGGCTCTGCGCCTACCAAGCCTAAAAGCATAGGGATTGACGGGCCATAAATGTCGGCATCTAAAATGCCAACTTTTGCGCCTTCGCTGTGCAGCGCGCCTGCTAAATTAACGGCCGTAGTCGATTTACCCACACCGCCTTTACCTGAGGCAATAAGCACAATATGTTTAATTGTTTTAAATTTTGCAGGCTCTTTAAGCTCTACCGTGGCCGACACGGTTACTGCCACCTTGAGAGCGTTAGTGACATGCTCTGCCACCATTGGCATTTCTGATTGTGCCGCAAATGGCAAAATTAAAGTAATAGCGAGCGATTTGTCGTCGTTTTGGGTGATATTCTTAATGAAGCTTTCATCAATACCCACAGCAAAAGCGGCACTACGATACGCGGCTAAAGCAGCAAAGATCGGTTGTTTTTGCACCGATTTAGAAGAGAATAGTTTCGACAGTCCAAACATAGTAATTAAATAACGTTTCTTTGATGAAAAGTGCCTCGGAATTATGTAACATTCAGGGCATTAACACCAGTCAATTAATACAAATCCACAAGCTGTTGCGTTGTTAGCGCTTAGCTTGTAAATAAATTAATGATTTTCATCCGTTCCTTAATAGGAACCGTCAATTCGGAATGATTATGGCACAGCGAAAGATCCTGATTACCAGCGCATTACCTTATGCAAATGGCCCTACTCACTTAGGTCATTTATTGGAATATATTCAAACTGATATTTGGTCACGTTTTCAAAAACTCCAAGGCCACGAAGCCTATTATGTTTGCGCCGACGATGCCCATGGCACGCCTATTATGCTTAACGCGCAAAAGCAAGGGATCACGCCTGAAGAAGCGGTAGAAAAAGTAAGTATTGAGCGTCAACGCGACTTTGCCGACTTTAATATTAAGTTTGATAATTATCACAGTACCCACAGCCAAGAAAATAAAGAGCTGAGTGAGCTTATTTATAATCGCCTAAACGATGCAGGGCATATTAAAAGACACACTATTTCGCAGTTGTTCGACCCAGAAAAAGGCATATTTTTACCCGATCGCTTTGTAACCGGTACGTGCCCAACTTGTAAGTCTGAAAATCAAAATGGCGACAACTGCGACTCATGTGGCGCAACATACAGCCCTACAGATTTAATTAACCCGCGCTCGGTTATGTCTGGTGCTGAGCCTATTTTAAAAGATTCTGAGCATTACTTTTTTGATCTGCCAGCATTTGAAGGCATGTTAAAAGAGTGGTTACACTCGGGTACTATTCAGCAAGAAATGGCTAACAAGCTTGATGAGTGGTTTACTGATGGCCTGCAACAGTGGGATATTAGCCGTGATGCGCCTTACTTTGGTTTTGAAATACCAAACGCACCAGGTAAATACTTCTACGTTTGGTTAGATGCGCCTATTGGTTATATGGCCAGCTTTAAAAACCTGTGTGATAAAAAAGGTATCGACTTTGATGCTTTTTGGGCTGCAGATTCAGACGCTGAGCTTTACCACTTTATTGGTAAAGACATTATTTATTTTCATAGTTTATTTTGGCCAGCAATGTTAGAAGGCGCTAATTTTAGAAAGCCAACTAACGTATTTGCCCACGGTTTTGTTACCGTAAATGGCGAAAAAATGTCTAAATCTAAAGGCACGTTTATTAAAGCACGTACTTATTTAGATAATTTAAACCCTGAATATTTACGTTACTATTACGCGGCAAAATTAAGCGGTGGCATTGTTGATCTTGATTTGAACCTAGAGGACTTTGCGCAACGCGTAAACTCAGATCTAGTAGGTAAAGTAGTAAACATAGCAAGCCGTTGTGCGGGCTTTATTACTAAAAAGTTTGATGGCAAGCTAAGCGCAACCATTATGCAACCACAGTTGCTTAAAGAATTTCAAGCAGCGGCACCAAGCATTACAGCCCATTACGAAAACCGTGAGTTTAGCCGTGCAATTCGCGAAATAATGGCGCTTGCCGACAAAGCAAACCAATTTATAGATGCCGCAGCACCTTGGGTACTCATTAAAGACGAAACTAAGCAACAAGAAGCACACGAAGTTTGCTCATTGGGGCTTAATTTATTCCGCGTGTTAATTACCTACTTAAAGCCTGTACTTCCTGAAATGGCCGATAACGTAGAAGCATTCTTAAACGACGACCTTGCATGGGACGGCGTGCAAAATGCATTAGTAAGCCACCCTATCAATAAATTTAAACCGTTAATGCAACGTGTAGAAATGGACAAAGTAAATAAAATGGTTGAAGAGTCAAAAGAAAGCTTAGAATCAAAAGTGACTATTGACCCTAATAGCCCACTGGCTAAAGAGCCAATTAGTGATGAAATTGAATTTGACGACTTTGCAAAAGTAGACTTACGCGTAGCAAAAATTGCTAAAGCTGAGCACGTAGAAGGCGCCGATAAACTACTTAAGCTAACGCTTGATTTAGGCGGCGAAACGCGCCAAGTGTTTGCGGGTATCAAATCAGCTTACGCTCCAGAGGATATAGAAGGTAAGCTTACTGTTATGGTTGCTAACCTTAAACCACGAAAAATGCGTTTTGGCATGTCAGAAGGCATGGTATTAGCTGCAGGCCCTGGCGGTAAAGAGATTTACATTCTTAACCCAGACGACGGCTCAGAGCCTGGCATGCGTGTAATGTAAAATGTAAGCTTTCTTATATATTAAAAGCCGCTGAATTTATTAGCGGCTTTTTTGTAAGTAAATTATTAACCTAATTTATAGGTTATATTTATTTTAGCTAAATGAATAACTAAGCATTGCGAGCTAATATAAATTACCCAATTAATATACCTAATTTGCGGAAAGTACCCTTCACCACTATTACCATAAATCCAATATAAACCAATTAATGCATCGGCAATTGCCGCTAATACTAACCCTAAACTAACCAGCCATACTCCCAAAGGCGCGTTTAACCTGCGATATGTATTAAGCAGTACTAAACTCATTAATCCCACACTGGTTATAACAAAACTATGAACCCCAGTTAATAGCAGTACATAATAACCAGCCTCAGGAATATACATAAAGTAAAAACAAAGCAGCGATATTAATAGCGTGCCCCCTAAATAAGCAACCACATAATACAATGGATACATAACTAAACTACGGCTCGCCAGTAGTACAGCAATAAAGAGTAAGCTGTATCCGGGTACAAAAAACCACACAGAGTCAGCTAAATAGTCGTGCTTAATTACCTCGTTATAACGGTAATATTGATTGCTTAAATTAAAGTTTACCACGTCTCCACAAATGCATAATACTAAGGAGGCCATGCATAATAGGGCAATATAACGTTGTTGTTTGTTTTTCGTGTGTTTATATACCCAGCGGGTAATACTGGCGCTATTAAATAACAAAATAATTAAGGTTATTATTTCAATAGCTAAAAGCAATTTACTCTGTGGTGAAGGCCATAAACCATATATACCCGCAGCCCCTACAAAAATAGCCGCTAACCAAGCTAAAAACGAAAGCGTAATATGTTTATTCATAAAAACAACTCCAGTAAGCTGCTTTACGTTATTGTTTATTTTTGTCAGGGGTAGATTCTGCTTTCATAGTTTGCATCTCTTTATCGGCTTTTAGCTTACATACGGCCAACTGCTCTAAACGCATGTTTTTAATTGCTTCTAGCGGATCGTCAAGCGCCCTACTTTGCTGCGATAATGCATATTCAGCGCTGTCATCATTTTTAATTGTCATTATTAGCTACCTTTTATGTAATTTATATTTTGGGTTTACCGTCATTTAGTTAAGCTCTTTACAGCTATAATTTATACAGTACTTTAATTAACCTGAGCTTCGGATGATTAGCGATAAAAACGCTTGAACAAATTATTGCACAGCTTTACATTAGAACACTCTAATATATGAAGGTTTATTATGCGCTCTATTTTATTATTTACCTGCTTGTTTGTTTCATCAAGCGTATCAGCTAATAGCGACGATGCATACTTTGCTCGCAGCACTGTCAAAGCATTTTCAACTGATTTAAAAAATGTTTTAGTAAGTACCATGAAAGCGAAAGGCCCTGTTGCAGCAATTGAAGTATGCAATATCAGTGCGCCGTCTATTGCACTACAACACAGTGCTAAGGAGTGGGAAATTAGTCGTACATCATTAAAAGTGCGTAATCCTAATAACCAAGCTAACGACTGGTTAAATTCAATACTGCTCGATTTTGAGCAGCGTAAAGAAAATGGCGAACCTGTAGCAAATATTGAACATCAAGAGCAAAAAGCCGATGCTTGGTATTTAGTTAAAGCAATTCCTACTGGGCAAGCTTGCTTAGCCTGCCATGGTAGTGAATTAAAGCCTGAAGTAAAAAATAAATTAACTGAGCTTTATCCAAGTGATAAAGCAACTGGTTTTAATTTGGGAGATATACGAGGCGCTTTTGTTGTAAAAAAACACCCTTAAATACCATTATTATTCAAACTGTTAAACCTCTTACCCTGAGTGCTGGTTAAGTATTAATATTGGGGTTACTCTGCCTTATTTAACACATATTAAAGTAAGTGTTCCACAGGCAGATAGCCAAATAACCAAGCCTGAAAACGTACCCAGGTGCTGGCCTCTGGCTCAGCGTTTTTACTTACCACTTTAGTGGGTGTAATTGATTCATCTAACCACAGTAAGTCGTGATTAAAACCCCACCAATTTTCAGTTTTAGTGACATCTAACCGCCATGCATGGCGAGGTAACTCTTCTAAAAATATATCTGCTGCTGTGCTTGCCATTTTGTCACTATAAATTACAACACCTATTTCGGTATTTAAATTAATTGAACGTGGATCTAAGTTCATTGAGCCAACAAAAAGTGTATTACGATCAAAAATCATTGTTTTGGCGTGTAAGCTCGCTTTTGATGAACCAGCTAAATCGGTGATTTTTTTATGTTTTGCTTTATCTTTAGATTTACTCTTAGGCTTAGGTTTTACTGTAGCGCGTAATTCCCATAATTTAACGCCCGCCTCTATAAGTGGCTCACGATAGTTTGCATAGCCGGCGTGCACAACGGGTACGTCGTTGGCCGAGAGTGAATTAGTTAAAATGGTCACATTAGCACCGGTATTAATCCAACGCTTTAAGCTTGCAACGCCTGCATCACCGGGAATAAAATAAGGTGAAACAATTAATGCTTCACTGTGTGCATCATTTAGTAAGTTACTTAATGCTGGGGCCATATAACCGGTATTATCATCACTCACATTCATTATTTTATCAGGATGATCGTATACTAGTTCAGAGTTTGCCCAGTAAAGTGCTAGCTGTCCGCGTAGCAAATTATCAATAATATCCAGCGACTCTAAACGCCGTAAATAAGCTATACTTTGCTCACTAGTGTATGTTTTAGCGAGTTGTTTTCGTACTTGTTCTAGTTTAGCGGCACTCGATGCAGGCGCTATATATTTAATCGCTACCGAGAGTGAATGATTCCAATATAAATCAAATGCAGTGGCCACTCGTGCTGCAAATTCTCCCACGCCAAGTACATCTAAATCAGAAAAATTTGTGTAAATATTAGCAGAAAAATAAGTATCTCCAATATTACGGCCACCAATAATAGCTGCCTGATTATCAACAATAAAAGACTTGTTGTGCATGCGCCTATTGATCTGTTTAAAATTAGTTAAAAAATCAACATAAGGTAAAGTACGATTTGAAAACGGATTAAATAACCGTACTGACACATTAGGATGCTGCACCAACGCACTAAATAAAGTATCTTGGCTTTCGTGGCCAAAGTCATCTAGTAACATGCGTACCCGCACGCCTCTGTCGGCTGCACGAAGTAAGTAATGGGTGAATATTTTGGCCGTAGTATCGTTATGAAATAGATAGTACTGCACATCAATAGACATTTCGGCTTTTTCTATTAATAACAGCCTAGTTGCAAATGCATCTAGGCCATCACCAAGTAGATAAAACCCCGAACTCTCAGGGTGTTTACTTGCCTCTAATGCAATGCCTTTAGCTAAGCTAGTATTTTGCGTTTTGCTAAATGCATTGCTAGGTTCGGCTTGAACCTTAGGATAACTAGCGCAGCCAAAAAGCATGCTTATAACCATAAATAAACAAAGGGAAATTGCCGGAAAATATCGCATAAATACTATCAGTTCTCATAATATGTGAGCCTAGTTATATAGGTGATTTAAATGATTATACTATTATTGGGCTGGTTTCTCGATAGTGCTAACTTTAGTTGCCCTTTTTTTAACCGAGTAAATTGTAAAAGGTAGCATAATTAATTGATTTAATAAAAAACCAAATACTAGGCCAAACGCAATGCCGGTAAAAGTAAGCGGTATGCCTAATTTAAAGTTATTAATAGTGTTTTTTAATGTATCAAAACGGGTAGGAGTAAACATATAAATTAGTTTTTCAAAAAAGTTACCCTGTTTAAATATAGCCATACCACCTTCTAAATCTGCAAATAAATCAAGAGTTAACAGCTTTTGTTGTGCATCAGTTTTAACACTTGGCTCGCTATTGCGTAGGTGCCTATCAATCATTGCTTTAACACTCGGAAACGCGTGCATTTTAGCGGTGGCTTTATAGCCATCAACTTGCCATTTTGTGGCTTGGTACAAGCCTGCTAAATGTTGCTGATAATGATCCGTAAGTTGCGGTACTTGCAACGCTATAATTAATGCAACGGCAAAGGTTAGCTTATCAAATATTCTTACAATCATGAGCAATTCCCCTTAGCATTTACGTATTAAAGTTAAAAATCTATTTATAAATTTAATCTAAAAAGCGATCACTTATATCCTCTGCTGGCAACCAACAGGCATTTGTACGCCCAAACCATTTATAACGTCTAGCACCAATAAAGTCATAGCCCCAATCTCGTAATGGCTGAGGTATTATAAGTAACACTTGCAACAACGGCCACAAACCCGATAACTGCCCAGCAGTACGAAGTGCCGCTGTTGACTTAAACCAAATACCACTATCGTCAATAAGCACCACAGAGCCCAACTTGCTTGTCACTTCACTTCCCCGCTGCTTGAGTAAGCTTTTTGCCACCGCTGACTGCAATGACGCAAAGCGAAACTTTTTATTAGCATCATGTTCAATCACAAAGCGTACCGACCCTGTGCATAAATTGCATACGCCATCGAACAGTAATATAGGAGGTTGCTTAGCAACTATGGTCATATCTGCGCCTGCGCTTTGAAGAGACGCACTAAACGGAACGTTCAGTCTACGTCGTTGTTATTAATTTAGTTTAGTTGAGTCACTTTATATTTTAACTGTTTTTTGTACGAAAACGACGATGTAGGTCATGTACTTGCTCATCAAGTCCACTTACGGGTCCTTGCGTTACTAAATTAGGCACCACATCTAAAATAGACAATGCTTTAACGGGAGAAGCTGGCACACCTAAATCGGCTAACCAAGTGGCTAATTGCGCTGCAGAACTCACATAAACAATTCGCCCTAAGCCTACCCAACCATGAGCGGCAGCGCACATAGGGCAATGCTCGCCGGAGGTATAAACAGTTGCAGCAGCTCTTTGCTCTACGCTCATGTTATTTGCCGCCCAACGGGCAATTTCAAACTCAGGGTGACGCGTGTGATCGCCTCCAGCAACCCGATTACGGTCCTCAAAACGCACAACTCCATCAGCATCTACCAATACTGAGCCAAATGGCTCATCCCCAGCTTCAAGTGCTTCTAATGCCAGCTCAACGCTGCGATTTAAGTGTTGCAGATCTGATTCATGCAAAACTAATACATCTTCCATTTATAATTCCTTAAATATTAAACAAGCTTATTCGAGCACTTTTAATAATCTATCTGTTCGCGGTAAATAGTAGTTATCGTAATCAAGCGATACTATTACTCGCTCTGCTTTACCTAGCATTTCGCTACGCGGGATCAAGCCAATTACACGAGAGTCGGCACTCTTATCGCGGTTATCCCCCATGGCTAAATAGTAATTATTCGGGATTGTGATTTTATCAAACCCAGCTAATCGCGACGCTCTATTGGCTACTCTTATTGAGTGTTTATGACCGTTTAAATTTTCAATTTTATCAAGTGAGCCCAAATTACTGTGCAAACTAGCATAGTTAAGTTTTTTACCATTAATAATAAGCTCATTATGCTCAAGCGACACAGTATCGCCAGGTACGCCTATTACCCGCTTTATTAAGCGGTTATCAGCTTTTTTTGAATCAAATACTATGATATCACCTGCTTGTGGGTCGTCTAACTTCATTAGTGGTATATGCGTAAAGGGTAAGCGTAAATCGTAAGCCATTTTATTTGTTAAAACTCTGTCGCCTACTTCAATAGTGGGCCGCATAGAGCCTGTAGGTACTTCGTACCAATCGGCAACTGCACTTCTAAATACGCTCATTAACGCAATAAATATGATTAATGAACGGTTATTTTTCCAAAACTTAATCAGTGTTTTCATACAATATTACCACTATTTTATCGACTAAAACTAAGACGCTAAAAATCAATAGCAGTTCAATTGCTAATGTAACAAAACATGTTTAAGGTGAGCTAAAGTACCAAGGTATAAGGTTATACCTTGGTTAAAAGTGCGGAGGGATTACTGATTTAACTTATCTTTTGCGGCTTGTACTTTCGAAAAATCTAAACCTAACTCGTCTGTCGCTTCTTTAATTAAGTGCGGTTGAGTCATCACTACTGCCATTAGTTGCTGTAGTTTTTCAGGTGGTATACCAAGTTGTTGCACCATGGCCATTGCCATCATTGGGTTTTGCGTTAATGCTTCAAATAGCTCGGCTATTTGCTCGTCGCTAACATTATGCTCTTTTAAAGTGGCGATAATTGGATTCATTATTAACCTTATTCTGTGTGTTATAACTAAATTATATTGACTACCAAAGACATAAACAATGCCTATACATTACACGTACTTGCTTATTCTACACTTAGCACTACTTTACCGGCGTTTTCATTACGCTCTAAAATAGCATGAGCCTCACTTGCTTGGCTCCAAGGTAGCACTTTATATAAATTAAAATCGTAGCTTTTACTTGCAATATCGCTATAAAAACGCGCTACAAAATCATCTCTTAATGCGCGTTTAAACTCTATACTACGGTTTCTAAGTGTTGATGCATGAAACGAGATACGTTTTTGCAGTAAACGGGCAAAATCAACTTCAGCAAAGCGACCATCTAAAAATGCCAGCATTACAATTTGGCAATCCATAGCCGCAACAGCCGCATTTTTGTTTAAATAACTACCCGAAACAGGATCTACAATTGTGTTAGCCGTTAGGTTATTAGCCTTCATATATTCTACAAAATCAGTGGTTTTATAGTTTATTGCATGATCGGCACCCAGTGCTTTGGCATGTGCACATTTTTCATCTGAACCTGCGGTTATAACCACGGTTGCTCCTGCACTTTTAGCCATTTGGATTGCAGCACCACCCACACCACTTGCACCTGCATGAATTAACGCCGTTTGCCCAGCTTGTAATTTACCTAATTCAAACAAAGCACTAAATGCTGTTAAATATACTTCACTTATTGCAGCGCCCTCTCTCATAGATACATCATCAGGTAATTCCATTAGCTGTTTGGCATCAACCGCAACATATTCACTGTAAGCACCACCAGCACATAAAGCAAAAACGCGTTTATTTAGCCAAATTTTGTCAACTTTACCACCAATATCGCAAACGGTGCCTGCACACTCTAATCCTAATATTTGGCTGTCGTCTTTTGGCGCCGGATACTTACCTTGGCGTTGCATACAATCGGCGCGATTTACACCAATGGCGGCTACTTTTACCAGTACTTCATGGCTCTTTAAAACCGGTTTATTGGTTTCATTAAATGCAAGTATGCCATCTTCATGAGAAATGTATTTCATTGCCACTCCTAAGCTTTATATAACTAAACGCTAATACTAAACGTTGCATAACTAAATTAATGTAATTTATATATGGGGATCAACACACCTTATTTAAAGCGCCAACTTTGTTTATATGGATACACGTCGGGTAAATAGCCTTGTTGTACCTGTTGTTGGCACGTTTGCCAAAACTGGGCGTTAAATAAATCACTGTGATGACTATTAAAAGCATTAAATGCCAATTCATTAGCACTAAAAAACACTTTAAATTGACTCGGAAAAATATCATTTGGCTCTATGTCAAAATACGAGTCTGAGCTTAGCTCTTCTAGCGCATTTTGCGTTTGCGGCACTTCTCTAAAGTTGCAATCGGTAAGTGGGCAAATTTCGTCATAATCATAAAACACCACCCGCCCCCAGCGCGTAACACCAAAGTTTTTCATTAGCATATCGCCAGGGAAAATATTAGCACCTGCTAAGTCTTTAATTGCTCTACCGTAATCTAGCATCACTTGTGCAAGTGCTTTGCTGTCGCAATCATTTATGTATAAATTAAGCGGCGTCATTTTTCGCTCAACATAAACATGTTTTAAAATAAGCGCCTTGCCCGAAATAATTAAACTAGACCCAATGTTCTCTTTCATTTGTTGCAGTAACTGCTCGCTAAAGCGGCTTAAATCAAATGCTAAATACCTAAACTCATGCGTATCCACCAGTCGCCCTACTCTATCGGCTTGTTTTACAAAGTTGTATTTTTCTTTTACTTGCGCTTTAGTGGCGGTTTTTGGCGCGCTAAATTTATCTTTAATCACTTTATAAACATGGTCGGAGCCAGCAATAGTAAACACTAGCATTACCATGCCCGGCGTACCTGGCGCAGCTACATATTTAAAACTCGCGGAGCTATTTTTAGTGGTATCTACTTTATAACGATAAAACTCTGTTTTGGCATGTTTTATAAAGCCAATCGCATTAAATAGCTCAAAGCGCTGTTTATGCGGCATAAGTACACTTAAGTAATCTACATAACGCGCAGGTTGGTCGGTATCGACCATAAAATACGTGCGCGCAAAACCAAATAGTAAACTTAGCTGATCGGCGCCCATCATTACCGCATCAATTTTAAGCCCGTTAGGGGTATTTAAAATGGCAATAGCAAAGGGCATATTACCGCCATTTTTAGCAATGCATCGGCCTATTAAGTAACAGGCTTTGTTTCTATAAAAATGTGAATATGCGTATTCTATATAGCCGTCGTTTAAATTTATTAACTCATAGACTTGTCGGCATTGCTGCTTAGCACCTTGCGTTAAAGTAGCTTGTAAGGTGGCAACATCTTGGTTTAAGTTACTAAATGGCACTCTAAATACCTGATTAGTGATCAGCGTTTTTATTGCGCTATTAAAGCCATGCTGTAATGAAATACGTTTAACTAAGCTGTCGTATGGTCGTGGTTGGGTACGATATTTAGCTTTTAATACAAATAAATGCACAGTACGTATTTTTTTATCGTCCCAAATGGCACCAAAGGTAGAATTAAAAAAAGTATGCGCTATTGGCTCGTTTTCATGGTTTTTTACCATATCGCCATAAATATTTTTAGCTAATTGCCAGGTCTGTGGACAGCTTAACTCCGCGTAGGCAATAACCTTTACCGCTTCACTTACACTTTTAACTTGGCGCTCATACACTTGTAAACGCTCGCGCATAGCACTTTGTACCTCGTGATATTGTCGCTGTTCAAAGCGGCTTTGTGCGCCCAAGGTTATATTTAAAAAGGTGGCAAACATAGCTTCAAACCCAGCAAATACGGCGCGCGCTAACTTAGTCGCAATCACATCTTGCACTGTACTATTTTGCAGTTTATTCGTTATTATATCTGGCATATTTACTAGGCTTATTACGGCTATTATTTTTTAGTTGTTTACACCTTAGCAAGCAGGCTTTAATTTAGATAATTAATACAGTAAATAAATAAGATTGATTAAATGAATATAAGAAATGTCGATCTCAACTTGCTTGTGTACCTAAACGTACTAATAGACGAAAAAAGTGTTTCTAAAGCGGCTAATAAACTCGCACTCACTCAACCTGCTATGAGTAATGCGTTAAAGCGGCTGCGCGACTTATTTGACGACCCGCTTTTGGTGCGGGCTTCAGGCTCTATGGCGCCCACAGCAAAAGCGCTGGTACTAAAGCCCGAAATAGAGTTATTGCTTAAAATGGCTGAAGAAATCACTCAGCCCACTGAGCTATTTGATCCTACAAGTGCCAAAGTAACGTTTAGAATTATGGCAAACGATTATTTAGAGTCGACGTTAATAGCCCCTTTTATAACCGAACAGCTGGGTAAAAACCCGGGAATAAATTTTGATATACTCAGCCCAAGTGATGTAAATCTGCAAGATATGGAAAAAGGCACCATAGATTTAGCAATTAACCGCTTTAATGGTCTACCACGTTCGTTTCACCAGGCTACGGTTTGGCGCGATAACTATTGCTGTTTAACACATCCCAACAATCAATTTTTACAGCAATCGAGCTTAGAAGATTACTTAAAAAGCGAACATATTTGGGTAAACCGTGCAGGTTGGGGGCCAGAGCCCGCAGTTACTAATAAATCTGGTAAGCAAAAGTTAGGCTGGGTAGACGAAGCACTGTGGCAATTAGAACAAACTCGAAAAATACGCGTTTTTACACGCCATTACATGATTGCCAGTTTACTGTGCCAGTCAGATAAGTTGATTGCTACACTACCACGTCGCCAAGCTAAGCTGTTAACTACACATACTAACTTGGTCATCAGCCCTGTGCCTTTTCAAATTGTACCTATTGAGGTAAAAATGATCTGGAGCCCTTTGTTGCATCATGCATCAGCGCATCAGTGGTTACGCAGAGAATTACTGGAATTTGCAAAAACAATTGCCGACAGGTAGTAATACTAGTGCAAAGGTATATAAAATTTACAACGAGTAACTTGCACTGTAAGTGTAGAAAATTACTCGTTTAATTCGCCTCAGTTTAGGCTTTAATGCATATTAATAAGGCTTATAGCGCTGTACACGTTTCAATTGCATCACCCGTGCTACCATCTTGCATATGGCTAAACAGCGTGCCTTCAGAGCCATTACCTGATGCTTTGGTCCAAAACTCATACTTGTCATTCATATAGCGTGCGCCACTGGCCGACACAGCAATCTTCATCTCGTATTCTGTACCTAAATAGTCAACTGTTGCAGTGTCTGTAGAGGAGTAAGTTACCGCTATTGTATTACCACTTTCACACTGATAGTTATGCACTATTACTGCTGTTTGTGCAGTGTTTTTCACGTCGGTATTGCTGTTGTCTTGTAGCTCATTACCACAAGCCGAAAGCATTAATGTGGTGATAATAATAGCAGGAGAAAAAATTTTCATAGCAGTCTCTTTATTGTTAGTTAGTGATTAAACCATTGCCTGAGTTACAAGGTTATTGTTACCTGTTAACTTACTAATAATAGATACTTATACCAATATGGTTAAGCCTGTGTATCTAGTTTTTAAAATTAGCAACTATGGCTACTGTAAGCTAATTAGGCTTAATGTAGCCTTGCTAAACACACTAAAATTCGTAGCAATTTAACAGTATTGATATAATCAATATCAGTTATTGAAAACAACAATTTTATTAATACTAGAGTTAGCGCTAGAGTGAAGTTAAGCCAACTAACTAAGAGTAATAATTATGCAAACTACATCAAGCTTCACCCAACAAGACGGATTGTTTATTAATAGCCATTTTCATCAATTTATTGAGCAGCAGTTATCACCACAAGCGGCGATGCCAAGCGATGATATTTACCAGGTACTTGCCACTTTAGTAGATGAATTTGGCTGTACTTGTCGTAAAACTAAACATAATGCGGATGATGTTTTAGACGTGCAAACACTGCTTAATGCTTATCAGCATAATAATCATCCTTATTGCAATGTAGACTCGCAAACAACAGAGGCCGTTCTTGATGAGCATTGCTGCCAAGTGCCAGCCATTATTGTAGTTGCGTTAATGGATACGCTTAGCGGCACTTTTAATACCGACCAAGATGCACATGCTATTTATCATCGTGCTGCGCAGTTAACTAACCGTGCATGTACGCATCGCGTAAACCTTGTTAACGTATCTGCAGCCTAATAATGGTGTTGTTTAAAAATGCTCGATGACCCTAAGTGCAAAGTCTGTACAACTTAAGGGCATCGAGTTATGAGGCTCAGATAGCAAATCAAACGTAACCTCTCCCGTCGCTAACGTGCGCTCTAGGGCATTTTCTATTAAGTTAGCCGCCTCATGCCACTGCATAAACTTAAGCATTAATACCGCACTTAAAATACTGCTGCTCGGATTCGCTTTATTTTGCCCAGCAATACGCGCAAATGTACCGTGCGTGGGCTCAAAAAATGCTACCTCATTATTTAAATTAGCCGCCGGCATTATGCCTACCCCACCTACTTGTGCACTAAGCATATCGGCTAAAAAGTCCCCATTTTGATTGGTGGTTGCAACTACATCAAATTGCTCTGGGTGCATTAAACACTGCTGTAACATGTTATCGGCTATAACTTCTTTAATTATAAGTGGCGGCTGCCCTTGTCGTGGAATATGTAACCAACGGCCGTTTTCATCGTCAATGGCTTGGAATTCACACTTAGCGAGTGCAAAGCCCCAGCGTTTAAATGCACCATCGGTAAATTTAAGCACATTACCTTTGTGTACTAACGTCAGCGATTCGCTGTTATTTTTTAGCGCATAATTAATTGCGTAACGTACTAGGCGCTCTGAGCCTTCTTTAGAAATATTTTTAATGCCAATTCCGCACTCTTGAGTAAACCTTAAACGCGTAACCCCCATTTCTTCGCATAAAAAATCGAGTACTTTTTCGCTTTCAACACTACCAGCTTGCCACTCTATACCCGAGTAAACATCCTCACTGCTATCGCGCAACACGGTGATATTAGTTAAATAAGGGTTTTTTAACGGCGATGGCAATGCACTAAAGCCCTTTATAGTGCGCATATTGACAAATAAATCCATTTCTTGTCTAAGTGCTACGTTAAGCGAGCGAAAACCGCCACCCAAAGGAGTCGTTAATGGCCCCTTAATCGCTATTTTACATTCTCTCACTGCATTTATGGTTTCTTGTGGAAACCAATCACCATCATATAGTTTGGCTGCTTGCTCACCATTGTACACTTGCATCCAATGAATTTTTCGCTTTGCTTGATAACAATGCGCTATCGCGCTATCAACCACTTTTCGCATTACCGGCATCACATCTTGGCCTACGCCATCACCATCAATGTAAGCAATAATAGGTTGCAACGGAATTTGCCATTGGCCATTTTTTGCTATTTTTATGCTTTGCCCCTGCTCGGGCACATTAATATGTTGATACTGCAAAGCTAACATCCATCAAAAGTACATTACCCTCGATTAAAGCATGTTAAATTAAGCGTGTCTGCAGTTGCTTTTTATAGCGACTATTACAGTAATGAATAGTCAGAACTTACCATTTTATAGCTGTTAATAAATGAGTTTGTGAATTGGCGCAGCTTATAATAATTAAAACTGGAAAAGTAATCTTAGTGTTTTTGCAGGCACTTATTATTTGCAGCCAAGCATTTTAATACGCTTCGCTATTCGCTGTTTTTATAACTTTATAAAAATATTGGTAACCATATTTACTAAAATTTTGTGACTGCTGATTCATAAAACCATGCAAATAAAGTGTTTTTAAACAGCACACATTATTTTTGGTCGATAAATTAGTTATTAATTCATCTACATTAAAGTGCGGTTCAATCCCAGGAAAAATAAATTCACATGGAGAAATGGCATCTATATTTAAATAATTACGTATTTGCGTAGGGTAAAAAGCAATTACTTTTTTAAGGTGCGCCGTTGTAGTGCGCGCTTGTGCCCGCCATGCAGCGCTAGCGCCGGCACTAAATGCAATACAAATAGTGGGTTTGCTTAATTTATTAAAATATTCTTCAAGCTTGGCTGCATATTCATCATGGCCACAGTGTTTAATAAATAACTTATAGTATTCATCTTCATTTTCAAGGGCTTGATTAACTCCATTATAGGGATCAACTATTTGGTTTTCGGCATTAAAGTGCTTAGCTAATTGTTGTAAACAAGGTGTTTTACCATAAATATCGCTGATAACTAGGTATTGCATGATTTCCCTTTTAAGTTATTGATAGTGGCTGTCATAAATAATAAAACAAAAGGCTTGCATATGAAATGCAACTGGGTTACCTTCCCTCTCTGGTTTAAATAAACCACCGCGGTTAACCATTTACCCTGATCCAGTAAGCCCCGCAAAACGTATATTCAAAAGCTAAGTTATTGTACGGCGAGAACCCCTTAAATAATACCGAGATGATTTTATTATCATCGCAAAAGTGTCATAAAGATCGTCAACACTGTAATGAAGCTAAACACAACATCGTTAATTTATTAACTGCATATAGCTATAAAAAATAGCGCAGAATAAATAACAAGAATAAAGTGAGTTTTATTATGTCTTATAAATATAATGGGTCTATGATCCAAATTGCACATCCAGTGCAGTCAATTTCAGTAAACAAACATCGTGTAATTTTTAGTGATACACAAGGTTTAAAAAATGCATTGTTTCAAAAAGCAAGCGATGCGCGTCAATTTGTTAAATGGCTAAAAGCTAGTTAACCTACACAGATTATAATTTGCCTACTTATTTAGCGCAATAATCAAAATTAAATGCCAGCCTTGTTGCTGGCATTTTACTTTTTATCACTTTATTAGCTACACTTAAGGTTAATAAAATAATAGTGGGTAATGTTTGTAATGCTCCGCGCATTTTTAGTCGTTTTTATACTTAGCTTATTCAGCTCGCCAAGCAATGCTAATACCATTAACTGGTTAACGCATGACTTTGCCCCCTACTACATTTTAAATGGGGAAAACAAACGCCAAGGTCGCGACGAAAGCATTATTTCTTTACTCGAAAAGCAACTTCCCCATATTACTTTTAATAGAATACTCATTCCTTCGGGCAGAGTTATTCAAGAACTCTCCAATACCTCAGCCAATACCTGTGCTTTGTCACTGTATAAAAATAGCTTTAGAGAAGAGCGCATTTACTTTACTAATGAAAGCTCCACCACAGGCCTTTCTCCATCAGTCGCTATGCATATTAAGCTCAGTAAAGCACTTAAACTACCTGCAGGTAAAGCGGTGTCGTTAGCCTCTTTAATTACGGCTGATAAGTTAACTTTAGGTATTTCTATGAGCCGCTCTTACGGCAACGAAATAGACACACTTATTAATACCACACCCGATATAAACTTAATTATTAGACCCACCCGAGATAGCTTAGCAAGCCTTACTTATATGCTTAATTTAAAACGCATTGATTTGTTACTAGGTTATCCAAGCGAGCACTACTATTTAGCTAAATCTATGAATTTTGATAAAAACCTAACACAGCGACCGCTTCTAGAGTCGCCTGAGTTAAGTTATGGCTATATAGGTTGCACTAAAAACCAGCAAGGTGCCAAACACATTGCTTTGTTAAATGAACAACTAAAAATAATTAAAAAAACCCAAGCTTATACCCAAATATTAATGCGCTGGTTACCTCAGCATTTAAAAATAAAGCTTAAAACACGCATAGCAGAAACAAAAAACGCCACATAATGTGACGTTTTTATCGACAGTGTTTACTTTAGATATTACTGACGAATACCTTCAATAGATAAACCAATATCAACATGAGTTGATGCAGGGCCTAAATTGTAGTCAATGCCATAATCGGCTAACTTAAGGCTAGTTTCGCCTTCAAAACCGACACGATGACCACCCCATGGATCTTTACCTTCGCCTACTTTATCTATTTCAAAGGTAATGGTTTTAGTAACGCCATGCAAAGTAAACTCACCCGTCACTTCACCAGAGTCGTCGTCATCAAACTTTACGCTGGTACTTTTAAACGTTGCCGTTGGGTATTTACTAACATTTAAAAAATCTTTACCTCGTAGGTGCTTATCACGCTCTGCATGGTTAGAATCTAAACTCGTGGTATCAATGTTTACCGTGATCTGTGATGCGTTTGGTGTTTTTGCATCGTAACTAAATGTACCGTCAAAGGTATTAAAGCGACCGTGTAACCAACTATAGCCTAAATGCTTTATTTTAAAGTTTACAAACGCGTGTGCACCTTGTGTATCAATCACATAGTCAGCAGCGTTTACAGCACTTGCCGATAGCAGCATAGCGCCAGATACCGCGGTACTTAATAGTAATTTTTTCATTGTAATCATCCTTTTATTGGTAAATACCCGTTAACATTAATAGCTAACCTGAGTACAGGTTGGCTATTAATTTTTAGCGTTAATAGGTTTAATCATTCGAATTAAGGTTTTATCTTTATCTATAAAATGGTGTTTTAATGCACCCAGTGCATGCAGTACGGCAAAACCAATTAAAGTGCAGGCTGCGTAATAATGCACTTCCCCAGCAATATCGGCTTGTCCGTCAAATGTAAAGTTTATTGCCGGTACATTGAATAACGTAAATACTTCGATAGCTCGCCCATCTGCGGTAGAAATTAAATAGCCTGCTACAACAATAACCGCCAAAATAACGTACATAATAATATGGGCAGTATGCGCTATTTGGTTCATCGCTTTGTTAGTACCCAGTGGCTTAGGTTGAGTCGAAAAAGTGCGCCATAAAATTCTAAACAAAAACACCGCAGCTAAGGTTAAACCTATGCTTTTATGCAAGTCTAATGAGCCTTTATACCAACTATCGTAGTAGGTAAGTTCTACCATGTACAAGCCAAGGCCAAATAAACCAAAGATAGTTAATGCCATTAGCCAATGTAAAATAATCGCAATGAGCCCATAAGATGCAGGCGAATTTTTAAACATGTCTTTATTCCTTTGTATTATTACGCCTACAATATCGCGCAAGAGCATAAATGAAAATAACATTTACAAACACTTTACGTGCATATACGCACAGAAGTATATTTATGCAGCCAATTTTATTAACTAGCAGGTAATAAATAGAGAATTATGGGACTTGCAAGCGGAGGTTTTTAATAACTACTGGTAATTGTAATCGTTATTAAAAGAGACTGTTTTTGAGTGCTTATTAATAACTATTGAGTAGTATTTTTACTGAGGCTCACATAAATAAGGCTATCAGATGTGACTTGTAGGCAGGTAATTAACCCTTCTTTTACCAGCTCAAGTATTGCAATAAAACTCACCACAGCACCGCTTCGCCCTTCATTAACCGTAAAAAGCGCACTAAATGGTAAAGCCGATTGAGTGTGTGATAACTGCTGCAATATTTGGCTCATACGTTCACGGGTAGAAAGTACTTCGGCGCTAATTAAATGATGCTCTAGAGTTTTAGCGCGTGCCATTATATCGCTCAGGGCAAAAAGTAAATCTTTAAGCTGCACTTCAGGAAACTGCTCAGTAGTATTTTCAGCTACTGGCATAGCAGCATGAGCGACAAAAATATCACGACCTACTCGCGGAATTTCATCTAAGTTTTCGGCGGCTTTTTTAAATTGCTCGTATTCTTGCAAACGTTTAATAAGCTCTGCGCGAGGATCTTCCTCTTCTTCTAGCTCTTTGTGTACGGGCAACAGTAAACGAGATTTTATTTGCGCCAATAAGGCTGCCATGACTAAATACTCGCCCGCAAGTTCGAGTTGAAACTCAGTCATCATTTCAACATAACTCATGTATTGCTCTGTAATACTAAAAATAGACAGTTCGAGTACATCAAGCTTGTGTTTTTTTATTAAATACAGCAGTAAGTCGAGCGGGCCTTCAAACGTTTCTAAAATAATTTCCAGCGCGTCTGGCGGAATATATAAATCAGAAGGTTTATCGACCATGGCTTTACCATGTAAAAAAGCCAGTGGCAGCTTTTGCTGCACTGGCTTTTCAATGGGGGTGCTTATTGGTTTGGTGTTTTCTTCGTTCACTACTTTTTACTCAAACGGACTGGTATCACCACAGCCAACACGCAAAATTTGCACTTCATCTTCAGATAAATCAACCACTGTGGTTGCTTGCTCTGCTAAATAACCACCATGGATAATTAAATCTACGTGTTTATCTAATCGCTCAATAATTTCATCTGGATCTGACTCAGTGTATTCTTCACCAGGTAAAATAAGTGAACACGACATGAGTGGCTCGCCAAGTTCTTCTAGCAATGCACACGCAATAGGATGCGCTATAACGCGTATACCTATGGTTTTTTTCTTGTCGTTTAATAAACGTTTTGGTACTTCTTTCGTGCCTTTAAAAATAAAAGTATAAGGCCCTGGCGTATTGTTTTTTATTAATCTAAAGGTCTGATTATCTACGCGTGCATAAGTAGAAAGCTCAGATAAGTCGCGACACACTAAAGTAAAATTATGGTGCTTTTCTATGCCACGAATACGCTCAATACGCTCTTTTGCTTGTTTATTACCAATATTACACCCTATGGCGTACCCCGAATCTGTAGGGTAAACAACAACGCCGCCTTGCTTAATTATATCGGCAGCTTGTTGAATTAATCTTGATTGTGGATTCTCTGGATGAATATGAAATAGTTGACTCATGTTGCTGCTCCTTCTTGCTTTTCCCAAGCTTGCCAAACGCCGCGGCAATCCTTAGGTAAGTATAGATTTTTACCAAGCTCTAAATAGCTTGTCGGAAAATGAAAATCAGACCCTTGCGAGCATAACAAATCATACTCACGGCTCAACTCGCCTAAAAATTGGCGATCACTTGGTGCTTGCTGAGGCTGAGCAACTTCCATTGCGTCTCCGCCAACATATTTAAACTCAACCAATAATTTACGTAGCCACTTATTAGACATTTGATAACTACTAGGGTGAGCTAAAACCGCCACTCCACCAGCGGCATGAATCGCCTTAATAGCCGTTTGCATATCGCACCAACTACTTGGTACATAACCGGTTTTGCCGCGCCCTAAATATTTTTTAAATACCCCGGGAAAGTTTTTTGCAACACCGCGTGCTATTAAAGCGCGAGCAAAATGCGCGCGAGTAATTTGCGCATCTTTTGCAAGCTCTTTTGCTTGCTCGTAAATATCATCAAAGCCATTTTTAGCTAGGCGTGTACCTATTTCTAATGCGCGAGTTTCGCGTTTTTGCTGTTGCTCTAGCAATAAAGCCGTTAGGTCTGAATTTTCGGTATCAATATTTAATCCCACAATATGAATTTCAAAGCTTTCCCAGCGAGTTGATATTTCAACTCCGGTGATCAGCGATAATGGTAGGTTTTCGGTATCAATAATATGCTGAGCAGGCTTTATGGCCGCCACAGTGTCGTGATCTGTAATAGCAAACACATCTATATTTTTATCAACAGCACGATGCAATAGCTCTGCAACGCTTAGCTGCCCATCGGAATGTGTTGTATGGCTATGTAAATCATATTTTATCAAAAGAAAACTACTTAAAATTAAGTGTGGAAAGTATCGGTAATTAGTATAACAAGTTTTTTAACTAAATTGTTTTTAAATAAACACTTGACATCAAAGCATATGATACGTTTTACTGTAGCCACTTAAAGACACTATAAGCATTAACAATAATGAACAATTCTACTCTAAACACTATTTGGTGGTGGCACTCGTAATTTCCGGGTGATGAATTGTCGTGTCTAACAAATATTCAAAACCCGCAACTGTGCGGGTTTTTTTATCACTAAATTTTATAATTATTTTTTACACGTATCTTTTTAACCAGTAACGACTGGAAAAAATAAAAGCATTAGAGGCTAAAAAACATGAATAACAATCTTACTCTTACACATCGTTGGTGGCGCTTAATTTAGCGGGACGGTAATGATCTGTTTGTAATTTAGATATCGTTATTTAAACCCCGCATTGCACAGCATTGCGGGGTTTTATTTTTTTGAGGGAATGAGGTTTGATTTTTAGTCACATAACTACCACACCAGGTGAAGTAACCAGCATTACGCAAGTACGCGACTATATTAGTAGCCCGCTTGCACTATATAGCGCACTTGATAAGCCAAATTCGCTACTGCTTGAGTCGGCCGAAATTGAGTCTAAAGACAGTGTTAAAAGTTTAATTTTAGTTGATTGTGCACTGCGTATTGTATGTCAGGGTAAAACTGTAACTATTACAGCGCAATCAAATAATGGGCAACAGTTACTAAGCTACTTACATGCTAATGTAAAAAGCTGTGAAGCCACGCTAAACGATACAAGATTAACGCTTGAGTACTTAAACTCAAACAATGATATTGACGAAGCGAGTAAGCTGGTTGCCGATAATGCATTCAGTGCACTGCGCACCTGTATTAATAGTATTAAAAGCACCACCAACAATCCTTTTTCGGTATTTTTAGGCGGTGTATTTGCCTACGACATGGTAGCCAATTTTGAACAGTTAAGTGATGTGCCTGACGGCGAAAACACCTGCCCCGATTACGTGTTTTATTTAGCCGAAACTTTAGTTGTTATCGATCATCAAAAACAAACCACAGAACTTATTGGTAATGTATTTAATGGCCCCGACGTACATGCAAACTGCTTTGAAGTAGGTAAAGAGCTAGAGCGCTTAAATGCCTTATGCGATAGTGCTGCACAATTTAGCGCCAAGATGCAAAGCGGTGAATGCGATGTTGCTGTTGATATAAGCGACGAAACTTACTGCGAGCAAGTAATTAAGCTGAAAAAGAATATTGTAGATGGCGATATATTTCAGGTTGTGCCTTCGCGTACCTTCTCGCTGCCTTGCCCCGACCCACTTCATGCTTATAGCAAACTTAAACAGCAAAACCCCAGCCCGTATATGTTTTATATGCGCGATGAAGACTTTGCTTTATTTGGTGCATCCCCCGAGTCAGCACTTAAATATACTGTGGCATCAAAACAGGTCGAAGTATATCCAATTGCAGGTACTCGAGCGCGTGGCAAATTTGCTAATGGTCAAATAAATCTAGACTTAGACAGCCGCATCGAGCTTGAACTCAGAAACGATCAAAAAGAGCGCGCTGAGCATTTAATGCTAGTTGATTTAGCCCGCAACGATGTTGCCCGTATTAGCGTAGCCGGTACGCGCTATGCAAAAGAGCTATTAAAAGTAGACCGCTACTCTCAAGTAATGCATTTAGTGTCGCGCGTGGTCGGCACGCTAAAGCCAGAGCTTGATGCACTGCACGCATACCAAGCATGTATGAACATGGGAACCTTAGTTGGTGCACCAAAAGTACGTGCTGCAGAACTTGTGCGCCAAACCGAAGGTAAGCGCCGTGGTAGCTACGGCGGCGCTGTAGGCTATTTAACCGGCGATGGCGCTATGGATAGCTGTATTGTTATTCGCTCTGCCTTTGTAAAAAATAATATTGCTTACGTGCAAGCCGGGGCCGGAGTGGTGTTTGACTCAGATCCGCAGTCAGAAGCAAACGAAACCCGTGCTAAAGCACAAGCGGTTATTACCGCTATTAAATCTACTTACGAGGCGGGTTAACATGAGCCAGCAACACCCAATTAAAATTTACTTTTTAGATAACTTTGACTCATTTACCTATAACTTAGTTGACGAGCTAACTATGCTTGGCTGTGAACTTGTTGTTTACAGAAACAATATTAGCGCTGAAGTTATTTTTAATAAAATGTGCCAAGAGCAAGGCCAAGTGCTATTAGTGCTTTCGCCAGGCCCTGGCACACCAAGCAATGCAGGCTGCTTAATGGATTTAATAGCGCTTACTAAAGGTCATTTCCCTATGCTGGGTATTTGTTTAGGCCAGCAAGCTTTAACCCAAAGTTATGGCGGCGTAATTGGCCATGCTGGTGAAACTGTTCATGGTAAGTCGTCAATTATTGATTTAGGTGATCACCCGGTATTTAACGGTATGGGCAGCACTATGCCCGTAGCGCGTTATCACTCTTTAATGGCCACTAAAGTGCCCGATAATATTGCAGTCATTGCCCAGTACCAAGATATTCCTATGGCTATTTATCATCATGATGACAATGCTTTAGGGTATCAGTTTCATCCTGAGTCTATTTTAACCCCAAACGGCGCGCAGCTATTACAGCAAAGCATTGCCTACTTAACCGCTAGCCAATAAAGGAGAACATTATGAGTATACAAGCCAAGCAAAACATGAATGTTCTCAGTGCTAATATGCACAATGCGAGCATTCAAACTGCAATTGAGCAACTGATAAGCAACCAATCATTAAGCTACACGCAATCTAAAGCGCTGTTTGATGAAATAATGCAAGGTAATATGAGTGATATTGAGCTCAGCGCGCTACTTATAGCGTTAAAATCAAAAGGCGAAATCAGCGATGAAATAGCTGGCGCTGCGGCGTCTATGCGAGAAAATGCGCTCGCCTTTAATACTACCAGTAACCAACTTGCTGATTGCTGCGGTACCGGTGGCGATGGCTCTAATACAATTAATATTAGCACTACCGCTGCTATCGTTGCAGCAGCGGCAGGTATTAACATGGTAAAACACGGTAATCGCAGTGTCTCGAGTAACTCAGGCTCTGCCGATTTACTCAAAGCATTGGGCATCAATATTGAAATGACGCCAGCACAAGCTGCAAATTGCTTAGAGCAAACAGGCTTTACTTTTTTGTTTGCACCTCAGTATCACCCAGGCGTACGCCACGCAATGGGAGTACGTACTACCCTTAAAACACGCACTATTTTTAATATTTTAGGGCCTTTGGTAAATCCAGCAGCGCCTGAAGTACAGTTACTCGGGGTATACGACCCCAATTTATGCCTACCTATGGCACAAACATTAAGAACCCTAGGCACCAAACGCGCAATGATAGTACATGGCTCTGGCACCGACGAAATTGCTCTGCACGGCCCAACTACTGTGGTTGAGTTAAATAATGGCAACATTAACGAGTATACGCTTAACCCAAGTGACTTTGACCTTGCAAACTATTCACTTGAACAACTAACCGGTGAAGGCCCACAATACAACGCTAATGTCTCTCTTGCTATTTTACAAGGTAAGGGCAATGAAGCGCATAATGCCGCTATTATTGTTAATGTGGCCGCACTGTTATACCTAAGTGGTAAAGCGCAATCGCTAAAAGACGGCGCACAACAAGTACACACGTTATTAAGTTCAGGGCAAGCCATGAACACACTAAATGCAATTATTGAGGTAAGTAATGGCTAATGTATTAGACAAAATTGTTGCTGATAAAAAATTAGAACTAATTGAGCGCAAAGCCGCTCGCCCACTAGATAGCTTTAAGCACCTTGCGGTGCCTACAACTCGCAGCTTTTATAAAGCACTTGCAGCCCCTGGCATTCAGTTTATTTTAGAATGTAAAAAAGCATCGCCGTCTAAAGGGCTTATAAGAGAGCCTTTTAATTTAACTGAAATAACCTCGGTTTATAAAAAGTATGCCAGCTGTATGAGCGTGCTAACCGACACCAAGTATTTTCAAGGCAGCTTTGATTACTTAGAGTTTGTACGTAGCCAAGTAGAACAGCCTCTTATTTGCAAAGACTTTTTTATAGACGAGTATCAAGTATATATGGCGCGTATTTATGGCGGCGACGCTATATTATTAATGCTCTCAGTACTTGATGATGAAAGCTATAAAGCACTGCATAGCGTTGCTGACTCGTTAAATATGTCGGTGCTAACTGAGGTAAGTAATGAAGCAGAAGTACACCGTGCGCTTGCCCTTGATGCTAAAATAATTGGCATTAACAACCGCGATTTACGCGATTTAAGTACAGATTTGGCCACTACCGAAAAACTACGTAAACTTATTCCGGCTAATAAAGTCGTTATTTCTGAGTCGGGTATTTACACCCACCAAGACGTAAAACGATTAGCACCGCTTTGCGATGGCTTTTTAATTGGCAGCTCACTTATGAGCGAACGCGATTTAGAGCAAGCCTGCAAAAGAGTTATTTTAGGCGATAACAAAGTATGTGGCTTAACACGCAGCCAAGATGCACTTGCAGCGTATGAAAATGGTGCCGTATATGGCGGGTTAATTTTTCATCCTAAATCGCCTCGTTATGTCGACTTAGACTGCGCCATAGAGCTTAGCCAAAGTGCACCGCTTAACTTTGTTGGGGTATTTGTAGATGCGCCTATAGAGCAAGTAGCCCACTACGCAAGTGTATTAAAATTGGCGGCTGTGCAATTACACGGTCAAGAAAGTGACGATTACATTACCACCTTGCGTACACAACTACCTACCGACTGCGAAATTTGGAAAGCACAAGCAATAAAAGATGCACTGCCGACTCCAGTAAACGGTGTTGATCGCATTTTGTACGACACCCACAGCAACACCCAAGCTGGCGGTACAGGTAAAACCTTTGATTGGTCGGTGCTGCGTGATGCCACCACCCCCTTTATGCTTGCTGGAGGCTTAAATCCTGAGAACATTAAAGAGGCACTTTTTCAAGGCGCCCTAGGGCTAGACCTTAATTCTGGAGTAGAACAGTCTCCGGGTAAAAAGTGCCCTAACAAATTACAAAACGCATTTACAAGTATTAGAAATTATTGAGGTTAAAATGAAAAATCCAGCTTATTTTGGCGAGTTTGGCGGTATGTTTGTACCCGAGCTACTTGTCCCTGCGCTTAAGCAGTTAGAAAACGAATTTAATAAAGCACAAAAAGATCCACAGTTTCAGGCTGAGCTTTCAAAATTACTTAACGAGTACGCGGGTCGCCCTACGCCACTTACTTTAACGCGTAATTTAATTAAAAACCCAAAGGTTAAACTGTATTTAAAGCGTGAAGATTTACTGCACGGTGGCGCGCACAAAACTAACCAAGTACTTGGCCAAGCGTTATTAACTAAACGTATGGGTAAAACAGAGGTTATTGCCGAAACAGGTGCAGGCCAACATGGTGTTGCTACAGCACTTGCCTGTGCTCTACTGGGTTTGAAATGCCGTATTTACATGGGCGCAAAAGACGTTGAACGTCAGCAACCAAACGTATTTAGAATGGAGCTAATGGGCGCGACAGTTATTCCGGTAACAGCGGGATCTGGCACATTAAAAGATGCTGTAAACGAAGCACTGCGTGACTGGTCAGCAAATTATCAAGATGCGCATTACCTACTTGGTACTGCAGCGGGCCCACACCCATTCCCTACTATTGTGCGTGAATACCAAAAAATTATTGGCGAAGAAGCAAAACAACAAGTGCTTAAAGCTGAAGGCCGCCTACCAGATGCCGTTATTGCCTGTGTTGGCGGCGGCTCAAATGCCATTGGTATGTTTAGTGATTTTATTAACGAGCCAAGTGTAAAGCTCATTGGTGTTGAACCTGCAGGTAAAGGTTTAGATACACACGAGCACGGTGCCACTATTTGTAAAGGCACTAAAGGTATATTGCACGGCACTTACACCTATATTATGCAAAATGACGACGGCCAAATAGAAGAGTCGTACTCTGTATCTGCTGGTCTTGATTACCCGGCTGTTGGGCCGCAACATGCATTTTTACACGAAACAGGTCGTGCACAATATGTAGCCATCACCGACACCGAAGCACTAGACGCTTTTCAGTCGCTTGCCAAAAATGAAGGTATTATTCCGGCGCTCGAATCTAGCCATGCCCTAGCTTATGCACTTAAATATGCAGAAACGCTAACTGATGAAAGCATTATAGTGGTTAATTTAAGTGGCCGAGGCGATAAAGACTTAGCCCACGTTCACAATGTATTGTCGCAAGGAGGTCAAATATGAGCCAAGTAAATACAGATCGCTACGGTAAAATGTTTGCCACCCTTAATGAGCAAAAACATGGGGCATTTGTACCCTTTGTAACCATTGGCGACCCCGGTAAAGAGCAAAGTATTGCTATTATTAAAAGTTTAATTGATGGCGGCGCTGATGCCCTTGAACTTGGTATTCCGTTTTCAGATCCAATTGCAGATGGACCAGTAATACAAAAAGCGAATATTCGCGCCCTTAATGTACACATTAACACCCAAGACTGCTTTGATATTATTAAGCAAATACGCCAGTACAATGCAGATATTCCAATTGGTTTATTACTGTATTCAAACTTAGTATTTAAACGCGGTATCGACACCTTTTATAAAGATGCTAAAGCCGCCGGCGTCGACTCTATTTTAGTGGCCGATGTGCCACTGCATGAGTCAAAAACATTTAGAAAGGCAGCCATGGCAAACGGTGTAGACCCTATCTTTATTGCCACCCCTAATGCTGATGACGACACGCTTCGCGCATGCGCATCGTATGGCAGAGGTTACACTTATTTACTGTCGCGTGCGGGAGTTACCGGCACTGACGAAAAAGCGCAAATGCCAGCGGGCAACATTGTAACTAAATTAAAAGAATACCATAGCGCACCTGCGCTATTAGGTTTTGGTATTTCAACGCCTGATGATGTAAAAGCTGCATTAAATGCCGGTGCTGCGGGGGCTATTTCTGGCTCGGCAGTGGTTAAAATTATCGAAGCAAACCTTGATGACTTACCTACCATGACAGCGCAATTAAAAGCCTTTGTAACTAAAATGAAAGCCGCTACAGCGCTTTAATTAGCTCCAACGGAAATTAAAAAAGGGCATTTTAAAAATGCCCTTTTTTGTTTTTATAAACAAAGTGTTTAACGGGGAATTAAATTAAAGAAGGTCTTTTAACGTTTTAGAAGCTTTAAACACCGCTTTATTAGCCCCTTCAATTTCAATACTAGCACCGGTTTGTGGATTACGCCCAGTGCGTGCAGGGTAATAGCTTAATGCAAAAGTACCAAAACCGTTTATTTGTACTTGATCCCCTTCTGCAAGCGACTTAGTAATTACTTTTTGTAAACTAGTAAGTGCTGCTTGTGCGTCTTTTTTAGTTAACTCACTTTTTTGAGCCATAGCGGTAACTAGTTGTGCTTTATTCATTGAATGCTCCTAAATACACGCAAAATGAATTAGTTAAGCGTGGGAATTTAACCATAATATAAAATAAAGTCAGGGAGGCTAAGGCTTACAAGGACGCAAGTCAACCCTGCAGCGTTAATACAATTGATATTAGCTGTACATTTATTACAGACATAAAAAAGCCGCGAAATACGCGGCTTAATTAATATTAATCAGTTTTAAAAACCAAATAATTTCAATCCAAAAAACTTAGTTGCAACTGTGTTTATAAATATAGTCGCTAAAATAATTGGAATAAACGTTGAAAGCGAAAAGTTAACATACTTTTCCATAAAGCTGCCTGCATAATTAGGCGAGCCTATGCTCAACTCTTTACTTAAATTTGCTTTTTTCCAGCGGTACATTACAAATAAACACACCATTAAACCGTTAAACGGTAAGATGGTGTCGTAAAATACATCGTAAACCACATCAAAAAAGCTCTTACTTTGACCGCCGTAACCAGTAAACGACGTTAAGCTATCTACCATACCAAACGACATAGTACATAAAACTGTAAGCACGCCTGTGGCTAAGGTTAAAATACCCAATGCTTTTTTACGGCTTATGCCTTTGCGATCGCTTAATGTTGCTGTAGGTACTTCTACAATAGAAACGAGTGATGTAATTGCAGCAAAAAATACTAATAAAAAGAATAAGAACGCCACTGCTGATGCACCAAAGTAACCAATGTCATGTTGCAGTGCTAACAATATTTTAGGAAGGTATACAAATATCATCGATACTGATGAATCAGAAAGCGCCGCAGGATCTGTATTAGGATCAAAGCTAAAAATAGCCGGTAACACCATTAAACCTGCAACAAACGCAACCAATGAGTCGGTAATCGCGACCATTTTTGCACTGCCTACAATATCGTCCTTTTTAGATATATAAGACGCATACGTCATTAAAATACCCATACCTAGCGATAATGAGAAAAATGCTTGCGCTAACGCACCATTTAACACACTGGCATTCATTTTAGAAAAATCAGGAATAATATAATACTTAACACCTGCCATCGCGTTATCTAGCGTTAATACATAACCGACTAACACAATTAACATGACAAATAATGCCGGCATTAAAAATTTAGCCGCTTTTTCTATTCCTTGCTTTACGCCACCTAACAAAATTAAGTTAACAACAAGTACCACAGCTGCCATATAAGCAAATACAGTGTAGCTATTAATAAACAGCCCAAAGTGTCCAGGGTTTGCCAACGAATCTAAATTACCAAGTGCGGTTTGCGTTAAATAGCCAAAAATCCATACGGTAATAACCATATAAAAAACCGCTATCATAAAAGGAGTAAACACAGCTAAAAAACCAGCCAACTTCCATTTTGTATCGTTGTTGCCCAATATTTTGTATGAACCTAGGGGATCTTTTTGCGCTTTACGGCCCATGGCCATTTCAGCCATCATTACGGGTAAACAAATAAATGCGACAAACAAGGCATAGACGAGCAAGAATGCGCCACCACCGTTTTTTGTTGCAGAAACAGGAAAGCCCACTAAATTACCAATGCCCACAGCAGAGCCCGCCGCTGCTAATATAAACCCTAGGCGGGAGCTAAAATGCTCTCTATTTTCACTCATGTATAAACCTTGTTATTATTTATCTTATCCATGGGACTCTAACAGTGTTATACAGCGCTTTTCAAGCAATTACACAGTAAAAAAATATTCTCACTGTAAACAAAGCTGTAAACACTTTTAATTCACCATTTTTCAACGCTATGCTAGTATACGCTTAACTAAATTTAACAAATTTTATGAGATTCTTTATGTTGTACATGATTTATTCAATCGATGTTGAAAACAGCTTAGCACTGCGTAAAGAGGCCCGACCAGCGCACCTTGCACGCTTAAGTGAACTTGATTCGCAAAACCGTTTACTGACTGCAGGCCCGCTTCCGGCTATCGATAATGAAGACCCGAGTGATGCTGGTTTTACCGGTTCACTGGTAATTGCTCAGTTTGACTCTTTAGAGGCCGCCCGAGAATGGGCAGCAGCCGACCCTTATGTTGCGGCTGGTGTATATGAAAACTCAATTGTTAAACCGTATAAAAAAGTATTCCCTGCTTAATAACACATGTACCTAATCCTGAATGATCACACTATAAAATTCAGGGTTTGTTCACTCGTTAATTATTAAACTGTTACCGTAAAATTCTTATTAAGTATTTAATTGAATTTTGGTAACTCGGTTTACTAAACTGAGTAGGTCTGTTCTAGGAGTCCCGTCATGCGCGTATTATTAATCCTCAACTTTTTCGCTTGTATTTGTTTTGCTAATACGCTGCAAGCTAATACAATAACCAAGGTTAATAGTGTTGAGATAAGCAAAAAGAAAGCGGTAGTACTTGCAAAAGAAACCACTGACGGTACGACATTAAAAATTACCGAAAAAATAAATTTTTATACTGTACGAATTTTAAAATCTGACGGCCACGTCGTAGATTTAAAAATAAATAAAAAAACTGGCGAAGTGAAAAAGGATTGATTGATGCGAATTTTAGTTATAGAAGATGATTTACACTTAGCAGATAACCTGCGTAATGCTCTAGAAAAAGAACGTTACAGTGTAGACTTATGCCACGATGGTGAAGCGGGTCTTTTTCATATCACCGAGTACCCTCTGGACATGGCTGTGGTTGACTTAGGTTTACCTAAAATAGACGGGATTGAGCTGATTAATAAAGCCCGTGCTCAAGGCATTACCATTCCTATTTTAATATTAACAGCGCGTGATCGTTGGCAAGACAAAGTAGAAGGCTTAGATGCTGGTGCAGATGACTACCTAACAAAACCGTTTCATGTTGAGGAGCTAATTGCCCGTTGTAATGCACTAATTCGCCGCAGCGCAGGTAAAGCAAACCCAGAAATGACAGCAGGACCAATTAAAATTCATACTCGCTCGCAGCAAGTCTGGGTTGACGATAAAGAGTTAAGCTTAACTGCATACGAATACAAAGTACTAGAATACCTCATGGTTAATCCGCAAAAGGTAATTTCTAAATCAGAGCTTACTGAGCATATTTACGATCAAGACTTTGACCTTGATTCGAACGTAATTGAAGTATTTGTACTGCGTTTACGTAAAAAATTAGATCCTGAAGGCGTATTAAACCCTGTAGAAACACTACGAGGACGCGGCTACAGGCTTAAAAGCCAGTGGTAGCACCGCAAATATCGTTAAAAATAAGGCAAGGATTTATCCTTGTCTTTGTTTTATTAGTCGCCCTGCCTATTTTGTTTTACTCTATAGGCACCGCTTATTATGCCTCTTTGGTTGATGCGACAGAAAAAAATCTCGAAGCTCACCTCTACTCCCTTATTTCTGAAGTCGACTTTACTGAGCGCGGCATTATTATGCCCAGCACTATTTTAACCCCCGAACTTAATAATTTAAATTCAGATACCTACGCAATGATATACCGCGATGATGTACCTATTTGGTATTCTGAGTCGGCGGTGAATGTTAATTTTACGCCAGAATATATTGAGCCCAAAGCGGGCGCTGCTGACTTTAGGCGTGTAGAGTATAATAACACCAGCTATTGGCAACTAAGCTTAACCGTTATTCTCAATAATATTGATCAGTCTGAGCAAGCACGCTTTATTTTACTCAAGCGTAACGACGCGCTAGTAAAGCTTATGGATGGCTTTAAACAAACGCTAGTTGATTGGATGTTTATAATGGGAATAGCAATTGCGGGGTTAATGGCTATTGGTTTTATTTGGAGTGCCCGCCCACTACAGCGCCTAGATAAAGAAATTAAAGCGATAGAGTCTGGCGATATACAAGAAATAAAAGGTTTATACCCTGTAGAGTTACAAACAATTAAAGCTGATTTAAACTTATTACTTGAGTCGCAACAACGCCAAAAAGAGCGCTACAGAGCGTCATTAAGCGACTTAGCCCACGCACTTAAAACACCATTGGCCGTACTAAAGTCTAGTCCATTGGCAAATGATGCCGATGCACAAGAACAACTCGATCGCATTAATGTGATGATCGAGCATCAATTAAAACGTGCTGCTACAGGTGCTTCCGACACTTGGAAAAAACAAACCGTTATTAAACCTGTTTTAGACTCTATTTTAAGCGCTATGGGTAAAGTATACCGCGATAAAGATATTATTTTCGATTGTAAAGTAGGTAAAAAAGATTACTTTTTAGGTGATAAAACCGACCTAATGGAATTACTCGGTAATTTAATTGATAACGCCTGTAAAGCATGTCGCTCACAAGTAACTATTAAAGTAGCGCAAGGTAAAACCCTGTGTATTAGTATTAGCGACGACGGCCCAGGTGTACCACAAGACAAACGCGAATCTCTACTTACCAGAGGCACACGCTTAGATACCTACGAAAGCGGCCATGGTGTAGGTATGGCAATCGTATCTGACTTAGTTAAGTCGTATCGTGGATTACTCACAATTTCTAAGTCTGAGCAATTAGGCGGAGCCAAGTTTATGCTAGAGTTTAATTACCATGAAAAAAAGTAACCCTATAATTTATTCATTAAGCTTAGTTTTATTATTTTTTAGCTCTGTAAGCTTTGCCCAGAAAACATGTAAATTACCTGCTCAAGCAACACCAGAGGTTACTAAGCGTTACATTCAGTGCCTTGATGATCAATTAAATACAGCTAAACAACTGCAAAACACTTGGATCCAAAAGCGCAAATTTGAGTTAAACAAATTAGAATTTGCAACTGGCAATACGCAAATTTTACAGCTGTTTATAAAAAGCATTGCCAGTAACGAAAATTATATTAAGCATAGTTGCCAGTGGCGCTACTCATTAAAGTTACCTAACGCTTTAAGTGCCGCAATAACCTATAAAACCTGCGAGTTATCACTAGTAGAGCAATTTACTTTAGACTTAAAGCGGCCTCTTTAATATTTAAAATAAGTGCTGCGCTATTAATATCGACATGAGTAGCGATACTAATAAATAGTCCAGCACCTTACAATGCAAACCACAAAGGTATAAAGGTTACTATGAGCAAACCCACTACAAATAAACCCGTTATTATTATTGGTGGCGGCTTAGCTGGGTTGTATAGTGCATACCTGCTACAGCAACGCAATATTCCCTACCTATTATTAGAAGCAAAACCACAGTTAGGCGGGCGAATTGAAGCAGCACATGACACTCACAATAGTGCTATTAGTTTTGATTTAGGCCCTACTTGGATTTTTGAGCATCAACCTAAAATTCAACAACTTATTTCGTTATTACGCTTACCTGTATTTGCACAATATACACAAGGCGATGTGTTATATCAGGCAGCGAAAACGCTAAAGCCGCAACAAATAGCCGGTGCAGGCGAAATGCATCTCCTAAGATTAACAGGCGGCATGTACAGCTTAATTAAAGCCTTGTATGAGCAGCTTAACCCAGCTTCAATCCTAACAGAGCATCACGTTGTTAAATTACATAAGCAACAAAATACTTGGCATATAACTGCTAACCACAATGGCGAAGTTAAGCAATTTAGCGCAAAGCAACTAATTGCAGCGCTCCCCCCGCGTATGATAATTCAACACTTAACCCCTGATCTTTGGGCTAACCAAACACTTATAAATCGCTTAACTGCAGTGCCTACATGGATGGCAGGCCAAGCTAAATTTATAGCAACTTTTGAACATGCTTTTTGGCGTGATCAAAACTTATCTGGGCAATGCTTTAGCCGTGTTGGGCCATTAGTAGAGGTTCACGATGCAAGCGCCAGTCATAATGGTCACCCCGCCCTATTTGGCTTTATTGGTGTACCTTACTCAACGCGCAGTACAGTAACCACTGAGCAATTAAAACAAGCGTGTATAGAACAACTTGCTTATTTTTATGGCGATGAAGTATACGCAGCTACAGGATATTTTATTAAGGACTGGGCAGCTGACTCCTATGTGACAAATGAAGATGATAAAACAGGGCCGTCGCAACACCCAGAGTTTAACTACTCGGGGCTAAGCTCACAGTTAGCTAACTTAAATATTCATTTTGTTGGCAGCGAGTTTGCGCAGCAAGAGGCAGGATACTTAGAAGGTGCAATTAACGCAGCAAATACGGCTATTAATGCTTTAAAAGTTTAATAGCCGTAAAGTAATATTTACAGCAAAGTAACATACTACTTTGCTATATCAGTAAGCTCTTCGCCTGTACCTAGTAAAGTTGCCACCCAGCGGCCTTCGTCACTTGCTTCAAGCCCTATTTTAACTATCATAGTTAAAGGTACCGACAGCAACATACCTACAGAGCCTAATAACCAGCCCCAAAATATCAAAGACAAAAACACCACTAAGGTAGAAAGCCCCAGCCCTTTACCTAAAAATTTAGGCTCTACTATATTACCCATCACAGTATTAATAACTAAATATCCAGCTCCCACTAAACCAGCTACTAAAGGGCCTTGCGTTATAAGTGCCAATAATACTGCAGGTACAGCGGCAATAATTGAACCTATATTGGGAATGTAATTAAACATAAAGGCTAATACGCCCCATAATACAAAATAATCGACATCTAAAAACCACAGTAAAGAAGCAGCTAATATACCCGTTCCTAAACTTACTAAGGTTTTAATGGCTAAATAAGAGTTAATTGAGTCTAAAAAACGATTAATTTGTTTCATTTTTTTGTCAGGATCGTTAAGCGCCGAATGTATTTTATAATTAAGTGACGGCCCTTCAAATAGCATAAAAACCACGGTTAAAATAATTAAAAACATATTCGCCATTACCCCACCTAAGCTGGTGAGCATATTGGTGGCAACATCAACCAGTTTACCTGGATCAAACATAGATAATATTTGATCTTTATTAATTAAAATATTGTACTGCGACGCTATATCAACAAGCCAAACAAACTCTTCTTTTAATTTAACTTTAAATTGCGGAAGTTGCTGCGAAAAATCATTAACTGACTGCCCTACCAAGCCGCCAAGGCTGACTCCTAGCCCGACAATAATAAGCACCACAAAAATAACAGCAATGCCTTTGGGAATACGATAGCGAGCAAAAAATTTAATTAGCGGGCTGCAAATAATTGCAATAAACGCCGCTAAAATAAAGGGAATAATAATAGCGCTGGCCGACTTGATCCCTGCGAGCACAATAACCAGTGCAGCAAAAATAATTAAGCTTTTATTTACCCCAGTTAAACTTGCCAATATTATGATCCTTATTATTTTTTATTAGCCTTTAGTGTAAGGCAAAAGCTAATAAAATGAAATATTTACTAAGTGATCATAAAACTGCATTACACGTATAAATTTGCAAAACCAAGCACTAGCGAGTATAAATTTTAAACACTTGCTAGCATTTAAAAAATAAGGCTGTGTTATGCATATTTTTATTACTGGAGCTACTGGCTTAATTGGCCAACACCTTTGTCCTTTTTTAACCCACCATCATAGTATTACTGTACTAAGCCGTAACCCTACAAAAGCAAACGTACTTTTAGGGCATAAAATAAATGCAGTTACCAACATAGACGCGGTTGATTTTAATAATATTGATGTAGTAATTAACCTTGCGGGTGAGCCCATTGTAAATAAGCGCTGGAGTGATAAACAAAAATCGATTATTCGCGAGAGCCGCATTGAGCTAACAAAACAAATATCTGCCGCAATCGCTGCATCCAATACCCCACCGCATACGTTTATATCAGGCAGTGCAGTTGGTTTTTATGGTCGCCAAGGCATTACCCCAATTGATGAAGAAAATAATAAACCCCACGATGAGTTTAGCCACCAGCTTTGTAAAGACTGGGAAAACGCAGCATTAGCAGCTCAATCAGCTAGTACCCGCGTGTGTTTACTGCGCACAGGCATAGTATTAGCAAAAAAAGGCGGTGCATTGAGCAAAATGCTACCGGCGTTTAAGCTCTGTTTGGGCGGCCCTATTGGCAATGGCGAGCAAGGTATGTCGTGGATCCATATTGACGATATGACACAGTTAATATTATTTATTATAAAAAATAAAAATATGACTGGGCCTATTAACGCAACGGCACCAAATCCTGTCAGCAGTAAAGTATTTAGTAAAAGTTTAGGTAAGGCGTTATCTCGACCCGCACTAATTCCTATGCCAGCGCTTGTGTTAAAGCTGTTAATGGGCGAAATGGCTGATCTGCTCATTACCGGACAATATGTTTTACCCCAAAAAGCATTAGAGCATAACTACCGATTTCATTTTTCTGATATTAATTCGGCATTAGAGAGTTTAGTATAAGCACAGTCATTCAGCATTTATAAATTCTTATTTAGTTATAAATACAATGCTTTACAACGATTTTTAAAATTTTATAACAGTATATAATACACGGACGCAGCGAATTGCTCTGCCACTTTATATTTAAGAGTACTTACAACATGCTGCACTTACCGACTATAATTAGCCTATCTTTTATTTTTAACTTACTGATAGGTATACTGTTTATTTCTTTTTACCTGCACAAAAAAACAACTAGCTTTTTGTTATTTGGCGGTGCTTGTATCTCGTTTGCCACCGCTATTTTACTTGTGAGCTTTAAAGAACAGCTAAACCACCCTTGGCTAACTCACTACCTAGCAAACTTATTTATTATACTGAGCCCACTATTACTTGTAATCGGCTTGAATAAGTTTAATAACAAAGCTGTAATAAACTTAACGCCTTTAGCTTACCTTTATGGCTTGTGCGCTTTATTACTCGTGTTTGTATACAATCATGTTTTAAGCCAAATACTAACAAGCTTTATGGTTGCCGTTTTATTTTTATACGGCGCTTTTATTTTATTAAAAACACACTGCGCTGCTAAATTACAGCAACGATTACTTATAATAGGCTTAGTAACACATAGCTTAGTAATGTTAGGACAAGCAATTTTATTGTTGCTACCCTTTATAACCTCAAATAATGATGACTTTAAGCCCCAGTTACACATACTATTAATAGCGCACCTTTTTATTACCACACTCTGTGCTTTAGTTTTGCCTTTTATTATTTTTGCAAATTCAGAGTCTAAGCTTATTAACTTGGCAAACAATGATTCGTTAACGCAATTATTAAATCGTCGCGGATTTTTCTCTACCTGTAAAAACATTAAGGCCAATACAGCCGATAAAAATCATACCCTTGCTTTAATTATGTTAGATATAGATTTTTTTAAGCGTGTAAACGATAAATATGGCCATGATGTAGGCGACCAAGCATTAAAATGGATAGCACAACATATCAGCCAATTATTTATGAATATTGGCATAACGGCGCGAATAGGGGGAGAAGAGTTTGCTGTGTTGCTTAATGGTTATACGCTTGAGCAAGCAAATACCTTGGCAGAGCAATTAAGCGTTAATATTCGTCAGCAACCATTTTATTGTAATGATCAACCCATACCTCTGTCTGTTAGTGCCGGTGTTAGTAGTACCACTATTAACCAGCTAAATTTAAAAGAGCTATTACTACACGCCGACAAACACCTATACCTTGCAAAAGAAACAGGCCGCGACAAAGTAGTTAGCCAATACGATCACACCCTCTTCTCGCAAGCCAACACTTCCGCAATATAATACTTAACCAGAATTCAGGTAAATAAAAAAGCGGCAAAAGCCGCTTTAAGTAATTTTTATAAAAATTATATTTATTTAGTTATCCAAGGTGTTACTTTTATAACATCTGCAATATCAGCTAATTCTTTAGTATCGTCTTGCCAATTATCTGCAACAGCGAAATAGCACACTGATTTTTTACACTCAATGCTTTCATCATCAAAATGCATTGGTTTTTTAAAGGTAACAACTACGCCTTTTTGTTCTGGTAATAAAAACCACATTAATTTACTAACAAAAAAGCCCGATAAATCAGCCAACAGTTCGTCAAGTTCAGTGTGTATAGTAAATAACGACTGTTTAGTAAAACTTAAGCCTTCAAGTTCATTCGCTTCTATTTGTAATTTTAACTGACAGTCATGTATCGGGTTTTGCGGTTGCACCACAATAACGGCTTTGTCTGTATCAAGTTGCTTATCAAAAGGCAGTAATAATTGCGCTTGCTCGGTGTAATTGAGCGGGTACTCGTTATTTTCGGTTAAAATTGTGCCACTTTTAATCGCACAGGCTTCGTTAGTGCCAATATCGCTAATATAAAAATTAACTCGCGCATATTGAAAATCACCTTTATTAACCACTTTTAAGCGATCGTAAAAGCCATCGTACGACATTACAAACTCTCTAGCAGAGGCACTTAATGCTGTAACACTAAGTAGTGTTAACGACAGTGCTGTCACTATATTTAATACACTTTTATTCATCAAAGTAGGCTCTATTTTGGTTAATCATAGTGTTTAGCTCTTCTATATACGCTTCACCACGCTCTGAATACGACATTAAACCCTGCGTTAATAATGTTGCTGCTATGGGTTGTTGTTCTAAACGTAAGTTTTCGCGAATAGATCGCAGCTCTTTATAAGCATTATGGGTGTTTATATTTTTAAAGTAAGAATTAACTGCAGCACGCACCGACTTAAACGCAGCCACTTCATGTGCAGCACCGGTATCGCGTCTACCAGGGACCATACCGCAGCCTTTTGAATAACACCACTGGCCAAAAAAGTTCAGGCCAATACGTGCAAATCGCGATGTTCCCCACGCAGACTCATTAGCAGCTTGCATTAGGGCTAGTTCTTTAGGGATCACGTCTACACGGCGAAGTGCTTGTTTAAGCGTGAAGCTATCTACTGTGGTGGGTAGGTCGTACGACTTTAATATTTTAACAATATCATTGCTTTGTTTTTCGTCTAACGGTAAGTCGTTTTCGAGCATCATTCGGGCAATTTCTAAATTAGCGCGTTGCTGTAAAATCTTTTTATTTTCGGCTTCTACATGCGGTTTAATAAAGTTAAAAAATGCCCGTTTTTTATCTTTTACATCCGCAAACTCAGAAAACTTTGGTAACGTTACACTGTGCAGCGGTTTTTCTTTTTTCTTTTTCTTTGTAGATTGCTCTGAACTTGTTTGCTCATCTGAATCACCCTCGTCACTTTGTAAAAAAGGAAACGCCAGTGCCCAAATAAAAAATGCGGCTAATAAAAACTTTATAATGTTTTTTAACATGTACTCTCTCAATAAAACTTTAAATTATGTATGGGTAATGCACATACATACGAAGCGTTATTATACCTAAGCCACTTTATAAAGGCGAATTTTCACTAACTGCGTAAATACCGTACAACGTGTGCACTCGCAATTTATAGTTCATGGGTATATTCTAACGTTATTAACTAATTACGAGTCAGTAGTATGGACAAACAGTGGCAAAGCCGAATTATAGAACAATATAAACATCGCCCTAATGATAATCGCTCACCGTGGCAGGTTGATCGCTCTCGTATTATTCATGCTGCTGCGTTTAGGCGTCTGCAAGCTAAAACCCAAATTATGGGTATTGGCTTAAACGACTTTTACCGAACTCGCCTTACTCACTCCTTAGAAGTGTCGCAAATTGGCACCGGCATACTGCGCCATTTAAAAGTACAACACAGCGACTTTAGCCATTTTCCGTCAACCGGATTACTAGAAACCCTATGCTTAGCCCACGATATTGGTCACCCACCGTTTGGTCATGGCGGCGAAATTGCACTTAATTATATGATGCGCGAACACGGTGGTTTTGAAGGCAACGCGCAAACGCTGCGTATTGTTGCCAAGCTTGAACCATACAGCGACGGCCATGGTATGAACCTTACGCGCCGTACCTTACTAGGCTTTATAAAATACCCTGCATTTATAAATGAGCTTTGGCACACTATTCCTAAAGCAAACCCTGAGCGCGCATTTATTAAAGCAGACGATTGGCGACCAGCTAAAGGCTTATATAACGATGATGCGGCTATATTCAATTGGATAATAGAGCCCTTGAGTCAAAACGATAAAACCTTGTTAAGCAACCACACGGTAATAGATAAGTACCGCGCTAAAACCTGCTATAAATCGCTCGATAGCGCCATAATGGAGCACGCCGACGATATAGCTTATGCGGTACACGACCTAGAAGATGCCATAGCCACCAAAGTACTCACTCTTGATGATTGGCAAACCCATGCATTACCACAACTGCAGGCGCTTAACTTTAGCTGGTTAAACGACATGCTCGAATCACTCACTTTACGACTGTTTTCAAAGCATGATTTTGAGCGCAAAGATGCCATAGGCGAACTGGTTAATACCTTTATCATTCATATTCATTTAGATGTGCAAAACGAAGCGTTCGAATGCCCTATTTTAAAATACACAGCCAAGCTAGAAACTCAGTACGAAAGTGTACTGCAAATACTTAAACACTTTGTGTTTCAGCGCTTAATTCGCAATCCTAAAATGCAACAAATTGAGTTTAAAGGGCAAAACCTACTGATTGAATTATTTACCGCTTTTGCCAGCGATCCGCTGCGGTTATTACCCGAAACTACGCAAGCTCAGTACATAGAGGCGCAAAAACAAAACCAAGATATGCGTATTATTTGCGATTACCTCAGTGGTATGAGTGATGAATACGCTTATAAAACCTATCAACGGCTGTTTTCACCCGTTCAATAATGAGTGGCTTATAAACGATTAATAAAAAAACCGAGTAAGTTAATTTACTCGGTTTTTTGTGGTTACTTCACTTTGAAAAAGTCGTAATTAAAGTGACTTAACTCCCATGTTATAAAGAGTAAAGCCATACATATCTGCGTACAAATCAATAATTTTACTCGTTGGTGTGCCTGCGCCATGTCCGGCGTTTGTTTCAATACGAATAAGCGTAGGATTTGTACCCGCTTGTTTAGTTTGTAACTCCGCAGCAAATTTAAATGAGTGCGAAGGCACTACTCTATCGTCATGATCCCCTGTTGTTATCATAGTTGCAGGGTATTCTATGCCCGCTTTTACATTATGCAGCGGTGAATAGTTTTTTATGTAAGTAAACATTTCTTTGCTTTGCTCACTGGTTCCATAGTCGTACGCCCAGCCTGCGCCTGCAGTAAATGTATGGTAACGCAGCATATCGAGTACGCCTACAGCCGGCAGCGCTACTTGAAACAAGTCAGGTCGCTGGGTCATAACTGCGCCTACCAATAAGCCACCATTTGAGCCGCCACGTAGAGCTAAACGCTGTTTAGATGTGTACTTTTTGCTTTGTAAATACTCAGCTGCGGCAATAAAATCATCAAATACATTTTGTTTTTGTAATTTAGTGCCTGCATTGTGCCACTCTTTCCCATACTCACCACCACCGCGAATATTGGCCACCGCATACACGCCGCCTTGTTCAAGCCACGCGGCAGTAGTTGGGCTAAAGCTTGGCGTTAAGCTAATATTAAACCCACCATAACCGTATAAAATTGTTGGGTTTGAACCATCTAACTTTATACCGTTTTTGTAGGTAATTATCATAGGTACTTTAGTGCCGTCTTTTGAGTTATAAAACACTTGCTCAGAGGTGTAATCGTCACTATTAAAATCAACCCCAGACTTACGATAAACACCCGACTCTCCCGTAGTTACATCAAACGTATAAGTCGTTCCTGGGGTTTTATAATTGGTAAAAGAGTAATACAGCGTTGTTTGCTCTTTTTTGCCACTAAAGCCACCCGCTGTGCCTACACCCGGTAAGGTAATATCGCGAATTAGCTCACCCTTTTTGTTGTACTGTTTCACTTTTGAAATAGCATCAACCATGTAGTTTGCAAAAAAGGTATCGCCGCCTTTAGTAAGCTTTAATACATTTTCGGTTTCGGGAATAAAGTCTTGCCAGTTTTGCGGACCAGGATCAGCTGCATCTACCGTTACTACTTTTTGATTTGGGGCATTTAAGTTAGTCACTAAAAACAGCTTACTGCCTTCGTTATCGATAACCGATGTATCTGAGTCGGTGTTTCCTACAATAGTCACAAACTCGCTATTTTTTTGAGTTAAGTCTTTAATAAATAGCTTATTACCCGAAGTAGAAGTACTAGCCGAAATAAGTAAATAACGGCCATCATGCGTTACATCTGCTCCTACATAACGATGTTTTTGCTCATCTGTTGCACCAAATACCAGTTTATCGGTTGCTTGATCAGATCCTAAGGTGTGATAGTACACTTTATGCTGATCGGTTTTAGCCGACAACTCACTGCCTTCAGGTTTATCGTAGCTAGAATAGTAAAAACCCTCGTTGCCTAACCAGTCTATACCACTAAATTTCACATCAACTAAAGCCTGTTCCACTTGCTCTTTAGTTTGCGTGTCTATAATAATAATTTTGCGCCAATCACTGCCGCCTTCCGATATTTGATACGCCAGTAATGAGCCATCTTTTGAAAACGACAGCCCCGACATAGACGTAGTGCCATCGTCGCTAAATTTGTTTGGATCTAAAAACACCTCAACGTCACCGCCCTCTTTACTGCGGTATAAAACATACTGGTTTTGCAGGCCATCGTTTTTATAAAAGTAGGTGTAATCGCCCTCGGTAAAGGGAGCGCCTATTTTTTCGTAGTTCATTAACTTTTCAAGACGCTGCTTTAACTTATCGCGATAAGGAATTTGCTCTAAATACGAAAAGGTTACCTTGTTTTGTGCTTTAACCCAATTGGCAGTCTCTGCGCTCATATCATCTTCTAACCAGCGATATGGGTCGGCCAGTGTTTCGCCAAAGTAGTTATCTACTACATCACCCTTTTTAGTTACAGGGTAGTTTACTGAATTTGCTTGGCTCATGGGTGCTTTAGCTTCTTTATTAGTTGCGGTATTAGTTGGCTCTGAGCAGCCGCTAAGTGCTACAAGAACAGCACATGCTAGGGTTTGTTTAAACATTTATCGTTCCATTATTATTGATTTTTAATAGTAGGCCTAAGTTATTAACTTTAAGCAAGTTTGTCTACCTAGATACGTTCAATACCACTTGTCGCTGTAAACAAGTGTAAATTTAGGCTTTAATAAGATTACGCAGCATAAATAAGAGCAATACATGCCCAGCCCTAAATTTAATAGCTTTAAAGCATTTTACCCCTACTACTTAACAGAGCACCGCAATATTACGTGCCGACGCTTACACTTTATTGGCAGCACTTTAGTACTTTTTGTTATTGGCGTAGCGGTACTTAAATCACAATACCGTTTATTGTGGTTGTTACCAGTAATTGGCTATGGTTTTGCCTGGGTTGGGCATTTCTTTTTTGAAAAAAACAGACCCGCTACCTTCAAGCACCCTTTTTATAGTTTGTGGGGCGACTGGGTTATGTTTAAAGATATGCTCATTGGAAAAATAAAGTGGTGAGTTATAGCTAACTTAAACTCTAGATAATAAATTCCTATTATTAATCCCTCACTTTAAAGTAAACATAATGTTTATTGAATGTTATTCAATTGACTGCCTTTGCTGCTTGGGTATATGTTAAAAGCTGTAATTTTAATTAGCTCAATTGTTACTGCAAATTTAACTGAACTAATTTACTGCGTTTTTGAATGAGGGAATCAACATGAATAATAAATTATTATTAAAACTGCAAAAATCAACGCCACTCACGGTATGCGCGCTAAGCGTATCGGCGGCATTACTGGGGTCTATGTACGCATCTGCTGCTGAGCAAGACACCCAAGCCGAAGCAAATATTGAACAAATTAGTGTTATTGGCTCACGCCGACTAGGCCGAACTGTAGAGGACAGCCCAGTTCCAATTGATATTATTGGTGCCGATTCGCTTAAAAACTCAGGTCAAACCGAAACCAACGCCCTGCTTAGTAGCTTACTGCCTAGCTTTAACTTTCCGCAAGCATCACTCACCGATGGTAGTGACCATGTACGCCCGGCTCAACTGCGTGGTTTAGCACCCGATCACACCTTAGTGCTTGTTAATGGTAAGCGCCGCCATAGTAATGCGCTACTTAATTTAAATGGCTCAACGGGTCGTGGCTCATCATCAGTTGATTTAAATGCTATTCCAGCCAATGCGATTGCCAGAATTGAAGTACTACGTGATGGCGCTGCTGCACAATATGGCTCCGACGCAATAGCCGGTGTTATTAATATTGTACTTAAAAGTGCCAGTAGTGGCGGTTCTGTGTCGGCTATCTATGGCGCAAACATGACCGAAATGGATGGCGTGCCTGAACTTAAATCGGTATCAGAAGATGCCAATGGTAATTTAGCCTTTAACGAAGGGAGCGACCGTTCATTAACCGATGGCCAAACGTTAACACTGCAAGGCAATATGGGATTTGAGCTAGGCGATAACGGTTTTTTAAATATATCTACCGAATATCGCGATCGTCATTCAACCAATCGCTCTGACTACGACCAACGTGAAAACTACGCTCGTTTAGATGATGGCTCCGTAAATGGCGCACTCGATCCGCGCGAGTTAACCTGGGATCGCTACAATCATAATTTTGGTAATGGTAATGTAGAAGACTTTTCTGTTTTTTATAACGCAGGATATGAGCTAACAAATAACGCTGAGCTATATTCTTTTGGCTCTTATAGTAAACGCGAAGGCGAAGGTGGTGGTTTTTACCGCCGCGCGCAAGATAATCGTAACGTCACAGAAATTTACCCCGACGGCTTTTTACCGGTGATCACCTCAGATATAAACGACTTTTCTCTCGCATTGGGTGTTAAAGGCTTTGTGAGTGAGTGGAATTACGATGTATCTGCCGTATACGGGCTAGATGACTTTGAATTTGGTGTAATAGATAGCTTAAATACTTCGTATGGGCCAAGTAGCCAAACACGTTTTGATGCCGGTACACTTACTTATGACCAACTTACGCTTAATGTTGATTTTAGCCGCGAGGTTGATGTCGACTTTTTAGCCAGCGGTTTGAACATTGCTGTAGGTGCTGAGTACCGCCGCGAAGGCTACGAAATTCAAGCAGGCGAAGAAGCCTCTTATGCTCAAGGCACATTTGGCCCAGGTGGTGCAGTAACCGATCCGGTGAACGGCCCATTTGGTTCAGCAGGCTCACAAGTATTCCCTGGTTTCACCCCTGAATCGGCAAGCGATAACAGCCGCCATAATGTAAGTTTATACGTAGATTTAGAAGCCTACATTACCGACAACTGGAACTTAACCGTTGCAGCACGTTACGAAGATTACTCTGACTTTGGCGATACCTTAAACGGTAAAATTGCCACACGTTATACACTAACCGAAGATTTAGCGCTGCGCGCCTCAGTATCAACCGGTTTTAGAGCGCCTTCGCTACAGCAACAACATTTTACTTCAGTTGCTACTGTATTTGTTGATGGTGAACCCACACAAACTGGTACTTTTGCGCCCAGTAGTAACGTTGCAAAAGCACTCGGATCACCGGGTCTAGATGCCGAAGAAGCCACCAACTATGGAATAGGCTTTACTTGGTCAACCGACTTTAATTTCAGCTTATCGGTAGATTACTATCAAATACTTATTGATGACCGTATTGTACTGTCGAATAACTTATCTGGCGCCGCTATTGCCGATTTACTCGAAGGTACGGGGGCTAATCAAGGGCGATTTTTCTTAAACGCTATTGATAGTAAAACTCGCGGTGTTGATGTGGTTGCTTCATATAATCTAATTACAGATAACTACGGCGATGTGGCATTTAATTTAGGCTTTAACTATGGCAAAAACCAAGTAACCGACATTATTGCCCCACCTGCAGAGCTGCAAGGCGCTGGGTTTGATCAAGACAACTTATTCTCTGGTAACGAACTACGTCGCTTTGAAGTAAGTACCCCGCGTAATAAATATAATTTAAGCGCGGTATGGACTATGGATGATTGGCGCGCCACCCTACGAAACACTCGCTACGGCGAAACCCAAGATCCATCGGATATTCCAGAGCGTAACGAAGTTTTAAAACCAAAATGGATCACCGACTTAGATGTCGCCTACGCAGTAACTGACAATGTATCGGTAAGTTTAGGTGCTAATAATATTTTTGATGTATACCCAGATCCAACTCGCGACCTAGTTGATGACGTAACTACATTCTCACGCTTATTTTCGTACTCAAGCTTTTCGCCATTTGGTTTTAATGGCCGCTACGTTTACGGCAAAATAGAAATGAGATTTTAATCCACTAAGGTGTAAAGCTATTTAACCTAAACGCTAATTAAATAGCAAAAGTACAAAAGCCACCTAATTAAAGTTAATTAGGTGGCTTTTTTAATAGGTTAAATTAAAAACTAAATTTTAGTTAACCAACCGTGTGTATCTGCAGTTTTACCCCATTGAATATCGTTCAATGCTTGGCGCAGGCGCGCTGTAGTTGGGCCAGCTTCGCCGTTACCAACTTGGTATTCTTTATCATTATGAATAAAGGTGCCCACTGGTGTTAATACTGCCGCAGTACCCGAAAGTGCTGCTTCAGTGCCCGGTTTAGCTGCGCGCTCTAAAAGTTCAGTAACGCTAAAGTTACGCTCGCTTACCGTCATACCTAAGTCTTTAGCTATGGTTAAAATACTATTACGGGTAACACCATGTAAAAACGTGCTATCGAGCGCTTTAGTAATAATTTCGTTGCCATCAATTAAAATAAAGTTAGCTGCACCGGTTTCTTGTACGTCGCCGCCTGGACAAAATAAAATTTGATCTGCCTGATGCTTAGTACGTGCTGCTGAAATTGGTCCTAGTGCACTGGCGTAGTTGCCACCACTTTTTATCATGCCCATGTGCGGCGAACAGCGCATACCATCTTCTTCAAGTAATACGCGCAGTGCCGTTGCACCGCCACTAAAGTAATCACCTACTGGCGATAACAAGGTATATAGCAATGAGCTCATAGAAGGCGCAGCGGCTTTACCAATTGCTGCCTCTGTTCCTATGTGCGTTGGGCGAATATACATAGAGCCCGGTGGTAAAGGCGTTTCATCTGCATATTGGCGCACAATATCAATAATCATGGTTTTTAGCATCTCGCCATCAACACTTGGTAAACTAAGCAATTCAGAACTCTGCTGCATGCGCGCAATGTTTGCATCCATTCTAAAAATATAGACTGAGCCATCTTCATGGCGAAAGGCTTTTAAGCCTTCAAAACATGTGCTTGAATAATGTAAAACGTGAGCGCCAGGATGCAGTTCAAGCTTATCAGAAGGGACAATTGAGCTTTCGCTCCATTTATTATCAGAAAAACGAGCTTGAATCATCTGCGGCATAAACACAGTACCAAATGCGGCCATTTTAATCTCTCTTGTGTGGTCTATTTTTCTCCATTGTATGACAACCAACTACTACTTAACCATAGCAAAACGGCCTGTTTTTAAATTAATTAGAAGAATTTTTTGCATGTAGTGATGGTTATTTAATCAAAAAAGCCATTTTCAACACTTTAATGCAATAATCAGCTAACGCCTTTACGCTAACCGATTATTTAATGCAGGCATTACCGTTACAGCTACTTTATTAATCACTATTTAAAAGAATACCGAAATATACGCTTTAACACCGAGGCATATTGACTAAAAAACCCTCCCGTATTGTAGGCAATCCCTTGCTTTTGCAATACTGCTTGTACTTGCGGTGCCACTTCTTGATAACGCGACGATGGCATATCTGGAAACAAGTGATGCTCAATTTGAAAACTCAAATGCCCGGTTAATACATGAAACCAACGCGGTCCTTTAATATTTGATGAGCCCAATACTTGGCGGTAATACCACTGCCCTTGGCTTTCGTTTACACAGTCTTGTTCTTTAAAAGTGTGGGTTTGCTCAGTAAAGTGACCACAAAATATAATGGTCGACGTCCATAAGTTACGAATTAAATTTGCTACTAAGTTACCCGCTAATACCCACAAAAATAATGGCCCAGCAAGTAGCGGAAATATCACATAATCTTTAATTAATTGGCGCGCGCCTTTACTAAAAAAGCGCTGTTTTAAGGTGCTATGCAATACGGCTCCATCGCGGTGTGGCTTCTTTTTACCTATAAACACGCGCTCGCCTGCCAGTTCGTGATACGACACCCCCCATTGAAACAGCACACTTAAATTTAAATAGGTTATAAATTGCCACGTGTTTTTTAAACGCCATTTAAAATCGTCACTTAGCCTTAATAAGCCATAACCAAAATCGCGGTCTTTACCTATAATATTGGTATAAGTATGGTGCTCAAAGTTATGCACGCGGTGCCAACTTTGTCCATCGCAGGCTATGTCCCATTCATAGTTTTGTGAATTAAGCTGCTTGTCGTTCATCCAATCGTATTGGCCATGCATTACATTGTGGCCAATTTCCATATTATCTAAAATTTTAGCAAGGGCGAGTAACAGCACACCCACAACCCACAGTAATGGCACAATAAAACCAAGCATAAGTAAAATACGCCCGCTCCATTCACATACTCGCTGTTTGCGTACAACAGCGCGAATATAATCTGCATCTTGCTGGCCTACTTTGCCAAGGGTATCCATTTTTATGGCATTTAATTCTTTTTCTAATTGCTCAAAGTTAATGGTTTTCATAATTGTAGCTCCAAATCACTTACCGCTTGGCTTACGCAAAGTTGAATTAACTGCTCGCCGCTATCACTCAATTCACCGGTTTTTAAATTGCGTACCACACCTGACTTTTTAATACATTGGCACTGATGGCAAATACCAATGCCGCAACCGCGTTTAACGGGTAGCTTTTTTTCTTCAAACTGAGTTAGCAAAACATCGTTGCCCAATACCACATGCGCGCCACTGTTAATTTTTACATTAAATTGGCTGTCGTCTTTTAAGCGCGGCAACGCTAAACCAAATGCCTCTTGGTAGTAATTTAAATCATGCTTTTTAGCAAAGTCACTCACCGTTTGCATAAAGGCTGCAGGGCCACAGCAATAAATATCGGGGTTTTCCCATGGTTTAATATTGCTGGTTATGTCGTTTGCCTGCTCGCGCGTTAATAATAAAAACGAAAAATGCGCAAACCGTGCAGCCAGTTCACCCAACTCATCAACACATTGATGCTCAGTTACTTTTGCGTAATACACTAACAACACCTTTTGCGTTGTTTGGCTTAGGTAATCATCAAGCATAGCCAGCATGGGAGTAATGCCCGACCCACCAGCAATAAAAGTGGCCGGTGTATGTGTGCTTTTAAATACAAAGTCGCCGCTTGGCGCAGAAATACTGCACCACAAACCCGCTTTTAAGGTGTTATTTAGTAAGGCTGTAAAACGCCCTTGTGCATTCGTTTTGATTAGTAAACGCACTAAGCCTGTGTTTTTAAATTGCTGAGCGCTTGAAGCCACAGTAAAAACACGCGTTAATAATCGCCCGTTAATTTCAAGGGTTAAACTTATATGCTGCCCAGCAGTATGCTTAGGCCATTGTTTACTTGGCTTAAGTTGCACACTTAAAAAACTGCCATTAAGGCTAACTGTATCAACTACTTGCGCTCTATATTGCCCTGCGCGCCATGCTGGTTTAAACACCTGCATAATTGGCTCTATATAACTGGCAAAACTTTGATGGTGTAAAAACCATTTTGAAAATTGATCTAATATTTGCGTGATCATAAACACTTAATTCTCTATTGCGATTCAAAACACCTTAGGCTTACACGTGTGCGCCCAAACTTTCAGCGCACAAGTGTACGCTCAATTTTTGTGATTTCAACCCTGTTAGAGTAATTATTCAATATTTAGCTGCAGGACTAATTTATACTTTAATAATCGATTTTCCACGCGGCATCGTATGTATACTCAATCAAGCAAATACATTAAAAGTAATTAAGAGAGTAAGCATGTTTTCGATATTTAAATCAGATCCAAGCAAAAAACTACGAAGAGAGTACGACGCAAAATTAGAGCAAGGCATGCAGGCACAGCGTAAGGGCGATATTAAAAGCTACGCTATGTTAAGCGCCGAGGCCGAAAAAATCTGGAGTGAAATAGAAACTCTTGAGGCTAAAAAAGCCAAGTAAATGCATATAGTTAAACGCGGCCCTTTGCATTAAAAACACCGGGCAGCGTTTAGTAAAATAACTCATAAATTCAAACCCTCTTATATACCGCTTTGATATTTTCTGATTACTTTCAAGTAAAAGCAGCAAATAAGTATTAATCAGCCTCCCTACCCCAAAAAAATCACTTAAAAACTTAACTACTAAATAAATCCCACTCAATAAAACCAAATAAATTATTAAGCGACAACTACCGCGCGTTTAAACCGTTTTTATATTTTTCCCTGTAACCTTATTAAAAGCTGTTTTAGGCATAACAGTAACTTACTTTATACCCCTATATAAACAATTGTTTACAAAGGTATTTTTAAGTGAAATTATTGAACAATGTAATACACTCCGTTTTGAGTTGTGATCCCCCCCTAAAAGTGGGATTTATAAGATGTTATATTCTGAGTTCGTCCTATATGTAATCGGTGATAGTAATTTTATAGATGCTAAATATAGCGTTAGTGATTATATCAACGGATATTACAACAACGTTAGGCCGCATCATTATAATGCAGGTTTAGCACCAAATGAATCTGAGATTAGATACAAAGATTCTAAAACTGTGGCCAAATTTTATTGACCACTACAAGGTCACCTTAGAAAAGGCATAATAACTCATCCATAATCTTTAACGCTTTTTAGCTGCTTGTCGTGTACTTTAGAAAGTACTAATAGCGAGCAAATAGCCCCTAATAGTGCTAATCCCATATCTGATTGGGTATCCCAAATATAACCTTGGGTGCCTAAAAACGCTTCGGCATTTTCGCCGCTCAACAATGCCACCCGCCACTCTAGTAACTCATAAAAAGCACTAAAGGCTAAGCATATTGAAATAATAAACGTAATGAGCCACCCTTTGCCATTAACTACATTTTTACGCAGTAAAATTTCGCGTGCTAGTAATGCAGGTACAAAACCCTGAAAAAAGTGCCCTACTTTGTCGTAGTTATTGCGCTCACTGCCAAATAAATTATCGAATAACGGTACTTCAGCATAGGTGTAATGGCCGCCCACCATCAACACAATACAATGCGCTAAAATAAACCAATATAAAATAGGGGTTAACTTAAAGTGTTTATAGGTGCAAAGCATAATTACCACACCAATAATGGCTGGTAGCACTTCTAAAAACCAAGTAAATTGATCTTTTGGGTTTATGCCCGACCAGATCAGCACGCTAAAAAATAATCCGAGCCATATATATTTTATTATCACTTTTTATACTCAACTATAGCTTTATTAAATTTTAGTATTATTTAAAGTTAACTTTTGCTGTTAAACGGTTAAATAAACGCGGAAAAAAGCGTTTAATGGTAGGAGCCCAACCACTTAAGCCTTGGCCAACAATCACTTCATCTTTTTTGCTATTAATAGCGTTAATCATTTTTGATGCGGCTACTTTAACATCCATGCCATTTTCTATAGCTTGCTCAGATTTATTTTGTGCAACACCTTGCGGGTTTAATGAGTTGTGCGCAATCGCGGTTTTTATAAAACCTGGGCAAATTGTTAAACAATGAATGTTATGCTCTTTTACTTCTGCGCGCAGGCAATCCATAAACCCCACCACTGCAAATTTAGTGCCTGAGTAACCGGTTCTTAGTTTAGAGCCTACCTTTCCTGCCACACTACTTATAGCCACAACCGAGCCACTTTTTCTTGCAACCATAGAGGGCAATACCGCTTTAGTTAACGCCACTAAACCAAAATAGTTAACCTCCATTAATTGGCGATACACTTTAAAGTCGTTTTCTAAAAATAAACTACGCTGCGATATGCCGCCGTTATTAATTAAAATATCGATTGCGGGCAACTCATTTATTGCCGCGGTAACTTTACTCAATACTTCTTCGGGCTTTGCTAAATCGAGTGGCAATATTAAATGCCCATCTCCTTTTAGCTCAGCCTTAAGCGCTGTCAGTTTGTCAACATTACGCGCCGATAAAATAACGCTAGCGCCCAGCTCTGCAAACTGTATTGCCAGCTCCTTACCTATGCCCGATGACGCGCCGGTGATCCACACTGTTTTATTATTATAATTCATACATTTTTACCGTATTTTAATGCTTTAGTTACAGCACGTTTGTTATTGTTTTATAGCTTAGTTGGGCCAGCAATATCGGTTACTTGCTGCTCTAGCTTTTTATAACAGCCCAACATAAATAATAGCTCTGCGGTTACATACAAAGGGCCAATAATAAGCCCCGATATATCATCTATAAACGCGGGTTTTTTACCTTCAAAATAATGGCCAGCAAACTGTAAAATCCAACCAAACACAAACAGTCCTACACTAATCGTTAACCAAGGCGTAAATGCCATAGCTGCAATAGGTTGCGCGCCAACAAGTAACATAGTTAATAGCACAGCCATAATAAGGCCCAACGACACACTTAACATTAAATAGTACACAACTGATACAAATACAATAAGTTGTCCACCATCTATAACAAGGCCTCCCAACGGGATCTGAATGCGCGCCAATAAGCACAATACGGCAAATACAATGAGCGGAATGCCTAACAGGTGGGTGAGTACATTGCGTTTTGAGCGGTGATAAAGCCCGTAGTTACCTAGTTGCTGCTGCAGGGTTTTCATTAGTAATCCTTGTTTATTTTTGTTATAAGTTTTTACCTTAGCAAAAGTAAGCACAATAACAATGTAAACTATTCAATATTATGTAAATTAAACAAGTGCAGAAATTATTTTACCCGGCTCATGCTGAGGTTTCATATCCATTCGATCGCGCCCTTGTTGGTATTCTTGCTCAAGCATTTTTTCAAGTTCGTTAATTTTATCTGCAATTACATCAAGATCAGCGCCTTGCGCTTGTAACTCTTTAGTCAGCTCCTCTATTGCCGCTTTTAACTCGTCTATTTTGTCTTTATTTACACCTAAACGCTGATAAACAAGCGCTTCTTGGGCTTTTTCTAAAAATGATTGCTCTTTAGGGGCTGAGTTTATGCCTTTAACATCACTTGTTTTTTCATCAATGGGGGGATTAATTGCCGCAACTTCGCTTGGGCTTGCCGCTTTATTTACACTAGGGGAATTATAGTTACTGTATTGATTTTTAAACGTTATTGTTGTCATTAGCTCAAACCCATTGTTGTGTTACAAGCTATGCAGCAATTTTGGTTCCAACTAAGTAAAAGAGCCCTAACAAAATCTAAACTTAAACCTTACTTAACTTTATTTAAAATAAAACCAAAATAATAAATAAGTTATTAAGGGTGTTTTATAACTATGTATTGATAGCAATATAACTATTATAAGTAGTTATATTGCAACATAACGACTGCTTATTTAATTTAAGTTTTAGGTTCTAAATGTAATGTATGGAGTTCATTACGCACCCATTTTGTATCGAGGTAATGCTCTAAATTAGCTTGGGCAAACTTTAAAAAGCTGCGCGCTGCGTGCGAAATGTGTCTGTCGGTACGCATTACAAAGTACCATTGGCTGGCTATATCGGTGTCGATAACATGCAGTTTTGTATAGCTATTATCACCTTTAGGTAAAACATGATGCGACAGCAAGCTAATTCCCATACCCGACGATACTGCAACTCGTATGGCTTCGTTACTCGCCATTTGTACGCTATCGCTAAGCATTAAACCTCGGCTTTGAAGCTCACTTTCAAATAGCATACGTGTGGCAGATCCGTTTTCACGCAGTAAAAATCGATATGGCATTAAGTCCGCCAACGTTACGTTTTTTTTATTCAATAAAGGATGATTATTAGGCACTATAAATTCTAATGGATTATGTAAAAACCGAGCAGCTTGGGCTTGCTCTAACGATGGTGGGTGGCTAAAAACGTAAATGTCGTCTTCTCCACGCTCAAAGCGGGCTAATACCTCTTCGCGATTGCCTATTTCCAGCGGTAACTCTACATGCGGATGCAAATTACTATAAGGGCCGAGTAATTTAGGCAAAATATATTGCGCCGTATTTACCATGGCAATTTTACATCGCCCTCGCTCGCCTCCACGTAATTCGGCTAAAAAATCTTGGTAATCTTCAAAATGAGCAAACACCTGCTTGCAGGTTCTAAATAGCTCAAGGCCAGCCTCGGTTACCTGTAACTTTTGCTGTTGCATAGTTATTAGTGGCTCTCCTATTTCTTCTTGTAAGCGTTTTATTTGCAGTGAAACAGTAGGTTGCGTTAAATAAAGCTGCCTTGCTGTTTCACTTAACGAACGGGTTTTTACTACACTCATAAACACTTCTAGTAATCTAAACGATATATGCCTTAAATCCATACCCACCTCATAGATAGTTATCTATATATAACCACTGTTCATTTTATTATTTACTATACAAAGTTTTCTCTACAATAGCGCCACTTAATTTTACAGCTAGGAAACACCGTGCCCGATATTGTTGTTATGTTTTTTATATTAGGTTTAATCGCCGGACTTATACACTCTGATCTTGCTATACCCAAAGCCACTTACGAAACCCTAAGCTTACTGCTAATGCTTACTATTGGTTTAAAAGGCGGTATGGTTTTACACGGTAATTTAAATTGGCAGCTACTCCCAGAAATGGGGGCTATTATGCTGCTTGGGGGGCTTATTCCTTTAATGCTGTACCCTATTTTAAAGTACGTTATTACACTTTCTCATGCTAATAGTGCCAGTATTGCGGCGCATTATGGCTCTGTTAGTGCGGGTACATTTGCTGTTGCGCTTGCCTACGCAGAGTCGTCTAGTTTGATTGTAGGCGCTGAAGTAACTTTGTATTTAGTGATGCTAGAGCTGCCGGCTATTATTGTTGGCCTGCTAATATATAGAAAATTTAATAAAGAAAGTGCGCCAACTAAAAAGCTGTCTTTAAAAGCGGTTTGGCACGAAGCACTAACCAATAAAAGCGTTATTTTACTCGTTGGCGGTGTAATTATTGGCATAATGTACGGCACGCAACAAGGTAGCCAAGTTACCAGCTTATTAACTAACGGCTTTAAGGTTGTACTGGCATTATTTTTACTTGAGATGGGTTTAACCGCCGCGCAAACTTTGCGCCCTGTGCCTTGGCATCATTGGAAGTTAGCTTTATTTGCTATTATTACCCCTTTATTTTTGGGCACGCTTGGCGTAGCAGTCGGTACACTTTTACACCTTGAAATGGGTTCAATTGTAGTTTTAGGTAGCCTAGTTGCCAGTGCCTCATACATTGCAGCGCCTGCAGCAATAAAAGCCGCCATTCCAGAAGCGAATATTGGCCTGGCTATGCTCTGCTCTTTAGGTATTACTTTTCCGTTTAATGTTTTAATAGGTATTGGTTTGTATCATCAATTAGCGCTGCTAATGCAGTAATCAAAGGTTTAACTTTAAACTCAGCTGCATAAATTAAAACCGCTCATTTACAACACATAAAAGTAATCGTTTTAAAGGCTGTTACTTTTATTTGTTGTGCCGCAACTATTTAAAACTTAAAAACGCTTACTAATGGTTTGCTCAATGGCTTAAATTTATTGCCTTTACCGCATTAAACCAAGTAAATAAAATAACAAAAACCATACAATTTTAATACGTTTAAAACACAAACACGTCGCAATTGTGCGCTTATTTTACGTAATTGTGCAGTTAAAAATTTATTTTCATTGATTAATAAAAAATCACTTTACTTCCTTTCAAAAGAGTCCTACATTCGCCGCAAAATCAACCAACAATAAATAATCGCCTTAAAACAGAGTCGGTAAACAGCGTTTATTTATGACCTTAAAATCGGATAATTCTAATGATAGAATTCGTTGCTACTAGCAAGTCAAATAACCCGTTAGCACCTGTTATCGGTTTGTCTTTTTTTGCTATAGCTTCTGGCTTTTTAATGAGCCTGATCCCGCTATCGCTATCGGCATTTAAACTCGATGTAGATCTTGCCCCATGGCTAGCGAGTGTATTTTATTTTGGCTTACTTATTGGCGCTACATGCATTGAACGCATAGTAGTAAAAATAGGCCACAGGTTTGCTTTTATTTTATTTCTTAGTTTATTAATTTTAAGTGTTCTTGCTCAGCTAGTTATGCCTAAAGCTGGGGTTTGGTTAATGGCGCGTTTTGTTGCTGGTATGGCCGTTGCAGGTGTATTTGTGGTGGTTGAGTCGTGGTTATTAATGACCAACACGCCTAAAGCTCGTGCTAAACGTTTAGGCCTTTACATGACCTCGCTTTATGGCGGCAGCGCAGTAGGCCAACTTGCTATTGCACCGCTAGGCACAGTAGGCGCTGTGCCGTACTTATTTGTAGTTGGTTTATTATTGCTAGCAATTTTAGCACCGTTATTAATTACATCAGGCCAACCAGATAGCCAAGAGCTACAAAAACTGCCATTAAAAGAAATTAAAACCCTTAGCCGCCCAGCAATATTAGGGTGCTTAGCGTCGGGGCTATTACTGGGGCCAATTTATGGATTAATGCCTGTATATATCGCAGCACAAAGCGAACAGGCTCAAGACACAGGTTTGTTAATGGCAATTATTATTCTTGGCGGCATGTTAGTACAGCCACTGGTAAGTTACTTATCTACTCGTATGGGTAAAAACTTACTCATGGCAATGTTTTGCTTTTTAGGTGCAGCAAGCGTGTTAGGTATATTGCAAACAACCAGCTTTAGCGGCTTAGTTGTTAGCTATTTAGTGTTAGGGGCAGCAAGTTTTGCACTTTACCCTATTGCCATTACGCTCGCTTGCGACTCTTTGCCTATGGCTAAAATTGTATCAGCAACCGAAATCATGCTTTTAAGCTACAGCCTAGGCTCTGTGCTAGGCCCAATGCTTGCAGCTAACTTCTCTGATGCAAGCGATGGTATTTTACTTTATTTAGGCGGCTGCTTAGCCACCACCTGTATTTACATGCTAATTAAAAGCATGAAAGACATTCCAACAGGTAGCACACCCGTTGCAGGCTAAGCTAATAACCATATAAATTAGTGATACAAAAATGCCGCTCAGTAAAATGAGCGGCATTTTTTTGTTATAAACATTCAATCTGTGTAACTAAGCCTGTTTGCTATTAAACTTCCGCATTTGATTATTGACACGATTTAAATTTATTGTCGGTATTTTTATCTATTTGTTATAACTATGTAGGTTTTAAGAGCGAATGTTGGGCGCTTTTTTTACCGATACGGTTAACCAAAACAAGAGCTCAAGCGCTATACCAAACATAATAAAAGCGAACACTCCATTTGCATTGCCAAGCACATAACACACCACTGCTGCTATTACTAAACCACTCAATATAACCCTACGTGCAAGCCTATTCATTAGTCCCTCCACAGTGCAATTAAGCTACCGACTTATTAAGCTAACATTACTCACTCAAAACTGCCAATGAGATAGTAAAGCACAAATGTGTATTTTTGCATTATGACTTACTCGCTTCTTCTTAAACGGTTATTAATTACAAAAACTTATTCGGCTCACCTGGCTGTGGCACATCGAGTTCATTAACGCCCTGCTGTTCAGTGATTTCTTTTGCCCACTGATGATGGTTTTCATCTGAGCTTAAACCTTGCTGCTCAGCGCCGCTTTGCGGTGCAAACTGCAATCGAGTAAACAACGGAAAATGATCCGACTCTATCGAAGGTAAACGCTCTATAGAATGTATTGTAAAATGTGTGCTGTGGAATAAATGATCCAGTGGCCAACGTAAAAAAGGGAAACCCACATGAAACGTGTTGAACATGCCTCGGCCTACCCTTGGATCTAATAAGCCACTCACTTTACGAAATAAACGCGTGGTCGCCGACCAAGCCACATCATTCAAGTCACCTGTTACTATAACCGGCTGCTCACTTTGCGCCACACTCCGGGCAACAATAACAAGCTCAGCATCTCGCTCAGCCGACTCTGGGTTCTCGGTTGGACTTGGTGGCGCGGGGTGAACAAAGTGCACTCTGACTTTATCGCCACTGCGTAAGCGCAATAAAATGTGAATTGAGGGGACTTCTTTTTCAACTAAATAAGACACTTCATGCTCATCAATGGTCAAGCGTGAGTAAACGTGCATACCGTATAGGTTATCAAGCGGGCATTTAACACTATGCGGCATGGCTTGCTCTAACACTTCAAGTTGTTTTTCCCACCACTTGTCCGATTCAAGTGTCACTAACACATCGGGCTGATGCTTATTAACAAGTTCAATAAGCGCATCGGCATTACGGTTTGGGGTAAGTACATTAGAGGTTAAAATACTCAATTGGTGCTGCGGATTGGCGTCTTTTGCTGTTTTAACCTCGCTTCGCCACATGCGGGTATAGGGTAATATCCACGTTAACTGCCAAATTAAACAAAATAGTGTGGCTAAAATTAACCCCCAACTAATAGGCGCAGTCACATCAAGTAAAATACTCTGAGCTATCAATAACAACAAAGCAATAATAGCAATTTGTAAACGCGGAAAGTCCATTCCCCTAACTATCCAGTGCGGATGGCGCGATAAAGGTAACAATGTTGCTATAACAGTTACTACTGTACAAATAACAAATACCGACAACATGATGAAAAACCTCTTTAATTATAAGTAATAGCCATCTAACGCCTAAGCTTACCACTTTGTTTTAACAACTAACAAAAAAGTTTAAAGGGTAAAGTTTTCAGAACGTTATTTAAAACGAACTGATATAATTTTTATACATTCATAAATTACCTCTTTCAAAAATACTCCATTACTTGAAGAACATAGGGTAAATATTAAAGTGAATTAAATATACACTAATTAGGACAGTAGCATGACTTGTGAATTTTTATGACTAATACCCGCTGCAATACTCACCGTAGCTTTAATTTATCTATTGAAACAACAGCGAAAATAAATATCAGTTAAATTTGTTATGACGAGATTATATAGTTATAAAATTGACTCAACGTGGAATTAGCTAATTACTCACCCAAAACTATAAACTCCCTCACCCATATGCCATAATCTAAATAATTCATAATTTTAGTAACTTGGCGCTATTTTTGGCGCTTTAAAGTTAACTACTCAAGGTTTTACGCATGGCATATCAAGAGCAAAATCAAGCAACAATCTATTGGCACGACTATGATAACTCCCATGTAAAACCCTGTTTTTAAAAACCTATTACTTTACCTCAAACTAATTTATACACATTTTTATACACACAACTTTCCGTTTTCTAAAATAAAAAAGGGCATTAAGCCCTTTTTCAATTCAACAACTCCTGATTTATAGACTCGCTATTATTTAAAAGCCTTTGCAGTGCTGAGTCCAATAGTTGGTGCTTCAGTTCTGTGTAATTTTCGTCTCTGATTAATAGGGTTAATACAGCCAACATTTCTGTGTTTAGTTTTGCGATTCGGTCTAGCTTTTCCATTATATTTAAAATACCTATTTTGTTACTTACATCTAAGCTAACCTGCTTTTCAGATCGCGCAATAGGGTTTTTGCGAAAAAAATTACACTTTTTTAATTTCAGTTTTGTTTTTGCTTAAGTTGCTGTTTTGTAATTCTTTTTAATAACCCTTAAAAACCCTTTTGATCTTTGGAACCTCACATAAACGAGCTAAGTTATTGTTTAGCAATTCTATTTTGTTTTATTTCTTATAAATTACAGGCGGTTAAACTGTAAAACAGTGAAATTAGTTTCGATCTTTTCAGATCCTTGATCCACTAATAACCTTATATAGGGCGCTGGCTGGCGCTTTAAATGAAGTACTTTAAAACTGTAAAAAAATAACGATAAAGAGCGCGCAGGAGGGTGAGGAAGAGTGCGGATTCAGTCACGTACATTCTGTGTGGGGCTGGTTTACGTGGCTTAAACTTACCTTGCTTGTATTGGCGTGGTTATCTTTGCTGCAGTGAGTGGCAGGCAATAAAAAACCCAGCGCGTGGCTGGGTTTGATTGTGGGGTTTGTGTGTTACTTTGTTATTGGGTCGAGCCTGCCTTTTTGGCTGTCGGCTTGTGATGCTTGGCCGCTAAAGTCTCCAGACTGTTCTGGTGCTTGGGTTTTTGCTGTTCCTGCTGTTACGCCCGGGTGTGTGTGGCTTGCGCATGTGTTTGCTAATGCGCTTACTGTTGCCATTAGTTCTGATAGTAGTTTAAGTACGTTCTCGCCTTCGCTGCCTATCCATGTTTTGGGGCTGCGGTGATCTTGTTCTTTAGTTGCTATTACTTTGCGGGTTTCGCATTGTAGGTCGGCTAATTTGCCGATGATGTCTTTTAATGATTCGTCGGTTTTGTTTTCAAAGTTGCCGTGTTCATCAATGTGCTGATATACACCTTCGCGTACTTGGGTGCGAGTTTCACCTTCTTTGATGGCGGGTAGGTCCCAACCAAAGGGTAATACGGTTCTAATAAATGGCTTATCGGCTCGGCCATAGGCAAAGCCAATTTCTACAATTGAATTAATAGCCGGTGGTTCTAATCGGCCTGCTTTGTCGCCTGCACCAGGCAATGGTAGTGGTACGGCTTGAAGTGGTTTTGATTTAGTGTCTGTTCCGTTTTCGTCAATGAGCTGAACGTTTACCGCATAGCGTGGGTAGAATGCATCGCTACCGCGCTCGCCATCATCGGTTGGCAGTTCTGGCAATGCAACTACTCTGCCCCAGCGTGGCAAATGTAATTGGCCGGTTAGTTCTGGAAACAACCGGCGCACAATTCTTAATATTGATTTTTCCATTGTTACCAACTTATCGTCATGTTTGTGCCTTTAAACTCAACAGCGGTTATACGCTCGCCGTTGGCTATTACGTTTGGCCGTATCATTGGGGCAGCGGGTATTTTTGCGGCTTTGCCTGATTGATGATCGGTCATTAGCTCGTTGGCTATGGTTACGGGTTTGTCGGACCAAAACGAATCGGCATAGCTGCCAACAAACACTTTGCCATTACCTTGTTGGTACCATACAAAATCGGCAATGCGAAATGCACGGCCGATATTGTTTAACATGGCATAGCCTGAGCTATCAGAGTAAAAACAGGGGATTGCGGTATTAGCGTAGGCTTTATCGGGTATAACAAACTCAATGCCTGTTTGTGCTGTGATTTCGTCAAGCACTTGGCGCATAGTTGGATGGCGCAGCATTACCGCTAAATTGTAAGCAAGTGATGCTGACCATTCACGGCAAAACAGTGTGTACCAGCCATTTACGGCGGGCATTACACGTTCAACATAACCGTTAAATACGCGGTCGACCATATCGCCCCAACCTAAATCAACCGCAACCGGCGCTAACTTAGCAACGCTTTGGTTAACGGTTATTTGGCAGTTGCCTGGCGTTGATGCTTGCAGCACTATCCAATGGTCTTTCATATCAACTTTGTCATCGTTGATATAAGCGCGAGCAATAAAACGAGCATTGGCGGTTGTCATTACACGGTTCTCAACGATTCAAAGTTTTTTTGTAGATGATCACCAATATTTGCATATTGCACCTTACTTTTACCGCCCTGTTGGTTGGCTTCGGCTTGTGGTGTGCGTTCTTCTACTTTTTGCGGTACTGAGCGATATTCAACAAGCGTAAAACTAATCGCCCATTGGCGGGTGGTTTGTTGCTCTACTGCTTCAATTTTGCTGCTAAAGCGCACTTGCTTAACACCCAGTGCACTGGCCGTATTGTTACTAATGCGATAAATAGCCCGCGCACCACTTTCGGTGGCTTCCGCCATGTTAAACAATCCCGCTAAATGCTCAGCTTTGTTAAATGGCAATAAACCATTAACCGACAGCGTTTTAGCCTTTATACCCGTTTCGGCTACGTCGGTACTTGAGCTTTGCCCGCTTGCATCTTCGCTGGCAAGCTCTTGGCTTGCCGTAATGCGAAGTGACTTAAGGGTTATTGATAGTGAGTTTAATGTAAGCATAACAAGCTCAATAGTTTCCTAGTTAGTCGAAAATGCGTCATAACATCCGTTGTTCGGTGCGTAAATTAACTTCACATGCATTTTCCCTCGAGTTATATCTCCAGCTTGTCTCGCGCCAGCTCTGAAAGTTTGCATGTACATTTTTTTATGCCTTGCCATATCATTAACCCACACGCCATCTCTTTTGGACGTTTTTGCCACATTAAACCCTTGCATAGACTCGGTTAAATTTGGAAATGTGACTAACATAGCTACATCGCCCGAAAGTTCATCTCTTAAAGGGTTACTTATATTGTATGGTGTCCCCCAAAATAAAACTTGATTAGCTAGATTGTTTCCTACAACCCCTTGTTCTCCATCCAAGTAATAGTTTTCACCTGATGAGAAAGAAACATTATTACACCAACCATTGAGCGCACCAGAAACTCCACCGGCAATACCCCCGCTAGCTGTCCACATTTGGGTGTAACCATTAGCACTAAAAATATCTTTCAACCATTCAATACTATATGACTGGTTATATCCTTCCGCCGTGTAGGTTTCTGTTAGCGTAATATTAGCAAAGGCGCCTTCATCATCAGGGTGGAACAACTGGCTTTTATGTTTTAACTGAATCATATATCCAGATCTAAGCCGAGAATATCCTCCATTGCCATCCATCCAGTCCTCCTGCTCCACACCATCGATAAAGAGCTGGAAGCTATCAACATTTTCATAACCGTGTACCGAACCTATAAAAGGTGTGCTAGCACCCACATTAGACGCTAAGCGAAAAGCTAAAGCATAAGTCGTGGCTGAATCACTGACCCTATAGTCCTTCGATTTACTTGCAACCAATTCCGGGTAATCTGTTGTATTACCTCTGTAAATTTTATCCGGTAAAGCTGCATTAAACCTAAGTCCAGCGTTAGCATTTATATAGCATCTAAATCCAGTTGAATTCGGATTTTTACCATTAGTAACTGTTACTCTTATTGTATGCTCACCGTAAAATAAACCATCAGCCACTTCTGTACTTTGAGAGCCAGCGTCACCATACATATTAATATCACTCACAAGGTTTGCAGGCTTTCCATCAATTGTAATAATTGCAGAGCCTGCATTCGTATTTCTAAGCCAGCTTATGCGTGCCGCAGTCCCTGTGAATTTCCACTCTATGTAATCACCACTAACATCCGAGTATTCGTAAATACCGCTTTGTATCCAATCGCCAACTTTATGAGCATCATTAATACCTAAATTAATTCTTGGCGTGATTTCTGAATGGTTAATTTGTCTCTGTAAATAAGGACGGTTAAAGAGTGGCCCATCAAATTGCTCTTCTCCTCTGTCGTATCGGTAAACAAAACGATTGGTAGGTAAGTTAGATGGTTGGTATACATAAAAGCGCGTCAAAGCATCTTCTCTTACAAAAATAAGCTTTGAGGATGTTGGACTTAATGCGTTCGCAACTTCAGTCCAGCCATGATTTTGGGGTACTCCCTTACGCCTAAACCTTTTGTTTATTAAATCTTTATTTAAGTTAAAAGCATCTAAGGAGGCGGTTATTTCTGATACTTCCTCTGGAATATAAAGACGCTGTAACTTTGAGTAATCCCCTTTGCTAAGATGTAGTTCAGTTGGCTTCTTATTTAATGCAGCTTGAATTGCGGGCGTAGGGTCTGCTAGCCCATCTAAAATAGCGCCGCATTTATTTGTTTTTAATACTTCATCATATTGCAATAATAGTGAAAAATTATCATTCAATAACTCCAGATCCACAAACCCATCAACTATTTTCTTTTCACTTACTAAGTACACTGCATTAGTGTCATCAACTTTAATTAGATCGCCTAATTTAATACTGCCTTTATCAGCATTTTGCATCATTGCAGTTGTTTTAAATTTTCTTGTATATATTTCGTTATGAGCTGCATCTTTATTATTTTTATGTAATTCAATTTGTTCTTTTAACCCATTTATATTTCTCAGGTTTTCAACTCTATCTGAAGTAGTTATTTTTGCTAATTTAAGTACATAATGATGAACACCATTCGTATCTATATAATCGTCCATTTCGGTATTAGACACAGTAAAAGCCACTTGTGGTGTCCACGTGCTAGATGCGTTGCCATCAAAATACGCATCTACATATACAAATTGTGGGTAGCTTTGTAGTGTTAAAGTGTGCTCTTGTTTTAGCTCTACGCGCAGGCCGCTTACGTAACCTACGCCGGGTGTTACGCTAAATGTATTGGCGGTTGAGCGCGGTACTACTTTAAAACCATCATCAATAAACCAGTCTTTGCCGTTCATGTCGCTTGCTAGCTGGCGGGTTAGTTCGTCCATGCCGCTTAAGCGGGCGCTAAAGTCTAACTGCCATGTTTCGGGTGATACGCTAATACCTGCTAAGTCGGCTATGCCTGAGTACTCAATACCAAAGTTACGGTTTAGTGTGTTACCGGCACTGCCTGGCGCGGTAATTGTTTTGGCAACAGTTGGTACATGGCTAATGGCTACTAATGTTTGATTTACTGACGAGTACAACCCTACCCAGTTAAATTCAAACGGGCCCGTAACGCTATCAAGTACGGTTGAATAAACAACTACGTTGTCGTTAATACGGCCTGTTTGCTGCACGTTTTGTTGGTGCACAATAGAGCTGGTTGGAATGCCTTCGTTGCGGTCAATTTCGGCGGCTGGGTCTTGCCCTGTTACGTTTGCAAAAATAAACGTATCAATATCTAGCTGCTGGTTTGCTTGTGCTTTGGTTGCAAATAACTTTTCGCCGGCAATGGTTATAACTTGTGCCATGGTTTAATACTCCTGTTTAACATTAGCGACGGTAAATTCAGCATGGCTGTCCATCGTCATAAATCGGGTTGCTGGTAATAAATTGGTGTTAATTTTGGCAACGGTGTAATCGCTGTCGCCATCAAAGTTTTTAGGGGGCGCAGCTAGTGTTTGCTTGGCAATGGTTACGTACTCGTAACGGCGTGTTGTTCGGCCATACTGCCTACACAGTGCGCTAATTAGGTTTTGGCGCTCGCCTAAGTCTGCATCGAGTAGCTGAATACTTACTACATCCCAATCGGTTGTGCTCATGCGCTCATCTATTGTTACCCATGGCATGCCGAGCTTTTCAAACATATCTAGCCAGCCGTTTTTGCTGCCTGCGCCTTTGGCAAATGGCAGCGCGTATTTAATACGGGTGCGATACATTAGCTCGGTTTCGTTGGGTATTTGCGTTATGTCGCGCTCCCATGCCAGCAAGTGCACTAGCTCTAGTTCGGCGGTCATTGGGTCGAGCTGTTTGGCTGGCCATGCGAGTATGTCGGCTACGCGTTGCCAGTAACAAATTGCTCCTTGGCGTAGTTTGTCTAGCTCGCTTTTTGGGCGGGCTAGCCAGTACGGCATTTTTGTTAGGGCTTGCCAGTTAATGTTCATTACGCATTACCATTATTTACGCTAAGGGTGGTTAAACGTGGCACGTTGTTTTGGCTGGTTATATCGCCTTGGCCCCAGCTTAATGAGTCGATTCCTTCAAACTCGCGGTGCAGCTCTTGGCCTAAACGGCTAAAGCTAAAGCGGCTTGCGGGTAACGTTCGGGTGGCTGCGTAGTTGGTGTTTTCTCTAAATGCGCTGCGTATAAAGTTTTCAACGTTTGTTAGCAATGCAGTTACTTGGGTTTCGAGCAAGTAGCTGTGCGGGTAAACCGTTAGCTCAACATTTACGTTTACGCCTGGCATGGCGGCTACTAGTAAATCGTCGCCGTGGCCATGAAAACCTTTTTCCATTACGTATTCGTTTAAATCGCTAATAAGTGCGGTCGATGGCTCGCCAGTGTCGAGCAATATAAATGCGTTGGCCGTGCCTGGGCCTCGCGGTGCATCGTGTTCAAAAAATATGTTGTCGGTATTTAAGCCCGAGCGCGCAGTTAGCATGGCGCGGTAAACTGCGTCAATGTGCCACGGGGCGGCGGCCGTAAATGCGTTGCGGGTGCGTAGCTTTAAATCTTGGTTTGTTTCGGCGTCTGCGCCTAGTACGTCTAGCCAGTCGTCGGCATTAATTGCGCTGCCAATACCGGTAACCGACTCGGGTAAAATATGGTAATACCCTGTGCCTAGGTTATAGGCCGCGCCTGCGTGCTCTGCTATTACAGGCACTAATACGCTGGTTTGGTTTTCGGGTAATATTACGTCGTTAATGGTTAGCACACGGTAAACCGTGCCGTTTATGGCATCGGTTTGTATTACGGTACCGGCGCTAATTAATAGGCTTGGCCCTGCATTGGCGGCGCGGTTAAAACGCACTTTGCCTTGGGTGCGGGTTTCGCTTTTACGGGTTAGGTCGTGCTCCCACGCTTTGGCTTCAATAAATTCGCTATCAGTGGCGGTTTGTAAAAACAGGTTAGGCAGTATGGTTTCAATTAAAACCTTGTTTACTAACCATGTGGCAGGTTTTGCCACAATGGCGCTTATTAGTCGCCAAAAAGGTGAGTACGGTGAGTCGTTGGCAATAATGCTGCCTTGGGCGTCTACTTCTTGTTTAAATAGCGTTTTCCACCCGTCTTCTGTGGTAGGTATACCCGCTTTTTCTACAATGCGCTTAAAGTTAATTGTTGGGGTTAGTTCAGCCATTATTGCGCCTCTATGATCAATGATGAAATAGCGCCAAACTCGATAGTTTTAGCATGTACCCACCACTGGCCGTGTTGGTTTTGGTTTTGTTGTACTTGCACTGTGCCTGGCATAATGCGCACGTCGTCTTCTACCAATAGTTTTATTTGGGTTTGGGTGTCTTGTGTTGTGCCAGTTCCTCGGTCGCTTACTAATAAGTTTGCAAGGCCGGTCTCTAAAATGGCGTGCACTATGTCTTGGGCTATTACGTCACGATCAGTTAAATAGGTTGGGCTGTTGCCTGCGTCTAACACCACATCGCCGTGTTTAATATGTAGGTCGCTGTAAATACTCATGACTGCATTTCCACAAAGTTCATAAAGTTAGTTTCGCCCTTAGCTGGGTACACGTTAACCGTGCCAACGCTGGTTGATTTTTGTTGGTTGGCGTTGCTAATTTGCTGCGTAATACCGCCTTTTTCGGCTTTACTTCTGATTGGCTCTATTGCGTCAATGGTTGATGTGCTGGCGTTAGAACCTGAGCTTATTAGCTCTACGTCTACGCCTGGCAACATGTTTATTTTGTCTATCCACCAATTTAGATAGCTAGTAAATAAGTTTTTAACGGTTGACCAAACAGAGGTAAACACGCCTACAATTGCTTTTATCCAACCCCATTCGCCCATAGTGGCTTTTAGGTCGTCCCAGTAGTAAATTAACGCACCAACGGCGGCTATTGCTAAAGCTATGCCCGCTACTATTAGTAAAATTGGGTTGGCGTACATAACAATGTTAAGTGCCAGCATTGCGCCTTTTAAAATCGCTATTGACGCTGTCCATGCTGCACTTATCCCTCTGCCAATCATTGTTGCTGTATTCCATGCGGTCATGGCCATAGTTGCACCGCCCATAACTACTGAAATTAGCCCGCCTGCTGCTATAAAACCTAATATGAATACGGCTGCGTAACCTATCCATTTTGTTAAATTAGGGAATGCTTCGGTAAACCACACAACGCCAGTTCCCATGTCGGCAATTAGGCCTACAAAGTCGTTAAATACCGGCAGTATTGCGCTGCCCCATGCGGCGCGTATAACATACCAACTTTGGCCAAGGCGCTCAGTTTGGTCGGTCATTGCTTGCGCCATTTCTTCGGCTTTTTCCATACCAAAAACATTACCCAGCTCGTTTATTGAATTACTTAGGCCGTTAATGTCGTTCATGAGTAGTTTTATGGTGCCAACGGCTTCGGCTGATCCAAATGCTTTTTTAAGCTCGTCGCCTTCGGCTACGTCTATGGTTTCGCCGTATTTACCTTTTATTTTGTTTAGTATGTCGATTATTGGCAACATTTTGCCTTGGCTGTCGGTAAAGCTTAGGCCTAGCGCGTCTTGGGCTTTGCCTACTCCACCTAAAAACGATTTGTATTTTGTGCCCGCTTCACTGCCCGACATGGTGGCTTGTAAAGTACCAAGCACCGCCATTTGCTCGCTCATGCTTATACCGGCGCTGGTTGCCTCTGCACCAATGGCGGTAAACGCGCTCGACATTTCAGTACCTGTGGTTTTAAACGCTTGTACTGCGGTTGCGGTCATGCCGGTTAGTTGTTCTACCCATTCGCCTTTGCCCATTTCGTTGGCTTGGTTTTTAAAAATACCGTACATGGTGCCCATGTAATTGGTAATAGTGCCTGCGTCTGATTTAGTGGCCGTAGCTAATACGTTACTCGATAGCGTAAATGCCGATAGGTCGGCATCGTTAAGCCCGGCAATGGCACTTTGTATGTCGTAACTCGATTTAACAAATTCGGTAGACGATTTGCCGTACTTAAGGGCAAATTCGTATGATGTATCGGTTAGTTGCTTTAATGCAGACTCGCGCACACCAAGCGAGCTTACTTCGCCCAGTGCGCGGTCCATTTCTATGGCTGGCATAAGTGCGTTTTGTAGCGCATAACCTGCGCCCGCAATACCCGCAACGCCCGACGCCATTTTCATGGTGCCGCGTTGGTAGTCGTTGGTTAACCCATTAAGGCTACTGCTTATTTTGGCAATAGGCTTAGTAATTTGGTCAATCATTCCAACGGTAAACATTAGCGACTGCGGTAAACTCATTTACTTGCCCCCAAAGGCTTTGCACACTGCATTGGTTATTATGTTTTCTAGGTTTTCGCGCTGGTTTTTATACAGCCAACCGGCGCGGGCTAGGTTTTGCTCGTCGTCTTGCTCATGTGGTAAAAAGTGACGACGTAAAATAAATAGTTGCTCTAGCTGATTCGAGTCGATTGAATCAATCAGCCCTTCTATTTTTTTACGGTTATTTCCAGCACTGGTGAAAACTCTGTTTTAAGCATTGATGCTATTTGCAGCTCTGAGCCTGGCGAGCTTTCAAGTACTTTTTTAAGTTCTTCTTTTTGCTCGTCGCCAATGGTACGCATAACCATGTTGTGTGATGCTGCGGTCATTGAGCCGCCACGCGCTACCGAGTCTACAAAGTCGCTGTGGTCTTGCACTGTCATGTTAAATTTAAAGTCGGTGCCTGCGATTGTTAATGTAATTGTTTGTTTCATGGTTATTCCTTAGATTTGGTTAATAGTTTTTCGAGTGTTTCAAATCCGTCTTTAATACGGCTTTCCATACGATCGGTTAATTTTTCAAAGTCGGTTTTAGTGGCGTACGTTTCGGCCACATGGGTTTTGTGGTCGCTTAGCTCTTTGGCTGTTGCTTTGTGGGCGCTAAATAGGCTCACTAACAGCGGCACTAATATGGTTAGCACTAGGCTAATAAATGCAATGGCTACCATTATCCAGTCGGCTACTTCTTTCACTTGGCTACTCCTTTAATTTTTTCTATTGTTCTTAAACTTGCTAGGCCAAGTAATGCGAGCGTTAATTCCATCATTACGTCGGTTGGTAGTTCTGGCGTTCCGGCCTCTGGCATAATCCATTGCAAAATAGGGTTAATTAAAAAGGTAAACAAAAAGCCAAAGCCACATACCCACAGCAAAAATGGGCGTGCACCTGCCACAAACATTGAGCGATGCTGCGCTGATAATGTATTTGCTAAGGCCTGCATTAACATGGGCTTTTGCTTTATTTCTAGTAGGTCGTTGCTTAGCTGCTGGCGCTCTTCGTCTGATGTGAATAACGCATCGCCCGCTTTGCCAATTGCTTCAATTGGGTTTGTACCTAATATTTTAGAAAACCAGCCCATGATCAGTGCTCCTTTACAAATTAACTACGCGGTGTAACCACCCGTAGGTGTATTTTTCTTGGCTTTCGTCATTGGCGGCTATGTCAATTAAAAAGCTAATGCGTTGCCCGCTAACTGCGCGGGTTAATACGTTTAAACCGTCGTTTTTTCGGGCTGCAGCATAGCTATTTAGCGCCTTAATGGTGCGGCTGCCAGTTATGCCATCAACTACCAAGTCGGGGTATAGCGTTTGGCACTTATTAAGTACGTTAAGCGCCTTTTGCAGTGCTTTACCTGCGTTTAACACGCCTGAGTTAACCGCAAAATCGAATAGCTGCTCTGTTAATGCTTCGCTCAATTGGCTTACACCGCTTAGCTTTAGTGGTGCCCAGTAGCGCTGTTCGTGAATTAAAAATGCTGTGTGGTACGGCAAGTCAACCATTGCAGCGCTGTAGCCATAGTTACGGGCTACCGCTTTGGTAATGCCGTACATGGTTTCGCCGCCGCGGTCGGTTGGGTCGTTTACGTAACCGCCTTCGCGCTTTATTAGCTCGCCTATTAACCTAATTTTTAATGCATTCATTTTGCTACTCGCTTAACGATTGGCACGGTACACAACGCTGTACACCTGCAATGGCACGTTGCCGCGCTTTTGGTATTGGGTCGCCGCAATCAATGCAGTCCGTTGCACTGATCACGCGGCTGTTGTTAAGTCCGTTTAGGCGCTGATCAACAAAGTGTTTTTCAGCGCGTTCCTGTGCAAGCACTAGGCGGTCTAGATCATCCATTTACTAACTGCCTTTTTATTGCACTATGTTTTCAATTTCGTCGGGGCGCAGATACGGCACACCGTTAATGTTTACAAAGTCTGGGCTGGTTACATCAAACGGAATTTTAAACAAGCTGGCGCTGCCGCCTTTTTTGTCTATGTCTAAAATGTCGCTTAGTTTAATGCGGCAACCAAAGGCTTCTACTTTCATTTCGTCTTGGCTGGTTTTTGCATAAAACATAATGTCGAATGTTTGCATGCCACGCCATGAACCGGCGCTTTTTGCCGCATTTGATATAAGCGCAAAGTTACTGGCATTTACCGATAGTTCGCCGCTGGCCTATACGTCGCCATCTACTGAGCCGTCGGGTACGCCGCCCGTTTGGCTTACTGCGCTGTTGTCGGTAATGGCCAGTGATGCCGTATCAACTTGAATCATTATGTCGCCCAAGTTCACGTTAAAATTCATTCCTGATAAACGCATGTTTATTGCTCCTGGTTGCTGCTTAAATCAAGCATGATGTTTACGGTAATTTCTTTAGGGCTGTTGTATGGGCGTAGCACCATGTAAATAACTACGCTTTTATTGCTGGTCCATACAATGGTTATATCGCCTTCAACCGGTGGTTTAATTTCGCCGGGGAACTGGGTGCCTAAAATGGTGGTGCTTTTGCTCATGTCACGCAGTGGGCGCATAAAGTACGCTTTGTTTAGCTCAATGCTATTTGGCGTTGAGTTAAGGGCGCGGTTTGCTACACGGCGAATGGCTAGCACGCGCACTTCGCGACTGGCTTTATGCACTGGGCGTAGATGCTCTAGATATTGGTAGTCGCCGCCTGCTGCGTCTAGCGTTTGGGCGTCGCTCCAATAGGTGCCTTCAAAATCGCTATACCATTGCGGTACGCTCATGCGGCTGTTGGCTAGGGTTTCTAGTGTTGCAAGTGTTAGCGGCTCGCCTGTGCTATCAACCGGTGCTGCGCCTAGGCCTAATACACTGCCTGTTGCTACGCGCATTGGGCTGTCGGCAATACTTACGCTGCGGTCGCATAATCGCCCTGCTAATACGCCTACGTTATTACCGTGTAATTGCGGTACGGGTACCACTAAATGCGCGTCAATATCGGCTTGCAATGCAATGGTTGCGGCTTCATACGTTGACCATGTTTGTGTAGCTACATCAATACCTGGTACGGCAACCAATGCCGATACAAAACGGCCTAATGTGGCTTGCAATGATGTTAGTTTGTCGTGCAGGTCGGTTAGGCTGGCGCTGGTGTTTTGCTCGTTGCACACAACAATCATTTCAAAGCTTTGCACTTCGTTGGCGCGGTCAATTGCATCAACAATGGTCTCGGCTTCGGCAAGTGGGTAAGCCGCTGCAGTCCAGTTTTGGCCGCCGTTTAATTGCGCTGCAATAAGCTGATCGCGCAGTGGGCTGTCGGCAAATGTTTTATGTAAATCGGTTTGCGCGCCAACGCTAAACAATTGGCTTTCTTCTTCTACTGAACCAGCACGGCCAACAAACAAAAAGTGTCGTTCAACACCTTGGATGTCGCCTTGCCCTAAATTCAGATTGTTAACTTGCACTTTACCTAGTGACATTGGGTTATCCTCGTTTATTGAGTTGGTTTAAAATTTGTGCCAATTGCGCTTGCACGTTTTGCGGTGTGTCGCCTAAAAACGGGCGTGCTTTTACTGCTATTGGCCAGCTTTTACGGCTTTTTTGGCCGCGTAATTTACTTAAAACTAAGGTGGCTTTACCGTGGTTTAAGTTGGCTGTTATTTCTTTAATTGTGGCGCGGCGGTAGCCTTTGCCTTTTGCTCTGCGTACTTTGTAACCTTCGGCCGATAGCGCTTTGGCTTGGCTGCGTGTACACGGTGCTTTGTAATTTGGTTTGCCATGAATACGTGCCATGCGGTTGGCGGTCATTTGCTCGGTGCCACCTTCTTGGTGCAGTGCAGCTATTCGCCCAGTAAGTGCATTTTTATGTTTTAGCTCTAGGCGTTTACCCGCTTTTACGTAGGGCTCTAATGTTTTACCCATGCGCTTAAGCATTTTGGTTTTTTTGCCACTTTCGCGTGCTGCAAACTTATTGCCCTTTACCGTGGTTTGGGTGCGTACGCGTTGGCGCGCCAGCTTACGTTCGTAGCGGCCAAGCGTTTTTAATAAGCGAATGCGCTTGTTGTTTGGCAATGCTAGTAACTGCAATTGATGCTTTGCACTTAATGCTTGTTTGCTGTTTGGGGTGATCACTAAACTCATGGTTGCCCCTTAATATCTACGTTTACGTCTTCGGCTATGCTGATTGGCGCTAGCGATACGTAATAATTTTCGCCATTAAAAAACACCGGGCCGTTGTCGGCGGGTATTAGTTCTATGTCGTCAATTAGTTGCACGTCGATTAACACGGTGGCGTTGTCCTTGCTCACTACGTCAATGTCTATTTCGGGGTCGTCTAGGCCGTATTCGTCACGCGGCCATTCGCTGTCTATTAAAAAGGCGCTTACCATGGCGAGCAAGTTGTACGGGTTTACGCGCCTATGCGGAAAATTCTCGATAGCAATTACGGCGGTGTGTTTCCATTTAGCAACTGCGTAACCGTCTTGACCACGGTCTTGGTTGTGAATTATTAGCGTGCCGCGCTCTTGCCAGGCGTCTATGTTATTGGCGTGAATTGCGCCCTTTAAGCTGCTGTGCAAAAAGTTGGTTAGCTGCTGCAATTGGGTAATTGTTTGGCTCATAGTAGGTGCACTCCGGCACGGCCAAGGCCAAGCAATAAACGTATGCTGCGGTTAGATTGCGCGAGTATGGCGTCTTGCTGATCAACGTCGTCGGCTTTGTTGTTGCCTGCGTCTTTTTGGTCAACCGATGAAAAGTAGCCCATTAAATCTGAATGCGAACGGGCATACACGGCACCACGGTAAACGCTTTGCTGTGCGGTATTAAAGTTGGGCACGGCGTTAGTTAGGGTGAAAGCAACGTCCGTGTTTTCTTTCATAATGTATTTTAGTAACTGCTGTTGTACTTCGAGCGCGCTGCGGTTGAGCGAGTCGGCTATTACTGTTTCTTCGTAAAATTCGGGTATGCGGCGATGTGCGCGAAACTCGCCGGTGCTTAATGCTGGCCAGCCGCTGGTTTCATCTATTGCAATGCTGCTTTGTGCTGTTGCTTCAAATCCAAATGACATACCGCATACCTTCTACAATTTGGGTTCAGTGCAGTTAGCGTCTTAGTGGTTTTTAACGGTCGCCCGTTAAACACTCGGCTAGTGCACTGGAGGGTTGGGAGTAATGGCTATTACTGGGCGTTTAGCTCGGCAATAGCTCTTAATCTCATGGCTATTTTGTTTCTTACTGTTTTTACTTGTGCGTGTTTATGTAGCTCTGCTGCTTTGGCTAAGTAGCCGTCGGCCTGCTGTAGCCTTTGCACGTCGCCAACCGTTGACGGGCTAATGTCGCCGTTTTTGCTGCGCAGTAACGCAAGGCCCGCAAACTTGTAGTACTTAGCCGTAACTTGCTCAGGTAATTTCCAATGGTTCGCAACATTGCTGAACACTTGGCCAAAATACGGTTCAATACTGCTTCCTTTTTCTGCTTGGGTTTGCGCCCAATCAAAAACAGTGTCGGCAATAAAACCAGGCCACTTGCGGCGTATGCTGTTAGCCATGGGCTGATTGCACTCAATGGCTGTAAAAGCAAACTCAAGGCCACGGCCAAGGTCGTTAATATCAAATAGCCAAACAGTGCAGTAAGCAAAAATCGGGTTGTCATTGGGCTTTCCTTCTTTTATGTTTGCTAAATGCTGCTCAACAATGGGTAACCACTTGGGTAATAGCACGTCGCGTTTATGGGTTATTTTGTCGACGCGGCGCGCAAAACCTTTTAACCGTTTTAAGTCGTCTTCTAATTCAATTAGCTGTAAATGTAGGCTTGGGGCGTACTGCCCTGAACCCGTTACACTTACTTTTTCGAGCTGTTTTTTTGCTTGGTTTTGCTCTTTGAATTGGAGGATTTTGGCGCCGCCGACGGCTTTTTTAGCTCTTTTACCGTTTCGGCCAAGTCGCTATTTGCGTTGTTAATGTCGTCGGCTTGGTAAGCTAGGTCGCTGGCTGCGTCGCTTGCTTGTTCTGCGGCGCTTTTAATGTCGCTGGCGGCACTGCTTGTTTGCTCGGCGCTATTGGCAATAGTTGCGGCGGCGTCGCTTGCATGTTCAATGCTTTCGTTTAGCTCGTCGGTTGCATGTTCAACGTTTGAAACATCGATGTTTTCAATATTGCCTTTATCATCAAGGGTGACGTCTGCAACGGCGGTTTTGTCTTCGCCTGGCGCTGCAGGATCAACACTCATGTTTACATTAAAAAAATGAATGTTTTGGTCAACGTATTGTTGCGCTGTTTCAATGGCTTTTGATTCGTCGCAACCCAGTAGCTGCGCTAGCAATGTAAGCGCCGTTGCAGGCTTTACTTGCTGATCACTTTGCTTGGCTTTTTCTGCTAGCTTGCGTTTTTTAAAATTAGCAATGGCGCTCATGGCTCTATCCTATTTTTAATAATATGGTTTAAATGCTAGGCGGTTAGGCCTAGCAATGCGTTTACCAGTCGCGCTTAAGCTGCTGGCGCGGCGCCAATGTTCATGTTGGCTTCGTCGATTGCGGCATACGCTTCAAACTCTTCAATTGCGTAGCCTTCGTTACGCCAGTACTTGTCTTCATACTGCTTGCGGTCTTCAACGTTTTCAGACTTACGGTGTGATGTGCCGCGCTGTGTATAAATATGCAAGTTGCTTAGCATAGTTACTGCAATGCGTTTGCCCGGGAAGAACGGCGGCGTATATGCACGCATGCCGCCAATGTTTTTATCCATTTGCTGAGCGGCCACACGTTCGCTTGGCTTGTCAGCTTGGTTCATTAGCTTTGTTTGCGCTGTGGCCGTTAAGTCGCTGCCAACCAATACAACTAGGCGCGGGTCGTTACGCAGTGATGGGTGAATAAGCGTATTTTTAAGCTCGGTAACAATGGCATCTAACGTTTTGTATTCACCATCTTTAAGCGCTTCGGTTGCGTCTGGATTAAAGTAAATAGGGTCAGTTACTATTTGTTCTGGCGCTTCTTCTTTAACGATTTGATGCCAGCCTTTGTTTACGTCTTCGCCCAATGGGTTTGCAACTGGGTCTGATGTAGCGGCGATTGATGTACCATTAAAACCAACGCGCAGCATGTCGAGTGCAAAGCGGTGCGTTGCGTTGTCGTTCATTTTTTTCATGAACTCATTTTGGTTGCCGGCATTACCCCATGCAGACAAAAGCGCCCATGGAAGTGCTGAACATGAATCGGTTTCTGTAAGCTGGTATTTAAAGCCGCCAACGCCTTGATCCGATGTAAAACGCCCACCGGCTTTGCGACCTGTCGCGATACCGTAGTTACCTACTTTTACTACTTGGCCACTTAGCTGATCGACTGGCATAGTGCTGATCATGCGCAGGAATTCGACCGACTCTAAAAGCGCGGAACGTAGTTTGGTTTCCATTGGTGCTGTTACTGCAAACTGTTTAGTTACGTCTTCAACACCGAATGTTTTGGCTAGTTGCGTTGAGTATTGTTTTAAAAACCCAGCGGCTATTTGATTTAAGTGCATGCGTTATCTCGCTCTGTTATGCATTAATAAAGGTAAACGTGGTTAAGCGTTTGTTTAAACCAGGCTTACGGTTTCGCCGCCAACTGGGTCGGGCTCTTGGCCGTTTTGCTCTTGGCTAAGGGCGTTAAATTTGGTTTCTATGCCATCTACTTTTTTGCCAAAGCCTTCCATTTTGTCCATTAGCTGGCTAAATTGCTCGGCGGTTACGCCTGTTGCTGGCTCTGGTTTAATTTCTGGCTCTGGTGTTGGCTCTGGCTTAACTTCTGGTTCTTCTGCTGGCTTGCTGAATTTAGTTTCAAGGTCAGTCACCTTGGCATCTAATCCTTCAAACTTGCCCATTAGGGCATCAAACTGTTCTTTGTTCATGGGTTCTTCCTCGGTGGATGGCTCTTGCTGATCGGCTGGCTGCTGATCGCTAGAAAATAAACTAAATAGTTGCGCCATTAAGCTTTGCGCTTTGGCTTGTTTGCTATTTGGGGCAGTTGGTTCGCTATTGGTGGTAATAAAGTCACTGTGTTGTAGCGCTTCAAGTTGGCTATATTCGTGATTTACTTCGTTATCACCAATAGAGAATTTTAAGCGGCTGGTGCCTGAACTGGCTGGCGAGTCGGTAACGGCAAGGCCTTGTAAATAACAGCGCCCTTCGCTTTTGTAGTCGGGGTTTGGCTCAATAGACATAAACAGCTTTTGGCCGTCTTTGTTGGCAGCTAGTAGGTAGTCGTTAGCGGTAATTTTTACAAACAGGCGCAATTTGCCATCTTTTTTAGCGGCTTTTACTTCGTCAACTTGGCCCCAGTTTTTGCCCTCGGTTGGGCCCCAGCTTGAGCGGAAATGTTCTGGCCAAATAAGTGCTGTGTATTCGTCAACTGAATACGATGCGGCCATGTCGTTAATCCATTCTTTTGAAATAATGCGACCGTCTACCGTTGCGCCTTCTGTTGCTGCAATTACCCAACCTGTTTGCTTTGCCATTAGTTTGCCGTGTGCGTTACTGAATATTTAAACGCAGCATAGCCATAAAAAAAGGGCTGTTCACCTAGTTAGCTTTTTGTAAATTCCTATATTGGGGTTTTAGGAAACATGAGTATTTTTAAGCGGTTATAAGCTTGTTGTAAATGAATACACTGTACGCAGTTATCATTTTTATGAGCATATTGTAATACTAAATGGCCTACTCTTCTGAAATTCGTGAAGCCGCTAAGCGGCTTTATTTACGCCACCACACGCCCGACGAAATACGGGCAGAACTGGCGTTACCTAATAACCGTGTAATTTACTATTGGGCCGATAAATACAATTGGCGCGATATGCTGCGCGAGGAAGATGTAGACGAAGCTATTGCGCGGCGCATTTTAATACTTACCGACGTTAGCGACAAAACAGGCAACCAAATAAAAGAGCTAGACATGCTGATAGAAAAGCACGTTAAGCTTAAAAAGCAGCGTGTTGATCAAGCTAAAAAAGCAGCCCAGGCTAACGAGCCACCAAGCACTAATAAAGGCGGTAACAAAAACAATAATAGCGAAGGTGGTAAAAGCAAAGGCCGTAAGCGTAAAAACGATGTTAGCCATTTAACCGAAGAGGACTTTGGTACTTGGTTTGATTCGCTGTTTGAATACCAAAAAACGATGCACGACAACTTGCATCAACGTATTCGTAATATTTTAAAAAGCCGCCAAATTGGGGCTACTTATTATTTTGCGGGTGAAGCGTTTAAAGATGCGGTTTTAACGGGCGACCCACAAATATTTTTATCGGCTAGCCGTTCACAAGCTGAGGTGTTTCGTAGCTATATAATTGCTATTGCACATGAGTTTTTTGAAATAGAGCTAACCGGCAACCCAATTACCCTACACACTAAACATGGTGATGCCGAGCTGCGGTTTTTAAGTACCAATAGCAAAACGGCGCAAAGTTACCACGGCCATGTTTATGTAGATGAGTACTTTTGGATAGGTAAGTTTAACGAGCTAAACAAATTAGCCAGCGCCATGGCCACACATAAAAAGTGGCGTAAAACGTATTTTTCGACCCCTTCTACTAAAGCGCACCCGGCTTATACATTTTGGACTGGTGATCATTGGCGACAAGGCCGCGCTGAGCGCGAAGAAATTGAGTTTCCTACGTTTGTTGAGCTGCAAGATAACGGTAGGCTGTGCCCCGATAAACAATGGCGCTATGTAGTTACCATTGAAGATGCGCTGCGCGGTGGTTGTGAGCTGTTCGACATTGACGAGCTGCGCGACGAATACAACGCCGATGATTTTAATAACCTGTTTATGTGCATATTTGTGGACGATGCCGACAGTATATTTAAATTTAGCGACCTTGAAAAATGTATGGTTGATGCTACCCGCTGGCAGGATCACAAACCCAATGCGGTACAGCCATTTGGTAACCGCGAGGTGTGGCTGGGGTATGACCCTTCGCGCACCCGCGATAATGCCGCATTAGTAGTGGTTGCCCCGCCCGAAAAAGCTGGCGAAAAATTTAGAATACTGGAAAAGCATTATTGGCGCGGTATGAACTTTTCGCACCATGTAAGCGAAATTCAAAAAATATATGCCAAATACCGCGTTACTTATATTGGTGTAGATACCACCGGCATTGGCGCGGGGGTGTTTGACTCTATAAGTACCTTATACCCGCGCGAAGCTACGGCCATACATTACAGCGTAAGCAGCAAAACCCGCTTAGTACTTAAAATGATTGACCTGATTGAAGGCGGCCGTTTGGAGTGGGACGCCCAACATAAAGATATTGCTATGAGCTGCCTTTCAATACGCCGCACCAGTACCGACTCGGGCGGTGCTATAACGTTTAAAGCGAGCCGCGATAACACCATAGGCCATGCAGACGTATTTTTTGCTATTAGCCACGCTGTTATTAACGAACCCCTTAACCATGCACATAAGAGAAAATCACGATGGATAATGCAGAATTAGACCAAACCGCTGAGCAGTTAACAGACCAGCCACACGATCAACCAGATAATAAAAATGCGCCCGTTGTGTTTGGCTTGCCTGAGCAAGTAATGCCAGATATGTGGCTAACCGATTACGACTCGCTTTTTTATAACGATATGGATAATTATTGGGAGCCGCCAGTAGACCGCCATTTATTAGCAAACTTAACACGGCGTAATGCCCAGCACGGCGGCATAGTGCAAAGCCGTGCCAATATGGCGGCTAGCCGTTTTATTAGTGGCGGTATGAGTGCACAGCAAGTACAAGCAGGCTTTTTAAACTTGGTGCAATTTGGTGATGTGGCACTACTTAAAATACGTAATGGCTTTGGGCAAATTGTAAGGTTGTTTCCGCTGCCTAGTTACCGTACTCGTGTTGGTGGTGATGGTGGCGCGGTGGTGCTTGAGCGTAATAGCCAAGTTAAAAAATATAAAAAGCGCGATATTATTTGGGTTCGCCAGTACGACCCAGTGCAGCAAGTGTATGGTTTGGCCGATTACTTAGGGGGCTTACAAGCCACGTTATTAAATGAAGACGCTACGCTATTCCGCCGTAAGTATTTTTTAAACGGTGCGCACATGGGTTTTATTATGTACGCGACTGATCCTAACTTAGACGCTGACGTTGAAGAAGAACTACAGCAAAAAATTTCAGACAGTAAAGGCGTGGGTAACTTTCGCTCGTTGTTTGTAAACATACCCAACGGTAAAGAAAAAGGCTTACAAATAATTCCTGTGGGTAACTTTGAAAGTAAAGACGAGTTTATGAATGTTAAAAACGTATCGGCGCAAGATATATTAAACGCCCACCGTTTTCCGCCGGGCTTGGCGGGTATTATTCCGGCCAACAATGCAGGCCTTGGCGACCCAACTAAATACGACGCCATGTATTTTAAAAACGAGACTAAACCGCTTATTAAATTAATGAGTGATGAAGTAGCAAGGGATCCTGAAATAGGCAGTAAGTTACAGCTAAATTTTGATTTAGAGCCCAGCGCGTAAAGCGTAGTACTGGCTATGCTGCGCATCGTGCGCTTTTATTTTTTCGACTAATTCGGCATAGGTATTTAAGGTTTTTAATGCTCGCGTTAAATTTGGCGCGGGTACGTTATTTAACAGTGCTGCATGGGTTTTGCTTATGCCTTTTACTAGATGATCGCTCGCGGCGGCTTTTATGTCGGCACTTTTAATTTTACACATAGCGAATAACCAATCTAATCGCTCTTGGCTTTGTGACCCTTTATATAAATATTGCATGCTAAAACCCTCAAATTACTTATCACTTAAGTGATAATTAATTTATTTTAGGTATATTGCGGCTATTTGTAAATGCTTATTTGTTATGCACAAATACACTGTATATAATGACAGTGTACTTTATTAACGATTGGTGAATATTATGGCGCGGGTTACTTGTCCGAATTGCGAAGCTAAAGCTACGATTACATCGCGTGAAACGCAAAGTGCGCACGTAGTAAATTTATATTGCTCTTGCACTAATACTCGCGAGTGCGGGGCAACGTTTCGCATTACCCAATCGTTTGATCACTTCTTAAACCCTCCGGTACAAAGCACACAACAATTAGCGGCAGCGCTTATTAAAAATTTACCTCGAGAACAACAGTTAGAGTTAATTGGGCTTTAAGCCATAGTATTTATAAACATCTGATATCTTAGATTCGAGTTTACAACGCATTAATAACACCTTTGAAATGTGTTCTTTATCGCTTTCTATTACATTTACAACATAACGTGAGAAAAAAGGATAAGTGCTAAAAGCCATTTTTAAACGAAGTTCTAGTTCTTCTAGTTTTTTAGGTTCTGATTTTATGTATTCAATTTGAGCTTTATACAAATGAATTATCATACATATTAATAAATTAAGTTCTTCATAGCTATCTTCATAATTACTTTTCAAACCACCTAATTTATTTAAATATCCAGTTTTAGTCTCAAGCTCTTTCCTAATTATGCTTAGTTCATCTATATTTTTTAATATTTTAGTAATGGTTTCATTGTTGATTGCCTCACCATTCCTTATTACCCTTAACGAATAAACCCCATGGTGTAAACAGGAATTCATGCTATTTACTAGTTTAGGAAGTATCTCAAACTCAATTTCTGATTGAATATCTAATAGTCTATTTTTTTTGTGCTGCACTTTACTTCTTTCATATGCAATAAAAGCAATGATCACACCAATAACAGTAAACAAGCCACCTAAGAAACTTGCTATATTATTAAACTTTTCAGCTGACCCATTTGGGTCAATAAAAATAACAATACTACCTGAAATACCAAATATCACAGCCCCCACTAAAATGTAAAACTCCCAATAAGGGGATTTTAAATTATCTAAACATTTATCTAACCACTTAAGCATTCCGTTGAATCCATTTTTAAAATTGCGTATCTATATAACATTCCGGTGTAAATAAAGTCTATGAATTTCAGGCATAAAAAAGGCCGACATCCCATGTCAGCCTTTTTTATGATTTGAAGTTTTTAACTTTAATAGTCACTTTTAAAGATAGTGTTCATAATGTCACCTGCTGTTTTGGTTGTGGTCTGTTAGTTACTGTAAATACGTTGGCGCTAGGTTCTTGCTGATAGCCGGTGCAAATTTCGGTAGCAAATACGCTGTTTTTGTTTTTTCCGCACTGGCCGTATTGGGTTTTAGGCGCGGGCTTATCGAATTTTGTAACAAACGGGCTGTGCTGATCCTCTGCAAAACCTTTTGGGCAAAATGCCTGGCAACTAATACATGCCTTTGGCATGAGTACCTTTGAAATTTGAATAGTCATATTTTCTCCTACGCCATTAAATCCAGTGCCCACCAATCGTTGTCGCTGATTGCTGATGCACTGCCTTGTTTAACCAAATTAACTAGGTCCCAATCGCCAATAGTGACTAGTCCGCGTTCGTTGGTGGTGTTATTAAGTGATTTACGTCCATCGAGCTGCGCGTATTTATAAGCAAGCTCTACAAAATCGCGTGCTTGTTGCCAATGCGCGTCGGTTATGTGCCAGCTAGCTGATTTTTGCGCGAGTGTTTGCGCTCGGTATTCAATATCGAGTTGCTTGTTTTGCTTAAGCTGGGCGTTTTCGTCTAATGTATGTAACTGCCCATCGCGAATTTGATAAATTAGCCCGTTTCTACTGATCCTTTTTCCGCTATTTAGATCACTTACCAGATCATCAAGGTCGGTTTTTGATAAACCCACGGCATCAAGTAACAACTCAGCTCTAGAGCCTGCGGCGATAGGCGTACAGTTATTACCACTAGTCCAAGATAGGTCGGCTGCGCCGACGTTGGTGCTAGCCTTAGCACTGAGTTTTTCGGCTGTGCCCTTGAGCTGTCTTGTCCATTCGATAAGGCGCGTTTTTAAGCTGGTGTCGGCAATTACGTTATGCACGTTTTCTAGCGTGCGCTTAAGCACGGCTTTGTAGTCAGTATTAGTAAGCACGCCCTTAATGCGGCGCACTACTTCGGCGTAGTCGTTGCCTTGCGGGGTTAGCTCGTACATTGATTTAAAGTTAGCAGCGCGGCCAATACACATGCCGCCCTGTAATTTTACGTAGTCTTTCCAGTTGGCAGTGTCGGCAGCGTGGCGAATAGGCTCTATGGTCTCGTCGCTTATTGCTTTGCCTTTTGGCAGGCGGCGCAATTCACGATACACGGTAACGCTTGGTGAACCTTGAAATTGAAACTGGCGAATATTCCACGTACTAGCCCAGGCTAAAACGGGGTTAGCTTGCTCTTGCAGGTTTTCGCCTGTTTCAGCATCTTCATGATCGCCCAGCATGTAGCCATCAATATTTTTACTAATGTATTTAGCAATGTAGCTGGCCGCACTGCCCTTGCTTTTATCCATTGTTATGGCGTCAAAGCGTGGGCTAAATGTACGATAAAACTTACTAGGCGCTTTGGCTTTTTTGCCTTGGCTTTTTTTAAGGCCCCACTCGCGGCGCTTTTGTTTGTAGGTTTTAAACAGCTCGCTTTTTTTAGTGCCTGCACGATAGCTCACGCACTTTTCAACGGTTTTAACGTGTACGCCATGGGTGTTTATATCTACCCATTCGGTAACTACTTTGGCGCGAGTTGCTACTGGGCCGTAGTAATCGTAAAGCTCTGTTTTGTCTTCTTGAATAAAGTACCAACGCAAAATAGCGTTTACTTCTTGCAGTTTGTTTTTTGGCATAAATAACATCATGTGCCAATGCGGGCAGCCGTCGGCATGTGGTTCTACAACACGCACGCCAAAATACTTAAGGCCACGGCGGTTTAATTTAGAGCGAGCACGCGCCCATGTTTGGGTTAAATAGTTTTGCGCGTCTTTTGGGGTTTCGCCGCTCCACTTGCTTGAGTTGGCATGAAAACGCGACGGGCACGTAATAGTGTAAAAAACACCTACGTAACCCATTTCGTCGGCTAGCTCTTCGGTTTCGCGTATACGTAGCATTAATTCGTTACGGCGGTTGGCTGGGTTTGCCATGCCGCTTTTAACCGCCTCAATTAAACTTATTACGTCGCCATCGCTGCTTTGTAATTCCATCATTTCTAAAAACTGGCGGCCGCTGGCTTGGGCAAAGTTAAACTCACGCTGCGCTTGTTTTGACGAGTACGGGCTAATGCCTTTACGTTTAAACTTTTTGCTTTTTTTGTCGTGGTATAGGTCTTTGCCCACTTGGCCGGTGGCAATTTCTAGCAATTCTAAAAACTGGCGGCGTAGGGTTTTTAATTGGCGCGCCCACCACTTGTCGCACTGCATTTTAAGTAGTGCAATTTCGTAGCATTCAGTTGGTAAGCTTTCTTCGCGCATAGCGTAAAAGGGTACGTTAGCACCCACAGCTTTAGCGTGATCAGCTATTGCATCGTAGGTTAACGATACTATTTTTTCATAAGGTAGGTGCTGGTGCTCTTCGCTTACATCAAGCGCAATTTGCAGGCATTCAATAGCCAGCGTATTTGCATGCTTTTTGGTTTTTTCAATACTGCTTAAAATATGCCATGGCAATGGCATATTTTGAGTAATACTAAACAACACGCCAAAGCGTGGCTTTAAACGACCAATAACACGGCGCAACCATGTATTAGCGCGGTATTCGCTACCCGCCTTTTTTTGGTTATAACGGTCAATATATTTGCGGGCCATTCTGCTTTGCAGCGGAACAGGCACAGCCTGCAGGCCGCGCGCTAAAAAGTTACGGTTATCAATATCGCTAATAGACGTAATTAAGCCCTCGGCTACGCTAGATAGTCTAAGGGCTTTTAGGTCAATTGGTTTCGGGTTAGCCACGGCTTACAGCTCTATTTCCAATGGTTCGCCACCAATTTGGGCGGCATTTAATGCAATGCTCATTTGGCTGTAAACGCCTTCAAAATTAACGTCGTCATCTGCAATCATTTTCACTATCGGCAACAGGTCGGTTAACGTGTCTTCGCACTGCATTAGCATGCCAATGGTGCTGCGCTTGTTTAAATTGCGAATTGCAAAATTAACTTGCTCAATAGCGTGTAAAACAATGCTAAGTAGTAATTGCTTATTTTTAGAGTGATCTTGGTCTTTGATAGTGGTCATTTTTTTAGTGTCCTTGGGGGTTAAAATGGAATGTCGTTTAAAAATTCGGTTAGGTCTGGCTCGTCAGGGCTTATCGGGTCGATGTTGTGGTATGCATCTAAAAGCCTCACATCGTTATCAAGCTGAATATCGAACTCAGCCATTGAGTAGGCGTACCAGCTGTTTGAGCTATAACGACCAAGCGCATTTATGCGCTTTGCAATTTTCGGCGCGTACTTTTTTAAGTCGCATAATGCATTTACCGCTTTTTGAAAATCACACTTTGCTATATCGCGCTCTTTTCTGTGTGCGTTGTAATAGCCAAGTGCCGCTTTTGCTTTTGGGTGTAGTTTCATTACTTCACTACTCCAAGCGCTGAGAATATGGCGCGGAACTCGTCTGTTCTATCGCCAAGGTAAGTAATAAAACAGCCTTTTGGTGCGCCCTTTTTTACGTTGCCTTGCGCATCGTTAAAGTGTGTTCTGCCATCAATAAAGCAGCTTAAACCTGCTTTTAATAACTTTTGGCACCATGCTTCTGAGCTATTAACAAAGGTGATGTTCATTGCTTCTTTAAAGTTACCTTGCGCATATTGGTCTAGGTAATAGTCAATCCAATCGCCGTTGCTTGCTATGCCTTCGGTAATGCAGTGGCCGCGATATTTACTATAACTAGGGTCGTTACACACTTTTTTAACGCACTTTGGCTTGCAGGCTATTTCACCTTTATTGAATGGGTGATTTAACCAAACCCTGTTTGCTATCCAATTTCGTGTTAATGCATCGTCTTTTTCGGTTAAGTAACACGTTGCTTTTACTGACTCGTTAGCCACCGCGCAACTTGCTGGGTCTAAATCAATAACCGGAAACATTTGGTGCACATACTGCAAAACTTTAGCGGGCGTGTAGAACTCAACATTGCCACTGTCTTGGTTTATTAGCTGGTCGGGAGTCATGATCAGCCCTTAGTAATGGTTAAATGTGAATAATTGGTATTGGCAGGCTCAACCGGTGCATGCTGCACAAACTTAGCGGGGGCCATGGCGTTAGCGTCGGTAAATGCTTTTACTAATTGCTCCATTTGCAAAATGGCCTTGTGTATTTTTAAGCGGGTTTCTGCATCAAAATTAGCAAAGCCACTTTCTAAATGGTGGCGCTTTAAACCTGCTGCAAAACATACCAATGTGCGCTCTTGTGGGCTTAATACTTTGTTGTAAACGTATTCTGGCGTGTGGCGCTCGCTGCCCATTAATGCTTTTATTTCGGCTAAGCCTTTTGGTATGTGGCGGCCAGTTACTGCTTTTAGTGGCGCTTGGCTTGGGTAGTTAATAGCTGTGTTTGCCATGTTAATTAACTCCTTGCTGACTGCGTGTTGCTGCATTTAGGTAATTAGTTGCTTGTGTTTTTAACCAGAAAACTGCTTTTTGTATTGTTTGGTACTCGTCGCCATTGCAATAAACCGGTAAGTCAAAATCACCAACACGCGCTTGAAATACTGGGTCAAAACCAAACACCGCTTTGCGGGTGGTAATTTTGCAGCTCAATAAATAGCGGCATTGCTCTGCTAATGTTTTAAAGCTGCTTAACGTTTCACGACTAAATACTTGGTATGTGCTCATTGCCCTGCTCCTAGTTATTCACGTTTTGTTGGTACTTGGTTCTAAATGCTATTAGCTCGTTTATGCGGTAGTAGTTGCTTTTGCCAAATTGCACCGGCTTTGGAAACCCAGCCATTTTATTGAGTTTCCAAAACTTGGCGTGGGCACAGCCTAAAACTTCCATGGCTTCTGCACTGTTTACTAAGCGGTCTTTTTGCTCTTCAAGCTCAGCGCGCAATTGGTTGTTTTCTTGTAGTAGTGCAAACAACATTGCTTTTGCGTCTGGGTGAATATCGAGCATAATTATTTGCTGTTCATTGCTCATGCTGCGCTCTCCTTGTCGGTTTTTACGTGGTCGGCTAGTAGCTCATCTATTGTTACTTGGCCGTTTGTTAGTTCTGAAATACGGGTAATGTATTTCGCTGGGGCTTGGCCGTACTTATTCATCCAATCCCACACAGAAGCTTGTTTTACACCTAGGGCGTTGCCTAACTTGGTTTGCCCGCCATAGATTTTTACAGCTTTAGCGATGTTATTCATAATTCAACGCCTTTATTACAGTTTGTAGCTGTATTAAATACAGTTGCAGCGTGGTTGTCAATACCTGTTTTAGCTGTAAAATAGTTATAAGCTGTAATTTGACTGTATTTATTTAACTTAATTAACTGTTTTTGATAAGAAGGGACTACTTATGAGCATTGGAAAAAGAGTAAAAGAAAGAAGAAAAGAACTAGATTTAACTCAAGTTAAGCTTTCAGAAATGATTGGGATAGCTCAGCAATCACTCCAAAGGATTGAAGATGGAACAACTAAAACTACTAAAAAAATAAATGAACTAGCAAAAGCGTTACAGTGCACTCCTGAATTTTTGCAATTTGGTGTAATTGAAAACATAAATAGTAACGTTTCGCCAGGACCAGCAATTAAGGCAACTGCCCCGCTTATAAGCTGGGTACAAGCAGGTGCATGGTCTGAAATTAGCGAAATTAAAGCCTATGATGCCGAACGCTTTATGTGCCCAGTTAATTGCAGTGATCTAACGTTTGTATTGAAAGTGCAAGGCGTGAGCATGGAGCCTAAATTTTATGAGGGCGATTTAATTTTTGTGGACCCTGAAGCCGAGTGCATACACGGTTCGTACGTAGTAGCGCGTTTAGATGACAACAACGAAGCCACCTTTAAACAGCTTATAATTGAAAGCGGCCAAAAGTTTTTAAAAGCAGCTAACCCTAACTGGCCAGAACAACTAATAGCAATAAACGGCAACTGTACGTTGGTAGGTAAAATAATATTTGCAGGTAAGTCGTTTTAGTTTGCTAAATTGCAGGCACAAAAAAGCCCGCTAAGTGCGGGCTGTTTGTTTGGTGTTTATTTATATCCATCCATTAAGAACTAGTAGCGTAACAGCTCCTTCTTTAATGGCTGGGTTAGCGCCTGTTTCTGATGGGCTGCCATCAAAAGCTTTATCTAATTCTTTTGCTAGGCCATTAGCAAATGGCTTTATGTCGTCAACGCTTTTAATTTTATTGCTGATTTTTGGCTTTAATTTACCATCTTTCCATACTGTATAAATTATATCTGCGCTTGCTGATAGCTTTTGTGAGTCGGTTGCTTTGTGCCAATCAGATGCTTTTTTTGATACTAGCTCTGTTGCGCTACTGTCATACCAGCTTGGTAATGCTACTTGTTCATTGTTGCTACTTCCATTACCCATGATAGCTGCAATTATAAGCAACACAACGCCACCGATGATACTGGATTTTGGCGTTAGCTCTTTATATTCTTTGCCTTTTTTTTCTGCGCTTTCTTTGCTGTTTTTATTTATTTTATTTAACAACGGCGGTATTAAAAAACCAATTGCTAGCACACAAACGAACCCGGCTAAAAACTCGCCTTTGTCGAAGTACATACCCACAAAGCCAATTGCTACAATACCTAATACCCAACCAATAATTTTTAACATGCCTAATCCTTTTATTTTCCATAATATTGCAAACTTATATACTAAGTTACCGTTAAGGTTAAAACAAGGTTGGGCCGTTTGGCCCGAGGTGACATTTATACCGGCACAAAAAAGCCCGCTTGGCGGGCTATATTAATTAACTAAGGTATTGGCAAACTTGTGCATCTCTAACCTTTGCTTACTAAACCATTCATCTACTTTAGAGGGCTCGTTCTTGATAGCCTTAATTAGCTCTAGACCTTGAGACATACTTAAAGATTCTGTAGAAGCATTACTTTGATTTTGATTTTGTTTTTTAACATTATTTTTTTCTTTCATAAATCTACCCATCCTTATTCTGCATCATTTTCAATCAACACATTGTGACTTAAAAATGTTTCTACTGATGATAAGTATATGGCAAGGTGCTTAGAAATAATAGTAAGAAAGCGCAAATCTCTTTCTTTTATGAATTGCTCCGGTTTAGCACTCGTTAGAACTAATACTCCTAACGGCTTCATATCATTTTCAAGCATTTCTCCATTATCATCACATCTAAGTATAGGTATTGATATAAAACTTCTATAATTAGAACCATCGCTACTCGTATAGCTTGGGTTAAGCTCACTACTCATTGTGATATCAGGACAAAACTTTGCCTCTTTGTGTAAAAATGCTAGCCCAACATGTCCATGCCCTGGTTTCCAATTTCTATTCCTTTGAGGTAAGCGGCTATCACAATCCCTCCAAACAATACCTAAATCATCATCGTCAGCATCATAAAAATATAAAGCCACATTATACTTCCCTTCAGATTTGAAGCCAAATAACGACTCTCGTTCAATAATAAGTGGTTGCAATATTGGACTTAATGAGGTTGTTACTTTATTCCAAAAATCATCTTCTGTGACATTTTTATCATCAATTTCCATTTTCTTTAAGTCACCTATTGCTATATCTGTAGCATGCGCAGATAAGTAAAGGCTTGATATTTGATTGCTATATAAATCAGTTATCCTCCTAAGACCTAATTTATTTTGTGCTAACTCACTTCTTAATTTTCCAACTTCTTGATCTTTTTGATGCTTCATGTCTACGATTTCAGCATATAAAGACTCTTTTTTACTATATTCATGGCTTATATATGATAGAAAAATATGTACTATTATAAAACCAACTATGACTATACAAATAAGTGCGATTACTAAACCGCCTAAATCATCTTTTTTATCAGAAGTGAAATAAGTAGCTGCAACACCTATTATGATAGGTGCTATTAAAGTAAACCAAACCTGAGAAAATGTGACTGTTCTCTCAACTATTTTCTCGGTAATGTTATTATTTTTTTTTGCGGCTGCAGACAGTCTATCTAATTGCTCTTCACTCGACGACACTTTAATCCCTTAATATATCAACACATTGTTAAATGTTTTAGTTATCTATTTATAATTAATAATATGGATATACCACAGTTTGCTACCTTTATTAGTGGGTCAATACAACCAGCATATTAATCAATTACATTTAGATAAAGAGTGCAAGTATTTGTTCCCAATTTTCTCGATACTTATCTGCAACCTCTGGTGTTATCTTAAATAAGGGGGCTGTGGAGTCCCAATTGACATTATCTTTGACGTACTGACTAGGAATAATGAATACCTCAGGGGCCTTGTCGAAATCCTTCCAAATATTACAAAAAACGAAGAAAAAATTATTGGAAGCACTCGGCGCGTTCTTTCCAACCATCCACTGTCTAGGCTGAGACTTTCCTTGAGAGGTTTTAACCTGAATGCTAACAACGCTTTTTCCATCGTCGGTAACAAGAATATCTACGCCTTTTGCTCCATTGTTCATAAGAGCACAAGATAACCCTCTTCGGGATAAATTATATGAGACGAAGTATTCGCCCGAGTCACCAATAAGTTTGTTGTTCAAAGTAGCTCCTAAGATTTTAATTAATTGAATAAAAATTATTTACAGACTTAAAATTATCTACCTAATATATAAGCACAATGGATCATTTAAAATCACTGTCATTTGCAAATAAATATTATAGATTTATTTTGTTAGGGTTTATTTCCATATAGCCAAATTAAAGCCTTGCATCATCTGATGATTGGAACTTATACGACTGCTAGTAATATTATGTTGGCGAATAAACTTTTCATAATTCATATCAATTCTGTCTATCACTCTTCCAAAAACGACGATCTGTTTATCTGACTTTTCGATTTTTGTAACTTCATATAGAACTGGGATATTGCGTTTCACATTAATTACAGCGGCTTTATCTCCGACTGTTATATCTTGAATTTCACTCCATCCCTGTTGACCATTTTCTAAATCAAAAATCGCTCCAATCCCAAATAAATCTTTATGAACATAACTTGGATCTATAGCTGAAAACAGGTAATTCATTACATATTCCTTTACAGTAAGTATTTAACGAGAGATATTAGAAGTTAACAACACTTTAACCTCTTTTCCGACTATATACTATTTGATATTACTACACTTTATGATTCAAAGTTAATTGCTCTTTACAAATTCATTTTCTATCGCCTTATCTATGAATTGGCAATATAGTTCGTACCCTTCAGCCTGCTCTTTTATCCAGTCGTGTTTGTTATAAATTGCCATTACTCCACGCATTGTGTGGCCTAGCATTTTTTCTGTTACGTGTGGCGCTATGCCGTTTTCGCTGAGTAATGTTGATATTGAACGGCGGGCGTCATGTGGTAAAAACTTGGGTGTTTTGTACTTAGTAAACAAGTGATCCCACATTCTGCAGCAGTAACGGTTTATGCTGTGGGTGGTTACTGGTTTGCGCGGGTTATTGCCCGGTATTAAATAGCCGCTTTTGCCGTAAACCATGGCAAGTGTATTTAATATGCTGTGCATTTTTTTAGATATTGGCCTGCGTATGGCTTGGTTTGTTTTTGAGTTTTCGGGCGGTACTGTCCAAATGTTGTTATCAAAGTCGAAATGCTCCCACTTGGCCAAGCGAACTTCTGATTGCCTAGCGCCTGTTATATAAATTAATTGCAAACATGCTTTGGTAGCTGGCGTGGCTTTTGAGCTTTCTATTTGTATCCACAGTTTTGCTATTTCATCAAAGCGCATTACGCGCTGGCCTATTGTTGCTTGTTCGCCTACGTCGTTTACGTTTAAGGTTAGTACTGGGTTAAATGGTTTTGCTTCACCGCGTTTTTCGGCCCAGCCTATTATTGATTTTATGCGCACTAATATTGTGCCGGCAGTTTTGGCGCTGCCTTGCTCTTTAACTTTATCAAAATAAATAAACCAGTCTTTTATGGTCATTAGGTCGAGTGGCATTGCTTCGTCATTTAAAAGCGGCACTATCCATTTGCCCACTTGGTTTGTGTATAAAGTTTGGGTTTTTTCTTTTAGGTCGGGTACTTTTTTATTTAACCAGTCGGTTGCCACTTTTGCCATTGTTGGCAAACCTTTGGCTTGGTTACGCATAAGCTTTAGTTCGGTTCGTGGGTCTTTATCCTGGCTTAGCCAGTTTTGAAGTAGTGGTATGTAGTCTTGCGCTTCTTTTATACTTAGCCCTGGATAACGTCCAAGCGATATTATTACTTGTTTGTTATCCACGCGACAACGATACTGCCAAGTGATTGTGCCTTTGGCTGATACTCTTACACTTAAACTGTCTCTATGCGATAATACGCACGGTGTTTGATTTTTATCTAGCAGCTTTCTTAATTTGGTGTCACTGATTGCCATTTAATATTTTATACACAGTTAGCAAAAAATTTATACACAATATTATACACACAATGCGCAGATTACAACACACGCAAAGATACAACAACAAATTAAAGTGCACTAAAAACCCGCATTACAAAAGGGCTAAGAGATAGAATGAGCGAACCAACATACCACGAAACACAACCTACAATATACTGGCACGACTACGAGACCTGGGGGGCTAGTCCGCAAAAGGATAAGCCGAGCCAGTTTGCGGGTGTTCGTACCGATCTTGATTTAAATATTATTGGTGAGCCGCTTATTGAATACTGTAAACCGCAGGCGGATTACTTACCGCACCCTGAGGCGTGTTTAATTACCGGCATTACGCCACAAGTGGCGATGAAAAAAGGCTTGGTTGAGGCTGAATTTATAGCAAAAATTCATGCACAATTTAGTATGCCAAATACCTGTGTAGCTGGTTATAACAGTATTCGGTTTGATGACGAAGTAAGCCGTTATAGCTTTTACCGTAACTTTTACGACCCGTACGAGCGTGAATATAAAAACAACAATAGCCGCTGGGACATTATTGATTTAGTACGTGCTTGTTATGCACTGCGCCCAGAGGGCATTGAATGGCCGTTAAAAGAAGACGGTAGTCCAAGCTTTAAGTTAGAGCATTTAACCGTTGCCAACGGTATTGAACACGCTGCGGCGCACGATGCACTAAGCGATGTAACCGCTACTATTGCACTGGCTAAACTAATAAAAGACAAGCAGCCAAAGCTGTATAACTTCTTTTTTAGTTTACGCGGTAAAAAAGCCTTAGCTGAGTTGGTTGATGTATTTAACATGACCCCGCTTGTGCATACCAGCTCACGCATTCCAGCAACCCAAGGCTGCACTAGCTGGGTTGCACCTATGAGCTTTCATCCGGTAAATAAAAATGCCGTAATTTGTTTTGATTTAATTCAAAGCCCACAAGTACTTATTGATTTAAGTGTTGAGCAATTACGTAAACGTTTATATACCAAGCGTATTGATTTAGCTGAAGACGAGTTACCAGTAGGATTAAAACTAGTGCATTTAAACAAGTGCCCTATTTTAGCACCTGCTAAAACGTTATTACCTGAAAATGCAGCGCGTTTAGGCATTGACCGCGAGCAATGTTTAAAAAACCTGGCGGTGTTAAAAGGCAATAGCGAGCTGCGCGATAAAGTAACTGAGGTGTTTAACGAGCAAGGCGATTACAGCGCAACAACTAACGTTGACTATTTACTTTACGATGGGTTTACTAGCCATGCTGACAAAGCTAAATTTGCGATTATTCGCGATGCAAAACCCGAAGACTTAGCCGATTTAAAACTCGATTTTGAAGATAAAAAGTTTAATACTTTATTGTTTAGATACCGCGCTCGTAACTGGCCGCAAACGCTTAACCAGCAAGAACTGGATCAATGGCGTCAGTATTGTCAAAACAAGTTAATGCACGGGGAAGATCAACCCTCAATTAACGCTCAAGACTTTATGATCACGCTTGAAAATTTAGCCCATGAGCATGACGACAGTGAAAAAAACCTAACCATTTTAAAAGCCTTATATAACTACGCACAAAGCATGTAGCTTGCTTTAAGTTTATTGGTACAAGGCATACAAAAACGCGACGCTTTATAACTAAAGCGTCGCGTTTTTTGTTTTAAGTAAATGAGAAGACATAAAACCAACAATGATCTTTTTAGATCTATCACTTTCTCTAAAAGCGCAGCGTCTCTTAACCTCTTTGTGAATAAATCACTTTACGGGCTTTGCACATCACGCAAGCTTGGCGTCTACAACGATATACTCAACGTAAACGTTATTTTTTATGCTGTGCTTCAATGCGTGCAAGTAAGCTTGATGTATCGTAGCGGCCACCGCCTAATGCTTGCACATCGGCGTAATACCCATCTACTGTGGCTGTCATTGCTAGCGTTGCACCGTTATTTTTCGCCTCATCTAGCGCTATGCCTAAGTCTTTACGCATCCAATCAACTGCAAAACCAAAGTCGTATTCCCCTGCCCACATGGTTTTGTAACGGTTTTCCATTTGCCACGAACCGGCAGCGCCTTTAGAAATAGTTTCTATTACTTTTTCACCATCAAGCCCTGCTTGCTTTGCAAAATGTAAGCCTTCGGCTAAGCCCTGTACTGCACCCGCAATACAAATTTGATTAACCATTTTACATAATTGCCCCGAGCCTACGCCACCTAACAATTGGCTGAAACGACTAAATGCCGTCATAACAGGCTGCACTTTAGCAAATACAGTTTCGCTGCCACCAGCCATTACTGTAAGCACGCCATTTTCGGCGCCAGCTTGACCACCCGATACTGGCGCGTCAATAAAGTCGACTTTTAATAACGCCGCTTTTGCTGCCACTTCGCGCGCCACTGTAGCTGAAGTAGTAGTATGATCGACCAAAATACTGCCTGCTTTAATACCGGCTAATACCCCGTTTTCGCCATATACTACCGAGCGTAAATCGTCGTCGTTACCCACACACATAAATACAATGTCGGCACCGTTTACAGCTTCGCGTGGAGTGGCTGCAAAGTTGCCGCTAAATTCGTTAGCCCACTTTTGAGCTTTAGCTTGAGTACGGTTATAAACGCACACACTGTGCCCTGCTTTTGCTAAATGCCCCGCCATTGGGTAACCCATTACGCCTAAACCTATAAATGCTACTTTCATTGACATAAAAATGACCTATTAAACTGATAACTTAAAAACCATGCCTGATTATGTCAATCGGTTGATAAAAAAGCGAATGAAGTCTTTATAAAGTTTATTTAATAGGAAATTAAGTAGGTGATCTATGGATAGTATTTATCAATTTAACGCAGAGTGTTGTAACAAGGCGCTTTTTTCTTTTAAGCAGTTAAAAGGCAAAACGCTACTTATTGTAAATATTGCCAGTGAATGTCATTTTTCGGCGCAGTTAACCGCTTTAGAAAAGCTGTATCAGCACTATAAAAACAGTGGATTTACCATTTTAGCGTTTCCGTGCAATCAATTTGGCCAAAATGAGCCGCTTGATAATTTAGCCATTAACAGCTTTTATCAAGCGCAATTTAATACCACATTTGAAATATTTGCCAAAGTAATGGTAAACGGCCCAGAAGCTCACCCCTTGTTTAATTACTTAAAGCAGCACACCAGAGGTATTTCGCAAGGGCGAGTAATAAAGTGGAACTTCACTAAATTTTTAATTAATTCGCAAGGCCAACTTGTTTCCCGTTATGCACCGCGCACCAAGCCAGAAACGTTAAAGCAGGCAATTGAAAATCAGTTATTGCTAACAGCTAAATAACAAAGCAAAACGAGAGCAAAAGCTCCCGTTTTATTTATAACTTGCAGTAACGCTTAACTACTAAACGCCACATTGGCAAATACCAAGGTCATTAATATTGGGCAAACAAAACGTATGTACTGAGCAAACCAGTAATGCGCGCCGCTAGTTGCTTGATGTAGTTTGTTACCACGCTGCCATAACCAGCCCACAGTAACAAAGTAAAATAACCCCATTAACGGTAATTGATACTGGGTAAATACCATAATAACCAAGCCAAATAACCAATCAAAATTAAGTATTATTAAACTGGCAAACACTAACACTACGCCACTAACTAGCCACGTAGCTTTAGTGCGATCAACGCCGTGGTTTTCGACTAAAAATGCCACCGGTATTTCGGTGGTTGATATAGTAGAAGTAACCGAGGCTATCGACATTAATACAAAAAACAATAACCCAACCAATAAGCCAATATCGCCCATGGTGCTAAATAACGCGGGTAAAATGGCAAAAATAAGCTGCCCTTCGCCAATTAATTTACCGTTACTAAATACTTCTACGCCGTTGTGCTGCGCCACGTAAATAGCAGGCACAATAAGTAAACCAGCTAAAAAGGCCACACTGGTATCGAGTAGTGCTACGCTGGCAGTCAGTTTTGGTAAGTTAGCACCGGGTTTTAAATACGAGCCGTAAATCATCATGCAGCCCACACCTAGCGATAAGGAGAAAAAGGCTTGCCCCATAGCTGCAATAATTAAGTTAGGGTCGAGTATTTGGCTAAAGTCAGGTATTAAATACGCTGCAAAGCCATCACTTGCACCATCAAGCGTTGCAATATAAATAATTAAACCAATTAGCAATACTAGCAGCACCGGCATTAAACGCCGTGACCAGGTTTCAATACCCGATTTAACCCCTTTTAAAATAATACTCGCGGTTAAAATAAGCATAAGCGGGGTAAACACAAAATTACGCAGCGCAGAGTCGCTGTGTAAAAATTCGCTAGCGCCGCTAAACCCTAAAAATGTAGTTACTGGTTCAATAGCATACGACAGCATCCACCCCGCCACTATTGAATAAAAGCTAAGCATTACAATAGCGCCGCCAAGGCCAATATAACCTGCAGCCGCGCCTACTTTAGGGGCTTTATTTTGCCATGCTTGCCTAAGTGCTTTTACCGGATTAGCTTGGGCGTAATACCCTAAATACAGCTCGGTATATAAAGCCGGCAAAGCAAGTAAAAATATAACAATAAAGTAAACCAGCAAAAAAGCACCACCACCATGGTTAGCAGCCTGCGTAGGAAAACCCCATATATTACCTAAACCTACCGCTGCGCCAGCGGCGGCCAATACAAAACCAAGTCGACTTTGAAAACCATCACGCACTTGTGTCATACACCTACAAATCTGTTATTATTTTAGCTGTTGTGAATTAAACCATATTTCATCGCGCCTTAGTAATAAAAATGTACCTAGCGCGCACAACAACTAACAACCGCTCACTATATGTTCAGCATATGCATACAAGCAGGTAATCGGTATTAAATTTATTATTATTTTGAGCGTTTATGAGTTCACTTTACTTTAAAAACACCCTGCAAATTAATCAGCCTTTTAGTAACAATAAAAGCCCTATTTTATTGTTTGACGCTAAAACGCTCGATATAAGCCAATTTAATTTGCCTGATTATTTAAGCCCTTTTGAGCTGCAAATAATAAACCGCCGTAAAAGCACATCGGCCAAGCAAGAGTATTTAGCCACGCGATTATTACTTAAGTATTTAGTTATAACCTCGCACCCTAATATGGCGGGCATTAAGCCATGTAATATAAGCTCAGAGTTTAACCTACAAACAAGTAAATTAGCGCTACACATTAATAACAGCCATACCGTTATTAATACCTGTATATCGCATTCTAATGGTTTTGTTGGCGCTGCACTTAACCCTACAAAAGCCCAGTTTGGTTTCGATATTGAAAAAATAAGCACAAAGCGCCCTTTTGAAAAACTCGCAAAGCATTTTTATCATACCGATGAAATTGCGCTGATCACCAAGCCCACCAATGCAGAGGATCAAGCTAAACACTTTTTTAGAATTTGGACCTTAAAAGAAGCGCTCGCTAAAGCCACTAGCCGCCCTATTGCCAAGTTACTAAGCCCTAATGTGTTTACAGAGTTAACTTGCACACAGCTTAATGCCAGTAGTTCTGTGGTAGGTGAATTTGATATAAGTGTAGTGAGCGAAAAAAGCACTGACTGGCAGTGCTCTCTTATTAATTTAGCTATATTAGGCCGCGCAATCGCTTTCAAGTAGTCGGCTATGAATAGCTTGCACTACGTTATCGGATTCGCCTTGCTCGACCAAAAAGCACAAGTTATGCTTACTTGCACCGTGGCAAATTAGCCTTATATTAAAGTCACTTAATACCTGCATTAAGTTCATTTCGTGCTGGCGCAACTGTATTTCTGAGCCAATAAGCGCCACTAAGGTTAAGTTGTTTTCTACCGATACATGACAAAACTCAGCAAGTTTATCTAAGCAACCCTGATCAAGCTCTGGACGCGATGCATTAGGCGCGTTATCAAGCGTTATTGCTACGCTAATTTCAGAAGTAGTCACTAAATCTACCGAAATATTAAACTCACTTAAAATGGTAAATACTCGGGCTAAAAAGCCACTAGCTAATAGCATTTCGGGGCTTTTAAGGGTAAGTAATATTTGATTTTTACGTTGTGTTACTGCGCGAATTCCTGGCAGTTGCGACTTTTCACGTTCAATCCAAGTACCACCGCGCTCTGGCTCACGGCTCGACCCTACAAACACATTAATATGGCTGCGACTGGCGGGTAAAATAGTTGCCGGATGCAATACTTTTGCACCAAAGGTAGCCATTTCGGCGGCTTCGTCAAAGCTGAGGCGTGCAATAGGCGTGGCTTTTACACATAAACGCGGGTCGGTACTAAAAATACCCACTACGTCAGTCCAAATATGTACACTTTTAGCATGAATAGCCTCGGCCAGTAATGCAGCACTGTAGTCTGATCCGCCGCGCCCTAAAGTGGTCGTTTGGCCGTGTTCGTCGCTGCCAATAAAGCCCTGTGTAACAATTACTTGATCGTCTAACAGCGGAATAAGTAATGCGCTTGCTGCTTGTGCAGTAGCTGCAACATTAGGAGTTGCTTTGCCAAATTGACTGTCGGTTTTAAGCACTTGGCGCACGTCAAAGCGTATTGCATTTAAACCTTTTAAACGCAGCACTTGGGTAAATAAATAAGTTGATAACCGCTCGCCAAAACTTAATAGCTCGTCATGTAGCGCTTTAGTTTGTAGTGTTTGGCTGGCTAGTTTTTCAAATGCCGCTAACGTTTGGGCAAAGCCCTGCGCTAAGTCGGTATCTAAACTCAACTCGGCTAAAATAGCCTGCTGAATCGCCAGCACGCCGTTAATATGTGCTTGGCGCTCATCTTCACTAAGGTTGTTTTTACATAGCTCAACTAAATGATTAGTGACTCCTGCGCTGGCGCTTAGTGCAACAATACGCACGCTTTTATCTGCTACTACAATTTTACTACTGTGGTCCATAGCCGCAAAGTTAGCTACGCTGGTGCCGCCAAATTTAGCAACGGTATAATTTGATTTGCTGCCTAATACTACATGTGGCACTGATTGGGTTGTCATTTTGTCTCCTTTCACGGCATCCAAACCGTAATAAAACAAGAAGAACTTGGCAGCAAATATAAGGTAAGAAAATTCACTGCCAGAAGCTCTCCACCTATATTGGTGACAGTTTTGAGGATTCAGCCCCATAAACCGAAAAACAACGACGACGACGCGTTATTTTTCTCGGCGAGTACCTCCCTCTTTAATGCTCAACGGCGTTCGTCACCTCACATTAAATACCTAAGTATCGCACCTCTTCTGAATGTTGTATTAATGGCTATTTTAGCAATCACTAATAAAACAAAACCCCAGCAATATATTGAAAAGATCAATACTTTACTGGGGCTTTGAAAGTTATCGTTTAGACATCTAGCTGTCAAGCACTTTAATAACTAATATTAAACAAAACCTGCCATTAAATACGAGCCTGTATAGCCTACGGTGTAACAAATTAATAAATAAAACGACAAACGTAAATAGCTCATAAAGGTCAGTTCTTTAACTTTGCTCATGGCAATAATACCCGCCGCTGAGCCTATAATTAACATAGAGCCCCCTACGCCTGTGGCATAAGTAAACGACAGCCAATGCTGCTGTGTCATTACTATATCTGCTTTTAATAACGCGGCAGTAAGTGGTACGTTATCAACGCCTGCCGACAATATACCCATTAAATAGTTTGCGTATTCAGGTGCCATTATTGTGTACAGGTCGCTAAAGTTGCTTAACATACCAACTTCTTTTAACGCCCCTACCAGTAATAATACACCTACAAAAAACAACAAGGTGTCGTATTCTATTTCACGAATAAAATCTATCATGTCTTTGTTTATGTCTTTTTTGCGCATTAAAAATTGCGCCACTAAAAACATCATAGACAAACCAAACAAAAAGGTAAGCAATGGCGGTACACTGTATAAAACACTCAGTGTTAAGGTAGCAATAACCGTAGATAAGAAGATAACTGCAATTGTAATATCGGTTTTTTCAATGCGTTTTTGCTTGGTTTTAGTAAAGTCGAGCTGGCCATTTAAGCCTATTGATAACAGTGCAGCTAACAGCATCACACTTACAAATGCTGGCCCAATTAACAATAACAAATTGCTAATAGTTACTTTGCCATCTAAAAATATCATTAACGTGGTTACATCACCGGTAATTAACGACACACCACCAGAGTTAACCGCAAAAATTATCAGCGTGGCGTATCTAATTAGCTTTTTGGCTTCAAGTTTTAATGATAAAACCACCGCTAAAGATATAAGCGTAGCAGTTACGTTATCGGAAATAGAAGAGAATAAAAATGCAAAAACACCAACCAAAAACATTAACTTACGTTCGCTAATTCGTTTTGGCATAATCCGGTTAACAATATTTTCGATAAACCCTTTTGAGTTTAAATAGGCAACAAAGGTCATTGCCGCCATTAAAAACAACCATAAGGAGGCAATTTCTAAAATATTATGATTAAGGAGTGATTGAATCGTATCAGGGCTTTGCCCATTAATAGGGAAGATAAAAGAGATAATCCAGCAGAGCGTACCAAAAAAAAGTGTCGTTTTAGCTTTGTTTACGTGGATTATATCCTCAATAACAATCAGCAAAAATGCAATCGCTATTAAAGTCAGGATAATAGAGGAAACCATGATAATTGAACAACCTTTGGAATAATGTAAAAATTGAACCTATGAAGAAAATAGAGCCGCATATTTCGTGTGCCTATTTTCGGTGCGGATGTTATCACTATGACCTGGTAAAAACTATTATTAAATCGTTGTAAAAACGAATACCATAGTGCTATCAGCGCTATTAAAATTATGAATAACTCGCTTATTTAGCTCGTTATTTAACAACATACTAGGATGTATAAACGCCTTATGATCCCAGCTAAAAAGCTATTAAATACCCTTAGCGAACATTGGGGGGTGCTAGAGCTATTATTTAAACGTTTTAAAATGGCCGACTTTAGTATTAAAGATTTGCAAAATGCCATTAAACACAAACAACCTACATGGCATAACGAGCGAATTTATAAAGAAACTAATCGCTTGTTAAATCAAGATATTATAATTCCTTTAGCTAAATCTTCGCAGCTTGAAATAAACCGTGCCATTGCCGACTTTGCTACATTTTTACTGCAAGAAGAGCATTTAGGTTTAGCACAAGAAATTAGCGTATTAGTAGAGGACTTAGCTCGCCTTGGCGATCGCTTAGCTAACGCGGGCGAAGTGGAAGATTTTGACGACTTACGCCGTTTTAGCCGTATTATGGATGATCGGGTACGCAAAATAATGAAACTGTACGCACACAACGAAAACGCCATTTTAAATATTGTTGAGCAAGCTAAATCTAATAACGCGGTGCAATCGCTGCAAAAGCGTTATAAAGCGGTAATAGAAGCGTTTGACGAATACATAGAGCCAATGCTAGAAATGATTGATATTCGCGGCGAATTTCATGCCTGTTTTAATCTTATAGAGCTGCAAATTAGTACGCAAATAGAGCGTATTGAGCAATCGGGTAAAGCATATACCGACAAACGCATGCTAGAGCAATTACGTACCCGTATTCTCGAAATGCATTTAGTAGGCCGCGAAAGCCTGCGTAAAAGTGCCGACATGCTAATGCCGCTGCGTGAAGAGCTACGCCGAAATAACTTAATTACCCGCCAAGCTGCAAAAGTGCTTGGGCTAGTGCGTAAAAATGGCGTAGACAACATGCTAACAGCGGTGCAACCACACTTTGTGAGCGACGCACAGCGTTACTCGCTGGGGCAACAACGTCATATAGTTGCCTATATGGCAAGTTTGGTTGAGTTTGAACACCAAGAATACCAATTGCCCGATCAGCAAGATGTACCGCCTTTTCAAACGCCAAACATTCCCGATTACAACGATGTTAAAAGCAGCTTTGCAAAACGCTTCAATACAAAACGTAAAAAGCCGCAACCATTGCTGCAATTTTTAGACGAAAGTTACCCCGATTTAGATGCCGAAGAAATGCTGTTTTTGTATCAAAAATTAGTGAGTGACGACGAGCTTGAAAAAAGCCAAAGCGATGAAAAAGCACGCTTTAAAATTGCCGGTCAGTATTTTTCTCTTTATCCCTATAATTCACAGCCGCAAAAACCTAGTAAGGCAGATGAGTAATCACCATGACACAAATAAACTTAAACGAGCTTACCCACTTACAAGCAATTAATAAAAAATTAGTGGCGGGTTATCATATTTGCGAACAAGACAACCTAATGTGGCAAGAGCTGGATCAAAACATAGACGCTTACAGCGCGCTATTTAGCGCCCTAGGTAACGAGCTAAAACACGACAGCCGTGGCTTTTATTACTTTAGCAGCGACGAAAGCACACCCAATATGGGCAAAATATCCCGTGCTATTGCCCTCACTATTTATATTTTAATTGAGCACTACGCCAACACCGGCAAAGACCCAATGCGCGCCTTGTTCGACGAAGTAAACGATTTAGAGTTAATGCAAACCTTAGTGCAAATTAACAAACACTTGTTTGATCAACTAGAGATATTTTCGGGCTCCGATCTGCGCAAAGACGTGTACCTGCGCATGGTGCGCTTAGGTTTGGCACGCGAAGTAGAAGCAGGCTTTATGCTACAAGCCCCTATTCATCGCTATATAGATGCCTTAATGGAAGTAAACGAAGAAACCTACCTAACAGAGGACGAGCAATGAAAAATTTATACGGACTAAGTAAACTCGCCCTACTCAATACTGCAGGTTACGCAAAATGTGTGATCCCGCTGGATAAAAGCAGCTCTATTTGCGCGCCTAATAATACCGGTAAAAGCTCGGTAATAAATGCTCTTCAGTTTCCGCTTATTAACGATTTACGCCTAACCGAATGGGATGGCCACGATTTAGACGAAACCCGTAAGTTTTATTTTTCGTCCGATCAATCCTACATTTTGCTTGAAGCAAACCTGCCCCATGGCTCAGTAGTAATTGGTGTAGCGGGTTTGGGGAAAATTGCCGGTTATGCGCACCAATATTTTTGCTACCAAGGTAAGCTTGATTTAGAGCAGTACACCCAAGGTAAAACCATTATTAAATACACTAAGCTGTTTAGCCATTTAAAACAGCTTGGGTACAACCCCATAGAGCTAAAAGCGCAAGAGCTAAACGCCCTACTCACCGGCGGCGCAACCCCATTTGACGACGAGATCAACTTAAAAATGATCCCGCTTAATAACGTTCAAGATTCGACTATTTATAAAGAAATATTTCGCCGTATTCTTAACTTACATAAACTCGGTGCCGCCGATGTAAAACGCTTTATGCTACGTGTATTTGAGCGCCACATGTCTAACTCTAAGGTCGACTTTTATGAAGTGTGGCGTCGCTCGTTCGACAAAGTAAACCGCAGTAAACGTGAGTTACACGCCCTTGAATCGATGCAAGAGCCCATAGCCGCGCTTGAGTCGATGCTAGAGAACCAAACTGTACTAAAAGGTAAATTAGCGGCTTATGCTCCAAAAATTGACCAAGCACTCATTGACTTTGACAACTACCAAGAATCGCAACTAGAAGAGCTGGCAATAGCGCTTGAAAACATAGAGCACGAAAAACACGAGTTTGAACAAAAGCAAAGTTTGTACGTGCAGCAGTCGCGCGATATAGAGCGCAGGCAAACGCAAATAGAGCAATGGTTTTTAGATTTTAACGCACTTAAAAACGAATTTGAACTGGTTAACAAAGCCACGCTTAAAACAAACCTAACCCAGTTAAAGCAAGACTACGAGTCGCTTTCGCACTCTATTACCAGCGCACAAGGGCAAAGCCTGCATACACTTGACTACCGTATTAGCGAAACCCAAAAACAAATTAAGAGCTTAAAGCTGCAACTTAAAAACTTGGAATTTAATTTATTTACCCGCATGCGCGAAGAGCTGTCGTTAAAAGAAGTGGAAGAAATTTCGCGCATTTTAAACCCCGACATGCTTTCGTTTGCAACCACCAGCAATGGCGATATAAGTATTGATGACGAAGATGCGTTTGGGGAATTTTTATCGCACTTAAGTGAAAACGTTAAAGGCGGCGTACTTACACTGCCTGGTGCGAGTATTAAGCTTAAAAAGCTCTCGCCTGTACAAATGCAAAGCGGCGAAAATAAAGAGCAACTAACTGCTCAGCTAAGCGCCCTTGAACAGGCTTTAAAAGAGTTTAAGCAACAGCGCGATGTAGCGGCAAATGTGGCCGACAAGCAAAAAGAAAAAGACACCTTGTACGATGAACTAATGAGCGCCGAAGCCGCTCTTAAACGTTTAGAGCAGTTTGACACTATGCTGCAATCGGCAGAAGCACAAACCATGCTAAAAGAGCAGCTGTTAGCCGAGCGCGATCAGGTTGACGATTATCTACAAGACATTCAAAAAAATAGCGGCTCAATTAGCGACCGACGCTCAATAATTAAATCAAAACAGGCGCAAATTAATCGCCAATCTGATCGTTTGCGCCAAGTTAAAAGTGAGCGAATTGACCACACCCTTGATTTATACAGCGGCAAAGTTACCCCTTACATGATAGAGGTAACAATAGACTTTGATAATTTAAGCGACCTAGTGCACCACTTTAATAAAGACTGCCAAGAGCTGCGTAACTTTGAGATAAACGTACGCAATACCTATTTACATATTTATAACGCCGGTATTACCAAGTTTGATAACGAAAACGATGAGTTTAGTAAGTATCAAAAACTCATTAGTGCGTTTCATAACATTGATAACGAACGCGATGCCGTTGAGCGCCAAGGCCGCGTGGCTCTAACTGAAGTAGCCGCAACCATTAAAGGCCTGCGCGAAGATTTAGACCGCCTGCGCCGCGAAATGAACAGCTTTAATAAAGGCATTAGCCAGCATCGCATTTCGAACCTTCAAGCATTTAAAATTAATGTAATACCGCGCAAAATGTTAGTTGATAGCATAGATACTATAATTAGTACCTCGCATCAGTTTGAGCAAGGGGACACGCTGGATTTACTCAGCCAAGAACCCTATAGCGAAAGCGCAGTAAACGAGGCGAAAGATCATTTAATTAAGCTCGCCTCCGACAAAGCTGGCCTTACCCTCACCGATTTATTTGATATTCGTTTTGAAGTAGTCAATCGCGCAGGCGATACCGAACACTTTGACAAAATAGACTCGGCGGGTTCAAACGGCACGCGCATAACTATTAAGTTATTATGTGGTATGTTGTTTATTCGCTATTTGTTAAGCTCACAAGAACAAAACTTATACCGTATACCTATATACATAGATGAAGCCGCCGACATTGACCCGCAAAATCAAAAGGCAATTATTGAAACCGCGCTTAGCTTTGGCTTCGTCCCTATATTTGCCTCAGTTAAACCGCAAACAAGCTGCGATTATATTGTGCCAATTCGCTCAGTTAAAGACGGTGCACAAAACTGGGTAGACGAAAAAGACTGGATAGAAGTTGAACATTAAGTAATTAATCAATGGTTCAGCTATAGCAGCTAAACTGTTGTTAAGCGCTTAAATATCACACTGTTTAACAATGTGTGTTATTTTATAAAAAAGATTAGGAGCAAACTGTATGAAAAATATTTTTATTGTAGCCGCACTTGCGTTTTTAACTGCTTGTACGCAAACCGCAGATTGGGATTACGACAAATCAGCAAACTTTGCTAACTATAAAACGTTTGCGTGGGTAGAAAATGCAGATTTAACAAAAGACACCAATAACTATCAAATTAATGCGTTAATGGAAAAACGTGTACGCAGCGCAATAAGCAGTGAGCTTAATCAGAAAATGGGTATGAGCTTAACCGATCCTGCTCAAGCAGACGTGCTGGTAAACTACCATGCGTCGGTAGATAAAGAGCTAGACGTAAGTTCTTTTAACATTGGCTACGGCGCTCGTTGGAGCTCGTGGGGTTTAGGGTATCAAAACGATATATCTGCTCGTGAATACGAAGTAGGCACTTTAGTTATTGATATTATTGAGCGTGAATCAAACCAGTTAGTATGGCGCGGCGCTGAAGATGGTCGATTAAAGAAAAACCAATCTCCTGAGCAACGTGAACTGTCGGTTAGAAAAACAGTTGCTAAAATTTTAAGTAACTTCCCGCCACAAAAGTAGCCGCTGGTTTTAAAGCACATATAAAAGCTCACAATGTGTGAGCTTTTTTGTGGCTGATTGTTTTTATTAAATTTTTTGCTGTAGCCGCAGAGCCTGCTGATAAGAAAAACAATCGCTCTTTGCATAATTGATATAGCAGACTTTCGCTTTATTTCGATTTATATTTATGTAATAACTCAGGTGGTATATGGCAATAGTCATCAGGGAAGTTAGTTAGCCGGTCTTGGTGCTCTGCATCGCTTGGAACATAATTGGTTAGCAGCTGAACTTGTACCACTATTTTATCTGCATCAGCGCGTTGGTTTATATAGTCGTTTGCAATTGTTAAGTGACATTGCTGTTTACTATAAATAGCACTACGGTATTTTAATCCAACATCGTTACCCTGCTTATTAACACTGTAAGGGTCAATAATCTCAAAAAAGTATTCAATCAGTTTATTGAGTGTCACGGCTGTTATATCAAAGGTTACTTTCACGCATTCGGCATAACCGTCGTATTCACCTTGTGTATTATTATTTGTGCCATTAGCTCGCCCTGCCTCAGTGGTAACAACGCCGGGTAAGTACTTAATAAACTCTTGTACCCCCCAAAGGCAGCCTCCGGCAAAGTAAATGCTTTCTAGATGCGAATTGTCGTTTGTTTGTACTGTGCTCATAAAATCAATTACCCTACTTTACGAATGATTATCAAATGCAATTTTTTAAGATTAATATACAATACCAAGCCAAATTACAATTATTTGACTACTTTATCACGCCTTAACAGGGTGTTTCGGATTTAATTGTTAGCACAATTACATATACAAAAATGAGAAAAACATGAATCGTGCCCCGCGCCTTATATTACCTATATTATTACCTACATTGCTATGCAGTGTTACTGGCTTTGCCTACGCTGAAGTACAAACTAAAAATGCCACAGCAATAGAGCAAATAACGGTTGAAGCTTCCCCTACTGCAAATAAGGAACCCGTGGGCACCTTCGACTCACCGGTTTCTAATTTAGAGTATGATCCGCGTGTTGATGTGCAATCGCGTAATATGGCCGAAGCACAAGCCGATGTAACCATTCGTGGTGGTATTTTCGAAAATACTGGTTTTAGGGTTGGCAGCGCAACGTTGTTCGATCCGCAGTCGGGACATTACTTTGCCGAAATTCCTATAGCGCCACAAATGTTACGTGGCCCAGCTATATTCACCGCAGCAGATAATGCACTTTATGGCGTTAACAGCTCCGTTGGTACAGTATCGTTTGCTTGGAAGCCAATTAGTACCGGTGGTAGCGTATCACTTGGGGTTGGCAGCAATGACTTTAATTTACAAAGCCTGCATGCGGGCGTGAATATACCATTGGATGGTATTTCCGATTGGCAGCTGGGTGTAGAAGGCGAGTTTTCTCACTCACAAAGTGATGGCTCTATTGATTATGGCGATCATGACTTTACCCGCGCCTCAAGCCGTGTTCAATTGGTGGGCCCAGACTCACAAACCGATCTGTTTTTTGGCTCTCAAGAAAAGTTTTTTGGTTGGCCAAATTTGTATACTCCATTTGGGGTTAACGAAACTGAAGATCTTAAAACTCAGCTATTTATGCTCAACCATAAACAAAACTATGGCGCCGAGAGCTCGTTTGAAGTATCTACATATTATCGTAAACACGAGGATCACTATGTGTATTCTCGTGAAAACCCAATGTCGTTCGAAGCGTTTCATCAAACCGATGTTAAATCACTAGCACTTTCGGGGCGCCATGCGCACAGCGCGTCTTTTGCACTCAATTATTCTGCGCAATTTATTAATGATTCGATTGAATCGACCACGCTTGAAAATAATTTCACCTCACGTAATTATTATAAAGTAAGTGTGCTGCCAGAGTACCAAATGGCACTTGAGAGCGATCAACACCTTACTATTCGCCTTGGTGCGGCTTTTGACGATACTAATCGCGATGATTCTGAAATTTCACTTATTGGTGATATAACTTTAAATACACAAAACAGCGACGGCACTGAGCGCACTGTTTATTTATCGTATGCACAGGCAAGCCAAGTAGCAGGCTATACCGCAATTGGCGGCAGTGACACTGGCGGTTTGTTTAGAAGTAACTACAACCTTGAGCGCGAAACCACTAAAAACCTCGAGCTGGGTTTATTATTAGAGCGACAAAGTTGGCGCTTTAACTCTGCTGTTTTTTATCGCCAAGATGATAACTTAACCGATTGGACTTATAGTTTAGATGCCACTTCTGCCCGCTTTGCCAATCCGGTAGATATTAATACCTCGGGGGTTGAGTTTCTTGCCACTAAGCATTTTGATAACGCAGAAATTATTGCCAGTTATAGCTTTTTAAAAAAATCAGAGAATTATGGCGCAGCCGATATAGATGCTAGCTTTTACGCATTAAACTACCCAGACCATAGGCTAACCCTTGCGGCTATTTGGAACCCAACAGATATTTTAGAGTTTCGTATAGATAACGAATGGCGCAAACAACATGAAAATACGCTGCGCAGTGGCGATGATGATGCGTTATTCACTCATTTAACCTTAAAAATAATGCCGCCGCAGATTAAAAACTTATTTATTACATTGGCCGCAGATAACCTGTGGAATGAATCGTTTCAAGAGATCCCGGGCACTCCTGGACGTGGCGAGCAATATACGCTAAGCGCAACCTATAGCTGGTAGACCCCTTCACAAGCAAGCTTATTATTTACCAGGTGGTTGTAGATGATAGGCTTGCTCACGTGAAAAGTACAGTTCAATTATTTAAAGTAAAACACTATTGTACAAAGAGCAGATAATGGGAGTAAATGAGTCAATATATAATCCTAAGTTCGGATAATAAGGACTTATTTCGGGTCTATCTCTTCCTCTAAAAGCGCAGCGTCTCTTAACCTCTTTGTAAGTAAATCACTTTACAGGCTTTGCCCGTCACGCAAGCAAGCTTCGCATCTACAAAAACAGCCACAAACCTGTACTTTAATCGTAAGCGTTGAGCTTGCTGCTGCGAAAAGCGCGGCTTTCAATTTTTGCATTCAAGTATTTAAAACACTTATTCATAAATAAATGTAAATATGTGTGTATTAAAAACGAGGATTAAGTCAACTCTTCAAGCTCAGTAATAAGCGCTAAAGCCTGCGCATTAGTTGTACCGCATACATCCAGTGTGGCGCTAAAATCGCTGCACACTTTTGGCCGACTAGCGTCGCCAAATAACTTACATAAATTACGCTCATCTAGCTGAATACAACGCTCTCCGGCCTTTTTACCGTTTGGCATTCCTGGAATGGGTGAGCTAATACTTGGCGCAATACAACATGCCCCACAGCCTAACCGACACGCCATAGGCTGTGTTTTCATAATAACCTCAATATAAATATATTTGTTTGCTGCTGCATTTTTTAGTCATGCCTTAAATAAACAGGTAGTGAAGCGCAATGCTTTGTTACATCTTTAAATGCTTTGTAAACATTTTATTGCGTATTATTAGCTGGTCACCACAATTATGAAGGAATGCCTCGTGGCTTCTAAAAAACAAATAATACTGCCGTTTGCGGTTTTAATTGGCGGAATTGCGTTAGCTTTCGCTTTTTCAACCATGAAAACGCCACCCGAAGAAAAACCAGAACAAGATACTCGCCCACTTATTGCCACGCAACACGTTCACCTTGATGCAATAACACTCGATGTAAAATCTTACGGTATTGTAAAACCAAAAGATAAAACAGAGTTAATTGCACAAGTAGGTGGGCAAGTTATTTCGGTTGCCGGGCAGTTTGTTGAAGGCGCATTTGTAAAACAAGGCGATATTTTAGCACGAATTGATCCAAATGATTACGAAGCCGACTTAATTGAAGCCCAGGCCGGTTTAGCCCAAGCAAGTTCTGCACTCGAAATAGAACGTGCTCAAGCCCACGTAGCAAAAGCAGAATGGGAGCGAATTAAAGCCGATGCCAGCGATGCAATTGCATCTCAGCTGTATTTACGTAAACCGCAACTCGCCGAAAAAATGGCACGTTACCGCTCAGCGCAAGCCAGTGTTAAACGCGCTAACCGCAACCTTGAACGCACTTACATAAAAGCCCCCTACAACGCGATAATTAATGAGCGCAGCATTAGCTTAGGCTCAGTGGTAAATCAAGGAAGTCGGTTGGGTGCATTAAGTGCCATAGCAGTTGCTGAAGTACGTTTACCCGTGGCCGATAACGAGCTGCAATTCTTAAGCAACGGCGGCATAAACGCAAACGTCACTTTTAGCGCCCAGTACGCAGGTAAGCAAACAACATGGCAAGCTAAAATAATACGCAGTGAAGGCGTGGTTGATCAAAAAAGTAGAATGAGTTACTTAGTCGCGCAGCTTGCTACTCCTTATGCTAATAACAGCCAACCACTGCGATTTGGCTCTTACATTAATGCCACTATTGAGGGACGCGCACTCGATAACGCTATTATTGTGCCGCATCATTTAGTAAAAAATAATAAAATTGCCATTTTAAATAATAACTTAACCCTATCGTTTAAAACCCTCAATATAATTCGTGAGCAAAACGGCATGATAATAGCCAATCAAGGTTTAAATGAGGGTGATCAGCTTATTACCTCAGCGCTTGAATACCCAACCGAGGGCATGGCCGTTAAAATTGAAGAAACCACGCCTAATAGCGATGTAACCCAGCTTGCCCTTAAAGAGGAATAACCATGAGTACTCGTGAAAAAGGCTTAATTGCCTGGTTTGCCCGAAACCCCGTAGCCGCAAACCTATTAATGATTTTTATATTAATTGGCGGTATTTTAACGGTATTTACTATTCGCAAACAGATGTTTCCACAGTTTGAAAGTAATTGGATCAGCGTACAAGCTGTTTACCCTGGGGCTGCTCCGCAAGAGGTTGAAGAAGGTATAACCATAAAAATAGAAGAAAACCTAGAAGGAATTGAAGGCATAAAACGCCTTATCACTTATTCTAACCGTGGGTTTTCGCAAGCCTGGGTTGAAATAGAAGAGCAATATAATCCCCAAGACGTACTTGACGAAATAAAAGTTCAGGTTGATTCAATCAATACTTTTCCTGCCGATATGGAGCGTCCTGTGGTGCGCCGCGATAAGTACGAGCAAGAGGTTATGATCCTCGCGCTGTATGGCGACATGAGCAACTACCAGCTAAAAGAGCTAGGTAATAACATAAAAGACGAACTCCAAGCCCTGCCTAATATTAATTTGGTTGAGTTTAATGCTGGCCTAGATTACGAAATAGGCATAGAAGTGAGCCCAGATAAACTGCGTGAGTACGGTTTAACATTTAGAGATATTGCCAGCGCCGTACAAAGCTTTTCGGCCAATATGTCGGCTGGGCAAATTCGCTCAAAAAATGGCTATATTTCTATGCGGGTAGAAAAGCAAGCCTACCGGGGTAACGAGTTTGCAAAATTGCCGCTTATTACCCTGCCCGACGGCGCACAAATTTATTTAGGCGATGTAGCTACTATTAACGATGGCTTTGCCGAGGGCCTACAATATTCAAAGTACAATGGTAAAAATTCATTGTCGTTTGAAATAAACGCCTCAAAAGATCAAGATATTACCGACGTAGCCAAAGTACTTAAAAGTTACATGGCAGCAAAAGAATCGCAGTTACCCGCAGGTGTAAAGCTAACCCCTATTCTTGATTTAACTTACTACCTTGAAGGTCGGCTTGATATGATGGTCGATAACATGATTTGGGGTGGCTTGTTAGTCATGCTAGTACTGGCTTTATTTTTACCATTACGCTTAGCGTTTTGGGTGATGATGGGCTTACCCGTGTCGTTTTTAGGCGCATTTTTATTTATGCCAATTGGCTTTTTAGACGTAACAATTAACTTAGCCTCATTATTTGCCTTTATTTTAGTGCTCGGCATAGTAGTAGACGACGCCATAGTAGTTGGCGAGTCGGCGAGCGCCGAAATAGAAAAGCACGGCCACACTCTAGATAACGTAGTACGCGGAGTTAAACGCGTTGCTATACCAGCAACCTTTGGCGTACTGACCACTATTGCCGCCTTTTTACCACAAACTTTAGCAACAGGCCCAGGTGCTGCGTTTTCAAAAGCGATTGGTGGCGTGATTATTTTATGTTTGATTTTTTCTTTGATTGAATCAAAACTAATTTTACCCGCACATATTGCTGCTATGAGTAAGCGTAAACCTAACCCTAAAAACCCACTGTATCGTATTCGTACAGTGATGGATAACGGCTTAAAAAGCTTTGTTAGCCATTATTACACGCCCTTTATTGGCCACTGTATTCATTATCGTTACACAGTAATAATAGGCTTTATGTGCTTATTAATTATTAGCGCTGGGATGTTTGCAGGAGGATTAGTTAAATTTGTTCCTAACCCTAAAATACCGCATGATTTTCCACGTATTCGAATAGAAATGAACTTGGCTTCTTCGGAGCAAGCCACCTTAGAGACGGCACAAAAAATAGAAAGTGTGCTGCTAAAAGTAGATCAACAACTACAACAGCAATATGGTAAATCGATGATCCGCGATTTATCGGTCAGTTTACGTGGCCGTACACTAGCCAATATTATGGCTATTTTAGTAGAGCCCGATTTACGCCCCATAGACACCTTTGCGCTAAGTGCATTGTGGCGCGAGCAAATGCCTCCACTGCCGGGTGTTAAAACCCTCACCATTGAAGATAGCATAATGAACGGTGGCCGTGATGATGGTGATATTAGCTTTAAACTTGAAGGTAAAAATGCTGCCGTACTTAAAGAAGTTGCCGCTAAATTAAAAGCCAAGTTACAAACTATCGAAGGCGTGGGCGATGTAAACGACTCAATGCAAAGCGCCACCGACGAAGTACAACTTGATTTAAAACCGCTTGCCTACAGTATGGGCTTAACCCTTGCCGATGTAGCGTCGCAGGTGAGCTTTAGTTATTACGGTCTAGAAGCACAGCGTATTTTACGCGAAGGTGAAGAAATTAAAGTAATGATACGCTACCCCGAAGATGAGCGTAATTCTATTAGCGATATTCAAAGTGTACGTATTATTACTCCAAGCGGCGCAGAAGTACCGCTTAGCGAAATAGCGCAAGTAAGTTTAGTTGATGGGGTAAATCGTATTCGACGCGAAGACTCAAAACGCACCGTTAATGTGTGGGCAGCGGTAAATACCGACAAAGCAGAGCCTTTTGCTATTGCCGAGGAAATTCGGGATCAGTACCTGCCCGCTTTATTAAAAAGCTATCCGGGTGTACAAAGCGACGTAGCTGGGCGTGTTCAAGAAGAAATGGACAGTGCTGATGAACAAAAACGCGATTTTGCATTATCGATGATCATTATATTTGCGCTACTGGCTATTCCGCTACGCTCTTACTCGCAGCCGCTTATTATTATGTCGGTTATTCCATTTGGCGTCATTGGCGCTATGTTTGGCCACATGATTTTAGGCATGACCATGAGTAGCTTATCAATGTTTGGCATTATTGCCGTGGCCGGCGTAGTGGTAAACGATTCGCTCGTGATGGTTGACTTTGTAAACAAAGCACGCGCTGAAGGTGTGCCTATTAAAGAGGCGGTAATGCAAGCTGGCGCTCGGCGCTTTAGAGCAATTTTACTCACCTCAGTGACTACATTTATTGGCGTTATGCCTATTATTATGGAAACCAGCTTACAAGCTAAAATAGTTATCCCTATGGCTGTATCACTGGCTTTTGGGGTGTTATTTGCCACCGTAATAACGCTAATACTTATTCCGTGTCAGTATGTGGCGCTAGAGGACACTAAGCGCTTAATTGCTAAAATGCGCGGTAAACCCCAAATGGTAGATGGCCACCCAACCACAACAAATAGTTAATTATAAACAGTCCAACCCAACCTACAAAGCTCGGTATTTAATACCGAGCTTTTTTTAATCGCAACGCCACAACTTACCTGAAATATGGATAACACAGGTTACACAACACACTTAGTGACATAGCAACGACTATGTTATTATATTGGCTAATTATCTCGTTAAAAATTTCATTATTATATTACCCATGCCAAATATTGCTTCTTGCTTTACGCTATTTTCAGCGCCTGTAAATCACATTGCGCTACCAGACAAATTTACTTTTCCTTTTTACTATGAGCCTAAAGCAATTGCTGTAGCAGCAACCGAGCAGTTGCAACAACAGCTCGAAACACAGTTAGAGTACTTGGCAAATCCAGCTAATAATGAAGAGTCGGGTAAAATGTTTGGTGTACTAGTGGTGCAAAATAATCAGCAACAGCTTGGTTATTTAGCCGCTTACTCAGGGCAACTTGAAGGCGTAAGCAGTAAAATTAACTTTGTACCTGCCGTGGCCGATATGCAGCTACACGATGCTGAGTATTTAGCACAAAGCAGCATTATTAATAATATTAACGCCCAATTTGAGCAGCTTGAAAATAGTGAGCAATTTAGCACTCTTAATAACGCATTTAACCAAGCCAATGCCACTTATCAGCAGCAGTTAGAAGCGCAGCAAGCGTTAATGCAAGTTAGCCGCCGAATGCGTAAACAACAACGTACTGATGCAAGTACTCAGTTATCTCCAACTGACTTTGAGCAGCTAAAAATTCAATTAGCTGGGCAAAGTATTGTCGAAAAAAAGCAACTACAAGCACTAAAGCAGCAATGGCAAAGTAAACTCGACACCCTGCAGCAAGCTCTAAATAATATTACTGATGAAATTGCACACTTAAAAAAGCGCCGTAAAACACTTTCTAAAAATTTACAAAAAAAGCTGTTTGCGCAATACCAGTTTTTAAATGCCGATAACGAAACCAAAGATCTAAACGCTATTTTTGCACCTTTGCCTGAACATACGCCACCAGCAGGCGCAGGAGATTGCGCCGCGCCTAAGTTATTGCAATATGCGTATCAACATAATTTAAAACCTTTATCTTTGGCAGAATTTTGGTGGGGCGCTGCGCCTAAATCAGCTATTAGGCATCATAAACATTACTACCCGTCTTGTTATAGTAAATGCCAACCTATTTTAGGGCATATGCTCAAAGGCTTACATGTAGAAGAAAACCCATTATTGATCAACCCTGCTATTGGTAAAGATTTAACTATTATTTACCAAGATCACGACATATTAGTGATCAATAAACCGGCTGAGTTTTTGTCCGTTCCTGGGGTTAATATTGAAGACTCGGTTTATTTGCGCATTAAAACACAATTTCCACACGCTACCGGCCCGCTCATTGTGCATCGCTTAGATATGTCGACGTCAGGGTTATTAATTATTGCACTCAATAAAAGAGCCCATAAGGCCCTGCAAAAACAGTTTATAGAGCGTACCATCGAAAAACGTTACGTTGCTTTAGTTGCCGGAAATGTAGTTGAAAACAGCGGCACAATTGACTTACCTTTGCGCTTAGATTTTGATGATAAACCACGTCAGTTAGTGTGTTATCAATACGGTAAAGCATCCCTTACTACTTGGCAGGTATTAGAGCGAAAAGATAATATTACCCGCTTGCACCTTTACCCTAAAACGGGGCGTACGCACCAACTAAGAGTACATTGCGCGCATAAGTTAGGCTTAAATATGCCCATAGTTGGCGATGATCACTACGGTGAAAAAGCCAATAGATTACATTTACATGCCGAGTACTTATCGTTTTGCCACCCGATTAATCATCAGCCGTTAGAGTTTACAGTTGCGCCCGACTTTTAATAATAAGCGAGCCTAGGGCTGTTGACTTTTTATTGTTAAAATTTGCTCTCAAGGTGTTTTGTTTAAACGCCTTGGGAGAATACCTGCAGCGTAATTTCTTTCACCACAGGTGCTACCGATAAAACCAGTAACGCCGACATAGTATAATTAAAGTAGCGTCTATAACGTTCAGACTTTAATACTTGCTTTAATAATGTACCAAAAAATAACCACACTCCCGCACACGGAAAAGCAACCAACAAAAACGTCAGTGCTAATGTAAAACTTTGCCCGTAATAACCTGCGCCAACGGTTGTAAACGCCGCAATAGCGCCGGTGGCTACAACCCATGCTTTACCATTTACCCACTGAAATAATGCTCCTTTTATAAAAGTAAGCGGTTTGGTTTGGCTATTTGTTGAGTTAACACTGCCAGATTTAGCAATAAGCCATGCTAAATACAGCAAGTACAGTGTTCCTAAGCACTTAATAATTAAATGCAAATTAGGGAATAACGCAAATAATTGCCCAAAGCCTAAGCCAATGAGTAGTATCATTAAGGCAAAACCAATACAGATCCCCGTAAGTAAAGGTAGGCTTTTTCGCACGCCAAAGTTTACCCCTGAGGTCATAAGCATGATGTTATTTGGCCCAGGAGTGACCGAAGCTGACACAGCAAAAAATACGGTTGCAACTAAATAATCCATAAGCACACCTTATTAAAAGTCCTTTATTTAAATTTAACTGCCCGACTTAATATTTACCACCTTAAGCTAAAGCCTTATATTTATACCCTACACTTAAAATTATCAAGCGTAAATAAGTGGCTAGTCCAATACACTTTTATCTATAATACCTTTGGCAATTAACTGTTTTAAAATTGTGCGGCATTTTTCGCGGCACACATCGCGCAGTAAACGCACTGCTGGAGTAATCGATTGCCTGCTTGGGCAAATAAGCCATAACTCACCGCTAACATGTTGATAGTTTGGCATCAGCGTAACCACCCTATCGGCCAGTAAATCGTCTGCTATATCGAGCGCTGACTTAACCGCCAGCCCTTTACCTGCAACGCACCAGCGCCTAACTAAATCGCCATCGTTAGAGGCACGCCTACCTTGCATTTTAACTTTAAACTTACTTTGCCCGTCGGTAAATTCCCAGTTGTTATTTATAATGTCTTGTAGTTGATAAAACATACCTTGATGACGATTCAATTCGTCTGGGTGATTGGGGCTGCCATGTGCTATTAAGTATTCTTTAGTGGCGCAAAGGAGCCGTGGAACGTTACAAATTTTAAAACCATACATATTAGTATCGCTAGGAGATCCATAACGCAGCGCTATATCGACCGAATCACGATAAAAATCGACGTTACTGTCGCTTATATGTGTTCTTAAACTGAGTTTTGGGTAATTATCCATGAGCTCATCAATCCAGGGGATCACTAAATTACGCCCAAAATCTGATGAAAGTGCAACGCGCAACTCTCCCTCAATTTCATCGTGTTCGCCTTTGAGGTTTTGTTTTGCTTGCTCTAGCACCGCAATTGCTTGCTCGCACTGAGGAATGTAGCGCTCACCCGCTGCCGAAAGGCGTAAGTGGCGTGTTGTTCTTATAAACAGCTCACTGCCAAGGGCTAACTCTACACGCTTAATGGCGGCACTCGCGGTTGCAGTGCGCATATCGCATTTTGCTGCTGCTAAAGTAATACTTCTAAACTCTGCAACTTTTAAAATAAGCTTAAGATCGTCTATCTGCATATTATCTATTTTTATTTGATAATGTTTCAATTATTATGCTGTTTATTTTTCACAAAGCAAAGCGTATATTAGCTGCCATTCGCACTAAGCACTTATTACGCTAACCAATCGTTAATTTTTATCTGTTAAGTATGATTGTTTTAAAATTAAATTTACCCGGAGAAAACCATGACTCACCCTATTATTAGCGATTTAGAAAAACGCCACACGGCCAAACATTATGATGCAGCTAAACGTATTAGCGATCACGACATTAACGTAATTTATGAAGCTATGCGTTTATCGCCTTCATCAATTAACTCACAACCGTGGAAGTTTATTGTTATTGAGTCTGATCAGGCTAAACAACGTTTTCATGACAGCTTTGCTAATATGTTTCAGTTTAATCAAAAACACGCTAAAACAGCATCGCATATTGTGCTTTTTGCTCACAAAACTAACTATACCCGTGATGATTACGCACGCGTTATAGACACAGATATTAAAAATGGGCGCACGCAAAGCGAAAACCGTGAACACGCTTTTGGCGCATTTGCGTTTGTAGATATGAATACCGATGAGCAAGGCAATAATGCAACTTGGACTAAAGCGCAAACTTACATTGCACTTGGTAATACCATGCACGCAGCTGCTCGTTTAGGCATTGACTCAACCCCAATGGAAGGCGTAGATGCGCAGTTACTTGGCGAAATTTTTGCTAAAGAATTAGATGGTTACGTATGTGATGTTGCATTAGCACTGGGCTATCACGATAGCGCTGAGGACTATAATGCTAAATTACCTAAATCGCGTTTAGACGCTGAGCAAGTAATTCAGGTTTTATAATCGCGCTTATCGCACGTTTATAATAATTAAAACCCCTGTTTAATTAAATTAAACAGGGGTCTTTTATTGCTGTTAACTTACTTTTTGTTGTGCAATTTGAATGTACTGCACTAAATCTTCAATCGATACCACTGGCATATTATGCTTATTTGCATAACCGCTCACCTCAGGTAAACGCGCCATTGAGCCATCGGGGTTAGTTAGCTCGCAAATAACACCAAACGGCTTTAAACCGGCAAGTTGCATTAAATCAACAGATGCTTCGGTATGGCCACGGCGTACCAGTACTCCACCCGTTTTAGCTTTTAAGCCAAATACATGCCCTGGGCGTGATAAATCCGCAGGTTTAGCATTGTCGGCTGTGGCGGCTTTAATAGTTGTAACTCTATCGGCTGCAGAAACGCCGGTAGTTACGCCCTCTTTGGCCTCAATGGTTATGGTGTAAGCGGTGTTATTTTGACTGGTGTTATGAGTAACCATTTGCGGTAGGTCGAGCTGCTTTATGCGCTCCTCCCCCATGCATAAACACACAATGCCGCTGCCTTCGCGGATCATCTCAGCCATTTGTGCGGTGGTTAAATGCTCGGCTGAAAATACAAAGTCACCTTCGTTTTCACGGTTTTCGTCATCAACAACCAATACACCTTGGCCTTGCTGTAGTGCGGTAATGGCATTTTCGACGCGCGTTAACGGCTCGCCAAATTGAGTAAGTAGAGACTGAATCATCATTATATTCCTGATTAAAAATAAATAGATTCAGGACACTGAAAGGATCGATAAAATAAACTCTAAAAGCATTAAAGTATAAGTACCAACAATAACTTAAATTAAAAAACGCAAATAGCACACAGCCAAAAGCCGTGCACTATTAACGCTATATTTAAGCCATATTCTCTTTCATCCGGACTGTAACCGTCGGCTCTGGCATCTCACCAGATCTGCTGACCTTTGGTATTATATAAAACAACAAAGCGCTCGCGGGCTTATTTAAACACTACAAATGTAATTAAAAATAGTGAGTTAAACATACCGCCGGTGGGGAATTTCGCCCCGCCCTGAGAATGTACTTAAATAACGTATTATAAAAGCCAACTTATTATACCCCTGTACCGACACGTTATTCAAAGCCAATTAAGAGAGCGACGTATTTAATGACGCTTTTATTACTCTGCCTTCGTTTATATCGGCAATTAATGTGCAAGTAGCACCATTAATTAAATTTAAGTTAGGTGCAATATGGCCTATATCGGCATCTATAATAACCGGAAAAATGCAGCCTCCAAGCGCTACATTTAATGCGTGGCGATAGTCAAAATCAGGGTTTTTACCTTGGGTAATTTCACTGCGGCCGATAATTATGCCGTTAATGTCGTCAAATATACCAGCTAGTTTTAACGCCAGTAAAAATCGCGCTACGGTAGTGGGGGTTAATTCTGAGTTTTCTAAGTATAAAATTAGCCCTTCGGGCGCGCTGTGTTTTTTAAATTCATGCAGATCTAAAAATGGTGAATCAAGTAATAAACCCACGGTATCTAGGCAGCCACCAAATAAACGCCCCGACATTTCGATAGTACGCTGATCAAAGTAATTTAAGCATTGCCATTGAGTCGCCTCGGTATAATTAAATAAGGCTTCTGGATGCTGTGCATAATCGGGGGCTGCTTTTTGATAATGTGTAGATGGTGCCTGGGTAAACTCACTATTTGCTGCATAACTTAGGGTTTCAAATATTTGTAAGCAATATGGGCTTTTTTCATTTGGGTGCAATTGCATTAAATTGGCACAATGCAGTGTTGCCCATTGGCATTTAGCAGTGAGTGCACAGGCCACCGTGCTCACATCAGAAAATCCCACAAGCCATTTGGGTTTAGCCTGTTTAATGGCATTAAAATCAAGTTGCGGCAGTATTTCCATCGCAAGCTCGCCACCAAAGGGAGGCATAATTGCATCAATACTATCGTCAACTAAAAAGCCCATTAACTGCTCTGCATGGGCTTTGGTAGCTAATTCTGCTGTTGCTTCGCTGCGCCGTAAAAACGCCCCCTCAATTACTTCATAGCCACGCTGTTTTAAACCATTTATTACACTCTCTAAACGAGCATGATATTTAGCCGCGATCCCTTCTGAAAGCGAACACACCGCAATTTTAGAGCCTACTTTTAAAGGTGCCGGATAAAGTATATTAGCCATTATTTTCCTTATTTGAGAGGACGTTAAACCGTATTGCTCCATATCAGCATAGATCAAATTGATGGCAGATGAATAACCTAGAGGAATTTTTAGTTAAAGTAATTGTTTGAGGAGGGAAATGCGCAAGAATATATTCAAACTAGGTTTTGCGCTAATTACTGAGTGTTAAGTGATTAGCGCAAAACATATAAACCTAAAACTTTTGGTTTAACCTATTTCTAAAAAATAGTTAACTACGGTAAAGTAAATCCACATCCCTGATATATCAACAATTGATGCCAATACAGGGCTCACTAATACCGCGGGATCTAACTTAAGTGCCCGCGCTAAAATAGGTAATAACCCCCCTAACGTAGTAGAAATAGTTACCTGAATAAACAATGCCACTGCAATGGCCATCGCAATTATATTTAAATCGAACCCACCTGCAGATTTAACATCGCTAAAAAATAAAATTCGAATAACCATTACGCCCGCCACCGCTAACGCAAGACACACTGCAATTTGGCTTTCTTTAAGAAGCACAGCAAACCATTGCCTTTTTTTCAGCTCGCCTGTCGCTAACGCCCGTATTACCAAAGTTGCCGCTTGTGAACCTGTGTTACCGCCCGCAGCCGCAATAACCGGCATGTACACTGCCAACAATACTAACTGGCTTAATGTGTCTTCGTATTGAGTAATAATTAACCCAGATACTATACCTAATAACGCTAACACGACGATCCAGCCAATACGCTGTTGTACATGCCCCAGTGCCGAGGTATTTAAATAACTTTGCGCTGTTTCAACTTCTGAATGAATAAAACCCAACTGATGCGCATAATGTCGAGCGAGTTTGTCGTATCCGTCTTTTTCTAAACGACTTATTAAGTCTTGTACATAAGTAATTGAACAGTGTTGTAAAATAGCAACCGCTTCTTCAACATCCATTATTGTTAATAAGTGCACTTGTTTATTATAGCTGTGCGCTAAAAACACTTTTCTAGCCGCCCCTATTTCTGCTTGAGAAAAATGTGGGTTGTTTTCTACATAGTTTTTGCTCATTACCGTCATGGCGAATCTCCCGATTGGCTAATGTCAGGCTAATTGTGTTTTATTTAAATTAATAACAGGGCGCTCAAACAGTTAAAACTACTGTTTAACTAATAGTCATTAACTAGGAGTAAAACACATTAGCGTAAGGTAACGACCATCAAATAATGAAACTATATGACTGGTTAAAATACCTGCGCATTAGTAACCATAATCAGCACGTAATAAGGCTAATTTCATTATTTATATCTAGGTGTCTGAGAGAAGAAAAATAGGAAAGAATAAAATTACTCTACCGCTTAGGTAGATTTATAGAAGATAAATACCAATACGGGTTATTTTTCTGCCCTCAATCTAGAGGGATGGTCGGTATCGTTCATAAATATCTCCGAGTAAACTGCTTAATTTGCAGCCTGTATATGGTAACAAAGTAAAATTTTTAAGGCTAATTTATAAGGGCTGTTTTAACACTTTTAAACACTTTAAAACAAAAAAGCCAGTGTACTAATACACTGGCTTTTATTTACGCGTAAAGTGAGTTATTAAATATACTCAACCTCGATGATCTCGTATTCAACGGTGCCTTTAGGGGTTTCAATGTTCACAGCATCATCTGCTTGCTTACCAATTAAACCTCGTGCGATCGGTGAATTAACCGAAATACGATTATTTTTAATACTCGCTTCGTCATCACCAACAATCTGGTATTTAACTTCAACATCAGTTTCAACGTTGACAATAGTAACTGTTGTACCAAAAATAACTTTGCCGGTATTAGGCATTTTAGTTACATCAATTATTTGTACATTTGAAAGCTTAGCTTCAATTTCTTGAATTCGGCCTTCACAAAAACCCTGTTGCTCACGCGCAGCGTGATACTCAGCATTTTCTTTTAAGTCACCATGTTCTCGTGCAACTGCAATATCGCTGACGATTTTAGGACGGGTAACTGTTTTTAATTCGGTAAGTTCTTTGCGCAGTAAATCTGCACCACGAACTGTCATCGGAATTGTTTGCATACTTTTTCTCACTTAATCCCAAGGCCGCAATTTAACGGCCTTGGCACATTTCCTTAGTTCAATCGCAGGTGTAGTTCTTGAACTGACGTCACCTTCCCACGGTCATCTGCTTGGTTTGCTGTACAGTTTGCAAACGCCGCATTTAAGGTCGTAGTATAGTTGGTTTTGTGCTGTAAAGCACCACGACGTAACACCTTCGAATCTTCAATCGCTTGGCGACCTTCTGTGGTATTAACAATATAGCTATACTCGCCACTTTTGATTCTATCAAGAATGTGCGGGCGCCCTTCAAATACTTTATTTACACGGCGAACCGCAATGTCAGCATTTTCAAGTGCAGCAGCTGTGCCACCTGTTGCGTCTATTTCAAAACCAAGGTCTGTCATGATTCTGGCTAGTTCAACAATACGTGGCTTATCGCTATCACGCACGGATAATAGCGCGCGACCACCGCGTGGTAAAGTATTGCTTGCACCTAATTGTGCTTTTGCGAACGCTTCGGCGAAAGTATCACCAACACCCATCACTTCACCGGTTGAACGCATCTCAGGGCCACGGATTGGATCCACACCTTGAAACTTAGCAAATGGTAAAACAACTTCTTTTACGCTGTAATATGGAGGAATAACTTCTTTAGTTATACCTTGGCTTGCCAAAGACTGACCCGCCATACAACGTGCAGCTACTTTTGCAAGCGCAACACCGGTTGCTTTTGATACAAACGGTACAGTACGTGCAGCACGTGGGTTAACTTCAATTAAATACACTAAGCCATCTTTAACAGCAAACTGAGTATTCATTAAACCAACCACACCAAGCTCAAGTGCCATATCAGTAACTTGCTTGCGCATTACATCTTGTACTTCTTGCGATAGCGTATGAGCAGGTAATGAACACGCTGAGTCACCTGAGTGAACACCCGCTTGCTCTATGTGCTCCATGATGCCGCCAATAATTACTTGCTCGCCGTCGCAAATTGCGTCAACGTCAACTTCAATCGCGTTATCTAAAAAGCGGTCTAGTAATACTGGTGCTTCGTTTGAGGCTTGTACTGCTTCGGTCATGTAGCGACGTAAGTCTTGCTCGTCGTATACAATTTCCATAGCGCGACCACCAAGTACATACGATGGACGTACTACTAATGGAAAGCCAATTTCAACTGATTTTAAAATTGCTTCTTCAGTTGACGTTACCGTAGCGTTTTCTGGTTGCAGTAGATTTAAACGCTCAACTAATTGTTGAAAACGTTCGCGGTCTTCTGCACGGTCGATTGCATCTGGCGATGTACCAATCACTGGCACGCCATTCGCTTCAAGTTCACGCGCTAATTTAAGCGGTGTTTGACCACCGTACTGCACAATGACACCCACTGGCTTTTCAACACGTACAATTTCTAGCACGTCTTCAAGGGTAATTGGTTCAAAGTATAAACGATCTGAGGTGTCGTAATCGGTAGATACCGTTTCAGGGTTACAGTTAACCATAATGGTTTCATAACCGTCTTCACGCAGTGCAAGCGAAGCGTGTACACAACAGTAATCAAACTCAATGCCTTGACCAATACGGTTAGGGCCGCCACCAATCACCATGATTTTGTCACGGGTTGTTGGGTTAGCTTCACACTCTTCATCGTAAGTTGAGTACATGTAGGCTGTGTCTGAGCTAAACTCTGCAGCACAGGTATCAACACGCTTATATACAGGTAATATGTTTAGCAAATGACGCTTTTTACGAATTTCAGCTTCTGATACGCCAGCAATTTCTGCAATACGTGGGTCAGCAAAGCCTTTACGCTTTAACTTACGTAGGAAGTCGGCATTTAAACCTGCCATGCCTACGTCGCTAATTTTTGCTTCGTCTTTTAAAATGTCTTCTATTTGTACTAAGAACCAGCGGTTAACTTTTGTCAGCTCGTAAACATCATCAACGCTCATACCATGGCGCATTGCATCGGCAATATACCAAATACGCTCTGCACCTGGCTCGCGTAGTTCACGAATGATAATTTCTTTTGCTTTAGGGTCGTCAAGCGCCACAATTGGGTTAAACCCAGTTGCGCCCACTTCAAGGCCACGTAATGCTTTTTGTAATGACTCTTGTTGGTTACGACCAATCGCCATTACTTCGCCTACTGATTTCATTTGCGTGGTTAAACGGTCGTTCGCACCAGCAAATTTTTCAAAGTTAAAGCGAGGTATTTTTGTAACTACATAGTCAATTGCCGGCTCAAACGACGCTGGTGTTTTACCGCCAGTAATATCATTTTGTAGCTCGTCAAGTGTGTAGCCTACTGCTAATTTTGCTGCAATTTTAGCAATTGGGAAACCCGTTGCTTTTGACGCTAATGCTGATGAGCGTGATACGCGTGGGTTCATCTCAATGATAACCATACGGCCATCTTCAGGATTAATACCAAACTGTACGTTAGAGCCACCGGTTTCAACACCAATTTCACGTAATACCGCCATAGAGGCGTTACGCATAATTTGGTATTCTTTGTCGGTTAATGTTTGCGCTGGTGCAACTGTGATCGAATCACCCGTGTGCACACCCATAGGGTCAAAGTTTTCAATGGTACAAACAATAATACAGTTGTCGTTTTTATCACGTACAACTTCTGTTTCGTATTCTTTCCAACCAATCAGTGATTCATCAATGAGCAATTCGTTCGTTGGCGATAAGTCTAAGCCGCGCTCACAAATTTCTTCAAACTCTTCTAGGTTATACGCTACACCACCACCGGTGCCGCCCATAGTAAAAGAAGGCCTGATAATACACGGTAAGCCAATGCGTGTAATGATGTCTCTTGCTTCATCCATTGAATGAGCAATTTCAGCACGTGGGCATTCTAAACCAATGTTTTTCATTGCTGTATCGAAACGTTCGCGGTTTTCTGCTTTGTCGATTGCATCTGCTGTTGCGCCAATTAGCTCAACGCCGTGCTTAGCCAATACACCGTGCTTGTCTAATTCAAGCGCACAGTTTAATGCTGTTTGCCCACCCATAGTCGGTAGGATTGCATCTGGCTTTTCTTTTTCGATAATTTTTTCTACAACTTCCCAGTGAATTGGTTCGATGTACGTCGCATCGGCCATATCAGGGTCGGTCATAATTGTTGCTGGGTTTGAGTTAACTAATATAACTCGATAGCCTTCTTCTCTTAGTGCTTTACACGCTTGTGCACCAGAGTAGTCAAATTCACAAGCCTGACCAATAACAATTGGGCCTGCGCCTAAGATAAGAATGCTTTTTATGTCGGTACGTTTTGGCATTATTACTCCGGTTAAATTAGTGTTTACGCGCTTGCATCAAATCGATGAAGTGATCAAATAGTGGGGCGGCATCGTGCGGGCCTGGGCTTGCTTCAGGGTGACCTTGGAAGCTAAACGCTGGCTTATCTGTACGATGAATACCTTGCAAAGTACCGTCAAATAACGATGTGTGCGTAGCACGCAGGTTATCAGGTAGCGTAGTTTCATCGGCAGCAAAACCATGGTTTTGTGCGGTGATCATCACTACATCACGTTCTAAATCTTTAACTGGGTGGTTGGCACCATGATGGCCAAACTTCATTTTGACTGTTTTAGCACCTGAGGCAAGCGCTAATAATTGATGGCCTAAACAAATACCAAAAATAGGAATTTCGGTTTCTAAAAGCGTTTTAATTGCATCAATGGCATAAGTACACGGTGCTGGATCGCCCGGGCCATTAGATAAAAAGATACCATCTGGGTTTAATGCTAGTACGTCAGCGGCAGAAGTTTGCGCTGGTACTACAGTCAATTTACAACCACGATCTACAAGCATACGTAAAATATTACGCTTAACACCGAAGTCGTAGGCAACAACATGAAACTTTTCATCAGCCGCGTTTAAGGTTTTAAAACCTGCGCCTAATGTCCAGCTTGATTCGCGCCACTCAAACATTTCCTTGGTTGAGACTACTTTTGCTAAATCCATACCTTTTAAGCCTGGGAAGGCTTGCGCGGCTTGAAGCGCTTTGTTTTCGTCTAATTCGTCACCGGCTATAATACACCCGTTTTGAGCGCCTTTATCACGCAAAATACGCGTTAGCTTTCTGGTGTCGATGTCCGCAATACCTAAAATATTACGTTGTTTTAAGTAATCATCTAACGATTGCTCGCTACGAAAATTACTTGCTAGCAGTGGCAAATCACGGATCACTAGGCCTTTGGCCCATATTTGATTCGCTTCTTCGTCTTCGCTATTAGTACCCGTATTACCTATATGTGGGTACGTCAAAGTTACGATTTGTTCCGCGTATGATGGGTCAGTCAAAATTTCTTGATAACCAGTCATAGACGTATTGAATACTACTTCACCTACTGACATGCCGTCAGCGCCGATTGCAGTACCGCGAAACACTGTGCCGTCTTCTAGGACTAACAGAGCGGATTTAGTCAAATTAACCTCCTAACAGTAAAAAACGAGGCTAAGCAAAATGCTTAACGCCCCGCCAATACCCAGGCGATTGTTAAAGCGAGTTTTGTGGATAAAGTTATTTTATAAACAGTGTTAAATGACGCCGATAACGAGCTTTAAACCTTAATCATTTTTTCTTGCCTTTAAACGACTTTATTCCCACTGAACCCTGCTTTTTTCAAGCCACTTGGGTATAATTGGAAACACGCGATTATTAATTTTTGGCAAATTGGCTGCATTTTACATTAAGTTTTCTTTTAGATCTAACGCTATTTAGTAAATTATAATAAATAACTGCTTGTACCTTTATTCAGACCCAAACAGCCGAAAGAACAACTTAACTACTTCAAATCTAGTACATCTTGCATATCATAAAGTCCTGCCGGTTTATTTACTAACCAGCTTGCAGCTCTTATAGCACCTAATGCAAAGGTCATTCTTGAGCTTGCTTTATGGGTTAATTCGAGCCTTTCGCCCATTGTTGCGAAGTATGCGGTGTGTTCACCTACTATGTCGCCGCCTCTGAGCACCGAATAACCAATTTCATTTTGCGACTTAGCCTGCTCAACTTTGCTGCGGTCGTATACGGCAACATCGTCGTGATCCCAGCCTTTTGCATCAGCAATGGCTTCGCCAATGGCCAGCGCAGTGCCCGACGGCGCATCTATTTTATGGCGATGATGCGCTTCAAAAATTTCAATATCCATATCATCGCCAAACTTAGTGGCAGCTGTTTGCACTAAATTAAGTAATACATTTACCCCCACACTGTAATTGCGCGCAAATACGATAGGAATGTGGTTTGCAGCCTCGTGTAGTAATCTCATATCGGCTTCGTTAAGCCCCGTGGTACCAATTACCATAGGTACACCTTGCTTAACCGCTGTTTGTAAATGCGTGCGCATGCCGGCTGGCAAAGTAAAATCAATTAATACATCAACATTCGTTATATTAGCTTCATTACTAAAGGTTACTATTTTATCTGCAGCACTGTTTAGTTGATTAACATTAATGCCTAATAACGGTGAACTACTGCGCACATAAGCGGCTGCAAGTTCACTATGCTCTTTTGTACTTGCTGCTTCTAATAAGGCTGAGCCCATTCTGCCGTTGGCACCAAAAACACCGATTCTATTTTTTGTCATTACCTTACCTAATATTTTAATTTGCAGCACCTTGTGGATCGCGCGAAGATACTATTGATCAATCAACGCTATTTACTAGGCTAGATATTACCTAAATAGCATGTAATAGTCAGGTCACACTTTGAATTTAAATAATAATACCAGTTTACTTTAGCCGTCTATACATTTAAACTTCTTTTTCAGCGTCGATTTGGTCTTTGGCTTGCGGGCGCAGTGGTCTCCTAGTTTAAATACAGTGGAGGATTCGCTAAACACAGCTAAAAGAGGAGTTTTGGCTGTGATCTTTTTTCAATAATACGAGGAATATGATGCAGCCATCATTTAACAAAAACAAAGCAATACTTTCTTTGCTTCCCCTACTTACCTTTGTAGCGATATTTTTAGGCTCAGGCTTATATTTACAATCGCAAGGGGTTGATTACGCTTTTTATCAATTACCTGCCCCTGTAGCAATTTTACCTGCCATTATTCTGGCTTTTATTTTAAATAAAACCTCAATCAACCAAAGCGTCGAAACCTTTATTAAAGGTGTAGGTAATAACAACATAATTACCATGTGTTTAATTTACTTACTTGCGGGTGCGTTTTCTGCTGTTGCTGGTGCTACAGGTGGTGTTGATGCAGTTGTTAACGCTGGTTTGTCAATTATTCCACCTTCTTTATTACTCCCTGGATTGTTTTTAATTGCCGCCGTTATTTCTACCGCCATGGGTACTTCAATGGGTACTATTGGTGCTATTGGCCCTATAGCGTATGCAGTATCGGTTAAAACAGGTATAGATCCAGCACTCATGGCCGGTACTATAGTATCGGGCGCGATGTTTGGTGATAACTTATCGATAATTTCAGATACCACTATTGCAGCCACCCGTACTCAGGGCTGTGAAATGAAAGATAAGTTTAAAGAAAACCTTAAAATAGCTATTCCAGCCGCTATTGTCACAATTGCGTTGTTGTTATATTTAACACCCGCTGCACAAGTTGTTGAAACCAAAGATTACGACATTTTATTAGTGTTGCCTTATGCCTTTATTTTAGTGCTTGCAGTGATGGGCTTTAACGTATTTGTAGTTTTGCTTAGCGGTATTATTTTTGCTGCCCTTATGGGTTTTACTGGTAGTTACGAAGGCGCCAGCTTTGTAAAAGATATTTATAAAGGCTTTACCGACATGCAAGAAATATTTTTGCTGTCGATGTTTATAGGCGGTCTTTCTGAATTTATTCGCCTTAATGGTGGCCTGGATTACATAGCGCAAAAAATCCAATCAATTACCAAAGTGATTGCTAAGTGGCATAGAAAAGTGGCAGACCAACTTGGTATTGCGGCGTTAGTAATGGCCAGCAATATGTGTATTGCTAATAACACCGTGTCTATTATTGTTACCGGCCCAATTGCCAAAAAGCTTGCCGATGACGGTAATATTACAGGCAAACGCTCAGCTAGTTTGCTCGATATATTTGCCTGTGTAACGCAAGGTACACTGCCTTATGGCGCGCAAGCATTACTACTTGGAGCTACATTTAAAATTAGCCCATGGGAAGTATCAACTTCTTCTTACTACTGCTTTATATTAGCTTTTAGTGCGATTGCGGTTATTTGTCTGCGCAGAAATAAAGCATAAATTAATGTTACTGCGTTGTAGCTTAGTGATTAAGCTACAACGTGTAATATAATAATTAACAAACCACCTCCCTTTGCTTATACTAGCGCTCCCGCGTGTCACTCTAATTATTATTATTATGAAACTAAAAAAATTACTTCCCGCTTTATGTTTAAGCACTTGCGCTTTATCTACCTCAGCTGTTGCTGCTAATTGGAGCAGTACTGCTCTACACATTAATTATGGCGAGCAAACAAACCCATTTACAGAGCAAGAGTCAGATACCGCTGTGTATTCAATTCAGCACGCATCTGGTTATGATTACGGCGATAACTTTTTCTTTATTGATTACAGTAAAGACGACCTTGAAGATGGCTTTCAAGACCGTGATTTTTATGGCGAATGGTATTCAACCGTTAGCCTATCGGCTATTACCGGCCAGCAGGTTGGTTCGGGCGCGTTAATTGATGTTGGTTTAACCGCCGGTATTAACGTAGCAGGAGACGCCAAGGTAATGAAATACTTACCGGGTGTTAAATTAAGCTGGGATGTACCTGGATTTAACTTTTTTCAGACATTGGTAACTGCCTACATTGATGACAGTGAAGGCGTAGCAAAAGGTGGCGCACCAATAGAGACTAATAGCTGGATGTTTGATGTTGCGTTTGACTACCCATTTATGATTGGCGCGCAAAAATTTAATGTAAAAGGCCATGTTGAATACATTGCTGAGCGTGAAAATGAATTTGGTCAAGATGTGCGTGCGTGGTTTTTAGCGCAGCCTATCATTACCTGGGATTTAGGTCATGCCCTTGAAATGAAAGAAAACACCCTATTACTAGGGATGGAATGGCAATATTGGCATAACAAATTTGGCACTGATGTAACAGAGTCGGTACCACAACTTCATGTTGAGTGGACATTTTAAGCTTTAATCAATAGCTATTTACTCAGTAAATAAAGGTTAGCACTGAATATAAAACTCCCTGTAAGTAATTACTCACAGGGAGTTTTGTTTGTAGTTAAACTAGATTACAGCTTACATTGTGGGTTTTTACCCTGTGCTCTTGCTGTTTTTTGCTCTCCTAATGCTTGGCTCATTTGTGCTTGCAAGTCTTTAATGCGGCTTGCTGGTGCTGGGTGAGTTGATAAAAATTCAGGCGTTGCGCCACCACCCGCTTTACTCATGTTTTGCCATAAAGTAACTGACTCTTTTGGATCAAAACCAGCTTGCGCCATTAAATCCAAGCCAATTTCGTCAGCTTCTGATTCGTGCGAACGACTAAACGGCAATACAACACCATATTGTGCGCCCAAGCCCAAGCCCTGCATAATTTCGTTACGATACCCAACATTGGCCATTTCAAGAGCTGCTCCGCCAATTTGCATGCCGGTTTGTAGCATTGAGCTTTGCGATACACGTTCGTTCGAATGCTCTGCAATTACATGCCCTACTTCATGGCCAAGCACTGTAGCTACTTGGTCTTGGTTAGTAGCCACTTTTAGCAGCCCTGTATGCACACCAATGTAACCGCCTGGCAATGCGAACGCATTCGCTGAGTCATCTTCAAATACTACTACTTCCCATTTTTGCGACGCGTATTCTTTTGGTAATACAGCCACTACTTGCTCTGCAATACAATTTACATACGCGTTAGTTTGTGGATTTTTATTAATAGGCTGATTTTTTTTCATCTCAGCAAAACTGGCTGTGCCCATTTCACTCATTTGTTGATCAGAATAAAGCGCAATTTGGGTGCGCCCTGTTGGTGATGTTTTACAGCCAGCCAGCACTGCAGTAGCTAATATAGCTATCACGAGTTTTTTCATTATATTCCCTCAAATTATATTTTTTGTTAGCACTAGAATAGCAAATACCACCGCCGTTTAAAATAATTGCTTTTTAGCAAGTAACAATAAATTTTTGTTATTCATTTACCCATTAAAATTAACTTAGCAGGCAAACTAAGTTTATCCAATCTGCATGCCCTGTTACACTACACATCCTGTTTAGTAATGATTGAGTTTATAAATGCCTGCCTCGGCTTCGTCTTTTAACACCCGTATTTTATTGCCTTTACTCGCCAGTATTGTGGCAATTACGCCTTTAGCAATTGATATGTATTTACCGGCAATGTTAGTTATTGCGGGTGACTTACAAACCAGTATGCCTAACGTACAAATATCGTTGAGTATTTATTTAGCGGGCTATGCATTAGGGATGTTATTTTTTGGCCCTATTGCCGATCAAATTGGTCGCCGTAAACTGGCTAAAATTGGCTTAACTTTATTTGGTATAACGTCATTAGCTCTTGCCTTTACTACCGATATATATGCATTTTGGGTATTGCGTACCGTGCAGGCATTTACCGGTGCAGCCGCAACCGTGGTAGTACCTGGAATAATTAGGCATATTTACCAAAAAAACACCGCCAAAGGTATGTCTTATGTGTCGATGATTATGATGGTAGCGCCGTTACTTGCACCTTCAATTGGTTCGCTTATTTTAGGGTTTTCTGTTTGGTCTACCATCTTTTTAATTTTAGCGGCCTACAGCTTTATTATTTTAGCCTTTGTGCATGTGTATTTAATCGACATTCCTATTTTTAAAAGTAACCTTAAAGGGCTGCCATTATTTTTTAATAGTTATAAAACAATACTAAGCAACAAAGATGCACGTGCCGATATTTTAAGCTCTATGTTTGTATCGTTTGGATTTTTTTGTTTTTTAACCTCAGTGCCGTTTGTATACTTAGACCTATTTAAAGTATCGGAGCAGTTATTTGGCATTTTGTTTGCATTTAACGTTGTAGCGCTCATGTTGGGGAATTTTTTAAATACTCGTATTGTGCCGCGAATTGGCTCTCGTAAAATGCTCTACTACGGATTAATATTTGGCTTACTTTCGGGCGCTGCGTTACTTACTTTTAGTGTTATGCAGCTGTCGCTTTACTTTATTGTTGGCGCTATTGCACCACTTATGATGAGCTTAGGCATAATAGCCAGTAATGCCGACTCACTTATTTTAATGAAGTTTGAAGCAAATACAGGCACAGCAACCGCGGTTATTGGCACGTTACGCTTTGGTAGTGGTGCTTTGGTCGGCCCGCTATTAGCGATATTACATGCTAAAAGTGCCGTGCCTTTTTCAAGCTTGATGTTTGGCGCTGTAATACTCACTGTTTTAGTGCAATTGGTTCACTATTTAAAAAGCAAAAAAAATGCCTCAAATTGAGGCATTTTTTAAATCATTTATAACAACTTAAGCGTCAGCTGCTTTAGATACCATAACCATAGCTGGGCGTAATAAACGTCCGTTTAAGGTGTAGCCTTTTTGCATTACCGCTAATACTGTATTTGGCGATACATCGTTGCTTGGCTGAATTGACATAGCTTGATGAAATTCTGGATTAAACTGCTCACCCTGTGGATTAACAATTTCAACGCCAAATTTTGCCACAGCATCGTTAAAGCTTTTTACCGTCATGCTAATACCTTCAAGCACAGGCTTTAGCGTTTCGTTTTCTTTATCAGAAAACTCAATTGCGCGCTCTAAGTTATCAATAACCGGAAGTAATTCGTTAGCAAACTTCTCTAGTGCAAATTTATGTGCTTTTTCTACATCTTGCGCGGCACGGCGACGCATGTTTTCAACATCAGCAGCGGCGCGAACTACACCATCTTTTTGATCTGCTATTGTTTGCTTTGCTACTTCAAGCTCTGCATATAACATTGCAATTTCAGCTTCAGGGCTTTGCTCTTGATCTTGCTCTGCGTGTTCTTCTGCTGCTTGTACTGCGGCTTCAACATCAGCTTCCATTTTTGCTAGGTCTTCGTTTAGTTCTACTTCTTGTTCTGGGTTTTGTCTCTGTTCAGACATAAATATGTGCTCCAATTCTTTACAACTGCGGTAATTATGGGGATTGAATTAAAAGATTCAAGAGTTAGCTGTCTCAATTAATTTAAATTCTTGGATTATTTTTTCGATTGGCGCTGATTTTGGACAAATTACACAAAAACGACTCTGATATTCTTGATTTTGAAAGTACGGCAAGCTAATCACAATCAATTCGTTACAATCTGAAAAAGGGAGGTTTTCAGTATTAAGTACCGACACCCCATTTTTAAATACTAGTTTGTCTTCAACAAAATTTAAAAAAGACACCCCAATGTTTAGGCTTTGCTCGCAATCTATTTGTTTATACAAATAGTTTTCACCAACCACAATACTATTATCAGATCCAAGCTTTTGGCTTAGTTCACGCGTCCACTGGTTCAGTGAATCATGACAGTTACGCGGCGCAGTATTTGCCATTGCCTGCATACGATACAAACCTTCTATTAAGGTTTGTTGGCTAAATACTGTATTTAACCACGTGGCAAACTGATAACGCACACTATCACTTGCGTCATCGGGCTTATTAATACAAATGTTATGGCTTTGCCCTGCTCTGTCTATTAATAAAATTAACCAATCAGTGGAATCAAAATCGAGCACTTCCACTCTAAATACTTGTTGCGAGCGTACTTGTGGCAAACCAACACAACAACACACCTGATAACGCTGACTTAAACCATGCGCTAATTCAACTAATTGTGTTTGCGCGGGTTGCCAGTAATTAGCTATATCGGCGAGTGCAAAAAATTCCTCAAACCAATAATCAAATCCGTAGTCTGTTGGCACGCGCCCCGCTGATGTGTGGGGTGAGTAGAGTAAACCCACTTTTTCTAAACGTGCCATGGCATTACGTACTGTAGCCGAGCAAACTGCCATACCTTTTAGCTTGGCAATTTTTGTTGATGGCACAGGTAAACCCTCACCATTACAATACGTGCTCATTACAGCCGCAAAAATTTGTTGATCTCGTGGGTTTAGTTTCATGGTTACTGCATCTTGTCTCATGTGCTTTATATCGGGGCAGAGCTTCTTAATTTCAAGTGATTAGCTATACGACACCTAAATTAATGAGCTGCAGGATTAATTCATGGCAGTATTGCTAACGATCTGTATTTTCAAACACTTCTGTTTTAGGTTACTCTACAAATATTAAAACTTGCTGTGTATTTATTATGGATTCTCCTTTTCGCACTATCGGCCTTATTGGTAAACCAAATCATCCAGATGCGGCGGCAACCTTGCAACGCCTGCATACATTTTTACTTGCGCTTGGTTTTGCAGTTATTGTAGAAAAACGTACAGGAAGCCAACTTATTGATATACCCAAAAATAAGTTAGTTAAACTGGTCGACTTAGGTGAACAAGCTGATTTAGCCATTGTAGTAGGTGGCGATGGCAATATGCTTGGCGCAGCGCGTGTATTAGCACGCTTTGATATAGCCGTTATAGGTGTAAACCGAGGCAACCTTGGGTTTTTAACCGATTTAAACCCCGAGGGTTTTGAAGCCAGTTTAGAGCAGGTACTCAGCGGCGAGTATATTGAAGAAAAGCGCTTCTTACTTGAAGTAGAAGTGTATCGTCATAACGAGCTTAAAAGTGCTAACTCTGCTGTAAACGAAGCCGTTTTACATGCCGACAAAGTAGCGCACATGATTGAGTTTGAAGCCTTTATAAATAACGACTTTGTGTTTTCTCAGCGCTCTGATGGACTTATTGTATCTACCCCTACCGGCTCAACTGCTTATTCACTATCGGGGGGCGGCCCTATCCTTACTCCTGAGCTTAACGCAATAGCGCTAGTGCCTATGTTTCCACATACTTTATCGAGCCGTCCGCTGGTAGTTGATGCTGATAACGAAGTGCGCTTAAAACTAAGCCTTGAAAACACCGATAGCTTGCAAGTTAGCTGCGACAGCCATGTAGTACTCGCCGTTTTACCCGGTGATGAGGTAGTCATTAAAAAAGCCGATAAAAAGCTGCGCCTTATTCATCCTAAAAATTACTCTTATTACAACGTATTACGCCAAAAGCTCAATTGGGGCAGTCGTTTATACTAATTTTATTGCTAAGTATCGTGCTTTAGAGCAAAATATATTTTTTATAAAATAGCTAACCCAATCAGGATTGTGCGGCAATGACTTATATTGTTTTTTTTGCTTTATTATTATTAATTACATTATTAGCTAGTTATTTAATTGTTGAAAATAACCGTAAAAAAGCCATCGAAGCGAAAAAAAAGCTTTTTAATGCTCGAGTATCACAAGTTAATACTCGCTTAAAGCTAAAGCTCAATGAGTTACTTGACGCTAAACTTATCCGCCCCAAATATCTGCCACGCATACAAGCAATTATAAGCAATTTTTTTGTGGTGCAAGCTCACACGGATGAAAACCTAAACCAGTTAGAAAGTACTGCCGATTTACTTATTAATGTACTGTCGAACGAGTTAATTAAAACTTATCAAAGCAATGTTTCTCAAAATTTAGTCGATAATATCCAGTACTTTGTAGCAGAACTTCCCTCGCAAGGTATTTTATATAACAAGACTTTTTATCAAACTATTTTACCCGCCCTGATTGTTAATATTAAAACAGAAGACATAGAACAACTCGCTGATAATATTAATAATGCTGACGAAATAAGCGAAATTAATAGCCATTCTAAAATTATTCAAGATGAAGAAATTGCGTAAGTCATAAAAATTTAATTTGCAAAAAACCAAAACACTGTATAAATTAACAGTTAATTGACTGGATGGATAAACAGTATGTTAATTGGTTTAGAAATTAAAAATTTCGCAATTGTAAGTAATTTAAGTACAGAGTGGCAAAACGGCATGACCGCAATTACCGGTGAAACGGGTGCGGGTAAGTCGATAGCCATTGATGCCCTTTCGCTATGCTTAGGGGAGCGCGCCGAAGCCTCTGCTGTGCGCCCAAACACAGATAAAGCGGAAGTGTGCGCGCAATTTGATTTAAGTAATTTGCCCCTCGCTCATGCTTTTTTAGAACACCATATGTTGAGCAACGCCGATAACGAATGTTTATTGCGCCGCGTGGTGTGTAAAAATGGCCGCAGCAAAAGCTACATTAATGGCAGTGCTGTAACTGCAGCGCAACTAAAAGAGCTTGGCCAGTATTTAATTTCTATTCATGGCCAACATGCCCACCAACACTTGTTAAAAGCCGAGCATCAACTGCAGCTACTAGATGCCTATGCTGGACATCATAATTTGGTCAGTGACGTTAGCCAAAGCTATAAGCAATTTGCTAATTTACAAAAAGAATTTAAACACTTACAACAACAACAGCAGCAACAATCTGCGCAAAAACAACTATTAGAGTACCAAGTAGCAGAGCTTAATGAGTTTGCCCTACAAGAAGGTGAATTTGAACAAATAGAAGCTGAGCATTACAAATTAAGTAATAGCCAAACGATTTTAGAAACGTGTCAGCGTGAGTTACAGCATTTATACGAAAGTGATGAGCAAAATGCTTGTTCGTTATTGCAACACAGCGCGCAACAATTTTCTGAGCTGGCACAATATGACGAAACGTTAGCAAGCGTAGCTACATTGCTTGCAGAGGCCGCAGTACAAGTAGAGGAAGCTAGCCGAGAAGTACGCAGTTACACTGAACAGGCCGATTTAGACCCAGCTCGCTTAGTAGAGGTAGAAAACAGATTAAGCGGCGCTATGGATTTAGCGCGTAAACACCATATTAAACCGCAAGCATTGGTTGAATTTCACCAAGCTATTAGCCAAGAGCTTGAGTCTATTAGCAATAACAGCTCTCGCTTAGAGCAGTTAGAATCTGAAATTGAAAACACACTTAGCCATTATCAACATGCTAGTGAACAACTAAGCCAAAGCCGCCGTGAGTATGCTAATACACTAAACCACTTAATTAGTGACAGCATGGCAAACCTGTCAATGGAAAACGGCATATTTGAAATTGCCCTAACTCAAGAAACCGAACGCGCACCCAATAGCTTAGGTTACGACAATGTATCGTTTTTAGTGTCAACCAACCCAGGGCAACCATTACAACCATTAGCAAAGGTTGCTTCGGGTGGTGAGTTGTCGCGTATAAGTTTAGCTATTCAGGTCATTATTGCGCAAAAAGTCACAACACCTACCCTCATTTTTGATGAAGTTGATGTGGGGATCTCTGGGCCAACGGCCTCTGCTGTTGGTAAGTTATTGCGTCAATTAGGTAAGTCTACCCAAGTGATCTGTGTTACCCATTTACCGCAAGTAGCCAGTAGCGCGCATCAACAGTTTTTTGTTGCTAAAGAAATAGCAAATGGAGAAACCTTTACCCAAATGCTGCCTTTAAACAAAGATGGCAGAGTTAACGAAATAGCCCGCCTATTAGGGGGTGACAATATAAGTAAAACAGCAAAAGCAAACGCTAAAGAGCTAATAATGGCACACGCTTAGTATTAGTTTTGTGCGTTTATTTTAATAAGTGATTAGTAGGGTTAAGGATTAAAATGCAAAATACAGTTGCCTACTTTTGTTTAACTGCGGGCTGGTTAGTGTTAATAATTAGCCTCGCTTTTCTGATTTTGAGTACCTTTAAACATACTCACTTTAAGCAGGTTTTATTGCGCTATTTAAATACAGCATTGGTGTGGCAGTTATTGGTCACGCTGGTTTTTATAATGAATAATACAACAGCCACTTTAAATAATTTTATTATTAGTTGTGGGCTCATAATTACATTGCAATTACTATGTAATTTAGCTTGTTATTTAGGTTTAAAACGCGCAAAAGCTAAAGGCAGGCCCTCGTTAGATCATTTTTCTATGGACTAAGTGTTACTACATTTTATTCAAGCAATAAATAAAGTACTTACAGTGTGATAAAGCGCTTTAATGTGGTGTTCTAATGTTGGCTTTTAGTAGGTATTTTATCGGTAAGCTACGTTAACTTTTTAAAGCTGAGGGCTCTGGTTGCATAGCGGTTATGCTTTCAAGGCTGGGGCTGCTTTGTAAATTTTTAATACTAAAATCATACATAAGAAACGATTAATAAAAAACAATAAAACCACTATAAAACCACTATAAAACCACTATAAAAGTGGTTTTATTGTTTTAGCAAAATTTTGTATCAATATACCTTAAAAAGCGTGTTTATTGAGATATATTATTCTGCGTCAGCTTCTTTATATTTAGCTGCTGTTTCAGTAATTAGTGGTTGTAATTCACCACGTTGAAACATTTCGATGATAATATCACAACCACCAACTAATTCGCCATCTACCCATAACTGTGGGAATGTAGGCCAATTTGCATAAGCAGGAAGCTCAGCACGAATGTCTGGATTAAGTAAAATATCAACATATGCAAATGGTTCACCACATGACATTAACGCTTGTGATGCTTGTGAAGAAAAACCACAGTTAGGCAACTTAGGCGATCCTTTCATGAAAAGGATTATTGGGTTTTCTGAAATTTGCTGTTTAATTTTATCAATGGTTTCCATCTACAACCTCAAAATGACGATAATTTAATATACCTAGGCCTTGAAAATAACTCAGTGAGACCATAGATCTATAACTTAAAATGGGCAAATAAAGCCGCAATTGAAATAGTCTTTAGCAACAGCATTGCTGTTTGCTAAAACTTGAGTAGAATACTCAACAATTATAGTAACACTATATTCCCGTTTGGTATAGATAACTGGCCTGTTCCAACAGGCATTACGTATTACTAAATGGACTATTAACTAAAAGAAGATGGAGATAAAAAATGGCATTTGAACTACCGTCACTACCATATGCAATTGATGCACTTGAGCCACATATTTCAAAAGAAACTCTTGAGTTTCATCATGGTAAACACCACAACACTTATGTTGTTAAACTTAATGGCTTGATCCCAGGCACTGAGTTTGAAAACAAATCTCTAGAAGAAATCGTATGTTCATCAGACGGTGGCGTATTTAACAACGCTGCACAAATCTGGAACCATACGTTCTACTGGAACAGTTTATCGCCAAATGGCGGTGGCGCACCTACTGGCGCGGTTGCTGATGCAATCAATGCTAAATGGGGCTCTTTTGATGCATTTAAAGAAGCATTAAACGACAAAGCAGTTAATAACTTTGGTTCAAGCTGGACTTGGTTAGTTAAACTAGCTGATGGTTCACTAGACATAGTTAACACTTCTAACGCTGCTACACCATTAACTGATGATGGCGTTACTCCAATCCTAACTGTGGATTTATGGGAACACGCTTACTACATCGATTACCGTAACGTTCGTCCAGATTACCTTAAAGGTTTTTGGTCGCTAGTTAACTGGGAATTCGCGAACGCTAACTTCGCTTAATTAGCCCTTAAAAGCTAAATTTAAAAAGACGCTGCGGCGTCTTTTTTTATGCTTGGTCAATTACCACCTCCCTGTACTAGTACCTCTTATATTAAAAAGTCAAGATCATAATTTTTAATATAAATTTTTAATTTTATTGCACAAAAATTCAAAATCGTGACTAGACTTTAAGAAGTTAAGCTATTTTTAAAGTGGGTTTTGGAGGTCTTTATGACGATTTTTGATCATTACCAAGCACGATACGAAGCTGGACAAGAAGAAGAGTACAGTATCGCTGAGTTTTTAGATATTTGTAAAACCGACAAATCTGCCTATGCAAGTGCCCCTGAGCGCCTACTAATGGCAATTGGCGAGCCACAAATGGTAGACACAGCAACAGACGCACGCTTAAGTCGATTATTTTCTAATCGTGTTGTAGCACGCTACCCTGCCTTTGCCGATTTTTATGGTATGGAAGATGCCATCGAGCAAATTGTTTCTTATTTAAAACACGCCTCTCAAGGTCTCGAAGAGTGTAAACAAATTCTTTATTTATTGGGTCCGGTTGGTGGTGGTAAATCATCAATTGCCGAAAAACTGAAATACTTGATGCAACAAGTACCAATTTATTCTATTAAAGGCTCCCCTGTAAACGACCATCCGCTGTCATTATTCGACCCGATTGAAGATGCTAAATTACTTGAACAAGAATACGGCATTAAACCTCGCTATTTAAAAACCATTATGTCGCCTTGGGCCGGAAAACGCTTAAAAGAATTTAACGGAGACATTAGCCAATTTAAAGTGGTTAAGCGCTACCCTTCTATTTTAAATCAAATAGGGATTGCCAAAACAGAGCCTGGGGATGAAAACAACCAAGATATTTCGGCACTAGTGGGTAAAGTAGATATTCGTCAACTAGAACATTTTGCACAAAATGATCCCGATGCTTACGCCTACTCTGGATCTTTATGTTTAGCAAACCAAGGCTTAATGGAGTTTGTTGAGATGTTCAAAGCGCCTATTAAGGTACTGCATCCTCTGCTAACAGCCACCCAAGAGGGTAACTATAACGGTACTGAAGGTATTAGTGCTCTGCCCTTTAACGGCATGATACTAGCCCACTCTAACGAATCTGAGTGGCAAACTTTTAAAAACAATAAAAACAATGAGGCATTCCTAGACCGGGTATATATTGTTAAGGTTCCTTATTGCTTACGTGTTACCGAAGAAATTAAAATTTACGATAAGCTACTTCAGCACAGTGAGTTGTACAACGCGCCGTGCGCCCCGGGAACACTTAAAATTTTAGCGCAGTTTTCAACGCTATCACGATTAAAAGAGCCTGAAAACTCGAGTCTTTTTTCAAAAATGCGAGTATATGACGGCGAAACCCTAAAAGACACCGACCCAAAAGCTAAATCGTATCAAGAGTATCGAGACTATGCTGGGGTTGATGAAGGTATGACAGGACTTTCTACCCGTTTTGCTTTTAAAATTTTATCGCGAGTATTTAATTTTGACACCCTAGAGGTTGCTGCGAACCCAGTACATTTATTTTATGTGTTAGAACAACAAATTGAGCGTGAGCAATTTTCATCTGATACTGAAGAGCGTTATCTGAGTTTTTTAAAAGGCTATTTAATTCCACAATATGTTGAGTTTATTGGTAAGGAGCTGCAAACCGCATACTTAGAGTCGTATTCTGAATACGGACAAAATATTTTTGACCGTTATGTTATTTACGCCGATTTTTGGATTCAAGATCAAGAATATCGCGACCCTGATACTGGCCAACTATTTGATCGAGACGCCCTTAATGCAGAACTTGAAAAAATAGAAAAGCCAGCGGGTATATCTAATCCAAAAGATTTTCGTAACGAAATAGTAAACTTTGTGCTTAGGGCTCGAGCGCACCATAACGGTAAAAACCCACTGTGGACCAGCTACGAAAAATTGCGCACTGTGATCGAGAAAAAAATGTTCTCTAACACCGAAGATTTACTACCCGTTATTTCGTTTAATACCAAAACCTCTGCCGAGGATCAGCAAAAACACGAAGACTTTGTTAATCGTATGGTCGAAAAAGGCTACACACAAAAACAAGTGCGGTTGTTATCTGAATGGTATTTACGGGTTAGAAAATCGCAATAACCTTCATGTTGGTAGTTTAGGAGGTAATTAATGGCGCATTTTATAGATAGGCGATTAAACGCAAAGAATAAAAGCACGCTTAATCGCCAGCGCTTTATTAGGCGCTATAAAAAACAAATTAAAGAAGCGGTTTCTGATGCGATTAATAAACGCAGTGTCACCGACGCAAGTTCGGGAGAGAGTATTTCTATTCCGCAACGCGATATTAGCGAACCTACATTTCATCAAGGCAAAGGCGGCAATAGAGAACAAATACACCCAGGGAACGATCAGTTCTCTACTGGCGATAAAGTAGAGCGCCCTAAAGGTGGGCAAGGTGGTGGCGCAGGAGGCGGTGAAGCGAGCGACTCGGGAGAAGGCCAAGATGAATTTGTATTTTCGATTTCAAAGGATGAATATTTAGATTTATTGTTCGAGGATTTAGAGCTGCCAAACCTGCAAGAAAATCAGCTCGACAAACTAGTACAAATGAAAACTCATCGCGCTGGTTTTTGCAGCGATGGTATGCCAAGTAATATTGATATTGTACGCTCACTCAAAGGCTCGTTAGCACGGCGCGTGGCCATGAGCGCAGGTAAAAAGCGTTTATTAGCAGAGCTTGAAGCTCAGTTAGTTATTTTACTTGCACAAGCACATCCTGATAAAGCTGCTATTGTGCTGTTAAGTAGTGAAATTGAACTGATTAAAAAGCAAATTAAGGCAGTGCCTTTTATTGATAATTACGACTTACGTTTTCGTAATTACGAAAAACGCCCTCACCCTACCAGCAAAGCCGTGATGTTTTGTATTATGGATGTGTCTGGCTCTATGGATCAGGCCACAAAAGACATGGCTAAGCGCTTTTATATTTTGCTATATCAGTTTTTAACACGCAGCTATAAAGACATTGAAGTGGTATATATTCGCCATCACACGCAAGCTAAAGAAGTTGACGAACAAGAGTTTTTTTACTCCCAAGAGACCGGCGGCACGATTGTTTCGAGTGCCCTTAAACTCATGGACGAAATAATTAAAGAGCGCTACAACTCTGAACAATGGAATGTGTATGCCGCGCAAGCGTCTGATGGTGATAACTGGGCAGACGACACACCGCAATGTGGACAAATTTTGCGTAATAAATTATTAAACGCAGTGCGCTATTTTGCCTATATAGAAATAACCACGCGGGCGCATCAAAGTTTATGGCGCGAGTATCAAGACATAACCCAAAGCCATGCTAATTTTGCCATACAACATATTCAAAGCGTTGAGGATATTTACCCTATTTTTAGAGAGCTATTTAAAAAAGGTCGTCAGCAGCAAGGGGCTGCATAGCCTAAGCGAGGTAGTAAATATGAAGGATAAACATATAAGTGATGGCCCAGATTGGACTTTTGAGTTATTGGCCCAGTACCGTGATGAAATAGCCCGTGTTGCACAGCACTATCGCTTAGACACGTACCCTAATCAAATTGAAGTGATCACCGCTGAGCAGATGATGGATGCCTATTCTAGCGTTGGTATGCCTATAGGCTATAGCCATTGGTCATACGGTAAAAAGTTTATTCAAACTGAGCAAAATTATAAACGCGGTCAAATGGGATTAGCCTACGAAATCGTCATTAACTCCGATCCGTGCATTGCCTATTTAATGGAAGAAAACACCCTGCCCATGCAAGCACTGGTTATGGCGCATGCTTGTTATGGGCATAATTCTTTTTTTAAAGGGAATTACTTATTTAAAACCTGGACCGACGCCGGCTCAATTATCGATTACCTACTGTTTGCTAAAAAGTACATTAGCCGCTGCGAAGAAAAATACGGTATTACTGAGGTAGAAACCCTGCTCGACTCTTGCCATGCGCTAATGAATTACGGCGTAGACAGATACAAGCGCCCGCAACGTATTTCATTATTTGAAGAACAAAAGCGCCAGCAAGAACGAAAAGACTATCTACAATCACAAGTAAACGAGTTGTGGCGCACTATTCCAGCGCAACAACAAGAAGCTAAAAAGCATGAGCGTCATTTTCCACAAGAGCCACAAGAAAATATTTTATACTTTATTGAAAAAAATGCGCCGCTGCTAGAGTCATGGCAGCGTGAAATCATTCGGATTGTACGTAAAATATCGCAATATTTTTATCCGCAAAAACAAACCCAGGTGATGAATGAAGGTTGGGCTACATTCTGGCATTATACTATTTTGAATCACTTATATGACGAAGGAAAATTGACTGATTCATTTATGATGGAGTTTTTACAAAGCCACACTAATGTGATCTATCAACCGCCTTATAATAGCCAATATTACTCGGGTATAAACCCTTATGCTCTGGGCTTTAATATGATGGTAGACATTCGCCGTATTTGTGAGCAGCCAACAGAGGAAGATAAACGCTGGTTCCCGCAGTATGCTGGCAGTAATTGGCTCGACACGCTGCACTTTGCAATGCAAAACTTTAAAGATGAGAGTTTTATAAGCCAGTTTTTATCGCCTAAACTGATCCGTGACTTTAAATTATTTACTATTGTTGATCATACAAATAACTCTCACTTAGAAATAGGTGCTATTCATGATGATAATGGTTATCAAGCAGTGAGAGAAGCGTTGTCGGCGCAATATAATTTAAGCAATCACGAGCCTAATATTCAAATCTATAATGTTGATATTAGAGGCGACAGATCACTTACATTACGTTATGTGCCGCACAATAATATTCCGCTCGCTAACTCACACGATGAAGTGCTTAAACATCTGTACCGTTTATGGGGGTTTAAAGTAAAGCTAGAGCAAGAGTCGAGTAGCGGTGAGGTTTCTATTCTTAGTCAATGTCCAATAGATGATTATCGTCATACTACAGAGTAAATAACCTAGGTTATGGATAATAGATTTATTAAGCAACGCTGCATACTCGCGTTAACTAACCAATGTAAAAAATGACGCTTAGCCGTCATTTTTTACATTGTCAAACATAGTAATACTATTTCTACCATTATGTTTTGAATTATAAAGTGCTTTATCGGCCGCCTCAATCCAGCGTTCATGATTTTTAAATTCATTACTATAAGAGGCAATGCCAATACTGACCGTCATACTCACTAGCTGATCTTTGTAAACCACCGGAGTTGCCGCTATTAGCTCGCGTAAACGCTCAGCTATTATCAGTGCTCCTTGTTTATCGGTATCGAGTAAGGTGATAGCAAATTCTTCACCACCGTAGCGCCCTGCTATATCGGTTTCGCGCAAAGTGTCTTTTAGTAGTTTTGCAATATGACGCAATGCCTCATCACCACAACTGTGGCCATACTCATCGTTCACTTTTTTAAAGTGGTCAATATCAAACATTAATAAAGTACTGCAACCACCACTGCGTTTAGTACGCAAAAACTCTTGGCGTAACGTATGCTCCCAATGCCCTCGGTTAGCGAGCTGCGTTAAGCTGTCGGTTTGACTCACTTGCTCAAGTTTTTTATTTAACTGTTCGAGTTCTTTTTTATTAACGGCTACATCGGTTACATCGTAAATAATAATGCATATATGCTCAACGTCACCACGGGTATTTGTTAGTGGAATAAAAGTGGCGTTTTGGTACATATAATCTGCTTTACCGGTAATTGGTCGATAGTTTTTAAAGCGAAAAATATAAGGCTGCTGTTCCCAAATTGTAAACGAGCGGTTTTTTAATACAAATACGGATTCAGATTTACTTCTAAACCATTTTTCATCTATTGCGGGAAATAAATCAAACAAGTCTTTGTGCTTAACTGCGCTTGGCAGTAATCCTGAATGATTTTCCATAAAACCATTCCACACACACACTTTATATTCTCTGTCGAGCACCACTAGGCCCACATCAACAGTATTAAACATATCCATTAACCAATGGATTTCATTCATATTTAAATCAGCTGACATAATCGTTAATCTTCTAATAGGTAGGCAACTTTGTACTTCAAAGTTTTTAGTGAGTCTTCGGTAAATAACAACATCAAATCGCAATTTATATCGTGGTTTTCAATACCGTAACTTATTTCAATTGCTAAGGTACGTTGCCAGCGTGGTTTGTTAGATTTAACCAGCTCTGATACATCTCGGTGCTGGCCCAGGACTATGGGATGCCCTTGGCTAAATGTCATATCGAGCTGCTTAGAGAGTCCTGTTAAAATAGCGCCAATAAGTATATTGCTGATATCCATTAACAACTCTAGCTCTACTTTTTCGTTAAGCTCACCGTCGTAGTTCATTAGCGATGCTATTTCTTTAAAGCTCGAGTCATTTAAAAGTAATAACGCTTCTCCTGATACACCGCCGCCTATAAAACCTTGGCAAATACCCGAGGTTGAGGTGCTGTTATCAATTGAGCGCAGCGCCATATCAAGCTCATTTACCTCTAAAATATTAACATTTGGTATGGGCAGCTTAACAAATACATTCAGTAACCTTGCCAGCAGATCCCCTGCTTGCCCCATGGCTACGTTAGTAAGCTCTTGGTATATATCTCGCACATCTGGGTCTACCTGCTCACCTAACGAATGCGCAAGGCGTTCTCGTATTGCTTTGTCTTTAATGCCGTGATGTTCAATAATAGTGGCTAGCTTTTCTGCGGAGCAAGGTTTTTGAATAAAATCAATTGCACCTAGTTCTAATACACGCTCATGTGCCGCCGGCTGAATATCGCCAGAAACCACCACAGTGAGCACATTAAGACCCAGCTCTCGTATTGCTATGAGTACTTCATAGCCATCCATTTCCGGCATATTTAAATCAAGAAAAAGAATTTCGGGCTGTAATTTTTTTATTTGGTTTATACAATCTACACCGTCATGCGCAAATTCAATTTTAATATCCCAATCCTCTGGCAAAGATCGAGCTAACTGGCGTCTAGCTAATTTTGAATCATCACATATTAGTACCGATGTCGACATATTCTCTCTCTATTTTGACCCTATTCTAGGTATCAAACTGCATTAATAAAGGTTTAATTATTATTTTTATATACATATTTTTTACATGTGTATGTTATATCAAAGTATACCTTGTTTACAATTTTTGATTAATAAATAAAAGCACATGCTTATTCTGCTTGGTGAGCACTTCGAGTATAATACACTTAACGCTATTACAGCCTGAATCTAAAAGGAAATACCCTATGTTTCGCTCGTTAATTTTTGCATTAAGTGCATTTAGTTCTGTGGCTTTTGCTGCCGATTATACCGAAAACACGCTTGATGCAGGCAAAGTCTCTGCACAAGGCAAACCTGTTACTTTATTAGGTGAGGGAGTTGCTATAGGTGATAGCGCACCAGAGTTTAAAGTGGTCGACGCTAACTTTACCCCTGTTACATTGAGTGCGTATAAAGGCCAAGCCGTTTTGATTAGCGTAGTACCTAGTTTAGATACCGGTATTTGCAGCCTACAAACTAAACACTTTAACGAAAAAGTAGCACAACAATTTCCAAACATAATCATGTTGACCATTAGTAGCGATTTACCTTTTGCGCAAAAACGTTTTTGCAAAGCTGAGAACATAGATAAGGTAATTGTGCTTTCTGATTCGGTATGGCACGACTTTGGTCAGAAGTATGGATTTATAATTAAAGATATGGGGCTGTTAACACGCGCTGTACTTATTTTAGATAAAAACCATAACGTGGTTTATAAGCAATTAGTGAGTAGCCTTGCAACTGAACCAGAATACGCCAGCGTGATTGAAAAACTAAAGGCACTCTAAATTAACCTAAACTCTGCACAAAAAAACCGCTAAATTTTACATTAGCGGTTTTTTATTTAATATAGGACTGTAAATTAGCCTAATAGCTCACCTAACTGTTTGCTAATAGCATCAACAGCTTGTGTACCATCTAGCTTATGATACTGGGTGTTACCCGCAGCAGCTTCTGCTTGGTAGTAATCAACCAATGGCATAGTTTGCTCATGGTAAATACCTAAGCGTTTACGTACTGTTTCTTCTGTATCGTCTGCACGAATAATAAGCTCTTCACCTGTTTCGTTGTCTTTATCTGCCACTTTTGGTGGATTATAAACAACGTGATAAACACGACCAGAACCTGGATGAACACGACGTCCACCCATACGCTCAACAATCACTTCATCAGCAACATCAAATTCAATAACGTGATCAACCACTACGCCATTTTCTTTCATTGCATCAGCTTGTGGAATAGTGCGTGGAAAACCGTCTAATAAAAAACCATTTTCGCAATCAGCTTTAGTAATACGCTCTTTTACTAAACCAATGATAATATCGTCAGAAATTAACTGGCCTGCATCCATTACTTTTTTTGCTTCAAGACCCAGTGGAGTGCCTTCTTTAATTGCTGCACGTAACATATCACCAGTCGAAATTTGTGGAATACCGTATTTATCCATCAAGTACTGAGCTTGAGTGCCTTTACCTGCACCCGGCGCGCCCAAAAGAATAATGCGCATATCATTGTCCCTTAGTAATAGTTTGTTTTTTGAAGCCTGAATTCTTCCATAAGCGCCGCCGATACTCAAGCAACTTATACTAATTGATAAGTCATTCGCGGGCTTATAGCGGATAAAAAAGGGAACTTACGTTCCCTTTTAACTTAATCTTTCATTTTTTAAACTTATTTGCTTAATTCAAGCATTAGTTTATTTAAGCGAGTTACAAACCCTGTAGGGTCTTTAAGTGTGCCACGCTCTGCAAGTAGCGCTTGGTCAAGTAGTACATGCGACCACTGTGCAAACTTATCTTCGTCTTGCTCATCATTTAAATGCTTAACAAGTTGATGCTCTGGGTTTAGCTCAAACACAGGTTTTGCTTCAGGAGCAGCTTGACCAACCGACTCCATTAGCTTTTGCATTTGTGAGCTCATGTCGTTGTCATCGCTAACAACACATGCTGGAGAGTCGGTTAAACGATGCGTAAAGCGTACTTCTTTAACTTCATCACCTAACGCCGTTTTAATACGCTCTACTAAACCGGCAACTTCTTTTTCAGACTCTTCTTGCGCTTTTTTAGTCTCTTCGTCGTCAAGCTTACCTAAGTCTAAATCACCACGGGTGATTGATTGTAGTTGCTTATCAGCAAATTCAGTTAAGTGGCTCATCATCCACTCATCTACACGGTCGCTTAGCAGTAATACTTCAATGCCTTTTTTACGGAAAATCTCTAAATGCGGAGAGTTTTTCGCAGCAGTAAACGTGTCAGCCACTACGTAGTATATTTTGTCTTGGCCTTCATTCATGCGCTCAACATATTGCTCAAGCGATACATCTTGCGTTGCTGAATCGGTATGCGTAGAAGAAAAACGTAATAGTTTACAAATTGCTTCTTTATTAGCTGCATCCTCTGCAGGGCCTTCTTTGATCACTTGACCAAATTCATTCCAAAATACTTGGTAATCGTCAGCTTTGTTTTTAGCCATACGCTCAAGCATTTTAATAATACGCGATGTACACCCTTTACGAATAGCTTGCGTTACTTTGTTGTCTTGTAAAATTTCGCGAGATACGTTTAGTGGTAAATCGTTTGAGTCCAATAACCCTTTTACAAAACGTAAATAACTTGGCATGAACTGTTCAGCGTCATCCATGATAAATACGCGCTGTACGTACAGTTTTAAACCACTTTGGCGATCACGATTCCATAAGTCGAATGGCGCTTTTTTAGGGATGTATAACAAACTAGTGTATTCAGTTTTACCTTCTACCTTGTTATGCGCCCAGCTTAGTGGGTCTTCCCAATCGTGGCTTACGTGTTTGTAAAACTCTTTGTATTCGTCATCTGAAAGCTCTGACTTATCACGAGTCCACAGTGCAGTAGCGCGGTTAATACTTTCCCACTCACCTGGTACTGCTGGGATTTTTTCGCCATCTTCACCTTCAGACTCTGGTACTTCTGCTTTGTACATTTGTACTGGGGTCGAAATATGATCCGAGTATTTAGTCACTATGCTGCGCAGGCGCCACTCATCAGCAAACTCTTTTTCTTCTTCGCGAAGATGTAAAATAATGTCGGTACCACGGCCCTCTTTTTCAATTTCTTGCAGCGTGTACTCGCCTTCACCTTGAGACTCCCACTCGTAAGCCGTTGTTTCGCCGGCTTTACGGGTACGTACCGTTACTAAATCTGCCACAATAAATGCTGAGTAAAAACCAACACCAAACTGACCAATTAACTGCGAGTCTTTACTTTGATCGCCAGTTAAGTTTTTGAAAAATTCAGCAGTACCCGATTTTGCAATAGTACCCAATGAGCTTATTACTTCATCGCGTGTCATACCAATACCATTATCAGAAATAGTAATGGTGTTAGCTTCTTTGTCAGCGCTAATACGTACACGTAAGTCAGCGTCGCCTTGGTACAGATCACCTTGTGATAATGCTAAAAAGCGTAACTTGTCTGCTGCATCTGAGGCATTTGACACAAGTTCACGTAAAAATATTTCTTTATTAGAATAAAGAGAATGGATCATTAAGTTGAGTATCTTACCCGCGTCTGTTCCAAACTCATGTTTTGTAATGTCTTTTTGATTTGTCATAATGTTACCTTTCATTATTTGGTACACACTTTGGTACACAAGTGAATAATTGAAGTTCTTACCATGACTGAAATATTGTGCTTGTCGGTGGGTATTTCAAGGGGGAATTTGTAAATTTGTCGTAGACTTAACAACAAACCTATTATAGCTTTATTACGCAATCATAATACAGCACGATATTATAATTGTAGGTTGATGACTCGATACTCTGTAAAAGCCCGCTTAATTGCGGGCTTTTTGTGAGTAACGCTTTTCAGCTAGCCTGCTTGTGCCGCGTCCCAATACAGCTAATGCCAACAATCTATTCAAACTTTTGTTGATAAATCTATCTCATATGTATAGTGTAACTTCTGTAAGTGATGGAATTGGCATTAAAATAGATCATAATTAAGCCCTTATTAAGGCCTGTTAGGTATAATTATTTATACTGATTTTTCTATTTTCCTTGTTTTCTATCTCAATACATGGATAATCTGCGCACTATTTTATTGTTAGTTAGAATGAAGTAGTTTGATTTAATGCGCTATACTAGGAGTATCGCTATGTTTAAGGGGACTGTTATGTTGTTAGCAACTTTGGTTTCCAGTGCTTTTTCCGTTAATGCTTCGGAAGAGGTTAGTTTTTTAATACCAAGCAAGTCAGTAGCTACTAATATAAGTGCTAGTGATATATCTATTAGGCTTGGGCAAAAATTAGTACAACTTGATAAAACTTTACTTCAAGCTCGTCAGGTTTATTTTGATCTGTCTAATTCTGACACCGTTAACCAAGAAACCTTAGCAAACTTAGATGATTTAGTTAGTCTAGATTTAGCTCTTCGTGGTGTGTCTGAATACCTGAAAAGAAATTGGAGCCTTTACAACCAAGATATATTAAATGCACACGGCCCTGTAGTTCATCAAAACTTTAAAGACTTAGTTTCTAAATCTGGGCAGTTGAGAAAGAATATATCTAATATTTGTAGAGTATTAGGAAGCTCTTTAAAAGAGACTTCTGTTAATAAAAATTGCAGTTTCACACCTTCTGAAGATTTTTTTATAGCAGCTAACGCAGTTAGTAATGAGATTTTTAATATTCATTAACTGAGAAATTTACATTGGAAGTATCATTACAGTTTAGCGCATCACTTGAAGCCGGAATAAAAAAACTCGGCAAAGATGTAGAGCCTTTAAAAAAAGATCTTAAGACTTATTTCACCACACAAGAGAAGCCTCATTACATAGGTAAAGATGCACCCTTTTTGCGGCCTGATAATATTCAAGATTCTGAGGTACACCACCTTCATATATATATCGAAGGAGTATCTTGCCCTGATAAGTGGGAAAGAAATAAAACTTCTGATTCCTATATCGTCTACACTTATGGATATATGAATGAAGAGGCTCATTACGTATTTGCCGTAATCCATAATAACGCACATGAAAAGTGCAAAGATTATGGTTATATGCGTGGCCTCAAGCAAACTGCTGATGACTTTAGAAATAGAAACTAATTACCTGATAGCCCGCTTAATTGCGGGCTTTTTGTTGCTCTTGTAAAAGTTAATCCTTACTAGTTATGCGGTTAAATCGACTTCTTATTTCCCTCGCTGATTCATTGTCCATTATTAATTGAGCTCGTTTTACAGCGCTTTCATATGATGTGTCCGATAAATTAACCGGCGGCACTCGCCCTTGCAGTAAAAACCCAACATTGCGCTTGCTAATACCTGCTAACAATAATATTCGTACAACTTGAGGGCGACTTGCTCCGCCAGTTTGCGCGGCCTGAATTAAGCGAGACATTTGCTTAAACGCCTGCTCTTGCTTTGATTTTGCTCGATCTTTAGCCGCACTTATCTCGCCATCTGACACCTTATTGGGATCTCTTAGTACACCGCTTAGCTCTTTTCTAGCCTCTGCAATTGAGCTGTTAAAGTCAAAGGTCCGATAATAAAGGCTAACCTTGGGATCAAATGTTGAACTACGAAATCCCATTAGTGCCAGCATTTCATCAGGCAAACTATATGGCTTACCTGTCGAGCGCTTAACATCACCTGCCGCCATACCAATTCGCCAAGCATTATTTACTGCGCCTGGCGCTAGGCCTAATGCTAAGTACCCAGCAATATCTGCACTTTTACGAATGGCCGTATCGTTTTCTTTATAAACTTGCCCACCGCTTTGCTTTTTATTGCTAAGCACTTCAAGTATTTTCCCTGCAGTTATATCGGCTCCTAAGAATGGCGAAATCATATCGCTTAATGATGATGCTATCGCTTTATCTACTGGCTGATCTCGCATCATCGCTTCTATAGGGCGCTTCCAATATCCGTACGGGTCTAAGAATGACATATCAAAATAACGTAAATTCCCATCGCTATCCCTACCTGCATAAACGAAAGTTGAGTTTTTTTGCCAGTCAGCTGTCATGTCCCTAAGTGCTTCTTCTTCATCATCCGTCACACCAAACATTGCTGCGCTGAGGGCTGATAAAGCAAACATGCCGCCACTTGCCATAGTTATACCTACAATTCGTTTTGCTCCCATAGCGCGCACTTTAGGGTTGTCTGATTTAATTTCGCTAGCTGCAAGCTTGATCATGTTGCCAGTAGTTCTAACTATTTCAGCAGGAAATGAAACAAACGTACCAGCCAGCGGAAATCTTGACAGCCAAACCCCCGCTTTGCCAACGCGGCTATATGTTGGGTAGGTATCTTGTATTCGCTCTGCGGCCACTGATTCGGCCTCGCCTTGCGGCATGCCTGTTCTTATGAGTGCTGCCTTTTCATTTTCAAAGCCGACAATCTTCCAAAAGTCATCGCCAAAGCGATAAAAGCCTGTCGCCTTGTCAGTCAGCCATCGTAAGCTTTCAAATGCAGCTCCACCTTTGCCCTCTAGCATTTGGCTTATCTTTCCGTCGGTCATCATTTTGACCATTTCACCGGCGTTTGCTGAGTCATACAAAACACCTAGCTTAATAAGGCGTTTGATATAATCAGACTCGCCATCAGTAACCTTACCTTTAACTTGCGCATTAAAAGCAGATACGGCTTGCTTCATATACTTTTGATTAAAGTGACCATTTGCAACTGTGAAAAAGTAAGATGACATCACATTACGCATTGCCGTTGTGGGTGATAAAACTGTTTTGCCGTATTTTATAAAGCCATTAATTCGTATCGCTGTATCAAGCCACCCTTCGCCACCACCAGTTCCCATTGCATCCTCAAATGCTTCTTTTATTTCTGGCGTGGTCCACATACCGTTCAGCGGCGAATACACCTCAGATTTTTCGCCCGCCAATTGAACAGTTGCCTCCGGTGGCCGAGTGTCTTTTTCAAAAATAAAATTATTGATGCCCATATCGCGTATTGTACTTAACAACTTGTCGCTTGCGATCATAGAGGACATTTTTGATACTGACTTAGCGTAGTTAATCCGTGGGTCTGCGTACTCACCCAATAAAGCTCTAATTTCTGGCGATATATCTTTTCTCGGTATTAAAGTGGAAAGATCTTTAGAGCCAAGTTTACTCTCAGCAATAAACGAGCCCAGGCTTTCGTAAGCTGTACCAGTTTTTACTATTTCATTTAAAGTAACCTGCGCTTTATTTTGAGCTTCCTCAGCTGCATGTCCATCTCGTTTATACTGGTTAATTAAGTATGTACGGGCATCATCAATAACTTTCGTGGGGATCTTCTTAAACCACTCCTTATCATCAAAGGCCTTATAACTACGGTTTAAATATTTACCTACATTACCTAGCATTTTTTCAAGGCGAGCAGCTTCTTTGGGGTCGGTCACTCCATCCTCTGCCAATCGCTGTTGCAGCTTATTATTTACGCTTGCTACATAATCGCGGGTCAGGCCATCTATATGCTCCCGCATAAGCACCAACACATCGCGCTCACTTTGCCCAAGTGTCGAGCCATTATTTTCGCCAGTTAAAAACTGGTGATATTTAGCCCACTGATCATCAGTAAGCCTGTCAGGATTGATACTTGCAGACTTTATTGCTGAATTTAACTTTCCTACCAGCATTGATATATCAAATTCATGCACAGCCACATCGCGATCACGCCCCCTAACGGCCTGTTTTACTGTTTCCGGCATGTTTCCGCCAGGCATTATCCATCGTGATAATTGGCGCTTTATTTTGCTGCCAGTTGTTTTATCTGTCTCTCTTAACTGAGCGTTTAGTGCCTCCCACTCTGGCATTCTTGATTTTTCAAAGCGGCTCTCACGGTTGATTGCTTTTTTTATAGCCTCTGATATTTTGCTTGATGTTTGGCTGTTGCCATTGCTGGTTGTATGGCTGAATTTCTTATCAGATTGGCTGTAAGCCATTTCAGTTTGACTGCTAGTCATCGGCTCACGCTGCGCTTTAAATCCCTTAACTATACTCTCAAGCATTTCGCGCATTGCGGTTAGCTCTGTATCTTCACTATATGCCAGGCCTACTTTATCAAGCTGTGCACGTATAAAACGTTTAAGTGCTTGCCACCAATATTTAAGCTCGCCTTTGGTGGGCTCGTTTTCTACAAAGCGGGCAAATATCTCTTCGGCTTTTACGTCCTGGCTTGCATCCCAATAGTCGTTGTTTGCGTCCTTCCAGTATTTCTCAAATGCCTTGCGGCCCTTAGTAGCTTTTATGCGATCAATAAATGCTTGCTTAGCATCGGCGCCAATTACTGTATCTAAGCCGCCGTGAGCTATCGTTTCGTGTGCCAAAGTTTTCTTCAAGTCGCTTTCACTGTCGATGTTTTCGGCTATCACATACACTGTTTTACTGTTTTCGCTGTAAGCACCTTTAACTGTCGCACCGTCCAAACTCATACGCCATAGCTTTTCTGCGGTAGCGGTGTCCTCCAATATGCTTACTGTGATCCCGTTAGCACCTTTTAAGCTTTTAACAAACTCATCAGCAATACCCTGGGCTTTCTCAGCGCTTATTGACTTACTAGTGTTAAGGTTTTTAGATTTTGAGAATAACCGTATGCCTTCGCTGGTGTTTTCACTTTCTATAGTGTCGAACAATGTTTGATATGCAGCATTTATTCCCTGTTGCTCTGCTTTATTTGGGTATGGATATGAATTACTGGACTCAAAGCCTAGTGACTCTGCCGCTGTCCACGCATCATCAGCTAGAACATTAGCAAGGTAGTCGTTTTCTATACCTTGCTGGCTTAGCTTGTCTATTATGTAAGTTTCAAATGATCGCGCTGTCATTTCTATTGTCGTTGCCCAATAAGCTTTAGATCGCCTAGTGTCTAACTGCTTTGAGCGCTCAGGCAACCCGCTTTGCACAATGGCATTTCTTACATGTTTAAAAGCGCTTGCCATTTCAGGGCGAATTTCATCTGTTGATAATGTGTATGGCGACTCAGTAATAAAGTCTGTATTAGCCCTTTGCTTGCCAAAGTAATTATCAAGGGCGTGCCACCACTCATGCGCAAGAGATCCTGAGCCTGCCTTTTTGGTAAGATTAATAACAACGCTGTTTGGTTCGTAGTGTGCGGCTGCAGGGTTTTTACCGCCCTTACCACGCGCGCCAAACGCAAGGCCTAGTTTGCCGTTTAAGCTTAACGCCTTTGGTGGTATGTCGAGCGCTTCGGCTAAATCTATTAAGCCATCGTATGCTTGGTTTAAATCCTTTTGTCGCTTAGCTTGCTCTACCCAATTACCAAACTCAACACCTCTAAAGCCAAATGCTTCACTAAACGTTTCTGGTGTTACATTGCCTGCGTAACGCTCAGGTCCCGCGCGCTCTGCATTAACAGGTTTACGCATGCTTGGGGTTTCTTTCATTTTTTGTAGGGTTTGCTCTACTTCCTCGCGATTGTTTTTAAGGTACTCTCTGGCGGTACCTAAATCGTCGAATGACTTTATTTTTAAAACGCCACCTGCGCCTTTCCATCCCAAATAAACATCTTTAGTGTATCGATCACGGTAAACGCTAATTTTGCTTTTCTTGCCACTTGTCGCATTAGATGTGTCGCTCTGCTCCGCTTTGACAACCTTGGTTAGTAGTGCTTGTACGTCACTTAATGTTTCGCTGGCACCGTCATAAACTGGGCGGCCATTGCGCTCTATAAAATAAAATACCTTGCTAGGCGAATATGTTTTACCGCCAAATACGGAAAAACTACCAGAAGAGATACGGTAATCTGCAACGTTTTTTAATGTATCAATATCAGCCTTTGCAATAGAGGGTATGGCGTCAACAACAGCGGCTAGCTTTGAGCTATGGTTTCGCATGCTTTGCATTACAGTTGCTATATCGCGATCGCCGCTCATTAAGTCTGCTGCAAATTCTTTTAAGTCGTTTACTGTTTTTGCCCACCTTGCAACCTTGCGTGCAACTCTTGGTTTTGATGGTATTTCACTGCGCATTGCAGCCATTAGCGCTATAGACTCAAGGCTAGCACCAGTGCTTGCAAGTTCTTTGTAGTTTGGCTCAGGCCATGCCTTGCTTAATGGTAGCTCAGCGGTGTTTTGCTGATCTTGTATTGCTTCGCTAAAGCCGCTCCATGCATCTTTACGCGCGCCACCTAGCTTCTCTCCAAAGTCATCAATACTCTCTTGTGGGCTAGCCTGATCTGGCTCGCTTGCTGGTTGTTTGACTGTTGCTTGATTACTTTCATCTGGATTCGTGCCGCCCTTGGTCTTAGGTGTCGCATTATCGCCGACATTATTGCTTTCGACATTTAAAAGCTCATCAAAAGTCATTCCTATGTTTGCTACCTTGCTTAGCCCGTAACGCAGTGACGTGTCATGATCAAAGCCCGCGCTTCTAGCTTTTCCATAGGCTATCTTGCCATTATTATCATCATTAAATGTTGCTATTGCATCATCGTAATCAGCCTTGCTTTCCTGCTCTAGTTTACCAATGACGTTAGTGTAAGCTTTTTCACCTTGCAGTGATGAATCACGCATGCCACCCATCACCATGCCGCCAACGCGCTTACCTTGCCCGCGTAAATTGCCCCAATCTTCTTTACTTGTTGTGGCTAAGTCGTTACTTGTTTTGCTGATGATCGCTTCTATTTCATTGGCAGCCATGCCATTTACATTCCGATTTTCAGGCAAAGAAAAACCGCTCTTAGGCGGCTCTGTTTTTTTAGCGGGCTTAACGGCTTCTTTTATTGGCGGTGGCGTATCATCAATGCCAAACTCTTTGCGCAGCTCTTTATGCGCCATGCGGTTAATGCTCTCTGGCGTATCGTCGTTAAACTTTTTATAAGTTTCAAACGACGACTCAGCAAGCGCTCTATCAATAGCTGGCTCGTAACCTTCTTCTATTTTGGCCATGGCAACGTCAAAGCCTGGCGAACCTTTTTTTAGCCCCTGCTCTTTAGCTTGGCTCTGCAACCATTTCGTTTTGCTTACCTTTAATACTGCGGGCAACTCAGCCTCTGCCCGATCTAATTTAGGTGCGGCATTTGTTACCGGCGCGGTAGGCTCGGCACTTTCATTTAATTTACTGATTTTTGCGTTTTCAGTATCATTCTGGGTATTTAATTTACTAGAAATGGCCGTTTCATCGTTATCAGCAGTAATTAATTTACTATTATCGCCCTGCGTTTCAGTGCTGGGCATTTCTTTGGCCAATGGTACCAACTGCTCAATAGGCGCATTTAAGCGAGTTACTTTTACTGGCTCACCTTTTTCACGGGCGGCTAACCACTGGTGATGGCCGTCGAGCACATAGCCATCATTCGATACAAGTATAGAGCGATTACCACCTTCAAACTCCATTGCCTTTTTAACTTTGGCCGGTGAAAACTCTTGCTGCGTTGGCTTTAATGAGGCTGCTGCTACCTCGTCTTGCTCATGACTTATGTCACGCGCTTTCATAAAGTTAACCAATGCGCCGCGATTTTCCGCTTTAATTTGCGGCATTTCTGCCCTTGGAATATTTTTAGTTTCGCTTTGCTGATTAAACACAGTCCATTCACTATCTATTGGTTCGCCCGCTAAACTGGCAGCCGGTTGCGTACTTTTAGTATTGTCCGCACTTATATCCGGAGCTGCATTAGGTGCAGCACTTATATCGCTGCCTTTAATCTCCCAGCCAAAACCATTATCAAAGCTAACTGCTTTTGTTTTTTGGCCTGCTCTGCGTGCTGCGCGAGCTTCTTTACTTAGCAGTGCACCGCGTTTAGTTTTGAATGGCTCGCCATTTTTAGAAACGTTAACCCCACTATTATCGTCAGCAAAAATAATATCTTTTTGTGGCAATAAGTTTTGTGAGTCTTTACCAGCTTGCTTTACCTGCTGTGCTGCACGCTGCTGCGGCCTGCCATCTTCACCAAAAATAATATCTTTTTGCTCAATGCTTTTAGGCTGCGATTCAAGATCTACTTGGGCTTGCTCACGCATTTGCCGGCTTTGTGTTTGCTCTGCCGTTGGTAACTTACCTTGTTCTGGCACTGTTTGCCCATCAATAGGGGCATTGTCTATGCTTTGCGCGTCTTGCGCCTCTGGCCCCAATAAATCGCCTTCATGCTGGTACTTTATTGGGCTAAAACGATCTTCTGGTGTTGGTGATTTATCAAAGGCCGCCGCCTTTACTCGCTCGTCTACTGTGGGCGCATTGTTGCCTGCATCTAAAGCGCTTAATGACTGTTGCGCAGGGCTTGTAAGCATATCCCCATATTGGCCGGCCGCTTTATTTGTTTGATCAAATCCCGCCTGTCTAGCTGCTGTTGGCGCATCGAAATCCACTTCATCATTTTGAAAAATAGGTGTTTGCGTATCTTCGGGTATGGTTGGCTCCATGCCCGCTTCTACCGACTCCACCGCCACTGGCTCCGCTGCTGCTGCAAACAAAGGATCGTCAATGCCAAATTTTTCTTTCATGGTGCGCGCAACAACTGCGGACGCCTCTGCTTCACTTAGCCCCTGCTTTTTAGCGGCGTCATATTGCTGTTTACGTACAGTATCAATTGCCTCACCGTGGCTTGCGCCTGCCTCAACAAGTTGATCTACACCTTGCTTTACCGCTTCGGCTGTTTTTTTCTGGTATCCCATTACCTTTTGCGCTGACTCTGAGCCAGTACGCATTACGCCACCGACCGCAAAACCACCTACAAATGCTTCGTCTAGCCCTTCAAATTCATCAATGCTTTTACCTGCGCCCCATTGCGCTAGTGCCTCTTGACCTGTCTCGGTTAAGCCTTCGCCTACAGCGCCTTTGAATATGCGCTTAGCAAAACTTGGATCGCGTACAGCATCTACAAGCTCTCCCTTGCCCATGCGCTTAGCGGTTTCTACCACACCATCTTTTAAAATATCTTTGCCAAGTTGGCCCATGCTTACCTTGATACCTAAACGCTCAAGTAGCATTTGAGCGGCACCCGATGTAACAGCTCTTGCCGCGTCTTTTTCGCCTTCTGGCTGCTTTTCATAAGCCTCATGCGATAAACCGCCAGCCATACCAAGCGCGCCTATTCCAGTAGCAGCGCCTGCCATGTAGGGTAGCGAGCCAGCCAGCAATTCGCCGGTATAGCTGGCTGCGTCACCAAACCCATCAATATCTTTATATGATTTAACGGTTGGCTCGTATGCCTCCTGCTCTTTAACATTGCGATCGATGCCTTCTTGCGCCCATTTAGAAACTGAGCCACCTTTGCCAATTGCCTTTGCCACCGACTGAGAAAACGAGCCCTCTTCGTGATCATCTGGGTTTTCGCCTGTGTCAGTAAAGCCCTTTACTGCGCGGTAACCTAGCTCTTCAACTTTATCAACTCCCGCTCCAAATGCTGCCGCCATCCCACTTTTAGTTTCTGGCTCAGCAAAGGGATCAACAAACTCAATTTCTTTATTTGTAAATGGATCTACTATTTTATTGGTCATTTGATAAATACCCTTGCTGAATGGCTATTTGTGTAGCTTGCTGTTCTGATAAATTTTTGTTCGCTTCCATGAATTTGGAGATAACGCCCTTGGCATCAACGCCATCTATTTTACTAATGTATTTAACAGATTCATTTGTCTGATTAGAATTTGTAGGCTTGCTGCTAGATGATGTACCGTAAGACTGCTGTAGCTGCTCTATACGCTCTTGATAAAGCTTCTTAACTCTGTTTTTAGCTTCCTCTCTACCACCATCATCAAGGTAGTCCAGGTCTGATCCGCCTTCGATTTTAGCGAGCGCTTTAGTCATTTCATCTTGTATCGAGTTGAGTTGCTTTTGATACCCATTATCTCCACCTTTGCCGGCGCTTGCTTTCGTGCCACGGCCAAAGTTTGCGGCGACCTCTGCGCCCATTTTGTCCCAATACTCAGGGCGTTCCATCATATCGGCCATCATGGCACGCGTTTTTATAGTGTTTACAAGCTCTTTCGGCGTGTAGGTCATTACCGGATCGTCGCCGTCAGACGAGCGCCCTTTGGTCATAGGTTTTATTTCTTGTGATCCATTTGCATACGTCACCTTGAGCGCCAGGGCTACGCTACCGTCCTCGCGCTCGGCCGGAACGAACCCGGCAAAATCAACACTGGCAATTTTAGAGTTAACCTTTTCATCGAACTGTCCTACCGATTGACTTATCTTGTCTTTAAAAACATTGTTAAATAGATTTAACGTTTCTGGCGAGTTGGCTTCTGCCATGTTGCCGCTCTTGATTACGTTATCAAGCTTTTCACCCAGCCCTTTAACTTCTGCGCGGTACTGTGGGTTCATATAGGTTCTTGGGTCCATACCTTTGTTTCGCTCTAGCACATCGCTAAGCTCTTCTGGTACCTGCCCCGTTTCTCTGAATGATTGCCATGCGACGGGTATTGCCTGCTGATCTTTTTGCCATTGCGCTTGCTGGTTTTTGTAGTTTTGCTGCCACTTAGTCTGCTCCTTATTCGCCGTTAGCGCATCGTTGCGGTAGTTATTGGTACTTTCCGCTTGACTCTCTCGCCACGTAACATCGCTTTCGCGGTTTTTACGGCTCTCTTCATCCATTCGGTTTTGTCTTTCAATGCTCTCACGGTAGCGCTCTTCATTACGCTCATCCATGATAGAAAGTCGAGCCTTGTCGTCCTTGCGCGCCTGGTGGCGCTCCATCATTTCAAAGCCTTTTAATGCGCCGTCTACAAATGCACCTGCCATAAATTACCCCTTAAAGTCCGCCAGCCACTAAGCCAATTGCGCCGCCAATAGCTGCGCCCCAAGGCCCACCAACGGTAAAGCCAACCATTGCGCCCGAAGCTGCACCGCTCATTTGCGACGTTTTTTTCTGCGTTTTTATGCCTTCATTGGTTATGTCGCGCTTTTGCTCCATATCCGACAGCGTTTTTAATGAGTCGGTCGCTTTGCCTTTCGTGCTTTGGCCCGATTGCATAATTGAGTAAGACATTATTTTCCACCTATATCAGCTAGGGATTGTGGCGCGCCGCCTTGCCCCGTTAAAATTTTATTTTGCAAATCATCTACAGACTCGCGAGTTTCGTTGTTGATTGAAGCTGTAGTAAGCCCTTTTAGTAGTCCTTCATTGGCACTGCCTTGGGCTGTTTCTTCGGGTGATAAACCATATCGGCCCAAGCGCTGCGATTCAGCAACTTTGGATTGAGCAAAAGCATTGTCTATATTTTTCTCATTGCGCTGCATTTGCTCGTTCAGTAGCTTGTCACTGGTAGCTAGGCCAAACAATTCCTCTTGCACCGGTAAAAAACGGTTTTTGTAATCTTCAAATTGCTGGCGCGTTAAGTCGGCTAGCGCGTTTTGGTACTTGTCTGTGCGTACATTTCCCGGATCAGCATTAGCAAGATCCGCGTTTTCCACTTGGTTCGTTGCTGAGTCAACCGTACCGCTGTATATGCTAGCCATATTAACCTCCCCCTGTTAGTGCATTGTTTATATCGCTGGTAGTTGCGGCGTTAGTATTGGCGCTTGGCGTTACTGTTCCGGCGGGCAGGTTTGAGTAATAACTACCTGCAGCACCTGCAACAGCTCCCGCTGCGCCTATGTAGCTATCGCTTATAGCCTGGTTGTTTTTCGCATCGCTAAATGCCTTTTGCTGCGAGCCATACGCTATATCACTAAGCGTTGCCGTCGCTTGCTGAGATTGCCCCTGGCCCATTGCCATGATGTTGCTCATCTTGCCTATGTAACGGTCCTGCCCAGCAACTTGCGAGCGAGCAATAGCATCACTCGTTACAGACGCTTCGCCGTCAGCCATATCGCTAACAGCGTTTTTAAACTTGCCGCTATTGGGGTTTATCCCGCTAGCCTCCATATTTGCTAGCGTGTTATTACTCGCTTCTGAAAATGATTTTTTATAGCCAAGGTTGGTGTTTTCAGCTATATCGCCGTAAACACTTTCATCATTAGATTGCTTCGCATCGTCAATAACCATGTTTTCAAACGGCACAATTTTCTCTTGATAAAGCTCCCATTCCTCGGCGTACACTTTCGCAAGCTCCTTTTCATATTCAGTTTCTTTTACTTCGTTACTTTTACCCATTATCAACCTCTAAAAAGTGCCGCCATATTGTTAAGTTGTCGCGCTCGCCACTGCGAACCCAGCCATGCAGGGGGGCTATTTTGTTAAAACCGCGCCTGGCGGTTGCAAATTCTATAAAAGAAGCGTTACCACAACGGGCAAGCCTAATGATATGACGAAGGTAGCGTTGCACTGCGTTTCCGCCATGGCAAGACGCAATGGTCACTTCAATAAATGTATTTTTATCAATGTGGCGCGGCCATAAAACAACAAAACCATCGGGTGCTAAAAACAAAAAAGCCCGCTCATTTGAGCAGGCTTTATTTATTTCAGAGTATAGGTGTGGGTCGTTTGCAATATTACCTATTCGAGTTATTGGCTCTTTAAGCCGGTCGCGGTGGTTTTCCCACACAACACATTGCAGATACGATTTTTCCATTATGGTAAAATATTAACCTATATTGGGGGGTTTATCCATTATGAAATTGTAGAACCCGACTTGAATACTTGGCACACCACATTCTGCGCTCGCGCAGTCGCAGTGCTTGAACTGCTGCCGCCCACCTTCCTAATCTTAACTGTTACTGTCCTGGTGCTATTGGCGGGTATGGTTGCAACTAGTGGCATTGATATTGCCACGCTAGATCCTGTACTTGAATGAGAACAAAGATATTTGTCTCGCGCCCCTGAGTAGCCGGAAACATATAGAAGCACTTCAACGTTGGGAGCCGATCCGCTAGCTCCTGAGCCTGTCGTTTCCACCCCGCAAATCATCACGTTTCTTGTAAAAGGAAGTGCCGACACTGTAAATGTTACCACTGTTAGCTCCGCCGAAGATGAGGTTGTTACAAACGATGTTGATTTTGACTTTATATCAGTTACATCGCCCTCAATATTGTTCGCATACACGGTGCCATAAAAGCTCGCGTTTTGACCAAACAACGAGTTGATATACGCCGTATCTATTTGCGCACTACCAATAGCGCCGTTGGCTATATAGGTTGTAACGTTTGAACTCAATATTTTACTAAGTCCAGCAAAAGGACCTAGTGACGGCTTGCCGGTTATGCTGTTGTAAGCGAGCGAGTTTAAGTAAGCCAATGAGCCAAGCGCGGGCGTGCCTGTTACCTCATTATAAGACAGTGAGCTTTTAGCGGCTAAAGCCCCCAGGCCAGTTACTTTTGATGAAGGTATGGCACCGGTAGACGACATAACAACATTGCCGTAACTGTCTTTAATAGTTACCGACTCAAGCGTCGCGCTCTTAGCAAGCATGTTGCCGCCAGGGTCAATTGAAAAGTTATTGCTCCTTGCGCCATTGGCGGGATTGTAGTTGATAGACGGCGACGTAAAGCGGGAGCCAACCAGTATACGATTAGATAATAAATCATCTGTAACCAGGCTTTTTATAAATGCCTGGTCAATTATCGCCGTGTTAATTACCGTTTTACCGCTTGAAACTGCAAATACCGGTGTTAAGTTAGTAGGATCTTGATCCGTTATAATCGCAAACTTAGCGCCCTTAACTGCAAAGATAGGCTCTACGCCGTCGTTCACTAGGCCAATACTCGACTGCAAGCCGTTAACGCTGGTCTTTACGCCCCACAAAGAAGAGAATTTACCGTCATTTGTTGCCACGGTTTCGCCAAGTGTTTGCAGGCTGGCACCCACACTGTTACCGTTTTTGTCCTCAATAGCGGCTTTTAGCACCTGGCTGGCGCTACTAATTGCGCCGTCAGTGTTTGTTTTCGTGTAGTAGTTGGCCTGTAGTACCGCGCTTAAGTCGCCAATATCATCACCCACACTTGATTCAAGCGTAGTTACTGCTGAGCTAATGGCGCTATCTGTTGCTGTTTTAGTGTAGTAATTTGTTTGCAGCCCTGAATTAACAACGCCTATATCAGTGTCAATTTTAGAGCCTAGATTAGTTACTGCTGAGCTAAGCGCACTATCCGCCGCTGTTTTAGTGTAGTAGTTTGCCTGCAATACTGCGCCCAAACTTCCTATATCACTATCCAGCGTAGACTTTAAGGTGGTTACTGCTGAGCTAATCGCGCTATCCGTGGCTACCTTAGTGTAATAGTCCGTCTGCAAAACCGCATTCAAGTCGCCAATATCGCCATCAAGTGTTGACTTTAAAGCTGTAGTAGCCTGGCTTATTGCACTATCTGTATCGGTTTTTGTGTAGTAATTCTGCGACAATCCAGCGCTTAAGTTGCCAATATCAGTATCAATTGTAGACTTTAGCCCGGTAACAGCTGAGCTTATAGCTAAGCCTGTTTCAGTAGTTGTTGAATAGTTAACGTATAAATCAGCACCAACACTTGATCCGTTAGGGTCCTCAATGGCGCTTTTAAGTTGCGTCGTCGCTTCTGCAATGGCGCTATCTGCCGATGCCTTTGTATAATAATTGGTTTGTAGCTCTGCCGTTACAGTCTCTAAAGCTTCATCGTCGCCGCCTTTTATGGCAGCACGCAAAGCCATATCTGCACTGGCTATTGCCTCGTTAACGTCTGCGCTAGTGAAGTAGTTATTTACTAAATCAGCCTTAACATCGCCAACACTGCTATCGAGCTTTAATAAATCCTGTGCGGTTGCCTGCGTCTTGCTGGCAAAAGTCTTTTGTAGCTGGTAAAGGTTTGAGTTACTTTCGTCAATCGACGTATTTAGCAGGGTAATGGATTCGGCTAGTGCTTCTTGCTCATTAGCAAAAACAGTTTGCTTGTTGATTATATCAGCCTCGGCTAGCGCTCTTCTGCCTTGCCCCAGGTCATTCGCTAATGCGTTTTCAATTACCGCTTGTGCGCTTGGCTCAAACTCTGCCCTAAGTTGCTGGTTAGTCGTTGCCGTTGATTTGTCCGCATCCACCTTAGTTTGAAAGTCATTAAATAACGTAGCGCCCAGGCTGTTGCCTTCCGGATCTTCAATCTCACTTTTTAAAACAGTTGTTGCCTGGCTGATTGCCGTATCGGTATCTGTCTCTGTGCGATAGTTGTTTTGCAGATCTGCGGCCACCTCGCCAATATCACCATCCAGTGTGGATTTTAATGTTGTGGTTGCCTGGCTTATTGCCTGATCCGTTTGCGTGCTGGTTAAATAATTAGTCTGTAAGTCTGAGGCTACCGCACCTATATCGCCGTCCAGCGTAGATTTTAACGCCGTAGTCGCCTGGCTAATGGCGCTGTCAGTGTTAGTTTTCGTGTAGTAGTTAGTCTGCAAATCCGATGCTACTGTGCCAATTTCGCCATCAAGTGTAGATTTTAGTGCCGTAGTTGCTTGGCTTATTGCGCTGGTTGTATCTGTCTTGGTTGAGAAATTGGTGTAAATATCTGCCGCTAAGCTATCTCCGGCAGGATCTTCGATTGCGCTTTTAAGTTGCTGGGTTGCCTGGGATATAGCTAAATTTGTTTCTGCTGTCGTAGAGTGGTTGTTCTGCAAGTCCGCCGCAACACTTCCTATATCGCCGTCTAAAACAGATTTAAGCGCTGTAGTAGCTTCGCTTATCGCCTGGTTAGATTGCGTGCTTGTTAGGTAGTTAGTTTGTAGGTCTGCGGCTACTGAGCTTATATCATCGTCTATTGTCGATTTTAATAAGGTATTCGCTTGGCTAATGGCTTCATCTGTTTGCGTGCTAGTTAAATAGTTAGTCTGCAAGTCGGACGAAACCGCACCTATATCGCCATCGAGTGTAGATTTTAGCGCTGTTGTCGCTTCACTAATGGCGCTAGTTGTATCAGCCTTGGTTGAAAAGTTAGTGTAAATATCCGCCGCTAAACTGTCGCCGGCGGGATCTTCAATAGCACTTTTTAACTGCTGGGTCGCTTCTGAAATGGCGAGATTTGTTTGCGCTGTAGTAGAGTGATTGTTTTGCAAGTCCGCAGTAACGCTACCTATGTCACTATCTAAAACAGATTTAAGGGCCGTTGTGGCCTCACTTATCGCGCTATCTGCTTGAGTGCTTGTGTAGTAAGCATTAAACAAGGTTGCGCCCAGGCTACTACCTTCCGGATCTTCAATAGCCGATTTTAGCAGTTGGTTAGCCTGTGCTATTGCGCTGTCCGCATCCGTTTTGGTGTAGTAGTTTTGCTCTATTCCTGCACTAAGTTCGCCTATATCACTATCAACGTCTGAGCGAAGCGCAGTAACAGCCGAGCTTATAGCGCTGTCCGCATCGACCTTAGTATAAATGTTTTCATAAATTTCAGCTGATAAACCGGTGACGCTTGCGTTTAACTGCGTGGTTAGCTCGCTTAGTGCGTTATCAGTATCAGTTTTGGTGTAGTAGTTCACCTGTAGGTTGGCGGCTACACTATCCCCTGCAGGATCTTCTATTTCAGATTTAAGGGCCAAAACCGCATTAGCTATCGCTTCTGTTGTCGTGGCCGATGTGTCATAGCTATTTAATAGCGTTGCTGATACGTCGCCTATGCTTGACTCTAGTTTGTTAAACTCCTTCGCAGTTGCTAGCACGTTGCCAGCATACGTTTCTTTCAAGGTATATAGCTCTGCCTGGCTGTCGCCAAATTCAGAACGTAGCGCAAAAATAGACTCAGCAAGCGCGCCCTGATCATCAACAAAGGTTTTCTGTTGCGATATTATCTCTGCTGCAAATTTTAGCTGCTTGTTGTTTGCCTCATCATTGGCAAGGGCGTTTTCAATAACCGCTTCGCTTAGTGGTTGGTACTCTGCCCTTAGCTGCGTATTAAGTTCAGCCAATGCGCCGTCGGTGTCTGTTTTGGTGTAGTACCGATTAAACAGTTCAGCACCCAGGCTATCCCCTTGCGGATCTTCAATAGTTGTCTTTAGTAAGGTTGTCGCCTCACTGATAGCGCTATCTGTTGCTACATTGGTGTAGTAGTTAGTTTGCAGGTCGGCTTCGATGGATTGAACGGCGTCGCTATTGCCATCATCAATAACCTGCATAAGCTCAGATCTAAGCGCGGTAACGCTACCGGCTATGCTGCTATCCGCATCCGTTTTGGTGTAAAAGTTGTTATATACATCAGACTGCAGGTTATCTAGGTTAGTGTTTAGCTGTGTGGTCGCTTCACTAATTGCCAGGTTAACTTCTGTCTTAGTTGAGTAGTCGGTAAAAAGCGTAGCGCCCAGGCTGTTGCCCTCTGGATCTTCAATCTCAGATTTTAAAAGCTGCGTAGCCTGGCTAATGGCTGAGTTGGTGCCTACTTTTGTAAGGTAGTTATCTTGTAGCTCAGTAGTTACATTACCTATATCACTATCAAGCGCTGATTTTAAAGCCGTTGTAGCCGAGCTTATCGCGCCGTCCGCTTGTGTTTTTGTGTAGTAGTTAGTTTGCAGGTCCGCACTAAAGTCCTGGAATAAAGCGGTGTCGCCATCCTCGATAACCTTGCTTAATTCAGATCTGAGCGCAGTTACACTTCCTGATATGGCGGTATCTGCCTCAACTTTCGTATATACGTTTTGGTAAATATCTGCTTCGGCACTATCAATGTTCGAGTTCAGCTGCGTAGTTGCTTCACTAATAGCTTGGTCTATATCTACCGTAGTAGAATATTCAGTAGCCAAAGTCGCACCAATGCTAGTGCCTAGCGGGTCCTCAATTGCTGATTTTAATAACTGTGTCGCCTGGCTTATTGCGCTGTCTGTGCTGGCTATGGTGTAGTAATTGCTGCCCAGGTCCGCACTTATCGCGCCAATGTCACCATCCAAGGTTGATTTAAGCTCAGTCGTCGCCTGGCTTATAGCCTCATTTGTAGTTGTGGTAGTCGAGTAGTTATTAAATAAAGTTGCGCCAACACTTGAGCCTAACGGGTTTTCTATTTCAGATTTTAAAAGCTGCGTCGCTGCTGATACCGCCTGATCCGCTTCCGCACTTGTATAATAATCGCTTGTAAGTGTGGCATTTATTGTATCTATCTGATCGGTTGCGCCGGTAATTTCTGAGCTTAATAGCGTAGTCGCCTGGCTTATTGCGCTATCCGTATCGGTTTTAGTGTAGTAATCGGTTTTAAGTGAGGCCCCTATACTATCGCCTTCCGGGTTTTCAATATCGCTTTTTAGTTGCAAGCCATAAGCCGCAATGGCGCTATCTGTAGCAATGCTTGTGTAATAGTCGTTGTTTATTAATGCGCCCAGGCTGGTACCCGCCGGGTTCTCTATTGCTGATTTTAGCTGCTCTGCTGAAAAGCTAATCGCGCTGTCCGCATCGACTTTAGTGTAATGCTGCGATTTAAGTTGAGCGCCAACACTGCTACCCAATGGATCTTCAATTTGCGCCTTTATATCCTGGGTCGCTTGAGCAATTGCCTGATCTGTAGTTGTTTTAGTGTAATAGGTACTCTCTATATCACCAGATAGCGCTAAGCCCGACTCTTCTATTTCAGTGCGTATGGTTTGTGACGCGGCGGCTATCGCTTCGTTTGCTTCTGTTTTAGTTAAAAAATCAGACTCAATACGGGCATTCACATTTTCTAAAGACGATTCAAACGCTATTAGCTTTGTCGTATTGCTTTGCCAATTGGTATCATTTACCGACGCGCTTTCAATTAGCTGCCTAGCTAAAGTTTCGCTGCTTGCTTCTACCGATTCAACTCTTTGTTTTGCTGTATCTGCAATAGCTTTGATTTCTGCTGATTCGCCAGTTAAGTCTATTAAGTCCTGGCGAATAGCTGGTATCTCAACATTTATCGCACTAACATCGCTTTTAATGTCCGGTATTTCTAGCAGGTTTTTATCAACGTCTATTCTTAACGCTGGAATATCTACCAGGTTTTTATCAACGTCCGCCCTTAATGCAGGAACATCTACATTTAGCTGATCAATGTCAGTCTTTAATTTTGGTATTTCAGTCAGCTTTATTTTATCAACATCAAGCTTAAGCGGGGGTATTGCTGCAAGGTTACTATCAACATCAACGCGTAATGAGTCAGCGTCAATGCGCAGTTGGTCGGCGTCGGCTCCAAAGCTATCAACGTCTACTTTTAATTTCGGTATCTCAACCGTGATCACTTCGTTTAAAGTAAAATCTATTTCCGGTATCTTCCCTATTTCAGACGTTAGGAAATCCCCCAGGTGCGAGCCTTCAATTTTCCCGCCTATTTCATCAAGTATAGACGCCGCAGACTCAACAGTTTTAGCATAGATACCTTTTGCGCCCTGCGTAGGGCCTTTCATATCAGCAACGTTTACAAAGCGAACCCAATAGTAAAATTCAGCACCCATGTTTACTGAGTCGCTAAATACGTCCGCCACTTCGGTAGCTATAAGCGTAGCTGTGTTGTACGCGTCTGTTTCGCTGCGCCAAATTTCAGCGTAAGCGTGACCTCGATAAGTTGGGCGGTCCCAGGTTAGTGCTATAAACGTAAAGCCGCCGGTAGCGCTAAGGTTTACTGGTGCGTGCGGGCGCTGAATACCACCTACAACAATGGGTAAGCCACCGCTATTGTTGCCACCCTTTGCGCTATTGATTAGCGCATTGCGTTTCATATCATCTAAGTTAACCAGGTCCTTAACTAATAGCGCGCGGTTTTCACCACTACCACGTTGCCCGGTTAATATTTCAATGTTCTCTGTGATCGCGCCTTCTGATTGGCTTTGCTTTGCCTTTCGAGCAATACCCGAAAAGCCACCTTTTGTTAACTTAGCCATTTAAGCCGCTACCTCTTGCATCGTTGTCGCAATCGACACGCTATGAATTGTACCCTTGCCGTAAACTTCAAAGGACCATGAATTACCGCGCGTGTTTGGCAGTCTAAATGCTGATTTAGGTATTTGCCCTGGCGCTAAATGTAATACCTCCACTTCGTCGGCGTAAATGCGCAGCCCTGCAAGCTCCGTGTCTACGCCTTTTACCATTGCACATGCAAAGCTTAGGTCGTTAGCTATAAACGCCTTAGACTTCCACTCGTAGCTCATAACTGCGGGGCCAGCCTCCCACTTGCTAAGGTTTTTACCTTGGCAAATGTAAAGCGCATCATCAACCAGGCTGTTAAAGCCACAATTGGCTGTCGCTGTAAAATGCCTAAAATCGCCATCTGTAGGGTCAAATATAAATGCCTTATCTAAATTGGCACCGTAAAACGCCAGGTAGCGCCCTTCCTGGTGGTACGCCTCAATCGTGCTTGGCTCATATTCCTGCCACTGCTCGCGAGTAATTATCTGCCCGGTAAGCATGGATAGCCCACCACCGTTAAGGCCTATTAAACCATCGGGGCTTGCGTAAATAAGTGAGCCATTAACAATAACCGCCGATCGCGCGCTGGTGCATGACTGGTTAGATTCAAGCTTTTGCCCGGCCATTGAGTCAGGGCTAATGCCACTAAATAAATACGGGTAGCCCTCTGTGAGTACCGCCAGCGTATTGCCAAGTGCTGCACACGTTACTATTTTATGCTCGGTTGTTAGTTGGTACCCGGTAGGCCAGGCATATGGTAAGTAGGACTCACTAAAGCAAACGGTACTATCAAAAAAGCCAGCTAAGATACCGTTAGCCATCGACGTTAAGCCGATCATGTTTTCGTTTGGCATTTCATAGTCGTAAGTATCAAGCGATGATCCCAGCTCGTCGGTAGATATATCGTCAACAAATAGGTTTTGTGAAATAGGAATTTCAGCAACAAACAAGTAATCAGCTATGCCGCCGCCGGTTGCCGTTCGGTATATTCGTCGGTGCGTGATGTTCGACGCGTTCACGTTAGGCGGTGAAAACGATAGCTTTACATGCGTACCTTCTTCATTGGGGTATCTAATATCAATACGCTGCGACGCTTCACCTGGCGGGCCTTCTTCGCCTTGCTCAGTAACAAACGTGTGCGTGTAATAACGCGTTTCATCATCGTTGGGATCAACTTCCTCGGTAGCCGCATCATTAACAATGGCGATTATCGGCACTTCTGGCGACTGAATACCCAGGCGGTAATCATTAGCTGGCATGATAGCGCCACTAAAAATAGTGTTGTTCGTTACCTTCGGGTACCCGTCACCGGTAAAGTAAACCCGTTGCCATGGATCGTTAGCCACCGGACTTGCTACCGCGTTAACCGCTTTATCCCATGAGAACCAATACTCATTTAAGTGCTTGTAAATAGTTTTCGCGTTAGAAATAACGGATATACCAGTCAGTAACGGGCTTTTGAGTGGCGATAAGTTGCCATTATCAAAGTGGCAGCCATAGGCTTTAGCGGCTGATTCGTTAGGGAGCAAGCGCGGATCAACTTTAGGCCGTTCACCGGCAAATGTTTTAACGGATATGGCAGGCATAGTATTCGCTTATAGTTAGATTAAATGTTTAATTGCTGCTGTGGGGCGGGTTATCTGAGCTTGATTACTTTGCTTTCCCATTTGTGCGCGCGCTTGCAATGGTTATCCCCATCAAAAGGGCGCGCTAAAAAGTCAATGACAAGCATTTGGTACCGGTAGCGTTTATCGTGCGACAACCTAAAGCTGCGCGCTGATATAGACTCAAGCCTGGTACCATGACAAATACTGCAAATAGCAATGTCTATGCTATACAAACTATTAAAAGCCCAAGTGCTACCTGCAAATGCAAATACAGATAAAATTACAAAGGGCCATATAAACAAAAGGCCACATAAAATGTAGCCTATTAACGTTCTAAGGGTTTTAAGTGCGGTCAATGTAATTGCCCCTATTCAAAGTAGGCTTTTCGAGCAAGGATAAACTGCAAACCAAACTGTTTAAACTCTGCTTCATCTGCCAGCTCTACAACCTGCTCGCCGGTCGCTGTTTCAGCATTAAATTTAATAGGGAAAAATTGCCCTTGCGCATCAAATTCGGTAGCCAAGTCAAAGGCGGACTTCAAAGCAGATAGCCCGTTTTGGTTGGTTTCGTTCAGCGATACGTTAACGCCTTTTATATCTATACCCACCATCTTAGATAGCTTTCTTTGATACGGCGCTAGCACTTGCTCAACGGTTCTAGCTTCGGGGCGCAATGGCTCAGTAGGTAGGGGCTTAGGCTCTGCTTCGGTTATTGTGCCATCTTCGTTTGCTATTGGCTCAGGTAAGTTAGCGTTGTACTCGTTTGCTTCGTTAAGCTCAACCAAGTAGTTAAAGTAGTCTTGCGCCCAACCCCACTGCTCGCCTAAGCTTACTAGCCCCGCAAACACGTTGATCACTGCCACAGGTTTACCGAGCGAAATTAATCGCTCAATATCTTGCTCAGTTTTAGTGTCTGGTCGCTGTAGCAGTTGGGGCAAACCCTGCTCAGTCAAAACAGGGCCTTGCTCTTCATCTAATACGATGAACTCAATTAGTTTACTTGTCATTTTTTATCCACCCTAATGGTTCTACGATTTGTGCTGTTCCGTAAATAACCTTTGCACCGTTGTCGTCTAGGCGTGTTGATTTACCATCTACGATATGTATCTGATTGTCGTCTCCTACGCCCGCGCCCAAAGCTTCAGCTTTTAGTTCGGTGTACGCGTAGTTTACAAAACCTTGCTGATTATTAAGTACGTTGTAGTTAAGTGCCTTCACTGCTGGATTTTCTGGGATAATAGATAAATTAATAGGTGTGTGGGTGGTTATAGCTTCCTTGGCATCGGTTAATCTCTTATCCGTATTGATACTAAGGCTTAAGGTCTTTTGATTTTCTGGGTACGCTGCGACTGTATATCGGTCTGTAACTTTAGAAATCAAGCTATAACAAAAATCGGATGAACTTTGGTAGTTATTATCTCCCTGAGTAAAGGCTGTGGCGTGAACAACCCCTACCCCTTTTTCCCCACCATAAACGGGGCTATTACTAGCTCCTTCGGTCATCCTTGCCTTAGTAGTGTACATAAGCATAAGGATATAGTCGGCGGATAGACTCGGAAAGCTAACCGTATTCTCTCTCTCTGAAAAGACGGCTAAGCTACTAATAGTATGGCCCGTCCAGGTAACTCCTAAATCCGTAGTTCTGTATACTTTCGTGACGTCCTTAGCTTTTCTGGATAGCTTCCGAGGCTGACTCACTCCGTCGGGCAAAATAGGGTGCCAACTGCCAAGCCATCCGCTTTTCAAATCCTTACAAAGTAGAATATTTGAAGGCGTACCTATAACTTCAGCGTGACTGAACTCACCCGCGATTGAGCTCGCTTCGGGCGTTCGATGAATGACATAAATAGTAGGGGTATCGCCCCAAGCTGCGGGGTAGTATATTGATTTAGAGCGGCTTACGTCATGCGCCGCTGGGGGTATGTCGTCACTATGGATAACTTCTTTAGTTGCACTGTTAACTAGGTAGTAATCCAGCGTCTCACCCGAAGCCATATTAACACCAATATTTCTAAGCCTACTGTCTTGGTACAGGTAATTAGGTACGGCACCCGAAAAGCCATCACTAATCACTTCCAATTTATCTACTTTAGTGCGGGCCAGATTTTCACGCCCGCGATACTTACCGGACTTAACATTCAAATCAGCTTCAACAAAATCTTCTTGAGTTAATCCCCAAGCTGAGTAGCGCATATCACGACAAAGGCCACCGTGACCGCTGGCGTAAATAGTGTCATGGTTTCGGCCATCTGGGCGGGCGGGTTCACTCCCTATACTACCGGAGCCCTGTTGGGCGGTAGATTTCAAGGTGAAAGCCTGCTGTCTAGTCGTCGCCACCATGCCTAGAGACGGTAAACTGCCGATTTCCCTCCAGTCATAGCGATAAGCTAGGTTATACTCATCTAAGGTGCCGCCCCCCCACTTAGCCGTTCCTGAGGGGTTAAAGCTAGGATGGTACGCTCCTTGGTTAAGCCTATTCACAGAGCCGCACACTAGGAAGTAGTTATCCTCTGGAATGCCGTGATTAACATTGGTAAAAACCCCTAAAAAGGGATTTTTGTTTGATGTATGTTCTCGGCCTACGTACGTTGTTGCCCATGCCGGAGGCTCCAACGCGCCACGCGATCCTTGGATTTGCACTGTAGTTGCTAGGTGCTGTGCGAATCCTAATGTGTCTGCCTTTTGCGGTCTAGAAGTTCGCCAGTCACCATTACCCGCACCCGCAAAGCTGCGACCACGGACACACCATTGATAAAATTTACCTGTCGCATCATCAAAATAAATATTGTTTGCGGGGTCGCTAGCTATTTTAATGCGATTAGCTTCACTTGCTGTTTGCCAGTTAACCCCCCGCCCACGTATCGGGGCGTCGCCCTCGAACCATGAAAAGTATGTTTCGGGCCGCGAAGTATCAACAAAGGTTGCCACCCCATTAATATCCCCCGCTAGGGATTGGATCAAGCCATTAGCATAGACAAACGGGTCATCATCCTTCACTTCACGCAAGTACGCTTCAAACCCCCACATATCTACACGGTCCGTAACCACTTTATTAGTTGCTGTTTCACTAGCAAAAGCTATTTCGGGGGTTGCGTGAGTTACCGATAATCCTGTGGCGCTATCGTATGTACGCGTACCATCTTCCGCCGGAGGTAGCCGCACACTGTTATTATCAGTTTCATGGGCCGCCCTGCCTATCTGTCTTAAGTTAGTAACCACTCCACCAATATTGAGTTTCGGGAAATGGGTCACGGACTTGCCAAAGATATTATTACTTACAGGGCTTACCCCTAAACGAAATTGATTAACCCAATGCTGACTTTCCACGGAGGATAAACCTTCCCCTACGTTTTCAGAGAGCGTGGTTTGCTTACCAAAATACACGAACCCACTGGCTGCAAACATTTCGTTATTCACAGCACGTCTAGCTTCAAACTCTACTTTACGCATAGCCCAAGGGAATGGGTGAATTTCATCTAACTCAGCCAAGCGGTTGTCATGGTCACGCACCATCTGCGATGGTGTTTTAAGCGACTGCGTAATGCCGTGACTATCGGTTAGTGTTTCGCTGGCGCTGTTAGAGTTTAACCAGGTACGCAGCTCATCTAAAAACAATTGCTTTTGATTGAACTGTACTGATACCTGGCCCGCAATGCGCGTTAATATCGTGCCGGACGTATTGCGCACAATGGCGTAAGCTTTACCCGTACCTGTGGCACCTTCAAAGCCGCGATCAAGCGTAATGCTGGTATCACTTGCCACCGCAGTTACTTCATACCAGGTCTTTGCATCTAGGGTAAAAATATCACCTACCGCAATAGCAATAACATCGTTTTGCCAGTTAGTTGCTACACCGGTTACTATTTGATTGTTTTTAGTTACGTTTACCGTACCTACGCGATACCACGCGCCTGCGCTTGCTGTCATGTTAGTTGCCCTTTTCTTCGCTCATCATCGCTACGTCAGCCTGGCTCTTTTCGCCTAGCTGGCTTCTAAATGCGTTCATGTGCATTTGGCTCTTGTTTGGGTTAGCCGCATATTCAGCATCTTTCATATACGCGCGGTACAAAACCCATTCAATAATGGCGTTTACATACACATCATCAAGCGCAATAACTTCGCCCGAATCATTGGCCGCTGAATCAATTGCCGGCGGTGCCTTTGAATAAACTAAGGTCAACTCAATGCCAGGCGTAACGCCAGGGTAAACATAAAATGTTTTAGGGTTGCGCTCGTCGTAGATATAAAGCTCTACTTCGGTAGCGGTTTTGCCCGCATACCAGGTATCGTAGTTATCATCTAGAACTTGGCGATTATAAGGGCCACGAATAGCTTTGCCGCTAGCGTTACGCGGTATATCAATTAATTTAAGCGCATCGGCTGGTAATGACTGTTTTACCCCGATAACACATGCAAAGTCGTCAACGTCAACGGTGTAAGAGTCAGGGCGGCGCAATACAATGGCGCGCTGTGCATCGTTTAAGTAATTTAATAGCTCGTCTTTAGGCCAGCGAGTAAAGCCAGGATCGTTTAGTAACTTATTAACGCGCTGCATGATTTCATTTGATGTAATTATAGCCATTAGAAAAATACTCTTGGTTGTGTTGGTCTTTGCTCGCCCAGGGCTTCAATAGCAACCTGGAAGGCATCGCGGTAGCCATCGGTAAAACGGCGTTTAAAGTAGTCAGACTTTGATAAGTCGGTCCATTGGGTGTTAGGCATCATCGACAGGTTCGCGGCTGCACCATCTGCGATAGCATCGGCCCACCGGTTAACAATGGTGTTATCTGCTTCAAATTCATTAGGCAGCATAAATTGCGGGGCGATATGGTAAAACACACGTAATTTTGCAGTAGTGCCGAGCGCTGTTACTTTACCGCCGGTAGATACAGTGTAATCTTGTGCGCTTTTAAGCTCGCGCCCATTAGCATCCAATACAAAATCAACACTCACAAATACATGTTCATCATCAATAACAAGCGCGCCGTCTTGCCCTTGCTCAATTTCTTGAATGCGGGCCAAAAAGCGCGACTCATAACAAAACTTTTGATAGGCGCGACCTAGTTGGTCCTTTGCCATTTGATCAAGAACGCCCCCGCAGCGCTCACGAACTAACGGGATCAAGCTAGATAGTTGCGCCATTGGTTACTCTCCGCCGTTTTCAGTGGCAGTTAGTGCACGTACTGCGTCACGTACTCTTAGCTTGTAAGCAGGTAACGGCTTTTTAGCGCCTTCAATAACCAGATCGTGCGCAACAACGAAGGTATCAAGCTGTGAAGAACTGTATTTGCCCAGGTCGATAGTTTCGCCGCTAATTTCAACGGTAAGGTCCGCATCTTTAATGGCTTTCTGCTTAGCTTCTTCCGCGGCTAAACGCTTTTGCTGTTCCGCTTCTTGCTCTGCTTCTAGTCGTTCAATAACGTCTTTAAGCTCAGACTCAAGAACCCACACTTTTGGGTAACTTAAAAAGCGTTGCAGTAAATCATTATCTACGGGTACCGGCTCTAGCTGTTTAAATACTAAGCGCGTACCGCATACGGTGTCTTTTTTAAATGGCTTGCTGCCAATGTAGACAATATTAGTTTTGGTAGTCATGGTCATTCCCAATAAAAAAGCCCCGCAAACGCAGGGCTAGATTTAAACGTGTATCGAAAAAGGCTTAGTAACCTTTGTAGCGGTACTCAATTTGCAGTACCACTTCGCCGGTAGCTGCGCCAGTGCCGGTATTCTTGACCACTAAGTCGCTAGGACCTTCATCGCCAATGTAGTGCGGCTTAATGTAAGTGACGCCGTTGTCCGCTGCTACTGTTGAGAACGCAGCTAAATCGGTTGAGTCGCCATTGCGATTAACCACTTGTGCTGTCACTTCTGTATCAGCACCAAGCGCTTCATTAACAATGCGAACGGCTGTGATTTGTGTACCGATAGGTAGGTTTGCAGACGCAACCGCCACGCCACTTACTGCTAAAGCTGATAATGCCAGGGTAACGCTGTGCATTGATAAATTGCCCGCAGCGCCTTTGTAAAATGTTTCTTTCATGGTGTTATTCCAATTAGTTAACGAATAAAAGGCGACCTAAGCCGCCAGCTAAATTAAAGCGTAACGGCGGTATCAAGGACCATAGTGCCGTAATCGTTTACGCGGCCTGTCTTATCAGAGAAGCGTACTTTCTTACAGCCATTCATCCATACGATTGCTGTTTCATTGGCGTTGCCATGGTCGGTTTTCTCAGTAGTCATAGAGAAGTGCGAGCCTGAATCAGACTTACCGTATGCGTTAGCAAGTGCCTGGCCACCTAATAAGATAGCGCGGTCAATGTCTACGCCTGCAGTAACCTGTTTGGTCGTTGCAAGTCTGTCATTGTTAGACACTGTAACCGTATCGCCTGCATAGAAGCGTACTGGCTTACGATATTGACGAACAAGAATGTTGCGCCACATGATCACATCACCTTTGAATACCGGGTGATTAAAGCCGGTACCACGTTTGATAGCGCGTGATTGTAGCTCTTGCAATTTCTTATCAGTCGCAGAAGCCCATAGGTCACGCCATTGACGCGGAGTAACAAATAGTAAGAAGAACGGTGACTCATTCGCCATCTGATCGGCTTCAAACGTGATGTTCTTCATCGGATTTGATTGCTCTTCAAGAATAAGCGCTAAATCATCTAGCTTTTCTAGCGTCATAATATCCGCAGCATCAATGCTTTCAAGGCTAGTCGCATCACCACCAAAGATATGGCGGTCATATGTAGGTGCCAATACTTCGTTAACCATGATTTCTTTAAACTCTTCATGGCTTTCAAGTGGGATAATAATATCGTCCGGTGCAAACGAACCGCGCGCGCCCGCCAAGTGGTACATAGCCACTTCGTCTTTAAGGTCGTTGTAGTAGTTGCCTAACAGCGTTTTAGCTGTTGTAAGCAAGTTATGCTTAGTACGTTTTTGTGACATTTTGCCACCGCTATCAACCATCTTACGGCCTTGGTCAATGCGCAATTCAAATACTGTCTTGCTTAAGCTCTCGCCTCGGCCTTCTAGTTTTTTATCGCCCATCGTTGGCAAACCGCCTAGATTATGGAACAAGTCCATTTCTACCGCGTCGCCTGCTTGGCTTTGTAAGTCGTTGATCATAACAATAGGTGCGCCCTTTTCAGTTTGCTTTTTGTTATGTGCCGTGTCTGCTTTTGCTGCTTGTGGAGCTGCGCCGGTTAACATATTCACAAACGTATTTTGACGACGAGTGTGGGTAAACAGGGCAGCGCCAAACGCCTTAGCCGCTTGCGCTTTAGTAATTGTGCTCATTTTAATTTCCTAGAGAAAATCTGACGCGCTCTCAAGCATCGCCTCAATTTGCGCTTCGGTCATACTTGCCATTTGATCCGTGATAGTACCGGCATCTTTATCTAGTAAGTTTGCGTTAGCGCTTGAGTCGTTGGCTTGCGAGCCTAAATCAGTTGGGGTATTTGGGATTGGTGCAGACGTTCCGTTGTTGCTTGGCTTAGGCTTATGCTGTTCGCCAAACGCGTTCTGAACACGCTTTTCAACTTCTTTAAAACGTTCTGCTACTGGTTTGTTTGCAAACAATGGGTCTTTTGCGAGCTTGTCATCAATAACCTTTGCCATGTCCCACTTATCAACGTCACTTTCCATCCACTGCTTTAAATGCTGTGAACTAGAAAACGCGGTTTGCACTTCATTTTGTGAAGCGGGTTGCTGTGGTTCTGGCTGGCTCTTGCTGCCGTATTGCTGAATTTGGTTAGCAAGTTCACTAACTAATTCACCTAGCTCTGGGTATTCGTCTTTAATACGATTCATTAGCTCAGGATCTTTAAGCATTTCGCCTGGCAGTTTGCGCGGGTCCATTCCAGCCTCTTTTAACTGGCTGCTGTGTAACTCTGCTACACGCTTGGTTTCAGCAAACTGACTTTCAAGTTCCGCCTTTTCTGTGGTTAGTCGCTCACGCTCTGCTTCGGCTGCTGCTGCTCGCTCTCGCGTTTGTACAAGTACGTCATACGGTAAACTGTGCTGACCGTTCTTGCTGCTTACCTCCGTTGCTTTTACGTAATACTCACCATCAATTTCAACGTAACCCTCTGGCGCTTCACCTTCTTTGGTTGACGACTCCCCTTCTACGTCTGTTTTAGTTGATGCTTCGCTTGCTTCCTGCTTTGGCTCTGCTGCAGGTGCTTCTTCTTTGATTTCTACTACAGGCTCTTTTTCGCCATCTTCGTCACCAAATAGTGTTTCACCTTCAATATCAAGACCAGCTAGTGCTGCCTCGATTTCTTCGTCAGTGCCATTTGCTAATATCTCGTCTAGTTCGTCCACTTTATTACCCCATTGACCATTTAACGTATGGCTACGAAAATTAAAATTCAGGCGTATCGCTGCCCCTGCGAGTTTGTGCATCGCACAAAAAAGCCGCCTTGAGTTAACAAAGCGGCTTAATTTCTGCGTAGTACGTGTTTTTTATCTAGCCTGCGTGAATAGCTTGCTTAACGATAGCGCTAAAAATATAGTCCTTGGCTTGCTGCTCTACTGGTAGGTGATGAAACGGTACCATGCAAGGATGCTGTTTTTTATTGGCGTCTTTCACCTTGCCATACTTCCAGCCAGCAACTACTTTTTCAGCCATCCAGCTTTCGTGTGAAGCGCTTGCTGGTGCGTCAGGGTTTAAAATGTGGAACGCAACGCCTTTAATAGCAGAGTCAACTTGCCATTGTGGGGCCATTTCCCAACTTGGTTGATCTTCGCGTAATGCGGCGCAGTAAGCGCGGTTAACTTCATGGCACATTTTGGCAATGGCCTTGATCTGCTCCATATGCTCTGCCGGTATGTGGTCAAGACTTTCTAGTTGTTTCATCGCTACACCTGTATCGCGTCTAGTTGTTGTTGAATGTTCGCTTGTACGTTTGACTTCATAGCTGCTATTTCAGCGTTACTACGGCGCACTTCACTTAAAATCTTTTCAGTTTCAGCTATCAACTTGTCGTCTTTAACTTCTTCTGTTTCAGTTTTCTTCTGTAATTCAAGTATTTTGACTTTTAGCTGTTCGCGCTCAAGGGCTAACTTTTCCATATTGCCTTGGATCTCTTGCATTTGTAGCTCTTCCATCGCCTGTGCTTTTTCAGCCTGGGCTTGAGCTTGTGCAAGTTCATCTTCGTTCATATCCTCTTGCGGCTTAGGAATGTTTAACGCCTGGCGTAGTGTTGCTAAAAACTCTTCTTTGTTTGGTAGGTCCATCAATTCAACAAACATAGGCATAGTTGCTGCTTGTGCTTCTGGCGGTATCTGGCTCATTACATTGCTTAGTAGCGTTGCTTGCTGCTGTCGATACGTTGGTGTTGCTTTAACCGGTGCTAACGCTAAGTGACCTTTCCAGCGCGCTACATCGTTATCACGCTTGCCACTTTCATTTGGCTGGTTAAGTACAATCTGCTTACGCTTCGCTTTATCGTCGCGATTAGCGGTTACTTGCACGTTGTTTTGCGGCTTTAACTCTTCAATGATGAAAGCCAGTAGCAAGTCGCCTACGCGGTTACGTGAAAAGTGAAAGTTATCATTAAGCTCAGCAAGCGTTGTTGTGCCTTGCTCAACCAAGTTTGCAATGGCTACACCACTTACTGCGTTGCTGTCCTGGCCTAGCATCGAGTTATAAACGCCGGCTGTGTCCTGGATAAGCTTCATATCATTTTGCATTAAGTTAAACTGCTGCGCCGCAATGCCTACATCGTTTTGAATGCTTAACGCATCTGACGCCTTTAACTTGCTTTTACGGTCCGGGTTAAGTGGTATGTACCCGTCCGGCTTTTCGATTTCTTCTTTTAATCGGTCGTTACTTAACTGCGTCGCATCATCATCGGCTATTACTCGTCGTGCTTGTAGTAAGTAGTTAAGACGTATAACGCGTGCGTTAATGCCATCTTGTGCCGGTACCATGCGACTGATCAGTCCATAAGGTTCACCGCTTGCATCTTTTTGATAGCCAATGAAAGGTATTAGGTTATACATGCCGCCAGGCGCTTCACTTGGTCTATCAATAATCCTATGCGGGCCAACAAACCACGCTTCACGCACGTTAGGGAATGCAGCGTATTCAAGAGTAACCTTGCCGCTTTGTACCGCAGCCTGGTGAATATCGTTATTTTTATCGTATTCAATAACACGGCCATCGCTCATTTTAATGATGTGCGCGCGCTTCCATACTTTGTAGTAAATAACTTGCAGCAATACACGGTTGCGAGTTTGGTCCAGCCATTCGCTTTGTCCGCGTGTCCAGCTTTGGCTATCGTGCCAAGCGGAGTGTAATCCATGCTCTTCTACGTGCTTTTTATCTACCGTCTTGTAAAAATCTTCCCACAAATTAACTGAGTTCTTTAAAATTTCTTTGTGGTCCGGAAAAGTAGTAAGGGCTTCGTCCAGGTCTAGCCATTTTTTACGCAGCATCCAACGTGCATCACTGCGATCGGCTTCTTGTGCGTTCCAGTCCCACCACACTTCGCGACGGTGAATAAACTTAACGCGGTAAGCTGCTGCAAAAGGTATTGGATTTTTAGTAACTTCTACCCAACCAATGCCCGCTTTTAACTGGCTAGCGTAAGCATCCGAGCAAGCACGATCAGCATGAGATAAACGCCAGGCGTCTTTAAACTTTTCATTTAATGCTTTCGCTAATTCATCACCGTTTTCATCATCGGCAACAATCATTAGATCTGAACGTGATCGGGCTTCAAGGCCTAATACACCATCAATAGTTGGCCCAATCATGTTGTGCACTATTTCGGGCTGTCCGCGATCGCGTAATACTTTTCTTACCGCTTCGCTTAATTGGTCGCCGTCATAGTACGCACACGCTTTAGTTGCTGGCGTGCGCCAATCGGGTTGGCTGTCAATATCGCCAAGCAGGGTTAACAGCTTATCTAGCGTAAAGCCGTCTTTATTTGATTTTACGTGATCAGCCATCTGTTATCGTGCCATCCAAGAGTTAGGGTTATGGGGTGCTGGTGTATTGTCTTTAATTAGCCGCTTAGGCATTCTTACTCGCATTTCTTGCGCAATTGCATAGCTCATCACCTGATCATCAAACCCGCCAGGCTGTGCGCCCATGCGGCCTTTTTTATCGTAAACAAATGTATTGAGTTCATTAACTGTGCCGCGCCAAACAATGCCGTCTTTGTCGTGAGTAAGCAGCTCATCAAGGCCACTCGTTAAAATTGGCTTTGATTGCGCAGTTGTATTCCAGCCTACTTTGCGGGTTTCTTCGTCCGTATCTTCACGATCAATGTGCTCTTCCGTGTAAATCCGGCTCGTTGGGTAAATATCAACAAGCTCTTGAAGTGTTGCATGACCGTGATTGTTTCGCTCAATGCCGATATAAGCCTTGTTATACATTAATCCGATATGCTTATTTATATGTGCAAACCGCTTAGGGTCTATATGACCAAACCAATGCGCTACCTGTCGCCCGTCTGAACTGGCAACAACGTCTAATGAGCTGCGATCGCCATGTTCAAGTCCTTCTGCAACATCGCCGCCGATCGCATAATCTTCGTTATCGTCGGGTAATTCCCAAATAAGTAGGTACCCAAGCGTTGACTGAGCAAGTTTGTCGCCGCCTCTTACGCTTAAATCAACTTTACCGTTCATTTTTTTAAGCTTGCCGGTGTATGGCTCAATGTCATAAACAATTAATGGCTTAACGCATCGCCCTTCGGCACGCATTAAATCATCGCTATCAAATACTTTACGGCCCGACGTTAAAAAAGCCTCCATCGGTGTAGATGGATATTCCTGCTTCATCTTGCCTTTTTGGTTACGCTCTTTGCCTATGTACCAGCTAATTTGCTCGTCTGTTAGCGTTGCGCCGTTTGCCGCTTCAACTGACGCAAAGTATTTAACTTTTTCCTTTGAAAGTTTTAGGCCGCCTGGTGGTACCGGGGCTACATACTTAGGATCATCAAACCAAGGGTAAAAGTGAAACTTAAAATCTTGCTGTGATAAATCAATCCCGGACGCTAATAGCTCCATCGCATCGACTGACATATCAAAGAAATTGCCGGTTGCGCCTTCGGCTGTTGACTCTACAAATATGTAAGAGTCCTCATGTACGGCGTTAAACGAGCCCGATTGCACTTCATCTGCCCGCAATGGGTAGTTAGCGCATATCTTGCCGTATTCTGATACGTGTAAAACCTGCAGCGTTCCCGAACGAAACGATACTGCAACCCTTATCCACGAATCATTGTTAAATTTAATCCCGGTACCCGTCTTGCTTTTAACTGAGCGCTTGCCCGTCTTTAAGAAATTCGGTAGCCGTTCGTAGGGGTAAAGTATCTTTGACGAGAATATAGCGCCCGCTTCGTCTTTACCCTGAGCAATTACCCCGCACTGCCTGTTATCGTTAAACATGGCATGGTCCAGGATAAAAACCTGTATTGCTGTACTGAAGCCCAATTGCCGCGCTTTTAAGATAATGTTTAAAAACCACATCGTCATAAACAATACGGTTTGCGCTATACGGCAACGAAACAAAACCTCTTGGCCCTTTTCGTTAGCAATGATGTATAAGTTGTTTATGCGCCACCACCAACAATCTAGGTATGGGTCGCAGCGTTCAAACAACTCAGCTTCATCTAAATTAAAGCGCTCTTCTTGCGTAAGCCACGTGCTTTTGGGGTATTTAGCTGTTTTAGGCTGCATTATTGACTAACCACGGTATCTAAACCGCCAGTACGTTTATCAATATAATCATCAAGCTTACTGGTACCGCCTGCTTCTTTGCGTGCTTTAATCGCTTCATGCTCTGAAATTTCTGCCTGGTGCTTGCCGCGCTTAGTAGAATGAACCAGTGCTTTGGTCTGCTGTGTAATTCGTGATGTTTCAGCAATCAATTTACCGCGTGCAAGCGAGTCTGTTTTAATGCTCGATAATGTTTTAGTTATCGACTCAGCTCTGCAAACGTTTCTATCAAGCGACATTTCAGCTTTAAATAGCGACTCATAAAGTCGTGTTTTTGCATCATTGTCTGTTTCAGGGTTATCTAAAAGCTTTTGAATACCCTCAATAGCATCCATAACCATGTGAATGCGAGCGCGGCAAAGGTCTAGCTCATCTTCAAGTGTTGTACCTTCGACAAGTTGATTAATATTGTTTTCAAAATACTTTGAGTAACCACCATGCTTAACTATGCTTCGGTTTCTGGTACCAGGCTTAACGCCAGGTCTTTTTTTACCGTCTTTAGTCTTGCGCTGTTTAGGGGCATTCTTTAAATTCGCTTGCGGTAGTTTTATATATCGCCTGGCGGTGGCGTAATTCAGGCCATTGCTTTCGCAAAACTCAAGAGGCCCGATACCCTTTTCAGCATGCTCCTTTAAAAACAGCTCGTTTAAATCGGCCCATTTTGACACCGGCGATCATCCTTCATTACCCGCTTGTTGTAATGGTTTACATCATCGCCCGACAGTTTTGCCATGCGCGCACGATGAAATTCAGCATCTTCTTTGCGTTTTTGCAGCTCAATCTCAAGGCGGTGCTTTTGACTGCGCCAGTTAATGAAAAACGTTGCGGCTGTAAAGACTATTCCTAACAACAGGGCTAAAGTATTCAATGACATAAGACCGCCAGCAGCAGTGCCGATGCTTGCAGTGTAGCTATACACTGTTGTTTGCTTATCCATTGTCCAATGCCCATTGTTTAATTCGTTTAGTATTTTCATTGCAAGTATCTATCAAAGACTCCAGGTAGCGTGTGTAAGCTAATAAGCTAGCGGTATCGCTAACATTAGAATTTGATTTTGCCACTTCGCACGCCTGGTAAAACACCGCTGGCGGCAGTAGGTACTTGTACTGTGTTTGTACTATTGTTTCTGTTACAACTTTGGGGCTCCGCGTACTTGAGCAAGCTGATAGCATAATCAGGCACGCAATGATTAGCCCAGGCTTTAATTGTGCTGTCATTTGAACCCCTTAGTTTTTGAATGTTTTCTTGTGCGATGTTTATTTGTGAGTTGAGCAATGCAAGCTCATCACTGTGTTGGGCATTAATGGCCTCAAGTGATTTACGCTCTTTCAGTAGTTTTGCGTTGCTCTGCTCTGATAGCTTTACGCTTTGGCTTAAATATTTGTTTGTCTGCGCAGCTTTATCTAAAGCCAACTCTAAATTTTCGAGTGCTTGACCATCTGTTATAGACTTTTTTCTGAGGTTGTTCGCTGAGTAAGTAAGCGCCAGTATCGTGACTATTAACGCAGCTATAATAACTCGCTCTACGCTACCTAGAAATTTCAACATTACTACTAACTCCTTCTAGACACATTGTGCGTTCTTGCTCTCTGCGCTTAACAAGCCCCGTAAGCTTGCGCCCATTGGCATAAACCCAGCGAGTTAATTCATCACACGCTCGTAAGCGTTGATTTTCGTTTAGATATTTTAATAATGTGCTGCGCCTAAAGTTCCCGGCACCTACATTGTAATGAAATGATAAATAAGCCATGTGCTCACCGCGAGTGAGCGGGACCAATACAGCATGGTTTAACTGCTCGTCATGTTCAGCTAAGTCCTGCGCAAACAGATTTAAGCATTCATGCTCTGTATATTCCTTACCTGCGATAGCTGTAGCAGTATGCCCAAAGCAAGCTGTTTCAATGCCAACAGGGTCAACATAACCAACCAGCTCTTTACCTTCAAAGTTAGCAACCGTTACACCAACCGCAGCAAGAACACCTGTCAGTCCAAGCGCGATTAGGCTTTTAGCTTTTATAATCATAATGACCGGCCTGAATGAATTGCGATAAAGCGTAACCCTCAAGCTCCCACAGTTTATTGCGCGTTTCTTTTTCGCATTTCTCAATACAATACTTAACGCCCTTTTCAGCATTAAAATTGCGCTTATCTACACATGCCATTGTGGTGGTGGCTAAAGTAAACTCTGTTAGCCCAATTGGTAGAACGCTAACAACAAGCGTTGTTGTAGTCCCCTCTACTAATGACGGAATGTATCGAACCTGCTGCATTAGCTCTTCAATACGCTCAGGCGTAACTTTTGGAAACACCGCCCCGCTATCTTCAAAGTCTTTACACATTTCTTTATCGCTTGTCATAACGCCCACCTATAAATTTGTTTCGCGCATAAAAAAGCCCAACCGGTGAGGGCTGGGCTTAACTAAGGAATAAAATGGCTAATAAAACCTTACCATTGTGCGCATACGAAAAAGCCCGCAGTTAAGCGGGCTTTTCTAGCTAGGCGTAAAACACCTAACTTGTTGAAATATTAGCAATAAGCGCTATAAAATAAAGTAGATAGTTTATTTATTATTGATTTTCTTTTTCTCTAATTCATATATAGCCTGATTGAAGCGCCATTTAGCTTCTTTTTCATCTATTATACTAATAATATATTTATATCTTTTAGTAAGTTGATTAAGCCAGGCGTATGATCTGTCACTTGAGTCAAACTCCAGCTCAGATAGCTCCCCCATGCTATCTCTAATCACTTTTTCTATTTCTTCCACCTTCTTTTTCAATGGGCCTAATTCATCGCCTAACACCGCCCTACATTTCTCCACCTCAAATAATTTAGTGGAAAGAGCTGTTTTTTCTCTTTCTAGGTCAGATAGCTTTTTTAAATTTAAATTAACTTCCGCTTGCGAAGAAAGTAACTCCTTCTTCGCTTGAATCTCACTTTCTTGAGCTTTAATGTTATCGTTGACGAGCTGGTGCTGCTTCTCCTTTAACTGTGCAACCTCATCGACCAACTTTTGGTATTGAGCTTCAGTAACCATTTTTTTCCAGTTCAGCTTATTAAGCCAAAGGTTTAACTGATGTTCTGCAAATTGTTTTATTATCTCTACCGCATTATTGAGCCACGGAACAACACTTATAACCGCAACTGTAATTAAAACAGGAGTCAGCACTTCCCACTCAAAAGGTAAGCGTACAAGTTTTATGCTTGGCTTTAGTGGTTCATATAAAAACCAATAAATCAATTTCCAGTTCCAAGTACACGATACCCAAAAAAAAGTGAATAGAAACGGGCTAGCTAATCGCTCTCGAAATAAGTCTAATGTACTGCTATCATTTTGGTTGTTCATTTTACGTCCTTTTAAAACAAAAATCCGCTCAGTCATAAACTAAGCGGATTTCTTCAACATGGGAAATACTATATCAGGATTGGGGGGTTTGCAAGCTCTTAACTTCGACTTGATAGGCAACACTCTCGTCTAGCAAGCGTAAAATGTTATCTTCTATAGAAGATAACCTCTTATGGGACTCAATAAAATTATCAACCCCTGGGAAGGCAATTAACTTTAAGAATGCTTTATTTATAGATTTAATGTTTTTATCAAAGTCTTTTATGTAGTGAATTAAAAATATTCTATTGATATCTATACCAAGTTGTAGCTGGAAATTTTTTACATAATAATCTGCAAATCCATGTGCCTCTCCATATTCTAGTCTCACATTTCTATTTCTATATTCCTCGCTAGAAATATAATCCATAAAGCAGTTAAAGTATAAAAAGTAAAACTTTTCAATTTGCTGAATTGTTTCATCATTGATGATTAAAGATGGGTTTTTAGTCGTGCTGTTTTTAAATAGGAACCCATAACATATAACTGAATCAATATTATTAAATACAGAATGCTCAACAGCCAATAATTTCTGACAATATTTATCAAATTCTTCATGTGTTTTGTAAAAAAAATTTACTGAATTGTTAACCTCAGTAATCAAGTTGCTTTTTGCCTTTTGCTTTGACGAATGGAACCTCGCAACCATAACGCCAAAAACAATGCTAAGTGGCAATAAAGATATTGGAAATGAAAAATATTTAATAAATGCTGACACTTCTGATTGTGAAAATCCCAATCTAAATCCGCCATCGCTCCATAGCTGTAAAGAGAATATAATAATTATTGCGGCCGAAAACACAATAGGTAGAAATATAGCCAGCCTAAAAGAATAGTTCTTGTGCAATCCTTCACTCTCATCAATAGCAAAAACTTGCTTGTGCTTTGGTTTTTTTTCTGTATTACACATGCTAAATAGTATCCTTTATATTTCCACGATGCATGCGAACTGAGCTGCTAACTACACCCTCTAATGTAAACTCGTCACCCTCCTTGAGTTTATAAGGGCCGTACTCATCACTTGCAGATAAAAGCAGGTTATTTTTAAGGTCTGCTATTTTGCAAACATACTGGCCGTTAAGTACAGCAACGATCACATCACCAGGCTCTACACTTAAGCTTCTATCAATCATAAGTAAATCACCATCGAATATGCCAACACCTTCCATTGAGCGACCACTGGCGATGCCGTAGAAAGTGGCGTTTTTGTTTTTCTCAATTAAGCCTGATACGCCATGAGGTAAATCAAGATATAAATCAGCTTTGTTAAAATTACTATCAAGCATCCTTGAATAGCCCGTCTTTTACTGGGTCTGCGATATACATTAACTTAAAGCCATCATAACCAGTGGCGGCACTAAGTTTATCAAATAATTGGCTGGCGTTTTTGTGCATGTTTTCATCTATCGTTAGCATGAAATTAATCTCTGTTATTAAATCAAAATCTAAATGCTCGATCTCTATTGCGAATGGGCTTGCCTTTGTCATAACTTCAAATTTGAGCTGATTTAATTTTTCCTTAATTGCGTAAATTTGAGGCTTTAGTTTTTCAGCTTCCTCTTTAAATGTGGGCAATATGAAATCCAAAAAAGGCGCAAGTTGAGCTGGTGTGGCGTTTTTAGGTGTCCCTTCGAAATACTTTAACGCTTGGCTGGAGAGCTTATGATAATTATTCGGAGTTATTTTGGTAAAGCTTTCAAGAAATCTCTTCTCAATATACATCGTCTTAATTTCATGAATAGTAAAGTAGTATTCAGAAAGTGACAAAAGAAGCTCTTGAGCTGAGCTATGTTTGCTCTGGTCTAACCAAGAGCTACTAGTAAGCCAAGCAGCAATTAATAGCATGTTTGTTGTATAAGCAATGAGTACTGTAAATACAGCAATAACAACATCACTTAAACTGCCCCAGCTACCTCCTTTAACAAAAAAACCGTAAGCAAAAATTATGACCAGAACTAATATCACGTAAGTGAAAGTTATCCATTTAAAGCACCTTCCAAATTTCTCCATTATTCGCCTTCTCCTTTTTAGCAGTTTCGTCCATAGCTGTTAATTTATGGGTAACACACGCTGCCTTAGCGTCATTTTCACTTCATGCTTTAGTGCGCAGCAGGTGCACTCATGCGCATTATGTCGCAGTAATTGCGCAACTTATATGTGCGCAGTGGTTATTTTTAAATATTTTCAATGAGTTATTTGTTTTTATAGTGCGCAGTTATCGCTATACCTGCAATCTTTGCAATCTGGTGTAATGCACTCGTTAAATGTTAATCAAACACGAAGCTACCTTTACTGCTAATTATTGAATCTGTATCTGAAAACACTATCTAGCTTATGGCCAATCCCAATTAATGTACTGTTCTAATTGGTCTGCTAACTCTTCAGATGCGGCACCATCAACATGGTAGACGTGGTAATTATACTGCTGTCCAACAGGCACGTTTTGAAACGTATTAGCTTGATATGGGTTAAATGTACCAGGGTCGCCAATAGTAAAATAATCCGTGTTAATAGTTTTTAACCACGTAACCAGTATTGTCTTAGCTCGAGTTCTCTCAACATACTTTCTTGCAGCTTCGAGCGAATAACCTTTTGTGCATATGTCATCGACCAACAAAAGCGTTTTTCCATTAGCTAAAGGGGATTTCTTATAGACTGTTGTAAAGTTTTTTGTTGGGAACTTATTAAGCTTGATTGTATTAAGTTGATTATGATGATCTAAATGAACACGTTGATTTCTAGCAGTCTGAGATTTCAAAGCGGTTGTGTGGCGCTCTATGACATTATGTAAGTAACCTTTTCTAAAGCATTTAGCAAATGTCATAAGCTCATCATTCATTTTGTCATTGCCTACACTGGCTCTATGCCCAGGATAAGCTGCAACAAAGTCAATTCGTTTATGAATCCCAGTAAAGTACATACTCGTGACTAGTGCACCAAGCCAAAAATCAACATCACCTCTCCCCAAAAACTTAGCTGCAGCGCGCGCATTTTCTGAGTACTTCCTAAAAGCTTCTTTATAAGTGCTAAAAGGTGCTAACGCGTAATACTCTAAATCACCATCTTTTATTTCATGGCTCCAAAAATGCTCACGTAGACACAATGTATCTATGAACCTGGCAATTTCTTTTACCTCGTTAAACTCAAAGCCATAATCTGTATTATTTGCATACCAGGTTCCACGTAAAAATAATATATCTCCATTTAATGCTGTCCGCATGTCATCATCACTACTTCCTATATAGATAACTTCGTTTGATTCCCATCCCATTTTATCTAAGACATACTTAGTTGCTGCAGCTTGTGGCTTTGGTGGCACCTCGGGATTGCGTAACCTTGTAAATACAACAAGCTCATCGAATATTTCTTCTAGGTATTCGTACAAATCCCTTGGAACTCCACGATACGTAACAGTTCTTCTTCTATTTGCCAAAAGTACAGGTGTTATTCCACGGGTTTTGAAGTAATTCATAAGCTTTCTTACTTCAGTGAATACATCATTATCTATATTTCCAACATTTAAGATTGTATTCTCTACACTTAGTATTACACCTTTAAGTTTTTTTGCTGCCATGCTACTTCCTATATATCCATTTGAATTTGATTATTACCTTCACCTGATTCAACAACATGAGTTAACTTGTCATAGGGGTGAAATATGAAGTCAATAAGCGCTCCTGAATGCTCAGGGACGCAAAATGTTAACCCTAAAGGGTAAGAACGAACTAACTGTAGCTCATCATTATCAACCGTGTTCGGCAAATGAGGCATAACAAGAAAGCGATTATATTCTTTGGTAAAATTAACTGTGTGCGCAGTACCACTTTTAACCTTCCACTCTACTGGTATAATTGTCTCAGCTAATCCAGCTTGAATTCGATTTCGGCGAACAAAGTTTTGAGCGCTATAGCTTTGACCTATTAGATATTCTGAAACTATGGTTCCTTCATTAGCCAATATTTCTGCTCTTATAACTTCAGAGCCTTTAGGGTAATTGCTATCTATACCGGTACCAAGGACCGCTATTGTCGGGATTTTGAACCGCAATGAATCTATGTGAGCCTTTTGGTCAATCCCCTCAGCAAGGCCACTCACTGATACTAATCCTCCCTTAGCCATAGCCGCAACTACTAATGTAGTTAGCCATAACCCTTCTTCAGTCGCTTTCCTACTGCCTACAATGGCAACAGATCTATTATGTAAATTAGCTAAATTACCCTGAATAAAAAGCCACATTGGTGGCTCTGGGATAGATCTTAATTGTTTTGGGAATATCTCTTGATCATAAAAAATGACTCGGATATTTTCACGTTGACATTTTCGCGCAAGTTCAACACCTCTGACCCACAAATCTTTCTTATATTGCTCCCAACTCTCTTCCGACTCAATAGCCGAATCTTCTAACTTTAGCCTTAAGGTTTTCTCAAAATATAAGTAGTCATCTGTTTTAATTAAATCTCGAAAACTGATCTTTTTAGCAGCAATTTTATATAGAGTTCTAAAACCAATACCATGGATGGACTGTAGTGCGTAGAACGCAACTATTTCCAATTTCCAGTATTCGTTCTTATCCATAATTTACTCTCCAAAAATATAAATTGCTGGTCCATCGTAATAGACACATTAACATTATCAAATATATTTATATTATGCTTTCTTTATAATAAAATTTAACAACCACTTTTAACTTTTAATTAAGCAACCTCCCCCATTTTTACCCGTATATTTTTAAATATATCGCTTTCCCAGCCGGCTATTAAGCGCAGTAGCTCTTTCGTAATGTCATCATGGCTGTCAGTATAGCTTTTATGTCCGATGCCTATAATCTTGCATCTACTGCGTGTTGATACTGGCTTTCGTCCTCGCCCATGGCACTTAATGCAAATCTGAGCATCTAGGTTCGTTGCTACTTGCCCTGGAGCTAATCCACTACCGTCACATTCACCACATACAGGCTGTACAAATTCATAAACCGCTGACATTACTATGCCGTTTAACGTTTCAGGCTTAACCTTATAGCGTTTTATCTTGATAAATAGCGTTATGTGCATTGTAAGTGAGCGTATAACACGATTAAGCCTTGTTTCTTCCCCTACATAACGAAAGTAAGCCCAATTTGTTTGGCAAGATGGCAAGCCGGCTAAAGCATGTGCTGCTGTTCGCCAATCTATAACGTCTTGCCCACTACCGCCAAAAGTGCCGGTAAGGTTTAGTGTTTTCGTTGTTAACTTAGACAGTAGCTTAATTGGCTGCATGTTATATTTCCTCAATGCTCAGTGTAACTTTTCCGCCTTTGACTATTCCACTGTGGATCATGCGATAGTCTTTTATCTGCGTATCATCTTCATAGACACCAGCTTTTTGCATTGCATCAAATAAAGACTTGCTTAAGTTATCAATGTCACGCCTACGTCTATCCGGCACATAAATGTGTATAACTAGCTTTAAATCTGCTTTAAGCTTTTTATGGGCTTTTTGCTCGCGCACTAACCAAAACACTTGTTCAGCAAATGCCTTGCCTTCATCGCTTACGCGCGTTATCACCCGACCTTTATTGCCTGCAACGCGCTTTACTGTTGATTTCCAGTAATGGTTAACTGTTGGCGGGTACGGCAGAGTTAAGTTAATCATTTAGCCACCCGTATTAATTCTTGCTCTAGTAAAAGCTTTTGCGTTCTAACCATGCCCTCATATGCGTAAACCTGTACTTCGCTTGCATTGTCTTGGCGTACTCTTCTGTCAATAACATCATGGCAAGCTGAGCATGCGTAAGTAGCGTGTATATCGTCGCACTTCTGCCCCATGCCTGAACCCTTGCCAACATGAGCAAGTATTACGGTTTCATTATTGCGATTGCATACGCTAGGTATACGCACCTGGCATTCTTGGCCGCGTGCGCTATTGCGTATTTTTTTACTAATGAGCGACATTGTTTGCCTCCCCATACATAGCCAAGTGATATAAGTCATCGGGTTGCGGTAGCATTAACTCTAAATATTCAGCGCAATACTGCTCCATCCAATTCAGGTATTCGCAAAATTCTTTGGTGTTTAACTTGCGCGTGCGCTTGCGAACAATAATGGGCTCCTCGTTACCGGCCTGAATAACCTTTACGCCAAACTTTTTACGCACAAATACTTCGTGCACGTCCTCAGAGCTATTTTCTTGCCCAAAGTGTTCACGAAAGTGATTAGCTATCTCCTGGTTCCATACCCACAACAATCTGTTTTGAGCTAAAGAGCGTTTTGCTTTGTGCTCTTTAAACTCAACAACAACGTTTTTGCCTTGCTTTAAAATATCCCGTATGGCCTTGCCTACTTGCGGCATTAAGTATTGGACATTTGTAACAGTTAAAACTTTTTTGCTCATTGCGCGGCCTTACCTTGTTTTTTACCTGGCCCCGTCTTAGCTTCGCCTTCTTGCGCCGCCACTGCTTCTTTTTGTGCCTGCACTAAAATGTGTGCGCCAATAGTTAGAAGTACATCGCGCATCTGTCTATCTAGCTGGTTTTTATCTGCTAGCACTGCAACCGCCTTGGTTAGATTGCCAAACGCTGCATCATGGTTTACCTGTGCGCCACCTTGAATTGCTTTTGCAGCCTGATCCTTTGCGTTTGTGATAAAACCATCGCAAAAAATCTCGCCGGCTGCTGATAACTGAGTGAACGTGCTTTTTTTAATTGTCGTCATAATTTGCTCCTAAGCGGTCTTTCTTGCGTTATTGAATGTTTTTTCCAGCTCTGCATTAAGTGAATAACCTTGATTGGCTGGCACTTTGCTCGATGTAAAATTACCAGGGTTAGCCTTAATATTGCTTTGCCTGGCTGTTTGCTTTGTTCTTGCCTGTGAAGCGTAGTGGTTTCTACCCTGCTCTTTTTTATCCTTGATATACTGCGGCACGCTATCAACGCCACACGCCTTAGCTGCGCGAGCCATTGCCCTGTTAGCTTCGGCAGTAGCAAAACCAAGCTGCTTTGGTGTTGGGTTTTTAATCCCCTGTAAAGCTGCTAACCTTGCTTGCTTCGCATCTGCCAGGGCCGATTGATAGTGAACACCTAAAATCTCTTTTAGCGCTCTAATAAACTCTTTTTGATCTTGCTCGTATGACTTCATCGCCCCACTCCCGCATATCTCAAATAAGCCGGCAGTGCGTTATATTCGATTTTCAGTGGTATCGGGCCTAGCTCACCTTTGCCATACTTATCAGCCAATTCCGTGTAACGGTTTTTAGCCATCTTCTTCCATGCGCTATCAGTCAACGTTGCACGCGCAGCAGCAATTTGCTGGTTAAGCCAATAAACTAAAGGCTCTGACCAATCCTTGTCTTTTCCGTAATTTTTAATGCGCTGTTCGTTTATCTCGCTCATGCAGCTATCGAGCGTTGGCATACCCTTCGCTTGTAGGCATAAAATTTTAAATTCAATTGGGTTTGGTGCGTGTCTCTCGCTTGTTGAAAGTAATCGGGCCATATCTAACGCAGCTCTTACGTGCTTAGCGATGATCCCCATACCGTAAAGCTGCCCAGCATATTCATTTGCAAATAAAACAAGGTTGCCGCGCCAGTTAAAATCACTGTTTGGGTAGTACGCTTTTAGTGATGGCAACACCTCATCGCTGATCAGCTTAACCAGCACATCGTTAGTCTGCCGCTTGTCTGCGCTGTGGATTGTTGAAACTTGAGTGTTCATCAAAGCACCTCGTCATCGTGCGGAGTTGGAATGTGGGCCACTGAATGCTGCAAAGCTGCCAGTTGATCGCCAACGAACCTAGATTGACTGCCAAAGCTCTGCGATGAGTTTTGATTTGAATTGGCTATCCAAGAATATTTAAATCCCTGCCAGTTTCGCGTTATGCACTCGGATAAACATTCATCGACACTGAGCCCGTTTTGAAAAGCAATTTGAAACTGAGCCCCAAAGTTGTTAATCACGGTTTGACTAACGCTCGCTTTTTTGGATTTACGCATAGCAATCCAATCATCAAAAATTTGATTGCTAGGCATGGCTGGCCAAGTAGAAAAATCTAAAGATTCAAGCAAACTTTTTTTGTTTATTTTTTTATTATTATCTTTTGTATTAGTTTCTTTTCTTATGTGGCAGTCATTTTCGACTAGTTTTTTAGTCGTTTTTGACGAGTTAGCTAGTCGTTTTTGACTAGTTTTAGGGGTATTTTTAACTAGTCGTTTTTGACTAGTTTTTAGTTGGTTTTGACTAGTCTCTATTTCTTGCCACTCACTAACAACAGGGTTAATTCCAGTGTTTTTACCATCACGAAATAACACTTTCTTAGCGATCAAACCTTTAATTATTTTCCCGATATTCGTACTATCAATTCCGGTCAAGCTGCTAATTTGCGTATTAGTCATCCAGTCATTTTTTTTCTGCCAGCGATACGTTTTACTGATCACAGCAAACACAATTTGATACTCGCGCGCACTTAGCTTCACCGGTGGGTTTGCAAGCGTGTCAGTTAGCTTTTGGGCTAGCCTGTCATAACCTTGCTCAATATCTGCTTTCACATAACCACCTGTGTCATGTTGATTAATTTCGCTCCCTCGTTTATCAGGGAACTTGTAAACTTCTGCTAAATTGCTCATACTTACCTCGTTGAAATTGAAACCCGCTATCGTGCCGACCAAAGCTGATGCGGGTTTTGTTTTATCTGCGAGTTGCGTAGTTTCTGCTACGTAACTCGCGCATTTCTGCACAACCAATACATAAATTGGTTTTAATGGCCTTTTTACGGCCCTCGCTTATCTCATTGCCACACTCAATGCATTCGTCGGCTGGTACTACTTCTGGCCGCCTGGCGTTCGCAATAGCAACAGCCTCTGCATGCTCAATGTCTAGCTGTGCAACATCTGCCGGATCGCTCATTACGCCACCTTCAACGCTGTAGCTTTAGCTGATACCGGCTTATTAGGATCAGGCCTAACCATCTGCTCAAGCTCAGCCGTTACATGTAAAATTGCTGTAATTGCGGCCAAAGAACGCTTTTGAATAACATCAAAGTCACTCGCCGTAATAACTCCATCCGCACGCGACAAACGCACAGACTTGGCAAAATCGCCGCTCGCTTCTTGCAAATGCAAAACCTGATCTGCCAACTCTTCGTCAGATAGCCCAACGTCTGGCAAATCAATAACCGTTTTCCCTTCGCTATAAGCCCAGGCGTTTAAAATTCGACTGTCATTAGTTATATTCTGAATGGCAATAGCTTCTTGCAGCGTTAATACATGCGAATCAATATTTGTATTCAGCTTATTGCTAAGCGTTGTTGGCGACTTAGCCATAACGCGCGCAATTTCAGACACATTAAAATCACTCGCAATACTTGCCGCTGCTTCAAGTGCGCATCGAGCGCTAGGCTTAGCGTTTCTCGTACTCTTTTTAGATAAAAGCATTTATAGTTTCTCCTATGCTGCGGTTTTAGGGTGTTCGGTCTCGTAAACCGAAAGGTCAACTTTTAGCTTCCCTTTAGTAATTAACTGAAGCTCAAAAGCGCGACCACGAGGAAGGTGGCCATCATTGGCCCAGTGCGTTATAGCGCCTCGCGTTAAGGGCGGTGTAAATGCTTTGGCTAATGCCGCCTTAGTTTTAAAGTAATCAATTGCGTCTTGAGTTTTCATGAGCGCTCCTTAGTTTGCAATGTTTGTATAGTAGATTATACGAAACCATTGTTCAACACAAAGATACACAATTTAAATATAATGTATAGATAACTAAACTTTATGCGCGAGGCACCATGAGCTTTTCAGAACGCTTGATTTCACGAATGAACCAACTTGGAATAAAAGGTAGTGAGCTTGCTAGACAGCTAGGGACTGGTCGAGCTTCTGTTAGTCACTGGCGGACAGGCCAAGTAATCCCATCAAGTGAAAATTTATTAAAGCTATCTAAAGCACTAAGATGCAATGCCAGGTGGTTAGCGTCAGGCTCAGGAGTGCCGGAAGGCAATGTGGAATTAGAGCTTGGGCCAGACTTAAGGGGCAAAGCACCTTTAATATCATGGGTGCAAGCAGGTAAATGGAAAGAGATCGACATGGAAGTGCTGCAACAAACTAGTGATACTATTTTTTATCAGCACACCGCCAACGTAAGTGACGAAGCATTTGCTCTGCGCGTTAAGGGGGATAGCATGACCAGCTTTACCGGCGGCAAATCAATTCCCGAAGGCTCGGTAATTATCGTGGATCCTTGCATTGGTGCTGAGCATGGTAAAGTTGTAGTAGCGATGTTAAACGATAGTGAAGAAGCCACTCTAAAGCAGTTAGTGATAGATGGCGGGGCCAAATATTTAAAGCCCTTTAATAACAGCTACCCAACCATGCCAATTAATGGAAACTGCACTATCATTGGCGTGGTAAAACAGGTTATTCAGGATTTTTAAACCCAGTTACTGTTAAAGAGGTTACTAATGAATCAAAAGACTAGAAATACAATAGTAGCTAGTGTGATTGCTGCCTTAATAGCCTTTGCAGCTATACAAGCCTATTTAACCCCTGCAAATGCTAATGAGTGCATTCTTAGCAATATAGGAAACGCAAAATCAGACACTGCCGCCAAGCTTGTAGCTATGTCCTGCAGAAATATATTCAATAAAAAATAAATGTTCAGGATGTTAGAATGAATGGAAGAATAACAATTGCAATTATATCGGCCGCTATTGCTGGCTGCGCTTCTCAACAGGCTATCGGTGAAATCAAAGAAACTGTACTAAGTGAAGTTACCGGATGCCAATTCATTACCAACGTAACAGGAACGTCTGGTTGGGGAGGGTTAGCGGCTACAACGGGTATAAATAATGCTAAAGAACAGGCCAAACAGCAAGCCATAGACTTAGGGGGCACGCATTTAGTGTGGCACTCAATAAACGGAGGTTACTCCCCAAGCGTTTCAGCTGACGCGTATAAATGTAAAAATAAATAGCCTCAACAACTCTCCTCAACAATAAAAGCACCTACTTAGGTGCTTTTTATTAGCTCGACTGTATAATTAATTAAACAAACCACTTGACCAAACTGTATAATTCAATATACTTTGAATCATTGTTTAATGAGTTATACAAAACAGGCGATCAATATGAGTCATAAAACCCAAACACACCCTGCTTTATCACTTGAAGCGAAATCGCTAATTGCAGCGCTTGCAGTTGAATCATTCAACTTTCGTGAAAACGTGCATGTAAATGTAGTTACCAACGCACAGACGCCGTTTATTAACGTGTTTATTTACGTCAATGACGTATCTGCTAAGTCATTCATGATCAAGCTAACTGACACTGATGCAGTGGCCCAGCTTGAGAACGCGTTTAACCAAGTTCGTGCATACAAAAAACAAGATAAATCGTTTGCACCACACATTAAGTTAGCGAGCTAAGCCAATGAGCAACAATAAAACACCAGCAGAAATACAGCGCTTATTAGCTGATCCCTTCGAGGAACACGATATTGAATGGCGCGTTCAGCAAAGCGGCGTAACTGCAAAGCAAAAGCCTTGGGTAATGGTTATTCCTTACATCACCAACCGCGCTATTCAACAGCGCCTTGACGATGTTGTAGGTATTGACGCCTGGGAAAATATTTACCAGGAGGCGGCAGCCGGCAAAGGTTACTTGTGCGGCTTAAAAGTTCGCTTTGGTGATAACTGGATTACTAAATGGGATGGCTCAGAGTACACGCCAATTGAAGCGCTAAAGGGTGCTTTGTCTGGCGCTATGAAACGCTGCGCAGTTCAGTTCGGCATTGGCCGCTACCTTTACTCGCTTGATACCGAGTTTGCAACATGCGCACCGGTTCAAAATCGCTTTGAATGTAATGGCGAGTATATCCGCATACCGCTAAATAAAGGTAATAAGGGCGGCCCTAGAATGGATGCAGAGTGGTTTCCACCTGCCCTACCCGATTGGGCAATGCCATCGGCCAAATTTGATAAGTACCTTGATGCTATCGAGCAAGCTACAAGCATGGAAACAATGCGCGAGCATTACAACCAGGCTTATAAATTTGCTGCGGCACTTAATCGTATTGATATACGCAACAAGGCCGTTGAAATAAAAGACCGCAAAAAAGCTGAGCTTGAAGCAAAGGCGCAAGAGAACAGCCTAGCGGCTAACAAAAAGTTCATCACCTGGCTTAACACATCTATTTTTGACCGCATAGCCACAGCGGAAAACGAATCAGTATTAACCCTGAACCATAAGCACTTACTGCAAGAGCTTAAAGGTCACTGTAAATCAGCCAACGTAGATAGCAGCGATTATGTTGCTCGCGTTAACCAAGCGCATACAGACGCGCTAAATAAACTAAACCACGGAGTATAGAGCCATGAGCAACCAATCAACCACTGCAACTAATTTAGTTGAAATCGTTTTTCAAGAAGATCTAACAAAGCAAGGTCTTGCTGATTTACGTAAAAAATACCCTAAAAAGCTAACGCTCGATATGAAAGACGACGACGACTTTAAAGAAGGTCGCAAAATACGCACTGAGCGCAACAAGCTTGTTGAGTCAATTAAGCGTCGCCGCCTGGACTTTACTGCAGAAGTTAAAACTTACGCAGATGATCTAAGTGAAAAAGTTAACGGCATTTTTAAACCTATTGTTGTTGCGTTTGAAGATGAAGATACTTTTCGCAAAGAAGAAGCGGCGCGCAAGGCCGCAGAGCGCGAAGCGTTTTTAAACAAGCAGCGCCAAGAAATAGCCGACATTAACTATTTTGTCGAGCAATGCAAAGGCCAGTCAGCCAAGTTTATAGCCGACACCATTGAGTCAGTTGATTTGATTGAAACCGATATTTTCGACAAAGAGCTTATTCACGAAGCAATCAACACTAAAAAAGAAGTCCTTGAAACGCTCAACAACATGTACCAAGCGGCCAAAGCAGCAGAGGCAGTAGCGTTAGAGCGTGAGAAATTGCGCATTCAGCAAGAGGCAGTGGCACAGCAAGAACGCCTGCAAAAACAAGCTCAAGAAATCGAGGTCCGTATAAGCAACCTGCGCAACGACCCAATGAATTACTTCGGCAAGCAAAGTAATGAAGTTATGGCTCGCATTCAGCAGCTAGAAAGCTTTACACCAAGCGAAGATAAGTTTGGCAACCGCACAAGCGAAGTAAACCAAGTGCTAGCGCAAGTTATTCAGCAATTAACCATGATGCACACGCAGCAGTTGCAAGTAGAGCAAGCGCAACAAGTAGCTAATCAAGCAGCTAGCCAAGTTGAAGCGCAGCAGCAAGCAGCGCAGACCCAGCTAAACGAGCAGCGCAATGCAGAGCACCAAGCAATTGAAGCCGAGCAAGCGCCAGTTGAGCAGCACGAAGCGCTAACCGACGTTAATCGCATGCTGGGCCAAAACGAACCGCTTTTAGGCAATAACTTTAAATCGCCTGTTTTTGAAAGTGGCGAAAAGCTAGGTTACGACCCACTTGATTTATGGCCTAGCGACCGTGACCGCGCAGATAACGACGAGCTAGACCGCATATGCAACCAGCTAATGCACGCTGAAAGCTATATCGAACTGCTAGAGCAACGCTTAAATAAAGCATTAGCCGCTTAATTTTAACTCCGACCGAGCCAGCGCCTTCGGGCGCAGCTCTTTTAACCGAGGTTCACATGAAAGTATTACGCGTTCCACGACTAATAGCCGCAAGAGAAGATTTTAAAGATATTCGCGTAGGCCAAGCAACTATTATCGCATGCAAAGTTAATGGCGAAGCCGGCTGGGCACTACCTGGCTGCAAGTTTACAACAAGGCGCTCTCTTGCATTCAACGTTTGCGCAAAAATGAACAACATTATTTTAGAGCTTGGCGGTATTAGTCCAGCAATGAAAGTGAAGCGAGCAGCCTAATGATGCACGACTACATGGCAATTAAAGGCAATAGCTCAAGCGCTATTGATAAGCAAAAGCGCAGAGACTTTTTAAAAATGGTAGCAGTAAACACAGTGCGCGTTTTAGTGCTAGCCACCATTATTTTTTTAACAACTAAGTAAGGAGTAAGTAATGGCTAAAGGTGTGAATAAGGTAATTTTAGTAGGTAATTGCGGGCAAGATCCAGAAGTGCGTTACATGCCCAGCGGTAACGCAGTAGCTAGCGTAACGCTTGCGACAAGCGATAACTACAAAGATAAAGCTACCGGCCAAATGGTAGAAAAAACCGAATGGCATCGCATTTCATTTTTTGGCAAGTTAGCTGAAATCGTAGGCGAATATGTGCGCAAAGGCTCACAAATTTACGTTGAAGGTAAATTACAAACGCGTAAATGGACCGATCAACAAGGCCAAGAAAAGTACACAACTGAGGTTGTAGTTGATGGCTTTACCGGGCAAATGCAAATGCTGGGTCAAAGACAGCAAGGGCAAGGTAATCAAGCTCAGGGACCGCAAGGCGGCCAACATCAAGGCAATAAAGCACAGGGTAATAATTCTTACAGCAATAGTAATAATAATTACCAAGGCAACAGCCAGGCGCAACGCCAAGGTAATCAAGGTCAGCAGCAAGGCAACTTTGCACCTAAGCAAAACAACCAGCAACAAGGCGGCGTTTCTAATAGCCAGTACATGAATGGCGGGCAGCAACAAGGTGGCTCAGGTAACCCAATGGGTCCAGGCAATGACTTTTACGACGATGAAATCCCGTTCGCGCCAATTGGTCTGCAATACCCCGCTTTACTAATGTGCATCTAAGGAGCGCCCCATGTTTGAACAATTTAAAGGCCAAAAATTTAACCTTATTTACTGCGACCCTGCTTGGCAGTTTGGCAATAAAAAAACAGGCGGAAGCATGACAAGCGGTGCGGCACATCAATACAAATCAACAATGAGCGTAGACGAGCTAAAAGCTATGCCTATTGATGATATAGCCGCGGACGATTGTATTTTGGTTATGTGGTACGTGGGCGCTATGCCACAAGAAGCCCTGGACGTTGTTAAAGCATGGGGCTTTACGCTTAAAAATATGAATGGCTTTAATTGGAATAAATTAACCGTTCACAACAACCCTGTTTTTGGCATGGGCTTTTGGACCCGCGCAGGCAGCGAGTCAGCAATTATAGCTGTTAAAGGCAAGCCAAAAGTTTCAGACCGCTCAGTACGCGCCGTTGGTAACTATGACTCAAAAAGCCTTGATGAAGTGCTGGGCCTTGGCGTGTACGCCGGTGCATTGCCAGTACGCCAGCACAGCGAAAAGCCAGACGAGTTTAGGCAAGCATGCGTTGAGCTAGCCGGTGACGTTCCTCGCATCGAGCTTTTCTCTCGCAAGCGTGTAAAGGGTTGGTCTGTTTGGGGTGATGAAGTTGGAAAGCTGAATAACCCACCCCCCTTTAATTTAGCGGGATCTAAATCAGAAAGACCAAAGCTAAAGCCGCATCAAAAAGAAATACTTTGCGCTTGTGGTTGCGGAAATAAAAAAGTAGTACGCAAAGCGGACCTTGCAAGAGGCTGGGGTATTTACTTTAGCAAGTCATGCAAAGGCCGCCATGCTGCAAAGCTGAGAAAGGCAAGGAAAGCAGCATGAGCAAATTAAGCGAACAAGATGTAAGCCTAATTTTAGAGCTTGTTGAAACATTACCTCTAAAAGAAGTGGCCGACAAATTCGAGGTTTACCCTGAAACAATCCGTTACCACATGGAAAAAAATAAAGTTGCTTTTAAGGGTTACGTTCCAGCACTAAAAATAAAAAAAGCTAACGTCCCAGAGCAGCTAAAGACTAAAACCGTGACAGTTATAGCCAAAGAAATAGGCGTATCAGTTGGCGCAATTTACTACCAGCTAGAAAAGCAAAATATAAAGAAGCCTGACATTCGCAATATACAGCGCAATAACCAGCATTTATTGCTTATCGCTATTAAAGAGAAAATAGATAGCGGTATAAATTCGAGTGAAGCAATTAAAGCCCATGGCATAACGCAGAAAAAATACGATCGGCTAACAGCCAACCAATTTAAAGCGAGTGCATAAAATGGAAATTTCAAAAGTAGGTATGCCTAAAGCGTGCATTAGCTGCCAGAACTTCACCTGTAAAGGCTTTGCTATCAACAGTGATAGCAAGAAAGCTAAATACGGTAGCTGTTCAAAATTAAATAAAGGTGTGTACGCGGTTGAGGTTTGCAGTAACTACAAGCAAGAACCTGATGCAGAGTTAGCAGCCTAATGAAACCACAAGTAAAACGCAGAGCGCATAACTGGTATGCGCTTAAACCAAAATCGGAGCTATTGAGCATGAGCAAAGTTATTTATCAGTGCAGTGTAAACGGTGTTATTGGCAAGGCGGGAAAGGCAGTGGCGCTTTGCGGTAAACACAAGATAAAAGGCGGTTGTGGCGCACATGGCAATACCAAGTGCGCGCATAAAGTAGTAACAAATGAAATCAAGGTGAAGCCATGAACAACGCAAAAATCAAAGCCCTGGCTCTAAAGCATGGCTTTAAATTAAAAGAGCAAAAAGGCGGTGAAATGGACCTAAACGAATACGTTTATTCATTCGCCTGGGCCTTACTGCAAAGTGGCAAGCCTAACGTATCGCATAAGCAATACTTAGCCAACTTGCTAAAAGATGCGGCTGATTGTGTGCCAGAAAAAAGCGTAGGTTATGGAGTAACTATTTACGCTAATGACGTGAGCGCCGACGAGCCACGCCTTCGGTGGGATTTTTATAACGGTGTTGAGCGTAGCAATTTTGAATGCCGCGTACCCGACACGCGCGAAGAGCTAAACAGCGCACTTAACAACGCCAAAGGTTGCATGAAATCGGCTTGTTATAGAGCTATGAACCCCGACTTTGATAAAAAATTAGCATAGGTGATCTATGGATATTGATAAAATAATACTTACTTCTGCTGAAAAGCAATCGAAATGTAGCCGTGTTAAGCATGCTGAGGGCTTAATTTTACAGCTACCAAAAGATCATGAAGGTAGAAATTCTTGGCTTTTAAACTACGGAACGGGTCATGAAGCAAAAAGCATACGCAAGCGAGTAAGTGAAAGAAGAAATTGTAAAATGCAATGGGACTTAACAACCAGCTCCCTTGCTCCGGCTAGGTAGGTGATTTATGAGAAGTGTTGAAATAACAGAGCCAGGCAAAGTGGTTATTACCACAACTAAATCACTAGCGGTTGATTGGCACAAGGCTGAATTTGCAAGAATGTCAGAAGAGTTTAAACGTGGGCGTTCGCGCTTTAAAGAAAAGTTTAATCGGTGTTTTACTTGCAATTGGCCTTTTCAAGTTGGAGCTAATGAAACCGGTGAAGTAATGAACATAGTCTGCTTTAAAGGTGAAGGCAACAAGCTTTTATGTACTGATTGCTATGAAAAATTAACAGGTGACTTATGAGCAAAACATACGACCCTGAATTTCATTTTAACCATAAAAAACCTTGGCTAACGACTGAAATTCAATATTTAAAAGAAATGCGCGGAACTAAGCAACTTCAAGATATTAGCTTAGCGCTTGGTCGAACATATAAAACCGTAGCTGATATGGTTTATAGATTAAAAAAGGCAGGTGACTTATGAGCTTACCAACTAGCAAGTATTACACGACAAAAGAAATAGCAGCAATGGAGGGTGTAAGACCAAACTACATTTTAGAATTAGTCTCTAAAGGTAAGTTTATGCCACCCTCGCATTACGGAAAGCCTAACCGCTGGTTAAAGAAAACCGTTGATCGCTACTATGAAGATTTAGCAAAGTTAGACGGTCAATCTATTCGCCTTTCAGCATGATCACCCACCGGTTAACCCATTCGGTTAAACCATCGAGCATTGGCGATTTATTATATATCGCCAACACGCCTTTCATTTTATGCCCTAGTAATTTTTCAGTAAATTGCAAAGGGCATCCCGCATCAGTTAAATGTGTTGATATTGTCCGTCTTAAATCATGCATTCTAAACGGCGCAACACCCTCTATTTCTTGATGGCATGCTTTAGATATTTGGCTAACACTTGAGCTGTTAGCTGGGTAATCGCCATCACGATTAGGAAACATGTGCTTAAATGAAGGCGATTGCTCTTTCATATGCTGCAGATCAGCAATTAAATCAGGTGGTATAGGCCTAACAATAGAATGCAAAGCACCTTTTGTATTTTCTCTTTGCGTAGTGAATAGCATTGCCTTTAAATCAAAGTCTGTTTTTTTCGCACTGCACAGCTCGCTTATGCGACAGCCAAAGACCATAGCGCAACGCAGAATAACCTTATTTCTATCGGTTATATTCAACTCATCAACATGGGCCCAAATTAACTGGCACTCTTGTATTGATAAATAATGCTCACGAACGTCATAGTCACTCGCAAAATCACCAGGGCGCAAAGCTTCAAATTGGGTGTTATCAATAAACCCCTGGCGAACGCAAAACCTAAGCGCAGATCTGATCTCAATTATCGCGTTAAACGAAAACCCCTTACCCCGCCCCTTTTCAATTGACTTATCATTCATCGCTTTAAACATTGCTGCAAAGTGCGTCTTATCCATGATTGACACGTATTGCTTTGCCCATAGGGTTCTTAAGCATGAAGTAATACGCAATTTAATTTCAGCCGGCTTATCTCGTCTGGGCAAACAGTAATTTTTAAACCAGTATTCAATGCAGTCATTAATAGTTGGGTTATCTATATGATCAACTAAAACAGATTTTACAGCTTCCATTTTCCGAGGATCTAAACCCTTCGCAACAAACTTCATTTGCTCCGCACAATTTTCCCTAGCCTGTGCAAGCGTCATTGTAGGGTAAGTGCCAATTTTATATCGTGCCTGCTTACCATCTATTCTATAGCGTATTTGAAAGGTGATCTTTCCCTTTGGGGAGATCCTTATGGATAAGCTATCGCCATCCGTTAGCTCAGGTTTGCCGGCATACTCTTTACCGTTCAAACTCTTTAGCTTAGCTGCTGTTATGTTCATTGATGCTCCGACTCTGTGTACCAAATGTGACCAAATTTGAGGCCAATAATAAAATGGTACACACCTTGGTACACAATTGTCACCAATAACAGCGATATATAAAGATAGTTAGTAGTAGATAGGAGTGGTTAGTGGTGGTTTAAGTTGTTGTTTTTACGTGGATAACAGGACTAAAAGGGAGATAAAAATAAATAGCGTGGAATGTTTAAATACAATGGATCATCAGGTTTAATAGTTGTTTTACTTCTGTTTGAAAGCCTAATGTTTCTTTTTGTGCTGCAGTCATTAATATATCTCCAATTTGCAAAGTGTCTGCGTTATGCACTTAATATGGGGGAGCTGCTAGAACTTCAAGGGAAAAAATAAAAAAAGTCCCAACCAATATTGTCTTAAAAATAAAACGTACTAGCGCATTGCATATGAATTTGCTCATTGCTTACCGGGTGCTGAAAATACAAATCACTTGCATGAAGCTGTAAGCGCGCTGCCATATGCTCGCTTTGTGCATTGTTATATAAATCGCACCCTAAAATAGGGTGCCCTATAAACTGGCTGTGAATACGCAATTGGTGCGTACGCCCTGTAATGGGTGTAAATTGCACTAAGGTTCGCTGTGGTTGCGTTAGGCGTTGCAGCACTTTATATTCACTTACGGCAGTTTTGCCTGTGGCTTCGCAGATTTTAACCCGCGGAAAAAGCAGTTTATCTTTTGCTATCGACGCACTAATTTGCCCTTCGTCGTCAATTAACCACCCGTGTAATATGGCTACATAGCGCTTTTTAATTGTACGCGCCTGAAACTGTTTATTTAGATGCTTAGCAGCCGCTGCGTTTAATCCCACAACCATAATGCCCGATGTACCTAAGTCTAACCTGTGCGGTAACTTAGCCTCGGGGTACGCAGCCGTAATACCTGCTTGCCCATTCACTAAACGATAATGCACAGAATCCCAATTGAGCGGGTTTTTCCCCGACAAACTCAACAAACCACTGGGTTTGTTGATCAATAAAATGTCTTCATCTGCAAAGAGGATTTCAACCAAGCCATCGCACTGTGGAGCTACAAAATCATCAACTATAATCATGGTATCAGAGTCAGGAGTCGGCATAATTATTCCTTAAAATTAGGACTGGTTATACTGCTTAACCTAAACTCTGGTTAAGAGATTTACTAACGTATTGAATCATAATTATATTTAAATTAATTTCTCTAGCCTGAGGTTTTCAGTGAAAACAAGGCGAATTTACGCGTCAATAGCTGCTTGAGATAGGTTTATTATCCGGAGTTTAGGTTACTTACTATGCCTGAATTAGTAGGCTTAATATTTATACCAATCCAATTAAAAAAACATGATCATACTGGCAATGCACGTCTTTAATCTAGTTGGCTTACGTACAACAAAAAAGCCCACATAACTTAATTATGCAGGCTTTTTTTACAATTTCTAACAGCAGTTATCAGTTAGTCTTGTGTTACCGTTCGCCTGCCACTAAAGGCATGCATTAACGTTGTACCGTCGACTAAGTCAAGCTCACCACCTACCGGTATACCATGAGCAATACGCGAAGCACCTACTTTGTATTTATGACAAAGCTGAGCAATATAATGTGCCGTGGTTTCGCCTTCAACCGTAGGGTTGGTTGCTAAAATCACCTCGTTTATACCGCTTTGTGCCAACTTTGCCTCTAAAACATCTAGGCCAATTTCTTTAGGGCCAATACCATCAATAGGCGATAAATGCCCCATTAATACAAAGTACAACCCTAAATATTGACCTGTTTGCTCTATAGCAAGTACGTCGCTTGGCGATTCAACAACACATAATATGCCGCTGTCTTGGCGTTTAGTACTTAAACAAATGTCGCACTGCGACTGCTCGCAAAAAGTGCGACATGACTCACAATGACCAACCGCCGTCATAGCTTTTGTCAGTGCATTGCCAAGCTGAGTGCCCCCTTTACGGTCGCGCTCTAGCAAGTGAAAAGCAATACGTTGCGCTGACTTAGGGCCAATGCCCGGCTGACAACGCAATGCCTCTATAAGCTGAGTTAAACTAGCTGAAAGTTGCATATAGGCTTAAAACGGCATTTTCATACCTGGTGGTAATTGCATACCGCCAGTTACTTTGCCCATACGCTCTTGTGTTTCGTCTGCTACACGGCGAACAGCATCGTTACATGCTGCTGCAAGTAAGTCTTCAATCATGTCTTTGTCGTCTTGCATTAAGCTCTCATCAAGCTCTACGCGGCGAACGTTGTGGTTACCTAGCATAGTTACTTTAACTAAACCGGCACCGGCTTCGCCTACAACTTCTAATGTTGCAATTTCGTCTTGGGCTTTTTGCATGCGATCTTGCATTTGCTGCGCCTGCTTCATCATGTTACCCATTCCACCTTTAAACATAACTTTCTCTCTTTCTTTTTTAATACATTAACTAGGTTACTAAATAAGGGCAGTTGTAATAAATTACAATGCCTGAATGCTGTTTTCGTCAATTTCGGCACTAAATAGCTGCTGAAATTGTACTATATTATCGTCTGAGGTGATCACATCTATTGCTTGCTGATGACGACCTGCATCAATTTTTTGTTGAATTAAATAAGGCGAATCAATCACCCCTTTAGCAAAATTAATACTCAGTGTTACATTGTGCTCATAAATACTGGATAACGCCGCATCAAGTCTTTGGCGTAGCATGGGCGTATCTAAATGTTTTTGTGATTCATCAACATCTATATGCAAATTATTGCCTTGCTTAGTAAAAATAGAGTGCAACGCAAACTGGCGCATACGCCCGCCTAATCCCATGCGTTTAATTAAATATGCCCACTCGTCTTGCTGATGCGCAAAGCGAATTTCGCTTATTGGGCTCTGAAAATCATCAGGCGCTGGAATGCTAGGCTGCGCTACAACAACTTCGGGTACTTTTTGCGGGTTAATTTGCTCAAGTAGCTCAGGGGCTAAATTTTCGGTAATTGTTTGGTGCTTTGCTTTAAAGTCTATTTTTCGCTCAGGTTTTGACTCAAACTGAGCTTGGCTTGCTGCCTTGTTTTGGCTCCCCGCTAGTGGGAGCTGTGGCTTTTTTTCGCTCTCACCTGCGAAATCATTAGGCCACGGCGGCGGATTGTCTGTGTGTGTTTGCTGCGCATTATTGTTAGCTCTACTGTGATTAATTGCATCGCTATTTGCTGTAACATTTTGCTCATTGCTGTTACTGCTATTAGCAGTAAAGCGACTCGGCCGACTGTTAGCAGAGCTTAAATTTGCTGTATTTTGCTGCTCAGTCTCTTTTGCATTTGAGAGCTTACCCGCACCCGATATATTTCTATCTCTTAAAATACGTGCAATAGCAGATTGTGCTCGCGCTTCTTGTTCGCTAATTGAGGTGTCTGTCGCTTGGCTTTGCTGAGCTTGCGCTGCCGTATTTGTTGCAGGGTTAAACCCTTGATCAACCGCACTACTAATAACATCATCAAACTGTGCCGCTAATGAGTGCTCTAAATTACTTTGCTGTAAGTAGGCCTCATCTTCGCTTTGACGCTGCGCTTGCTCGTCAGTTACATCATTTGTATGCTGATGTTGCTGAGTAACTAATTGCTCACTCACCGCTTCATTTTGCACAGCCGACACAACTGCTTGCTCTCCTGCTGATACAGTTGTAGAAACCTGCTGCGTTGTATTAGAGTTATTATTAAGAGTGTCGGGCGCTACGTTTTGCGGCTCTGATAGCTTAGCGACCTCAGCTGGTTTTGGCTCAATAATTTGTGGTTGCGTTGTATCATTATTTTGAGCTGTGCTTGGCAGCGGTTTACTTTTATTTAAAATATCACGTAAGGCACTGGCCTTTGTCGTATTACTTTGCACAGGCTGTGTATTTACAGCTACTGGTTGCTGGTTTTGTGTATCAATTGGTTGAAACGCTAACAGCCTTAGCATAATCATTTCAAAGCCTAAACGAGGCTCTGGCGCCCATTGTAGATCTTTTTTACCGTTTAACAGTAGCTGATAGTAAATTTGAATTTGCTGTGGATTTGTATTTTGAGCAACATGCGTGATGTAATCGGCATTTGTTTCATCAAGAGCGGCAGCTTCAGGTACTAATTGGCTTAACTGTGTCAAATGCGTTAATGCAATTAAATCATCTAGTAAGGCCACAAAGTTAGGGTTTCTGCTAGCAACATTTGCTACTTCTTTCATTAGCGCTGCGCCATCTTGGGCAAGTAACGCGGCTAGTAAACTTTGGCTATAATGCGTGTCCATTAAACCAAGCATAGTTTGTACCGCTTGGTTGTTAATATCACCATTAGTTTGTGCTATAGCTTGGTCGGTTAAGCTAAGCGCATCTCGCATACTACCGTCTGCGGCTTTGGCAATAATGCGCAAAGCATCGTTGTCAAAGTTCAGTTTTTCATGCGTCAGTACGTGTTCAAGCTGAGTTTTTATTTCATTTTGCGATAACGCATTTAAGTTAAATTGCAAGCAGCGAGATAATATAGTGACTGGTAGCTTTTGTGGATCGGTAGTCGCAAGTAAAAATTTTACATGCTCAGGCGGCTCTTCCAACGTTTTTAGTAACGCATTAAAGCTGTGCTTAGAAAGCATGTGAACTTCATCGATTAGGTATACTTTATAGCGCCCTCGTGTGGGTGCGTATTGTACGTTATCGAGTATTTCGCGGGTGTCTTCTACTTTAGTGCGCGAAGCTGCATCTATTTCGAGTAGGTCAATGTAACGTCCTGCTTCTATATCTTTACAGCTGCTACATTGACCACACGGATTTGCCGAAATGCCTTCATCACAATTTAAGCTTTTAGCAAAAATACGCGCTATTGTGGTTTTACCCACACCTCGGGTTCCAGTGAATAAATAAGCGTGGTGCAGTCTATTTTGCGTTAGCGCATTAACCAGCGCTTGTTTAACATGAGACTGTCCAACCAATTCATGAAAGGTTTGTGGACGCCATTTTCTCGCTAGAACCTGATAACTCATCGATTACTCGCCTTCGAATTCAACCAATTTTAGGATTTTAATACCCATTTTTTCGATACGCTTTTCACCACCAAGCTCTGGTAATGAAACAACAAATGCTGCATCAGTGGCTTCGCCACCTAATTTTTGCACTAATTTAATGGTTGCTTCAATAGTACCACCGGTTGCTAGTAAGTCATCAACAAGCAATACTTTATCACCTGGAACGATAGCATCTACATGCAGTTCTAACGTGTCTTCGCCATATTCTAGTAGGTAGTCTTGACGAACAACTTCACGCGGCAGTTTGCCAGGCTTACGCACTGGAATAAATGGAATACCCAAAGCATAAGACAAGGGTGCACCAAAAATAAAGCCTCGTGATTCAGTACCAATAATTTTGGTAAAACCCTGATCTTTATATGCAGTAATAAAAGCATCGATAGTCGCTTTAAATGCATCTGGGTTTGCCATTAGTGTCGTTACATCGCGAAACATAATGCCCGCTTTAGGGTAATCAGCAATCGTAGTTATGCTGTTTTTGATAATTGCAGGTGTTACTTGAGTCATAATTTTAACTGCTCAATGGTTTATATTACAAAGCAGCTGATTATAACCTTAAGTGACCTTTGATTGCGAGTTTGACGTTATTATAAAAGGTGTTTTAACCGTTTCAGGCGAGGGGAAGTTTTAAAAAATAAGGCTGTTGGTAACAACAGCCTTGAGATAAATAATTAAGATAACACAGCAAACCAGCCAACAATTGCATTTAAGCAACCAATACCTACAAATATAGCTACGAAGCCAAAAAAGTACGCTGCATTGAACGGATCTTTAAATTCTTTATCATCTGACATTGTTACAACCTTTTATTAAGCACGACACATAAGGGCGTCATAATAAACGATGTAAAATAATCTATAAAGAGCTTAAGCTTGATTTTTTGTCACTATAATCCCAAGCTGAGCCATAGCACGTAAAGTAACAAGTGCGCCTTGGGCAATTTGTGCAGCGCTAAACTGCACAGCATGGCGGGTTACTTGCTCGCAAATAGTATCGAGTATTAAACCATCATGCTCACTTATAATCGATAATAACAAGGCTGTCATAGCATTAGTTGCTAAAAATTGAACTTCATCATCGCCATCGCGATATACTACAAAATAATTAGGCTGTGCTGATGGCTGTTGCGGCTGAAACTGCGTACTTATTGTTTGCACCGCAAATTGGTAACTTAAATTACGTGCAGTACTTGATAAATATAGACGCGCAGAGGCAACCTGATCAGAACCTATGAGTTGCTCATTTTCAGCCTGCTGTGTAATAGCTACATCTAATTCAATCCATTCATAATGGGCAAGCTCGAGCATAAATGGCGGATCATATTTTTGCATTTCATAATCACTTGATAAGTAATTAATAAATTCCCCTGCTATATCTAAAAAATACGGCGAGTGACAATCATATTCACTAAAAAATCGGCGAATAAGCATTTGCCATTGTTTATCGCTGTATAAGGTTTTTAACACCGGAAAACCTGACGAAATAAACCCAACAATATTATTAAAAAATAAATCGCGGTAAATCGCCATGCGTCTATCTTCAATCCCTTGCGGCTTTTTATGTTGGCTGGGTTTGCGAATATGCGCCATGAATTCGTTTTGTATTTCAATAAAGCTCATCTAAATACTCCTTTTGCAGGCACTCTAGGTTCAGACATGCTTATTAAGCTCGCTGCTTGATTAGTGATTTATCAAGGTATTTTGCTTGCAGGTTATGAATAATATCTAGCTCTTTGGTTAATACATTAACGGTCGGTATATTAAAATCTCGCTCGAGCAGCGTCGAAAATACACCATGAGTTTGGTACGCTTTATCGAGTAACTGCCAAACTGGGTCAATTACATCTGCACCATGGGTATCTACAATTAGATCATCGGCTTCATTGTAATGCCCAGCTACATGGCCGTAAGCAATACGCTGTGTCGGTAATCCGGTTAAAAAGGCTTCTGCGTCATAACCATGGTTTACTGAGTTCACATAAATATTATTCACATCGAGTAACAGCTTACAATCAGCTTGCTCTAAAATAGCATTAGTAAACGCCAGCTCTGACATTTGCTGCCCAGGGGCTGCGTAATAAGACACATTTTCTATGGCAATTTGGCGCCCTAATATGTCTTGTACTTGTTTGATACGCGGCACTACATGAGCAATCGCTTCTAAAGTAAACGGAATCGGCATTAAATCGTACATATGCCCTGTGCCAGAGCAGTAACTTAAGTGCTCGCTGTAAATTTTTATATCATGTTCATCAAAAAACATTTTTAGTGATTTTACAAATTCAATATCAATTGGCGCAGTTGAGCCAATTGAAAGCGATAAGCCATGACAAGCAAAACTATTAGCACTGGTTAATGCTTTAAATTGTTTTTTAAAACGCCCGCCTAATTTTAGCCAATTTTCTGGAGCAACTTCCATAAAATCGACTTGTTTAGGTACATGCACTAGTAACTCGTCAAGCATTTCTCTACGTAAGCCTAAACCCACCATACCTAAGTCAGTATTTATAATTTGTGTCATAACCACTCCCAACAAAAAGGGCCAACCGGCCCTTTATTCTATATGGTATTAAAGTATTTAACCTGAAGTATTCTACTTTAATAAAATTTAATGACCGCCACACTTACCTTCACCGCACTTGCCTTCTTTTTTGGCTTTTGCATCTGCGCCACTTTTAGCTTCGCCACATTTACCTTCTTTTTTAGCTTTGGCATCTGCACCACATTTAGCTTCGCCGCATTTGCCTTCTTTTTTAGCTTTGGCATCTGCACCACATTTAGCTTCGCCACATTTGCCTTCTTTTTTAGCTTTTGCATCTGCACCGCATTTAGCTTCGCCACATTTGCCTTCTTTTTTAGCTTTTGCTTCGCCGCCACATTTACCTTCGCCACACTTACCTTCGGTAGCATCTATTTGATAGCCGGTAACCATTTGTTGAAACTCAAAAGGATTTGCTTGCACATCCACTGATACAAAGCTTGCAGAGCCAACAACAACTGCACCTAGTGTTAACGCGATTGAACTTTTTTTGATTGTATTCATTATATGACTCTCTTTTTAATAAGATTGTATAACCAAAGAATTGGAAAATACGAGTATGTATTTAAGTAGACCTGTATAAAAATAAAAAATTTCATTTTATTTTAATTATTTGTAAACTTTTTGGCTAAAGTAACTATGCGCGGTAATTACGGATTTATCAATTTATGATTAACGGTTACACTACACATCCCTTTATTTAGCCATAATTAATCTCTCTATGAAACTTGTTTTAGCACCGATGGAAGGTGTTGTTGACTTCAAAATGCGCCAACTTCTTACCAATATAGGTGGTTTTGACTTATGTGTGACTGAGTTTGTGCGTGTTGTTGATGCTTGTTTACCTGATAAAGTTTTTTATCGTTACTGTCCTGAACTTAACAATAATGGCCTCACTAGTGCTGGTACACCGGTACGCATTCAGTTATTAGGTCAAGTCGCAGGTGCGCTTGCAGAAAATGCAGTTAAAGCAATTAGTTTGGGCTCTCACGGCATAGATCTCAATTTTGGCTGCCCAGCAAAAACTGTCAATAAAAGTAAAGGCGGAGCTGTACTACTTAAAGATCCCGAGCACATGTATGAAATAATTAAAGCGGTAAGAGACGCCGTTGATAGCAAACATCAAGTGAGTGCAAAAATTCGTCTTGGTTTTGATGATGACAGTAACAGCCAAGAAATAGTAGATGCTGTTGTCAGCGCTGGTGCAAGCAGTATTGCAATTCATGCTCGCACTAAACGTGATGGCTATAACCCACCTGCTTATTGGGAAAAGATCCCACCTTTAATTAAAAATAAAAATATTGCGGTTGTAGCTAATGGCGAAATATGGCAAGTAGATGATGCTATGTTGTGCCAAAAACGCAGTGGTTGTACCGACTTAATGCTTGGTCGTGGTGCGTTATCTCATCCCGATTTAGCAAAAAAAATTAAAGCGAATATAGATAATGAACCTTATGTAGGGCTCGAGTGGGAGCATATTCTTTATCATTTAATAAATTCTGCTATTCATCATGATCCCGCTAAAGATGAAAAGTACTTTGCATCGCGCACTAAGCAGTGGCTAGGTTACTTAAAACGTCAGTACCCACAAGCAATAACATTATTTGACGAAATCCGCCGATTAAAGGCCAAAGAAGATGTCGCAGAGGTACTAAGTAAGTATGCCAAAGCGCCACAGTTTGATGCAAATCATAACGCGTAAGTAAATCTACCTAGATAATACCCCTATTGCTCAATGCTAATTATAAAGGGGTTATACGCGATGCAACATCAGCAAAGGTTAATTAATGAAATAGAGGAAGTAAAATTAACAATATTAAACTTACTTTCTCAATCAGCGCATCTATCTCACCAGCATTTATTATCTTTATTAACGCGAACAGTCAATGCAGAGTGGCTCGACTTGGCAGCGCAAAAGCTCGGCCCCGAATACGGTGAGTATATTCAACGAATGACTACTTTAGAGGCTGCTGTGAGTCAAATTGAGATAGGTCAGTACGGTTATTGCTGTGATTGTGAAGAGCCTATAACAACAGCTTTACTCGAATTAGATCCAGCTACACAACGCTGTGAACAGTGCGCTAAATAAGCGCACATTGGGCAAGGTTAAGTCACAGGGGCAGTTAAAGTAATTGCTGAGCAAAGCTAAACGCTTGCCCAGGGTAAAGCACTATATCTTTAACTAACCTTGTTGCATTTATTTCGCTAATATTTAAGCGCTTTACTAAGTTAACCTTAGCCTGAGGCAAGGTCCACGCATGAATATGCAGCCCTACATCAGTTTCCATCATTGCTAACATTAGCGTTTTTTGCTGCGCTAAAAGTGATTGATTTTCAGCTATAGCGGGTAAGTCTCTAAACCCCGACAACCAATCTAAACCTGGCACTTCTTTATTGCCATTAGTAAATTGCACCAAAAATGAGTTCGGATAAATTTGGCTCACCTCCTGATTAACTGGCTTTTTTTCCTCTTCTTTTAGCTGCTCATTTATAATAGTAAGCCACTCAAGCGGAGAGTGCACTACACCACTAAAATAGTTTAACTTACTTTGATACCACTCACTGCCATTAGCTAAACCGTATAGCCCTACACTTCCTCTTGGACTATATTGCGCTAAATAATCTTTTAAAATATTAAGTTGAGCTAATAAGCTATTTGGCATGTTTTTATCGTTAAGTGCACTAAGCACATAATTTTTTATTAAGCTGTGCTCAATTTTATTTAACTTTAAATTACTTAACTGCGCACTTTCTAGTTGTAGCTGCACAAATTCAAGCCAATTACTTATATTCTGATAGTCACTCTGTGAACTTGCTAAGTTAAGCAAATTAACTAAAACATTTGTATGTGCTGGCCAGGCAAAGTAACGCTCAGGAAAACGCTCTGCAATAACAAGATAATTAACCTGCTCAGTTTGCGGCTTAGTTAGTTGCATTTGCATTAAGCTTTGATAAATAACGTGGCGCTTTTGTAAATACGCATCTGTAAAAGGCAATTGCTCACTACGCAGCTCTGTGTGTTTACTATTTTCTGGCTGGTATAAAGCTAGGTTAAGCGATTTTAATGCATGCTGCGCTTCATCGAATGATGTGTACGGTTGTGGTTGCTTAGAGCAAGAGGTCAAAAATAGACACAGTAAAAATGAAAAAATAAGCGTTTTGTTCATGTTCATCCCAATAAAAAAAGCCCCAGAGGGGCTTTTTAAAAATTGCTAATATACATTAAAAATTAAATTTTAACACCGTTGCGAGCGGCTTTATCTTTAATATATGTAGCCCAACCTTTTGCAAACTTACGTGTGCGAGGGTCATCCATAGCTTTAGTAATTGCAGCATGTGCTTGCTTATACTTAGCTTGGTAGTAGTACGCTTCAGCTAAATCTGAATAAATAGTGCCCTTTTTATCAGAGCCTAACTCTAGTGCTTTGTTCAAACGAACAACTGCTGCGCTAAAGTTTTCAGATTGTAAAAGTAACGAACCGGCTTTGCGATAAAGCTCAGCATCGTTATCAAATTTTGCAGCTTCTTCGTAATACTTAGCGGCTTTTTCAATATCTTTTGAACGATGATAGTTACTAGCAATTGCACTGATATTTTGCTTAGTGCGTTGTACTTTTTCTTCTTTAACGCCTTTTTCAAGCGTTAATGCCGCTTTATAAGGTATTTCGTTTAAAGAATAAAAGTTAGCTAGTACTTTGTATTCAACTTCGTTCTCAAAGTAACCGTTTTTGTATGCAACTTCCATAGTTGCAAGGCCTTTTTTGTAGTCTTCAGTTTGTAAGTAATACTTACCTAAGCCTACCCAAGATTTTTTATCATCTGGCCATACACGAACGATTTCTTCTGCAACTTGAACCATATTTTGATACTGTTTTTGTTCAAAATATGAAGCTAACTTAAGTTGATAAGGAGCTTTTGTAGGCTCTTTTTCAAGCTTAATCGCTTTATCAGCAGGTTCTATAACATCCTTAAACTGTTTAAGTTCGTAACTTGCTTGCGCAATACGAGTATAAACTTTCGGATCTTCTTCACCTGTAAAGTCCATCCAATCAGCGTAGGCTTTTTTTGCAGCACTATATTGCTCAGTACCTGCATACATGTCACCTAAGGTTTTTAAACCTTGTGCTTGATCGGCAAAGTTTAATACATCTGGTGCAATAGCTGCTTTCATATACTTAATGGCTGTTTTGTATTGCTCTTTTTGAGCATACATACTACCTAAGTAACGATTTACAGTTGCTTTATCAAAATCGTTAGACGGATCTAACTCTTTAAGCAAAGCAAGTGCACCATCAACATCATCTTCATTATACAAGTCAAACGCTTTAATTACCTTTTTACCAGTACGCTCGCCCATGATTTTAGTTTTTGCTTTTTTACGCTCTTCAATTTTTGCGTAATTTGGCGCCGCTAAAACAGGTGCAGTCAAAGCTGCACCCGACACAGACATAAGAATTGCAAGAGCAGTTACTTTAGATAAATTTCTCATTACTCGCCTCCTTAGTTGCCTTGGTTAAGTTTAAAGTCTAATTGAACTTGTAAACCAACTTGTCTTTGTGGTTTACCGTCAATAATTTTAGGACGGTATTTCCACTTGCGCAATGCACGTTTAGCTTCACGGTCAAAGACACGTTTTGGGTCAGCGTCAATTACATCAACGTCAACCACGCCACCTAACTCATCGATAGTGAACGAAAGTTGAACCCAACCTTCTCTACCATCACGTGCTGCTTGCGTTGGATATTTTGGTTCAATACGAACGATAGGTGTCGCATCACCATCTCGTCCAAATGCACCCGGACCACTTAGTCCACCTGCCGTACTTCCCACATCGATGCTTGGCATATTAAATGACAATCCACCAGGATTAGGGTTGTTATTTTCCGGCTGTGGCGGCTGCGGTTTAGGCGGCTGCTTTGGCGGTGGAGGAGGAGGAGGCGGTACACGCCTTCTTTCCTGCACCTTAGATTCAGGCGGATTCGTCATTATTTCGACTATGATCTGCTCTTTTTGTTCAGTATTACGGTCAGCCCCACCAGAGATGAGGAATGCCATGAAGTAGAACAAGCCGAAAGTAACTGCCCCACCTGCAATCAGTGAAAACAGAAAACGAATCATTACTGATCTCCAGCGATTGAAATTCTTAGGTTATCACCCGTCGCTTTAATCTGGTCCATCACTTTAACTACCGTGCCGTGCTTAGCTTCTTTATCAGCTTGTATAATCACAACTTCGGTAGGTTGTTCTGCTAATAAACTTTCAATTTTTGCTGAAATACGTTCAACATCAATTTGTTGTTTATCAACCCAGATTTCGCCGTTACTACGTATAGCAATAAAAATGTTAGCATTTTTTTGCTTAGTAGCTTGGGCAGCTTTTGGTTTATTGACCTCGATACCAGCCTCTTTAACGAACGATGTAGTTACGATAAAGAAAATAAGCATGATAAATACGATGTCAAGCATCGGCGTCATATCGACCGCTGCTTCTTCTTCTTCACGAAAACGTTGTTTACGTGCCATATTTAATTCTCTCTCTAGTGATGAGGCATGTTATCTACAAGTTTGGCTTTCACCATTTTAGCTTTTGTCTCAAGACGTGAGCTAAAAAACACTCCAGATAGTGCCGCAACCATTCCAGCCATTGTTGGGATTGTTGCCATTGAAATACCTGATGCCATTAATCGTGCATTACCAGTACCTTGACTAGCCATGGTTTCGAAAACCGAAATCATACCAGTAACAGTACCTAACAAACCTATTAAAGGACAAACAGCTACTAATGTTTTAATCAACAACATACGCTGATCTAATTTTTCAGACGCTTCAGAAATCCATGCTTCACGGATTCTGTGTGCGTACCAAGACGTAGTGTCTTGGCGGGCATCCCACTTTGCAATAATTTCTTGCGATAAACGCGGAAACTCTGCAAGTAAGAACCAATAGCGCTCAATCATTAAAACCCACATCAGAAAGAGTGCTATCGCGACCACGTATAATACCTGGCCGCCTGTGCCAACAAAATCCCTGATAGATTCCCATATCTCCATCAGGACTAGCATTAGGCTTTCTCCTTCTCCGCGTGAGTCGCAACGATACCTGCGCTTTGCTCATCTAGGATGTGTAATACCGACTTACTACGACCAGCTACAAGTGCGTGAAGTAGAATTAGTGGTAGTGCAGCAATTAGACCTAGCGCTGTAGTTACAAGTGCTAGAGAGATATTACCAGCCATGATCTTCGGATCGCCCGTACCGAACAATGTGATTGTTTGGAACGTTAATATCATACCGATTACTGTACCTAGTAGACCAAGTAATGGTGCGATGGCAGCAAGGATCTTAATAATGTTGATACCAGCTTCGATGCGTGGCGTTTCACGAAGAATCGCTTCATCAAGTTTAAGCTCAAGGTTTTCAACATCTTGATTCTTGTTGTCATGGTACACTTTAAGAATACGACCCAATGGGTTATTTGTATTCGGTGTAGCAACATTTTTAAGTTGGCTCTTAATTTTGCTTGTAGTAAGCGTAAGGTCAACAAAACGAATTAGAGTAATTAACATACCTAAAGCTAACAACGCAGTAATTATGTAACCTACTACGCCACCTTGATGGAAGTATTCCATAAGTGTTGCTTTTTGAGTGTTAATACGCAAAATCGCGCCACGTGTTGGATCCACATATACACCAGCATAGTTGTCAGATGATGTTTTTTCAAGGTCTGCAATACCGTCTAAAATGTAGCTATCAGGCTGCTTACCAAGTGGTTGAATCGACTTTGTTTCTGGTGAATAAATTAAGTAACCGTCGTCTGTAACTAAGTTAAAGTTACCAATACGTGTTACTTTCTTCATTGACGGGTTACCGTCAAGACCAGCAACTTCAGTTTCAAAAGTAGAAACTTTAGCAGACTCAGTCATTTCAGTTTGAAGTGAAATCCAAAGCTCTTCTAACTCACGAACTGTAGGAAGCTCTTTAGCCGCTGCTAATGAACGTAATACTTCAGCACGACCTGGCTTTTCAGCACTTACTAGTGACGCTTCGATAGAACCGATAGCATCTTGAGCTGCACGACGTACAACACCAAACATTTCACCAAGTGTACCTTGAGCGTTTTGTAGTGCTTGCTCTTTCTCAGCTAGTGTGTTCTCGTTTTGTGCATATTCTTTAGTTAAACGATCGCCACGTGACTTTTCAGCAACTAATTGGCTTTTCGCTTTATTAAGTAATGATTGCTTGTCAGCACGTTCTGATAAGAACTCTTGCTCACGTTGCTTATTGATTTTACCTTCAGAGATACGCTCTTGCTTTACTTGCTCAAGAATTTTATCTAATGCATTCGTATTTGCGTGTGCATTAAGCGCGGTACCTGCAGAAACAGTTAGTACTGCTGCAACAGCAAAACCTTTAAATAGTTTCTTCATTATTGATTACTCCGCGCCAAAAATTGGTAGTTTAACAAGTTCTAGTGTCGCTTGCTTACGTGCCATACGGATCACTTCTTTAACAGATTTTAGGTATTCTTCACCTAATTCTTTCCACTGTTTAGTGTTGTTATCCCAAACCCAAGCATGTTTCAAGTCAAAAGACTGTGCAACATAAGTAATACGACCTAAACGACCGATATCAACGTTAATGCTACGGCCATCAACATCAAGTGTACCTTGTGAAGCATTTACAGCTGAGCTGTATGATGTTTCTACTGTGTAAGCTTCAAGTACTTGACGGAATTTCTCAGACGTTGTTACAGAAGAAGAAGACATGATTTCACGTAATCTTTCAACACGACCTAAACGCGTTTCAAGATTAAATGGAACGTCCGCTTTGATGAATTGCTCAAGCGTATCGATCATGCGATACATCAGAGGCACAACGTTTTGTTTAGTGTTATCAATAGTTGCTATTTGACGGTCAAACGATTCAATAGACGCGTTTTGGTCATCAACCAAACGTGCTACGTGATCGTTGTACACTTTCATAAGTTCAGTCTCATCAACGATGCTACGGTACTCAGCTATTAGCTCTTGAGTTTGACCATATACATTGTCAATTTTAGTTTGAGACTTAACTGCAGCCTTTTGAATTTGCTGACCTGCTTGTTGCACGTCATTCAAAGGATCTGCAATCACATTGCTGCTTGCAAATGCAAATGCGCCAACCAACGCAGTTGCTACAAGACTCTTTCTGATTTTAACAGACATAGTTCCCAACCAATTAAGTAATGTTACTTTTATAATTTAATTATCAACCTACAAGAGGAAGACAACCCTGATATCTTTTAATAGATATCAACCTTTCAATAATGCTAAATGCAGTAAGTCATGTCAACTTGATGTTTAGCATTACCTATAAATAAATATGCATATGAACAAGTTATTTAATATACCAACCCGACAATATTAACATTATTGCAACCACTTTACCGCAAATACTTTCATGAAACCCTTTTGTAATAACAACATTCATAATTAACAACTTAAAAATAAACATTATTATAACATTTAGTATTAACTATTTAGAGACTAAAAAAAAAATATAAATAACCTTCTATTATTTTATCTTTAACAATTTTTGAGCGTTTTATACACGAAATACATTTGTATCATAAATAATCTGCAACCCACTCCATAATAATTATTGTGTACTATATAATAAAAAACTAATCATAAAGGTAGAATTAAAACAATAAATATGTTCCATCCATTTTTTAAAATGCAAAAATAATATAAATCATTACCGCCCTATTAGCACAATGTTTATCTTTAATGTTTGCTATTAAAAATGTATCTGTAGGCTTATTTCAGAGTAGTTGATAATTACTACTGCCCCTAGGGCAATAATATTAATATGCTTAATTAAAAGAGTTGTTTTAATGACGAGCAAGCTCCTTGTTCTTAACGAAGGCTTTATATTTCGTTGTTCTGAATTATTACTTTGCCATCACCTTCACTTAGTACGCTCGTGTAGTGGCTAAAAATTACTTTTAACGCAGCTAGTGACAATTTAATTCAATAGCCGGATCATTTTTTATTAATTTAAAATGATGTGGATTGATTAACACGACATTAAAGCTAAGGAGTGCTTCCCCCTTAAACTGTGAGGCTGGTAATTTGTAATACCCTATTGCTGAGCTTTTGTACGCTCGCAGCAATTACATACGCAACTTACATGCGCCCACAAGTTACTTTTAATAACCTTAATGATCTTGTAGCAAACTTATTAAAGCTGGTTTAAATTCAGTGGGAGTTAAATAGCAAGGGGATTTAAATTAAAAGCTGCCCTATATAATAAGTTACTTTCAACACAGCGCGTAAGCTATTTAATAAGCTAGAATTATCATATTTTTAATTGGGTTGGTATTAGTATTAAACTTTATACCCCATGATTAGCTATGTTTGTGGTTTTTTAAACGACAAATAGCAAATACAAAAAGGGTGATTTTATTTATTGAGTAATGGTGTTTTTAAAAATACGAATTATTAAAATAATATATGACTGCAGAGTGTTTAAATTGGTAAGTGATAATTAAAATATTTGGAGGTAATTATTTTGATTTTATTTGCGGGAGTGTAGATTATTTAAAAAGAAAATTATGGTGAAACAGTAGCCTGTTTCACCACGTTGAACGAAGGTTCACATAATAAATTATGCTGCTTCTACGTTCTCAGCTTCAGGGCCTTTTTGACCTTGCTTGATGCTGAATGTCACTGCTTGACCTTCGCTAAGAGTGCGAAAACCAGAACCAGTGATTGCGCTGAAATGTACAAACACGTCAGGACCATTTTCTTGTTCAATGAAACCAAAGCCTTTAGCTTCGTTGAAAAACTTTACTTTACCAGTAACCGACATACTAAATTTTCCTGTAAGTCAATAATTAAAATTCAGCCATATTATTATGGCAATATCCTCCTTGAATCAATGCTCAAAAATATGGAGGTACAGTACAGGAAGAAGTAATAACCAAACCGGTAACCTTAAACGCAGCACAACATCCGTAAATTCATTAGGCAAAAACTCAAAGCAAGTTAAGATTAGCACATTAAATTTCATTTCGCTCTATTAATTAGAAAATATTTATCAATAATGCGTTGTTTCTGATTTTTTTTCTTAAACGGTTAATTTAAAAGCAAATAAATATAAATTTTATCCAGTAATTGTCACCTTGCTGGCAATACTATTAAACGCTTTCATATTTTCTATAGTCATCTAACAATAAATCTAAAGCGCTTTTCTAAAATTACTAGCTTATTCTACCTAAGCTTTAAACCCCGCTTAAAAAATGAAAAAGCCGCTTAGCTTAGCTAAACGGCTTTAAAATTTTAGGTGCTTTAGGCAACCAGGCTACTTAACTTGCCAGTCAATTGTAGCTTCTGCCTTTATAGGTACTACTTGTGAGTCGCCAAGCGTATAACTTGCAGGCACTTGCCACGGGCTTCTTTCTAAAGTAATGGTATCTTTATTACGCGCAAGGCCATAAAAGTCTGGTCCAAAAAAACTTGCAAAGCCTTCTAGCTTATCTAGTTTACCGGCTCCTTCAAATGCCTCTGCGTATAACTCAATAGCAGCATGTGCGGTATAAGCTCCTGCACAACCACACGCAGCTTCTTTTTTATCTTTATAATGAGGCGCTGAGTCAGTACCTAAAAAGAATTTTTTATTACCACTTACTGCAGCAGCCATTAAAGCCTGTTGGTGAATATTACGTTTTAAAATAGGTAAACAGTAATAATGTGGGCGAATGCCCCCTGCCAGCATATGGTTGCGATTATAAAGTAAGTGATGAGCAGTGATTGTTGCTGCAACATTATCCGGCGCATTGGTTACAAACTCTACCGCATCTTTTGTTGTAATATGCTCAAGTACTATTTTAAGCTCAGGAAAGTCAGTTACTACGTCACCTAAAATCGTTTCGATAAATATTTTTTCACGGTCAAAAATATCAATAGACGAATCTGTCACCTCACCGTGTATTAAAAGCAGCATGCCTACGTCTTGCATTGCAGCTAAAACAGGGTAAATATTTTTAATTGAGGTAACACCTGAGTCTGAATTTGTTGTAGCACCTGCCGGATATAGTTTTGCTGCAACTATTTTGCCGGTAGCTTTGGCTTTTATTATTTCATCTGGGGTTGTTTTATCTGTAAGGTATAGCACCATTAAAGGCTCAAAATTGCCTTGTGGACCTGCAGCCATTATACGTTCTCTGTAAGCTAATGCCGTATCTGTGCAGGTTGCTGGCGGCATTAAGTTAGGCATAATAATTGCGCGCCCCATATAACGGCTAATATCACGAACCGTGTCTTTTAATTGATCGCCATCACGTAAATGTACATGCCAATCATCTGGTCTGGTAATAGTGAGTGTTGCTGCAGAGTCTGTATTTTTAACGGTCATGAGTTGGTCCCTAAGCTAAATTTATCCGATCATAGGCATAGGACGTTTTCGAGTAAAGATCTTATTATAAATAATCAACCTGCGTAGCGCTGCAATTAAACTTTACAGTTAGCATAAAGCAATTATCATTTTGTTTTGTAGGAAAGTTAATACCATGTTAAATTAGTACCCGTATTTATACTTAACTAAGAACCACATTACTTGCTATGCCTAACAAAGTAGATGCCACTACAGCGCTCGAAGTTAAAACCGATCAGCTAAGTATAATTAATCAGTTCTCCTCAAGCTTACTGCAATTAGATACGCTTGATGAGCTATTTGAATATGTAACTACCCAAGTGATTAATAGGCTTGGCTTTGTTGATTGTGTAATTTATCTTGCTGATACTGCCAATTTAACGCTTATTCAAGCCGCTTCAATGGGCGTTGCCAGTGAGCGCAAAGAATATCAAGCACAGAGAAAAGTGATCCGCTTTGATGAAGGTATCACCGGCTATGTAGCAACTACAGCTAAAGCAATCATGATTGGCGATGTAACCAAAGATAGTCGCTATATTGCAGATGAGCGCCCTGCGCAATCTGAAATATGTGTTCCGCTTATATACAAGGATCATGTTTTAGGGGTTATAGATTGTGAGCACCCTATTAAAAATTACTTTACTAACTCACACCTCGAAATACTCACTACGGTTGCTCATTTATTAAGCGCTAAAATAAACCAAGTTAATACGGTAAACAGCTTACAAACAACGGTTTTACAATTAAATAATGCCCAAAAGTTAGAAAATAGCCTGCTGCAAATTGCAAACTTAACTTATAAAGCTAAAAATTTAGACGTTTTTTTTGAATCGCTGCATTTAATTATTAATAGTTTACTGCCTGCCGATAACTTTTTTATAGCGCTATACGATAAACAAATTGACGTGTTAGATATTGTTTATATTGTTGAAGAAGGCATTAAAACCAACAGCCATCAAAAAATTTCAAAAGAGCAATTAAAAGACACTGCCTCGTATTATTTACTAGTTACAGAGCAATCTTTACTGCTCACTAGTAATGAGTTTTTACACCATGTAGAACAACAGCATTTTAAAATGGTGGGTAGGCGCGCAGAATCTTGGTTGGGTGTCCCATTTAGGGTAAACGATCGCCATAGCGGCGTTATAGTCGTTCAAAGTTACGATAAAGCGCTACATTACAGCCAACACGATAATGCGCTGCTTACTTATGTGAGCCGGCAAATAAGTATGGCGATTGACCGCCAATTAGCTCGCCAAGAACTAGAGCATCGCGCCCTGCACGATGATCTTACTGGCCTAGCTAATCGCTCATTACTTATTGAGCGAATTAAGCATGCTATTTTACGCCTTGCAAGAGCAAAAAAAGGCACTAGCCACGCGTTACTCTATTTAGATTTTGATCGTTTTAAAAGTATTAATGATTCACTTGGTCATGAAGTTGGTGATCACTTTTTAATAAAAATATGCCAATTAATTAAAGGCACGGTGCGCAATACCGACACATTTTCACGTTTAGGTGGGGATGAGTTTGCTATTTTTATGGAAAACATCACTCACCGAAATCAGGTAACAGATGCACTCAAACGTATACAACTTGCCCTTTCAAAGCCAATTAATATTGACGGCCACCTATTACAAGCATCTACAAGTATTGGCGTAGCATTAAGTGATAACGAAAACGACAAAGCCTATATTTTATTACAACAAGCTGATGCAGCTATGTACGAAGCTAAATCGACAGGACGCGGACAAGTTAAGCTATTTAATAATATTATGCGCAAAAAGCTTAAAACTCATGCCGATATTGAAAACGACTTACAACACGGTATAGAGCACAATGAGTTTGAGCTGTATTTTCAGCCTATATTTACCATTGCTACATGTGAAGTGATTGGTTTTGAAGCACTTGTTCGTTGGCATCATCCCAGTAAAGGGTTTGTACCGCCAAATGACTTTATCCCAATTGCTGAAAAAACCGGGCAAATAATTAATTTAGACTTACATTTATTAGATTTAGCCGCACAACAAATTAGCATTTGGCATCAACAAGGGCACAGATTTTTAAAAGTCACCGTTAATGTCTCCTCTCGTCACTTTGCTAGTTTAGATTTTGTGGCACAAATTCACGCTATTTATAATAAATATCAGCTCCCGCTGGGGTCTTTGTGTTTAGAAATTACAGAGTCGGGATTAATCGAAAATTTAGACTTAGCTACGCAAATAATTGAAGGCTTATCGCCATTAAAAGTAAAGCTTTGCCTTGATGACTTCGGCACAGGTTACTCAGCGCTTGGTTACCTACATCAGCTACCTATTCATATTCTAAAAATAGATAAGAGCTTTATCGATCACTTACATGACTCAGCCAATCCACTCGTTGATGCTATTTTGTCGCTAGCAATATCACTTAATCTTGCAGTGGTTGCTGAGGGGATAGAAACTGCTGAGCAACTCGCTATTTTACAAACTACGCAGTGCAATTACGGGCAAGGCTATTTAAAATCAAAACCAGTAACAGCCCAAGAAGCTATTTTACTAATCGACGCCCCACTATAATAAAAAAGCCAGCGACTTATTGCTGGCTTAATTTTGCGATTTTTTTATATAAGCTATATACGTAAGCTACATTTTTACGGTGTAGCTCTAACTTTTAACTCTTCACGCAGCTCTTTGGTTGTTTTTAAACCACAATCTGGATTTACCCACAAACGCGCAACCGGTACTTTAGCTGCTGTTTTGTGAAAAAGTGCTTTTATCCATGCAATATCTGGCAGATTAGCTGTATTAGTATTCTATATACTTAGCCAATGTCATTCGAGTAATCAACTTTTCAAACGTTTGTAATAAATCCATGTTCGCCCAAAACATTTTTAGTAATTACACCAAAACCCAACCTAGCTGTTTAGATGGTTAAAAATTACCTTGTGTTGTGGTATTACACAATTGATAAACCTTAAAACCCAACATGAGCTAAACTCATGCAAAATTCATCAAACCTATTTTAAAATGACTTTCATGATTAAAAAACTTAATGTTAAGCATAGCAACTGCTAATAAAATACAATTAACAGCCTTCTAGACGTTGAAACGTTTTTTGTAAAAGCGTAATATGTGTTTACTCTGAGTTAAACTCACCTTTTTCATGAGAATTTTTAAAGATGATTGGTCTTAAACACTTAAAAACCATTGCTACCTTAAAAGAAACAGGATCTTTGGTTAATACAGCACGTGAGTTATTTTTAACGCAATCGGCTTTATCTCATCAAATCAAAGATTTAGAGAATAAATTAGACTGCCAATTGTTCGAGAGAAAAACCCAACCAGTACGATTTACCCCCCAAGGTATGCTATTACTTGAATTAGCCCACGAAATATTACCAAAAGTAGAAGCAACCAAGTGCCGCTTAAAAGAAAGTTTAAACCAGCCTATTTCACAAATGCGCTTAAGTGTTGAATGCCATGCGTGCTTTCATTGGTTACTGCCAACAATTAAAGAATTTAATAATTTTTGGCCCGATATAAAAATTGATTACGAACGCGGTTTTAGCTACGACGCCATCCCTGATTTATTAAGTGATGAACTAGACCTAGTGCTCACATCAGATATACGCGAACCCGACCAGCTAGAATACGCCCATTTATTCGACTTTAAATTAAAGCTCATTGTTGCCCCCGACCATGATCTTGCTAAAAAAGCCTATGTAACGGCGCTTGATTTAAAAAACGAAACTATTATTTCCTACCCTATTCCGCGTGAACGCCAAGATATTTTTAAACACTTTATTCAAAATGCCCGTTTTGATGGCACACTTAAAACAGTTGACCAAGGGTTACTAATTTTTCAGCTCGTTAGTGCAGGCATGGGCGTGGCTGCATTACCCGACTGGCTAGTTACACCTTACGAAAGCCAAGGATTAATTAAGTCAATTCCGCTAGGAGCATTAGGATTAACTCGCCCTATGTATTTAGCGATGAAAAAAGAAATGAAAGACAACCCTGTTTATCGTCACTTTTTAAATACCTGTAAGTTAAATAACGGTCGATAAACACCTTACACATGAGTAATATAAAGCTAACTTAGCTTTTTATATTACTCATTATGTTTGCCATTAAAAAATTACTGGGTGGTTTATTAATGCCACTGCCTTTATTGGGTCTATTTGCACTTATTATGCTGCTTTTGGCATTTAGAGGTAAAAGGCCTGCTTTATTTTTATCTTTTATAAGCTTAGCGACGCTGCTTTTACTCAGCACACCGCTGGTTGCTAACCTAATTATAAAAAATAACGAGCCAGCCGCACTGGCATTTAACTCATTAAAACAGCCAAAAATTGATAAAATAGTCGTACTCGGTTGCGACATTAACCCCAACACGGCTTTAAGTGCTAATAACCAACTTGGCAACTGCGCACTTACTCGTTTAGTCGAAGGCATAAAGCTAGCCAAACTCTACCCAAATGCGCAACTTATTGTATCGGGCGGCGGATACCAAAAAGTTACTAATAGTAGCTTAATGTATAAAACAGCAATCAATTTAGGTATTAATAAAAATCGCTTGGTGCAAAATCCAGCTGCTATGGATACCGCAGCCGAAGCAAAGTTATTAGCCCCCGCATTAGTTGACTATAAAGTGGCATTGGTTACTTCTGTTTTACATATGCCGCGCGCAAAAGACTTATTTACCGCCCAAGGGGTTGAGGTAATAACAGCGGCAACTGACTATCATAACTTTGCTGTATTGCCTTGGCACAAACAACTCGTACCAAATTCTCAAGCTTTGCATGTAGTAACACAATACAGCCATGAAGTAGTGGGTAAAGCGTGGATCAGCATGCGCCGCTGGATAGACCCAGAAGCACTTTAAAGTTAACTATAACCCTGCAAATTAGCCTTAACTTGACTGTCAAATTTTATTAAACTTTAATTAAATCTGGCAGTGGTGTAGGCAATAATGTAGTGCTAAACAAACTTAGCCAACTTTTTAGTTATGTTTAAATGCCTTATTATTTGTTGTTATGTTTTGAATATAAGTTAATCAATATACTATTTTTTAAAACCAGTAACAAACTGATAAATATAATAAATAATGAACCGTAATCAAGTTTATCCATATTCATATAGTAATTAATAAGAATACCTATGTGTTTAATAAGTAATGTAATACCAATTAAAAACAAGCCAGCACTCACAACATCATGTCCAATAACAGTGGGAGTTGTAGGTTCTGCTTTATGAATTTTATTTGCAATCAGTTCCGCATATTTCCACAGTAAGCATCCGCTAACAATGGGGATAATAATAGTAGCCAGTAGAACCACTAAAATTTCTGGGGTTAATAAATTACTTATGTTGCCGGAAAAAAAGACCGGTATAAAAGAATATAAGGTATTTAAGGCCAAATATAGAGCCAGTATTTTTAACAATAATATAGAAAAACCTTTCATAAAAACCTCTAAACACCTAACAAGCCTGTAAAAAAACTCGTTTTCACTTTATTTTTATTAATAAACCATAGCCGAGTTCCTATTTTGGTTCAATCGATTACTGCGCTTTGTTGTAGCATATAAAAAGAGAGGTTGGGGTTGTTTTAATTGGCGTTTTGAAAGGTATTATAAGCGTTAGATTAGTATTAACCGCTCGAACAACCTATACGACCGCCATGCTCCACCAGGAGAAGTCATATTGGCTACACTACCTTTCAATTTATCACTTCACTTTAATTGTATAAATTTTATTTTCACAGCAAATATAAGTTTTCTTAACCGCTCTACTTTACCTGAACCCTGGTTAAGATACTCACTAACGTATTGAATAATAATGATATTTAAACTTATTTTCTCTAGCCAGATATTTTCAGTGAAAACAAGGCGAATTTACGCGTCAATAGCAGGCCTATTACAAGTAAATTCAACGCAGTTAGCGCAAAAAATAGCTGCTTGAGATAGATTTATTATTCAGAGCCCAGGTTACTTAAAGTCTTTTTCGCAAAAAATGCGATGATAATACCCGGAATAGACAAAACAACGGCAAAGTACACCAAACTCATTGGGGAGTAATTCCCCAGTAGCAGCCCAGCAACAGAAGATGCGATCATAACGGATAAATTAAATACCGATGACTGAACTGAAGTAGCAACATCTTTGGCATTTTTTACCTGCCTGCTAACAGCTGCTTGCATTAAAGTGACTAATGGACCAAACGAAAGACCCCATATAAAAAAAGCAAAATGCCCTACGCCCTTAACTTTGCCAAATATGAGTAACGTGAGCATAGCAATAATAAGTAATGCAAACATGGTGATTGTTAATAGCCGCAGGTATTTATCGATAAGTTTTATAGCTAAAAAAACAGAAATCATCGAACCTACACCAAAAAACAATAAAGCACTTTCAATCCCACCCGCTAAACCAATTTCCTCAACCAGGCTTGTAATGTACACATAAGCACCATAATGTGCGGTTACACTAAGCAAGGTAAGCACAAGAATAACTAGTACAGCTGGATTTGTTAATACCGCAAAAGGTGAGGAGCTTTTGGTCAGCTTTTCACCGGGCGCTGAAGGCAAAGCAAAAAAGCTAATAACTGCAATAACAATAATAACCAGCCCAAAGCCAATAAACTCACTTCGCCAACCATATTCATTGCCTATGGTCGTCATTATGGGCATACCAATACTAATTCCCAGCGTAGTGCCTGCCATAATAACCGCAATAGCCTTGCCATGATGTTCCTCATCTACCAGTCGCATACCGTAGGCTGCAATCATTGGCCACATCACACCTGCACAAATGCCTCCGATAATCCTAAGAAAAATAATAACGTTATAATTATCAATCAGCCCAACCACAATGTTTGAAACGGCAAAGCCACTCAATAAAAGCAGTAGCAAGTGCTTGCGATTACATTGCATGGTCATTGAAATGAGCGGAATTGCAAATATCGCTGACGCAATGGCGTAGTAGCCAACTAAATTACCTGTTTGCATTTCACTAATATTAAGATCGGCCATCATTAAAGGCATAACACCTGAGGGCATCAACTCCGACAGTATCCCTACAAAGGTCACTGACGACATTAAGATCATAATCAGCCATGGGAAAAAGCTCGCGTTTTTTTGAGAAATATTTTCAGTGCTCATAGTTTTTATCGGTTCTTAACATTTTTAAATTTATTGGCTTGGATGTGGCCAGATTAAGTGTGTGGTGAAAATAGCTGTGAGTTGCAGTAAAGCCCATTTATTACTCTATAAACACTACAGTCGCATACTCTTCAACTCGTGGCTCTTCATTAAATACAACCCCATTTGCTTTCATTATCTCATAGTCTCGCCAGAAATCGTTGGTCTGTAAATAACAAAACACACCCAGACTTGGTTACCAACAGCTTGTGTCTGCAGGTTTTCGATACTTGATCCAAAAGTAAATTCGTGTCATTAGCATTTAAAAGATCAACCTATACTCAGCGTTTCCTGCCACCTAAATCAGTATTTTCGAGGAGTATAAGTTGAAGTTTCTTAGTATAAAACTCGATAGCACCGTCTTAGTTTTCAACAATTAGAGCTAAACTTTTAATGTGCGGTTGAACTGATTTAGACCTGATAATTTACGAATATATGCAGTTTTTTAACTACGCTGTAATTACAAACCTACCACCTCAGATACTATGTTATACGCTACGTGGAGCAAACATAATGATAGCCATACCCACAAGTGCTACACCTGAACCCACAAGATCCCATGTAGTTGGACGAATACCATCAACAATCCACAACCACAAAATAGCCATGAAAATATACACGCCACCATAAGCGGCATACACCCTACCCGCAGCTGCTGGGTGTAACGACAATAACCAAGCAAATATAGCCAGGCTAAGGGCTGCAGGAACAAGTAACCAAACCGATCTCCCCTCGCGCAACCAAAGGTATGGTAAGTAACAGCCTATTATTTCTGCCAAAGCAGTAATTAAAAAAAGACCAAATATTTTTATTTCGCTCAAAAGTGACTCCTCTCATTACTTATATTCGAGGCTCTGAAGCTGCTAGTTATAGAAAAAGCGGCTTCAAACACTAAGCCCTAAAACGCGATGGCTGCTTAAATAGCTTTATAGATTAATAATTTAAGTTTCACCTTTTACTTTGCATTTAGTGAAAACTCCACAGCCGCAACGTTCACTAACACATGTATTAGTATGGTTTTGCGTTATTTACCAAAGCCATGACAGCTAATGATGAGTCTCACCTCTTTATAAATAATTTCTCAATGCATTAGCCACTAGCCAATTATTCACCTAGCTACCTAACTTTATATAACAGCTAGGTAGCTAATGATGGTTCTATATGTATTACATTTTCAACTATTTATACTGGGTTATCTATGTCAATAAATGTGACGTCAAAACCATGCTCTTGGGCGAGTAGCTCGCCTAATGCTTTAATGCCGTAGCGTTCTGTGGCGTGGTGCCCTGCAGCAAAAAAGTCAATATTCTGCTCACGCGAGCTATGAATAGTTTGCTCCGACGCTTCGCCGGTTAAATAGGCGTCAAGGCCCTGCTCTGCAGCTAGGTCAATGTAACCTTGCCCGCCACCTGTGCATAACCCAATTGTCTCTACTTTATCGGTTCGTACTAAACTGCTCAGTGGTGTTCTGTTTAACACTTGGGCTATCTTATTGGCAAACTCTTCACCCGTTAACGGTGTTTTTAAACGTCCTTTCATTGCCACGCTGTTTGCAACAGGCTCTAAACCCGCCTCAATTTCAATATCTAGCAGCAGTGCTAATTGTGCGTTATTACCAAGCACCGGATGTATATCGAGCGGTAAATGATAAGCAAATAAGTTAATGTCATTTGCTAACAACGCACCAATGCGGCGTTTTTTCATACCTGTAATTGGTTGCGATTCGCCTTTCCAAAAGTACCCATGGTGCACTAATATTGCATCAGCATTTTTTTCTATTGCAGCATCAATCAGTGCTTGGCTTGCAGTAACACCAGTAATTATGGTTTTAATTTCATTTTTGCCTTCAACTTGTAGGCCATTTGGGCAAAAATCATTAATTGTGTGGGGTTTTAAAATGTCATTTAACAGCTGGTTAAATTCTCGACGTTGCATACAAGTTACCTTACTTAACACTGAATTTTGTGCAAATTTTGGCTGTTTATGGGCTAAAATGGAAGGAAAATCGCAAAAAATTGAAAAACACTTTTAAAATAGGTATAAATAGGACTTCTTTATCTGTGTTAACAACGTATAGGGTCTCTAATGAGCAAACTAGACAAAACAGCAGTGTTATCTGCCTTTGAATCAGCGTATGAAGCTGCCAACGGTAAAAAACCTGAAATCACTACAAAACCAGGCTGGTACAGCATCGATGGCGGCAAAAACTTACGCCTAGCTGATGTAGCAGAGTTAACTAAAAAATTAACTTCTGGCAAAACTGCTAAAACGAAAAAAACTAAAGTGGCTGCGCCTGCTAAAGCACAGAAAAAAGCACCATTTACTGTTGTTACCGAAAATGAAGACGGTTACACAGCTGAAGAGTTTTGGATTGTAGAATTAGCGCGTAAAGAGCACGACTGTCGTTTACCGCGCGGTGTTGTTTAACACCCTAATGTGATTTTAAAATAAACCGCGTTAAGCGGTTTTTTTATACCTATAAAAAAGCGGCTAACTTAAAACTAAGTTAGCCGCTTTTAAATGTGTTATGGGTTATTTAAACTCTCACTTTAAATGCTATTTGTTGCTTTCAAAATAAAGTGGTTTACGCTGTTTTTTACCCACCTCAACCATAGTTGCGGCATTAAATAAGCGGCCGTTGATCATGGTGTAGTCAATTTTGTCTGAGTCGCGGATATTACTTAACGGGTCGCCATCAATTACCATTAAATCAGCAAGTTTACCTACTTCAAGCGATCCGACGTTTTTATCTAGCCCTAAGTACTTAGCTGGATCAAGTGTAGAGGCTCTAATTGCTTCAAGTGGGGTCATACCACCTTGGGCAAACATCCACATTTCCCAGTGCGCACCTAAACCTTCACGTTGGCCATGCGCACCTAAGTTAACTAGCACACCTAAGTCTTGCAGCTCAGCAGCTACGCGGGCATTGTTAAAATGGTTATAGTGATGCTCAGGTGCTTTAACACGGCGCATTGAGCGTGGTAGTAATTGGTTTTTAGGTACAAACTTACTTAACCGTGGGTGATTCCACACATCCGTTTTATCGTACCAGTAATTTTCGCCCCAAATACCGCCATAGGCTACAACCAGCGTTGGCGTATAACCTACATCACTTTGTGACCACAGCTGTTTTATATCGTCGTAAATATGCTCTACTGGAATTGAATGCTCAATGCCTGTATGCCCATCTACTATCATACTTAGGTTATGTTGTAGTAATGAACCACCTTCAGGCACTACCATCATTTGCAGTTCACGCCCTGCTTCTATTACTTGCTGGCGTTGCTCGCGACGCGGTTGATTGTACGATTTAACACTAAACGCGCCGACCTTTTTTAAACGCTCTAAATGAAATTTAGCATCATCTAACGAGTCAATATGCGAGGTATACCCTGGCATATTCGCGCCATATAAAATCGTACCGGTAGAGAATATACGCGGGCCAACTATCATGCCTGCTTTTTGCATTTCGCTGGCGGTGAATATTTCAGAGGTATCGTTTGATGGATCGTGAATTGTGGTTACACCTAATGCAAGCCCTGCAAAGTTTTTCCAGTTTTGTTGTGGAATAATTTCATCACTTGCTTGCGAGCCATGCGCATGAGCATCGACTATCCCAGGCATAATCGTTTTGCCTGTTACATCAACTACTTTAGCACCTTTAGGAATGCTTATATCAGCGGCTGTACCAATGGCTTTTATATGCTTACCATCGGTGATAATCACGCCATTCTCAATCACTTTTTCACCATCCATAGTAATAATCTTAGCGCCAGTTAGGGCTATCATGCCCTTTGGCTCAGCCATTTTTTTACTAAAGCTAATGTTATCGCCACTTTTTACTTTAAAGTCTTTATCGTCAGCTTTGTTAATAGCAAACATACCCTCAAGGCTGGCATGGTAAAGCTCAGGGCCTAAGGTCCAATACAGCTTATTGCTGTTAGCGCTCCAACTAATGCTTTCTCCTGCACGAACAGAGAGCTGCTCAATAGGAAATTGGTTGTCTGTGGGGCTAATATTAAGCGTTTTACCACTTTCTACAAACGGTGTTACAAATACTTTAAAACGCTCCGCAAATGCAAGGTATTGGCCATCTGGCGATACTCTAAATTCGGTGGCATGCTCAGATTCGTAAAGCTTACGTACTTTTTTAGTATCAAGCTCAACTACACTAAGCGTTGGTTTTGGCCATGGGCTCATAATGTAAACCCGATCGTTAGCTGCACCAAACTGTGGCTGATAACCACTTTTTGAAATTAACTCACTTTTGCCACCTTTAGTGCTTACGCTGTAAACGCCTGGGTTTAGCGACCACTTAGGGTTTAAAATACTGCCACCGGTGGCTTTGCGATAAACCACTGTTTTACCGTCTGGGCTAAAGGTAGGCTCAACGTATTTACCCGGTTGCTCAGTTATAGTATCGCCACGGCCACTTCGTGCAGAAACCACACGTACTTGGCCTTGCTCGTTATCGTCCCATGTGGTGTAAACTATTTTTTTGCCATCGCGCGAGTACTGCGGAAATAACTCATAATGATCGGTTTGTTTGGTTAAGCGTTTAATTTTACCTGATTCTAAATCACGTTTATAAATGTGTCCTAACGCTTCAAAAATAGCCGTTTCACCATCTGGGCTAATTTGTACGTTACGCAGCATTTTTACATCAAATTCATCTGTATCGAGGTTTTGTGTAAAACGCACTGCTTTTTGAATTTTTTTAGTGGTTTGTACTTTAAAAGCAATGGTTTCTACCGATTTGTCGCTAACATCGAGTTTATGTATTGTGCCACCAGCCCAAAATACCAGTTGTTGGTTATCTGGCGTCCAAGCAATCGTCGGGTAAACACCATGAATAGCCCAAGTTTCTTGCATATCACGCTCTAGCTTATCGTAGAGTTTAGTATGTTCACCGCTAGTTAAGTCGTATAAATACAGACTAGTTTGAAAGTCGTCACGCTTTATATAGGCAAGCTTTTTACCATCGGGTGAGGGTGTTGGTCTAATTGCGCCACCCATGCCACTAATCACCGTTTCAATTTCTCCGGTTTCACGGTCGTAACGTTTTATTTTATAAATTCCCGCTACAGAGTCTTTTGAATAATGAAAGGTTTTGCCTGGCGTTGCATCATGTGAAAAGTACACATAACGACCATCTGGCGAAAACATTGGCTCACCCAAATCTTTTTGATCGTCGGCTCGCTTGGTAAGCTGTACTCCTTTGCCACCCGCTTTATGATAAAGCCATACTTCGCCTGCCCCTAATGAGCGACTTGCGGTAAAGTGTTTACGGGCAACTAGGTAGTCGCCATCAGGACTCCATGCAGGGCTGTTTAATAAGCGAAAGGTTTCGTCGGTTACTGCACTTTGGTTTTCGCCGTTTAAATCCATAATCCAAATATTATCGCCGCCACCTTGATCTGAGGTAAAAGCAATGTGTTTACCATTTGGGCTAAAGCGCGGTTGCATTTGCCATGCAATATCTGAGGTAAGTTGTGTGGCACTGCCACCACTTATTGGCATAGTATAAATATCGCCAAGTAAATCAAACACCAGTGTTTTACCATCAGGGCTAATATCTAAGTTCATCCATGTGCCTTGATCAACACTAATGGTGGCATCTACAAATTGCCCTTTAGGTGAATCTACTTGCCATTTTGGCTCATCGTCTTGTTGGGCTTGTGCGTTGCCTAATGCCAATGACACAGATAAAGCTAGCACCGTTTGCAGCATTTTTTTCATGCAATTCTCACTTATTATTGTTGCTCTATGTAACTCTCTTACATGATTGCAACAAAAACGCCGACAAGTTGCCAGCGTTATAGGATGAAATGCCGTAAATTAATGCCAGACTATAGGGTCAAATTGATAATAGTCCACCAGCAAGCGATAAATTTCAGGATCATATCGGCGCAGTTCTGCTGGTTTTTCTAAAAAGGTTTCGGTGATCACCGCAAAAAATTCAGCCTCATTAGTCGTACCATAACTATGAATAACGTGCTCCATACTATAAGCAACATGACTTTTTAACTGATTAAAGGCACGACTAAATACGCGCCCCCATTCTTTATACTCGGCTGCAGTTTTAAGTAACGGCGTGCCGGTTGTTTTGCCGGTTTCTTGATCTAGCTGATGCGCGAATTCATGAAACACTAAATTATGGCCATCACTGGGTAATCTATTCCCCTCTAGGACATCGTGCCAACTAAGTACTAGTGTACCGCCTGGCCACGACTCTCCTAGCCTAACAGCATTATGATAGCTAACTAAGCCAGCACTATCACGCGTTGACTGCGGCGCATAATAAGCACTTGGGTATAGGAGTATTTCTTTTACGTTTTTATACAAAGGCCAAGGCTTATTGAGCACTAGCAGGCAGGCGTCGGCAGCAACTATTAACTTCATTGCGCCAGTTAGTTTTAAGCCATCGCACCCTACAAAGCGTTTTTCGCTTAAAAACCACATAATATGGCGTTCTAACTTTGCTCTATCGGCATCGGTCATTTTTTTATAAATAGGCATACAACGCAGTAAAATATCTTTTTGCTGCGAATTAAGCTCAAGAGTTTTATATTTACGTCGCCATAATCTATTTTGAATAGCAGGCCAACGCCAAAAAATAACCACAAAAATAATTAAGGTAACAATTAACAATCCATTTATCATGCTGATGCCTTCGCTCAATGTATACTCTCTATATGTGTGCAACTGAGGCACTTTTCAATTACATGATTTCGGTACGATTACGGCCACCGTTTTTCGCTTTGTATAATGCCTGATCGGCTCCCGATAACAGTCGGTCGTAATCGTCTATATTATTGGAATCAGAAACACCAAAACTTGCGGTTACTTGATGCAGCCCTTCTGCAATTACTGAAAAGTCGTTACTTGCAATATCCTCCCGTAATAGTTCACACATGAGCTTTGCTTCTGCTGCTGTTTTGTTAGGGAATACTAAGGTAAATTCCTCCCCGCCCCAGCGAGCTACTTGTTGCTCTCCTTCACAGCGCGATTTAAGCATTTTGGCTATTTCACAAATAACTTTATCGCCAACAATGTGTGACCAGCCATCGTTCACTCGCTTAAAGTGATCTATATCCATGATAGCAATAGCCAATATTTTATTTTTCTGCTTATAAGTGGCAAAGTTTGCTGCTAACCAACTATCAAAAGCGCGCCGGTTAGGCATGTCAGTAAGTTGGTCGTGAGTGGCTTGATAAGCAAAGGCATTGGCTTGATCTTGAAGGTCTTGTGTTTGCTTCTCTACTCGTTTGGTTAGCTCTGCCTCTACTTTTTTATAATGATATAAGCGGTATTTATAAATAGCATATATAGTGACCAAAAAAGTAAAAAACAGCGTTAATTTAAAGCTCAGTTTTTGCCAATAATGTGCCTGAATTATAAAGCTAATTTTTTGCTCATTTTGCTGCCATTGCGTATTTGGATACCCGGCGCGCACCTTAAACGTATACTTACCTGCAGGTAAGTTGGTGTATTCTGCACCAGTCATGTGCTGGCGGTTTACCCACTCTTTATTAAAACCTTCTAACTGTGTTTGAAAACTTAAACGCTGCGGCATAATAAAACTCAAACCCGCATACTGAAAAGATAACCTAGAAACATTAGGCGGCAATAATACTGTTTCACCATCTAATGGGAGCGCTGTTGCTCTGCCGTTAACGCTAAAGCTCTCAATCATAGTAGGCAAGTTTACTTTAGTTGATGCTTGCAATAACTCAGGTTTTAGCGCGCTTACTCCTTTTGCAGTAGCAAACCAAATTGTGCCATCTTTATGCACTGTTGCTGATGGGGTCGAGCCGCCATTAACTTGTGCACTGAGCATGCCATCGCCCTCGTCATAAAGTTGGAATACAAGTGGAATATTTATATTTTTTTGTTTTGCATCTAGAACATGATTAACGTGCTGGCGATCAACCTGAATAACCCCGCGGTTACTCGATAACCAGAATGAATTTTTATGAGCCACAATTTGAAATAACTTATCGACTGGCAGTCCTTGCTCCCGCCCTAAAATAGCCATTTTTCCTGTACTGTGCTCATAACGCACTAACCCACGATCTGTAGTCATCCATGTATAGTCGTCATCAAAATAAAAACCAAACCCATACTCGGCAGCAAATTGCACCGGAAAGCTTATGGCACTAAATTGCTCAGTTAGCATATTAAACAGCACAACACCATTGCCGGTGCCAATCCAAACATTGCCTTTTTTGTCTTCACTGAGTGCTAAAATAAAACCGCTAGGCAGCTCTTTTTTATTGGTAAATTGCACTAATGAGCCATCTTTTTCAACTCGCGTTAACCCCATAGCAGAGCCAATCCATAACCGCTGTTTAGAGTCGAGTAATAGCCCTCTTACTTCGTTACTCCCAAGGCCATTACTACGATTTAAATAAGGCGTTATTTTATTATTACTAACCTTTAATACACCCGATGTATAAGTGCCAATCCATACATCACCATCCTTGTCTTCTAGTAAGCTCAATACCGAATAGGGAGAACCTTCTTTAGTGCCTTCTATTTGAATTACATTGTTATTTTTAATTTTGTTAAGGCCGGCACTACTCCCTACCCATAAGCTACCATCGGAGTGCGATAATACCGTTCGCACGTAATCACCAGCTAACCCCCGCTTAGTAGTCCAGGCGGTAAATGGCGCTTCTCTTAATCTAAAAAGCCCAGCATTAGTACCCACCCAAATACTGTTTTCTCTGTCTTGTAATAAAGACAATATTCTATTGGCAGGGAGCCCGCCTTTCGCGTCTAATTGCTCTAGTCCAGCCACACTGAGTCGAAAAACACCTTTATTAATAGTGCCAAACCATAAATCACCATGGTTATCTTCTAATAAACTAGAAATAGACTCAGCACTAAGCTGTGGATGAATGGCAGTAAATACTGCGTCTTTGAGAATATAAGCACCGCGCTCACTGCCAATAATTAATTCCCCTTGGCGAGTAAGTAGTAGCGTATAAACGGCTGCATTGGGTAGCCCGTCATCGGCTGTTATTAAGCTTGCTTGCTGATCAACAATTTTATATAAACCATCGCTAGTAGCAGCCCAAATAACGCCGTTGGCATCTTCAAGTACACGGTAGGCGCTAACATTATGAACAATAGCCTGATCGTGTTTACTATTAGCCCCACGGTAAAACACACCATCATTTTCTAATGCTAGCCAAAACCCGTCATCGTTACTTTTAATTATATGATTAACCATAGCTGAGGCACTCGGCTGAGTATTCCATTGCCTATATTGATATAAGCTAATACCGCCTCTTGAACCGGCTATTAATAAGCCGCCGTCATTGGTGGGAGTAAGAGCACGAAGCCCTGAGTCAGGCAGGTTATTGATTTCAGCACGAGTAAATAGCTTAAATTCTTGGCCATTAAAGCGCGCTAAACCCTCCCATGTTGCTATCCATAAGTAACCGTCTTGAGTTTGTGCTAAGCTATTAATACTATTGTGAGGCAGGCCTGAGCGGGTATTCCATGTTTCAAAAAAATAATCACTTAAAGGTAAGCGAGCTTGTGACTGCACCTGACACGTGAACATGACGAAAAATACACATAAAATCCCTAAATGCTTCATCACTGCGACCTTTATAATTATTATTGATTAATTAGTATTACCCACCAAATTTAACGCAATCCTAAGTGATTAAAAACCAACTAAAACTAGCTAAACTAAGAAAATACTACCACAGCCTGCAGTAGCATTTCATTAACTAATCTTTACAAAAGTTATCAAATGTATCCTGTAAAATGTTTATAAACTTTGCTACGTGTAAACCATCCATTAAAGAGTGATGCACATCAATGGCTAAGGGCATAGTTTGCTGCTGTTTATTAAACTGACCAAATACAAATTTAGGGATCCCTAAACATTTTCCTTCACTAAACGCATGCGAAAAAGCACTAAAACTTAGCCAAGGTAATACCGAAATATGAATTAAGTCGGCCTGCCCTTCGGTTTGTGCAAAGGCGTCAGAAAATAAAGGCTGCGATTTAGCATTAAAACTAACTGCGCTGGCATGCACGGCAAACTCAGTAAAGTTGGCCTTATCACTAAAGTAACTAAACCTGAACGAGTCATCTGCTGCAAGCTCAACCACACTAGCGCGGGTGCTACTTAGTAGCCATGGCTTGTCATTAATAATACGCAGCATAATTGGCGGGTACGCATGGCACGCTTTAAGTGTGGCATAAGTATAGGCCTGAAAAAAAGACAGTTGATGCGCTTTACAGTAATTATATAAAGCCTTCGCGTTTAGCTGTACACACACATTAAAGTAAGGTTGAGAAAAGAGTTTAAACAACTCAAAATGTTGTTTACGGGGCCAGCTATTAAAATCAATAGGCTGCATAGAAATAGGCGAAGAAGACATAGATAAATAAACACATAAAATAAAAAATTAAGTTTAACGTATAAACAAAAAAAAGGCGTGCAATTGCACGCCCTAATATTTACGGTTAACTTATTTAGCCGATTAAAGACCGTTTTTAAGGATCTCTTGTGCAAGCTCATCTGCAATTAAATGCGTAGATTTTTGCTCTTTTTCACTACGCGCAAAAATTTCAGTTAGGGTATCAAAAATACCTTCGACATGTTTATTTGACGCAGCAGCACTGTACCCTTCTGGTAGCGTTTCATAATAAACATTAATAATACCACCGGCGTTAATTACGTAATCTGGTGCATATAAAATACCTTTATCACGAATAATTTCACCGTGGCGCGATTGTGCCAACTGGTTATTGGCACAGCCTGCAATTATAGTGGCTTTAAGGCGCGGTATAGTTGCATCATTTATAGTTGCACCGAGTGCACAAGGTGCATACACATCTACGTCTAAATCGTAAATTTCGTCAATACCAACGGCTGTAGCACCAAATTCATTAACAACACGGTCAATTGCTGCTTGGTTAATATCAGTAACATATAGCTCAGCGCCCGCCTCTGACAAATGCTTACATAAAGTATAAGCAACAGTCCCTAACCCTTGTACTGCTACTTTAATACCAGCAAAGTTTTGATGACCACGCTGATGATTTAATGCCGCTTTTATACCTAAAAACGTACCGTATGCTGTAAATGGTGATGGGTTACCACTTTTGCCTTCAAGGCCAAGTACATAACTGGTTTCTTTATTCATCATTGCAACATCGTCGCAGTTGATATTTACATCTTCAGCAGAATAGTAGCTGCCGTTTAATCGCTCTAACTGACGACCAAAAGCACGGAATAACTGCTCAGATTTGATTTCTTTAGCATTACCAATAATCACAGATTTACCGCCACCAAATGGCAAGCGCGCAACTGCATTTTTATAAGTCATGCCTTTGGATAAACGCAGCACGTCGTAAACAGCATCTTCATCATTTGCATAATCCCACATTCTACATCCGCCCACTGCCGGACCTAGGTTAGTATTATGTACCGCAATGATTGCTTTTAAACCCGACTCTTTATCAGTACAAAAAACCACTTGTTCATGGTTATCAAATTCAACTTGATTAAACACAACCACTTTAAATACTCCGAAATAGTTACCCTTAAAGGGTATGCATGCATGAAATTGCCGAGACTTTATCACTTCGGATAACGCTTCGCTATACCACGAGAGGATAAACCCAAGCGCAAAACGGTATTGAATTAAATATCCAAATTAAAGGGAGTAAGCACATAAAACATCCAGAAAAGTAGCGAAATTAAGTATTAAATGCTAAAAACAACAAACACCACAAAGTTTACGCTTACGTGAACGTAACGCACCAAGTAACTGTAAAGTTTAAATTACACGCAAGCATAATATGCAAACGCTTATGCTGCACAGGTTTGCCTTAAAAGGGGTTGGTTTAAGAGAACTGGTCAGAGCTGTTTACTCTTTTGCTAAGCAAATTAAATTACGGGCAATAGAACAGGTTATTTAACCTGAACTCTGGTTAAGAGATTTACTAACGTATTGAATCATAGTTATATTTATCTTTATTTTCTCTAGCCAGAGATTTTCAGTGAAAACAAGACGAATTCACGCGTCAATAGCTGGCCTATTGCAAGTGAATTCAACGCAGTTAGCGCTGAAAATAGCTGCTTGAGATAGGTTTATTATCCGGAGATCAGGTTACTTAGTTTAAGTTAAACAAAAAGCGAGCACTGGGCTCGCTTTGTATATTAGTAAGTTAAGTTACTTTAGCTTACTATCTAGCTCTTCAATTTTAGCTTTCCAAATTGCAGGGCCTTGCGTATGCGCATTAGCGCCTTCGCTATCAACAGCGACGGTTACCGGCATATCTTCTACTTCAAACTCGTAGATGGCTTCCATACCTAAATCTTCAAAAGCAACAACACGTGCTTTTTTAATTGCTTTAGATACTAAATACGCCGCGCCGCCAACTGCCATTAAGTATACTGACTTATGCTGCTTAATAGACTCAACCGTAGCAGGACCACGCTCTGCTTTACCTATCATGCCTACAATACCGGTTTTTTCTAGCATCATATCGGTAAATTTATCCATACGCGTAGCCGTTGTCGGACCCGCTGGGCCCACTGCTTCGTCACGTACAGCATCTACTGGGCCTACGTAGTAAATAAATTTATTATCAAAGTCTACGCCTTTAGGTAAACCTTCGCCTGAATTGATCATGTCTTGCAAACGCTTATGCGCGGCATCTCGACCCGTTAAAATAGTACCCGAAAGTAAAACAGTTTCACCCATTTTCCATTCTTGCACATCTTTTTTGGTCAAAGTATTTAAATCAACACGACGTGTGCCTTCGCCCACTTCAAAGGTTACTTGTGGCCAATCTTCTAACTTAGGTGCTTTTAAGTTTGCTGGGCCTGAACCGTCAAGGGTAAAGTGTACGTGGCGAGTAGCCGCACAGTTAGGGATCATCACGACCGGTTTTGACGCGGCATGCGTTGGTGCTGTTTTAATTTTAACATCAACAACCGTTGTTAAACCGCCTAAGCCTTGTGCGCCAATGCCTAATTTATTAGCACGTTCAAATATTTCTAAACGTAGCTTTTCTTCTGTGGTTTCTGCGCCGCGTTCCATTAATTCATGAATATCTACCGGATCCATTAACGACTCTTTAGCCATTACTGCCGCTTTTTCAGCTGTACCACCAATACCTATACCTAACATACCAGGCGGACACCAACCTGCGCCCATTGTAGGTAACGTTTTCTCTACCCACTCTGCTACATCGTCAGAAGGGTTTAGCATTACCATTTTACTTTTGTTTTCAGAGCCGCCGCCTTTAGCTGCCACCATCACTTCAACGTTACCGCCCGCTACTAAATCTATATGTACAACAGAAGGGGTATTGTCTTTGGTGTTTTTACGAGTACCTGCAGGGTCTGCAACAATAGAAGCGCGCAGCGGGTTGTCTGGATTTAAATATGCACGACGTGTACCTTCATCAACCATTTGTTGAACGGTTAAATCGGTTTTATCCCAATTAACATCCATACCTACTTTAACAAAACAGGTAATAATACCAGTGTCTTGGCAAAGCGGACGCTTGCCTTCAGCCGACATACGCGAGTTAATTAGAATTTGTGCGATGGCATCTTTTGCTGCTTTACTTTGTTCTTTGTTATAGGCTTTTTCAAGCGCTTGAACAAAATCAAGGGGATGATAGAAGGAAATATACTGCAAAGCATCTTCAATGCTATCTATAAAGTCTTGCTGACGGATTGTACTCATAGTGGTTCCTTAAGTTACCGTTACGCGGTGTCGCGTAAGCTATATCAAACCGGTGACGGTGGTTTGCACTGTTTTTAATTTGGGACGCAACTAAACGCTGCCAAAAAAATTTGACTTATGATACCCTCCTCGCCCGTTTCGAGCCAGTTCTTAAAGGGGTAGTAAATGCTAAACAATAAAAATAATTGTATAAAATTAGCCATAACACAAAGCTGTATTGATGTATTTGCGCATTTTGCCCACTTGCCTTACGCTATTTTACTCGATTCGGCCAATAGTGAGCATGTAGACAGTCGTTTTGATATTATTGCCATTGAGCCCAAAAGCACACTGGAAGTACAAAACAACCTCAGTATTTTAAATAACCAACCCGATGCAAGAAGCTGCTTTGAAATAATGAACAGCGAACTGCTAAAACTTAATAACAACAAAGCGGCCAACAACTTACCCTTTAATGGTGGCTGGCTTGGTTATTTGGGATATGACTTAGGGCGCACACTTGAAAGCCTCCCAAGTAGCGCTATAAACGATATAGACTTGCCACAAATGGCCGTTGGCTTGTACCTAGATGCACTCATATACGATAAACAACAAAGCAGTTGGTTTTATATTGCCCAGCCTAAGGTTAATCGCTTAGCACTTTATCAGCAGTATTTAGAACAACCTGTCATTATGCCTAACTTTGCACTTAAAACGGCGTGGCAATCTAATATGAGCCGCGCTGATTATGCGCAAAAATTTGCCGTAATTGAAGATTATTTAAAAACAGGCGATTGCTATCAAATAAATTTAGCACAGCGTTTTAGTGCCCAATATGAAGGCTCGCCTTGGGCTGCCTACGTTAAATTAACAGCAGCGAATAAAGCGCCGTTTTCTAGCTTTATAAACCATCCGCAAGGCGCAATTTTGTCTATTTCTCCGGAGCGTTTTATATTAGTAAGCGATGATCAAGTGCAAACTAAGCCGATTAAAGGCACGTTACCGCGAAAAGCGGATCCGCAGCAAGACGCCCAACAAGCACAGTTATTGGCAAATTCTGCCAAAGATCGCGCCGAAAATGTAATGATTGTAGATTTATTACGAAACGATTTAGGTAAAGTAGCCAAGCCAGGATCGGTTCAGGTGCCCTCGTTATTTGCTATTGAGAGCTTTCCGGCGGTGCATCATTTAGTTAGTACCGTTACGGCCACATTAGCAAAGGGGAAAACGGCGGTTGATCAACTTGCTGCTGCATTTCCTGGGGGCTCTATTACTGGCGCGCCTAAAGTGAGAGCAATGGAAATTATTGAAGAGCTTGAACCGCATCGTCGCAGTATTTATTGTGGTTCAATAGGCTATTTAAGCGCTTGTGGTAACATGGATACCAGCATTACTATTCGCACCTTGGTATGTCATGCTCAACAAATACACTGCTGGGCCGGAGGTGGCATAGTAGCTGATTCTAAAGTTGCATTGGAATACCAAGAAACATACGATAAAGTAAATAAAATACTTCCATTATTAAAACAGTAGGTCGCTTTGAATAGTGAACACATTATGGCGCGGTTTCAGTTAAGCCCTACGGCAGCGCCAGATCAAGGAATAGACAACCCTAAAAAGCGTGCCAGCGCAGTCATGTTGCCGCTTATTGATGTGGATGATCATGCGCATATTTTACTGTGTAAGCGCCCTATTTATTTGCACCATCATCCCGGTGAAATTTGCTTACCCGGTGGTAAATTTGAAGCAAGTGATATTACGCTTCGCACTACCGCCTTGCGTGAGCTAAATGAAGAGCTAAATATTACGCCCAGTAATGTTAAAGTGTTTGGCCAATTACCTTTGTACTCAACACTCACCGGCTTTAATATTAGCCCCTTTGTTGGCGTGCTTAATAAACACACCATTTGGGAGAACGATCATAACGAGGTACAAGCTAGTTTTTTATTACCACTGCGTGATTTAACTAACGAGTCTAATTGGCAACCCCTGCCTTTTCAGCGCTTTGGTAAAACCATTATTTTATATGGTTACAATACCCCACATGGTTTACTTTGGGGTGCCACTGCAAGCATCATAAAAAACTTTACAAAACAACTCGCCTTACCAGTTTAAATGTTCTTGATTAATGGTTACATAGTCACAATTTAGCGTTACTATACACGACCGTTCAAAAAAGCAGCCTAGTGCTGAGTAAACACAGAAGAGACACATTATGATAAGTGCATTTGATATGTTTAGTATTGGTATTGGCCCTTCTTCGTCACATACCGTTGGCCCAATGCGCGCATCTCGTTTATTTGTTAATGACCTACAAGAAAAACAATTATTAGCAAACGTTACCGATATTAAAGTAGAGCTGTACGGCTCGCTAGGTCAAACTGGTATTGGCCACGGCTCTGGTAAAGCAGTAATACTTGGCCTTGCTGGGTATGATCCTGAAACCATCGACGCCGATTTGGTTGATACTATTTTAGCCACGATTGAAAAAGAACAAGTTATTTATTTAAATCAAACGCATAAGGCTAAATTCCCAAAGCAAGGGGCTATTGTTTTTCACCGTCGTAAAACGCTGCCTAAGCACTCTAATGCAATGGAAATTATTGCCTCTAATAATGGCGAGAAGGTTTATAGCCAAATTTATTACTCTATTGGCGGTGGCTTTATTGTTACCGATCAAGATTTTGAAAACGAAAAACAAGCAGCGCTTGATATTCGTGAAGAAAATCCAGCACCTTTTCCTTTTGGTAGCGCACAAGAGCTACTAGAAATGTGTAAAGAGTCGGGTTTCAGTGTTTCTACTTTAATGATGCATAACGAAAAAACATTACGCAGCGAAAACGACATTAAAGACGAGTTATTTAATATTTGGCAAGTAATGAAAGCCTGTATTGAGCGTGGTATGCGCACCGAAGGGATTTTACCCGGCGGTTTAAAAGTAAAACGTCGTGCTCCTAATTTACATTTAAAACTTAATGTTGAAGTAAGTAACGACCCCCTGCGAGCTATGGATTGGGTCGACTTATTTGCTTTAGCTGTAAATGAAGAAAACGCCGCAGGCGGTCGTGTAGTTACCGCACCTACCAATGGCGCAGCGGGTATTTTACCAGCAGTACTTATGTATTATCATACTTTTATAAAAGAAGTCGATCGCGATATAGTCACGCGTTATTTATTAACTGCCGCTGCTATCGGTATTTTATATAAAAAGAACGCCTCTATTTCGGGTGCTGAAGTAGGTTGCCAAGGTGAAGTGGGCGTGGCTTGCTCAATGGCTGCAGGCGCACTTACCGAAATTGTAGGTGGTAATGTAGTACAAGTAGAAAATGCCGCCGAAATTGGCATGGAGCATAATTTAGGGCTTACGTGTGACCCTGTTGGTGGCTTAGTGCAAGTACCGTGTATTGAACGCAACGCCATGGGCGCGATAAAAGCAATTAATGCGTCACGCCTTGCAATTCGTGGTAGTGGCGAGCAAAAAGTATCACTCGATAAAGTGATTAAAACTATGCTCGAAACCGGTAACGACATGAAAACTAAATATAAAGAAACCGCTCGTGGTGGTTTAGCCGTTAATATTATTGAGTGTTAACACACTAAATAATAATTAAAAAAGCCGCCAGTTTAAAAACTGGCGGCTTTTTTATTAGTAACTTTAAACTATAAATAGCTAAATACTAGACACCTAAAATGCTCGATACCGAAACGATTATTTAACTGGCAACTCTATATCAGCAAATAATTTATCAACATCTTCTTGATTGCGTAATAGATTAGCACGCTCTACTCGCTCTTTAGTTAAGTGTGGTGCAAAGCGTTCAATAAAGTCATACATATAAGTGCGTAAAAAACTGCCTTTTCTAAAGCCAATTTTAGTGGTGCTCGCTTCAAATAAATGGCTGGCATCAATACACACTAAATCAGTATCACTGACTTGATCAATCGCCATTGACGCAACCACTCCAACACCTAATCCTAAGCGTACATACGTTTTAATAACGTCGGCATCAGTGGCGGTAAATACTATGTGTGGCTCAAGCCCATGGGCACTAAAAGCTTTATCTAGTTCTGAGCGGCCAGTGAAGCCAAATACATAGGTAATAAGCGGGTATTTTGCAATATCTGCCACGGTTATATTATTAACTTTTTTAGCTAATGGATGGTCTTTTGCCACCACAATACTACGGTTCCAATGATAACAAGGCAGCATAACAAGGTCTGAATATAAGTGTAGTGCTTCTGTTGCAATAGCAAAGTCGGCATCGCCACGTGCAGCTGCATCTGATATTTGCTGCGGTGTACCTTGGTGCATATGAAGTGACACTGCAGGGTATTTTTTCATAAACCCTTTAATAACATTCGGCAATGCGTAACGTGCTTGGGTATGAGTAGTGGCAATATTAAGCTTACCTTGATCGGGTAAAGTATGCTCATGAGCAACCGCTTTAATACCTTCTACTTTTGAAAGTATTTCGCGCGATATATTAATGACTTCTTCACCGGCACTGGTTACATGCGTTAAATGTTTACCACTGCGACCAAAAATTTGAATACCTAACTCATCTTCAAGCATGCGCACTTGCTTAGAAATACCTGGTTGTGAGGTAAATAAACTTTCAGCTGTTGCTGAGACATTTAATTTATGATTTTGAACTTCTACAATATATCTAAGTTGTTGTAATTTCATAGCTATGTATTTTCGTTATTATTCGTTTTTGAGAGGTAAATACTTTATCTTTAAAAACTGACCACCCAACAAAAGGTAGGTTTTAATTGATAATACCGTATTTAGTAAATATAGGCTTAGGCTAGCACAATAAATATACTTCAGATAGCAATGATTATCATATAAAGCATTAAGATTTAAACGCTTTCTTAGCCTGCTTTTATAGTTAATTAGCGCAAAGTTTTCCTGTTCTTATATATTTAATGTAAGATTGAGCAATTAGGTTTAGAACCCGAGAACTGTAACATGATCGTCTCTATTATAATTATACTCATTGTTGCTCTTATTGTGATTGCGCTTTGGGTAAGTGCGGTGCAACAGCATAAAGAAAAACAAGAAGCTGAGCGCCGTAAAGAACTAACCAAACAAAAAGCTATTATTGAGGAAACCGAGGAAGCGTTAATGAATAACGCTAATATCCCGTTTTCAGATAATACACTACGTGTTTTACAGCGTCGCAATCACGATGCGCTTAGCACCATGGTATCGCTTTCACCTGGTTCTAAAATATTAAAAAACCGTTTAAATGAAGCGAAAGAGCGTTTAAACAATCCAGTTCAAGGCAGCAATAGCGAATCGCTTTCACTGCCTAGTAACGATAAGCAATTGGTATCGCTAATACAGGGCATAAAAAAATTACGTATTATTCTGCGCTCTGAGCACAATAAAGGTAACCTTGATAGTCAACTATTTGTAATCGAAGACAAACGAATGGAAAAACTGCAGTTACAAATAAATATTGAAAGCCAAATTAAACGTGGTTTATCGGCGCGCTCTGCAGGTATGGTAGGTTCAGCTAGACAATATTTTGAAAAAGCTCATGCCTCACTCAGTGCGGTATCGTATAGCGATCCATATGTAACTGCTAAATACCAAGAAGTAGAAGGCTACTTAGAAGCTATTAGTGTTGAGTTAAGGGCATCGAATGCCAGTGCACTTAAAAAGAAAACTGAGCAAGAGCAAGATGACCTAGATGTTTTATTTGCTCCGAAAAAGAAATGGTAAATTGGCACTAAAATTTATAAAAAAAGCCCATACAATTTTGTATGGGCTTTTTTTATTGATAGATAAATAAATTTTTTAAGATAAAAATGCAAACTTAACAATAAACAATGCCGTTAAAATCCACACACTAATACTTACTTGATCCTTTTTACCGCATAACACCTTAACCGCGGTGTAAGAAATAAACCCAAGTGCAATACCATGAGCAATAGAAAATGTCAGCGGGGTCATTAATAACACCACACTAACAGGAATGGCATCTGTCATGTCGTCCCAGTTTACAAACTTTAAGTTTTGTAGCATAAGTACCGAAACATATAAAATAGCACCGGCAGTGGCATAGGCTGGCACCATTTGCGCTAGTGGCGCAAAAAACATCATCAATAAAAAACAAATACCCACAACAACGGCTGTTAAGCCTGTGCGTCCGCCTACAGAAACACCAGCCACCGACTCTATATAAGAGGTAGTAGTAGATGTACCTAACATTGCACCGGCAATAGTTGCAGTGCTATCAGCGCTAAGGGCGCGCCCTAAACGTGGCATATTGCCTTTTTCATCTGCAAGCCCTGCTTTTTGCGTGACCGCAACCAAGGTGCCTGAGGTATCAAATAAATCTACAAATAAAAATGCAAAAATAACACTCAACATTGAAAGCTCAAATGCCGCACTAAAATCAAGTTGCATAAAGGTTGGTAAAATTGACGGCGGCATAGACATAACCCCCTTATATTCAACCAAACCAAAAGCCAGAGCAATACCAGTTACCAGTAAAATACTAATTAACACACCACTTTTAAAGTCGCGATATAACAATGCCGCAATTACAAAAAAACTTAAAATAGCAAGTAATGGCCCAGGTGCAGTAATATCACCTAGCTGCACTAAGGTTGCAGGGCTAGATACTATGATCCCTGCACTTTTAAGCGCAATTAGCGCCAAAAAAGCACCAATACCGGTCGCTATTGCTTGTTTAAGCACCAGTGGAATGGCATTAATAATCCACTCTCGTACTTTAAATAAGCTTAAAAATAAAAATATACAACCCGACATAAACACAGCACCTAATGCCGCTTCCCAGGTATAACCCATTCCTAAAACAACGCCATAGGTAAAAAAAGCATTTAATCCCATACCTGGTGCTAACGCTAACGGATAATTGGCCCATAGGCCCATAATAAAACAGCCTATTGCAGCTGCAATACATGTAGCTACAAACGCAGCGCCTTGATCCATTCCTGCTTGAGCAAGCATTGCTGGATTAACAAAAACAATATAAACCATAGTAATAAAAGTAGTCATACCGGCAACACATTCACGTTGTACTGAGGAATCATTTGCGCGGATTTTAAATAAGGCTTCGAGCATAACAAACTTAAGGTAGTAAAAAGTGGCGAGATTTTAGCATAAAAATAGCGAAATACCGGACATTTTACCTTGTTATGCATTAAGTTATTGAAGTAGCTGAAATAATAAATATGACACGGTAATACGTATGTACTTTAGGTTTTAAAAATAATAATTACCGTGCTTACATGCTAAATAATTAGTTTTACTTTAACGTAAATAATAGAGCATAAAGTACTGTATAGGTGTTATTCGCCGCATAATTTTAGTAAAAAATATAAAGTACAAATCTAAAATATTAACGCTCTGTTTTTAATAGTTATTTTTGTTTTTTTATCCGTGTAAAAATTTAAAACTGAATGACTGTACAAATAATTAGCAAAAAAACACTTGCACCATAACACTGTATAAACTACTGTATATGGGTACTGTATAAAAACCCAGTGAGTGAGAAATTTATGTTACAGCCTATTACCGTAAGAACCGTTAAAAGTTATCAGCAAGACGATAAAAGTGATTGTGTAAATTTAATTCAAATTGAAGATGAAATTTCAGCAACCTTTGAATTGCTTAAAGTATTACACCAATACAATAGCTTAAATGCATGGACACTGCTGATTGCACCTGACCATGTTCCGAGTAAAGCTTTACTTGATTCATGCTCCATTGATACCAGCAAATTACTGGTGATCAGGCAAAAACATTTAGTAAACTTAGAGTATGTACTTAGCTCGGCGCTGCACAACGGAAACTTTGCTGCGGTAATTACCTGGACTGATATTGTTAATGATCAACAGCTGACACAATTATCATTAAATTTAAGCACTACAAATACTAAGCTTTATTGTTTTACTAAAAATACTCACAACCTTGAGATACCACTGACTCAATAAGCTTGTTAAACTCGTGTTTTAAACACTTTATATTAATATTATGACCTCATTAACGACTTCTCCTTGCTTTTGTGGCAGCCAGCAAAATTATGCTGACTGCTGTGAACCACTTCATTTAGCATCACAAATAGCTGAAACACCTGAGCAACTTATGCGTGCTCGCTACAGCGCATATGTACTTAAAAATGCAACTTATGTTTATCAAACTTATGCAAGTGAAAAACAGGCAGAAAACCCTGTAAAAGAGATTAAAGACTTTGCAGATAGCTGCCGCTTTATAAAGCTAACCGTTATCGACACTGAGCACGATGCAAGCGAAGGATTTGTAACATTTAAAGTAAATTACTTTTACCAAAACTTGTATTGCGAGTTACACGAAAAATCGTTGTTTATTAAACAAGGTGGGCAGTGGCGCTACCTTGATGGCACACTATTTCCGGTAGCCGATATTAAAATAAGCAGAAATGATAACTGCCCTTGCCAAAGTGGCAAAAAATATAAAAAGTGTCATAGCGTATAACAAGCTGCAACTAACTGTGCGGTGAGTAAAGTACGTAATTACAGGCAACTGAACCTTAAATACTAATAGCCATGCCTAGGATTGGCTGTTATTGAGCGCTGTGGTATGGCTAAAATTAAACTTTGCTTTCGAGCAGCTGTTGGCAATTTACATACCTATAGGCCTGCGTTAATAACTGCTCTACCGCATATTTTGGTACAGTGCGCTTTAAAAGCACACTGTATTTCGCCCTTGTGCTTTAGCTGCGTACATTTTTTTATCTGCGCGTTGCAAAATATCCATGTTGCCTTCGTCTGATTGCAATAATGTAGCCCCACCTATACTTATAGTGACAAATTCAAACTCTGAGTACTTATGTAAAACACCTAAGCCAGATATGTTATTTTTAATTTTTTCAGCAACACAGCGAGCGCCTTCCTCGTTGGTATGGGGTAGCACAACCACAAATTCTTCGCCGCCATATCGGGCAACAAAATCGCTTGGCCTTTGCAGGCTGTTGGCAATTGTTTGAGCAATTAAGTGTAAAACAACGTCGCCTTCTACGTGTCCATAAATATCGTTGTATTGCTTAAAGTAATCAATATCCATAAGTAATAAAGCATATTCTGCATTCTCTCTTAATGCACTCAATTGTATTTTATTAATATGAGTATCAAAATAACGACGGTTAAATACTTTAGTTAAGTCATCAAGAAACACTTTTTGACTTAATAAGTCATGTTGCAGCTTAATCGTTAAGTGCGCTCTTACTCTTCTGTATAAGGTTTCTGGGTTAATCGGTTTTTGAATAAAGTCTACCGCACCCGCTTCCCAGCAGTCCTCTTCTTGGTTTTCAAAGGAGGTAACAAATATAACGGGAATGTCTTGGGTTTGTGTCGTCGTTTTAAGTTTTAAACAGGTTTCTATACCGCATATGCCATCCATTGAAATATCCAGCAGTACGATATCGGGAGTATTAGATTTACATATTTCAACTGCTTGTTCACCGCTATTGGCGGTGTTAACAATAAAGTGCTTTGATAATATTTTTTTCAGTACAATTAAGCTAAGTAACTGATCATCAACAATGAGGACTTTTGAGGTTTTAAGGCTAAGTTTTAAATCGCTATCGGCATAATTTAATGGCATAAATACTACTGTTTTCTATAATTATCAACTAACACAGTATAATACAGTCTTATGTTATGCAAATGTAATAAAGCTGAGGTTTTTAATCAAACTTACAATCAACACCCAAATATAAAAATGGCGATGCAGAGTTGTTGTTAATTGTTTTAGAAAATCACCGGCCATAATTTTCAGGGTAATACTGAAAGTAAGCACTGCTTATAAGCACTGCTTATAAGCTGCTTGCACTTGAATACTCAAGGTTTAAATCGTATTTGTATAAACGTACAAACAAAAAATGAGCCACTAGGGCCCATTTTAAAAATTACGCAAATTACTTTATAAGCGTCTTATTCGTCGTCATCCAGATCTGGTTGTTGACGTTGAGCTGGGCGCGCTAAAATTTCTACATAAAAAGAAGTTAAGCTTTGCTTTTCTATTTCGCTTATATGATTACTAAGCTCTGCAACGTGCACTACTTGTGCATCTTCAGCGGTATTACCAAACTTACAATCAAACGCCCAGTAATCAGCATCGAGTGGTAGAGTTTTGTTACGCTCTCTTTTCAAATATTTTTTCACTTCATGCTTTGCGGCGTCAACCATACGAGGATATTTGATTTTCTCGTGATTTAGCGTGAATATTTTCTTCATTACGTTCCTAATTACCTTGGTTTAATGATAACGGCATTTAATGTCATACCATTTGAGCCTATTATAGCAATTGCATTTAATTTTTGGATGCTTTTTTTATATTAAATCAATTATTAATCCATTAATAAAATAAAGTATCGCTAAAATGCGCTAAGTGTAGAGAGTTAGCGGCTTTATATTACAGACAAGTAACTTAATAGTTAGAGTGGTGGCACAATCGTTTGCCAAGTCCTATTAATATGATTGGTTATTGCAATAGCAAAGCAGTTACAGCGTATGCTTTATAATTAGGCACTTACTAAATGCAATGGGTGGTGTAGCGCATCATTATTTAGGCTTTCGTAAAAGGCAGCAGCATCGAGTTGCGGGTTAGATAGTTGCGTTTGTGTGTAATTTATACGCCTGCGCACTGCTAATTCACAATTATCACGCACCTGAAGCGGAATATGGCTTACATCACCTCTTATAAACAGTGGTTCAGGGTTTAAACAGTGATTTAATTTAATATCGCCCATTCCAGCGCGTTCCCCTGCTTGCATTAATAGTGAGGCGTTAAACTGCCCTATCAACATATCAAACTTATCTGGCGCTAAAAGTTGCTTTGGACCTGCTCCAATTTGTTTACGAAGGGTGTCTTCGCCAACAGTTGAATCTTCAATTTCTGTTTTTGGTAAATGGAATTGGCTAAAATCGAGTGCATCATGAGATAGCATAGCGAGTAAAAGCGCAAACTCTCCTCGGCGCTTTTCATGCACACTTTTATTGAGTCGAGTATTGAGCTGACTCTCTGTGATTAACAAATCACCGATTTGCATAGACTTTAGCCGATTGAAGTAAGTAATACCTATTTATCGGCTTTATTTCATTTTTCTTTAGCTTTTTTCTTTACTTAAATACGATGTTTGCTATTATCAGCGCCGTTGCATTTGGAGGGGTTCCCGAGCGGCCAAAGCGGCCAAAGGGATCAGACTGTAAATCTGACGGCTCAGCCTTCGCTGGTTCGAATCCAGCTCCCTCCACCACTTTTCTACTTATTTTCTATTTATATAGTTACTACATTCCTTGTTAGTAATCTCCGTGCTTTTTCTTAGTTAAACATTAAAATACCCATTGTAAACTCATACCATGTTGCTTTAGCCATAACGTACTTGCTTTATAGTCGGGACAAAATTGTGCTACGCGCTGCCAAAATGCTTTGCTATGATTTAAATACCGTAAATGCGCCAGCTCATGCACTATTACATAATCAATAATACTATGGGGTGCACCAATCAATAATAAGTTAAATGTTAGCGCTCTTTTACTATTACAACTCCCCCATTTGCGTTTATAAACTGCAATATTTAAATCGTTAGGCAGCGCTTCTTGCATTTGCGCACAAAAGTCATTAAGTCGCATTTCAATGTATGCGGTTAACTGCTCTTTTAAATATGCCTCTAAAAGTAATTGGTATTTTTGCTGCTGGTGCTTAACACGAGCAGAAACGGTAATAAGCAGGCCATCTTGTTGGCGCTCCACTGTAGAGGTATTACCTTGCTGAAACGTTAAATTAATTGCTTCTGAAAAAATACAGGTTTTTTTGTCCTTAAGTGGATACTGTTTTGTATCAACCAAAGTAAGCTGTTTTTGCAGTTGCGCTTCAACCCATGATTTTTTTTCTAATAACCAGTTATCGAGCATGTGTTTTTGTAAATGGTGGGGTGCATATACCGTTACATTTTGATTATGCACTTTAATAGCAACGGTCTTTCTTCGGGTACTTTTTTTTAGTTGGTAGGCAAACAAATTAATCTCTCACACTATACTAGCTAGGGGCTACTTTTCGTCTAATGGTTAGTTAATGCAGCGTCGTTTATTTATAGCTTAATCAGCAATCATAAAATTAACGGTTTATTAATTAATTAATTCTATTAAACTACGCGATTAAAATGCCTATTTAGAGCCGCCATGTTATCAGCTTTCTTTATTACTGACCAAGATCCTAGTTTAATTATAAACGGGGTTTACGATCCTCTCTTGGTTTCTCTTTCAGTTTTAATAGTGATATTTGCCGCTTTTTTTACTACAAAACTCATTGATTTAGCTAAAAAAACTACTTTTCCAAGCTATCAACGTTTAGCTACCGTAACCGCAGCTGCTGTTTTTTCTGCGGGTATTTGGAGCATGCATTTTATTGGTATGTTGGCTTTTTCCTTGTGTACTAATATTAAATATAACCCAACTATTACCTTACTCTCTTTTATACCGGCATTTTTGGCGTGCCAATATGCAGTATCTATACTGGTAAAAAGCAATGGTAACTTTAAAGTATTAGCTGTTTGCTCGGTATTATTAGGCTCGGGTATTGGCACCATGCATTACAGTGGTATGGCGGCGATGGAGCTTGCGCCTATGCTACGGTATGACCCAGTTATGTTTGGGTTGTCTATTTTGGTGGCCGTTACCCTATCGTTTATAGCTTTATATAGCCGCTTTAATCTTGAAATAATTTTCCCTCGGTTATCACAATTACAAATTCGTTCAACCAGCGCCGTTATATTAGGCTTTGCCGTTACTGGTATGCATTATATGGGTATGGCAGCCACCCGTTTTGTAGCAACTTCCCCACTTATTTACGCAGACGAAAATGCGTCTGCAGGGCTTACATTTGTTGCAATTGCGGTTGCCACTGCAACTGTTGCAATAACCAGCGTGGTTGCTGTGATTAATGGCATGGTACGCTATAAACTGCTACTTGAAGAAAAGTCAGCCGACGAGTCGCGGTTAAACGCCATATTAGAAACAGCAATAGATGGCATTGTGACTATTGATCATCAAGGTATTATTTTAAGCTTTAATGATGCAGCGAGTAAGATTTTAGGTTGGCAAGAACATGAGTTACAAGGTAAAAGTGTACAGATTCTTTTAAATGATAATAACGCCCTAAACAATGCGTCATCATCTGGCGATATGACTCTTGATTTAAGCGCTATTATAGGCATAAACCGCGATACTTTTGCTAAACATAAAGATAACCATTTGATCCCTGTGCGCCTTGGTATTGGCCAAGTGACGCAGATTGGACAACCACCTTTGTATGTTGGCTTTATTACTGACTTAACGCAGCAACGAGCACTACAAAAAACGGTCGTTGAAAATGAGCAAAAATATCGCTCATTAATGCAAAATATGCCAGGCGTTGCCTTTAGATGTAAATTTGATACTAACTGGACCATGCTATTTGTTAGCCCAAGTATATTGGATTTAACTGGCTATACACCGGATGAATTTATTGAGCAACACATTGAGTTTACAGACCTGATTTTAAAGTCTGACCAACAAAAGATTATTACCACGCTCACTAATGCCGTTACTGAAAAGCGTCAATACTCTGTTGAATATAGAATTCGCCATCGCAACGGCGCAACTGTATGGGTATTAGAGAAAGGTAGTTTTGACTTTAATAATACCGATGTTGCACAGTGGATTGATGGTGTACTTGTTGATATTACTGAGCGCAAAGAGTATGAAGCAAAATTAGAGCACGCTAAACTGCAAGCAGAAGAAGCTGCCAATGCTAAACAATCTTTTATGGCAAATATGAGCCATGAAATACGCACCCCTATGAATGCAATTATTGGCTTTAGCGATCTGCTAATGGATACACCGCTAAGTAAAGAGCAGCAAAAGCACCTTGTTACGGTTAATAGTGCAGCACGCTCTTTGCTACGCCTGCTTAATGAGATTCTCGACTCTGCAAAGTTAGAACGTGGAAAACTAACCATTGAGCCTGTGCATTTTAATTTAAAGCCCGTTATCGACAGTATTATTTCCACATTTTGGTTAGAAGCTAAAAAGAAAAACCTTAATTTAACGCTTAATATTAATAAATCAGTTAGCACCGCATACTACGGTGATCCCGACCGCCTTAGGCAAATACTTACAAACCTTATTGGTAACGCCATTAAATTTACCGAGCAAGGCGCTGTTACTGTTACCGTAAGTACCACACAAAATAATCACCTATTTTTTGAAGTACAAGATACAGGCATTGGTATTGCTAAAGATCGTATTAAAGCGGTTTTTCAGCCTTTTGTGCAAGCCGATGGCACGACCACACGTCGATTTGGTGGCACAGGTTTAGGTACAACAATAAGTAAACAATTAGTAGAGCTTATGCATGGCTCAATTGATTTAGTGAGTGAAGTTGATAAAGGCAGCTGCTTTTACTTTTCATTACCTTTTACTGTTGGTGATGAAAATAAAATAGATTATTTTGAAGGCCTACATACCCAATTGCCTCCGCTTAGAATATTAGTGGTTGATGATATAGAACAAAATACAGAGCTACTTTCTATATTACTTTCGCGAGATCAACACACTGTAACCACTGCAAGTAACGGCTTAAAAGCAATTGAGGCGTTTAATCAGCAAGACTTTGATGTCATTTTAATGGACATTCATATGCCTGAATGTGACGGTATTGAAGCCACCATTAAAATTCGTGAATTGGAGCAGCTAAAACAAATAAAATTTACGCCTATTATTGCCTTAACAGCCAGCGTATTACAGCAAGATAAACTAACCGCTAAAAATGCAGGCATGAATGGGTTTGCTAATAAGCCGGTTGATATAAACCAACTTAATCAAGAAATAGCACTGGTGCTTGGGCTTGGCTTAGCCAAAGAAACATTAATTGCGCAAACCGACCCCGATGCCAAGCACATAGATTTTGAAAAAGGGTTAGCTTTGTGGGGCTCTAAATGTAAACAGCTTACCGAAATTACTAAATTTGTTAATACCAACGAAAAGCAATTTGTAAGCTTATTTAACCTACAACTAAGCGATATTAAAAGTGTTTATACGCTTATTCATACTTTAAAAGGTGTGGCTGGTAATTTAGGATTATTAACCTTAATGGCACTGTTAACGCGCTTAGAGAACGCAGACGATGAAGCTGCGCTAACCAGCGCTTTGGCAGATATAAAAACTGAATTGGCGCTTATCGGCCAATTATTAGCAAGCACTATATGTAAAGAGCCTGCCAAACTTATCGACAATGCTGAGCCGTTATCAATATCTGAGCTGATAGAAATTTGCCAAGAACTCTATGCTGATGCACAAAATGCCGAACTTAATGATGATCTTCTCGATCAGTTACAACGTAAATGCGTAACATCAGTACAAGTAGATATAGATGAAATAGCCAGTGCCTTTGATGAATTCGACTTTGATAACGCGCAAGTTAAATTAGCAAGTTTACTTAAAAAGTTAACCGAAAAATGAGTATTAATTAATGGATTTTATTCTAGATAAGCCGCGTATATTAATTGTTGACGACGAGCCTGCAAACTTAAAAGTAATGCGCGAGGTGCTTGGTAATCAATATAGGATGTCGTTTGCTAAATCGGGCGCTGCCGCTATAGCATTACTTGAAAAAGAACTGCCAAAGCTAATTTTACTCGATATTATGATGCCCGATATGAATGGCTTTGAAGTATGCCAAATTGTTAAAGCTAACCCTGCTACATCGCATATTCCTATTATTTTTGTTACTGCGCTAAGTGATGAAAGTGATGAGTTTAAAGGTTTTGAACTAGGCGCTGTAGACTATATAACCAAACCAATTAGCCCTGCTATTGTAAGGGCACGTGTTAAAACTCACCTATCGTTAGTGCAAGCTGAGCAGCTAAAACAAGCTCATGTCGATTTAGTACAGCGTTTAGGTCGTGCTGCAGAATATAAAGACACCGATACCGGTGAGCATATTATACGTATGAGTCAATACAGCAAAGTACTTGCATTGGCGCTGGGTATGGATGAGCAACACGCCGAATTATTACGCCAAGCAGCCCCTATGCACGATGTAGGTAAAATAGGTATTCCGGATGCCATTTTGCTAAAACCTGGAAAACTAACTGCCGATGAGTTTACCCACATGAAAGAGCACGCTTTAATTGGTGCACAAATTTTAGCAAACTCATCATCGCCACTATTACAACTGGCGCATGTGCTGGCAATTGAACATCATGAAAAGTGGGATGGTACTGGCTACCCCAATGGCCTAAAAGGAGAAGCCATATCGCTAGAAGGCCGTATTGTTGCCATTGCCGATGTATTTGATGCACTTACTTCAAAACGCCCCTATAAAGAGCCATGGAGCATAGAGCAAACTCTAGAACATATGCAACAACAAGCCGGAAAGCACTTTGACCCGCAATTAGTTGAGCTATTCATTGGCAAAATTGACGATATTATTGCCATAAAAAATGCTCATCAGGAACGATTTTAGTTAGCTCTTTTTGGCTGTATGCGAGCCTAATAATACCTGCGGATACACAGTTTTAATCTGCGTATAGTCATGGGAGGTAATTTCATGGCTATTTCCGCTGTTATCTTTAAAATAAATTGAAAACGTAACGCCGTGATCAGCTAGTACTGTTTTAATATTTAGGTGTTCAAAATGCTCAAGCCATGCAATAAATTGCTCCCCTGTGGCTAAAAAAGCAATGCCTTTACTACGTCCCTGTGCAGTAAATAACGCTAAACGCGTGGTAGCATTTGCATCTTCAAGGGTTAATGGCCCTTTGCCATCTTCATTCCAAAAGGCGAGCTCTTCAACCACACTAAAGCCTAAAACACGCTCATACCATTTAACCGCTTGTGCTAAATCATCCACATTTAAATGACAATGATCAATCCCAGCTAGCTTAGGTATACTCACGCTGCTCTCCTATTTCAGACTTTAGTTGCTCTAAAAAGTCATGCATATACTCAGTGCGTCTTAGTGCTTCGGCCTTAGCCGAGGGTGTATTCATGCTTTGAGCTATGTGTAATAACTTAATAAAAAAGTGATCAAGCGTGTATTTTTTATCATCTGCTGCGCGTTGTAGGCAAAATGGGTCATCCGGGTTATATAGTAATCGACTTATTGAACCACCTACTTTCATGCAGCGGCTTATACCAATCGCGCCTAGTGCATCCATCCTGTCTGCGTCTTGCACTATTTGTGCTTCTACTGAGTTCACTTTAATATTAGCGCTAAAACTATGCGCCGCTATTGCATGATGAATTTGAGTAAATAATTGCGCGTCGTAATTAATAGAAGCTAAAAAAGCAATCGCTTTATCGGCGGCCATAGTAGAGGCTTTAGCTCTATCCGGGTGGTTTTTAGCCACAGCTACACAGTCGTGTAACCATGCAGCCGGGAGCACTACCTTCATATTAGCTTGCTCTGCATCGCACAATTTTATAGCAACCCGAACTACCCGTTCAATATGGGTTATATCATGCGCCACATCGGCATGAATTAGTGTGGTAATAAACGCTCTGCACTGTAAATTGAGCTGCTGCAGCTCAGGGCTTAACATTATGTCTGTCACAACGTGTTCCAAATACCTAATTAACATATTGAATTAGCCATACTTTACCGCGATTTATGGGCTCCATGCAAAACATTCATTGTATGTTGCCCTTGCCTTGACTAAAATACAGCGCTTATTTATTACTACTGAGAAGCTTTATGACATCTGCCGTTTACCTGCAAGCTGGCCGCGATAAATCATTAAAAAGAAAACACCCTTGGTTATTTTCCAAAGCCATCAAAAAAATTAAAGGTAAACCAGGCCTAGGTGACACAGTTACTATTCACGACAGTGAAGGTAAATTTTTAGCAACAGCAGCTTATAGCCCACATTCACAAATTCGTGCCCGTGTTTGGAGCTTTGACGAAAAAGAAGTTATTGATCAACACTTTTTTGAACGCCGCCTACGCCGTGCACTAGAAGCCCGTAGCCAAGTAATTGAAGAAGGTGGTTTAACTGGCTTTAGACTCTGCGCCGCAGAATCTGATTTTTTACCCGGCGTTACCATAGATAAGTTTGACAACGTATTAGTGTGTCAATTACTAAGCGCGGGTGCTGAGCGTCATAAAGGTGAAATAGTTGGCGCGTTAATGGCTATATTCCCTGGTATGAGCATTTACGAGCGCTCAGACGTAGAAGTACGTACTAAAGAAGGCCTTGAGCCAATTAAAGGAGCATTATGGGGCAATGAACCAACTGCCCCAGTACTCATTGCAGAAAATGGCTTTAAAATTGAAGTTGATATTATTGATGGCCATAAAACCGGCTTTTATTTAGATCAACGCGATAGCCGCGCTGCACTTGAACGCTTTTCTAAGGATAAAACCGTATTAAACTGCTTTAGCTACACGGGTACATTTTCGTTGTATGCCCTACGTGGCGGCTGTAAGCACGTAACTAACGTAGATGTATCGCAGCCAGCTCTCGATACAGCTAAGCGCAATGTTGAGCATAACAATCTTGATTTAGATAAGGTTGATTTTGTGAAGCAAGATGTATTTAAGTTACTGCGTCAATACCGCGAAGACGGTGTACTGTTTGACACTATAGTAATGGATCCGCCAAAGTTTGCCGACAACAAAGCACAACTTACTGGTGCGTGTCGTGGCTATAAAGATATAAACATGATTGCTATGCAAATATTAAAACCAGGTGGCACCTTATTAACCTTCTCGTGTTCGGGCTTAATGGAGCAAAACTTGTTTCAAAAAGTGGTGGCTGATGCAGCCCTTGATGCTGGTAAAGACCTACTTATTATGGAGCGTTTAAACCAAGCTGCCGATCATCCTATTGCGGGTAGTTACCCTGAAGGTTTTTACTTAAAAGGCTTAATTTGTAAGGTTTACTAACGCCTAGGCTTGCTTAGCATTTATACGTAGTTATTGCCTATTTATATGGGCAATAACCACGCTAACTAAGCTAATTAAACTGTATTATCTCAAGTCCAGCAGTTATTGTACCGTCATCTTCTTTGCTGGCGCGTATCACCTTAGCCGTTGCATCTAAAGACGCAATACTCGGATGAGTTGAGTCTATATGTACCAATAAAATAGTGTTTGGCTCAAGTAGCTCATCTAAATGCAACGACAACCCAGTCGCACTCAAATCCACGCATTCGGCATTATAATTTAAACCAGCAATCGGCTCTATTGTGGTTAGCTTTGCCGGTGTATTGATCTGCATACGTCGAAAATTTCGCTTATCATCTGTAAACATAATTTTTCCTATACTATTTTATTAATTTGCTCTAACAACAGTGGTACAGAAAACGGCTTTACCACATAAGCATCACAGCCTGCGTCAAACCCAGCTTGCTTTTCAAGCGGTGACTCCAGCCCAGACACCATAACAATAGGGATGTTTTTTGTCTCAGGTGTATGTTTAAGCATTCTACACGTGTCGTAACCATCCAGCCCTGGCATACATACATCAAGCAAAATAATATCGGGTGGATTAGCAATAGCAGAGGCTAAACAGCTTGTTCCAGAATCGGCATAATTAACATCAAACTTTGCGCTAAGTGCTGCTTTGAGTATTTCATAATTAAAATACTCGTCGTCTACCACTAGTAGTTGTTGTACTTTATGTTCTATTGATGAGGACATGGCTATGTCGTTTCCTTCTCAAAACAAAAAATAAGTTCTATTATTAAGCACTTAAGCTTAATAATAGATACACCTTTTACTCTATTTCTTTTATTGCATTTAACACACGTTTTGCCGAAATTGGATACGGAGTACCCAAGGTCTGTGCAAATAAAGACACTCTCAGCTCTTGCTGCATCCAAAATATAGCTTCTACCTCTTTTGGAATAGGCATCCCTTTAGGGGTTTTGTTTGCTTGCTTTTTATACTCTTGCGCCACTTTATCAAGCTCAAGTACACATAATCTATCGCGATTTGGATCTATGGGTAACTTTTCTAAACGTTTTTGAATCGCTTTTAAATAACGAATTAAGTCACTTAGCTTAGTTGCCCCATGTTGGCTTACAAAACCTTTAAAAACAAGAGACTCTAATTGCGATTTAATATCACCATGCGCAGTGATCATGGTTAAATCTACCCGTCCTTTCATTTTTTTATGTAAGGCATGGGCAATACTTAACACTTGCTCTACTTGCGTGGCAATTTCAACTACAGCGTCGCCAAGCTCACCACGTATATGCTCTTTTACACTTTCAAATGCGTCGCTGGTGCGAATGTCACCGTACTTTAATAATAAGCTATCAACACCGGCGGCAATGCAGTCATCAATTAAATCGGCTATTTTACCAAAAGGATTAAAATACAATCCAAGCTTAGCCTTATTTGGTAAGTTTTGCTGCAAATACTTTATTGGTGAAGGCACATTTAATAATACTAATCGGCGCAGCCCTTGTTGATGGGCAACTTGTGCTTTTACTTCGTTATCGAAAAGCTCAATAGCAGCAGTTGATTTTTTATCCACCAGCGCCGGGTACGCTTTAATTTCGTATTGCCCTTGTTTTTTTACATATGAGTTAGGTAGCTCACCAAAATCCCACTGCGTTAAGTCTACTTTTTCTATGCCTTTATCGGCTACTTTGGATAGTGTTTGTGTTACTTCGCCTTGTAGCTGTGCTTTAAGTTTGGCTAAATCTAGGCCACGCGCAAGTAACTTATCGTTATCGCCACGTACTTCAAACTGCAAACGTAAATGCGCTGCCAAGGCACTTAAATCCCAGGCATCAGGGTCAACTCGAACTCCTGTCATTTTTAATAGTCGATTACTAAGTGCATCAATTAAACTCCCCTGCAATGGCTCAATGGCCGCCAAAACAGCATCGGCATAGTTAGGCGCAGGTACAAAGTTACGGCGCAGTGACTTAGGCAGTGATTTAATTAAACCACTTATTAACTCATGTCGAAACGCAGGTATATGCCAGTCAAAGCCGCTTTCTTGTACTTGGTTTAATAGCGCAACCGGTATTTGTACTGCCACACCGTCAACCGCTTGACCGGGATCGAAATGATACGCTAAGGGCAAAATTAAATTATCTTGCTGCCAAGTATCTGGGTAGTCAAACTCAGTAATACTGCTTGCACCATGCTGCATTAAGTCATCGCGGCTCATTTGCAAATAGTGTTTATTTTGTTGTTTTTGCGTTTTATACCATTTTAAAAATGCTGCACGATTATTAATTTCTTTTGGAATTTTTTTATCGTAAAACTCAAATAAAGTTTGCTCATCAACTAAAATATCGCGCCTGCGCGACTTGTTTTCAAGCACTTGAATATCTTCAATCAGCTCGCGGTTAAACTCTAAAAAACTTTCGTTTAAACCCAGCTCCTGCTCAACTAATGCGGTGCGAATAAACAGCTCACGGCTCACTTTAGGGTCAATATTGCTATACACACAGCGGCGTTTATTAACGATTAGCAGGCCATACAAGGTTTGTTGTTCAAAGGCGATTACCGCACCGGGTTTTTTCTCCCAATGTGGCTCTGTATAACTGCGCTTAACCAAATGCTGCGCCAGTGGCTCAACCCAGTTAATGTCTATTTTGGCGTTAGTGCGGGCATATAATTTACTGGTTTCTACCAGCTCTGCCGACATTAGCCATTTTGGGCTCTTTTTAAATAACCCCGACCCCGGAAAAATATGAAACTGGCTATTACGCGCGCCTTTATAAATTTGTTTTTCATCTTTAAAGCCAATATGGCTAAGCATACCGCTCAGTAATGCTTTGTGAACTTGCTCACCATCGGCAGCATTCGATGTGGCTTTCATCCCCATTTCGTTACATACGGTACTTATTTGATAAACAATATCTTGCCACTCACGAAGGCGCATATAAGCGAGGAAGTCTTTTTGGCAAAGTTTTCTAAACTGGCTATTAGTCAGCTCGCTTTGCTGCTCTTCTAAGTAATTCCACAGATTTAAAAATGCAATAAAGTCTGAATCAGGATCATCAAAACGGCCGTGTTTTTCGTTTGCCGCAGCACGTTTTTCTTGCGGGCGCTCACGAGGGTCTTGAATTGACAATGCCGCCACTATAATAATTACTTCACGTAGCGCACCGAGCTTATGTGCGGTTAACACCATTTTAGCTAAACGCGGATCGACCGGTAAACGGCTTAATTCTCGCCCTGACTGGGTAAGCACTGTTTTGTCGTTACGCTTAGTAGGATGTACGGCTTGAAGTTCCTCAAGCAAGGTTAAACCATCGCTTATGTTACGACTATCTGGAGCTTGCACAAACGGAAACTGCGCCATGTCGCCTAAACCCAGCGCTAGCATTTGTAAAATAACCGAAGCTAAATTAGTACGTAGTATTTCAGGATCGGTAAACTCAGGGCGCGATAAAAAGTCATCCTCGGCGTATAAACGAATACAAATACCCGCCTCTACTCGGCCACAACGTCCCATTCGCTGATTTGCACTGGCTTGCGATATTGGCTCTATCGGCAGGCGCTGTACCTTGGTGCGGTAACTATAACGGCTAATGCGCGCTGTACCCGGATCAATTACATAACGAATCCCCGGTACGGTTAACGATGTTTCGGCAACGTTGGTCGATAAAATAATATGGCGGCGCGAGTGCGGTGCAAATATGCGGTTTTGCTCGGCGTTTGATAAACGCGAATAAAGCGGCAATATATCAGTGTGTTTTAAATTACGTTTACTGAGAGCATCGGCGGTATCGCGTATTTCACGCTCACCATTTAAAAATATTAAAATGTCGCCGGGGCCTTCTGCACACAGCTCATCTACTGCATCAAAAATACCTTGCAGTTGGTCGCCTTCGGCTTCCATATCTTCTTTATTTATCTCAGTAACTGGGTTGTAACGTACATCAACCGGGAAGGTTCGCCCTGATACTTCTATAATTGGCGCATCATCAAAGTGCTTTGAAAAACGCTCCGGATCGATCGTTGCTGAAGTAATTATTATTTTTAAATCGGGGCGCTTAGGGAGTAAGTTTTTTAAATAACCTAAAATAAAGTCAATGTTTAAACTACGTTCGTGCGCTTCATCAATAATAATGGTGTCGTATTGATTTAAAAATCGATCTTGTTGAATTTCGGCAAGTAAAATACCGTCGGTCATTAGTTTAATATAGGTATTATTCGAGACCTGATCGCTAAAGCGTATTTTAAAACCAACTTGTTGGCCAAGTTCACACTGCATTTCTTCTGCAATACGATTCGCCACCGTTCGTGCTGCTAGTCGCCTTGGTTGAGTGTGGCCAATTAAGCCATCAACCCCACGCCCTAGCTCTAAACACATTTTAGGAATTTGCGTGGTTTTACCTGAACCGGTTTCACCTGCAATAATAACCACTTGGTTATTAGCAATCGCGTTTTTAATCACATCCTTTTTTTGACTCACCGGTAATTGCTCTGGGTAAGTCACTTTAGGCAAAGCGGCTAAACGCTGCGCGCGCAGTGCTTGGCTACGGGTAATGTCGGCCGCTATTTTTTCAAGCGCGTTGGCATGCTTATTTTCATCGGTTATTTTTTTTACGCCATGTAAGCGTTTTTTAAAAATGAATTGATCTTTTTTCAAGCACGTCTTTAGCTCGCCAAACAACTGACCTAGGTTTACCACCCGCATACCTTATAAAATTAGTAAAAGAGCCGCAATTGTAGCAAATTAAATGGCTGGGGTTAATCCTACAAAGTGCATAACCCTTAGTAGTTTGTTATATAAGCCACCAGCCAAACAAATAAAGCGCTTATTCGCCTTTAAAAATGCCTACATAAGTGGCTTGGGTATTTGATTTACTGGCTCTGTACATACCTGAGGTATTAAACGGCAAACTAATATTACCTTTAGTATCTACAATAATAACGCCGCCCGTACCGCCTATTGGCGCAAGTACTCCATTAATCACTTCATCCCCTGCTTGCACTATGGTTTTACCTTGGTATTTAACGCGCGCACAAATATCGCTGGCTACATTATAACGAATAAAATACTCACCATGGCCGGTGGCCGATACTGCACACGACTCGTTTTCAGCAAACGTTCCTGCACCAATTACCGGCGCATCACCAATACGGCCATAGCGTTTTGCGGTCATACCGCCAGTTGATGTACCAGCTGCTAAATTGCCATTTTTATCCAGTGCTACCGCACCAACCGTGCCCATTTTATAGTTATTAGGCAGAGCTTTATGCGCTGCTTGGTAATCTTTACTGGTTGCTTTGGCTTTATCTAATTTTTGCTTTGCTTTTAATAATGCTTTATAGCGGTGCTCGGTATCAAATAAATTATTTTCGATTAAGGGAATACCTTGCTCTTTAGCAAATTCTTCAGCGCCTTGGCCACTGAGCATGACGTGTACTGAATTATCCATAACCAAGCGCGCTAAATTAATTGGGCTCTCTACATGCTTAACACCTGCAACAGCGCCCGCCTGACGATTACGCCCATCCATAATTGATGCGTCTAGCTCATGGCTGCCATCGTAAGTATAAACCGCGCCACGCCCGGCATTAAAATATGGTGACTGCTCCATCACTTGAATCGCTGCCGTTATGGCATCCAAGCTTTCGCCGCCTTGCTCAAGTATTTTATAACCGGCCTCTACCGCTTCGGTTAATTTAGCACGATAAGCTTGCTCCTCTTCGGGCGTAAATTTACTTTTTTCAATCGTGCCCGCACCGCCATGAATCGCAATAGCAAAAGGTACTTCTGCACTTAAGGCGTTATTGCTTACGCTAATACAACTAGTGGCGATAAGCGCCATTAAAAGTGATTTTTTCATAATGAGCTCTTATAAATTTCAGTGAAACCAATGTGGATGGTCGCTAACTATTTATCAAGTAAAGTAAGTTTAAACACATAAAAAAAGCGCCCAAAGGCGCTTTTTTTTTGCTGGTTTAAATTATTACGCTTGTTGCGCTTTTAAACGAGCTAAACGTGCTACTTGATGCGTAGACGTTAAAAAAGAATATATTGGTGCTAAATAACCGCGTTTACGTAGCTCTAAAAAGTCAGCATCACTTAATTCATTAAGTTTTTTCTCATCGATAAGGTAAATACCGTTGATGTCTTTTTTCTCGCCTTTAATATCAACTGTTAGCGTTTGCGCTACTAAAAGTTCTTTATCAGCTAAAAACTTAGTAAAAGCATCTGTGATCTGAGAAAACTCTATAAACGATACTAATGCTTCTTTACGACGCTTTAAGTAGTCAGTTTCTTCGCCGTTTTCAAACAACGCATTACCTTCTTCTTCGCCAACTAATGGGCTCGCTTCGTCAATAACAATACCGTATTGGTCTTGATCTGGGTGTTTTACTAAACCTAGTGGGTAGCGAGTCGTAGCCATTGGTGCAAATGCTGCCGTCCACTTATCGCCTTCAACAAACAAGTTTTCGCCTGGCTCAAGGCCAAACATAGCAACTGCTTGAAAAGTACCTGTTTCGTTATTTTTAACGAAAGACATTGGAAATTCATTCGCTATACGCGCAAATTCATGTGCAACTACTGGCACTAAATGTTGCGTTTTCATAAATTCTACATTGATGCCGTTTTTAATTTTAGTGTTGGCATGTTTTTCGTTGTGTAAAGGCTGTACTTGTTGCTCCGCCATGTTACTGCTCCGTTTATTTTTAAATTATACTATTCATTGTTAATGCCTTTAGGCTAATGCTTTTAACAACAAAAAGGAAGTGAAAATTTTGTTACGGTTTGTCTGCCAACAAAACTAAAGATGAAGACAGCTAAACTTGCTCAAAAAGCAAACTAATCACTCAATTTTAAACGCTATAAAAATAGATAAGGTTAGTTAATGTCGTACTAGCGCCTTTGACAGCGTTGTCTTTGATGAGTATATTTATTAACAATTTATTAATTCTTGGTAATTAAAATCACTCTTTCATAACTAATAAAATATACTCACTATAAAAATAAAATGTGACCAATGAAAAATTTAACACTAAACCCAAACATGAATATAAAAAAACTTATAGTCCCGGGCACTAGGCTATATGTTTATATTATTGACGACTTTTTATTAGATATGACCAGCGTAATGAACTTTGCGCACAATATTGCTTACTTTCACCCTATGTTTGCAGATAACTCATATTATCCGGGTGTTAGAGACAACATGCCGCAACCTTATTTAAGGCTGTTACAAACCTTTTTTGAAGGTAATATATTACCCGACATCACAAATAAAAGTGATTATGCTGTAGTTGTGCATAAGTGTTTGTTATCGCTAATAGCCTGCAAACCAGCTAATTTATTAATAGATCAAAAAATTCCTCATATTGATTCGTGTGATGAAAGAGATTATGCGTTTGTTCATTACTTGTCTGATAAAGATCTTGGTGGTACTAGCATTTACAAGTATACCCCTGAAAACATTATCGAATTTAAACAATCAGATAAGCCATTACTCGCTAGCATGGTTAATAATGCTAAACAAAAGCATTCAGAGCATAAAGGCTATATTGTTGATACAACATGTTTATTTGAACAGGTTTTAAAGATTGAAGCTAAATTTAATCGCCTTGTGATTTACCAAGGTAATTTGCTGCACAGTGCTAATATCACCTCTACTAATAGTTATTGTAAAGACACAAAAGTAGGCAGGTTATCAATAGCTTCTTTTGCCAGTATTAAGCCAATTATTTAACCTAATACTTTCAAGTAAGCACATAGTAATAACTCGCTAAATCCCTGCACTGCTTACTCTCAACCCACCTAATCACACAGTTTAAATTTATACGATATAAAAAATAAAGCCCAGCGTAAACAAACGCTGGGCTTCTTTAATATAGATTAGCTATACGTTAAAAGCGTAAAGCAACGCCTAGCTTGTAGCGGGCCTCACCTTCAAAGCTCCATACAGGGAAGTCATTTAACAAATCAGGATTAGGCAATGATGTTCCTGCATTATTATTACCTAACTGAATACTGTCTTCTTCTGTAAGGTTAACCCCTTCAAATGTTACATCTAAATAGTCAGTTACCGAGTATGTGGCGCTGAAATCGAGTGAACCAAATGACTGATGTTCACGGTTACCATACCAACCTGGGGCTTCACGAATAATAAACTCTGATCGCCAGTTATAGGCTAAACGTGCTGAAAAATCATCGTTTTCATAATAACCAACTAAGTTGTAGGTGTTTTTTGATGAATCTGAAAATACGCCAACTCTGTCTGGATAGTTTGTATCAGGGGCTTTAGCATCTGCATAAGTATAGTTAGCTGAGTAACCAAAACCATTGTCGAAAGCATCTTGAATTTGAATTTCGATACCTTCAATCGAACCACCACTACCGTTGGTAGATGAACTCACTGTCCAACAATCGTTCATGCCAGCGCCACAAGGTGAAATGCCCGCGTCAGGGTTCTCTGTGTATACTGGAATATCAATACCTATTTGTTGCTTAGTTTGCTGCTGCGTAGAGATAAACGAACTTACATCTTTAGTGAAGTAAGTAAAGCTAACCATAGCATCACCACTAAAGTACCACTCAATACCAATATCAGCCTGGAATGCCTTAAATGGGCTTAAGCCTACATTACCCGTTTGCAGCACTTCGTTATTCGGTAGGTTATCTGTGTAACCCGCTAAATTTCGAGTTGCGAATAAATCTGTATAATTTGGACGAGAAATAACTTGGGCTGCTGAGGCACGTAAAATCACATCATCGGCTAAGTCCATAACAACATTTATGCTTGGTAAAAACTCGCTATAATCTGCTTTATCCGTTGATAATGTTGTAGCATAAATACCTGAGTCGCTTAAATCGTAATAATCAGATGAAATATCTGTAGAAATATAGCGCACACCAAGGTTACCGCGAATACCGCCGCTGTCAAAATCAGCCATTATATAAAGTGCTGTATTTTCTTCTTCTACTGTACCGAATGATTGTGGTCGTTGTGTATAACCTTCGGTCATTGCAAGCGAGTCCGCAATCATCAAATCCATATTTGGCTCGGGTAATATGAAACCACCGCCCGCGTTAACCGTACCAGGGTAATACTCAGCAGCGCCTCTCATTGGGCGTAATGCCACATTTACATTAGCACCGTTACCGTCTTGCACTACTTTATGATCGGCAAAACGAAAACCTGTTTTAATACTATTAATTGCACCAATTTCTACCGGAATTTCAAAATCAAGATTTAAGTAAGTTTCTTCATCAGAATCGGGGTTATACTCCGGTGCCCATGTTTGAGGCCCCATAGTGCTAGGTAGAATACTTGAATCGTATGCTTGGTTAGCTAAATTATACTTTACAATATCACCGGTCATATCAACTGTGCCGTTGTAATCAGCGTTATTGCTCGCCCATTCACCATAGTTAGCAGTAATTACTGAGCTTTCAGCGCTGGTATTACCAATGCGGCCTTTAAATGTGAAATTTTCTGCCTCATATCTCCAGTCAAAATCAACTGTTTTTGAATCCATTTCTGCTTGGCGAACCCAAGTTTGGAAAAAACCAGTGCCTGTGCCGTTAATTTCACGCGAGACACAATTACCTGATGCATTAGTGCCTTTACAAGAACCCTCACCAGGGAAAATAATAACTTGAGTATTAGCGTTATTAGCACCAAAATCTAAACTGGTTAAGCTTAAACCAAAAAGTAATGAGTCGGTAGGTTGATACTGCATTGCTACGTTAATTGCAGTGCGCTCACGTTCTTGTTGAAAAGTAGTTGGTGACATGCCACCACTCCAACCACCTGATGATTCAATTCCATTACGTTGATATTGAATTTCAGACATGGCCCCAGCAACTAAAATACCAAATGTTTCATCATCATTTTTCCAGCTGTATAGTCCAGATATTTCAGGGTCTGCTTCTTCAGAAATAGTACCGTAATCGGCTTTAATTCCTGCGTATAAAGTATTGGCTTCTAAATCTAATGGTTTACGTGTGTTAACAATAACTGTACCGCCAATACCGCCTTCAACTAAATTAGCTTGCGATGATTTATAAACCTCTAAGCCGCCGACTAATTCAGATGGCAATAATGAATAATTAAAGCTACGATCGACAGCTTGTTGATCGTACCAGTTAGTAGAAGCAACAGAGTGCCCGTCAAGTAAAGTACGGGTTAGTTGTGCCGAAGCACCACGAATAGAAACCTGTTGACCTTGACCAAATTGGCGCGACACACTTACACCAGGAATGCGTGCTAGTGATTCACCCACATCACCGTCAGGAAACTTACCTACATCTTCAGCCGAAACAACATCAACAACAGCGTTAGAAAAACGTTTACCATTTAAGTTTTCTTTATTTGAAGCACGAATACCACGTACTTCAATTACTTCCACATCATCTTGCACTTTAGTTTCTTCGGCTGCTAATACAGCACCAGTAAACCCAGCACTCATTATAAGACCGATATTTACTGCTAATAAGCTCTTCTTAAAGTTGTTGGCAAACACAGGATTCTCCTTGAATTATTTTGTTAGTTTTGTTCATCACTTTATTTAGCGGTAATGACAACGCTGTCATTATGTAGCGAACAATACACGCAAAATTACACATTTGCTACATTTTTATAACCTTATTGATCGCAATTTACTCGACTCAGGTTCAGGTCATTGAAATATATAATTTAAATTCAATGTAAAATTTAGCTCGTTTTATTGAATTCAGATAAATATTTATGGTTAAAAACAAACGATCAAATGTTTAAAGTAACTTTAAAGGTTGATTCACTGCAGGTTTTATTTTGGCCACTGTGGAATTGCTTTTGTATTTTAATGTAGCCATTAACTTTAAGCTAAAAACTAAGAGGAGAGTTAATGATTACTTAACCTGGTGTAGGCTAATTTTGCAGTCATTAATAGTGTATTTTACTGATTAAATGATTTTTTAGCCAAGAAGGATTACATCAATCGCATTAAGTAGTCGCGCACAAAAAAGCTGGCATTTGAAACCAGCTTTTTATGATTGAATTTATTAGGGCAAGTTACGGCGCCCAATAAACCTCAATATTAATACTTGGATGATTTAACACTGCGCGCAGTGGCATGTCGTTTACATCTCCACCCGCTTTAGCTTGCTTGTACACAGCGAGCTTTTCATCACCGCTAATAAGTAGCTTAACCACTTTAGATTGCGCTATCGCGTTTAACGTAAGTGTCATACGCTCAGTAATACTGCCAGTTACATCACTTTCAATGGCATTAATTGCACACACCAGTTGATCCGAGTTTAGGCCTACGTCTAAACCCTCTGCATGTGGGAATAATGACGCAGTATGGCCATCTGGGCCCATACCTAAAATAGTCACATCATACGGGCGTTTTAACGCAGCATAGGCAGCTTCACACACTGCAGTGCCTTGCTGCGCTGTCTCGGCGCTATTTTTCATCGTAACAAAGTTAGCCGCAGCACCATAATTTTGTAATAACGTACTGTTAATAAATGCTTCGTTACTTTTTTCGTGGCTCGCATCTACCCAGCGCTCATCAACCATAGCAACATCAATATATTGCCAATTTAAATCAAGGGTTGATAAATGCTTATACGCCGCAGCAGGCGATGAGCCGCCCGATACCATTAATACTGCACGGCCATCATTGCTTATGCCATCACGCAATGATTGCTCAAGTGTTGCAGACAACTCTGCTGTAAGCGCCTCTTTACTATCAAAAAACTTTTCAATTATAGTTGCCATTATGCTCCCTTATCACCGGTGTTAAACCATACATGGTTGTTCTCTGCTAATAATTCGTCTGCATCTTCTGGGCCCCAGCTACCTGCACGATAAAGCGCCGGTTTGCCTTTTTCTTGCCAGCGGTCGATGATTGGATCAATCCACTTCCATGCTTGGCGTACTTCATCACGATGGATAAATAACGAAGGATTATTAGCGGCTGCATCTAGCATTAAACGCTTATAAGCATCTGAGTGAAAACCATTGCTATAGGCTTGTGAAAGCTCAATATTCATCGTTACTGGCTCAAGCTGCATTTCAAGATTATCTAAGCGTTTAGACATCAAGGTTAGCTGAATAGTTTCCTCTGGTTGCAGGCGAATAACCAAGCGGTTAGGCTCTATTTCGCCAACGCTGTCTTCATACACATTGTGTGATACTTTTTTGTATTGCACTACAATTTCAGCACAGCGTTTAGCCATACGTTTACCAGTACGCAAATAAAATGGCACACCTGCCCAACGCCAGTTATCAATATGTGCTCGAATACCCACAAAGGTCTCGGTTTTACTTGAACCTTCATTAAGCTCTTCTAAGTAACCTGGTACAATTTTACCGTTTAGGTCACCCGGTACATATTGACCACGAATAATATTTTTATCTACGTCGCTGCCAATAAGTGGACGCAGCGCTTCTAATACTTTGAGTTTTTCGTTGCGAATACTATTGGCATTAAGCTTATGAGGCGATTCCATTGCCACTAAACATAACAGTTGTAACAAGTGATTTTGAACCATGTCACGCAGCGCACCGGCTTTGTCGTAAAAGCCTGCACGAGTTTCAAGGCCCACTGTTTCTGAAATACTAATTTGAATATTATCGATTGATTTAGCATCCCACATGTTTTCAAACAACGAGTTTGAAAAACGCAGTGCCATTAAGTTTTGAACGGTTTCTTTACCTAAATAATGGTCAATTCGGAAAATTTGCTCTTCGCTAAAATACTCGGCGATTTTTCCATTAATAGCCTCGGCAGATTCACCACAATAACCAATAGGTTTTTCAACCACTACACGTGAAGTAGGCGTTATTAAGTTTTTAACAGATAAAATTTCACAGCAAGTGCCGTATACAGCAGGTGGTAGTGATAAGTAAAATACGCGAGATTTAGTGCTGTCGTGCTCATCTAAAATACCTTTTAGCACATCCCAGTTATCGTCAGGGGCTGTTACATTGCTAACAACAGGTACTAAAAAAGTAGCAAAGGCTTTCCAATCTTTAGCATTAAACTCATCTTTTGCTAAAAACTCTTTTAAGGCTTTGTGTGCTGTTTCTATGTACTCAGCACGTTGGGTTTCTTCGCGTACCGTTGGCAAAATACGTGAGCCTTCAGGTAAATTACCTTCTTGATATGCTCGATACATTGCAGGTAGTAATTTGCGTAACGCAAGATCACCACCGCCCCCAAAAATTATAATATCAAAAGGATTAAGCATAGTTACTCTCTACGTTTGTGCTACCTGGCACTACCCGTTAGGTAATCAGATATAGCGGTTTATTGCTTGAATGATGTCGGTTTTTATAAATATATTTGCACAAAAACCTGCTTGGTTATGCTGTGATGATGATGTTTTTTATTTAACCGCACTGCTGGCTATTTATTTTTAATTTTATCATCTGCGCTTTAAAATGGGCCTTAGGAAACTGTAATTCCTCTCACAAAAATACAGTCCCTAAGTACACCAGCGCTACCCGTTCAAAGGTATTTGGTTGCTTATGTTACTAAGCTAATTTTTTACTGCGTACGATGTTGCTTATAATACGCCATTAAGCCATTAGTTGAACTATCATGAGCATATTTTACGCGCTCATCAACTAACTCAGCTTCTATTTTTGATGCTAACCCTTTACCTAGCTCAACACCCCATTGATCAAATGAGCAAATTTCTAAAATAATGCCTTGGCAAAAAATCTTATGCTCATACAATGCAATTAAGCGCCCTACCGTTTTAGCGTCTACGCTATCTAGTAACATAGAGGTAGTTGGGCGGTTGCCTTGATGGATTTTGTGCTTTAGTAACTCATCTATTTGCGCCTGAGATTTACCCTTAGCGGTTAAATCTGCGGTGATCTCTTGCTCATCTACGCCATTCATTAATGCTTCTGTTTGCGCAAAAAAGTTCGATAATAAAATATCGTGATGTTTATCAACGCTTACTTGCGGCTTAATTGAGGCAATAAAATCAGCCGGTACAATCACATTACCTTGATGCAAACATTGGTAAAATGCATGTTGCCCGTTAATCCCCGTCATACCCCAAATAATTGGCACTGTTGTATAAGGCACAGTTTCACCGGCAAAGTTAACATGCTTGCCGTTACTTTCCATTTCGCCTTGTTGTAAGTACGCAGGCAACATGTGCAGCGCTTGGTCATAAGGTAAAATAGCTTGCGAGGTGTAACCTAAAAAGCTGGTATTCCACACGCTTAACAATGCCATAATAAGCGGAACATTTTGCTCTAATGGCGCGTTTTTAAAGTGCTCATCAACTTCGTATGCACCCTCTAAAATTGCTTCAAAAGCGTCATACCCTGCATATAATGCAATCGGTAAACCTATGGCACTCCATAATGAAAAGCGACCACCAACCCAATCCCACATAGTAAATACGTTATCGTTACTAATGCCAAACTCGGCTGTTTTTTCTAAATTAGTGCTCACCGCAACAAAATGCTTAGCAATAGCGGCGTTATCTTTAGCTGTTTGTAAAAACCAATCAACCGCTGTTTTAGCGTTGGTCATTGTCTCTGACGTGGTAAACGTTTTTGATGCAATAACAAACAAGGTTGTTTCTGCATCAATGTTTTTTAATACCGAGGCAATTTGTACCCCGTCAGCATTCGACACATAATGTACATTTAAGGTATCGTCACTTAACGCTTTTAATGCTTCGGTTGCCATTTGCGGGCCAAGGTTTGAACCACCTACACCTATACTTACTACATCTTTTACTGGCTTACCACTGTAACCTAACCACTTGCCACTGCGCACTTTTTCAACAAACAGTTTAATTTTAGCAAGTTCGTTATCAACCAACTCAGTTACATTTTCGCCATCAACAATAAGTGGCGTATGAGCGCGGTTACGTAATGCTGTGTGTAAAACTGCTCGGTTTTCGGTGATGTTAATCTTTTCACCGTTAAACATTTTTTCACGCCAAGCGCTAATGTCACACTCTTTAGCTAATGCAATTAATTGTGTAAAAACATCTTTATCAATACGTTGTTTTGAGTAATCAAATAATAATCCAGGGATTTGCGTAGAAAACTGAGAAAAACGCGCGTCATCTTTAGCAAATAAATCCCTAAGATGGCTTTGTTTCATCTTGGTTGCACTTTTTTCAAGCGCTTGCCAACTTGCTAATTGCGAACGGTTAGTCATGTAAACATCCCCTAAAATATTAATCTATTGATTTAAATGTATTTATTATATAAAACTTAGTTAATTAACATATATAGCAAAGTTAAAAATGAGCTGTTTTTATATTTTATGCTGTGAATGATAACGTAATTTTTTGCTTTTGACACCGGTATCATAAAATTAATATATTAATTTAACAACCCATTCAGAGACGACTCACTTAGCTTAATTTGGCAAATAAATAAAAAGGCCGACAAATGTCGGCCTTTTTATTTATTTGCTGACTAATTTTAACTTCCCAGTGCCAAACCGCCATTTAAATTATAAACCGAGGTATAACCTAGCTCAATTAAATTAGCTGCTGCCAACTTTGAGCGATTACCACTGCGGCACACTAAAATATATTGGTTATTTTTATCTAGCTGCTGCTCTACTATTGCGTTTGCCATACGGCTAAGTGGAATATTTAAAGTTTTAGCTGTAGCAACATTTAATAACGATGAAATATTATTAGCGCCATGCTCATAGGGTTCGCGCGTATCAATTAAATATACATTGCCGTGGCTGAGCATCTCTTTTGCCTGTGAGTAACTCAATTGCTGTGTATTTGTATCTGGTTGCGCATTTACATAACCACAAAGCTGGTTGTTATTAGCTGTTTGTTTTTGCTCATCGTGCTGCTGTTTTTTAACGGCAAATTCATTTTTCGTTATTTGCTTAGATAACAACGCGCCCAATAAAGGAGTTTGCTGTTGCTGTACCGCCCAGTTCATGGCAAAACACTGTTGGTAATCGTGCCCTGAGCAAACAATCGCCTCTGGGGTTAACTGCTGCGCTAGTAATATTAACGAGTCAGCCATTTGCTCTGCACTACCACCAAGCAAGTGAGTATTACCCAGCCCCGCTGGTAAAATGAGATCACCACAAAAACAATAACGAACCTCACCCGAGGCTTCTTTTAATAAGTAACTCACACTATCTTGGCTATGCCCAGGTGTGGCAAGCTTTTCTAGGCGCTGCCCATTTAAATTAATCACCGTTTGGTTAACTGGCCAACCTAATTGATCAACCTCTCCTGCTACTAAACGTGCTGCTAACACACTGCGTAATAAGGCAACTGCACTATTACGTTCTTGGTGTACATGGGTGTCTAAAATAGCGGTTATGGTTAAATTTTGCGTATTGGCTATTTTTTCAAAGCGCGGTATTAACTCTATAATAGGGTCGATGATAACCGCATGGTTATTGCTATTAACATATAACCAGCTGCACGCGCCTTGGTGCCTAAATTGGGTTAAGCCAAGTGCACATAATTCCTGCACAGGTGTAGCGCTGTCAGATACTACCAGGCAATTTGCTTGTAATACTTGTTTAAGGGCGCGAATTCGCTCACAGGCATGGTCAATGTCTTGCTGCGTGGCCGCCGGTCCAAACGATAAACGTATGGCGTTTTCACTTTGCCACTGGGTTGCGCCCATTGCATCTAATACAAAACTTTGTGAAGCGCCAGTGCTACACGCAGAGCCACCGCTCACGCGTATGCCCGCCGCATCAAATAAATCAATAACTTCTTTACTGGTTAAGTCGTTAACCGCAAAATTAAGCGTGGTGGGTACAGAGTATGCAAAATCATGGTTAAAGGTAATGGCACCAAACGTATCGCTTATTGCATTGTGTAATTGGCTGCGATATTGCGCAAGCATAGCACTTGATTTAAACGTGTCATCGGTTTTATCTAATAACAAACTAAATAACTTATTAAGCCCTGCAATACCAGGGAGATTTTCAGTACCTGAGCGCATACCGCTTTCTTGCCCGCCACCGGCTATAAATGCCGTATACGCACTGCCTTGGCGAATATATAACAAACCAATACCTTTGGGTGCGTAGAGTTTATGGCCCGAAAACGGTGCGTAATCTATTGTTGTTTCGCTCAACATAAGCTGCTGCTTACCTAATGCTTGAACGCAATCGACCATCCAAGACACACTGCTATTGCGACTACGAATAACCTGCTCTATTGCCGCTAGATCTTGATATACACCGGTTTCATTATTAACCGCCATAGTGCAAATCATTAGCGCATCATCAACATGCTGAGCAATAAAATCTAAGTCTAAAATACCGTTACTATCAACCGGAATGGCAAGTACTTGAGCGTTAATTTCTAGCACTTGGTTCCAATGTTTTAGGGTGTTTGGTACTGCTTTGTGCTCTGTAGCGCCATAAAGTAACACCGGATTTTTTTTATTATGGGTTTTAGCATTTATCAGCGTAGACACTACAGCCGTTTGAATACCTTCGGTTGCCCCAGAGGTAAATAAAATATCACCATTATTAGCGCCAATTACCGCGCGTGCTTTTTGTCGAGTTTGCTCCAATAAGTGCTTAGCTTGAATACCCGTTATGTGTGGGCTAGAAGGATTACCAAAACAGGTTTGCATTGCATGGCACACCACATCAACTATGCATGGCAACACAGGGGTCGTTGCATTTGCATCAAGGTAAACTTGTTTTACTGGCTCATCGGGTAATAAAAACTCAGACATTAAAAAACGCACCTTATTACTAATAAATATATCTTATACCAATATTACATAGTTTTGGCGGTAATAGATAATAATCAATTAGTTTTAAAGATGCGTTTTCTATGCTTTTTTATACTTAAAGCGGTGCTAACTTTTAACTCAGCTCTTTAATGATTTCTTCTTGAGTAGATGACCACGCATTGATAAGCGCTTTGACTAATGACGCCAGCGGAATGGCAAAAAATACGCCCCAAAAACCCCACAAGCCTCCAAAAAACAATACCGCTACAATAATAAATACCGGATTTAAATCAACCGCTTCAGAGAACAACAAAGGCACGAGTACATTGCCATCAAGCGCTTGAATAATGCCGTAAATAATTAAAATGGTCCAAAACTGGGTTTCAATTCCAAACTGAAACAACGCCACTGCTGCCACCGGAATGGTTACCAATGCCGCGCCCACAAAAGGGATCAACACCGAAAAACCCACTAATACACCCAATAACGCAGCATAGCGTAAATCAAGTACCGTAAAGGCAATAAACGACACCGAGCCAACAATCAGTATTTCAAACACTTTACCGCGAATGTAGTTCATTATTTGCTGATTCATTTCATTCCACACCTGCATTATTAAGCGTCGTTGTTGTGGAATAAGTTTAGCAATACTGTGGCTAAGCTCTAGTTTGTCTTTAAGCATAAAAAACACTAACAAGGGCACTAAAATTAAGTAAATTAACCACGCAACCGCATCTTTTAAAGACGTGAGCGACACCGACAACACCACTTGGCCAAATTCAATTACTTTAGCCTCTACTGTTAATACAATGGTTTGTACTTGTTCTGCAGTAATTAAACTAGGGTACTGCGCAGGCAAGGCCAATAAAAACGATTTTCCTTGCTCGACCATATGCGGTGTTTCTTGAAATAAATTACTGGTTTGCTGCCACAGCACAGGGCCAATAACTAAAATAAGTGTCAGCATAATACCTGTAAATATAAGCATAACAATTACTGTAGCGGTAAAGCGCTTTAACCCAAAACGCTCTAAATGCAGCACCGGCCAATCGAGTAAATAGGCAATAATAAGTGCCACCAATACCGGCACTATCAAAGATCCAATAAAATATAATAAGGCGACTAACGCCAATAATAAAAATAATAAAGTAACTGAATGAGGGTCAGAAAACTTTTTTTCGTACCAGGCTTTTATATATTCAAACACGTAATGGCTCCACTAATAACATTCCTTGGCGCTTATTTAAGGTATAACAATATGCATGTTTTTGTAAAAATCGTTCAATGTCGTTTATATTTTCTGCATTATTAAAAATAAAAGTAATACTTTGTTGTAACGACACGGCTTTACGCAGCCCAAGTTTAAATTGAATAAACTGCTGTGGGCATTTATAAGCTGATAAATTTTGCTCTAGCATACTCGTTTCACCTTGAGTTCACATCAATAATAAGTCCCATAGTCACCACCTAAAATGTATTAAGTGTGAACATGCATAACTTTTCCTTAAAACAACCTCGGCAATAGTTTATCCTTAGGGCATAATTAGCAGTAAGGATAGGTTAATGCCTGGCACGCATAATAAAGCGCAATTACCCAGTAATCCAACACTCAAAGAGATTAATTGGTATAAAAAACAAATAAATTGGGGCGAATTACCACCTTTTTATCACCTTGTTGCCTCATCGGTCAGCGAGGCTGAAGGTATTTTAGAACATGGGTTTGATAATGCGGTGAAAAGCCTTTTAGACAAACGTAATTGGAACCTTGATCTACTTGACGGCTACGAAAGCCAGCTAGGCGAAATTCACTGTAATAAAAAGCCACGCATTGCACTGCATCAAGTATTTACCGATCGTGGTTTTGAGCTTTGGGCTCAACCGTACGCTAAAGATGTTATTATTGATCAATACGTTAAAAACAATCGTTTTATGGAATTTAAAGTATGGGATCCACTTTCCATGAAGTGCTTAATTAGAATAAATCAATTACATACATTTATTGGCTTTTATTTTGAACGTGGAGACAAAGCCGATAAAGCTATTATTTTACACGCACACAAGGTAGTGCATAAAATTATTACTTTTTTACAAATACAATTGAACGTAGTAAAGCTAGATGGGGTCACAATAAAAGCGCTTTATCAATTATGTGAAAAAGACAGCCGTGCATGCAGTGACGAAATAAACATTGCCAAAATTGCTCTTGGTGAACCAATTAACAGGGAATAAAATGCAGCTAAAATCAGCCTTTATCACTTTATGTAGTGCCGCGCTTACATTTAGCCTATTAGTAAGTGAGCCTTTAAAGGCGCAAACAAACTTTAAATTGCCAGATTTAGGTACCTCAGCCTTACAAGTGCTGCCGCTCGAAAAAGAACAAGCGATTGGCGAAGTAATGATGATGCAAATTAGAGGCTCGTCGCCAATAATTAACGACCCTGTGCTTGATGAATACTTAACCACAGTGGGCCGCAAGCTTGTAGCTAGCGCCAATGATGTGCGGTTTCCGTTTTCATTTTTTTGGTTAAATAACTCTGAAATAAACGCCTTTGCATTTTATGGCGGCCATGTTGGCGTACACACAGGATTAATTGCGCAAGCTGATGATGAAAGTCAATTTGCATCGGTACTTGGCCATGAAATTGCCCACGTTACCCAGCGCCATTTAGCACGGCGCTTACAGCAACAACAAGACAACAGCGCAATGACCATAGCCGGAATGATTGCCGGTATTTTAGCCGCTGTAGTCGTGCCCGATGCTGGTATTGCTATTATTTCAGCAAGCCAAACACAATCAGCTTTTAGCCAACTAACGCATAGCCGCTCAGCAGAGCAAGAAGCCGACCGCATTGGTATGCAAACGCTTAATAATGCGGGCTTTGATCCTCGTGCATCAAGTGAGTTTTTAACTAAGCTAGCTGCGCAAATTCGTTATAAATATAAGCCACCTGCGTTTTTACTTACTCACCCACTTCCTGAGAGTCGTGTGTCTGATGTAAGATTACGTGCGCAGCAATACCCTAAACGCCAAGTAAACCCGAGCCTTGAGTTTAACTTAGCAAAAAGTCGCGTGCTGGCAAGATACGACAATAAACCAGAAGCAGCAGAATCACTGTTTAGAAAGTTAATTCGCGAAAATAGCTACAATAATGCCGCCCTAAAATATGGCTTAGGCATTAGTTTACTGGATCAAAAAAAGCTTGATGAAGCGCAGCCTATTTTAGAGGAACTATTAAAAAGCGCCCCTAAAAATTTATTTTATATAGATACCTATACCGATTTATTAATTGCGCAAAAAAAGGCCGCTGAAGCCGTTACCTATTTAGCAGAATTAAACAATTACCGCCCTAATAATCAGGTAATTACGCTAAACTATGCCAACGCAGCGCTAGAAGCAAAGCAATACGAGCTTGCCGAAAACATCTTAAAAAGCTTTTTACTAGAAAAACCAGATCACAGCTTAGGTAAGCAACTATTAACCGACGCCTATAAAAAGCAAGAAAAACTCGCCGCCTATCACGAAGCCAATGCCGATGTATTATCGCAATACGGCGCTTATTTAAAAGCTGCCGACGAAATACAAAAAGCACTTAACTTTATTGAGCCAAACGAGCTAGTTAAACAACAGAGGTTAAAAGCACTACTTACACAATACCGACTTTTACAAAAAGAGCTTGCTAGGCTTTAAGTCTACAAGCGCTTGGCCTAAAATGGCCGCAACTCATTTATTGGAACCATTTTATGTCTGTTACTATTTATCATAATCCGCGCTGCTCTAAATCACGCGAAACCTTAGCTTTATTACAAAGCAAAGCTATTGAGCCAAGTATAGTTGAATACTTAAATACGCCTTTAAGTAGCGAGCAGCTAACTACGTTAGTTAAGCAGCTGGGTTTTACATCTGCACGCAAGTTAATGCGTACCAAAGAAGACATTTACAAAACGCTAAACTTAAAAGATGAAACCAGTGAAGCTGCACTTATTAATGCTATGGTACAAAATCCAAAACTAATTGAACGCCCTATTGTGGTTAACAATGGCAAAGCTGCTGTTGGTCGCCCACCAGAAAACGTATTAAGCGTTTTATAATGAGCACAACCATAGTGGTACTTTACCATTCAAGCCATGGCTCAGTTGAAGCTATGGCCCATGAAATTGCCGAATCTATAGAACAACAAGGGGCGAGCGCTCTGTTGCGTACTTTTGTTGCTAAAAACCCACATGACATTATTATCACTAAAGACGATTTAATAAACTGTGATGGCCTTGCCTTTGGCACACCTACTCGCTTTGGTATGATGGCCTCTCAAGCAAAAATGTTTTGGGAAACCACCAGCGAATTATGGTTAAAAGGGCAATTAATTGACAAACCAGCCTGTGTTTTTTCATCATCAAGCAGTATGCATGGCGGCAACGAAGCCACATTACTTAACTTATCGCTGCCGTTACTGCACCATGGCATGATGTTACTTGGTGTGCCTTACGATGTACCCGAATTGCTAGCAACACAAACCGGTGGTACGCCCTATGGTGCAACACATGTTGCTGGTAGTAGTAATAGTACTGAATTAAGTAAAGACGAAATTAAAATATGCCAAAGTGTTGGCAAACGCCTCACTCAAATTGCGAGAAAACTTCAATGAAAACAGCTGAAATTCCAGCTAAAAAGCCAATTACTGTTAAATTTCAACGTACCGCGATTTTTGGTTATGTCGGTTTATTAATTTTAATGCCGTTATGGATGTTTGTATTTGCACCGAGAGAAGGCCACAGCAATGGCTTTATTTTTGCCGTGTACATACTGCCATTATTATTTCCTCTTAAAGGCATAATTCAAGACAAAGCGTATACGTATGCATGGGCAAACTTTATTGTTATGCTTTATTTTATTCATGGCCTTACATTGCTTTGGGTAGCACAAGATGAGCTAATATGGGTATTGTTAGAGCTGCTATTTGCCTCTGCTATGTTTATTGGCTGTACCTACTATGCTAGGCATCGCGGGCAAGAACTTGGCTTAAAAATTCGTAAATTAAAAGACGATCTCGCCGAAGAAAAAGCAGCGCACGAGCACGAAAAAATAGATTAAATTATAATTTAAATACAAAAAATACAAAAAACGCGCTAATTAGCGCGTTTTTTATTTATGCTAAAAATTAAACTAAAGAGCTTAATGCGGCAAGGGTTACAATAGCGGCTAAACCTAACTGCCCTACTAGGCTAACTAAAGAAAAGCCCCTTAATACAAATAACCCCCACGGGTGTTTAATGTGCGGGTATAGCGCACAGCGCTTTAAAGTAGCCGCAAAAAAGAAACACACTGCCGCAATCATAGTCAGAGTTAATGTTAACTCGCTTTTTATGGTTATTGTTTCATCAAAAAAGAAAAACAATTGCACCGGCAATAATAAAGTAACCAGAGCATGTAGCGCATGCACTTTTTTAATGCGATCAAACTGCCCTTCGGGCGACAACTCTTTAATACCAAAGTCGCGCTCAAGGCACTTTACTAAGTTACTCGCTTTTATGCTCACCGCTAAACGATAACAGCTAAGCCCTTCGTTATTACGTACTCTAAAGTCATACCCCGCCTTTAGCAGCAATACCATTAGCGATTCGTTTTTAGAGAGCACAGCATAGTGCAGCGCAGTATTACCCTTATCATCAACTGCTTTTTTATCTTGTTGGCTCAGCAGGGTTTCAACTACATTAACGTAGCCTTTTTCAGCAGCCCACATAAAGGCCGTTTTATTGTGCTCATCGACAAGCGTACCGGTTGCGCCTTGCTCAATAAAGCGCATGGCCATCATTTGCTTAGCGGTTTTTTTATTTAAATGAGCAAGCAAAGCTTTTTCAAGTAACACCACAGAGTCTACATCCGGCGATACTTGAGTGAGTAAAGTAAAGTAGTCTTTGCCTTTAGCCACTTTTTCACTTGCCAGTTCAGTTAAATGCTCAAGATCGGCAATTGAACCAGGAATATAAGCACTTAAACGCTCTCTAAAATCAACTTCTTGCCACAGAGCTAGCGTGTCAACCGCCGATAATTTACTGCGGTTATTTAACGCGTGCTCAATTAGAGTAAAGTAGCGTTTAGCAAAAAATAAACTAAATAACGACTGCGGTGTATCAATCTCATTTTGCGCCGATACATTCGCGTATTTTTCGAGCCGTTGGCAAAGCATAAGTACTAAGCTTTCGGGGGTATATTCGTTATCAAAATAATGTTCTTTTACCGCGCTTATATACGTTTGTGCACTTTCATCATACTCGCAAATATGCTGAAAATAACACTCTTCAAAAGGCTCCAGCGGAGTAAACCACGCTAAATAAAATATGGGCGGTAAAACAGTGGTACATACACCATCATCTTCATGGGTAGAACGACAGGCAGGCCAAGCTTCTAAAGCATCTAAAATAAAGGCACCATTTTGTTCTACAAGTCCTTTGATAAGTAATGGGTATTCCTTTGGCCAAATCAGTACATTTTCCATTAAAACAACACAACTCCAGTGTAGCTTGGGACAGTGGTCAGTTATAGCAGCTTTTAGCTGACACCACGCTTAATCGACGAGCCGATATTCTAGCACACCTTGATCGCCACGCTAGCGCAAAGTACCGCAATACTTATAAAATAAAAAAGCAGCCAACTACATAACTAGTTGGCTGCTTATTTGGTTGGAGCTGGACTTAATCAGGGTCACATAATGTACTATTAGTTGCTTTTTAACTCGCTAATTACGCTCTCTATACCTACATCAGAAATACGTTGTATAATTTCTTTTTGCTTGGCGCTGAGCAATGAAATACCTTCTGCAACTATGTCGTATACTTTCCATTGTTCATCTTTCCCTAAGCGCAATTTAAAATGTAAATTTATAGTAGGCGCATTTGCTTCTATTATCTGGGTTTTAACCGTTGCGTACTGTGAGTCGCTCAATGCGTTATCTTGCTCAAAAACTACTTTTTGCCCTGTGTACTTCATTAATGCGCCGGCATAAGTGCCTGTTAAATAATGATCTACTGCACCAATAAAATTAACTGCTTGCTCGCGCTCAATGCCTTTTATATGTTTGCCTAATAATTTAAATGCTACAAATTTTATATCAATATGCGGCATTAAGCGCTGCTCAACAATGTTAAACATGTCTTCTTTACTTGCATCGCCTTTAGCATTAACTTGGGCTATATCGGCAAATAAAGTATCGGCTACGCTTTTAAGGAGTTGTTGTGGAGATTGTTGCGTTTGAGCAAAAAGTGAGCCGCTAAAAAATACAGCTACAACGAGAAACAGTTTTAAAAACTTCATAATAAATTATTGTCTGTGTGATTAAGATGGCGCTAATTTACGCGATAATTACACCTTTAAATAGACTTAAATAAGCAACTTATTAATGCTCATTTAGCACCAATAAAACAAAGTAAATAAATTCAACTAGTTAAACAACCTCGGTTAACACCCTATATACAAGCGTATTTTTGTCCCATTGAAAATACCCATGTTGCGCCCTTACTATTTAGTCACTATTTAACTCAAGCGCAGCACTGACACCTATGAAAACGTCATTTTTATCATTATTTATATTTGTTTTATTATTCACGAGTCAACACGCATTCGCACAATCACAGCACGGCTACGCAATTGATCTGCTCAAGGGCGAAGGGGGCGTAAATGGCTTTAAACTAGCCCATCAATATTATCCTACTGGGTTGCAGTCTTTACTTGGCGATACGCGCTTTTATTTCGAAACCAGTGTAAACCTTTGGCAATATAACCATGGCGATAAAACACAGTCTAATGTTGTGCTTGCCATGTCGCCTGTGCTGTTGTTCCCAGCATTTAGCATTAACAATACCCCCATATATGTAGAAGCGGGTATTGGTATTTCATTGGTTGATGAAACCTATTTTGCGGGTAAAAACATTAGCACTCACTATCAGTTTGAAGACAGAATTGGCTTAGTTGCCGACTTTGGCAAAACTAATGTGGCGCTAAGAATTATTCATTACTCTAATGCGGGCTTTAAAGATCCCAACCCCGGGCTAAACTTTTTAACTCTATCGGTAGCAAAACGCTTTTAAATACAGCATAAGCATCATTTTTTAAGTCACTTTATTGCTGTTTTAAACTAAAACACTCACACTTATACTTTGCTTATAATTAACGGACGTTGCTATGCAAACTTGGCACATGGTTGTTATTGTTATCATTGTATTTGCTATTATTATTGGTGATCTTGCACTGCTAAAGCACTCGGCAAATTTACCCTTTAAAAAAACAAAGCCCGATAAAACTAATCCTACAGATACAAAAAAGCCCTGAATATCAGGGCTTTTTACTGCTTAATCTTTATAACTCACTAACCAACTAACCAGTGCGCCATTAGGGCAATAACCGGTAAAGTGATTAAGGTTCTAAGAATAAAAATAATAAATAATTCAAAAATGTTTACCGGTATTTTACTGCCTAGTAAAAGTGCGCCCACTTCCGACATATAAATAAGCTGCGTTACACTCATTGCTGCAATAATAAAGCGGGTTACGTCGCTCTCAATTGTGCCCGCCGCTAATATTGAGGGAATAAACATATCAGCAAAACCAACCATAATCGTTTGTGAAGCAAGCTCAGCTTCTGGTATTCGTAGCAACTCTAAAAATGGAATAAACGGCATACCCAAATACTGAAAAACAGGCGTGTACGTGGCAATAATTAACGCAAATGTACCGACTGCCATTACGACAGGTAATACAGCAAACACCATATCAAATGCATTGTGTAAGCCTTCTTTTAGCGTGCCTTTAAACCCAGGCGATCTATGCGCTTTAGCTAACGCAATATCTAAAGAATGCCCAAACAAAGTTTTACCACTTGGTACAGACTCAGCATGCTCATCGCGTTTACTGCCATCTATAAAGCTATCTTTTTTGAAGCGTAACGGCGGTAAGCGCGGCACAATAATCGCAGCAACCACACCGGCTAAACACACAGTTAAATAAAACGGTGCAAAGTGACTCTCTAAGCCCACTTGTTCAATAACCACTAAGCTAAAGGTAATCGAAACTGCCGAAAAAGTAGTACCAATTATGGCCGCTTCTCGCTCGGTGTAATGTTTTTCTTCGTACTGACGCGCAGTCATTAAAATACCTACGCTACCATCACCTAACCACGACGCCGCACAGTCAACCGCACTGCGCCCCGGCACACCAAATAATGGGCGCATAAGTTTAGTAAACAAGGTGCCCACCAGCTCTAACAAACCAAAATTTAATAACAGCGGCAGTAATAAACCTGCTAAAACAAATACCGAAAACAAAATAGGCAATAAATCGTTTAAAACCAAGCCGCCCGTATCTGCCGAAGTAATGGCATTAAATACCGGTAATAAAAACGCAGGAAGCGCCGAGCTCACGTCTACGCCAGTTTGACTAATAAAGGTCAAAACAATAAACAGCATACCCAGTAAACGAATACCTAGCCAAAGCCAGTTAACATCAAATAAGTGTTTTAGTATAAAAGACTTTTTAATAAAGCTAGGCTTAACAACTTTAGCTAATAGCGAAAGCACACCCGTTACACAAATAATGAATGTAAGCAGCTCAATCATAATAGAGCTAATTCCCTCTTTAATTGCTTTAGCCATTAATGCAATGGGAATGGTCATACCGTCAGCAATAGGGATTGGTGTCATAAATAAAAACAAACCAATTAGCGAAGGAACTAAAAAGGTAAGCCAAGTGCGCATATCATACTGCGACGAAGTGGGTAACTGAGACATATTTTTAACCTATAAAAACCACAAAAAGAGCAAAGTGCTCTTTTTGTGGTAAATGTTTATTATTATTAAATATTAATACCGCGCTGAATGAGTGCAGCCACTAATGCTTGCTGTAAACCATTCATAGTACCTGGCTCAAGCGTATCACCTTGTTCATCCATCCAGGTTAGGCTAGTGCCGCCTTGTTTGGTTTTACTTACTAATATTTGATATTGACCTTCATCAATAGGTAATTGGGTTACTTCGTCACCCCAAATAGAATCCCATACACTTGACTCTGGTTTTTTATAATCTGCGGTAATTAAGCCTGTATCAGGGTTAATTTCTACAATAGTGAACGACAAGCGCTCTAAAAACCCTGAAAAACGGTCAAATACAGCTTCATACGACTGCTCAGTTACAAGCGCTGCATTACCTTTGTTATCAAAGCCCATTTCTAAAGAAATAATACCTTGGCGTTTGCGCATATCAACTTCAAGTTGACGATAACGATAATCAAACTCGCTAATAACTTGATTAAGTGCACGCACTTCTAACTGTTGCTTAAATAAATCACTTAAAGGCTCATCACCTTTAAAGTCAATAAGTTCAGCACTTAATGAAGCCGTACGCTGATGCGATTTTTCTTCAATTGTAAATTTAAAACGTTCTAAATCAACACTCTCACCGCTATCCCATAACCAGCTTTCTTCTGGTTTAATAATAGCGTACCAATCTGTTTCTATAACGCCTAATAGCTTGTCTGCTTTCGTCGCTTGCGTGTTATTGTCGGCTAAAACCGCATTAATAGATTCCCAAATAAACTCATCTAGGTCATCAATGCCATCGTTTTTATCAAAATAAACACGGGCGTTTTTATCTGTTTCTTCAACCCAACTACCCTTTGCTACTGTAAGTACTTGAGCAGGCGGACGGTAATTTGTAGCATCTGGATTATTACTATATTGGCCTACATCCATTTTATATGTTGGATCTTGAGCGGGTTGTGATAACGATGCAGGCACTTTTACTGCTTCATGAGCGCGATAATTACGCTCGTCATGTGCATCATTCGTAAATACACTACATCCTGATAAACTTACCAATACACTTACTGTTAGTGCTTTTGGGATCCAATACTGCACAGATATTTCTCCTTAGCATACCCTTTAATTGTTTTAACAAGTATATGAGTGGGTAATGCCGATTTGGTTCAGTGTAAAATCAATATTAACTTTACAGTTATAATTTGGTTGTCTGGTTGCTTAATACTCACCTCTGTTAACAAAAGTAAGCAACAAATAGACACATTTGGGCTATGGTACTTTCCCATGCTTGTAAAAACAAGAAACACTGTACTTTTAAACTGCTAAATTAGCAGCCTGTGTAGTTTAAACGCGTTTTTGTGTTAAACTTCGCCGCCACGCAACTTTATGTGTTTACTTTTTGTGTTGCCAACTGCGCTGTTGTAATTCAAGTAACTTAGGTATTTAAACCCATGACTGCACACTCAAATCATCAAATTGTTTTAACAGCTATTGGCGAAGACAGGTCTGGCATAGTTAGTGAGTTAACTCAGCTAGTAAGCGATTGCCACTGTAATATAATAGATAGCCGTATTGCTATTTTAGGTAACGAATTTACATTCATCATGCTACTTAGCGGTGACATGTCGGCCATTAGCCGCATAGAGCACACCCTACCAACTAAAGCGATGGAACTGGGTTTGCTCACTATGATGAAGCGCACAGCAAGTCATAACCAAGGAGCATTTCGCGCCGGTTACACACTAGAATACACAGGCACCGACACACCCGGTACTTTGAGTAAAGTTACGCGCTTTTTTGCAGACAACAATATTATTATTTGCTCACTAAAGTCAGACACTTATGATGACGAAGAAGCAGTAATGAGAATGCGTTGTGAACTAGAGTTTAATATTCCTGTTGAAGTAGATGTAGACCAATTTAAAATTAGTTTTGAAAAACTTTCTCACCTTCTCAACGTAGACTATATATTTAGACGTATTCGTTAAATTAAGGAGCAAGTATGAACAAAATCAGCCCATTACAAGCCGGCGATAACGCCCCCGCTTTTAGCTTACAAAACCAAAACGACGAAACAATTACCTTAAGCGAGTTGTTAAAACAGCAACAGGTACTGGTTTACTTTTACCCTAAGGCGTCAACACCTGGCTGTACCGTACAAGCCGAAAATTTACGCGACCAGCAAGCAGAGCTGGCAAAATTTAACACCCGCGTAGTAGGCATAAGCCCAGATCCAATTAAACGCCTTAAAAACTTCGAAACTAAAAAAGAACTTAACTTCGATTTACTCTCAGATGAAGATCATGCCATTGCAGACGCATTTGGAATTTGGGGCTACAAAAAATTTATGGGCAAAGAATACGATGGTATTCACCGCCTGACATTTTTAATCGGTCAAGACGGCAAAATTAAACACCTGTTCGATAAGTTTAAAACCAAAGATCACCATCAAGTAGTGTTGGATTATCTCGCAGCAGAATAAGCTAGCGGCAGAGTAAGTTACTCGCTGTTAGAAATTAGACATAAAAAAGCGTTGCTCAAGGGCAACGCTTTTTTGTGGGTATTTATTAAATTATACTTTTCATCGAAAGGCGAACTCACAGCAACTATTAGCCGCCTGAGCGGTGCGCTACATTTGCTACGCCCAAGATCGACATATTTATTATCTGATAATTACAGTACTTTTTTACTCAGCGACGTTTGACAAAAATAAATTTAAATCATCGATGACTTGAGTCCACATACTGTTTTTATCCCACTCCTCTTGGAGAAACGTGCGTTGGCTATCATTCCAAATCTTAGATTCTTTTAATGATTCGCCTGCTGCTAATTGATTTTTTTCGATAAACTCATTAATGGCGCCATCCGAACTGTCTAATCCTAATTGCGCAAACAAGTTATTCATCGTATATTCTGATTCTGCTAACATTTTGTTTATCCTACAATTATTTTACTTTAAACCTTAGCATATTGGCGTGAGTAAATATACTCAGCTGGGTAAACCGCGCGGCTTATTCAGTGTTTTGGCTCATTAATAAATACCCACATCAAGTCCGGCTGCTATGGTCATACCTAACTCTTCGCATTGGTCAATAAACGCTGGTTGCCAGTCACCACGACACACTAAGGGCGGATGAGCCCAGTGCCAACGCAAGCCGCTACAGATTGATTCAACTGCCCGGCAAGTACCAGTACCATCGTTACCAGCACGAACATATAATGCACAAGGCAAACCCTGTTTTATGTCTAGGCAAGGGTAATAACAACGGTCAAAAAAATCTTTCAACGCACCACTCATATAGCCGAGGTTTTCTGTCGTGCCCATAATTATCGCATCGCAAGCTAATACATCTTCAGGTGTGGCGTTTAATGGTGATATCCAGCGAGCTTGTACTTGCTCAATATCAGGGTGCTGTGCCCCTCTCAAAACAGCATTAACCATTAACTGGGTATTTTTAGAGGGCGCATGGGCAACAATTAACAGTGTTTTCATGGTTTTCCTGCTTTTGTGTTTTAGCGGCAACTGTTTTTCGCCAGCTTTTTTACTGCCGATAGAGTAGAATTTTTATACTATAAGATAAAGCCATTGATAAGTTAATACTATGTCACTAGATAAAATATCGGCACAAATTGCCACCGCTCAACAAGGTCATGTAAAAAATGCCGCCAGTGGAGACAAAGGGGGTCAGCACAAAGGGGGGGCAAATCTTGACTTCAGCCATCACGATTAATTAACGGTTGTTCTCCAACCGTTCGATAATGCAAAATGCTGATAATAATTAGCAAGGAATTTGGCTGTGTCGGATGGCGCTTCGCTTATCCGACCTACGTTTTCAAATATATAATGCGGGATTATTGGGGATGTGGCTATTCGTTGGGTTTCGCTGCGCTCTACCCAACCAACGTCGTTTGTCTTAAATTTTTACGCAAGCAAAAATAGCATTGCCCGAATTGCCATTCCACGGGGTTATTTGCTCATAGTTATGCTCAAACATATGGATTTCGAAATAAGGCTGCAAAACGGCTTTTAGCTCAGTGAAGCTAAGCGCCACCATGGGGTGTTCGTCGTTCCAGATGAATGTTTCAGCGCTTGTGACTTTTTCAATACGCAACTTTAGCGACTGTTTTTCGCCCGTGCCACTGTAATGCCAACCAGAGCTGAAGGTAAATAAACTATTTTCGCTAGTCGCTGCATGTTTTACAAATGAATCGTTATTTATAGTATTTTTATCAACCGCGTTAAAACACAACATACCACCGGTTTTTAGTGCGTTATGTGCGCTAATGATACATGCTTTTAATTTTTCAATGCCATCGCAGTAGTGAATTGAATACAAAAAACAGGTAATTAAATCTTGCTGCTGCGCTACGCTAAACTCGCTCATATTTTGCAATGTAAATTGCGCTTCTGGGCAGCGAATAGCGGCTCTATCTAGCATAGGTTGATTAATGTCGAGGCCACTGCTTGTATAGCCAAAATTAATAAAATGCCGTACATGTGGGCCTGTGCCACACGCTAAATCTAGGTGTGTATTTGCGCCATTACCAAAAATTTGGTGTAACCGTTTAATAAAATGGCTTTGAGCTTGATAATCTATATCAGCACACATTAAATCATAGTAACCAGAGAGATCTGTATATAAAGCATTTGCGGACATATTGGCCTAATTATTAAAGGGTAAGTAATTTGGGTGGCGCATAGTAAACTAATAAGCACTATTAACGAAGTAAGCTTTAGGGTAGATGTAATTAAGGGTGTCGGATGGCGCTTCGCTTATCCGACCTACGTAATATAGCTTTATGTGGAGCAGGTATTAACTAATCCCTAAATACTTATGCACTTGAATTGATAAGCGCCAGTTTTTAGCAATACAGGTTTTAATAGCCAATTTAGTTGCAGACTCTTTTTGGCTAATAGGCTGTAAATAAACCAATTTAGGATTTACACCCGTTTTAGCAAACAGCTCTTCTAGCTCCTCTACATGCTTTTGCATGGCAATAGGGTGTTTAATTTCGTCGGCGCGCTGCATGGCGGTTGTAAGTACCTCAAAACCGCCGCGCATATTAATTTTTGGCGATACGGTAACCCAAGTTTGCGCTGGGGCAAGTATTTCAAAGGTGCCGCTGGTTTCTATTTGCGTGCTAAAACCGTTTTCGTGTAATAAGTTACACACTGGGTTTAAGTCGTACATGCAAGGCTCGCCACCTGTGATCACCACATGCTTTGCGGTATAACCACGTGATTGAAATAACGCTAATATATTTGCTGCACTGGCTTGTGCCCAATGATCTGAGTCGGCCTTTTTTTCTACTGTTTCGTCAAGCGACACTTTGTACACATTATCAACATCCCATGTTTGTTTTGTATCGCACCAAGAGCACCCTACTGGGCAACCTTGCAAACGCAAAAATATAGACGGTGTACCAGTAAAACTAGCTTCACCTTGGATGGTTTCAAACACTTCATTTATTTTGTACAAAAGAGAACTCACTTACGATCAAGCAGCAAAATTGCTACCATTAAGGACTAAATAGCGCAGCGCAAAAATTGTTATTTATGCCGTGGGCATGTAGTATATCGTGCCCTGATATAAACCTCTATTAAAACTAAAGAGCAAAACCAGATATGACGCAAAAAGTAGTAGTTATTTATTCCGGCGGTATGGATTCATTTACCGTATTAAATAAGGCCCTGCAACAAGGACATGATGTTTATGCCTTATCGTTTGACTATGGTCAGCGTCATGTAAAAGAACTTAAAGTGGCAGCCCAGGTATGTAAGCAATTAAATGTGCCACACAAAATTGTTGATATTTCGGCTATTAATCAAATTATTGGCGGCTCATCTTTAACTGATGATATTGACGTGCCAGAAGGTCATTACGAAGAAGACAGCATGAAAAGCACAATAGTGCCAAACCGTAATATGATTTTACTGTCTTTAGCGGTAGGTTATGCAGTGTCGCTTAAAGCGAGCCAAGTTTATTATGGTGCCCACTCTGGGGATCATGCTATTTACCCTGATTGTCGTCCTGAATTTGTGCAAAAAATGGATGATGTGTGCCGCATTGCCAACTACGATGCCGTAGAAATTTTTAGCCCGTATTTAAACAATACTAAAATTGATATTTTAACCGATGGTATTGCAATGGGCTTAGATTACAGTCAAACATGGACCTGTTATAACGGCCGTGAAAAAGCCTGTGGTAAATGTGGAGCATGCCAAGAGCGCTTAGAAGCATTTGAGGTCAATAACTTAACCGACCCGCTAGAATACGAATAAACAGTTTATTAAGGCTATCATCGATAGCCTTTTTTTATGGGTGCTTGTTTATTTAGTTATTGTTTATTTAGTTATTGCTTATAGCCAGCGTTTTACTTTGTTTTTGTATTGGGTGTAATCCTCGCCAAAGAGCTTCGTAAGCGCCCGCTCTTCAGGAATAATTTGAAATAGTGTTAAGTAGGCAATAAACCCCGCCACACACAAAAGTGCCCATAACGAGCTTAACCAAATACCCCACCCTAGTAGTATAAATACAAAACCCACATACATAGGGTTACGAGAAAACCTGTAAACGCCACTGGTAACTAAATTTGTTGCTTGTTCTGGTTTACTTGGGTTTACTGTGGTGCTTGCCAAACGAAAACTAACCAATCCGGCAATACAAAACACGCAGCCTATAGTTACTAAACTCACCGTTAAATATAAAATAAAGGCACTAAAATCAATCACACTATAATGTGCAATTAAGGCCATTATTAATGCAAAAAAAAGCACAACAACAAGTGGAGGAATTTTATTATTTAACATAGCAGCTCACTTAATTAGTTAATACAAGGGGCAAACTCTTTGCTTAATCATTACACAATATAGCCAATGTATACACTACCAGCACACCGGCAATCAACATTTAGAAAAATAAAGTTACAATTAGGCGCTTTATCGTAAATGTATTACGGTTATACTTTAACCAAAGTAATTAACAGGAAGCGGTTATGTCGGGCACTACCATGATTGTATTAATTGTACTTATATCTGTTGGCTCTGGAGTTATATACGATATGTACAAAAAACATTTAGAATTTAAACACCGTATGCAAAATAATAATAGCGATGCTAATAAGCACCTTGCTGAAGTAAGTGCACAAGTTCAAGCATTAAAAGAGCGTGTGCAAACCCTTGAAACCATAGTTACCGATTCAAGTTTTGACGTAAAACAAGAAATAAATAAGTTATAAATAATTTTCATATAAATGAGCGTTTTCTGGCTGCTCAATACCGTGGGCAGCTAAAAAACCACCAATAACCTGACCGCAGCCTTGTGGTGCTCGGGTGCTGTCTATTTCAAAGTTTAATTGGTTAGCATGCTGCTTACCCATAGAGCACAAGCCTACCGCGTCTGGCGAGCGTATAGCTATACTTAATTCCCCTATTTGCTCGGCCATTACCTGTTTGCTAAAGCGTGCAAAATTTTTATATTTAAAATGCTCACTTACATGCTCGTTACTAATGGCTACAAGCGCTGTAATAAAGCCATGTAAAAAGCTATTTGCCGACGTATCGGTTGTTAAAAATGCCATGCTTTTATTATTAAACTCATTTAATTGGCAATCACTACAATTAAGCTCAAGCGTATATAAATGCTGCTCACTGGTTATTACTTGATGATTTTTAATCACTATGCCCATACCGGCAAATATTAGCCGTTTAGCTACTGATTGAGCGCTCGCTTGGTCACTCTTATTACTTACCAGCTCAGGGTTTTTCGCCATTAATGACAAGTCGTGGTGGTTATTAAATGGCGTACTTGTTGCCCCTTTATGCGTTAACTGCAACAGCTCTCGCACTTCGTGTTCCCGTGCTATTTTAAGTGCTAAAAACGCAGTTTGAATAAGCTCTGAGGTTGGTAGATTTTTTTCTACTAACCAGCGCCTACCAAATAATAATTTTTTGGCGCGAGTATTATTTGATTCACTATTTGATTCACTATTTGAATTATTTGAATAGTTGTCTGGGCTAAGCACTGCCACTTGTAAGTAAAGCTGTTCATTTTGCTGGGCAGCAACCACTCTAAAGTGCGCCGAAAAGTCGATATTTTCAAGCACTGTATTAACACTTTCAAGTGTGTGTTGGTAGCGTAAAAAATGCTGTGGAACAACCCAATTATTATTTTTTAATTGCACTAAAGGAGCATACGAAATTGGTTGCTCGTAACTGTATTGCCATTTTTTATTATTGACGAGGGATATACGGTGGCTGTTTTTATTTGGCATAAATTAGTTCGCACATGGCAATGTATTGTCTGTAGCTATTTACGTTATTAACGATGATATTAGATCACATTTATGTGCAATTCTAAGTGGCTAATATTTAATTAATTAAGCTCTGCGTATGTGATGATCGGGTGCAGGAATGCCTGCTTTAGGTAAATAACGCGTTAGTAATAAAAATGGCGCATGTATTATAAACATTGCGCCACGGCTTATTTTTTACTGGTAACTATTAACTAAATTAGGCTACTGTTTGCGACGTTTTATAAACAAGCGCTTTTAAGCTTCTGTCACGGTCTACTTCAATAAAACGCTCTGTAGCAGCTAAACGCTCAACAAACTCAATTGCGCCCTCTGTGTGCTCTGTAATTAAGGCTTTAAAAGCCTCTTCACTAAGCTCTGGGCTGTTAGCGCAAAGTAATAGCTGCGTTGTATCGCTTAATAGCTCAGGTAACCTGCGCAGCACTTTTTGATAGTCTTTCGTTAAAATAAAGCTGCCTTTTTGAAAGCTTGGCGGATCAACAATAATGAGATCAAACGGTGCTGCTTTTTTTAATTTACCAAACGACTTTAAAATATCATGCGGTAAAAAGCTCACCCCTTTATCAAAGCCATTGAGCTGATGATTTTGTTTACCCACCCTAAGCACGCCTTTGCTCATATCCATGTTCATTACATGATCGGCTCCGCCTTGCATTGCCGCCAGCGAAAACCCACAAGTATACGAAAATAAGTTAAGTACTTTTGCCTGTTTACTGTTTGCTTGCACAAACTCACGGCCGCTGCGCATATCAGGAAATATTCCAGTATTTTGGCGGCTGGTTAAATCAACTAAAAAGCCAATACCGTTTTCTTTTACCACATGCTGGCTAGGCAATTGCCCATAAACCAGAGTGTTTTGGCTTTGTACACCCGCGCGCTGCTGATACACAAAAGCAGTAATAAGCTCAGGGTGATGCTGCTGCGCCCATTGCCACAGCACACTGGTTAGTTCGCCCAGCGTTGGCTCATCTATTTCATCATAAGACACTAAAAACAAACTAGGTGGGTAAAAGTCTAAGTTAATATGGCTCAGCGCTTCTACGCTATGGCCGCGGCCATGAAACACGCGGCACAGCTCGTTTTTTAATAAAGGGGCATCGGCTAATGCGTCAATAAGTGGAGTAAAATTAGGGGTCATAGTTAATTTATCAACTGTTGTTGGAGTTCGTGTATTTCATCACGCACTGAGGCTGCTTTTTCAAATTCTAAATCACTGGCGTAAGCGTGCATTTTACTGTCGAGTTGCTTAATTTGCACTGTGATTTCTTTAGCACTAAGTACTTTTTTAGACTCTTTACGAATGAGTCTAAGGTTATCTTTTGGCCCTGCATCTTCACCTACGTCCATCGAATCTAGAATCTTTTTGGCTAACGAATGTGGTTCAATACCGTGTTCAATATTATAAGCATGCTGAATTTCGCGCCTACGTGCGGTTTCGTCCATCGCCTTAGCCATCGATTTTGTAATTCGGTCACCGTATAAAATTGCGCGCCCTTCTAAATGACGTGCGGCGCGGCCTACGGTTTGAATGATTGAACGCGCTGAGCGTAAAAAGCCTTCTTTATCGGCATCAAGTATTGCTACCAGTGCTACCTCAGGCATATCGAGGCCTTCACGTAGTAAGTTAATACCTACTAACACATCAAACACTCCAGCGCGTAAATCGCGAATAATTTCGACTCGCTCTACGGTGTCTATGTCTGAGTGAAGGTAGCGCACTTTTACATTGTGCTCACTTAAGTAGTCGGTTAAATCCTCCGACATACGCTTGGTTAGCGTGGTCACCAGTACGCGTTCACCTTTCTCAACACTTTTATAAATTTCTGATAGTAGGTCATCAACCTGGTCCCCCACTGGGCGCACTTCAATAAGTGGATCAAGCAGTCCTGTTGGGCGAATTACTTGCTCTGCAATTGCGCCCGCGCAGCGATCTAATTCAAAGTCGCCCGGGGTTGCCGATACATAAATTGTTTGTGGCGAAATAGCTTCAAATTCTTCAAAGCGCAGTGGGCGGTTATCCATGGCCGATGGCATTCTAAAACCATATTCAACCAGGTTTTCTTTACGGCTTCTGTCGCCTTTGTACATAGCGCCAATTTGCGACACTGTTACATGCGATTCATCAATAATCATTAATGCATCGTCGGGTAAGTAATCAAGTAAGGTTGGCGGCGGATCGCCCGGTGTACGCCCCGATAAGTAACGGCTGTAGTTTTCTATACCCGAGCAATAACCGAGCTCGCGCATCATTTCAATGTCGTACTGCGTACGCTGTGTTACGCGTTGCTCTTCTACTAATTTGTTAGCACTTAATAGCTGCGCTCGGCGATCTTTTAACTCTTCTTGTATTTTATCGATAGCCCCAAGAATTTTTTCACGCGGGGTTACATAGTGTGTTTTAGGGTAAATAGTGGTGCGCACTATGTGTTTTTCAATTGCGCCGGTAAGGGGGTCAAAAATACTTAAGCGTTCTATTTCGTCATCAAACATTTCTACACGTATTGCAAATGTGCTCGATTCTGCAGGAAATATATCAACCACTTCGCCACGTACTCGGTACGTGCCGCGGCTAAAGTCTACATCGTTACGGGTATATTGTATTTCGGCTAAGCGGCGTAGCATGTCGCGCTGATCCACTTTTTCGCCCACTTTTAAAAGTAGCATCATTTTCATGTATGATTTTGGATCGCCCAAACCATAAATGGCCGACACTGAGGCTACAATAATAGTATCGCGGCGCTCTAGCAGTGCCTTTGTAGCACTTAAACGCATTTGCTCAATGTGCTCGTTAATGGATGCGTCTTTTTCTATAAACGTATCACTAGAAACCACATAGGCTTCTGGTTGGTAATAATCGTAATAAGAAACAAAATATTCAACTGCGTTTTTAGGAAAAAACTCTTTCATTTCCCCATAAAGTTGCGCAGCTAAGGTTTTGTTATGTGCCATTATTATGGTTGGACGGTTTAAGTCGTTAATAATGTTAGCCATGGTAAAGGTTTTACCTGTGCCGGTAGCACCTAGCAAGGTTTGATGAGCAAGCCCGGCTTCAAGCCCTTCGCATAACTGCGCAATCGCGGTGGGCTGATCTCCCGCAGGCTTAAAGTGTGACTTTAGTTGAAAATGATCGCTCAATGACTGCACTCCTGTAACGATTGGTTACTTAATGTTTCAAGCTCTTTCATAAACCATTTATAGGCCACCAAAGCGGTAAATAAGTTACCCACAGCAGCGCCAATAAATAACCCCAATAAGCCAGCAAGTTCGTTGCCTATATACGCAAAGGGTAAATAAAAAATAAATAAGCGAATAATACTTAAAAACAACGCATTCATCGGTTTATGCAAAGCATTAAACGATGAGTTTGATAATATGATCACCCCTTGAAAGCCGTAACTTAATGGGATGGTGTAAATAAATAGTTTTATAACATCAATAACGGCTTGTTCTTTACCAAATAACTGGCTTAACACGCCTGCACTAGCAATTAGTAATATATAAATAATAAACTGCCAAACCATTACAAATTTTAATGTACCAATGTAAGCGTCTTTCACTCTTGATAATTTACTGGCACCAAAATTTTGGCTTATAAATGGCGGTAATGTCATCGACAGCGCCAATACTAACAAGCTGGCAATAGATTCTATTTTGCTCCCTACTCCAAATGCAGCAACCGCTTCGGGTCCATGATGAGCCACCAATGCGGTCATTACTGCCATTGCAACTGGCGTAAGCATATTTGCCCCAGCCGCAGGCAAACCAATTTTTAATATTTTACTAATAGCGCCAATAACCGTTTGTTTACCTGCTTTTAAGCTCAATAAACGTTTTTTTAGTAATATATATAAAATAACAACTACCGCTACCGACCAGGCAATAACACTAGAAATAGCCGCGCCTTCAATACCTAATGCCGGAATAGGTCCAAAGCCAAAAATAAGTATGGGATCGCAAATAGCATTTATTAGCCCTGCCCCCCCCATAACTAAGCTAGGGGTTTTGGTGTCGCCGCTGGCACGTAATACCGAGTTGCCAATCATGGGTGTTATTAAACACACGCTGCCTAAAAACCATATATTCATATACTGGTGTATTAGCGGTAATACGTTTTCACCGGCCCCTAATAAAGTAAATATGGGGTCAATAAACACATAACCAAAAAAAGATAATATAAGTACCAAAACCACTGCAACCAATAAAGAAACACTGGCATCAAAACGTGCTTCATTTACTTTGTGGCTGCCCAAGGCTTTTGCAATAACCGCAGAAGTGCCTATGCCCAAGCCAATGGCTAAGCTTATTACCATAAAAGTAACTGGGAATGTAAAGCTCACAGCTGCTAATGGCTCTGTTCCTAATAAGCTAATAAAAAACGTATCAACAATGTTAAACATCATCAAGGACACCAAACCAAATATCATTGGAATGGTCATTTTTTTTAGTGTTGGCGAGATAGGATCATTGAGTAAATCAGGGCGAGTATGTTTTTCTGAAATTACGCGCATAGAATAAGTTGGCCTCTTTTTACTGAGCTAAACATTTTAAAGCATCTGGGCAATTCAAGCCATGCTTTATTGAGTATAGAGGACTAAATACCCAACCAAGGAGTAAAGCTTGATTTTTAAGCCTTAGCGTATAAATTCACCTTGAGAGCGCCAAAAAACAAATATAGATCATTTAAATTACTTTTATAACATTTAATGCTTCATAAATGGTGCATTATCACACAACATATTTTTTTACTTTATCGTCACGAAAAGTTTTACTTATCGTTAGAGCCGCTTTCAGCATCAATTCGTAACGCACTGTTTTTTAATGATTTAAAAAAACATTTTTAAAGACTTGAAATCGTTGGAGCCCCCTAAAATACTGGGGGTACTGAAGTTCATAAAGTTTAATAAACAGAGTTATCCACAGAAACCGTGGATAACTCATTCAAAGCCGCATTTATAAAGGGGTTACAAGGGATCAAATAAAATCCCGTATTAAACTTATCCACGTTACCAATTTGAAAACTTTCTTGGGCTTTAATGTAAAGCTTGCTGTTAGCTGGAATCACCACCTTATTGAGTAATCTGAAGGTGTAAATAATATTATTTAAGCTATTGATTGTATTGTTTTTGTACAAACCTTTGCGGTTGGCTAATTATTAACTAATACGTAATTAAATAAAGATGTTTTTAATTTTTTCCATATTCGTTTCTTTTATTAAATTTTAGTATTAAATCGTTTTTAAGCGTTAAATTTTAAAAACCACACTGCCTGTGTAAGTACTTTACGGTAATGTTTTTGTAATATTGAGCACTATTTTTAGGTGTAATGGCTGTTTTTTGTATTTTAAATTAAGTAAATACGCCCTTTAATTTAATAATTTAAAAAAACAAAAGTGCTTTTTCATAAAAATGACGCGCTTTAATTTTGGCATTTGTGCTATAAAACGTGCAGATCGAACACAAAAACAACGAATAGAGTTCTTTTTTGTATTTATGATCTTTTATGTGTTGACACTTTGCGGCTGGATCATTAATATTTCGCCCCGTTGAAAGGCAAGACGCTTCCCCCTTAGCTCAGTTGGTTAGAGCGACGGACTGTTAATCCGCAGGTCCCCCGTTCGAGTCGGGGAGGGGGAGCCAAGTTTTTCAACCATAAACGATTCCCCCTTAGCTCAGTTGGTTAGAGCGACGGACTGTTAATCCGCAGGTCCCCCGTTCGAGTCGGGGAGGGGGAGCCAAGTTTATGTTTATGATAGTAGTTCCCCCTTAGCTCAGTTGGTTAGAGCGACGGACTGTTAATCCGCAGGTCCCCCGTTCGAGTCGGGGAGGGGGAGCCAAATCATAAAATAGCACTACTTTAGTTCCCCCTTAGCTCAGTTGGTTAGAGCGACGGACTGTTAATCCGCAGGTCCCCCGTTCGAGTCGGGGAGGGGGAGCCAATAGCTAATAATTCCATAGACATTCCTCTCAATATCTACTACCCTTTCTGATTAATAACTATAGTATATTCACTCAATTTTCGTGTTACGATTAGTTTATAAATCAAGGATTTGATTCCTTCCCTTTCTGACAATTAAAAGATTGAAAAAATGGCAGGCTTTAAAAAACTCATATTAATACAAACACTCTCTTGGTTAGCATGTGTTGCCGTTGGTAGTTATTTTATAGCTATTAGCTTTAATTACACAGTTAACGAAGCGCAAAAGAATGCACAAGCTACAGTTCAAAATTATATAGATGGTTTAACTTTATCTGATATATCAACAAACAATTTTAAACGCGCTATTACTAATAACGATACTTTTGCAAACTTCATCCTTAGAGACAATCAAGGAGCTGAAGTATTTAAAGTAACTCACTCCCCTGCACTGCCTTTTATTGCCGAATTTGTACAAACAAATTTTAACTCGGTACGTCCACAGTTTGTAGGCGGTAGTAATACTGATTTAAAAGTAGAATTTACACTTAATGTGCAACGCTTTGCACACTTATTACAAAGCGCGTTTTTTATTATTGTGCTTATTAGTACTTTTTTAGTCATTATTCCTATTGTGTTAATGAAGACTCTCTCTCATAGAGTAAATAAAAATATTAGTATGACCGTGGCTGATGTTATTGATGTTTATATAAATCAAAACCAGCTAGATCATGACCTAGAAGTAAGCCTTGATACAAGCCGACTTAAAAGCCAAGGAAAAAGCTTAGTTCCTAGCTTTAATCGTTTATCGCACTTTTTGAAAAGTAAAAATGAAGATCTTCAAAACGCAGCACTCACAATAAAACATCAAGCCTATAAAGACGGCGTAACCGATTTAGGCAATCGGAATATGTTTGTTGAGTATTATGAAAAAAATATAGAAAACAGCGAAAAAAGCACTTTTGGTACACTCGCTTTAATTAGATGTAGTGAACTGCAATCGATTAACCAAACCCGCGGTTATCAAAAAGGTGATGAATACATTAAAGGTGTGGCTGATATTATTAAGCACATTAGCGGCACCTATACTGGTAGCCAAGTATTTAGACTTAACAGCTCTGATTTTGTAGCTATATTACCTAATATACCGCTAAAAGAAGCCGAACGTTTTGGTGAAAACTTACAATCTCGCTTTACTCAGTATCAACAAACCCAAGAGCTTAGCTCAGTAGCTAATACTGGTATTGTTGCTTACGAAAAAGCAAAACCACTTGGCGAATTGCTCTCGATAGTAGATAACGCCATGAGTATGGCGCAATCAAAACATGCTAACGCTTGGCATGTACAGCGCGAAAGCGATTTAATTAATAATGTAAGTGCTGGATTTGGTAATCAAAATTGGCGCAAAGTTATAAATGAAGTAATTGAAGCAAAGCGTGTGCATTTAGTAATGCAAAATATTATGCCTTTGGGCAAAAATATTAAAGCGTATGCTGAGATTCAGGTGCGATTTAAAACCGAAGATAATCAAATGCTGCCTACAGCATCATTTTTAGCCATGGCCGAAAAACTTGATATGGCTATAGAAATCGACAGGCTAATTATTGACTCTTCACTTGAAAAAATAAAAAGTCGAAACCTTTCAGAAAAGTTTTTTGGTTTAAATGTTACGCCTTCAAGTGCGCACAACGACCAGTTTGTAATTTGGTTAGAACGCCGATTATTAAAAGACACCCATATTGCATCAAAACTTGTTTTTGAAGTAAGCGAGTTTGGACTACAGCAAAATATTAAAGCAAGTAAACGCTTTATTGACATGATTCATCGTGTTGGTGCTCGCATAACAGTTGAACGCTTTGGTGTTGGCTTAACGTCGTTTAAGTTTTTCCGCGATTTAAAACCAGACTTTATTAAAATGGATGCCAGTTATACCCGCGGCTTAGAAGATGATAAAAACAATCAATATTTTATGCGCTTAATGGTCGACTTAGCACACAGAATTGGTGTGAGTGTTTTTGCTGAAGGGGTCGAAAGCCAAGAAGAAAAGCACATTATAGAAACCCTGTGCTTAGATGGTGTACAAGGTTATTACATAGAAAAACCTAAAGACATTTGATCTAAGGGCGTATTTAACCAAAGTTTAGGTTATTTAATTAATAAAAAGAGCACTTGTTGCTCTTTTTTGCTTTATTTTCAGTACTGCTTAGTACTTTAAACCCATACTAAAACCATAACGTTAAGTAAACTCTACAAACAAATTACAGTAATTTTACATCTTCATTATGCGTTAATTATTTTACCCTATTTATTTGACTGATAACTACTCCACATGTTGTTTATCTCGGCAGAAAAATGGATAATGCATTGGATTTTAATAGCGCGAGGCACACATGACAGAATATGTATTGTTATTGATTGGCACTGTTCTGGTTAATAACTTTGTATTAGTACAATTTTTAGGCTTGTGCCCATTTATGGGGGTGTCGAGTAAACTTGACACGGCTATAGGTATGTCTTTGGCTACCACTTTTGTGCTTACCCTTGCCTCTGTAACCAGCTATTTAGTTAACCAATATATTTTAATACCGCTGGATATTACCTATTTACGCACCATGAGCTTTATTTTAGTCATTGCCGTGGTAGTACAATTTACTGAAATGGTAGTACGTAAAACAAGCCCTACTTTATATCGCTTGCTGGGTATATTTTTACCCCTTATAACCACAAACTGTGCTGTATTAGGCGTTGCATTACTTAATATCAAAGAAGATCACTCCTTTTTACAGTCGGCGGTTTACGGTTTTGGTGCCGCAGTTGGCTTTTCTTTAGTACTTGTATTGTTTGCTGCCCTGCGAGAGCGCCTTGCAGCGGCCGATGTTCCTACCCCCTTTAAAGGTGCCTCTATTGCCTTAATTACCGCAGGCTTGATGTCGATGGCATTTATGGGATTTACCGGATTAGTGAAGTTTTAATATGACCTTGTTTTATGCATTAATAGCACTAGGCTCACTGGCATTAGTTTTTGGCCTAATTTTAGGGTTTGCCGCTATTCGCTTTCGGGTAGAAAGTAACCCTATTGTTGAGCAAATTGATACCATTTTACCGCAAACTCAATGCGGCCAATGTGGCTACCCTGGCTGTAGGCCATACGCCGAAGCAATTGCCAATGGCGACGAAATAAATAAATGCCCTCCTGGCGGCGAAGCCACCATGAAAAAGCTCGCCGATTTAATGGGCGTTGACCCCAAGCCATTAGCTGGCGGAGAGCAAGCTGAACCAATTAAAACTGTGGCTTATATTCGCGAAGACGAATGCATTGGCTGTACCAAGTGTATACAAGCATGCCCGGTTGACGCCATTGTTGGTGCAACTCGACAAATGCATACTGTATTAATTGATGAATGTACTGGCTGCGATTTATGCGTAGAGCCCTGCCCTGTAGATTGCATTGATATGCTCCCTGTAGCCGAAACTAAACAAAACTGGAAATGGCAGTTAAATGCAATTCCCGTTACACAAATAGATTAGAGGTTTGAGTGGATAAGTTACTTGAACAAATAAAAAAAGGGGTCGTTTGGCCATTCCCTGGCGGCGTTCACCCACCACAACAAAAATCGCTCTCTAATAGTGCCAGTATTACTCGCTTACCACTACCCGACAAACTCGTCGTTGCACTTAAACAGCACATAGGTGCAAACGGTAAACTTATTGTTGAGAAGGGCCAGCACGTTTTAAAAGGCCAAGCTTTAACCACACCTACTGCTAACTGGTCGGTGCCTATGCATGCGCCAACCTCAGGCACAATAACCGACATAAAATTAATGCCTTCGGCGCACCCTTCTGCCCTACCTGAACTGAGTGTAATTATTGAACCCGATGGTAAAGATTTATGGTGCGAGCTTAACCCAATTAAAAACCCAGCAACGCTAAGCCACGATGAACTTATTAATATTATTCATCAAGCGGGCATTAGTGGTATGGGAGGCGCTGGTTTTCCAACTTATGTTAAAGCCGATACCAGGCAACCTATCGAGTTTTTAATTATTAATGCGGTTGAGTGCGAACCTTATATAACAGCTGATGACATGCTAATGCGCGAGCATGCCAAGCAAATAGTGCAAGGTATTGAGCTAATGCAACAACTGCTCAATCCTACGTTATGCATTGTGGGGATAGAGGACAACAAACCAGAAGCGATTGCTGCAATGATACAAGCAGCGGAACATAACAGCTTAATATTGGTGCAAAAAGTGCCCACTATTTACCCCTCTGGTGGCGAAAAACAGCTTATTAAACTGCTTACTAATCGCGAAGTGCCTAATAATGGCATTCCGGCAGATGTTGGTATACTGGTACATAACACCGGTACTTTATTTGCTATACAACAAGCCGTTTATGAAGGAAAACCATTAATTGAGCGCGTAGTCACAGTAACGGGTAATACTATTCATAAACCTGGGAATGTATGGGCTTTATTAGGCAGCGAAATAAAGCATTTGCTCGATTGCCAAGGTTTTTCACCTGTACCACAACAACAAGTAATTATGGGCGGCCCAATGATGGGCTTTACCCTGCCAACAATTCGCATTGGCGTGGTAAAAACCACTAACTGTATACTTGCGCCCGATCATAAAGAGCTTGCAGAGCCCGGCCCAGAAAAAGCCTGTATACGCTGTAGCGCCTGTGCAGATGCTTGCCCTGCTTCTTTATTACCTCAGCAATTACAATGGTTTGCTAAGTCAAAAGAATACGACAAACTACAAGAACATAATTTGTTTGACTGCATTGAATGCGGTGCATGTGCCTACGTTTGCCCAAGTGAAATACCGCTAGTGCAGTATTATCGGGTTGCAAAGGTAGAAATAAAAGAGCAGCAGGCAGAAAAAATTAAAGCAGATCGTGCTAAAGAGCGTTTTGATGCGCGAAAAGAGCGCCTTGATCGCGAACAAGCTGAGCGACAAAATCGCCATAAACGTAAACCTGCAGTTAAAACACCAGACGAAAAACAAAAAGTAGCCGATGCTTTAGCAAGAGTTAAAAGCAAATCAGCTAATAGCGATGAAAAATCAGCCGTAGCCGCTGCTATTGCCCGTGCTAAAGCTAAAAAGCAACAAGGCGATGCACTTGAACCAGATAATAGCGAAGTAGCAAAAGAACGCGCATTGCGTAAAGAACAAGCTCGACAATATAAAGAGCAAAAAGCACAAAGTGATGAGCCAGCAAGCCCTGATGATAAAAAATCAGCCGTAGCGGCTGCTATTGCTCGCGCTAAAGCGAAAAAAGCCGCACAACTAGCAGACGCTGAAAATGCCACTGACGATGCGCCGCTAAACAATGCACCTGTTGATGACAAAAAAGCTGCTGTAGCCGCAGCTATTGCTCGCGCTAAAGCGAAAAAAGCCGCGCAACTAGCAGACGCTGAAAATACCACTGATGATACACCGCAAAACGATGCGCCCGTTGATGACAAAAAAGCTGCTGTAGCCGCCGCCATTGCTCGCGCCAAAGCGAAAAAAGCCGCTAAAGCATTAGCCGATGCTGAAAGTACAACTGACGATACACCGCAAAACGATGCACCCGTTGATGACAAAAAAGCTGCTGTAGCCGCCGCCATTGCTCGCGCCAAAGCGAAAAAAGCCGCTAAAGCATTAGCCGATGCTGAAAGTACAACTGATGATGCGCAAGTAACGAGCGCTGTTGAGAATAACGACGCCGCATCTAGCCCTAAAACCGACGAGCCTAAAGCGAACGATGACAAGAAAAAAGCCGCAGTAGCTGCTGCTATTGCCCGCGCAAAAGCCAAAAAGTCTCAAAAAGAAGGAAATGATCAGTCGTGAAATTAACCATGGCCAGTTCGCCTCACAGCCATAGCCATAAATCGTTAACCCGATTAATGCTTTGCGTTATTGCTGCGTGTATTCCTGGGCTAATTGCTCAGATCATCTTTTTTGGTACAGGTGTGCTTATTCAGCTCATATTAGCGCTGATTGCTGTAAGTGTATTTGAAGCTGCAGTAATGCTACTTCGCAAACGCCCCGTTTGGCCTGCGTTAAGTGATGGCAGTGCGTGGCTTAGCGCAGTACTACTTGCATTAAGTATTCCGCCATTAGCTCCTTGGTGGATAGTTATTATTGGCTGTTTATTTGCCATCGTTATTGTTAAGCAGCTCTATGGTGGTTTAGGATTTAATTTATTTAACCCTGCTATGGCCGCTTATGTATTATTATTAATTTCGTTTCCGGTACAAATGACCGCGTGGATGCCAATTACCGAGTTATTAAATACTCCGATTGGTTTTACCGAGCAGCTTAGGGTTGTTTTTACCGACTTTACTGCCACCGGCTTTAGTTTAGATCAAGTACGTGCAGGTATAGATGGCATTACTATGGCAACCCCACTGGACACTATTAAAACAGATATTGCCCATGGTTTAACCGTAACCGAAAGCATGCAAAAGCCGATATTTAATGAGTGGGCTGGCCATGGATGGGTGTGGGTTAACTTAGGCTTTTTAGCCGGTGGTTTATACCTTTTAAAAGAAAAAATAATTAACTGGCATATTCCAGTAAGTTTTATTGCAAGCTTAGCACTGTGCAGTGGCATAGGTTATATAGCAGCGCCCGGTACAGAGCCCGGTATAATATTTCATCTATTAAGTGGTGCCACTATGATGGCTGCATTTTTTATTGCTACCGATCCGGTGTCGGCTGCCACAACCAATAAAGGGCGCTTAATTTATGGCGCAGCAATTGGCTTATTAGTGTATTTAATTCGCACTTTTGGTGGCTTCCCTGATGCTGTTGCTTTTAGTGTATTACTGCTCAATATTGCTGTTCCCTTAATTGACTACTATACCCAGCCGCGCACTTATGGCCACGGAGTAGCAAAATGATACTATCCTCTATGGCTAAAAACGGCGCTATTTTAACTGCTTTTGCATTAGTGACTACAGGGCTGGTTGCCTCTATTAATGTGCTCACCGCTGATAAAATAGCAGAGCAAGAGCTATTGCACCTTACTTCGCAATTACAAGAAGTGCTCGACCCTAGTACTTACGACAACGAGCTATCAACAGATTGCGTTATTATTTCAGATGAACGACTAGGCCCTTACGCTAATCAAGTAATTTACCGTGCCCGTAAAAATAATCAACCTGTAGCTCTTGTTGTAAGGCACGTAACGCCAAGTGGTTACAGTGGTGACATTAACTTACTAACCGCAGTTTTAAGTGATGGTAGTATTGCTGGTGTGCGTACTACTAAGCACGCAGAAACACCAGGACTTGGTGATAAAGTAGAAGTTAAAAAATCATCGTGGATCACCGCCTTTAAAACGTTAACTGTACAAAGCAGTAGCGATGCACGTTGGGCGGTTAAAAAAGACGGTGGCCAGTTTGATCAATTTACCGGTGCAACCATTACACCTCGCGCTGTGGTTGGCTCGGTAAAAAATGCCGTATTATTTGCTCAAAGTGAATTTGATACTATTTTTGCAGCACCTAATGCCGAATGTGTAGAGGTAACTAAATGAGTGAATTAAAAACACTATATAAAGACGGTATGTGGGTCAACAACCCTGCCCTAGTACAGCTATTAGGCCTTTGCCCACTGCTTGCTGTTACCTCCACCATTACCAATGCCCTTGGCCTTGGCTTAGCAACCTTACTGGTATTAGTGGGCTCAAACGTAACGGTATCGTTTGTACGTAACTGGGTACCTAAAGATATTCGTATACCGGTATTTGTCATGATTATTGCTGGCTTTGTAACTATAGTGCAGCTGTTAATGAACGCTTATACCTATGGGCTTTATCAGTCGTTAGGTATTTTTATTCCGTTAATTGTTACTAACTGCGCCATTATTGGTCGCGCTGAAGCATACGCGTCTAAAAACCCAGTTCACTTATCGGCGTTTGATGGGCTAATGATGGGTTTGGGTTTTATGATTGTGCTTGTTGTTTTAGGCGCAATGCGCGAGCTAATTGGGCAAGGCACTTTATTTGATGCCGCCGACTTGTTACTTGGCCCATGGGCACAAAGCCTGCGCATTGAAGTATTTAGCTTTGATAATCAATTTTTACTCGCAATTTTACCACCGGGTGCCTTTTTAGGTCTTGGGCTACTTATTGCCGCTAAAAATGTAATTGACGCACAAATAAAGTCAAAACAAGTTACCCCACCAGAGCCTGAAAAAGGCCCTCGTGCTCGTGTTACTAGCTTAACTTAATAGGAAAAGCGCACATTAATAAAGTGTGCGCTTAAGTAATATGAATAAAGAAAAACGCCACCAAATTCTTACTCGCTTACGCGATGATAACCCGCACCCAGAAACCGAGCTTGAATACTCAAGCCCGTTTGAGTTACTTGTAGCTGTAACGCTCTCAGCGCAAGCAACCGATGTAGGCGTTAACAAAGCCACTCGAAAGCTGTTCCCTGTGGCTAACACACCACAAGCCATTTTAGATTTAGGGCACGATACACTTCGAGATTATATAAAAACCATTGGCTTATTTAATTCTAAAGCGGCAAACGTTTATAAAATGTGCCAAATTTTGGTGGATGAACACAACAGCATAGTTCCCGAAAACCGAGAAGCACTAGAAGCCCTACCTGGCGTTGGCCGAAAAACCGCAAACGTAGTACTCAACACCGCGTTTGGCTGGCCTGTAATCGCCGTAGACACGCATATATTTCGTGTTTCTAATCGTACTAAACTTGCTATGGGTAAAGATGTTGTAGCCGTTGAGCAAAAGCTTGAAAAAGTAGTGCCTAAAGAATTTAAAGTTGATGTACACCACTGGCTTATATTGCACGGACGTTATACCTGTGTGGCGCGCAAACCTAAGTGTGGTAGTTGTATCATCGAAGATTTATGTGAGTTTAAAGATAAAACTGAAGAATAAAAAACAGCTAAATAGCTGCTTGCTTGATTTATTTACAGTGAAGAGCACTTCTGTCTAATTTCTTGGATTGCTTAGATGAATAAGTCTTACTTGATCTGTCAAATCCAACTAATAGGACTCGATCAAATCTGACAGTCCCATATGTGCCATTAACGGGCCTCAAGGCGTGAATCTGAAACTTTTTGTTGGGTGGCGCCTTCGGCTTAACCAACCTACCTTTTGACGTTACTGTACGGGGTAGGTCGGATAAGTGGCGAAGCCACGCCATCCGACAAAAATGATGAGTTTACTAGAAACAGCCCGACTTACCGCGTTTAGCTGCGTTTTAAAATTGGCAATACTTCTGCTGTTTCAGAATCTAACATTTCCAAAACGCTTTCAAAATCATGTATAGGTGACCAACCTAATTTCTCACGTGCGGACGATGAATCATATACGCGATCTAAGCATTGAGGTAATTGCCAATTTCTTTGTTTAAATGCTAGCGCGATTTCTGGGCACTTACGCTTGATGACAGATCCAGCTTCAGTATATAAAGCTTCGCAATCAGAAAGATGAAAAGGTGTTGTACCTGAAATTATAAAACGATTAAAACCGTTTAAACGTTTTTCCACAGCACATAAATGAGCACTTGCTACATCTCGAGCATCAATACCACGAGTCAGACGAAATACCGCCATTAAATCCGCAGCCTCAGGAAAACATCTCGACATTTGCAGCACAGTCACTGGAAGCTGAAACAGGTTTGAAATTTCTTTTAGCTTAGTTTCAGCATCAATTTTACTTTTATGGTAAATCGACTTAGGTTGCGGAGTAACCTCCTCATTAATCCAACCTGAAATACCTTTCGGAGTCGAAGCATAACCGTACAACGCAGTTGTACTGGTAAAAACAAAATGCTTAATACCTGCTTTTACGCCAGACAAAGCCAGTTTCTCAGTCGCGTCTACGTTGATAGATTTAAACTCAGAATCAGGCACTAAACCAACATGAGGAGCATGAAGAGCCGCTGTATGAATGATGACATCAATATTTTCAAGAACCCCATCAATCAGAGCACTATCACGAATATCACCAATGTAATCGGCTGTTGAACAAGGTGTTTTATCAATACCGACTACGTTATGTGTTCGCATTAATTTAATATAGATCGCACGCCCTACTCTACCCGCAGAGCCTGTTACCAATATTCTCATTTACAGCACCTTCTTAATGATTTACCTCAAAGCAGCTAACAATTTAATAGTGTGCAAATAGCGTATTTATTTGCTATTGCTAGCTCATCTCTACATAGTTTTAACAAATTACCTAAGATATTACTAAGTTTTCTAAAGTTTTTATGTAAAGTTAAATGAAACAATATACGCGCGCCGCTCATTACCTCCAATTAATGAGCAAACAACATTGACCAATCTGTTAACTATTATATTTAGTCAATCGCAATGACTGGTTTTCGCTCTAGGCGGACTTCGCCAAAGTGCCATTAGCGGACTGTCGTAACCTTAGTCACTAGTTATATTTATTTTTTAGTGGCTTCAGTCTCTAATAAAGCTAACTTCTCTTTTAAAACTGTTAGTTCAGCTTGTTGTTTTTTAATGACTTCTGTAACTTTTGAGATGTTCAGATATAGCCTCTCAGCATCTGTATTAGACTTTAAATCTATAACACCAGATGCTGCCAAGTGTGAGGCTAATAAAAGTCCAATTACTAAATAATAAAACATTAAAATAATTTGAGCTCCGAATTCTCTTAAATGGTAATTCCTAATTTTTTTATAAGTATCAACTTTAAGAGAAAGTGACTTCCCTTTTTTGGAAAGTTTGAAAGCTAAGGTTGCTATCCTATAAAATATTTTAATTCGCTCTACGAAACCCACTTTTTTACCCAAAATAAAAGTAGAAATTGTCTGCACTGCGTAGTTAACATTTATTATAAAAAGTAATATACCGACTATGAGTAATGACCAAGTACCGATTTCTATTATTATCTGGTCTTCTACAGGCACACCTTCTTTCTGCTTGTAAAGTATACTTGAACCAAAGATAACGCCGGTTGATATTCCAACATTTCGGACATGATCGAAAATAGCTTTAGGGTCTTTGGAAAATAGATTAGTTTTTACATTTTCTGTCACTTCAGTAAACCTCGACATAAATATAATGCCTAAATAACAAGCTAAAATGGAGCGAACAGCCCACTGTTTTTAGTCCTTGTTGATTTTCTTGTTAGGCTTATATTGATACATAGCCTCGATGTTTTTTTTAATATCTTTGATTTTAATTTTAGTACCTAAAACATCTTCAATTTGCATACTTATTGCTTCGTGTAATTCATCGTTAAAAAAACTTCGAACCTCATGCTGAAAGTCATCAATTCCATATGATACTTCAAAATATTCAGATTCCTTTAATACGACACTAGTATTTTTAATAGAAAAAACTGAACGACGTGTTTCTGGATCTCTAATTGCGTCTGAAGCGTTAACATCAAGTTGATCATAGTCTGGATACCTAAGAGCGTTACCCCAACTAGAATTTTTAGCTATCTTTTTAATTGATGTAAGGATTATTGGTCTTAACCCTGTATTTACAATTTTTATATACAATACTGGTGGTGGGTCATCAGGATCTTGCGACATATCATAAACAATTTCTGACCATGAAATCACCTTTGCACGATCTCTATATATATTAAATATAGTAACCGCTGCACTTATAGCAGAAATAAAAACCGCAATTATAGAAATTAATAATGGAGTTTGCACATGACTTCCTTGTAAGCCTAACGCTTTGCTAAGCGGCAATAAAATAGCTGGCGAAAATTAGAGAGGAACGAGCAAAAGCCAGCTGTTTTTTGTCCGTACTAGACAGTATTAAAAATGCGATGCCATTAACTCTGGATGAAGGAGTCATTGTGCCTAATCAAATGCTCGTTGAAGTGCTTATTACGCAGTTTAAAGTGTTATTAAAAGGTATTGAAAAGCTCGATAAAGCAATAAAATCGGCTTATAAAGCCCAGCAAGATAAAAAGATATTTGATAGCTTACCCGGTGCAGGTCCACAACTCGCCCCACGTTTACTTGTTGCTTTTGGGAGCAATCGTGCGCGTTACAATGATGCTGCAGAACTTCAAAAGTACGCTGGTATAGCGCCTGTTATTGAGCGCAGTGGTCAAAAGATGTGGACGCATTGGCGTTATAGTTGCCCCACTTTTTTAAGGCAAACATTTGTAGAATGGGCAGGCTTTTCTATTCGTTATTCATTTTGGGCTAAAGCGTATTATGAGCAACAAAAAGCCAAGGGTAAGCCGCATAGCAGCATTATTAGATCACTGGCATTTAAATGGATAAGGATTGTATTTAGGTGTTGGAAAACGAATACACCCTACGATGAATCGACGTATTTAGCTGCATTAAAACGCAGAGGCTCACCACTTTTAAAATTTGCAATTAATAGCTAAATTTTACTAGTCGTCCACCTCAGGGCGTGTTGTTCCTCAACTCAAACATCTAATGCAGGCAATAACCCGATTTGATGACGAAATTAAAACGCTTTATAAGCAACATTCAGATCGCGCTATTTTTGATAGTTTACCAGGTGCAGGACCACAATTAGCGCCTCGGTTATTAGCCGCTATGGGGTCAAATCGTGACCGTTATAAGTGCGCTGCTGACATACAAAAATACGCAGGCATTGCCCCTGTTACCGAGCGCAGTGGCAAGAAGGAATGGATACACTGGCGATATTCGTGCACTAAATTTTTAAGGCAAACATTTGTTGAATGGGCAGGATTATCTGTGCGTTATTCATTTTGGGCAAAAGCATATTATCGGCAGCAAGAGGCCAAAGGAAAACCCCATAATACCATCATCAGATCATTAGCATTTAAGTGGATAAGAATACTATTTAGGTGCTGGAAAACACATACGCCCTACGATGAATCAACTTACTTAATCGCATTGAAAAGTAAGGGATCACCGCTGTTAAAATTTGCGGTGGAAAGTGAACTTTAGTGCTTGCTGTCCACCTCAGGGCGTGTTGTTAACCCTTTTTAGGCAGGGAGCATAAATTCTATTTTTTCACTATCATGGCTTTGTGTAATTGCAGGAGCTACATTTTCAAAGTGAGATAAAAATGCAGTAGCCTCTGTTGAAGCTGCCTGTATATGGTCTCGAATATATGGAGATAAAGCTATTCCTGCATTTGTAGCCAAAGGCACAAAATTTATGAAAATGTCATCATTTGTTAAGCCAGCTGCAACTGCGTCAGCTTCAAATTGATCTGCATTGAGGTAGTTACGAATTAATTCTCTCGCACTACTTCTTAACCTAGATTGGCTTCTAGGCATATCTAATAGTAGTGATAAATCTCCCCAAGAAATACCAACATCAAAGAAGCCACCTCCCTCTTCATTTGGATTAGCAGGGAAATTTACATAAAAGTATTTAGATGTATCTGTTGGAGAAGATGAATTCTGAACATGGTAATTATAAATTGTTCTAATTCGATTGGCATTGTTATGGTGTCTTGCATTTCTAATGGCAAGAATTACACATAACTCAGGCGTTGCATACCAATCTACGGGTGAATCAAGCTCTTGCTGCATTAAGTCGTATAGATTAGAAAAAGCATTCAACATAGCATTTACTGAAGTTTCAATATTCCCAACAGCTTCGGGTCGATCTATAGTGATCAATTGACCTAATTTAAATTGCGCCTCGATAAGAACTCTAAAGGTTTGTGCTAGATCTTCAAATGAATGGCTCAGCATGATACATCTCCGTTGTATGCTTAAAGGGTTAACAACTTTATCAGAGGACACTTTCCCTTTTTTAGCGTGAAAACGTCCTTATTTTTCGAACTTACATTAATAGCAAACAGTTTAAGTCATTGCCAGCTATAAATATTATGCTTTCTGTTATTTATATAAACATGTAAAAAAGAGGAAGGTGTCCTCTTATTCTTACTAAGTTAATGACGATCCACTTGAATGACAGCTACTCGCTCACAGCCGAACTTCGTAAAAGTGCCAACGGCGGACGGTTAGAGCATTATTCCGGGATCCCATTTTCTGCTATTTCTAGTGATTTTAAATAAATTGGGTCAAAGTGAATAAAAATACTGTTTACCATAAAATCTGTAGCTTCTTCACCTGTCAAACGTCTATTTTTCTTAGACTCTTGTGGTGCTGGATATCTTGATCTCCATTTTACACACTCACTTAAATAATTGAGTGTTTTTTTAGCTTGCTTCGGATTTTCAATTAACTTAAACAAACCAATTTCATTAGCTAGTACGACTAAATCATGACCTTTATTCATTTGAACACCAAGTTTATTAATTTTTGCACTGCCAATTTCACCAGAACCATTCATTGTCATTTCTAATTCAATAGACTCTGGTTTGTGCTTTAACAGAATCCCTTTAAACAGAGTTTCAAGCGCATACCCATATAATAAACTCGCAGAACCATTCAAATGTAGTGAGTTTTGCCAGCGCTCTTCATGCCCTTTATGAGTATCAGCAACACTGGATAGTTCCTGACGTAAAGCATTTGATGACTTTGTTAATTCTAATGCGGCAGTAAGTAACCCATCAGCTTTAAATAACCATAAATCAAAACATTGAATTGAATCTAGGAACCCCTGTGCTTCTGACATATTGTAAATATACCTATGAATTATCGCCTAACAGCTTTAGCAGAGAACACTTTCCCTATTTTAGCGCGAAAACGTCCTTATTTTATGATTTTTTATTAATAGCAAATAGCGTAACCTATTGCCAGCTATAAATATCATGCTTATTGTAGGTTATTTCACTATGTAAAAAAGGGAAAAGTTCCCTTTTAGTGCTTAGTTAATGCCAATTAACCCTGACTGACCGCTTCTCGCTCATAGCTGTAAGTCAGATATGAGCTACTTCAACTCAATAATTAATGCGCATTCCAGTATTACTTTTTGTTTATTAAAGTAGGTGCCTGACTTTAGTCACCTTTGATTTTTCATACCTTGTAAGTCAATTTAAATAAAATCTATTTATTCGTGATTTTGCGCATTTAATAGAACATTTTCAAAGTATTAATTTCACAAGTATCAATCCTTTGGTTATGCTACTAAACATTATGAAATTTTATTGCGAAAACGCCTATGTTACCTTTACTTCGTATCTTGTTAATTGAGCAAGACCCTATCATCTTGCAAGAGCTTTCAACGAATCTATCGAAAACGATCCCTAATTTTGAGCGAAATGATGTTCATATCGACATAATTGAATGTCTTGATCTCAAGCAAGCGTTGGAATATGTAGAAGAAGATGGTGATATTCAAGCTGTGGTTCTCAGTTGGGATGTGCACAACAAGGGCGAGAGAACATATAGTCGCTTTATCGAGCAGTTAAAAGGGATCCGTATCGAGTTGCCTGTGTATGTTATCGGCGACGACACTAAAGGATTAGAAATAGTTAACGAGTCGGGGGAAATTGAGTCTTTCTTTTTTAAAGATGAGGTGATTTCTGACCCAGAAGCAATTTTAGGTTATATGATCAACGACTTCGATGATCGAGGAGAAACCCCATTCTGGACGGCATATCGCCGTTATGTTGGCGAAGCAAACGATTCATGGCACACACCTGGCCATAGCGGCGGTTCTAGCTTTAGAAACTCCCCTTATATCAAAGATTTTTATCAGTTTTATGGCCGTAATGTATTTGTTGGCGACCTGTCGGTTTCAGTCGATTCGTTAGGTTCATTGTCAGACAGTACCAATACCATTGGCCGTGCTCAAGAATCAGCAGCGGCGACGTTTGAAGTTAAGCATACCTATTTCGTTACGAACGGTTCATCTACCTCAAATAAAATCATTTTACAGACCCTGCTGCGCAAGGGCGATAAAGTAATCATCGACCGAAATTGTCATAAGTCTGTGCACTATGGCATCTTGCAATCAGCTAGCTTTCCCATTTATTTATCGAGTATTTTAAATCCTAAATATGGGATCTTCGCGCCACCTTCGTTGGCCGACATAAAGCAGGCGATCGAGCAAAATACCGATGCAAAATTGCTGGTTCTCACTGGTTGCACTTACGATGGCTTACTTAGCGATCTGAAACAAGTGGTAGCTTTTGCCCATCAACATGGTATTAAAGTGTTTATCGACGAAGCGTGGTTTGCTTACTCCCTTTTTCACCCCAGCTTACGCTATTATTCTGCCATTCATGCTGGGGCCGACTATATCACCCATTCTGCGCATAAAGTGGTATCGGCGTTTTCTCAGGCGTCTTATATTCATATTAACGATCCTGATTTTGATGCCGATTTCTTTCGAGAGATTTACAGTATTTACGCCAGCACATCGCCGAAGTATCAACTTATAGCGTCACTTGACGTGTGCCAAAAGCAGTTAGAAATGGAAGGCTATAAGCTGCTCAATGCCTTGTTAAAACATGTGGAAGAATTTAAACAACAAATGGCCTCGCTTAACCATATTAAAGTGCTTGGTAAGCAAGACTTTATGGAAATATTTCCGCATTTTAGCGGAGACAATATGGGCCATGATCCACTAAAAATTCTCATCGACATTAGTCAATTACCTTATTCATTAAAGGATATTCATAAATTCCTGCTAGATGAAATTGGGCTAGAAATAGAAAAATACACCCACAGCACCATCTTGGTTTTACTGACGCTTGGAGGCACACGTTCGAAGATCATTCGTCTGTACAATGCATTAAAAAAACTCGACAGCGGTAAGGTGAAGCTCTCAACATCGTCGCGTCGCTCCCGCTTGCCGGAGAATTTGCCTGCCATCGACCTAGCTTGTATTCCAAGCGATGCTTTTTATGGCGAGCGCGAATCTGTGCCTATTAGCAAAAGTAACAACCGCATTTGTGCCGGTTTAGTTACGCCATATCCACCTGGCATTCCACTGTTGGTTCCGGGACAGCATATCACTGAAGATCATATAGAGTATCTGAAAGAATTAGCGGGACAAGGATTGACGATTCAGGGAAGCTTCGATGGCGAGATCTATGTTCTAAAAGGCAAGGTTAAGAAGTAGGTTATAGTCTTTTTACTGGGCAGCAGTGTCGCTAGGCATTGCTGCTGTATAAAGCGTTATTGAGATAATTTTTTGCTGCCACTCAGTAATTACTATTTTAATGTTTAGCTGTATTTTATTTAGCGAGTAAATAGTTTAGTAATAGAAAACGGCATTATTAGTATTAAAAGGCTCAACAGATCTGTTGAGCCTAAAACACCGGCTAATTCAGCTTAGCTTACTAACAAGCTATTTTTATGAGCTGTACCGATTTACACAATTTAGATCGTTAAAACACTGCTCTAGCCTTGCAGCCATATGTTGCTCTGTATGACGAAGCCATACGCGAGGGTCATAATATTTTTTATTAGGCTTGTCGTCCCCATCTGGGTTACCAATTTGCCCTTGTAAATACGCTTGTTTGTTTTGGTAATAATTTAAAATACCGTTCCAACACGCCCACTGCGTATCTGTATCAATATTCATTTTTACTACGCCGTATGTTAACGACTCTGCAATTTTATCGTACTCAGAGCCACTACCGCCATGAAATACAAAATTGATTGCGTTATGCTCTAAGCCAAATTGTTTTGCTACATAGGCCTGTGAGTCTTTTAATATAGTAGGAGTAAGCACAACATTGCCGGGTTTATATACCCCATGAACATTGCCAAATGACGCCGCTATAATAAAGTTTGGACTAATACGACTTAAGCGCTCGTAAGCATAAGCTACATCTTCTGGTTGAGTATAAAGCGCAGAGCTATCGAGATGAGAGTTATCTACCCCGTCTTCCTCACCACCGGTACACCCTAGTTCAATTTCCAGGGTCATGCCTATTTTTGCCATGCGCGCTAAGTAACGCTCACATATTTCAATGTTTTCTTCTAAAGATTCTTCTGAAAGATCGATCATGTGCGAACTAAAAAGCGGCTTGCCAGTAAGTGCAAAATGCTGCTCGCCTTCATCTAATAAACCATCAATCCAAGGTAATAATTTTTTTGAAGCATGATCGGTATGCAGCATAACCGCTACACCATAATGCTTAGCAACAGAATGAACATACTTAGCAGCACTAACCGCGCCAAGTACAGCCCCTTGGTGTTCAGGTAGCGACAAGCCCTTACCACAAAAAAACTGCGCTCCACCATTTGAAAGTTGAATGATAACCGGTGACTTCATTGTTTGCGCGGCTTCAAGAGTTGCATTTATAGACGAGGTACTAACAACGTTAACTGCAGGTAATGCATATTGATTTGTACGGGCATGCTTATATACCGCACTTACTTCATCGCCAACTATAACGCCGGGTTGAATAGTTGTAGCTAAATAATTCATTATTGGTTCCTTACTGTTTTAAAGCTTTTATACAAGCATCTGTAATTGCTCGCCAGTTTTGTTGCTCTACTCACCCTTTTTAGCAACGCCTGTTACGGCAAAAACTAACAGAGCAAAAAATACAGCCGATAAAAAATCAATACCATCACACAAAGATGGCGGAAAATGTTTTTGCTCATCAAAGCTGTATTTTAACGCCATAATATCACGGTATTAAAAACACCGGGTAATACAGGCACATTACAGTTAACAAGTTCGCTGAGTGATTTTGGTTACGTAGCAGTTGTACCTATTAAATCGGTACCCACTGCACATACTTGCTCTAGTATAGCTGTATTTATGACTGTACCTGTACCTACTTTAAGCTTCGCCAGGTGTTTTTATTGCTTTTAATACCTCAACTAAGCTTGCGCCTTTGTAGAAACAGAGCAATTAGATTCTGCACGCTAAATAAATGCCATAGTGAAGTTGTTTAAGAGGTTGTGCAACCTAGATGTATTGCAAATCTATATGAAAACCATAGAATGTGCATCAAGACTTACTACTGTTATATTTTAAGGCCTGCGCTGAATACACAATTATATTTTGAGTCTCAAATTGCAGTGCTTTACTCTGTGTATTGCCAAAGTAGTTGCTAAGCAAACATGAGATATATTATAAAAATGAGTTTTAGCTTACTATTATAATAAGCGCTATTTTGCACAGCCTTAGTCATGTTGTAACAGTATTTTTAAAATTTAAAGACAATTCAAGGGTGCTTAAATGCGTTTATTACACACTATGTTACGTGTTGCTGATTTAGAAAAATCAATCGAATTTTATACCAAAGTACTTGGGATGAAAGAGTTACGCCGTGCAGATAACGAAGAATATCGTTATACCTTAGCTTTTGTTGGTTACGGAGACGAAAAAGACAATACGGTATTAGAGCTAACCTATAACTGGGATCACGACAGTTACGACTTAGGCAATGCTTATGGACATATTGCAATTGAGTTTGACGATATTTACCAAACCTGCGCCGATATTAAAGCAGCCGGTGGTAATGTGAGTCGTGAGCCTGGCCCGGTAAAAGGCGGCAGCACTGAAATTGCTTTTGTAAAAGACCCCGATGGCTATGCAATTGAGCTTATTCAGAAAAAAGAAGATATAAGTCGTTTTTAAATTTGTATCTAAACAAGTTTTTTTTAATTAAAAAGGTGCTTTTAGCACCTTTTTTAGCGCAGTTGACTGTCTTTACTGCCTCGGCGATTAAAAGCCCCTGCTGTTGCGCTCTTACCTTCTATTGCTTGCTGGCATGTAACGCAATAGCGAACACCGGGTAACGCCAATCTACGCGCTTGAGGGATCGCAGCATCACATTCTTCGCACAACTCAGCACTTGCTCCTGAAGCCAAGTTACTGCGAGCGTACTGAACGGCATCGTTAACACTTGCGTCTATTTGATCTTGAACTGCACCTTCTCGTGCCCATCCACTTGCCATATATAACCTCCTAATGAGTTGGACATTTATCTTTATAATAGCTATTAACAGCTTTATTGGCACTGAATAGAACAAAAAAGCCGCTAATGTATTGATCTCAGCTTTACTAATATTGCTCACTATTTTGTTGCGCTGTTTAACAAAACTTGGGGCAAGATCATGTGACAAAACTATAGTTAACCCATTATTTAGTTTGTATTTTTTATACGGTATAGTGATTTTAATCGCGTTTTATTTCACTGATTCAATAAGTGTTACGCTTGGAATGATGTTTCTGTAGCAATATTTTTATCAACGGCTTGAGTTTAAAGGCTAATTAAAAGTACAACAAGGAATATGAAACAATTGTAATATTGGTTTTGTAACGAAGTATAAATAGATAGATATGAAAATATAGAATGAGGATAGTAACTTATAACTTTATTCTAATAACACTACACTAGCTTATTAAATAAATTAAGCGGCATTTACAAGATATAATTTTTCTTGATAATGTCATGAATAGAGAGTGTGGTATCACACTGCTTTATACAATACTTAAAATAAGTAAGTGGCGTCCCCAAGGGGATTCGAACCCCTGTTACCGCCGTGAAAGGGCGGTGTCCTAGGCCTCTAGACGATGGGGACACAGAAATGTGTCACTAGGACAACTGAATTTTTAGACTCGTTTCAGGCGAGCTTTCTTAATAACACTGCACTTCCCTATTAAAAATAAGTAAGTGGCGTCCCCAAGGGGATTCGAACCCCTGTTACCGCCGTGAAAGGGCGGTGTCCTAGGCCTCTAGACGATGGGGACGCAGAAATTGGTTTGCAAATCATTGATTTGCTATTTCTGTGTAAGATGAGACCGAGCCTGTGAGGCGAATGGCATTATCTTCTCAGAAACATTTTCTGTGTCACTAGGACAACTGAATTTTTAGACTCGTTTCAGGCGAGCTTTCTTAATAACACTGCACTGACTATTAAATAGTAAGTGGCGTCCCCAAGGGGATTCGAACCCCTGTTACCGCCGTGAAAGGGCGGTGTCCTAGGCCTCTAGACGATGGGGACACATAAATGTATCACTAGGACAGTTGATTAGTTTAACTCACATCCTGAGCTTTAAGGTAATTGCGTTTAATACAAGTAAAGACTCGAGCTTTAATTGTGACGCTATTTTCTCGGTAAAACCGCCTTTAACTAATTAAAGCTAAGTGGCGTCCCCAAGGGGATTCGAACCCCTGTTACCGCCGTGAAAGGGCGGTGTCCTAGGCCTCTAGACGATGGGGACACAGAAAACTGCTACCCTAGGACAAACACTAATAAGTTGGTGGAGCTATGCGGGATCGAACCGCAGACCTCTTCACTGCCAGCGAAGCGCTCTCCCAGCTGAGCTATAGCCCCAACTTATTTACACACGCTGTGATAAACACGTCGTGTATTGCTTAGTGCGGGGCGCATTCTATGCACCACCCAAAATAAAGTCAACAGTTTTTTGTTCTGCTTTATTTAAATGGTTTATTTTTCAACAAACTGGCTACCAAGCAGGCTAAAATGGACAATTTACAGTAAATTAGCTCCTTGAGCGTATTATAAATTATGGCTGGATGATTAGATAACCCCTGCTCTACTTGTTTTAATTTTTATCGAGCATAGAAAAGGTATACATTTATATGCAAATTCAACTTGGCATATTTAGTTCATCGTTCAATAGCGTATCCTTACTTTATGCCTTGGCATAACAACCACTTTACGCACTATTAGATCGCGTTGTTTTTTGCAGATTAAAATTGGTTTAATTTAAAGGCGATTTAATTACGTCTAAATTTGTAACATAAATGATTACTTTATTAAGCTGCGCTTTATGATCAATAAAAGCACATAGCAACTAAGTTAAAATAAATTGGCTTATTACTTTCTTGATTTTAGACATTAACTATCTAGGCCTAAACAGATAATACGCTGTTTATTTAAACACTAAGCATTGATTTGTCGATAAAACAAACTCCAAACATTACTAGTTGTTTATAAAAACCCCACTCAGCATATTTTTATCATTCAAGTGTTGACACATTTACAACTCTATCTATAATAGCGCCCCACAACAACGCAGCATTGTGTTGTTGTTTAGATGTGGGTGATTAGCTCAGTTGGGAGAGCATCGCCCTTACAAGGCGAGGGTCACTGGTTCAAGTCCAGTATCACCCACCACTTTTTATAAGTGTTCACATCTAAATTTCTATATGAGTAATTAACTCAGTTAGAAAAAAGAGAGCATCACCAATACTTACAAGTAAGGGCGAAGTTCACTGGTTAAAGTCCAGTACTATTTATTTTAATAGTAGCGTTTTAATTTATATGTGGGTGATTAGCTCAGTTGGGAGAGCATCGCCCTTACAAGGCGAGGGTCACTGGTTCAAGTCCAGTATCACCCACCACATATAAAAGTTATTATCATATCAATAGTCGCGTTTTAAAATTGTAATATGGGTTGTTAGCTCAGTTACAAAAAGAGAGCATCACCGCTACTTACAAGTAATGGCGAAGTTCACTGGTTAAAGTCCAGTACTATCTGTATAGGTAGTAGTATGTAATATGGGTCGTTAGCTCAGTTGGGAGAGCATCGCCCTTACAAGGCGAGGGTCACTGGTTCAAGTCCAGTACGACCCACCATTTTTAAAATGGTGTATATTACAAAATCTAAATGGATGATTAGCTCAGTTAGAAAAAAGAGAGCATAGCCGCTATTTACAAGTAAAGGCAGTGTTCACTGGTTAAAATCCAGTACTATTTATTTTAATAGTAGCGTTTTAATTTATATGTGGGTGATTAGCTCAGTTGGGAGAGCATCGCCCTTACAAGGCGAGGGTCACTGGTTCAAGTCCAGTATCACCCACCACATATAAAACCTATTGTTATATTAATAGTCGCGTTTAAAATTTAATATGGGTCGTTAGCTCAGTTGGGAGAGCATCGCCCTTACAAGGCGAGGGTCACTGGTTCAAGTCCAGTACGACCCACCATTTTTATAAATGGTGCGTATTAAATGTAATTTGGGTGATTAGCTCAGTTACAAAAGAAGAAAGTATCACCGCCTTTTGCAAATAATGGCGAGGATTACTGGTTAAAGTCCAGCATTAACTATCACCCTTGATAGTTAATAATGTAATTTGGGTGATTAGCTCAGTTGGGAGAGCATCGCCCTTACAAGGCGAGGGTCACTGGTTCAAGTCCAGTATCACCCACCAAATTACAGTTTAAATGTTCAAAGCATTTAATTAAGCGTTATACCTATTTTATATGTGGGTGATTAGCTCAGTTGGGAGAGCATCGCCCTTACAAGGCGAGGGTCACTGGTTCAAGTCCAGTATCACCCACCACATATAAACACTTCTTAGTATCTCTAATATCACAATCAAATACTTAAATAATATATATGTCCTTTTGGGTAATTAGCTCAGCTGAAAGAAAAAGAGCATCGCCGCCCTTTATAACGAATGGCGAGGATCGCAGGTATCAAGCTAAGTATCACCCACCACATATAAGCCTATGAATGCATATTAAGTACTTAATAAAGTTGAGTAATAACCTAAATTCCCTTGTAAGCAGCTAAACTGTTGATTATAGTCTGTGTTAAACGTAATCACTGTTAAGCCAAATGCCAACAAAGATCTATTCAACAGCCAAAATACTTATAGTAGAGGAGCAACCACTTGCCCAAAGCTATATGAAACAATCGCTAGAAAAGCTTGGCTTTGGACAGTTACGATTTGCAGATCATGCTAACTCGGCAAAAGAGCAGTGTATAAACGAGCAATTTGATTTAATTGTATGCTCATTCAATCTAAATAAGCATCAAGATGGTTATCAGCTTTATGAGGAATTGCGAATAAAGCAGTTAATTAAAAGCTCCACTGGGTTTATTTTTATTTCTGCAGAAACAAGTGGTTCGCTTGTGCATAGTGTTCTTGAATTACAACCCGATGATTTTTTGGTTAAACCATTTACAGCACAAGAGCTTAAAATACGTATAGAGCGTATTTTAAAACGCAAACGTGATTTACAAACAGTTTATAATTTTATTGATGACGGTAATGACTCCAAAGCACTTAAATACATAAGTGCAGCATTAAATAAAAATAACAACTACAGCCCTATTTTGCTGCGCTTAAAAGGCGATGCCCTACTTCGCCTTAACCGTAACAAAGAAGCCAAAGACTTTTTTAAGTCGGTACTCGACATCCAAAAATTTGCATGGGCTAAAGTAGGTTTAGTAGAAGCGCTGATAGAAAACAATGAACATATTTTAGCGCAGCGCATGCTTAAAACCATGTTAGAGCGCAACGAAACTCGTTTAATCGCGCTTGATTTATTAGGTCGTTTAGAAATAAAGCTTAATCAATTTGAGCTCGCGCAAGAGTTTTTAAGTCAGGCTGCGGATATTGCTCCTCTTAATATTATGCGTCAAAAGTCTTTAAGTAATGTATCGTTAATTAATCACGATTATGAAAAGAGCTACTTAACCCAAAAAGATATTGCAAGCTATGCAAAATACTCAATTCACGATAGCCCAGATATTTATTTAAATGCGGCGCGTGCCGGTATCGACTTTGCGCTGACCACAGATCAAACGGATCAAATACAACGTATTTCTCGCCAAACTAATCAATATATTAATGATTTAAAAAAGCAGTTTCCCAATAATGTAAATCAGGCGCAAATCGATGTATTAAACGCACGCCTACACTACTTAAAAGATGAACATCAAAAAGCTAAGCGGCTAATAGAACAGCTTGATGAAGATGATACACAAATTCGCTCTGTAGACGGCGCACTCGATAAAGCAAAAGCATTTCACGAACTGGGTTTTCATCAAAAAGCTCAAAATTTATTTGCCCAAATAATTACGCATTGTCAGCGTCATCCAAGTGTAAGCGATACAACCTATTTACGTTATATTCAACAACAGCAAAGCGAGCGTCGCGATATTAAAATGGGGCCTAAAGAGTTAAACAACCATGCTGTAAATCAATTTAATAGAGGGCAATTAAATACGGCGCTAGAAGCGTTTACTCAAGCATTTAGGGTAATGCCTCGTAATCAGAGTATCGCACTTAACTTATTACAGTGCTTGTTTGATTCGACCAAACAACAAGGGGGAGATTCGTTTAATATGGGGCTTGCTAAAAAATGCTACGCCTTACTGAGTAAAGCCAAACTACCTGCAGATCAGGCGCAGCGTTTAAATAAAATTTTGCATAAAGCAAAAGATATGCAGCTAGATATTCAAGCCGACTAAACGCGTTAAAGCTTTTTCATTGACGCAGCATTAACGCAATATCGCAGGCCAGTCGGTAATGGACCATCTGGAAACACATGACCTAAGTGCGCATCGCACACATTACATACGGCTTCAATACGCTGCATCCCATGAGTGCTATCACTAATATAGGCAACAGCTTCTATTGTTGCGGGTTTTGTAAACGAAGGCCAGCCCGTACCGCTATCAAACTTTTCATCTGCATCAAACAATAAGTTATCGCAACATATACATACATACTTGCCTGGCTCTAATAATGTGCAGCTACCGGAGCTGTGCGGTCGCTCAGTGCCTTTTTTACGAGTAACGTAATAGGTATCTTCAGATAATAACTCTTGCCACTGAGCGTCGGTTTTAATTACCTTTTTCGGCGGCGCTGGATTGCCATTATTGGCAAAATTAATAACATCATTCCACTTCAACATAACAGCCTCTTTAAATGCTTGGTTAGCTATAATCGAATTTAGCTTTATTGGTTAATTATTACGTTATTACATTTGCTTAAGATCAACCTAATCAAATGTAATACTTTGTCTTTCTGAATTAGTCAGTATCTGCTGTAAAAAAGCATCTAGTTCTACTTTTGACGCAGGTAAACTAATACTAAATTGCGTGTGCTGGTAGCTGTGTACTAGTAGTTCATTATTGCGGGTTGAAAGGCGCTTAATATTTTTTATTGCTAACCACTGCGGGCCAGACTTTTTATCAAAAAATCCCGCTAAGCTAAACAGTACTAAGTGTTTTGCATCGCGCTTAATAAAATCATTAATTTGGTTTCGTGTTTTAAACAATGGGGTTAATCGGTAACAACATGAGCAAAATACAAATATCCATAAAACAAATAAAAATATAAACCAAGGCTGCTCTGTAAGCTTTGTAGTTAGCATTAGCACACTAAGCGCCACACCTATAAACAGCACTACCTTAGCTATTTTTTTATTTATAGCGTCCACTTCTAATCCTTATTAAGGCGCTTTTCTGCTGCGGCTTTTTCGGTAGGCTCAGGCCAATCATTAAAAAACACCGTTAAATAACGACTTTTAGCTAAGTACCACAGCACCCATAATACAATCACCATTTGAATCGCTAAAAATAACGAAAAATGATAATAGCTATGAGCCGCTTGAACACTCAACCAGGTTAAATCTATTACCGCACACAAAATAAGAGGCCAGCGCATATAACGCCAAATCTTAGCTAAGCGCTCACTACTTTTATGAGACTCGCGGGGTCGGCGTAAACAAAATAAAATAGTTGGTACTATGGCTACAGCGCCAATGGCAATGGCAATAAAAAAATCGTTTTTAGATTTAAAAAATATCGACATCAAATCCAATTCTGGGCGTCGGCTTAACCCTGCCACTATCCAAATAAAGTAAGCTCGTAACAATACCAGCACACTTAAATGAAAGGCGATAGGCGTACGGTAACTGCCGTACTTATCCCAGTACTCTGGGCCATAGCGACTCATAATTGATTTTTCCTATCGGCAATAGTACCCAATATAAAAAATGCTGCTAACAAGGTCACACTTAACCACTTAGTGCCAAAAAACAATAACGCCTTAATCAGTAGCGGGCTAAGCCACACAACCACAAAACCAAATCCAAAGGCGGTGATCAATACAAAGCACAGCACTCTTACTATAAAATGACGACGTACAACCAGCCCTTTGGTTAGCTTTATAATATCGCCTGCGTATAAAGACACTAAGCACACCATTATCAGCATAGATAAATTATATAAATAACTATGCAGCCACTGTCCTACATTAATTAAAAGTGTATTTAATATATTTAATAAATCAGCCATTATGTTGCTCTAATAAATTAATTAAATCTTCTTCTGTCAGTACATCTATACCTAAGTCTTGTGCCTTAGTTAGTTTAGAGCCGGCCTTTTCGCCTGCTACTAACGCATCGGTTTTAGCCGACACACTACCCGACACTTTAGCACCGAGCTGCTGCAAACGTGCTTTGGCATCATTACGATTTAATGTATTTAAGGTACCGGTAAGTACATAAACAAGGCCGGCTAATGGCTGCTCTTGCGCTGAAGGTGGAGTAAGTTCAGGCCAATTAATGCCTTGTTCTACCAGCGCATTTACAACATCTAAATTATGCTGCTCGGCAAAAAAGCTACGAACATGGGTTGCTACTATTTCGCCCACATCACTTACTTGAGTTAAACTATCAATGCTGGCATTTATTACGTTTTCAAGGGTTAAGAAATGATTAGCTAAATTTTGTGTGGTTGCCTCACCCGCTTCACGAATACCCAATGAGTATAAAAACTTAGCCAAAGTGGTTGCTTTAGCGTCTTGAAGCGCAGTAACCAAATTTTTAGCCGATTTTGGCCCCATACGCTCAAGCGATTCAAAGTGTCCTTGCTTTAAAATAAACAAATCTGCAGGGGTTTTAATCAGCTCTCTGTCGACGAGTTGGTCAACAATTTTATCGCCAAGGCCGTCTATATCCAGGGCTTTGCGCGATGCAAAGTGTTTAATCGCTTGTTTACGTTGCGCCGGGCACACTAAACCACCAGTACAACGCGCTACGGCTTCACCTTCTACTTTTTCTACATGGGAGTCACAAATTGGGCAAGTTACCGGAAACTCAATATCGCGGGCATCATCAGGGCGGCGCTCAAGCACTACTTGTGTTATTTGCGGGATCACGTCCCCTGCACGGCGAATAATTACCGTGTCGCCCACTTTTACGCCTAAGCGCGCTATCTCATCGCCATTGTGCAAAGTAGCGTTTGATACGGTAACACCACCAACAAATACCGGCTCTAACCGTGCAACGGGTGTAATTGCTCCCGTACGTCCCACCTGAAACTCTACATCGAGTAATTTGGTTATTTCTTCTTGGGCCGGAAACTTATAGGCAATAGCCCAACGCGGAGCGCGTGCTACAAAGCCTAAACGCTCTTGTAAGGCTTTTTGATTTATTTTTATTACTACGCCATCTATTTCATATTTAAGCTCGCCACGGCGCGTTAAAATATCAGTGTAATAAGCCAGTGCTGCTTGTGGGCCTTCTACTAATTTGGTTTCAGGGCAAAGTGGTAATCCCCAATCAGTCAATTTTTCTAATTGCTGATAATGATCCTCTGCAATGCTACCGTCGGCTACAAGACCTGTGCTGTAGGCATAAAACATCAGCGGGCGTTTAGCCGTAATTTTAGAGTCAAGCTGGCGCAAGCTACCTGCGGCGGCGTTACGTGGGTTTACAAATACTTTTTCACCACGTTTTTCAGCTTCAATGTTAAACTTTTCAAAGCCTGCATTATCCATAAACACTTCGCCGCGTACTTCTAGTTCAGCAGGATAATCGTTACCTCGTAATTTAAGTGGTACATTACGAATTGTTTTAACGTTTTGAGTTACATTTTCTCCCGTCACCCCGTCACCTCGGGTCGCGGCTTGCACTAGTACGCCATCACGATAAATAATAGACACAGCTAAACCATCTAGTTTTGGCTCACAACAAAAGGTAAGCTCTTCGGTACTCATTAAACGCTCTTTTATACGGCGATTAAAGGCAATAAACTCATTTTCGCTAAAGGCGTTATCAAGCGATAACATAGGAACTTGGTGGGCTACTTGCTCAAATTTACTCAGCGCAGCACCGCCTACTTTTTGGGTTGGCGAGTCGGCGGTTATTAATTCTGGGTGCTGGGTTTCTAGTGCGCTGAGTTGTTGTAATAAACGGTCGTATTCAGCATCAGGAATACTGGGGGTATCAAGTACATAATAATTGTAACTGTGCTGTTCAAGCGTACTACGAAGATGATTTATTTGCTCACTAATGCTGCTTGCCATTTTGACCTCAAAAAACATAAAAAAAGCCACTTTGACGAGTCAACGCCCAGTGGCTTATAAAAATTTAACCTATTGCGTTAATTACGCAGAAAATGCACGTACCTGTTCAACATATTGACGAACGCGATCTACGGTCATTTCTTCACGCTGCGCATCTAAAATTTGCGCACCAAATTCGTCGCTGAGCTTTTTAGCTGCGCTGTGCAGCATATTAAATGCCGCTAAGCCATCACCTTCACACGGTAAGGTCATAAATAAGCTAACGCCTGCGGTACTAAATTGTTCCATATTATCAATATCGAAGGTACCTGGGTTATACATATTTACTAGTCTAAATAATACCGGGCCTTGGCCTGCTGGATCTAAATGACGATTAAAAAAGCCTTCCTCTGAGTATTTAAACCCTAAGGTGTTTACCGCGGGCAATAATTTACTGCCTTGCATGCTCATTCCATCTGGCATTTGAATATGCACAATCACAAAGTCTGAAACCTCTGCTGGCTCTTCGCTTGGCTCAAGGTCGTGCTCTGGCTCTATTACACTAAGGTCATCTTCAATTGGTACTTCTGGCACGCTAGTATCTATTTGCGGCTCGTTGGCATCAAAATTTAGTTCACCAAATTGTGGTTCTTCTTGCTCAAAGGCAACGCTCTGTGCAGGCTCTGCACTTGGCGAATGAGAGTGAGCTGTGTGTTGTGGTTCGACCCGCTCGTTAGCAGGTATTTCTGGGTTGTCTTTTTTTCGCACTGACCATAAACCGTGTACTAATAAGCCACCTATGACAAATACACTGATCACGATTAAAACCCATCTTAATTCTTCGGCCATCCCCTCACCTTTTTTATTTTATATGCCTAAACCTGTGTATTAGTTAAAATCTAATACGTTTAATTTAACTATGCGTGTGCAAGTTGCACAGCTTGTTCAATATCTACAGCCACTACGCGCGACACACCTGGCTCAGCCATGGTAACACCTGTTAATCTACCAGCCATTTCCATCGCAATTTTATTATGGCTAATATAAATAAACTGCACCGATTGTGACATTTCTTCAACCAAACGGCAAAAACGTACCACGTTGGCATCATCTAGCGGTGCATCTACTTCATCCAGCATACAGAATGGAGCTGGATTGAGCCTGAATATAGAAAACACTAATGATAATGCGCTCAGCGCTTTTTCTCCACCACTTAACAAATGAATTGTTGAATTTTTTTTACCTGGTGGTCGTGCCATTATACTAACACCACTTTCGAGTAAATCGTCACTGGTTAATTCTAAATAAGCACTTCCACCGCCAAAAACCTTTGGAAATAGCTTTGCAAAGTCTTGGTTAACCTGATCAAAGGTCGCTTTAAAGCGGGTTTTGGTTTCTATATCAATTTTACGAATAGCCCCTTCTAGGGTACTCAGCGCTTTAGTTAAGTCATCTAATTGATTATCAAGATATTCGCTGCGCGCTTTGGCTTGATCAAACTCATCAATAGCGGCTAAATTTACCGCACCTAAACGCTCTAGCTGATTAACAATATCTGCAAGTTTATTTTGTGCTGTGCTTATACTAAGTGTTTCTGGTAACTCATCAAGCACCTGCTTTAGGTTTTGCTTTAACTCTTCTAGTGGTTCAAGCGCCAACTGTGCTTTTATTAATAAACTTTGCTCTTCTATGCTTAATTTTTGATGCTGCTCTTGCAGCGCCACCAGCTCACCTTGTGAACTTTTAAGACTCGCTTGCTTCGCGCTTAAGCTCTCTTTTGCTTGGTTTAATTTATTTTGTAATGTACTTACGTTTTTCTCGCCTTGCGCATGCTGTTTAAGTAACTGGGTTATGTTTTCAAGTAGTTCTTGCTCGGGTATTTGCAGCTGGGTTAATTGATCGTGTAATTCTTTTGCGCCCTGCTCTGCACTTAAATGCGCTTGCTCTGCATGGCTTAGTTTAGCTTGGCTTAATTGCCACTCGCTACGCGACTGTTGCTCAGCAAGCGTTGCTTGATGAGCTTGCGTTTTATATTGCTCAAGTCTGGCTAATACTTGGCTATAATTTGTATCACTGTGGGTGCGTTTGTTATTAGCTGTTGCAAGATCACTGCTTAAACTTAACTGTTGCTGCTTAAGTGCTTCAAATTGCACTGTTTGCTCTTTAAGCACCTCTTGTATTTGTGCTAACTGCGTAACTAATTGCTGCTGTTGCGCTTGGTACTGTTGCAATTGCTGCTGGTACTGCGCTACTTGCTCTTTTAGCATATCGTTACGCGTACTCGCTACGGCAATATTTTGAGCCAGCTGATGTATCGTTTCTTTAAGCTCACTTTGCTGCGTACTAAGCTCACTTTGCTGTGCTTTTTGCTGCTCAAGCACTTGTGCTGCGAGTTGTAACTCACCCTCTACATTTTTTAGCTGCGCTGTTTTAAGCTGCAATTGCTTGTGCTTTACCAGTAATGAGTTTTCAGCATTTCGATCTGAGCTTACATGCCAGTTCCGGCCATGCAAAGCGGCGGTTTCATCCATTACGGCAATATAAAAATCATCTTCTAACGCTTTAAGTTCGCCGTTTTTACTATAAGCAATACGGGTCAATATTTCAGGGTAAACACCCTGAGTTATAAATGCCGCTAAGCTATTTTTTACATTTGCCTGATTACTTTTTGTTGATGCGTTATGCCACACACTGTTATTTGCCGACTGCTCACTTACATTTAAATGCTCAAGCGATTTAAGTGCCTGTTCGATACAGTGCTCAAACCCGTCTTTAACCTTTAATTGATTTAATAACGTGTTGTGATGCTCGCTCTTATTATCAAGGCTTAATGTACTGCTTAGCCCTGCTATACTAGCTTTTAGTTCGTTAGCTTGCTGGCTAAGTTGCTGATATTGCTGCTCAGCAATGTTTAACTGCGAACGTTGCTTTAAAAGCAGTACTTGGCCTTTACTATGCGCCGTTTGCTTAGTTGCTAACTCTTGAGTAAGTACTTGCCTTTGTTGTTTTTGAGAAACTAACTGCTGTTCAACATCGCCACTTTTTAGATGTGTAATTTGCTTGTTTAACTGCTCACTTTGTTCATTAACGTGTTTGCTTTGCTGCTGAGTTTGCTCAATATTATTTGCTTGCATCTGCAGCTTATTATTAAGTTGCTGTAGTTGCTCGCTAAGCGATTGCCAATCCTCGGTGTGTTGCTGCTTTAGCTCTAAAGCGCTCTCAAGTTCTTGGCTTAACTCACTTACTTGCTCGTTGCGCATTAAGTTGTTTTCTATTGCCTGCTGCAAAGCGTGTTCTAGTTGTTCGCACACTGTTTGCTGCTGCGTTTTAAGCTCTAAACTATGCGTTTGGCGCTGCTGCAGTGTAATCTGATTTTGTTTAAGCGTTTGAATTTGTTGTTTTATGCTTATTTGTTGTTGCTCAGATCGCGTAAGCTCAGTGTGTATTACATGTTGTTGCTGTTGTGCATCACTTACGCTTTCTTGCGAAGCCTGTACTTGGGTTTCTAAGCTTGCAAGTACGTCGTCGTGGCCAGAATGAGCCGTTTTAAAAAACGTAACTTGCTCATTTAATTTATTTATTTGTTGGCTTTTTTCGAGTTGTTGTTGGTGTAGTTTTTGCCATTTTAAAACGGCAATTTGCCCTTTTAATGTTCGCTCTTGCGCTTTTAACTCGCGGTATTTTTTAGCATCAACCGACTGCACCGCTAACTTAGTAAGCTGACTTTGTAACTCTTTGCGCACATCGAGTAAGCGCTCTAAGTTTTCACGGGTGCTTTTAATTCGAGTTTGCGTTTCGCGGCGGCGCTCTTTGTATTTAGACACCCCTGCGGCTTCTTCTAAAAACACCCTAAGCTCTTGCGGTTTACTCTCTATTAAGCGCGAGATCATGCCTTGCTCAATAATGGCGTAACTACGTGGGCCAAGGCCAGTGCCCAAAAATATATCGGTAATATCGCGTTTACGGCATTTACTGCCATTTAAAAAATACAACGACTGACCATCGCGAGTAACTAAACGCTTTATTGCAATTTGATTACGATCGGCAAAGGTATTAGGAAAGTCGCCTTTATCGTTATCAAAAGTAAGCTCTACCGAGGCCTGCGAAATAGCTTTACGATTAGTTGAGCCATTAAAAATGACATCGGCCATAGCGTCGCCACGTAAATTTTTAGCCGAGCTTTCGCCAAGCACCCAGCGCACTGCATCAATAACATTAGACTTGCCACAGCCATTGGGGCCTACAACACAGGTCATTTGATCAGGAAATGGAATTTTAGTTGGCTCTACAAACGATTTAAAGCCTGCCAATTTTATAGTGCTTAAGCGCATCTTTTTGTGATTACCGAATATTATTGGTTATAAACATTCACCTTGCTTTAGTTTTAAGCTTGGCGTTTAAAGTTATCTAAAATAATACCGGTTGCCATAGCCACATTTAGCGACTCAGCCTGACCAAAAGCCGGTATGGTTATTTTATCAGTTACTAATTTGGCACACGCCTCGCGTATACCGTGCGACTCACTGCCCATTAATAACACGCCTGAACCTGTAAATTGAGTGTTGTGCACATTTTCCCCGTCTAAAAAGGCACCATAAATTGGTAATTTTAATGTGGCTAAATACGCAGGTAAATCAACTTGGCTTACCGACACTCTTACAAACGAGCCCATAGTAGCGCTAATTGTTTTAGGGTTGTATGCATCGGCGCTATCAGTACTGGTTACAATATGTTTAATACCGTACCAATCAGCAACTCTAATAATAGTGCCTAAATTGCCCGGATCAGATACGCCATCAAGTGCTAATATTAAGCCACTGGTTTGTAGTTGTGCTGCGTGTGGCATATTTACAATAGCAATGGCGGCATTGTTACTAACCAGCGTACTTACTTTGGTTAGCTGCTCTTCCTCGGCGCTAATAAAATTAACACCCTGATACTGCCCTTGATAGGTATTTATAAATGCCTCGGTAGCAAATACATCAACCGCCTTTAATGGGCTGTTTAATAACTCAAGTACGTTTTTTTCACCTTGTACAAGGTATTGATTAAATTGCTTGCGGTACTTTTTTTGGCCAAGTTGGCGAATAAGTTTGAGTTGGTTTTTTGAAATCATAACAGCCCCATAAAATGATGCGCACAGTATAGCAGATCTCACACCTACTTCTGAACTCGAAAAATAGCTAAAGTAGTGAGTTTGGGGTCTTAATACTATTGGCGCTACGCTCAAAGGTTAAGTTAATCCGCATAAACATTCCTTGTATTGCCTCAACCTGCTGCGACTCTCCTAATATACACACTAATTCTTGATATAACGCGTCGCATGCATGTTTAAACCGCTGATCGACTTGACCTTTACTTGCCTGCAAAAACGCATCAGCAAGGGCATACTGCCATAGTGTAAAATATTTTAGATCTTTACCTGCTACGTTTTCGCACACAGAGCGTAATCGCACTGCTGCGTGGCCTAAATTTAATGCGGTTAATGCCAAATCAGTAATAGCGCGAGACTGCGAACCTTGGTCGTAATTAGTGAGTCGTAATAGTCGGTCGGCCATTCGCTGGTTATACCAAACAATAGGCGCACTGTGTTTATTAATATCGAGCAGGTCTTGATGGGTTGCTTTAAAAATTCTATGCACTAATAATTGTGCACTTGGCCCTGTAATTAAATGAAAAACCCAAAATAAAATAGCCACCCCAGTAAAAATAGCCATTGCTGCACTCAGCGTATAATCAATTGAAAATGCTCGGCTCATATCGGTGCTTGGGCTCACCAAAATAGAAAACGGTATACAAAAACCTAATCCGTAAGGCAGGGTTTCTCTATCGGCAAGTAGTAATAAACCAATAAAGTAAGGGCCAGCTAATACCAATATAAGTATTTCTAATTGCCCACCACTGTAGGCTAATAAGTTAAGTGCATAAAAAATACTGACAAAACTGGCAACCACAACTCCAATCATTATCCGCTTTAACACCACACGCAAAACAATGAGTGGAAAACGCGCTAACATAATTGAAAATATCACCGGTAAAATCATAATCATTATTGCTGCCGGCGATCCTGTACTTACCCAAATACACGCGCCAATAAAAAACACCATAACGGTGCGAAACCCTACAATTATAGCCGCTAACGGGTCACGATAAGTTACTGTGCTAGGTGCGTTTAGTAGCCTTGTATCACGCTCTTCAAGGGCGCGATAAGCACGCAGCAACACAGTTAGCTCTGTAGCTATATCAACACTAACATTAAGCATATGCGACTCAAAAGGCAGCTCACTGCTATTGTCAGCACGATATTCGGTTAACTCTCGGCGCAAGTTTTTTACTTGTTCAATGCAATCATCAATACTGTTTGCTTGCGCTATATTTGCTAAAACCTGTTTGAGCTGAGTAAATAATTGAGTCAGTAGCGGGCTCATCAATTTTGTATGGCTACGCTGTAAACGACCAAATATTTGAATTAACGCCAGTAAAGATAATACTTTTTGCGACAATTGATTTGCTGCACGAGCACGCCCAGGACCTTTAGGGCCTTCGTAACGCACCGCGCTAGAATCTTCGTTAACCGCGCCTAATGTTGCTAAAATGCCATCTATTTGTTGGTGTCGCTCTTCGTGCGAACCTTTTATATTTAGCTCAGTAACTAGGTAATTAAGGGTTTGATTTATTAATGACTTTGCCTGAATTTGCAGCCCATCTTTGACTTTTACAGGCCAAAATAAATGGCTCACAATGCCGGCGCAAATTGAGCCAATTATAATTTCGCTCATGCGTGATTGGGCAATACTAAATATGGCTTGGCTACTTACTGTAGTAGGGTTTGCTATTACCAGTAACACTATAATTTCGGCGGTAACCGCCGCCATAGCAAACGCATAAATAAAATTTGTTTGCCTAACCATAGCCGATAACGTTGAGTTAATACCCAGCCACAACCCCAATACGCCCAGTGCTAAGTAAGGGTAAGATATGAGCTGCGTTAATAGTAATATGCCAAATAAGCCGCCTATAATAGTGCCTACAATTTGGCACAGAGCTTTTTCGGCCACTAAGCCACTCTCTGGGCGTATTTGTAAAAACACCGCCGAAACTAAAGCCCAGTACGGGCGATCTAAATTAAGAAACAAAGCAACTGTAAGCGCCATTGCCATGGCAATTACGCCTTTTAGAGCAAAAATAACAGCCTGCTTCTTAGGAGAAAACAGGTTACGCAGCACAGCTTCCATTAGCGCTCAACAAGTCGAATGGTTGCGGTCATTCCGGCGCTAAGCTGAGTACCTGCAGGAAGCGCGTCTAATTTAATATCTACCGGAATACGCTGCGATAAGCGTACCCAGTTAAAGGTTTGCTGCACTTGTGGTAAACGCTGGCCATTACTTTGCGTATTAGTATTAGCAATTGCTTTACCTATACTCATTACCTGACCAGTTAAAGGCTTACCACCACTTAACAAAGCTATATTTGCGTGTTGTTTTAAATGAATAAGAGGGATTTTGGTTTCTTCAAAGTAGCCGGTTACATAAAAAGAGTCGGCTTGTACAATGGCAAATACCGACACGCCTTGAGCAACGTAATTGCCTTGGCGTAAATCTAAGTTAATTATGTAACCCGACACAGGTGCAATAACTTGGGTTCTATCAAGGTTTAACTGTGCTACTGCTTGCTCTGTTTTAGCGAGTTCATAGTTGGCTTTTGCTATTTTTGTATTAATTCGTGTTGCTTCTAAACTTTCTTCACTAATTGCTTGTTGGCTGTTTAATGCTATTCGACGCTCGTATTTATGTTTAGCAAGCTCCCAGGTATATAATGCATTTTCGGTACTGGCTTTACTGCGCTCTAACGCCGCCTGATAACGCTTAGCATCAACACTAAAAAGCAGATCCCCCTGCTTTACACTTTGCCCGTCAATCATGTTTAAATGAGTTACCCAACCAGACACATCTGGCGCTACCGTAACAATATTGGCTCTAATGCGGCCATCGCGGGTCCATGGTGTATGCATGTAATCGTTCCATACCCAACGCCCTGCTAATACAGCCATAAAAACAACCAGTACAGTAATTAAAATACGTAAATATTTGGCCATCAAATTATTCTTCCACTTAATAAATATACGGTTAATGCTAAGTAACACACAAATAAAGACACCTCAAACCAGGCAACCCGCCAAATGCGATCGTGCCAATCTAAACGATGCAAAATAAAACGACTCAGCGCTGTTAATAAAAATGCTATGGGAAAATAAACAACCAAAGGGCTAAATTCTAGCCCTCCTAAAACAACAGCCTGAAGCATAAAAAAGTATCCTATTTTAGTTTTTATAAGTGGATAATTAAGCTCAGTATAGACTGAGCCTGACGAGCTTATAATAGAATGATATGTAAATAACCTAAATTCTGGATAATAAACACGACTAAAAAATTATACTACTTTTATTGGGCGCAAAAAAATAGGGCACGCTTTAAGGGTGCCCTATTTATTAGTGTTTTATTTAGTTTAATTTAATACTTATTTTTATATGCCCATAAGTGCAAAAGCTCATGCGCAATGGTTGCTGCAGCAATCGCGGTTACTTCACTTTGATCATACGCTGGCGATACCTCTACTACATCCATACCCACCATATTAATGCCTTTTAAAGCACGTAATATTTTAAGCACTTTGTCTGATGTTAAACCACCACACACGGGAGTGCCTGTACCAGGTGCAAACGCCGGATCAAGGCAATCAATATCAAAGGTTAAATAAACAGGTAAATCGCCTACTCGCGCAATTATTTGCGCAGCAATATCGTTTGCCGATAAATCGTTGGCTTGCATGGCATCAATCACTGCAAACCCATGCTTGCTTTGATCAAAGTCGGTGCGAATACCAATTTGAATACTGTGCTCTAAATCAATTAACCCTTCCATTGGCGCATGATAAAACATGGTACCGTGGTCGTAGCGTGAGCCATTACTGTAAGTATCTGTGTGCGCATCAAAGTGCACCAGGGCCATTTTGCCATGCTGTTTTTCATGTGCGCGTAGCAATGGTAAAGTCACAAAATGATCGCCACCTAGCCCTAATAAGGTTTTCCCTTGGCTTAATATTTTACTCGCGGCTTGTTCAAGCTGCGCCGTAAAATACTCAGCGTCGCCTACCGGGTAAGTAAAGTCTCCAGCATCGGCCACTTTTAAATGCTCAAATAATGGAAACGTCCATGGATACTTAGTGCCTTCCCACGCTAAATGCACCGATGCACGACGAATCGCGTCTGGGCCTAAACGTGCACCCGGGCGGCCCGAGGTCGCCATGTCAAATGGCAAACCAAGCACCACTACATCGGCGTCAATCGCGGTAATATTTTGCACCATAGGACAACGTAAAAAGGTCATCCCATTGGAATACAATGAGTGATCGGGATGATCAAACAAAGTCGACATACTTATAGCTCTTCTAAATAAGTGTAGCCATCAAGGCCATTTTGCAATTCGTCTAAAACGCTTTGCTGTTCGTGTTCTGCTATTTTGCTACTTACCAACTGCTGATACGACTGCTGAAAACTCTCAACGTCTAAATGCACGTAACGCATCATATCGGCTACAGTATCGCCTTGGTTTATTTCGGTAATGCTGGCTACGCCGTACTCATCCATGTTCACCATAGCGCTGTGCGTATCGCCAAATAAATTATGCATATCACCTAATATTTCTTGATAAGCACCCACCAAGAAAAACCCCATTAAATATGGTTTATCTGCACTAAACTCAGGTACTGGTAGTGTACTTTCAATGCCTTGGCCATCAACATAATGGTTAAGTGCACCGTCAGAATCACAAGTAATATCCAGTAATACTGCACGTTTTTTTGGCGCTTCGGTTAAGCCACTTAATGGCAACACCGGAAACACCTGATCAATCCCCCACGCATCTGGTAGTGATTGAAACAACGAGAAGTTTACAAAAAACTTGTCGGCTAAACGTGCATTAAGCTCGTCAATTATTGGCCGATGAAAGCGGTTTTTGTTGTCCATATGCTTATTAAGCTCATAACACACTCGTAAATTTGTTTGCTCAGCCCACGCACGCTGGGTTAAGTTTAGTAACCCCATTGCAAACTGATTATGTGCTTCGGCTAAATCGCCTTGGCTATCGTGATAAATTTCAATTAATGCACGGTCATCAGTTAGTACGTGCAGTTGCTGCCACGACATCCACATATTTTTAAGTAACTGCGGAGCATCATCAGTCGGTGCTTCAATTTCTTCAGGTGTATAACTTTCAGTACCAATTACATTTGATATAAGCACGGCATGGTGCGCAGTAAGTGCACGCCCCGACTCTGAAATAATTGTAGGAAACGGCTGTTCATACTGCTTACAAATGTCGCCTATGGTGTACACAATATTGTTAGCGTATTCAGCTAAGCTATAGTTCATTGAGTTATGTGACTGGCTACGGGTACCATCGTAGTCAACAGCTAAACCACCGCCCACATCAAGACACTCAATTTTTGCACCTAGTTTACGTAACTCACAGTAAAACCGTGCAGCTTCACTTACACCTAAACGTACATCTCGAATATTCGCCATTTGCGAACCTAAGTGAAAATGCACCAATTGCACTAAATCAAGTTGATCCGATTCTTTTAAGCGATTAACCACATGCAAGACTTGTGATGCCGATAAACCAAACTTTGATTTTTCGCCGCCACTTGCTTGCCATTTACCTTTACCTTGCGATGCCAAGCGCACGCGAATACCAATGCGTGGCTTTACATTTAATTCTTTAGCTTGGCTAAGAACCATGTCGAGCTCAGAGAGCTTTTCAAGCACTATGTATACTTTATGGCCTAGTTTTTCGCCTATTAGCGCTAAGCGTACATACTCTTTATCTTTGTAACCGTTACATACAATCACCGCACTGGTTTTTTCAGCCAATGCTAGTACGGTTAGTAATTCTGGCTTGCTACCTGCTTCTAAACCGAGTTGTTTTTTTTCTAGTTGTGCTTGGCTGGCAACAATTTCTTCAACCACTTCACGCTGTTGGTTTACTTTAATTGGGTAAACTAATAAATAATCTTTAGGGTAGCCGTAATCTGCAATCGCGGTATTAAATGCAGCACATAAGCTGTGCACACGATGATGTAATATTTGCGGAAAACGTACTAATGCAGGCAAGCTTAAGCCTTTGTCTTCTAGTTGCTTAGCAATGTCGGTCAGTGCAATAGTTTGCTCTGGTGCATCAGCTTTAGGCGCAACATATACATCACCTTGTTCATTAATACCAAAAAAACCTTGGCTCCAATGACGAACATTGTAGCTCGTGCGAGCTTGTTCTAGTGATGTTGTTTCTTTCATTTATCTTTCTCTTTTATTTAGAAATGCCGAACTGGCTAATTGCGCGCATTAAAAGAAAAATAGCGGTTTAAGTCCAACAAGAATTTTTACTCGTAACGAGTAAATTTTAATGTTAAAAATTAGAAACAAAGTAACGCTAAATATCATAGCGCCTCAGAGGCAGGAAATATAAAGGAAGAATCTAAATTGCGCTTAATGTGTGGCTTTTATTACAACTTTTTTTATTAAGAATTGCAGGAATATAGCGTAAAATTAGTTGCTAAATTACGGCTTGAAAAGCCAATATTAGCGATATTAAAATAAAAACAGGGTACAAGCTAAAGTCGGATAAACGCAGCGCCACCCGACAAATTATAGTTTATTTAATAACTCACCTAGTCCAATACTTTTATCTGATCGAGTGATGTTATATTTATATGTGTTTGAAAATAGTACTTTTCTGTTTTTTTACCCATAGCGTAAAAATCAATTATCATACGTTTAGCCTCGCCCGTAACTTCAATAGTTTTATTAATAAAATATAAATCGGGCGAAGTTCCATACTTTTTTATAAAAGCATTTACTGTTCTAGGGTGAATAGCGACACTCACATTTCTTCTATCTCTATAATCCAATTCTGTATTTAAATAAATACCACTGTTTTGAATGCCTGCCGCCTTTATTGATAACTTAAATACGCCTTTTATTCCTGCAGGAGCAGCTTCTTCTGTGAGGGCAATTAAATTCATAGTGCTGGTTATATCCGAGTTAGATATAACTTTAGGTGTTGATGTACACCCACTAATAATTAAAATAGAGATTAAAATAAAATACTTCATCTATACAACTTCCTTGTTAGTAAAATTTGTGAGGCTAGCGTACTTTTACTTAAGCCTAATATAAATAATAAATGAGCTACTATAATACGCTATAAAAAACTTTATTAGTTTAAAAATATATTATGCGCTCTTAAATAAAACGCACTATTTACTAGTCGTTTTTACCTAAACAAAAACTATGGCGCAAAAATAATGCCGCTAATTAGTCTTTTTTATCTATCGTTATTTCAATCGTTTTGCTATTCCCAGCAAACCACTTCTGAACATACAAAGATCCTACAATAGGGGCAACGCCTTCATCAGGCACTTCTTTGTAACGAACACTGTTTTTTGTTTCTTTTTCGTATTCAAAAGTTACTACTTTTTTCGACATAAAATACTCCTTATACTCACATTTAAACCTAGAATAATAATTTAATAGTTTTAACAAATAACTTAAAGTATTGCTACGTAATCATTTTTAAATAATAAAAATTTACACAGTAAAAATGTATAAGCCCTCACTCTATACTTATATTCAATAAAATGAATGAAAGTGAGGAATGAATTACCCCGTGCCAAAATTTTCGCTTCGCAAAGAAGGATATTTTAATTAGCTGTTAAAGGTCAATAACCTTTACGCCGCAAGCGACGAGGAATTAAACTCGCAGAGATTAAAAAGTTAAATTAGCCATTTAATTTGCTACTAAAAATTCATTTTCAGCGTCTGCTTTAAGCTTCATTTTATATTATTACCTAAAATAATAGGTAAGCTATTTAATAAGCTACAATGATCATATTTTTAATAAGATTGATATTGTTACCAACTCCCGACAACATCATTTTAACAAATTAAATAATTACAGTTTAACTATAATTAAATATTTATAAATTGTATACGTAACCTGCTGTAAGCCTTGCTATACTTGATATAAAAGACATTTACAAACTATAAACAGCGGTATACTATCAGCCACGTTAATCTTTTATTAAATGTCGCTTGTGCCGTTATTAAAGGTCAAACGCGACAGCCTACCTCAGTCCTCAGCTAGTACTACATGCCACGGGGCTTTATAATCTTTTGAACGCTTACTGAGACAAGCCATTTAAGGAACTATCAGCTTGCTCTCGACAAGGAAAAAACTATGACTAATCACGATAATGAAAGTGAACGTCTCTCGGCGAATATGTTTTCGTCTATTTTAATAATGCTATTTGCAGGCGCACTCGCTACGGTTATCTTTGATTTTTGGGGGCCATCGCTGTCTCCTCTTCTAGGTTTTGCTGAGCTATCAACAATTAAGCTCCCCAGAACTATGATTGAGGTTATATTCGGTACAGTACCTACAGGAACTCCCGAATTGATTCACTATATTACAGGCTTAATACTTTACCCATTAGGCTGGTTATTTGTAGTACTACCAATGCGCAAAGCAATCATGCCCTCGCTTCACTGGAGTATTACAGCTGTAGTGTACGGTATTGTACTTTGGGTATTCGCACTCTACGTTGTGGCGCATTTAATTATTGGTCTGCCGCCGTTTATCGGCTTCACCGAAACCACTTGGGTTGCACTCATTGGCCATATACTTTACGCATTAGTTTTTGCATGGGGTGCTCAAACTAGAAGTTTCAAATAAAAATAACTTTATTTACTTTAGCCTAGCAGGTGTAAATATTTAAACCTGTTTTTAACTCTTGTTACAAAAAATGTCGCATATTATAGCTAGCGTTTAAAAACACACTATATTAATCCCATATGCTATATGGGATTTTTATAACTAATTGCTATTTATACTTGCAGCTATTAATGGCGAGCATTGCAAGATTAAGCCTTTAATTTGGTCGTGTTGGTGTTAATAAGTACAGTACGACGTTAACTCCATTAACTTGAGGTAGGGAGTTGGTTAAAATAATAAATCTTTTGCCATCTATTTTCTTTGCTTACTTGAGAGCCGCATAAGTTATACGCTTAAAAAATGGATTGCTTTTTAATAAGTTCATGTCTATTTTACCCATAAATTTAATCTTTAATTAAAGCATCTAAGATAGCTTGTAGTTATTATTTAAGCTGCTATATTGGAGCTATGAAAACATATATTTTTTTATTTAATTATATTATTTGTTTGGGGAGCTTCGCCCTAAAATTCCCCGCTTAAGCGGACGCTTCTCTGCGTCCATCTGTTTCACAGAATTTACTATAAATTTTTAATTTAACTTTAATTTAGGCCATTCTCGGCAAGCTTTCTATCGCCTAGATTAAAGTGAAATTTAAATATTACTGTGTTTTTATTATCAATATTATTTATGCGCTCTTGTATAGCGCGTGGCAAATTTGGTTATTAAATACAGTAAAAGCATAAAGTTTCTTCGTTTAGTTTTAAGCAATATAAACGAAGAGCAGTAATTATTTAATCTTATTAAAGGAGGTGAATAGCCGATTGATATTGTTTCTTTAATTTTTAGTTTACTAAAAGCAGAAGTAATTAATTTGTTATTTATTAATAGGTGATGATATGTCTAAAAATGATATGAAAAAACCACAGTTATCGTTAAAAGAAAAACGTAAGTTAAAACAAGAATCGAATACAACCGAAGTGGCAAAACCAAGGAAAAAGAGAAAGGCTTAAGCTACTTTGAATAACGCTGGGTTTTAAAGTTATTAGCTATGCCTTTAATTAGGTAAATAAAGTGAGCTGCGGTGGTTATTTACGATTATGCCGAACTTGGATCAGTCGGCTTATCGGTAGAAGGAAACTAACCCCCGCTTCACTTTTAATGCGAATAATTTATAAGTAACTAACGTTTATTTTCGACAAAGTAAGGAGGTAACTTACCTTGATTGTTGATAGGGTTTTAGTTGGTAAAAAAGTATTTTATATTAATCTATTATTTATTGTTTAGGTGGTGAATATGTCTAAAAATGATAAGAAAAAACCCGCTTTATCGTTAAAAGAAAAACGTAAACTGAAAGAATCAAATACTGTCGAAGTTGCAAAACCAAGAAAGAGAAAATCTAAGTAATAACAAAAAAGGGCGCCAATAATATTGGCGCCCTTTTTTATGCATCAGCAAAAATCGAATCGATAGCTAATCAACAACTCATCAGCAGCTTCAAATATTTGCTCGGCTTCATCGACCCACATACTGTACTCTACGTAAAAGCTCCCCGCTTTATGATTATATATTGCATCAAGCATCACTTGGCTGGTGTCTACGGTTAAACCACTTACAGAGTCCATGCTACATTGGCATAAGTGGCTTGTAGTTGAATATTGTAAATTTTATAGCCTGAATATATTTCCCACATTTTTCTTTAACTATTTCACCGCTGGGTTTTAGTCCTTGGTAAAAACGCATATCGTTAGAGCTTTGTAAGCGAGCTGCCAAGCTTAGATGGTCGCGATTATAAGCTACCTGTACTGCATCTACTTTATTCTCGCCTACCATGGCAGTTAAATAGTAACGTGAAGCTGATACGGTAATATCGCCAATAATGTATTTAGCGGCTAAGTTATTTAAATGCATACATATCGCTTTCTTACTTGGTAATAACGATATTTACCGTTGGTTGTTAAATATTTATTATTTTATGCAGGGTGATCATAAGAAGACTTACTCTGGGTGTGAAATCAGTTAACTTAAGTGGCTGAATATAAAGGGAACTTAAATAAATTGAATTATATGGGTATAACTAATAACAACTTCAGCCACTAGTAATTATTATTAAAAGATAAAAACTCCTAATTAGACTCGACATTAAATATTTAAGATAATTCATCCACTTATGCCTCCTTGCTATGTGATTATGCTCACCGACCCTTTAATTTTAATCCTTGTTTTAACCCTTATTGCTGGTGCTGCTGCACTGCAAAGTTTACTTGGTTTTGGCTTAGGGGTTATTGCTGCGCCAATTTTAGTATTGATTGATCCTGCTTTTATACCCGCCCCTATTTTGCTTTTAGGATTAGGCTTATCGCTATTAAGTGTACTAAATAATAAAAAGAACATACAGATTAGTTGTATTAGCATTGCTTTATGCGGGCGTTTTATGGGGTCGTTATTAGCTGTGGCACTATTGTTACTATTACCGCCGTTGTTTTTCACCATATTATTTTCAATATTAATTATACTGTGCGTGCTATTAACCTACAGTCATTGGCAAATTAGTTACTCAGCAAAAAATTTATTTATCGGTGGTTTTTTCTCTGGTCTCGCGGGGACTTCTACTTCGATTGGCGGGCCGCCTATCGCTATTGTGTATCAAAATAGTAATGCGAGTTCGGTACGTGCCGAGCTAAGTATATTCTTTTTAATATCAACTATTTTATCATTATTTTTATTAATAGTGACGGGTAACTTTAGTTATTATCAACTTCAGCTTGCATTGCCGTTATTACCCGCAGTGCTATTTGGATTTTTACTGTCTCGACGATTAGAAAAGTACTTTAAAGCTCACTATCTTAAACCCGCTATTGCGCTACTTTCTTTAAGCGCCTGCGCGCTAATTTTATTTCAAGTTAGTCACGATTTGTTTAACTCATAAAATTAGCGGCGCAGACTTAAGCTAGTTACTTTCGGGCTCTTGCTCTGTACGCGGGTCAAATTCTATTGCCGGAGAAATTGCAGGACTTTGCATTACAAACACTTCTTGTTCGTCGATTGGCAGTGCTGGGCGCTTAATCATACGATAAACCACAAAAACTGCGAGAAAAAGCTGTACCAATGCCATAAAGTAAAACATTGCATTGACCCCAAATTCTTTCATCATAACTGACGTTGTATAAGGTCCAATGATCCCACCTAAGGCAAATGCCAAAATCATACTGCCCATGGCGGCCGCCATTTCACTTTTTTTCAAGCGATCAAACGCTTCCGAAATACTTAGCGGATAGGTACACGCAATAATGCCACTAGTTAGTGCGGTAACAATAAATAATGCCGGGATCATATTTAATGATACAAACTGTACTACTGCAATATCGGCCAATACCGAAATACACAATAAAATAAGTAGTACTGAGCGTCGGTCGTATCGATCTGAAAAATAACCCACTGGGAATTGCAATAAAAACGCACCAAAAATTGCTGCGCCCATATACAAAGAAAGCTGAAACTCAATAATATTGTATTGCAGTGCAAACACTGGCAGTAGATTAAAAATGGCGGAGTAAATCAAGCCAGAAATAAAACAAGTCACTACCCCTAATGGCGAAATGCGATACAAAGCCAGTAAGGGCATAGCGGTTACGTCTTGAATAGTCGGCCCGGTATGGCGGCTAAATATTAACGGGATAACGGATGCACATAGTAATATTCCTACCAACACAAATAATGTAGATTGTTGAGGCTCTGCTAAGCCCATAAAAAACTGCCCACCAAATAAGCCGCACAAAACAACCGAATTATACACTGCAAGCATTTTACCTCGGGTTTGTTTAGTTGAGCTATCGCTTAACCAACTTTCCATAGCAGTAAATGCGCAAGCATTACAAAAACCAATAATAACGCGCATAACTGCCAGCAAAATAATACTGGGATAAATACTATACATAAGTACACTAATAGCTCCCAGTGCCACACATCCAGCAAACATGCGAATGTGCCCCACTCGGCGAATCAAATTAATACTATAAAGAGCCCCTATTAATAAGCCTACAAAGTACAACGACAAAACCATGCCTATAGTATCTATATCTACGCCATCAAGCCCCATACGTACCGGAAGTAACACATTGAGTAAGCCATTACCTAATAATAAAATAAAACAGCTAAAAAATAACGCTAGTAATGAAATATAAGTTGCTCGCATACCTTGTCCCTAATGAAGTGGTTACTACTGTTATTTGCATTATGTAAACGTAAAAAGCCAGCATAGTGCTGGCTTACTCATACCTTCATCTACCAGCCTTTTGGGCGCAAAAACGAGGTACTTAACTTTAATAATTAAGGTACTGCAGCGTAAGCCACTACTTCACACAGCATCTCTTCTCGGGCTAAGCCTGCTACTATCATAGCAGCACGATTTGGATAAGGTGGCTTAAAATACTCTGCGTACACTTTATTAAAAGTGGCCAACTGCGAACGTTCGGTCACGTAAATAAGGACTTGCGTTACATCATCCATAGTAAGCGAAGCTGCTTCAATTGTGTGCTTAAAGTTCTCCATTGTTTGACGCGCTTGTGCTTCAATACCACCGGCAACAACTTTGCCTTCTGCATCAATTGGTATTTGTGCAGTTGATAATGTGCCATTGGCAATAATTGCCCATTCTAATGGGGCTTTAGATGCGAATAAATTAGTTTTAACAGGTGTTTTCATTTTAGTTTCAGCTCTAATTGGATAAGTAACATTATGGTTGGTTGTTTTGCCCAAACTGTTGGAAAAATTTGGGACTTTAAAATTAATTCTATTAAAATGCAGTAAATGAAAAGGCTATAGCCATAGCCCTTTTATCCTTAATTTTAACGTTTACAAACCTTGCTCATCAGCCATTTTTTTAGCTATTTTCGGCGCGGTCCAAAGCGAAGGTAACAGTACAAAAGACACTGGCACTGCGGTTACTACAATAAACGATTGCAAAGCAGAAATACCTCCAGAGCCAATAGAGATTAAAATAGCAGCCATAACCCCCATCATAACTCCCCAAAACACCCTGATTGATGTTTGCGGGTGATCAGTTCCAGTCATTACCATAGAGACTGAATAGGTCATCGAATCACCAGTGGTTGCCACAAAAATAGTGGTTAATATTAAAAATAATACTGAGATAACAAAACCCATAGGCAGCTGCTCAGTAATGGCTAATAGCGCTGCAGGTAAGTTAAAACCAGTAAAAGGTTCTGAAATGACACCGGGATTAGCCAGCTCGAAAAATATTCCTGAACCACCTACTATCGTAAACCAAAAACAGGTGATAACAGGGGCAATTACAGAGATCAGCATGATCATTTCACGAATAGTGCGACCGCGTGAAATACGTGCAACAAACATCGCCATTAATGGACCATAGCCTAAAAACCAGCCCCAAAAAAATACCGTCCACCAATCCAACCAGGCGGTATCGGCGCGAAAGGTCGCCATAGGAATAAAGTTATTAATATAAAGACCAAATGATTGAATATAGCTGTCGAAAATAAATGCCGTTGGCCCCATTACTAAAATAAATAACATTAGCGCTACCGCTAAAATAACATTAAAGCTACTTAGCATCTGAATCCCTTTGGTCACACCACTGACTGCCGATAGCGTGTAAATAGCAATTAAGCTAAATAAAATAACCACTTGAGTTGTATAGGTATCGGGAATGCCAAATAGTTTTTCTAAACCAAAGCTCACTTGTAGTCCTAAAAAGCCAATTGGTCCTACAGTACCGGCAACAACCGCAAGTACACAACATGAGTCAACAATAGCACCAAAAGCGCCTTTCATTACACGGTCGCCAAACACAGGGTAAAGTAAAGTACGTGGTTTAAGCGGTAAGCCTTTTTCGTAATGTAAATGCATGTACACTATGCCAGTTAGGCTGCCTAAAATAGCCCAGGCTAAAAACCCCCAATGCATAAAGCTTTGTGCTAATGCATTAAAAGCCGCGTTTTTAGTGCCCGACTCGCCACCAAAATGCGGCGGCGATGAAATAAAGTGCGCCATTGGCTCAGCGGCAGCCCAAAATACGCCTCCACCAGCAAGCAGCGTACACATAATGATGCTGATCCATTTAAACGTCGAAATTTCAGGAGACTTTAACCCACCTAAAACAACCCTACCCGTGCGACCGATCGCTAAAAATATACCGATAACAAAAGTCGAAAGCAGTAGTATTTGCCAAAATGCGCCAAAAGTTTTAGTAGAAAATGCAAAGGCGGAATTGATCCAACTCGACATCAAGTCAATATCGTAAAGCGCTAGTGCAGCAAACAACACGAGTACTCCCCCACTGATCAATAGTACCGCTATATCTACCCCAGGCAGAATTTTATTGCAGGGTAATGTACCCATATCCTGTTTTATCGTTGTACTGGTGGTATTCATTTCTCGTCTCCTGATGGATCTCTTTTAGTTATAGTTTATCAATATGTTGTATTACTTTTTGATATCACTCCTTAATAACAAATTAATTTATACGTCTTGTGGTTTCAGGCCTTTATTTAAAAGATTAAGCCAATTTAAGCCCATTATTTTTGCAACTTCATTATCATGAAAACCTCGTGCCTGAAGCCCTTTTGTAATATTGGGAAAATCGCTACTATCTTTAAACCAAGGTAACGGTTTGGGCCAATCTGCATCCGACTTAGAGCCTTCGCCATAATCCATTTCTTTAGACCAACGTCCGTTTCGCATCCACTGTAAAATTGAGGTTGGCTGCTCTTGGCATAAATCGGTACCAATACCAATATTATCTATACCCATTAAATCGGCCGTATTTGCCACCATGTCGCAAAATTCGTTTAAAGTGCAATCGGGGCCATTTTTAAGATGAAATGGATATAAACTAAACCCTAATAAACCGCCCGACTCACCAAGCGCTTTTAGTACAGTGTCTGATTTATTACGTTTAGCGGCATGAAAACTACTTGGATTAGCATGCGAAATGACGATAGGACGCTGCGATATTTCAATTGCTTCCAGCGTGCTTCGCTCACCACTATGGCTCATATCAACAATCATGCCTACGCGGTTCATTTCTTTAATAACTTGGCGGCCAAAACGGGTAACACCGCTATCTTCAGCCTCATAACAACCACAAGCTAACAAGCTTTGGTTGTTATAAGTGAGCTGCATAATCATTAAATTTAACTCGCGCATGATTTCCACCATACCAATGTCATCTTCAATGGTTGAACAGTTTTGTGCACCAAACATAATCCCCACTTTGCCTAACTTTTTGGCAAGGTGAATATCATCTGTACTTTTTACTGGCATAATCAGATCATTATGCATCTCGAACAGGCGATTCCACTGTGCGATACGTAATAATGTTTCACGAATTTGTTCGTGGTAAACAATGGTCACATGCACCATTGTTACGCCACCACTTTTAAGTTGTTCAAAAATAGTTCTATTCCAATTGGAATACTGCAATCCATCAATGACAATTAGATCGTTATGCATAATGATTCCTTAGATTATGAGCGGATGTAAGTTGTTTTAACTATGGTGTAAAACTCTTTCGCGTAAGTACCTTGCTCACGTGCACCAAAGCTAGACTCTTTACGACCACCAAATGGTACATGGTAGTCAGTACCCGCTGTTGGCAAGTTAACCATGACACAGCCTGTTTGTGCGCGGCGTTTAAAGTCACTCGCATATTTAAGTGATTGCGTACAAATTCCGCCTGTAAGACCATAGTTTGTATCGTTTAATGTGGCTAAGGCTGTTTCATAATCTTTAACTTTGATAACACAAGCAATTGGCGCAAACGCTTCTTCACGGTTAATGGTCATATCGTTAGTAGTATTAATAAACAGAGCAGGCTTTAAGTAATAACCTTCGGTTTCCTCAGTGATCACTTCACCACCGATGGCAAGCGTAGCGCCTTCGTCTTTAGCTATTTGTAGATACTTTAAGTTTTGTGCCATTTGACGTGCATCGGCGACAGCACCAATATGCACACCATCTCTAAGTGGGTGACCCACTACTAGCTGTTCCATTCTTTTAATTACAGCAGCAACAAAACGGTCATGGATACCTTCGGTAACAATTAAGCGCGATGATGCAGTACATTTTTGACCAGTACCAAAAAATGCACCACCCACAGCGCATTCCACTGCATTATCTAAATCGGCATCGTCTAGTACGATTAAGGCATTTTTACTGCCCATTTCAAGCTGACATTTAACTAGGTTTGTTGCTGTAGCTATAGCCACTTTACGGCCTGTTTCCAGTGAACCTGTAAATGTTAACGCATTAATTTTTTTAGAATTAATAAGTAAATCACCTACTTCAGCGCCAGGCCCCATAACTAAGTTAAACGTACCTGCTGGTAAACCTTGACGTGAGATGATTTCGGTTAATGCCCATGCACTTGCTGGTACTTGGTTAGCGGGTTTAAATACAATGGCATTACCAAAGGCCAGTGCCGGAGCAATTTTCCATGCGCCAGTAGCCGTAGGAAAATTCCATGGAGTAATAATACCCACAACACCAACAGGTTCTCTGCGGGTTTCAATTTCAACTCCTGGACGTACTGAATCGGCCGTTTCGCCCATTTGGCGTAACACTTCTGCAGCGTAGTAATGAAAAAATTGACCTGAACGATAAGTTTCGCCCACGCCTTCTGCTAATGTTTTGCCTTCTTCACGTGCTAGTAGTTTGCCAAGCTCATCTTTACGGGCAATTAACTCATCACCAATGGCCATTAAAACGCGATAGCGCTCTTCAAGACCACTTTTTTGCCATTCGAGTTGACCTACAATCGCAGCATCAATTGCTGCTTCTGTTTGTGCTTTATCTGCTTGGGCGTAATGTCCTATCGTATCGCTTAAGTCTGCTGGGCTAATATTCTCAATTGAACTTTTACCTTCAACCCACTGACCTGCGATGTAATTTTGAAACACTGAATTTGATGACATAAATACCTCCATTAAATAATTGGATTCAGTATAAGAACCATGCTCTAATAACTAAAATTAATAATTAATATATTTTGATAAGGAAAACTTATCGTGCTACCTGAATTTAAAATTACCCAGCTACGACATTTCGTCTGGGTTGCTGAATTAAAAGGATTTCATTACGCTGCGCAAAAGGCATGTCGTACACAGCCGGCAATCTCTTTATCGATTCGTGACCTTGAAAATAAATTAGGTGCCGATGTTTTTGAAAAGCGAAGTACGAAAAGTACTATGACTGAGCTTACACCATTTGGTAGAAACTTTTTGCCCAAAGCAAAAGAGCTGATTGCCCATCACGACAGTATTTCTCAAGATATGGTATTAATGCGCCAAAATAAAACGGGCCATTTACGCCTTGCATCTGTGCCCTCCATCGGCTGTAGATTACTGCCTAACTTATTATCTAAATTTGTGGCAGATCTTCCTGAGTTACACATTAGTCTTTATGATGATAATTCTGAAACAGTATTAAAAAAAGTCGAAAAACAACAAGTTGATTTAGGAATTGCCAGTCTTACACCTGGTCATGAACACGATAATGTACTGTTTACCCCTATATGGCAGGATGAAATAGGTGTTGTTTGTCATAAAGATAACCCTCTTACACACGTGCAAGAACTACACTGGCAGGATCTACAACAACAGCGATTTATAAGTAATGGCACTTCGCGCTTACTTAAAAAAACAGCTGCTGAGCCGCTACTCGAAAACTCGCAGTTTTATATTTCAAATATGCTATCGCTTATAGCCATGCTAGAAACTGGAATGGGTATAACCACATTACCGCGTTTTGCTTTTCCGCAACACAACAACACCTTGTGTTTTATTCCATTAAAAACCCCGCATGTGGTGCGCGAAATAGGCATAGTACAACTTAAAAACAAGTCACTTGCCCCAGCGGCACAAGCGTTAACTGACTTTATTTTAAAGCACGGGGCTGAGCAACAATAGTGCCCCAGAGCACGTATAATGAGTTACAAACCTAATATGCTTTGCGATAGTGATTAACTTTTTAACTAGATGATCACTAAATTCAACTTAACAAAACAAACAACAAGAAACACGCTAACTAACGTTATTAAGTTACATTTAAAACAATTTTAATATATAAATACTTCAATAGAATCAAAAAACAGTCCGCAACAATAAGTTTTACTTATCGATAGATAGACTTTTTTGACTTGTGCTAATTCCAGCTATTGGTCAAAAATGGCGCCACCAGTAAAATAGCACCACTTTGAGTACACATTATTTATACCATTTAAATTGGTTAACACTTAATCCCAGTTACGCGCAACGTGTGATCAATCAAACGTACTCAAACGGTATAATATGAGATCATTAACATGACTAAACATGCCGATATTCACGCTTCACTTTGGGGCGACAACGCACTGCCACTGCGCCCTGCCAGTCAAGTTATGAAACTAGAAAGGTTAGGCTCTTTACATCAAAGCCGCCTAAGCTTTATGCGCACTTTGGTACGTCGAATTTTTCGCGAGCGTTGGAAAATTGAACTTGCCACTTTAGATCTAAATGAACAAGGATTTGGTACGGTTGTTTATGAAGTACAAGCACCCGATGGATTCTTTAGTTTTGTACTTTTTTCTGAACAGCTACTGTCAGAAGAGCGTAATGATCGCGTAATTGCTACAAAGTGGGATTTAACTATGGCGTTAGTTGAAGGCCAAGTGACCCCAGAATATGTTGTCCAGTTAAAGCAAAATGTACCAAAACAAGAAGCCGGACGCGTTGACTCGCGGGTTTTTGTGTTATCGCGTGCTAACCGCAGTGCCCGTAACTTTGATTATGTGGTTGAGCAACTAGCCAGCGGTAAGCAACCCGAAGTAGCAAAAATAGCAGAAGTAGGCTATTTGTATCGCACTACTGCTGTTTATGGCAGTGGTAAATTGGGTATGGCTGATTGGGAAAAAGTTCAACAAAAATTTCCTGACTTTGCACGCCCATTTGCCAGTGAGATGTTTGTTTGTTTTATGCTACGTAACTTTAGTTTACTGCAAGTAGAGCATATTGCCCGCCACCGTAATGCTGCCACATTTACCCCTATGCGCCATGATATTAAACGTTATTTTGGCATTGGTAATTCTACCGGGCTAGGCATGGCACCCTATTTAGTAAATCATCCACTACTCATAAACCAGTGGATATCTATGCGAGAACTCGCACTAGCTCGTATCAGAGCACTGGGTGCAATTACTGCTTATACTCAACAATTAACGGTTGAGTTAATAACCCGTGCCGTTCAGTACACACATGAAACCATTACTGAAGATGCATCGCAAACAGCTCTAAACAAAATTGTCGTCCAAGACATGCAAAAACTTAAAGCACTGGTTACTGGCGGCTTTAATAGTTGGGATGAGTTAATTGCTTATAGTGAACAACACTGCTCTTTACAAGGTCAGGAAATGTTAGTTTCTATTATGTTAGAAATTTATCCGGATTTAGTTGATGAGCTTGAAGACTTTCACTGTTCCGATGAGTTTTTAGATTTAGATCCACTTATGCCATTACAGCAGTTAAAAGCAGTTATTGAACAACGTTATGATTGGGCGCTGGCTATAGACTTTGACGCTGAGGGCGCTAAAGAAACTTATTGGTATCGCTCAGAAGAGAAAATGGAACCTCGCCTCGGTAGTATTGCCGACGTAGAAGGTAAAAAGAAAGCGATGGCGCTTGCCGTAGGTTACGCGGTGCGCAAATGCTATAACATGCTGGTTGAATATATAGTAAACAACCCGGAGCACATTACTGCGCGCTTTATGGTAGCTCACCCTAAGTTACGCGGTATTGTAAGGCGTATTCAAAGCATGAACCGCAGTGTATATGGTGATATCCAGGCCAACTTACTCGATCGCGATGTGTTACCTATACATTTACTGCGCTGTAAACTTGCTTTTTTTGGCGTGAGTAAATTTGATCCTCGATCTCGATTATGGGTAAGAAATACCATGTTTCAAGGCGCACCATTACTTGAAGACATTGGTAAACCATTTATTGATGACTGGTTTATGCCATTAACACCAAAACAATAAGGAGATTCTTTGTGAATATTTCTATGAATGAACTTAAAGCCTCGCTACGTAGGTGTTTTGAAGCTAGTGGCTATTTTGTTGGTAACTATGAAGATGCTGCAAACATGGTGTTGTGGTTAGAAAAACATGGTTTAAATGGCTTAAAAGAATTACGCCAGGCGCTGCCATACCTTTGTGATGATGCTGACAAGCCGCTAAGTAATGTAATTTATGAAGATAGCACTTCTGCAATTATTGATGCGCACAATCGTAGTGCACTAAATTGTATTGCTGCAGCAGTAGATCTGGCCCATGCAAAAGCACTCGAAACAGGTATTGCAACCGTAACTGTGCATAACTGTCATAACAGAATGTTTGTACTAAAAGCATTGACCGACCGAGGTCGCAGAGGGATCAGTACTGCGGCTTATTGGAAAAATGGCAGCGATATAATTACCGAACATACTGCAGCTATTCTTTCGGGTAGACGTTATCCTAGCTATAGCAGCGGTGTAACCAACTTAATAACCACTGATGATGACAAGCAAGCGTTAACCATTATTTGTAGTTCAAGGGTCGATTTAACTACTTCACTTCAAAGTGATGACAGTCATATGATTAGCGCTGAAAAAATTGAAAAAAACAAAAATCACTCAGTTAATCATGGGATCGAAATTGACGAAGATATTTGGCTAAAAATAAATTATCTCGGTGCGGGAGTCTTGGTAGAAAACACCGATCGCTCTAGACTCGATGCAGGGGGGCGCTAACCTGTAAATAAGATTGATTGCCTCTCGTTGGGCAATCAATCCTTTATTTAGCTTTAACGTCTATTGCTTATAAACCTTGCTCAGTAGCCATTTTTTTCGCAATTTGTGGGGCCGTCCAAAGTGATGGTAACAACACAAAAGATACAGGTACGGCAGTTACTACAATAAACGACTGCAGTGCAGAAATACCACCTGAACCTATCGAAATTAATATTGCTGCCATAACCCCCATCATAATGCCCCAAAACACTCTAATGGATGTTTGCGGATGATCGTTACCCGTCATTACCATAGACACCGAGTAGGTCATAGAGTCACCTGTGGTTGCTACAAATATTGTGGTTAAAATTAAAAACAATACCGATATAACAAAGCCCATAGGCAGCTGCTCAGTAATGGCCAACAGTGCAGCAGGTAAATTTAAGCCCGCAAAGGGTTCTGAAATAACACCCGGGTTTGCTAACTCAAAAAATATTCCTGAACCACCTACTATCGTAAACCAAAAACAAGTAATAACAGGGGCAATTATTGAAATAAGCGTGATCATTTCACGAATAGTACGGCCGCGCGAAATTCGTGCAACAAACATAGCCATTAAAGGTCCATAACCTAAAAACCAGCCCCAAAAAAATACTGTCCACCAGTCTAACCAAGCGGTATCGGCACGAAAAGTGGCCATAGGAATAAAGTTATTAATATAAAGCCCAAACGAATGAATATAGCTATCAAAAATAAAGGCTGTAGGCCCCATCAGCAAAATAAACAGCATTAACGCCACGGCTAAAATTACATTAAAGCGACTGAGTAATTGAATCCCTTTAGTAACACCACTTACGGCAGATAGAGTATAAATTGCAATTAAACTAAATAAAATGGCCACTTGAGTGGTATAAGTATCTGGAATACCAAATAGTTTTTCTAAACCAAAACTTACTTGCAAGCCTAAAAAGCCAATAGGGCCTACCGTGCCTGCTACTACAGCTATAACACAACACGAATCGACAATAGCACCAAATGTGCCTTTCATTACGCGATCGCCAAATACCGGATACAACAAAGTACGCGGCTTAAGTGGTAAACCTTTTTCGTAATGTAAATGCATATACACTATGCCAGTCAGGCTGCCTAAAATAGCCCAGGCTAAAAATCCCCAATGCATAAAGCTTTGCGCTAAAGCATTAAATGCAGCCTCTTTAGTGCCTGACTCACCACCAAAAATTGGCGGCGGCGAAATAAAATGTGCCATTGGCTCAGCAGCAGCCCAAAACACCCCGCCACCAGCAAGGAGTGTACACATAATAATGCTGATCCACTTAAAGGTAGTAATTTCTGGCTTTTTTAAGCCACCTAATACCACTTTCCCAGTACGTCCAAAGGCTAAAAACAACCCAATTATAAAGGTCGAAAGCAATAATATTTGCCAAAAGGCACCAAACGTTTTAGTAGAAAAAGCAAAAGCGGTATTGATCCAACCCGACATCAAATCAATATCATAAAGTGCTAGCACAGCAAATAGCACAAGAATGCCACCACTGATTAAAAATACCGGTATATCAACCCCTGCCAAATACTTTGTTGTAGATGAATGCTCATCTTCATGTTGTTTTGTTACTCCAGTGGTACTCATTTATCGTCTCCTGATGGATTTTTAGTTACCGACATAGCGACATACCACAACACCCACCCTAAATACGAAATTTCACCATGAAGCGACGCTAATCAAAAGGTTAAATTATCTATTGATCTTGCTTTATTTCGAGTTTAGAAAATGCCATAACAAATATCTTAACTGCCAATTTGTGAATATTTTACCCTTTTCAGCAACCTAATCCAACGGTACTCTAATTATTAATAGTGAATTTACACAATAGCAAAGCCTTGCTTACAGCTATTTTTAATAATAAACAAATATAAAACAACAATTTTGAAGGAACTAGGCAAACAGAAATCGTAATATAAATAGAGAGATGCAAAAGTGTAGCTGTAAAACAAGCTGCATAAGGCTAAGTATATTAATAGTCAAATGCATTATTAATCTCGCAATATATTTAATATGTATTGATAGCATTTTTTGTAAAAATAACTAGGGCAGTGTTTAGAATAAACTTATTGATGGTTTTTAAATTATTAATAACGCGTATAACACACATAAAAAAAGCGCTGAATAAGCGCTTAATTACTTTAATAAATACCAATACTTACACTAATACTTGACGCGTGTTTGCTATAAAGTGATGTACTTCACGCTCAATTTTAGGGTCAACTGGCTCATTTGGTCGACGATCATTTGGGCAAGGCATTCTTGGTGTAGTACCAAATAAACGACAAATTAATGGCCGCTCGTCATATACAGTACAGCCATTGGGGCCAAGATGTACACAATTGAACTCGTTTAATGCCGCTTCATGCTCGGCATCCGTTTTTACAGGTAAACGCGACATTTCCTCTGAAGACGTTGTTACTGGCCCGCAGCAGTCGTGGCATCCTTTTACACATTCAAACGCTGGAATATTAGCGCGCAATCGTAAAATTACTTCCTGATTTTTGTACATCACTATTTATACCCTTTATTTTTGCAACGCACTGACGCGGCAACTTTACTAATTTCTCCACAATGCATCAAAGCGATGCTTAAGCCTAGAGTGGCTAAATCAGCTATAGTACGCTTTGCACTGCCCAAAAATCAAGCTAAGTTAGCATTTAGTTACGCCATAGCGCCAATATATAGGCTTATAAACTAAATATTATTTATTAAGCAGGATGAATAAAGTAGTAAGCTGGCCGTTGTTATTATTTTACTTAAACACTTTGTTACCTAAAAATACTGTTTAAAATTACTCAGCTATTTATACTAGTGCAAATGAAAAATATTTTTTGAGGTAGTTGTGCAGATCATACAAGGTATGGAGTATTTTTTTTCGGGGTTTAAATTAATTACTCAAAAAGGATTAAAGCGTTTTGTGTTTATTCCGCTGTTAATTAATATTTTACTTTTTGGTAGCTCGTTGTTTTTTTTATTTGGCTGGTTAAGCGACAGTTTTAGCTACATAAATAATATGCTGCCCGAGTGGTTAAGCTGGCTTGAGTGGTTAATGTGGCCCATTGCCCTGTTAATAGTGCTGTTTAGCTACAGTATGTTATTTACTGTGATCACAAACTTTATTGCCGCGCCTTTTAATGGGTTACTCAGTGAAAAAGTTGAGTTGCATTTAACAGGTCAAAAAATTAATGATGATGGCTTGGCTGAGTTATTAAAAGATGTACCACGCATGCTTGGCCGAGAGTGGACAAAACTTTGCTATTACCTTCCCCGCGCCATTGGCTTTTTTATATTGTTATGGGTGTTACCGGTTATAGGGCAAATACTGTGGGTGCTTTTTTCGTGTTGGATGTTTGCCGTGCAATACCAAGATTACGCGTTCGATAATCATAAAATCAGCTTTAAGCAAATGAAAGCCGATTTACAAAGCAAGCAAGGTTTATCGTACGGGTTTGGTTTTGCAGTAATGTTGCTAACAGCCATTCCGTTGGTAAATTTAATTGTAATGCCTGTTGCTGTTTGTGGTGGCACCAAATTATGGGTTGATAACTTTCGCAGCCAATACCGAAATCAATAATATGTCATAAAAAATGGGTCGCTTGACCCATTTTTTATTTAACCTAAACTCAGGTTATTTACTAATTCATCATTAGCTATATAAGCTTTGTGGCACTTTGGTCACATTTAAATGCACGGTCACTTCCTCGCGATCATGATATAAATGCTTAGCTTGTAACTCGTAGCTTATACCGTATTTTTCCAGTTCAGCTCTGATCATGCTTAAGCACTCGTAAACACTATCAAAGCGTTTTTTCATTGGCAGCTTTAAGTTAAAAATAAGCTCTTTAGCATATGCATTTACTGCCCAGTCAATCATTAGGCTGGTTACTTTAGTTGGCTTTTCTACCATGTCGCATACTAACCAAGTAATGTTGCGTTTTTCTGGGCGATATTTAAAACCATCGGCTCTAAAATGTTTTACCTGCCCTGTTTGCATTAAATCGTCGTTCATTGGGCCATTATCTATCGCGCTTACAAACATACCGCGGCGTACTAACTGATAAGTCCAGCCACCTGGGCACGCCCCTAAGTCAACACTGCGCATTCCGGCTGCAACGCGTGACTCGCGTTGTTGTTCTGGAATAAACACATTAAATGCTTCATCTAATTTTAAAGTAGAGCGGCTTGGTGCATCGCTTGGCATACGTAAACGCAAAATACCCATAAAAAATGGCGAGTTATTAAAGCTATACGAGTAACCCACATAAGCGGTGTTGTTAGTTAAAAACAGTACATGCATTACTGGGCGGTTTGCTTTTGGCTCGCGCAGTACAATATTACGTTTTTCGAGGGCTTTTTTAAGGGGTGTTGATATTTTTTTACAAAAGGTTAAAAGCTCTTTTCCCTCATTGGTATCGGGGGTTTCTACACGTAGCTCAGAGCACAAGGTAAAATCTTTAGCAGCCTCTACAACGGCCCCTACACGATCTTCTACTGGCATGTTTTCGATCAGCGTACCGGCAAACCATTGACGAGCAAACACCATGTTTTTAAAATCAACTTTTTTAATTATTTCGTCGCCATGCTGCGCGTCAAAACACTCATAAATAACATAACCGGTATTTGGCTTTGCTTTAACATAACCGGCAAAACCTTGCTCGGCAGCGTGGAACGTTATTTCAGCAGCGGCATCGTTTTCAAACCCACTACGACAGTAAATCACAACACTAGACATATTAACCCTTTAAAACTTAAATCGTGCAACTTGCACTAAAATAACAATCCAACCAATAATAAAGCATAAACCACCCAATGGGGTTATTGGGCCTAGCCACTTCATGCCTGTTATGGCAAGTAAGTATAAACTGCCACTAAAAAGCAGTGTGCCCGCAATAAAAAAACCGCCAGCCCAATTGAGGTTTATACCCCACTTAATTAACACCGCCACAGCTATTAGCGCTAATCCATGCACCATTTGGTACTCGGCCGCGGTTTTAAACACACCTAATGAGTACTCCGACAGTCGGCTTTTTAAACCGTGAGCGGCAAACGCCCCTAGCATTACCGACAGCATACAAAAAAAGCTCCCGGTCATTAAAAATAATTTAATCATTTATTACTCTCTCGAATACTTATTTATAAAGCGTACAGCACTTTGCACTGCAGTTGCTCGATTTTGCGCCTCACTAACGCCACTTTTTTTACGCGGTTTTAGTGAGTGGTCGCCATCGGGTAACCAGCAATATTCTGGTTGCTTGGGCATTAACATAGTAGCTAGCTCCTCACGAGTACCAAACGTATCGCGCTCACCTTGTAATACTAAAAATGGGCAGCCTATATCAGCAAAGTGATCGGTGCGTAGTTTTTCAGGCTTGCCTGGCGGATGAAACGGATAACCAAACGCTAATACACCTAAAATAGCATGCTCGCTAGTACAGGCAAGCATTGACGCCATTCGCCCCCCCATAGATTTACCACCAATAAATAACGGCAACCCTGGCTGTGCATGGCTAAGTATTTGCTCATAGTAGCTAAGCAATTTGGGCGCGCGATCGGGTGGGCGGCGTTTATTGGTTTGTTTCGCTATTTGCATATATTCAAAATCAAATAAGCCAACATCAATCCCTTGCTCACTAATGAGTTGTGCCATATTTTGCATAAACTCATGGTCGCTACCTGCCCCTGCACCATGGGCAAAAATAAACTGTGCTATAGCTGGCTGCTGTGTACTTTTAAACCATTTAATCATATTAATACTCTTGTTCTTGCTCTACTAAGCTCAGCATCCATTCTTTAAATGACACTATTTTACCCATTTCTGTTTGCGACTCGCGCAGCACTAAATAATAAGCGTTTTTACTCTCTAAACTATGATTAAACGGGATCACTAATCGTCCGGCGTCAATATCGGGCTTAGCGAGTACACTATTACCTATAGCAACACCTTGGCCATGCACTGCGGCTTGTAACACCATAGATGAGTGACTAAAAATAGGCCCTTGGTTAACTTGCACATTACGTACACCGGCGGTTTTCATCCATGTTTTCCAATTTTTACGTGTGGTGTCGTGCAATAAGGTATGGTGCGCTAAATCACTGGGTTGATTAAGTGGCTTAATGCCATTTAATAATAGCGGGCTACATAGCGGCACTAAATACTCGGTATGTAACTTAAAAGTTTGCACCCCACTCCAATGCCCACGGCCATAATAAATAGCGACGTCGACATCGTCGGTTAAAGAGTTTTCGTCTTGATCTTGCGCTTTTATTCGCACGTCTATTTCTGGGTGTAACTCATTAAATAAACTTAATCTGGGTACTAACCACTGAATCGCAAAACTTGGCGTTAAACTTACCGTTAAAGAGCCTTTTGCACCCCGTGCTAGTAATTTTTCGGTAGCGTCTATTAGTTGGGTAAATATTTCTTTTATATCGAGAAAATAACCCTGCCCTTCTTCGGTTAATAATAGCGAGCGGTTTCTGCGTATAAATAGCTTTAAGCCTAAATGTTCTTCTAATGTTTTTATTTGATGACTTACAGCGGCTTGCGTTACATATAGCTCTTCAGCAGCTTTGGTAAAACTTAAATGACGTGCTGCTGCTTCAAAGGCTTTAAGCGCGTTTAATGGAGGGACCCGTCTTGACATGATAACCACGCTTTGAATTAGTTTTTCTTATGCATGGAATTATATATTTAAGGTGTAAAAAAAGCGACCTTAGTCGCTTTTTAAATATTACCTAATATAGGTTATAAATTATAAATCGCTGGCACTGGTATCAAGCGGTGCAAAGCTTTTAATTAAATCATCTACGGCTTTCATTTGCGTTAAGTAGCCTTCTAATTTACTCAATGCTAGTGCACATGGGCCATCGCATTTTGCTTCATTTGGATTGGGGTGTGCTTCTATAAATAAGCCCGCAATACCAAGTGCCATACCACTGCGGGCAAGCTCTGCTGCTTGAGCGCGACGACCATCAGCCGAATCTGCACGGCCACCTGGGCGTTGTAGTGCATGGGTAGCATCAAAAATAACAGGTGCCATAACTTTCATGTCGTCCATGCCTAGCATATCAACCACTAAGTTATTATATCCAAAGCTTGAACCACGCTCACACAGTGCCACGTTGTTATTACCTGCTTCGTTAAATTTAGTAATAATATGGCGCATTTCGTGTGGGGCTAAAAACTGTGGTTTTTTTACATTTATAATTGCACCGGTTTTTGCCATAGCAACAACCAAATCTGTTTGACGTGCTAAAAATGCCGGTAACTGAATAACATCAACTACTTCAGCAACAGGTGCTGCTTGATGTGGTTCGTGTACGTCGGTAATTAATGGAATATTAAATGTTTTTTTAATTTCTTCAAATATTTTTAAACCCTCGTCTAAACCAGGGCCGCGGTAAGAGTTGATTGATGAGCGATTAGCTTTATCAAACGACGCTTTAAATACATAAGGGATATTTAATTTAGTGGTTACTTCTACGTAATGCTCTGCAACACGCATGGCTAAATCACGAGACTCTAATACATTAATACCGCCAAACAATACAAACGGTTTGTTGTTCGCAAGTTCTATGTCATTAATTTTAATAATTTGGTTGTTCATTTTTATTCCTTATGGTGCAACTGCTTGCATCATTAATCCACAAATATAAGCCATATAAGTACCTACGCCATAGCCAAGTACCGCTAATAATACACCTACAGGAGCAAGCGACGGGTGAAACGCAGCAGCAACAACGGGTGCAGATGCCGCGCCGCCTACGTTGGCTTGTGAGCCTACCGCCATATAAAATAACGGTGCTTTAATTAGTTTAGCTACAATTAACATTAAGCTTGCATGGGTAAGCATCCATATAATGCCAATTACAAAATACATTGGTGTTTCAAAAATCGCCGTTATATTCATGTGTAAGCCGATTGATGCAACCAAAATATACAAAAATGTAGAAGCAACTTTCGACGCGCCAAACGATTCTATATGGCGTACTTTAGTAAACGATAAACTAATACCAATAGTGGTTGAGATCACGATTAACCAAAAAAACTTACTGTTTAAGCTGTACTCTTGTGCCCATGGGAAATTAGCACCAAAGTAAGGGCCTAAAAAGTCAGCACAAAAGTGTGCCAAGCCGGTAATACCAAAGGCAATGGCAATAATCATCATATAATCGTTTAGCGTTGGCATGCGCGCATGCTCAGCATGATACTTTTCAACCCGGTTTTTAAGGTCTTCAATTGCGCTGGTATCGGCACCTGTTCTTGCATCAATGGCTTTATGATTAGCTGCCATTAATAATAAAACGGCCATCCATAAGTTAGCAACAATGACATCTACCGTCACCATGGCCGAAAATATATCGCCGCCAACTTCAAACATTTCTTTCATTGATGCTTGGTTAGCACCGCCACCAATCCAGCTACCCGCTACTGTGGTCATACCGCGCCATACGGCATCGGGGCCATGTCCGCCAATTGCTTCTGGGTACACTGCGCTCATAATCAAAATAGCTAAAGGGCCACCAATAACAATACCAGTAGTACCGGTTAAAAACATAATAAGTGCTTTGGGGCCTAAGTTTATAATGGCTTTTAAATCAATACTTATAGTCAGCAGTATTAAACACGCTGGTAGTAAATAGCGTGAGGCTACGTAATATACGTTTGATTTATTGCCATCAACAATACCAAAGGTATTAAGTAATGAGGGCAAAAAGTAGCACAACAGTAAAGCGGGTACATATTTATAAAATGCTTTAAAACCTGGGTGCTGGCTGTTAGAGGTTTTAAACACAAACCCTAAAATAATAGCCAGTAAACCAAGTACCACAGCATCGTTAGTAATTAATGCAGTTTGGGCTTCAACCATAGTTATTCCTATTTTTTAATGGTGAGTTTTATTATTATTGTCTTCTAGTTCTTCTATTTGGTGTTGAATAATCTCTATTGCAGGATCGTCTGGGCATTCGTCTACAAAAAACTGTAAATCGTCACGTGCCATTTTAGGGCAGCCTAATTGATTGAGCAAATACCCTCTGTCACGTCGCTCATAAGGATCATCACCAATTATATCCATCAGCATTTCGACGCAGTTTAACGCATGACCAAATTTATTTTCGCTAATAAATGACCATTTTTGCTGGGCTAAAAATAATTTATATACTTCGTCGTCAAAAATAAGCTCAAGTGGCTCTTGCTCTTGGGCGTTATCTTCATCAACGTTTTCAGGAATGATATACCAGCTTTGTTGGCCACTGCTTGGCTCAATGGTATAGCCTTCTTCATCACTCATAGCTACATGTATACCAATATCACCTTGGGTAATACTTACGCAAGCGTCTAGTTTGGCATGTTGTAAAAAGTGGCTGAGTAAAATAGCAAGTGTTGTTGGTGAACCACTGCGCATAGTTAATGTATAGCTTATGCAATTTAATTTGTACTCTGGCACTTTTAAGCTAGAAGCACTAAATAGCCATTCACTATAAAAACGATCTAATAGCTTATCTAAACGCACATGTTCGTCAGATGTTTGCAGGCACAAAGCATCTATTTCCTGTTCAAAGGAAGTTAAAATTTCATAGCTAGGCGTTAAGTCAATCTGAGGGTCCCATTTAGATTCGGCTTGAATACAACGATAAATCGCCGGTGGCAAAAAATCATCATAAGCTTCATCAAAATAAGAATCATCGTGTTCATCAAACCCGAGGGTGGTCATTCATACTACAACATTTTAGAAAACGAAGGCGTAGTTTACCTACTTTTTAAGCTAGATACCAATATAGAGGGGCTTGAATGTGAACTTATGTTTAGAAATAGTTGAGCTTTGTACACAATTATACAAAGCTCAATTGGACTATTTATTACTTATAAAAGCAGTGCCGATTTAGCGGTTGCTAAATAACCGATAGCTAAAATAACCAAAGTATTAAAAATGGTATAAGCTACTTTTGGTGCTATTTTTGTTTGTTTTGAGCTAACAATACCAACGGCAATATAAATAACCACAAGCACTATTTTTTCTAGTAACCAATATTGCTCAAACGGATTAATTTTAGCGATCCCCATTAGCATTAATGCTGACACAAGTAACAAAGTGTCTATGCCGTGGCTGCCAATAAACACCAGTTTATTTTTTGCCAACTTACCACTACCCATACGTGAAAATGAGCGTACATAAAATAAAATTACACTCAACATCGCAATCGCCATGTGTGAATGTTTAACTGCTAAATAATCCATAGTTTTAATACTTCTGTTTAGTTAAATGTTTTTATTTTTAAAAACGAATAAGCAGCGCAAATATTACACTGCTGTAATTTAGTTTAAGAGCACTGTGCAAGTGTAACGCGATCGTTATTGCCTAAGTCTTTCACTGTTTTAATATTTATAAATCCCATTTGTGCAAAAAACTGGCTAACCGCACCACTTTGCTCAAAACCATGTTCGATCAAAAGATAACCTTTAGCGTGAAGATAGTCACGTGATTGGGTAATTATTTGTTTTATATCAGCCAGTCCATCATCATCTGCAACAAGTGCTGAGAGCGGTTCAAAGCGCACATCACCTTGCTTAAGATGTATATCGGTTGTTTCTATATACGGCGGATTAGATACAATTAAATGAAACTTTTCGCCATTAAGCGCGCTAAACCAATTACTTTGCTTTACTTGCACATTATTAATGGCTAATCGCTGCTGGTTACGTGTAGCAAGTGCAACAGCATCGCTTACTCTATCTACTGCGGTAATTTGCCAAGCGGGCATTTCGCTCCCCAGTGCTAACGCGATTGCGCCAGTGCCTGTGCCTAAATCGAGTACCTTTGCATTACTTGGCACCGCTATTTCAAGCGCTTGCTCTACTAAGGTTTCGGTATCTGGACGCGGTATTAAAGTGGTGGCATTAACCTCTAGCGATAAACTCCAAAACTCACGTTGCCCTGTAATATGTGCAACTGGCTCGCCATTTAAACGCCTTTGGCAAAATGTATCAAATTGCTGCTGTTGCTCTGTACTAAGCGTGCTTTCTGGCCAAGTAAAAAGGTAACTGTGAGGTTTTTGCAATATATGCAGTAGTAAAACTTGCGCGTCTAATTTAGCGCTTTCGCTGCTAGGTGCTAATAAATTAGCGCCTGCAGCAATTGCTTGTTCGAGGGTTTGGGTCACTATTATTACTCGTCGCCCATAGCCGCTAGTAAGTCGGCCTGATGCTCTTGCATTAATGGCTCTACAATACAGCTTAAATCACCGGCTATCACTTCGTTTAAGCGATATAGGGTTAAGTTAATACGGTGATCGGTAATACGACCTTGCGGATAGTTATAAGTACGAATACGCTCAGAGCGATCGCCACTGCCGACTAAGTTACGACGCTCAGAGGCTTCTGCTGCATCGCGTTTTTCGTCTTCAGCTTGTTGCAAACGCGCTGCAAGTACCGACATAGCTTTAGCACGGTTTTTATGTTGCGAGCGCTGATCCTGACACTCTACAACCACACCGGTAGGTATATGGGTAATACGAATAGCAGAATCAGTTTTATTTACGTGCTGACCACCCGCGCCTGATGCACGAAATGTATCAACTTTAAGATCGGCCGAATTAATTTCAATTGCCTCAGCTTCTGGTACTTCAGCCATTACCGCAACCGTACACGCCGAGGTATGAACTCGACCTTGCGATTCGGTTTCTGGTACACGTTGTACACGATGCACGCCAGATTCAAATTTCAGCTGACCAAAAACACCTTCACCACTAATATTAGCAATTATTTCTTTATAGCCGCCGTGCTCACCTTCGTTGGTGGTCACCACATCTACTTTCCATTTTTTAGTTTCGGCATAACGGCTGTACATTCTAAATAAGTCGCCGGCAAATATAGCCGCTTCGTCGCCACCGGTGCCGGCTCGCACTTCTAAATACACGTTATTATTGTCTTTAGGATCTTTTGGCAGCATTAATACTTGAATTTCATCTTCTATGGTCAGTATTTGTGCTTTAGCTTCTTTGTATTCTTCTTGCGCCATTTCACGTATATCTGGGTCTGAATCTTTCAGCATTTCTTCTGCGCTTATTACATCTTGTTGCGCTTGTTGGTAGCTTAAAAACGTTTTTACTACCTCTTCTAAATCTGAGTATTCCTTTGAAAGCGCACGAAAGCGGTTTTGATCACGAATGACCGATGGGTCGCTTAGTAGCGCTTGTACTTCTTCATAACGCTCAACTAAGATTTCTAACTTATGATAAACGGATTCTTTCATTAACTGCTATTCCTGATCAATACCTAACATTTTTTTCAATTGGTTTAACTGAGCCACTTCACCTTTTTTCGCTGCATCTTGAATAGCACGGGTAGGCGCGTGCATTAAGCGATTGGTTAACTTATTGGCCAGCTCTAAAATAACTTTTTCGGCATCTTTACCTGTATTTAGCTGACTCACAGCTCGCTCTACAAGTTCGGACTTTATTGTTTGTACATCGTTTCGATAGTGGCGAATTAAATCCACCGAATCGAGTGAGCGTATCCACATTAAAAACTCTTTAGTGCGCTCGGTAATAATAACTTCAGCCTGCTCAGCGGCTTCTTCTCTGGCACTCATATTCTCGCTAACAATGGTTTGTAAGTCATCAACAGAATATAAATAAGCATCGTCAAGTTCACCTACTTGGCTTTCAATATCGCGAGGAACCGCAATATCAATAAACAACATAGGCTTATAACGACGCTGTTTAAGTGCTTGCTCCACCACACCCTTACCAATAATAGGCAACGTGCTGGCGGTAGAACTAATAACAATATCGGCTTTATGTAAACGCTCAGGTAGTTGAGCAAGTGCAATTACATCACCCGATACTTGATCCGCTAAACTACGTGCACGCTCAAGGGTTCTGTTCGCAACCGTAATATTTTGCGGCTCATTTTGGTACAAATGTCTGGCTACTAGCTCAATTGTTTCACCGGCACCAATGAGAAGCACATTGGTTTTATCGAGCTTGCCATAAATATGTTTAGCTAAATTAACCGCTGCATAAGCAACCGACACTGCACTAGCACCTATGTTGGTTTCAGTACGTACTTGCTTAGCAACAGAAAACGTTTTTTGAAATAATCTATCAAACGTCACGCCCACAGCATTATGGGTTTTAGCACTGTTATACGCTTGCTTTATTTGCCCCAAAATTTGCGGCTCGCCCAGTACGAGTGAATCTAGGCCACAGGCTACGCGCATTAAGTGATTTATAGCATCACTACCTTCATGGCAGTAAATGTTTTTACTCAGTTCATGTTCATCCAAACCATGGAAACTAGATAACCACTGCAACAGTGTTTGGGAATTTTGCTGTGCAAGGCTACAATACACTTCGGTTCGATTACAGGTGGATACAATCACTGCCTCATTAAAATGGGCGTGGCCACTTAATTGCTGTAGCGCCTCTGAAATTTGCTCAGGGGAAAAAGCCACTTTTTCACGTAATTCTACGGGAGCGGTTTTGTGATTAATACCAAGTGCGATTATGGTCATATTTGCCAAATATTGATGAGCCCTACTTTAAAGGCCGCAATTTTATCAAAAATCTCAGGAATATGGAAAGTAAGGAGCAACATTTGATTCGACAATATTTTATTTTAGCTATGTTTTTCTTGTTTTTAGCTGGTTGTGCACAAAAAAGCAATTTAGAAACAACGGTTTACGAAAACTGGAAAACACATCTTGCCGAGCAAAGTATTTGGCAAGTAGAAGGTAAACTTGCTTTTATTAGCCCCGATGAGCGCCAATCTGCAAACTTAAACTGGCAACAGAGCCAAAATAACAATAATTTAGTGCTCACCACTTTTATTGGTACACGTATATTGTCACTCAAACAAACTGCAAATACGGCAGAGCTAAACTATGATGGCGAGCAGTATTTTGACACCAATGCAACGGCATTACTAAAACGTTTAACCGGCTTTGCTTTACCAGTAAATAACGCCGACAGCTGGTTAAAAGGCACCATTGATGACCAAACTTTAAAGGTTGATCAATTAGGCCGCGCTAAAAGCGTATTGTGGTTTGATAGTACAGGTAAAAAATGGCAAATTGAGTACGCTAGTTTTGTGCAAAAAAGCGGTTACTGGCTACCTAGCAGACTGACCTTAACCCATCAAAAAATTAAAATTAAAATTCAACTCTACGATTGGCAGTTTAATTAACCATGAATAATATCACTTCATTTTCACTTATTGCGCCAGCAAAGCTCAATCTTTTTTTGCACATTAATGGGCACCGAGATGACGGTTACCACGAACTAGAAACCCTGTTTACGTTTTTAAATTATGGCGACGAACTTAGTTTTGAGTTAAGCGATTTACCTGCAATTATTGTTACCGGCGACACAAATGGCATAGCCACAACCGACAACCTTATCTATAAAGCAGCTTTATTATTACAAACACAGTGCAAAATAAAGCAAGGCGTGAAAATAAATTTAATTAAACGTTTGCCAATGGGCGGCGGTGTTGGCGGTGGATCATCAGACGCAGCCAGCACCTTATTAGCCTTAAATAAGTTGTGGAAAACAGCCCTCAGTTTAGATGAATTAGCTCATTTAGGCTTACAACTAGGTGCCGATGTACCCGTATTTATACATGGTCAAAGCGCCATAGCGCAAGGGATTGGTGAGCAATTAGAACAAGTAATGCTTGAGCGAAAGTGGTATTGTGTGGTCTTCCCTAATCAACATGTAAGTACTGCTAAAATATTTACTCATCCTGAACTAAAACGCGACACGCCAAAAATTTCAGGAGACTGGCAACAGCATATTTTAACTAACGATTGCGAATCTTTAGTGAAAAAGCTGTGTCCCGAGGTTGAAAAAACCCTGCAGTGGTTGCTAAAATACGCTCCATCAAAGATGACCGGAACAGGTTCATGTTGTTTTGTAGAATTTGCTACGCAAGTTCAAGCACAAGATGTACTTGCTAATCTCCCCCATACTTGGCAGGGGTTTATCGCATCAAGCGTTAATACTTCTCCCGCTCATACGGAGTTAGCCGCCATATTTGATTGAAGTAACGTACAAGTAGTCATAAGTTAACACGCAGTGGTTTAATTATTGCCTGTTAGTCCAAAAATTCAGTGCCTGAGGAACCCTACCGTGCCTGACATGAAGCTCTTCGCTGGTAACGCAACACCTGAGTTAGCTCAAAAAGTTGCAAAACGTTTATATATTGAATTAGGCGATGCTGTTGTTGGCCGTTTTAGCGACGGTGAGATCAGTGTTCAAATTAATGAGAATGTTCGTGGATCGGATGTTTTCATCTTACAATCAACCTGTGCCCCTACAAACGATAACCTTATGGAACTTATCGTTATGGTTGATGCTCTACGTCGTGCATCTGCCGGTCGTATTACTGCCGTTATTCCTTATTTTGGTTATGCTCGTCAAGATCGTCGTGTACGTTCTGCCCGTGTACCCATTACCGCTAAAGTCGTTGCCGATTTCTTATCTAGTGTAGGTGTTGACCGCGTTCTTACGGTTGATTTACACGCTGAGCAAATCCAAGGCTTCTTTGATGTACCTGTAGATAACGTATTTGGTAGCCCTGTTTTACTTGAAGATATGAAAGCACGTCATTTTGACGACGTTGTTGTTGTATCTCCAGATATTGGTGGCGTTGTACGTGCGCGTGCCATTGCAAAACTACTAAACGATACCGATTTAGCTATTATTGATAAACGTCGCCCACAAGCAAACGTTTCTCAAGTAATGCATATTATTGGTGACGTTGAAGGTCGTGATTGTATTATCGTTGATGATATGATTGATACCGGCGGTACATTATGTAAAGCCGCTGAAGCACTTAAAGAACACGGTGCTAAGCGCGTATTTGCATATGCTACTCACGCTATTCTTTCGGGAAAAGCGGCTGAAAACTTGCGTAATTCAGTGATTGACGAAGTTATTGTAACTGACTCTATTCCACTGTCTGCAGAGCTTAAAGCACTTAATATTGTTAAAGTACTTACACTTGCCGACATGCTTGCAGAAACTATTCGTCGTATTAGTAACGAAGAGTCTATCTCAGCAATGTTTGAGCATTAATTAAAGACCTACTTTAGCGAAGCTAAGTAACTTTAATTTTAAAAAGCGCCTTTTGGCGCTTTTTTCGTAACTGTTATATATTTTGCTGGGGGGCGATGTTATGATAGCGCGCCTTTTGGCTAGGGACCTTGGTCGCAAAGGCCCTATACTTTTAATTATTGGAAACTATTATGTCAAACAAAACTTATTTATATAACGCAGAACTTCGCGAGCAAACTGGTACTGGTGCGAGCCGCCGCCTACGTCGCGAAGACAAAGTGCCTGCTATCGTTTACGGCGCAAACAAAGAAGCTACTTCAATCACTTTAGAACATAAAGATGTGATTAAAGCACAAGAAAGCGAAGGTTTTTACACGCAAATTCTTACACTTAACATTGGCGGTGAGTCTGTTGAAACTATCCTAAAAGATATTCAACGTCACCCTTTCAAGCCTAAAGTTACACACCTTGATTTCCAACGTATCGATGCAAACCAAAAGCTACATACTATTGTTCCAATCCACTTTGTTGGTGAAGACGTAGTAGAAAAACTTGGTACAACTGTTGTTCGTCAGTTAACTGAAATCGAAATTTCTTGTTTCCCTAAAGCAATCCCTGATTTCGTAACAGTAGATGTTTCAAAATTAGTTGCAGGCGACTCTCTACATATTTCTGATGTTGCATTACCAGCTGGCGTTTCATCAATAGATTTAGCGAAAGGTCCTGGTCACGATCAGTCTATCCTAATTGTTAAAGCTAACAAAGCAGCTCCAACTGAAGATGAAGCTGAAGACGCTGCAGAATAATATTTAAGGCTTAACACCTTGAATTCTATTCAAATGCTTGTGGGCCTGGCTAATCCAGGCCCCGAATACGCAAACACACGCCACAATGCAGGTGCTTGGTTCATTGAGCAACTCGCTGCACGCTATAACTGCACTCTAAAACACGATCCTAAATATCACGGCCTTACAGGCAAAGTGATTATTCAAGATCAAGAATTCAAATTATTGATCCCCACTACTTATATGAACTTAAGTGGTAAAGCGGTCGGTAGTTTAGCTAATTTTTTCAAAATTCCTGTGGAAAGCATTTTAGTTGCCCACGATGAATTAGACTTAGAACCTGGCGTTGCCAAATTAAAGAAAGGCGGCGGACACGGCGGTCATAATGGCTTAAAAGACATTATTGCAAAAATGGCAAATCAAAAAGACTTTATGCGCTTGCGCATTGGTGTAGGTCATCCGGGGCATCGTGAAATGGTAACTGGTTGGGTGCTAGGAAAAGCGGCCAAAGTAGACCAAGAAAAAATGGATGCTGCCATTGATGAAGCGGTACGCTGCATGGAAATACTTGCAAAAGATGGTGTGTTAAAAGCACAAAACAGACTACATTCGTTTAAACCCTAGTAACTTGGGTACAAGTTCGCCGTTTAAACGAATCTAAACAAGGTATCTTACTATGGGTTTTAAATGTGGCATTGTTGGCTTGCCTAATGTTGGTAAATCGACACTTTTTAATGCATTAACAAAAGCGGGTATTGAAGCCGCTAACTTTCCTTTTTGTACCATTGAGCCTAATACAGGTGTGGTACCAGTGCCAGATCCTCGCCTAGACGCACTTGCTAAAATTGTAAACCCACAGCGCATTCTTACAACAAGTATGGAGTTTGTAGATATTGCCGGTTTAGTAAAAGGCGCATCTAAAGGTGAAGGCCTTGGTAACCAATTTTTAGCTAATATTCGTGAAACTGACGCCATTGGTCACGTAGTTCGCTGTTTTAAAGATGAAAATATTATTCACGTAGCCGGAACTATTGACCCTGCTGACGATATTGACGTTATAAACACTGAATTAGTGCTTGCCGATATGGACAGTGCTGAAAAAGCATCGTTCCGTAATGCTAAAAAAGCTAAAGGTGGCGATAAAGACGCAAAAGAGCAAAATGCAGTACTTGAAAAAGTAAAAGCACACCTTGATGAAGGCTTAACATTACGTTCTTTAGAGTTAACTAAAGAAGAAAAAGCAGCTATCAGCTCTATTAACTTTTTAACTATCAAACCAACAATGTATATTGCTAACGTTGCTGAAGATGGTTTTGAAAACAACCCATACCTTGATGTTGTACGCGCTATAGCCGCTGCAGAAGATGCGATTGTTGTTCCTGTATGCGCTGCTATTGAATCTGAGCTTTCTGAGCTAGATGAAGAAGACAAGCTTGAGTTTATGGCTGATCTTGGTTTAGAAGAGCCTGGCCTTAACCTTGTTATTCGTGGTGGCTATGAATTACTGCAATTACAAACCTACTTTACAGCAGGCGTAAAAGAAGTACGCGCATGGACTATTCCTGTAGGTGCAACTGCGCCACAAGCAGCAGGTAAAATTCATACCGACTTTGAGCGTGGCTTTATTCGCGCACAAACAATTGCTTTTGACGACTTTATTGCCTTTAAAGGTGAGAGCGGCGCAAAAGAAGCCGGTAAAATGCGCCAAGAAGGTAAAGAGTACATTGTAAAAGACGGCGATGTAATGAACTTCTTGTTCAACGTATAAATATACATTACCCAAATTTAGTGTGGTGATGATTTTAAAGGCTCGTTTTTACGAGCCTTTTTTATTTTTTAAATACCTGCTGTAGTTTTTTAAAAACTGCATTTGTTTAGAAAAATTAAAGAACTGCGAATAAGTTTAAGTTTAGTGTTTTTAATGCAGCTAAAAAAACAGCATTTATGCTAAATTTTAGCCGCTTAGCTTACTTTTCCTGCAAACAAACCAAGTTAAGTGTTTTTTTGCAAAAAAGGTGTTGACGAATTTGGGCCATATCAGCATAATACGCCCCGCACTCAGCGATGAAGTGCTAACGAAAAAATATGGCTAAGTAGCTCAGCTGGTTAGAGCACATCACTCATAATGATGGGGTCACAGGTTCAAATCCCGTCTTAGCCACCATTATTTTTTTGTTACTCAATGAAGAGTTTAAAATAACTACCTAGTGTTTAATTACACAAAGTAATGCGGGAGTGGCGGAATTGGTAGACGCGCTGGATTTAGGTTCCAGTAACTTCGGTTGTGAGAGTTCAAGTCTCTCTTTCCGCACCATTCTTGATAAGAATTAAAACTATCAATTGTTTTTGTTGGGATATCGCCAAGCGGTAAGGCACCAGGTTTTGATCCTGGCATTCCCAGGTTCAAATCCTGGTATCCCAGCCAACAATGGCTAAGTAGCTCAGCTGGTTAGAGCACATCACTCATAATGATGGGGTCACAGGTTCAAATCCCGTCTTAGCCACCATTTCTTTTTTTAGAAATGGCTCTGCAAGAGTTAAATTGCAGCTCAATGAAGAGTTTAAAATAACTACCTAGTGTTTAATTACACAAAGTAATGCGGGAGTGGCGGAATTGGTAGACGCGCTGGATTTAGGTTCCAGTAACTTCGGTTGTGAGAGTTCAAGTCTCTCTTTCCGCACCATTTCTTGATAAGAAATAAAACTATCAATTATTCTTTGTTGGGATATCGCCAAGCGGTAAGGCACCAGGTTTTGATCCTGGCATTCCCAGGTTCAAATCCTGGTATCCCAGCCAACCTCTTCTACCAAGGAAAGTTGTTTAAAGAATAGCTCAGCTAAGAGCTTAAAATTGCAAGCTGTGTTTTATTACACAAACGATGCGGGAGTGGCGGAATTGGTAGACGCGCTGGATTTAGGTTCCAGTAACTTCGGTTGTGAGAGTTCAAGTCTCTCTTTCCGCACCATTTCTTGATAAGAAATAAAACTATCAATTATTCTTTGTTGGGATATCGCCAAGCGGTAAGGCACCAGGTTTTGATCCTGGCATTCCCAGGTTCAAATCCTGGTATCCCAGCCAACTTCTTCTACCAAGGAAAGTTGCTTAAAGAATAGCTCTAGCTTAGAGTTTAAATTAGCAAATTAGTGATGCGGGAGTGGCGGAATTGGTAGACGCGCTGGATTTAGGTTCCAGTATCTTAGGATGTGAGAGTTCAAGTCTCTCCTTCCGCACCATGTTCTTAACTAGAACGAAAACTTGTACAAATTTATAGTTGGGATATCGCCAAGCGGTAAGGCACCAGGTTTTGATCCTGGCATTCCCAGGTTCAAATCCTGGTATCCCAGCCAATTTGTTTATACTTCCTGCTTAAATTACTCTTCCTTTTTGTATTACTCATAACTACTCATTCTAAATCCGTTTATTTTAAACTTATGTATTTTAATCTATCTATAAAATCTTATTTTAATAACTGCACTTAAATAGCCGTATTTTAGTGGCTGTATTTTATTAACACCCCCTCTGCCGCCGCACTTTTACTCAATAAACAAACATAAAAAAAGACCCATAAATGAGTCTTTCAATAGTTCGCAAACGTTATAGCAATTAGTATTAATTTAACTCGCCGCTAATAGCGTATTTTAAAACCCAGTTTTTTACCGGTCCGGCATTGTTCGCTATTTTTAAAAATTGGCTACGCGCCCATTTTAATGGCGTAATTTGGTTAGAAAACCCAAAATAGCAGGCGTCCATCATGCTCATCATTAATAAGTTTGCTTTGCGGCGCGATTTTTCATACTCATTTAGTTTTAATGGGCAACCTATGTCATCAGCACTTAATAGCACCTGTGCAAGCGCTACAACGTCTTGAAAGCCTAAATTTACGCCCTGCCCGGCCAATGGGTTAATAGTATGTGCAGCGTCACCTACAAGCACTAGTCGCCCTTGCGAATATTTGTTTGCGTGCTGGCGAGCCAGTGGAAACACTGCGTGCTTTAACACGGTAAAATCACCGGCAAGCTCAGGAAACTTTTTAACAATATGTGTTTTAAGTTGCAGCGGGTTTAAACCTTTAAAGCTTTGCAGTGTATTGGCATCGTCATACCAAATTAAATTAGCGTAAGGAGCCTGCATAGGTAAAAAGGCCAAAGGGCCGGTGGGAGTAAATTGCTGCCACGTTTTTACTTGTTGCGGCGCATCAAGTTTTATAAGTACGCCCATACAATGCTGCTGATACTGCCAACCGGTTATACCTATGTTTGCTTTAGTCCGTAATTGCGATTGCCCGCCATCGGCTGCAATTACTAAATCGGCTGTATAGGTTTGATCCCCATACACTAGCGTAATTGCATCTGAGGTTTGCTCAATACTCGTAATAGGCGCTGCTTGCTCAATAACTTCAATGTTGTATTGCTCAAATTGCTGCCATAAACTGGCTTGAATTAAGTTATTTTCAATTAAGTGGCCTAAATGCGTGGTGTTTATATCGGCGCAATCAAATAATAAATTATCGCCACCGCGCTCAAACGCTTCTAATTGTTGATACGGCGCCAACCTACTTTGTTTTAAAAGTGCCATTGCGCCCAATTCGTCTAGCAGCTTTTCTGAAAAACGATTTATTGCCGATACGCGAATATCAACCTGATCACTGCTTAAAACTTGCTGCGGATTTATTAGTTTTTTTTCTATTATGCGCACTGCTTTGCCTTGCTGGGCAAGTTTAATTGCCATAGCAGCGCCCACCATGCCAGCACCCACAACAATTACTTTATTTTTTGTCATGTTCTCATCTTTTTAATTTCTTAAAACTATTTTAATTGTATCGTAATTAGCTTGTTATGTGCCAAAGGATACGCTCAACTGTGGATAAAACTAAAGCTGCATTGATTTGAAATCACAAACATGAAAACTATACTTGGATTTACGTGTGTATCCAGCTAAAATACGCGTCCTTTAAGTGGGTATAGCGCAGTAATGCATTTCACTTAATCCTGTTTCTAGCACATTTTTGTGCCACTATCGAATTGAACACGAGGCAATATTTCAATGAGCAAAAAGCTGCATATTAAAACCTGGGGTTGTCAGATGAACGAATACGACTCTCAGAAAATGGCTGAACTTTTAGATGCCACCAACGGCTATCAGCTAACTGATGATGCAACAGATGCCGACGTAATTTTACTTAACACCTGTTCAATTCGTGAAAAAGCACAAGAAAAAGTGTTCCACCAATTAGGTCGTTGGAAGTTGTTAAAAGACGACAAGCCAGACTTAATTATTGGTGTAGGTGGTTGTGTTGCCTCACAAGAAGGTGACTCTATTCGCCAGCGTGCGCCGTTTGTAGACGTTATTTTTGGCCCACAAACGCTGCACCGTTTACCAGAAATGATTAAACAAGTGCAAGGTAACAAAGGCTCATCGGTTGTTGATATTTCATTCCCAGAGATTGAAAAATTTGACCGTTTGCCAGAGCCAAAAGCCGATGGCCCATCTGCATTTGTATCTATTATGGAAGGCTGCTCTAAGTACTGTACTTTTTGTGTTGTGCCTTACACTCGCGGCGAAGAAGTTAGCCGCCCAGTAGATGACGTACTATTAGAAATTGCCCAGCTTGCTGAGCAAAACGTACGTGAAGTAAACCTACTTGGCCAAAACGTAAACGCGTACCGCGGCGACACACACGATGGCGAAATATGTTATTTTTCGGATTTAATTCGTCTTATTGCCGCCATTGATGGTATTGACCGTATTCGTTACACCACATCGCATCCTGTGGAGTTTACCCAAGATATAGTTGACGTATACGCCGATGTACCAGAGCTTGTAGATCATTTACATCTACCAGTACAAAGTGGTTCAGACCGTATTTTAAACCTAATGAAACGCGGCCATACAGCTATTGAATATAAGTCGACAATTCGTAAGTTACGCAAAATTCGCCCTAACTTAAGCATGTCGTCAGATTTTATTATTGGTTTTCCGGGTGAAACCCAAGATGACTTTGAAGCAACCATGAAGCTAATTAGCGACGTTGGTTTTGATATGAGCTTTAGCTTTATTTACAGTGCTCGCCCAGGTACACCAGCGGCCGACTTGCCAGATGACGTAACCGAGCAAGAGAAAAAAGAGCGTTTATACTTACTGCAAAATCGTATTACACAAATGGCGCAACAAATTAGCCGTCAAATGTTCGATACAGAGCAGCGTATACTCGTTGAAGGTCCTTCTAAAAAGAACCCAATGGAATTACGTGGCCGTACCGAAAACAACCGTGTAGTTAACTTTGTTGGCCCACACACAGTGATCGGTCAGTTTGTTGACGTACGTATTACCGAGGCACTACCTAACTCTTTACGTGGTGACTTAATTCGTACAGAATCAGAAATGAACTTACGCCGTGAAATCGCTCCTTCAGCTATTTTAACCAAAGCTGCAAGCCTTGAGCCTAAACCTGACACTATGAACGAAATTGGCGTTGCTACTTTCGTCCCTTAGTGGAAATTTTAGCGCCAGTTAACACTGGCGCCATGCTATAGGAAGTAATTTTGAGTAATCAGTTAAAAACATTAGAGATTTATTTAGAACCTGCCGATAACAAACGCCTTTCTTCTTTATGTGGCCCGTTTGACGAAAACATCAAACAAATTGAACGCCGACTTGGTGTTGAAATTATCCACCGCGATAACTTTTTTAAAGTCACAGGCAAAACTTACAGTAGCGCCAGCGCTGTCGAAATTTTAAAAAACCTTTATATTGATACTCAACCTGTGCGCGGCGAAATTGGCGAAATAGAACCCGACAACGTGCACTTAGCCATTACCGAATCAAACGCCCTAGAACAAGACGCCACAACCAGCACTTACACCAAAGAAATGGTGATTAAAACGCGCCGTGGTGTTATAAAGCCACGTAACGAAAACCAAGGTATATACGTTTCTAATATTTTGCATCACGATATTACCTTTGGCATTGGCCCTGCTGGTACAGGCAAAACGTACTTGGCTGTGGCAACTGCAGTTGATGCCCTAGAGCGCCAAGAAATTCGCCGTATATTGCTTACCCGCCCAGCGGTAGAAGCCGGTGAAAAGCTCGGTTTTTTACCTGGCGATTTAAGCCAAAAGGTCGACCCATACTTGCGCCCGCTTTACGATGCGCTATTTGAAATGCTTGGCTTTGAAAAAGTAGAAAAACTAATCGAAAAAAACGTTATTGAAATTGCCCCACTTGCTTATATGCGTGGGCGTACGCTTAATGATGCCTTTATTATTTTAGATGAAAGCCAAAATACCACCGCAGAGCAAATGAAAATGTTTTTAACCCGTATTGGGTTTAACTCAAAAGCGGTTATTACTGGCGACATAACACAAGTAGATTTACCACGTGGTGTGCGCTCAGGCTTACGCCATGCAATGGAAGTACTCGATGGCGTAGACGAAATAAGCTTTAACCACTTTAAAGCCCAAGACATAGTTCGCCACCCAGTGGTTGCGCGTATTGTTGAAGCCTACGAGCGCAACGATGAAAGCGAGCGACTTATGCGCCTAGAAAAGCAAAAAGCCCGAGAGCAGCTTGCCGCTCAACAACCGCCTGCTACTAAAGAGTAATACCGTGAACACTGAACTTGATTTACAAATAGCCTGTGAGTTTGACAACTTACCAAGCGAGGCACAATTTGCGCTTTGGGCCGACAAAGCCCTTAGCCAATACCGCGACGAATCTGAACTCACTATTGTAATTAGTGACGAAGCGCAGTCGCAACAACTTAACAACGACTACCGTGGTAAAAACAAGCCTACCAATGTACTGTCGTTTGAGTTTGAAGCACCACCGGGAATAGATATTCCTTTAGTAGGTGATTTAGTTATTTGCCCAGCAATTGTATTGGCTGAAGCAATTGAGCAAGAAAAGTCATTTCATGACCACTTTGCTCATATGGTTATTCATGGATGCTTGCATTTGCTTGGATTTGACCATATAAAGAGTGAAGATGCTTTTGAGATGGAAAGTATAGAAAAGCAATTACTTGCTGAGCTAAACATAGCAGACCCATATCGGGACGAAATTTAAATAAACGGAGTAATTAGATATAATGAGCGACGGTAACTCGCATTCTAGCCAGGGTTCTTCTGGAAAAAGCTGGCTGGGCCGAATAGCCCAAAAGTTTCAAGGGGAACCCCAGAACAGAGAAGAGCTGGTTGAAGTAATTGCCGATGCGCAAGAGCGGGATGTAATCGATCCAGAAACCAAAGAGATGATTGAAGGTGTGCTTGGCGTGTCTAAGCTTAAAGTGCGAGACATTATGGTGCCGCGCTCACAAATGATCACCCTTGAGATCGACAGCCCGCTTGAAGAGCTCATACCTATGATGGTTCACTCTACGCACTCACGCTTTCCGGTGGTGTGTGAAGATAAAGACCATGTAGAAGGGATTTTACTCGCTAAAGATTTATTACCCCTAATCTTAAACAAGGACGACTTACTGCCCTCACTGCGCGATTATTTACGCCCAGCAATGGTAGTACCCGAAAGTAAACGTGTCGATACCCTGCTTAACGAATTTCGTCAGCAACGCTACCATATGGCTATTGTTATTGATGAATACGGCGGTGTATCGGGCTTAGTCACTATTGAAGATATTCTTGAAATAATCGTGGGCGAAATAGAAGACGAACACGACGAAGAAGAAGAGCAACAAGATATTCGCCAACTTGCTAAGCATGTTTACGTAGTACAAGCGCTAACCCCTGTTGATGACTTTAACGAGCATTTTAAAACAGGTTACAGCACAGATGACGCCGATACTATTGGTGGCACTGTATTACATGCCTTTGGCCACATGCCAAGCCGTGGCGAAACCATTGATATAGAAGGTTACCAATTTAAAGTAACCAACTCTGACAATCGTCGCATCTTGCAACTGCAAGTCACCGTTCCTAAGGTTGATGATAACTACAGTGAAGATTCTGCTAACTAAGTTCACCTTATTAGCAAAAGATAAAAAAGCATGGCTCGCATTAATTGCGGGCCTTGTTTTAACTTTTGCCTATGCCCCCTTTGAAATTTGGCCCATTGCGTTTTTTAGCCTTGCTGCCATCATTTTTTGTATTAATCCAAAAAACACCGGTAAAAAACACGCAAAAACAGCCGCTAAATATGGCTTTATATTTGGTTTAGGTTGGTTTGGTGCTGGTATTAGCTGGGTACATGTATCTATAGCCACTTTTGGCGGCATGCCATTAATCGCTTCTTTAGCGCTTATGGCCTTATTGTGCTCATACTTAGCGTTATTTCCTGCACTTGCCTTTTGGGCAACAACTCGCTTTGCCAGCGGCCCTAAAAGTTATGGCGCATTATTAATTGTAAGTTTTGCCATAAGCGAATACTTACGCGCACACTTACTAACCGGCTTTCCGTGGTTAAGTTTTGGTTATACGCAAACCGACAGCCCACTTAGACTGCTTGCCCCTTATATTGGCGAATTTGGTTTAACCTTAGTATGTATTGCCATTGGTTTTGCATTATATCGCCTAAGCCAAAAAGATTTTAAAACATTGGCCATAACCAGCAGTGCTTTAGCACTACTTTTTGCCGGTGCATACACCACAGGCACAGCACAGTACTCAGGCAAAAGCATGTCGACATTACTTGTACAAGGTAATATAAAACAAAGTCTGCGCTTTGATCCCAGCCAGTTTTGGACCACTATGAGTAAATACCAAGACCTAACCCGCACGCATTGGGACGCCGACTTAATAGTATGGCCCGAAGCCGCAGTACCCGAAATAGAAGCGCTTGCTGACTCATATCTAGCAGGCTTAGACAGTGCCGCTTCATTTAATAAAACCGCGCTAATTACCGGTGTTGTTGACTACCAACTCGATACTAAAACTATTTTTAATACCCTCATAGTAGTAGGTAATAAAAATAAAGAAGATGAACACGGCCACTACCGCTACCTAGATAAAAACCGCTATCAAAAACACCAATTACTCCCTATTGGCGAATTTGTACCATTTGAAGATTTACTGCGCCCTATCGCACCGTTATTTGATTTACCTATGTCGTCGTTCACTCGTGGCGACAAAGTACAAAATAACCTACGTGCTAACGGCTTTAATATACTGCCCGCGATATGCTACGAAATAGTATTTGCCGACCTAGTGCGTGGTAATTATCAGCACAGCTCAGATTTACTCTTTACCGTAAGTAACGATGCCTGGTTTGGCGACTCAATTGGCCCTCACCAGCATATGCAAATAGCCCGCATGCGCGCTCTAGAGCTACAGCGGCCACTAATACGTGTTACTAACAACGGCGTAAGCGGCGTATACGACCCAATAAGCCACACGCAACAAAGCATGCCACAGTTTGAAGCCACCACCATGAAAGCCGACGTTAAGTTAATACAAGGCGACAGCGTGTACAGCCAATACGGCAATATGTTTGTGTGGGGATTTGTGTTGTTGCTAGGTGTTGGCGGGTTTGCCAGTAGATTTAAAGTAGGCTCAATAAAGAACTAAATAATATATTGAAAAATGAAATGTGTAGAAATGGGATTTCGATCACGTAATATAGGTAATACTAAACTTTTCACAGGAATTGATAATGATAAACATGCTTTTACTGTAGTCGTAGGTGATAACGGTAGTGGTAAAACAGAATTGTTATTGGATATATTCAGAAAGTACTACTCAAAATATGCTGAGCTATACAAACCCAAAACACAAACTGGTAAAGATAGGCTACGCTGGGCTATCAATAACAAAAATGAATACGAAGCTATTACAGGTTTACTTGGGGCTAACTTACCACGAAAGCTAATCTGTGCATCGACGAGTCAATTTGAACGTTTTCAAAATGATTTTAAGGCTGATGAATATCCGTGGTTATCTAAGGTTTATTCATATATTGGCTCTAAGCCATACATACAAGATTTGAGCCCGTCAGTCCGTATCGCATCAAATGCAATAAAGCAGTTACTGATACAACAAACCTTTGATCTTCGCAAAGTTAATGCTTTAAAAGCATTCCTAGATGAATTTGGATTTAATAGTGTATTAAAAATAAAGTTAACTCCAACTATAACAGAACAAGACCTTCTCATAATTGCCTCCGGTGATATAAAGGATCAAAAAATATCTTTAGATGCTCAATTAAAACTTCAAACTGCAGCCTACCACTTTGAAAAAAGTGAGCTGTTAAATCTGCTTTCAAAAATTGAAACTATTTATACTTCACCCGAAGTTTTATTAAGCCTTAGCAATCAATCTTTAAAGTTAATACCGTCCAGTTCAATTTACGATATTGAATTTGATAAAAGAGAGTTATCTGATTTATTACGTTCAGGTTTAGTTGTTGTAGCAGATATTGAAACGCTCAAAGATCAACCTTTAAAAGCAAGTTACTTATCACCAAATGCCAAAGTAAGATCTTTATCAGCTCGAAGCTCTGGTGAGCAATGTCTTTTCTTACTATTTCTAGGAATTGTTGCTTCAATCGAAGATAACTCACTTGTGTTAATTGATGAGCCAGAAATAAGTTTGCACCCATCATGGCAAGAACGCTTTGTAGATATTTTAAATCAATCTCTGAATACTTACTCTGGTTGCCATTTTATTATTGCTACGCACTCACCACTTATAGTTTCAAATATATCGACAACAAACTGTGAAATTTTAAATATTCAAAAAAATATTTTATTAGATGCATCAGAGCATTATTTACGCTCTTCAGATTATCAGCTTGTAAATGTTTTTGAATCACCAGGCCACAGCAATGAATACCTTCTGAAAATTTCTATGCAGATTTATTCAAAAGTAAAAACATACAAATCTTTTGACGAACTAGATATTAAACACCTAGAAATGCTCAATCGTATGAAACAAAAAATAAGTAAAGATGACCCTATATTGGAGCTCATTGACTCTTTGAATGAGGTACTTAAAATTTATGGATAATGAGTTACGAGCAATAGAATTTACCAAGGAGCAAAAAGCCCTAATAAAAGAAGTGGTAGATACTCCTGAATTTAATCATATTGATTGGTCTAGTGATAGCTTAGAAAACTTAAGATCAAGCATAAGAAATGCGGCAAACTGCCAAGTTGAGCACATAGCTCCTAAGTCTAAGTATAAAAATTTTATTTTTACGCCCAAGAATCTTTGTGTTGTTTGCGTTGACTGTAATAATGCCAAACGAGATATTGATGTAGTTAAACCCTTACCATTAAAAAAAGAGAGAACTAAATACCCCCCATCATCTCAATTCTTAATTATTCATCCTCATTTTGATACCTACGATGAACACTTAATAAAATTTGGAGAGAGATTTTATTTCTCACTAACAGAAAAAGGAAGCTGTACTTATTCTGTGTGTAAATTAAATAAAGGATTAGCAGATATGGGATATTTTGATTCAGAAGATATTCTTAGCGACATGGAACTAATGGCTCAGATAATAGACGCAAAATTCAAGAAAGATACTAAAAAGCTAATTGTATTAAAAAAGTTGCTGATTGACTCTATATGATAATACATCGCTACCGGTATTAACTCTTAACCGTTTCTTTCTCTGTTTCAACATCCACTACTTGATTCAGCCACCTTTAATAACTACCGTGGTTGATATTAAAGGTGGCTTATCTGTTTGGATCCCAACAGACCTTTAGAAAGCCCAATAATCCCTAGGTAAAACAACTCCGTAACGGCCAAAACATTCTAATACTCGTTGCTTGCTACAACATGGATATTATACTTTTTAACCCGACTTTTGGCCGCGCTAATGTAACGAAGGTAACGTAAACAGCAGCCCAACAAAAACCTTATCTATTTAACAGTAAGCGGTGCGTTATTAATCGCTGATAATGGCAGATTTACATCGAATAATTGGCCACGAACTTGGGCAACCCCCATAGCCTTTAAGCGTGCTGTGTGCATAGTTAAATACATATTAGCTGATGCTTCATCTTCAAATAGGTAAATACCACCAGCAAGTTGACCTTGTTGGTTTTCGGTCCAAATTTTCCAAATAACACCGGGTTCATGGTTAATTGATTCGGCTAAATCTTTTAATGCTGCAGACATTTGCTCCCCAAACGGGCCTGCAAAATCAAAGTCTACCTGTAATAATTTTTTCACTATAAGCTCTCTTATAACTAAAGCGCGGTATCACGCTTTTAATAATACTCTAATAAACTTGTTAGCTACCAAGCACACGCAAAGTAGCTAACAAGTTGAGTAACCTAGCAGCTTAATTTATTGCTATTAGCGACCAAACTCACTCGGTGCTGCTGGCACTACCAATGGTTTTTTCGGATTTGCTTTAAGCTCTTTTAATAACTCTTTTACAGCGCGTTCAATCGACGGATCTTGTCCGGCTTGAATAAGCTCTGGGCGATCAATCACTTCTATGTCTGGGCTTACGCCTTCATTTTCAATGATCCAGTTGCCTTCGTTATCTAAAATTCTAAAAGTAGCGGCAATAACTGAGCCGCCATCTACAAGCCCAGGGTTGCCCGAAATACCAATTAAACCACCCCAAGTACGCGTACCAATTAATTTGCCTAAACCTGCTTGGCGAAAGTAATACGGTAGTGCGTCGCCGCCTGAACTAGAGTAGCCGTTGATCAGCATAGCTTTAGGGCCATCGTGTGCAAACTGCGGGGTTTTAGTTGGCTCTACACCACGGCGTTTCCAGTAATTTAGCGGTTTACGTGCTAACCAAGTGATCATATGCTCAGGTATAAAACCGCCGCCATTGTAACGATCGTCTATGATCATCGCTTCTTTATTGGTTTGCGGTAAAAAGTTTTTAAATAACGAACGGTTACCTTCGTAATGGGTGTTAGGTAAATGCACGTAGCCAATACGCCCGTCTGAAAGCTTATTAACATACTCAGCGCGCGATTGTGCCCACTGTAAGTAACGCAATCCGGTTTCGCTGGCAATAGGCGTTACCATTACTTTCCAGCTGTTTTTTAGGCTTGGTGATTTACTTAGTAGTAATTCAACCGATTTACCTTGGGTGTTTTCTAGTAGTTCGTAAAAGTTGACTACGCTTTTTACTGAGCGGCCATTTACTGCAATTATGTAATCGCCTACATTGGCGTTAATGCCGGTTTCGTTTAGCGGTGAGCGAAAGTTCTCGTGCCAGTTTTCACCTTTAAAAATAGTCTCTATTTTTACAAAGCCTGATTTATGCGCGCTAATTTCAGCGCCCAATAAGCCATGCTGTAAACGAGGAGATATTGGCATATCGCCCGAGTTAACATAAATATGCCCTGAGTTTATTTCGCCTGCTATTTCACTTAGTACATAATCTAGGTCGGCTCGATGTGCAATAGCGTCGGCCATAGGTTGGTAACGCGCTAAAATAGCATCCCAATCTTGGCCATGATGGTTCTCGTCATAAAACCAGTCACGCAGGGTGCGCCAGCCTTCACGATACATTTGTGCCCACTCGATTTGCGGGTCAATTTTTAATACCATGTCTTGCAAGTTAAGTTGCGTAGCTTTTAAGTCTTGTTTAGCTTCTGGCTTTATTACGCTAATGTTTTTTCCTGCACGAGCAATAATATGCTCAGCATTAGCCGACACTTTATAATTACTCACTCCTGCTGCTATTGTGGCGACTTCACCATCAACGGCATTAGGCACTAACTTAAGCTCACCTGCCGAGAGTGTTAATACGCCGTCTTTTACGCCACTTAGTGCGCCGTAATTTCCTGCCGGTACATTTAGCGCCACAACGCGGTTCATAAAGCCGTTACTTTCTATATAGTTGCTGGGTGTTTTAGCTGACTTTTCATCGTCTTTATCTGCTTTTGAGTCAACAATGCTTATTTCGTCACTCAGCGGTGTATTAAGTGGTTTTATTTTACTGTTTACTGCAACCGAATACAGTCGGGTTGCATTGTTAAACATGTAGTCAAACTCGTAGCTACTAAAAGTTAAATTAAAGTCGCGCTCTGATGTGAAATACAATTGCTGCCCGTCGGGAGAAAACGCTGGGTTTGTTTCACTGCTCATGTCGTCTGTTAAGCGAGTAACGCGTTTGTCTTTTAAATTGTAATGCCATAATGAGGCGTAGCGGTTTTCATTATTTTTAACAAACACTATATCTTCGCTATTAGGCGACCAAATATAGCTAGTTAAACCATCTTCATTATATTTTGCGGTATCTATTTTACGCTGCTTACCGGTGTTAATATCGAGCCACCACAGGGTATGATTTTGATCGCTAAACAATAACTTTTTATTATCTGGTGACCAAACTGGCTCAAAACGCCAAATACTGCCATTACTGGTCAGTTGCTTAACTTGGTTGTTGTTAGCTCTGTCTTTTAGGTAAATTTCGTACTCGCCCGTTTCATCACTCATGTAAGCAATATAGCGCCCATTGGGCGACCATGTAGCCGATATTTCACGCCCTTTTGGCGTATGGCTTAAGTTTCGGGTTGGGCCATTTTTAACCGGTACAGAAAACAGCTCGCCGCGGGCTGTAAATAGTACTCTTTTTCCATCGTGCGATACGTCCATTGAATCAATAAAGTCACTAACATTTTTACTGTAGGCCATTGTATGTTCACGGTTACCTTGAACATTTATACTCAGCTTTTCAGATTGCTGCGTAGCATCATCAAAGCGATACAAATAGCCACCATTTTCGTACACTATGGCGCTGGGCCCAGCCGAGGGCCAAAGCACATCAAAGTCGCTGTGGTTCGTTACTTTTATCGGTTTTTTGCCATCTTGATGTTTGTATAAATTTAGCGTGTATTCTCTGTCCGACACGTAGTAAATATTATTGTTAACCCAAGTAGGTTGTTGGTCGGTTGCTCTGTCGGTTGTTAATTGCTTTGATTTGTTATTTTCTAAATCGTAAACCCACACATCTTGTGCGCGCCCGCCACGGGTGCGTTTCCAAGTACGAAATTCGCGATCAATGGGTGTATACACATACTGTTTGCCATCGGGCGACAACATGCCACCGCCAGTTTCTGGTATGGCTAATGGTTGCTCTAGGCCACCAGCAGCAGGCACTATATAAGGTCGGCCAACACGCTGACTATAAGGGGTGCGGTTAGCTCTAAACACAATATGCTTACCGTCTGGGGTCCAATCAAGTACGCGATAATCAAAGCCACCGCGCGGCGGCATTACACCTACGTCGTTATAATAGGTCAGTTGCTTTAAGTCAGAGCCATCGCGGTTCATTACATACACTTGGCGGCTGCCATTATATTGGGCTGAAAAAGCGATTTGGCTGCCATCTGGCGAAAATTTAGGAAAGGTTTCAAAGCCAATATGATCAGTTAAGCGCGTGCTTTTACCTGTTTTAATGTTTGCTATATAAATATCGCCCGCATATACAAAGGTGACTGATTCTTTATGAATATCGGGAAAGCGTAATAAGCGGGTATCTTGTGTTTGATAAGCCGCAACCATCGGCGATATTGCCGGTGCAACTGCAATTGCTATTGCTGTTAATAAAGTGCGTAGTTTCAAGGTTATCGTCCTTACAATGTTATTTCATTTCATAATAACAATAAAAAGACAGTTTGCAGCTTTGTGCGACAAATTACTGTAACGAGGTGTAAATACAGCCATTGTAAAAGCTTAATAATTGGTAATATATTTCACTCACATTTTAATATCTTAAATACCTACTCTAGCTAAAAGCAGTACTTTAAGCCCATTAAAAAAATAAAAGTTAATACCATCTTGATTTATTCAGCTTTTGTTAATATTATCCTGCCCAATAAAATCTATTACTTTCATGGCATTACCTAATGGTCTGTAATTTGGTTTTATTTAATCATAAATACACATAAAAGGAATATAATGTGAACAAAATAGCTTCAATCTTTATCGCTGTTACCCTACTTTTAACTACCGGCTGTACGGCCATTATGACTGCAGAACAAGCAGCTCCTACATTAAATAAGCCCCAAGTTGATGAAATACAAATTGCAGTGGTAGATCATCGCCCATATGTTGTAAATGGTGACAAACTCTCTGGTTTTGAAGGATTAAGTCGCTCTGGTTTTGGTATACCTTATACACAAAACATCATTACTGGCGAAACTATGCCACAACATTTAGGTAAACGCCTTGCTGCTGGTTTTATTCGCTCTGGTATTAACGCTAAGCTAATAGCTACCACACCACAGGTCGATATTAATGACATTAAAGCAGATAGCGATACTGCGACTATTATAATTGTACTTAACGAATGGAAGTATGATCACCACGCTTTTACCGATAATTCATGGTATAACTTTGATCTAATAATTAAAGATCGCACTGGTGCTACGCTTATAAATAAAAACTTTACTGGCGAGCAAGACATTCCAAGTATGCATACCAACGACTTACAAATGCTTTATAAAGAGCGCTTTGAATTAGCGTTTGCAGATCCTGAGGTTAAAGCGTTACTGTAATTTAAAACTACGCGAACATTTTTATTGGCGAACTAAATAATTATTTAGTTCGCCAAAGCAGCAAACAATATAACTGTTATTTACGCGCTTAGATTAAACCCCTTCTTTAATACTATTTAATACTTTCTGAAACCTCAATCATTACCGTTTGATCTACTTGTATAAGTCCGCGTTTTGGCCGATCTAAATCAATAATAATAAACACAATTAAAGTAATTAATAATGAAACCAATACAATGGGCACAATCATTCGCTTACCACTTAGTCCTGCGGAATAACCCATAATGCCGCCAGACGAAATAAACACAATAAAGAGCAGTATTAATACCACCTCAGGTACATGCATTTGTAATAAAGCATTTCGCTTTCCTTGGCTGTCTATTACATCATTAAGCGATTTTACAAACGCTCCTGTGGTGACTGGCCTTGGATCAACATTTGTGGCTGCGATAGCCAATGACCATAACTGACGCTGTAAGTTGGCTATTTTATTATTGTAGTCGTTACGCTGCGCGTGTTTAGTTAAATCTAATTGCCCTATAGCAACTCGTAAGTCTACATACTCTTTAAATAATTCATTTGCTTGTTTTTTGTATTCTTGTGGCAGTAATTCAACCCGTAATATGGCTGTGCCTATCGTGTTTGCTTCATCTATTAACGCCATGCTGCGGTTATCATACCGTTGCATCGACATGCTAAATGTAAAACCCAGTAGTAATGCTAACAAACCTAATATACTGCCCTGAATAGAACCCGTTAGCGTCTTAACTTCACTGTCGGTTCTGCCTTGAATAAAGCGCCCTGCTCTAAAGCCTATTTCGTTAAAAATAACGATCGCTATAAACAATGTAACTGCAATTAATACACTGCTGTATCCATAAAGTAATTCATCTTCGAACATAATTTAGTAAATTCCACTGGCCATTATTTGGGTGTATTTTTTAAAGCGTACTCAACAAAGCTATACTTTAAAAATACGGTAAATTTAAACAGGAAGTAAGTAATATTAAGTTAAGGGCTAATTCACCAATGTGCCTTAACGCTAAACATTATAGTCGTGATCGCCTCGTCTTTTCATTTCGCTTATAACCAGCTCAATCATTTGTTGTTTTATTGCTGTTTGCTCTGTTTTTAACTCCCCTAATTGCAGCTCTAGTATATCTATTTGCTCTTGTTGTTGTGAGTTTTTATATTTTTTAGACCCTAAATGCTCAACATCAATGGCTAAACTAGCATCACTTATATTTGGCTCATTTGCGGTGCTATTTATGGTTAAGCTGCGTTGTATTGGACTTTGTTTGAGTTTGTTAATTTGCTCTTGCAATGCAATAACCCACCCTGAAAAGTGCTTATACTCTTTTTCTAGATTTTTATATTGATTGCCAAACGTTGCGTTATCTTCACTGTACTTTTGTGCTTTAGTGTCTAAAAACTTTGATAAAACATATTTTGGCTCTTCTTCTTTCTCGCCTTCAGCAAGTTGCTCACCTGGCTGTGTTAAAGGCTGTGTTAAAGGCTGAGTATTAAGGCTGTATGTATGGTGTACAGTGGGTGTTGGTGAAATCTTCCTTATTTTATCCCTAAAATAGCTTTGTCACTATTATAGGTATCGACCTAAGATTAAAATTCTTGAGTAACCTTTACAGGCTGGCTAAAAGCAAAAAGCCCCACTTTATAAAAGTAGGGCTTAAGTAATTTATTATTTTAAATAAAATTACGACTCAATAGCCAATAACTCAACTTCAAATATAAGCAGCGATGCCGGTGGAATGCTACCCACCCGCTTTTCACCGTAGGCCAATTGATGCGGTACATAAAGTAGGTACTTATCGCCGGGGCTCATAAGTTGCAGACCTTCGGTCCACCCTTTAATAACTTGATGTAAACCAAAGCTAATAGGGGCTTTACGCTCTACCGAGCTGTCAAATACTGTGCCGTCTATTAACGTACCGTGGTAGTGCACATTAACCATGCTTTTGGGGTTAGGCTTGTCATCGCTTTGCCCTTGGTGCAATACTTTGTACTGCAAGCCTGAAGCGGTCTCTTGTACGCCATCTACTTTTGCATTAGCCGCCAAAAAATCAGCTTCTATTTGCGCGTTAATACCCACTTGCTGTTTGGCTTTTTTGCTGTTTTTAAATATTAAAAAGCAAAATATGGCGATAATTACCGCTAATATTATATTAAGCATAGTTAATTTTTTTCCTCTTCTGGTTCTGCGTCTTTTTCATCTTCGCTATCGCCGTTTACAATGTCTGCAATATCTTTAAGTCGTGCTAAGGCTAGGCCGTTTACTGAGTTTTCAGGGTAGTGCCCGTTGACTAAATCGCCAGCTTCTAAATCCATCAGTAAGTTAAGTGCCTGATCTACAGTCTCTACTGCGTAAATATTAAATTTACCAAGTTCAACTGCATTAAGTATTTCCTCATCTAACACTAAGTTAACTTGGTTAGATTTAGGAATGATCACGCCCTCTTCGCCAGTTAAACCGCGCATTTTACACAGTTTAAAAAAGCCTTCTATTTTTTCATTTACGCCACCAATAGCTTGTACATCGCCATGTTGGTTAATTGAGCCAGTAAGCGCAATTGATTGACTCAGTGGTAAACTAGTAATAGCCGAAATTAATGCACATAACTCGGCAAGTGACGCGCTATCGCCATCTATGTAGCCATAGCTTTGTTCAATTGCAATATTTGCACTGAGCGTTAAGCTAAAATGTTGCGCGTATTTATTGCCTAAATAGCCGGTAAGTAGCATTACCCCTTTAGAGTGAATTGCTTTACCTAGCTCGGCTTCGCGCTCTACATCTAAAACGCCATCGGCACCGGCATAAACCGTTGCCGTAATACGCGCAGGTGTACCAAATGAGGTATCGCCAATATGCAGTACAGTTAAACCATTTACTTTGCCTATGGCTTGGCCTTGCGTGGCAATAAGGGTGTGCCCTTCTTTAATATCGCTGAGCATGTTTTCGCTAATTTGCCCAGTACGATACTGTTTACCTTCAATGGCTTCGTCAATATGATGAGCGTCTATAACCGTTAGCTTATCTTGCTTGGCATAATAGCTTGCTTCGGCTACTAGCTCTAACACATCGGCAAAACGGGCAGAGAGTTTATTATGATGCTCTGCTTGGCGGTAACTAAATTTGAGCAAGCGCACCATTGCTGCTTCGGTAGTGGTGCATTTTAAAACGTGCTCGCAATAGTCAGTTACTTTGGTAATAAATTGGTACTGTAATTTATCGCTACTTGGTAAGTAGTAGTCAAAGTCGGCTAATATTCTAAACAGCTCAGCAAATTCTTCGTCGTACTCACCTATGGTGTAGTACAGCTCGCGCGAGCCTAATAATATTATTTTTACATCTAGCGGAATTAACTGCGGGCGCAAGGTAAAACTGCTGCCTACTACGCTATCTTGATACGGTAAGTCATTTTTAATTTGATGGGTTTTAAGCGACAGTTTTAAACCATCCCACACTTGTGGATTAGCCATTACTTTTTCGGCGTCCATCATTAAATAGCCACCGTTAGCGCGATGCAATGCGCCGGCCTGAATTGAGCGATAGCTAGTTATAAGCGAGCCTTGTGACGTAGCGTACTCAACCTTGCCAAATATGTTACCAAACGTTGGGTTAGGTTCGTAAACCACAGGAGCGGCGTCGCCTTCTTTAAACTCAACTAAAATATTGGGCGCAAAAAAGTCAGTAAGCATGCCTTTGCGATCAAAGTCTTCTTTGTTTTCTTCGCTTTCGCCTTCATCGTCTAACCACTCAAGCACAGCATCAATAATTTCTACGCGAATGTCTTTTAAATAACGCAGCACACCAATATGACTGGCATATTTATGCTCTAAGTCTTTTAACAAAGGTTTAGTTGCTTGCTCGGCAGTTGACTTTTTAAGGTTACGTAGCTTTTCGGTAGATTCACGTTTCCAGCGCGGCAGTTCAATAAGTGCTTCTATTAATGTGTCTTCAAGTTTTTCAATTCTTTCAAAAAAGGTTTCACGTAGTTCATCTTCAAGGTGCGAAAATTCATTATCGCTTAGCTGCTTGCCATCTATTAATGGGGCAAAACCTACTACGCCTTTTTCTTCAATAAGCGCCACACTTTGTTCAAGCGCCGCAATCTCTACCGCGGTAATAGCACCGTCATAGGCGTCGTTAAATTCACGATCTATGGATTTCTTTTTGCGCTGGTACGCAGGGTTGTCAAAGGCGGCAGGAAAGGTGTCGAGCACTTCGTCAATAAAAGCATCAATGTCATCGGCAAGCTTTTTACTTTGCCCAGCTTGCATAAACAGTGCGATAGGCTCGCGGTGGTCGTCGTAATTATTTACATACAACCACTCATTAGGCGTTACTCTGCCTTTGGCATGCTCTTTTAGTTTGTCTTTTACTAGGGTAAAACGCCCATGTGCAGCTTCGCCCATTACGTATACGTTATAGCCAGGTAAATCCATACCGAGTGAAAAGTCTAATGCACTTTGCGCCCGTTGTTGGCCTATAAAAGTAAAATGCTCTGGGTATGGGTTGCTCATGCAAGTATGCACGTGGCTAGTAGAAATGCTCGGCGCAAGCTTTGATACAGGTAGTGGCAGTAATTTTTTCGTCATTCTAACTTCTTTGTTTACCAGCGTATTCACTGGCTTTTGGCGTATTAAGTGGCCTGCAGCCACTTAATACTTACATTTAGGGTTGCAAAGCCTTACGGCTAAAATAGATTCCATCACACTCTAAACAAGGTGTTATTTGCGTAGCATGATAAACATCGTAACTATGGTTACAATTCTTACATACTAATGTGCCCATGGCTATCCATTCGCCTACGTGATATATGCCATTGTGCTTAAAATCTTGGCTAAGTGAGTGCCACTCTAGCTGTGTTTTGTCTTCTATGTGCGAAAGCTCATACCATAATGATTCTTTAAGCTCTTGCCATGCAAGCGAATTATAGTGAGTTTCGTGCTCTTGCAAGTGTTCTAAATCGCGCATTAAGTAATTACGATAAAGTTGATACTTTTCTTCTCCTAAATTTTTAAGTGCCTGCTCAGATTCAACAAATCGTTTTACCGCCTCTTTTAATTCATGATCTTTTACATCTTTTAACCAAAGCGTTAAATCGTTTAGCCATGTTTTGTAGTCAGCCATTTTCTTACTCCTGCAAATTTAGGGCATATTTAGATTTGTAGGTTGAACCTATTAGGCCTGTTAAATCAACCTTTAACCTATGCTTTTCAGTAACTAGCTTATAAAAGTATAGGTTAACCTGCACTGAAAGTTATAATTTAATAAAAGCGTGTTTATGGCGCTATAAATAGCGGTTTATTTGGGTTATCCTAGAGCTAATTTTTTATTAGTCGTAAGAAGTCTGGAACCGTAGATGCAAGAGCAATATAACCCTCAAAAAATAGAGTCAAAAATCCAACGTTACTGGGAAGAAAACAAAGTATTTAAAGTTACGGAAGATGAGAGCAAAGAAAAGTATTACTGCCTTTCTATGTTCCCCTACCCGAGTGGTCGACTCCATATGGGTCACGTGCGTAACTACACTATTGGTGACGTTGTATCTCGCTTTCAGCGCTTAAAAGGCAAAAACGTAATGCAACCTATGGGTTGGGATGCGTTTGGTTTACCTGCAGAAAACGCGGCTATTAAAAACAAAACAGCCCCTGCAAAATGGACCTACGAAAATATTGACTACATGCGTACCCAACTTAAGCAATTAGGTTTTGGTTACGACTGGGATCGCGAAATTGCCACCTGTCATCCAGAATACTATAAATGGGAACAATGGTTTTTCACTAAGTTGTACGAAAAAGGCTTAGTGTACAAAAAAATGTCGACGGTTAACTGGGATCCGGTAGATCAAACTGTATTAGCTAACGAGCAAGTTATTGACGGTCGCGGTTGGCGTTCGGGCGCTGTGGTTGAGCAAAAAGAAATTCCACAGTGGTTTATTAAAATTACCGACTACGCACAAGAACTACTTGACGATTTAGACAAGTTAGAAGATTGGCCTGAGCAAGTTAAAACCATGCAGCGCAACTGGATTGGTCGCTCTGAAGGGTGTGATATTGAATTTAAACGCACCGATAACAACGAAACATTTAGCGTTTATACCACGCGTCCAGATACCTTTATGGGTGTGACTTATGTAGCGGTTGCTGCAGGCCACCCCATTGCTAAAGAAGCGGCTAAAAACAGCGATTCTGTGGCACTGTTTGTTGAAGAATGTAAAAACAACAAAGTAAGTGAAGCCGACATGGCAACCATGGAGAAAAAAGGCATAGCAACGGGCTTTTTTGCTACTCACCCACTTACTGGTGAACAAGTACCGATTTGGATAGCTAACTTTGTATTAATGCATTACGGCTCAGGCGCGGTAATGGCAGTGCCTGCACACGACCAACGTGACTTTGAATTTGCAACAGCCTACGGCCTTGATATTAAACAAGTGATTGCGCCAGTTACGGGCTCTGATCTTGAAGTAAACCTAAACAAAGAAGCCTTTACCGATAAAGGTGTATTGGTTAATTCGGGTGAATTTGACGGCCTTGATTTTGACGCGGCATTTAATGCCATTGCCGATAAGTTAGAAGCCTTAGGTGTGGGCGAGCGCAAAGTAAACTTCCGCCTACGTGATTGGGGTGTAAGCCGCCAACGTTACTGGGGTTCACCAATTCCAATGCTGAGCAACGAAGACGGTAACGAACTTGCTGCAACCGACGACATGCTGCCGGTACGCTTACCAGAGGATGTAGTAATGAATGGCGTTACATCGCCAATCAAAGCAGATCCTAACTGGGCTAAAACCACTATGAATGGCGCTCCAGCGTTTCATGAAACCGATACCTTTGACACCTTTATGGAATCGTCTTGGTATTACGCTCGTTACTGTAGCCCACGTCATGACGAAGGCATGCTAGACCCAGCAGCGGCTAACTATTGGTTACCAGTAAACCAATACATAGGTGGTATTGAGCACGCTATTTTACATTTATTGTACTCGCGTTTTTTCCATAAATTATTACGCGACTTTGGTTTAGTTGATTCAGACGAGCCGTTTGACCGCTTACTTTGTCAAGGTATGGTATTAGCCGAAACGTTTTATCGTAAAGATGAAAAAGGGGCTGATATTTGGATTTCGCCAAGCGACGTAAATACCGAAACAGACGACAAAGGCCGCGTAACTAAAGCATGGCATAAAGTTGATGGTAACCCGGTGTTTTCATCTGGCATGAGCAAAATGTCAAAGTCGAAAAATAACGGTATTGACCCACAGCATGTTATCGCGCAATACGGCGCCGACACTGTACGTTTATTTATGATGTTTACTGCACCACCAGAGCAAACGCTAGAATGGTCTGACGCGGGTGTTGAAGGGGCACATCGTTTCTTAAAACGTGTATGGAAATATGCGGTTGATGTTAAAACTGTTGGTTTTCAACCACTCAATAAAACAGCATTAAATAACGAGCAAAAAGTACTGCGTCGCGATTTACACAAAGCAATTGCTAAAGTGAGTGATGATGTTGAACGTCGTCAAACCTTTAACACTGCTATTGCGGCAATTATGGAGCTGTCTAATAAATTATTAAAAGCACCGTTAAATAGTAAGCAAGATGTAGCGATAGCTAACGAAGCGCTTGAAGCTATGCTTATTATGCTTGCACCTATTACGCCGCATTTGTCGCACCAATTATGGCAAGAGCTAGGTAAAGAAGGCGATATAGTTAACGCTTCATGGCCAGAGGTTGATCAGTCGGCTTTAGTTGAAGATGAAAAGTTAATTATTATTCAAGTTAACGGAAAACTACGCGCTAAACTAACCGTTGCAGCAGATGCCACAAAAGAGCAAGTAGAAGCACTCGCTTTTGAACAGGCAAGCGTAACTAAATACACTGACGGTGTTACCGTTCGTAAAGTTATTTACGTACCGGGTAAACTGCTTAATGTGGTAGCTAATTAATATGGCCGCTTTTAACGCCATTAAAAACGGACTAGCCTTAGTGCTAGTCTGTTTTTTATTAACTAGCTGTGGCTTTCATTTAAAAAAAGCCTCTAGCTTGCCAGACGATCTAAAACAAATAACCCTCATTGGCGACGATGAAAAGTCAGCGTTATTTAGCGCCTTAAAAAGTGAGCTTATTGCCAGTGACGTTAAACTAGTTGCGGCTAGTAAAAAGTCGGCACAGCTTTATTTATTTAGAGATCAGCTTGAGCGTCAAACCTTGTCGTTGTTTCAAAATGGCCAAGTAGCAGAATACGAACTTACTTACAGTGTTGCGTTTGTGATCAATCGTCCTAATGCTGAGCCTATAGAAAAGCGCTTTGAGTTGTATCGTAATTATCAAGACGATCCTGACAATGCATTAGCCAAAGCAAAAGAGCTTGCACTCCTAATTAGCGAAATACGCCAACAAGCTAGTCGTCGTATTCTTAGAGAGTTGTCGCAACTATAATGCGCTGTTACGCTAATCAATTACCGAGTGAACTAAAAAAAGGCTTAAAACCCTTTTACTTAGTGTTTGGTGAAGAGCCTTTTCAAGAAGCGCAATGTGTACAACAAATTCGCGCAATTGCTAAAGAGCAAGGCTTTGATGAAGTAATTAAATTTACTTTAATGCAAGGTTTTGATTGGCAAGAAATTATAGCTCAATATCAAAGTATGTCGCTGTTTAGCGCCCGCACTATTATTGAGCTTGATTTAAACCAGCAAAAGCCAGGAATTATTGGCAGCAATACATTTAAAAAAATTATTGAGCTAATAAACCCCGATACCATTTTAATTATTAAAGGCGCTAAAGCCAGCCAAGACGTACAACGCAGTGCTTGGTTTAAAGCGCTTGATAAACACGGTTTATTTGTACCTTGCTACCCGCTTACCGGTACGCATGTAAAGCGCTGGTTAGATGAGCAATGCCAGCGCTTATCACTTAATATGCAAAATGAGGCAAAGCTGAGTTTAATTAGCGCCACTGAAGGTAATTTACTAGCGTGCTTTCAAGAGCTTGAAAAACTCTCATTACTACACGCCAATACGCTCATTACACAACAATTAGTAATGCAAGGGCTGTTAAATCAAGCCAAGTTTGATATTTTTGATTTAAGCGACGCACTGTTAAACGGCCAAGCTAAACAAGCAATAAAAGTGCTGAATAAACTGGCCAGCGATAATACCGAAGTGGTGAGTATTTTATGGGCTATAACCAAAGAGCTTAACACCTTAATTGATGTGCAAATTGGTTTACTTAATGGCGAGCCTATTGCTAATTTATTTAAGCAAAAAGCAATATGGAAAAACCAGCAAGCACCAGTACAAAGCGCTATAAACAGGTTAAATATTCACACCCTTGAGCAAATTAGCTCTGAGCTTGCAATATTCGACGCCAGCTACAAACAAGGTAACTTAATTGCGCCCTATCAAGCACTCGCGCATATTTGTATTAAGTTTTGCCAACCGCTGAATATTTCGCTGCCATGTCATCCTGTTAATTAAAATGCAGAATTTAACATGATCGCAATTTTTGGTGGCACTTTCGACCCCGTTCATTTGGGGCACATTAATATGGCAAAGCAATGCGTAAATACTCTTAACTTAAGTACGTTGTATTTTATGCCTTGCGCACTGCCCGCTCATAAAATAGCTCCTGGCATTAGCACCCAGCACCGAGTAGCTATGCTCAATGCTGCAATTGCGCCTTACCCTTTTTTTCAACTCGATTTAAGAGAGTTGCACCGCACTGGGCCCTCTTATTCTTTATTGAGTTTACAAGAATTAAGAGCACAGCATCCAAACACGCCAATTGTGTTTTTAATTGGCATGGACTCGTTTAACAACCTCGACAAATGGTATCAGTGGCAAGCAATCACACAGCTTTGTCATATTGTGGTGTATCAACGCCCTGGGCAGCAATGTGCTGTTAGTGGCGAGCTACAGCATTATATGCAACAAGCGCAAGTTAATAATGCAAAAAACCTTTCACATTCGGTTGCCGGTAAACTTTATTTTTTACCCGGTGAAATGCTCGATGCGGCATCAAGTAATATTCGCCAACAACTTAAAAATACTAATAAAAAGAATGAACTATTACCCGATGCGGTGAGTCTGTATATAGAACGCCATGCGCTTTACCAAAATGATGATAATACTAATTAACCTTGACAAGTGAATACTCTGCAAGAGTCATTGGTATAAAACCCCTAGCATGTTAAAATGCACGCTATTAAATTTAAAATTGAGACAAAACCTTGGATTCGAAACAACTACTCGCTTTTGCAATAGATAAAATTGAAGATATGAAAGCACGCGATGTGATTCATATTGACGTAACAGCAACATCAGACATTACAGACTACATGGTTGTATGCTCTGGCACATCTAAACGTCATGTTCTGTCAATTGCTGATAATTTAGCAAAAGAGGCTCGCCACGCAGGTGAAGAACCTTTAGGTTATGAAGGCCAAAGCGACGGTGAATGGGCATTGGTTGATTTAGGTGATGTGGTTGTACACGTGATGCAAAACGAAGCACGTAGCTATTACGATCTAGAAAAACTGTGGGGCTAGTAATAAGCACCCACTTATTTTAGACAGGCTTGGAAGTAACACGTGAAAATACAAATGATTGCCGTTGGTACAAAAATGCCAGCTTGGGTAGAAACCGGATTTACAGAGTATCAACGTCGTTTTGCTAAAGATATGGCGCTTGAACTGATTGAAATTCCAGCCGGAAAACGTGGTAAAAATGCAGATATAAAACGCATTTTACATATTGAAGGTGAAAAAACCTTAGCAGCTATTCCTAAAGGCAACCGTATTGTTACTCTAGAAGTAACAGGTAAACCACTTGATACACACGAACTTGCTAAAAACATGGAAAAATGGCAACTCGATGGCCGCGATGTAAGTTTACTTATTGGCGGTCCTGAAGGGCTTGCACCAGAGTGTATTGCTGCCTCTGAGCAAAAATGGTCGTTATCTAACTTAACTTTACCGCACCCTTTGGTGCGCATTATTGTTGCTGAAAGCCTATACAGAGGCTGGAGCTTAAATAACAACCATCCTTATCATCGCGAGTAATCCTTGCCATGTTAAAACAAAGACCCACTATTCGCGACCATTCAGCAGAGGCAAACTTATTTGCACGGCGTGCGTTTGTGGGTTTTATTTTTATATTAGCTCTAATTGCTATTTTACTCTCTAATTTATATAAAATTCAGGTAGATGATCATCAAAACTACCAAACTCGCTCCAACGACAACCGTATTAAAGTTATTCCTATTGCGCCTAACCGAGGTTTAATTTACGACCGCAATGGCGTACTACTCGCCGAAAACAAACCCGTTTATAATCTTGAGGTTATTCCTGAAGATGTTGCAGACCTGCCGCTATCGCTTGAACAAGTAAGTAAAATAATAACCATAAGCGAGCAAGAAAAAACCGACTTTTTAGACGATATAAAACATACGCGGCGTTTTAAAAGCCAAGTACTAAAAGCACGTTTAGATGAAACAGAAGTTGCTAAATTTTCAGTAAATCAGCATAAATTTCCGGGCTTTAGCATTGAAGCTCGCCTTGCTCGTTATTATCCGTTTGGCGATACCCTTACCCATGCACTGGGCTATGTGGCTAAATTAAACAGAAAAGAGTTAAATAAATTAACTCAAGAAGATCAAGCTACAAATTATCGCGCCACTCACGACATTGGCAAACTCGGCATCGAAAAATATTACGAAGAACTCTTGCATGGCCAAGTAGGCTCGCAGCATGTTGAAGTTAATAATCGCGGTAGAGTAATTCGTACGTTAAGCATGCTCCCTCCACAACCGGGGAGTGATTTAGTACTCACTCTCGATATTGGTTTACAGCAAATTGCCCAACATGCGCTTAAAGATATGCGTGGTGCTATTGTCGTTATGGATGCTAAAGATGGCGGTGTACTTGCGCTATATTCAAACCCTAGTTACGACCCTAATTTATTTGTGCACGGCATAAGCAGCAAAAACTATAAAGCCTTATTAAACCCAGATCGCCCGTTAATTAATCGTGCAACTCAAGGTCGTTATGCACCTGCCTCTACTGTAAAACCACACATGGCTATTTTAGCCTTAGAAGAGAATATAGTCAGCGAAAGTACTTCTATGTGGGACCCTGGTTTTTTTCAAATTCCAAATGTAGAGCATAAATGGCGCGACTGGAAACGCTGGGGGCATGGTCATGTTGATGTATACAAAGCAATTGAAGAGTCGTGCGATACCTACTTTTACGATGCAGCTTATCGCTTAGGTATTACTAAAATAAGTAACTTTATGTCGCGTTTTGGCTTTGGTGAACTCTCGGGTATTGATATTCATGAAGAAACGACGGCAATACTGCCCTCTAAAGAGTGGAAAGAAAATCGCTTTAAAGAATCATGGTGGCGCGGTGATACTATTTCTGTAGGCATAGGGCAAGGCTATTGGACCGCCACTCCGATTCAGATTGCAAATGCGACAAACATTTTAGTAAACCGTGGTATTAACCATCCGCCGCATTTAGTGCAAGTGGTTAAAAAAGATAACGACATTATACAAATCAATAATGAAGAAAAGCCCCCTGTAATATTAAAAAACCCTCACCATTGGCAAATTGCTTTAGATGCAATGCACAACACAGTAAAAAAAGTATCGGGTACTGCACATAAAGCATTTAAAGGGACTAACTATGACTCTGCTGGTAAAACGGGCACAGCACAAATAGTAAGTATTGCTCAAGGTGAACGCTACGATGCTGATGCGTTAAAAGAGCGACAACGCGATAACACTATTTATATTGGTTTTGCACCGTATAACGATCCCAAAATTGTTGTTTCTGTAATATTAGAAAATAACCATGGTGGCGTGCAAATTGCTCGGCAACTTATGGATTACTACTTTGCAGCCAACCCCGTTAATCTTGCAAGGAATAACACCCCATGACCGCTTTGCACGATAAACGCTCAATTTGGATGCGCCTACATATAGACTTACCCTTATTTATTGCGCTGCTAATAATGATGGTCGGTAGTATCACTATTGTGTATAGCGCCAGTGGCCAAGATAACGCCATGATGATCCGCCACATTACGCGTATGGGCGGTGCAATTGTAGCTATGTTCGTGTTAGCGCAGCTATCTCCTGCTACTTTAAAGCGCTTAGTTATACCGCTTTATTGCTTAGGGTTATTAATGCTAGTTGGAGTGTTATTATTTGGGGTAAGCTCTAAAGGCGCTCAGCGCTGGTTAGATTTAGGTATTACTCGCTTTCAGCCATCTGAATTAATGAAGCTCGCAGTTCCTATGATGGTTGCTTGGTATATAGGACGTAATCACTTACCCCCTCGCCCACTGCATTTAATTATTGGTTTTGTAATTATGATGCTACCTACGCTATTAATTAAAGAGCAGCCCGACCTAGGCACTTCTATATTAATTGCCAGCTCAGGTGTTTTTGTATTGTTTTTATCGGGTTTGAGCTGGCGTTTAATTGGTTTTTTAAGTTCAATAGTCGCACTCGCTGCGTGGCCTTTTTGGCACTATGGTATGCACGATTATCAAAAGCAACGAGTACTTACTTTTTTAGACCCTGAAAGCGACCCGCTTGGCTCAGGCTATCATATTATTCAATCTAAAATTGCGATTGGCTCTGGTGGCATTGAAGGCAAAGGTTGGTTACAGGGCACGCAGTCGCAACTTGAATTTTTACCAGAGCGCCATACTGACTTTATATTTTCGGTATTAAGTGAAGAATTTGGCTTATTTGGAATAAGTGTTTTACTCAGCCTCTATTTATTTATAATTGGCCGCGGTTTATTTATTGCTGTGAATGCACAAGATGCTTTTGGCAAATTATTAGCCGGTTCACTTACACTGACATTTTTTGTTTATGTGTTTGTAAATATAGGCATGGTATCGGGTTTATTACCCGTTGTAGGTGTACCGCTTCCGCTAATAAGTTATGGTGGTACGTCTATGGTGACGCTGATGGCCAGTTTTGGCATTATTATGTCTATTGCAACTGATAAAAGGATGCTTTTAAAATAATGCAATTTTATACTCGATTTTTTACTATCAGCTTTATCCTAATACTTTTAAGTGCTTGTAGTAGTTCAAATAACACCCCAAGCAGCCGCTACAGCATGCGCCATGATGCTGCACCATTACGTGCGCCTACCACATTAGAAATGCAAGACGCTGTAGTAGTTAAAGTTACTAAAAGCGCCAGTGCAAGCCGCCCTTATACCGTATTAGGTAAAAGTTATACGCCTATGCTTGACGAAACAGGCTATACCGAGGAAGGCATTGCATCGTGGTACGGCCGTAAATTTCATGGTTATCACACTTCAAATGGCGAAATATACGATATGTTTGCCATGACCGCTGCTCACAAAACTCTGCCCTTGCCTAGCTTTGTAAAAGTAACAAATACCAGTAATAATAAATCTGTCATTGTGCGCGTAAATGACCGTGGCCCATTTCATGAAGATAGAGTGATTGATTTATCCTACGCAGCCGCTTACAAACTAGGTTATTACACCCATGGTACAGCCAAGGTTAAGCTTGAAGCAGTTACGCTTGACAATTCGACTGCGCATTTAACCTATATTCAGGTAGCAGCAGGTAGTACACTAGCAAATATTGAAGCACTGGCTAGTCGTTTACGCCTCGATTATAAATTACCCACTAATATCGTGCAAAAAGACGATATTTTCAGGTTGCATTTAGGGCCAATTAAAGACGCCCAGCATGCACAGCAAGTATTAACACAATTAAAACAAAACCAATTTAAAAACGCGTTCTTGCTTTACACTCAGTAAGCCCTTTAGAATAAGCTAACGCAAATCTTTAACTTTAACCATTAATGAGTATGATGAAATCTATTAAACATAAAATTCTCAACGGGGTATGTGGCCTAGTTTGTTCTGCCGCCGTATTTTCAGCCACCGCACAAATTATTCCAGCACCTCCTCAAGTTAATGCTAAAGGTTATTTTTTAGTAGACTTTACAACTGGCAAAGTTATCGCCCAAGGTGAAGCAGATACAAGATTAGCACCTGCTAGTTTAACTAAAATGATGACCAGTTATGTTATAGGCACAGAAGTTAAAGCCGGTAATATTGCACCTACAGACATGGTTACGGTTAGCGAAAAAGCGTGGGCTAAAAACTTTCCAGAATCATCTAAAATGTTTATTGAAGTTGGTAAACAAATTAGCGTTGATGACCTAAACCACGGAATAATTATTCAATCAGGTAACGATGCCTGCGTTGCTATGGCAGAGCACATTGCCGGTAGCGAAAGCGCTTTTGCTGATTTAATGAACGCCCATGCTGCAAAATTAGGCATGAGCAACACTCACTTTATTAATAGCCACGGCCTTGATACCGACGCGCATTATACAACACCGCGTGATATGGCAACTCTTGGCGGCGCACTTATTCGCGATGTACCCGATGAGTACGCACTTTATAAGAAAAAGTCATTTACTTATAACGGTATTAAACAATATAACCGTAACTCATTATTATGGGATGAAAGCCTAGACGTAGACGGTATTAAAACCGGTCATACATCAGATGCAGGCTACAGCTTAGTAACCTCTGCAACTAAAAACGATATGCGTTTAATTGCTGTTGTTATGGGTACTTCAAGCGAGCGCGCACGTAAAGAAGAAAGCAAAAAGTTACTTAACTATGGCTTTCGTTTTTATGAAACAATTACACCGTACAAAGCAGGCGATAGCTTTGCAGAGCAACGTATTTGGATGGGTAATAAAGAAAATGTTTCTTTAGGTATTTTAGAAGATACCCCTATTACTATTCCACGTGGTCAGCATAAAAATTTAAAAGCGAACTTTAAATTAGATAACACGCTTGAAGCGCCATTAGCTAAAGGCACTACAGTAGGTACTTTATTTTTACAACTAGAAGGCGAAGATATTGCACAATATCCGCTAGTTACACTTGAAGAAGTGGAAGAAGGTAGCTTCTTTAGTAAAATTTATGACTACTTACGTTTACAGATAATGCAATAGCCGCATAAAACAATATGAACGCCTCTGCTATGAGGCGTTTTTTTTTGCTTGAAAAATGCTAGAATGCGCCCCATATAAGTCAATTATGTTGAGTTGTAACTTTTTGGCACAGCCAAACAAGCTTAACTCAGATTGCCATTAGCCCAATAGTATTAAGCTTAGGGTTTGCCACTTAGCAAAATTAAGCCAACACTTTTTTGTATGAGGAGTCACTGTCGTGGTTCAACCAGTTAAAGATACTAAATTTGATGAGTATTTAGAGTTCCCTTGCCCGTTTACATTTAAAATAATGGGTTTAGCCAATGTAAACTTAACGGATCAAATTTTAGCTAAGTTACAAGTTATTGCACCTGGCGACTATGCCCCAAAAGTAAAACCAAGTAGCAAAGGTAATTACGAATCAGTTTCGCTTGTTGCAACCGTTACTAGTGGCGCTCATATTGAAGAAATTTATAACGTGATCAGTAATCTAGATGACGTACGCCACATGCTTTAAGCCATAATTGAGATTTGTTGTGAAAGAAAACACCTTAATCGTGCGCCAACTTGGCCGCCAGCGTTACTTGCCAATTTGGCAAAAAATGCAAGACTTCACCGATACCCGCGACGACAATAGCGCGGATGAAATTTGGTTAGTAGAGCACGAAAGTGTATTTACTCAAGGCCAAGCAGGTAAAGACGAGCACTTACTCGCACCCGGCGATATAGAAGTAATTAAAGTTGATCGCGGTGGGCAAGTAACCTACCACGGCCCCGGCCAGCAAATGATGTATGTACTATTTAACTTACGTCGTTTAAAAATTGGTGTACGCGAGTTAGTTACTTGGCTAGAAGAGTGTATTATTGAATCCCTCGCCGAGTACGACATTCAAGCATACGCCAAAGCCGATGCGCCCGGTGTTTACGTTAACGACAGTAAAATAGCCTCTTTGGGTTTACGCGTTCGTCGTGGTTGCTCGTTTCATGGCTTAGCATTAAATGTTAACATGGACTTAAGTCCATTTTTACGCATTAACCCATGTGGTTATGCAGGCATGAATATGGTGCAAACTAAAGAATTAAAGGGTCCTCAAAACCTAGAAATAGCAGGTGCAGGACTGGTAAAACACATGATTAAAAAGCTTAATGCAACACAGGTTAAGCATACTGAAGGGTTTGAAAACGAATGAATAAACCAGTCAAGATGGAACCAGGTGTAAAACTACGCGACGCAGCAAAAATGGCGTTGATCCCCGTAAAAGTTTTACCAACAGAAAAAAACGAAATGTTACGCAAGCCAGAGTGGCTAAAAATTCGCTTACCTAAATCAACTGAGCGTATTGAGGGCATTAAACAAGCAATGCGTAAGCATGGACTACACTCGGTATGCGAAGAGGCTTCGTGCCCTAACCTATCTGAATGTTTTAACCACGGTACAGCTACCTTTATGATTTTAGGTGCAATTTGTACTCGTCGTTGCCCATTTTGTGATGTTGCCCATGGTCGTCCATTAACACCTGATGCAACTGAGCCTGAAAAACTAGCGCTTACAATTAAAGACATGAAGCTAAGCTATGTGGTTATTACCTCGGTAGATCGTGATGATTTACGTGATGGTGGCGCGCAGCATTTTGCCGATTGTATTCGCGAAATTCGCAAGCACAGCCCAAATATTACTATTGAGATTTTAGTACCCGATTTCCGTGGCCGTATGGACCGCGCGCTCGAAATACTAATCGAAACCCCACCGGATGTGTTTAACCATAACCTAGAAACTGCGCCGCGTTTATACAAACTTGCGCGTCCAGGGGCTGATTATAAATGGTCACTTGAGCTACTGCGTCGCTTTAAAGAAGCGCACCCAGAGATTAAAACTAAGTCCGGTTTAATGGTTGGTTTAGGTGAAGAAATTAGCGAAATAGAAGAAGTACTTCGCGATTTACGTGCCCATAACGTTGATATGCTTACAGTAGGCCAATACTTACAGCCTTCTAAGCATCACTTACCAGTAAAACGTTACGTGCCACCTGCTGAGTTTGATGCACTAAAAGCCTATGCTGATGAAATTGGCTTTACCCATGCAGCCTCTGGCCCATTTGTACGCTCTAGCTACCATGCTGACCAACAAGCGGCAGGTAAAGAAGTAAAATAAGTCGCTTTTATAAATTAAGCAAGCCGTTAGTGTTCAATAGTCATTAACGGCTTTTTTGTTGCAGTTTATTACCCATAAGCAATAAGGATAATTGAATTGTTTTAATTTTTAATTGCATTTCTTCTAAGTTGAGATGAGATATTATCGTTTAGCTCAAGCCAACTAAAGTCCTTATTCCAAGCCTGTTTAAAGCTTTCTCCGCCTTGTGAATTATCCAGAATTTCTTTTAAATCAAATATTTTTGAGAAATTATCTTCGTTTACGTCGTAACTTGACCACCCCCTAACTCCCAAGTCAATGTGCTCTAGAAAGCTCGATTTAAACTCGTTAGCTGCGGCCACAAAATCCCCGTTGTCATTTAATTTTTCAGATATAAGACTTTTCTCTTTATCATTAATGGAACCTGTAACTTCTAGCTCACCTGATTGACTGATTGATATCCCCCAGTCTTTATTCGCTAATGATGGTTGTTTGGCCGCTATTTCAGCCATAATATTGTCATACTGAGTAAACATTTTTTCAACAGAGTTGGAAACTTCACCACCCGGCATATAAAGATTGACAGTAGCGATTCGAATATTATTTAACGCTTTTTCTTCTACTTCCCTTGTTGATACAACATTATTTGTTGATATATTCATTGGCTTATCATAGGTCGCTTCAGGCTCTTTAGGCTGATCTTTATGATATATATCCTTAGCTAGTCGCTCAATTTCACTATTTAATTGCTCTTTACCATTTGCAGGTTTATTAACTTTTACTTCTGAACCGTTCGATATAAATTGCGATACTAGGTTAGTATCATTTGAATTAACTTTCATATCATTTTCCTTGTTCGTTATTTATTACTAGATATCGGCAGGTTACTATCTTACTTTAGTTGCTTGTATGGCCAGTGTTGGTAACTTAGATAAAATAAACTGCCGAATATTTTCCTCCTCCCTAATCATTACTACATATTAATAGGCATACAACTGCACTAATTTAATATCTGGTAATGGTGCCTTAGCACTGACTAAATTTAGATTTAATATTGGCAGCACATGGTTAAATATATAATGCGCATGCTGCATATGAAACGCCGAGCTGAACAAAATTGCATGGCTGATATTAGCACTCGCTAAAATAGGTTTAGCCAGTAGAGCATTCTCAAAGGTAAAGCGGCTTAATGGAATGTCTAAAAATACAGCTGCAGGTATTCCAAGCTCAATAAAATAATTGTTTAGTGTATCGTTCATGCGCGCAATCAGTGGTATTAAAATGCGCGCCAAAACCTCCTGTACATAATATTTTAGCCTTGGGATTATGCAAATATGTTTGATATGCCTGATCGTATCGACTTTTCGCTATTACTGATAAACGACCGTCACTACTGTTGGGAGCGCCTAAAACTATAATTACCGTATTCATTTAGTCGTCCTTCATCATAAAATTAAGCTATTAAGTTTAAACTATTTTTACTGATCGCAATTTATCGTTAGGTCAATCGGCTTTTACTTGAGACAATCGCGATAGTTATTTTTAAAACATGGTTCATTATGAAACTATTAGTTCGCAACTTATCTCGTGCTACTTCTGAGCACGACCTTCGTACTTTATTTGCAGAGCACGGTAAAGTGACTACCTGTAACTTAGTACTTGATAAAGAAACTGGCCAATCTAAAGGCTTTGCCTTTGTTGAAATGCCAAACGACATAGAAGTTAAAGGTGCAATTAAAGCCCTTAACCAAGCAACTGTTGATAAAAGCAAAATCCGCGTTAAATTAGCAGATGCTTAATTAGTTAGCCGCGACTATTATTGCCCTTAATATTATAAACACTGAGGTGTTTTTATTATTAGGGCAGTATTAATTTGGCCTACATTTATAACACTGCCACAACTCACTTTTGCTCCTTGCTCCCCCTCTTTAGTCCTAAATTCTAAGTTCAATATTGTGTAACTGCTAAAACTTAAGTCTATAAAATTCTATCCTGTATAGACACTTTAAAGCGCGCTGTATATAGTCTAGCTATGTATTATCTACCCTCAGTTATTATGACAATTATAAAAACAACCAGCCTTTTATTATTTCTAACGCTCATAGGTTGCTCAGAGCAAGCTGCTGACACAACTAAACTTGAAAACTCCCAAGCACTTAGTATTAATAATATTAAACAGCACATTAAAACACTCGCCTCAGACGAATTTGAAGGTCGTGGCCCCCTTACAGCCGGTGAAGTAAAAACAATTGGTTATTTAACTAAGCAATACCAAGCGTTTGGTTTAAGCGGTGCTTATAACGATAAGTACTTACAACCGGTAAAAATGGCAAAAGTAACTGCTGATCAAAATATGCAATTAACTATTGGTGAGCTCACTTTTAGTGCAGGTAAAGACTTTACTGCCCGTACCGAGCAGCTACAAAGCGTTATTGATGTGCGTAATTCTGACGTGGTATATGTAGGCTATGGTATTAATGCGCCAGAATATAACTGGAACGATTATAAAAACCTTGATGTAACAGGCAAAACCGTGGTGGTGTTAGTAAACGATCCTGGCTTTGCAACTCAAGACGACAGCCTGTTTACCGGTAATGCTATGACCTACTACGGTCGTTGGACTTACAAGTACGAAGAAGCGGCTCGCCAAGGTGCTGCTGCTGTTCTTATAGTGCACGAAACTGCACCAGCAGCTTACCCATGGAGCGTAGTAGAGAGCTCAAATACGGGTACTAAATATACGCTAATTGATGACACCAACAACACCTCTAAACTTCCTGTTATGGGATGGTTACACCTTGAGGCTACCGAGCGCTTATTTAATGCAGCAAACCTTAACTATCAGCAATTAAAACAGCAGGCTTTAAATGCTGACTTTAAAGCGCTGCCGCTTAACGTAAAAGCAAATCTGGCCTTTAAAAATGAAGTATCGCATGCAAAGTCGCATAACGTAGTAGCACAACTTACCGGTAGCGAGCTGCCAGAGGAATACGTTGTAATTAGCGCGCATTGGGATCACTTTGGCACTAAACAAACAGATAGCGGGCCTAAAATTTATAATGGTGCGGTAGATAACGCATCTGGTACAGCCGCCACGCTCGAAATTGCCAGAGTAATGAGTAAAATACATCAACAAACGCCATTTAAACGTTCGATCATTTTTGCCAATTTTACCGCAGAAGAAACTGGCCTAATTGGCTCAGAAGAATTTGCATCTGGTGCGGTGATCCCAACTAAACAAATGGTTGGCTTATTAAATATTGATGGCATGAACGTACTTGACGCTACTGACTATGTTTTACAGTATGGTAAAGGGCTTTCTGAAATGGAAGATTACTTAGCCAAGGCCGCTAAGCAACAAGGTCGAACGGTAAAAATGGATCCTCGCCCGCAAAATGGTCTGTTTTTTCGCTCTGATCACTTTTCGCTTTCTAAGCAAGGTGTGCCCAGTTTATTATTTATGAGCCTTGGTGATACCGACCCTGATTACATTACTCATAAATACCACAAAGAAGCCGATGATTACTCTGCTGACTGGTCGCTTGGTGGTGTAGAGCAAGATAGCCAATTGATCATTAATATAGCCACACAACTGGCTAACAGCAACGATTGGCCAAAGTGGAAAGCAGAGTCTGACTTTAAAACAAAACGTGAGCAAGATAAGCGTTAGCAATTGCGTTTTAAACACACATAAAAAAGCAGCCAATTGGCTGCTTTTTAGTACGTATTATCATTATTTAGTTAGAAGTGGGTAGCATTATTGAACTGCTGCAAACTCTTCTTTAGAAAGCTCACCATTACCATCTGCATCTAATTCATCAAATATTTGTGCAAGCTGCGGGTTTGCCTGCGCTTCTGTTTGGCTAATAACGCCGTCGCCATCTGTATCAAATGAGTCAAAGTCTACTGCTGCAAATGCCGCTGAAGATGATGCTAGTGCGATTAGTGCTAATGTCTTATGTAATGTTTTCATTGTGTTATCCTTAAGCTTAAAGCCTGTTTAATAAAAATAATAAAGTGAAAGTCCTTTTCAAGAATCCATATTCTGTAAATTAATGTGCTGCAAATTAATACTCAGCAAATTCTTCTTTAGAAAGCTCACCGTTGCCATCAACGTCAAGCTCTGCAAATTGCTCCATTAACTCAGCGGCAACCGACGCTTCGGCTTGGCTAATTGTGCCACTGCTATCTACATCAAGTGTTTCAAAGTCGGTGCCTGCAAATACTGCAGACGAAGACGCTAATGCCATTAAAACCAGTGTTGATTGTAACTTTTTCATAATTTAATCCTTCAAGTATATGTAATATATAAACCTTCCCAAGAACACGTGAATTTCCTTATTATTCTTTATCAAAGGCTCCCTTGCCTATTTAGGTTGTCTTTGGCAACTCAGAATATTAATTGTGCTGTAGGGCTTGAGGCTTATGCCTTAGAAAATTCTTCTTTAGATAACTCACCATTTTGGTCAGTATCAAGCTCAGTAAATTTACTCATAAGCTCTGCATCTACCGACGCTTCTGCTTGGCTAATTGCGCCATTACCGTCTACATCAAGTGTGTCAAAATCTGTTGCTGCAAAAGCCGCTGATGAAGAAGCTAGAGCCATTAGTACCAGTGTTGATTTAAATGTTTTCATAATGTAATTCCTTCATTGGGTTATGATTTAAGCTGTTTAACTTTAATCTTGTTTTGCTCAATACAGCTTAGGTATTACAACTTCGATGCCATGTTTTTAAACCACATTAAAAACAATCACTTATAATTATTTAAGCCGTTTGAGGGTGTTTTATAATGATTTTTTGTTGCTTTTTAGCAACAGCTGTTTGAGGTTAAATAATTAAAGCTTAAAAATCATAAGGTTAACTTTCATAAAAAAGACACAACACAGCGCAAATAAGCCACTACTGGCTGTTTTAAGTTGATTTTGTAATAAACCCACCATTAACAATTTACTTTTTATAAATTATTAAATAAAAAACAAAAAATAAGGCATTGAAAGTAAATAGCTTTTTATAATTAATTTTATTCATTCAGCATTTATGAAGGGTTTTAAAACAAATGATGCTTTTTGTCGCCATTTGGCGAATGCAGTGCACATTAGGATGTGATTAACAGTGAATTGAAACAAAAAACCGCTACATAATCTTAATGCAGCGGCTTTATTATTTTTACGAGAAGTGGAATTAGTTGTTATTTCCAGCCTTGTAACCAATTTTGTGCGTTTTTTAAATCTCGCCAACTAATTGGGTATTGGCTTTTTGAAATTATTGCCTCAGTAACGCACGCAATCACGTTGCTATCCTCATCGTACTCAACCTCTATAATAATAAAGTGTTTTTCTTTATTGATTGCAGGTACTGCAGTCCACTTACTATTAAGTAGCTTTTTAGGGTTTAGTTTATTCATAAAATTGCAAAGTCCAAAAGCTGTAAATATGATAAGCCAATACGCGCTAACAATACGTTTAGCTCAACTGTTACTGCACTATTAGCTTACCTTTATACATTTGCATTTGGCAGTGAAAGTCGTACTCACCTACTTTAAGCTCGGGTATTTTTAAGGTATTAGCATCGCCCATTACAAGGGCTTTACTTATATCAAGTTGTGGAAATATGACGGTTTCGCTACATGGTGCACTGTCTTGGCGATCGAAGTTAAGTGTTAACTCTTTACCTGCAACAACTTTAATTTGCGCCGGTTGGTATACACCGTTATCGACCACTATAGCTACCTTATTGTCGTTACTTTGCACTTGCTTTGGCTTAAAAAGCCAAAACCAGTAAACAATCGCAATTATGAGTAATGCGCCTAATATATTAATCATCAACATAATTATTACTCCTAAATTAAAGGCTTTGGCTTATGATTTTGCTGGTTTAAAAAAGCGTAATCTATTGGCGTTACTAACAACCGTTAGCGATGATAATGCCATAGCAGCGCCTGCTACTACTGGGTTAAGCAATAATCCAAAAAATGGATATAACACCCCGGCAGCAATAGGAATACCCGCCACATTATAAATAAAGGCACCAAATAGATTTTGCTTAATATTTAAAATGGTCGCGCTACTTACTGCAATTGCATCTGCAAGGCCGTGTAACGATCCGCGCATTAGGGTTATGTCGCCACTTTCTATGGCTATATCAGTGCCTGTACCAATCGCAAAGCCAACATCGGCTTGCGCTAGTGCCGGTGCATCGTTAATGCCATCACCCGTCATACCCACTATTTCGCCCTTTGCTTGGCGCTTTATAACTTCATTTACTTTGTCGTCGGGGAGTACTTCTGCAATAAAGTCCTTTATTCCTACTTTTTTAGCAACTGCTTGCGCTGTTGCTTGGTTATCGCCTGTGAGCATGACTAAGTGAATGCCTTTATTTTGCAACCGTTTAATTGCTGCAGCTGAGTCTGCTTTAATAGGATCTGCTACAGCAATAATAGCCTGTAGCTGTTGGTTAACTGCAAAATACATTGGGGTTTTTGCTTCACTTGCCAATGTTTGTGCCTGCTCGTACGCATCGTCAATTGCAACATGGTATTTATCCATTAAGGCCTTATTACCAAACAACAGCGTTTGTCCATCAAGCGTCCCTATTACTCCTTTACCGGTAAGTGCATCAAAGTCAGTTACTTTACTCAGCGTTAAATTTAGCGCTTTAGCATAACTTATTATGGCCTCGGCTAATGGATGCTCTGAACTACTCTCTAGGCTAGCAACGTGCTGCATTACTGTGTTTTCATCGCTGTTATTAAAGGTAATAACATCGGTTACCGTTGGCGCTCCTTCGGTAATGGTGCCGGTTTTATCTAAAATCATGGTGGTAATTTTAGAAGTCACTTGTAGTGCCTCACCATTGCGGATCAGTATTCCCGACTCAGCAGCTTTACCTATGCCCACCATTACCGACATTGGCGTTGCTAAACCAAGCGCACACGGACAAGCAATAATAAGCACAGTAGTAACAGCAACTACGGCATAAGCAATGCTTGGCTCAGGGCCAAAGTTTAACCAAGCAAGGCCTGCCAGTATTGCTATTATCATTACCGTGGGAACAAAAATACCTGAAATAACATCTGCTAAACGACCAATTGAAGGTTTTGAATTTTGTGCCCGCTTTACCATATTTATAATATTAGCGAGTGTTGTTTCGCTGCCTATATGGGTCGCTTTGAATAATAATGTTCCGGTTTTATTAATACTACCAGCGACTACCGTATCGCCTATTTGTTTAGTAACCGGCATAGGCTCACCCGTTAGCATTGATTCATCAACACTACTACTGCCTTCAAGCACTTCGCCATCTACTGATATTTTTTCGCCTGGGCGAACTCGTACCTGATCATTTTTTACTACGTCACTAATATCAATATCGCGCTCTTGCCCGTCGCGAATAACACGTGCTGTTTTTGGTTGCAGCCCTATTAAGCGCTTTATAGCCTCAGAGGTACGCCCGCGGGCTTTTACCTCTAATGCTAGGCCTAAGCTTATTAAACCAATGATCATTGCTGAGGCTTCAAAGTACACATGCCTTGCCACCTCTGGTAGTAAGTTAGGGGTAATAACGACTACCATAGAATATAACCAGGCAGTACCGGTTCCCAGCGCTATAAGCGTATCCATATTGGCGGCATGGTTTTTAAATGCTTGCCATGCGCCATTGTAAAATTGCTTACCGGCTACGGCCATTACTGCTAACGTGGCCAAACCCACAATAAACCAAGCTATGCGTTGGGTAGTGGTTATTACGTTCATATCGAAAATCAGCCCATAAAGCATTAATGGCGCACCTACGCCTAACGCTAATATCATATTGCGCATTAATTTTTTATAATGCGCGTCATCGGCTTTGGCTTTTTCATCAAGCGCATCTTGCTCTGAGTCATTACTCATGGGCTTTGCTTTATAGCCAATGTTTTCTACCGCTGCAATAAGCGCCGCTTCATCCGCTTGCCCTTCTACTTGTACGGTGCGTTGTGCAAAGTTCATTTCTACTCGCTGTGCACCCGATACTGTTTTTAGCGCTTTTTCTATTTTTGCTACGCAGCTGCCACAATTAGCCCCTTCAATAATAAAGTTTTGTGAGCTGCTGTTAATATTTTTACTCATTACGCCTCCGGGTTATTTTCTTCAGTGCTAATGGGGTCAACAAATGACTCTATTAAACTACATATATCAGCGCTAGTTGCGCCATCGGGAGAGCTTTGCCATTGCTTAACTGCTGCTTGCATGCGTGTGCGCAGCTTAAGTGTTTCTTGAAAAAGAGCTTCGGTTTCGGCTAAGCGTTTAGCTATTAGTTTTCGCGTTAATGGGCATGGGCAGTTTCCTTGCTCCGACTCAGTAATAATGTGCTGAATATCTTTAACAGAAAAACCCAACTGACGAGCGTTAATTATAAACTTTAAACGCTGCTGATCAGTGTTTGTATATTCTTGATAACCGTTACTTACACTACGGATTGGTTTGAGCAACTGCATTCGCGTGTAATGGCGAATAGTGTCGGGTGTAACGCCCATTTTATTGGCAAGTTGTTTAACGTACATAGCCCCTCCGTAATAATTCATAGTTTAAAGCTAAACTCATACCTATAGTGTAAACCTATGTGTCACACATAGGTCAACTTAAATACTTTAAAAACAACAAAGCCGAATAAATTAACTTTATCCGGCTTTGTTGTAGTTAAATACATCTAGGTAGTTACACGCTAAATGCATTTATAAATAATGTTAATCTTCAATATTATCGAGCCCTTTAGTGCCATCTTTTGGCTTAAGCTTATGATGAATGGCTGCTTTAATTAACATATATCCACTAATCGGTGCGGTAATTAATAAAAATATAGTAATAAGTACTTCTTTAACACTCACGCCATGTTCGGTATTTGCAAAGTACACCATAGCAGCGGTTAAAATGTTCGCCATACCTAGGGTAGTTGCTTTAGTTGGGCCATGTAAGCGCATAAAAAAATCAGGCAGTTTAACTAATCCTATTGAGCCAATTAAAATAAACACGCCACCTAGTAATAATAATATTGATACTATCCATTCACTGATCATTGCTATACCTTATTCGATTATATCGCCGCGAAGTAAATACTTACATAATGCTACTGTGCTTATAAAGCCTAGCATTGCAATTAATAAAGCCGCTTCAAAGTACAACCCCGTGCTCATACTTATACTGTATAAAATAATCAGCGCAATCACGTTTATATACATAGTATCGAGCGCTAAAATACGATCGGGAACCGATGGACCAATTACCAAACGCCATAAATTTAACAATAGCGCTAATCCAATCATGCTAAATACAATTAATAATACGGTTTCTAACATTGAAATATCTCCTTTAAGGGAGCCTCATAACGCTCTTTTATTTGTTTAATAAGTGCTTGCTCGTCTTTAAGATCAAGTACATGAATAAGCAAATAACGCTGTGTTGGTTGCTCACCTTTATTAAGTGATTCTAAAATAGGATATACCTCAGCGCTCACAGTGCCTGGGGTGAGTGACACGCAGCTTGCCAAAATAGTAATCGGCATTTCATGAGTTAAATCTACGGGTACTTTAACAAATGCTGGGCGCATGTTTTTACTTGGCCCAAGTATTAATACAGCCACTTGTAAATTAGCCACTATAATATCGTACAGTACAATAAAAACCTGTTTAAAGGCTAATCCGGGCCTTAAAATTAGCGGCTGAGGATCGCGAAACGATATAGTAAATAACGGAATAATAATCGCGAATATAGCCGCTAATACTAAGTGCCCTGCAGACACACTGTTATTTAATAACAGCCAAACTATAAACAAAAACACACTACGAAATGGCGTAGGTAATAATCTAAAACGTGCTTTTAGTCGCATTAAACACCTCCTTTAAGCACAGCATTAATACCACCACTTATGTCGTGTAATTGGGTTGCGGCCTTTATGGTGTATTCACTAATAGCACCACCAAAAACAACTAGCATTACAGAGCAAATAAGTAACCCTACAATAGCAATTACTTGCAATGGATGTGCATTTGGAGCGTCATTTGGCTCACTACCTGTGTACTTGCCTTCCCAAAACAAACTGGTTCCGGCGCGTGCTAGTGCAATAATTAACACTAAACTGGTAATTAAGTAAGCAGGCCAAAACACCATTGCATTTTCGCTATTAAGTGTTGTTTTTAAAATCCAAATTTTACCCACAAAGCCTGAAAATGGCGGCATGCCTATTACAGTTAATGCTGCAATAATAAATAACGTGCCTAATAAAAACGGCTGTTTTACCACTCTACCCGCTACCAATCTGTCGCCAACTTTACCGCGTTGAATAGAGATTATATCGGCGAGTAAAAATAATGCCGCACATACCAACGTTGAGTGTACTAAATAATATAACAGCGCAGCCGTAGCGTTTATGTTTTGTAACGACACTAAAGCCACCAAAGTACCCACCGACACCAGTACTAAATTAGCTGTAATTTTACGTAAGTCCTGAGCGGCTAACACCCCAATCGCCCCTACAACTATCGTTGCAATTGCTAAGCCCCACAACCAAGTTTGCGCCATATGTTCAAGTTCGCCAGCTTGCTCACCAAACATAACCGTATAAACGCGTAGCATGGCGTACACACCTACTTTGGTCATAATCGCAAATAGCGCAGCAACAACTGGGGCCGCACTTGAATAGGTATTTGGTAACCATAAGTGCAGTGGCAATAACGCACTTTTTAAAGCAAATACTACTAATAATAATAGTCCACCGGCTTTAGCTAAATAAACATCGTCGCCAGTAAGTAAAGATATTTTTTGCGCCATATCGGCAATATTTAGCGTGCCTAGTACACCGTATAAAATACCTAAACCAATTAAAAACGCACTTGAGCCTACTAAGTTTAAAATAACATAGTGCAATGCAGCTTTGGTTTTTTGCTTGCCACCACCGTGCATAAGCAAGGCATAAGAGGCAATAAGTAGCACTTCAAAAAATACAAATACGTTAAATAAATCGCCAGTTAAAAATGCACCATTTACACCTAAAATTAAAAAGTGAATTAGTGGATGAAAAAAACTGCCGTGTTCATCATCGCCTGCACATCCGTACAGCACAACCATGACGCCTAAAAATGAAGTAAGTGCCACCAATAAACTAGAGAGCATATCGGCAACAAGTACAATACCAAACGGTGCTGACCAGTTACCTATTGCGTATACGTTAATACCTTCGTTGTGTACGGTTATCAGTAATAAAACACTCACTACAAATGTAATAATAGCCATTACGCTTGAAGCCAAACGACGGGCAAATAAGTTTTTACCACACGGTGGTAATAGTAAAATAATAGCTGCTAGCATAGGCAGCAATACAGGAAGCGATGTTAAATGCTGGATCATTTTCTCACCTTGTACTTACTTTTAACAAGGTGACCATCAACATGGTCATTACCTAAATCTGCACGGCCACGTATTGCTAATATAACCACAAAGGCGGTCATTGCAAAACCAATTACAATGGCTGTTAACACTAAAGCTTGCGGCAGTGGATCGGCGTAATCTGCGCCTGTACCTAATACAACAGCTTTATTTGTGGTTAGTCGACCCGATGAAAATAAAAACAAGTTAACTGCGTAAGAAATCATAGTTAGCCCAAGCACAACCGGAAAAGTACGTGCTCTTAGCAGTAAAAACACACCGCAACTAATTAATACACCCACGCACGACGCGTATAATAACTCCATTAAACATCACCTTCTTTTTGCTCTGCACTTGTGGTCATATCACCTAAGCTTGCTAATATCATCAACGTGGCACCCACTACGGTTAAGTACACACCAAGGTCAAACACAATGGCACTTGCTAACTCTGTTTTACCAATAAATGGAATGTCAAAATAGTCAAACCACGTGGTTAAAAATGGCTTATCAAAAAACCAACTGCCCACACCCGTAAACATAGCAATAGCGATACCCGAGGCAATAATTTTTCGATAATTAACATCAAAGCGCTCACTGATCCAAGTGGAGCCATGTGCCATATACTGCAAAATAAAGGCGATAGAAGTAACAAGCCCGGCAATGAAGCCGCCACCCGGTAAATTATGACCACGTAAGAAAATATACGCCGACACTAACAGTGCAAGCGGGAGTAAACTTTGTGAAATACTGGCTAATAAAATAGGGTGGCGCTCGCGTGCCCATGAACGACCATCACTGTCGGTTGCCGGCATAAACAATGGAATTCGCGATAAAAGCTTAAATATTCCTAGTGCTGCAATACCCAATACGGTAATTTCGCCAAGCGTATCAAAGCCCCTAAAATCAACTAAAATAACGTTAACTACATTGGTACCGCCACCACCCGTTTTGGCATTGGCAATAAAAAAGTCAGAAATAGAATCAAGCGGACGAGTAAGTAAAGCGTAACAAATACTGGCTATAACCACGCCCACTGTAGAGGCAATACTTAAATCACGTAATATACGCAATGAGCTTGATTCTCTTGGTGTGCTTTGCGGTAAGAAAAACAATGCCAACATAAGTAGTATTATTGTCGCCACTTCTACCGTTAATTGCGTTAAGGCTAAGTCTGGTGCCGAAAAGCGGGTAAACACCACAGCTACCATTAGTCCCACAATAGATACCATTAACAAAGCGACCATACGCGATCTATGGCTGATCACTGTGGCAATAGCACCTACAATTAACAAGCTAGCACCTATACCGTTGTGTAAATCAACCGGTGTATTTGGCACACTTCCCGCTAGTTTTTGCATTTCAAATAACGGCCAACCAGCAGCTAATAAAATAACGCCCAGCATAATAAATACATAGCGTTGCAGTGAGCCATTTTCTGTTTTGTTTATTTTATCTTGGCTCCAATCAATTACGCATTGTACTAAATTATCAAACATTTTTTTAGCGTTTAGCGGCGGTAAAGACGCTTGAAATTGAAACAGATGTTTACGGTTAACATAAATAAACAAGCCGCCAGCAACTGCCATGGCACTCATTAATAACGGTAAATTAAAGCCATGCCAAATGCTCAGCTGATACTCTGGCATTGCTTTGCCCAGCACTGCTAATGAGGCTGCCGATAAAATACCATCAACTACAAAGTGCGGAAACATGCCAACAAGTAAACACAACACCACTAATATTTCGATGGGTACGCGCATATAACGAGGCGGCTCGTGTGGTGTACGCGGTAAATCTATTGGGTCGCCATTAAAAAACACATCGTGAATAAAGCGCGCCGAATAAGCCACGGCAAATGCACCTGCAATGGTTGCTAAAACGGGGATTAACCACGACATAGAGCCAAGCACTTGCTGATGCAGTGTTTCGGCAAAAAACATTTCTTTTGAAATAAAGCCATTAAGCAAAGGGACACCCGCCATTGCCGCAGCGGCAACCATAGCAAGCGTTGCTGTGTAGGGCATAAAGCGCCACATACCATTGAGTTTACGCATATCGCGCGTACCTGTTTCATGGTCAATAATACCGGTGGCCATAAACAGTGACGCTTTAAAGGTAGCGTGATTAATAATATGAAAAATAGCGGCAACGGTAGCAAGTTCGGTATCTAGGCCAAGCAATAGCGTAATTAAACCTAAATGACTTATTGTTGAATACGCTAATAAGCCTTTTAAATCGTGCTTAAATAAAGCCACGTATGCGCCAAATAACAAAGTAATTAAACCTGTTAAGGCAACTAATATAAACCACATTTCGGTGCCCGCTAAGGCCGGATAAAAGCGCGCTAACAAAAATATACCCGCTTTAACCATGGTCGCCGAATGTAAATAGGCGCTCACTGGTGTTGGCGCGGCCATGGCATGAGGTAGCCAAAAGTGAAACGGAAATTGAGCCGATTTAGTAAATGCACCTAATAACACTAAAACCAGTGCAAGCTCGTATAAATCGTGCGATTGAATAATTGCTCTGCTGGCTAAAATTATATCAAGGTTATAACTGCCAACAATGTCGCCAATTAACAGTAACCCACCAAGTAGCGCTAAACCACCGGCTCCGGTAACTGTAAGCGCCATGCGTGCGCCCTTGCGTGCTTCTGACTTATGCCACCAATAACTAATTAATAAAAACGAACTTATACTGGTTAGTTCCCAAAACACCCATAGCTGAATAACATTATTAGACATAACAATACCAAGCATTGCGGTCATAAATAACATTAAGTAGCTATATAACTTTGCCATTGAGTCGTTATTACTTAAATAATAACGAGAATATAAAATAACCAGTAAGCCTATGCCCAAAATCATAAATATAAACAGTAAACTTAGACCGTCTAAACGCAGGGAGAAATCGAGCCCTAAACTTGGGATCCAAGCAGCACTAAAGCGAATAGTTTCACCGGCAAGTACCGCAGGCGCATGATATAGGGTTATGCAAAGTGCGGTTAAAGGTGCAAGCATAGTTAAGCTTGTCGCTTGGTTTCGCGTTAGTTTGCCTGTAAATGCAGAAATAACACTGCCAATTAAGGATAGCAGGGGTATCCAGAGCAAAGTCATAGTAAAGGACCTTTTAAAATCATAAATTTATCAATACGCTATTTGTTATAGTTAATTACCAAAGTGACTTGGACATTAGCTTTTGTGGTCTGCTTTTTTAACAGCATTAATACGTATAGTTATACTGATAAACGCCGATTTTGTCTATAGAAAGCGCCTCTAGCTGCATAATTATCAAGCAAATTTATATATAAATTAATGCAACAATATCAACTATGTTCGCTTTTCATACGCCTTAGAGTAAAGACTTTAAAATTTAGCGTGGCGTTGTTGAGCGTTCCATGAAGGAGTTAAAACGAGGAAATAATGTAAAATGGGTATCTATGTGTGTTTGCCACAACGCCCTATATTGCGCTGAGAGAGTTAACTGCTGATATTGCATAATAGACCAAGCTTCACTGGGTTTATAAGCTACGCTCCCTTGCTGGCAGCTCTGGCTTTTATACCAACCTACTGGTGGGGTAGCTTCGCTACTTGCTAAAAACAAATTAGGTGCCACAAATCCACTTTGCGCGCACAGCCAAGCTTGCTTCGTTTTTGGTAGCGCGTATTCATCCTCAAAACCATTAAAGTGCATTAGTTCGTGTAAAAACACTTGGTAACCTGCTTTTGAATTTAATTGCATAATGCCACTGCGCACATTTGCACTCCCCTGCTCGGGCATCATTACTATAAAGTCAAAATCAGTAGGAAGCTGTTTTTTTAGCCTAGCGGTTTTCCAATCGCACTGCGCCATTTTATTTGCTGCATTACTACAATTAATAGCACCGCCAACATAAATAGGTTGCGATAAACAAAATACCCCAGCACCGGGCTCAGGGCGCTTATTATATTGCTTTATAAGTTTAGCGAGTTTATACAACCCGCTACGGTGATCGCTCATCATTAACACGTTAAACAAGCATTGCTCATCCGCTTTAATCTCTGAACTCAATGATAAAAAACCAAGGCGCTGCATAAACGCTGCAGGTACGCTGCTATAAGGCTTAGTTGTTTGCAGTTTAAGATGATTTAATACATCTCCCTCAGGCAATAACCCCTGCTTTGCCAATAAATTAAGATCGTCCCATTGAGACTGAGCCAATAACGCCATCGCTAATGCTTGGCGTTTTGATTCACTCATAGTATGGGTGTTTTTTTGCCAAAATAACTTTGCAGTCTCGGTATGGTTATTTTTTAATAATTTAAGTGAATACCTGTATTGCGCGGCAGGTATTTTATTTCGCGCTAATAAAGCGAGCGCAATATCAGGGAGTTGCTGTAAATGCAGAGAAAAATAATCAGGATATTGCCAATAACTTTGTATTATATTGGCCTTGGCATTTAAAACCTGCCAAAAGCCAATACTATTAGCGTGATTACTGGAGCCACTAATAAATAGGCTGCACAGTAATACTACCGCTAGTTTATAACGCTTAGCTTGCGTCAACACCTGTCATCAGCTCAAGTTCTAATCGCGCATATTTATATTCAATAAACTCATGCACGTTGGTAGCCAGTGCCAGCTTAAAATAATCAGCGGCTAAATTAATATTACCTGCAGCTTGATGCGATTTTGCTAAATAAAAGTAAGCCTCGCATAATCGCTGTGCGTATTCTTGCTCTGATTTAACCCCATCACTAATAACAGATAAAAAGTCATGTTCGCTAATATCGCCCAAGTAAAGCGCAATTAACTGATACGCCCATTGCGATTCATCAAGTGCTTTAGCGTTGATTTTAAGCGCACTAAGTGCTTTAACGTTATCATCTTGTGCTTGCGCTAAATAAAGCCATAACACACGGTAAGGATCGTTTGGAGAGCGCGCTAAAAACTCATTAAAATCGTTTTGTGCAAGCTCTGCTCTGTCGCCATAGTACAGTGCAATACCACGATTTAAATACGCATATTCATGTTCTTCGTTAAGCTCAAGGGCTGAATCAAAAAGCTCATAGGCTTTTTCATACTGCTGCATTAAGGTGTGTTGAATACCTAAAAAATTATACACCTCGGCTAAATCTGGTTTTAATTTAACAGCCCGATTAAAGTCAATTCGCGACAAGGTGGTCATGCCTAAACTGTCAAATAATACACCCCGATCATAATAAAGCTTTGCTTGTTGTTCAGGGCTTAGATCTACTCTATTTAGTAGCTCTGAATAACGTGCAATAGCAATTTCACTTCTAAAATCAGAAGCGAGAGGCGCAGTAAAAGGCACATTAACAATCGGCATTGACTCAGCTTTTGAAGTGCTTTGGCACGCGCTTAAAGACAAAATAGTAAAAGATGCCAAGGCTAAATGTTTGAGTGTCATTAAAATCCTTAATACCAAGGTAAATAGCAAATAAATAAGACATGCAATGTCTAGTAAGGTTCATATTAACTGCGTTTAGCAAATAAATTATTTAACGCTTTAAAATAATGATATCCGCTCAACTTAAGCGCTTAAAATAATCAACATTAAATTCAACTGCTATAAGCAGTTAGTTTCATTAAAGCATAAAAAAAGGGGCTAAACAGCCCCTTTTTATATTATCCAGTAAATATAACCGGATTAAGTATTAGCAATTATGCGTCAGTTGTCGCATCAGCTGCAGGTGCTGCAGATTCCATTGCTTCTTTAATACTTAGACGTACACGGCCTTGGCGGTCTACTTCTAGTACTTTAACTTTAACTTCTTGACCTTCAGAAAGGTGATCAGTCACGTTATTAACACGCTCAGTACTAATTTGCGAAATATGTACTAGACCATCTTTGCCAGGAAGAATATTTACAAACGCACCAAAATCAACAATACGTACAACTTTACCTTCGTAGATAGTACCTACTTCAAGCTCAGCAGTTAATTGCTCAATGCGGCTAATTGCATTTGCTGCGCTTTCGCCGTCAGTTGCTGCAATTTTGATTGTGCCATCATCACCGATTTCAATCGTTGTGCCCGTTTCTTCAGTAAGTTGACGAATTGTTGCGCCACCTTTACCAATAACTTCAGCGATTTTCTTCTGTGGGATCTTCATAGTGTAAATACGTGGAGCAAACGGAGAAAGCTCTTCAGACGGTGCAGAAATTGCTTTGTCCATCACTTCTAAGATATGTAAACGTGCAGCTTTTGCTTGTTTAAGCGCAATTTGCATGATTTCTTGAGTGATACCTTCAATCTTAATGTCCATTTGTAGTGCTGTAATACCGCCAGCAGTACCCGCAACTTTAAAGTCCATGTCGCCTAAGTGATCTTCATCACCTAAGATGTCAGAAAGAACAACGAATTTTTCGTCTTCTTTAACTAGACCCATCGCAATACCCGCAACAGACGCTTTAATTGGTACACCAGCATTCATAAGTGCAAGTGAAGTACCACACACAGAAGCCATTGAAGATGAACCGTTTGATTCAGTGATTTCAGATACTACACGGATTGAATATGGGAATTCAGTCAATGTTGGCATTACCGCTGCAATACCACGCTTAGCAAGGTTACCATGGCCGATTTCACGACGCTTAGGAGAACCAACAAAACCCGTTTCGCCTACACAAAATGGAGGGAAGTTGTAGTTAAGCATAAAGTGGTTTTTGTGCGTGCCAGTTAAATCGTCGATTAACTGTGAATCACGTTCTGTACCAAGTGTAGCTGTTACAAGTGCTTGAGTTTCGCCACGAGTAAAGATAGCAGAACCGTGAGTACGCGGTAATACGCCAGTCATTACGTCAAGTGCACGAATCATATCTGGTTCACGACCATCGATACGTTTTTCGCCAGCAGCGATACGGCCACGAACGATTTTCTTCTCAAGTGAACCGAAGATTTTACCAACTTCTTGCTTATCTAACGACTCGCCTTCAGCAAGTTCGCTTGTTAATACAGCAACAACTTCATCTTTAGCTACGCCAAGTGCTTCTTTACGCGCTACTTTATCAGTAATGCGGTAAGCTTCGCCCACTTTATCAGCAGCAATAGAGGCTACTTTTTCTTCAAGTGATACGTTTTTAGCTGGTGCAGTCCAATCCCAAGTAGGCTTGCCTGCTTCTGCTTTAAATTCTTTAATTGCTGTGATGATCGATTGAGCTTGCTCATGACCATAAACAACCGCACCTAGCATAATGTCTTCTGCAAGTACGTCTGCTTCTGACTCAACCATTAATACTGCGTTATCAGTACCAGCAACAACTAAGTCTAGCTTGCTTTCTTCTAGCTCTTTTAGTGTTGGGTTAAGTACGTATTCGCCGTCGATGTAACCAACGCGAGTAGCACCAATTGGGCCACTGAACGGAATACCAGAGATAGCAAGTGCAGCTGAAGTACCAATTAACGCAACCATATCTGGTTGAATTTCAGGGTTAACAGAAACAACAGTAGCAATAACTTGTACTTCGTTTACAAAACCACTTGGGAAAAGTGGACGAATTGGACGGTCAATAAGACGTGCAATAAGTGTTTCGCCATCGTTAGGACGACCTTCGCGCTTTAAGAAACCACCAGGAATACGACCAGCAGCGTACATACGCTCTTGGTAGTTAACTGTTAGTGGGAAAAAGTCTTGGCCAGGTTGCGCTTCACGTTTACCAACAACAGTAACAAGTACTGAAGTGTCGCCAATGCTTGCAAGTACAGCGCCGTCTGCTTGACGAGCGATTGCACCAGTTTCTAATGTCACTGTGTGTTGACCTAGTTGAAATTCTTTAATAATTGCTTGCACTTAAAATATTCCTTAAATGTTTTAAAATGTTTTTAAGTTGTCATCTAAGTACCAATTACAGTACATAATTGTATTTATTTTAAAATCAATTAAGTACTACAATTGGCGATGACGTAAATAAACGTAACTAAACCTTTTTAGCTACGCGCATAGTATATACCAAAGCGCCGTTAGAATGCGAGCCTAGCTATTAGATAAAAGCTAGGCCTTATGAGGACTAAAAATGACGACCTTTGCTTACCTATTAAATGGAGGTTTTATTTTATAATTCAAGATGTTTATAAAACGTTGTGCTGAATTTCAGGCACAAAAAAAGGAGCTAAAAAGCTCCTTTTTTGATAATCAAGTGCTTAGCGACGTAGGCCAAGTTCTTTGATTAACGCAGTATAACGCGTGATGTCTTTACCTTTAAGGTAATCAAGCAATTTACGACGTTGGCTAACTTTGCGAAGCAGACCACGACGTGAATGGAAGTCATGCTTGTGATCAGCAAAGTGACCTTGAAGCTTGTTGATATCAAAAGTAAGTAATGCTACTTGTACTTCAGGTGAACCAGTGTCGCCTTCAGCACGTGCGAATTTAGCAATGATATCGATTTTTTCTTGATTGCTTAGTGACATAATAACTCCAAAAATTAAATTTAAAAGGTGCTTTAGCCGATCACTAATTCAGCCAAAACGATTAAGCGGGCGTATTCTACCAATTGTACAAATAACTACAAGTTAATTATCCCATCAATATAAATAAGCTGCTGAAAATATTTAAAGCAACTATTTACTCGGGTTTTACATAATCATCTTGTTGGCTGGCCAAGCCACGTTTAACTTTTAAATGACCGCTGGCATTACGCTCGCCTGTGCCAATAAAAATACCGTCAGCTACAACCTTAATTGCGCCTTCTGGCAAATCTATATCAAGGTCTATTGCTTGGCCGTGACTAAAAATACTGCCCTGATCTTTACTTATTTCAACAACCGGTAAATCAACTAAAGCGGTATCGAGTGGCAATAACAGCGCGTCTAAATAAGTAGAAGGTGCAACTTCTTCGTCTTTAGCTTTTGCTAATAACGCTTCAATTTCATCTAGCGACACCATTTTTTCTGCAGGGTATTGACCAACCGCAGTACGGTGTAGCATAACAACGTGCGCGCCACAGCCTAGCTTTTCACCTAAGTCGTCAACAATAGTACGAATGTAGGTGCCTTTAGATACATGCGCCGTCATTTGTATTACGTTATTCACTTCATCAAATTCGTCAAACGTTAAGCTAAACACGTTTATTTTTCTGCATTTACGTGGTACTTCAATACCCTCGCGTGCATACTTATATAAGGGTCTACCTTGATACTTAAGCGCCGAGTACATTGACGGATACTGATCTGACTCACCAACAAAAGCGGCAATTTCTTTAATCAGCTGCTCACGCGTTACATTTACATCTTTGGTACTAACAATTTCACCATCAGAATCTGATGTCGTCGTTCTCTCGCCTAATTTAGCGCGTACAACATAGGTTTTGTCTGTATCGAGTAAAAACTGCGTAAATTTGGTTGCCTCACCAAAACAAATAGGCAGCATACCGGTTGCCAATGGATCTAGAGCACCTGTGTGCCCCGCCTTTTGTGCAAAGTACACACCTTTTGTTTGCTGTAGTGCTTTATTTGATGAAATACCAATTGGTTTGTTTAACAACAAAATACCGTCAACTGGACGGCCTTTACTGCGCTTTGCCATCTGTATTAGTGCCTTCTTCGCTATCTGTATCTACGTGATTAGTCTCATCTTCGCTGTTAGTTACGTCATCTTCATGATCAGTGCTATCTTCAACATCTGTTTCATCTGCAACATGTTTAGCGTTGTCTTCGCGAATAATTGAATCAACTAAGTTAGATATACGCATACCTTCCATTAGTGAGTTATCAACTAAAAACTTTAACTCAGGCATAATACGTGCACGAATACGCTTACCTAGTAACGAGCGAATATAACCAGTCGCTTCGTTAAGTACGTTTGCACTTTGCTTTGCTGCATTATCATCTTGCGTATTAAATACCGTAATAAATATTTTCGCATAAGATAAATCGCGCGATACTTCTACCGCTGACACTGTCACCATACCTAAGCGTGGATCTTTTATTTCGCGTTGTAAAATTACCGCAATTTCTTTTTGAATTTGCTGAGCAACACGATCAGTACGAGAAAATTCTCTCATTGCATTTGTCCTAAAATCATAACCTATTGGAATATAATAATAAGTTAATTAAATAATGGATACACAAATGGGGGCTAAGCCCCCATTTATTAGTCTAGCTAGCTAACAATTAAAGAGTACGTTGTATTTCAACTGTTTCAAATACTTCAATTTGGTCGCCAACACGAACGTCATTGTAGTTCTTAACGCCGATACCACATTCCATGCCGTTACGAACATCAGCAACATCGTCTTTAAAGCGACGAAGTGACTCAAGTTCACCTTCGTAGATAACCACGTTATCACGAAGTACACGAATTGGAGCGCTACGTTTAATAACACCTTCAGTAACCATACAACCAGCAATTGCGCCAATTTTTGGAGACTTAAACACGTCACGAACCTGAGCAAGACCAATAATCTCTTGCTTAAATTCTGGTGCCAACATACCCGACATTGCTTGTTTAACTTCGTCAATCAAGCTGTAGATTACGCTGTAGTAACGTAAGTCTAAGTTTTCAGACTCAATTACTTTACGAGCAGAAGCATCAGCACGAACGTTAAAGCCAACCACAATTGCGTTAGACGCTGCAGCAAGTGTTGCATCAGTTTCGGTAATTCCACCAACACCTGAACCTACTATCTTCACTTTCACTTCATCAGTAGAGAGTTTAGTTAGTGAATCAGAAATTGCTTCGATTGAACCTTGAACGTCAGCTTTAAGTACCACGTTAACTTCAGACACGTCGCCTTCAGTCATATGACTAAACATGTTTTCAAGCTTAGCTTTTTGTTGACGCGCTAGTTTAACATCACGGAATTTACCTTGACGGTATAAAGCAACTTCACGCGCTTTACGCTCATCTTTAACTACAGTCGCTTCGTCGCCTGCAGCTGGAATACCAGAAAGACCTAAAATCTCTACAGGAATAGAAGGACCCGCAGACTTAATGTCTTTACCGTTTTCATCGCGCATTGCACGAATACGACCATACTCAAGACCACATAATACAATGTCACCTTGGTTAAGCGTACCTGATTGAACAAGTATAGATGCAACTGGACCACGACCTTTATCTAAGCGTGATTCAATAACAACACCTGCAGCCATACCAACAGTAGGAGCAGTAAGCTCTAAAAGCTCAGATTGGTTTAATACCGCTTCTAAAAGCTCATCAATACCTAAACCTGTTTTTGCAGAGATATGAACGTACTGCGTATCGCCGCCCCATTCTTCTGGAATAACGTCAAGCTGAGCTAGCTCGTTCTTAACGCGATCTGGGTCTACGCCTTCTTTATCCATTTTGTTTACAGCAATGATTAAAGGAACGCCAGCAGCGCGTGCATGCTGTACCGCTTCTTTAGTTTGTGGCATAACACCATCATCTGCTGCAACCACTAGGATTACGATATCAGTCGCTTGAGCACCACGAGCACGCATTGAAGTAAATGCGGCGTGACCCGGAGTATCTAAGAAAGTGATCATGTTGCCATTAACATCAACATGGTATGCACCAATGTGCTGTGTAATACCACCGGCTTCGCCTGAGGCAACTTTAGCTGAACGAATGTAATCAAGTGTAGATGTTTTACCATGGTCAACATGACCCATAACAGTTACAACTGGTGCACGTGGCTCAGACTTACCATCTTCATGGCGATCGTTTAGTACTTTTTGCTCTAATTCGTTTTCTTTAACAATGATAACTTTGTGGCCCATTTCTTCTGCAACAAGTTGTGCAGCTTCTTGGTCAATTACTTGGTTAATAGTAACCATGTCGCCCATTTTCATCATTGTTTTTACAACTTCAGCGCCTTTAACAGCCATGCGTGACGCAAGCTCAGCAACTGTAATTGTTTCGCTAATACGCACTTCATTTTTAACATCAACAGTTGGCTTTGTAAAACCATGCTGTAGCGATGTAGGTGCTTTTAACTTGCCTTTATTACGGCCTTTAGACGCTGCAAATTTATCTTTTGCTGGCGCTTTTTTCTTTTTCTTCGCACGGCGTGTGCCTTGCTCATCACGAGCATCAGCAACATCTTCTGCTTCACGTGCGTAAGTCGAAGTTGTAAGGTGGTGATCAGATGTTTCTTCACGCTTCTTACGCTCTTCTTCTTCTTTCTTCCAGCGTGCTGAGTTCTCTTCAGCTAGCTTTCTTGCTTCTTCTGCTTGACGTTTCGCTTCTTCTTCAGCTTTCTTCAATGCGGCCTCTTCTGCTTCTTTTTGCAGACGCTCAGCTTCGATGCGATCTTTCTCAGACTTAGCACTTTGCTCTGGGGTCATCTGCTTTTGTTTCGCTTTACGCTCTGCATCAGCTTTGCGTTTAGCTTCTTCTTTAGCTTTACGATCAGCGTCTTCTTTCGCTTTACGTTCAGCCTCTTGTTTCGCTTTCAATTCTGCGGCTTCTTGTGCAGCTTTTTGCTGCTCTTCAAGGCGCAGTTTTTCTTCAGCGGCTAGGCGTAGCTCTTCTTGCTCTTGCTCCATTGCGCTTTTCTTCACGTAGGTACGTGTTTTGCGAACTTCAACTTGAACAGACTTTGCTTTGCCCGTTGAGCCAGTCACACTTAATGTGCTTTTGCTCTTACGTTGCAATGTCATACGCGCTGGGCCATCTGAACCTGTGCCGCCATGCTGCTTGCTTAAGTGATCAAGTAACGTCGCTTTTTCAGCTTCGGTTACGCTTTCGCCTGCTTGCTTGGTAATACCGGCTTGTGAAAACTGCTGTAGCAATTTATCAACAGTTGTACCTATATCACCGGCTAGTTTTTCAACATTTACTTCTGCCATAGTCTCTAATACCTCCGTTAATAAATTACTCGTCTGCAAACCAACAAATGTTACGTGCAGCCATAATCAGTTCACCTGCTTTTTCAGGTGATAGTTCTGTAATATCCACTAATTCATCAATACCTTGCTCAGCTAAGTCTTCAAGTGTAATTACACCCTTGCTTGCCATAACAAATGCTAAATGACGTTCTAAGCCTTCAAGCGCAAGTAAGTCTTCAGCAGGCTCTGCGCCATCTAAGCTTTCTTCCGTTTTAAGTGCTTTAGTGGTTAATGCATCTTTTGCACGTGAGCGCAATAGATCAACCGTTTCTTCATCTAAGCCATCAATTTCTAAAAATTCAGATGCTGGTACATACGCAACTTCTTCAAGTGACGAGAAACCTTCGTTAATTAATAATGAAGCAAATTCATCATCAATTTCTAAATTTTCAGTAAATAAGTTAAGTAACTTATCTGACTCAGCTTCGTTTTTGCTACGCATGTCTTCAACAGTCATTACGTTTAGTTCCCAGCCAGTTAATTGGCTAGCTAAACGTACGTTTTGACCATTACGACCAATAGCTTGTGCTAGGTTATCGGCTTCTACAGCGATATCCATTGAGTGCGTATCTTCATCCATTACGATTGAAGCTACTTCTGCAGGTGCCATTGCGTTAATAACAAATTGTGCTGGGTTATCATCGTAAAGTACGATATCAACACGCTCACCGCCAAGTTCTGACGATACAGCTTGAACACGTGCGCCACGCATACCTACACAGGCACCAATAGGGTCAATACGTTTGTCGTTAGACTTAACCGCAATTTTAGCGCGCGAACCTGGATCACGTGCAGCAGCACGTAATTCAATCATTTCTTCGCCGATTTCTGGCACCTCAATGCGGAACAATTCCATTAGCATTTCTGGTTTAGAACGCGTTACAAATAATTGTGCACCACGTGCTTCTGGCTTAACTTCGTATAGAAGACCACGAATACGATCGCCTGGGCGGAAGTTTTCACGCGGTAGCATGTCGTCACGGTAAATTACCGCTTCAGCATTATTACCTAAATCAAGAACGATCGCGTCACGAGTGGCTTTTTTAACCACACCCGTTACTAGCTCACCTTCTTTACTTTTGTATTCTTCTACAACTAAAGCACGCTCAGCTTCACGTACTTTTTGTACGATAACTTGCTTAGCCATTTGGGTTGTAATACGGTCAAATTTAATTGAGTCAATTTGCTCTTCAACGTAGTCACCCATTTGCAAGTCAGGTTCTTCAACTTGCGCTGCTTCTAGGGTAATTTCGCTGTATGGGTTCTCTAAAGACCCATCTTCTAATACTGCAGCAATCTGCCAGCGACGGTAAGTGTCGTAGTCACCTGTTTTACGGTCAATTGCTACACGTACGTCGATGTCACCACCGTGCTTTTTCTTTGTTGCTGTTGCTAGAGCGAACTCTAAAGCTTCAAAAATCTTTTCTTTTGGAACCGCTTTCTCATTGGAGACGGCTTCAGCAACCAATAATATCTCTTTTGCCATGGGTTATGCCTCGCTTGCCCTATTCCTTTGCGCTCGAATTAAAACTTTGCAATTATGTTCGCACGCTCAATGTTGCTAAGCATAATTAAATGCTCTGTACCATCACTAGATAGTGTAATCATATCGCTAGTAACTGCTATTAAATCGCCTTTAAAATTACGACGACCGTCTTGTGGAAGTTTAGTACGTAATTGTACTTCCTCTCCTTGCGCCTGCTCGTAGTGATCTTGTTTGAATAATAGACGATCAACACCAGGAGACGATACTTCCAAATCATATTCATTTGTAATTGGGTCTTCGACGTCTAAAATCGCACTTATTTGGCGACTCGCATCAGCACAATTATCAACTGAGATCCCAGCCTCATGAGTAATATAAACTCTTAAGGTAGAATGGCGACCCGCTTGTACAAACTCAAGACCATGTAATTCAAAACCTAACATTTCTACCGCTGGCGTTAACATAGCTACTAAATCTTGTTCAAGTTTTGTCACGAAAATCCTCCATACAAACAAAAAAAGGGCTTATAGCCCTAAAATATTGAGTTTAAATTTTGATTTGATCACTATGTCACAAATCAAACAGTGCAGATACAACAACGCCCCGAACCAAGCGGGGCGTCACACCAATAAGCACAAAACTGTGTGGCCTAGGGCCAAGCTTGGTTGCGAGTCAAAAGTCTGACTAAATTAAACTACAGTAGCTTAAACGCAAAACGCGCATTACTTAGAATGCGCGATATAAATTAGTAAGATTAAACCCACTATTATGATTGGTTGCGGGAGCCGGATTTGAACCGACGACCTTCGGGTTATGAGCCCGACGAGCTACCAGACTGCTCCATCCCGCGCCAATAGATACTAAACTTAATAATTTAATATCGCTGTTAGTAATATCTTTCAACATACTAAACAATGGCGGGTATTATAAGTATGTACGCCGTAATTAGCAACCATAATAAGCAATAAGTTTATAAAAAAAGTGACGCCAAATAGCGTATTTATAATTTAACGCGCAATTATTTAATATTGTTAATTTTTGCACTTATTATCTTAATTTAGGAATTTTTAAATCTATGTTTTTATAAAGTAAGCGATCTTGATGTAATAATTTTGCGTATTAAATTTATTTGGCTTAGGCATGACACACTTTAATACTCTTAGACTCATTTTGGGCGATCAGCTCAACCCTGCTCACTCATGGTATAAAAATAAACAAACCAATACCTTATATGTTATTGCAGAGCTAAAACAAGAAACCAGCTATGTTAAGCACAATATTCAAAAAATCTGTGCATTTTTTTGCGCTATGGAAAACTTTGCAACAGCATTAAACCAAGCCGGATTAAATGTACTGCATTTAACATTAAACGAAACTTGTAATGATGAAGATTTACCCGCATTGCTTACCCGTATAGCAGCGCAACATCAATGCAATACTATTGAGTACCAATACCCAGACGAATATAGATTAAAAACCCAGTTAGCCAACTTTGCAAACACTAGCCCATTAACGGTTAGCGGTGTTGACAGCGAGCATTTTTTACTGCCTTTTGAGGAAATAAAGCACCGTTTTGTAAAAGATAAACACATAACGATGGAGCATTTTTATCGCGCAATGCGCAAACAATTTAATATATTAATGGATAGTAACAAACCACACGGTGGAAAGTGGAACTTTGATAGTAATAACAGAAATAAATTTTCAGCCGCCGACTTAGCGCAAATCCCGCCGCCTAAATTATTTAATAACGATGTAAGCGCTATAATTGCGCGTTTAAATAAACATAATGTTAGCTACTTTGGTAAAGCCGCAGAGCAACTTCCTTGGCCCACAACCCGAAAGCAAGCTATTAGCTGCTTAGATTATTTTTGTTTGTATTTACTGCCTTATTTTGGCCAGTTTCAAGATGCAATGACAGAGCAAAGTAAACATAACAGTAGCCTGTACCATAGCCGCTTATCGTTTGCTTTAAATGCAAAGTTAATACACCCTCTGTATGTAATAAAGCGCGTAATAGCCCAATACGAACAACGTCCTAGTGAGATATCTATTGCTCAAGTAGAGGGGTTTGTTAGGCAAATTTTGGGCTGGAGAGAGTACGTACGCGCAATTTACTGGATTAACATGCCAGATTACGCAACTAAAAATCAGCTTAAAGCCAAAAATACATTACCGCCGTATTTTTGGCATGCTAAAACTAAAATGAACTGCATGCACCATGCGCTCTGTGAAAGCTTAACGACTGCATACGCCCATCATATTCAGCGCCTTATGGTTATTGGTAATTTTTGTTTATTAACGGCTATAAACCCAGATGAGGTTGATGCTTGGTATTTGGGCGTTTATATAGATGCTATTGAATGGGTAGAAATGCCCAATACTCGGGGTATGAGCCAATTTGCCGATGACGGAATTATTGCCACCAAACCCTATGCAGCAAGCGGTAACTATATTAATAAAATGAGCGACTACTGCAAAAACTGCCACTATAAATTAAAACAAAAAGTGGGCGATGACGCCTGCCCGTTTAATAGCCTTTACTGGCATTTTATGCACACGCACAGAGCAAAATTAGAAAAAAACCCACGCATTGGCATGGTGTATAAAAATTGGGATAAACAAGAGGGTACGTTACAGCAAAGTACATTACAGCAAGCCACTTACTATTTGAACAATCTAGCAAGCCTGTAACTTTTAACTTTTAATCTGAACAGCAAAAAGCCGCTAAAAAGCGGCTTTACGGGGATAATCAAAACTAAGCTTATTTAAATTACTTGCCTTCTATAAGGCTACCACTGCCTATTTCAATTTTGCGTGGCTTAAGTGCTTCTGGTATTTCGCGTTCAAGGTTAATGCTCAATAAGCCATTTGCTAAATCGGCACCAAGTACTTTTACGTGATCCCCCAGCTGAAATTTACGCTCAAAGTTGCGCTCTGCAATACCTTGATGAATAAATTTACGCTCACTGGCTTGCTCTTTACCCGTTTTAATACCTGCAACAACTAGTGTGTTGTTTTCTGACTCTATGCTCAGCTCGCTTTCGCTAAAACCAGCAACCGCCATAGTAATTCGGTATTTGTCTTTATCGAGCGCTTCGATATTGTAAGGAGGAAAGCTTGGCTGCTTATCTGAACTTGCTGCCGCATCCATTAAAGACGCTAAATGATCGAAACCGATGAATGAACGATAAAGGGGTGATAAATCTACTGTACGCATAATAATATCCTCATATTTAAGCGATATTTCAGTTGTGCTTTTCTAATGAACAAACACAAATGAAGTTTAATTAATAATATAAATTTCAATTACTTCTGTTTAACAAGGACCCATCAGGCGTCCTCTACTTATCTATATATGGACGTTAAAATTGTTTTCAAGCAAATAACAAATAATTTTTTAAATTTACTCTTTTAAAATACACAACAAGGTCGTTAAACATAAATTACAATGGTAAAAATACCGCCTCAAGCGAGGCGGCTAAAACAGTGGAAAATATTTAAAGTGACTTACTTATCTTCGAGCAAATCATTGCCACCGATTGCTATTTTGCGCGGTTTTAACGCTTCAGGTATTTCACGTTGTAAATCTATGCTGAGTAAACCATGGGCTAAATCAGCAGCGATAACTCTTACATGATCTCCTAACTGAAACTTACGCTCAAAGTTGCGATCTGCAATGCCTTGGTGAATAAATTTACGCTCTTTACTATCGTCTTTACTTTGTTTAACCCCGCTAACTTTTAGGGTGTTATTTTCTGACTCGATTGTCAGTTCGCTATTACTAAAACCAGCAACCGCCATAGTGATTCTATATTTGTCTTTATCGAGCGCTTCGATATTGTAAGGAGGAAAGCTTGGCTGCTTATCTGAACTTGCTGCCGCATCCATTAAAGACGCTAAATGATCGAAACCGATGAATGAACGATAAAGGGGTGATAAATCTACTGTACGCATAATAATATCCTCATATTTAAGCGATATTTCAGTTGTGCTTTTCTAGTGAACAAACACAAATGAAGTTTAATTAATAATATAAATTTCAATTACTTCTGTTTAACAAGGACCCATCAGGCGTCCTCTACTTATCTATATATGGACTGCAAAATTGTTTTCAAGATACTTTTTCAAAAAATTATTTATTTTACTTTTAACACCACATTAAGCGCCCAATAACAGTAGCGATTATTTAAAAACGCTGCTCCCTAAAGCATATCAATAAAAGCGAACAGCTTAATCGCTTGTTTGCTCTTTAATATTTAACTGAATTGGTTACACTAGTAGCAATTTAATTAAGGAGTTCACTATGTTAACTGTAATTTTTGGTCGTGAAGGCTGCCCATTTTGTGTTCGTGCTAAAGACGTAGCAGAGCAACTATCAAATGAACGTGATGATTTTAAATTTCGCTACATCGACATTATTAAAGAAGGCATAAGTAAAGACGATCTTGAGAAGTCTGCCGGCAAACCTTGCCCAACAGTGCCACAAATCTTTGTAGACCAAAAACACATTGGTGGTTTTACTGAGTTTGAAGCCTACGCCAAAGAGAATCTTGGACTTTATCAATAAGTTCTGTATCAAATATGTTAACCAGTTAAATAATTAAGTTACTTAGCTGGTTAAATTTCGACCAACATCAACCACCTATAAATTAGTTGTAATTTCTACAAGCATTTACCGCATTTATCCTTTATAATGCGCGCCTCTTTAAATTCGTTGAGGCGTATTAATGTCAGAACCAGTCACGTTTGAATCTCTAAATCTTTCTCCTGCAATTTTGAAGGCAGTTGAAGAGTTGGGTTACAAGACACCATCTGAAATCCAAGCTCAATGTATACCGTTATTGCTAGAAAGAAAGGACGTACTGGGACTAGCTCAAACGGGTACAGGTAAAACCGCAGCATTTGCACTACCACTATTAAATAATATTGACCCGTCTGTGAAACAGCCACAGATCCTTGTACTCACACCAACCCGTGAGCTTGCGATCCAAGTTGCTGAGGCATTTGAACAATATGCTAAACATGTTCGTGGTATTGAAGTATTGGCACTTTATGGTGGCCAAAGCTACAGTATCCAACTAAGTGCACTTCGTCGTGGCGCGCAAGTTATCGTAGCTACTCCAGGTCGCTTAATCGATCATATTAACCGTGGCACTATCAAGTTTGATGCTTTACAAGCACTTGTACTTGATGAAGCCGATGAAATGTTACGTATGGGCTTTATCGATGATGTAGAAAGCATCATGGAAAAAACACCGCGCGAAAAGCAAACATGTCTTTTCTCTGCGACCATGCCTAAGCAAATTCAAAACATCAGCAGCAAGTATATGAACAATCCTGAACAGGTTCATATCTCTGCGCGTAACTCAACTGTTTCATCAGTAGAGCAAGTGTTTTGGAATGCAAGCATTCATAAAAATAAAGCCATTGTTCGCTTTTTAGAAGCTGAGCAATATGAAGGCGCTATTGTTTTCGTACGTACGCGTAACGATACAGTACAACTTGCTGAATTATTAGAGCGCGAAGGTTTCTCTGCCGCTCCACTTAACGGTGACATGAACCAGCAAGCACGTGAACGCACTGTAGAGCGCTTAAAAAGCGGCATGCTAAATGTTGTTATTGCAACAGACGTAGCGGCACGTGGTCTAGATGTTGACCGTTTAAGTTTAGTTATCAACTACGATATTCCACAAGATTCGGAAGCCTACGTTCACCGTATCGGTCGTACAGGTCGTGCTGGTCGTACTGGTAAAGCAATTTTATTCGTAAAACATAACGAACGTTATTTACTTAAAAATATCATTCGTCATACGAATTCAGATATTGCACAAGTTGAATTACCAACAGCTAAAATTGTTGAAGAAAAACGTATCGAAGCGTTACAAGCCAAGTTAACACTTGCTCTTGAAAACAAAGATATTACTTTCTTTAATGAAGTAGCAGCAAACATGGCTCAAAAGCTTGAACTTTCTGCTGAAGACCTTGCTGGTGCGTTACTGTGTTTAGCACAGCAACAATCACCAATTAAGGTTGAAGAAGTTAAGATTCAACCTCGCGAACGTAACGAGCGCAATGATCGTAACCCACGTAGCAATGACCGTGGTGATCGTGGTCGTCGTAACGAACGTGGTGGTGAGCGCGGCGGTGAACGTGGTGGCGAGCGCGCTGAACGTAAACCTCGTGAGCGTAACAGCCGTGATGCAGGTCCTATGGATACATACCGTATCGAAGTAGGTCGTGAACATGGTGTTCAGGTTAAGAACATTGTTGGCGCTATTGCTAACGAAGCAGACATTTCAAGCAAGTTTATTGGTGATATTCGTCTACACGATAATCACAGTACGGTTCAATTACCGAAAAACATGCCTAAAGATGTACTTGATCATTTCCAAAAAGTGTTTATTTGTAAACGTCCTATGGGCTTAACAATCACTGCTGATCAAGGTCCTGCTGAGCCACGCAGCGAACGCTCTGAGCGTCCAGCTGGCGGCGAAAAACGCAGCTTTAATAAAGATGACAGCGCACGCGGTGATAAGCGCAGCGGTCCTCGTAAAGAACGTCGCCCAGTAAGCTTTACAACGCCGAAATAAGCAACGACTCTTTAATAAAAACCTTGCCACGTAAGTGAGCAAGGTTTTTTTGTGCCTAAAATAAAGCTCTAGGCTCTAGGCTCTAGGCTCTAGGCTCTAGGCTCTAGGCAGACAATAATAATCCCTAATAAAGTAGGCTTGGCGTTTTTTTCTACCTCACAGCTAAATTATCACCTGCATACCCCTTTCTTACCTTCACTGTTCTATTACTTCTCTAAAGCGCAGCGTCTCCTATCCTCTTGGTGAATAACTCACTTAAAAGCATTTACACAAAGAGCAGACAATGAGCAGTAAATGAGGAAGGCAATGCCATAGTTACTTTTATTGGCATTACTTTTATTGGGGGTACTTTATTCGGGTTACAGTGTTTGCCCTACGGTTAAATCTAATCTCTTAACACAAAAAAGCCCCACCAATTTCATGATGAGGCTTTTACTATATTACCTATTTTTTTACGTTAAGGCGCTAGCGCTGGGTAAACGTAGCTGGCATCAAGCCCTAGTGGGATACCAAGTGCCCAGTAACCTAATAAAAATATACTCCAGCCAATCATAAAGGCGATTGAGTACGGCAGCATAATAGCAATTAAGGTACCTATACCCGTGCCTTTCACATACTTTTGACAGTACACCACCACTAATGGGAAATAGGGCATTAACGGTGTAATAATATTAGAGCTTGAGTCACCAACACGATAAGCCGCTTGAGTTAAGTCTGGCGAAATACCAAGTTGCATTAGCATAGGTACAAATATGGGGCCAAGTAATGCCCATTTTGCTGAACTTGAACCTACAAATAAGTTAACAAAACCGGTTAAAAAGATAATTCCCACAACCGTTACTGCACTTGGCAATTCCATTGCTTTTAATAACTGCGCGCCTTCGATTGCTAGTAATGCACCTAAGTTTGATTTACTAAATGCGGCAATAAATAACGAACAGAAAAATGCCATTACAATATAATATGCCATGCCGCTCATCGCTTTACTCATGGCATCTATCATGTCTTTAGAGGTTTTGAAGGTGCCTACGGTAAAGCCGTAAACCGCGCCGGGTATCCAAAATAATAAAAAGATTAACGGTACGATGGATTGCATTAATGGCGAGCTAAAATTAGTTAACGAGCCATCGCTGCTGCGCATTGCCGAGTTACTATCTGCCGATACATAAGCAAGTAGCGCAAGGCCTGCAACCATAACTGAACTGGCAATTATAAATGCACGTTTTTCATCACTGCGAGCATCTTCAAATACGGGTAAATCTTCTTTAGCACCATCTACCGCGGTTTTTTGTAAACGTGGTTCTATAATTTTATCGGTAATGTACCAGCCTAATGCCACTATAAATAAGCTAGACGCTGAAGCAAATGCCCAGTTATTTAACGGGTTAATTGTCATTGCAGGATTAATTATTTGCGCCGCACTTTGGGTAAAACTTTGTAGTAATGGGTCGATACCCGATGGAATAAAGTTAGCCCCAAAACCACCACTCACACCCGCAAATGCAGCAGCTATACCCGCAAGCGGATGGCGCCCTGCAGCATAAAATATAACCCCAGCTAGTGGAATAACTAACACATAACCTGCATCAGTTGCGGTATGGCTTACAATGGCCACTAAAATAATTGAAGGCGTTAATAACTTTTTAGGAGTCACTTTAAGCATTAGCTTAAGTCCGGTATTAATAAAGCCCGAATGCTCTGCAACACCCACACCTAACATAGCCACTAACACTACGCCTAAGGGGGCAAAGCCGGTAAAGGTTTTTACCATAGAGGATAAAAAGGTGGCGAGCGAATCACTTGCTAACATATTATTGATAATAATGGCTTCGCCGGTACGTGGATCTATTGCATCAAAGCTTACGCCTGAAAACCACCACGACAAAAACCAAATTAGTAACATGGCAAACAAAAATATAATGGCCGGATCAGGAAGCTTATTACCTACCCGTTCAACAAAATTTAAAAATCGTGCAATTAAACCAGTTGGCACTGCACTTTGGTTATTATTCATTCTTTAAAGCTCTCTAAATCATATTTTCAATAACCATATCCTATCTTTACACAACAGTAAATTAACCTGAGGCTAACTCCCTCATATCAATACTTTTAAGCAAAAAAACGCGATAAGCCAGTAGCGTATCGCGTTTTAATTAGTTTTAGCCTAGGTTTACTCAGGCCAATGCTTTTACTTCTTCCCACAAACGAGCAACAAGGGTTTTGTCATCTTCATTAAGTTCACCATTATGATAAGCCTTCACTAAGCTTTGCTCTACGGTTTCGTTAAGTTCATCTGTGCTAATAGTTAGCTTTTCTACTTGCGCATACCCTACTGCTAAGTCAAAGTGACCTCGCAAATAGCCTCCTGCAAATAATTCATCATCGGTGGCTTTAGTCACTAAATCATCAAAATAGTGTTGGGCTGCATCAATATAGTTTACTAAACTCATTTATTCTGTCTCCTGGTTTTGCAATGGGTATTAATACCCGACTGCATACATAATGTGGTCGTTAAATCCGCATGTAACTTTAATATAACCGGTTAGTTCATCATCTAAACTACTATCGCCGGTGTCACAAATAAGTGGGCGGCCATCTAAAGCCTGTAATTTTGTTTTTGTAGCTACTACTATAATGTTATTAGTGCCAATAGCGCGAATAAGCGCGGGGCTAAGCTGTTGATTACCACGACCAAAAATATGTCCTTGGCCGCCAATTAAGGTGATCACTAATTTAGTTTTTTGCCCTTGCGTATGTTCAAGTAATTGCGCTGCAGTTAGGTCTTGCGCTATGAGTGTTTGATCTTTAACTAAATCGACACCTAAAAGTGTATTTTCTAGCCCCATTTCTTCCATCACTGCAGCAACGGTTGAGCCACTGCCCATAATGTAAAAAGTGTCCTCATCCATTTCACTCACCACATAGGCGGCAATATCTACAAGCACTAACTCGTCGGTTTCTTTACCGCCATTTTTAACTGCTTGCATGTAACGTACTTCGCTTGGTACTTGCATTTCGCCATAACGTTTTGCTTTAACTGTGCCTTGTCTAAATGCCTCTTCGTCAATGTCCATTACATCGGCGTCACCTAAGGTAACTAAATCGCCTTTTACCAGCATTTCGACTACACGCCCTGCTGCTTTTGGCGTGATTGCATATACCCCTGAATGTATTTTACAGCCAGCAGGAATACCCAGTACGGGTATTGTATCCTCAACAGCATGACAAACATTACGCGCTGTGCCGTCGCCTCCAGCAAATAAAACTAAATCTACACCAAGCTCTTTAAGTGCTTTCACAGCCTGCTCTGTGTCGGTGGCTGTGGTTATAGCATCGCTGTTATATATTACTTGTACCTTAAAGCCGAGTGCTTTAGCGCAGTGCTCGCCCATATCGCCATTTACTGTATAAATAGTTAATTGGTTTTTATAAGGCAGCAATACTTCAAGCGCGGCTTTTGTACGACTATTTGCTTTAGGCTGAGCGCCAAGTGCTAGTGCTTTGGCTGCAGTTGCTGCGCCATCGCTACCTTTTAACGCTACAGTGCCACCTAAACCCGCTAGCGGGTTTATAATTAAACCTAACTTAAACTGCATCCGTGAGCTCCTTGGGATGTTGCCAATTAAATTGCTGTGCACTCATTGGCCATGGCGTATTATAAAAATCAGAGAGTGCTTTCAAAAGTGATTCTGTACGAGAGTTAAAGCCATTTTCGATAAGCGATAATACACGTGCATGTACTCGCTGCTGAAAATCAAATCGACATGTTTGCTCGCCGTTTAAGTTATCAACCGACACATTAAAATTAAACCCTGCTGCGGTGCTTAATAACCACTCTATAGCTTGAGGCTTTACTTCTACGTTTTCAAACTCAGCTTGTTTTTGTTTGTCGCGGCCATCGGGGCAATACCAATAGCCGTAATCTTCAAGTAAACGGCGCTTATCGCCCGCCACCAGCCAATGTGCTAATTCATGTAATGCACTGGCGTAAAAACCATGAGCAAACACAATTTGGTGATACGGCGTTTTATCACAGCTAGGAATATAAATAGGTTCATGCTTGCCTTTAACCAGTCGCGTATTATAGCTTTGGTAAAAAGTGGCTGCAAAAATAGAAATTAAATCAGCAATTTTATGCATAAAAGTTTAATTACTTACTCTGAATATAGGGCTTACTGCCCATTATATTAAAAATGTGCGCGCTAAAAACGAGGTGAATTGTACGGGCTTTCGCTGCGAATGTAAAAAATTGGATAGCGAGTTAACACTTCGGTGTAGCGGCGTTTTATAAAGCCCGTGGGGTTAGCTAATAATAGCTATACAAGGTGCTGCCAAATAGCTGGTATTTATACTGTTTGGCGTATTTACTGCTTGAGCAATAACCCTTACCATCACTATAACGACAGAGTTGCTTACTGAAATACTAAAATTATGTTTAAACTAATGAGTATAAAAATGGTTAAATTTTTATTTATTGCCCTGCTTGGGCTTTTGGGTGTATCACAGCCTGCTGTTGCAAAAAACATCAGTATTAATGTGTTTGCTATTCCTTCGCAACCAATCATTACTTTAATGGCGCAAACCAGTGATGCATTAAAACAAGCGGGCATGGTTAGCTTTTACGATAAAGGCATGCCGGTACACGCTACTTTATATTTAACTGACTTTGCACCCGGTACAGAGGAGGCAATTAAACTTGCGGTAAAAAACATCGTAGCGCAACAGCAGCCTTTTCCCATAACCGCTGAAGGCTTTAGCGTAACACAAAGTAATTGGGCCTTTATTAATTTACAGCCGTCGCGCCAGTTACAAAGACTATCTGACGAGGTAACACTTGCCATTGAACCGCTGCGCGAGCGAAATACTGTAGTGCCTACTTGGGTTAAAAACTACCCCAACAAGTTAACTGCATTTAAGCGCTACGGCAGCCCTAATGTTTTTCAAAACTTTCAGCCACATTTAACATTGTTAGCTAACGAGAAAAGCCCTCAACTGGCTGTTATAAATAAACAAATACAGGCTAACCCACCTAAAGCGCAGGGGCAAATAATAGGTGTAGGTATAGGAATTTCAGATCAGTTTGGTCAACAAAAGCAGGTTATTGCAGAGTACTTTTTTAACAAGGGTAAAAGCTAAATTGCTTTATTACTTTTGCTGCGCTAAGTATTTTTTTAGCAGCTGGGTATTTCGGGTGTTTGCTTTAAAGTAAGCATCAAAAATATCGCCTACTATGGGTAGTAAACCGCCCACAAAGTCGATAAGCATATTAACTAATATACGTAGCTTTATAGTCCAGCTAACACCTAAGCGCTGCGCTTCAATTAATACATAAGCAGATAAAATAAAACCGGCCATATCACCGGCAACGGGCAATAAACCAATAATCGCATCGGCACCAACTTTAAAATTAGTAAAAGGAATTTTTAAACTGCTGTCGGTAATGAAGCTAAATCGCTCCAGCCTTTTCAGTGCAGCTTGTTGCTGAGCCTTTACATTATTTGTCATTGTCACATTTAGCTCCCTCAAACCTGTTTAATTAATTTTAGTAAAAAAGTTGAACTTGCACTGATAAAAAAATACAAAAAACGCGGATCGTCCGCGTTTTTATTATCTACTTAATGTAACTCTAATTATACCGAACCGGGTATCGGCCCATGCTCGTGGTGTACATGTGGGTTTTGACCACGTTGACGTAGCAAATGATCCATTAAAGTAATGGCCATCATCGCCTCAGCAATTGGCACAGCACGAATACCTACACACGGATCGTGACGACCTTTGGTGATCATCTCAACCGCTTCGTTTTCAGTATTGATACTGTTACCCGGTATAGTAATGCTTGAGGTAGGTTTTAGCGCAATAGAAGCAATAATATCTTGCCCCGTAGAAATACCGGCTAATACACCGCCCGCATGATTTGAAGTGAAACCATTAGGTGTTAGTTCATCGCGATGCTCTGAGCCTTTTTGCTCAATGACATCAAAGCCGTCGCCAATTTCAACACCTTTAACCGCGTTAATGCTCATTAATGAATGCGCAAGTTCAGCGTCTAATCTGTCAAATACTGGCTCGCCTAGCCCTACAGGTACATTACTTGCCACTACTTTTACTTTTGCGCCTACTGAGTCACCTTGCTTTTTAAGGCCGCGCATATATTCATCAAGTGCTTCTAACTTGCTCACATCAGGAAAAAAGAATAAGTTGTTTTCAACTTCGTTCCAATCAAAAACGTCTGCTTTAATTGGCCCTAACTGACTTAAGCAGGCTTTTATTTCGATACCATGAAATTGTTTTAAGTATTTTTTAGCAATAGAGCCCGCAGCAACACGAATTGCCGTTTCGCGCGCTGATGAGCGACCACCACCGCGATAATCGCGCAGGCCGTATTTATGCCAATAGGTGTAATCGCCATGACCTGGGCGAAACACGTCTTTAATTTTGCCGTAGTCTTTTGAGCGTTGATCGGTGTTTTCAATCAGTAAACCTATGCTAGTACCTGTGGTTTTACCTTCAAAAACGCCTGAAAGAATTTTTATCTGATCGTCTTCACGGCGCTGCGTGGTATAACGACTTTGCCCCGGTTTACGACGGTCTAAATCTATTTGTAGGTCGGCCTCGGTGATTTCAAGACCTGCTGGTGTGCCATCAACAACGCCGCCTAATGCAACGCCGTGGCTCTCACCAAAAGTAGACACTTTAAATAACTGTCCAATGCTATTACCTGCCATTACTTTTCCTCATTCCTAATGACTACCAATAGCCGAGCTGTACACTCGGCTATTTACTTATATCAATTTATATTCAAATACATTTTCTATAAATGATATTGATTTTTATTGTGCAAAATACTCATCAAGTTGCTGTTTGCTAATAACAAACACACCTAAACCACCTTGTTCAAACTCCACCCATTCAAATGGCGCACCCGGATACAATGCATCCATATGTACCATAGAGTTACCGACCTCTACAAACAACAAACCATTTGCAGTAAGGTGCTTACTTGCTTCACTTAATATAGTACGGGTTACGTCTAGGCCGTCGTGGCCTGAAGCCAAACCAAGTTCTGGTTCATGATGAAACTCACGCGGTAAGTCGGCCATGTCCTCAGCATCAACGTACGGCGGGTTAGCTATGATCAGGTCATATGTTTGCCCTGGTACACCACTAAACACATCTGACTGAATTGGCAATACTCGTTCACTTAACTGGTAGTCTGTAATATTTATGTCGGCTACTTCTAAGGCTTCATAAGAAATATCAACCGCATCTACCTGCGCATTTTCAAACGCTTGTGCAAGTGCAATCGCGATACAACCAGAACCAGTACATAAATCTAAAATACGCTTAACCGACTCAGGCTCTTCAAGCCAGGGAGTAAAACGGTTATTAATTAACTCTGCAAATGGCGAACGTGGAATAAGCACGCGCTCGTCTACATAAAATGGCATATTAGCAAACCAAGCAATGTTGGTTAAATATGGCACTGGGGTAAAATCGTTAATACGCTCAGCAATTAAGCCCGCTAAGCTGTTTTTTTCTGTACTCGTTAAACGCGCATGCATTAATTCTTTCGGCGCATCTATTGGTAAGCTTAATGCGGGTAATAATAAATTTACCGCTTCGTCCCACGCATTATCAGTACCGTGACCAAAAAAAATACCACTGCTAGCAAATTGGCTTGTAGTCCAACGTAACCAGTCGTGTAAGGTTGAAAGTTCTGCTACAGCTTCTTCTAGCGTTGCTTCTTCTATTTGTAATTCACTCATGTGTATTGCCTGCCTGCTACTTTCAAAATTATTAATTCAATCGAGGCCACAATCGCCTCCCGATTGCCCTATTGTAACGCCTTTTATCTCGATTTTTACCCTTTTTTTGTTTAGACTGCCGCTATGAAAAAAGATCCTTATTCAAACAGCCCTATTAGCAATGATGACATTGACATGTTTCGTCAAAGCATCAGTGGTGCGCGCGTTTTTAAACAAGACACTCACCGCTTTACTAATAAGCCTAAAGTGTCACAAGCAAAGCAGTTTGCCCAGCAAAAAAAGCAACAACAGTCAGAATTCTTCTTTTCGGATGAATATATACCTGATATTGATACCAATGGTACGGTTAATTATGTACAAGATGGCCAAGACCGCTTTTTAGCTAAGCAACTTCGCCGTGGTGACTTTGTTCCAGATTTAACCCTAGATTTGCATGGCTTAAATAAAGAGTCTGCAAAGGATGAACTAGCTGGTTTGATCCACGAATGCAAAAAGAAACATTACTACTGTGCATGCATAATTCATGGTATTGGTGGGCATATACTCAGGCACAAAGTACCGCAGTATTTAGTACAACACCCCGATGTAATTGCAATGCACCAAGCACCGCTTGAATATGGTGGTAAAGGCGCTGTACTTATTTTAGTTAACTTACCGCAAAGCGATGAATTTAGGCGCTAAGTAACCACAGCTCTGGTTAAATACTATTAAAGGCGATATTAGTGTCTATTTTTTCAATTATATTTCCGCTGGTATTTATTGTTACTGCTGGTTTTATTAGCACTAAGTCACAGTTTTTAGAGCAACAACATATAACTGGCATTAGTAAATTTACCTTTTATATTAGTATTCCCGCTTTTTTATTTTTAAATATGGCGCAAGCTAACTTACACAATAGTGTGAGCATAAATGGCTTTTTGAGTTTTTATATTGCGGTTGTGGGTGTTTTTATAATTGGCGCTTTAATAGACCGGCTTTTAATTACTAAGCACAGTGATTATCAACGCCATAGCGTATTTGCTCTTGGCAGTAGCTATTCAAATACCGTACTGGTTGGCTTACCAATAATTATTGCAGCAATTGGCCGCGAAATGATTGGTATAGTGTTTATGATTATCACTTTTCATAGTGCGTTATTATTTACTCTCACCTTTTTACTGAGTGCAAAAAGCGAAAAAAGTGCGTTTTCGTGGCAACAGTTTGCCAAAAATATGCTGTTAAACCCTGTGGTACTTAGTATTAGCTTAGGATTATTGGCTAATGTTTTAGGCCTTACATTGCCACTGGATATTATTAATGGCTTAGATTTACTCTCACAACCCGCTATTGGCTGCGCGCTATTTGTGTTGGGTGCTAATTTAGCCTTTTATAAAATAAGCCAAAACTGGCAACCCGCACTAATCGCCACATTATTAAAGTTAGTATTGCTACCCTGCTTAGTATTATTGTTAGGCCGATTTGTGTTTATGCTAGAGCCGCAACTACTCAACGTACTTATATTATTAAGCGCATCGCCTTTAGGTGTTAATGCCTACCTTATTGCTAATCAAATAAAACAACACCAAGCAACGCTTGCCAGCACTGTGGTTATGTCGACCGTTTTAAGTGGTATAAGCTTTACGCTTTGGCTGGCATTTTTATTATAAAACCTAGCTATAAGCTAACTCACTGCAATTACACGTTACCCGGAGCATGAATGCTAAGGTATTCGCTGCGCTGGGTTTGCTCATTATAATTAATTACGGCAACTGCACCGGTATTAAAAATAGGCATATGGCCCACACATAACTGATCAACCAAATAACTTACTATGGGCATGTGCGCCACTACTAGCCAAGTATTACACGCAGGATGCGCCGCTATTAGCGTTTCGATGTAATCGGCTGCAATTTGCGGTTTACCTTCAGGTATAATGTCTTTGCAGGTTTCGCTAAATTTAAACGCGTTATTTTTAGCAACCCCTTTTGCTGTTTGTTGAGCTCTAATGTAAGGGCTAACTAACAGCGCATCGGGGGCATAGTTTTTTGCCAGCCACAGACCCATTTTTTCAGCTTCAATATGACCCTTTTGGGTTAACTGTCTTGCTGCATCATCGGCCTGCATTGGCGTTGCTTCGCCGTGGCGCATTATTAAGATTGTTTTCATAATAAATCAACCAATTAAAGAATATAAAACAGTAGCCAATTTGCCCGTTCTTCCGCTATATTAACAAGGTAACACTATTTATTTCTTAAATAGTTCTTTCATGATATTCAGGTAAATCTTATCGCTGTATTTCTCTGTCCTGAAGTTATCATCTGTTGTTAACAAGTAAACATTTAGTTTCAGGAGCATCATTTGAATATCAGTCGCAATGATAACAGAGCCTACCGCGCTCTAACACAGGACAATGGTCTAAAAGTACTCTTAGTGCAAGATAAAGATGCAACAAAAGCCGCTGCATCTATGGCTGTTAATGCAGGGCATTTTGACGACCCTGTTGATAGACAAGGCTTAGCACACTTTTTAGAGCACATGCTATTTTTAGGCACAGATCAATTTCCTGACTCAGGTAGCTTTAATAATTTTGTATCGCAAGCGGGCGGCAATACCAATGCCTGGACCGGAACTGAGCACACTTGTTACTTTTTTGACATTAATAATCAAGAATTTGAACATGCGCTAAAGCAATTTAGCCGGTTTTTTATTGCGCCATTATTAAATGCAGCAGAAACAGAAAAAGAACGTAACGCGATAGAAGCAGAGTTTAAATTAAAAATTAAAGACGACGGCCGTCGTATATACCAAGTACATAAAGAAACAGTTAATCCGGCTCACCCTTTCGCTAAGTTTTCGGTGGGTAACTTACAAACATTAGCCGACAGAGAGCGTTGTATTAGCGACGAGCTAAGAGACTTTTTTAAGCAGTTTTACCAAGCTCAATACATGACCTTGGTAATATGCGCTAATGAAGAGCTCGACACTCTTCAAGCATGGGTAAAACAATACTTTACTGCGATTTGTGGTAATGCCAAGCAACCAAAACCCGTAATTAGTGCACCGCTATACCGAGCGAAAGACCTAGGCAAACTGCTGCATATTGAACCCCACAAGCACATGCAAAAGCTTATAGTGAGCTTTGCAATGCCTAATATTGATGACTTTTATCGTCACAAAACAGTTAGCTTTATAGCCCATTTACTCGGTTATGAAGGTGCGGGCTCGTTATACTCTATTTTAAAACAGCAAGGCTGGATAAATGCACTTTCTGCCGGGGGTGGTATTAATGGCAGTAATTTTAAAGACTTTAATATTAGTATGGCGCTAACGGATGAAGGTATTGAATACTTTGAAGATATTATTGAAATGATCTTTGAATATATTTGCCTCATTAATAACAATATTGAACAACTGCCGCGCTTATACCAAGATAAAAAGAAGCTATTACAAATTGCCTTCGATAACCAAGAACAATCGCGCTTAATAGACTGGGTAAGTAACTTAAGCATTAATATGCAACATTACGATGAGCCAAACTACTTACAAGGCGACTATTTAATGGAAGGCTTTAAACACGCCACCCATAAAATGGCCATGCAATGGTTAAAGCCACACAATATGCGCTTGGTACTTATTCATCCTGGGGTTGAGCCTCAACATAAAGCCGCTTGGTATAATACACCTTACAAGGTTGAAAAAATTTCGACTAGTTGGCTCGATGCACTAAGTAATATTAATAAACCACTCAATGAAATGCGCTTACCCGTTGTTAATCCTTATTTAACCAAAGACGTTGAGCTGTTTGATATAATTGAGCCACAAACAAAACCTGAGCTAATAGTTTCAGAGCCTGGTTTTGATTTTTGGTTTAAACAAGACAACACCTTTCGCGTTGCCAAAGGTCACTTTTACTTGGCAATGGACTCAGACTTTGCAGTAAAAGATGTAAAGCACATGGCACTTACCCGCCTCTTTTCTGATTTATTTATGGATAGCGTTAGCGAGCAATTTTACCCTGCCGAACTTGCAGGGCTTAGTTATCACTTAACGTCTCATCAAGGTGGGTTAACACTGCATACAGCAGGGCTTTCATCAAGCCAGTTAGAGTTGGTTGATGAACTCATTGATGCTTTATTTAACGTAGAAATTTGCTCTAAACGTTTTGCCGAGTATAAAAAGCAATTAGTAAGGCATTGGCGTAACAGTAATCAAAATAAGCCCGTAGGTGAGCTGTTTAGTATGTTAGGCGCAAAAATAATGCCGTGGAATCCACAGCCAGACGAATTGGCTGACGCATTAAAAAACACGTGTTTTCAGCAGTTTAATGAATTTAGACAAGACTTTTTTAAAGCCCTGCATGTAGAGTCATTTTTACATGGTAACTGGCAACAAGCTGATGCTATTAGCTTTCAGAAAAAAGTAGCCGCGCACTTAAAAAGCGCCGCTGTAATAGCCGATTTAACACGACCATTATTTGAAATTAAAAAAGTAACCCGCTTTGAGTTAACGCTGCCTTGTAGTGATCATGCTATGCTTATTTATTATCAAGCGCAAACCGACTGTGTAAGTGAAAAAGTAAAAATGATGGCGTTAAATCACTTAATCAATCAAGACTACTTTAACGAACTGCGCACCACGCAACAGTTAGGCTATTTGGTTGGTGCCGGTTACGCGCCTTTTAATACCCGCGCAGGCATTGTTTTTTATGTGCAATCACCCAAGTTTGAAGCCAAAACAATACTACAGCGCCATAATAACTTTATTCATGACTATTTAACCAATATCGATAATTTAACCCCGCAAGATTGGTTACAACAAAAGCACGGCCTAACCACGCATATAGCCGAAGCAGATAAAAACCTGCGACTGCGCTCGCAACGATTATGGTTAGCTATTGGTAATCGCGACCACGAGTTTCATATGCAACAACGCCTGCTTGATGCATTAAATGCATTAACCCTTGCAGATATAAAAGCATACGCGCTAAGCCTTTTTAATAAAAATAGACCTAGGTATGAGTTTTTAAGCTCTACAAAGCCTAATAAAGCGCATAATCAAGCCCTTTACTCGCATTCTCTTTGACACTGAGTAACGCTTGATTTAGATTGTCATTTGAAAATTAAATGTTATAAAAACAATAAAAATAATGATCACAATAATAATAAAAATAAGCTTACTATTAGCCCTATTAGTTGCCTCGCATAGCCTATATGCCTTAGAGGCAACTTTTAACTTAAATTTAAATACCGTTGCAATTACGGCAAGCGCAATTATTGTGCTTGTTTTATGCTACATGCTAACGGTTATATATAAACTTAGGCGCTCTCGCTATCAGCTTATGCTTTCTGAACAACGCTTAAAAAGCACTGTTGAAGGCAGTGGCGATACTCTTTGGGATTGGAATATAAAAACCGGTAAAGTACTTCGAATTAACGATAAGTACTTAATGGATTCAATATTATCAACAGAGTTCCCGCCTAATAAAAGCCTTATTCACCCAAGCGACATTTCCCAAGTAGAGTATTTACTTAAAAAACACTTTGCTCAGCAAACTCCTTTTTTTGAAGCGACTTATCGGATTAAAGATCATTTTGGTGGATGGCTCTGGGTGCTCGATCGCGGCAAAATAATAGAAAAAGACACCAACCTTAGTCCCCTACGTATGACAGGCACAGTGCGCGATATTTCACAATTAAAGCTAACCGAAGAGCGCTTAAACCTTTTTGCAAAATGCGTTGAGTCGTTAACCGATGCCCTAGCCATTTACGATAAAAACTTTAAGTTAGTCGATATTAACCCCAGCTTTTTAACCTTATTTGGTGGCGTGCGCGAGCAGTACCTTAAAAAAGACTTTAACTTGCCCGGCTACGACAAAAGTTACATTAACACCATTAAAAAAACCGTATACCAGCGAGATAGCCTGCAACAAGAAGTTAAATTACGCAATAGTGCACATGTTTTATTACCCATTGAAATCTCGATTGATGATATTAGAAATGATCAAAACCAAATAACTAACTATGTCGTTGTATACTCTGATTTAACCGAGCGTAAAAAAGCCGAATCGCAACTGCATAACCTCTCCAATAGAGACCGCACCACCAACCTGCCTAACCGTAATTTGTTTTTTACCGACTTACAAAAATTAGGACAACTAAACTCGCACCATGCTTTGTTAGTATTCGATTTAGATAACTTTAAAAAAATAAACGACTCTTTAGGGCACCAACTAGGTGACAGCTTATTAGCTAAACTCGCTATGCGGCTAAATAAGCTCACTCGCGAGAATGACGTGTTTTATCGTTTAGGCGGCGATGAGTTTGCACTGGTAATGTCTGATACTAACGACATATATACGATTACCCGCACCGCTAAACAGTTTTTAGCTGCTATTGCTACACCTTTTAAAATGGCCGGACATGAGCTCGCCATTACCTCAAGCGTTGGCATTGTGTTGTTCCCTGAAGATGGCAATACCCCAGAACTACTATTAAAAAATGCTGACACCGCTATGTACCACGCTAAAAAGAAAGGTAATAGTTATCTGTTTTTTAATGACACCATGAACCGTGAAGCCGTAAAACGCCTGCAAATAGAAAACCTAATGCGCTTTGGTTTAAAAGAAAATCATTTTGCCGTGTATTACCAACCAAAAATGAATATTCATACTGGTAAACTTGTAGGAATGGAGGCATTAGTACGCTTTATCACGCCTAAAAAAGGCATTATTAGCCCGGGTGTTTTTATCCCAATAGCAGAAGAAACAGGGCAAATAATAGAAATTGGCGAAGTGGTTTTAAATAAAGCCTGTCGCGATGTAAAAGAGTGGCTTGATGCGGGCTTATTTAATGGCAGAGTTGCCGTGAACTTATCGGCTAAGCAGTTTAGTTTACCCGACCTAACAACACGTATTGATGTGATTTTACAAAAAAATGCATTGCCCTCTTACTTTTTAGAGCTAGAAATTACCGAAGGCACGGTAATGGACGATCCTAAAGATGCTATCGCAATAATGCGCTCACTCAGCGCCCGAGGTATTCATTTAGCAATGGACGACTTTGGTACCGGTTACTCTTCGCTGGCCTATTTAAAGCAGTTTCCGCTTAATACGCTCAAAGTTGATAAAGCCTTTATTGATGACATGAAAAACGAGCGAGGCCGCAATATGGTCGACTCAATTGTTACTATTGCCCATAACCTTGGCCTGCATGTGGTTGCAGAGGGCGTAGAGCAAGCATCGCAAATAGAAATACTCAAACAATTAAACTGTGAAACAGTACAAGGCTACTATTACTCTAAGCCGCTATCAAAAGATGAGTTTACCGAGTTTTTAAAACTCCAGCACAGTAAGTCTGTACCTAGTTTAATTAGCCCGATTAAAAAAGTGGCTGTTACTAATTAAAGTTAAAGTTAAAGTTAAAGTTAAAAACAGTAATAAAAATAGTTACGGACGCCATATACAAGGGTTAATACCTACACTTCGTAGTAATGCACGGCGGTAATGTAAATTAAACAAACACCATGCAACTGGGCCAAGTAAACCCGCTAACAACAGCCAACGCTTAACCGGCATGCCCTTTTTAATCGCCTCTAAATACATAATCGCTATAAACACCGCGCTTAATAAAACAAAAATCAAAGCAATACCTAAATTCTGTAAAAATAAGCCGCGTATTTTAACCATAAAATGACTATTTTTAAAGCTATGCACTTACTATTTGAATCCCAGCAATAAAAAAAGCCGAACAAGTCGGCTTTTTAATATACACAATTGGGCGCTTACTTTTCAGCACGGCCCATAAATTTATGCTCTGCAGTATTGATACGAATGCGATCGCCTGTAGAAATATGCTCAGGAACTGAAATATTTAATCCTGTAGACATACGCGCCGGCTTTGAGCGTGCACTCGCCGAAGCACCCTTAATAGATGGGTCGGTTTCTTCCACAACCAGTTCAACACTTGATGGCAAATCTAGGCCAACCGGTGCGCCATCTATTACAATAACGTGCACGCCTTGAGTTTCTTCATTTACGAACAAAATCTCTTCGCTAATCGCCTCTTTACTTAGGTTATATGGCGTGTAATCTTCGTTATCCATAAACACATACTCGTCACCATCAATGTACGAAAGCATAGCTTCACGACGCGTTAAATCAGCAAGTGTTAACATATCACTGTCTTTAAATGTTTCATCCACTTTGCTGCCCGTTACTACGTCGTATAAACGCATACGGTACAAACTACCACCAGCACGACCTTGTGGAACTGAGCGTACTATATCTTTTACAACTAAAACGCGACCATTAAAATCAATGGCTGTCCCTTTTTTAACTTCACTCGCCTTTGGCATGAATATATTCCTATTATTTTTGACTCTGAGAAACATACCACGAACTAGATTTTGTTCAACTAAAACTGCTTCAAAACCCCGCTATACCTTGGATTAACTCGTAAAATTATGATTTTTACAAAAATACATATAATCAAACATTAAAAAAACTGTTATGGTAGTTTCATCGAGTATGACTTCAAGGAATGGATCATGGACCAACAAACTGTACATGAGTATTTAGTTAACAAACCACTAGTTAAAGTAACCCAACCTTTTTCTAAAGAAGTTGATGTTTACAAGGTAAACCATAAAATGTTTGCCACCCTTGCACTGGGTAATGATGATAATAACGACGCCAATGGCGAGCCTATTTGGTGGTTAAATTTAAAATGTGACCCCGACGAAGCACTAGCATTAAGAGATATGTTTACTGCAGTGATCCCTGGCTATCATATGAATAAACGCCTTTGGAATACCATAATACTAGATGGCACAATCCCGCAAAACGAGATTAAGCGAATGATTGATAATTCATTTGATTTAGTGGTAGATAACATGCCAGAAAAAGATAAAAAAATTATCGCCGCCCATCTTTAAATATCCCATTTTATTTTAAATACGCTTGAAACACTTCAAGCGTATTTATTACTAGCATTTAGCCCCCCTAAAGCTAAACACAAACGCCCTGTTATATACCTACATGCTAAAACGACTTTCAAAAAATCTGTGCTTATAAAGCAATATCAACAACTTATAAAAACCACCTCTAAGCAATAGACAATACCCTCTAAAGCTATGGTTTATTACTTGGTGAGTTTAATAATTTGAGAGGTTAGTAAACTTCTTAACTATGCTTTCGCTTAAATAATTTAGCCATAAAAAAACCGCATATAAAATGCGGTTTTTATTAGTAAGTGCTAATTTGCTTATTCTTTAGCACTTGGCGCTGCAGCATCGTCAGTGGCTTGCTCTGCAGGCTCTGACTCACCTGTTGGCTCTGTGCTTGGCTGAGCGGCATAAAACTTAGCGCCTGACTCTGCCATTGCTACAAGGGTGTCGCAAGGAGTAAAAATTGCATTGCTACTGCCTAATGTAGACATATCTGAGCTTATTTTACTTGCGCCTAGTTTATCCATATAGCTAAATGGTCCGCCGAAGAACGGTGGAAAACCAATACCAAAAATAGCACCAATATCACCATCACGCGGGCTGGCAATAATGCCTTCGTCTAAACAACGAACCGCTTCATTAAGCATTTGTGCAATACAACGTTTGGCAATTTCGCTTTTATTTAAACGCGGAGCTGGGGTAACGTTAAGTAGTTCGTAAATTGACTCGTCAACCTTTTTGCCTTTTTTATCGTACTCATAAAAGCCATGACCAGTTTTACGACCAAGGCGTTTTGACTCTATCATACGAGTAAATGCATCGGGTGCTTTAAAACGCTCGCCTAGCTCTTTTTCTAAAATTGGCGCAATTTTAGAACCAATATCAATACCTACTTCATCAAGTAATGCCAGTGGGCCTACCGGAAAACCAAACTCAACTAAAGCTGCATCAATTTTTTCAATTGGCTCGCCTGCTAGCATTAAGTTAGCTGCTTCGTTTAAGTAAGGCGCTAAAATACGGTTTACATAAAAGCCAGCGGTATCTTTTACTACAATAGGTGTTTTACCTTGCTTGCGCGCAAAGTTTACCACACGAGTAATGGTCTCTTTTGAGGTGCCGGCGTGTGGAATAATTTCTACCAGTGGCATTTTTTCTACTGGTGAAAAGTAATGTAAACCAATCACGTTTTCAGGGCGCTGAGCTTGAGCTGCAATTTGCGAAATAGGTAATGACGAGGTATTACTCGCAAAAATAGTATTTTCTTGGCATTCACGCTCTATATCAGCAACCATGCCTTGTTTAAGCTCAAGATCTTCAAATACCGCTTCAATTACTAAATCTATATTTTTAAAACCGCTGTAATCGGTAGCGCCTGTAATACGGCTCATTGTTAGCTGCATATCGGCTTTAGACATAATACGGCGCTTTAAGCGCTTATCTAAAATTTTATAGGTGTAGCTCATTGCATTACTAATGCCCTGCTCTGCTACATCTTTAATACGTACCGGTACTTTAGCTTTAACGGCACTTACGTGCGCAATACCTGCGCCCATTAGTCCGCCACCTAACACTGCGGTTTTGTTAATTGCTGGTGCGTCACCGTTGCGCCAGTCTTTCTTCATTTCTGTGGTTGCAAAAAACACACTGCGCAGCGCTTTTGATTCGTCGCTCATTACCAGCGTTGCAAAGCTTTCAGCTTCGGTTTTATACGCTTTTAGCTTATCGAGCTCTACGCTTGCACGTACTGCTTTAATAATTAAAAGTGGCGCAGGGTAATGTCCGCCCGTTTGTTTAATGACGTTTTCTTTTGCTTTTTTAAAGATAAAGTTACGACCAAACGGGTTTGACTCTAGCAGCTTGCTCACGGTGTCGAGTTTTGGCTCTTTAGTTGGTGCTTTGCCTTTAGCAGCAAATTCTTTCGCTACTTTTAATAGCACGCTATGTGGTACGCAATCATCTAATACACCGGCTTTTTTAGCTTGCTGTGCACGAATTTGCTTACCGGTTAGCATCCATTCTAAGCCTTTTTGAATACCAATTATTTTAGTTAAACGCTGAGTACCGCCGCCACCAGGTAATAAACCTAATTGCACTTCTGGCAAACCAATTATAGTAATGCCACTGTCGGTGCCTACGCGGTAATCACAGGCTAATGCAAACTCTAATCCGCCACCTAAAGCTGCACCATGAATAGCACTAACCGTAGTAAAAGGCAGGTTTTCCATGTCAAAAAATGCATGATGACATAACTCGCTAATAGCTAAAGCATCTTCACGCTTTTGCACACTATCAAGCATTTTAACGTCAGCGCCAGCAATAAAGTTATCACTTTTACCACTAATAAATACCATGCCTTTTACAGACTGCTGCTTAGCTTCGGCTAGTAAGGCTTTTAAATCATCGGCAAAACTACTGCGCAGGGTATTCATTTTTTCGCCCTGCACATCTATAGTTACTACGGCGATTTTATTTTCATCAACCGTTAAATTAAATACTGAATCTGACATTACGCACTCTCCAATACAAAAGCTGCACCTAAACCACCTGCAGCACAGGCTGTTGTTAATGCTAAACCGCCACCACGACGCTTAAGCTCGTATAAGCTTTGCGTAATTAAGCGAGCACCGGTTGCTGCAAATGGATGTCCATAAGCAAGCGATCCACCTAATACGTTAAACTTATCCATGTTAATTTCGCCAATCGCTTTGCTGCGACCTAAGTGCTCTTGCGCAAACTTATCTGAGGCAAACATTTTCATGTTAGCGAGTGTTTGCGATGCAAACGCTTCGTGCATTTCTATTAAGTCTAGGTCGGCAAGGGTAATACCCGCTCTATCTAGCGCGATAGGCGTGGCATGAGCTGGACCCATAAGCATATCTTTTTCAACACCAATGGCTGAAAACGCAAAACTGCGTACATAACCAAGAATTTCGTAACCCAGTGCTTTTGCTTTGCTTTCGCTCATCATTAATACCGCGGCTGCACCGTCGGTTAATGGAGTGGCGTTTGCTGCAGTTACTGTACCGTGTTGGCGGTCAAATACTGGCTTAAGCTTAGCGTAGCCTTCAACCGTTGAGTTTTTACGAATGTTGTTATCTTCATCAATAAAGCTTTTATATGGCGGTAAGTGCGCCGTCATTACTTCATCTTTTAATTTGCCATCAGCCCATGCTTGGGTTGCTAATGAATGCGAGCGATGCGCTAATGCATCTTGATCTTCACGGCTAATGTTATGTGTTTTAGCCATTTGCTCAGCAGTTTGCCCCATTGAAAGGCCTGTTGAGTACTCTGCAACCGCAGGAGGCACTGGCAATAAGTCTTTTAAACGCAGTTTTGAAAATATTTTTAAGCGCTGACCAAGCGTACGCGCTTTATTTAAGTCAACTAAGCTGCCTGCTAGCTTTTTACTAACACCGATTGGCAATACTGAAGACGAATCTGCGCCGCCCGCAATACCTACAGTAACAGAGCCCGCCATAATCGACTCAGCAACGTTGGCAATAGCCTGAAAACTAGTCGCACAGGCGCGTGATACTGAATAGGCATCAACCGATACTGGCATGCCAGTACCTAATACAATTTCGCGTGCTATATTTGGTGCTTCTGGCATTTGTACTACTTGACCAAATACAAGTTGATCAATTTCTGACTTGTTGAAATTTAATCGCTCAAGCATTTCGTTAACCACAAGTTTACCCATATCAAGTGCAGGTACATGGTGGAACGCTGTTGCTTGCTTGGCAAAAGGTGTACGTAGGCCGCTAACTATGGCTATACGATCGCCCTTTGATGTTTTAAGTATGTTTTGCTCAGACATTAATTATGCTCCCGCTGACAGGTCTGACCTGTTTGTTTTACTCGATTCTAAACAACCCGTGTACTAAAGCCAATAGATAAACTGAAATTTATCGATTAGTAGGCAAATAAAATTCTCTAAAACCCACTATATAAGTACTACAATAGGCTTTTTTAGACGCATTTACAAAGTTTTGTGATAGGCTAAAAGTCGTTAATAAATAACGAACTATTTTTAAAAATACAGTCTAACTCTTGAGTTATCCAATTTTAAACCTTATAACTAGGTCAGTATTTCGTACCCAAATAACTTTGGTATTATTCCAGCTGACGAGGACAGTCTATTTATTATGGCAGCTAACGCATTTTCACAATTAAAAACGTACTTAGATACACAAATTATTGGCCAGCCAGAGCTTACTCAAGCGCTACTTATTACCATTTTAGCTGACGGCCACTTATTAGTAGAAGGCCCTCCTGGCCTTGCAAAAACGCGCGCTGTAAACGCCTTAGCTAAAGGCATTGAAGGCTCGTTTCAGCGGGTGCAATTTACGCCCGACTTGCTCCCTGCCGATATTACCGGTACTGATATTTATCGTCAGCAAACCAGTGAGTTTGTATTTGAAAAAGGCCCGCTATTTCATAACCTTATTTTAGCTGATGAAATAAACCGTGCCCCTGCTAAAGTACAATCAGCTTTATTAGAAGCCATGGCAGAGCGCCAAGTAACGGTAGGTAAAAACACTTATCCGCTAAGTGACCTATTTTTAGTAATGGCCACGCAAAACCCGCTAGAGCAAGAAGGCACTTACCCGCTTCCTGAAGCGCAGCTTGACCGCTTTTTACTGCATTTGAGTATAGGTTACCCTGGTGCAGAGCACGAATTAGACATACTGCGTTTAACCCGAGGCGAAGCATTAAACGAGCAACCAGCAGTAATGCAAAAAATTAGTCAAAGCGATTTATTTGCCGGTCGTAAAGCTATTTTAGGCCTATATTTAGCACCACCACTTGAGCAGTATTTAGTGCAGCTTATTATAGCTACTCGTGAAGGCGCTAAATTAGACGCACAACTAGGTAGCTGGATTGAGTTCGGTGCTAGTCCACGTGCCACTATTGCCCTTGATAAATGTGCCCGTGCGCATGCTTGGTTGCAAGGCCGCGATTTTGTAGCGCCCGACGATATTCAGGCAGTAGTACATAATGTATTGCGCCATCGTATTATTTTAAGTTACGAAGCCCAAGCCGATGGCATTACTAAAGATCAGGTAATTAGCCGTATTGTTGAACTTGTAGCCGTACCGTAACTTATGCAAACACCATTAGATCCCCAAGCATGGCTTGCACAAAGCCATAGCCACGGTGTTAATTTAGCGCTTAAAGAGCTGATGTATTACAAAGTCAAAGCGCAATTGCTGGAACTGGCTCCTAAAGTAAAAATTAAAAACACCTTAACCGGGCAATACCTTGCGCCGCATAAAGGCCGTGGTATGGAGTTTGCCGAAGTACGCCACTATCAACAAGGCGACGATATTCGCTCTATTGATTGGCGTGTAACTGCGCGCACTGGCGAAACACACACTAAGCTTTTTCAAGAAGAGAAAGAGCGCCCGGTGTTTATTTTTACTGATTTTTCAAACTCGATGCTATTTGGATCGCAGTTGTTATTAAAATCGGTGCAAGCCGCGCACATTAGCGCATTAGTTGCTTGGTCGGCCTGCCAACGTGGTGACCGTATTGGTGGTATTGTATTTAATCAGCACTCTCATTTAGAGCTCAAGCCCAGCGCCCGTGAAAAAGCGGTATTAAAGCTGTGTCATAATTTATGCGATAGCCACCAGCAAGCCCTAAACGCAATTGACGAGCAAGCTACTAACAACTTTAGCGATAATTTAAAGCGCCTTAACCATTTGGCTAAACCCGGTAGTTTAGTGTATTTAATTTCTGACTTTAATGCCCTAGACGACGCCAGCTTTAAACAGCTCGAAATACTGAGCCGCCACTGCGAGCTAATTGGTTGCCACATAAGCGATCCATTTGAGCATCAGTTACCGGCATTTAAACAAGCCGTTACAGTAAGCGCCAATGGCCAAGACTTTGCCCTACCACTTATGGATAGCAGCTTTAGAGCGCGCTTTGCTAAAAATGCAGAACAGGCATTTAGCACACGCTTTAATCGCTTAACTAAATCGGGTCTTAATTTAATATCATTCAATGCAGCCACACCGCTTGAGCTGCAATTAGTGAGAAAATAACCATGCAAACGTCTCCACTTGATGGCCTACACGACATAATAGCGCCAAGCCAAGTAAATTGGTGGCCACTTGCCCCTGCTTGGTGGGTTATTATTGCCGTTTTGTTATTGCTGCTAAGCGCCGCAATTTATATGGCTTATAAACATTATAAATTTAAACAACCAAAACGCTTCGCGGTTAATTTAAGCCAACAGCACACTGATCCTCAGCAATTACATATTATTTTAAAACGCTTAGTCATTGCCTATTACGATAAACGCCTTGCTACGCAATCTACCAAGCAGTGGTGTAATACGCTTAACACACTAACCGGATTAAATTTTAACGAACAAGAAATTATCAGTGTTTATAATCTTGAGCAAAAAAATAGCGCGCTAGAAAGTAAGTTTCGCCAAGCAATTAAGCAATTTAAGTTAAAGGAAGCGGTTAATGTTTGAATTTAGCTGGCCATGGCTGTTTATATTACTCCCCCTGCCTTTCTTACTATTATTACTAAAACCGGCTGTAAACAACGCGCACACTCGACTGCGGATCCCAAGCTTTGCCAAACACAACTTAACCAGCCAAAGCATTGAAGCTCACGCACGGCGCTTAACTTCGTTCGAGTGGGTTATATGGCTTTTACTGGTAATAGCCGCGGCAAACCCCACTTGGTTAGATGATCCTATTTCAATGCCAAACGAAGGCCGCGATATAATGCTGGCGGTTGATTTATCTGGCTCTATGACCGAGCAAGACATGGCTTACAATGGCCAATATGTTGACCGCTTAACTATGGTTAAAGCGGTATTAACTGATTTTATAGAGCAGCGCCAAGGCGACAGGCTCGGCCTTATTTTATTTGGCGACACCGCCTTTTTACAAACCCCCCTTACGCGTGATGTAAAAACCGTGAGTAAAATGCTTTCTGAGGCCCAAATTGGTTTAGTTGGCCGCGCCACCGCCATTGGCGATGCTTTAGGGTTGTCGGTAAAACGTTTTGCAAACAAAGATAAAAGCAATCGTATTGTGGTACTGCTAACCGACGGGCAAAACACTGCGGGTAATTTAAAGCCCGAAGAAGCCCTACTGCTTGCCCGCGATGCCGGTATAAAAGTGTATACCATTGGCGTTGGCTCAGATAATCCTCGTGGGTTTAGTTTATTTAATATGGGCGGTATGAGCGGCGACACAATAGATGAGGGGTTATTAAAACGCATAGCTGAGCAAACTGGCGGTTTGTACTTTAGAGCTAAAGATGTAGCCGGTTTACAGCAAATTTATGCCGAACTAGACAAATTAGAGCCCATTAGTGTAGATGAGCAAACCTTTCGCCCGCAAAGCTCATTATTTTACTTGCCGTTATTAATCGCTATTTTGCTAATTAGCTTAAAAGTAATGTTAACAACCCTGCGCGCAATAAAGGAGCCTAACTAATGGATTTTGAATTTATTCGCCCTGCTATTTTATGGTTACTCATACCCGCAGTTGGATTATTTTTTGTTGCCTTAATTAAGCGCAAAAAAGCCAGCAATGAGCAGCTAATTGCACCGCATTTAGCACAGTTTATTATCAGCGACGCAAGCACTAAAACTAACCAGCCACTTTGTTTACTAGCGCTATTTTGTAGCTTAGGGATTATATTTAGTGCCGGCCCCAGCTTTGAAGAAAAACAAGTACCTGTGTTTCAAAGCAAAAACGCTCGCGTTATTGTTATGGACATGTCGTACTCTATGTACAGCACAGATATTTTACCAAATAGATTAATGCAGGCGCGTTTTAAAGCCCTCGATATGATTGATTTATTTAAAGAAGGCGACACAGCGCTCGTTGCCTATGCTGGCAGTGCTTATACCATTTCACCGCTAACCAACGACGCCACCACACTTGAAAACCTAATACCTAGCTTAAGCCCAGAAATAATGCCCGACAAAGGCTCTAATGTTTTAGCGGGTCTTGATATAGCAAAAGAGTTATTAGGGCAAGCCGGTTACCTAGACGGCGATATTATTTTAATAACCGACGGCATTGATCAGCAAGAGCAAAGTGAGGTGAGCACCTTTGCTAAAAACACCCAATACCGATTAAATATTTACGGTGTAGGCACTGCCCAAGGTGCGCCAATTAAATTACCCGAAGGCGGATTTTTAAAAGACCACTACGGGCAAATTGTAGTGCCGACTATTAATACCAGCCAACTAAAAAACTTAGCTACAAACAGCGGCGGTAAATTTGCCAGTTATCAGCCAAGTAGCGCCGACATTGCTGTTTTTGCACCTAGCGCTAATGGCGAATTATTAAAAGATGAAAAACAAAACCATGCGCTTTGGCGTATAGACGCCGGTATTTACGGCTTGTTACTGCTGCTACCTTTAAGCCTTTATTTATTTAGACGCGCGGCTTTGCTGAGTGTGTTTTTAGTGTTTAGCTTTTTACCACAACAAAATGCCTATGCCGTAGAGCTGCCCACTGTTTTAAAGAATACCGACCAGCGGGCACTTGATGCTTATAACAATAAAGATTATGAGCAAGCAATAACAGCCCAATCGAGCCAATTAAAAGGCGCTGCGCTTTATCAGCAAGGGAACTTTGAGGCCGCGGTTAATCAATTTAGTGATGATAAATCGGCAACCGGTTTTTATAACTTTGGTAACGCACTTGCTAAAGCAGGCAAGCTAGAGGAAGCAATTAATGCTTACCAACAAGCTCAAGCATTACGCCCTAACTTTACACAAGCCGCAGATAACCAAGCACTGGTTGAGCAATTACTGAATCAGCAGCAAGAGCAACAAAACCAAGACGGCGGCGAATCACAAGACGGGCAAAAAAGTGATGAGCAAAACCAACAGCAAAATTCTGATGAAGCCAAGCAAGATCAGCAACAAAATGATGAACAAGGCGAAGCGCAAAGCGACAGTGAAAAAAACAGTGACGATAAGTCGGATAAAGACTCTGAGCAAGCACAAGAGCAATCTGATCAGCAAAATAAACCTGACATGCAAGCTGAGTCGCAAAACGAGCAAAGTGAAAATCAACCGGCCGAACAGCCAAACGATAACGCCGAGCAACAAAGTGAGCCACAGGCTGTAAACGAAGCTGCGCCCGACGAGCAACAGCAAACTGCCGAGCAACAAGCGCAAGCAGTACAAGCCAGTGAGCTGACTAACGAAGAAAAAGAACAAGCACAGCAGCTTAACCAGCTGCTGCGAAAAGTGCCCGACGATCCCGCTATTTTATTACGGAATAAAATGCAATTAGAAGCCCAAAAAAGACAATATCAACGTCGCCCCACAGGAGTAGAAAAGTCATGGTAATGCGATTATTTTGCTGTTTATTGCTATTAAGTGCGATGCCATTGATGGCTGCCACCAAACTCGAAGCCAGTGTAAATAAAAACCCGGTGTTAGCGGGTGAGTTTTTTATTCTTAATATTACAGTAGACGACACAATTAAAGATGAACAACCCGATACCTCCATGCTGTTAAAAAGCTTTGTGGTTGGCCCTACTAGCTTAAGTACCCGCACCAATATTATAAATGGCAGCATGAACAAGCAAACCACTTGGTCGGTTAAGCTAATGACCCGCCGCGAAGGTGAATACACTATACCGTCGTTTACTGTTGCGGGGCTTAGCTCGCAGCCTATTACTTTAAAAGTAGCCAAGCGCGCAGCTGATGCCGATAAAAATAACGATATATTTTTAAAAACATCGCTCTCAAGTAAATCTTTGTTTGTACAAGAAGCCGGTGTTTATACGCTTAAACTTTATTTAGCCAAAGAGCTACTTGACGGCAGCTTAGGCACGCCAAGCATGGAAAATGCACAACTTAGCCAATTGGGTAAACAAACAGAGGATTATGAACTGGTTGACGGTAAACGTTATTTAGTAATTACCCGAGAGTATTTAATTCAGCCGCAAAAAAGTGGTGACTTCACTATTACCGGCCCTGCTTTTCAAGGCCGTGTGCAGCAAAATTACCGCCAGTTAGAAGTATCGGCGCTTGGCAATGATCAACAAATAGAAATAAAGCCTATACCAAGTAATTACAATGGCGCTTGGCTGCCTAGTGAGTTAGTAAGTTTAGATGAGCAATGGCAACCAGAGGATAATACAGTTGAGGTAGGCACTCCTATCACACGCACAATTACCTTAACGGCACTTGGTGTAACCAAAGAGCAACTCCCCGAAATATCAATGCCCGATATTACAGGGATCCGTAGCTACCCAGATCAAAAAGAAAATAACAATGCGGTGCGTAACGGCCGTGTAGTATCGCAGCAAATTGCCTCTTATGCTTTGTTACCACAAACACCCGGCACTTATACGTTGCCCGAAATAAAACTGCCCTGGTATAACACTAAAATAAATCGTATTAGCTTTGCCACTTTACCAGAGCGCACTATTACTGTGATCCCTAGTAGCAATGCTGCTAATCCTGTGATTATAAATGATTCGAAAAATACCAATAACCAAGCAGCAGGACAAAATAGTGTAGATGCAACTAACCCACAGCAAATACAAAGCTCAGCACCATTATGGTTAATAGTTGTTGCTGTACTGGGCTATTTATTATGGATTGTGACTGCAATTTTTTATTGGGTAAGCCGTTCTACTCAGAATGCGCATGTAGCAACTACAACTGATAAAACGCCCGCGCTGCCTAGTTTGAAAAACTTATTACATGCAGCAAATAAAAACGATGCAAAAATGTTTTATAGCGCATTAAATATATATGCAAAAACAGTAACTAAGCAAAATATGGGCGCTATTGATACTTTATGCCGTGCTATTAATGATGCAGAACTAACTAATAATGTGATGCAGTTACAAACACAATTATACAGTAATAAAAAAACAACCAGCGATCTTACAGCTATAGTTAAATTACTTAAAAAGTATCAGGCTCAAACATTAAAGTCGCAACAAGCTGTATTAAAAGACCTTTACCATTAAATTTTAATGCGTGTAGACCTTTTATTATATTAAATAATATTTCACTAAAAAAAGAACTTATGTTTGGAAATAAAAAATCGAATAATCAGGTCTTAATTGATATGGCACAAAAGCAAAAGCGCTACGAAGCCTTGGTTCATGTTTACCATAAAGAGCTTTACCGCTTTGCCTATTGGTTATGCCGTGATCCACACATTGCCGATGACTTAGTACAAGAAACTTTTTTGCGTGCCTGGCGCTCGCTCGACTCTTTGCTGGATCAAAAAGCAGCAAAGTCGTGGTTACTTACGATTTTACGTCGCGAAAACGCGCGACGATTTGAGCGCAAACAATTTGATTATAGCGATATAGAAGATGAATTATTGGTTGATGAAAGCAGCCACTCTTTAGACGATGAAATGGAGCAAACTGTTATTCAGCGCCAAATTGCACTCTTGCCTGATGAATACAAAGAGCCGTTATTACTGCAAGTAGTAATGGGCTGCTCAGGCGAAGAAATTGCAAATATACTCGATTTAAATAAAAACACGGTAATGACACGTCTCTACCGTGCTAGAAACCAACTTAAAGAGGCTTTAAGCCGTGATGATGAGCAACTTAAAGGGGCATCAAAATAATGGATGAGCTTGAGTTTCGTCGCCGCACTATTGCGCAGCCAAACGATATTGATAATGAGCTTACCGAGTTTGCTAAAGACAACTCAGAGCGACAGCGGTTTATTAACGACATGAAAGATTTTGATAAATACTTACAAAGTGCAGCTAATGACGTTCCGGTACCTGAAAACCTAGCCGAGCGAATTCTTTTAAACACCTCTTTAAAAGAAAAAGCACAGCAACAAGCGCAAATACCGGCTAATAAAAATGTTATTGCATCGCGATCGCGATTTAAATTTGACCGAGTACATTTAGCCCTAGCCGCTTCATTTGTTGTTACTATAAGTGCATTCTTTTTTAGTTCTGGGCAAAATACCCCCTATGGCGCAGGTGAGCATGCTTTAGCTCACGTTTATCACGAGATAAATTCTCTCGATAAAACACAAGCAATTAGCCTGCAAAGCGTGAATGAAAAGCTCGCCTTACTTGGCGGACAATTAAGTGAGCTACCCGGTAAAATTACTTACGCTATGTTTTGTGACTTTAAAGGGGAGAAAGGCATACATTTAGTGTTTGAATCTGACTTTGGCCCTATGACGGTATTTATTGTGCCGACTAAAAATAAAGTGTTTGAAATGGGCTCTGACGATTTTCATGATGACAGATTTGAAGGCCATATTAATAGAGGCCAACAAGCCGATACCGTATTAATTGCCAGCTTAGGTGCGCCGGTAAATATGTATAATGAACGTGTTTCTGGCGCTATTCGCTGGCTTTAACCTTGTAGCTTATTGCACCGCTTAGACCTGCTAAGCGGTGCGCTTAATGTTTAGTAATTTACGCCTGCCCCTTAAATATTACCAACCAGCCAACTGATTTTTAAAGTAAATAATATTTCTATAGGTATAATCGACACTTTATTTTATTTAAGGATTTTCATGAAGAATTTTGTCGTTATTTTATCTTTGTTGGCATTGCTAATAACTGCAAGCTTTGATGCGCAAGCACGTAAAAAGTTTGGTAGTAGCAAGCGTGGTAAAACTCCAGCTACGCAACAAACCGCACAAAAGCAACAAACAGATACCAAGGCAGTTGCGCCTGCGGCAAAGCCAGCATCAAATAAAAAAGGCATTATGGCGGGTGTATTAGGTGGGCTGCTTGCTGGTGGCTTAATTGCTGCTATGTTAGGTGGTGATTTTGAAGGGTTTCAGCTACTAGAGATGATTTTACTTGCAGGTGCTGCCTTTATAATATTTAAACTTGTTCGTGGCTTTATGCGCGCAAGGCAGTCCCCTCAACTAGCCAGTGCTGGTATGTCACAAAATGCATTTAAACAAGCGCCTATTGAGCATGAACAAACAACAAGTACAGGATTTGCTAATAGTACTGCGCACGGCGACGATGTGCCTTTTAACTTACCGCCTGGCTTTGATACAAACGGCTTTTTACAAGGTGCTCGTGAGCATTACCACACACTACAAAATGCATGGAACGAAGCCGATTACCATACTATGGCTGAGTATTTAAGCCCAGAATTAGTGGCAGAATTTAAAACAGAGCGCGAAGCAATTACAAGCGTAGCTACTGAAGTAATGTTTATAGATGCAGAACTAGTACGCGCAGATACGCTGACTGACAAGTGGCAAGTAAGTGTGCGCTTTAAAGGTAAGTATCGCGATTTAGCAGATAAACAAGAACAACCTATTTTCGAAATTTGGCATTTAGAGCGTTTAACGCTTACTGATGCACCTTGGTTAATTGTTGGCGTTGAAGATTTAATAGACGCATAGACTCTAAATACGAGGCAAAAATAAACCGCACTAACCCAAGGTTAGTGCGGTTTTTTAGTTAAATAATTTAACTATTATGACTTACATACATCGGCAACTGCATTTGCAAAGTATTCAATATTTGCATCACTCACGCCCGCTACGTTTACACGACTTGAGCCAACAATATAAATGCCGTACTCTTTTTGTAGGCGAGTAATTTGCTCTTTATTAATTCCTAAGAAAGAAAACATACCGTGCTGACGCTCAATAAACGAGAAGTCTTGCGCTATGTCTTTAGTCGCTAGCGTTTCTTTAATTAATGTACGTAAACCATTTATACGGCTACGCATTTCATCAAGCTCTTGATGCCACATTTGCGTAAGCTCAGTGCTGCTTAAAATTGTATTTACAATGTCGGCACCATGCGCTGGCGGCATTGAATAAATACTTCGTACAACACTAAGTAATACTGAGTTTGAAATATCAGCAGTTGCGCTGTCTTTTGCAATCAGTGAACACGCACCAATACGTTCGCGGTAAAGACCAAAGTTTTTAGAACATGAAGAACAAATAATTAACTCTTCAACTGCGTCAGCTAAAATACGTAAACCACGTGCATCTTCTTCTAGTGAAGAGCCAAAACCTTGGTATGCAATATCAACAAGCGGCGTAAAGCCCACTTCTTTTGCAAGCTCAGCAACTACCTTCCACTGTGCTTCGTTTAAATCCATACCACTTGGGTTATGACAACACGCATGTAGTAAAACTACATCGCCTTTAGGCACTTGCTTAAGCGTGTTGATCATCTCATCAAATAGTAAATCTTTATTTTCGTAATCGTAATAAGGGTATTCTTTTACTGTTAAGCCCGCTGCTTCAAATAAGCTAATGTGATTAGCCCATGTTGGTGTAGTTACCCACACTGTTGCTTTTGGATTACAACGCATAATAAATTCAGCAGCAACACGTAATGCCCCAGTACCACCTGGCGCTTGCGCCGTACGTACACGGTTAGCTAGTAATGTTTTGTGCTCACCTAATAGTAAGCTTTCCATTTTTTGACAGTAATCTAAATTACCCGCTAAACCAATATAAGATTTGCTGGTTTCATTTTCTAAACGAAACGCTTCTGCTTTTTTTACCGCTTTAAGTACCGGTGTATTGCCTAGCTCATCTTTATAGACACCCACACCTAAATCAATTTTATTAGGGTTAGTATCTTGCTTATAGGCCGCCATAAGGCCAAGAATAGGATCTGTGGGTAATGGTTTTAATACTGAGAACATTGACTATCTCTTATCATTATTTAGGGGGTTGGTGTGAGCTTAAGCTTATCATAAAAACACGCTATGTTGACTAGTGTTATTCGTACAAAAAAGTGAGGAATTTTAATACAGCATGCCATTAATACAGTTAATACCTTTTGCATGCAAAAATCATTATTAAAAACCTCAACATAATAGATTTGTGTTATTTAACCTGGACTCTGGTTAAGAGATTTACTAACGTATTGAATCATAGTTATATTTAATTTTATTTTCTCTAGCCAGAGGTTTTCAGTGAAAACAAGGCGAATTTACGCGTCAATAGCTGGCCTATTGCAAGTAAATTCAACGCAGTTAGCACTGAAAATCGCTGCTTGAGATAAGTTTATTATCCGCAGATCAGGTTATTTAAACTAAAAATTGAGGGATTTTAATACAGCATGCAATTAGAACTGCGAGGACTTTTTCATCAAAAAAATCATTATGAAACGCCTCAGCATCAATAATCCCTACGCATTCACCACTACTATTAAATAAAGGTAAGCACACCTCAGACTTAACCTTTGGGTCGCAAGTATAATACTCCCCCCCTTGGCTTAAGTATTGCTCAACATTATTAATAATACGGCCCGTTTTAGAGAGCGCAACTTGCACGTTGTTACTGCCCGCGGCAAAAGCGGCTGTAAGCGGAAAAAGCGGCCTACTTGGCGCGCCATGATAAGCTAACTTTAAAAGCTGTTTACCTTGTGCAGTATCGTGTGTTTGATAAATACCATACCAATCAACCCCAGTTTGCTGCTGTATGTAGTTTACAATAGCCTGTAAGTTAGCAAGCTTAGTTTGCGTTTGCTCATTGTTAGTTACGTAAGTAGTTAACTTAAACGGTTCATCTTGCAGATAACCAAATAAACTACATGCTCCGCCCTCACCTAGCTGTGGAATTTGATACTCCCAGCGAACTTCAGGCAAGCTATTGCTTACAAGTGCTTGCTCAAGCGCTGTTAGCTCTGCTGAAATTAAACGGGTGTCGGCACTGAGTTGTGCTTGTTGTAAATAGGAATCAATCATTTGGCCATCCATACTTCTATAATGCGCAAATATTAGCATGGATTTTTTTACAGTGCTAGCTCAACTTATAACACATTTCAACTTGGTTCCCGCTGCTGTTATAAGTCACTCTCTGTGCTATTTCACCAAGCAGTGACAGCCCGCGGCCAAACTCAGCTGCGTCATCAAACAGGGTATCTTGATGGTGAGTGTACCCGCAGCCGCTGTCGCAAATAGTAAAGTATAAGCTCAGGCTATCTGGGCAGTAACTTACCTCTATAGAGAGTTTTGCATGACTAAGTTCTGCAAGTTTTTTTGCGCGCAATTCGTAATATTTAAAAAAGCCATCATCTTGAGCTTTTAATTGTGAGTCTAATTTAAGTACACCATGATCAAGCGCATTATTGTATGCCTCCGATAGGAGTAAAAATACATTCGCTCTATGTGCTTTTAAGCCACTAATACTGCTAAGTATATTAACTAAATCATAAACCGGATCGCTGTTTTTTATTTGCTTCGAATCTAAACTCAATGACATATTAAACGCTAATTTAGAAAATGCTTCTCTGGGTTCAGGCTTTACACTTAGTGGCAAACAATTAAGTAACACTATGCTTATATCGTCTTGTTGTTTAGTGCCATCAGCAAACTGATTCACGCTATTAACGATGTTTTCACTGCTGATCATCGGGTTCATTTTTAAGGTTTCGATAAAGCGTTGTTCACTAAAAAAAACACCTTGCTTATTCGTTGTTTCAATTATGCCATCGGTTGCAAGTACAAGCCGTGTTTGCTCATTTATTTCAAAGTGAATAACCTCATGTTCAAACTCTTGATTGTTTAATATACCCAATGCCATATGTTGCGATTCGAGCGTTTTTTTAAGATTACCTTGCTTATCTATTAAGTAAGTGTCGGGAAGTCCGCCTAGCCATGCCGATATACTTTTACCCGATGCACTTAGCTCTATAATAGTTGCTGCGCAAAACATATGTCCGGGCAGTAAATTATATAATAATAAATTTAATTCGCGGGCAATGTCGTGTACCGCCATGCCTTTTTTAACCATAGTGTAAAACACACGCGATGCAGGTAAAGCGCCTATTGCCGCCGCCAAACCATGACCGGTAAAATCACCCAACATGCAATATAAATTACCTATAGGACTTTGCGCGACTAAAAACATATCGCCGTTAAACATGGTGGCAGGCGATAAATTAAAATCGAGGTGGGTTTTAAATTGATCTTGATTTTCGAGGGAGTTATTAAAAATATGCTCAATAATTTCATACTCTCGCTCACGCTGATTTTGATGCTCCTCAAGTAATATTTTTTGCTGATTAGCCTTTTTACTTAATTCACGGGTTCTGCAGTGGGCTTTAATTTTGGCATGTAAAATTACTTTTTCGAACGGCTTTTGAATAAAGTCATCACCACCAACTGCTAAACAACGCTCAAAGCTGGCGTGATCATCCAGTGCCGTAATAAAAATAATAGGTAAGTGAATATCGTTAAAGCGTTGTTTTATTATTTTTGCCGTTTCAAAGCCATCCATAATAGGCATTACTACATCAAGTAGCACAATATCAATTGGGGTTTGCGAGAGTATTTTTAGAGCAGCAACGCCATTATACGCCAAAGAAACTGTATAGCCTTCTTGTGTTAATAGCCTTTGCAGTAATATTCGGTTAAGGGCTTGATCGTCAACAACTAAAATATGCATCATAGGGCCTATTTATCTTTCGAGGTTAAATTTTCAGCAGTATGTTTGGTATTTAGGCAAAGCAGAGCCTATGTAGTGTGGTTATTCCCCATAAATAGGCGATAACGCAGCATAAATGCCAAACATGCGCTGCCCTTTGGGTTCTTTCTAGGGACGATTAACTCTTTGTTGTTCGATTTTTACTTATTCTTACATGGATGTAAGCCAGTAGAATAACGCAGGAGCAGTTATCGAGCCCACTAGGTTACAAACCTCGCGCCGCGATTTAATCGCCCCTAGATTGAACATATTTTAATCCTGAAAGGTCAACAGGCCCTAGTTAATATCAAACTTTTTATCAAACCGAGATATTTGTAATATTTTTTTTAATTGTGGTTGGCAGTTGCTGATCTCAAATTTATTGACCTGTGTATCTATGCTTTTTTGCATATTTAGCAGCATACCTAATGCTGAGCTGTCCATGTAATCGGTTTCTCTGAGGTCGATAATTACTTTAGTGATGCTTTTATCTATTTGCGCATACGCTTGGCGAAAAGATTGCACTAAATTAAAGTCAAACTTACCCTTTATATGTATTGTTAACGTAGCTGCATCGGCCGATATACTTTTAGTTAAACTCATATTATGTCCTATTAATATTCTTTGAATCAAATATAACTGTTTAAAACTAATTAGCAAAAATAAAAACATCAATACACAAATTTGCTATTATTTACGCCATTGTTTGATTCAATTTTTGTATAGGTTAATGATGAGCGATAGTCACTTAGTATATTCAACACAAACGGGGCGAATAGAGCAACCAAAACCAGAGAAAGAAGTTGCAGGTAAACTATTTAAAGACGGGTTTGTGCGTATTGAACGCCAAACAAAAGGACGTAAAGGTAAAGGCGTTATGCTAGTAGTTGGAGTCGATCCTAAAGAGCATGATTTAAAAAAATTAGCTAAAACACTGAAAAGTAAAATGGGCCAAGGCGGCGCAGTAAAAGACGGTCTTATTGAAGTACAAGGTGATGATCGCGATAAACTAAAAGCTATTTTAGAAAGCTTAACCTTTAAAGTAAAAATTGCGGGTGGCTAAACCCGCAATTTAATTTTATTTTTCGTCCTTCGCCATTTGCTCTAATCGTTCAAAAAGCGTGGGTAAATCGCACTCTGCAATTGGCGGGCTAAAATAATAGCCTTGCACTATGAAGCAATTGTTATTTTTCAAAAACTCTACTTGCTCCACAGTTTCTACCCCTTCGGCAACCACATCGAGTTTTAGTTTTTGTGCCATGGCTATAATTGCCGCTGTTATTGCCATATCGTTATTATCGTCTGGAATGTCTTTTATAAATGAGCGGTCAATTTTAAGAATATCCACCGGAAAACGCTTCAAGTAACTTAATGAAGAGTAACCAGTGCCAAAGTCATCAATAGAAATAGAAACACCGAGTCCCTTTAATTCGTGTAGTTGTGCTATAGCGGCTTCTACATTGCCCATCAGCATACTTTCGGTTAATTCTAAATGTAGGCTTTTAGCCGATACCTGTGTACTGGCTATTATTTTTTTCAGGGTAGGTAATAAGCTGGCATCTTTAAACTGTCTGGCCGATAAGTTAATCGCAATATTACTCGCTCTACCTTGGCGCTCTAACTTAACTGCAAAATTACACGCTTGGTGTAATACCCATTCTCCCAATTCAACAATTAAACCGGTAGCTTCTGCAATGGGTATAAATTTAGTAGGTGCAATCGCCCCTTCAGTTGGATGAAACCAACGTAGTAATGCTTCGTAACCCACTACAAGCTGAGTGCGGCTATCAATCTGCGGCTGGTAATAAACCGTCAGTTGTTTATCTTTTATCGCTTGGCGTAGCTCGTTTTCTATAAACAAGCGCTCATTTGCCGCAGTATTGAGCTCTTGGCTATAAAAGTGAAAGGTGTTGCGCCCTTTTGCTTTTGCTTCATACATGGCTAAATCGGCATGCTTTAACAGTTGGTCTTCTTCTTGGCTGTCGTATGGCGCCATAGTAATGCCTATACTGGCACTAATAATAACTTCGTTGCTGCCAAGTTGAATAGGCTCATTGAGGGTTTTTTGAATGGTATTTGCCACTTCGGTTGCATGCTCTTGATGCTCAATGCCACTGAGTAATATAGCAAACTCATCACCGCCTAAACGCGCAATAGTATCCTCGGCTCTTAGTCGCTGCTTTAATCTATTTGCAACTTCAACAAGTAATTGATCGCCTGCATTATGGCCTAGGGTATCGTTAATACGTTTAAATTCATCTAAATCAAAATAAAACAATGCAAAGGCATAATGTCCGCGTTCAGCGAGCGCCATCGATTTACGTAACTGCATTCTAAAAAAGGTACGATTAGCAAGCCCTGTTAAAGTATCAAAATAAGCAAGCTGCTCCATTTTACGCTGGCTTTCTTTAACAAACGAAATATCCTGCGCAGAGGCTACGTAACTGGTAATTGTTCCGTCATCTTCACGAATAGGTGAAATACTTAAAGAAACCCAAATAGGCGCTTTATTATTGCTTGCAATTAAGGTGTCGCCACGCCAACAATTACGACTGCGTAAATCAACATCTATATCATCAATTAATATAGCCATTTCGCTCGCAATAATGCTTAATAAAGGCGAACGATTAAAGTGCTCCTCTGAAAAACTGGTCATTTCGAGCATTTTAGGATTTACATATTCAATGACAAAGTTTTTATCGGTGATCACCACACCAGTACCAGAAAACGCCACGGCTTTGGATAGTCGCCTGGCTGCTTTTTCTGCAATTTCTTTTTCAATAATACGCTGATTAAGCCCATCTATTAGCTTTCTGATTTCAATGGTCATGTCTTTAAATGAGCCGTTGAGAGTGCCTATTTCATCTTTGTTTTCTTTTGGAAACTCTATTTGTAACTGGCCTTGACCAAAATTGGTAACAGCATAAACCAAAGAATGTATACGCCTAAGTACTAGCTGATAAAGTGCTTGATGTAAGAGTAAGGCGACTAAAATGGCATATAGTATAAATAGCCCAAAAAACTTCATCTTTAAATCTGCTAACGCTGAGAATGTTGAAGAACGCTTTTTATATACCCCTACATACCAATCTAAGCCATCTACTTTATGAATATTAATAATATGCGCTTCATTATTTAATTTGAATGAGTCGGCATATTCGGGCAGTTGCATTTTAATCGCATCATCTACAATTACTTGTAATGTGGGATCAATAAAGTCCTCAGGGAGTAGCTGTTTACCTGCTTTACCATATTGTGCATAACTTGATTGGGTTAAATTGGGGTGCGCTAATAACTGCCCTTGGCTGTCAAATACCACTAAGTGTTTTTCTTTGCCACCAATTGCCAGTTGCGAAATTAATGTTTTTAGCGCGATGTCGCTGCCAGTAACACCTAAAAACTCACCCTCTTTATAAATAGGAACCGTTAAGCTAATAGCCCATTTTTGCCATATATTATCGTAATAAACTTTAGACCAAACAGGCCTATGTTGAGGATTAGTAAGCGCCTTAGCGTAATTAAAGCGCGTACTTTGTGTAAATGTATAATTAGCTGGCGCATTTAAAGCCTCGTTAGGCGGCGCTATGCGAATAAAGTTATCTTTCGTAATTAGGTAAAAATTAAAAAAATCTTGAGTAAGTGTTGGCGATATAATTTTCCAGAGCGTTTCAGAGTCTGATATTAATTGTTTATAAAAAGGGGTATAGCTAGTTTGTGGGATAAATGCAGCCGAAAGCCCATCAGTAGAGGCGCTGCGTACCGTACCGTCATTATTGAATTGCAGCGTATTTACTTTATTGTTTATTAACGATAACTGATCACTAAATAGCTGCTCACCTACGACTATATTTGCTTGCTCAGCAACTTTGATTTTAGTGTTAATTAAGTTTTTGAATTGTTTTATAAGTAATTCGTTAGATTGCTTTAATACTTCATGCTCTTCAAAAACCAGTTGTTTTTCTTCAGATTTGAGCATTAACGCAGCTGCACACACTCCAGCAATTAAACATATTGCAGAAATCAACAATGACAACTTGACGCTAAGTGAGTTTATCCCGAAACGAGATGGGGGGCGTCGATACACCACAGGCTAACCTTTTTATTATTAATAATTATTATTATTTGAACCAGTAATAGAAATATACCAGATCCAAGATCATATTTATAAATTATTTGTAAACTATATAAAAAAACAAAAGGGAGAAGACAAATTTATGCAACAATCACGGCTTATTACAAGTAAATCCAACACAATTAACGTTGAAAATAGCCACTAGAGATAGATTTATTTTTCAGAGCTTAAGTTATTTAACAAAAGCGCTGTTGACATTAACAGTAACTCTCCATACATTATCAGCATGAACATTACTTACGCAGTTACTTTTTTTTCGTTTTTTAGCTTCTTTATATAGAAGAGGCTGAACTGTTTGTGAGATAAAATCAATCGAATAGCAAAGCCTCCCAACCGGGAGGCTTTTTTGTTTTTGCTGTATTAACAGCATACTTTTGGAATGAGGAAAGCCAAATGAGCAATGACGTACTAAATACACTTCGACACGATATAAATGAGATAGATTCTGATTTACTGGTTTTACTAGCCAAACGACGTCGTATTAGCCATGGTGTGGTGGAATATAAAATAGCGAACAATAAACCGATTCGTGATGAAGCCCGTGAATTAGCACTACTAGAAAAACTAATAGGTTATGGTAAATCGTTAGGTTTAGATGCCTATTACGTAAATAATGTTTTTCAAACTATATTGGAAGACTCAGTATTACATCAACAAGCTATGCTGCAAAAAAACCTTAACCCCGACGCGTTAAGCGAAACCCATCGAGTTACGTATTTAGGTGGGCAAGGCTCATACAGCCAGTTGGCCTGTCATAAATATTTTAGCCGTCGCCCTGGTAAATTAGTTGAAATAGGCTGTAGCTCGTTTGACGAAATTACCGGTAAAGTAGAAAACGGCCAAGCCGATTTTGGTTTGCTACCTATTGAAAACACCAGTTCAGGCAGTATCAACGAAGTATTTGATTTACTACAACATGCACAAGTGTCTATTGTTGGTGAAGTAACGCACAGTGTTGAACATTGCTTACTTGCTAACCCAGATACTGAGCTTAGCCAACTTACAAAAATATTTGCTCATCCGCAGCCATTTGCGCAATGTAGCCGCTTTTTACAAGGCCTTGGTGAGCTACAACACGAAACCTGTGACTCAACTTCAAGTGCCCTGCAATCAGCATTAAACACGCCAAACAGTGCCGCTATTGGCTCTGCCCAAGCAGGTAAAAATGTAGGCCTCGAAGTGATTAAATCCAACTTAGCAAACCAAAGCGAAAACCACAGCCGCTTTATTGTTGTAGCGCGTAAGCCATTGCAGGTATCAAAGCAAATACCCACTAAAACCAGCTTAATTATGGCCACTAAGCAGCAAGCGGGTTCACTTGCCGATGCATTAATGATTTTTAAACAACATAAAATTAATTTGGTTAAGTTAGAGTCTCGCCCTATGCCGGGTAACCCATGGGAAGAAGTGTTTTACGTCGACTTAGAAGCAAACCTTGCCGACAGCCAAGTAAAAGATGCATTAGAGGAGCTAAAAGAGTACACCCAGTACGTACGTATTTTAGGCTGCTACCAAAGCGAAACGCTTCAAGCTGTGAGTGTAAATACGCAATAGAGAGCAAGGCTTATAATGTAAAAAGGGCTTGATTAAGCCCTTTTTTGTTTTACCCGTTTTAATCTAGCACTTTTGCGTCATTCGCTTTATTTAACAAACTGCGACTTTGGGTTAAAAAGTGTGCTGTCGAATCTGAAAAATAAGCTTTCGCATCAGCAAAGGCATCAATAAGTGCGGGCTTATCTCCTGCTTTTAACTTTTTAAGTGTGTCTGCAAAAGTCTGTTGATACTGCGCCAGCAAGCTCTCTACATTATCAAATTGCGCCAGCATAATATCTGAATATAACTCTGGCGATTGCGCAAATAAGCGCCCAACCATCATTAACTCTAATTGATAAATAGGTGATGAACAGCTGCGTAGCTCTGCTAGTGTATGACTTTGTTTTGCTAAAAACTGCCCATATACAAAGGTAGTTAAATGGCGCATTACCTGAATTATTTGCATTGCTTCGTCGTGTTTTTTCGCATCAAGTTCAACTAGCTGGCAACCCCATACTTGCAACTGTGCTAACAAGCCCTGTGCAACATCATGGTCACGCCCTTCACACACCACCACTGTTTGCTTAACCCAGTGCGAAATATCTGGGCCAAACATAGGGTGCAGCCCTACAACTGGGCCGCTATGCGCTGCTTTTAGTGCTTTAATTGGCGCTTGCTTAACTGACGTTATATCTACCAACAAACACCCTTCATCTAACTTAGGTAGCTCAGCAACTACCGTTTCTAACGCATTAATAGGTACACTTAACAGTACTAATTTAGCGCCCTTTAAAATTGCTGCAGCGTTTGCTTGATCTTGCTTATCAAGGGTTTTCACTTCGTAACCAGAGCGCTGAAATTGCTTGGTAAATAATTGCCCCATCGCACCTTGCCCACCCACAATAACAATAGGTGACAAATGCGGTGCAGCACACGCGAGTTTAGCTTGCTGGTTTTGATACGCTTCGCGCATCATGCGCCTAAGAATATCTTCAACTAACTCTGGGCTTACTCCCTGATTAATTGCTTCTTGGCGCCTTGCAGCTAATAAATCAGCTTCACGGTCGGGTGCATGAAGTGGCGCACCAGTTTGCTGCTTTATTGCACCAATTTTTTGAGTAAGCGAATTACGCCTTGCCAGCAATGCCACCAACTGTGTATCACACTCATCAATACCCACTCTTAACTGGGCTAAATCATTTATATCCGCCACTTGCATACCACCTTAAAAAGCAAAAATGCCAACTTAAGTTTACATAAAAGTAAACTAATCAATACGATAAATACTAACAGGATCAATAGCCTGATAAAAGGCTAAATAAGTAAAAGGTTAAGTTGAAAAACAATACATTGAGAAGCACCGAATACCTTTAGGGTAAATATTGATTATTTACCCTAAAGCCGCAGTCAATAAAAGCAAATCAGCAAGCTAAAAAGCCTGCGTTTTATTGCATAGTGGAGTTATCACGTTTATTCTTATATTATTCAATATAGTAATTAAAATAAACAGGACCCACAAAATGGAAGAAGTTTTAGGAACAGATGTAGATGCTTCACAATTAATAGACCAAGCCATATCACTCGTTATGACTTACGCACCAAAATTTGTGCTCGCTATTATTACTTTACTGGTTGGCCTATGGCTGATCAACCGCTTTATTAAGGTTTTAGATAATCGACTAGGCAAAAAAGATCCAACACTAAACAAGTTTTTGTGTGGCTTAATTAGCGCTATAGTAAAAATTATGCTACTTATTTCGGTGGCCTCTATGGTGGGTATCGAAACCACCTCATTCATCGCAGTAATTGGTGCTGCAGGCCTGGCAATAGGTCTTGCACTGCAAGGCAGTCTAGCTAACTTTGCTGGCGGTGTGCTGTTGCTAATATTTAAACCGTTCAAGGTTGGCGATACTATCGAAGCACAGGGCTTCACGGGCGCAGTTGTCGAAATTCAAATTTTATACACAGTAGTAGATACCTTCGATAACCGCCGCATTGTTATTCCAAACGGCAGCCTATCAAATGCGGCACTAGTAAACGTGAGTATTTATGACAAACGCCGCTGTGATATGACCTTTGGGATTTCGTATAACGATGACATAGATACGGCAAAGGCTATCTTAAAACGCTTATTTGAAGAAGACGAGCGCTCTTTAACAGAGCCTGGACCGCGTATTTGTGTTGCCAGCCTTGGCGATAACTCAGTTAACTTAATGTTCCGCGCTTGGGTTGCCACAGGTGACTTATGGCCTTACTACTGGGACATGCAAGAAAAAGTGAAAAAAGCGTTTGATAAAGAAGGTATTTCTATTCCTTTCCCACAACGCGATGTACATGTTCATAACGTTAAGTAATTTATATTGTGCATAGGTTCAACTAGCCTAATAACATAGTCGCGGTAAGGTCGTATAAAGCGCCCTTACCGCAATCTTTACTGCCCACCCAATACCCTTCAAGTTATAACCTAATTACACTTAGCGCCCTCTTTTTGAGCGATTTTCATCATCCTATTTCCTTAAAAAACCTGAGCTCCGGATAATAAACTTATCTCAAGCAGCTATTTTCAGCGCTAACTACGTTGAATTTTCTTGCAATAGGCCAGCTATTGACGCGTAAATTCGCCTTGTTTTCACTGAAAACCTCTGGCTAGAGAAAATAAAATTAAATATAAATATGATTCAATACGTTAGTAAATCTCTTAACCAGAGTTCAGGTTTAATACTATAATCCATCAGCCGTTTTTTATTTGTTGCACTTTATTTATTTGGCTTAGGTGTATTGAGCTTAAGTTTTGCTTGAGCAAAATTATTACTATGCTGGCGTTAATTGGGTTATTACGTATTCTGCGGGTAAGTTAAAAAGGTGTTAAAACACGCATTGATGAAGATTTTATCGGGGTGAACTTTGTGTTTAGCAATAAAGGAAGCCTAACTATGCCAGTAAATATAACTACAGTGCTGCTTCTAGTCCAACGGCTGTGGTTTTATCTTTAGTTTGAGTTTGAGCTTTAGCATTTAGCCTGAAATTTTATGTTATAGAAACCAAAACGGGTTGCAACCCGAAGGATGCAACCCGTTTTTTTGCGTTGATAAACAGCGCGTATTAGTTAAGTTTTTCTCTAATACGTGCAGATTTACCAGAACGCTCACGTAGATAGTAAAGCTTAGCACGGCGAACTGCACCGCGACGCTTAACTGTTACGCTATCAATAAGAGGGCTGTGCGTTTGGAATACACGCTCAACGCCTTCACCGTTCGAAATTTTACGAACTGTGAATGCTGAGTGAAGACCACGATTACGCTTAGCGATTACAACACCTTCAAAGGCCTGTAGACGCTCTTTAGCACCTTCTTTTACTTTTACCTGTACAACTACTGTATCACCAGCGCCGAATGCAGGTACGTCTGTTTTAAGCTGCTCATCTTCAAGCGCTTTAATAATATTTTGGTTTACTTTTGCCATTATGTTTCTCACTTTCCTAGGTGTAACTGTCTTCTAGCCACAAGCTTTTTGGTACTCTTGCTGAAATTTCGCGAGTAATACCGCTTGCTCCTCAGTCAGAGCTAGGTTATGCAACAAGTCAGGACGGCGTAGCCAAGTTCTGCCTAATGACTGCATAAGCCGCCATTTTGCTATCTCTTGGTGGTTTCCGCTGAGCAATACAGCAGGCACCTGTTTGTCGTCCAATGTTTCTGGCCGTGTATAGTGAGGACAATCTAACAAGCCATCCGAAAATGAGTCTTGTTCTGCTGATTGGTTATGACCTAATACGCCAGGCACTAATCGCGCTACTGCGTCAATTAATGTCATGGCTGGTAGTTCACCACCACTCAAAATAAAATCACCAATTGACCATTCTTCGTCAACGTATGACTCTATTATTCTCTCATCTATACCTTCATAGCGACCGGCAATCAAAATCAGTTTTTTAGAGCTTGCGAGTTCGCTAGCTCCTTGCTGATCTAGTTTGCGCCCTTGTGGGGACATATAAATTACTTTAGCACCATCACCTGCAGCTTTTTTAGCCTCGGCAATCGCTTTTTTTAATGGCTCAACCATCATTAACATACCTGGTCCGCCCCCGTAAGGACGATCGTCCACGGTTCTATGCTTATCTAAAGCGTAGTCTCGCGGATTCCAGCAGTTAAAATCAATTAAGCCACTTTTTACTGCGCGACCGGTAACACCCTGGTCTGTAATAGCGTCAAACATGTCAGGAAAAAGGCTTATCACCCCTACCCATAATGAACTCGTTTGCGTCATTAAAACCCTGGATCCCAGTCTACGGTAATTTCTCTTGCGTCGTGTTTAACTTCGATAATAACTGTATCAGTTAAAAACGGAATTAAACGCTCAGCTTGACCAAATGCATCTTTACTGTTTGCTTTCACAACCAGTACGTCATTTGACCCTGTCTCCATTAGGTCATCAACAATGCCTAAATCGTAACCTTTATCAGTTACAACCGACATGCCAATGAGATCTCGCCAATAAAACTCACCTTGCGGGAGTTCTGGTAATTGCGCTGAATCCATTGAGATTTCTGCGTGGGTATAAGCCACTGCTTCGTCTCGATCGTTTACTTGCGCAAATTTAGCGATAAAGCCTTTGTTGTGGCGACGCCAGTCGACCACTTCTAAGGTCTGCCATTTACCTTGCTGCCCTATCAACCACGGGCTGAAATCGAAGATCCCTGCGGGATCATCAGTAAATGAATGTACCTTAAGCCAGCCCTTTATACCATACGGGGCACCGAGCTTTCCTACGACAATTATTGATGAGGTGTTCTCTTGACTCATGGTTACACTTACGCCTATTAAGCCGCTTTACGAGCGTCTTTTACTAACTTAGCTACGCGATCTGAAAGAGACGCGCCCTGACCTACCCAGTGTTCAACACGTGGTAAATCTAAACGAATTTTTTCTTCTTGACCTGCAGCAATTGGGTTAAAAAAGCCTACTTTCTCGATGAAGCGACCGTCACGCGAGAAACGGCTATCCGCAACCACAATTTGATAGAAAGGGCGTTTTTTAGCGCCACCACGTTGCAAACGAATAGTTACCATACCGTCCTCTATAAAGATTGACTGTTTTCATTAATAAGATTTACTCCCCAGAATGGGGAGCTGGGGAATTGTACGAGTTTTTAGCAACAATGCAAGTAAGAAGTGATGCTAAAAGCCAGATTAGTAGGTTAAAGCGTGATCCCAACTTTAAATTAGCGTTAATAGCGTTTAGCACGCATAATTTATTCAACAAAAAAGGAGCTATTTGCTCCTTTTTATATATTTTATATCGTTACGTTTAAGCTAACGCTAAACTCAACTTTAAAATTTAGGGCCACCGCCACCCATCATGCCCGGCGGTAACATACCTTTCATGCCGCGCATCATTTTGGTCATGCCGCCTTTGCCTTTCATTTTTTTCATCATTTTTTGCATTTGGGTAAACTGTTTTAGCAGTTTATTAATTTCTTGTACTTGCGTACCAGAACCTGCTGCAATGCGTTTTTTACGTGACCCTTTAATGATTTCTGGGCGGGCGCGCTCTTTTTTTGTCATTGAGCTAATGATGGCTTCCATTTGAATAAAGGTTTTATCGCCCATTTGGCCTTTAACGGCATCAGGTAAGTTAGACATGCCTGGCAATTTATCTAGCATCGACATCATGCCGCCCATGCTTTTCATTTGCTTAAGTTGATCCGCAAAGTCATCAAGGGTAAAACCAGCGCCTTTAAATACTTTTTCAGCAACTCTGGCAGCTTGCTCTTTATCTACTTTCATTTCGACTTCTTCGATCAATGAAAGTACATCACCCATGCCTAAAATTCGTGACGCTATACGGTCAGGGTGGAAAGGTTCAAGTGCATCAATGCGCTCACCCACACCCATAAATTTAATTGGCTTACCGGTAATATGACGAATAGATAAAGCAGCACCACCGCGTGCATCACCATCAGTTTTAGTTAATATAACACCGGTTAGCGGCAGTGCTTCATCAAATGCTTTTGCTGTATTTGCCGCATCTTGACCTGTCATTGCATCTACAACAAACAAGGTTTCGATTGGGTTAATTGCTTTATGAAGGTTTTTAATCTCATCCATCATGTCGCTATCAACGTGCAATCGACCTGCAGTATCGACTAATACCACATCAATAAATTTCTTTTTCGCATGAGAAATAGCTGCGGTTGCTATATCAACCGGCTTTTGCGAAATATCACTTGGGAAAAAATCAACACCAACTTCAGCGGCGAGCGTTTCTAGTTGCTTAATTGCTGCAGGGCGGTATACGTCGGCACTTACTACAAGTACTGATTTTTTCTTGCGCTCTTTTAAAAACTTAGCCAGTTTAGCAACACTGGTGGTTTTACCAGCACCTTGCAGACCCGCCATCATAACAACCGCTGGGGGTTGTGCATTTAGGCTTAGCTCTTCGTTGGCTTCACCCATGGCTTTTTCGAGTTCTTCACGTACTATTTTTACAAATACTTGGCCTGGGCTTAAGCTTTTTGTAACTTCAACACCTACCGCACGTTCTTTAACTTGTTTTACAAAATCGCGAACAACGGGCAACGCCACATCGGCTTCTAAAAATGCCATGCGCACTTCACGAAGAGTGTCTTTAATATTCTCTTCTGTTAGGCGGCCACGGCCACTAATGTTTTTTAAGGTTTTACCTAATCGTTCTTGGAGATTCTCAAACATATTACGGTTCCGATAAGACGTTTATACCAACCCAATTAAAGCGCCTTTAACTCTGCGCGCTGTATTAATAGAATTAATATTATTAAATTTCAATTAAAAGCAGTATACCGTAAATGGTGTCTTACAATACAGTGTTCAAGTGCAGCTTGTTGAGTTTCTTTTTTTAAGGTCTATGCATTTGCTTTGCTATAAAATACAATGGCTATATAACAATCATTAATTATTTGACTCAAATTAAGTGGCCCAAGCACAATGCTGATTATTAGCTTAACTATTATTGCCAGTTTATTTTATGTGTTAGCAACGTCTTACGTGCTCTCACGGTTGTTTCATCAACAAGGCCCTAGCCAAAAGCTAACTATTATATTGAGTACTGTGGCTATTTTGGCGCACATGCTGTTGTTAGTAAATTCGGTTTTTAGAGCTGACGGGCAAGATTTAAGTATTGTCAATGTGGCGCTTTTAACCTGTTGGGTTATTGTGATTTCTGTCACTACGGTATCGTTAAAGTTTCCGGCGACCTTATTATTGCCGGTCGTGTACGGCTTTGCTGCACTATTAACTATGGCAAGCTTGTTTATACCACACCATGTTTTACTGCAAAGTATTGATGTTGACGTGGGCTTAGTAACCCATATTTCGTTATCATTACTCGCTTACTGTATTTTAATTATTGCTACTTTATATGGCGTACAATTTTACTTTATTGATAAGCGCTTAAAGCGCAAAGACTTAGCTATTGTACACAGCCATTTACCACCACTAATGGTGGTTGAACGCCAACTGTATCAGTTAGTTAATTTAGGTACTGTATTACTCACTTTGGCACTATTGTCGGGATTTGTGTTTCTCGATGGTATGTTCGCCGCTCAATTTATCCATAAAACGACATTATCGCTTGTTGCATGGTGTATTTTTGCTGTGATCGCGCTTGGCCATATGAAAAAAGGCTGGCGTGGTAAACCTGTGGTTATTGCTATTATGGTTGCTGCTTTTATTCTTACACTGGCTTATTTTGGCAGTCGTTTTATACAAGAAGTTATTCTAAATAAATTTTAACTTGACTCTACTAACTCACTCTAGCCTAATACACGCTAGTTTATAATAAAAGGATCCATCGTTGGACGCCATATCGACCAGTACCTTGTTTATCATTTTAGGTTTTTTGGTACTTTTTTCTGCTTATTTTTCTGGCTCAGAAACCGGAATTATGTCAATCAATCGTATACGCCTGCGACATCTCACCAAAGAGAATCATCGCGCTGCTAAACGTGTCAGTAAATTACTTAGTCGTCCGGATAGGCTCATTGGTTTAATTTTAATCGGTAATAACTTAGTTAATATTGCCGCTGCACAAGTTGCTACTATTATTGGTATTCGTTTGTACGGTGATTTAGGTATTGCTGTAGCAACTGGTGCGTTAACCTTAGTAGTACTTATTTTTGCAGAAATAACCCCAAAAACACTTGCTGCTCTCTACCCTGAAAAAGTTGCTTTCCCAAGTTCTATTGTGCTTAAAGGATTGCTAAAAATCCTTTTCCCATTTGTCGTTGTTATTAACTGGCTAACCAACGGTATATTGCGGTTATTCGGTATTAGTGCGGCACAAATAGATGAGCACAGCATGAGTAAAGAAGAGCTAAAATCAGTGCTTAATGAGTCTGGTGCACTTATTCCTGCGCGCCACCAAAGTATGTTGACCTCTATTTTAGATTTAGAACAAGTAACCGTTGAAGATATTATGATCCCACGTAACGAAATTGTGGCCATAGATATTAACGATGAATGGAAACTTATTAGCCGCCAACTGACTCATGCCCAACATACGCGTGTATTGCTATATAGAGATAACATAGATGACGCGGTGGGCTTTATTCATTCGCGTGATGCGCTTAGATTACTTACAAAAGAGCAATTTGATAAACCATCGTTGCTACGCGCGGTACGTGAAATTTATTTCATTCCTGAAGGTACATCACTAAATACACAGCTATTAAAATTTCAGCAATCTAAAGAGCGTATTGGCTTGGTAGTCGATGAGTACGGCGATATTCAAGGTTTAGTTACCCTAGAGGATATACTTGAAGAAGTGGTAGGCGATTTTACCACCACCCAAACTCGTACGCCAAGCGAAGAAGTAACCACACAAACCGATGGCTCGTGCATTGTAGATGGCGGTGCTAACGTGCGCGATTTAAATAAAGAAATGGGCTGGGAGTTTCCACTCGACGGGCCTAAAACACTCAGTGGCTTAATAGTTGAGTATTTAGAAAACATTCCTGATGCCAATTTAAGTTTGCGTATTGCCGGCTACCCTATTGAAGTACTTGAAGTAAAAGAAAACATGATAAAGCTGGTGAAGATACAGCCGAAAAAACGTAAAAAATAAACTAAAAAAGGAGCCAATTGGCTCCTTTTTTGTAGGCTAAATAAATACAACAGATATTATTAGCCAAAAAACAAGCGCTCTAACCACCCTTTATTTAAATCTGCTTCACAGCGTTTTAACTGCGCACCATAACGGCTCGCACGGTGTTTTACTTTATTAGCAACACCCATTAACCATTTTTTCTTTTTGTAGGTACCGCGCTTGTAACCGCCCCACCCTTCGTGATAATTAAGATATTGACCGTAGGCATCCCATTTAGATACGCCGTTTATTTTATGGGTTTTATAAGCAAACCAGCCCATAAAGTCGATAGCATCATCAAAGTCGTCTCTATCGGCGCCACTATTCTTACTTTCGCGAATATAATCAGACCAGGTCATCGTTTTTGCTTGTGAGTAGCCATACGCAGAGCTTGCTCTACCGGTAGGAATAATCCATAAAAAATACTGCATTGGTGGAGCTGCGTCATGTTTAAACGAGCTTTCTTGGTACATCATACTCATAAGTACGTGCTTGGGAGCGCCCCATTTTTCTTGAGCATCTTTGGCACCAAAGTACCAACTTCTTTTTTCTTCAAAAATCTTACAAATATCATCCGGCTGTTTTGGCGGAGCGGTGGCGCAACCGGCTAAACTAAGCGCTAATGATAAAACAACTACATTTTTTTTCATTTGGTTTATCTCGCTGAACTTTTGCAAAAATCAGTAGTCTGATTTTAACAATGCAGCAGAGCAGCATTGTTTCTTCCCTAAAATAATTACGCAGCTACCTTGAGCTGCGTTTTTTTTGCTTAAAACTAACTATTTATTTAGGATCAAAATAAGCATTTAAAAATGCGGTAAATGATACTGAGTCACTTTGCTCAATAGCACGCTGAGCGTCGTTAGAGCGTGTAACTTGCTCCTCTAACCATTGCTTTGAAAACACTTGATAGTCTGCAGCTTGATGACTTTGCTTATACTTTTCAGCAATTGCTAGCGCATAATGGCCGTTATCTAGCCCAGAAGCTTCTAACTCAGCTACATAACGCCCAGAATATGTAAGTCCTGGGTTATTAATCCAAGTTGCCATGCGCTCAATAGTACTTGAATAGTAACTAACGCCGTAGGCACTATCCATGTATTTTGCCACTTCACTTAATTGCGAAAATATATCTTCACCCCATGATTGAAGGGTACGCGGCTGATTAAAGTAATTAAGTTCAAGGTCTTTTTCTCGTCCTTTATTTACTACTGTATCAAGATTTTCTGTGCTGCGCGTTTGCTCTTCCCAATCCATTGCTGGTGAATCTTTTAATAAACAGTAGGTTAAAAACACATCTAAAAAGTGAAACTGCTCTATATCTATGCCCACTTCACTAAATGGATTAACATCCAATGCACGAATTTCGACATATTCAATACCGGCTCTAAGTAGTGCATCTGTTGGTGTTTCACCATTTTTAGCATTACGTTTAGGGCGAATTGGCGAATAAAATTCGTTTTCTATTTGCAGAATGTTTTTATTTAACTGTTTTGGGTTTTCGCTGGTGTAATCGTCAAGATTGCCGTAAATATCTGAAGGTGTGTTAATTGATTTTTTCAAACCAGCTACGTATTCATCTAACGAGTTATACATTACACGCAGTGATGATTGTGCGCTATTGGTGTAACCTAAGTTACCTAAGCGCAGCGCAGTGCCTACTTCTAAATACAGGGTGCCTTTACCTAGCTTTTTAAACGGTAAATCGGTTTTTCTACCCTGTAAAAACGAGCTACATAACGCAGGAGATGCACCAAATAAATAACTGATCAGCCATAATTCACGTTTAAAATTACGAATAAGCGCTAAGTAACCATCAGATATAAAATCTTCTAAACTAAGCTCGCTATTTTTTAGCGTATGTAATGACTGCCACAATGAATCAGGGAACGAAATATTAAAGTGCACACCAGCAATAGCTTGCATCATACTGCCGTAACGGTTTTTTAGCCCTTCACGGTAAAGTGTTTTCATTTGCCCCACATTTGAACTACCAAATTGCGCAATAACTATGTCGTCTTGATGTTCAATAAAGCACGGCATACTAATAGGCCAAAGTAATTCGTCACCCATTTTTTCTAGGGTAAACTTTTGTAAGTCTTTTAATTGCTGTAGCGTTTGTGTAGACGATTCACTAACTGGGGTAATAAATTCAAGTAACGACTCTGAAAAATCGGTCGTAATTTGGCCATTGGTAAGCGCACTGCCCACCCCTTCTGGGTGTTTTTGTGCAGAGATAACGCCATCACTTTTAATTCTTAGTGACTCACGCTCAATACCACGTTTTATACCGTTAATTGCATGTTTATGCTGCGTTACTGAAAGAGCGTCAAGCGCGTTTGTTAGATCATGTGTTGCCAAAAAATACTTCCTCGAGCCAAGTGGCTTAATCATAAGGTTATGGGGTCTAATTACCTATACTCAAGATAAATACTAAGAAAAAATACTATTTATAGCTCTATTGTATCTGCTTTGCTTTAAACACGCTTTATTTAACGCCATAAACGATAATCTTGCCATTGCTATACAAAATATACAATTGCTTTGCACTATTATTTATCTTATCAAAACAAAAGCTAACTGTACTAAAGTAAATAATTAGCTAACTATTAGCCGTATTAGTCCCATACTGGTATGTTATATATAGCTTATATAACTTTAATCTTGATTTAGATCACAAATATAGGCAATAAATATACCGAGTGACCTTCATAATGGGATTACCCTACTACCGCTTTATATAAGCAAGTATAATAATAAGTATTACAAAGGATGATTAAAGAATAATATGCGTCGTAATCAAAGCTTAACAAATGAAGAAGTGACCTTCGAAGAACAGCAAGAGCTGGTATCAACAACTGACTTACGCGGAGTGATTACTTATGCTAATCAAGCGTTTTGTACTATAGCAGGGTATGATATAGCAGAACTTATGGGTAAGAACCATAGTATAGTGCGCCACCCTGACATGCCAAAAGCTGCATTTAAAGAAATGTGGGAAACATTAAAGCAAGGCCACTCTTGGCGCGGCGCAGTTAAAAACCGTTGTAAAGATGGCCGCTATTACTGGGTTGATGCATTTGTAACCCCTATTTTTGAGCACAGCCAATTAATTGGTTATCAATCTGTAAGAACCAAATTAAGCCCAGAGCTAAAACGCCGTGCAGAACTATTTTACAATAAAGTAAATGCTAAAAAATCATTCTTTAATTGGCGCGAGCGCACAAGCTTAAGACAAAGCCTAAGTGTATTTGCTTTATTATGTTGGTTAGTTGCAACTGCTATATGGGCTTCATTTGCTATTGCACTAATTAGCTTAGTGGTTTGCTTAGTTATACTTGCTTTAAATTATGATGAGCTAATAACAACGCCAAGAATATTGAATCAGCAAAAACAACAAGCCGACTCTATATCTCGTTATATATATAGTGGCCGACACCCTCACAGTATTAGTGATTACAGAGAGCAAATGCTGAACGCTAAATTACGCACTGTACTAGGGCGTATGAAAGACTCGACCTTAAGCTTTAATGATATTGCTTTAAATTTAGATCAACAATCAACGCTTACAGAGCAAGGTATTTCATCGCAAGGCTCGCAGCTTGAGCAAATAGCATCTGCAATGGCGCAAATGAGCTCGACTATAGGTGAAATATCAAGTAACACCTGCACCACTGCCGATAAAGTAAGTGTTACTTATCAAAGTTGCTCCGATATAAAAGTACACATTGCCGATAATAATGCCATGGTTTCTGATTTAGCCGTTCAGGTAGAGCAAGCAGCAACAACGGCTAATAGCCTAGCTTCAGAAGCCGATAAAATTGGCCAAGTAATGAGTGAAATAGAAGGTATTGCCGAGCAAACTAACTTACTTGCGCTAAATGCTGCAATAGAGGCTGCAAGAGCAGGGGAACATGGCCGTGGTTTTGCTGTAGTTGCTGATGAAGTAAGAGCGCTTTCATCAAGAACACAAAATGCCACTGCGCAAATTCACAGCTCAATAAAGGAAATTCAAGACACCCTGTTTAGCTGGTCAAAAATAATGCAAAATACGAAACAACAAGCCGACAGCTGTGTAAATACTACAACGCAAACACAGCAAGAGCTTGATAGCATTTTCACTCAAATTAGCGAAATAGCGCAACTTGCTACTGGCATTTCGGCTGCTGCAGAAGAGCAACAAGTAGTGAGCCACGATATAGGTACTAATGTGGAGCAGATTAAAAACTTAGGTGATGATAATTTAAACTTAAGCTTTAATGTTGCCAGAGGCGCCGCTGAGTTAGTTGAAGGTTCAAGAAAGATCAACGACTTACTGCTTACTTTTAAAATTTAATTATAAACTCTAATAAAAAAGCCGCTATGTTAGCGGCTTTTTCGTTTTTACTTTATAACGCTTAACGGCTTGAAAACACTAAACCGTCGTCATTTGCATCAATTACAACAACACTGCCTGGCATATAATCACCATTGAGTAACTTTTGTGCTAATGGATTTTCAATCGTTTGTTGAATAGCTCGTTTTAACGGACGCGCACCATAAACCGGATCAAAGCCACTTGCAGCAATACGATCTAAAGCAGCGTCGCTTATTTCGAGTAAATAACCCATTTGCGTTAAACGCTCTCGTAATTTAATCAACTGAATGTCAGCAATTTCTTTAATGTGCTCGTTAGCCAGTGGGTGGAAAACAACGGTTTCATCAATACGGTTAATAAACTCAGGTCTAAACTCATTGATTAAAACATTCATCACTTTTTCTTTCAAAGTAACGTAATCGTTATTACCCGCTTGCTCTTGAATTATATCTGAGCCTAAGTTTGAGGTCATGATGATAACGGTATTTTTAAAATCAACCGTGCGTCCTTGACCGTCGGTTAAACGTCCATCATCTAAAACCTGTAGCAAAATATTAAACACATCTGGGTGGGCTTTCTCTATTTCGTCCAATAAAATAACTGAGTAAGGTTTACGACGAACGGCTTCGGTTAAATACCCGCCCTCTTCGTAGCCAACATACCCAGGAGGCGCACCGACTAGACGTGCCACTGAATGTTTTTCCATAAACTCAGACATATCAATACGCACCATGGCACTTTCGGTATCGAACATATATCCGGCGAGTGCTTTGGTTAGTTCTGTTTTACCAACCCCGGTTGGGCCTAAAAACAAAAACGAGCCAATTGGGCGGTTAGGATCGGCAAGCCCCGCACGTGAGCGACGAATCGCATTAGCCACCGCTACAACCGCTTCATCTTGTCCAATTACTTTTTCATGCAGCTTTTCTTCCATCTGCAATAGTTTTTCTCGCTCACCTTGTAGCATCCGTGATACTGGAATACCGGTCCAACGCGAGAGTATTTCGGCTATTTCATCTTCGCCCACTTGGTTTTTTAACAAAGTCATTTCTTGCATTTCTGCTTGCGATGCTAAATCAAGTTTACGCTCAAGCTCTGGTATGCGGCCGTATTGTAGCTCCGACATACGCTGTAAATCGCTGGCTCTTCGAGCTACATCTAAATCAAGTCGTGCTTGTTCTAGCTCAGCTTTAATAACCTGAGTGCCTTGTAAAGATGCTTTTTCGGCAGTCCATATCTCATCAAGTTCATTGTACTCACCTTCAAGATCGGTGATCAGCTCTTGCATTTCTGTACGGCGCTTTAAACTTGCTTCGTCTTTTTCTTTAGCAAGTGCGTTATCTTCTAGTTTTAATTGAATAATACGACGTTCTAACTTATCTAACGACTCTGGTTTTGAATCAATTTGTAGACGAATAGAAGAGCCCGCTTCATCTATTAGGTCAATCGCTTTATCGGGTAATTGACGGTCACTAATATAACGATGCGACAATTGCGCAGCAGCAACGATAGCAGGATCGGTAATTTCTACAGAGTGATGTAGCTCGTAACGCTCTTTTAGGCCACGTAATATAGCAATCGTGTCCTCAACCGAAGGTTCCTCTACCAATACTTTTTGAAAGCGACGCTCAAGGGCGGCGTCTTTTTCAATGTATTTACGATATTCATCAAGGGTGGTTGCACCTACGCAATGTAATTCGCCACGGGCAAGCGCCGGTTTTAGCATATTGCCTGCATCCATTGCGCCATCACTTTTACCTGCGCCTACAATAGTGTGTATTTCATCAATAAATAAAATCACTTGGCCTTCTTCTTTAGCCAGTTCATTTAATACTGATTTTAATCGCTCTTCAAATTCGCCACGATATTTAGCACCGGCCACCAGCGCGCCTAAATCAAGCGAAAGTACCCGCTTGTTTTTTAATCCCTCGGGTACTTCACCATTAATAATACGCTGTGCTAAACCCTCGGCAATCGCGGTTTTACCTACACCTGGTTCACCTATTAATACTGGGTTGTTTTTAGTTCGGCGTTGTAAAACTTGAATTGTTCGGCGAATTTCATCATCTCGACCTATAACCGGATCAAGCTTACCTTGCTCTGCACGTTCGGTTAAATCTATGGTGTATTTTTCAAGTGCTTGGCGTGTTTCTTCGGCATTTGGATCATCTACCTTTTGCCCACCACGCACTGCATTAATGGCCGTTTCAATTTTGTCGGAGGTGATATTTAAGGTTTTAAAAATATTACCCAGCGGGCCTTTATCGTCGCAGGCTGCTAATACAAACAGTTCGCTAGAAATATATTTATCTTTACGCTTTTGCGCATACTTATCGCATAAGTTGATCAAGGATATAGTGTTGTTCGATAGCTGCACATCGCCGCCTACGCCTTCCACTTTAAATAGTTTTTCTATTTCTTGGGATAGCTTAGTATTAAGCTCGTCAGCACTAACACCTGCTTGCGCTAATAACGCGCGCACGCTTGAGCCGCTTTGCTTTAACAAAGCATACATTAAGTGTACCGGCTCAATAAATTGATGATCACGGCCAAGGGCTAAAGATTGCGCATCAGAAAGCGCAGACTGAAATTTACTGGTAAATCTATCTAAACGCATTGGGGTTACCTATTAATAAAACTCATTGCTTAAATAATGGGTATGTTAGGGGGGTTGTTCAAGGTGTTGCAGAAAATATAATCATTATATTGATAAATTAGTTGCGCCAGATCAAGCTTGCCATACGTCCGGTTTGGCCGTCGCGTCGGTACGAAAAAAACTGTTCAGTTTGAGAAACCGTACAGTGCTCACCACCGGTAATATTTATAATCCCTAATTGACGCAATTGAATACGTGCAAGGTGATAAATATCGGCAAGGTACTTTTGGTTTGCACACGCTTTAAACGCTTTGGCAAACAAAGGGTTTTGGGCGTTAAACAATGCAAACACCTCGCTACCTACCTCAAATTTATCAGGCCCTATTGCGGGACCTAACCAGGCACTTATTTCACTTTTTTTGGCATTAAAGCAGTTTAGCGTATTTTTAATTACACCTTGCTCTAATCCACGCCAACCAGCATGTATGGCAGCTACTTCTTTGCCATCGTTACTGGCAAGTAAAATAGGCAAGCAATCGGCGGTCATTATTGCCAAAGGCTGAGCAACTAGTTGTGTATATAGTGCATCTCCTTGATGGTGAGCGGTAAATTTAAATTGCCCATCAATAATGAGTACATCGCTACTATGAACTTGATCTATCCATACAGCACTATTTGGTAAATGCTTATCCAACAAAGCACGATTTTTTAATACCTGTTGTTTATTATCACCAACATGCAGCCCTAAATTTAAACTCTTAAATGGCGCTTCTGAAACACCGCCTACACGTGTGGTACTTAATGTACTCACACCTGTTATAGGGACTTGCCATGCTGCTGATAAAAACTGCATTATCTATCTATGTCTGGATTAGCTTTTGTGTCTTCACGCAGTGCCAGTGTCATAGCAACCATGTCATCTGGAATAGGTGCTTGCCAGGTCATCATTTCACCCGTAATTGGGTGCGCAATACTTAACTTAACCGCATGTAATGCTTGGCGTTTAAAGCTACGCAGTAACTCAAACAACTCTGGCGTTGCTCCTTTAGGTGGACGCGGACGGCCGCCATAAGACTGATCACCAATAAGCGGGTGATTTAAATAAGCCATATGCACACGTATTTGGTGAGTACGACCGGTTTCAAGGCGTAAACGTAAACGTGTATGAGCACGAAACTTTTCAGCAACACGGTAATGCGTAATCGCTGGCTTACCCTGTTCATGTACATCCATATGCGTACGTTGCGTTGCATGGCGGCCAATAGGCTTTTCAACCATACCACCAGCGGTCATTGTGCCATTGCAAAGCGCTTCGTATTCACGCGTGAAATTTTCACGTTTTTGCAGTGCGGTTACTAAATGCGTTTGTGCCGGAATAGTTTTAGCTACTACCATAAGGCCAGTAGTGTCTTTATCTAATCGGTGCACAATGCCCGCGCGAGGTACATTAATAATTTCTGGGTGGTAATGTAGCAATGCATTTAGCACTGTGCCATCTGGATTACCTGCACCAGGATGAACTACCAACCCCATAGGTTTATTAATTACCAAAATATCATCGTCTTCATAAACAATGTTTAATTTGATATCTTGCGCTATGTATTCGCGAGGTGCTTCAATGGTTGTTTCAACATTAAGTACTTCACCACCAAGCAGTTTAGTGCGCGGTGTGTTGAATATTTCGCCATCAACGGTGATTTTATCATCCAAAATCCACGTTTTTATCCTTGATCGTGAATAATCAGGGAACAATTGTGCTAATACTTGGTCTAGACGTTTACCACCTAAATCGGTTGGAACGTCGGCTTGAAGAGAAATTTGCTCTGACATTAGTAATTTTACCCAATTTACCAGTGCAAGCTTTGCTCGACTGGGTTAGAATCGCTTTTAATAAAAGCATAATATAATACGCATAGTTTACTCGGTTTTACCGACTTGGCCTAGCCGTAGACAACGAAGGTAACAAATAAAATGATAAATAAAATAGGGAAACGTGCATTCGCCATTGTTTTTTCAGTTTCAGTGCTTAGTTTAGGTGCTTGTTCGTCGGCTCCTGACCAAGAAGATATTCAACGTGTACCTAATAAATCGGCTCACGCTTTGTATGAAGATGCTAAGCAAACTTTAGATTCTGGTTTATATGCACGCGCAATCGAACTTTTAAGTGCAATTGACTCTCGCTACCCGTTTGGCCCATTTTCTAAACAAGTACAAATGGATTTAGTGTATGCGCATTACCAATCGAGTAATACCGAGCAAGCACTAGCAACAATCGACCGCTTTATTCGCTTAAACCCAAATCATAAAGATTTAGACTACATGTATTACATGCGTGGATTAGTTAACATTAAAGCCGATAAAAACGCATTCCAAGAATATTTTGGTGTTGATAGAGCTGACCGCGATGCTAACCGTACACGTGTGGCCTTTACCGATTTATCAACCTTGGTTAAGCGTTTCCCACAAAGTGACTACGCCCCAGAGGCAAAACGTCGTTTAGTGTGGTTGTTAAACCGTATGGCAAGGTATGAGCTAAAAGTGGCCACTTACTATTATGAACGTGAAGCCTACTTAGCAGCAGCTAACCGCGGTAAGTTTGTAGTAGAACATTACTCGCAAAGCAGCTACTTAAACTCTGCACTTGAAATGATGGAAAAAAGCTACGATAAGCTAGGCTTAAGTGAGCTTAGTGAGGACGCTAAACAAACACGAATTTTTAACAGCAGAAATAAATAATTAAAAAGGCGCTTACTAACTTGAGTAAGCGCCTTTTTAGCGTACTTGTTGTAATAAAGCTTAAATCGCTTCTTCATCTTCCTCTGCAGTACGAATACGCACAACACGCTCAACTTCAGTGACAAATATTTTACCATCACCAATTTTTCCTGTTTGTGCCGTTTTAATTATTACCTCAATTGCACGGTCAACATCATCATCGCCCAGTACAATATCTAATTTAACTTTAGGTAAAAAATCAACCATATATTCCGCACCACGATACAACTCGGTATGGCCTTTTTGACGCCCAAACCCTTTAACTTCAGTTACTGTCATACCTGTAATGCCTACTTCCGATAGGGCTTCACGCACATCATCAAGCTTAAAAGGTTTAATGATTGCTTCTATTTTTTTCATATTAATTACTTTTTAAAGCTACAGTTGCCTCGATTTTAGACAATCACAAGGCTCATAGCAAACAAAGTGACTGTATTACGGTGATAAAACAATCTGCCATGCTATGATTATGCTAATAAAAATAGCTATACTAAAACAATAAGTAATCTACGGGATCAATATGAAAAAAATACAATACGGATTCACTTTACTAGAGCTAATGGTGACTGTGGCTATTGTAGGTATTATTGCCACCATTGCATTGTGGAACAGTAGCGACATGCTAGAGGAAAACCGCGCCGAGAACTTTTTATTAGAACTAAAACGTAATATTAGTTACGCGCGCTCGCAAGCGGCAAGCACCGATGAGGTAGTTATACTGTGTACAGGTCCATACGGTAAAGTAAAAAGAAACGAAGAGTTTAGCTGCACAAAAAAATGGGATGAAAACCGTGTAATTACCGTATTTATCGATATGGATAACAATTTAACCTATAACCCTTCAACAGATACTATTCTACGCGCAATGAATAAAATAAAGGGTAACGATAAAGTTCAATTTACGGGTAATGAAAAAAGTCTGCGTTTTAACACCAGTGGCCGTATTACCACAAGCCCTGGGGATTTTATATATTGCCCTAATAGCGATAACGAGAATAATAAGGCACTAACCGTATCACAATCTGGCACTGCTTTTTACCTTGGCGATACAGCGCAAAAATGCAGTTAAGGGTAAACCTTACATTGTTATTTTTTGATTGTTTACTAAACTAAAATAATCACTTCTTAATTTAGGACTTCAGGGATGAAGTTAATCGCAGATTCAACAAAAAACCGTGGTACAACCCTAATTGAAGTAATGGTAACAATTGCTATTGCGGCTATTATTAGTCAGTTTTCTATGTGGTTTTTTCCTGACTTTCTGGCGCTAAACCGTGCAGACAACCAGGTTAACTTATTACATCGCAATATAAACTATGCTCGCCTTTACGCCATAGAAAACGGTACATACGTTACTTTATGCGCGTTAAAAAACAATGAATGTCAAAAAGGTGATTGGGGGGAGAAAATATCGTTATTTATCGATAACGATAAATCTACTTCTCTTAATAACGATGAGCTAATACTAAGCACCTTTGAACACACCCATGAGTTTGATAGCTTAGAGTACCCACGAGAGGCACTTACTTTTAGGCCCGATGGCTCATTAAACGGTTTTCAAAATGGGACTTTTATATATTGCCCTAATAGCGATAAAGCCAATCTGGAAGGATTGGCTTTATCTGTAAGTCAAACTGGCAGAATACGTATTAAATCGACTGATAAATGTCAGAAGAAATAGCTACCTTCCCCAGCAGTAATCTACATCACCACTGCCAGTTTTTCCTTTAAGCCCAGTGTCGGTAATCCATATCTCTTTACAACTTTTGTCCCCTTTCACCGAACCTGCAATAGGCTTTGCTGTGATTGTAAATGTATTTTTATCAACGACTTTAATCGTTAATTCAAAATGCCCATTCTCTGTTTTACTTTGAATTCCTAAATCACTCGCTAATTCTGTATATTCTCTGTTATCTACAAAGTACTGCTCTTCTTTATTAGCTGCATCTAATAATGCAGCAACTGCCTCTGCACGTGAGGCACGCTTTACATATTCTGTATAATTAGGCAGTGCAATTGCTGCAAGTATGCCGACGATAGCAACTGCTATCATCAGCTCAATTAAGGTAAATCCATATTGTTTTTGATTCATTTAAAGTCCCTTAGTCTTCTTCATCAGGTATAATTTCGTCATTTTCTTCGCGCTTATAGATGTAAGTTTGCTGGGTTTTAAAACCAAAACCGATAGACTCCTTGTTTACTAATTGTATCTTTCCGTCTACCACCTTTAGCCCCGGCCCAATAACATCCACTGGTCTCATTGGGTTTTGAGCATCTTTCCCTTTTATACCCGGACCAATTAAATAAAACTGACTTTCCAGCTTAACTTCAATATCAGTATTACCATCACATTTACCGTCATTATTCGTATCAGCGCAAGAATTACCTTCACCAAAATAAAGTTGTGGCGTATCGGGTACATCGTAACTAGTAGCAAACTTTAACTTATCGTAAACCTTAGTACCATAAAGTAAGTGAAACGCATAAAGCGAGCCTCCACCACCACTAAGTGAACACTGATTTACTGTTGCTGTATCAGAAGCCGGAGTAAACGAGGTAAAATAAGCCACTCCGCCCACTACTGTAGCTGCGGCAAGTGATTTTTCACCGGTCGCTAATTCATACCGCCAACCTTTAACTTTAGCTAAATCAGCCTCTAGCTCAATAAACCCATCCACATCGTCTAATAAATTACTAAATGGGTCGCTATTCATCAGCATTAAATCAGATGCCTTGATTGTTGCTGGTGCCCCAGTTTTAAATGACTTAGTCACTGTATTTTCATCTCTAATCATAAATAACTGATCTTGCTCGTTAGTATCAGTTGGCTTAGAGCGATTGCCACTGCCTATCACTATGGCATCGTAAGGTGTATCTAAACGCGTAGTGATTGTTTTGCCATCTTTAGTGGTTTGCGTCACTTTACTAAACATAGTACGTGCAACTAATGGCTTGTAAAAAAAGCGTCTATCTTGAGTGGCACTTGTACTACCTAGCTCAGCTAATTTAAAATGGCTGAACTCACTAGTATCACTACCCGGCATATCAATCCGCCAAATATTACCACCAGTATCCGAGGCATAAATCCTATCTATATAGCCATCATAATCAGAGTCGAGTGTGGTTAAATCGGCTGCAATACTGTGCTTGCCTGTAAAGCCATTTTCACTGGGTGTTAATGCCCAGACTTTTTTACCTGTTTTAGCTTCAACAATATAAATACCGCGACCAATCTTATCCTCACTACGAATAGCAGCATCTTTATTTGTATCGTAACCAGCACCAAATACAAGCAGTGGCTTATCGCCAAACGCTTTTATGTAGGCAATTTGTGGTTTAGACCAACTTTGAGCAAGTTCAGTAAAGTCGCCTTTCCCGCCTTCTATTGGTTTATCCCAGAGTTTTTTTGGGGCATTTGGTGCTGTAATATCTAGTGCATAGTAGTTGTTACCACCACGGCGCATTCCCGCAAACGCCCATACTTCATCGCCTTTACTTGCATCTATAATGCCGTCATTTAATCCTTCACCGTTTAAACTTTTATTACTAAAATAAACACTGATTGCTCCATCCATGCCATAAACTTTAGTTTCAGCGCGGTTTTCTCGTAACGGTTTTATATTGTTGTATAATGCGGCAGGAATAAATGCCCAACTTTCACTCACCGTGTTATCACTGTCTTTAAACATATGTAAAAAGCCAGCGTTAGTGCCTATCAAAATACGTATATCATCATTACCATAATCAATCGCTACCGGTTTAGAGTGCAGCGGGTCACCAAAAATATCATGGCGCTGATCGACTGTAGCGCCATCGTTATCTTCATCATCGACATCAATGCCCCTGGCCCATTTGATATCAGAGCTAGAAAGCGTTGCATCACCACCAAATAAATCGCCTAAATCGCTAACAATCGAGGTATCAAATTCAACAATGCCGCCTAACAGTTTATTTGTATAGAGCTTACGACTTTCTGGATCGCGGGTCGCTAAGTGTAAATTAACGCCCCCTTGTGCCACCGCGTTACCATCGGCAGGTTGGCCACTAGGTAACCAAAATGTTTTCGCGTCTTTACTAATTAAACCATTTTCATCGAGCGCGGCACTACCGGTTGAGTCAACCACTTGGCTACCGCTTACTTTTAATTTTTTTAAGTTACCACTCCAACGCGCGCCGGTTTCGGGATAAAACATCGCAAAGTAAATCGCATCACGACTTCGGGTTTGATCCACGTTATTACTCGCCACCGACGGTGACGAAAAACTGTCGTTCACTTCGCGTATTTGCGAAATAGTATTTTTTAACGCATCCGACAATTGTGCTGAGGTATTTGCATGTAAGTATTGCCCGCCACCATATTCTGCCGTTTTGCCAAGAATCGTTTTACCTTTATCACTCATTCCGGTACCAAAGCCTATGGTATACACCCGTCCTTTATCGTGTACTTCGGTAGTGGCAGGGTATAAGTCAACCTCTACGTCTTTAGTTCCATGGATCACTTTGGCTAATGCTGCTAAATAGTTGCTATAAAATACCGGCGGATTCTCTGAATTAAAGGTATCTTCATACAGATCTTCGATATCTTCATTGCTCTCGGAGTCATTGGTTGGATCGCCGTCACTCATCAAAATAATATTTACGCTATTATCGCAACGTAAAGGCTCCCCTGAAATTGGCATAAAAGGAGATTTATAGACTTCAGAGCTTGATGAGGTTTCAGCATTCAAATCTCTGTTACTTACATCTTCTGCATAATCAATATCTTGACCTGTAATGTAAAGATAGGCTTCCCACAAAGTTTCACTTAGCGGAGTAGATCCGCTGGCTGGCAAATTATCAATTTTGTCTAATAAAAACTTTCGCTCAGCAGCTATTCTTGCTAGTACATAGCCTCCATCGCTGCTACGAAGACGCATTAAACCAAAGTCTATATCGACGTTATCATTTACAAGTTGAGTAATTGCATTACGAGCAACATCAATCCGCCTATCATGACATTCAGCCACATATTTATTATTCTTTTCGATATAGCACTGTTCACTATCTGAGTAACTGCTTTTACTTTCAAAACAAGTGATACGGTCATATTTATTATTTTTATTTTGCTGTTTGATATAACAACTCTGATTATCGCCATTAATAACACTCCAATCCATACTACCTGAAGTATCAAAGATAAATAGCACCCTTGGTTTTTCATTAGTTTCTACATCATAATTTACATAAAGCTCTATATCTTCAGCAATAGCCGACATACTACTGGCCAATCCCATCAATGAGGCTAACACTATGTTTAATTTAAATTTCATTTTAAATCCCCTTACCTGTGCTAGCCATTTCTTGGGCTACACCAGTAACTATGGTTAGTTGATGCTTACTTTTTGAGCCATATTCTATAGTGGTAGCTACTTGCACCATATTGCAGGATACTCCTGCGGTAAAATTAAATCGGCGCGGACACTCTAAATTCATTGCGCCTTTATTTAGGTTAATCATTTTACTTTGCATGTCATTGTGCTTAGCGATCACCATGCCATTATTATCGCCCGCTGAAATAGTGGTTACTTCGTCTGGGGTTAAAAAAAACTGATTGCCTGCCCCCTTATTTGCTTCGCCCGAAATCATCCGCTGCACTTCGCCAATCAACTCATTTTCAGCAACTTCACGCTCTTGAGCTGCATTGGTAATTTTAATATCTATAGTGCTACTACTCATTAATGTTACAGCGATGCCTGTTACAGCTATTACCATTATTAATGCAGTAATAAGCACTACACCCTGCTGTTTTTTCGGTATATTATTTAAATGCGCCATAAGTTAGCCCCCACATTATTTAAACGAATAGTGGTAGTAAATACCGTACGTCTGTAATTATCGGTAAATGTTAGCTCTCGTTTATTGCTATCTTCACCCAGTATATATTTTTGATTTTTAATTTTAATTCCAGGATCGGGTTGCAATGCTCTAATCAATAAAAATAGTTGTACGGTTAAAATGCCTTTTCGGTTTTCCCAATCAGCTGCGGTCATCGCATCTATACTTCTGTATGTATCTACTCGGCTATCGCTAGTTGTATCTAAACCAAATACAAAGCGCATGTCTTCAACCCCTTCCATAATCGTTTCAGTAGTAATATTTCCTGCCACTAAACGTTTTCTCATTAACGCCGGCACTGTCAAGCTTTGATTATTTACTGTATATGTTTGCTCAGAGATATAATATACATGATGGCTATAAGGCCATACTGTCGCATTTGTATTTAATGTACCTGGTGCAACTATGCCACGCACAAATTGTGCACGTTCTTGCTCTGCAATAAAGTAGTTTTGATTTATTTGTGTTTCATTACTCCCCGCCTCTACCGTAAGCTGATTTCCTTGCAAAAATTTAAGCTGGAGAATATCGGTTTTTTTTATCGGGTTATTAATGCAATTAAGCTCTTTTGTACCATCGGCTGTTTTTGCATAAATAGTTCTAAAATTACTGGTGCTGGTTAAATCAGGAAAACTGCCGTTATTTAACCCCTCAGTGCAATCGCTCGCAGCTGCTGGGGTAGCCAATGTGGTAGTATTGGCGATAGTGAACGAGTCATCATAGTATGTACCCCAAAAACCAATTTGCTCAATATCGCGCTGCATTATATTAATTGCAAGGCGACCAGACTCTTGCAGTTCGCCTATGGTCATAGTGTCTTTAGTAGTTACCTTCATACCAATATAAGTAAACATAACGCCACCGAGTACTAACCCACCTATAAATAGCGAAATCATTACTTCTATGAGCGTAAAACCTGTTTGTTTCATGCTAGCTCCTCACATAAATATAGCTAGTTAATACCACTAATCGACGTTTTTTATCTGCAGTACCACAGCTAATACCTCCAGTTGCATCACTTGCTTTAAACTCTTGACGACCTTGCCAAGAGATTATTACCTCTAAATTAAATGCCTTACCACCTGTTGCTGCTAATAGTTTAGGTTCAATACAAACAGTTGCTCCATCTAGTGAGCCAGTATTTTCTCGGGCACGAATTGCGCGTTTCCACTGTTCAATATCGAGTAACGCTATTTGTGCCGCAGTACATGAGCCAGAAAAACACGTAGTTGACGATGCTATTGGCGTTTCACTGGTTAATGTTTGTTTATAATGAGTAGCTAACTGAGGACTGTCGTTTGCTCGAATGCGCTGAATAATGTCGTTACCTAGCGCCACAGCAGCGGCGCGCTGCATAGAGTCGAAACTAGCTTGCTTAGCTTTTGCTTGCAGTGCAACGGCGCCTAACAAACCAAAACTGAGGATGATAAAGGCAATAAGCACTTCTATTAAAGTGAAGCCTTTGTGCCGATTAATTGGGTGTGAATGCATAATAAAACCAAATAAATATTATCTGATTATAAGTGTATGCGATTAAAACATAGATTCAAGAACTACTAAGACTAACGGTTGATTTTGTTGATAAACGGTTAATAAACACTACTTTTGTAAAAGTAGCTTTATAATAAATGAGTTAACCTAAGGTAGATTTAACTGTTTTTAGCTCGCGGCGACTAACCGCTAACAGCTCTTGGCAGTTTTGTAGTTCAATAGCATGGCTACCGCTACTTAGTGAGTGCAGAGCAATCACCTTATTTTTATTTACTAACGTATTACGGTGTACCTTTAAAACATGTGTGGGGTAAAGCGCTTCTAATTGTTTTAAGCTTTTATCTATAAGCGCACTACCCCCTTTAAATACCATTTTTGTATATTTTTCTTCAGCAGCAAAATAGTAAATACACTCCATTTCTATGCTTTTTAATGTACCCGCGAGCTGATACATAATTTTTGCTGTTTGTTGTTTTTGTATATGTACTTTATTTAAGCGCCCTAGTTGCTCTACTACTTTTTGTAATGATTGCGCCGATACAGGCTTTACTAAATAACCCGCCGCATTTAATTGCAATGCGTCTAGCGCGTGCTCGGGGTGGGCGGTAATAAATACTATAGCGGGTGGAACTGCAAGCTTGTTGAGCTCATTTGCCACCTCCAAGCCATTAATACCCGGCATATCAACATCTAAAAATACTAAGTCAGGCTGATTTAGTTTACTTAACGCAAGTGCTTCTGCGCCATTGCTCGCTTCATTTTGTACAACTATATTTTGAGCCGCTAATAAACGTACTAAACGCCCTCTAGCTAATGGTTCATCATCAACAATAACTACATTCATAATTGACTCTCAACATGTTTAGGGATCACTACTTTCACTCTAAATACGCCATTTTTATTAGCAATAGTGAGCTGCGCTTTACCCTTATAATAAATATTAAGTCGTTGGCGAATATTTTCCAGCGCCATGCCGTTACTTGGCCGCGTATTAGTGGTTGCCACGCTTATTGGGTTAGTGACTATAATAGTTAAATAGCCACTTGTAATATGCAGCTCAACTTTAATGACAGCGCCTGTTTCGCTCGGCTCTACGCCATGGCACACGGCATTTTCAATTAAAGGCTGCAAAGTTAAACAGGGAATGTTAAGCGCGGGAAGCTCATTGGGTATTTGCCAATCAAGCTTTAAGCGGCTACCAAAACGCCATGTTTCTAGTGCAACATATTGCTTGCTAAGGGTTATTTCGTCCTCTAGTGGCACACTTTTCCCAGAGCGCATTGCCGCTTGCGATAAAGCTGCTAAGGCTAAAATAGCCTGCTCGGCTGCGGTTGCATCATGATGAGTAAGCTCTGCTGCGGTATTTAAACTGTTATATAAAAAGTGTGGGCGGATACGTGCTTGTAATGCATCGAGTTCTGCGCGGGCTAGCGCTTTAGTTTGCAGCTCTTTTTCAAAATGAATTAATAAAAATTGGACAAATAAAGCAGTCAGTAAAGCCACTATAATACAATTACGAAGTGTGAAATAAATTAGGCTATTTGTATCATCTATATCAAAAGCAAAATGAGAAAATAAAATACTAAAAATGCATGTAGATGATAAAAAGGAAACAAAAAACAAACTTAACTGAAAAGTTTGAGTACGTTTTTGTAAAAAAAACCTACAGAAGTATAAAGAAGAGGTACTAACTAACACTATTAAGTGTAAAAATAAGCTTATTATTCCAAGGCGAAGCCAAATATCACCTTCTACATTGGGTGCAAAAGCCAGAACAATAGCAACAACTTGCGATACAACTAATGAGGCGAGTACGCCTCGCTCATTAAAAAGAGCCGAAAAAAGCAACCCATCCACTTGTGGCGATTTGCTCATAACGGCTCCTTTTTAAGCTAATAAATTAAATATATATTTAATTAAGATTAGCGCAGCTCAATAGGAACAGCAAATACAATGTTCTCTTCTTCGCCAGGGTTTTCAGTAACTTGATTGCCACCAAGTTCTTTTAAGCGGGTTATAACTTGTTGCACTAACACTTCAGGTGCAGATGCTCCTGCGGTTACCCCAACAGCATTAACGCCAGTAAACCATGACTCTTGCACGTTTGTGGCATCGTCAATTAAATAAGCTTTAGTGCCCATTTTATCGGCAAGTTCACGCAAACGATTTGAGTTAGAGCTGTTTTTAGCGCCAACTACTAACAACACGTCTACTTTGTCGGCTAAGTCGCGAACGGCGTCTTGACGATTTTGCGTTGCGTAACAAATATCATCTTTACGCGGCCCATCAATAGCAGGAAACTTAGCACGCAGCGCATCAATTACATCAGCCGTATCATCTACCGAGAGCGTTGTTTGGCTACAGTAAAATAAGTTGTCAGCATTTTTTACATTCAACTTAGCGACGTCTTCTACGGTTTCTACTAAATAAATACCGCCGTCGTCATTGCTGTACTGCCCCATGGTGCCCTCAACTTCTGGGTGTCCTTGGTGACCAATTAAAATACACTCTATGCCTTTGCGGCTCGCACGGGTTACTTCCATATGTACTTTAGTAACCAGTGGGCAGGTAGCATCAAATATTTTTAAGTCACGGCGCTTTGCTTCGGTGCGTACCGCTTGCGATACGCCATGTGCACTAAATATAACTATACTGTCGTCAGGTATCTGATCAAGCTCTTCGACAAATACCGCACCGCGGTTTTTTAAGCCATCAACCACATAGCGGTTATGCACCACTTCGTGGCGTACGTAAATTGGCTTTTCAAAAATATCTAAAGCGCGCTCAACAATACTAATTGCGCGATCAACCCCTGCGCAAAAGCCTCGTGGGTTGGCTAGTAATATTTCCATTAACCTTGCACCTCAATAATATCTACTTCAAAGGTTAAACGCTGACCCGCTAACGGATGATTAAAATCAATCGTTACCGACTCGCCTTGTACTTCGCGTACTAAACCCGGAAGCTCGGTACCGTCAGGCTGAGTAAACGCTATTATAGCGCCTACTTTAGCTGGGGTTTCTGGGCCAAATTTACTGCGATCAACATAGTAAATGTTATCTGGATTTGGCTGACCAAATGCATCTTCAGGTTCTAGCTCAAAGGTTTTGCTCTCGCCTGCGTTTAAGCCTAATAAACATTTTTCAAAGTTAGCTGTTAAGCTACCATCGCCCATAGTTAACTTAGCAGGCTTGTTATGCACTTTGGTTGAGTCGGCAGCAGAGCCATCTTCTAACTTAATAGAAAAATGAAAAATAACCTGTGAGTTTTCACCAATTACAGCTTGGCTCATGCTTTATGCTCCTTCGGACTTTCGCCTGTAAAGGCATCAAATAATAATAATGCTGCACCAATACAAATAGCGCAATCTGCAACATTAAATACCGGAAAATGTGAGTTTTCATAAAATACGTGTATAAAGTCAATTACATAACCGTATGCAATACGGTCGTATAAGTTACCAATTGCACCGGCAAGTACCAATGAATAGGCAGCACATAATACTTTATTAGTTGCTGGCAGGCGTTTTAACCACCACACTAGCAATCCACTAATAGCAATTGCAATTGCACTTAAAAACCAACGTTGCCAACCGCCTGCATCACTTAAAAAACTATAAGCGGCACCATAGTTATGTACATAAGTAATACTAAAAACAGGCAGTAAATTAATCGACTCTTGATAAGCCATACTACTTACAACAAGTGTTTTACTAGCAAAGTCTACTACTAACAGTAGTAGACTTAACCATAGCCACACTAAACCACTTTTTTGGGCTAGTTTGCTCACTAATTAACTCCTAAGCGAATTGACGCGTCTCGCCTTCACCGTCAACATTGCTTACACAGCGACCACAAATTTCAGGATGAGCAGGCTCAACACCTACATCAGCGCTATAATGCCAACAACGCTCACATTTTTGTGCATCTGTTGCAGCAACACTAATATAAAGACCTTCGATTTCGGTAGTTTGTGTATCTGCCGGCTGGCTATCAACTTCGGTTACGTTTACTGCAGATGTTAAAAATACAAAACGCAGTTCGTCACCAAGTGCTGATAATTTAGCTGCAAGCGCTTTGCCTGTATATAAATTAACAGTTGCTTGGAGCGTTGCACCAATCACTTCTTCTTTACGTGCAGCTTCTAATAAGCGGTTTACTTCATCGCGCACTGTTAGAATTTCTAACCAATCATCGTTGCTAAATTGGCTGTTAGTAGGAGCTTGCAAGCCTTCGTACCAGGTTGATGTAAATACGTAGTCACTACGCTCACCCGGTAATGCTTCCCAAATTTCTTGGGCTGTAAAGCTCATAATAGGTGCCATCCAACGCGTCATTGCTTCAGCAATATGGTAAAGCGCTGTTTGACAAGAACGACGTGCGTGGCTGTCACTCTTAGCTGTGTATTGGCGGTCTTTAATTACGTCTAAATAGAACGAACCAAGCTCACCGGTACAAAAGTTCATTAGCTTTTGCGTTACTAACAGCATTTGGTAGCTATCGTAGGCAGCTAAAATTTCTGTTTGTAATTGTGCAGCACGGCCAACAATCCACTTATCAAGCTCAACCATGTCATTAACAGCTACTTGATCTGTTTTTGGATCAAAGCCATTTAGGTTAGCTAATAAGTAACGACTAGTGTTACGAATACGGCGGTAACGATCTGCTGAGCGGTTAAATATTTCATCCGATACCGTCATTTCTGCGGTGTAATCGGTAGAGGCAACCCACAAGCGTAAAATGTCAGCACCTAGTTTATTCATCACATTTTGTGGTGAAATAACATTGCCTAACGACTTAGACATTTTGCGGCCATTTTCATCAACGGTAAAACCATGAGTCAATACTTGGCGGTATGGTGCATGGCCGTTAATAGCAACCGATGTCATCATAGACGACATAAACCAACCACGATGCTGATCAGAACCTTCAAGGTATAAATCGGCAGGACCAGTTAAGTCTTCACGTGCATCTACAACACACGCGTGCGATACGCCCGAGTCAAACCATACATCGAGAGTGTCTTGCACTTTCATGTATTGCTTAGCATCTTCTTCACCTAACAGTGTCGCTGGATCTAAATCGTACCATGCTTGAATACCTGACTTTTCAACCAGTTGTGCAGCTTGTTCAATTAATTCTTGCGTATTTGGGTGAATAGCACCCGTGTCTTTATCAGCGAACAATGCAATTGGTACACCCCAAGTACGTTGGCGTGATATACACCAATCTGGACGGCCCTCAACCATGTTTGCAATGCGGCTTTCGCCCCACTCTGGTAACCACTGCGTGTTTTTAATTTCGCTTAATGAGTCTTGACGCAAATTAGCCTGATCCATACTAATAAACCATTGCGGTGTAGCACGGAAAATAATTGGCGTTTTATGACGCCAGCAATGTGGGTAACTATGCGTAATAGCATGGTGATGCATTAATGCGCCATGCTCTTTAAGCACTTCAACAATGCTCGCATTGGCTTTAAACACATGCTGACCGGCAAATAACTCAGTGCCTGCTAAGTACACACCATTTGCGCCAACCGGGTTAGCCACTTCTAGTTTGTATTCAAGTCCAGCCACGAAATCTTCTTGACCATGTCCTGGAGCCGTATGTACAACACCCGTACCTGAGTCAGTCGTAACATGCTCAGCTACAATTACCGGAACATTAAAGTCGTAAAATGGATGTGCTACTTGTAAATTTTCAAGTGCCGCGCCTTTAACGTAACCTAATACATGAAAGTTATTAAAACCAAAACGGTCCATTGCATCTTTAACAAGTTCAGAGCCTAAAATTAAGCGTTGCTGCTTACCTTCGTCTTCAACTTGTACTAGTGCATATTCTAATTCTGCATGTACTGCTACTGCGCGGTTAGCCGGTAGTGTCCACGGCGTGGTAGTCCAAATAACAGTACCAACTTTACCTGTACCTTTATGACCATCGGCTAAATCAAACGCACTTACTACTGCGTCTTGGTCGTTAAAAATAAAGCGTACGTCAATGGCTGGTGATTGCTTATCTTGGTATTCAACTTCGGCTTCGGCTAAAGCTGAACCACAATCAGTACACCAATGCACAGGCTTAGCACCTTTATGTAAATGGCCTTTTTCAATAATACGACCAAGTACACGAATAGCATTCGCTTCAAAATCAAAGTTCATGGTTAAGTAAGGCTTGTCCCAATCGGCAAACACACCTAAACGTTTAAAGTCGACCTTTTGACCTTCAACTTGCTTTTTAGCGTATGCACGGCACTTTTCGCGAAACTCGCTCGCAGTTACTTTAACGCCTGGCTTGCCAACTTTTTTCTCAACCATTAACTCTATTGGTAAACCATGACAATCCCAACCAGGTACTAATGGCGAGTCAAAGTCAGATAAGGTTTTAGACTTAACAATAATATCTTTTAATATTTTATTTACTGAATGGCCTAAATGGATATCGCCGTTTGCATACGGAGGTCCATCATGCAAAATAAAGGTTTTTTTACCTTTTTTAGCACTGCGAATTTGACCATATAGGTCGTCTTCATACCATGCTTTAAGCATTTTTGGTTCACGTTGTGCCAAATTGCCACGCATTGGAAACGGTGTTTCCGGTAAGTTCAAAGTATGTTTATAGTCGCTCATTAATCCTACATTCCGTATCTATCGGCTACCTAATTTAAACCAAAACACTGCTTAGCGGCGGCAACGTCAGTTGCTATTTGCACCGTTAATTGTGTTAATGTCTCGAATTTTTTCTCATCGCGGAGTTTTTTAATCAACTCCACATGCATAAATTGTCCATAAATGTCTTGTGCAAAATCAAAAAGATGAACTTCTAATAAGGCACGAGTTCCATTAAAGGTGGGCTTATTGCCTATATTGGCAACCCCATAAACTTGTTTTCCAGCTATAGTTGCTTGCACAGCAAACACCCCATTTACCGGGCAAACTTGACGTTTAAGCGCTATATTTGCGGTTCTAAAACCCAGCTCTCGGCCGCGTTTCCAACCATGTATAACACGTCCCGAAATGGCATAGTTGTGGCCAAGCATTACCTTTGCAGTGCTTAAGTCACCAGCGGCAAGCGCTTCACGAATTAAAGTACTGCTTACTCTAGCATTTAATTGGCGAAAACTCGCGGTGCTTTTAACATCCATGCTCGCTTGTTTGCCCATACTTACAAGTAAGTCAAAATTACCTTGTCGCTGCTTGCCAAACCTAAAATCATCACCAACCGTTAATGCCTTAACGCCTAGCTTTTTAATTAAAATATCACTAACAAATTGCTCTGCATGCATATTTGCAAATTGCTGATTAAAGCTAATACAAATAACTCGTTCAATACCTAACTCGCTGAGCAATAGCAGTTTATCTCGTAAGCGAGTTAAACGCGCTGGCGCATTACTTTTAGCAAAAAACTCTTGTGGTTGGGGCTCAAACAACATTACCGTACTAGGTAAATTATTTGCTTTAGCATCAATAAGTAAGCCTTTTAATACTTCAGCATGACCTAAGTGAACACCATCAAAATTACCAATAGTAAGCACACAACCAAAATGTTGTGAGCGAATATTGTGTATACCTCTAATTAACTCCATGCCACCCAATGCCTTTTTAAGCGAGTTATTAATTCACAACTCAAAATTGAATGAAGTTGCAGAGTTGCCGATTATAATCTTTTTTTTAGTTCGATTCAGTAATTGCTACACTTTTTATCGTATTTAGTCGCACACCCATCAAAAATAACAGCGTAAAGTAACTTAACCCTGCAATTGCTAGCAACACTAGGAGTAAAATAACCTGTTCGCTAAAGTGCCAAGTCGTCCAACTATACTGCTCGCTGGTAAACCAAACCAGTAACCCCATAACAATACTTGCAACAAAGCATTTAAGGGTAAAATATAAGCTCATTGACGAAAACTGGTACACATTTTCTTTTTTAAGCTGCCTGTAAAGCAAAAATGCATTACAACTTGCCGACATTGAAGTGGCTAAGGCCAATCCTAAATAGCCAATAAAAGGCGCAAGCATTATATTAAATACCATATTAAGTACCAAGGTAATAATACCAATGCGCACTGGGGTTTTAGTATCTTGACGGGCGTAAAATCCAGGGGCTAATACCTTTATTAGCATAAAGCTGACTAAACCAACCGAATAAGCCATTACCCCTAAGCTCACCGCTTTAACATGATCAATCCCTGCTTCTTTAAACGCACCATGATCAAACAACACGGTAATAATAAGCGGGCTAATAATCATTAACCCTATCATAGCAGGCAGCCCTAAAAATATTACAAAGCGTACCCCCCAATCTAAGGTATGCTGAAAATCACTGCTTTTTTTACTGCTATGTAATTTTGACAGTGCCGGTAAAATAACCGTTGCTATACCAATACCAAATAATCCCAGCGGAAATTCTATTAAGCGGTCTGAGTAATACAACCAAGCAATTGAGCCGGTCATGAGTAATGAAGCAATAACGGTATCGAGCAATAAGTTTATTTGGCTAATAGAGACCCCAAACAAAGCAGGCAGCATTAATTTACGTACTTTTTTTACATTTTCGTCTTGCCAAGCCCAGCGCGGGCGCGCCAACATTTTTGCCCGATATAAAAAAGGTAACTGAAACAGTAATTGCACCACACCACCAATAAATACACCTATGGCTAATGCATAAGCACCTACCGAAAATTGGTCATGTAAAAAAATAGCACACGCAATAATAGATACATTTAATAACACTGGGGTAAACGCAGCCACAGCAAAGCGGTTGTATACATTCATAACCGCCCCACTTAGCGCCACAAGGCTGACAAAAAATAAATACGGAAAAGTCAGCTTTAACAATGCACTGGCAAGCTCAAACTTTTCGCCATCAGGGCCACCTTGCCACCAATCTATAAACCAACCTGTACCAAATAGTGCAGCAATAACCGGAGACGCAACCACACCTACAATAGTCACTATTAATAAAATAGTGCCTAAGGTTCCTGCTGCTTGCGCAACAAAAAGTTTAACCTTGTCGTCGCCTTGCTGCTCTTTTATTTCGCTTAATACAGGTACAAATGCTTGAGCAAACGCACCTTCTGCAAATAAACGACGTAAAAAGTTAGGAATTCGATTAGCAAACAAAAAAACATCGGCCGCAGCACCGGCTCCCAAGAGGTTTGCAACAACCGCATCGCGAACTAACCCTAAAATACGCGATATCATTGTCATACAACTAACAATCATACCGGAGCGAAATAAACCTTTTGACACCGCAAACCCACACTAAAAATCATTAAGATAAGTAATTATGCCATAGTCTTTTTTATAAATCGCTTTAAAGCACTAGGCTGAATCCTCATGCTTTGTTACAATGTCGATATTAACTGCTAGAGCGGCAAATTGATGTTCGTTATAAGGAGCAGTTTTTCTTGGATTGTCAAAATTAAATTGACATTCATGATAAAAACAGGCATATTCCACGGCCTTTAATTTAAGCTTTATTTAAGATTGTTAGGAGCAAACCTTGGCTAACATCAAGTCTGCAAAAAAACGCGCTATTACAAGCGAAAAAAACCGTCAGCACAACGCAAGTCGTCGTTCAATGATGCGTACTTACTTCAAAAAAGTAATCGTAGCTATTGAAGCTGGTGATAAAGAAGCTGCACAGCAAGCTTTTTCTGTTGCTACACCTATCCTAGACCGTTACGCAACTAAGGGTCTAATTCACAAAAACAAAGCTGCTCGTCATAAGAGCCGCATAGCTGCTAAAATTAAAGCACTATAATTTGTTTTTGCAAGAATATAAAAACCGGCCTTGGCCGGTTTTTTTTTGCTTTATATTTAATATTTACAGCATTAAACAGGTATGTAGCCAATTCACACAGCACAATCATCACATATTCTTGTTTAGGGCAGTTGCGCTTAAATAAGCGCTTTTAATAAAATGGCGCGTAAGTTATTAAACCCCTTCTAGCTCGGGATAAAACTTTTTCAGCATAGCTGCTATTTTTTTAGGAGAAAAAGGCTTTACCACAAAACCCTTGGCTCCTTTATCAATCGCATCTTTAACATTTTCAACCCCTGAGTGCGCCGACACCATAACCACGATTGTTTCTGGGTTCAGTTGATTAATTTGCTCAATTAACTCTTTACCATCGCCATCAGGTAACTCTATATCTAAAAAAATCATGTTATAATTTGCAGCACGACACTCATTAATACATTGTGCGGCAGTTGATGCTTCTTTTACGTTTTCTATGCCTAAATGCATCAATGTTTGGCTTAAAAAGCTGCGCACAGTACTAACATCATCAACGATTAAAATTGCAAGCTGCGTGTTCATATTTGATCCTTATAGGCTAAAAGCAATGTTTGCAAATGCTATCATTTGCTTTAAATACAGTTATTTATTATAGAGAACTACACCAAAAAGGCCAGATTTGCTTTATGTCTACAAATACAAAAAAACAATCATTACTAGGTAAATCATCTAGAAGTACAAAAACAACAAAAAACAAGCAAAACCGCAGTACGGCTACAAAGCCCAATAATATTAAACAAAGTGCTAATACTGCAGCTAATAACAAGGCAGTACAAAAGTCTAAAAGCGGTTTACTGATCACGCTTGGACTATTACTATTTATAATAATTATAATCCCTAAGCCAACACTGCTTAGTTATCATAAATTAGGCATGGTAAGTAATAGCATTTATTGGCCAGGGGTATTTGGTTATGGCGCAAGGCTCCTCGATTCAAACTTACAGCCACAGTTAGATAGTAAGCGTAAGGCACTTTATTTATGTACTGATACGGTTAACTCAAATAGCTGTCAAAAATATAAAGTAATTGCCGATAATGGCGTTATTGCGGCAATAAAAGCTTTCTTTTAGCATTAAAAAAACTAATCTGAAAATTTAAAATTACTTGGTTGAAAGGTGTGCAAAAGATCAACATAATGGCGCTCCTTTTTTCAACAAATGAACTATTGAAACTACCATGCTAAACGAGCTAGATTGGCTTTTAAACACGATATTACTTGCACTAGGTTTAGGTGCTTTCTTTATTAACCAACTCACATTACTGCGTATTGCCGCGGTTAGTGCCTGTGGTTTGCTATTTTTATCATTTAGCTTAGATCTTATGTCGTCGAGTATTGTTTCGAATATGAGTTTGGTGTTAATCAATACATTTTATTTGTTTAAAGTTTATACTTTTGGGCAATTTACTGTTACCCAAAATTAAGTACTTCCCCTTAGAATATTTTATAGCCCAGCTTAGCTGGGCTTTTTTTTGCCTAATATTTAACAACCAAGCTAATTGCAGCTGCCGCTAACTCATTATTATAATTAACTGCGACTGAATTACCGCCGTATAGTCACTAGTTTTTACAACTAAAAAAGAGCCTAGTTGGCTCTTTTGTTGTTTACTGCTTAGCATCTCTATATTTTGTGCTTTAGCTTAATATAGGCGGCCTTTTATCTGCCCACGGTGCGGCTTGCTCTAATTGCGCGGCCAGCGTAAGCAACTGCGCCTCACTGCCATACGCACCGGCAAATTGCACACCAATTGGCAAGCCATTCTTATTCCAATGCAGTGGCACCGACATTGCTGGTAAACCTGTCATATTAAATAACGCTGCAATGGGTGATGCTTTTAATACCTGTTGCACAAATGAATCGTAGGGTTGATTTAAACTGAGTTCACCAATTTTTGGTGGTGGCGCTGTGGTCACTGGTGTCAAAATAAAGTCGTAGTCGTTAAAAAACACATCAAAAGCTTGTCCGCCCTGATCAAAGGCACTGCGTGCCTCCAACATTTGCTGAGCTGTAAATTCTTTAGCCCGCTGCAAGTGCCCCCAAACAATGGCTTCAAACTCGTTTTCACGTGCTGCACGCCCTAGTTTTAATTCTCTAGCTTGTACTGCATTAAGCATGCCGCTTGAAGTGGCTATGCCCATGCCTTTAAACATCTGCTCAAGTGGCAAAGTTGGCTGAGCTGCTTCAACAATGTGGCCTAAGCTAGTCAGCAATTTAACGGTTTTATCTAAGGCATCGGTACAATCTTGATGCACAGGGTAACCAAATGGATGGCTTTGCATTAATGCTATTTTAAGACGCTTTGGTTTGGCGTTAACCGCAGCTAACATATTATCGTTAGGCAGGGTAATACGCGACCCAGGCTCTGCCCCTTGCGTTAGCTGCAGCAGCAATGCACTGTCGCGCACACTGCGGGTAAGCGCATGATGAACCGATAACCCCATTGAGCTTTCTAGGTTAGTGGGGCCAGAGGCCACCCGGCCACGGCTTGGTTTAAGCCCAAATAGCCCACAATGCGATGCAGGTATACGAATAGAGCCGCCACCATCGCTACCATGAGCTGCGGGTAAAACTCTCGCTGCAACCGCCACCGCAGAGCCTGCCGATGAGCCGCCACTACTATAGCGGGTATCCCACGGGTTAAGCGTGTTGCCATGCAAGCTCGACTCACCTGTAGGCGTTTGACCAAACTCAGGGCTGGTAAGCTTAGCCATAATGTTTAGTCCCACGGCTTGATAGCGATTAACTAAGGTTGAATTTTCAGCCACACGGTTATCTTTAAAAAAACGACAACCATTAGTAGTAATAGTACCGGCCATAGTTACGCCTAAATCTTTAAGCGCAAACGGTACACCTAACAGCGGTGCGCTGGCCATTTTAGCTGTTCGCTGTGCAGTGCTTAATTGGTTTAACTTTTGTGCTTGCGCGCGCGCTTGCTCAAAATGATTAACGGCAATCATATTAAGCGCAGCATTTGCTTCAAACCGTGCAATTGCACTGTCGGTTAATTCTAATGGACTAATATCGCCTTGGCGTAATAAATCCGCCATGGTCGACATGTCCCAACTGTCGTAGTCACCAAGCGGCTGTTTAGTGGTGTTTACTGTTGCAGCCGCCGATGCTTGACTTGCAAGTGATAAACCTAGCATAGACGCACCACCAATTGCGCCGCACGCCTGTATAAGTCGTCGTCTATCTAAATCTATCTTAGTCATTATTTACTACCCCATACCTTTTGTGGTGCCACAGCTTGGGCATTTAATTGCTCAATCACGCCGGCAATTTCATTTACATTTAAGCGTGCGCCTTTATCAATAGTGGGGCCAGTACGCCAGCCATCACATAATGAGATACGACCGCCTTGCGTTTCAAATATTTGCCCTGTTACGGCTGTCGATGCCTCACTACCTAACCAAACAACCAGCGGCGCTACATTTTCGGGGGCCCAGGCATCAAAACTATCATCTTCTGGTTTTTTCACTAGATCAGGCATTGCTGATTCGGTCATTGCGGTGCGTGCTGCCGGTGCCAATGCATTAGCGGTAATACCGTAACGCGCCAATTCCGACGCTTGTACTAAAGTAAGCGTCGCAACGCCGCCTTTTGCTGCAGAATAATTTGCTTGCCCTACCGAACCTTGTAAGCCCGCGCCAGAGCTGGTGTTAATAATACGTGCAGCTACTGGGTTACCCGCTTTTGACTGATCGCGCCAGCGACGGCTTAAAATATTAGCTAAACAAAAATGTCCTTTAAGATGCACTCGCATTACCATATCCCAAGCATCTTCATCCGAATTAACAAACATACCATCGCGCAATACACCAGCATTGTTAACTAGCACATGCACTTCGCCAAAGGCGGCAATGGCATCATCTACTATCTGTTGCGCCGTAGCCTTGGTAGTAATATCGCTGCTATTAGCAATCGCTTTACCGCCGGCAGTAATAATTTCATCAACCACTGCTTTTGCAGCATCAAGGCGAATGTCGTTCACTACCACATTGGCGCCTTCTGCGGCAAAGGCAAGTGCATAAGCACGGCCTAATCCACCGCCACTTCCGGTAATAATAACTGTACGCTGTTGGCAAATACCCATACCTTTCTCCTTAATTATAATCGTTCAATGATAGTGACATTAGCTAAACCGCCGCCTTCGCACATTGTTTGTAGGCCATAACGCCCGCCTGTACGCTCTAATTCATGTAATAACCCGGTCATTAAACGCACGCCCGTAGCACCAAGCGGATGGCCAAGTGCAATAGCACCACCATTAACATTAGTTTTTTCATGGCTGTAACCGGTTTCTTTTAACCATGCCATTACTACAGAGGCAAACGCTTCATTAATTTCCACTAAATCAATATCATCAAGCGTAAGATTCGCTTTTTTTAATGCCGCGATAGTAGCTGGAATGGGCGCTCTAAGATGCCAAATAGGGTCATCTCCCAGTACGCTAACATGATGAATACGCGCTCTTGGGGTAAGGTTATATTTTTTTAATGCGCGCTCAGACACAATAAGCATTGCTGCTGATGCATCGCACACTGAGCTCGAAACCGCAGCTGTAATACTTGGGTAAGTAGGGTCAACCGGCTCAAGTTCAGCCATTTTAGCCAAACTACTTTCTCTAGGTGTTTCATCAGCTGTTAATCCTTCAATCGCCACTATTTCTCGATCAAAGCGCCCCTCTGCTGCTGCCGCTAATGCACGGCGGTGACTTTCTAGGGCAAACACTTCCATATCGGCGCGGCTTATACCCCAATGATCGGCAATGCGCTGAGCGGCATAAAACTGATTTACCGGCGCATCGCCAAAGCGTGCATCCCACAATTTACTCTCTGCAAACGGCGTACTAAAGCCAAGTGGTTGCCCGGCTAACATGGCTGACGAAATAGGAATTTGCGTCATCGTTTGCACGCCGCCTACCGCTATCACATCTTGCGTGCCGCTCATAATCGCTTGCGCAGCAAAATGCACGGCTTGTTGCGATGAGCCACATTGTCTATCAACCGTAGTACCCGGTACATTCATGGCCAACCCTGCCGCTAACCAACTGGTGCGGGCAATGTTTCCTGCTTGCGAGCCTATCGTGTCTACACAGCCAAAAATTACATCATCGTAATCTTCTGCGGGTATGTTATTGCGCTCAACCAAAGGTTTTAATACTGCTGCACCTAAGTCTATGGCATGTACATGGGCAAGGCCGCCTTTGCGTCTGCCTGTAGGTGTACGCAGTGCATCTACAATATATGCATGGGTCATAGTATCGCCTCAAATGTTTTAGAAGGTGCCAGATCGACATCAGAATTAAGCACATAATTTTGCACTCGTGCACGATGAAAAATACTGTCACCCCAGGTGTTATTTAATGCCCAACTGCGTTTCATAAACATTTGCAGGTCTACTTCCCAGGTATACCCCATAGCACCGTGAATTTGAATCCCGTGGCGCGCTGCAAGTGCTGCTGCTTCGCTGCAAAAATTACGCGCTTGTGAAACATGCACGTCAGTTAAAGGGTGGTTATTTTCTAGTGAACACGCCGCGCGATACAGTACCGGTTTTGCAATTTCAATTTTTCCTGCTACATCGGCTAAATGATGCTTAACAGCCTGAAAGCTACCAATTGCTTTGCCAAATTGTTTACGCTGTACACTATAATCAACGGTTAAATCGAGCATGCGCTGCGCTAAACCGAGTAATTGCCCAGCAACCGAGAGCGCCCCGCGATTAAGCGTGTCATTCCATATTTTTTTGCCCGCCTCGCCCTGTGCAATACAGGTTTCGGCTGTTGGCTGCCACGTCACTTGCGATAAGCGGCGCGACGAATCAATACTTAAATTAACGACGTTATTTACTTGATCACGCGGTACTAAATGCACTTCATCTGCATGTTGCATAAGTAGTACTTGCGCTAAATGTGCATCCGATACCAGCTCACTGCATTGATGGCCAATAGCTAAGCGCAGCTCGCCATCGCAAATTTTAGCTAAGTAATCAGCTTTACAGGCTACGCTATCATCAAGGGCTGAAAATACGCCACTGCCTACATAAGCCGTATCGGCAAGCGAATCTGGAATAGCGTAATAACCTAGCTCTTGGGTCATTAATGACCACGCTATATCGCCCATTCCCAAACCGCCAAACTGCTCTGGCACTGATAGCGCAGTAAGCCCTTGCTCTGCCATTTTATTTCTTAATTCGGGAGAGCGACCCGCGTCGGTTTCCCATATTTCGCGTAGTGTTTCTGGTGCTGCCTCAGTCATTAAAAAACGGCTGATAGCTTCACGAAACATTAATTGGTCTTCAGTAAAGGTAAAATCCATAGTTTCACTCGCTATCTAGGTAGGCCAAGCATACGCTCAGCAACAATATTTCTTTGAATTTCATTGGCACCCGCATAAATTGGCCCAGCTTGAGAGAATAAAAAGCCGTTTAACCAATAACCATGCTCCTCACCAAGTGCTGCTGATGAGAGTAACTCACCACACGTGCCCAAAATATCCATCGCCGTTTGATGAATAAGTAAATCTAGCTCTGACCAAAACACTTTATTTAGGCTCGATTCAGCGCCAATTTTATCGCCATGACTAATACGCCCTACAGTGTTGTAAGCCGACAGCGCATAGGCTTCTGCATCAGCCCAACATTTAGCCACCGCAGCACCAATGGCTGGGTCGCGATCGGCAGCCGCTTTGTTATCGCGGTACAGCTGCACTAGTTTGCGCACAGGTTGCTGAAAACGCGCCGGTGAGCGCAGCAACAAACCACGCTCAAAACCTGCCGTTGCCATTGCCACATGCCAGCCTTTGCCTTCTTCACCAATACGGTGTTCAACCGGCACTTTCACGTTATCAAAAAATATTTCTGCAAAGGCATCTTCCCCATCCAACGCTTTAATTGGGCGAATAGTTACGCCCTCTGCATCCAGCGGTACCATTAAAAAAGACAAACCATGATGGCGCTGCGAACCTGCTTCTGAGCGAAACAAGCCAAATGCCCAATCGGCATAAGTAGCACGGGTAGACCAGGTTTTTTGGCCATTCACAATGTAATGGTCGCCATTAAGAATTGCTTTACTGCTAATGTTGGCCATATCTGAGCCAGCATTGGGTTCAGACCAGGCTTGCGCCCACATGTCTTCACTTGATGCCATACGCGGTAAAAAGTGCGATTTTTGCTGCTCCGTACCAAATTCAAGTAAAGTAGATCCAAGTAATAGCTGGCCATTTTGATTTACTCGCCCAGGTGCACCTGCGCCGTAATATTCTTCTTCAAAAATAAGCCAGTCAATTAAGTTACACCCGCGGCCGCCATATTCTTTAGGCCACATAACCATAGAAAAACCCGCTTTATGTAGCTTGCGCTCCCATTGACGATGCAGCTCAAAGCCTGCTTTGGTGTCGTAAGTGGGCAGTTTTTCTGCAGGTACATTTTCTGCAAGCCACTGACGCACTTCCATACGGAAATTTTGTTGCTCTGTTGTATAAGTTAGTTTCATAGTCGGCCTCAAAAATTCACTTCGCGTTTGTCTACAAACGCGCGGCGGGTTTCAGCAGAATCTGGGCTGGTATAAGCTTGCAGCGTAAATCCTTGCTCCCAACGGTATTTAGCTTCTAGGTCACCGTCTTCAACACCATTTAGGCTTTCTTTAGCAATGCGGATCATATCGGAGCTTTTTGCTGCAATTTTGCTGGCAATTTCCAGCGCGGTGTCGCGTAACTGCTCTTTAGGTACAATGCGTTCGATAAAGCCGTATTTATCGGCATCTTGTACCGAAATAGTTTCGCCAGTAAAAAACAAATAACGTACTTTTTGCACCGGAAATAAGCGCTGTAAATGCGCGCCGCCACCCATAGCGCCACGATCTACTTCTGGTAGCGCAAAAGTGGTACATTCTGACGCCACCACAATATCGGCCGCACCAGTAATACCAATACCGCCACCCAGCACATAACCATGCAGCGCAACTATTACAGGTATTGGGCACAAATGTACCGCTTTAAACGTTTCGTAATTGCCGGCATTAACGCTAACAATACGCTCTGGGTATTGGTCCAACTCTTTAATATCAACACCGGCACAAAAACCACGCCCTTCTGAGCGAATAATTAATACCCGTGCTGCCAAATTTTTACCAATACTGTTGATCAGGTCGGCGAGCGCTTGCCATTCAGCACTGTCGAGTGCATTTACCGGTGCTTTATTTATAATTATTTCGGCGATACCGTTTTCGATATGGCTTTTGAATGCTGGGTTCATAGCTTAGGCCTCTTCTTCGACTGACCGGTTAGTCCGGCGGGTTAACAATTGCTCAAGGCAGGTGTCTGCCTCGGCGATAATTTCGTTTATTAGTGTCTCAACGCTAGGTAAATTATTTATTACCGCCGCTACTTGGCCGCTGGGTAAAATACCTTCGTCGGGTTTACCTTCAACCATAGACTTTTGAATTAACACTGGTTGATTAGCCGACATTACCAATGTTGCTGCGGCTTTAGGATCTTCACGCAGACCATTAAAAAATACTTTGAGCATATGCAGCGATGTCATGCCGGTTTCTTTTTGCCAATGGCGCGCACTTTTTAGTGCCAACCATAAGCGCTTAACACCGCCCGCGCGCTCTAAGTCATCAATAAATGGCGTGTTGATCATCCGATGACGCAGGCCATCTACCGCGGTAGAAATACGAATATCGGCACTGTCTTGGGTATCAAGATAACGCTGCTGGGTAACTTTTGGTGTGGGTGCATCGCAGGTCAGCAAAAAGCGCGTGCCCATTGCCATACCTGCAGCGCCTGCACCTAATACTGAGGCCAAACCGCGTCCGCACGAAAAGCCCCCAGCCGCAATTACTGGCACCGACACCGCATTTAACACTTGCGGTAACAAAATAGTGCTCGGTACGCTACCAGTATGGCCGCCCCCTTCACTACCTTGAATAGTGATCATATCGGCGCCCATAGCAACCGCTTTTACGGCGTGCTTTACTGCGCCTACGGTGGGAATGCACAGCACACCTGCCGCTTTGAGTCGCTCAATAGTGGCTTTATCTGGGCCACGCCCGTAACTCACCGCACGGAGTTTGTAGCTAATGGCTAAATCAAGACATTGCTGCGCGTTTTCTTGAAACATATGAAAATTAAGACCGAAATTACTGGTCCCAGTGGCAGCAATTACTTTTTTTATGGCACTTTCTACTTCTTCAGTGTTCATCGTCGCGCCAGCTAAAAAACCAAAACCGCCCGCACGTGTTGTTGCTATTACTAAATTTGCATCAGAGACCCAGCCCATCGCCGTTTGAATAATCGGATAACGACAGCCCAGTGCCTCTGTTAACGGCGTATTCCAACGGCCATCGGCATTATTGTGCTCTGTGCTCATATTTATTTTTCCTTGGCTGCTGATTTATTGGCTTGAGCCATCGCTTTCGCGTCAAAGCCACCTAAGCGGTCACCCGATATTGTTTCGTTATGCGCATGCGCAAAATGATGCAAACCAAACGCCATATCCATGGTTGAACGTTTACCCATTAAATCTTCGGCGTTATTAATTACTTGCTTAGTTAATTGCAAACCCAGTCGTGGCATTTGTGCAATCTGATTAGCTAAAGTAAAGGTCGTCTCTTCTAAATTATCCCTTGGCACTACGCGATTCACCATGCCCATTTGATAAGCACGGTCTGCCGACATACGATCACCCGTAAATAAAAACTCTTTGGCGATACGTGGGTTAAGCTCGTGCACATGCGCAAAATACTCAACCCCAGGAATACCCATGCGCACGACCGGATCAGAGAAAAATGCTTTGTCATCGGCAATAATTAAATCACATACCCACGCCAGCATTAAGCCACCAGCCACACAGGCACCTTGTACCATAGCAATCGTTGGCTTAGGTAAATCGCGCCAGCGACGGCACATTCCTAAATACACTTCGTGCTCGCGGGCATATAAAAACTCACCGCCGGGCTTATTAGCGTGATCGTAAAAAAGGTTAGTACGATCAAAGCTTTTATCAACATCGCGCCCAGGGGTGCCAATGTCATGGCCGGCAGAAAAGTGCTTGCCATTGCCGGCAAGTACAATTACTTTTACTTCGTCGTCGTTACACGCAAGCTGAAAAGCCTTATCTAGCGCGTAGGTCATTTGTGAGTTTTGCGCGTTGTTATATTCAGGACGATCCATGGTAATAACCGCCACTTGAGCGCGCACTTCGTATAACACTACGTCATCTATTGTTTGAACTTCACTCATTACGACTCCTCTGGGCGTACACCCGGTGGGTTGTCTTTTAGCTGTTTAGCTCTAATATTGTGCGGATCCAATTTAGCAATTAACGCTAACTGCTCAGCTGTAGGTGCTGGTGTGGTTGGGGTGTTTGCCTCAACGTGAATTTCAAAGCCTGTTTTTTCAATTACTTCTTGTACAGTCACACCAGGGTGAACGCTCACTAAACGCAATTGATGCTCTGGACCTTGCCAATCCATCACACAAATATCGGTGATCACTAAACGAATATCGACATCCGATAGCTGATAACCTTTTGGCAAACGTGCTGGGTTGTAACCAATTGAGCACACCACATCACATTCTTGCTCTACAAATACGCGTTTACTGTGGCTTGGCACAAAAAACGAGTTAGCATGGCTAATTGAGTTACCCGGTAAACCACGTACACCTAACATTTGTATTTTAGGTTTGTCGTAGTCGCCCCCTAGGGCTGAAATATTACTTTGCCCGTACTTATCAATTTGCGTTGGCCCTATCATGGCGTGGCGTTTACGGCTCCACACATTGTCAAAAATGCGTGAAAAGCCCATCCATGTTTCGTTACGCTGTACAAAATCATCGCCACGTGCGCCAATCGGATTTGGCTCACTCAGTAAGTAGGCTTCTGAGTCTGTCATCATTAAATCTGGGTTGTTAGTACTCATAGAAATACTCGCCGCTAAACGCGGAATAACCCCAATGCCGGTGGCAAGCACTTCACCATCGTTATCAAATGCGGTTGCTGCGGCACAAATCATTAATTCTGCCAAGCTGTATTGAGTTGCTGTCATTTTAATGTCCTGCCTTAGTAACTTGTGTTAGGGATTTGACGGATCGCATCGATGCCGCCTAATTTAGCTTGATACTCTTGCTCTGATTTATTGTTAATAAATTCATCAAAGTAAGCACTAAAGCCGCCTTCTTTTGCGTATTTGTTATATTGCAGCAAATGTTTATTATCAATGCCGTAAAATGGCGGACAACTGCTTGGATGCGCGCCACCAGGTACTTCACTTACGGCTGTTGTTAAGCTGCGCTCCCAAAATACTTTATCTGCCGCTGTGCGATCATAAAAATGATCGCTGCTAACCAGCTTGTCGCAGGTGACATAGCTTTTATTTGCTGCGCGTACAAACCAATCGTCTAGGTAATGATCTGGACCTGAAATCTGGCACACACCACGCTCATCAGCATGATCAACATGTACCAGTGCAGCGTCGAGTTTAAGCGCTGGCATTGCCACCCATTCTTTATCGTCATAGGGGCTATCAATCACTTGAATATCTGGGTTATGTGTAAGTACATCTGTACCTAAACCAACTTGAGTTGGAATGTAAGGACAGCCCCACGCCGCAGCACGAAGGCCAAGTAACAACATACCTTCGTCAATTTCCATTAGCTCAAGCTCGCCTTGCTCGCGAGCTTTACGAAAAAAAGGTTCTAGTGGAATAAAGTCTAGCGATACAAACGCAAAGATTAATTTTTTTACTTTGCCAGCTGCGCATAACATACCCACATCGGCGCCGCCATACGCCACAATCGTAAGATCTTTAAGATCCGACTTTATAATTTCGCGAATAAGTGCCATAGGTTTACGGCGCGGGCCCCAACCACCAATGCCAATTGTCATGCCATCACTTAGTTCAGCCACCATTTGCGCTGTTGTTTTTACTTTATTCATTATTTTTCTCCTACTGAGAAATCGTGGCCCCACAGGCTCACTCGGCTAAATTCAAAAGCACAATGCTCTTCCCAGTTTTCAACTTGCAGACCACCAAAGCCATACTCTAAATCGAAGCCTGATGGTGTTTTCATATAAAATGAGGTCATTTTGTCATTAAGATGCTGACCTAAAGTGGCCGACAGCTGTACTTGATGTTGTTGTTGTCTGTCGTGAGCGCGGCCTACTTCTGTCATGTTTTCAACTTCGACCATGGCATGCACGCAACCGCTTGGTACCGGAAATTCACAAATAGCTAAACTGTGGTGACGTGCGTTACCACAATGCATAAAGTAAATGCGAATTGGATCGGCCTCTGGTGCGGGTTTAAAGTTAAATAAATCTGATAATTCAAACCCTAATACGTCGGTTAAAAACGCAAAGGTTTCATCAAAATTTGGCGCAGGTAATACGGTGTGGCCCAGGCCCATATCGCCGGTAATAAAAGCGGGTACACCTTGAGGAGAAGTAAACGGTTGGCAGTCTGAAACATGACCCCAATAAAGTTCGTGGCGATTACCCGCGGGGTCATTAACTATGAGTATATTTTGTACGCGGCGCTGCTCACATAAGGCTTTATTAGCCTCTTCAAAGGCAATGCCTTTATCAAGTAATGTTTGTTTAGCATTGTTGTAAGCTTTCGCACCTGTTAGTTCCCAACCAGAGGCAAAATAGCGTTTGTCTGCGCCGGGTATAACCAACATGCGGTATGGGCGCTCATCCATTTTGATGTAGAATCCACCATCGTCAGTTGGCGCCGTCATCATCCCTAATACTTGCTCTGCGTAGTGTTGCCACTCGTGTGGAGCGTCAGTCTGTGCTACGAAATAACCTAATGCGCGAATATCCATGAACCCTCTCTTACAAAATTGTGATTAGGTTCATTATTAGGGCAAATTACTAATGCTTCATCGTCCATTGAGACTAACCAAAAAAACGAAAAAAAAGCATTAAGAGTCATAAACTTAAAACTAAAAAAACAAAAAGCCGCTGAGCAATAAAGTTGCTCAGCGGCTTTATATTTACCAAATTATTTACTGTGTTTAGCGGTACAGGATCACCAAATCGTTGATCACACTTGGTTTATCATTACCAACCACATGGATGTTCATTTCTAGGGTTAATTGCACCCCTTTGTGCGACACGCTAATGTCTTTTACCTTACTACGGCCATAAATAGTTGCGCCCGCAGGCACTGGCGCAGGAAAGCGCAAACGGTTTGAGCCATAGTTAACCATATTATTAAAGCCGATAATTTCAAATGGCAGTGCAATCGTTAAACGCGACTGCAGCACTTGTACTAACGAGCCATGGGCAATGGTGGTTTTAAACGGGCTATCTGTTTTTGCGCGCTCAGGATCGGTATGCAACCAGTAATCATCCCCCGATAAATCGGCAAAGGCGTTAATCAGGTCTTGATCAACAACAACCACGTTACTCCAGTCGGTATATTTATTATCGGCCAGTGCATAAAGCGCAGCAAGGTTACTTAGCGGTACTTGTACTTGCCCTTTGTCGTTGCGTTCAAGCCCATTGAGCGGATTGGTATATTCACGCACCCCACCGGCATTATTAATAGAGGTAAAACGTAGCAAGGTATCGCCATCACTACTCACTTTATCAAACACCGCTTTAACAGGCATGCCTATTTTAATGTCTTGCTCTGCCACATCTATTAACGTGGTATTGATACGAACGCCTTGAGCTAGTTCGACCACAGCTAATGCTTGCGGCATTTCGTCACTAAACTCTGGCATAGTTGGAATACGTGTAAGGGTGTATGAATATAAGGTGCCCTCACCGCTCACTTGCTGCCACTGCAGCTCATGCGCTAAACAATGACTACAATGATTACGTGGAAAAAACACCCACCCTTCACACTGCTTACATTGCTGAATTTTTAACTGGTTTTCTTTTAACGCCTGCCAAAATGGTGCAGAAATTTTTGTTGCGACTGGCATAGGTTTTAACGTTGCCATACTAGCCTCCTTGTAATATCAATGCGCCCTGCTCACTCATCACGCCACCGGTGCCACTAACAAATACATTGTCACACCTTTTTAGCTGACGTTGATCGGCAGAGTTTGAAATTTGATGGAAAGCCTCAATAACTTGAGAATAACCACCCGCCGCCGCAGCTTGGCCAAAACTAAGTTGCCCGCCATGGGTGTTCATCGGAAAGTCGCCTTTAAAGGTAAGGTTATGCTCTTTAATAAAGCGCATGCCTTCCCCTTTAGGGCAAAAGCCAGCATCTTCAAGTGATAACAACACAGTAATGGTGTAACAATCATAAATTTGTGCTGCATGTATATCTTTAGGCGACAGCCCAGCCATAGTAAACGCACGCTTTGCGGCTTCGGCAACTGGCGTCACTGTCATGTCTTGCGCATACGATGGCGATTTAAATGATAAACGCTCACCAAAACCAGTAATAAATGCAGGGCGTTTTTTCGCTCTTGCAGCCACTTCTTTAGAGGCCACAATAACCGCCGCGCCACCCGATACCGGCATGACTATTTCTAGTACATGCAGTGGGTCGGCTACCATTTTAGAAGCTAATACTTCTGCAATTGTTAGCTCTTTGCCTTTAAAAATAGCGTCTTTATGGTATTGCGCATTAAAGCGCTGATCGACTGCTATTTTAGCCATAGCTGCTTGATCGTACCCATATTGCGCCGCGTAACGCTGTGCAATCATTGCATAACCGGTGTTTTGTCCCATGTGACCATAGGGCAAATCAAACTCAGCTTCTGGCGCGCCAAATGCCGTACTGTGACCGCCATAACGCATAGCTTGCGTCATCCAAGCTGGGTCTTCATTTGGCGCCATTGGTGCCATGCGAGCGGGAATAACACACAGTACCGCTTGGCATAACCCCAGTTCAATCGCGGCCGCTGCACGCCAAATTTGTGCAACTGCGGTACAGCCACCCAAATCAACTACTTCGGCAAAGTTTACTTCTATTCCTAAATATTCAGCAGCCATTGCCGGCACAAATACTGAAGCCTCGTGAAAATGTGGGCCATTAATAACCAACCCATCCAAATCACTTTTTTGTAGCCCTGCATCTAATAATGCTTGATTTGCTAAGTCGGCCACTTGTTCTAAATGAAACATTTGCGGCGCGGTTTGGTATTTTTCTGGTTTATATTGCGCCGCACCAACAATCGCGGCGTTTCCTGCTAAGCCCATTATTTTTCCTCCTGATTGCTACAAAACGGTAAAAATCCTACTGCTTGCAACGCATTTTCACAGTACGGCTGATAACAGCCTAACTTATCGTTACGTATATAAATTGGTTCATTACACGCTACTGGGTCATAACCTTGTTTTTGTAAGTCGACTTTACGCAGTTTATAAGTTGATGTCATGTCGGCGGCTTTGCTTACCCTTACAAACTGAGGGGCAGCGTAATTAGGCACTTTTTCTATGGTTAAAGCATAAAACACATGCGGATCAAACTGCCTGCCTGGTTGCATAACAATGGCCGCCATACCTGCTCGACCTTCATTTTCAGGAACCTGAACGCCATAAATATTAACCAGCTCGGCGCCATCGTACTCAGCCAAAGCGGTGGCCACTTCTTGCGAAGATACATTTTCACTTTTCCAGCGATAGGTGTCGCCAATGCGATCTACAAAGTAAAAGTATCCATTTTCATCGTAGCGCAGTAAATCACCTGAGCGCCAGTAAGCGTCACCTTGCTGAAATACATCACGCAAAATTTTCTGCTCAGTACCTTGTTTTGAGGTATAGCCCTCAAAACGGCCACCACCAAAATCAGGCATGTTAATGATCATTCCCAGCCCTTCCCCTACTTCGCCGGGTTGGCATAAAACATAATGCCCGTTAGCATCTTTAACATGAGTTTCGGTTTCGGTATCAAATTTAACTAATCTAAAATTGGTGCGATCCCAGCGCGGCACTCGGCCACACGAACCAATATAGTTATCTAAGTTAAGTAAGTTAGTATTCGCTTCTGTAGAGCCCCACCCTTCTAGCACGTCCATTTGACCAAAGTACTCAAGCCAACGATGCCAACTGGTTTCGGTTAAACCAGCTCCTAACATGCAGCGCAGTTGATGATCTTTTGGCTTAACTCCCGTGGCCTCGGCGTAGTTAAGCAGGTAGCGGCAAATCTCACCTATGTATTGGCAAACTGTAATGTTATGCGTTTGAATATCAGGCCAAAATTGTCTAACACTAAATTTGCGCCTAACCACTATACTTGACCCCGCCGCGAGCGCAGTTGAAGTCACTGAGGTGGCTGCAGCGCCGTGGTATAAAGGTAAACAACAATAGAATACGTCATTTGGTGTGGCGTCAATGGTTTCAACCATCACATCACCCGAGGTTAACCAACGCATATGGCTGTAAATCGCCGCTTTAGGTAACCCGGTCGTGCCTGAGGTAAAAATAAGTAAGGTTGGCGTTTCGCCCACGGTTGAGCCACGTGCCTGCTTACAACTTGTACCACTGCGCGCAGCAACATCGCTATCAAAGCTGCTATCAATCCACTGAGGAAGCACTGGTTTATCAACTACTTCATCATCGCCTACTAGCCAAATTGACTTATTTGCCAGCTCTGGTGTTTCAATAAAACGCTGCACACATTCTTCACCAACAATAACGACATTGGCATCTGTGGTGTTAATTGCATGTTCAAGCACGCTGCCTTGTACTTGGGTGTTAATAAAAGCGACCACTACGCCCAGCTTGGTTAAGCCAAACCACGCAAAGAAAAACTCCGGGCGATTTTCAATCGCAATCGCGCACACATCACCTTCCATTAAGCCGCGTGCCTGTATTGCTTTTGCAAATTTACTTGCTTGGGCATCTACTTCACTGTAGCTGTAGCTTTTTCCTTGATAAATTAAAAATGGCGCATCGCCTTGTGCTGCTGCTTGCGCTTCAAGGCGGTCGGCAATGCTGTACTTTTGCGACGGACTAACCGAGCGTACTGCTAGTGCGCGCTTATCCATTTTTTGTTGTGTAGCGGCTCTAGATACTGGCGCGTTGTCGAGACTTCCAGCATAAGGAATTTTATTATTATCCAACATATTATCTCCTTTGGTGTTAATCAACGAACGCGGATTTTAGGTGCTGGGGTATCACCCCGCATGGTGCGCAAAAACTGTTCAAGTGGTGCAGGAGTTGCCACTTCGGGTAACTCATCGGGGTTAGGTCGATGCTGCCAAAACGACTGCCATGATGGGAATAAATCATGAAAGGTGCCGGTGTACGGTTCGCGACCCGGCCAGCGCATTTTCATATCGCCAATTGGCGCTGAATTTATATCGCTGGCATACCAGTAACATGGCAGACGGCGGCGGAAATACCACACCCCATCAATGCGTTGGTAATCATCCCAGTACAGCATTTGCATCAGTACCCATTCACGCCCGGTTTCATGCTCATTTTTAGAGTACACAACACCAATGGCGTTGTTCTCATCAACAAACTCAATAATGTGCTGCCCTAAATGATGCGACGTGCCAGTAAATTGATCGCGCAGGGTTGAGTCAACCCAGGCTTTTAAATGAGCTCGGCCGCTTTTCCCCCCCCCGACACGTACATCGGGAGCAAATAAGCCTACATGTGCGTCAATGTCACGCATATCTAATGACAACGAGTATTTACCCGCGAGCTGACGAATTGACTCTATAGACTCTAAGCGGTCAATTCGTTGTTCAAGGCTTGAACTTAAATCACTCATATTCACTCCTAGATAAAGGCCATGCCGCCATTTACTGCTATATTTTGGCCGGTAATAAAGCCAGAATCATCACACGCTAAAAAGCTCGCTACTTTGGCAATGTCTTCACCTTCGCCCATGCGCGCTAATGGAATAGCCGCGATCATTTGTTGCGTCCACTCCTCTGGAATATCGGCCATCATTGGTGTATTGGTTGGCCCTGGTACTATGGTATTTACCCGAATACCTACTGGCGCTAGTTCGCGTGCCATACTACGCGTAAGCCCCATAACACCGGCTTTTGATGCACAATAATGACTTGGGCCTTCGCCGGTTAATGCCGCCGTGCTGGAAACATTAATGATGCAACCCGATCCTTGGGCTTGCATAACTTTCGCCGCCTCACGACAACATAAAAAAGTACCGGTTAAGTTAACTGCAATCACTTTGTCCCAGTGCTCATCTGGGGTATCAACAAACGCATCAATAGAGCCCACACCAGCCACATTAATAATGGCATCGAGTCGGCCAAATTTTTCCACTACAGCGGCAATGGCATCACGTACTGAGTCGCTTTTTGCTATGTTGGCAGTAATAGCCACAATGTTGCCGGCAACGTTTGCATTTAATTCATTAACGCTGGCATTTAATGTGTCGGCGTTAATATCTACCGCAGCGACATTAGCCCCTGCAGCAGCAAAATAACTTACTATTGATTGGCCTATGCCTTGCCCTGCACCTGTTACTAGCACAACTTGATCCTGATGTTTCATTTTTATCCCCTTGCTTTTCTCAAGCCAATTTGGCGTATCTAGAGCAACATTTGCAGTCGCACCAATATTAATTTTCCAATTCATACTGGGATATGTAATAAAAACCAGCATCGTCCAATAAGACTAAACTGCACAAACAAAACACTGGTCTAAATGGACGATGTTTTAAGCAAACGAGCAACGCAGTATTGAGTAGGAAAACTATATAAATAAGCAGAGGTGGTGAGCGTTCATTACCTTGTTAGCAAGGCAAAATTAGGAGTAAGAGTTTTGAATCAGCAAACAACTAATCCAGAGCAAACACAGGATTTACCGTTACCACTGGGACACTTTGTTACCCTAGAAAGCGGCCTGAAATTACATTATTTAGAGCAAGGCCAAGGCCCTATTGTTATTTGGCTTCATGGTAGTGGCCCAGGAGCAAGTGGTTTTAGTAACTTTAAAGGCAATTATCCTGAATTTGCTGATGCGGGCTATCGTAATATTGTGCTCGACTTACCTGGTTTTGGCCGCTCAGATAAACCTGATGACGTTAATTACGATTTAGCTTTTTTTGTCACAGCACTAAATGGTTTTATTAACGCTCTTGATTTGCCTAAGGTGACTTTATTAGGTAACTCTTTAGGCGGCGCTATTGCGCTGGGCCAAGCACTTGATTATCCCGATACGGTAGAGCGCCTAATTTTAATGGCCCCGGGTGGTGTTGAAGAGCGCGAAACTTACTTTGAGATGGAAGGTATAGTGCGTATGGTAGAAGTATACAGCCGCGGCCCTATGGGAGTTGATCAAATGCGCGAAGTTATGTCGTTACAACTTTTTGATTCAGCTGTACTTTCTGATGATATATTAGCAGAGCGCGCTGCAGTGGCAGTAACTCAACCCGCTAATTTATTTAGCACTATGATGGTGCCAAACATGACCGAACGCCTTGGCGAGCTTAACTGCCCAGTGCTTGGCTTCTGGGGCACTAACGATAAATTTAATCCACATCAAGGCATGCATAAAATTTTGGATAACGTACCAACAGCGCGCTTTATTATGCTTAATCGTTGTGGTCATTGGGTACAAGTAGAACATCAACGCCTGTTTAACAGCAGCTGTATTGATTTTTTAAAACACGGCTAATACAGCACCTCAAAAAACATAAATAATAAGAGGTAATAATCTATGTCACATTATCAGCACTTGCTTAAACCAGGGAAAGTAGGCGGCCTAACGCTGCGTAACCGCATTATGATGGCGCCAATGGGCTCTAATTATGCGGACCCTGATGGCCATTGTAGTGAGCGTATTCAAGCTTTTTATGAAGCCAGAGCAAAAGGCGGTGTGGGCCTTATTACTATGGGATCTATTGCTATTGCGTTTCCCGCAGGAACTGCCGAACCTTATCAGGTGGGTATTTCTAAAGATGAGTTTATTCCTGGATTAAAAGCACTTACCGAGCGGGTGCATAAGCATGGTGCAAAAATTGCGGTGCAATTACAGCATGCTGGTAAAACGGCAGTACGCGATTTAGCAGAAGGCCGCGAGCTTTGGGTGCCTTCACTACCCCCTGCGCCACCACAAAGCGATATTATGCAAGCGGTAACACCAACAGAATTAAGTACCTTTGTTAGACCTCCAGCAGATAAACCCATCACCATAAAAGTAATGGAAAAAGCCGATATTGTCCAAATGGTGGAATGGTTTGCCGCAGCGGCAAAACGTGCCCAGCAAGCGGGTTTTGACGCGATTGAACTGCACAGCGCGCACTCGTATATTTTGGCGGGCTTTTTATCAAGCTACTATAATAAACGCGATGACGAGTATGGCGGCAGTATTGAAAACCGCGCACGTTTATTGCTCGAGGTAATAGCAGCAATACGCGAACGTGTTGGTCAAGATTTTCCATTGTGGGTACGCCTAGACGCGCACGAACTCAACACCCCTGGCGGTATTACCCTTGAGGACTGTATTGCAGTGAGCAAAATGGTTGAACAAGCGAGTGTAAATGCCGTTAGTATTTCTGCTTATGCTACCTTAACCACAGGCTCTGCATTTACCGCCGCGCCGCTAGTACATAAACCAGCAGGCTTTTTAGATTGGGCTGCTGCAGTGAAGAAAGAAGTATCTATACCGGTAATTGCCGTTGGCCGCTTAGAGCCCGATATTGCCGATGCAGCTATTGCCAGCGGTAAGTGTGATTTTATTGCAATGGGACGTAAATTATTAGCCGACCCTGAACTTCCTAATAAACTCACCGCAGATCGTGAAGCTGATATTCGTCCCTGTATTTATTGCTATGTATGCGTAAGCCAAGTATTTATTAACCAGCGGGTTAAATGTGCAGTTAATGCGGCAACAGGTAAAGAGTTTGAACTAAAAGTAATAATGACCGATAAGCCCAAACATATTGTGGTAATTGGTGGCGGGCCTGCTGGCATAGAAGCTGCTGTAACCGCCAGTGAACGAGGCCATAAAGTAACCTTGTTAGAGCGCAGTAAACGCTTAGGCGGCACATTATTTTTTGCAGCGCTGGCCTACCCCGAAAATGGCAAGTTACTCGACTACCATTTAAGGCAACTAGCGCAATCTAAGGTTATAGTAAAACTCAATACCACAGCGACTCCTAAATTAATTAGTACACTAAATGCCGATGAAGTGTTTGTAGCAACCGGCGCTAGCCGTGGCATGCCCGATATACAGGGTTGTGAGTTAAGCCACGTTTGGTCTGGCGAACAACTTAGACAGTTACTTACCGGCGAAGTAAGTACCTACACCAGTAATAAGTTAACTGCGCTACAGCGCTTAATGTTAGGAGCCGGCAACGCCCTTGGCTTAACAAAAAACGTAGATAAATTACAACGCTTATCGCATTTATGGATGCCACTTGGCAAGCGCGTCACTATTGTTGGCGGTGGCTTAGTAGGTTTAGAGTTAGCCGAATTTTTAGCTGAGCGTGGCCGTGAAGTAACCGTTATAGAAGCCGGACGTAACTTAGGCATCGAGCTGAGTATTGTTAGGCGTTGGCGGGTACTTGATCATGTTAGGCAATTAGGCGTTACTTTAATTACTCAGGCAGACGTTACTGCTATCGATACCCACGCTGTGCACTATAAAGTAGACGAGCAACCCCGCAGCTGCCTTGCCGATACCGTAGTAATGGCAACGGGTATTACCACTGATAATAGCTTAACAAACAGCTTAATTGCAGCTGGCCATACAGTAAAAGACATTGGTGATTGTAATGACGTTGCCTATATAGAGGGTGCAATTAGTGCCGGTTATAAAGCTGGCTTAAGCTGCTAATAGCGACTAATTACTAATACTTTTAACATAGGGGCACTCGCCCCTATTTTATTACCATAATTAAAGCTGCTGCCTTTTTATGGCTCAGCAAGAACCTCAGCAATAATACTTTGCAACTATTTTAAAGCGAGAAACTAACAATGAAAAACGCTACACATTTAATCAATAAAGTCGCCTTAGTTACCGGTGCCGCACGGGGTATTGGTAGAGCAATATGCCAAGCACTGGTTGACTCTGGAGCCACAGTTATAGCCACTGATATTTTAACTGAAGAGCTTAACCAAATGGCGCAAGAACTTGGCGACAAGGTTACGCCTATGACACACGATGTAACCGATGAGCTACAATGGCAGTCGATCGTGTCGGCAACTTTAGAAAAATACCAAAAAATAGATATTTTAGTTAATAATGCGGGGATTTTACTGTTCGCAACGCTCGAAACCACAGAGCCACAGCAGTTTCGTAAATTAATCGATATTAATATTACTGGCACCTTTTTAGGCTTACATAGCGTGATCCCCTGCATGAAAAAAGCCGGCAGTGGCGCCATCGTTAATATTTCATCAGCCTCGTCTATTTTACCTAACAATGGCACAGGTGCGTATGCTGCCAGTAAATATGCAGTAAGAGGGTTAACTCGTACCGCTGCGCTTGAGCTAGGCCCGTTTGGTATACGTGTAAATAGCGTGCACCCTGGCGCTGTAAATACCCCCATGACTAACCCACAAGGGCTAAGTAGCGAAGAGTTGAACCCACGCTATAAATTTATTCCTCAGCAACGTGGTTGTCAGCCTGAAGAAGTAGCCAATATGGTTAACTTTTTAGTCTCGGATCAGGCATCTTACTGTAATGGCACCGAAATGGTGGTAGATGGCGGCTTAACGGCTGGTCAATATTATTATGGTGTACCTGGCGCACCCGCACAGTAATAGCGCATAAGTTACTCAGCGTATTAACAAAAAACCAGCCAACAGTGAATAACTGCTGGCTGGTTTTTTATGTTTAACTCTAGGTGAGCTTTAAGGCGCTAAAGCTGCAAACCGCGCTTGGTGGTAATCGGCATCACCAAGGCACATTTGTGCTACGCGAATACGCTTTAGGTAAAGGCCAATGTCTAGCTCATCAGTAACCCCAATACCGCCATGCATTTGCACCGCTTCACCGCTGATTAAGTCGGCTACTTTTGAGAGTTTCCATTTAGCTAAACTAGCGCTTGAGGCTAAGTTTGCGTCAGCCTTATCAGCATCCGAAAGTGCGGCTATAACACAAGATTGAGCTAATTCTAACTCTACATAACAGCGTGCTGCACGATGTTGTAATGCCTGAAAAGTACCAATTTTCACACCAAATTGTTCACGTACCTTTAAATATTCTATGGTCGTATCAAACAGCGCTTTAATAGCACCAAGCATTTCAGCACTTAAACATAAACGACCTAAATCGAGTGCTTGTTGCAGTGCTTTTAAGCTATTGCCAGCGTCGCCTAATAAGGCTTCTGCGGGTAGTTTTAAGTCATTAAAAGTAAGCTCGGCGTAATTGCGCGCATCGATAAGGTTAAGGCGCTTAACCTTTACTTGCTCACTAAATGGCACAATAAACACACTACAGCCAGCGTTATGCTGCGCCGCAACTATCCAACCATCGGGGCTGACACCATCAATAACCATGGTTTTTTTACCATTTAACACAAAGCCATCTACCACTGTTGTTGCCGTTGTTTGCATGCTGTCGGGATCGTGTCTTGCGTGTTCGTCAACCGCTAAGGCTAGGCGTTTTTCACCACTTATTATTGCGGTTAACCAAGTTTGTTGCTCTGCGTTGGCAAGTTGTTGTAATAACGAACCACACAGGGTTACTGACGATAACATTGGCGAAGCACTCAGGTGTTTACCCATAGCTTCAAATATTGCGCCCATTCCTTTATAACCAAAATCTAGGCCACCCAGATCTTCGGAAAAAGTAATTGCTCCCCAACCAAGTTCCAGCATTTGTTGCCAAATTTTTTCATCAAAATTAACTGCGGTTGGCTTATCGCGTAATGCGCGCTGCGCTGCGACAGGGCTTTGCGCACTTAAAAACTCTTCGGCGGTATCTGCCAACATGCGATCGTCTTCGCTATATACCATACTCATCAGCTTACTCCTTTATTTTCAGGTAATTGCAATACACGCTTTGCTATCACGTTCAGCTGAACTTCTGAGGATCCGCCAGCTATGGTTTGCGAAAAACTATTTAGCCAAGCGCGAGTAATGGCTTGCTCTTGCTCGCTAAAGCTATCATCTTCCCAACCTAAACCGCGGTAACCCATCGCATCGAGTAATAATTCAAATTTAATTTTTTCTTGTTCGGTATGCACTAACTTCATAATCGACATTAAACCAAAACAGCTTTGCCCCGCTTGCATTTCTGCACCTAAGCGTTGCACCGTTAAGTTATATGCCTGCTCTTCCATATTGGCTGCAACCGCCTTATTTACAAGCGCGGCTTCACTAGCGCTGTGCGGCGCAGGCATGTAATCGCTCATTAGTGACATTAAGTCAAAGTGCGTGGGTAATTGAAACTCACCAAATTTAGACATTGCGCTGCGTTCGTGTTGCAGCAATTCTTTAGCCAATTTCCAGCCGCCATTTAGCTCACCTATAAGGTTTTCTTTAGGCACGGCTACATTATCGAAAAACACTTCACAAAAAGAAGATTTACCGCTAATTAAATCAATAGGTTTGGCTTGCACACCTTGGCTGTGCATATCGAGGAGTAATAAACTTATGCCTTGGTGTTTAGGGGCTTTAGCATCGGTGCGTACTAATGCGTACATCCAATCGGATTTGTCACCATAAGAAGTCCAAATTTTACTGCCATTAACTAAGTAATGATCGCCTTGATCAACCGCGCTGGTGCGAATACTGGCCAAATCAGATCCGGCATTTGGCTCACTAAACCCTTGGCACCAACGTACTTCACCGCGGGTCATTGGTGTTAAAAACTGTTGTTTTTGCAGCTCAGTTCCGTGCTCTAACAGCACAGGGCCTAACATCCAAATACCTAAATTAATTTGTGGCGGACGACACTTTAAACGGCGCATTTCACTTTCTAATACGCTGTTTTGTTGCGCGGTTAAACCACCACCACCGTACTGCGTTGGCCAACTAGGACAAAACCAATGTTTGTCGCGCATACTATTAAACCACTGGCGTTGATCATCAAAAGTGAAGTTAACTTCACTCCCGCCCCAAATGAGCTCGCCATCTGGCGTTGGTGTGCGCAGCGACATAGGGCAATTTTCCTCTAGCCAAGTGCGGACCTGCTGGCGAAATTCAGTTAACTCACTCATGCTGTTATCTCCTGTTAGCGCACTGCGCGTGGCATACCAATACCAAATTGGGCTATTAGTTCTCTTTGTAACTCATTAGCACCACCACCAAAGGTTAAGGTAACCGAGGCACGCACTTCGTATTCCAGCTCACCCATTAAAAATGACGCGGCAGAATCATCGCGCACCATGCCATTCATTCCCACAATATCAATCAGCTTACGCAGTATTTCAATTGAGCATTCTGAGCCATATACTTTAGTAATTGACGCCAGAGCAATATCCATATGGCCTTTTTCTAAATCGGCGGCGATACGAAAGTTAATTAAGCGCATGGCTTCTAACTTAGCGTAACACTCAGCTAACGCTGCGCGCACCCAAGGATTATTAGCAGCAGACTTGCCTTGCTCATCTGCGGTATTAGCCCACAAATACACTCGGCGAAATAATCCAACCACTTTATCTGACCACGATCCTAAACCTAAACGTTCATGGTTAAGTTGCGAAGTAATTAAACGCCAACCGCCATTTAATTCACCCACCAGCATTTCTTGAGGTACTTTTACGTTGTCGTAATAAGTAGCCGCGGTTGGGTTTGAACACGTTGGAATAACTGTGCTGCTAAAGCCTTCACTTTGGGTATCTAAAATCATAATAGAAACCCCCTTGTGACGCGCCAGCTCTTGATCAGTCCGTGCCGCTAACCAAATATAGTCGGCCGACTCAGCGCCTGAGGTCCATAGCTTATTGCCATTAACAATAAAGTTGTCGCCCTCTAAGCTAGCTTTGGTTTTTAAAGTGGCTAGATCAGAGCCCGCATTTGGCTCTGAATAACCAATAGCAAAATGAATTTCGCCATTAGCAATACCCGGTAAAAACTTTTCTTTTTGTAACTCAGTACCGTATTCCATTAACGCAGGACCTACTGTGCTAATAGTAACAAATAGTAGGGGCGCGCCTGCAATATTGGCTTCTTCAAAAAAGATTAGCTGCTCGGTGGCTTGATAACCTTGGCCGCCGTGCTCTTTTGGCCAACCAACAGCTAACCAGCCGTCTTTACCCATTTGACGTACAACCTTACGGAAGTCTTCGCCGCCTTCACTGCCTCTTAGCTTTTGACGCAGTTCGGGTGTCATTAATTGAGAAAAATAATCACGTACTTCTAGGCGTAACGCCCGTTGTTCTGGTGTTAAATCAATGAACATTTTGCACTCCTACTCTGCGCCTAAAATTAAGCCGCTGGTTGGTACACCAGTGCCCGCTGTAACGAGTACATTTTCAACATTATCAACTTGGTTTACTGCTGTACCACGCACTTGTCGTACTGCTTCGGCCACGCCATTCATACCATGGATATAGGCTTCACCTAACTGTCCTCCATGGGTATTAATAGGTAACTTACCACCACGCTGATGATGACCTGCGCGAATAAACTCCTTTGCTTTACCACGTTCCACAAACCCAAACTCTTCAAGTTGTGGTAATACAAAAGGGGTAAAGTGATCGTAAATAATCGCGGTTTGAAAATCATCAGGCCCTAGGCCTGATTGTGCATAAAGCTCTTTTGCTACTATGCCCATTTCGGGTAAACCGGTAATGTCGTCGCGATAATACGAGGTCATACTTTGCTGACCTTCGGCAATACCTTGCGAACCGGCTTTAATTACTACAGGTTTATTTTTTAGCGTTTTTGCACGCTCAACACTGGTAATAATCATTGCTACCGCACCATCAGATTCTTGACAACAATCAAGTAAATGTAGCGGCTCACAAATCCACTTAGACGCTTGGTGATCGGCCAAAGTAATTGGTTTTTCGTAAAAGAATGCCGCAGGGTTAGTTGCTGCAAAGTCACGTGCGGCAACCGCAACAAGACCAAAATCTTCTGATGTAGCGCCATACTCATGCATATAACGCTGTGCAAACATACCCACCCAACTTGCAGGAGTATGAAAACCATGGGGCATGTAATAACCGTAATTCACATTTTCAAAAATAGGGGTTGATGAAAAACCATAATCGCCAGTACCAAAACGATACCAAGAACGCTCGTTCATCGCCCGATATACCACTACGGTTTTAGCCACACCACTGGCCACAGCCATTGCTGCATGCACTATAGGTGCACACGCTGCGCCGCCGCCATGAGGTATTTGTGAAAAAAACTTAACCTCTTTACAGCCTAATAAACGCGCAATTTCGTACTCTGGTACTTTATCAACTGAGTAACTACTAAAGCCATCCACTTCACTGGGATCAATTCCCGCATCTTTTAAAGCTGCTAATGTTGCCTCCATGGCTAAACGTAATTCAGTACGCCCTGAATTTTTAGAAAACTCTGTGGCACCCAGACCCACAATGGCAGCTTTACCACTAATTGACTCATTCATCTTGTCTCTCCTAAATTTTATGGCAATACCAATTGCACGGTACCTGTAACATGCATGCCGTATTTATTTTTGCCGGCTAAACCTACATCCACAGTGCGGGTTGTGGCATCGGTTGCGGTTACTTCGCCCATAAAGGTCATAACATCGCCAGGGTAATTAGGCATACCTAACTTAATATCAATATTTTTTAAACGACTTTGTGGGCCGCTCCAGCCTTCTACATAACTTTGCACTAAGCCATTAGTGGTTAAAATATTCATAAAAATATGCGGTGAGCCCAGCGCAATAGCGGCATCTTTATCGTGATGGCCTGGAAAAAAATCACGCGTTGCTAAAGCCCCATTAGAGATAAGTGCCACGGTAATTGGAATCGCTTTTTCAGGTAGCTTGTCACCTACGTTTATGTCGTTAAATTGCATTGTTTTCATCAAGGTCATATTTCCACCCCAGCTTATTATTTTCGGTTAAGGCATCGCCAAGTTTTGCCAATAATGCGGGACTCCCGCCCAAGTTTAGGCTAATAGCCCGGCCCCAATAGAGGTATCGGTAGATAACGTAACTAACATCTACACCAAAACCGCCATGCACATGCTGCGCTTTGTGGCCAATAGAATGACCCGCTTCGCAGGCGTGCCACGCTGTTGCTAACGCTTCGTGATCGCAGCCTAAGTTGTTATCAAGGCGATAACACAACTGCCATACATTGCTACGTAATGCCTCAAGGGCAATTTTGGTATCGGCCATGGTCATTTGTACTGCTTGAAAAGTGCCTATAGCGCGACCAAACTGTTGGCGCTCACTAATATATTCAACAGTTTTTTTAATTTGCGCTTCACTTACACCTAACTGTAACGATGCTAAAGAGGCGAATATTCTTGGCACTAACCAGTCATTAGCTTTGCTATCGAGTAACGCTGCATTATTTACAAGCAGGTTATTTAGTTGTAAGTCTGCAACTTCTTCGCCTTGGGTCATCTGCCCTTTAACTAGGGTTAAACCTGGCGCTGTTGTTGCCACTAGTGCCCAGCGTGTTTGCTCATCAAGGGTCAGTGGCAGTAAAACAAAGTCAGCGAGTCCTGCAACTGCAACCGACTGCACCAAGCCATTAATGCTTAAGCCGTCATTCGTTTTTTCTACGTTGAGCGTCGCTTCGCTGTGAGTATTTACTAAGTTAAATGCCAGCGTTAATAAGTTTGTGCCCTCAGCCGCTGCTTGTGCAGCAGTTTGTAGCTCTGTACCCGCAAACTTTGCAATAGCAGTGGCCACCAGCTGATGACGCCATAAAGGAACTTGCCCTAACGCCCCGCCTTGCGCCTGTAACACTAAGCTCAGCTCGGTCATACCCAAGTCAATGCCACCAATTGCTTCGGGAATAATTACCCCATGCAGCCCGGTTTCTATACACGAGTTCCATAACTGCGTCATGGTGCCTTGGCCTGCTTCGTCATAATCACGAAGAAAGTCATCGGTACAGGTATCGGTAAATAAGCTATTGGCCATTTCTGCAATGGCTGATTGCTCTTCGCTTAAATTAAAATCCATTACGACTCCTTAGTTGGAACAAGTCTAAATTGTGGCAAGGTCAGCTCACCATCAAATGTGTGATATTCGACTTGCACTTTTTGGCCAATTTTAGGGGCTACACCTTCTTCAACTCCGATTAAGCCTGCAGGAATACGTACGCCTTCCTCAAGCTCAATCAAACCAATAGGATTTGGGCTATCAAATGGGGCTACATGTGGGTAGTGCATTATCACAAATGAATACAGCTCACCCTTACCGCTAGCTACTTGGTAATCGAGTTCAAACGAATGGCAATGCATGCACACAGGTGCTGGTGGGTGTTGTAATTTGTCGCAGCTTATACAATGTTGAATACGCAGCTCTTGCTCGCTAAATCCTTCCCAAAAGAAGCGGTTATCATCGCTGATCCCAGGCTTAGGACGTTTTCTGGCCGGAGCCTCTTTAGCGGGTGCTGTTTGCTCAGGTTTTTGCGCCGGTTTAAACTTAATGACTCTAAACATCATGTCGCCCACTTTTTCGTCGGCTTCACCATTGGTTTTTTCTGAGAAATAAGTCATTTTTAGCGTGACAAAAAAGCCGGTGCCCAGTGCGGTGGTTTTTTCTTCACTGATGCTATCGAGTACTGTGGTGTAATAAAGCTTTTCACCCATAGTAATGTAGCGATCAAACGTTAAATTAGAATTAACGGCCACGACCGCTGGGTAGCCATTTTTTTCAAGTATTTCGAGCACGCCATACGGATTTTCGGTAGTTGAACCCGGTGCTAAAATTTTGTCACCAAAGCCCGCTAAACACCAACTTTGTAGCATTGCTGGTGGTGCTACTAGTTGCCCATACTCGGTTGTTGCCGCGTAGTCTGCATCGGTGTAAAGTGGGTTTTCTACCCCCATAATTTCACACCACTGACGTACCATAGCTTCATTAACCTTGTCCCACGCATAGATACGACCATATTGTCGCCCTATCATCGCTTCTATTTCTGCAAACCATTCATATTTAGCCAATGTTCGTCTCCTGCATTTATCAAGATAAATTCTAAAAATTAAAATTATTAATTATTTAGTTAGTTTCGCTAGCACTAAGAAAAGCGGGCATTTCACCGCCGCCATTTAGCAGTAAATTACAGCCACTTGCATAACTTGCTTCTGCTGAAGCTAAAAACAAACAAGCGTTAGCAATATCATCTGGTTGCGCCATACGCCCTGCAGGAATTGTTGCGCTTACTGCGGCAATTCCGGCCTCGTCACCGTAATGCAGGTGTGAGTTTTCGGTATGTACTAACCCTGGGCTTACCGCCACAACACGCACTTTAGGCGCCCACTCTACTGCAAGTGATTTTACTAAAGATAAAATACCCGCTTTAGCAGCGCCATAAGCCGCCGTACCTGGTGAAGCACGCATGGCACTAATACTGCCTATAAAAATAATGCAGCCACTGTTATTTGCTTGCATAATTTCGTTTGCTTGCTGTGCTACGTTTAACGGTGCAATTAAATTAAGCTTAAGAATAGCCTCATGAAAACGAGGAGATGCTTTGTCTGCCAAAGCAAACGGACTGCCACCGGCATTATTAATAAGTACATCAAGCGTGCCATATTCTTTTACTATGGTGCTAAACATGGCCGCGGTGCTATCAATGTCTTTCACATCAGCTTGAATAAAGTGTGCCTGACGAGTTTTTCCATCAAGGATTACCTGTGGTAGCTGCTCTACTTGTTCACGACCACACACTACTACTTTAGCGCCTGCCGACAAGAAACCTTGTGCTATACCAAGGCCAATGCCTTTAGTACCGCCGGTTATGAGTACCACTTTATCTTTATAGTTTTTACTCGCATGCATAATTAAGCCTTGTCATAAAATAATTCCATAAAAACAGTGTACAGGCAGTATTAGATAACCAGCTTCGTCTAAATGGACGATGCTGTGTTTGGCGACAACAAGTGACAATAACAACATAGAAATTTTACTGTGCGTTGCCTAGCAATGTTTTGGAGTAATGAATGACGGATACAAACGAGCCTAGCGTTTTACTAAGTTTCCCTGAGCCTGGTGTGGCCGAGTTAACGTTAAACCGACCCAGTGCCACCAATGCATTAAGCTTAGAGCTGCAAACATTACTATCTAAGTACTTTACTGAGCTGGCAGACAATAAAGACATTCGCTGTATTTTATTAACCGGTGGCGACAAAGTATTTGCTGCAGGCGGCGACATTACTAGCTTAATAGATGCAGACCCAATTGAGATTTACCAACGCCATACAGAGCGACTATGGGCACCTATTGAGCAATGCCCAATACCTGTAGTTGCTGCAGTAAATGGCTACGCGTATGGCGGTGGCTGTGAACTGGCCATGTTGGCCGACATTATTATTGCCGGTAAAGGCGCAAGTTTTTGCCAGCCCGAAATAGCCATTGGCATAATGCCGGGTATTGGTGGCACGCAGCGTTTAGTACGTGCAGTAGGTAAAGCTAAAGCAATGCAAATGGCGCTTACAGGCAAGCCTATTAGTGCTTACGATGCTTGGGTAGGCGGACTGGTAAGTGAGCTGTGCGAAGATGAAGATGTATATAAACAGGCACTAGCAAATTGTCGTCGTATAGCACGTATGCCTCCGCTAGCGGCAGAGCAAATAAAAGAAGTTATTTTAGCAGGAATGGACGCTCCACTTGCCAGTGCTATGGCGCTGGAGCGCAAAGCAAATGCGTTATTATTTGCATCAAAAGATCAACGTGAAGGTATGGAAGCGTTTTTACAAAAACGCCATCCTGTATTTAGCGGAAAGTAAGGTTACTAGTTTTTTATTACCCATTTATTTAAATTAATTAACACTCCCCTTTGTTAATTTTAGCCAGCATTTAGCTGGCTTTTTTTTGCCTACTCGTTTTTACTTTAAGGTAAGGCAGGAATCGTTTTGTAATATAGTCTACAAGCTATTTCTGTCGTCGTAGCCCAGCGCAGCGACACTATTTAAAAACAATCTAACTAACTCTGTTTGCCTGCGTACACCGGTTTTAGAAAATATAGAACGTAAGTGAGCACGCGCTGTGTTACGGCGAATATTTAGCTCTTCGGCGGCTTCTTCTAACGATAAACCATTAGTTAACTGCAGTGATAACGCAGTTTCTGCCGGCGTTAAACCAAATAGCTTTTTCGATATTTCAATACTGGTGGTCGATTTACCTACCGCATCGCGAATGTAAATTACGGCCTTGTTTTGCCCTTTACCTTCAGCCCAACCTAATGATGGAATAACTTCAATTACTACACCAAGAGCTATTTCGCCTGATGGACGAGTAATCGACATTGCCTCTGGCATAGTTTGCTTGCCATCGGCATTAGCAAACGTTGCTTTAATTAAGCGTTTTAACTCGCGATTATCACTGTTATCTTGCGCGGTTAGTTTACCGCCAATTATTTTAAGCCCGTCTTCGGCATCGAGTATATGGCTAGCAAATACGTTTTTATCGAGTACTTTGCCATGCTCATCAATAGTAATAGTAGCAATAGACAAACGACCAATAGCACGAGAATATAACGAGCCCAAAGAGGCACTACTATTGAGTTGTAAAAAGGTGGTAATTGCGCGTCTAAAATGCGGGATAAGTAACTCTACAAACGCTTTATCAGCTGGAGAAAAATCTTCTTGTGCATCGGTTCGCGTAACCCTAAACCTTAAATGACCAACATTAGGGGTGCTAATATCGGCAGTTAGTACATGGTATATGTTATTTTTTTCGCACCAGTGTTCCCTATATGATGAGTTTTTCCATTCGTTTTCATCCATAAAATCCGCAACAGTTAACACGGTATCAAGTGGTTGATCAGCAAAAGGGGTTAATTTATATTGATAGGGTAAATGCTGAACGGTGTCCCCTTCTTCTAAGCCTTCACCTACTGCGATCATTAATCCCAAATCGTCTTCCTCGGGAACTTTTAATATTAAGGTGACATAGTTTGCTTGAAGTATGCTTTGGATTAGCTTAAGAGGGATATTCCAACTTGAAGAACTGGTATCTGCCGACGCTTCGTATAATGCATTTATTAATTCATTATATGCATCGAGACTTATATCTAATTGTGCCATTTTTCAACCTATAGTTATTTTTTTTGATTAAAACTTGAAAATAAAACAAAAAAATAAGCATGCTATATTATTAATTTATACTGCTATTTAATATTTCACTTACTCCACTATCACCGTTATTAGCAAGGTTTGCAAGTGACTCCTTGATTATCATTTAGTCTAACTAAAGTAATATTAATCTATTTTAACGATTAAGTTTATTGTATGAAAACTATGACAAATGATGAAATGAGACTACTGAGTGTTGCTGTACCTATTATGTTGCAACACTCAATAACAGTACTCTGTTATGCGTTTGGATAATCGGTGTAGCCTGCCGCACCAGGGGTATAAAGTGTTTCACGTTTAAACTTTGCCAGCGGTAATTGCGCTGCAAAGCGTGTTACTAAATCGGGGTTAGCAACATAATGACGAGCAAATGAAACCGCTTCGGCTTGATTTGAAATAACAGCCTCAGCAGCAGACTCACCATCAAAACCATCATTAATAATCAGAGCGCCTTTAAATGCTTCTCTGCCCATTTTAAAGGCGTCGATATCGGCTGTCGGCGCACGCATGATATGCAAATAAGCAAGATCTAAATCGGCCACCGCATGCAGTAAAGCCAAATGACTTTCTGCTGGATTTTCATCTTTGGTATCGTTAAAGCGGTTTCCCGGATTCATCCGTAAACCAACTCGCCCTGCGCCAAATATCGTTGCCATAGCTCGTATACATTCACTGGCAAATTTAGCGCGTGCTTGAGCGCTACCACCAAATTCGTCGTTGCGTTGGTTTGAATCAGAACACAAAAACTGCATAGGTAAGTAGCCACTGGTGCAATGCAGTTCAACACCATCAAAACCAGCTTCTTTTGCATTTTCGGCAGCTTGACGATGCTCATCTATTACTTGCCACACTTGCTCTGTGGTTAAGGCCTCAGGCATATCAAATGGCTGCATACCCGCACTGTCGGTATACACTTCGCCACGGGCTTTTATTGCTGAAGGAGCAACAGTAGCTATATCACTACCTTTAATATGGTGCGAGCCAATACGCCCTGCATGCATAATTTGCAGCACTATTTTACCGCCCGCCTGATGCACTGCATCAGTTATCTCGCGCCATGCTTGAATTTGCTTTGGCGTTTCTATTCCCGGTTGACGATTATATGCTTGCCCTGTAACAACAGGCCACGAGCCTTCAGCTACAATCAGCCCAGCACTTGCTCGCTGTGCATAATAGTCACGCATTATGCTATTAGGTGTGCCATCTGCATCAGCGCGATTACGCGTCATTGGGGCCATTATTACTCGGTTTGCTATTTCTATATCACCCAATTTGCATGGGGTTAATAGTGGGTTCTTTGTGGTCATACAATGTCCTTAATCTAAAGCGGTTACCAATACTGCAGTACGGCCACCATCAACAGGTAAAGAAGCCCCTGTTATATAAGATGCGTCATCGCTGGCTAAAAAGGCAATTGCACTGGCTAGCTCATCAGCGCGGCCAACACGGCCCATAGGAATAAGTCTGTTAGTATTATTAAGCATACCTTCGTCACTTAACATACCTGCCGTTGCGGGGGTTTCTACTACTGCGGGTACTACCACATTAACGCGAATATTGTGCGCTGCACCTTCTGCCGCAGCCGCACGTGAAAAGTTAACTACTGCTGCTTTAGAAGCGCTATATCCGGCCATCATCGGCGTACCTAATTCACCACAAATAGATGAAATATTAACAATAGCACCGCCTTTTTCTTTCATTAATTGCATTGCTGTTCGGGTACCCCAAAATGTACCGTCGACCGAGGTTGTAAAGTTGCTATGCCACTGTTCGGTGCTCATGTCTTCAATTGCCCCATACGAAAAGGCCATGGCATTATTAACTAAAATATCGAGGCCACCATATTGCTGCGCCGTTTGCTCAAGCGCTGTAACAAATGCTTGCTCGTTGCTTACATCGGCTTGTACTGCATGGGCGTTACCGCCTTGCTGGCGAATAGTCGCTACTACTTCGTCTAATGGTGCTTTACTGCGACCACAAATAATTACTGTGGCGCCCTCTTGTGCAAGTCGCTGTGCAGTAGCTGCACCAATTCCGCTGCCACCACCTGTTACGAAAGCGACTTTATCTTTAAAACGAGATTGCATGGGAAATTCCTTATATCGGAAATGTGCAAACAATGTTGCACTGAGTGAATGAGTGATAACGCGTTGCGTTACTGATATTAGTATTAGGTATTAAGTATATTTGAGCTTAAGTTCACTGGTTAAAGGCACTGCTTGGCAACTTAGCGTTAAGTTGTTTGCTAAATCTTTTTCATCGAGCACATCATTATTATTAAGTTTTACTTGCCCTGACACCACTTCACACATGCACGAGGCACACATACCCTCGCGACAAGAGTACGGCAATTCAATACCTATTTTTTCAGCTGCATCGAGCACGGTTTGCCCGCTCTCACAAGCAATAACATAATGTTCGCCATCAAGTTCAAGTTGTATTGTTGCCGCTGGCATATTTGTTTCATCAACAACAAGTTCTGCATCATTGTCTTGAATCGGTGTTTCTAATAAATTGGCTGGTACCGGTTTTGTTGTGATTTTTGGCACTGCACTAGAAAAGCGTTCAATATGAATACGACTAGCAGGAAATTTAGCGGCTTTAACGGCCAATTCCATTGCATCCATAAATGGCCCAGGGCCACAAATAAAAGCACGTCCTTGTTGCATACCATCGGCTAACGAAGTTAACAGTGACAATGAAGGAATACCTTGTAACGAATCTAATAAATGAATTACTTCAAGACGCTCTGGGTACTGCGCCGATAATGCCTTAAATGTTTGTTGAAATATAACCGAGGCTTCATCGCGATTAGCGTATATAACCCGCACCTTTCCAGTGCCATTAATTAACACATGTCGCAAAATAGACAACACAGGAGTAACACCACTGCCCCCTGCACATAACAGATGATCTTCAGCTAAATCTTTTGGCACAAACAGCCCAGCAGGTTGCATCACTTCTATATTACTACCCGCTTTAAGATTATCGCAAATCCAGTTTGAACCTCGCCCGTCTGCTACACGCTTAACCGTGACACGTAATCCTGTATCTTGACTTGGCGTGCTCGACATAGAGTAACAACGCATCAAAAACGCCCCTTCATAAGGGAGTTTAAGGGTCAAAAACTGACCCGGCTGATAGTCAAATTGCTCGGTTAACGATGCTGGTACGTCAAATACAATAGAATTCGCATCAGCGGTTTCTTGTATTACTTCAGCAACAGTTAAATTATGATAACGAGACATAGCGACTCCCTAGCTTATACAAAAGGATCTGAGTTAGGTAAACCTAGCATTACAGTGCCATGTGCACGCATGTAAGTATCTGTATTGTTAGCAATATGGCCACGAGACTGATTTATATCGCGAAAAATTCGCTCAATCGGGTTACCTTTATAAGTTCCCGACGCTGCACAAGCGCGCATAATCTCGTTAATTCTTTCACTACACTGTTTAGGTACAGCTGCAGATTGCGCGCGCTGTAGTAAACGGTCATTAACCGGCATCATTTCGCCATTTTGAGTATGCTTAACCACTTCTGCAAAATTACGAAACAACACCAGCTTTAACTGATCACTGGTCATTATTGCTTCGGTTACTGCCATTTGTGCATTCACGTCTTCTGCTGTTTTACCACCGTGTTTACCCACGTGTTCAGCGCAGCGATGACGAAACTCAGTAACAGCGCCATCAAGTGCGCCAATACACGCGGTAGATACAGCACGCTGAAATATTTGCACAAATGGGATACGGTATAACCAGTTATCATTAATCGCGCGCCCTTTACAAGCTGCATCGCTGTAGTCATTTGTTTGATGGGTGCGATACTCAGGAACAAATGCCCCTTCAACCACAATATCGTGACTACCAGAAGCGCGTAGTCCAAGTACATCCCAGTTTTTTACCACTTTAAAATCAGATTTAGGTAATAAAAATGTTCTATGTTCCAGCTCTTTACTGCCTGGTGATTTAGGCACTAAGCCACCTAAAAATATCCATTCACAGTGTTCTACACCGCTTGAAAAACCCCAACGGCCTGAAAAGTTAAAACCACCTTCCACTTTTTCTACTTTGCCCACTGGCATATAAGTAGAAGCAATTAATATCTCTGGGTTTTCAGCAAGCACTTCTATTTGTGCTCTTTCATCAAACAAGCCAATTTGCCAGTTATGTACGCCAATAACACCATAAATCCAAGCGGTAGACATACAGCCTTGCGCTAGCGTCATTTGAATAATATAAAATACTCTAGGGTCAAGCTCATAGCCGCCCCAACGTTTAGGTTGTAAAACACGGAACAAACCTGCTGCAATCATTTCTTTTATTGTTTCATCAGGTACTTTACCGGCAGTTTCGGCAGCTTGGGCGCGCTCAAGTAAGTTAGGAACCAACTTCTCTGCCGCTGCGATGAGACGATTAGCTTCTGGTGTAAGAAAATCATCTGAGATACCTGTAATATCAATTTTATATGGAACACTCATGGTTGTTATCCTTCATAGAATTAGCGCGCAATTGCACTGGTTAAACTCACCAACTTGCTTAACACCAGATTTTCACACTAGCCACTATCTCTCATCGTCAATATGGACTAAGCACTAAAACTTCCAATTAATTGCGGCTCATTACCAGTCTGGCTGCCTTACTGATAGCTAAATAAAAAATAACTGAGCTTTTATCCGGGCAGTCAATTATTTTTGCTTTCTCTGCGGTTAGTGATTTTCTTTATAATAAATTCAAACACTTAAATATAAACAATACAGTTTTTGCAACTACAGCTATTTATCTCCTAAATAACCGAATAACAGCGACCACGCTTAGCGCTTGAGCTATTACGATAACATTTGACTTTCATCATGGCTAAATTACGCCTAGTCCAAATGCGTGATGCTCAACAGATCACTTATCGCTACTTTCAAACCGCAGTGTAAAAAAAGTACAACAAAATAGCGGTTAGGCATTTCCTCTTTGATAAGCTTTACTCAATGAGGTTTGCAGTAGTTAGTGGATGCCTATCGCTGAAATAAATATAAAAATCATCGAGGAAGTGTAATGAATTTAAATGACAATAGGTTTACATCAAATCTCACTATAAAACCGTTAGCGTTTGCTATTGCATGCGCTGTATCTGGTCAGGCATTTGCAGCACAAGAACCAGAGCAAGCCGAAGTTAAACAGACCGCCGTTAAAGGCATTGAACGTGTTTCAGTAACAGCCCAAAAACGTATTAGCACATTACAAGAAACGCCTATTGCCATTACCGCTTTTAACGCAGAAACAATAGAAAACCTTGGGATTGAAGATATTAGTGATCTAAATGCGCAAGCACCTAACGTTAGAATAGTTCCTCCATATGGCAGTACTTTTAACGTTGGCATGGATATTCGTGGGCTAGGTACGGCAGAGCCTTCATTAGCTATCGACCCTAAAGTCGGCATTTATTTAGATGGCGTTTATTTAGCACGGAACTCTGGGGCTATTTTTAATATTGTTGATTTAGAACGCATGGAAGTACTGCGTGGTCCGCAGGGCACACTGTGGGGAAAAAATACTACCGGTGGTGCGCTTAACTTAGTCACTAGCAAACCATCAGATGACTTTCAATTTAAGCAAAAAATTACTGCAGGCAATAACAGCTTACTTAGCTCAACCACATCAATTGATACCGGCGCACTTGGTGATTTTACCGCCAGGCTAACTTACATGACCAGTGAGCATGATGGTTGGGCTACCAATACCTTTGCAGGCGCAAAAGAAAAAAACTTAGGTGCAGAAGATGTTGATGCATTGCGTGTCGCACTGCGTTATGCCGGTGATGATTTTACCGTTAACTACAGCTATGACAATACTGATGGTAGTTCAGTCGCTATGCCTGTACAAATTAGCAATGTACGCCCGCAATATACAGATCCAAATGTACCCACTATGGACCTATCTACGGGTAAGCTCTATGCCGGCAACGTGTTTGCAATGATGGCCGCCAATGAGAAAGCGCCTGGTCGTCAAACCGAGTTTGAATTAGATCAACATGGTCGTGAGTATGTTGATATTGAAGGACATAACTTAACAGTTGAGTGGGATTTTTCTGACAACCATACCTTTAAATCTATCAGCTCAATTCGCAGTTATGACTCTGATTTAACAGAAGGTTACGATACCGATGGCGGTGCTTATTTTGCTCCAGCTTTAGATTTCAGTACTTCGCCACCAAGTGTTGACGCCAGTGATGTTATTGCAATTCCAGCGTTTCAATATACTAGTGTGAAGTCACAAGAGCAAAAATCACAAGAATTTCAATTACTAGGACAGTTTTTAGAAGGTGATTTGAAATATGTAGCCGGTTATTATTACTTTTCTGAAGAAGGTGAAGAGAATAATCCATGGAACATAGGTATTTTTACTGGCCAAGGCGCTAACGTATTATTTAGTAAAACGCTGCCTTTTGGTGCGTTTTATAGTGTAAAAGCTAAGTCATCTGCTCTTTTTGCTAATGTTGATTATAAATTAACAGATGAGCTTAACGTAGTTGCAGGGATACGCTACACAGATGATACTAAATCACTGACTAACGTAGCAAAGTATGATGCTATGTTAAAAAACGATCTGCATTCAGAGACTAATTGGTCAAAAACAGTGGGATCACTGCTCTTCAATTATGTATTCGATCAAGATTTAACTATGTATGCCAGTATCTCGCAAGGCTATGCTGCAGGTGTTTACAACCCGGGTTCTATCGACCGATTTGCTTATCTTAATCCAGCAAATATGGGCGAAGCTAACTACGAAGGTACACTCACACCGGCAGATCCTGAAGATACTACTGCGTATGAGGTTGGTGTTAAAGCAATGTTGTTAGATGATCGCTTAATGCTTAATACCGCAGTATTTTTTAATAGTAATACCAATCTACAAAAAACTGTGTTCGAGGGCAATATTCGTCGCTCGCTTAACACCGGTGAGTCTGAAAATATGGGGATTGAAATAGACGCTAAGTTTGCAGCAACCGACAATTTATTCTTTACTACCAGCCTAGGTTACTTAGATACAAAATACACGGATATTACTTATACCGACAACACCTCTTATTCTGCATCTGTTGCTATGGATTGGACTATAGCTGAGCTAGATTTCGGTAATTTAGCATTAAATACTAACTATGTAATGGTAGATGAATATCAATTTTCTGTATCTGATCCAAGCTTAGTGGGTGATAACTATGCGCTACTCAATGCACGCCTAACGTTATCTAATATCAAGGTAGGTGAGCGTTCAAACCTTAAAGTATCGCTTTGGGGGAAAAATATTACCGATGAAGAGTACACTGTATTTGGCTCAAACTTTAACTTTTTTGATGCACAAGTATACGGCACGCCAAGAACCTATGGTATAGATGTTAGTTTTGAGTATTAATTAAACAATTATTATAGTGAAAAGGCCTTAATATTTATTAAGGCCTTTTTATTTATAAGTAACTAGATTGTGCAGTAAGGCACCTTTCAGAATTTAAATTTACTGATATGATCCTACCAAAATAAATTAGGCACTTATTCATAGAGTAGCTTTGTCTGAGTAACTGCGTATTACAAAATCTGCGCACTTCTCACCAATCATCACACAAGTAGCATGCGTATTGCCACTTATCAAATCGGGCATTATCGATGCATCAGCTACTCGTAAATTATTAATACCGTGCACCATTAATCGCTCATCCACCACAGCCATTGGATCAGAGCCCATTTTACAGCTACCAGCTAGATGATGAACCGGTTCCCCCGTATTTTTGATGTATTCTAAAAGAGAGTCGTCACTTTGTAGCTTTTCACCTGGCTCTGCTTCGCCATCAAGCATTGCTGCAAGAGAGGTTTGCTTGAGTATATGTCTGGCTTTACGAAAGGCTATCAATGATAATTTCTGATCGCTTTGGCTAGCTAAGTAGTTTAACTGTATTTGTGGTGCTTGTTTTTCATCAACAGAACTTAAGTGGACACTGCCACGGCTTGTTGGGCGAATAAGACAACTGGCGACCGTAATTGCGTTAATAGGCTGCATATTACCGCGAGCATTTATTTTAGAAGCTGCGGGGGCAAAATGTATTTGTGCATCTGGTGTTTTAAGTTTATCAGATGTTTTATAAAACACGGCCATTGTTGCAGCCGAATCGCCAAGAAATCCCTTACGAGTAAATGCATATCTGATTAAGTTTTTAATTAAGCCAATACCTTTTGCTTCACTAAAGTAAGTTTTAGTATTTTTTACACGCTGTTTTATATAGGTGTTCCAATGATCTTGAAGGTTTTCTCCAACCCCTTGTAAATCTAATTTGACCTTTATACCTAATGCCTCTAGACGTTCCTTTTGACCTATGCCTGAACGCTCAAGCAACAGTGGTGAGTTGATAGCACCAGCACTAATAATTGTCTCGTGATTTACCCTAAATACCACGTCCTTGTTTTTAATCTGCGTTTTTATTTGTACAACGCGGTTATCATTAAATATTAACTGTTTGACGCGTGCGTGGGTAATAACTGTTAAGTTTGTCAGCGTACTACCGGCTCCCAAAAATGCCCGAGCACTACTAAATCGGCGGCCGTTTTTAATGGTACGTGGAAACCAACTAATACCTGCTTGTGATTCTCCATTCACATCAAAGTTAAACGAATGCCCGGCTTCAATTGCGGCAGCGCTAAATGCCTGATGAATAGGAAACTCATCATCAACAACACTTACCCATAAAGGACCATTTTCGCCGTGATAATTGTTAGCACCGCTTTCGTTGTGTTCTGAACGTATAAAATAAGGCAATACATCACTGTAACTCCAGCCTGTATTCCCCTGCTGCGCCCAACGATCAAAGTCCTGTTTTTGACCACGAATATACACCATACCGTTAATAGAACTGCATCCACCTAATACTTTGCCACGGGGTAAATCCACAATACGATTGTTTAAAAAGCGTTCTGGGCACGTTTTAAAGGCCCAATTATTTTTGTGCGGTTTTAGTAAAAATGCAAAACCCATAGGTATATGGATCATTGGACTGTTGTCAGTACTGCCTGCTTCTAGCAACAGCACCTGTAACGAACTTTCACGCGCAATACGATAAGCCAATGTACACCCTGCAGAACCGGCGCCAACCACAATTACGTCATATTGAGTTTTCATTGCTTACTTCCATTGTTGAGGGTAATGATACTTAAAATCTAATATGGTAATACACCATAATTTGGCAGGTAGAATATAAAGCTCTATTAATTATAACCTTGCTGTAATTGCGCTTAATTTTCCTAGTACAAAGCAGCAAGATCATATGAGACTCGATTATTATTTAGGCAGGTTTAGCTCGCGCGCTAATTTTTGTGCGGAGATGGTACTGTACTGCAGCTCATCTGCTGCAGAATTATCTGCAATCCATAATAGTACATTACCTATTTCATCCGGTTCGGCTACAGCCTGCTGTAGGCCTTTAATACCCTGATCGCCAATAGTCGCTCTTAGCGTTTCAGTGTTAACAACTCCCGGGTTTACTGTAAAAGCGCGAATACCTTGATGACCATGCTCACGGCAAATAATACCCGACAGTCGCGACACCGCAGCCTTACCTGCACCGTATGCATAACCCCAGCCCCCTTTCGATGCAGGAATAGGCGGATCTTTTTCACCCGCTCCCGAGGTTATATTTATTATACAGCCGCTTTGTTGCGCTAACATACTTGGTAAAACAGCTTGTGCTATTTGCACTGGCGCACCTATGTAACCTCTAGCAACTTTTTCAAGGGTTTGCTGCGTTACATCCAATAAAGAAGCATTAAGGCCAGCACCTTGATAAATAGCATTATTAACAACCACGTCAATTTTACCAAAGTGTTCAAGCACCTGCTTTAGAGCACTTGCAACGGAGTTAAAATCAAGTAAATCCATTTTTAGCGCAATGACTTCACAACCTAATTGCTCCATCATTTGGGCTGTTTGTTTTAAACTCCCTTGCGTACTTTGCTGTGCTACCTCACTATCTAATTCACGAGCTGTTATTGCTACTCGATAGCCTGCTTTTGCAAATGCGATGGCAGTTGCACGACCAATACCTCTACTGGCACCTGAAATAAACGCTACTTTTGACACAAATCATCTCCTATTTTTAATTCAACTTAGCATCAATTTAGCATTGCGGCATAGTTTAAATGGACCAAGGATTTTATTGCTATATAAAAATGCTACGTGACTGATTGCACAAGTAATAACCTGCGTACTAAAAGCATCTGTTGTTAGATTAAATGAGTGTTGTAGTGAGGAAGTTTTGTGGTAATAAGGATTAACTTTAGCTAAAAGCAAAAAACCCAGTAACGTTAGTTACTGGGTTTTAAATTTGGTGCGGATGGGGGGACTTGAACCCCCATGCCCTAAAGCACCACCCCCTCAAGGTGGCGTGTCTACCAATTCCACCACATCCGCATTTTTTAAGCTTGCGCTTAGGTGTTAAACTTTATGATTTATTTGAGGAGTATAAATCGTTTAACGTTTTAGCTTTTACGCTAAATTAATTTGGTACGTCAGAGCGTTGCTCTTTCGAAGATGTAACTGGCACATCTTCTTCAACAGGAATAACTGTTTCTACAGCGGGTGCTGCTTCAAGGTTTTCCCATTCATCAGTCTTTTTAATATGACTTGCAGTAAGGTTACCCAATACTATGCTTAATACAAAAAACACAGAGGCTAAAACTGTTGTTGTTTTAGTCATAAAGTTGCCTGCGCCTGATGATCCGAAAACAGTTGACGAAGCACCTGCACCAAATGAAGAACCCATATCGGCACCTTTACCTTGTTGGATTAAAACCATTCCAACAAGCGCTAAAGCTACAACTAAATAAACTACTAGTAAAATTTCGTACATTTATACGGTCCCTTTTGCACTGTTGCACTGTTGCAGATAGCAGTAAATGAATCTGCTTTTAAACTTGCGCCACCAATAAGGCCGCCGTCTATATCTGTTTGTGCAAATAATAATTCGCTATTTTTTTCGTTAACGCTACCACCATACAAGATGGTTAGCCCTTGTGCTAAATCGCTGTTTAATGAAGCGATTTTGTCACGGATAAATTTATGAACGCTTTGTGCCTGTTCTGGCGAAGCAGTCTTACCTGTGCCTATGGCCCAAACGGGTTCATATGCTATCACAGAATCTTTGAGTGCTGCTACACCTAATTTTTCAATTACTGCATCAATTTGTGCAGCAACTATTTGTTCTGTTTTACCGTTTTCTTGCTCACTTTCGCTCTCTCCAACACATAAAATTGGCGTTAAACCAACTTGTTGTGCGCGAGCAAATTTTGCAGCTACGACATCATTACTTTCTTTGTATATACTACGGCGCTCTGAGTGACCTACTAATACATATTGGGCGCCCAACTCTTTAACAAGTTGCGCATCAACTTCACCAGTAAATGCACCGGGTGTATTTTCTGACACAGTTTGAGTTCCCGTTGAAACACCGCTGGCTATCATTGCTGACACTAACGGAAACGGAGGAAATAAAACAATGTCTATCTCGTTTGATTTAACATTGTTAATAGCATCAGACATTTGTTTAACCAGCTCTAAAGAGCCATTCATTTTCCAATTGCCTGCGACCATCGCCTTGCGTGCTGCCATTTTTCCACTCCACATGAGAAAGCGGTCGAGATATTAACTCGACTCGCCCAAAGTTACAAGAGGTTATTGTTATCAATCAGTTTGTTTGCTCATAGATTCGACAACCGCGGCTATTTTTTCTGCGCTGTCGATTACTAACTTCTCTTGCTCGGCCTCAACCATAACACGTACAACAGGTTCAGTGCCTGATTTGCGTAGTAACACACGCCCCTTTTCACCTAAAGTTTGCTCAACCTCAGCTACTGCGGCTAATACTGCAGGTGCTTTTGTCGGATCAGTGCCTGGGGTGTAACGCACGTTAATCATTTTCATTGGGTACTTAGTAAAACCAGTACCTAAGTCTTGTAATGTTTTATTTTGCGCAACCATAGCAGCCAGTACTTGCAAGCTTGAAATAATGCCATCACCGGTGCTAATTAAATCAAGGTTTAATACATGGCCCGAGCTTTCGCCGCCAATAGTCCAGCCTTTCTGTTGTAGCAATTCCATTACATAACGGTCGCCTACTTTACTGCGTGCAAACTCAATACCTTTGGCTTTTAATGCATTTTCAAGGCCCATGTTTGACATAACAGTGCCAACAACACCACCACCTAAATTATCATCTTGCGCTGCTTGGCAGGCAATAATGTATACTAAGTCATCACCATCAAACACGCGGCCATTATGATCAACCATCATTACACGGTCGCCATCGCCATCATAGGCAATGCCCACATCGGCATTATGCTCAAGCACTTTACGTTTTAGTGTATCTACGTGAGTAGCACCGCATTCATGATTAATATTTACACCATTGGGCTCACACGCATGCGTGATTATATTTGCACCTAGTTCGCGCATTACTGATGGGGCAATATGGTAAGTTGCGCCATTAGCACAATCGAGTACGATCTTTAATCCTTCAAGCGACAAGCTTTGTGGAAATTGGCTTTTACAAAATTCGATATAACGACCATCAGCGCTAGTTAAGCGACTTGCTTTTCCTAGTTTATCTGACTCAACACAGGTCATTGGCTCATCAAGCATGGCTTCAATTTCAAGCTCTACTTTATCATCAAGCTTTAAACCGCGGCAATTAAAAAACTTAATGCCGTTATCGTAATACGGATTGTGCGACGCACTAATTACTATGCCGGCCTCGGCTCTAAATGTTTGTGCTAAATAAGCAATCGCAGGAGTTGGCATAGGGCCTAATAACACCACATCAATTCCTGCAGCAATTAACCCTGCTTGTAATGCGGTTTCTAACATATAACCTGAAATGCGGGTATCTTTACCTATCATCACTTTTTTAGTGCCGTTTTCTGATAGAACACGGCCCGCTGCCCAACCTAGTTTCATTGCAAACTCAGGATTTATAGGATGCTCACCCACGAGCCCGCGTACACCATCGGTGCCAAAATATTTTCTTTCTTTCATTTAAAGTACTCCTTGTTTGCAGGCTTGTAGTACGTTAAGCACGTCTGCGGTTTCTTTTACGTCGTGTACACGAATAATATGCGCACCATTTTGTGCTGCGATTAATGCGCCCGCTAAACTGCCGGCCAATCGCTCATTTGTATTTCTGTTTAATAAGTTGCCAATCATCGACTTACGCGACAATCCCGCTAATAACGGTAAACCAAACTGATTAAAGTCATTAAACTGCGCCAGTAGTTGGTAGTTGTGGCTGAGTGTTTTACCAAAACCAAAGCCAGGATCAAGAATAAGTTGTGTTTGCTTAATCCCCGCTGTTTTACACGCAGCAATTCGTTGACTAAAAAACTGTTTTATATCTGCAAATAAATCATCATAGTGCGGCGCTGCCTGCATGCTGCGAGGTTGGCCTTGCATATGCATTAAACACACCGCAACATCAGGAAACTGCGCCACTACGCTCAGCGCGTCGCTTTCTTGTAATGCACGTACGTCATTAACAATATCGGCCCCAGCTAAAATAGCTTGGTGCATTACTTGTGCTTTACTGGTATCAATAGATATAACGCAATCACTGTTTTCACGAATTGCTTTAATCGCTGGTATTACACGTGCTAATTCATCTTCAAGGCTCACATCAGGAGCACCTGGGCGAGTCGACTCACCGCCAATATCTATAATTTTCGCCCCGTCGTCTAACAATTGCAGCGCACGCTGCAACGCAATATCAGGGTCTATAAACTTCCCGCCATCTGAAAATGAATCGGGAGTAACATTAAGTATTCCCATAATTACTGGATTTGCCAAACTGAGTGTACGTTTGCGAGGCAAGTTTAGTAAATTATTCATGATGACCTTTTTTTGTTTGAATTAGCTGAAGTTAACTTTATACGTTTGATACAAAAAAGCCCCGAGGTTCGGGGCTTTTAGTTTAGCTATTTTAACGATTATTCAGCTTTATCATCAAGGTTTGTTTCATCTTTTTTAGCTTCATCAGTTGGTTTTTGATCTTCATCAACTAATTTTTCTGCTGAAACATCTTCTTTAACTGGCTTTTTTTCATGGCGGTCATGCGCATCGCGTGGTTCACGAACTTCTTGGCGCGCCATTAAATCATCAATTTGCTTAGCATCAATCGTTTCGTACTTCATCAGCGCATCTTTCATTGCGTGTAGAATATCGATATTTTCTTTTAATATCGCTTCTGCTCGCTGATAGTTACGATCTGACAACAAACGTACTTCGCTATCGATAATTTTAGCCGTTTCATCTGATATACTCATAGAGCGACCACCGCCCATGTACATATCGTTTTGATCTTCTGCGTAAAGTAGTGGGCCAAGTTTTTCACTTAAACCCCAGTGCGTTACCATTTTACGGGCAATATCACTTGCACGTTCAATATCGTTACTGGCACCTGTGGTTACTTTATCTGCACCATAAATAAGTGCTTCTGCGATACGTCCGCCATACAGGCTTGAGATCATCGACTCTAGCAATTCTTTCGAATGGCTTACACGGTCTTGCTCTGGCAAGTACATAGTTACACCTAGCGCACGGCCACGTGGAATTATAGATACTTTATAAACAGGATCATGCTCTGGCACCATACGACCAACAATAGCATGGCCAGCTTCGTGGTACGCTGTCATTGCTTTTTCTTGTTCGCTCATCACCATGGTTTTGCGCTCAGCGCCCATCATGATTTTATCTTTAGCCGCATCAAACTCAGCCATACTTACAACACGTTTATTACCGCGTGCCGCATAGAGTGCAGCTTCGTTTACTAGGTTTGCTAAATCAGCACCTGAAAAACCCGGTGTACCACGCGCAATTACAGCCGCTTCAACGTTGTCACCTAATGGCACTTTACGCATATGTACTTTAAGAATTTGTTCACGGCCACGAATATCAGGTAAGCCAACTTCAACTTGACGGTCAAAACGACCAGGACGAAGTAAGGCTGGATCTAATACGTCTGGGCGGTTAGTTGCAGCAATAACGATAATACCTTCGTTACCACCAAAACCATCCATTTCTACTAGCATTTGGTTTAGCGTTTGCTCACGTTCGTCGTTACCGCCGCCCATACCAGCGCCACGTTTACGACCTACAGCATCTATTTCATCAATAAAGATAATACAGGGTGATGCTTTTTTAGCTTGCTCGAACATATCTCGTACTCGAGATGCGCCCACACCAACAAACATTTCAACAAAGTCCGAACCAGAAATAGTAAAGAACGGCACTTTTGCTTCACCAGCAACGGCTTTAGCAAGTAACGTTTTACCTGTACCAGGAGGACCAACCATCAACACGCCTTTAGGAATGCTGCCACCTAATTTTTGGAATTTTGATGGGTCGCGTAAAAAATCTACCAATTCTGATACATCTTCTTTTGCTTCATCACAACCAGCAACATCGGCGAAAGTGGTTTTTATTTGATCTTCGCTCATTAAGCGCGCTTTGCTTTTACCAAACGACATTGCCCCTTTACCGCCACCGCCTTGCATTTGACGCATGAAAAATATCCACACACCAATAAGCAGTATCATAGGGAACCAAGAAATAAATATACTTGCTAAAAATGACTGCTCTTCAGGTTTAACCCCTTTCACATTCACGTTACTTTTTAACAAATCATTTAAAATGTCTTTGTCGTAAATTGGCATAATCGTTTGAAAACGTTCGCCACTGGTTTTAGTACCTGTAATTGTGCCACTGGTACTTTCAATTGCCACTTCTTGTATAGAGCCACTGCGGGCATCTTTAACAAATTGACTATAACTAGTTTGACGATCTACTTGATCGCCGCCATTAAAGCTCTGAAATACTGACATCAGCACAACTGCAATAACCAGCCAGAGTATTAGATTTTTTGCCATATCGCTCAAGGGGTTAACCTCTTGTATCCAATTAATTTAAATTCAACTAAACGCCCAACAACTGTACTACAGTTTATATCCAGTCGCTACTATATATACTTCCCGTGAACGGGCGCGCGAGGCATCTGGTTTACGTATCTTCACTGCTTTAAAACTATTACGTACATCTTGCAAGAACTGATCAAAGCCTTCACCTTGGAATACTTTAACAATAAATGCACCATTTTTCTTTAGTACTTGATTACACATATCCAGTGCAAGCTCGACCAAATACATGCTACCAGCTTGATCAACTGAATTGTTACCACTCATATTTGGTGCCATGTCAGAGAGTACCACATCAACATTTTTACCATCAATACGTTTTAACAATGCACTTAACACTGCTTCTTCACGAAAGTCGCCTTGTAAAAAGTCAACACCCGCTAATGAATCCATAGGGAGGATATCGCACGCTATAACTTGGCCTTTATCTCCTACTTTTTCTGCCAAATATTGTGACCAACTACCCGGTGCAGCCCCTAAATCAACAACAGTCATGGCTGGGCGGAGTAACTTGTCTCTACTTTGGACCTCATCTAATTTAAAAACAGCTCGAGAACGCCAACCTTTTTTTTGCGCCTCTTGAACATATTTATCATCAAAATGTTCTTTCAGCCATCGCTGTGAACTGGCTGACTGTTTTTTATTTGTCATAAATTAACACGCAACTAATTAGTAATATTCTTTAGATGGCGGTAGAATACCCTTAATTCAAGCCATATTCAGCAAAATTTGTATAAACATGACATTATCAAACAAACAAAAGCAGTTTTTAAAAGGTCAGGCACATAGCCTCAAGCCTGTAGTTTTACTAGGTTCTAACGGTTTAACCGAAGGCGTAGTAGTAGAAATTCAAAGCGCATTAGAAATTCACGAATTAATTAAAGTGAAGGTTCCAACTGATGATCGCGAAACTAAAGCGCTCATTTTTGAAGCAATAGTGCGTGAAACTGGCGCAACTAAATTACAATCAATTGGTCACACTATTGTGCTTTATCGCCAAAGTGAAGAGAAAAAAATTAAATTACCGCGTGGCTAAACGCCTACTTGTAGGATTTACCCGGTAATATAAAAAACCAGCATGTGCTGGTTTTTTATTATCTGTCACTTTTAAATTAATTATTAAAATCCATAGTGAGTTCACTGACCCTATATTGCGGTACATCTTTTGGGGTTTTATCGCGTATTTTGTCTAGTATGTAATAGCGCGAAAACTCATCTTCAGACATAGCATTAATCGCCCCATTTGAAAGCAATGCCGTAAGTTCAGGTGTGGTATTACTGTGCCCCACAACAATTACAACCCCCTGTAATTTTAGTAGTTTACTTTTAAATAAAGCTAAATCACCTGCATCATACACTTTTACTGTAGTGTTAAAGTAAGTAGCCATTGGCGCTGCTGTTTGTAGTGTACGCTTATAATTACTACTAAATAGCTGTACGTTTTTATGTTGTTTTACTAACTGTAGCAAATACTGTGCGCGTTGTGCTCCAAGCACTGTAAGCGACGGATTTTTACTTGCTTGCTTTTCACTGTGGCGAAATAAATAAATTTTATCTGGGGCGGCAAATACAAATTGGCTATTAAACACCATAACCAGTAACACCAAAATTAAAAGCCTTTTATCTTTAACCATCATTTTTTTAGCCTCGCTTATATTTAAGCACTCTATTTATAAACTCTGTTGTAAGTTCATTTATAACCCCGGTTTCGGCATTTATTATTAAGCTAAAACCCACATTTAAATGAGGGAACACCACTAAATCGGTGCGATAACCTTGCACCCAACCACTATGGTAATAAAGAGTTTCATCATCGTAGTTATATACCCGCCAACCTAGCCCATAATAAGCCTCACTAAGATGACCCTTCCATACTCGTCGGTATTGCTCTTTTTTGGTATGCGTATAGGGACGTGTTTGTACCGCTAATGCATCAAGCGATAATACATTTGGATACTGGCCTAATTGCGCCTTTAGCCATATTGCCATATCGGCGGCACTGGCATTTATGCCTGCTGCGGGCGCTACTTTATAATAATTTTTTTTCAGCTTAGCGCTATACCAACGTTTTTTCCCTCTTACATGTGGAAATGCGTAGTTTTTATCTTGCACCATAGCGTCGTAGCCTAAACTAGTATCATGCATTTTTAATGGCGTAAAAATGGCGTCATTTAGCCACTGAGAGTAGCTTTTATGAGTGCTCCTTAAAATTACATCGTCAATTAAACTAAACATCACATTTTGATAACCATAACACTGCCCAGGATCGCATATGGGCGCTACCGTAAGTAGCTTTTCAACAATATCTGGATAACTCATTCGTGATTCAATTAGGTTATCGTAGGCGTTGGGAACTAAGCCACTAGAGTGACTTAAAATATGATAAACCTTTAAATTATCTTTGTAGTCGGTGTTAGCAAATTCAGGAATATATTCGCTAATAGGCTGGTACAAGTCTATTTCCCCTTCGCTAGCAAGCTTAGCTGCTAACGATCCTGCAAAGGTTTTAGACACCGATGCTAATCTAAAACGTGTATGTTGATTAACCCTTTGAGAGCTACCCACTTTGGTATAGCCCATGGTATGAATATAATCACTCGACTGCATATTAACAATCGACAAAGCCGCGCCAGGTATACCTTTTCGTTTAAGCTTTTTTTCTGCGTAACGCCCATACTTTTTTACAAATGCAGGCCAATCCGGATCTACATTTGCAGCAACCGCTGAGTGGGTTATTAAAATACAAAAGGCGAGCAGGTAATAAATCGGGTAATTAAGGTACTTCATCGTTGGCTGTTTTTTCTTTTTTTAATTGCTTCTATGCACATAATATCATGAACTTTTATCAAGACTAACGTACAATATGTTGATTATTGGCCTTTTACTGAGTGTAAAGTATTTATGCGTTTTTTAGTTGTATCACTTTTTATATTGTTTTCATCGGGTTGCGCTATAACCACAATAAAAAATCAGCCTGCTGAGCCATTGGCAATGCCCTTAAAACCAATGTTAAAAAGCCAAACATACCAACTGGAGTATGAGGCGCAACATACCTCGCCTAAAGTAAAGTCTGTGCAATTACCAGCTCATAAAGTAATGAAAAACCAAACGGTTAAAATTGTTACCGACAGAGTAAGTGTAACCGACACTTTACTGGCGCAAATAAGCCAAGCGCTCAATGACAAACAACTAAAAGTAACGACTAAAAACGATAGTGATTACACACTTGCTATTCATCAAGTTGATCTAGCGTTTACCGATGACAGTAAATACACGTTAAATCAGCCTAAACAACCTTATGCGCTGTACTCTAAAGTTGCACAGCAATTTCCAACCCAGCAGTGTGCAACTATTTTAGCGCAAGTTAGTATGCGCTTAACACACAAAGCCTCTGGTGATGTGGTTTGGTTTGCAAAATCATCTTTAGATAGCACTAGCTTTCATCGTGAATCACTGATTTATAGCTTTACTGAAGAGCAAAAAATTACTAATGAGCTTGAAGTAGTCGCCTTTGTCCACCAGCAAAATACCGAACAAGCACGTTTAGCACGCGCCGATGCAAATACAAAGGTAACTATTCCTAAATACAATACAATGAGCCAGCTTAGCACACTTACTAAAGTGCAAGGCCCTTGTACTCGCACAGAAATAAGCGCTTTAACACCAATGATGCAGTTTTATTTAAGCAGTATATTAATCGACAAAATTAAAGTGATATAAGCGTAAGTTAAACACTACATTTTTTTACAGGCTTTAAGGAACGTTTAACAATATACTACGCTTTATAACCATTACTTATTTAGGTTCCAAGGATGAAGCACTCAATATTTAGCCATTTTTTATGTTACACCTGCTTATTATTTGCCTGTGTATTTAGTGCCCACAGTACTGCCAGCAATCGCTATTATGCTGATAACACCTTAGAGCCTATTCAAGGCTTTGCATGGGACTGGAGCGCCGGTGCTGGTTATTATATTGAAGACTCTTACCTTATCGGCATGGACTCCTATGACGATGGTATTGAATTAGATCTCAGCCTTGCGGTTTCTTTTGATAACTTTTATCTCGATTATGATCATAACCAGCTCAGCGGCGGCCTTGTTATAGGCTACAGTCTAATTAACAAATATAATTGGGAGCTCGATATAATCGGTGCTAACGCCCAAGCAGGATTTGGTCAAAAAGGCTTGGGGTTTTATAACAATGGTGTGGTTGAGGAATTGCGCGGCATTAAAAAGCGTAAATATGACTTTAATACAGGCCTTAGATTTACCCACAGATTTGATGGCTCACAGATTTCTATTGAATTTTTGCATGATATTTCAAACGCCCACAATGGCTGGGTATTTAATTCTTTTTTTAGCAAAATACAACCTTGGCGTAACTGGGAGTTTCGCTCTGGCATAGGCTTTAGCGCCTACTCTGCTGACTTTACTAACTATTATTTTGGTATTGAGCAAAGTGAAGTTACCTTGCTGCGCCCTGCTTATAAAGCCAATGCCAGCAGCAGTATTATGCTTGAGTTTCATGCTGAGTACCCGCTTAATCAAGACTGGGTGTTTTTAGCCGGCTGGTTAACGACTTTATTTTCTAAAGAAATTGACGACAGCCCTATTATTTCTCAAGGTTACCAACACAAAGCCAAGCTAGGCGTGCGTTATGTATTTTAGACGCTGGTGTTATTTACTATTAGCTTATCCTGGCACTTTACTCGCCGAGGCGCCCCAAGAGGTAACCGCGCTTAGTGCGATACCTAATACCTGCGTGGCACTACGTGAAGGCCGCCACTGTTATACTGAGGTGGTTTTATCATGGCAGCAGCCCACAATAGGTAACTACTGCTTACGAGATGCCACCTCTAAATATATTATGCAATGTTGGCTTAAGCAGCAACACGGCGTTTTTAATTATGCATTTGACTCTGAGCAGAGCTTATCATTTGAATTATTTGATAGTAATACTGCAAAAGTCATAGCCACCACTGAAGTAAAGTTACAGTGGGTTTATCAAAACAGGCAAAAAAAACGCCGTTGGCGATTGTTTTAATAAGGAAGTCTTGTGGATAATTACGGTACTATTTTACTCGTTGAAGATGATATTTCTCTAGCACAATGGGTGGCTGAATATTTAACAGAGCAAGGCTATCACGTACATGTTTGTCATCGCGGTGATGAAGTTATTGGCCAAGTTAAAACCTTGAAACCGCAGTTAATACTACTGGATATTATGCTTCCTGGACTAGATGGCATAAGCGTTTGTCGCGAGCTACGTAGCTTTTATCAAGCTCCTATTATTATGCTAACAGCTCGTGATGACGAAATGGATGAAGTGATTGGCTTAGAGGTAGGTGCCAGTGACTACATAATGAAACCGGTACGCCCTCGTGCATTGCTAGCAAGAATAAAGTCAGCCCTTAGACTTACCACCCAAAGCAGCCAATCTCATAAACAACATAGTATTATTAATGTGGGGGCTTTGAGCATTAATAGTGAGTCGCGAAGCGTTAAACTTAACGATATCGATATAAACATATCTAGCGCTGAGTATTTATTGCTGCATTACTTAGCCAGTAACGCAGGGCAAGTTGTATCGCGCGATGCAGTATTTAAAGCAACCAAAGGACGCGAGTACGACGGCCTTGATCGAAGTGTTGATGTACTTATTTCTGCGCTGCGTAAAAAGTTTAATGACGATCCACAAAATCCTGAAAAAATTAAAACAATTTGGGGACGAGGCTATTTACTCGTTGCCACTGCTTGGTAGCTACAAATGAAAAAGTTTTATATTGCACTGCTTAGCAGCGCACTGCTTTCGATTATTGTTTTAGGCTGGCTTATTGACGCTTTTAGTCAAAATACACACGCCCCCTTAGACGAATTTAGCATGCAAAGTAAAATGATTGCAGGGTTTAGCAAGCAGCTTGCTACTCTCCCCCCTGCACAGCGCAGTAATTATATTATAAAGTTAGCTAACGACTTTAGCCTGCCGCTTACCTATAAGCTAAACGACACCTTAGCGCTTAGCCCAGCCTTACTTATGCAAATGCAAACCCATGGTGGATTAATTTTAGAGGGCGAACAAGGCTTTCATATGCTTTATAGCAACCAAGCATTAAGCCCTTATCATTTATCTATGCGCCTCGATAACTCATTTGAAGCAGAGCAACGCGACGATATTATTCTAACCTTATTATTTTACGCTGGCCTGTGTGTATTTATGGGCTTTATTATTTATCCCTTAGCCAAACGCTTGAGCGTGTTAAATGAAGCAGCTAAAAAATTTGCATCGGGTGATGTTAAAACTCGTATCAAAGTCTCTCATTTTACGTATATAAAAGATGTAGAACTCACCTTTAACCGAATGGCGAGTCAAATAGAAAAACTGGTTGCTGAAAACAAGCTCATGGCATCGAGTTTATCCCATGATATTCGCACCCCCATAGCTTGCCTGCGATTTGGTTTAGATGCCGCAATAGATAGCAATGACATGCCAAAAGTGAAGCAATATTTAACCCGTATGGAAAATGACTTAGACCACATGGAGTCTATGCTAAAAAGCTACCTAGCCTTTGCCACGCTAGAACAAAACGCCAATCGCTTAACCTACTCTGCAACCCATATGCGCAGCTACTTTGAAGATATTTTAGCGCAGCTATCGCCTAAATTAGACTCCCACAAACTCAGTGTGCAACTTAATAGCAGTAACGATGTTATTTATGCCGACTTACATTGGCTTGCCAGAGCCGTTACTAATTTAATTAATAATGCCTGCGACTTTGCTCTGCAACATATTTATGTAAGTGCCACTGTTAATGAGCAACACATTATTATTACCGTAGAGGACGATGGCCCAGGTATAGCAGCTGAAAACTTTAGCAAAGTATTTAGCCCTTTTTTCCGCGAAAACAATCACCGTAATCGAGCTGATAAAAGTTATGGCCTCGGATTAGCAATTGTTGAAAAAGTAGCTGATTGGCATCACGGCCGTGTTTATGCAGGTAAAAGTAAGCAGTTAGGCGGGGCTTGTTTCACCCTAAAAATAGCCCAACAACACCCTAGTGTAAAGTAAAGGCTACACACTGTAAATTAACAATTATTAAACAATATCAAGCTGTTAATTTTTAGTTTTAAGTTACTAAACTAAAATCTATGTTCATAACACAGAGTTTAATAAAGTAATTGTGCAAGATCAGCAAATTAGCACTTTTTATTTTTTTACATTTCCAGTAGATTGTCTGCGCCGTCACAAAATAGAGAAGTACAATAATATGAGTGCAGTAAGAGGCGAGTTTAGCTCTCGCTTTGGTTTTATAATGGCCGCCGCAGGATCTGCTGTAGGTTTAGGTAACATTTGGGGTTTCCCTACACAAACCGCGAGTAATGGTGGTGCCGCATTTTTAATTGCGTATTTAGTACTGGCATTTTTTTTGGCTTATCCTGCTTTAATGGCGGAGCTAATGATTGGTCGTCATGGCCAAGCAAATGCGGTCTCTTCACTTAGAAAAATATCAAATAAACCTTGGCAAAAACATTTTTCTTTTGCGGTTGGTTTTGGCGGTATTTTATGTGCTGGCTTTATTTTAAGCTTTTATGCCATCGTTGCTGGTTGGATGCTAAGTGCAACAGTAGAACCTATTACAACGTTAGTGGGCGCAAACTCTGCATCTGCTTGGCTAGGTGAGCAGTCACTTAGTAGAAACATCATTTTCACTATGATTTTTATTGTACTAACCGTTGCTATCATTAGTCGCGGCGTTGAAAACGGAATCGAAAAATGGTCAAAACGTTTAATGCCTGCTTTGCTCAGTATTTTATTTGCATTAATTATTTATGTAATGACCCAAGATGGCGCTATTGAAGGCTTAAAGGCATATTTAGTCCCTGATTTCTCGTCTATTTTTGATGCTAACTTGTTAGTCAGCGCACTAGGCCAAGCATTCTTTTCATTATCACTCGGTACCAGTGTAATGATTATTTATGGCTCGTATATTAGTAAAAAAGAGAACTTAGTTTCGTTAGGTGCTTATGTCACGCTTATTGATGTATTTATTGCTTTTGTCGCAGGGTTATTAATCATTCCTGCTATGTATGTAGCACAAGCACAAGGGATTGAGATTTTCTCACCGACTACCGGAAAGCTCCTCTCTGAAGACACATTAGTATTTCAAGTATTACCTGCACTTTTTGATGGTATGGGTGGTATGGGGTTATTTGTTGGCTTTGCGTTTTTTGCGCTAATGAGTATTGCAGCACTTACCTCCTCTATTTCAATGCTCGAAGCGCCGGTATCTTATACGGTAGAACGCTTTGCAATGTCTCGCTTGCAAGCCACTTGGGTAATTGGTGCATTAATCACCCTAGTGAGCATCACGATAGTGTGTAACTTAGAGTTACTGTTTGGCTTAGTGATCACCTTAACCACTAAAGTCGCGCAGCCATTATTAGGCCTTATGTGTTGTATATACGTAGGCTGGATTTGGTCAAGAGGCTCATTACTTAAAGCGATTCAAGAAGGTAACCCTGAAGTACACAATACCTTATTTTGGAAAGTATGGCCTTGGTACACTAAATTTGTATGCCCACTGGCTATAGGCTTGGTATTTTTACATTCATTATTAAGCTAAAGCTAGCCTCTACTCTTAACAGCAAAAAGCCCACATTGTGGGCTTTTTTGATCAACGCACTAGTTGTAAAACCATATCTTGATGAGCAATGCCATCTTCTAAATATTCAGCATTAATACTTTCAAATCCGAATGAGCGATAAAACTCTAGTAAATACGTTTGTGCACCAATATAAATATCACGCTCTGGCCATTGGCTTTTACAGCAGTTAATAGCCTCAGTAACCAATTGCTGAGCCAATCCTCTGCCTCGCTCCTCTTTAGAGACTAACACGCGACCGATCGCACTGTATTTTGCGTTTTTTTCGTAGCATCGAGCATAAGCTTGTAGCGTATTATTTTTCACAGTGTAAATATGTAAGGTACTTGGTGCTATATCATTATCATCAAGTTCTGGGTAAGGGCACATTTGCTCAACTATAAATACATCTACGCGCCCACGCATTATGGTAAATAAGGTTTGTGTATTGAGCGCAGTAAAAGTTTCACATTTAAACGCCATTGTAACTCCTGTAGTTGGCTCTAATGGACATAAAAACTTATACGCTTAGAGCTAGGCATAATAGCAGTAATGCAGTTAGGGGCTTAATTAACCGCTATGCTACATAATAAAATGGCTTAAAACAAAAACCCAGCATAAGCTGGGTTTGTTTTAAGTGATTACCTACCTTAGGTAAATAATCGCTCTAACTGATCACATAATTGCGAGAGGTTAACATGGTCGTGCTCTATGGTTAAATCTACATAACCATCGCCTTTAAATGCTCTATCTAACTCAATTAACACATGAGTTTTGTGTGCTTCTGGAATAAATGACAATTCAATTTCTTTCACCCCAAATAAACTGCGGCTGTTAGGCTTGTATTCTAGCTCTTGGTAACAACCAGACACAGATTGAAACGTTGATGCCCGCAAGTGGCCTTTTTCAACATCTGCTTTAGTTAGGCTAAAGCCTAGCTTTTCCATGGCCTGCATACACGTTTTAACGGCTTCGTTGGGATACACATGTAAATGGTCTTTATCACTTGGATCAAGCGCTAAATCAATGTCTAGCCCTGTTTCAAGCCAAACATAAGATTGGTTATACCCTGCATTAATTTCAGTGATCGGTGTTTCTGAATGCAACCGTGCTTGAAAAGGAATAGTTTTAACTTCTCCTGGCTCTACCGTGCCTATATCTGTAATGCGCCACTGCTCTATAACGTGGTTGGTAAAATAGTCACCGTCTTCATTTGATGCTTTAACTCGCGTCATTAATAGTAAATCTAACCCTGCAATTTCTTGGCTTACATCACCAGCTGTAATAACGATTTGTGCATTAAATAATTGCCCAGGCTGGAGGTGCTCTGTTTCTAAAATAGTGTCTACTTTGGCGGCACCAATACCAACCGATGCTAAAATCTTTTTAAACATATTTTTCTCCTTAAGCTGAGCGGCTCTATAATGTACTCTAACTTAAACTTCGTCGTTAGCGCATCTTAACCACATTTAAATGCTCTTGTCAGTGAAAAACTACTATTTACATGCTGTTTACGATTAAATAAGTGCTAAATGTCCATTTTTCATACGCAATAGAGCAAGTATTTGATTAAACGGCGCTTAAGCCTAATCTTTTAAAAAGGGCTTATTGTATGAATAAAATGATGGGTATTTGTATATTTATTTTCAATGGTATTGATTTTTCGTTACACTAAACCTCCCAATGAAGTGATATTTATAATTATGGAACTAATTTACTTTGCCGCCGCGTTTGTGTTTGGCTTTGCTGTTTATCAGCTAAAGCTCCCTCCTCTTATCGGTTTTTTACTTGCGGGATTCGCGCTTAATTTAGCGGGCTATAAAAGCACCGAGTTACTCAACACCATTGCTACCTTAGGCGTTACGCTTTTATTATTTAGTATTGGTTTAAAGCTAAAAGTAAATAGTTTAATGAAACCACAAGTGTGGGCTTCTGCTACTTTACATATTATTTTGAGTAGTGCGTTATTTAGTGGCTTTATGCTATTACTTAGCCTATTTGCACTGCCATTATTTGTTGATTTGAGCTGGCAAAGCGCTTTATTAGTTGGCTTTGCATTGAGTTTTTCTAGCACAGTTTTTGCTGTTAAAGTGTTAGAAGAGCGCGGCGAAATGGGCAGCTTACACGGAAAAGTAGCCATTGGCATTTTAGTTATGCAAGATATTTTTGCCGTGGTGTTTTTAGCTATTAGTACCGGTAAAATCCCTAACATTTGGGCTTTGGTACTTATTATTTCACTGCCGCTAGTGCGCCCCGTTATGGGGTGGATACTAAACCGCTCTAAACACGGCGAACTACTGCCATTATTTGGGTTTTTCTTTGCACTTGTGGCTGGTTATCATGCATTTGAGCTAGTTGGTTTAAAAGGTGATTTAGGGGCACTAATAATAGGTATGATGATTGCGCCTCATAAAAAGGCCAGTGAACTTTCTAAGTCATTACTTAATTTAAAAGATATTTTATTGGTTGGCTTTTTCTTAACAATAGGTTTAAACGCAGAGCTTACCACCAGCTCATTACTGGCCGCGTTATTATTGGTGTTAGTATTACCAATCAAAACGTTTTTATATTATGTGCTAACAAACATGTTTAACTTACGCGCTCGCACCTCATTGCTAACCACTTTTAGTTTAGCTAATTATAGCGAGTTTGGTTTAATTGTTTGCGCTGTAGCCGCCTCTACTGGCATGATCACCTCTGAATGGTTAGCCGTTATTGCAATTGCCGTATCAATTACCTTTATTATTGCATCACCTTTAAATAAACGCTCCAACGAAATATACGTAAAAATAGAGCGCTGGCTACTAAGGTTTGAAAGTAAAACCCGTTTAGCCGAAGAGCTGCCTGTTAACCTTAACGACACTAAAATTGTTATATTTGGCATGGGCAGAATTGGCACTGGTGCTTATGAAACAATTAATGCTACCCACCCACAGCTAGTTGCAGGTATAGACATAAAGCCTGAGGTAGTTGATAAGCACATAAAACGCGGAAGAAATGTATTAATAGCAGATGCGACCGACCCTGACTTTTGGCAGCGCGTAAATCACTCTCGTGTTGAAATGGTCATGCTAACAATGCCACAGCATATGCAAAATATTTTTGCGTTAGAGCAATTAAAAGCATCGGGTTATAAAGGGCAAGTTACCGCTATTGCTAACTATCCTGATCAGCAAAAAGAGTTAGAAGATATGGGTGTAAATTCTACCTATAACTTTTACTTAGAAGCCGGTAGTGGTTTTGCTGAGCACGTTAAACAAAAATTATTTTCGTAAAAACAACACTCTAATTTTAATTTACATTCTTTTACAAGCTAATTCTCTAACATAGAAAAAAGCAGGTAAACTAAAGACTATTGGTAAATATTAGCGCAAGCACCTGCCCTTAATTAGACTCCAGCTAACGAAGGGCTTACTAATAAATATATTAATCCAGAGGGCCTGCTCCCTCGTTAAATAGGCTGTTACTTGCCCGTCACAGCCTATTTTATCTCTTTAATATGCCTTACACTTAGCTATGTTTTATAAAACCTTTAAAGCCAATGGATCCTACACAGCTAAAAATTGCCGTTAATACTATTATGCCCTTTGGAAAGTACGCAGGCCGCCCTTTACTGCTTTTACCCGAGCCCTATTTAGTATGGTTTAAACAACAAGGGTTTCCCGACTCAAAGCTAGGCAGCCAACTAGCCATGATGTATGAGGTAAAGCTCAATGGCCTAGAGCAAATGTTAATGCCATTATTAGAAAAGAAAAATAATTAAATTAAGAACTTTTTTATAAAGGGGCTGTCTATTACTTTGCTACTTGTTGATTTTGATTAAAATCCAAAAAAGCGCCCTTGTTAACAAGGGCGCTTTTTTATTGAGTGTTTTTATCTGCGTACTTTCATTTATGTACTTTTTATTTTTTATAAAAGCGGCTATTTATTAATCGGTAAGCTGACAATAAATTTAGCTCCGCCTAAGCTTGAATCTTCAATTGTACACTGACCTTGATGCCAAGAAATTATTTTACTGACAATGGCCAACCCTAAGCCAAACCCACCGGTTTTTTTATCTCTACTTTTATCCAGTCGAGTAAATGGCTTAAATACGTTTTCACGCTCAACTTCAGCAATACCATTGCCATCATCTTCAACAATAAAAACTATATTATTAGCTTGCGCTAATAAGGTTATTTGCACACTTTTATTGGCGTGCTTTAAAGCATTACCTACCAAGTTTTGCATTATTCTCGCCATAAAGTGACTGTCGCAGCGGTAATTCAGTTCATTGGGCAATGTAGTGCTTAACTTTATTCGCGTATCAAAACTGAGCTTTTCAACCACCGTTTTAACCACTGCCACTAAATTACAATTGATCAGCTGTAAACTCGGTTGCTGTGAATCTAAGCGCGCATACTCAAGCATTTCAGAAACCAATGCCTCAAGTTCATTTATATCGACTTGCATATTAGCTAAGTATTTTTCGGCTTTATCATCAAGCATTCGGTCTTGAAGCATTGCAATGGCAAATTTTAACCGTGCCAGTGGCGTTCTAAATTCATGCGATACCGATGAAGTAAGCTCTTGCTGCGCGGTTAATAAAAATTCAATTCGCTGCTGCATCACTTGCAAGGTGCCCGTTATGGGTAAAAAAAATGATTTAGAGCTATCGGTTAATTGAAAGTCCTGTGAGCCACCTACGGCCTCGCATGCATTACGCAGTTTAGCAAAGTCTCGCCACAGTAAAAAACTCCATAAACCAACAGGAATGCCTACTATTAATAACAGCAATAAGTAGGGTAAAACAGAGCCAACGGGCTTAGCTGCACCACCTATAGGACCAACCTGTAATAGTTGTGTGGCGTTAAGTTCAACATACCAAACTATGCGCTGTTGTTTGTCATATAAATAAAGGTAGTGATTTTTAGATAGCTGAGCTTGTTGCTCGGCGGGTAATATTAAATCGCGCTGAGCAATCACTTGGCTAGAAAAATGGTTTTTTAGCTTTGTAAGCCCATTAGGGGTTTGCGATAATAGCCACAAAGACTGGCCAAACTCATCGTCGAGTAACACCTGCTGCTGCGACTCTTCATATGGCCAAAGCTGTTCAATTACCCCGCTGACAATAAATAATGAGACAATAATATACACATACAGGCTTATAAACAGCTTGCCCATTAATGCAGCTTAACACTAAGCATTAATTACATATCCCACGCGTCAGAAACAAATAAATAGCCTTGTCCCCAAACGGTTTTAATCCGATAAGGTTTGTCGCTGTTATCGCCCAGTTTTTTGCGAATTCTTGAAACGCGTACATCTACGGTGCGATCTAGGCCATCGTATTGTCGCCCTATCATATGTTGGTGCACATGTTCGCGGCTCAATACTTCTCCGGCATTTGATGCTAGTAGCCAAAGTAATTCAAATTCATGTGAGGTTAGAACTATTTCTGTGCCCGACAACTTAACAATACGGCTGGTTTTATCAATAAATAAATCGCCAAATTGCAGCTCTTCGGTGGCTTTTAAATTAGGTTGCCCACGGCGTAATAATGCGCTAATTCTTGCTAATAATACACGTGGCTCAGCCGGTTTAATAACATAGTCATCAGCGCCTAGCTCTAGCCCTATTACTTGATCAAAGTCTTCACCTTTGGCCGTTAACATTAAAATAGGAGTGGTGTATTTATCACGTACTTGTCTGCAAACACTAAAGCCATCTTTACCTGGCAGCATTACATCTAAAATGATCAGGTCGACGGGATTACTTTCAAGGTAAGCAAACACTTCATCACCACGATCTAGTACGTCGACTTCTAAGCCATTATGTTCGAGGTAATCTTTGGTTAATTACTGTAAACCAAGATCATCTTCAACAAGTAATATTTTTGGCATTTACTACTCCTAAATTAAAAAAAGCTCCACGGTGAACGCAACCGATACTGTTTTTTAGTATGGGCACTTTGTACTTCAACGAGTACGCTCGCAAGTGAGTCACCGGTGTGAGGATTGATCAGGGAGTATATGGTCTCCACCTGAACACGCGCTTTATAGCTAAACTGACCAGAACCTTGCTGTTGCCAGCATTGTATTTGCGTATTTTGTTGATACAAACACACATCTTTAACCGCTGACTGCCGCCATTTAAATTGCAAATTGAGATCGCAAAAATCATGCTGTTCAGAGACAACACAAACTTTAGGAGATACATCAAGAGTTGTTTGCGCCACGCTAACGCCACTAAGTAGTGAAGAAATAAACACAAAAAAGATTAAATACTTCATATTAAAAAGTATGTTCAAATCCTATAAAGGCAGTCGTTGAATAATGACGTTCAAACAGCGGGCTACTATCCATAGCCGAATAGTCATAATATGCTAAATGAAAACGAAGAGCGTTGGCCTTGCTAAGAGGCCAGCGGGCATCGATTTTAGCATAAGGTTGCCAACTACTACCAACTACTATTTTACCTAACAGTGTTTCATCGCTGTTTAAACCGTAATAATAGTCGTTTAATTGCGCAGACTTATAATTAACCCCTATGGTGGGCTTTAATTGTAAATTACCTACTTGCCCATGGTACTGCCATTGGATTGCAGCTCGCCAACCATTATAAGCAGAGTTTACATCGTGCAATGCTTGCACGGATAACATCTGCTGCTCAGCTACAAAGGAGTAACTTATACCTGCATCTAAAACGAGCTTACGCTTACTAATATTATTAATATTTATTTGTTGAGGCGAGGTATTTGTTTCTAACTGGGTAAATTGATTATTTGAACTAACACTTTTTAGCGCAAATATATTTTGCGGGTGCCAATCAATAAAAAAACGCGACTCTGGGTTTAATTCTGTTACTAGGCTTAAGCTATGCTGTTGCGTTTGTTTAAACGAGTAACCTATTCGGCCATTATCAAAAAACCACTGTTGGCCATAAAAGGCAATTTGAGGAATGATCACCAACGGAATATTATCTGCACCATATAATGGATTAGTTATTACTCCCGCCCCTATACTCATGCTTAAATGCAGTTGCTCTGTAGATATATGTGCATCTACAGGCTCGTCACTTAGCGCTAATACCTGAGCGTTAAACGAAAGAGAGATTAATAATATTATTATAAAATAAAACCGCATTGTGTTCATCGTACATATATAAAAAGGCCATTTATCCATAGTAGCAAGGTCATTGAGAACAAGCTCTAGGCAGTTACAATCATTAACAACTTTTATACAATTAAGATTACTTTGCGGCTTATATGCTTAGCCTAATAGCTCTATTTACAGGCTATAGAGGAGCTGTAGATTGAAGACTTACGCTATCTGGGATTTTATACTAAGAGCAACCTTAGTAAGTGTATTGCCACTAAATTATTTTTTCCCCCATATTTTGCGCTATATTCCACAAGGCACTTATAGCCGGATCGTTTAATTCTTTATGTAATACTGCCAAGCCAATATCAATACCTTTAGGTGCATGTGTATTTGTTTGCAAAACGTGTACTTTGTCTTGTAGTGGGCTGTTATCTAAAACTATTTTAGGGATCATTGCTATGCCAAAGCCAAGGCTCACCATAGATACCATAGCTTCGTGCCCCGCTACTTGCGCATAAATTTTTCCCTGAATATTATTTTTTCGCCACCATTGCTCCAAGCGCTGCCTAGCAAACCCTTGCTCTGGCACAATAAACTCAAGTTCTGACCAATCAATACTATTTGTATTACTAGCAAGCTTTTGCGTAATTGAGCACGCAATTTTAGGCGCAATAAATACCAGCGGCGAATAACCAATATCAACAAAGGCTATTTGTGCAGGTAACTTATTTGGCTTAGCAGCAATAGCCATAGATTCGTGGCCATCTAAAACACGGTTTATTGCCAACGCAGGATCGCCGGTATTTAGCGTGATTTCTATATGCTGATGTTGAGCGCGTAACTGCTCTAAAATATGATGTAAAAAGCTGTACGATGCGGTTACTGAACAATAAATACTCACGTTGCCATAAATATACTGCTGTGGTTCTTTTAGGTTCGCTTTAAAGCGCTGCCAATTAGCCAATGTAGATGTGGCGTAGTCAATAAATGCCAGCCCTTCGCGGGTTAGTTTTACACTGCGGTTATCACGTAAAAATAGCATTACCCCTACTTCGCTTTCAAGCTGCTTAATATTACGGCTCAATGTAGGCGCACTTATATGACAAAGTTCACTGGCGCGCGAAAAGTGCAATGTTTTTGCCAACGCTAAAAAGTAATTTAAATGCTTGTGATCCATAACCAACTCAGTATTTCATATTGTGAAACACTCTAATGCAAATATATCAGTTTACGCAAGAAAAGATTTTCCATATGGTTGAGTTAAGCAAAGCAACAGCAATGCATCTAACAAACTGAATCAATAGGACACTAACATGGCGAATTATTTTAATACCTTACCCTTACGCGAACAATTGGCGCAATTAGCCCAATGTGAATTTATGAACGCAGACGAGTTTACTGATGGCGTTGATGCTCTTAAAGGTAAAAAACTGGTTATTGTAGGCTGTGGCGCACAGGGTTTAAACCAAGGCTTAAACTTACGTGATTCTGGTTTAGATGTGTCGTATACGCTGCGTGACTCGGCCATTAGTGAGCGTCGTCAATCATTTTTAAATGCGTCTGAAAATGGCTTTACTGTAGGCACGTACCAAGAACTAATTCCAACTGCCGACGTCGTATTAAATTTAACGCCTGATAAACAACATACTTCAGTGGTAAACGCAATTATGCCACTAATGAAACAAGGCTCAACCCTTGCCTACTCGCATGGTTTTAATATTGTTGAAGAAGGTATGCAAGTACGCGACGACATTACCGTAATTATGGTAGCGCCAAAATGCCCAGGCTCTGAAGTGCGTGAAGAATACAAACGTGGCTTTGGCGTACCAACTCTAATTGCTGTGCACCCAGAAAATGACCCACAAGGTCATGGTTTAGCTCAAGCTAAAGCCTATGCTGCTGGTACTGGCGGCCACAGAGCCGGCGTACTTAAGTCGTCATTTATTGCTGAAGTAAAATCAGATTTAATGGGCGAGCAAACCATTTTATGTGGCATGTTACAAACTGGTTCTATTTTATGTTTTGATAAAATGATTGAAAAAGGCATTGATGCAGGTTACGCCTCAAAACTAATTCAATACGGCTGGGAAGTAATTACCGAAGCGCTTAAATACGGCGGCGTAACCAATATGCTTGACCGTCTTTCAAACCCAGCTAAAGTAAAAGCGTTTGAATTAAGTGAAGAACTAAAACAAATTATGCGCCCACTATATAACAAGCATCAAGATGACATCATCGATGGTACTTTTTCACGTACCATGATGGAAGACTGGAATAATGATGATGCAAACTTACTTAAATGGCGCGCAGAAACAGCCGAAACTCACTTTGAAAAAACCCCAGCGGGCAATGTTGAAATTGCTGAGCAAGAGTTTTTTGATAACGGTATTTTAATGGTCGCTATGGTTAAAGCAGGTGTAGAGCTTGCATTTGAAACCATGACTGCCGCAGGTATTATTGCAGAGTCGGCTTATTATGAGTCATTACATGAAACGCCACTGATTGCTAATACCATTGCGCGTAAAAAGTTATTTGAAATGAACCGCACAATTTCGGATACGGCTGAATATGGTTGTTATTTATATAACCATGCATGTTTACCTTTGCTACAAGACTTTATGCAAAAAATTGACACCGACGTAATTGGTAAAGGCTTAGGCGAGCATAGTAATCAAGTAGACAACCAAACGTTAATTCAAATTAATACGGCATTACGTGAACACCCAGTTGAAAAAGTAGGCGCTACATTACGCGGTTACATGTCAGCAATGAAAAAAATAGTTTAATCCCAAGTTAACCTAAGTTTCACTTGTTAGAAACCAAGCCCACCTGCTTTTGCGGTGGGCTTTTTCGTACCTGCATAACGCGCTATTCATCACTCGCTCAAAATATATAATGTGTTAAAATAATCACCTACTTGGTTCAGTTGTAAACAAAATTACCCTTATGATGATACAAAACCTTTCTATTACTCAAAAAATCACCGCTTTAGGCAGTGTTATCGCAATCTGTGTTGCCGCGCTCATAGGCTTAACATCGCTACATAGCGCAGAGGATATCATCGAAAAGCGTATGATAGAGTCTGAACTTCCAAGCAAGTTACAAACTATTAGTAACCATATTGGTGGCGAAATAAACGAGCTTTTAGGCGCCGCAGAACAACTTTCTTCAAATGTATTTCTGATTGATTGGGCAAACTCAGCCACCGAGGACGACTCTCAATTACTTAATGAGCTAAACAGATTAGTACAACAGTACGATCTTGCTACTGCATCATGGGCAAATAGAAACACTGCACAATACTGGAACCAAAATGGCTTTTTACGCGTATTGAAAAACGATGCCGCAGATGGCTGGTTTTTCGCATTTAAACAGTCAAAGCGCCCTTATGACATCAGTATTTATCAAGAATCTGCTAACGATGTAAAAATGTTTATTAACCATCAGCAACCCAATGGTTTAGGTTTAGCGGGGCTTGCTAAAAGCATTACCGATATGCAAAAGCTACTGCAGCAATTTAAAATTGAGCAATCTGGATTTGTTTTTCTTGCCAATAAAAATGGCTTGATCCAGTTACATAAAGACGCCAATAAAGTGGCTAAAGTAAATATAGATACCCTGTACGGCGCAAATATACATAATAAATTATTAAACAGTAATGGCTTTTCATTAGCAGAAATTAACTTAGCAGGTGAAGACACCCTAGTTGCTGCAACACCAATAAAAAATACTGACCTTTTTGTTGTAGCCCAAGTACCTAAAAGCGAAGTGTTTTCGAGTGTGAGTAAATTAGAATGGCAAATTTTAACCTTCACGATAATCATCGCCCTTATAGCGAGCATTATTAGTTATTTGCTTGCTCGATCATTGTCGTCGCCACTGTCGAAAATAGCTGAGCTATTCTCTCGTTTAGGCACAGGCGATGCTAATTTAGCATATAGACTTCCTTACTCTGCGCAACCTGAGCTAAATAATTTAACCGATGGTTTTAATCAATTCATCGAAAAAATAGACACAGCAATTAAACAAGTTGCCCATGAAAGCCATGGGATCCGCCAAAGCTCTGATCATGTATTTGCGCAAGCAAAACATAACTCACAAGCAATTGATCAGCAAAAAGAGCAAACAATATCGGTTGCTGCTGCCATTAACGAAATGGGCGCCACAGTACAAGAAATAGCACAAAGTGCCGCTAACACGGCGAAGTTAACTAATAGTAGCCGCGAAAACACCAATAAAAGCCATCAACAGGTACTGCAAAGCCAAACGACTATTGCAGCCCTTGCTAGCGACATAGATGGCATTACAGAGCAAGTAACCTTACTTTCTAAAAAAACGCTTGATATTGCTAGTATTGTTGACTCAATTAGAGGTATTTCTGAACAAACAAACTTACTCGCGCTTAATGCTGCTATTGAATCTGCGCGTGCGGGTGAGCATGGTCGCGGTTTTGCTGTTGTTGCCGATGAAGTGCGAGCGTTGGCTAATCGCACCTCACAATCAACCACTGAAATCCAGTCGATGATTGAAGAGTTAACCCAAATATCGAATGATGTTGTTACCGATATTAGTCAGTCTAAAAGTAAAGCTCAGCAAAGTGTAGGGGCAATGCAAAACTCAGTTGAGCTGCTTGATACTATTACTGAAACAGCAAATCAAATTAATGATATGGCAACCTTAATCGCAACAGCAACAGAGCAGCAAAGTAATGTAGTAGCCGATGTAGGACGCAATATTGAGCAAATTAGTGAAATTAGCGACAAGTCGATGAATGAGCAATTAAATACTGAGCAGGCTATTCGCGACTTAGCAAATAGCGCACAAACGCTTGCGTCACTTGTTGCCACTTTTGAGGCAAATAGATAACTCATTTTTTGTAACATTTAAATTATACCTCTGAGTAAAATTACAACTACACTTAATTGGTAAGTAGTTTTGCTTAGAGGTGTTATATGAAAGCCACTCAACTTAAATGTTATTTATCATTTAGCTTTATACTTTTTTTGTGTGCGTGTAGCTCATCGCCAAAGTTAGCGTTGCCGCATCTAATTAAGCCAGCAAACTTTAAGCTACAACAGATTGAAACCCCAGCCGAAATATTTAAATTAGATGCCAGCTTAACGCGGCAATTAGATTCTCATTTAAACAGTCAAAATTCAGCCCAACATATTGCACAAGGCATATTCAGCTTTTTATTAAAAAATGGTGATGACTCACTTGCCTATCGCTCATCAGCCACTTTAACCGCTGCACAAAGCTATCAAAACCTAAACGCTAACTGTTTGTCATTATCTATATTAGCGTATAGCTTAGCAGAGCACTTAGGCTTAAAAGCGCAATTTCAAAAAGTGCATATTCCTGAATATTGGGCACTTGATCAAGGCGTTAATTTATTAACCGGACACATAAATTTAAGCCTTAATAGTCAACCTCTAATAAAAGATGCTGGCACTTTATTTTACCAACGAGATCAGCGTTTAATTATCGACTTTGATTCTAATAGCCGACAAGCACGCTTTAAAACAACACGGCTATCAAAGAGTACTGTTACCGCTATGTTTTATAATAATAAAGGTGCTACTGCGCTAATAAATAAGCAATATGAATTAGCCTATAGCTACTTTAATGCAGCAACTAAGGTAGCCCCTAATTTTAGCGTTGCATGGGGTAACTTAGGTGTTTTATTTAGGCAATTTAACTATTTGAATGAAGCCGAGCAAGCTTATAATTATGCCCTTCATCTTGATAAAAACAACAACACTGCACAAGGTAATCTTGCTATGTTGTACTTACTTACAGAGCGAGAGATGCAAGGGGCTCAAATACTTAATCAGCTTGATAAACAGCGCCAAAGTAATCCTTATTACCATATATCACTTGGTAATACCGAGTACGTACATAAATATTATACTAAAGCACTCAAACACTTTAAAAAGGCCTATGCATTATCCCCCACGCTTCACGAAAGTCATTTTGGCTTGGCGCGAGTTTATTTTCAGTGGGGCGATACAAAGCAAGCAAAGTACCATTTACGCAAAGCCGGAAAAAATGCTGATTTTACACATGACAAAAAACGTTATGACGCAAAGTTAAAAGCGCTGCAATCATTAACCGCAAAGGTAGGTACCCATTAAACAATTAACTGTCGTTATTATTTTGCTGCTTTTAAGTCCTTTTGCTAATAGTAAAACGGCGCAGCAACTACTTATTGATGATTTATATTACTTAGCAGACCAGCAACTTGCAGGTAGAAAAACAGGATCTCAAAGCGCAGAGCTTGCAAGAAGCTATATAAAACGCAGATTAAGCAAAGTTAATAACAATGTGGTTGAGCAGCCATTTTGCTATAAATCGGGCCTATTTAGCCAAGCGTGTGGTATTAATATTATTAGTTCTAACATAGGTGCTATAGAAACAGCAGCAAAGGCAACCGACCCGGCACAAAAAGCCAATCGTATTATTATTACCGCACACTATGACCACTTAGGTAAGCATGGTGGAAAACTGCATCCTGGAGCAAATGATAATGCCACCGGTGTTGCGGCTTTAATTTATTTAGCAAGGGTATTTAATGATAAACCACTGCCCTTTTCTCTTACCTTTGTAGCCACAGATGCAGAAGAAAACGGCTTACATGGCAGTAAATACTTTGCCAAAACACTGCAGCCAAATAGCGTTATTATGAACATAAATTTAGACATGCTAGGGGTTAAAAAGCGTCGTAGCAACTTATATGGATTAACCTCTAGGTCGTTAAAAAACACCTTAAATAGCGTATTTTCTGCCGTTGAAAATAATAATGTAAAATTAAAACCGGTTTACTCCGCTGCACAAATGAGCCGATATATAAAATCTAAAAATATAAACTGGCATAAAGCGAGCGATCACTATTCGTTTGCAAGGCAAAAAATACCTTATGTTTACTTTGGCATGGGCTACGACAGTGCCCATCATACAAGTAATGACACCGCCAAGAATATTAACAGCAAACTTTTTACTGATGCAGTACTATTAATAGAAGCCTTTATTAACCAGCTAGCTAAAACACCACTCCCTCTTAGCTCGCCTTAAATGATGCTACATAGGCTTCTTTTTTAGCCCTAGATAATTTTTTCACTTGGTACTCTAATTTACTTGCTGCACTTTTATTGCCAACACTGTGCTGATGAATAAGTAAAAGTGGACCTTTACCTTTCAGGTTTTTTGCACCATTACCCGCTTGATGCGTAGCAAGACGTTGCTCAACATTAGTGGTTATACCCGTATACCAATGGCCGTAGCGGGTTTGTACTATATACAAATGCCAGGTAGATGGCTTTTTTAAGCAGCTTTGATCACTGCACTTTAAACTTTTTTGATTATCCGTGGTCAAATCGCTACCTTAACTTAATGCCCTTAACAAAAAACAATTGCTTAAAAGGGTTTTACCTTCAGTGACTAATCGGTATCATGCAGATTATAAAAAATAAGGATCACAACTAACAATGCAGTCGTTAAAAACTTTTTCTCTTTGGCTTATCGTTGCTTTAACGCTTAGTTCAGCAGCTGGGTGTTCTAGCTGGGTATACAGAATCAACATCCCTCAAGGTAACTTTTTAGAACAATCTGATGTTGATAAACTGCGTGTAAACATGACTCGTGAGCAAGTTGTTTATGTATTAGGCAAGCCTATCGCCGAAAATGCATTTGATAATAACACTTGGCGTTATGTATATAGCTTTAATAAAGGCCGCAGTAACGAGCAGTACAAATCACTGGTTATTAACTTTGAAAATGAAAAGCTTGTTTCTATTTCAGGTGATTACGAACAGCCAGAAAACTTTACTACTCCACTCGAACAATAAGCACCCTCGCTTATTAAAATTATAAAGGTGAGTTAAGCTCACCTTTATAATAGCTAAAACCTTATGCTATCGCTCTATAGGGCGGCCACCGGTTACTTTGTTTGCTCGCCCTTCTTCTTTCGCTTTTTCAGCACGTTTTCTACGCGCATCTTTAGGATCGGCAATTAAAGGACGATAAATTTCAATTCTATCCCCCTCTTTTAGCTCTTGATTAGGCTTTACAGTTCTATTCCAAACACCGAGTGTTAGTGCTGTAGCATCTATTTCTGGGTGTTTTTCGATAATTCCTGATTGAATAACAGCTTGTTCTACCGTTGTTCCCTTAACTACTTCTATTGTTAAGCTTGTTACTGTTTCGGGTAATGCAAATACAACTTCAACATGAATCATACTCTCGCTCCATAAACCTGTTTCGCGCGCTGAGTAAACGCACTCACCATATTTTTTGCAACATCATTAAATATTTTACCAAACGCCAACTCAATCAACTTACTCGAGAATTCAAAGTCTAATTGTAACTCTACTTTGCAAGCATTCGCGTCAAGTTGTTGAAAGTGCCAACGCCCCTGCAACATTTTAAACGGACCATCTACAAGATTTAATACCACGGTTTGCTCATCAACAAAGGTGTTTTCTGTGGTAAACCACTTTTTTATACCTGCTTTTGATATTTCTAAACTCGCGGTCATGCTATTATTGTGTTGCTTAATAATTTTTGAGTCTGAGCAATTAGGTAAAAACTGAGGATAGGCTTCTACATCATTAATAAGGTCAAACATCTCTTTAGTGCTGTACATAACCAGCGCACTTTTTTTTATTTGTGGCATACTCACTCCCAACTGTGTGGTGGAATTTTAGCAAGCTTTACGCGTTTCCCCAAACTTTCACGCTGCTTAAATTAATTACTAAGCTTTTAAATGCATTATTAAAAAATCGATGTAAAACATCTCGTATTACGTATAATATAGGGCACTATGGCTAAGAATAAATCATCAAAATCGACAAGCAATACCATCGCGCTTAACAAAAAAGCGCGACATGAGTATTTTTTACACGATAAGTTTGAAGCGGGTGTAGAGCTCCAAGGCTGGGAAGTAAAAAGCATCCGAGCTGGCAAAGTTAACATCACTGAAACTTATATCCACCTTAAAAACGGTGAAGCATTTTTACTAGGCGCCCAAATCCAGCCTCTTAACAGTGCATCAACCCATGTAATTTGTGATCCATTACGTTATCGTAAGTTACTATTAAGCAGACGCGAGCTAGATCGCTTAGTAGGCGCAACTGAACGCGATGGCTATTCATTAATTGCTACTGCTATGTATTGGAAAAATTGCTGGGTGAAACTTGAGTTTCATTTAGCAAAAGGTAAAAAATTACACGACAAACGCGAAGACGGTAAAGATAAAGACTGGTCGCGTGAAAAAGAACGCTTAATGAAGCATAAAGCATAAATAAAAACGCCTAATTTATTAGGCGTTTTTTTATTTATTTTAAAATAATTTAACGCACAACTTTAAAGCAAACTGCACAAATATACTGCAATTTAGTGACTACTTATAAAAGAATAAATTATTACAAAATAAGTGCCCACTAAACTATTTAATTCTTACCACTAATTGCAACGCAATATTTATATTAAAACCTCGCTTTACGTCGAACTTCTATCTCTAAGTAAATAAAATACACTGACTATTTTACCAGCAACACCCAGACTAAAGTCACACCACAGCGCAATTGCTAACACCTTTGTTACATGGTATTAATATGGAGGCTTTTTTAGCTACCAAATTCAACAAAACTAACAAGGACTTAAGGATGAAGCAATTTTCATTTACCCCTAGCTTAATTGCAGGGGCTACTTTGGCATTAACAGCTGGCTTTACAACAACAACATACGCCGCTGATGAAGTGAAAAAAGTAGAACGCATTGAAGTAACGGGCTCTCGCATTAAACGTTCTGATATGGAAGGCCCTTCTCCGGTTCAATCTATCAGTCGAGCCGATATTGATAACATGGGTTATGACAACCTACAGCAGTTGCTTGAAAGAATGCCTGTTGCAGGTAGCGGTACTTTCTCTACCCGTGGTAATAACCAAGACTCTACTGCAAATGGTTCTGCAGCGGTAAGTTTACGTGGCCTAGGCGCTGACGCAACTTTAGTACTTATTAATGGCCGCCGTGTTGCTATTAGTGCATTCGCTGAAGGTATTACTAACTCATTTGTTGATATTAACAGTATTCCTGTTTCAGCGATTGAACGTATCGACATTTTAAAAGATGGTGCATCGGCTATTTATGGCTCTGATGCTGTTGCGGGTGTAGTTAACGTTATCTTGAAAAAAGATATTGATGGTATTGAAGTAAACTTAGGCTACGGTGGCACTGACGGTCCTAATTACGAAGAAACATCAGCCAGCATCGTTTGGGGTACAAGTAACGAAAAAAGCAGTGCTTCCGTTATTATTGACTACTTTAAAAACACCTCTTTATCGTCAAGTGAAATGGGCAGCTTAGGCACTGCAGATCAAAGAGCTTTAGGTGGTGAGGACTTTCGTTCATCACGTGGCTTCCCTGGTTACTTTTACGTTGATGGTGTAAAAACCATTGACCCTGCTTGCCCAGCCGATAGCGCAACTGCCAGTGGCAGCTGTTTGTTTGATTACGGCCCATACGGCTATATTGCACCAGCATCTGAACGTATTGGTGCTATTTCGCAGTTTGAGTATAATTTTGATAATGGCATTACTGCATTTTTAGAAATGGCGGTACAACATAATAGCTCTGTGGCTATGGGTGCGCCAACACCACTAGATGAAGATGCAGGCCTTACTGTGCCAGCAAATCATCCTAATAACCCATTTGGTAAAGATATAGATATTGGCCGTTACAGAACGGTTGATGCCGGTGCTCGCCAATGGGATATTGAATCTGATACGATGCGTTTTGTAGCGGGCTTACGAGGCGAATTTAACGACTGGAGCTGGGAGACAGCGGTACAAAAAGGTCGTAGTAAATCAATGCAAACTGGCGATCGCTCACAAGGTTGGGTGCGTACCGACTTTTTACAACAAGAAATAGATGCCGGTAATTACAACCCATTTGGCGGCACTTATAACGATCCTGCAGTAATCGATAGAATCACTACTAGCTTAGTACGTCAAGGTGAGTCACACATGACCTCATTTGACGCAAACATTAGTGGTGAAGCATTTAGCTTTGGCGACGATGTGGTGATGATGGCAGCCGGTATTGAGTACCGCGAAGAAGACGTTACAGATATCCCTGATGATCAGTTCCGTCGCGGTTTAATTTTTGGTACTGAAGCTGTATCAGCCGCAGCGTCACGTGATCAATACGCTGCTTATGTTGAATTTTCAATTCCACTAGCTGATACATTAGAATTACAACTTGCTGGGCGTCACGATGACTACAGTGACTTTGGTACAACTACCAATCCAAAAGTTGCACTTCGCTGGGCACCAAGTGATGAAATCACGGTTCGTGGCTCATGGGCACAAGGCTTTAGAGCCCCCTCTTTAGCACAAGTTGGCCTAGGTCCATCAGAAAAAAGTCAGTTCTTTATTGATACTCAACGCTGTCAACAAACTGGCTTAGACTGTCAGGCACTTGATTACAACATTCAATTCTCTGGTAATGCAGACTTACAACCTGAAGAGTCTGAATCATGGAACGTCGGCTTCATTTGGGCCCCTAGCGCAGAGTTTGGTTTAAGTATTGATGTGTGGAGCATCACCCAAGACAATAAAATTGACCAAGAAGAGTTTGGTCCAATTTATGCTGCAGAGTGTGGTAACCAAAACAGCACTGTATGTGTTCGCTTACCGCCTACTAATGGTGAAAGCTTAGGTTCAATTCAAAAAATCTATAGCACATTTGAAAACGTCTCTTCACAAGAAGTATCTGGCATCGACTTTTCAGCAAACTACAATCATTCATTGGATGATTTAGGTTTATTGAAATTCAATTTAGAGTGGGCTTACCAAAATAAATTTGAAAAAGATGGCCGTGATTACTCTGGTGAATATGGTTACCCAGAGCATCGTTGGATTTTCTCAACTAACTGGGAAGTGGGCGACTTCAATACTAATGTTAACTTAAGTTATGTTGGTGAATTTGAAGATACACCTGATATCGACTTTGACGGTAACTTAGATTTTGATAGCAATACATCACGTATGATTGACTCACAAGTGTTAGTTGATTTACAAACGTCGTACCGTATTACTGAGTCAGCTAAATTATCACTAGGTATTAATAACTTGTTTGACGAAGAGCCACCATTTGCAATTGGTGATGGCGATTCTGACCTTTACGGTTATGCGTCTGGGGTTCATAACCCACGCGGTCGTTATATTTATACTAAAGTAAGTTTCTCGTTCTAAACGAGAAGCAACAAAAAAACCGCCAATCGGCGGTTTTTTTATTTAAACGAGAGCTAAATTATAGATCGCCTTCGTTTTCAGATAGGAACTTAGCAACGCCTTCAGGGCTCGCGTCCATACCTTTTTTACCTTCAGTCCAACCAGCAGGACATACTTCACCGTGCTCAGTGTGGAACGCTAGTGCGTCAACCATACGTAGCATTTCATCAATGTTACGACCTAGTGGTAAGTCGTTCACTACTTGGTGACGTACGTTGCCTTCCTCATCAATTAGGAAAGATCCACGAAATGCAACACCCGCTTCAGGATGCTCAACGTCGTATGCTTTACAAATTTCATGTTTAATATCTGCAACTAGTGCATATTTAACTTTACCGATACCGCCATCTGCAACAGCAGTGTTACGCCATGCGTTGTGTGAGAATTGTGAATCGATAGAAACACCAATTACTTCAACACCACGTTTTTGGAATTCTTCATAACGCTTATCAAATGCAATAAGTTCAGAAGGACATACAAACGTGAAATCTAGTGGGTAAAAGAAAATAACTGCTTTTTTACCTTTAATTTTTTCATGAAGGTTATAGCTATCTACAATTTCACCGTTACCAAGAACTGCTGCAGCGGTAAAGTCTGGTGCCTGGCGGCCTACTAATACACCCATTTTATTCTCCAAATATTTTGAGTTTGTTGTCAATTGCTTATGCAATGCTGATAGTTATATGGGCTCTAAAAATTAAAAACCAATAGCGCACATATAATTATTATTATTCTAGAGAGAACTGATGCGAAATGACAATCGTATTTAACGATTCATCCCATCGATAATACTGAACGCTAAAAAGTGATGGGAGTTATTATATTTTATTAGCTCAGCTTCTTGGTTATAAAGTATTAATAAAAAGTAGATATAATTAAAATGAAGACACAAAAAAACCTGCAAATGCAGGCTTTTAAAATAGGTTTAATCCATTATGTCGCTGGGCATATCGCCACGAATTTGTTGCCAAATTTCACCGGTTTGATGACCATATTTACGCATCATCATAATCGCACCGTCGTGTTCTCTGTTTTCGGCCAATTTAGTTAAATCTTTATAAAACTGGCGAGCCAACTCACGCGTTCCCGGATCTGAAAAATAATGACAACCTATTTTTGAATAAAATCCTTTAAAGCCATTAAGTATAAGCACGTAAATACGATTATTACCTGCAACAGCTAACTCGTGATGCACTTTATAATCGTAATCAGCAAATGCTTGCGCACTGTCTTCTAACTCATCGCTTTGTGAGAGAATTTCAATCACACGTTCTGGGTTTAACTTTATAGCGGCACGCGTATAAATTGCGCTTATATTAGTGCGTGCAGAGAGTAACTGATCGGTTAGCTCTGGCATTTTATCTTCATCAAGACGTGCTAACGTTTCAAGAATATTTAATCCTGACGTTTCCCAAAAGTTATTCACTTTTGTTGGCTTACCATGTTTAATAGTTAACCAGCCATCTCGAGCCAATCGCTGTAATACTTCACGTAACGTCGTTCGGGTAACACCTATTAACTCTGAGAGTTCACGCTCAGCAGGTAGAATAGATCCAGGAGGGAAATCGCCATTCCAGATAGACTCTACTATGTATTCTTCAGCAAATCCTGCTGGGCTTTTCGCTTTAAAAATTCTCATCCAATTCCCACTCGAATTAATTCACACTACTACATACGATTAACCGACTGATTGTACCAGACGACGCTCAAGTAACAAGTAAAGTACGCCATATTACTGCCAGTATGCGATTAAAATATTTTTGTCTATAAAATGCTTTCTATTTTTTACTAACACTTGTCGCAAGTACTTATATATTCATCCTAGATACATTTTAAGTAGCCACTTACTTTAAATTTGCGCCTTTCCTGGCTAACTTGTTACGCAACTTTATCTAATCCAAATTCTTTTCTCGCTTAGAGGACTCCCCCTTTCTTCACATTATTTGGTTTTTATTGGCTTTGATAATTATAACCTTAACTTTAATCATCATAAATGCATGTGAGGTGGCTTTAAGTCGTTTTGCTTGCCCCTAACTTTATCCTACGTCATAATCTAACGTCTTATTTAAATGTGGATTTATTATGAACTGGCTTGCACAATTACCCACCCAACGTACTCCTTGGCTTTTGTTTAGTGGTATTGTTTTTCTGCTTGAAATAACAGCACTGTTTTTTCAATATCAAATGGGATTGGCGCCATGTATCATGTGCATATATCAGCGTACTGCCGTATTAGGTTTACTTATTGCAGGTATTATTGGTACAAGTAATCCTGGGCATAAAGGGGTTCGCTTGCTCGCCTATAGTGTATGGGCTGTTTCTAGTGTTTGGGGATTTATAATTGCCCGCGAGCATATCGAAATGCAAACAACCACGGATCCTTTTGCATTTAGTTGTGAGTTTGAACCTAACTTTCCTGCTTTTATGCCACTACATGAGTGGATCCCAAGTTTTTTTGCAGCCACTGGTGATTGTGGAAACATTGACTGGCAATTTGCGGGATTAAGTATGCCAGCATGGATGGAAGTAATATTTGCGTTGTTTGCAGCCACTTTATTTTTACTGGTAACAAGTCGCTTAATAACTAAAAGGGCGCTGTAATGTTTGTGTTTTTTTCAAGCCAAATTAATGTACTAAAGCATTTAAAAATACGTGACAGACAAGTTGTTATAGCTATTTCTTTAAGTATGCTTTCACCTGTTAATAAAGTACTGCTTCGTATTATAAAATTATTATTACTCAGCCCGCTGTTTTTAATATTTGTCGTATTTGAAGGCTGGTTACTCATCCCTTTTTTACTACTCGGTGGGTTGTGTTATCCACTACTAACGACTCCAATTGAAATTAACTTTGCTAAAAAACATTTAAGTGAAGCATTAACCCAATATACTAAGGGCGCTTAACGCGCCCTTTTTAACTTAAAACGAAACCTTGCCTTCAAGCTTGGCAACTAATTTTTTACCTATGCCTTTTACCATTTTCAAATCCTCTAACGACGTAAAGTTACCTTGTGCTTCGCGATAATCTATAATTGCTTGTGCTTTTTTCTTACCAATACCTGGAAGCTTAGATAGCTGACTAACATCAGCGGTATTAATATTTAAAGCTGCCTGCTTTACTTGCTGAGTTATTGCTGAGGTATCTACATTTGCATAAGTAAGGGTTACTGGCAACATACAAAAAGCTGCAGCTAAAACACTGTATTTTAGTTTTTTCATCTTTCTTCCTTTTTTGTTCATACATGAACATTTAGTCTGTTGTTTATATGTTTAAGTCATAACGCAAAAGGCTTTTTACACCTGCACTTTATTAAATACTTAAACCTAACATTCACTCCCTGTGAGATCCTTAACTACAACGGTACACAAAAGTGATTAAGTTAAATAAAGTAAAGTTAATCTTTGTTGTCAACTATTATCACTTAATATTAATTAGGGGACTTGCAAATTTAGGCACAAACTTGTACTGTACATAAAAACAGTAATCTAATGGTTTATATATACTATATGCCACGCAAGTAAGCAGGAGAAATCATGGCTGTTGTTGTTAAATATGTTGTAGAACGAAACGGAGTCGAGCGCATGACGTTTACTACCAAAAAAGAAGCTGATGCCTATGATAAAATGCTCGATATTGCAGAGTCGCTTGAAATTTTGCTAGAAAAAGTTGATGTGCCATTGAGTGAACAACAAGTAGAGTCACTTGCTTTAGAAATAGCAAAAAGTAAAGATGACTTTATGACAATATTAAAAGGGGGTAAAGAGCCTATAGCCCCTAAAGCTGCTGTAAAAGGCAAAAAAGCAGATAATGTTGCACCCATAGAAGAAAGTAGCGATAAAAAAGCGAGTTAATAAATTTTGCATAAAAAAAGGGAGTAACCTAGGTTACTCCCTTTTTTTGCTTATAACTTTTTATAGTTCTTGTTCTACTTCATCAAATAACGTTGTAATTTCTTTAGCTGGCTCACTGGTCATTAAGCTAACTAATACAATCGCAATACTTGATAAAATAAAGCCTGGGACTATTTCATAAATAACGCTACTTAAACTCTCACCATTAATTGTGATTGGTGCGTATATCCATATCAGTACCGTTGAAGCACCCACTAACATGCCAGCTAAGGCACCAGCAAAGTTCATTCTTCTCCAGTAAAGGCTAAGCAATACGAGTGGCCCAAATGCAGCACCAAAGCCTGCCCACGCATTACTTACTAAGTCTAAAATAGAACTATCTCTATCGTAAGCTAAGTAAATAGCAAACATAGCAACTAACGCCACACTAATACGCCCAACAAAAACTAGCTCTTTTTGAGAGGCTTCGCGGTGCAGGTATATTTTATAAAAATCTTCAGTTAACGAGCTTGAACACACTAGCAATTGTGAAGAGATAGTACTCATTACAGCCGCTAAAATAGCTGCTAATAAAAAGCCAGCAATCAATGGATGAAAAACCAATTCTGATAACACTAAAAATATTGTTTCTTTATCATTTATCGGCATTTCATTTTCTAGTATGAAGGCTGCCCCAAATAAACCAGTTAGTACTGCGCCTATTGCTGATAATGTCATCCAAGACATACCAATACGTCGCATTGCTGGAATATCTTTAACTGAACGTACCGACATAAAGCGTACTATAATATGAGGCTGACCAAAGTAACCTAAGCCCCAAGCTAACGCAGAAATAATTGCGATGGTAGAGCCACCAGCAAACCAATCTAGCATATTTAAGGAGTGAACTTCACTGGCCTTTGGCGAGACAAGTAACAGGTCATAACTAGCATTAGCAAGCGTTTCCATTACTGGGTGATCAAGCATAGTAAACGTTACTATTGGCACTATTAGTAATGCAATAAGCATAATGCAACCTTGTACAAAGTCGGTTAAACTTACCGCTAAAAAACCACCAAAAAGCGTATAAAGCACTACAACGCCAGTAGTGACATAAAGGCCAGTTTCGTAGCTCATTCCAAATGAATTTTCAAATAACTTACCACCAGCAACTACGCCAGATGAGGTATAAAGTGTAAAGAAAACAATAATAACAATGGCTGAAATCACACGTAAAATATTTTTATTGTCCGCAAAGCGATTAGCAAAATAATCCGGGATCGTAATTGAATCATTCGCTTTTTCAGTGTAAACACGTAGCCTAGGTGCAACTAAGAAGTAATTTGCCCAAGCGCCAAGTACTAAACCAATCGCAATCCAAACCTTACTCAAACCAAAAAGATACATAGCGCCGGGAAGGCCCATAAGCAACCAGCCGCTCATGTCAGATGCACCTGCGGATAGCGCTGCAACACTTGGTGATAAATTACGCCCCCCTAACATATAACCTGAAACATCGCTGGTTGATTGCTTAAATGCATACAACCCTATACCTAACATTACAACAAAGTATAATGCTAGTGAAATAATCATTCCTGTTTCCAAATTCGCCTCCACTAATAAATTGCAACAGGCTTTTGATCCAAATAATGACTCTTAAAATATTATAGTTAAGACAGTATTGGGATAAAAACCATTCTCTGTCACTATAGCATGGGTAATAGTTAAAATTCCAACATGTCAACTTTAGTGAATTAAAAACAAACAAAGCGTATATATTTAAGTCAAAACCTCTGTAACTTATTAAAAGTATGTTATTAATCTAAGATAAGCTTATTTACATCATGCTATTTTTAATGTTTTGCCATATATTGTTACAATGAATAGTTATTTTTATCTATACGGAATTTTTTATGTATTTTTATGCTGCACGCCAACCTATCTTAGATCGCGATAAAAAGCTTATTGGCTATGAATTACTATTTCGTGATGGTGTAAATAACGTGTTTCCTGATATAGATGGAGATGAGGCAACAACACGCCTAATAGAAGGTAGCCAGTTTAATTTTGGCCTTGAGGATTTAACCGATAATAAACCAGCGTATATCAACTTTACCCTAGAAACTTTACTAAAAGGCTACCCTAGCTTACTGAGTAAAGACGCTGTGGTGGTAGAAATACTCGAAACAGTTCAACCTGGTAAGCGTTTACTAGCTATTGTTAAAGACTTAAAAGAAAAAGGTTATACATTAGCCTTAGACGACTATATTCATCAACCTGTATGGCGTCACTTTTATCCATTTATCGATATTATAAAAATTGATTTTTTAACCTGTAATATAGAAACAATTAAAACAATTATTGATGATTTAAAACCTTATCCACACCTAAAATTACTTGCTGAAAAAGTTGAAACCCATGAGGTGTACAACCAAGCATTAGAACTTGGCTTTGATTATTTTCAAGGATTTTTCTTTTCAAAACCTGAGATGATCCAAAGTAAAGCGCTTCCCCCCTCTGGTATGACATTAGCCGAACTACTTTATGAGACCTCAACGCTTGATATGGATCTAAAAAAGATCACCGATATATTTGAGCGAGATGTAAACTTATCTTATAAGTTACTGCGTTATTCAAACTCTGCAGCATTTGCTAGACGTACAGAAATAAGCACAATTAAACAAGCGCTTATTACCCTTGGTGCCAATGAAATTAAAAAGCTTTTATCTTTACTATTTGCAGCGCAAGTTTCAACAGATAAACCTATGGAGCTAATTAGGTTATCGCTCACTCGGGCGCGTTTTAGTGAGTTACTGGCTATTTCGCATGGTAAGTTTAAAGACACAGGAATGGTTTTTTTAACCGGCATGATGTCGCTGATGGATGCTATTTTAGATGAAAGTATGCAAAACGTGATGCAAAAACTGCCATTATCTAATGAGATTAAAGCCGCTTTACTTAATGATGAGGGTTTGCTTGCAAGCTACTTAAACTTGGTTAAATTTTATGAGCAAGGCAATTGGCAAGCAGCTAACGAGATCAGCCAACAACTGGGTTTAGATGATAAAGTACCCGATGCTTACCACGAAGCAATAAGCTGGGTAAATGAGCAAATGCAGTTAATGAGCAATACTTAATAACAACTTTTTAATCACTAATAAGAAAATAAAACGCCAGCATTGCTGGCGTTTTTAATAAGTTTACAAACTTTCTAAAAAGTCTTCATCAAAGTCATCTGGCTCTTCTTTGATTGGCGGGTTACCGTCGTAAAGTTCGTATAATTGGCGTTGAAAATAAATATCTTTAATAAATAAGTAAGGGTCTAGTGAATCGTTCAATAAACCTTCTTGCGCAATTAGTGATGCACGGGCCTCAACAGCCTTTAAAGCAAACACTATAATTGTTTGTGGTGTAGTTAACGCTATTTCAGGTAAAACAAAGTTATCAACCACATCGCCGGTTAAGTTACGCGCTGTAGAAGGCCCCATAGCAGGTAGCATCAAGTAAGCACCATCACCTGCTCCCCATACACCTAATGTTTGCCCAAAATCCTCATCTACATGCTCAAGCCCTAATGAGCTGGCCACATCAAATAACCCAAAAACACCTACGGTCGAGTTAACTAAAAAGCGCGCTAAGCTAACACTGGCATTACCTGGTTTACCCTGTAAGCCGGCGTTGATCATATCTACCGGTGCACTAATATTATTAGTAAAATGCACTAAGCTTTGACGCACTGGTACAGGAGTCACCGTGATATACCCTACGGCGGCAGGTCTTAATATGTATGTGTCTAAAACATCCATATTAAAATCGTATATTGGGCGGTTAATATTTTGTAGTGGATCGCGTTCGTCCTTTTGGCTATCAGGTACTTGTGCACACCCGGCCAGCACTAACAAAAATATATAAATTAAACCATGTTTTAACATCGCGTATCCTTAAGGTATTAATGTGTCTATTTGTAGTTGCAACTGACGGGTACTTTCACGTTTTAACGTTGCTGAATGCCCTTCTAACTCACCGCTACTTGGCATTACTGAGTCATCATTAGAGATACGTGCAGTAATAACTATATCTTCTGCGCTTGACAAGTTTAACCCTGCAACCATAGAGTTAGCATCACTTAGTTCAACTGTAATAGGAAATTGATACTCATTAAGCTTAACAACCGCAATTGGCATAGGAGAGCCATTTAACGCTTTTGCAAAAACAAATAAAATTCCGTTTTCAGGTTGTTTATTTTTAAGCTCTGCACTTACATTTACTGTCACTTTAATTGCCGCACTATTTGTAACGTCAACATTTTGTGCTTGTTGCTGGGTTGCTTGCTGTTGCTCAATCTCACTAATACGCTGCGCTATCATATTATAGCGGGTATCTGCTTTATCCATACTGGCAAGTAATACTTCAAACGCTGCTTTTGCTTGTACCCAATCTTTACGTTCGTAAGCAATAAGTGCTAATAAAGAAATAGCGTCTAAATTTTGCGGCTCTTTTTGCAGTACTTTTGAAAGCATACCTGCAGCACGTGTCATGCTTGCCTCACTGCCCTCAAGCAACAGCACTTGGCTGTAACTAATAAGCACCTGCATATTAGCCGGATTCATTTGCAGCGCTTTATCAAACGACTGCTGCGCCATATCAAATTCGTTCAGTGACATAGCAACACGGCCCAGTAACATCCAGGCAATTTCGTCATCACCCGTTTGGCTAAGCTTAGTGCGCAGTGCCAATGCAAATGCTTGCAGCTCGTTTTCACTTAGCGGCTCGCCTTTTTGCATAACAGCTCGCTCACCGTATTCTGCCAAGTTATCCATAGCATCGTGCCAAGCCGATATTTGCTGCTGATTACCTGTCATAGAGTAAAAAATACCGGTTAGCGCAATAACAAACGCACCGCCTGTTAAGGCAAAAATACGATTATTACCACGGCTATTAAGTGATTTTTCTGGAGAGAGCTCATTGAGTAAGCGACGTTTGAGCTCGATCACTGACTCACTGTGATTTTGTGCATCAATTCGCTGGTTTTCTAAGTCGTTTTGTAGCTCAACTAAACGCTGTTCATAAATACTAATAAGTTCTGCATTGGCATTATGCGTAATGGTTTTAACACGCTCTTTTTTTAAAAAAGGCAACATCACAAACAACAGTGCAATAAGTGTGAGTAAAGCAAAAGACGCCCACATTAAAATCATTTAACTTTGCTCCTGACGTTTATTTTTAGCAATTAATTTAACTAACATTGCTTCGTCGTTGTTGCTCCAGCTTTGCTTTACCGATGCTTTGCGTTGGCGAATAACAATAAAACCAAAACCAAAAATTACAATCAATACCGGTAAAACCCACAGCACTAAAGTTGCAGGTGTTACTGGTGGATCGTAATGTACAAAGTAGCCATAACGATCGATCATATAATCTATTACTTCGTCTTTCGTTTTACCTTCTTTTACTAAAGCCAATACTCGCTCGCGTAAATCTTTTGCTACTACGGCATCAGAGTCGGCAATATTTTGATTTTGACATTTAGGGCAACGTAACTCTTTGGTTAGCTCTTCAAAGCGAACTGCTTGCTCGTTACTGTCAAATTGGTAACGGTCTTGCTGAGCAAGCGCCCCCATACTGACAAAAAGGCTAAGGGTTAATAACAACCACTTCATTATTTGAGCTCCTGCATAATTGGTGCAAACTTAGCACGCCATACTCGCGGATTTATATCACCTGTATGGTGCAACAAAATGGTGCCGCTTTTATCAACTAAAAAAGTCTCTGGCGCACCCGACACACCTAAATCTAGCGACAGTGTGCGATGTAAATCTAAAATATTAAACTGATATGGGTCGCCAGCACGCGTTAGCATATTGGTTACGTCGCTACGCAGTGCTTGCATATCAAATGGCCCGTCAAAATCGGCATCGTAACCTTGCACATAGTACAAGCCAATAATTTTAACACCTTGCTCGCGCAATTTAGTTAAATAGCCTAGCTCTGCTAAACATGTAGGGCACCAGGTACCCCATACATTCAATAAATAAACGTCACCTTTTAACTGCTCATTGCTCCACTGCTTATTATCTTGCATTAGATCTGGCAGGTTAAATTCTGGCATAGATTGCCCTAATCGCCCTGTTTGTATCTCCCTTGGGTTAGCGAATAATCCTTGGAATAAAAACACACAAATAAAAGCAAAAATCAGTAACGGTGCTATAGCTAAAAGCTTACGGTTCATGCTTCGCTCTCCGCTGTTTCTTTTGTTGATTGAGGTGATGAGGTGCGATAGCGTTTATCAAATAAAATGACGAACCCTGCTAGCGAAATTAATATACCGCCAATCCACATCCAACGCACAAATGGCTTATGATAAATTCGTAATGACCACGCGCCTTCGCTTAATTGCTCACCTAACGCTAGATATAAATCGCGTGTGAAGCCTGCATCAATTGCAGCTTCTGTCATAAACTGCATACCAATATCGTAACGGCGTTTTTCGGCATGTAACTGAGTAACTAGCTTGTCATTTTTTAATACCGATACAACCCCCGCATGGCCACTGTAATTAGCCCCGCGAACATTTTTCACCCCTTCAAAGCGGTATTGATACTGATTAAGCTGCGCCGTATCACCTGGTTTCATTGATACGTCGCGCTCAACCGAGTATGCCGAAGTAAGGGTTACGCCAGCAATTACAAAGGCAATACCTATATGGCCAAGTACCATAGCCCAATAACCTAAACCTAAGCGCTTAAAGCCTTCTTTAAAAGTGCTATGAACGGTAACTTTACTGTACAAATCAATACCTGTTGTAATTACAATCCATACAGCTAACGTGGTTGCTAATAAGGTAAGCGGTGCAATCACATCATAGCTAGAAAATAACCAAGCAAAGGTAATAATAATGCTGACTAATACACCCATTAGTATTTTATTTTGTAAAAACGCCCATTTATTTTGCTTCCAGCGTAAAAACGGCCCAATACCCATTAAAATAGCAAATGGCACTAACAGTATTGCAAACATTTTATTAAAAAATGGTTCGCCAATTGAAATGCTGCCTAAGCCCATTTCTTTGTGCACCATAGGCAACAAAGTACCTAGTAATACAATTAAAGTTGCAACCACTAAAAATATGTTATTTAGCCACAGTGCTACTTCGCGCGATACTAATTTGTAACGCCCTTCGCTTCGCACTTGCGATACGCGCATACCATAAAGTGCTAATGCACCGCCAACAACAATCGCTAAAAAGGCCAATATAAATAAGCCTCTATCTGGGTCAGTCGCAAAAGCATGTACAGATACAATAATACCTGAGCGCACAATAAAGGTGCCCAATAAGCTAAGTGAAAATGCTGCAATTGCTAACAGTACGGTCCATGATTTAAATACACCACGTTTTTCTGTCACACTCAATGAATGTAATAGCGCCGTTGCTACTAACCAAGGCATTAAAGATGCATTTTCTACTGGATCCCAAAACCACCAGCCGCCCCAGCCAAGTTCTGAATACGCCCACCAACTTCCTATGGTAATACCTAAGGTTAAAAAGCCCCACGCGGTCATAGTCCAAGGGCGAGACCATTTGGCCCAAGTATTATCTAGCTTGCCAGTTAAAAGTGCCGCAATTGCAAAAGCAAACGCTACAGATAGCCCTACATAACCCATATAAAGTAACGGCGGGTGTATGATCATACCCGGATCTTGTAGTAGCGGATTTAAGTCGCGTCCCTCTACCGGAAAATAAGGTAATAAACGCTCAAATGGGCTTGAAAGCAATAAGGTGTACATCATAAAGCCAACACCTAAAAAGCCAAGCACACCAAGTACACGAGCACGCAATACCCAAGGTAGTGCTTTAGAGCGCAGTGCAACAACAGCTGTCCAACCTGCTTGCATCAATAACCATAATAAAATAGCGCCTTCGTGCCCACCCCAAGTTGAGGTTATTTGATAATACCAAGGCAAAGAGCTACTTGAATGATACGCCACATATGCAACCGTAAAGTCATTTGTAAGACTGGCATAAATAAGGGCGGCAAACGAAATAAATACAAATACAAATTGCCCTACCGCTAAAGAAGGAGCAGCACGCATTAAGCGTAAATTACCGGTATGTGCCCCCCACAGCGGAAAAACACACAATAAAACGCTTAGCACCATGGCAAGCGTTAAAGAAAAATAACCAAGTTCTGGGATCATTATTAATTACCACTATCTAGGTTGTATTTAGGTTTCTCGTGTTTAATTCCCTTTAACGCTTCTGCCACTTCAGCAGGCATGTATTCTTCATCATGCTTAGCAAGTACTTCAAATGCTTCTATTACCGTGGGCTCAACAAGTACACCTTGTGCAACTATGCCTTGGCCTTCGCGAAATAGGTCTGGCAAAATCCCTTGATAACGTACCGTTACGGTTGGGCCTGTATCAATTAAAGTAAAGCTTACTTTTAAACTTTGCTCATTACGCTCTACCGAACCGGGTACAACCATGCCACCAATGCGGAGCTTTTGGCCTATTTGTGGTTTTTCTTTATTGGGGCCTTTGCCGTCAACAAGCTCACTTGGGGTATAAAATAAATTAATGTTTTCTTGTAATGCATACAGCACCAAGCCTATTGAGGCACCAATGCCAAACAGCACAGCAACGATAACTAAAAGGCGCTTTTTACGTCTTGGGTTCATTATATTTGCTCCTGCTTAGCATTTTTAATACGAACTTCTCGTGCTATTTGTTGCTCTACCGATGCCATAATATGTTTAGTCTCTCTAAGTGAACTAAATAAAATACCTAATAAAATAAGCGCGCAAGTACCAAAAGAAAGCCATACATAAAATCCATAGCCTCCCATTGCAATAAAATCAGAAAATGAGTCAAACTGCATAACTACCTCTTAGTTAACAACTGGCGCACCCATGGGCGATGCTTTTCACGTTGTAATATTTCATTTTTAAGACGAATTAAAGTAACAGTGCCAACAAAAGCTGCAAACGCCAAAATGTTTACCATTAATGGCCAAAACATACTGGGATCAATTGCTTTGGTATCTAGCTTAGTTATTGACGCTCCTTGGTGTAGGGTGTTCCACCACTCAACAGAGTAATGAATAATAGGTAAATTAATAACCCCTACAATAGCCAATATAGAAGCGGCACGACCCGCTGCCTTTTTATCTTCAAAGGCATGATACAAAGACAACACACCCAAATATAAAAATAATAAAATAAGCTCTGAGGTTAAGCGCGCATCCCACACCCACCAAGCGCCCCACATAGGTTTGCCCCATGCTGCACCGGTTATAAGTGCAATCGCAGTAATGCATGCTCCTACTGGCGCAATTGCAATAACTGCAAGTTCAGCGTTTCGTAACTGCCAAACCAGTGCAATAATGGCCGCAATCGCCATTGATGAATAAGCGCCCATAGATAAAATAGCCGAAGGCACATGAATAAAAATGATACGGTAGCTGTCTTTTTGTTGGTAATCGGCAGGTGCAAAACCAAGCCCCCATACCCAACCAACTAACATACTAATAACCGTAACTACGGCAAAATAAGGCAATAACGTATTGCATAATTTATATGCACGCTCTGCTTTAGCATAGGGATGTAACCACTTCCACATATTAACTTACACTCACTTTTAATGCTGACGATATGGCGATTGGCGCACTAATAATAGCAATAACTAACATAGCGCCAAGAATGGCAAGCTGCCCACTATAATCCAGCGACATAGTACTGGTATCGATAGCCGACGTTGCAAAAATTAAAACTGGGATATACAAAGGCAACACCAATAAACTCATTAAAATACCGCCTTTTTGTAATCCTACAGTAAGCCCGGCCCCAATTGCACCAATAAAGCTCAACAAAGGCGTACCTAACAATAGCGTTAGTAACGTAGCCATTAATGCTGTGTTATCTAAATTCAATAGTAGTGCAAACAGTGGGGTCATTAATACTAAAGGAAGCCCAGTGATCACCCAATGTGCGGCTACTTTAGCCAACACAGTTAACGATAGCGGATACGACGATGCAATAAGTTGTTCAAGTGAGCCATCGTTATAATCATCTCTAAACAGCTTGTCTAACCCCAACATAGTAGAGAGTAAAGCAGCCACCCAAATTATACCCGGCGCCATTCTTGCCAGTAGACCGGGCTCTGGCCCAATTGCTAACGGAAATAATGAAATAACAATTAAAAAAAACAAAATAGGATTGATAATTTCAGCGCGCTGACGAAAGGCAAGTTTAACGTCTTTACTAAACACGGCTTTAAAAAGTAACCAATAGGAGTGTTGTCGGGTCATTAGTGACGATACTCCAAAGTGAGCGTTTGTAGGTTGCTAAAATGGGCCGTTAAATCTTGATGCGTGGTTAGCAATATGGCTCCGCCACTGTTTAAATGCTCAACAAAACGTTGTTGTAAAAAGGCAACGCCACTTTTATCCAGTGCTGTAAATGGCTCATCTAAAATCCATAACTTAGCTTCGCTTAACCATAATCGAGCTAACGCAACACGGCGTTGCTGCCCAGCAGAGAGCGTTCTAACCGGTACATCTTCAAGGCCTACTAAGCCAAGCTTACTTAGTAAAGGGTATAAGTCACCTTCATTAGTGTAGCCATTAATTGCCAACCAATGCTTAACGTTTTCAAGCGCGCTGAGCTGCACATTAACCCCGGTTTTATGGCCTATAAATAATAGATCTCTGGCGTACTCTTCATAGTACTTTTTAATCGACTGATTAAGGTACAAAATATCGCCTTCATCAGGCATAGAAAAGCCCGCTATAATACGTAATAAAGACGTTTTACCAGCACCATTAGCACCTGCTAATTGCATGATTTGGCCGCTATTAAGGCTAAAATTAAGATCCGCAAACAAACAACGCTCTTGCTTGATGCAGGTGACGGACTTAATGTATAACAAGATGACGATTCTCTCTGCCAAAAATTAGGCGTTAGTCTATCATAATGATAGGGTAATACGAATATTGCTTTAAAATCGATTCACTAAAAATAAAGAAAACTTGATTTAAAATAATGAATACACCTACGCAAATTACATTATCTAACTCATTGGTTAATAACCTAACCTCTAATGCGCCTAAGCATAACTTAACCTCGCTTCCTGACGAGATGCTTGCGGCAAAAAACATTCAGTTTTCTAAAGAATCTATCACCCTTGATGTATTAATAAATAAACACTGGCAAACTCTCAGGCTTGGCATTACAACCGCACCAAAAAACTTAGACAAAATAGCCAGTGCAAACATACAGCTCAGTAATGAAGGCAAATCACTTGCAATTACCCCCAACAATACAAGGCTTACACTTAATCAACCGGTGCAATTACAGCAATTTTTAAATTATATAAATACCGGAAGCGAGGTGCAAAATAACCCTATGCCGGCGCAGGTCGTATTAACGCCTACACCCAAGCTGGTAATTGAAAAGCTAAATGCCAGCATTGCAATTAATAAAGAGGTAGCGCAACTACTGGCTGCCGAGCAGCCATTAAAAATAATAATTAGCACCAATAATAAAGGCGCACAGCTAGACGTTATTAATCGCTTTTCTGAATCCGTGCATACACAACCCATAACCCAAGCAAAACTAGCAAGTTTGCTTGCGCAAAATTTGCCAAACGCACAGCTACAAGTAACCCCTAAATTTGCAATTTTAACGCATTCACAACAAGCCGGTTCATTTAAACTTAATATAAACAATAATCAACTTAACCAGCTTGCGCATACCGTAACAAACGTAAACTTGAGCAGCCAAGCTAATAAACTATTAATTCAAACTAATATAAATAGTACCAACGTCATACTTAAAAACTCGTTCACAAAACCGTTTAATCAACTAATTTCGGCGCAGCAAAGCCGCGTATCAACAAGCAATTTAAACAACCCTACTAGTCCATTAATAGCGACTAATAACAGCCCTATTGATTCTTGGTTAAAAAGTAGTTTTGGTGAACTAAAAACGCGTATAAGTGATGCAGTAAAATACTTCGAAAACAAACCTTTTGCCGCTGTAAATCAAACGACAACAGCCATAAACAAACTAAATATCACCGAGCAGTTAAAACAGCAACCTAACCAATTGCCACCTTTAGTGCAGTTAACCCAACTAATTAAATCAAGTGTTAGCCTATGGCAGTTGCCAACAAGCATGCTCTCTACAACAACGAGTGATGGTAAACTAAGTACGCAAAATCAATTACACCCTTTAGAAGCTAAATTACTTGCTCCGCTGCTAAACCGAGCCAGTGCAGCTAGCGCAATAAACACACTCAATAACACGCCGCTTTTAAGCAGTAAAATAACAGATATTACACAGCAGTTATCGCAGCAACCAGCAGACTTAACGCGCCTCGTTAATCAGGCATTTAATCGTATGGTTTCTAGCAATAATTTACATCCAACAGCCATACAGCGCGAAATTCTCGCCACATTACAACCAGCACAACTGACAAACGACACGCTGCAAAGCAGTTTTAGTAAGGGATTAGAGCAACTTGCAGTGAGTATTTTAGCCGCGCCTATTATTAGCCAAACAACTACGCCAATTAGCATTAATAATCAAACTGGCTTAGATGCACTACTGCAGGTGTTATTACCCACATTTAAAACCGGCAACTCTGGTGCTAAACTACTTGAGCAGCTGCAACAAAGCCAAGTGCAAGCGCTTGCGGGAGAGTTAACACAGGTTAAAAACACCCTTGGCCAAGTAAATGTTACCCCAGCTAATCAGCTAGCCGATTCAAACCCCTTGGTAAACTTTTTATTACCAATGAAATTACCGCCAGAAGCGGCGCAAACAGAAATAACATTAGGCCAATATAAAAAGCCCAGTGGCGATAAATTAGCAGGAAAAAATGTCTGGTTTGTTAGATTAAACTTTGATTATGCACAACTTGGTCAGTTACAAATTACTGCCGAATTAATGGATAAAGCACTTGATTGCCAGTTATTTGCATCAAGCCAAGAAGTGACCGCTATGGCTCATCCGCATCTTGATAATTTAAGATCAAAATTAGCCAAGCATGGTTTGCAAGTAGGTGTTCTTAATTTAAAGCAAGGCGATGCAAGCCACCAAGCCTTTTATAAATCGCATGCCATTATTAATATTAAGGTATAAAAATGAATGACTCAGCCAACAATAAATCTGCGATTGGGCTTTTATATGCAGCTGGAAACTCACCTATGGTAAGTACTAAAGGCTTTGGCAAATTAGCTGATGAAATAATAGCGGCGGCTGAAAAAAAAGGCATTATGATCCATCAAGATGAAGCATTGGCCAAAACGTTATCACACCTAGAGCTTGGGGAGGAAATACCCAAAGAGTTGTATTACGTAATTGCTGAGTTAATTGCGTTTTCGTATGTATTAAGAGGGCAATTTCCGCCAGGCTGGCAAGATTTTCAAGGTAAGTTAAATATTAAGGCGTAGCTTTAACAACAGTAAAAAACAAAAAAGACGCTAAGCGCCTTTTTGTTTATGCAGTGAAAACAACAGTTCAGCTTCTGCTCTAGGTAATTCGCATTCACGAATCACTTCATCTAAATCAGCCCCAAGTTCGACCATTTTCACAGCACGAGAATAAATTTTTGCATCTGGATCGTCATACTTTTGCGCCGCTTGTTGCTGAGTTAGCTCTTCATTTTGCTGCTCAACTTCAAGTACTCGCTTACCAATACTTAATAACCCAGTGCGCAATTCTTGCACCTCACTGCGTAAAATATTAATTTGCTCAGCCGAGTCTTTAAATTGCTGCAGCTGAGAGGCAAGCTCACTTGCATAGCTGCTTTTAAATAGAATAATCATCGCCAACGCTATAAGGGCAACAGCTAACGCTATAATTGCTAAACTGAGTAATAACATAATTTTTAGTGGTAAAGCTTATAAATCGCTCAACTCATCCCATTCGTCGTCACTAAGTAGTTTATTTAAATCAACTAAAATAAGTAACTCGTTTTCGCGATTACACACACCCTGAATAAACTTAGCGCTTTCTTCTGTGCCTACATTTGGCGCACTGTCTATTTCTGAGCTACGCAAATAAACTACTTCAGATACGCTGTCGGCTAAAATACCAATAACTTGCTCTTCAGCTTCAATAATTAAAATTCGCGAATTATCTGTTGCATCCGTACCGGCTAAACCAAAACGGGCACGCGTATCAATAACCGTAACCACATTGCCACGTAAGTTAATAATACCAATCACGTACGAAGGTGCACCAGGTACAGGGGCTATTTCAGTGTAGCGTAATATTTCTTGCACTTGCATTACGTTAACACCGTAAGTTTCGTCTTCTAACTTAAACGTTACCCACTGTAGTATTTCATCATTATTATCTGCATTTTTATTTGCTGACAGTAACTTATCTTGATTCATGCTGTTTCCCCGTAATGGTCATTACTACTGACGGCTGTCTAGGCCTTTCTCTAATAATGCATTTAAATTATTTACATCTATTAAAGCGCACATTTTTTCTTTAATAACACCGGCAAGCCATGGGCGCTTACTTTGGTTTGTACGCCATTTTACATCTTCTTTACTCAATGTAATGTTATTTATTAGCTTTTCTGCCAATAATCCCCACTGACTGTCGCCTAGTGTAATTAAATACTTATAGTTAAGTGACGCCTCTAACTTTTCGTCATACTTCTCTGGCATAACCCAACGTGCGGTATCAACCACATTAAGCTTTTCATCTCTATTGAGCATAACGCCTTTAAACCACTTTGGTTTACCAAATAATTGATTTACTTCACCCAGTTCATGTATGCCACCTAACGCTTTAAGCGGCACAGCTAGCGTTAATCCTGCTACTTCAAAAAATAAGGCTTGAAACTGCCCGTCAAAATAATCAGCTTGGCTTTGTGCGGCTAATATTTGCTCGGCCGACACAGCTTGCTCAGCAGAGGTTACTAGCGCTTTAATTTCTTGCGCTATCGGTTTTTTAATAACGTCTGGCACAGCTTGCTCAAGTGCTGGGGTACTTTCTGTGCTCTGCTCTTCTAAATCTGGGTGTTCAGTTTTCCTATCCGTTACTTGCTCAAGTAATTTTGCAACGGGTTCAAGATTATCTACAGGCTCGTCTTCACACAATAACGCGCCTAGATATTGAGTCATTACTTTTTCATTAGCAAATAATTGCTTACTCATTGATTAACCTTGTTCTATTAAATAATCGAGCAATGCTTTGTAGGCATATACCCCGCGAGACCGTGGGCAAAATTCACTTGGAACTTGTTGCGCTAAACTGGCGTCTCTAAATTTGGTATCTACCGGAACAACGCCCGGCCACACTTTATCGGTGTAAGTATTTTGCAGTGTTTTATATGCCTCTAACGAGGCTTTAGTGCGCTTATCGTACATGGTGGCAATTATAGTATATTCATAGCTTTTAGCTTGAGATGTTTGCATTAACTGCATAGTACGCATCATTCTGTCGAGCCCCTTTAACGCTAAAAACTCAGTTTGAACTGGCACTAAAATACGTTCACTCGCAGCAAGCGCATTAACCATTAATACGCCAAGTACTGGGGGGCAATCGAGGATTGCATAGTCGTAATATTCGCTTATTTTTGCAAGCGCTTTTTTTAATATTAATCCCATACCGGTTTTATTGCCCATACTTCTATCTAGGGTAGCAATAGCCATAGTGGCGGGTAATATATCTAAATTCTCAATACTAGATGGGCATAATGCTTGGAGTATTTCTTCGCTTTGCATGCTAGTTCCGCGTACAAAAATATCGTATACGCTAACCTCTAAATCCTCTGAATCAATGCCAAAGTAATAGGTTAATGAGGCATGAGGATCGGTATCAATCAATAACACGCGCTTACCTTGCGATGCTAAAATACCAGCAAGGCTAACCGCGGTTGTGGTTTTCCCTACTCCACCTTTTTGATTTGCTACAGTCCAAATCTTCACATTGCATCCTAATTACAGTTCATTTCGAGTCGATATACGAATACCGCCATGGGGTAAACGAATTATTTTTATTGTATTATCGTCAGAGGGTAATTCTGCTTCAGGCTCAGGTTTAACGGCTACTTGTTGCGGCTCAACGCTTACTACTTCTGCTATTGGTGGCAACCCATATTTAGATAGGGCAATAACTACTTTGCGATTTTCAGCACGCCCTTGCTTAGTATCGTTAGTGGCAAAAGGAGAATATTGACCATAACCTTCAATCGCCATTCGAGCTGAATTTATACCTAGGCTTTCAAGCTCAACTAAAACGGCTGTTGCACGCGCCACCGACAACTCCCAGTTCGAGCGGTATATTTCATTACCTATGGTTTGGTTATCAGTATAGCCGCGTACTCTAATATAGTTATCTACCGGGGCAATAATATCTTTAATTATTTTAACAACTTGCTTAGCGCGAACTTGCGCTACACTACTGCCACTTGAAAATAACATACCTGAGCTAAGCTCAATGATCAGCCAATCTTGGCTGAGTTCTAAGCTTGCTTCACCATCACGTATTTCATCTATTAATGACGATTGCAGCTTAGTTAATAAGCTATCGAGTGGTTTGCCAAGGTGTTTTTGCTCAATGTTACTGGTATCACTTTGCCCATCTAGCAACTTTGGCCCGTGCTCTTCTTTTAAAATACTTTCGCCGTAGAGCACTTCTTGCTCTGGAGTTACTCTGTCTGTCAATATTGCGTCGCCATTTACCCCTGTTCCTTGCTGCGAATGTTGACGGGCCGATTTATCAAATACATAACCAATCGAATCGGATAGCACTTGAAATTTCTCTTCTTTGTTAATTGCTATTGCGTACAAAACCACAAAAAAGGCAAACATAATCGTCATATAATCAGCATAAGACACCAGCCAACGCTCTGTGTGCTGGCTTTTAGTGTGGGTGTTGCGTAAGCGACGACGTAACATAATAGCGGCTACTCAACCACGACATTTGGGCGGTCAACCCGATAGGCTTCAAGCTTTAATTCAATACTTACCGGGCTTTCGCCTTGGCTTATTGCAATTACGCCCTCAGCAAGCATCTCGTGATAAAGCATTTTTTGCTCAACCCGCTGCTTTAACTTATTAGCCATAGGTAAAAATAATAAATTAGCTAAACCCACACCATAAATAGTTGCTATAAAGGCAGTTGCAACACCGGCTCCAAGCTTTTGCGGATCGGTAATAAACGACATTGCCTGAATAAGACCAAGCACTGCACCTAAAATACCTATGGTCGGGCTATAACCGCCCATAGCTTCATAAACACGGCTTGCCTCTAGCAAACGTTCGCGCTCTAGTAGTAAATCTATTTCCAAAGTGTCGCGCAGCTTTTGATCTGAGCAACCATCAACTAATAACCCAAGGCCTTTTGCAGCGTAGGCATCTGGGTGAGTAAGCGCTTCATTTTCAAGGGCTAAATAACCTTCTTGACGGGCTTTATGTGACCAACCTTTTACTTGCTCTATCGCATCTTCAATATTGTATTTAGGCGATACAAAAACCCAGTGCGTAATTTCTAGCATCTTTTTAAAAGTACTGGCTGATGTTTGTAACATTACAGCACCCAATGTGCCGCCAAGTACTATGATCAGCGCAGGCCCGTTAAATAATGCCGATACCACGCCGCCCTCTAACGAGTAACCTATTGCAATGGCGCCTAAGCCAATAAGTAAACCTAGTACGGAGAGTTTATCCACAGCCCACCTCTGTATTTAAACGTACTGCTACTTCATCTAATGGTAGACTTTCGCTCGCTAAACCAGCATTAGCAATGGCTTGTGGCATACCATAAACAACACAGCTTTTTTCGTCTTGCGCCCAAATGGTCGCCCCTGATTGCTTAAGCATGCGAGCGCCTTCACGCCCATCTGCGCCCATGCCAGTTAATACTATGGCTAGCACATCACCTTGGTACGCTTTAGCGGCACTGGCAAAGGTCACATCAACGCTTGGTTTATAACTAATGCGCTCGCTGTTATCTTCAAAAACTCGTAACGTTCTCGTTGCCCCACGACCATCAATCATCATTTGCTGACCACCGGGCGCTAAATAAGCCACTCCTGCTTGCAGCCGATCCCCTTGCTGCGCTTCTTTAACCCGAATTTTACACAAGCTATTTAAGCGTGCCGCAAAAGCCGGAGTAAACGCAGCAGGCATATGCTGAATTAACAATATAGGGTGCGGAAAATTAGCAGGAAGCTGAGTTAATATAGTTTGTAGCGCAACAGGTCCACCGGTTGATGTGCCAATTGCAACTAGTTGATAGTGCTTGCCACTCGCGCGCTTTGTTACTGTAGCACTGCGGCCAGTTACCGGCGTATTAGCAAAGCTTCGCTCTGGTTGCGCTACTGTTGTTGCTGTTTTGTTTGTTTGTGCAAACCTTGTTGCTAATGCGCTTGGCGCTGAAGTAGGTGTAAATAAAGGTTTGTTTACGCTGGGGGTTCTAGTGCTAGCAACACGTCTAATGCGTTGGCGGCCAATTTCTTTTACTTTGCTTTGCAGCAGCTTAATAGCATCTTCGTTATTGCGAGCAATGTCTTCAAATTTTTTCGGTAAAAAATCCATAGCACCGGCATCAAGTGCATCTAAAGTTGCAGTTGCACCAGAGCGAGTTAACGACGAAAACATTAAAATTGGCGTGGGGTTACTGGCCATAATTTCTTTTACGGCACTGATACCATCTAACACTGGCATTTCTACATCCATAGTGATCATATCAGGACGTAAACTCGCTGCTTTTTCTACAGCATCTCGGCCATTTACGGCAAAGCCAATTACTTTAATCTCGCTATCTAACTCAAGAATTTCACTCACTCGACGGCGAAAAAAGCTCGAATCATCAACAACTAAAACTTTAACGGCCATTTTGCTCTCTTATTTTTATTGTGTAGACGTATAAAGCATACGTCTACTTTATTATTTACCTGCGTAGTGCTTTAACATACTCGGTACATCTAATATAAGTGCAATACCACCATCCGAAGTAATAGTGGCACCTGCCATTCCTGGCGTACCTTGTAATAAAGCGTCTAACGGCTTAATAACCACTTCTTCTTGACCAATTAACGAATCAACCACAAAGCCAACTTGTTGTGTACCTATTTGTACAATAACCACATGGCCTTGCGCTTTACGGCTCGTACGATCGGCACCTTTAACCAGCCAATGCTCTAAATAAAATAAAGGCACTGCTTTTTTACGAACAATAATAGTTAACTGACCATCAACCACATTCGTTTTAGTAAGGTCTAAGTTAAATATTTCACTTACCCCTGCCAATGGTAGTGCAAATGTTTGCTCACTCACTACCACCATTAAGGTAGGTAAAATAGCCAAAGTTAACGGTACTTTAATTTCCAGTATGGTACCCACGCCTAGCTCTGACTCTATGCTAACCGAGCCATTTAACTGGGTGATTTTAGTTTTAACCACATCCATGCCAACACCACGGCCTGAAATATCAGATATTGCTTCTTTAGTAGAAAATCCTGGCGCAAATATTAGGTTGTAAGCTTCGGTGTTAGACAAACGGCTTGCTTGTTCTTGGTCAAGCACGCCTTTTTTAATCGCTATTTGTTTTAGTTTTTCAGCATCCATACCCGCACCATCATCTTTAATGGTAAGCAAGATATGATCCCCCTGCTGCGAAGCAGAAAGTGTAACGGTACCTGTTCTCGGTTTACCCGCAGCTTCACGATCATCTGGCATTTCTATACCATGATCAACTGAGTTACGTACTAAATGCACTAATGGATCGGCCAGTGCTTCAACTAGGTTTTTATCTAAGTCGGTTTCTTCGCCAACCAGTAATAAGTTAATATCTTTATTTAAGGTACGTGCTAAGTCGCGAACAACACGCGGAAAACGGCCAAATACTTTTTTGATTGGCTGCATTCGCGTTTTCATTACCGCACCTTGCAAATCAGCTGTAACAACATCTAAGTTAGATATTGCTTTACTCATAGATTCACTTTCTGAACTGGTGGCTAAGCTCACTAACCGGTTACGTACTAATACAAGCTCGCCCACCATATTCATAATTTGATCAAGGCGTTTAGTATCAACCCTTACAGTTGTTTCTGCTTGTGCAGGCGGCGCTTTTTTAGCAACTGGCGCAGCGGTATTGGTATTAGCACTTGCTGCTGCAACAGCCGCTTTTGGCTGTTCAACTTTATTAACTGCTACTGGCGAAGCTTTAACTACAGCAGCTTTAGGAGCCGTAACCTTGTTTACAGCTGCAGGTGTTGCCGCGCTTTCTTTAGATTTTGGCGCAGCTCCCTTACCATGCAGCTCATCTAGTAAAGCTTCAAACTCATCGTCACTTATTTCATCATCGTTAGTGCTAGCAACCTGACTTTGAGATGCTTGAGGTTTTGGTGTTTTATTTACCGCACCAAAACTTCCCACCCCGTGAAGCTCATCTAATAAGCTATCAAATTCATCGTCGGTAATATCGCCACTTAAGTCACTGCTATTACTTAATGACTCTTTTATTGCAGGGGCTTTACCTTTGCCATGAAGTTCATCAAGTAAGTTTTCAAATTCATCTTCGCTAATTTCATCAATATTCGCATCGCTTGTTGTGGCGTTTGTTGCAGCACTGGGTGCATCAAACAACTCATCAAATGCAAAAGGGTCATCATCTAAATTAGTATCTGGCGTTATTACTGGCGCAATAGTGTCACCACTAAGCTCTTCTTCTGTGGGCGGTAAACCTAATTTATGTAATATTTCGAGTAACTGAGGATCTGCTGGCTCTGGTTGCTCACGATTTTTTATCGTAGCAAACATTTCGTTAATAGTATCAAGTGCTTGAAGTATAACATCCATTAACTCAGAGTTAACCGTTCGCACTTTTTGACGCAGTAAGTCAAACACGTTTTCTGCGCCATGGCAGGCATCTACCAGCTCTGACATTGCTAAAAAGCCCGCGCCACCTTTAACAGTATGAAAGCCTCTAAAAATAGCGTTTAATAACTCAGTATCTTCTGGGTTATTTTCCAGTTCAACTAATTGTTCAGATAAAAGCTCAAGGATTTCTCCAGCTTCAACTAAAAAATCTTGTAATATATCTTCATCGACTTCAAAGCTCATGCAGTTACTCTCCTATTAGAAGCCCAAACTTGATAATAAATCATCAACTTCGTCTTGATCAGATACAACATCATCACGCGATTCTTTATCAATAATAGGGCCTTCAGGGCCTGCTAATGGTTGTGCAGCAATCGAGTTGTCTATTTTTTGTTGTTCTTGGCTATCGTTTTCATCTTGTGCTGCAAACGCAGTTAACAGATGAATTAAACTTTCTTCAACTTCGCGTACCAGCTCAATAACACGGCGAATTACTTGCCCGGTTAAATCCTGATAATCTTGAGCCATTAACACATTGGTCATTAATACTTGCAACTCATCGGTTTTAAGATGAGAGCTGTTCATAAACTTATCTATGCTATGACACAGTGTTTTAAATTCACCCAGTTCAAGATCGCGGCTCATTAAGCGATCCCAAGTTGGCTTAATATGCGAAATATCATCAGCTAATTGCTGGGCTAAAGGCAGGCTTGCTTCAACCGCATCCATGGTTTTGTTAGCGGCGTTTTCTGTCATTTCTATGACATAGTTAAGTCGCTTTTTAGCATCAGGAATGGCATCAGTGGTTAAATCTGTTATGCGGGTGTCAAGTTCAAATCCCTTTAAAGACTCGTGCAACTGCCGCGTTAATTTACCTACTTCTGCAAACAAATAGGATTGTTCTTGAGAGGCAGTTTCTAAAATTAACTGATCCGCCTTATGCTGCTCACCGTTTTCTAAAAAAGTGACCAGCTGACGTGCTTGCTCTAAAGTAATCTGAGGCGCAGCAGGTGCTGACATAAGCCTCTCCCCTTATTAACCTAAGCGTTCGAACACTTTTTCTAATTTAGTTTTTAATGTACCCGCAGTAAATGGCTTAACAATATAACCATTAACGCCTGCTTGGGCTGCTGCAATAATTTGCTCTTTTTTAGCTTCTGCAGTAACCATTAAAACCGGAAGATGCTTTAATTTATCATCTGCGCGTATTGCTCTTAACAAGTCAATACCTTGCATGCCAGGCATATTCCAATCTGTTACCACAAAGTCAAATGATTGATTTTGCAACATAGGTAAAGCAGTTGAACCATCATCTGCTTCTAAAACATTGGTAAACCCTAAATCACGCAATAGGTTTTTAATAATACGTCTCATCGTTGAAAAGTCATCAACAACAAGAATTTTTATGTTTTTATCCAAAACATCCTCCAGTGAGGCCTAAACCTGTATTTATTTATTTCTAATTTATCCAGTCATTGATTTTTGCTTTTAGCTTAATCATCGCCTGACCATGTATCTGACTTACACGCGATTCACTTACATCGAGTATCTGTCCAATTTCTTTTAAATTCATTTCATCGTTATAGTACAACGAAAGCACCATCGCATCTCGCTCTGGCAGGGATTTAATTGCACTTAATAATGATTCATTAAACCTTTCATTTTTAACGTTATTAAAGGGTTTGTCTAGTGCTAAATCGTGCCCAACAGGTGTTATAACATCCTCATCAATACCTAAATCTTCTATTCCTAGGATTTTACTGGAATTAACATCGGTTAAAATATGATGATATTGCTCGAGTGTAATTTCAAGCTTTTGGGCAACTTCACTGTCTTTAGGTTCACGATTCAGGCTGCTTTCTAATGCTGAAATAGCTTCTATAACTTGGCGGCTTTTACGATGTACAGAGCGAGGAGCCCAGTCCCCACGGCGCATTTCATCTAGCATAGCACCACGAATACGAATACCCGCAAAGGTTTCAAAACTAGCGCCTTTAGTGGCATCAAAGTTTTTTGACGCCTCTATTAATCCTATCATTCCTGATTGAATTAAATCATCGAGTTGTACACTAGGGGGTAAACGAGCAATTAAATGACATGCTACTTTTTTTACTAATGAAGCATGCTTTTCAACAATCATATTTAAATTTTGTGTTGATTCATATCCCATAGCTCTATTCACCAATGTAGTCATAGTTAGCCGTTAACGAGTTTCTCAATGAAAAATTCTAAATGACCTGAAGGCTGGTTCGGTATTGGCCACTTTGTTATTCTTGTTGCTAATGTTTTAAAGGCAAGTGCAGCAGGAGAACTTGGAAATAGTTCAACAATTACTTTTTGACGACGTGTTGCTTTACGCATATTTTCATCATAAGGAACGGTTGCAACCAACTCCATTGATATATCTAAAAATCGGTCTGTAACCTTTGATAGCTTTGCAAATAATTCTTGCCCTTCGCGTAATGAACGCACCATGTTGGCAACAATTTTAAATTTATACACGCCATGTTCGCGGCTTAATACTTTGATCAGTGCATAGGCATCGGTTATTGAGGTAGGCTCGTCACACACCACAACCAAAACATCTTGTGCAGCGCGAGAAAAACTCAGCACCATATCCGATATACCGGCAGCGGTATCAACAACTAATATATCAAAATCAGTATTGAGTTCGCTAAAGGCACGAATAAGCCCAGCATGCTCTGCAGGCGACAACTCAACCATACTTTGTGAACCCGACGTCGCTGGTACTATTTTGATCCCAGCGGGGCCTTCTACTAGTATTTCATCAAGCTCACATTCGCCAGATAACACATGCGATAAATTACGCTCAACACGTAGTCCAAGCATTACATCACAATTGGCTAAACCCAAATCGGCATCAAGCACTAACACTCTATTGCCTTGCTGGCCTAAAGCGATCGCAGTATTTAACGATACATTTGTTTTTCCAACGCCACCTTTACCGCCAGTGACGGCGATAACCTTAACGCCGTTATTATTATTTTTGCTCATTTTACGCAGGCCGCTTGCTTGATCTAATACTGTGTTAATCATACATCTCTACTGTGCTCGACGCCACTGATTGGTGTCGTGAATGTTGTACTTTTGTTCTCTTTAAATATAATTGCTCAGCTTTTTTCACTAGTTTTTCTGCATTTGCAACTCGAATATCTTCAGGTACTCGTTGACCATTAGTAAGATACCCTATTGGCAGGCGATTTTGAATCGCAATACTAATTATCTCGCCTAAACTTAATGATTCGTCGAGTTTAGTGAAAATACAACCGCTTAACTGTACTTTTTTAAAGTGTCTTACGGTTTCTTGTAACACATTTATTTGCGCAGTGGCACTTAATACTAAGTAATTACGAATATCCACACGCTGATTACGCATTAAGGTATTTAGCTGCTCAGTTAAACGTAAATCACGTTGGCTCATACCTGCAGTGTCAATAAGTACTAAGCGCTTGTTACGTAAATGATATAACACTTCGGCTAGTTCGTTCGCATCTTTAACTTGTTTAACCCCACAGCCAATAATACGGCCATACGTTGCAAGCTGCTCGTATGCACCAATTCTGTATGTGTCGGTAGTAATTAGTGCTACTTTATCGGCACCATATTTTTGTGCGCCTAATGCTGCGAGCTTAGCCACTGTCGTAGTTTTACCTACACCCGTTGGACCAACTAATGCGTAAACTCCACCTTGGCGCAAAATTTCGTTATTCGTGGTTTGCATTTGATCTTCAACCATAGTTAACAGCGCTTTCCAGCCCTGCTGACGCGGAACATCTTCAGGTACAAAACAAGCCATTTGCTCAGCAACTTCTTTATCGATTCCCATGCCTACTAAGCGGTCAATCATGCATGCGCGCGTTGGGTCACGGCGCGCCATATCTTGCTGCATTAAACCCGACACTTGATGCTCTAATAACTGGCGAATTGCGTTCATTTCTTCACGCATTGTGCTCATTGCTTCACTTTCGGTATTTTTAGTCGTGTGCTTTTGCGCAACTGGCGTGTCTAATTCATCAAAATCACGGTCTAGGTCATCAAAACCTAAGCTGTCAGCTTGTGTTTGTGGGCGTGCTTGCGCGGCTTCTTCACGCGCAAACATATTTGTAGGGCGTTGTTTAGCGACCGGCTCTTGATAATGTTCTGAGGTGTCTATACCTGATTGCGAAAACATTGAAGCCAACTCTGCTGAACGTGGACGCGGCGACTGGCGCTCTAATAATGCTTGTAAGCTGTCGGCTACCTTTGCTTGTGGCTCAGGTCTAGCACGCTGCGGCTCTGGCTTTACAAAGTTATGCATGCTTTGCGAGTGAACAGAATGTGCCGTACGCTGCTGCAGCGGCGCACTTTGTTGTGGCGCGGCGGCTTTAGGGGCTGCTTTGTCATAATCAACCGCTGCGACAATTTCTACGCCGTTTGCGAGTTTTTTATTAGACATAATAACCGCATCAACACCTAGTTCATCTTTAACTTCTTTAAGTGCTGTGCGCATATCTTTAGCAAAAAAACGTTTAATCTTCATGGTTTAACCCCTTTAAAATCTTATTGTTGGCCTACTGAGCTAACAATCTTGATCTGCCTTTCGTCTGGTATCTCTTGATAAGACATCACTCGCAATCCTGGAATGGTGTACTTAACAAAACGAGATAACACAGTGCGTAACATTCCTGACGTTAACAGTATTGAAGGTTCACCGGCCATTTCTTGATTTTGATGCGCTTCGTTTAATGACACTTGAAGTCGCTCTGCAAGTCCTGGCTCTATTCCGGCACCTTCGTCGCCTGCATTTTGTAATGACTGATGCAACATCTGTTCCAACTCGGGCGCCAAGGTTATGACAGGGATTTCTGAAGACATACCCACCGCATCTTGCACTATTAATCGACGCAGTGAAATTCGTACCGCAGCGGTTAAAACATCTGGGTCTTGGCTACGCGGGCCATACTCTACAAGGGTTTGCACTATTGAGCGCATATCGCGAATAGCCACCCCTTCGTTTAATAAATTTTGTAAAACTTTAACTATGGTAGTTAATGGCAATACATCAGGCACCAAGCCTTCTACTAATCTTGGGTGACTTTTTGCTAGCATATCTAATAGGTTTTGTACTTCTTCGTGGCCTAATAATAACGCCGCATTATTGGTGAGTAATTGGCTAATATGGGTGGCAACCACAGTCGCCGAATCAACCACGGTATAACCAAGCGATTGCGCTTCGTCTTTTTGATCAGGTTTGATCCACACCGCATCCAAGCCAAAGGCTGGATCTTTAGTTTCAATCCCTTTTATAGGACCAAATACTTGCCCCGGATTAATTGCCAATTCGTCGCCGTGTTTTAGCTCGCCTTCGCCACTTGATACACCCATTAAGGTAATTCTGTATGCATTTGGGTCTAGCTCTAAGTTGTCGCGAATATGTACCGGCGGCACTAAAAAGCCTAATTCTTGAGAGAGCTTTTTACGCACGCCTTTAATACGGTTTAACAGCTCGCCACCTTGGGATTGATCAACCAATGGAATAAGTCGGTAACCTACCTCTAAACCAATTACATCAACTTGCTGCACATCGTCCCAGCCTAACTCTTTTTGTTCTTGCTTATTGGCAATGCCTGTACCTACTGCGCTGCCATTAGCGGTTTCCTCAGCAAGTGCTGCTGCCGCTTTTAATTTATTTTGTTGAGTGTAGTAAGCTAAATAACCTAATAGTGCGCCCAAGCTTAAAAACGCTACGTGCGGCATACCAGGTACTAAGCCCATAATGATTAAAATGCCTGAAGCAATAAATAACGACTTTTCGTTACCGAGTTGTTTCTTAAATTGATCGCCCATGTTGTGCGACTCATTTTGACGCGTTACAACAATAGCAGTACCAATAGAGAGTAATAATGAAGGGAGTTGCGCAACCAAGCCATCACCTATGGTGAGCAAGGTATAAATTTCCATGGCATTGCCAAAGCTTAAATCGTGTTGGATCATGCCAACAAATAAGCCACCAACAATATTAATAATTAATATAACAATACCGGCAATAGCATCGCCTTTTACAAATTTACTGGCACCATCCATAGAACCATAAAAGTCGGCTTCGCGGGTTACTTCTTCGCGGCGCTCCCGCGCTTGCTCAGCGCTAATAAAACCCGCATTCATGTCAGCATCAATTGCCATTTGTTTACCCGGCATAGCGTCTAGGGTAAAACGCGCCGACACTTCAGAAATACGCCCAGCACCTTTAGTAATTACCACAAAGTTAATGATGATCAAGATTAAAAACACCACTAAACCTACTGCATAGTTACCACCAATAACCACAGAGCCAAAGGCTTCAATTACTTTACCGGCAGCGTCACCACCATTGTGGCCCTCAAGTAATACTACTCGGGTGCTGGCAACGTTAAGTGCCAAGCGCATAATAGTGGCGATTAGTAACACAGCCGGAAACATACCAAACTCAAGTGGTTTCATAGTGTATACAGTTACCAGTAACACCACCAAAGCAAGGGCAATATTAAAAGAAAATAATATATCAAGCAGGAACGGAGGAAGAGGTAAAATGACCATACCAAGCGCAGCAAGTACCATTAATGGTGTACCTACGCCTTTGGCATACTCTTTTTTATCTTTGTTAAGTTGTTGTAATACCGCTTTAAATCCCATAACCCTACAATTTCAAAAAATTGACACTACTGTGAAATTGCAATAACTATTCCAAGTTATAGGTTATTTAAATTAATACTGATAATCGTCAGGAATAGGTAGTTTTTTATTAAGTTTAGTGGGGCGTTTTCCGCGCCCTTTATTAAAGCGCTTAAGCTGAAATACATAAGCCAATACTTGCGCAACTGCGGTAAATAATTGATCCGGAATTTGCTCCCCTACTTCTGCAGTATGATAAAGCGCTCGAGTAAGCGACGGCGACTCTAAAATAGGCACTTCATTACCAATCGCTATTTTACGAATTTGCATCGCCATTTCATCAATTCCTTTGGCAACTACTATGGGTGCTCCGGCGCGTTCGGTGTCGTACTTTAAAGCCACAGAATAATGGGTAGGGTTAGTTACAATAACATCGGCATCGGGCACATCTTGCATCATGCGTTTTTGCGACATTTGCCGTTGGGTTTGCCTTATACGGGCTTTTATTTGTGGGTCACCCTCTGAGTTTTTATACTCGTCTTTTACTTCTTGTAGGGTCATTTTAAGTTGTTTATTGTGATTATAGCTTTGAAATGGCGCATCAATCGCCGCAATAATAATTAAGGTACAAGACAAACCTAAAAACATCCAAGCCAATATTTCTAGGGCATGAATAATATTACCTGGGGCGCTTTCTACACTTAAGTGCAGTATTTCATCAAAAAAGGTATTAATTAAAAACACTGCAAAACTGGCAACTAAACCAAACTTTAACAGCGACTTTAACAGCTCCACCCCAGCTTGTGGGCCAAACATACGTTTAAAGCCTTTAGCGGGCGACATTTTACTGGCTTTAGGTGCAGCAGCTTGCCAACTAAAATTAAAGCCACCTAACATGGTGTTACCAATAAAAGCAGCTAATACAATAATAAATACAAACATTGCCATAGGAAACATCAGCGCATCGGCCACTTCGCCCCATACGGCAAACATTTTGGTGGTGTCGTAGGTTTCGTTACGGTTAAGGCTAAGCATTCTACCCATTACGTTATACAAACCTTTACCAATTTCGGGGCCGTACATGAGTAACGAAATTGCCGAAAAAATAAGTACAAACATAGTACCCAGCTCTTTTGAGCGTGCTATTTGGCCTTTCTTTTTGGCATCCTCTATTTTTTTGGATGTGGGTTCTTCGGTTTTTTCTTGTCCAGAATCTTCAGACACAATAACCTCCTAAGGCGAGCAGCCCACTAATGAGCACATTAACTCGACCATTTTTAGCCACTGAAACTCAAACTGCGATACAAAATTACCTAAGGTCGCCCAAATAATGATAAGCCCTGCAACTAAAGTAAACGGAAAACCAATAGAGAAAATATTAAGCTGCGGCGCGGCGCGGGTCATAATGCCAAACGACATATTAATTACCAGCATAGCGGTAAGTGGTGCCAGTGAGAGCACCAGCGCTGTGGTAAACATCCAGCCACCCCAGGTTACTATGTCCCAGTAATGATCCACCGACCACCAATTACCGTCAATAGGCAGCACTTCAAAGCTATGTATCACCATTTGAATCATCATTAGGTGACCATTAAATACAAAAAATAATAAGGTCGCTAAAATAAGATAAAACTGCCCTACTGCAGGCACACTTAAACCATTAGAGGGGTCAACCACAGAGGCAAAACCAAGACCCGTTTGCATAGCCAATATTTGCCCAGCTAACACAAAGGTATTTAACAATAAGGTAGATGCAAAGCCAATCGCAATGCCTATTAGCATTTGCTGAATAACCACTAAAATCATTTCAAACGAAAACAAATTAGTAAAGGTAGCAGGCGGCAGCATAGGCACAGCAACAAAGGTAACAACAATTGCTAAGCCCATTTTTATACGAGTAGGTACGTTTTTAGCGCCAAGGCCAGCCATTACCATAATCATTGAGCTAATGCGCACTAACGGCAGTAAAAAGTCACTCAACCATTGAATAACGACAGCAAACGGTAATTCCATACCTAGCCTGCAATTTCAGGAATAAGTAATACTAGGCGGGTAAAAAAGTCCATTAACTCTTGGGTAAACCAGTGGCCGCCAACAATAAGCGCACTTATAGTAATAAGTAAGCGTGGTAAAAAACTCAACGTTTGCTCGTTAATTGAAGTTGCAGCCTGAAACACGGCAACCACTAAGCCCACAATTAAGCCCGGCACTACAATCGCAGAAACCAATTTAATTACTAAAAACAGCGCGCTACTTAAAATATCAACAAATACTTCTGGTTCCACGGCGTACTCCTAGTGCGTAATTCGCTTAGTGTTAAGTAAGGTCATGTGCCTAAACCAAAGCTTTTAGCCAAGGTTCCCATTACTAAGCTCCAGCCATCAACCAACACAAACAGCATTATTTTAAACGGCAAAGACACTATCATTGGCGATAGCATCATCATACCCATGGCCATTAATACCGACGCCACCACTAAATCCACGATTAAAAAAGGAATAAAAAACATAAAACCAATAATAAAGGCCGTTTGCAGCTCACTGGTTACAAACGCCGGAATAAGTACAATTAACGGCGTGGCTTCTGGCGAGTCTAACTGATCGTATCCCGCTATTTTTGCAAAGGTTTCTAAATCTTTAATACGCACCTGCGACAACATAAAAGCTTTCATTGGCTCTTTTGCCAACTCCAATGCTTCCATTGAAGTTACTTGCTCGCTTAGGTAGGGCTCTATTGCGCGCTCGTTCACTTGCTGATAAATAGGCGCCATAATAAAAATACTTAAAAATAACGACATGCCTAGCAATACTTGATTTGAGGGGGTTTGTTGTAAACCTATGGCTTGGCGCAAAATAGCCAGCACTACAATAATACGGGTAAACGAGGTCATCATGATTATAGCCGCCGGAATAAAGCTCAGCGCGGTCATAATAGCCAATACTTGCAGCGTTACCGAGTAGTCTTGGGTGCCATCTGCATTTGTGGTAATGGTTAGTGCGTCTATTCCTTCTGCACTTACATTTGGTACAAACAGCATGACAAAAATAAGAAGCAGCCATTTAGTCATAATTTTAATTCTTTTTATTTTGATTTGCTTGTGGATTTAAAAGCTTACTAAAGCGTTTTGCTAATTCTGGTAGCTCTTTTTCACTCAAAGGTGTATCTAATTTATGTAAATAGTTAATGCTGTGCGGGGTAACCCCTAACAAATGTTGTGCGTTGTCTATTTCTACCACCATTAAACGCTCACGCGAGCCCAGCGGTAAACTACGCACTACTTTAAACTCATCACTATTTGCTAAATTTGGATTAAACTTTTTCACAAAAAATGCCAGTACTATAATTAGCACCAGCACCATAACAAGCGATAACACCATAGAGAGAATATCGCCTGTGGGTGTTACCTGCTCTGCTTTTGTAAATACCGAGCTGGTTAAAGCAACAACCATACTCATCGTAATTTTTTGATCCGTTCTACTTGGCTAATTACGTCGGTTAAGCGTATACCAAACTTATCGTTTACTACTACCACTTCGCCATGGGCAATTAAAGTACCATTAACCAGTACATCTAACGGTTCACCCGCAACTCGATCAAGCTCTACCACCGAGCCTTGGTTTAATTGTAATAAGTTACGAATATTAATTTTAGAGCGCCCTACTTCCATAGAAATAGTCACAGGTATATCTAAAATTGTATCGAGCTTGCGCTTTTCATCGCCACTGATCTCGTGTTTTGCATCACTTAATTCATCGAGTTCAGTTACTTTTGCTTGGCCACTGTCATCAGTACCCTCAGCTTCGGCTAATGCTGCTGCCCATTCATCCATAGTGTCTTGATCATCGCTCATACGTTTAACCTTTTAATCAATTACCAGTCTAAGTCTACACCGTCAGAGAGGTGTAAATCATCTTCTAGTTCTGCTAATTCTGCATCTGAATCAATTTTCTTGCCGCCTTTGGTAAATACATGCAGCTCAGATTTAACTGAATCAGGTCGTTTAATTTTTTCACTAATTTGCAGCGCAACACTATCGCGTGAGCGGCCCATTTTAGCTCTAAATGTCGGTAACTCTTCAACAAATACAGTTATATGCTCAGGCATTTCTACCGGAATAATATCACCTGCTTTAAGTTCCATTATTTGTTTTAGCGTTAAATCCACTTCCAATAACTGAGTAGATAACTCAACCTCTACGTCCATTATTTCATCGCGTAGTGCCTTACTCCAACGTAAATCGGTGTCTTCGGTATCCGATTGCACACCCGCGTCAAGCAGCTCTCTAATTGGCTCCAGCATAGAATAAGGTAGAGCAATATGAAAGTCCCCTCCGCCGCCATCCAATTCAATATGAAAAGAGCTAATAACCACCACTTCGGTTGGGCTTACAATGTTAGCCATAGCAGGGTTTACTTCAGAATCTAGGTATTCAAAGGATACATCCATTACCGGTGCCCATGCTTCTTTATAATCTTCAAAGATTATTTTTAGTAGCATTTGCACAATGCGTCGCTCTGTAGGGGTAAATTCTCGCCCTTCAATTTTTGCATGGTAGCGGCCATCACCACCAAAAAAGTTATCAACCAAAATAAACACTAAGCGTGCTTCCATGGTAATAAGGCCGGTGCCTTTTAAGGGTCTAAAACGCACCATATTTAAACTAGTTGGCACAAACAAAGTATGCACATACTCGCCAAACTTAATCATTTGTACGCCGTTTATAGACACCTCAGCGGTGCGGCGCATCATGTTAAATAGGCTAATTCGCATATGACGAGCAAAGCGTTCGTTAACAATTTCCAGCGTCGGCATTCGCCCACGTACGATCCGATCTTGCGAAGAAAAGTCATACTGAAGCGTATTGCCTTCACCGTCTTCACCTTCGGGTATATCTTCCTCATCAACGTCATCAACACCATGCAATAACGCATCAATTTCGTCTTGGGATAATAAATCGCTCACGCTAGCCCCTTATTGCATCACAAAGCCGGTAAATAATACCCGCTCAATTACTTTACTGCCTTCAACGTCCATTAAGCTAGCTTGTACTTTTTCTAGTGCTGCAAAGCGTAAGTTTTCTTTACCTACACTGGTGCTTAGTTCGTCAGCCGTGGTCATAGAAAATATGCTCAATAACGTACTTTCTATTAGTGGAATATGCTTTTTAGCAGTTTCTTCGTTTGCTTCGCCGCGCACTAATAATTCCACTTTAATTTGTACAATTCTATCGCGGCTAGAGCCTGGTATGTTAAATACAAAAGGTCTTGGCATTGCAACATAAAGTGCGCTGCCTATTTTAGCCGATGAGCCTGTAGAAGAGCTTGTTTGCTGTGCTGCAGTGGCTTCATCATTTAAAGTTTCTACTGGCGCGTCAGAGCCCGAAAGCAAAAAATAACCAACAACAGCTGCAACAATAACAAGCAATACCGCTGCAATAATTACTATGAGTTTCTTTTTGCTATTACCTGTTTCTTCTATTTCTAAATTAGTCTCTTCAGCCATGATATTTCCTTTAGTAGCAAAGGTACTTGCTTGTTTTAGCTATTATAATAGCAGTACTTAGGCATAGTAATCTATTGATGATGACGTTTGTTGTCGAGAACTTGGCATTTGTGTATTAATTTGCTCATCGTTTTCATCGCTAGTCAATTCATTATTAGTTAAACGACGACTATCGCTGTCATCATTTTGCTCTGCTCCTTGCCCTCCAGGCTCACCATAAGAAATAGTGCTTTCGCCTAAATCAATGCCTTGCTGGGCAAGCATTTCGCGTAAGCGCGGTAGCGATTGTTCAAGCGCTTCTTTAGCTTGCTGGTTTTGTACTACAAAGTTTATTTGTGCTTGCTCTGCATCGCTCCTGATGCGAATTTGCATACTGCCCATTTCTGGTGGGTCGAGACGAATTTCTGCTACTTTATTATTTATGCTAAGCATAGAGCTCACTCGCTCTTGCAGCATTTTTGCCGCGTCACTTTTTATAATATTAAGCGCTTGCATAACACCTGGGTCCAAGCTTGCTTGTTTAACTTGTGCTGTGCTTTGTAATTGCCCAGCCTGCAATGCTTGCATATCAATTATAGTTTGCTCATACCCTATACTATCGTTTAGGCCTAAACCATTTACCGTACTGGTAATTTGCGTCAATAATTGTGCTGTACGGGGTGATAATTGCTCTGTGTTAGTTTTTGGCAGTGACTCTAACGATTTAGTGAGTTCTTTATCGCTAAGTGCGTTTAATGCTGTTTTATCATCTGCAGTTATTAATGCTGTTTTATCAATCGATGCGCTTAAATCTGCAATTGTTTGCTTAATACTTGCTAGTTGCTCACCTTGGGGCTGCTCATTTTTAATATAGCTATTTAACTGGCTCAGTAGCGCTTGTTTTTCTGGTGTGGTCAAAGCATTTATTTGAGAATTTAAGGCCTGTTTAGCCGTGTCTGCCGCGCTTGCTTTATCACTCTCAACAACATATTGGGTAAGCATTTGCTTTAATGTTGCGAGGTTGTCGTTGCCATTGGGTTTACTACTTGCCTGCAGCTGCGTAGTTAATTGCTCATGCTGCTCGGGTGTTAGTTTAGCAAGTAACGGATCTGCTTTAATTGCCTCGCTATCTTTGCTTAGCAAGTTCATTACTGCGGCATCTACAGATTGTTTTTGCGCTGTTGCATCGCCTTTATTATTTGCAGTGGCCATACTTTGAGATAAGGGCATTAGCTTTTCGTTTGCCGCCTCAGCGCTTGCTGCAACATCGCTAAGCACACCTTTTCGCGGTGCAATTACAATAGGGGCAAGCTGATCATCAGGCTTCCCTTTTAATTGCTTAGCGTCTTCATCTAAAGCCTCGGCTTTAGCATCAGCGTTCTTTTTAACTGAGGTATCTATAGTGTGCGCAGCATTTATTTGCGCCAACATACTATCGCCCGAAACAGCATCGTCTCGTGCTTCAGGCTGCTCAGTCTTAGCATTACTAGCGCCGGTTTTAGCTTTGCTGTTATTATCGTAAGCCGCTTTATTAGCATCTTCTAACTGATTAAAAAAACCAGTATCAGAGTCATCACTACGTTTTGAGTTACTCGTTTGTTTATTAGAGTAAACGTCTTGCTCAGATACCGCTAACATTGAAATATCATTAATCGTCATAAATCACCTAATATAAAGCGGCAACAAACCACCCAATAATGTCTAAAATTATAGTTCACTTAACAACAAAGCAATTAACGTGCCTTTGTTTATAAGGTACAGCTTTTGTTAAAGCGGTTAAGGTACTCGCTACTTTTTAAAGTCTGTTGTTACTAAAGTCGATTGCTATTAAAGTCGATTGTTGTGTCGTTGAAAAAATTGATTAGCAGAAAACTCATCCAACATTTTTTGCTCATTTTTCGCCACTAGCACATTAGCCTTTAACTGTTGTTTTTCAATTAGTTTAGCGACTGCTTTAGCCTTAATTTGCTGCTTTAACCACAGTGTTTTACGCTGACTCACCACTTGTTTTGCGGTATTAACCGTATTGGCTTGTTGGCGAATTGCTTCTTCTATTTTGGCAATAAATGCATGAAACTGACTAAATCCAGCACTTGATAAGCCCGACTGCCCTTTAATGTGTAATTGCTGGGTATATTCCAATCTAAAGTCATTTAAACCTTGGAGCTTTTGCTGGTTTGCTTGTAAATTTTGATTCGCCTGCAAGTAGCTCATCCGTAGCGTTTCTTCTTTATCGTTTTCTATTTTTAGTAATAAATGCAGTTTGTTTTTAGCCATTATGCTTGCCCTAATAACTGCGCTAGCCCTTGCAGGCCGTCGTCGTAACTAATTACATCGCGCATACCTTGCTGTAAAAAGGCATTTACTCTTGGCATCATATTAATGGCTTGATCAAGCATTTGATCTGTCCCTTTTTGATACGCACCTAGGGTGATCATGTCTTTATTTTGCTGGTACATAGAATACACCTGCTTAAGTACTCGCGCTTGTTGCATGTGCGTCTCAGATACCACTTGCGGCATTACTCGCGAAATAGATTTTTCTATATCAATTGCCGGATAATGACCGCTGTCGGCCAGTTCCCGCGAAAGTACAATATGGCCGTCGAGTATGGCGCGCGCTGCATCGGCAATGGGGTCTTGCATATCATCGCCTTCACTTAATACAGTAAAAAAGGCAGTAATAGAGCCTTGCCCTTCTCCGCCGTTACCGGCACGCTCCACCAGCGCAGGCAGCTTTGCAAACACCGAAGGCGGGTAGCCTTTAGTTGCCGGAGGCTCGCCTACTGCAAGTGCTATTTCACGCTGCGCCATGGCATAACGCGTTACCGAATCGAGCAATAACAAAACATTTAATCCCTGATCGCGAAAGTACTCAGCAATAGTCACCGCGCTTTCGCAGCCTTTTAAACGCATTAAGGGTGAAGAGTCTGCCGGTGCTGCTACAACCACCGAGCGTTTACGCCCCTCTACACCAAGTATTTCTTCAATAAATTCTTTTACTTCGCGGCCACGCTCACCCACCAGCCCCACCACAATAACATCGGCTTCACTACCACGTGTCATCATACCAAGCAGTACCGATTTACCTACACCCGAGCCCGCAAACAAGCCCATTCGTTGGCCTTGTCCTACTGTTATTACTGAGTTTATAGCACGCACACCTACATCCATAGGCTGGCTTATGGGTCGTCTTGAAAGAGGGTTTATCGGTTTTTGGGCAAACTTAAGGTAGTGCTCAGCATTTATTTTACCTAAACCATCAAGAGGACGGCCTAAGCCATCAACTACGCGGCCCAGCAAACTCATGCCTACAGGTAAACCTGTGTCGTTAAGTTGGGGGATCACCCGAGCCCCAGGAAGCACCCCCGATATATGATCGTTTGGCATTAAATATAAGGTTTGGTCGTTAAAGCCAACAATTTCGGCATCAACAAAGCCGTTCATGGTTTCTATTTTACATTGGCTACCTACAGGCGCACGTAAGCCTTTGGCCTCAAGGGTAAGGCCAACTACTCGCGTTAAAATACCCGCTACAGCAAGTGTTGGCGGTTTAATATGCTGTTTGTATTGAGATAAGCGTTCGCTTAATGAAACATCTAAAGCAGACATAACAGACCAATAAAATAGTTAGATACTACTGTTATGCAAAAAACTATCCAATGTTTCTTTGACACGCGTTTTAAGTGTCATATCAAGCGATGATTGCGCGGTTTTAACTTCGCAGCCGCCTCGCTCTAATGTTGGCTCTGCAATCAGCTGCCAGTTATTATCAGTCACTGTTTGCTCGCCATAACTATGCTTTATTAGTTCTAAATCTTCGGGGTGTAAATGAATGCGTACTTTTTCTTGCTCGGTATTAAGCGCATCAATACTGTGTTTAAGGGTGTGTAAAATAACGTCGGGAGAGGTTTTTACTTCTTGATAAATAATAGCTTCTGCAAGCATAACGGCTAATTGCACTAATTGCTTTTCAGCTTGCTCATCTACTTTACCTAGTGGCGCGGTTAATCCCTCTAAAACACTGCGCAGGCCAGTTAACTGCTCTTCTATTAGTGGTTTTACATCTTCATGGCCTTGGGTTTTACCCAGCTCTAGGCCTTCTTTGTAGCCTGCTTCTTTACCTTCGGTAACGCCTTTATCAAAACCATCTATGTAACCTTGCTCGTGGCCTTGCTTTACACCTTCTTCAAACGCATCTTGTCTAATGCGTTCAAGTTCGGCCATAGTAAGCGCAGGTAACTCAGGTTCTTGCGGCTCCTCAATTAGCGACTCTTCAGCCATTTCTTTTCGATACAGCTCCGCAAGCGGTGTACCAAATGCCGTAGAGCGATTACCAAAGCTTTTTTCATCTGGCGCTACATCAGGAACATCCCAATGCTTTAATAGTTCATCGGCTTCATCTGCGTGCAGTGGACGCCCTTTATGCATTGACGATTTAGTCATGGTTTATAAAAACTCCTCACCGCCGCCGCCGCCAAGCTGTATTTCGCCCGAGTCTGATAACCTACGTGCCGTAGAGAGTATTTCTTTTTGCGCTGCTTCTACTTCACTAATACGCACAGGTGCCATTGCCTCTAAGTCATCAGCAAGCATTTCGGCAGCACGTTTAGACATATTACCGAGTATTTTTTCTTTAAGCGCATCGTCTGTGCCTTTAATCGCTTTCATTAGTACGTCTTGTTGTACTTCGCGTAAAATTGCTTGAATACCACGGTCGTCTACGTCCATTAGGTTTTCAAACACAAACATAAGATCTTGAATTTGTTGCGACATTTCTTCGTCATGCTCACGAATAGAGTCCATTAACTGCCCTTCTACGTTGGTATCTAGGTAGTTCATAATATCGGCAGCCGCTTTTAAGCCGCCCATTTTCGCTGCTTGCGCACCCGCTTGGCCAGCAAACTGTTTTTCCATAATTTCGTTAAGCTCTTGTAATGCAGCAGGCTGCACTTCTTCAAGATTAGCTATACGCATGGTTAAATCTAGGCGCACTTTTTCAGGAAACTGCGCCAGTATTTCGGCAGATTGCTCAGGCTCTAAATACGACAATACAATGGTTTGAATTTGCGGATGCTCATTACGAATAATGTTAGCTACTTGCTTCGAGTCCATCCACTTTAACGAATCAAGCCCTTTAGCCCCCGAACCCATTACTATTTGGTCAATTAGGCTAGCGGCTTTGTCTTCACCTAATGCAGCGGTAAGTGCTTTTTTAATAAAGTCTTCTGATTGAAAACCAATTGTACTAAAGCTTTGAATTTGCTCTATAAATAAATTATGTACCGCGCTTATTTTAGCTTGCGATAAATCCTGTAAACCAGCCATCGCCATACCCACTTTTTGCACCTGTTTGGGCTCTAAATGTTTGAGTATTTGCGCTGCATCTTCTTCAGATAAACTTAATAGCAATATGGCCGCTTTATCTACGCCATCTAGTTTATCAACATCGAAAGCTGCTGGGAGTTGTTTTTGGTTTTGATCAGTCATCTTCGGTTAACCACGCTTTCACTACTTGTGATGATAGTTCTGGTTCATTAGCTACAAGGGCACGTACGGCTTTAAGTAAGTCTTCGTCACCATGTAAATCGGGTAGCTGCAGTGTACCATCGCTTGAGAAGCCAACTGAAGCAGAATCAAAGTCTTTATTTAGCATATCTAAGCTACTATCGCCAATATCAACCCCAGAGCTAAGTGCATCTTCATCGTACTCATCAAGCGTGCTGTCTGGGTAAATTAAGCGTTTTAGCATAGGTTTAACTACCGCCATAATCAACACAATAATAACCAATGCTGCCAGTACTAGGCGTACTATTTTCATAAACCAGTCTTGTTCCCATAAAGGTACTTCAAAACTCATATCTGCGGCTTCTCGTACAAAGGGAACTGTCACTACCTCTAGGGCATCGCCGCGTTGTATATCAAAGCCAACACCGCCTTGTAATAAACGTCGAATATTTGACAGTGCCTCAACCGAGCGCGGGGTCATGGTGGTTTCACCGTTTTCGCCCACTGTTGGCAAATAATCAACCGCTACCGATACGCTAATTCTGCGGATCGTGCCGCTTTGTTGGCGCTTATACGAAATAGTAGTATCGAGCTCATAGTTACGCGTGGCTTCTTTGTGCGTACGACTCGGTGAAGTAACACTTCCTGCGCCGCCTTGACCTGCTACTTCTGGAATATCTGAATTTACCGGAGGTTGGTTACTTAACGCGCCAGGAATACCTACAGCTAAGCCGCCTATGTTGTTTTCTTCAAACGTCGTTTCACTTCTTACTGCTGGTAGGTCTGGGTTATAACGTTTTTGCGTTTCTTCTAGTGAGCTAAAGTCCATGCTCAAATCAACTTGCGCGGTGTAATTACTCAAACCAACAATAGGGATTAAAATGCTATCAATTTTTTCAAGGTATTCTTGCTCGCGCTTACGCTCTAGGTCGTACTCTTTACGAGAGCGTGCAGAAAGTGAGCTTTGTGAGCCTGAGTTTAATAAACGGCCATTTTGATCAGTAACCGTTACACGTGCAGGCTCTAATCCTTGCACTGCTGAGGCTATCATATCCACCACAGAGTCTACTTCTTCGCTGTTAAGCGAGCGTCCGCGTTTAAGCGTAAGTACGACCGTTGCTGATGGCTTTTTCTCTCTGCGGGCAAATACGTTTTCTTTAGGGATGGCTAACAATACTTTGGCGCGAGTAATGTTATTAAGCTCTTCTATAGTGCGGGCAAGTTGTTGCTCTCGGCCATGCTTTAGGCGCTCGCGCTCTAAGCGTTGGCTTACACCAAAGCCCATATCTTGCATTATTATGTCTGAGCCAGAAGTAGGACCTTGATCCAAGCCTTCGCGAGTCATTAATAATTTTATATTTTGGTATTCGCTTTCATCAACCGACACTACGTTACCATCTAGTTGATAATCTATTTTTTGCGCATCTAAAAAATCAAGCGTTTGAATTAGCTCTTCGGTGGGCATTTTACCTAATGGACGCATATCTGGCTGGCGTGCCCAAATAATCACAAAAATGGCAATTGCCAAACAAATAGCCAGTGCAATAATAAGGGTAACTTGACGCAATACATCAACACCGCTTAACGCACTTAAATAGCCCGACTTTTGTTCTTGTTGATCGTCACTATCGCTTTGCTCAATACCGCCACTAGCAAGTGCAAGATCTGTAGATTGATTAGATTGCGCCACAATTATTCTCCACTACCTGATTAAACAGGCATATTCATGATTTCTTTGTAAGCTTCAACAAGTTTATTACGCACTTGTACGGTCGCTTCAAATGCAACAGATGATTTTTGCGAAGCAATCATTGCCTCTGCAAGCGATACGCTTCTGTCGCCCATTTCAACCGCTTTTACTTTTTGACCTGTGTCTTGCTGTAACTCATGCACAGTATTAAGCGCATTACTTAGCATATCGCCAAATTGTGCTGATGACGTAGACTGAACTTGCGTAGGCAATTTATTAATTTGATTATTACGGCCCGCTTCTAAGGCCATAGATTGCATTTCTTGAAATACAGCGCTATTTTGAATTTTCATTATTTGTCTCTAACAATGCAGTTAACTCTTAAGGTTAATAAAGCACAAAGCGTGCCATATAAATAAACCTTTAAATACAGAGTGTTAGTGTGATTTTTACTTAGTCAGAGTTTTGACAACCCTAAATTCAAGGTGTTGAATTTAGGGCTTTTTTGAAGGTTATGCAGGAAGTGAAATACCTAAGTCGCGCATTTGCGCCAGTTTATAACGTAAAGTTCGCGGGCTAATCCCCAAGGTTTCGGCTACATCTTTACGCTTGCCTTGGCAACGCGCGAGTGTTTCTAAAATAATTCGATGCTCTTTATCTTTAAGCTCATCTTTATAACTGCCAGTATCTTGAGCGAGTAAATCTGATTTTTGCTCGTTCGGTATTCGCTCATCAGGCTTTTCATCACCCAATTTTTCGTCATTAGTAATGGTCGTTGTTTTATTATCGTAATAAGCACTAGTTAACGCACTTTCACTAATTGCTGGCTCTACTACAAAGTTACTTGGGGCTAAATTTTCAATAAAAATAGCTTGCTCACCTATGCTGTTGCCACTGCGCAGTATAAGCGCACGTTGAATTACGTTATCAAGCTCGCGCACATTACCTGGCCATGTATGGCTAAGGAGCTTTTGCTCAGCTTGCTTATCTAAAATAGCCAGCGGCTGCTTAGCTTTAATTAAATGGCGTTCAATTAAGTGCTTTGCCAACACAATTATATCGCCAGGGCGCTCGCACAATGGCCGCCACATAAGCGGAAAAACGTTAAGGCGATAATATAAATCTTCCCTAAACTGATTATCCGCAACCGCTTGTTTTAAATTGCGATTACTGGTTGCGAGTATGCGTACATCTAGCGCAATGGTTTTACGACTACCTAAGCGCTCAACTTCGCGCTCTTGTAATACACGCAGTAGTTTAACTTGTAAGCCTAAATCCATTTCGGTAATTTCATCAAGTAAAATAGTACCGCCCTGTGCTTGCTCAAACTTACCTGGGCATGCCTGAATCGCGCCAGTAAACGCGCCTTTTTCGTAGCCAAATAATGTTGCTTCTAGCATGTTTTCAGGAATAGCTGCACAGTTAATAGCCACAAAAGGCTTTGCTGCACGCGCTGATTTATCATGAATAAACCGCGCCAATACTTCTTTACCCGAACCACTTGGCCCCAGCACCATAACACTGGCGTCTGATTTAGCTACCCTGCTTGCAAGCTCCAGTAATTGAATACTCGTTGGGTCGGCAACAATAGGGCCGTCGGTTTCTTTGGGTTTTTCGGGCAAATAGCGGCTCACCATATTTAATAGCACCTCGGGTGCAAATGGTTTGGCCATATAATCAATCGCGCCTAAGCGCATTGCCTCTACCGCATCATCAATAGTTGCGTAGGCGGTCATCATTAATACCGGTAAATCGGGGTAATTTAATTTAATACTGCGCAATAAATCTAGGCCGCTCATAGCGCCCATTTGCACATCGCTCACCACTAACGAAAAGGATTCTTTTTTTAGTAGTAACATCGCCTGCTCTGCACTGTCGGCAGCAACGCATTCAATACCCGACATTTCTAGGGTATCTATTAATGCTTCGCGAAGCCCTGCGTCGTCCTCTACAACTAAAATAGTATTACTCATAACGATTCCTCTAATTTAGATGCTGCGCTAATTGGCAATAACAAGTTAAAACAAGCGCCGCCATGTACATTATTAGTCACCTCAATACGCCCTTGGTGCGCATTAGCAACAGAGCTAACAACCGCCAACCCTAAGCCTGTGCCTTGGCTGCTAGTGGTAAAAAATGGTTCAAACAGTTTATCTACCTGCTGTAGGTCAACACCTGGGCCATTATCACTCACGCTAATGCGTACAAAGTCTGGGGTTTGCAAATCGCGCATTGCACTTACTTGCACTTGTGCCCCAGCGCCTATAATTTGAATACTGTTATGAATCAGGTTTTGAATCGCACTAGCAAGCGCGGTTTTATTTCCTAAAATAGTAATGTCGGGCTCAGGTAAGCTTACACCAAGCTCACTGTTATTAAGCGTTACCATGGCATCTGCACCGGCTTTTACTTCGCTTAATAATTGCTGCATAGATACCTGCTCAACCACATGCTGATCGCCACTTTTAGCAAATAACAGCATGTCGTTTACTTGGTTTTCTAAATCTTTTAAACGCGACATTAATTTCGTTTGAAAATTATCGCGCGACGCTTCGGGTAAGCGTTTTGAGCCTAAATTAGCAGCATAAAGCATAGCCGCCGACAGCGGCGTACGTACTTGGTGCGCCAACGATGCCACCATTTTACCCAGCGCACTTAAGCGCTGCATATGCGCAACCCGCTTTTGTAAGCGGCGGGTTTCGCTCAAATCTGTCATTAAAATTAGTTGCCCTGGCTCTGGTGCAAGTGCGGTAATATCAAGTTTTATTAAGCGTCCGTCTTTTAAAGACACTTCGTGGCCATCATCTTGCTGAGGCCGAAAAGAGCGCTGAATAACACTAAACCACTTTTCGCCTTCTAACGGCTCGCCAAGCATATCAATCGCAATTTGATTCGCTTTCGCTATCATGCCTTTACCATCAAGCACTATTACTCCTGCAGGCATAGTATCTACTAAATGCGAAAGCCAACTAGCCTGTTTACGCAGATCGCTTAACTCCCCTATATACTCCTCTTGAAGTAAACATGGGTTATACTGATTTGCAGAAATAAACTGTGGTTTTAACACACTAGCAAGTGCCATAATCAAATCTCTAATTGATGTAGATACAGCTTTAAATGCACAATTTATACCATCTTTTATTAGCATGTATATCATTGAGTTACACAATAAAAATGCGCGACATTAAAATGACGCGCAAATAAAAGCACCGCAACTAAGGAACTATAATGACCAAGCAATCTCGCTGCTCATGGCTCGACACCAGTAAACCCGACTACGTTGCATACCACGATAACGAATGGGGAGTGCCAGTATATGACGATAAAAAACTGTTTGAATTTTTAACGCTGGAGTCGGCGCAAGCAGGCTTGAGTTGGTACACCATTTTAAAAAAGCGTAATGGTTATAGAAATGCTTTTGCCAACTTTGATGTACACAAAGTAGCAGCATTTACCGAGCAAGATATTGAGCGACTAATGCTTGATGCAGGTATTGTGCGTAATCGCTTAAAAATTGCTGCTACTGTAAATAACGCCAAATGCTTTATTAAAATTCAGCAAGAATTTGGCAGCTTTAGTAACTATCAATGGCAGTTTGTTGGCAATAAGCCGCAAGTAAGTAATTTAAATTCTGCTGACGACGCCCCAGCAATTACCCCTATCTCAAGCGCATTTGCTAAAGATTTAAAAAAGCGTGGTTTTAAGTTTTTAGGGCCAACAACCGTATACGCCCATATGCAAGCCTGCGGTATGGTTAACGATCACAGTAATAACTGTTTTAGAAAAGAAGAAGTTAAAAAACTAGGGGCTAGGCAAACAGTCTGATTTCAGGCTTTTAACCAAGCCTCTGTAATTAGTGCGCGCGTCAGCAAGCTTAACGCCTACAGCAAAAGCTAAACGCTGTGCTTGGTTATTTTTTACCTAAAGCCTGAACCCTGACACCTAAAACCTGCACTTTCCATTTCTAGCCGTTCGCTGACACCTAAAACCTGATAGCTGCCCTTAGCTTTTAATCTCTCGACAAGTTATATTTTTTCATTTTTTCGACCAAAGTAGTGCGGCGTACTCCGAGTATTTCGGCGGCGCGAGCAACTACATAATCAAAGCGTTCTAATGCTTGAGTAATTAAGTTAATTTCTAGCTCGGCTAAGTATTCTTTAAGCTCAATCCCTTCGCTGGGTAACAAGCCTGAATCTGCTGTTGCAGAGTGTTCGGGTTCATCGTCATAATCGCTAAAGTCGGTGCTAAATATGTCGTTAAAAGCATCGCGCTCCATTAACTCTTCTGGATACTGTGGCTCATAGGCTTCAACTTCAATATAACGATACTTAGCCGGTAAGTCGGGAACATCTACCACTTTTTCCGGGAACATTATCACCATTCGCTCAACTAAGTTTGCAAGCTCGCGAATATTACCCGGCCAACTATGCTCTTTTAAACTTTCGACAGCGCGCTCAGTAAACTTAGCGGTTGAGCCACTTTGCTCATTAACGCGGCGCATTAACTCTTTTAATAACAGCGGTATGTCATCGGCGCGCTGAGTAAGCGATGGGCTTTCAATGGGGAACACGTTTAATCGGTAGTATAAATCTTCACGAAACGTGCCTTGCTCTATCATGGTTTCGAGGTTGCGATGGGTTGCAGCAATAATACGTACATCAGCCTGAATCGCTTTAGTGCCGCCTACTCGCTCATAACTGCGCTCTTGCAATACGCGCAGCAACTTAACTTGCATTTGCAGCGGCATATCGCCTATTTCATCTAAAAATAGCGTACCGCCTTGTGCCAGTTCAAAACGCCCTTTACGAGCAGAAATAGCCCCTGTAAATGCGCCTTTTTCATGGCCAAATAATTCACTTTCGAGCAACTCCCCCGGAATCGCACCACAGTTAACTGGTACAAAAGGCCCTTTAAGGCGTTTAGATAATAAATGTACGTTACGCGCCACTACCTCTTTACCTGTGCCCGACTCACCTAAAATAAGTACATTAGCATCGGTTTTGGCTACTTGTTCAATTAAAAAGCGCAGATCTTTAACCGCTGATGTTTCGCCCACTAGACCATCAAAAGTATTGTGTGGTTTACTGTGTTTGTGCTCAATAGGCAGCATGCGCTGATATTGTTGGCAGTCGTGTAATAATTGCGTGGTTATTTCGTGGCTAAATGGCTCACAAATCAGCCCCACTACATTAGCAATACTGAGTAAAGGCTTGAGTGTTTCGCCTATGAGTAAAAAAGGAAACGTAGGGTAGCGTTTAATTAAACTTTCGTGATCGAGCGCCTGCAATGCACCTAAAATTACAATGCATTCTTTACTTTGATACTTGCTACATGCTTGCTCAAAATCTGCTTCAGTTTGTAATTGCACCGCTTCACCAATAAAAGTAAGTGAGGCATATAATCCTATCGAGCGATTGTTATTATTATCTAAAATTAAGATCATATTTAGCGGGCCATTCTTTTCACTAATTTATTTTGTTAATCAAATTGTAAGCCAGTTGAAATTGTATGCAAGCACTAGTGGCGACTTTTTGACATTAACGCCAAAAAACAGACACTTTAGTTAAAGCAACAATACTTAAGGATTAATCATTAAGTATTAAGGTTGTAAATACCCCCTAAATTTGCATAAAAAGTTAATCGCAAAGCTTAATACTTAAATTTGAGATACAAAGTAACTTTATAATAAAAATATTCACTAATATTTACTTAAGTTGCCGCCTTTAATGCCGATAAGTAATTATATATAAAATGCTTGGCATTATAATTGCTGGCATTGTATTAATATTTTTAGTTATCAAAATTTAGGATTTTCTTATGGCACATGCATCAATTAAAAAATACGGTCAAGTTCGTGCAAGCAGCATTAGCGAAATGACACCTTACGAACAAATAAACCTAATTTTTAGTAATATTATTGGGCGCTTAGCTGCAACTAAAGGCTTTATTGAACGCAAAGAAATCGAAAAAAAGGGCGAAAACATTTCAGCCTGTGTTTTACTTTTTGGCGCATTACAAGACGCACTTAATTTTGACGTTGAGCAAGGTTCAGAAATTTCAGACAACTTATTAGCGCTATACGATTATTGCCAGCGTACACTAACTAAAGCAAATTTAAATAACGACACAGCAGCAATTATGGAAGTGTCTAGCATAGTGAAAGAAATAAAAGAAGGGTGGGATAATATTCCTGCTAGCGAACGCTCTCCTGCAGTTTAATTTATTATGCCTTTAATAACTGACCAACAGCCAGCAGAGCAAATTAAAAAATTGCTCTGCGAGCTTGAAACACTGGTAAATAACAACGATGCTGACGCGGCAGCTTTACAGCTTGAAGCGTTAAATACGTGTTTAAAAAGCTGGTGCGAAAGTGCTGAGCAGCCAAGTAGTGACGAGCTAACCGCAACACTAGCGCATATTAATACTATTTTAACTCAAGCTAACAGCCATAAAGACGACTCGTTTAAAGCCTTGTTAAAGCATAAAAAGTCAGACAAAGCGATCAGCGCTTACAAAAGTACTTAAAAAGCTAATTAGCTTAATGAAAAGTGAATTAAACGATGGTGTTGCACACTGTTCTTCTCTAAAGCGCAGCGCCTCTTAGCCTCTTTGTGAATAAGTTATTTAAAGATCATTTTTCACAAAGAGAAAACAATGAGGGGGAATGAGAAGCCAATTAAACAGGTTATTTAGTATCTTTTTCTTCTCTAAAGCGCAGCGTCTCTTAGCCTCTTTGTGAATAAATCACTTAAAGCCTTTTTGTACTGTTGTGATTAAATAAAACCGCACTTATAAAACCAGCAGCTACCCTTTGGTAAGCTCACCGTTTGTATTAGCCTAAAGCCTAGTATATTCCCTAGAGATCGAGCCCTTAACTATTTAGACTTTCTAACTACGCCTGGCATATTATCTAACTGAGATTGAAGATAACTACTGGTTGAATTTAAGCCTGCCACCAATAAATCCATGCTGTTGTACTGCGCATAAAGGCGCGACTCTAACGACTGCATTTTACGTGCAAACGATACTCGCTCGTCATCAATACCACGAAGCTGACCTTCTTTACTCTCTATTCTGTTTTGAATTAAGCCATCTGACTTAGTATAAAAGTTCATTAGCTCATCAAACGATTGGGCAAAACCGCCTTCGTCTTTATTTTCGCCAATAAAAAACTGCTGTACTAAATCAACATCATTTTTTACTTGCTCATCTAAACGTTCGGTATCTAAGCTTAATTTACCATAGCGGTCGGCTTCAACACCTAACTGCGACAACGACAAAGAGTTGCCATCGCCTAAGTCAACACTGTTAGTAATTTCTTGCCTTAACTTTGACATAACACCGCGCAGCAGAGAATCACCCGCCATTACGCCAGCACCATCTTCGCCAGATTTGCCTAAGTTTTTACTTAGTTCTAGCAGCTCGTTATAACTTTCGATAAACCCATTTAAGCCAGCTTTAATATTATTGTTATTTTCTTTAACGGTTAGCTTACTTAAGTCGTCGTCAATACCTTGTGCTTTTTTAGCGGTAATAGTCACGCCATCAATCACGTTTTTAAATTCGTTAGTGCTACTAGTTACTGTTACTGTGCCATCAATAGTTATTGACGCGTCAACAGCGGCAACTACTTCGCTCACATTTTTGATTCCTGCAGGTGCAGGATCAAATGCTAAACGCGAAAGGCCTAGGGTATCGGTGTTATTAGCATCGTCATCGGCCACAGCTATTTTAATTTGGTTTTCTACACCACTGGTTTGAGCCGAAAACACTAAGCGCTGGCCAGTATCATCGGTAATTATAGTAGCGTTAATGCTTTTATTATCTTTACTGTTGTTTATTGCATCGCGAACTTCGCTAAGCGTTGCAGTGCCTGATACTGCAATATCAAAACTATTATCGCCCGAGCTTAACGTCATGGTGCCAGCGCCAACAGGGCTAGCGGCATCAAACGCACTCGACATTATTTTATGCTCAGTGGCTAAATTATTTACTTTTACCGAGTAGCCACCTGGTTGAGCGTCTTTATCTGAGCTAAGCGATATAAAATCATCATTACCCGATATAGTACGTTTTTGATAGTTATCAACGTTGCCTAATCCTGTCATCGACTGCTGTACTTTTTCGAGCGCGGCCTTTAATGCCCCCACCGCCGATATATCGGTAGTTAAGTTAGCTTCTTTTTTATTTAAACGTGATTCAAAAGGTGCTTTTTCAGCATTAACTAATGCACCCACAATTTCAGATACTTGTAAGCCTGAACCTAAGCCAGTAAACGAAATAGCCATGTTTATACCCCCTTTTTACACTTTTAAATAAAAAACAAAAAACTTAAAAAACGCAGCTACTATTTAGTAATATAAATATATAGCTATACCGTTTGGTCAATTAATAAACCCGCAGTTTCAGACAACTTAGACACTAAACTTAACACTTCTTCCGAAGGGTATTGTTTAATTACATCGCCAGTGGTTTTATCGAGCACTTTAATTACATCGCGGCCTGAGTCTTCATCAACCTGAAATTGCAAACTGCGGTTCATTTCGCCCATAAAATCCTGCAATTGCTGCGCCACTTTTTCAAGCTGTTCACGCTCTAACGGTTGCTGCTGTGTAGCAGTGTCGGCATTACTTTGATATTGTTGTGCTTGTGAACCACTTTTTTTAACATCATCAATGGCACTAGCCGTTAGTACAGCACTTGCTTGCCCTGCTTTACTTTCGCTAGCTTGCCCAGTGTTACTTGCCGTTACTAAAACTTCTGCGCCTGAGGTAATTGTATTCATAACGCCTCCTAAATAGTTTTAAACATTATACACTATTTATAAATTAGCTTAATTTAGTAAGTTAAACGACAAAAGGAGATGAACAAAGCCATCTCCTTTTTTTAAATTACTAATACAGACTTTGGTATTAGTTAGCTATTAATAAGCTAATGCCTAATAAACTCTTAGCTATTAACCTAGTAAGCTAAGTGCTGCTTGTGGTAACTGGTTCGCTTGCGACAAGATTGACGTACCTGCTTGTTGCAATATTTGGTTTTTCGTCATCTGCGCAGTTTCGGTTGCAAAGTCAGTATCTTGAATACGACTACGTGAAGCAGATACGTTTTCAGATATATTAGCCAAGTTACTAATTGTGTGGCCAAAACGGTTTTGAACCGCACCTAAATCAGCACGCTGTGAATCAATTTCTGAAATAGCAGAGTCTATTAAAGAGATAGCACGCTGTGAGCCAGCCTGAGTTGATATATCAACTGTATTAATTTTTTGCTCTGTTGCTAATACAGCGCTCGCAGCGGTGTTTGCCAAAGTTGTAGCACCTGAAACAGTAAATGACGTCTCTGAAGAAAACTCTAAAGCAGAAGTGTAGCTATTTGCAGCATTGTCTGCACCTACTTGAGTAGGTACAGTACCTCTGGCAGCTAAGCCAACTGTATTTGCTGCGGTGGAATCTGCACTTTTTTGAATTGAAACACCATCTACGCCGCTTACGTTAAGCTGGATAACACTACCTACAATTTTTGCATCATAACCAGCCTCTTGTAATTGCGCCTCTAATGTTGTGTTAGTAGCTGCACTAAAAGCAAATTCATTCTCACCAATAGTTAATACACCTGTAGCAGTTGCAACTGAAATATCAACTTGCGCTACAGCAGAGGCTTTAACAGGGGAATCAGATGCATTTATAGCTGCTGCTGCATCAGTTACTGATGATTCAGCATCAATAACAACATTAGTTGTTGCACCACCAGAAAGAAAGCTTAAAGTTTGAGCTGCAGCTCCACTTGTTTCAAAAACAGCATTATTATCAGCTGCACCAAAAATAGTTCCGGCTTGAACTGCATTTGCGAATGTTCCGCCTATTTTGTCAGCAGAAATATCTTTAAGTGAAACGTTGATCAATTCGTTAGCGTTAGAGCCAATCTGAAATGATTTCGTGCCAAAACTACCGTCTAATAATTGCTGACCACCGAAAGAAGTTGTTTCTGCAATACGTGTTAATTCGCTTTGTAAAGCACTTACTTCCTTTTGTAACGAATCACGGTCTTCTTTAGAGTTTGAACCATTCGCTGATTGCAGTGCTAATTCACGCATACGTTGCAGGATGCTTGTTGATTCGCTCATCGCACCTTCAGCTGTTTGCGCCATTGAAATACCATCGTTAGCGTTACGCTGAGCTACACCTAAACCATTTATTTGTGATGTAAGGCGGTTTGAAATTTGCATACCTGCCGCATCATCCTTTGCACTATTGATACGCATGCCTGATGATAGACGTTCCATTGAAGTAGCTAAGCTCTGGCCTGATTTAGAAAGGTTACGTTGAGCGTTTAGTGAAGATACGTTTGTATTTACTGATATAGCCATGATAAAACTCCTGATTACTTTCGTAATGTTACTATTTTAATTTAACCAAGAGCTGTCACAAATGTATGCTCAGCTCCGAACTGATTAAGTTAACGGCAGGAGATAAATTATCTTTAGGAATATTTTATAAATAAATTAAACTATTTAACAAGCATTATGTAAGACACTGCTTTATAAGAGAATTAAATGAGTAATTTTAACAACAAAAAACGCACTTAATAAAGTGCGTTTATACGTTCAGTTATTAGTTAAACAGATAATTAGCCGCCTAATAAACTAATTGCTGCTTGTGGTATTTGGTTCGCTTGCGACAAGATAGACGTACCCGCTTGTTGTAATATTTGATTTTTAGTCATTTGCGCTGTTTCTGTTGCAAAGTCAGTATCTTGAATACGGCTGCGTGATGCTGATACATTTTCAGATATATTAGCAAGATTACTAATAGTATGACTAAAACGATTTTGCACCGCACCTAAGCCAGCACGCTGACTGTCAATATCTGAAATAGCTGAATCTATTAGTGAAAGCGCGCGTTGCGAGCCCGCTTGTGTTGAAATGTCTATAGTATCGACGGTTTGCTCTTCAGAAAGCTCATTTACCACACCTGTTATAGTTCCGCCATTTGTAACATCAAAAGACCTCTCAGACGAAAACTCTATTGCTGAGGTCAACGTAAAAGATGAGTTGCCAGCACTTAATGCTGTAGTATTAGTTGTATCATCTCTAAAGTTAACTAGGATAGTGTTAGCAGGTAATGCATCTGAATCTTTTTGGATCGTTACACCATCGACACCGCGAACATCCAATTGTATTAATCCACCAACAATTTTAGCATCGTACCCTTGCTCTGTTAGTTTAGCCGTTAATGTTGCATTAGTTTCACCAGTAAGGTCTATATCTTCATTGCCAATAGTCAGAAGCCCGCCAACGCTGCCAGCTAAAGTAATATCTACTTTTGCCACCGCTTCAGCTTTAACTAGTGAGTCTGCAGCATTAATCTGGCTTGCCGTACTTGTAGCTGTGGATTCTGCATCTATAGAAACACTTGTAGATTCACCACCTGAATTTAAGGTAAAAGTTTGCGCCGTTGCACCACTAGTAGCAAAAACAGTACTAGAAGCAGCTGCAAGCCCAAAATTAGTTCCGCTTGTAGAACCTTGAGCAAAGGTCCCTCCTATATCGTCAGCAGCTACGCTACTTAACGTAATATTAATTAGTTCATTTGCATTAGCACCGACTTGAAATGATTTAGTTCCATAGCTACCATCTAAAAGTTGTTGCCCACCAAAAGATGTTGTATCTGCTATTCTTGTTAGCTCGGTTTGAAGTGCTGCAACTTCTTTTTGTAATGAATCTCTATCTTCTTTTGAATTTGAACCATTGGCTGATTGCAATGCAAGCTCTCGCATTCGCTGCAAAATATTTGTTGATTCGCCCATCGCGCCCTCAGCAGTTTGTGCCATAGAAATACCATCGTTAGCATTTCGTTGAGCAACTGCTAAGCCATTTATTTGTGATGTTAATCGGTTTGAAATTTGCAGGCCTGCTGCATCGTCTTTTGCGCTATTAATACGCATACCAGAAGACAGTCGCTCCATTGAAGTAGCTAAACCCTGACCTGATTTAGATAAGTTACGTTGTGCGTTTAGTGACGACACATTAGTATTTACTGTTAATGCCATTTTACCATCTCCGAGTGTTGAACAGGATGTGGTTCAAAATGCTTTTGCAGGAACCACTATTAGATGCAGTTAATAAAGCAGGTTTTGTGCCAACTCAACTAAAGAGCTCAATACATTGTTTTTAAAGTGAAATTATAAACATTAAATTTAGTTTGAAAGTGAAACCGAGCTTTATAATAGAAAGTTAATAAATAGTGACAGTTTTTTGCCGCTTGGATCAGTGGTGATATTCGGGGGCGATTACCGGGATATGACATGTTTTTTACTTTAGTGTGTTTGGTTCTCTAAAGCGCAGCACCCTCTTAGCCTTCTTGTGAATAAAGCATTCAAATATTATTTTTCACAAAGAGAAAACAATGAGGGTAAATGAAGAATAACTTAAACTGGTAATTTTTGTGTTTTTTCTTCTCTAAAGCGTAGCGCCCTCTTAGCCTATTTGTGAATAAATTTACTTAAATTCATTTGCACAAAAAGCAGTAAATGACAAAAAACTAAAGGTGTCAGATAGTCGATAACCAAAAAGCGCGGTATATAACCGCGCCTCCATCAACAAAAACGCCTAGCTTGACTAGTTTTTGCCTAAAACCTGATACCTGACACCTCAAACCTGCTCTTTCACACCGTTCTTGGTTAATTTCTACCTAAAACCTGATACCTGACACCTAAAACCTGCTCTTTCACACCGTGCTTGGTTAATTTCTACCTAAAACCTGATACCTGACACCTCAAACCTGCTCTTTATCTTTAAATATAATCAAATAGTGATAATTTAGCTAAACGGCCAAATGTGGCCTGCGACGCCTGGAGTGCGGTTTCTTGCTGAGTGAGTTCGCTAATTGCAGCGGCCATATCTACTTCAAGCAGGCTTGAACGATTACTTTGGTTTTGAATGTCTAACGCAGAGTTAGAGTCGGTTACTCTTTCTAGCACATTCATCCGCCCGCCTAAACTGGCTTGGGTAAACACGACTTGTTCGCTGGCGTTTTGCAGCTGCGTTACACCATCGTTAAGTACTTGCTGAAAATCGTCCCCCGTAAGCGTGCCATTATTTAAGCCTGTAATTAAACCTTGTAGCGTATTAAGTACGTTTTCTTTGTGGGGTTTTTCTAGGCTAAAATCGAGCTGCTGCCCAGGTGCTGCGCCAGTGAGCTGAATTTTCATTCCGGCAAACTCTATTGGCTCGTCGGTTACATTTCCGCTAACAGGTGGTGTTTGCGCTACTCCATCTCGTAAAATTTCATACTGATCCAGATCGCCTGGGTTAGCACCGGCAGTAACCACTACATTAAAAGTATTTGCTGTGGCTGACACTAAAGGGTCTGGATCAGCGTTATATTGCTCTTTATGAAACTGATCGAACACGCCTTGTTTATCTACATAAACAGAACCCGCAAGCGTACTTGTTGCATCGCCTGCATTAGATGTTACATCGAGGCGTGCATTGGTTTTTTCAAAGGTGTCGTAGCCGTTGTCGCTAGATTTAATTGACACACCTTCGGCAATAGTAATTTTATGCTGACCTTGATCGCCTTGGTAATTGTATTTGCCGCTGGCGGCATCAAACTGATACGGTTGCGTGCTGTCTTGGTAGCCTGAAAATATATATTTACCGTCTTCTGAACGGGTGTTCATTAAATTAGCTAACGTTTTTTGTATTTCGGTTAGCTCCGACGCTAACGACTTTAAGTCGTCTTTACTGTATGCGCCATTACCTGCTTTTAAAGCAATGTCTTTAGCCGCTTGAATACTTTCGTTAATACCTTGCAGTACGCTTTCTTCGGTTTTTAGTCGGCCATTGAGCTGATTAATATTTTTTGTATATTGCTCATTACTTTGTATTTTATTGGTATATAGCATAGCTTGCGATATATCGGCAGGCGCTTCTGAGGTAGATAAATACTTTTGCCCAGTATTTACTCGCTCTTGTGCGTTTGCTACGCCATTTTGATTTTGTAGTATTTTATTAATGCTGTTTTGATACATTAAGTTATTTGATAAGCGCATAATTACCTCGTGGCACTAAGTAAAGTGTCAAAAATAGAACGTGCAGCAGAAAGCACCTGAGCTGAAGCCGCGTAAGATTGTTGAAAGCGCAGTAAATTAGCCGCTTCTTCGTCAAGGTTTACCCCAGATAACGACTCGTACCATGCCTCTGACTGCTGTGCGAGTGCGTCGAATGCTGCGCCGTTTGTTTTAGCTTGGCCTGTTACCACACCAATATCGGTTACTAATCCGGCATACGCTTGGTTAAACGTTTTATGGTTATCGGCATCTGAGCTTGAAACAACATTTTGACGCACCAAGTCACCATTTTGTAACTCGGCTAACTTTAAGCCATTGCGGTTATCGTCAAAGCCGCCTTTGTTAAACTCTAACGTAAAGCTATCGCCTGTTGCTGGCGAGCCTTCAATATCAAAATCAAAGCCATAACCGTCATAAGGAGCACCAAGGCCAGCCAAAACATTTTTACCTGGTGGTGCAATAGTAATTGGCACATTGGCACCGTTTCCATCGCTAATTAAGTAATCATTTGTACCCGCTGCTTTAACTATGGTTATATCTCCATTAGCGAGTGCAGGAGGAGTCGTAGTTGTAAAACCACCAGCGGTAACACTACTCACACTGCCTGCAGAAATAGCGCCACTACCGGTATTATTTATGTCATCGGCGGTGCGTATTGGCGATGCGAGCGCTAGGTCTTCACCGCGCCCGGTGGCGAGAGTGATATTAGCGGCGGCTTCTGAGTTAAGTTTAATTTGAAATTTATCGCCTTCATTACCTGCACCAGCCATAGTCAGCTGCAAGCCAAATAAATCAACACCAGGGTTATTTACCGAGTTAATTTCGCCGCCTACAAATGTTGCTGTTGTAGCAGCGCCTAATGGCTCACCTTTATTATCTACTGGCTGAATACTCACTTCATTTGGGTTTGCTGTATAAGTCACAATAAAATCACTGGCTGGTAAATTACTGCCTTTACCGGGTTCTACTGTTGCACTAACACCCGCACCGCCGGTATTAGCTTGATAGGCAAACCCCTTTGCCGTAGGTATATTGAATATATCGCCACCCAATTTACCGTTAGCATCCATTCCCAAACGGTTTTGCTGATTAAATGCATCTGCTAACGCTAAACCCATTTGGCCTATTTGATTTTGTGCAGGTACTAAAATATCGTCTCTGAAGGCAAGTAAACCACCTATTTTGCCTTTTAATTTACTGGCATCAACCTCAAGCGGCACAGCTTTGCCGCCATTTACATCTAAGCGCAGTTCTTTAAAGTTTGGATCGGGGTCGCCGCGCATCGAAAATAAGTTAAACGAGCCGTTTTGCATTACAACCGCTTCACCGCTGCCCATAAAAACAAGTTTTTCACCATTGGGGCCGTCGAGCGTTTCAATGTCGATTAACTCTGATAAATCGCGAATCGCTTTATCGCGCTCGTTATATGTTCCGCTTGCAGCAGATGCGTTGTTAGTACCATTAACACCAGCAATTTGTTGGTTTAACGATCCTATTTTTTGAATTAAGGTATTGGCTTCATCGGAGAATATTTCGAGCTGCTCATTTACAACATTTTTTTGATCCAGCACTATTCCCGATAACCTATCCATTTGGCTTATTAAGCTATCGGCGTTAGTCATTACTAACGAACGTGCAACCGTTGACGATGGCTGATTAAGCGCTTCTTGCACGTTATTAAATAGCGAGTTTATACCAGTCGATAAGCTATTCGCTTCTTGCGAAAACAACGTGTCTACTCGGTTTGCTTCACTTACAAACTGATCAAAAAACGTTTTATTTGAGGTGTCTCTGTTTAATTGTTTTTGTGCAAATTCATTAAGTAACCTGTAGGTATTACCTTTGCCGACTTGATTGTCGATCATGGTGCCATGCTCTGTACGCTCGCGCACATAGCCGTCGGTATTTACATTGGCAATATTTTTACTGGTTGTTTGCAACAGATCAGTGTTTGCTCTTATTCCTGAATTGGCAATGTTTAATAAATTAAACGACATGTTACTTTACTCCTTGGCGGATCACGTTTGTTGCAATATTTTTTAGCTCGCTACTGTTAAGTACGCGCTTTATTTTATCCGCATAATTTGGGTCTGTTGCATAACCGGCTTGTTGTAATGAGTCTAAAAACGCTGCCGGTTTAGCGGTATTTTGTAATGCTTGTTGATAGCGTGGGTTTTGGGTTAAAAAATCAACAAAGTCGTTCACGCTGTCTTTTATTGAGTCGTAAGCCCTAAAACTGGCTTGTTTTTTAACTGCAGCACCTTGTTCAAACTCTAAGGTAACTTTGTTGGCTTTTTCGCCCTGCCAGCTTTTATCTGACTTAATATTAAATAAGTTATTTGAGCTGTTACCGTCGCTTTTATTAATAATATGCTTACCCCAACCGGTTTCAAGCGCTGCTTGAGCCACCATAACAGCAGGATTTAAACCAATTTTTTTAGCCGCTGTTTTAGCATGCTCCCATACCGAACTTACAAACTCTTCGGCTGTTTCAAAGTTTGGCTTAGCTACTTCTGGCTTTTCGGTGTTCATAGCGCTTTTATCTACAGGCTCGGCTACGGCTTTTTTACGCTGTTGCTGCGGCAACTCTATGCCAGCACGCTGATCGCTTAAAAGATCGTTACTGGTTCTGAGTACTGAAGCTGGGGTGTAATTTTTTGCCGTAGGAGAAAGTTGCTGCACTATTAAATCGGCAAGCCCTAATGAGCCATTAGACGAGAGCTCTGATGAAAGTTGCTGATCATGCATTTCTTCAAAAAACTTTACGCTACTTGAATTTAATGGGCTTTCTTTGTCTTCGAAGGCTTCGCTGGCTTTGCGCATGCTTTTAAGCAGCATTTGCGTAAATATGGCTTCAAATTGTGCCGCTGCTTTTTTGAGAGCCGCTTTTGAGGCATCACTAGACGCGTCGCCACTGTTTAAGGCATCTTTACGCAAAGCGTTTAAGTTACCTAAATCAAAAAAGTTTTGCTTATCGAGGTGATTTGTTTCCATCAGCTTTTTGACACAATAATGAATAATGTATAAAGCAATGCAAAAATTGAGCCAGAGGGGAAAGTGTGGAGCTATATGCCATCGGTTGTCAGCTTTTAAAACTGACCACCGATAGCATTACGTTGTTTTAAATTACGACTAGCTGGCCGTTTATTGCGCCGGCTTCTTTTAGGGCTTCTAGTATTGCCATTAAATCGCCAGGTGCGGCGCCTACTTCGTTTATAGCACGTACTAGGTCATCTAAGCTCACTCCTGGGTTAAATACAAATGCCCGTGAGTCGTCTTGTTTTATATCTATAATACTTTGCTGAGTAACAACGGTATCGCCATCACTAAAAGCATTTGGTTGCGATACATTTAATTGCTCGGCAATCGTTACTGTTAAGCCACCGTGAGTAATAGCAGCTGGTTGCAGCTTTACATTTTTACCAATAACAATAGTACCAGTGCGCGAGTTAACAATAATTTTTGCTGCTGTATCTGCCGGGGTAAATTCTAGGTTTTCGAGCGTTGATAAGTAAGACACGCGCTGCGAGGCGTCTCTTGGGGCAATCACTCTAATAGACGCAGCATCGAGTGCTTGGGCGCTATTTGGGCCAACTAAATCGTTTATGGTTTTTTCTAATCGCTTAGCGGTAGTAAAGTCTGGGCGATTTAAGTTAAAAGTAATATAGTCGTTTTGCATAAATGGGCTTTTAACTGCGCGCTCAACGGTTGCGCCATTTGGAATGCGCCCCACTGTTGGCGTGTTTATAACAACTTTACTGCCATCAAGCCCTTCAGCGCCTAAACCACCTACAATTAAACTACCTTGGCCAATAGCATATACGTTGCCGTCGACCCCCTTTAAAAAGGTTTGCAATAAAGTACCACCACGTAAACTACCTGCACTACCAATAGACGATACGGTAATATCAATAGTTTGCCCGGGCTTTCTAAAAGGCGGCAGTTCAGCATGCACTGCAACCGCAGCCACGTTTTTAATTTTTGGTTTTAAGCTTGCTGGTAACGTAATGCCAAAGCTGTTTAACATGCCTTTAAAGCTTTGCTCGGTAAATCGGCTTTGCTCGCCCGTACCAGGTAAGCCAACAACTAGGCCATAGCCTACTAATTGGTTTGAGCGTACACCCTCAACCATAGACACATCTTTAATGCGCTCGGCCATGGCAGGAAGTTGCCAGCCAAGTAACACCATTAAATAAAAAACTTTAAATACATTCATAATGAATGTCCTCTAAAAAGGAAAAAGTGAGCTACTAAAAAAGCGTGTTAGCCAACCGGCACTTTGTGCTTCTTGAGTTTGCCCTTTGCCCGAATATTGAATTCGTGCATTAGCAATTCTATTTGACTGCACGGTATTATCTGCAGTTACATCTTCTGGCCTTACTAATCCCTCTAAACGAATAAATTCTTCGCCCGAGTTTAACGTTAGCCATTTTTCGCCGCGAATAACTAAATTACCATTAGGTAAAACACGCATTACGTTTACCGATATATCACCGGCTAAACTATTTGACTGATTTGATTTTGAGTCGCCTTTAAATGACGCGTCGCTGCCAATACCAAATTGAATGCTGTCGCCGCCAATATTTACCGGTAATCCGCCTAAACCAATAACGGGGTCGAGTTTTGCGTCTGACTGTTTATCAGTTTCTGTTTTTGCCGCTTTAGAGGCTTGCGTAGATTCTTGCAATTTAACTGTGATTATATCGCCAGTACGCAGTGCTTTTTTATCGGCGTATAAGTCGTTCGATAAATACGTATTAAACAGTGAGCCATTAGCAACTGCCGGTTCAACATTGGGTTCTGGGTACATGGGCGAATAGTAAGGGTCGTCTTGTACTACATCACTATTTTGTGTAGAAACACAGCCACTTAACAATAAAGTACCCGCTGCAAATAATATAATATTGCGCATAATAACCTCTAAAATATTATAATTGCTGATTGATGTAGCTCATCATTTCATCAACTGCCGAAATTACTTTTGAGTTCATTTCGTAAACACGTTGGGTTTCTATTAGGTTTACCAACTCTTCGGTTACGTTTACGTTTGACGTTTCTAGTGAGCCTTGAATAATAGTGCCTAGCCCATCAACCCCAGGGTTACCCTGCACTGGCGCACCACTTACTGCGGTTTCGGTGTAAAGATTTTGCCCTATAGGCTCAAGGCCCGACGGATTAATAAAGTCACTAATGGTAATTTGCCCAATAACCACGTTATCGGCCTGCCCTGCAACGCGTACAGACACTTCACCGTCTTGCGATACGGTGATTGATTGCGCGTCGTCGGGTACGTTCATTTCTGGTTGAACTACATAACCAGCACCCGAGGTTACAACTCGCCCGTCGCCATCGGTAGTAAATTGTCCGTTGCGCGAATAAGCAATATTGCCATCTGGCTGCAGTACTTCAAAAAAGCCTGAACCAGAAATCATCCAATCCAGTGAATTTTCAGTGGTTAACATATTACCTTGCGAAAAGTTTTTTTGGTTAGCTACTACTTTGGCACCAGCACCTAGCATTAAACCTGATGGCATTTCGGTATCTTGCGATGAGCGACCGCCTGGTTGATTAATGTTTTGGTAAAGTAAATCTTCAAAAACGGCGCGGCTTTTTTTATAACCAACCGTACTGGCGTTGGCTAAGTTATTAGAAATAACCGAAATGTCGGTTTGTTGGGCGTCAAGCCCGGTTTTACTGATCCACAATGCTGGATTCATAATCGTGTCCTCATTTTAAAGTTAAACTATGCGCAACAGCTGATCTTGCGATTGATCTATTTCTTCTGCTGTTTTCATTAGCTTTACTTGTAATTCAAATTGGCGTTGATGGCTGATCATATCGACCATTTCGTGTACCGGATTAACGTTCGACATTTCTAATGCGCCGCTTATCACTTGTACGTTAGCTGAGGTTTCAACCGTTTGATTTGGTTTTGGTCTAAATAAACCATCGTTACCTTTTTCAAGTGTTGAGTTATTTGCCTCAACCACTTTTAAACGATCAACCTCTTCTAAAAAGTTAGCCGGCGCGCCCTGTGGGCGTACTTGTATGGCACCGTCTTTACTAAATTCTATTTTTTCAATCGGAACTGGCAAAATAATAGGGCCGCCTTCGCCAATTACTTGACGACCACCGCTGGTGACTAACATGCCTTCGGCGGTAATGTTAAGCGTACCTACTTTTGTATAAGCTTCGTTGCCGGAGGCGTCTTGTACACTCAGCCAGGCGTTATCGCTCATGGCAATGTCGAGCTCGCGACCGGTTTGCTGTATGCCACCCGATGTCATGTTTGAACCTGGGCGCTCTTCCATAGAAAACACCCGCGATGGCAAACCTTCACCAAACGCTTGCATAGATCGAGCTTGGGCAAAGTCGGCTTTAAAACCTGTGGTATTTGCGTTCGCCAAATTATTGGCTTTAAGGGCAAGCCCCATTAAGCTTTGCTTAGCGCCAGACGCGGCAATGTAGACCATTTTATCCATAACATCGACTCACTTAAAAATCTCTGTAAGAACAAATGCAATATATGCGCCAGATTAAATTTAATACTAAAAACTGTTATTTTGAAGGAGTGTAAATACGCATAAGAAAACAATAAAAAGAAGGGAAATATGCTTTTTCGTACTTAGTGTGCGGCGGCAAGCTAGTTGCCCAAAATAAAAAGGCTGCAATTAAGCAGCCTTGAATATTCAAATTAATAAATTGTGCTTATCTAATTTGTAGAATACTTTGCTGAATTGTTGAGTTAACTTCCAGCGCTCGCGAGTTTGCTTGGAAATTACGCTGTGCGCTAATTAAATCAACTAGTTCGTTAGTTAAGTTTACGTTTGATTGCTCAAGCGCTGATGAGTTGATATTACCTAACGTGCCAGAGCCAGGTTCACCAGCAATAGGCTCGCCTGACGCTATACTGGCTTTCCAACCTGTGCTGCCCACTTGTTGTAAACCTTGTGAGTTTGAAAAACGTACCATAGCCACCTGGCCTAAAAACGTTGAGTCGCCATTACTGTACGAAGCCACAACTTTACCATCGGCACCAATATCAATACCCGCTAAACGGCCAACCGTTGCACCGTCTTGCTCAAGTGCTTTTACTTCAAAGCGACTTGCATATTGAGTAGGTATTTTATTAGCTGTACCAGTTTCATCACGCCAGTTAACTTCTATATCTGCAGGAAAGGTAGCACCATTAGTTAATAAATCAGAAAGCCCCGCTGTGCCACCGCCTCCAGCAGTTATAGACAATGGATTAAAAGTGTTACTTAAGTTTGGTGCACTGTCTGTACTTTGTGGTAAACCACTTGAGTCAAACTGAAAAGTAGTCATAGGAGTGTACGGAGCTACTGTTTGTTCAACACCATTGGCACCAAAAGATTTACCATCAAGTGTTGAGTGTACGTTCCATTGATTTTCATTACCGGGTACTGCAGGGTCGCTTTTTACAAAAAACAGCTGCAATACATGTGGCTCACCGAGTGAGTCATACACGGTTGTTGAGGTTGATGAATTATAAGTTGCACTTTCGGTAGGGTTAAACGCAATTGTAGGTGCAATTGATCGTGAGTCTAAATTAAACGAGCTATACACGCTTGAAGTAGCACGCGGCGATCCTGACGAGTCAGGTATTTGTAAAGCCGATGAAGTACTTAAACTCACTGATGTAGTATCACCTGTTGAAGGGTCAACCGGAAAACCTTGTAAAAAGCTGCCATTTGCATCTACCACAAAGTTGTCTTTGTTTAACTTAAATGCGCCGGCACGTGTGTAGGTAAAATCTTGCGCGCCTAGGTCTTGGCTAGTTGCAAAGTAACCTTCACCGGTAATCGCTAAATCTAACGAGTTATTGGTAAACTGTAATGATCCTTGGTGAAATTGTTGTGCAACCATAGTCGTTTGCACGCCGTCACCATTTTTTGTTTTACCAGAACTAAATACCGACGATGCATACACGTCAGCAAATTCTGCGCGCGACTCTTTAAAACCCGTAGTATTTACGTTGGCTATATTATTTGCCGTAACGTTTAAATCTTTTTGTGCGGCAGCAAGGCCGGATAATGCAATATTGAAGCTCATAATTGACCTCTAAACTATTTAATTTTTAGCCCGCTGGCTAATGAATCTTTTACGCGATTTCTGCAACATCAGTCAGCCTAACCGCACCTTCTTTAGTGTTAATAATGATGCCATTTGCACCATTAATATTAACACTCTCAATATTTTTAAAGGTAGCAATTGGCAGGCTCGAAAACTCACCATTAGTACTCCCCTCAGCTTTAATTTTATATTCGCCAGGAGGTAGGCGCTCACCCGCTTCATTTTTACCATCCCATGCAAAACGCACTGCACCAGCTGGTTGCGAGCCTAAATCTATGGTTCTAACTAACTGCCCAGACTCGTCTTCAATTCGTAGCTTTAAGCTTTCAACTGGCTTTTCGGCAACAACTGAGCCTCGTGCATCACCGGCTGCATTTAAGTCTAGCGTGTCAGACTCTAAAAGCGCCTGCTTGCCTACTAATGTAGAAGCTTGTAGTGCTGAGTTTGATGTCATTGATGCAGCTAAAGATTCAAAGTTAGAATTTAAATTTGAAATACCCTCTGCCATAGTAAAGTTAGTCATTTGCGCAATCATCTGATCGTTATCAGCCGGTTTACTCGGATCTTGAAACGACAGTTGCTGCGTTAGTAATGAGAAAAAATCTTCTTGGGTTAACGCATCACTTTTTTCTTTACTGGCTGCTTGCTTATCTTGCCACCGTAAAGAGTCTAAATAGGATGAAGATGTACTAATATCGTTGCTCATAACCTACCCTCTGTTACCGCTGGCCTAACAGCAGTGTTTTACTTAACATTTGCTTTGCTGCATCGGCAACTTGCACATTTGTTTGATACGAACGAGAGGCAGAAATCATGTTTGCCATCTCCTCAACAACATTAACGTTGGGTTTATAGATATAGCCATTTTCATCCGCACTTGGATGGTTTGGGTTATATTCAATTTGTAATGGCTTGTTGCTTTCAACAATACCCAATACTTTAACGCCAACAGCGGAGCCCTGTGGATTACTTGCTGATGCTGAAGCTTTAGTAAGCTCAGCAGCAAATACAGGTTGTCGCGCTCGGTAAGTTTTATCCTGAGAAGAACTAATAGTATTCGCATTCGAAATATTACTTGCGGTGGTGTTTAAACGCACATTTTGTGCGCTCATACCAGAACCAGCAATATCAAAAACATTATATAAACTCATAATTATTATCCTTGGCTACCGAGTGCTTTTTTCAGACCTTTAAATCTGCCGCTTAAAAATTGCAAGCTGGCCTGATACTCCATAGCATTCTGTGCATACAAGTTTCGTTCCACCTGTATATCAACTGAGTTGCCATCACCTGTATCTGGTTGATTTGCATTACGAAACATTTCTGAACCACCAACTTCTTTACTACCACCGGCAATGTGTTTACTGTTGGTTCTTACCATACTATTGCCGCCTTGTTGGTGTGACTTTGCCGTTTTTAGTGCAGAGGCAAAGTCTATATCTTTTGCTTTATAGCCCGGCGTATCAGCATTAGCGATATTGGTAGCGAGCATTTCGGCTCTTTGCGAACGGATCAACATAGCGTGCGGGTGCACACCAAGCGCTTTATCAAAACTGATAGCCATAACCATCTCCAAAAAATTGACTTAGCTTGAACAAAGCAAGAAATAAGCCATTTAACTAATTTTTGTTTAAAGTTACTTAGTAAGCTGATTAAACATAGCTATTTAAAGTGCAGGTTTTAGGAGGAGTTTTAGATAATAGGTAAATTGATATGAGCCAATACAGTTATTATAAAAAATGCCAGTAGTTAAAAACTCTAAAGCACATTTGCACACTGAATGCGAATGGGAGTAAATGAGGAGTGATTTAAACAGATAATTTATCTATTTTTTCTTCTCTAAAGCGCAGCGTCTCATAACCTTTTTGTGGATATATTTGCTTAAACATATTGGCACAATGCGCTTTAAATAAGGGGAGGTGCGAAGCTATAACTAATAACAGTGCTTGGTAATACAAAGCTTAGCTAATTACTTGCTGATCACTAAAACGAAAAACGACGCTAGATGCGTCGTTTAAAATAATGCTTAAAGTGTGCAAACTGCTCGCACTTCACCATACTTGCAGTTATTTCTTTTGATAAATAATACCAGGGTTACATCTAACCATATCAAAATCGTTACTTAAACCGCTCATAGATTCCGACGCCCCTAAAAGTAAATAACCTTTAGGATTAAGTGCTTGAGAAAATTGCGCAATAATTTTTGCTTTTACTTCTGGTGCAAAGTAAATCAACACATTGCGGCAAAATATAATATCAAACTTGCCCATAAGCGCGTATGAGTCGAGTAAATTAAGATGTCTAAAGTTAACCTGTTTTTTTATTGGGTCGATAACTTGAGCCATGCCATTGCCGCTGTCTTTAAAAAACTTTTTACGACGTTCGGCCGAGAGCCCTCTTGCTAGTGCTAACGCGTCATACTCTGCGTGTTTACACATATCCAGCATAGTATTTGATATATCGGTAGCCACTATTTGCGCTCCCTGCGTAAAACCCCAGGAGAACTTGCCTGAAACTCAGCAACCGACATAGCAATAGAGTATGGCTCTTGCCCAGAAGAACTTGCCGCAGACCATATTTTTAATGGTCTGTTAAGCCCTTTAAACTCTGGAAACAGTTTAGTTTTTAATAACTCAAACGGATATTGATCTCTAAACCATAGGGTTTCATTGGTGGTCATTGCATCAACCACTGCGGCGCGTAATTGGCGCTCATGCAATCCCAACGTTTTATTTACTAGCTGTGACAAAGACTCAACATTAAATCGCTTCATTAACGGTGCTAAACGGCTTTTAACCAAGTATTGTTTGTTTTCGCCCAATACAATACCGCACTGTTGTTCTAAAAATAAGCGAAATTGATCGTATTCACTTTGCTGTAAATCTTTACTATTCAAATCAATAACACCTCTGTTTATTAATCACAATGAACCCATTTTCTTACTGCTGTTGCGAGTTCGTCGGGATTAAATTTTGCAATAAAGTCATCTGCACCTACTTTTTCAACCATGGCCTGATTAAAAACACCACTTAACGAGGTATGTAAAATAACATGTAATGGTGCCAATTTAGGGTCGGCTTTTATTTCGGCGGTTAATGTATAGCCATCCATTTCAGGCATTTCTACATCGGAAATAAGTAACCCTACACGTTCTGTAATATCGTTTACGCAGTCGTGTTCGGCTATTTCTTTTAATCGTTTAAGTGCTTCTTTACCATTTTTGGCAAGCTCTGTTTGAACGCCTAGTGGCTCTAATGCTCGCTTAACTTGGTTTCGTGCTACTGCTGAGTCATCGGCAATAAAAACAATTCGCTCGCCTAAATCTTTTTTAATGTCACCTTGTGTAGCCGCAACATCGGCACTTACTTCGGTATTAACGGGACAAATTTCGTTTAATATTTTTTCTACATCTAAAATTTCAACTAATTCGTTTTCAATTTCAGTTACAGCAGTTAAGTAAGAATAACGACCTGCACCTGGCGGCGGCGGCATTATTTTTTCCCAGTTCATATTTACAATACGCTCGACACCGCCAACTAAAAAGCCTTGAACGGTACGATTATATTCAGCAATAATTATAAAACTGTCTTTAATATTTTCAATTGGACGCCCACCCACAGCCATAGAAAGGTCGATAACCGAAATAGTTTGGCCGCGAATATGGGCAACACCACGAATGTAAGCATTTGATTTTGGCATATTAGTAAGAGGAGGACATTGCAGCACCTCTCTGACTTTAAACACATTAATCCCAAAACGCTGACGCCCTCTAAGTTTAAATAGTAGTAGCTCTAAGCGGTTTTGTCCCACCAACTGGGTTCGTTGGTTTACTGAGTCTAAAATACCTGCCATTCAAATCTCCTAAAAAACAAACTATACGGAACGATAATTGCTTTGAATTTATAAAGTCACATAATACAACGGGAGCGTCTACTTTTTGACGCTAAATATTTATACCCTGTTTTAACCTATAAGCATAGCCGAAACATTATGAGTTTGTTAAAAAAAATCAGAAGATACAGTGTTTTTTATGTTCTTACTAGCCTCTGTTTAACTTTACCTTTAGAGGCAAAAGTATTTAGCAAAGACATATTACAACAAATGGCCATAACTCACGTTGCGGCGCAAATTAACAACCTCGATGAAAACAAAGTACAGCTTAGTGCGTTACCACTCGACCCGCGTACTCCCGATCGCAGTTGCGACTCAGAGCCTGAGTTATTGCTCCCCAGCGATCCACCTTTTAATCGCCAAGTAACATTACAAATAAAATGTAACGACACTAACAACTGGGCTCAATATGTACACGTAAGAGTGACCGAAACAGCCCCTGTTGTAGTTGCGAATGTAAATTTAGCTCGTGGCGAAGTAATAACTGCGGCGCATTTAAGTATTGAAATGCGACCAAGCCACTTTATTAGAGTACAATATTTAGATAACCCGGCATTATTAATAGGCAGCCGTAGTAAACGAAATATACGCAGCGGAATGCCACTTTTATTGAGCCAAATATGTATGGTATGTAAGGGCGATGCTGTAAATATTCATGCTAATATTAAGGGCTTAAAAGTCAAAACAACCGGTATCGCACTTGAAGATGGCAGCCTTGGCGAGCAAGTTAAAGTAAAAAACAAAAAAACCGGTAAAGTTTTAAATGCACGCGTAGATGGTGTAGAGTCTGTGCAAGTTAATATATAATTTAAATTTACACTAAAGTATCTTATGTATATGCCGATAACTTGGCATTAGTTGGGTAATATACAGGTTTATTATTATGGTCGGTCAAGTTAATAAAGGTAATCAACAAGCAAATGTGTTAACTAACACTAAACAGCAAAAAGTTGATATACAAAGAGATAATGCAAATACGCAAGCTGCACAGTCTTCGGCGCCTAAAGCTGCCAGCGACTCTGTAAGCTTAACCCCGCAAGCTAAACAGCTAAAAACTCTGCAAGATAAAGCGCAGCAGTCTCCTGGTTTTGATACCGATAAAGTGGCAGAGCTTAAAAAAGCAATCACTGAGGGTAAATACCAAATAGACAGCGAAAAGCTTGCAAAAAACCTAGCTGAATTTGAGTTTAACGTTTATGGCTGATCACAATAGTTTAATTACTATTAAACTAAATGAGCAACACAATTGCTTAGAGTCACTTAATATTTTATTAAATGACGAGCTAACATCTATTGCCTCGCGCCGTGGTGAAGGTTTAAAAGAAATTACCCAACAAAAAATGTCTTTTTTAACCACACTAAGCAGCCTCGATAAAGAGCTCAACAAGTTGATTGCCAATAACGATGAGCAAACAACCGAGATCACCGATTTAATTAAACTAATACGCAGCAAGCTTGAGCAATGCCAAAAGCAAAATGAAGTAAATGCCCACGCAGCGCATCAAGCACAATTAAGCGTTAAGCAATTAAAAGATATTTTAATTGGTGCCCCCTCCTCTATGACCTACGACCAAGCCGGTAGTGTAATAAATACCGATAATAACTTGGTGCGTAATTTAAAAGCTTAATTTAAAATAACGTCCTACATAATAAAAAAGCCCTAACTGTTAATCAGCTAGGGCTTTTTTGTTTTTAGAGTTACTAACGTTTTTAGGGGGAGCTAGAGTCTTATATGGACTCCCTAATAATAAGTTACTTTTTTAACTTCTCGGGGTTTAATTTCGCCTATGTACAGGTCGTGTACGCGCTTCATGTTTAGTTCAAGCTCAGTTATATAGGTGTCGTCTACCGCGTAGGCTTTTATAACTTGTGCGCCTTTAATAATGCCCTGCACTTTGCTTTGTAGGTAATCGTCTTGTGCTATTGAACCTGCAACTGTAGTACCTGCGGTAATTTGTTGCCCATACACTTGCTCTGCAAGCTCTCGGTAAGCTTCTAGCTTAGAAGCCTTAATAGCCATTAGCTGCTTTTGCGACTTATTTACACCCGACTGCAGGCTAATAGGTGCATAACCCACGGCTTTTAATACCGGGTAGTTGTTTGGCTCTACATATTTGTATTCAACGTGCTTATCAAACATATTGCTACAACCGCTTAAAGTTATGCATCCTAACGTGATAAGTAATGGCATTACTCGCATAGTACCTAGCCCTAAAAAATAAATTAAATAATTATACGATACTTATGCAGGTTTAATGCCATTGACACTTGATTGGTGTTTACTCACAAATAACATTGGTACGCTCCTTGCTGTATAACTTACGCTAATAGCTAAAATTTAACTGGAGTAAATGTATGAATTCGTTTTTATCATCGGTATTTGCAGGGCTAAGCGCAACTGCTTTATTAACGTTTTCGCCTTTTACTGCAGCGCAGTGGTATGAGTCGACCGGCCATGCACAAGTTAAAAGTAGCGATGTAGGCGCAGCTAAATCTGCAGCAATTAAAGATGCCATTACACAAGCGTTAGTGTTCTCTGGTGCGCGGGTAAGCTCGGTACAAACCTTAGTAGACGGCGTGCTAATGCAAGATCAGCTTAAAATAAGCAGCCATGGCGAAATTCAAAAAATAGAGCTTGTGAGCGAAGAGCGTCATAATAATCAGCTAGCTATTACACTGCGCTTAGATATTTTTGCACAAACAGAGCAATGCCCACAAAGTAGTTTTAAAAAGTTTGTGGCCGTTACCCAAAGCCAGCTTAATCATCGTGAACAAGCCCGCATGGGTCAAATATTTGACATAGATAAAGCCGTTAGCAAAAATATTTATACCGCATTGCAAAAGTCAAAAATGAGCGCAGTACCAATTGCTTATTACAACAACGCAATAAAGGTCGATAAGTATTTTTCGCAGCAACACGACTACTCTAATGCGCAATTAGAAGATATTTCTTCGCGCAGTAACGCGCAGTACGTTTTATTAAGCCAAATAACCAATCTATCAACTAGCGACAAGCTCAATAGCGACTATGCCTTTTGGCAAGACGAAAGCTATCAACGTAGTTACCAAATAGAGTTTACCCTTTTTGATGGCACAACTTATGAGCAGCTTTGGCAAAATAGCTATCAAAATCAAGCTATTTGGCCATTTGAAAAAACCGCAATTGTTGATGTTAACAGTAGTATGTTTTGGCAATCGCCCTATGGGCAAAGCATAAACGATATAAACCAAACGCTAAGTTACGATTTACAATCAGCTATGGCCTGCTTGCCTACTCAAGGAAAAATTATGCACCTTGATCAGGGCAACATAGTGATTAACTTAGGTAAAGCGCATGGCCTTAAAAAAGGCCAACTACTTAGCATTGCACACCACAACTACCTAACAGACGCTTTAGGCAATACTATGCCACATAAAGTGATTACCCTTAATAGCATTCGTGTTGAGCAGTTGTATCAACAAAGCGCCATTGCGGTAAGCATTAATAATGCACCACTTCCGGGCGTGCAAATTAACGATATAGTCGAAATAGTTAGCCAAAACCTTTAATTCAAGACTTTAGTTAATTTAGCCTTTAAATTAGGGTGAGCCGACAACCATTCACCCAATTGCTCAACCCCCGATAAATGCGGGTAATGCTTTCTAGATGCAAATACTATATTGCGCTGCTGATTAGGGTAAATAGCTAAATAATTAACCCCCACTCGCTCAGTACATGCCAATTTAGGCACAAATGTAACTCCGTCATCCATAGCCACCAGCGCCAGTAATGTTTCTAAACTATTGCCCTGATACTGGCTCGACACATTAACTCCTGCCGAAAAACAAAACTGCTGGGCTTGATCTTTAAAGCAATGGCCATCACTTAACATTAATAGGCTGCATCCTTGTAAGTCGCGCAGCGCTACTTTTTTTTGCTGAGCTAATGAATTATCGTGTGATACAGCCACTACAAAATCTTCTTTGTATAAATTAACCCTATGGTACTTTTTGAGCTCGGGTACATCGGCCAAAATAGCAAAGTCGAGCTCGCCGTTATCTAGCGCTTCTAAAATTGTAGCGGTTTGCATTTCAATAAACGAAAAGCGACTATTAATAAACGCTTCTTTCATTGAAGTGAGTAATACCGGCAGTAAATAAGGCGCAATGGTTGGAATAATACCAATAGTTAACTTACCCTGTAGCGGCTCGTTTGACGTAGCAGCAAGCTCTTTAAGTATTTGTGTTTGTTCTAAAATAATATTAATTTGTGTTAATAAACGCTCGCCTTTGGCAGTTAACGTTACCTGTTTAGTAGAGCGGTCAAATAAAGTAACACCTAGCTCCTGTTCGAGTTTTTTTACTTGGCCACTTAAGGTAGGCTGGCTTACAAAGCACGCATCGGCCGCTTTACGAAAGTGCTTAAAGTGCGCTATGGCTTTTACATACTCTAAATCTTTTAAGTTCATATTCATTACCAGGCTGATAGTTTATACCTATCAGTTTAATGCAAACAAACGATTGGAACTATATTTAAATCACCGCCATAATGGCTATCAACAAATCAAGAGGAACAAAAATTATGTTAAACAATATTGAAGGCAAAACAATCCCAAGCGTTACATTTGCAACTCGTCAAAACGACGAATGGAAATCAGTAACAACAGATGACATTTTTAAAGGTAAAACGGTTGTTGTATTTTCACTACCGGGTGCATTTACACCAACATGTTCGTCTACTCATTTACCACGTTACAACGAACTAGCCGGCGTACTTAAGCAAAACGGCGTTGACGAAATTGTATGTTTATCGGTAAATGACACCTTTGTAATGAACGCATGGGCTGAGCATCAAGAAGCGCAAAACATTACTTTACTACCAGACGGTAACGGCGAATTTACTGACGGCATGGGCATGTTAGTAGACAAAAACGACCTAGGTTTTGGTAAGCGCAGCTGGAGATACTCTATGCTTGTAAAAGATGGCGTGATCGACAAAATGTTCATCGAACCAGATTTACCAGGCGACCCGTTTGAAGTATCTGACGCTGATACAATGCTTGACTACATCAACCCTAAGCAAGCTAAACCAGAGCCAGTAACTGTATTTACTAAACCTGGTTGTCCGTTCTGTTCAAAAGCTAAAGCGCTTCTTACAGAAAAAGGCTTTGCATTTGAAGAGATTGTTATGGGCTCAGGCGCATCACTAACAAGCCTTAAAGCCGTATCTGGCCGTGAAACTGTTCCGCAAGTATTTATTGGCGGTAAGCACATTGGCGGCTCAGACGATTTAGAAAAATACTTTGCTTAATTAATAATTTTGCTCAATGAGTAAATATAAATAGGGGCACTGGTTGCCCCTATTTTATAAGGAAAAAAATAATGAAAGAATTGCAAACCGACGTTGTTGTTATTGGTGCGGGTACTGCGGGTTTAAGTGCTTATCGTAATGCTAAACAATTTACAAATAACGTACTTATGATCGAATCAGGCCCTTACGGCACTACCTGCGCACGAGTTGGTTGCATGCCGAGTAAATTATTAATTGCAGCTGCTGAAGCTGCGCACTCAATCACAATGGCACCTGCATTTGGTGTACACAGCTCTGCACCACGTATTAATGGTAAAGAAGTGATGGCGCGCGTTAAAAGTGAACGCGACCGCTTTGCCGGATTTGTTGTAGAAGCCGTAGATGAGCTTCCAAGCGATGACAAAATTCGTGGCTATGCTAAATTTTTAGATGCAAACCGCGTACAAATAGATGATCACACCATTATTACGGCTAAACGCTTTGTAATAGCAACCGGCTCACGCCCTTCATACCCTGGCGTATTTAATAATTTTGGCGACAAATTAATTATAAACGATGACGTATTTGACTGGGACGACCTTCCAGAATCGGTAGCCGTATTTGGCCCAGGTGTTATCGGCCTTGAAATAGGCCAAGCACTGCACCGTTTAGGCGTTAAAGTAAAATTATTTGGTGTTGGTGGTGCAATTGGCCCCCTTACAGACCCAGTAGTAAAAGACTACGCAAACACCGTATTTGCCGAAGAATTTTTTGTTGATACCGACTCAAACGTATCCGACATGATGCAAGTAGACAACAAAGCGCAGCTTACTTACACCGACAAACAAGGTGCTAAACACACCGAACAATTTGACTACGTACTTGCCGCAACCGGGCGCGTACCAAACACAGATAAACTCGGCTTAGAAAACACCGGCATTGAACTTGATGAACGTGGTGTACCAATTGCCGACGCTTATACAATGCAATGTGGCGATTCAAATATATTTATCGCAGGCGACGCCTGTAATATGCTGCCACTATTACACGAAGCATCTGATCAAGGCTTAATTGCTGGCCAAAATGCTGGACGCTTCCCCGATGTACAGCCAGGATTACGCAGATCAAAAATTGCCGCCGTATTTAGCGACCCGCAAATAGCCATGGTTGGCGAAAGTTATAAAGAAATCACCACTCGCTTAGGCAGTTGTGACTGTTTTGAAATAGGCGAAGTAAGCTTTGAAAACCAAGGCCGCAGCCGCGTAATGCTAAAAAACAAAGGGCACATGCGTGTTTATGCCGAGCAAGGTACAGGGTTATTTTTAGGTGCAGAATTTATCGGCCCACAAGCCGAGCATTTAGCCCACCTACTAGCATGGGCGGTACAAAACAAAATGACCGTACCACAAATGTTAGAAATGCCTTATTACCACCCAGTGATCGAAGAAGGGCTACGCACAGCGCTGCGCGACCTAAACGCCAAACTAAAATTTGGCCCAGACATTATTAACCATTGTATGGAATGTGGCCCAGGGGCATAACGCCCTAACGTAAAAATTAAACTTGCTATTAAAAGCCAAAACCGTTGTTTTGGCTTTTTCATATCGCCAACATTGTTAAATAATTGTATCAACAAAACTTTTTAAACTGTTACACTCTGTTGATAAATCAATAAAAAAATGGAAAAACAATGAGCAATAATAAATTTAGACTCGTCACCCGCAGCGATTTTGACGGCCTAGTATGCGCCGTATTGTTAAAAGACTTAGACCTAATTGATGACATTTTATTTGTACATCCTAAAGACATGCAAGATGGTAAAATAGCTATCACCGCCAACGATATCACCACCAACCTTCCCTACGTCGCAGGCTGCCATGTAGCGTTTGATCACCACCTTAGTGAAACAGTGCGTAATGCAAGCAACATTAAAAATCATGTTATTGACCCACAAGCACCATCGGCAGCCCGTGTTGTTTATGATTATTATGGCGGCGCAGAAAAATTCCCTACTATTTCAGCCCAAATGATGGACGCAGTAGATAAAGGCGATGCCGCACAATTTTCAAAAGACGAAATACTCAACCCAAGCGACTGGGTACTTATGAACTTTATTATGGATGCACGTACCGGACTTGGTCGCTTCCGTGACTTTAAAATTTCGAACTACCAACTAATGATGAAACTAATTGATGCCTGTAAAGACCAAGGCATTGATGAAATATTACAAATGGAAGACGTAGCCGAACGTGTTGCTTTATATAATGAGCATAACGAGCAAGCTAAGCAACAAATAGCCCGCTGCGCCAAAGTTCACAACAACTTAGTGATCCTTGATTTAACGCAAGAAGAAACAATATACGCCACCAACCGCTTTGTTATTTATGCCATGTACCCCAACTGCAATATCTCAATTCATAAAATGTGGGGACTTAAAAAGCAAAATGTGGTTTACGCCATTGGTAAATCAATCACTAATCGTAGCTCAAACACCAACGTCGGCGAACTATGCCTTAAATACAATGGCGGCGGCCACTTAAATGCCGGCACCTGCCAAGTAGAAACCAGCAAAGCCGATACTGTATTGAGTGAACTAATTGAAACAATTACAAATGATGGCTAGGCTCTAGGTTCTGCTGACTTTAAACGAGTAAATTTACGTTTACTCGCTTTTTTATTGCGCATTGCAGGTAAAGTACTTTTAGAAAATCACTCACTAAAAAGTTAAAGCCTTACTTTAGATTTGTGAATAACCGCAGTCAGTTAGCATCACATTTACATTCTGTTTTATGGTTAGCTTAGAGTGAAAGATAATCACTCACAATATAAGGATTTTTACTTAAATTTAATTAGATGTTGAAAATACAGAAGTATTAATAAGCTCTATTAAATTGAATGCCTGAGTTAGCACTGCTACATATGTGCTACACAGAAACAGAAAGGTCAACGGGGTAAATCATAACTCATTGATTTCATTGGTAGCCCCTGCAAGAATCGAACTTGCAACTGCCCCTTAGGAGGGGGCCGTTATATCCATTTAACTAAGAGGCCTAAACTGAAGCTAAAATTATAACGGCATTGTCTTTTTTGGATCAAGTGCAAACTGTGTTTAATTACTTGATAAGTAGATATCTTCTTTGTTTAAAACGTATCTTGGTATAAATTTTCGGCTACTGGCAACGACTTTTTTATTATTTACGTTTATAACTCGGGTATTCACTGTAACGCCATTAGCGCGGTATATTAACGTACCACCAAGTACATGGCTTGCCATATGCTTTTTGCTGAGATTTTTTATGTCTCGTGAAAAAACAAAGTCGCCGCGACGATTTACGTTTATTGCATCACTCGTTTTAAAATCAACCACCCCATAACCAAACTTTTGTAGTTGATGAATGAGTGTTTCTGATATTTGGTTACCCAGCTGGTTGCTGTTATTTAAGGTGGCATCTAAATCGACTATGCTTGTTACCGCTATATTTATGCTCTCCTCAAGCTCACTGCCAGACTCTAGAGTGTCGACTAAATCAAGCGCCATTTGCTCTACATAATTAACCAAAGTTTTATGGTGTTTAAGGGGGGTAAATTGAGTGCTATCAACCTCGGTATGAACCGTTTCTGTTTGCACTACTTTAAGCATTTCATTTAAATCATAACTTATATTATCGTTAGTCGAGGGGTTAACTTCTGTTCGACTTGATGAGCAACCAACTAAAAATAGTAAAGTAATAATAATGAAATTTAAATTATGCTGCATAACTACCTCACTTACCTACTTGTTTAAGCATAATGCCATCGGTTCTGTAACTACTATTAAGTGCATCTACCACTGACTGAGGAATAAAGCCTTGTGCTGTTCCTACTACGGCTTTACTGGCTAAGCCAATAATACGTGCATTTACAAGCACACCACCTTGATGGCTTACTAAAGTGCCGGCTAAAACATAGTTAAAGTTTTGATCTTGGTTGAGCTCAAGGTAGTCGCGGCTAAATACAAAATCGCCGCTTGGAGTTACGCGCATATAATCGGTAGTTTTAAAGTCGATAACTGGTATGCCAAAGCTGTGTAGTTCATGCATGAAACTTTCGGAAATTTGATTTCCTAACAAACTTGCGTCGTTGTAATCATCATCTAAAAACACAAAGCTTGAAACTGCCAGTGGTGTTTTTTCGTTCACATATTGTAGGTTTTCTACCATATTTTGCATTATGCCACGCACATAATGATTAATATTTTTACGCGATGGCGTGCTCGATTTTGAATAATTAGTATGTTGCATTAACCCCGACTGATATACCTGGTTGTCGGTCATTGGAGCTGCCACTGCGCGCTCGCCATTAGCCAATTGTACTGAGTTGTTTTTATTTTTTTGTGTGGTGTCTGAGTTCATGCCTGTTAGCATTTGTGAGCACCCAAAGCCCAATGGCAAACATAATGTAAGTAATAGCTTTTTCATTTTGTGCTCCTAATTAGTATTCGCTGCGATATAAGTTATTATCGCGTTGCTGAACTTTTTCACTGCCCCACATTACATTAATCGGGATTTCGGTACTGCCAGCTGATAAAACGTGTTTATTGTTAATATTAACCAGTCGGGCATTAACAATATAAGCGTGTTGCTGGCGTGTAACTGTGCCGGTAATAATTAAGTCAATATTCTGACGTTCGCGCAGTTGAGTTATATCTCTGCTAAGCACGCTATCGGCGTTAGATGCTAAATTTATATTATTACTTAAACGGTACTCAACGGTGTTATATCCCAATTGAGTGAATTGCGTTAGCAGGCTTTCTTGAATTTGTTGGCTTAAACCTTCAGCTTGGCCGCTGGGAAGCTTTGAATCTAGCGCGTTTGCGTAATAAAAGCTGCTTACCCCAATGCGAGAATTACCGCTTAAAGGTCCTTTAAAGTGACTAAGCTGATAAGTTAAGTTATTTACGTAGTCGTTAACCGTATAAGGTGCCATGGCTGCTTTACGCGCAGTTGTGCTTACACTTGGCTCAGGCTGTGGTGTTAAGCTACATGCTGCTAAGTTTACTAATAATAACGGTAATAAAAGGCGCATAGTTGCCATCCTCAAAAAACATACAAAAGATAAAGCAAGTACTGTGCCGCCCCTTTATCTATTTATAACTTTAGTGGCTGATCTGTGTAATGACTAACAATACAATTAACTTGCTGTAGCTTAAGCTTATTGCAATCTATGTTCGCATTTTTTTGATATTGGTATGCACCTAGCTTTAAACGATAATAAGTAACACCGTTAATTTTTATCGTTTCTACATTTGCAATAAATTCCCCGTGAAATAACTCAGCTGCATTTGCTTTTATTTCATTAAAGCTTTGAACTAGTCGCGCATGTTCAGTTACCGCTGCAACTTGTAAAGAAAAAAGAGGTTGCGTGTATTCCTCTATTTGTTCCACTGGAGCAACTGCATCTGTTGCAGTTGCTTTATTAGCTTCAGCCTCTGCTGTTATTACTGGTTGACTTACATTGCTACTGTTTACTGCCGATTCTCTTTGTGCCACCGCATTCAATTGGCTTATTAATAACTTTAGGTCTTGCTCTATAATTAATAGACGCTCTACGCCCGCTTTAGCTTGCTGCCACTGCTGTGACGAGGCTTTTAATTGATCTAATTCTTCAGCTGAAATAGTAACCTCGGTTTGAGTAGTAACTTTATCTAACGTTTCCACTTTTTGCTCAGTACTACTACAACCCGATATAAAAGCAGTGCCTATACATACTATTATAATTAAAAATCGTTTGTAAAAATTAACATTTTGCATAGTTAAACCTTGTTGATTTTAATGGCTAATTAGTTGTGCTTGCACTTCGCAGCTTAAGCCTTTAATTTGCAGTTCATTACATACTTGCTCGAGTTTACCTTGTTCTGAATCTGCGTATGCTATAGCTAATATATAACGTTTTTGCTGTTTATCCTTTATGTAAAATGCTTCTCGCTTTGACGCAGCAGGCAAGTGCTGTTTTATTAACTGGTAATACGCTTTCATTATAGGTAACGATGAAAAACGCCCCGCGTTAGCAATATAAGCTGGCTTTTTGGCTTTTTCTTTAAGCTCAAAGTCTACGCCCATTACTACTTCACCTTGCGCTGGTAAGTTCACCATAATTTGTTGTGTATCTTTAAGTGCTTTACGCTCTTTAAACTCATCATCAATTACGGCTTTATATTCACCAGGGCGTAAATCAGTAAATAAATAATAACCGTCGTAAGCAGCTTGTGTTTGCGCCACTTGTTTGCCCTGCTGGTCAAGTAACTTAATTGTGGCGAATGGTTGCACTTCGCTGGGCTTACCATCATGCTGTTTATATACCGTGCCCTCTATTTCACTACTATTGTTAAGCGGTATTTCCATGTATTCAACAAAGCCCGCACGCGGTGTTATTGAAAAACCATCGTTAGCGGCAACTAAAAAAGGCTCGTTAATGCTACCGGGCTCAATCACTATATCAGTGGTTAAATTGGCTGGCATACCCGATAATAAAGCGATACCGTGCTCATCAGTTATCGCTCTTCGGTAATTTTGTAGCCCTTTAACTTTGATCCCTTCTAAATTTTGCTCACCATCGTCATAAATACCATTATTATTTTCATCAAGATAAACATGTACCATTAAAGAGCCCGACTGAACTAAACTGCGGTTATTAACAAAGTAGTTGTTGTTTTTAGTGTCATACCCTAGGCTAAAGCGACCAAATAAACCGATACGCCAATTATCCTCACTATCGTAATTAAAATTACTATTTAAGCTAAACAGCTGAGCTTGCCAATTTAATCCTAACTCAACAAACTTAATGTTATCTTCTAGCTGGTGTGTTAATTTTAATTCTGCTTGTAAATTAGAGCTTAGGTTACGGCTAAACTCCGTTTCGTAACTCGTAACTTCACTTTCTGGTTTAATTTCGTAGTTAACACCGAAACGCGTGCTCAATCGTCCAAAACGTTTTTGCAACCGGCTACTACCAAAAAAGGTATCATTATCTGACCACTGTAAATTATTATTAAACGAATAGCCGCTATTATAGTAGTTTAAGCTATTTCCAAATCTAAGAATGCTTTGTTGAGTATCACTACTTATATGTGACGCCGTGTTTTGATAACTTAAATGGCCATAATTATTTTGCATAACATTACCCGATACAAATAACTCATAAGCGTCTATATCGTTATATAAATTACTCTGCTGGCTAGCATTTAATAATGATGCTTTTCGCATACTAAAGCGCACAGATTGTCCGGCAAGCTCAGTTCTGGCTGCAAGTTCAAGCTCTTTTTCACTGTCATTACTTTTTTCATAATCTAAATTAATTAATACACGATTAAAAATACTTAAATTAGAGCCAAACGCATAATTATTTTGACTCTCTGCGTTATCACTTTTTAGAGCCGATATCCCCGCATAAACAGAAAAATAGTCAGTTACCCCCTGCTCATAGCGACCTGCTAACAACCAGCCTTGTTGATCGTTGAAGTAATTGGGAGTTGTGAGGAGCTGCTCGCCCTCTTGGGTTAATGAAAGTTCATAAAAGCCTTCTCCCTCATTTAAGCTATTACCGTCAATTAAATACTCTTCAACTTTGCGCTCTACTTGTCCCTGTGGCCCGTAAAATATAAGCTCAAACGTATTAGTCCCAAACAGTAAATCTATATTTTCAAAAAGATAGCGCCCATCAGGTAAACTAAGCTGCTGATCAATTAAAATTTTATTCCGATATAGCTCTACATCCCAACCAGCCTGTATTGCACCGGTTAAGTTTATTTGATTACTATTTACCTTTTTATACAACGGTTTGTTATTTACTTTAACTCCACGTGCGTAGTTACTAGTAAAATTACTTCCTATTTGCGTAGAAAGTACATCACCAAACTCTATACTAGTGGCATTTAATGGCCCTAATAAGCTTGCGCTTGTATCTTCACGGCTAAAAGATAAACGTGAATCCCTAATATCATCGCCATTTTGTCCAGCAAGGTAGTATTCACTTTTTAAATAAGCGAGATCTTGCGAGCCTAAAATTGAGTAATTTAAAGAACTATTCGATTTAGTTGCAGAATAACTAAGCTGGAAATCAGCTACAGGTGCAGATACTGCTTGGTAAGGACTGGCTTTCCAAGGTAATGTGGGCTCTAAACTATCAGTATTTTTTGATATTTTTCTCTCTTCGCGCTGTAGTCTTTGCTCGATTGGTAATTGTTGTTTAGGAGAAAGCCTAAGCTCCAAGGAACTAAAGTTTAGCTTTGAATTTAACTCAAACCAATTATTTAAAAGCGCTGAATCAATAAATATATCACCAGCATCAAGGTAGTAATCTTGCTCAGATAGTGGGTAAAGCTCGCCTTTTATAACGACTGTTTTATTAGTTAAATCCAGCTCAAAACGATTGTTTTGTGAAATATACCAACCTTTTGCAGTTAAATTTTCGTTATTAATTGCTATGGCAAAATTAAGTTGCTCAAACAAGCTATTAAGCTCAAGCCAAGCGCCTTTATCGCTTTTTATAGCAATTAATTCACCTAAATAATATTGACGTAAGTACGCTGAAAAAAACAACAGTTCTCCCACAGGAATTCCTGCGTTTTTATCACCACTACTATTAATTAGTGTGGCTTGCTCTTTACTGTGAACAGTATTAACCTGCTCAGAAGTTAAAGCTTGCCATTTTTTTTCAATATTAACTAAAGTGTTATACACAGCATCTGTTTTATTTACAGATGCCTGCACACCAAAACCTAATACAAGTAAAATTAAGCTTACACTCCATGTGAAATGCATTTTTAAAATCAGTTTAATAGTCCTAATGATCCTACATTAATATTAACTATTTTCTCGGCAAACTTGGTACCTTGATATTCTTTTAAACCGGAATACACGATACGCAATTTACCAGGCCCTTTAATTGTATTTTTTTCAAATAGACTTAACGTCAATCTAGCCAATGGTACTTCAGCGTAAATACTATAGTCGTTAATCATAGACACTTTAATTTCTTCACTACTATTACTTGCTTGGTAAAAAGCTTCAACTTTACCAAAAGCACTATAATTTCCTGTTTTCGCAAGCGAAACAAGTAATGCGCTATTTTTTTGATTTTTTATTACTTCAACAGATTCAATATCTACTTCAGGTATTTTAGCCCCTTGGCGTAATATAATTGGTATGGAGTAACTCAAAATCATATTAATTGTGATACCCATTCCTTGTTTATTACTTTTAGTTTCATTAGGTAGGGCTTTAAATAATAAATGCGAACGATACTCTTTATCGTCTAAGCCTCTAGGTTTCCTAAGTGCAAGCTTTACTATTTGTCGCTCACCAGGAGCTAGGCGCACCTGTGACGGGCTCATACGTACCATATTGCTCAATGATGAAGAAGGTGTCTGCCCATCAGTTAGGGTAATGTATCCACCTTCTGGTTTTGCTGTTTTTTCCTGCCATTCTAAACGGTATGTCTGATATTCATCGCCATTGTTTATAACGATCACTTTGGCAACGCGTTGGCGTTCATCAAAAGAAATACGAGTTGGGGAGATAAGTAAATTGGCTTGGCTATTAAAGCTTATGAATAGCTGGCTGGCACACGCAAGTATAAAAAAAAGTTTAAATAAATTCATTGTGAAATTGCTCTTAATACGAAATTGTTAGTTCAATTGTGGTGCTGTAGTTATCGTCTATATATGGTTGCCCGTCGCCACTGGTGCTTAACTGCCCCCCAACCTTTAAAACCCCCATGCCATATGCGTTTGTTGTTACAGAAGAAGCATAAATGACACTGTTAAGTATAAAAGCGTTTCCACCATTCACTCTACTAAGGGATGGATATACACCTGTATCACTTATGTTTAATTGTACTCGTGCCCCGAATCCCTCAAAAAGCAATTCTGCAGGATGTCCACTTTGCATTAAATGTATATTGGTTGTCGAACTACTGCCACTTGGTAAAAGAGTGATTGAGCTACTAGGTGTATTTTTTACGACAACAATCGTACCGAAGTTTAGAGGTTCAAGAACGGTCACCTGAGCAAGTGCCTGAACGCAAAAAAAAGCACTCAGTAATAAAATAAGTTTTAGCACAAAGTGCCTGCCATTAAGGCAGGCAAATACTATTAATAATCTAATATTAATGTGAATGTACCACTGTAATCGCCGTCAATGTAATCACTTGAAGGGGTTGTTGCATCTGTAGTTAATGTTGCACCCATATTAAATGTAGCAGCGCCTGTAGAGTCAACTTGAATAGCTGTTGTTGCTGCACTATTTGGGTTTGCGCCTGTTAATACGTAGTAAGTAGGAGTACTAAGTGTAAAGCCTGCAGTACCTGCAGGAGCTGTTACCGGAGAAATAGCACCCGTTACACCTGTCGCATCAATTGTTAGTGTTGCAAAAGGAGAAACTCCAGACACTGAAAAAGAAGCTGGCGTACCTGCTGTAAGTACTGCAATTTCTGCGCCCGCACCTGAAGCAGCTGTTTTTGATGATGTTGCAGGGTTGGCTGCAAGAACAAGCGTCGCTGTATCGGTTGTAGCTGTATCTGCTGTAGCACGAATAGTACCAAAATCTAAATCTGCAGTACTTTGAAAAGTAAATGCATTTTGAACAGTTACACCTGCGTTAAATGTCGCAGTTTCTGCCGAAGCACCAAAAGCAAGTAAAGCAACAGATGCAGCCAGTGTAGTTTTAGTTAATAATTTTTTCATATTCATTCCTTAGATATGTTTTCATAAACCTTACATTTAGGTTAAATTAATTATCGACCAAAATCATTATATGTTTAGGATTATTTCATACTTTTTTAAAAAATTTATAAAATCGCTTTTTTAATTCAATAAATACAGCTTATTGTTTATTAAACATTTTCTCCAGCAAAAGGAGATAACTTACAGGCTAGGTCTATTTTAGATAAGATTCGACAAAAAATGATGGCATCTTGCTTATTATTAAATGGCCCAGCGATTAACTGATGCAACACTATGTTGGGCTTTGAAAGAGTGTTTACTTTATATTGAAACGCTTTAAAAATTAAAGGGTATGCTTTTTGAAGCCTTTGCGAAGTAAGTATTGCTAAATCTTTTTTTAAGTAACTACCTAAATTCACGGCATAAGTAGATTGCTGTGGGGTAGTTAAAGTTGTTTGGGCTGTTTCTTGTATATTCTGTTCACTTGTACCATGTTCAACTAATTTAACACCTGTACGCATATTTTCAGGTACTGTCTCTAAATCTGCTTGTAGGGATAGCGCTTGAACTAACATTAATAGCTCACTTTCAATTTCGCTTAAACGCGTTATTTTATCTTTATTAGCGTCCCATTGTTCTAGGTAAGGTTTTATTTCTTCCATGCGTACTATGTCATTTAACTGTGTGGCGTCAGTATTTTGATTACTACACCCTGCAACTAAAATAACTAAAATACATATTAAAAACAGTCTGTTCAATTTTATTCAGCCATATTAATTTACTTACAAACTATAAAGCAAAAAATATACCACAAAATTAAATAAAATTATAACTACAGCTTTACCGGTTTATCTGTGTAGTTACTTACTATGCAGTCGAGTTTATAAAGTTTAAACACGTCGCAATCGGCTTGGGCATTTTTAAAGTTTTGATACACGCCTAACTTTAATCGATAGTAGGTTTTATTATTAACATTTGCTGTTTCAACATTGGTGCGAATTTTATCTCTAAATAACGGCGCGGCTTGCTCATTGAGTTCTTGCCATGCTTTAACTAAGTCTTTTTCGGAATCGAGCGACGCAACTTGTAATGCAAAAACTTGCTTTGGAGTATTTAATTTTACCGTTGGTTTTGTACTATAAGCTGGTTTAATTGCTTGCTGAGCAGTGCTCGAGTAGCGTTGTTTGCGCGTGGGGCGATTATAATGATTGCGAGCTTTTTGACTAGACTGCGCAATTGCTTTGCTATTTATAATATCTATATGGTTTACCAAATAGGTAATATCTTTTTCTAGCTTTAAAAGTCGTTCAATCCCAGAGCGGGCTTGCTGCCATTGCATTGCGGCATCTTTTAGTTGCGCCAGCTCTAATGCAGTAATAGACACATATTCAGGCGAGTCGTTTATTGGCTCTACTAATACCGTTTTGTTGGGCGCAGTTGCACAAGCAGTACTAAACAAGAGTATAAGCAAACTCAATATTAAAGTATTATTTTTTTTATATTTAAACATGCATTCGCGGCCCTGAAAGTAGTGTAAGTACACTTACATTTCAGTTAAACATTCTTATAAGTAAGCGTTTAACTTTATTAATTGTGCTTGGATATATTACCTAGTTTATTTTATACCAATAATTACTGAAGCAATTAATGTGCTTTTTAGCTTAGCAGTCAATAAATTAAACAATAGTTAACACAAACATTACATCATAATTTACAGCGTGTCTGCAGTTATAATTTTTTTATCGCCAAATACAACGATATTAACGACTATAAAACAAAAAAGACGCCATATAGGCGTCTTTTAGTTACTTTTATAAAAAGCAGGAATGTTAAATTAATGTTTTAATAAACGTTTTTAACTCGTCAGCAAATTCTTCACGACGTAGTGCAAACTCAATAGTTGCTTTAAGATAACCAATTTTACTACCACAGTCGTGGCTACGCCCTTTAATTGCGTATGCATCAACAGTTTCGTGCTGCATTAGCATGGCAATAGCGTCTGTAAGCTGAATTTCGTTACCAGCACCTTGCGGTGTTTTAGCGAGTAATGGCCAAATATTTTTACTTAATACATAGCGCCCTACTACAGCAAGGTTTGATGGTGCTTCGTTAACTGGTGGCTTTTCTACCATGTTATGAATTGGCGAGCTTTCGCCTTGTTTTAGCTCAACACTGCCCAAGTCAACAACACCAAATTGATCAACTTCAGCCATTGGTACTGGCTCTACCATTATTTGGCTATGTTGAGTTTGCTCAAAGCGGCTGATCATTTCGGCTAAGTTATCTTTACTAAGATCGCTTTCCATATCATCAATTATTACATCGGGTAAAATAACCACAAATGGTTCGTTACCTATAATTGGCGCTGCACAGTTAATTGCATGCCCTAGGCCTTTGGCTTCGCCTTGGCGTACTTGAATAATAGTTACATCTTTAGGACAAATAGACTGTATTTCGGCAAGTAGCTGTCGTTTTACTCGTTTTTCTAGTGTGGCTTCAAGCTCAAAACTAGTGTCGAAGTGGTTTTCTATTGAGTTTTTACTTGAATGCGTTACCAGTACTATTTCTTTAATACCTGCAGCAACGGCTTCGTTAACTACGTATTGAATTAGTGGACGGTCAACAACCGGTAGCATTTCTTTTGGAATTGCTTTGGTGGCTGGTAACATGCGAGTTCCGAGGCCCGCTACGGGGATCACTGCTTTCATGGTGTTTTCCTTAATCTGTTTTGTTATACCGAAAATGGGTATTGAATGGCTTCGTGACACTCATAACCTGTCACTTCAAAGTCATCGCGTGTTACCCAGGTTTCTATATCGTTTAGTGATTTAATGTTTGGATTAATTTTTAACTGCGGCGATGCAAACGGCTCGCGTTTCAACTGCACATCGCGCATTAGCTCAAGCTGGTTTTCATAAATATGCGCGTTGGTTATTTTATGATACGCCTTACCCGCTTTATGCCCAGTAATTTGCGCCACTAATGCCAGTAATACAAAACACTGAATTTGATTAAAATTAAGCCCTAGCGGTACGTCGCAGCTACGCTGAATTGACGTTAAATAAAGTGTGTCACCTAATAATGAAAACGTGTGCGTGTGCATACACGGGCGTAAACAGCCAAGCTCAAATTCGCCTGGGTTGTAAAAACTAATTATTTCACCGCGATCGTCTATACCATTTTTTAAGTTATTAATTACTTTTGCTAGCTGGTCTAGCGTTGAGCCATCTGGGCGCTGCCAAGCACGCCCTTGTACGCCATAAACACGGCCCATATCGTCCTCACCTTTACGGTGCGGATTATTAAGCCAAGCGCTATTTTCGTTTGCATTTGCATCCCAGGTTTTACAGCCTATTTCGCGAAACTGTGCAGCGCTATCGTAACCACGCAAGTAACCGAGCAATTCAGCAATAGCTGCTTTGTAATAGCTTTTACGCGTAGTGATCATCGGAAACTGATTATTCGCCACATCGTATTCTAAATCGGCGTTGATCACGGTTAAACAGCGTGTGCCTGTACGTTTGTTTTCTACCCACTGGCCTTCATCAACAATACGCTGACATAATTGTAAATATTGTTTCATGGTATTTATTCTAACCCTTTACCGCTGTTTTTTGTGGTGCTTGCTTATAAGCCCAAATTAATAAGCCTAACCCGCCTACTATCATAGGCAGCGAGAGTATTTGCCCCATCGAGATAAAATCGGCAAATAAACCCAGCTGTGCATCTGGTTGGCGAAAGTACTCAATGCAAAATCTAAATATGCCGTAACCTAGTAAAAACACACCCGCTACACTCCCAGCAGGGCGAGGCTTTTTAATAAACCACTGTAAAATTAAAAATAATACTAAGCCTTCAAAAAATGCTTCGTATAGCTGCGATGGATGGCGTGCTAACGGCCCGCCGGTTGGAAATACCATAGCCCATGGTACATCGCTTACTCGACCCCAAAGCTCACCATTTATAAAGTTACCTATACGTCCCGCTAATAAACCTACCGGTACAAGCGGTGCAACAAAGTCGCCTACTTGCAGTATTGACTTTTTACGTGTCCAAGCAAAAATAACAACTGCGGTGATCACACCTAAAGTGCCACCATGAAACGACATTCCACCTTGATCTATCCTGAACAAATATAGGGGGTTTTCTATAAAATAGCTAAATTGATAAAATAATACATAACCAATACGCCCACCAAGAATTACTCCTAGCATGCCGTAAAATAGGAAATCGCCTACTTGGTCTTTAGTCCAACCTGAATTTGGTTTTGCCGCTTGGCGATTTGCAAACCACATTGCAAATGCAAAACCTATTAAATACATTAATCCGTACCAACGTACGCTTAGTGGCCCGACAGAAAATATGATCGGATCGATTACAGGAAATTCCAGTGCCATAAAAATAAACCTTTAGCTAAAAACCATTTTAATTGCGATGATAACAAGTAACACCGCGAAAACTTTCTTTATTGTATTAACCGGTAAATAGTGGGTTGCTTTAGCACCAATAGGCGCTATAAACCACGAGGTAATTACAATCCCAAATAATGCAGGTAAATATACAAACCCTGCAAAGCCGTGTTCTAAATCGGTAACCTGCCATCCGGCACTGATATAACCAATAGAGCCAAAAAAGGCGATAACAATTCCGCATGCTGCAGCGCAGCCTATGGCCTTTTTAATATCAACCGAAAAATAATGCAGTAAAGGCACAATTAATGCGCCACCGCCTATACCTATTAACCCAGATAGTGCCCCCATAATGGCACATAAGCTGCCTAGAATAGGACCCGACGGTAAAGGTTTTTCTGACAAAGGTTTATTACGAGCTGATAACACCATTCTTAAAGCAATAAATACCACGCTTACAGCAAATACCGTGCGTAATATTTGCTCGGGTATTAAGCTTGCAGCAAAGCCACTAATTAGCGCGCCAACGGCCACGCCCGACATAACCCAAGGTGCAATAACCCAAGGCACGTTATCATTTTTATGATGAGCCAGCGCTGAAGATGTAGAGGTAAACAAAATAGAGGCAAGCGATGTTGCAATGGCAATAACTAATACATTTTCAGCAGCCGTTACATTAAAAGCGAGTAATAAGGCACTTAATACGGGCACAATAATTAAGCCGCCACCAATTCCGAGTAACCCGGCTAAAAATCCGACAACACAGCCTAGTAGCGCGCAACTTGCAACCAATAATCCTAGATCATACATAGTTATCCCATATACCTTTTATTATGCGCGTATCTTAATGGATTCTGATTACAGTTAACACGAGAATTTATTTGGGGGTATAAAATAAGTTACCCAGCTCATGCTCTATCATAAAGCTGCGAGTTAAACGCAATACTTGCTTAGCCGACGATTGCGCTAAGCACTCTTTAAGTAATGCTTCCATTTCGCTGACATGTAAGCGCCTAAGCACCCATTTAACTTTATTTAGTGATGACAAGTTCATACTTAAACGACGATACCCCATGGCAATAAGTAATATTGCGCCTTCAGGATCGCCGCCAAGCTCGCCGCATAAACTAAACGGTAGCTCGTACTGCTGGCACTCACGAGCCACTTTATTTAATACTCTGAGCACTGCAGGATGATACGGGTTAAACAGTTCTGCAACCCGGGCGTTTGATCTGTCTACAGCGAGCAGGTATTGCGTTAAATCGTTACTGCCTACAGAGCAAAAATCGACTTTTTTAGACCAGTCTGCCAGCATAAATACACTCGACGGTACTTCAAGCATAATACCTATATCGGGTCGTTCAATTGTTTGCTCTGGGTATTGCTCGTTAAGCTCAAAATACGCTTGCTCAAAAAGTGCTAATGATTCGTCTACTTCTTCTGTACCACTGATCATCGGCAGCATTATTTTTAAATTACCTAAGCCTATATTTGCTTTTAGCATGGCTTTGAGCTGATCTAAAAATAGCTCAGGGTGATCTAAACTAATACGAATACCGCGCCAACCTAAAAAGGGGTTTTCTTCGGTAATATTAAAATAATCGAGAACTTTATCGCCACCAATATCTAACGTTCGCATTACTACCGGGTTAGGGTAATAACTGTTAAGTACTTCTCGGTACCAGGTTTCTTGCTCAGATTGCGATGGAAACTGCCCTTTTTGCATAAACCAAGCTTCGGTGCGGTACAAGCCAACGCCATCACAAATATGGGCGCTATTTTGCTGCGTGTTTAACTCTAATCCCGCATTGAGTAGTAAACTTATGTGCTCACCATCAAGGGTAACCGCTGTAAAGTTTTGCTCGGCTAAAAAACGATTATTAAGTAAGTTGTCTTGGTGCTGTAATTCGGTGTATTCATCAATTAGCATTTGCGATGGGGAAATATATAACCGCCCCGAAAACGCATCCAAAATCATTGGCTTACTATTTAATTGCAGTAATGGAATATCTTCGATGCCCCAAATAGCAGGCACGCCCATAGCACGGGTTAGTATTGACGCATGACTATTTGCCGAGCCATTTATGCTCACCACACCCACTAAACGATCGTTAGGCACCTCAGCCAGCATGGCAGGAGTAAGTGTATGCGCTATAAGTATGGTATTGGGTGGATAATCTTTGATTGCGAATTCGGTATTAACAAGGTGGTGCAACACTCGCAGGCCAATGTCTTTAACATCAACCGCGCGCTCTTTTATGTATGGGTCTTGCATGGCATTAAACTGAGCGATTAAACGCTCAATTACTATTTTTAAGGCGCTTTTTGCACACCATCCTTGTTGCAACTCCATCTCAACGTTATGGCCTAAGCTTTTAGCATCGAGTAATTGCTGATAAACATCAAAAACAGCCAAAGCCTCATGCGGAATAGAGTCGCTTAGTGTCATTGATAGTGTATTAAATTCTTTTCGGGTTGCCGCCACTGCTTGGGTAAATAAGCGTCGTTGCTCATTTACATCACTTTCTTTTTCCAGCTCAATTGATTTAAAGTTAACTTTAGGAATAACTACAAATGCATGGCCAATACTAATACCCGGAGCACTCGACACCCCTTTTAATACCGAGGTTTGATGAGAGGACTCATCTTGACGCAATACTTCTTTTATTTCAGCATGCGCTAATTGTGAGGCAAGTTGCGCCGACAAAGTAATTAAAAATGATTCTTCATCTTGGCTAAATACGCGCGCCATTTTTTGTTGTACTACAATAACGCCCAGTACTTTTTTTTGATGCACCACAGGCACAGACAAAAATGCGTTATAGCCTTCTTCGTTAACTTCTGGGGAAAGCTTAAAGCGAGGATGAGATTTGGCAAAGGCAATATTAATTGCCTCCTCGCGCTGTGCCACCAGCCCTACTAGGCCTTCGGTAAAGCCAATTCTAAACTTACCCACCGCATCGGGGTTTAATCCTTCGGTGGCCATAAGTACAAAGTTATCTTGGCTGTAGTCAGCAAAATAAATAGAGCAGCACTGGGTTTGCATGGCTTCTTTAACCATTGTCACAAAGCACGCTAAAGCACTGTCTAAATTCGCTTGTTGCGAAACCGACTCTGCAATAGACCTAAGTGTTGCCAGCATGTCCTGCTCCTTTAATTTACTACCTTTTATTTCGCCAATGATCTTTTTGCTGTTCGCGTTTGTTAAAAGGCATAGCAAAAGGAGCAAACTCTTTCATTACACGCCGATAAACATCGCGTTTAAACGACACCACCTGCCTTACCGGATACCAATAACTTACCCAGCGCCAATCATCAAATTCAGGATGGTGGGTTTTAAGTAAATTTACATCCTCATCTTTACAGCGTAGTTTTAGTAAAAACCATTTTTGTTTTTGCCCAATACATACCGGACTTGAGTCTCGGCGTATTAATCGTTTGGGTAACTTATAGCGTAACCAATGTTTAGAACTTGCAACTATCTCTACATCTTCTGGTCGCAAGCCTACTTCTTCGTGTAATTCGCGGTACATGGTTTGCTCTGGCGTTTCACCATCGTCAACACCGCCTTGAGGAAATTGCCAAGAATGTTGACCATAACGTCTAGCCCAAAACACTTGTCCTTGGTTATTGCAAATTACAATTCCGACATTGGCACGAAAACCTTCGGCATCAATCACCTTAGTGCCTCATTTGTAAGTCGATTTTTAATGATTGTTCCACATTACCTGCTTTACGGCAAACAATATTGGAATATTTACTGTGGTTACTCACAGCTTGTGCATAACTTTTGTAAAACACGCTCATTTAGCAAACAAATCCACAATGTAAGATCGAAAAACTGGCTTTCTCCACAGATTCTGTGGATAAACATGTTTATATATGTGTACTCATTCAAACAACCTTAGTGTCACTTAATAAAAACTGAACAGTTTATTTTTAAATTACATTATAATTCATGGAGTTATATTTATTTAACTGTTTATTAATGTGTGCAAAATTGCACCAACCCCAAGGTGCACAAAAAACACCCAAAGGCAAAGATATCCACGGCTGAACTGATTTGCTATCATGGCGATGGTATTTATTCAACTTAAATAAACAGTATGCGACCTATAAAACCACATTCAATTAATGACTTAATGCAGCGTGTTAATAATATTGCCGGGCTTACCCTTGGCCAATTAGCCAATGAATATAACTTTAAAACGCCTGATGATTTACTCCGTGAAAAAGGCTGGACGGGGCAATTAATTGAATATGTATTAGGCGCAACTGCTGGCTCAAAACCACTGCCCGATTTTGAAGATTTAGGCATAGAACTAAAAACACTGCCAATTTCTTATAAAGGCAAGCCGCTAGAAACCACCTTTGTGTCGGTAACCCCACTCATTAACGTTACTGGCATGACCTGGCACGCAAGCAGCGTACGTAAAAAACTTAACCATGTACTTTGGTTGCCTATACTAAGTGAGCGCGACATAGCCCCGTTTGATAGAACCATAGGCAGCGGCTTTTTATGGCAACCTACGCCTGAGCAAGACGCCTTACTGCAACGCGATTGGGAAGAACAAATGGAGCTTATTGCCCTAGGGCGTATTGATGAAATATCGGGGCATTTAGGTGACGCAATTCAAATTCGCCCTAAAGCCGCGCACAGTAAAATAGTAACCGATGCTATTGGCCCTAATGGTAAAATTATTAAAACCCTGCCCCGTGGCTTTTATTTAAAAACCAGCTTTACTGGCGAAATTTTAAAACAGCAGTTTCAACTTTAATTTTCTAAAGCGATTAGCTAATGATCTGCGAATAAACTAAGTAACCACTATTTCACTACCGAGCTTAGTTATTTCGTTTGATTTTTAAATTTTAATTACAACTCTAAAAACGCTTAAACTCTGTGGTAAATAACTTTTCGCACTTCGTGCGCGCGCGAGCAAGCTCTGCGCCTACAACTATCTTTATCAGCTGCTTCAGCTGCCTTTCCCTATTTTTATTCAGGCAAAAAAAATCCCCACCAAAGTGAGGATTTATAAGCTTAACATCATATTCTAATTAAAGAATTACTGACCTTTAACTTCTTTTAAACCGTTGTACGGTGCTTTAGCGCCTAATTGCTCTTCAATACGAAGCAATTGGTTGTACTTAGCAACACGATCAGAGCGGCTTAATGAACCTGTTTTAATTTGACCTGCGGCTGTACCTACTGCTAAATCTGCAATGGTTGAATCTTCTGTTTCGCCTGAGCGATGAGAAATAACAACTGTGAAACCAGCATCTTTAGCCATTTTGATTGCAGCTAACGTCTCAGTTAAAGAACCAATTTGGTTAAACTTAATTAAGATTGAGTTAGCAATACCGTTGTCGATACCACGTTTTAAAATCTTAGTGTTGGTTACAAACAAATCGTCACCCACTAATTGGATTTTATCACCCATTAGTTTAGTTTGGTGTGCAAAGCCATCCCAGTCAGACTCATCAAGGCCATCTTCGATAGACACGATTGGGTACTGCTGAGTTAAGTCTTGTAAGAAGAAGTTAAATTCTTCAGAAGTGAACTTTTTGCCTTCACCTTTAAGATTGTAAATATTTGCTTCTTTGTCGTAAAACTCAGAGGCAGCACAATCAAGCGCTAATGTAATGTCTTTACCTAGCTCGTAGCCTGCATTTGCAACAGCTACTTTAATTGCCGCTAGTGCTGCTTCGTTAGATGCAAGGTTTGGTGCAAAACCACCTTCGTCACCTACCGCTGTTGAGTGACCGTCTGCTTTTAATACTTTAGCTAGGCTGTGAAATATTTCTGCGCCCATGCGAAGAGCTTCACGGAAGTTTTTAGCGCCAATTGGTTGGATCATAAACTCTTGAATATCTACAGAGTTATCTGCATGTTCGCCACCATTGATAATGTTCATCATTGGTAATGGCATAGAGTAAACACCCGGTGTACCGTTTAAATCAGCAATATGCTCATAAAGCTCAACTTTTTTAGATTGTGCAGCAGCTTTAGCCGTTGCTAGCGATACTGCTAAGATTGCGTTAGCACCTAATTTTTCTTTATTTTCGGTACCATCTAAATCTAGCATTACTTGATCAACAGTGCTTTGCTCAAGTGCATTTTGGCCTGCTAAAGCGGTTGCGATTTCATTATTAATAAAACCAACTGCTTTTAATACGCCTTTACCTAAATAACGAGATTTATCACCATCGCGTAATTCTAATGCTTCGCGAGTCCCTGTAGATGCGCCAGACGGCGCCGCAGCACGGCCCCATGAACCATCAGCTAAATGTACATCAGCTTCAACAGTTGGGTTACCACGCGAATCCATAATTTCGCGACCAATTACTTTTACGATTACTGACATCTTGATTCCTCTATATTCCCAAAATGGTGAATTACTGCCAACTTAATTTAAACTAATTTGGTTGGCATTTAAAACAAATAAGCCGTGCAATATGCACGGCCTATTAATATTACGAAGACGCTTTTTGGTGGATGTGAGCCGCAGCTACAAACCCTTCAAACAGCGGGTGACCATCGCGTGGTGTTGAAGTGAATTCCGGGTGGAATTGCGCTGCAATAAACCAAGGGTGATCTTTATTTTCAATAATTTCTACTAGTTTTTTATCTTCCGATAAACCAGTAAAGCTTAAACCAGCTTTTTCTAGTTGCTCTACAAAGTTATTATTAACTTCGTAACGATGACGATGACGTTCTACTATTTCATCGCTACCGTATACTGCATGCACTTTAGAACCCGGTGTTAAATGACATTTTTGTGCGCCTAAACGCATAGTGCCACCTAAGTCTGATTTTTCATCACGCTGCTCTACTTTACCTTCAGCATCTAGCCATTCGGTAATTAAGCCAACTACAGGGCTTGCAGATTGCGCGTTAAACTCAGTTGAGTTTGCATCAGTAAGACCCGCTACGTTACGAGCATATTCAATTAACGCCACTTGCATACCTAAACAAATACCTAAGTAAGGCACTTTGTTTTCACGCGCGTATTTAGCCGCTAATATTTTACCTTCAACGCCACGACTACCAAAACCACCAGGCACTAAAATAGCATCTAGATGAGCTAACGAATCAACGCCTTTGGTTTCTAAATCTTGTGAGTCGATGTACTGAATATTTACCGTTAAACGGTTTTTCAGACCGGCATGTTTTAATGCTTCGTTTACAGATTTATACGCATCTGGTAATTCAATGTATTTACCTACCATACCAATAGTTACTTCACCTGTAGGGTTAGACTCTTGATAAAGTACTTGTTCCCATTCAACAAGGTCAGCTTCAGGGACATCTAAATGAAAACGACGACATACAAAGTAATCTAAATCTTGCGACTTTAATAGCGCAGGAATTTTATAAATACTGTCTACATCTGGTAGTGATATAACCGCTTTTTCTTCTACGTTGGTAAACAATGCAATTTTTGCACGTTCGTTACTTGGTAGTTTGCGGTCTGAACGACAAATAAGAATATCAGGTTGAATACCAATTGAACGTAGTTCTTTAACCGAGTGCTGCGTTGGCTTAGTTTTCACTTCGCCTGCAGGGCCTAAAAATGGTACTAGCGTTAAGTGAATAAATAACGCGCGCTCACGGCCTATTTCTGTGCCCATTTGACGAATTGCTTCTAAAAATGGTTGTGACTCTATGTCACCCACTGTACCGCCAATTTCAACAAGTGCTATATCATAGCCTTCAGCGCCAGAATAAACACGTTGCTTAATATCGTTGGTAATATGTGGAATTACCTGAATTGTTGCTCCAAGGTACTCGCCACGTCGCTCACGATGTAATACATCTTTGTATACACGACCTTGTGTAAAATTATTGCGACTTGTCATTTTGGTGCGAATAAAGCGCTCATAGTGACCTAAATCTAGATCGGTCTCTGCGCCGTCTTCTGTAACGTATACTTCACCATGTTGAATTGGGCTCATTGTGCCTGGATCAACGTTGATGTAAGGATCCAGCTTTAAGATAGTAACATTTAAGCCACGGGCCTCTAAAATAGCTGCCAATGATGCTGCTGCAATACCTTTACCCAACGAAGAAACAACCCCGCCGGTAACGAAGATAAATTTTGTACTCATGCGAACCCTAGAATATCAGGAATTAAAAGGAATATAATACCCAAACAAGTGATTTTGGAATATAAACAGGACGGGGAGAAATTGTACCAAAGCATAGCCAATCAATCCAGCTAAAATTAGAAATTGTAAGCACAAAAAACAGCCATAATTTTACTACACACTATTTGACTTTTTTGATCTCATCCCATGCTGCATCCATCTCATCAAGCGTGGCCGACTCTAAACATTTACCTTGGGCATTTAAATAAGCTTGTACTTTTTCAAAGCGGGTTGAAAACTTGTCGCTGGCGCTGCGCAGTAATTGCTCTGGGTCGCGCTTTATATGGCGCGCAACGTTTACTGTAGCAAACAGTAAATCGCCCAGCTCTTCTGCGCTGTGATCTGAATACGGATTGTGAGCGAGTGCTTCTTTTACTTCGTCTACCTCTTCGCTCACTTTATCCAATGCACCATGGTAACTTGGCCAATCAAAACCAAGCGCTGCCACCCGCTGCTGAATTTTTTTAGCTTTACTTAAGCTTGGCATATTAACGGGAATATCTTGCCACAGCGAAGGCGTAGCATCTGCGCTTTTGGCGCTGCGCTCTTGTGCCTTAATTGCTTGCCACTGCGTAGCAAGCTCATCATCACTTAGCGCTGTTTGCTGGTCGAACACATGAGGATGACGGCGCGTAAGTTTAGCGTTTAATTGTGCCACTATATCGTTAAAATCAAATAACTTTTGCTCATTAGCAAGTTGAGCATAAAACACAATTTGAAAGAGTAAATCGCCAAGTTCATTTTTAAGCTCACCTAAATTGCCCGATTCAATGCAATCTGCCACTTCAAACGCTTCCTCAATAGTGTGTGGCACTATTGAGCTAAAGGTTTGCTTACGATCCCAGGGGCAACCAATCTCAGGATCTCTTAGCGTTTTCATTATATTTAGTAGTTGCGCAAGCGCTGCGTTATCTGTCATATTTATTGCCCTCGCTTTGCACTGTGTACACCTTCAATTTGGTGTAACTTAGAAAGCACTCTATTAGTACCCGACAGATCGTGTACCTCTATTTGCATGGTAAATATAGCAATTTGATTATCATCAACGGTATTTACATTCATATTTAGCACATTCACTTTTTCGTTGGCTAACACTACACTTATGTCGCGAATTAAACCTGAGCGGTCGCTGGCTTCTATTCTAATACTTAGCGCATAGGAGTTATGAATATCGTCTGACCAGCTTACTGAAATAACTCGCTCTGGGTGCTGAGTTTTTAAATTATTAAACGAGTCGCAATCATCACGATGTACACCAATACCGCGCCCTTGCGTTATATAGCCAATAATTTCATCCCCCGGAACCGGACGACAACATTTAGCAACATGACTCATTAAGCTGCCTACGCCGTCAACCACAATACCGTTATTATCGCCGGTTACTTTTGTTGGGGTTTTAAAGCGTATTACCGGCTCGTCTTCGGGGCGATCGGTAACAAAGTTAAGCATTTGATTAAGGCGAATATCGCCTGCGCCAATGGCGACCATTAAATCGTCGAGCTCTTTAAAGTTAAAACGCTTAATAGCGGGTGCTAAGTCTCTATAATTTAAATCGAGTTTTTGCAGTTCGTTATCGAGTATTTCTTTACCAGCACTAAGATTCTTGTCGCGATCGAGCTGTTTAAACCAATGGTGTATTTTGGCTCTAGCACGCGATGACTTTATATAGCCTAATGATGGGTTTAACCAGTCGCGGCTGGGGTTTGGCTGTTTTTGGGTAAGAATTTCTACCTGATCGCCGGTGCTTAACTGATGGGTAAATGGCACAATTTTGCCAAATACTTTAGCGCCAATACAACGATGCCCCACATTAGAGTGAATATAATAAGCAAAATCTAATGGTGTTGCTCCCAGTGGTAAGTCAAAAATATCGCCGCGCGGGGTAAATACGTATACGCGGTCTTCTACCACTTGGTTTTTAAGCTCTTGTGCTAGGTCGCTGCCATCAACCACTTCTTCTTGCCATTGTAATAATTTACGCAGCCAGCTAATTTTTTGCTCATAACCTGAGCCTCGCCCTGGCAATGCGCCTTCTTTATACATCCAATGCGCAGCAACACCTAGCTCGGCATCTTGGTGCATATCGCTGGTGCGAATTTGAATCTCAACCGTTTTGCCTTCGGGGCCAAATACCACGGTATGAATAGACTGATAGCCATTTTGCTTAGGCGTGGCCACGTAGTCGTCAAACTCTTTATGCAAATGACGCCAGTTAGTGTGCACTATGCCCAGCGCGCCGTAACAATCTTGCAGGCGCTGTACCACAATACGCATTGCGCGAATATCAAACAGTTGATCAAACTCGTAGTTTTTTTGCGCCATTTTTTTATAAATGCTGTAAATATGTTTTGGCCGCCCGTAAACCTCAGCTTCTATGCCCGCCTCACTTAAACGGCTTTTAACTTGCGCTACCATGTCTTCCATGTAGGCTTCACGCGCTAGGCGTTTGTCATCAAGCTGTTTGGCAATGTTTTTATAAATATTGGGGTGCAAATACCTAAACGATAAGTCTTCAAGCTCCCACTTTAATTGCCCTATACCTAAGCGGTTTGCCAGTGGAGCAAAAATGTCGGCGGTTTCTTTGGCGGCAATAACGCGGTCTTCTTCTGCGGCATTTTTTACATTGCGTAAATGACATACTTGCTCTGCTAACTTAATAACAACCGCGCGCACATCCTCTACCATAGCAAGTAACATACGGCGAATATTATCAACCTGTACCGTGCCTTTACCTTGATGCGCCAAAGTGCTAATAGTAGCCATTTGCGCGACCCCGCTTAACAATACCGCAATACTGCTACCTAGCTGCTCTTCAACGGTTTCAAGGGTGACTAAGTTATTTATAAAATACGGCGTTAAATAAGCAGTAGCTAATGAGTCTGCATCAAGATTAAGCTCGGCTAAAATTTCGACCATTTCAATGGCTGTGCTTTGTCGGGTGGTATTGTCGCACGCTAAACAAAGTGCCTGTGCTTTATTAAGCAACTCTACTTTTTCTGCCGACAGAGCAAGCAACTTTAAGCGACTAGCAAAGTCCCCGGTTTCATCCTGTTGATGTGATTGACGTGTAGCTACCATAATGCGCTTTACCTCCGTTGAAATAACGCCATAGTTTCAATATGCCCGGTGTGCGGAAACATATTCATTAGCCCAATTTTATGCAGTTCAAAGCCTGCTTGCGAAATAATAGCGCTGTCACGGGCTAAAGTAACAGGGTCGCATGAGACGTATAAAATAGTTTTAAACTGCTTTAAAGGAAGTTGTTCTAATACGGTTATTGCCCCAGTACGTGAGGGGTCTAGCACCAGTACATCTAAATTTTTATTAAACCACGAAGCCGTTTCAATTTTATTTGTTAAATCAAAGCAATTAAATTGAGCATTAGCGATTAAGTTAGTGTGCGCATTTTGCGTTGCCATTGCAACCGCTGAAGCAACCCCTTCTACACCAATTACTGTTTTTGCTTGTTTTGCCAGCACTAATGAAAAGTTACCAATACCACAAAATAAATCTAATACGTTTTCGTCGCCTTTTAGTGCCAGCCAATTTTGGGCTTGTTTAAGCATTGCTTGATTAACGCTAGCATTAACTTGGATAAAGTTATTTAAGCCAAACTCAAACTTTAACCCTAACTCTTCAAGTGCATAAAATGGCATGGCTAAATGTGAGTGTTCAATCACTTCACTTTCGCTTTGCCACACTAGCTGCCATTGTTGCTCAGCGGCGCTTTGCGATACCAGTGCTTTTATACTCTCTGGAATAGGTTTTGTGTGGCGAATAATAACAAAGTTTTGCTCATCGCCTTGGCACAATTGCAAGTGAGATACACAATGCAGTGCCTTGTGTTGATTAATTAAGTTATCAAATACAGTAAATACATTTGCAAATACTTCACTTAGTACTGGGCATTCATTAATACTAATAATACTTTTAGAGCCACTTGCTCTATAGCCTACACGCATTTTTTTTGCTGTTTTATCAAACATTACCGCTAAACGAGCACTTCGTCTGTAATGAGTGGCTTTACTTAATAAGGGGGCTTGCCAGTTTAATTCATCTAGCTTGGCAAATTTTTCAAATAATTTGCTCACCGCTATTTGCTTTTCGACTACCTGTTGGCCGCTATCTAAATGCTGCAACTGACACCCACCACATTGATTATAATGCTCACAAAACGGCGCTACGCGATATTCACTCGCCTGTAATACTTTATGTGTTTGCGCTTCGCTGTAACGCGCTTTGTCGGCAACAATGGTGGCTTTTACTTGCTCGTTTGGCAAAGCATTACTTACAAAGCACACTTTATTATTATGTTTCGCTATGCCGCGGCCATGGTGATCCATGGCGGTGATATCGAGCACTAAAGACTGTTGTTTTAGCGGTTTTTTTGTTGCTTTAAATATTTGCGCCATTAGGCATTACCTTAAACATTTGATGAATCGACTCCAATTGCAGAATACCTCATTATCCGTATATACTCTGAGCATGCTGATAACAATAATAACGCTCCCAATATGACTAAATTAGGCTTACGCGATTCTGTTTTAACACTCACTCTGATCCCCACGGTGATCATTGGATTGTTACTCGGTGGTTATTTTACAATAAATCGTTACATTGAGCTTGATGAAATTTTATATCAACAAGGGACTACTATTTCAGAGCCCCTTGCTATTGCGCTTGAGCAACCATTACTTGAAAAAAACAAACAGCTACTAAATCGTGTTATTAGCTATACCCACAATAAGCACTCCCCGGTAGTAAAAGCGATTGCATTATTTGACGACAATAATAAGCTCATAATAACCAGTAACTATCATCGCTTGTTTGATGACTTGCTCAACAACGAGCAACTAAATAACCTTAATGCCACTCAAGTTCATAAAACAGATGATTTAATTACCTTTTTTACACCCATTATTAATCACACAAGTCCTGATACAAAATGGGATAAATCGATATTTCAAACCTCACTAGGAACTGTGGTATTACAGTTAAATAAAGATCAAGCAGTTATTGGCCAGCAAAGAGCCTTACTGGTCAGTGGTATTGTTATTATACTAGCCCTAGTACTGGCCGCTATTTTAGCACTTAAACTTAGCCATATGTTTATGAGTCCTCTTAATAAATTAGTATTGGCAACCGATAGGCTCGTGGAAGGTAAAAGAGAAACTGGTTTAAACGAATCTATGGTTGGTGAGTTTGAGTTGCTCCGCGAAGGGTTAAATACTATTTCTTACTCTATGGTGATGCAAAAAGATGAAATGCAAAAAAACATTGATCAAGCCACCAGTGATTACCGCGAAACTCTAGAGCAGTACGAAACGCAAAATATTCAGCTCACTATGGCAAAAAAAGAAGCCCAAGATGCCAACCGGGTTAAATCTGACTTTTTGGCAAAAATGAGTCATGAGCTACGCACCCCTTTAAATGGCGTGATTGGTTTTACGCGTCAGCTGCATAAAACGCCATTAAATAAAAACCAAAAAGATTACTTAGATACCATTGAACTGTCGGCTAATAGTTTAATGACCATTATTAGCGATATATTAGATTTTTCAAAATTAGAAGCGGGCGCTATGGAACTTGAGTCTATTCAGTTTCAGTTGCGCGATACCGTTAACGAAGTAATGACGCTGTTAGCCCCAAGCGCCCATGACAAGCAACTTGAGCTGTCTATTTATATTAGCCCGCAAGTGCCCGATCACCTAACCGGCGACCCTACGCGATTAAAACAAGTTTTAATTAATTTATTAAGTAACGCCATTAAGTTTACCGAAAAAGGCGCTATAAAAGTCGATATTAGCCATAGACTACTCGATGAAGAGCGCACCTCGGTTTTAGTTTCAGTGGCCGATACCGGCGTAGGTATTCCTGTTGATAAACAAGATGCATTATTTACCGCCTTTGGCCAGGCTGATTCTAGTATTACCCGTAAATTTGGTGGCACTGGCTTGGGACTTATTATTACCAAGCATATTGTAGAGGCCATGAGTGGTAAAATTACACTTAACTCAGCCCCTGGTAATGGCACCTGCTTTACCTTTAATGGCGTATTTAGATTACCTAATCATGTGTTTGCCAGTGACTTGCCAACTAAATCTTTGCTCGGTAAGCATGTTTTATATTTAGAGCCACACGAGCACACCCATCATGCTGTTTTATCTTTGCTTAACGAATGGCAAATAAGTGTGACCGGCTGCTTTAGCGACGCGGAATTTTTAGCTGCAATCGCCAATAAAGAACAGCAATATGATATTTGTATCATTGGTGATATGGCCTCGGTTAACGATATGCAACGCCTAAAAAGCCATGTAAAAGCGGTGCGTGAATCAACCGACTATTTATATTTAATGCTTAACACTGTATCGCATAGTATGCGTGAAGCCTTTATTGGCAGCGGCGCTGATGCCTGCTTAAGTAAACCACTTAACCATCGTAAATTGTGTGAACTACTTGCCGCGCCGTATCGATTAGATCACCCCGTGCACAATATTGAACAAAATGAGCAAACACTCTTACCGTTAAAAGTATTAGTAGTTGACGATAATGACGCTAACTTAAAATTAATTTATACCTTACTTAATGAGCAGGTTGAGCTAATAGACACAGCACACAATGGCTCGCAAGCTTACAGTTTGAGTAAAAGCCACAAGTACGACGTAATATTTATGGACATACAAATGCCAATTATGGATGGTATTACTGCCTGTAAGCTAATTAAAGAATCGTCGCTAAACGAAGATACGCCCATCATTGCCGTAACCGCACATGCGCTTCACAGCGAAAAAGAGCAGCTATTAAAAGACGGTTTTGAAGGCTATTTAACTAAACCGATTGATGAGGATATGCTTAATCAAATTATTTGCGATCATAGCCCACAACTACCGGTTAGCCGCGATAAACTAAAAAATATGCCACAAAGCCCGCCCCCCTTTAAGAGTGTGCGCCTTGATTGGGGCATAGCACTGCAACATGCAGGCGGTAAAAGTGAACTGGCATTAGAAATGCTCAATATGTTACTTCTCAGCGTGCCCGAAACACTTAGCTTATTAGCGCAAGCTATTGCCGATGAAGACTGCAAACAAGTACTGAGCATTATTCATAAGTTACATGGGGCGTGTTGCTACACTGGCGTTCCTAAATTAAAGTCGCTGGCCGAAACAATCGAAACCGCGTTAAAAAGTAACTGCGTATTAGCCACTATTGAACCTGAGTTATTTGAACTACAAGACGAGCTAGAAAACTTACTACTTGATGCTAAAAATTAAAGGCTCAAAACTATAAAACGATAGCTATTGCGCCATCAGTACAATAAATAGGAAGAGACTTTATGAGCAATAACAAAGTAATTGGTAGTATTGAGTGGCGCGATCTTACTGTGGCTGATGCACAGCAAATTAGCGACTTTTATACACACGTTGTTGGTTGGCAAAAAGAGCCTGTAGATATGGGCAGTTACAATGATTTTAATATGAATAACGCACAAGGGACAATAGCAGGCATTTGCCATGCAAAGGGCGATAACGCCGATTTACCAGCGCAGTGGTTAATGTATGTTCGCGTAGAAAACGCTCAACTTAGCGCACAAAAAACGCTGGAGTTAGGAGGTGAAATTATTAAGGGGCCAACTGAATATGGTGGCGAAAGCTATTTTATAATTCGCGATCCAAGTGGCGCTATTTTAGCAGTGTATTCTTAACTTTTACTGGCTTTAATGATACTCACCCAAGCTAATTGGTAACTTACATAACAGCGGGACTCAAAACCCGAAGCTTCATGCACCTAATAGTACTAAGTGGCAAGGAAGCTTCAAGTAGCTTATTTAAACAGTGAGAGCGATGCCTTAGGCACGCGCTTCAAGCATTAAGCGTTTCATATCGCGTACGGCTTTATCTAGCCCATCAATAGCGGCACGCGCAATAATAGCGTGACCAATATTAAGCTCATAAATCTCTTCCATTGCGGCAATTGGTTTTACATTATGGTAATGCAAACCATGGCCCGCATTGACAATTAAGCCAATACTGGCTGCATATTTAACACCTTGGCGAATATGTTCAAGCTCTTTGCTTATTGCCTCATCGGTTGTGGCATCAGCGTAAGCACCGGTATGAATTTCAACATACGGAGCGCCCGTTGCTTTAGCTGCATCTAGCTGCGCTTTATCGGCATCTATAAATAACGAGACTTTAATACCCGCGTCGCTCAAGGTTTTTGTTGCTGCGGTAATTTTTTCAAGATTACCCGCCACATCTAGCCCGCCTTCAGTGGTTAGCTCTTCGCGCTTTTCTGGCACTAAGCATACGTATTCAGGTTTTACCTCAAGTGCAATATTGATCATTTCATCGGTTACGGCTGTTTCAAGGTTCATTCGTGTTTGAATGGTTTTAGCCATTACATACACGTCACGGTCTTGAATATGACGGCGATCTTCACGTAAATGAATAGTGATGCCGTCGGCTCCTGCATGCTCAGCTACACTTGCTGCATGTGCTGGATCAGGGTAGCTAGTGCCACGTGCTTGGCGAAGTGTTGCAATATGATCAACGTTTACACCCAAAAGAATATCTTTCATTATTTTACCTGTAAAATTACGTTTATTGAGAGGCCGCAAATAACTCACGACTTTTTAATGGTTTATTACCAAGCAATGGCTTTAATAAGTAGCGGCTTAATTGTTTTGCCATATATAGCACATCTGCTTGGCTAAAGTCATGATTTGCTATGGCATTAAGTTGTATACCGCTAAATCCAGAACGCGGATCGTCTTGTACTAAAAAGCCAACTTCTGCAAAATAGCTATACGTTCGCTTTTCATCTATGGGTTCACCGCTGGCGTCAAAACTAAAGTCGACGCCATAACCTAGTAGTTCTAATAGTTGAAATTCGTAAGAACGTAGCACGGCTTGTAAATTAGCGCCGCTATTAAGGTTTTTTAAGTGCGTATTATAAAGCTGAAAAACCTGATCAATCGGTTCATTAATTGGCACAATTCGATTAGTTAATTCATTTAAATAAAAGCCACAATAAAGCTCATCACCTTTTAAAAAAAGTGGCGTTCCGTGCAGTTCAAATTTGTTGATGTATTTTAAATCGTACTTGCCGTTGTAATGTACCAACAAGGCTTGGAAAGGTTGTAATTGCGCTTTATGTTTAGTGGCCTGGCGGCCACTAATACGGGCTAGCATTCTAAGTTGGCCAACGCCTTCTACTAGCATATCAAGCATTACTTGGGAGTCACTATAAGGACGCCGATGTAATAAATACGCTCTGTAGAAGTCGCTATCCATAATTTAAGCTGCTAGCAGATTATTAGTCTTCACCATAACCTAGGCTTCTTAGTGCGCGCTCGTCGTCAGCCCAACCCGATTTAACTTTAACCCAAAGCTCTAAAAACACTTTGTTATCAAGCATTTCTTCAAGATCTTTTCGTGCTTCGCGACCAATGGTTTTTAGCTTTTCGCCTTTATTACCAATTACCATGCGCTTTTGAGTTTCGCGCTCAACCAGTATTAAACCATTGATATGCCAAATACCGTTTTCTTGCCATTTAAACTGCTCTATTTCAACAGTAACAGAATACGGAAGCTCTTCGCCCATAAAGCGCATTAACTTTTCACGAATGGTTTCTGCTGCCATAAAGCGCATTGAACGGTCAGTTACGTAGTCTTCTGGAAAGTAAAATTCACTTGGCTGAAGGCGTTTAGTTACTTCTGCTTTGATCAAGTCAATATTTTTACCTTGCTCAGCCGATACTGGCATAATACCAATAAAGTCAAACTTGTCGCCTAACCACTTCATATGAGGCAGCACTAGGTCGCGATCTTTTACTAAGTCTATTTTATTGATCACCAATAATACCGGCTTACCACTTTGCGATACTTTGTTAAGTACCATGTCGTCATCGGCATTCCAGTGAGTGCCTTCAACCACAAATATAATAAGCTCTACATCACCAATTGAACTTGATGCTGCACGGTTCATTAAGCGGTTAATAGCACGTTTTTCTTCAACGTGTAGGCCTGGTGTATCAACGTAAACAGCTTGATGCTTACCTTCGGTATGAATACCCATAATACGGTGGCGTGTGGTTTGTGGCTTACGTGAGGTAATACTAACCTTTTGCTCAATAATTTTATTAAGTAAAGTAGATTTACCTACGTTAGGGCGCCCTACTATTGCGACCATGCCGCAAAACGTATCTATATCGCCATCGTGTGGTTGTATTAAGGTATCAAGGTTCATTTTTAAGTATCTTCAATGCTTTTTCAGCAGCTTTTTGTTCGGCTTTACGACGCGAGCTACCAACAGAAATAATGCTATCCATGCCATCAACAATACATTCAACCGTGAATGTTTGATTGTGTGCCTGGCCTTTTGTATCAACAACTGTATAGCCCGGTAACGATAGTTTACGAGCTTGCAAATGCTCTTGCAGCAGGGTCTTAGGATCTTTTTGATTAAGCCCTGGTGAAATAGCATTTAAACGCTCTTCATACCAAGATAAAATTAATTCGCCACAGCGTTCAATATCCGAATCTAAAAACACAGCGCCAATAATCGCCTCTACGGCATCGGCAAGTGTTGACTCACGACGAAAGCCGCCGCTTTTTAGCTCGCCTGGACCTAAGCGTAAATAATCTCCTAAGCCAAACTCTAAGCCAAACTCAGCCAATGTTTGACCACGCACTAAGGTAGAGCGCATACGGCTTAAGTCGCCTTCACGCGCTTTAGGAAATTTAGCATACAGCGCATTTGCAATCACAAAGCTTAAAATTGAATCACCTAAAAATTCTAGACGCTCGTTATGCTGACCTTTATGACTACGATGCGTCATTGCTTGCTCAAGCAAGCCTTGATCTGCAAATATGTAGTCTATTGTTTTGTATAGTTCTGTTACATTTTTTTTCATTGCTATTGAATATTACCTAGGCGTTCAAAACGAACACCAGTTGGAACCCATCCTGGTAAAATGTCATCTGGGCCATTATCAAATTCAAAACTCATCCATATAAAGACAGCTTTACCCACCAAGTTTTCTTTTGGCACAAAACCCCAAAAGCGACTATCTTGGCTGTTATCGCGATTATCACCCATCATAAAATAATGATCAGCAGGAACAACCCATTCATCGGTAGGTGTACCCGGTTGCTGATAATAACGCCCTTTACGTTCAGGCGCCTGAGGGTTAATTAAAATATCATGACTTAGCGTAGTTAAGTTTTCATTTAAACGCGCTAATGCCATTGAGCCTTGCTTAAATTCGTCATCATTTATTAATTTAAAATCAATTTTATTAAATTCATTACAAAGCAGCTCACCCTGCTGGGTTTCACCTGCTTTACAATTTGGTTGAATATATAAACGCTTATCACGATAAACTATTTTATCGCCAGGCAAGCCTATTGTGCGTTTAATAAAATCGACCTTTTCGTCTAGCGGATATTTAAAAACAATAATATCACCACGCTCAGGCTCACCTACATCAACTAATTGACTGCGCCATACTGGATCTTTAATCCCGTACGAATACTTTTGCACTAAAATAAAATCTCCTACTAATAAAGTAGGCATCATTGAACCAGAAGGTATTTGAAACGGTTCAAACATAAACGATCTAAATATAGTGATAGCAGCAATCATCGGAAAAATCGACTTTGCTGTTTCTGTAAGCATAGGCTCTGGTGCAATTAATGCGGCAGTTTCTTCATCTAATTTACCACCTGCAGAAGCCTCTGCCATAGCCAAATGCGCGTTTCGTTTTGGCGCAAACATTAAGTGGTCTATTAACCATATTAAACCTGAGCCTAAGGTTAATAGCACCAATAAAACTGAAAAATAGCCAGCCATTTAAAATCCTTTGTTTTTATTTACCAACTTTTAAAATAGCTAAAAACGCTTCTTGAGGCACTTCAACGTTACCTACTTGTTTCATACGTTTTTTACCATCTTTTTGCTTTTTAAGTAGCTTTTTCTTACGACTCACGTCACCACCGTAACACTTAGCAATTACGTTTTTACGCATCTGTTTTATCGTAGTACGGGCAATAACATGTCCGCCAATAGCTGCCTGAATCGCAATATCAAACATTTGACGTGGAATTAGCTCTTTTAGCGCATCAGCAAGCTGACGACCACGAGATTGAGCAATATCACGATGTACAATAATAGCTAGTGCATCAACACGCTCAGAGTTGATTAAAATATCAACACGTACCATGTCTGATGTTTGAAAATGCTTAAAGGTGTAATCAAGTGAAGCAAAACCACGACTTGTAGACTTTAATTTATCGAAAAAGTCCATTACCACTTCGGCCATTGGTAGCTCATACGTGATTGCAACTTGCTTACCGTGGTAAGTCATTTTTGTTTGCATGCCACGTTTATCAACACACAAAGTAATAACATTACCTAAGTACTCTTGAGGCACTAAAATATTGGCTTCAACAATCGGCTCGCGAATTTCTAAAATATCGTTTACCGCAGGTAAGTCAGACGGGTTATCAATTTGGAATGTACCGTCTTTTTTAGTCACTATTTCGTAAATTACGGTTGGTGCTGTGGTGATTAAATCAATATCGTATTCACGTTCTAACCGCTCTTGAATAATTTCCATGTGCAGCATGCCTAAAAAGCCACAACGAAAACCAAAACCAAGTGCAGTTGAGTTCTCTGGTTCGAAAAATAACGACGCATCGTTTAAGCTTAATTTGTTAAGCGCATCACGAAACGATTCATATTCATCAGAAGCAATTGGGAACATACCCGCATACACTTGTGGTTTAATTTTTTGAAAACCAGGTAAACGCAACGGTGCCGCATTTTTTTGATGAGTAATGGTATCGCCCACTGGCGCACCATGTATTTCTTTAATTCCAGCAATTACAAAGCCTACTTCACCAGTTCTTAAAATACCTGTGTTAGTTTGCTTTGGTGTAAATACACCCACCTGATCGGCTGTGTGCACATGATCGTTCGACATGATTTTAATTTTGTCGCCGGTGCGTAGTTCACCGTGCTTAATACGTACTAGTGATACAACACCTTGGTATGGGTCAAACCATGAGTCAATTATAAGTGCTTGAAGAGGCGCATCTTTATCGCCAACCGGTGGTGGTACATCTTTAACTATCATTTCAAGTACTTCGGCAATACCAACGCCAGTTTTAGCGCTACATTGCACTGCATCTAGGGCATCAATACCAATAATATCTTCGATTTCTTCAGCCACGCGAAGCGGATCGGCTTGTGGTAAATCAATTTTATTAAGTACGGGTATTACTTCTAAGTTCATTTCTAGGGCGGTGTAACAGTTTGCCAGTGTTTGTGCTTCAACACCTTGGCCAGCATCTACAACGAGTAACGCACCTTCACATGCTGCCAATGAGCGTGATACTTCATAAGTAAAATCAACATGCCCTGGGGTGTCGATAAAGTTAAGCTGGTAGGTTTCGCCGTCGTTGGCTTTATAATTCAAGGTTACACTTTGCGCTTTAATGGTAATACCACGTTCGCGCTCAATATCCATTGAATCCAAAACCTGTTTTTGCATTTCGCGGTCGGTTAAACCACCACAAACTTGGATCAAACGATCTGAAAGGGTCGATTTACCATGGTCAATGTGGGCGATGATCGAAAAATTACGGATATGCTTCATAAACTGGATTCTAAACTCTATTTTTAATGGACTAAGTAGATATACCTAAACAACTTGAAAATATTTGTTTTTATATTTTCAAGTTGTTGTGGCGTAAGCGGGCAATTTTACATTTAATTGGCATCAATCACCATCTATTTGAGTTAAAGGAAGGCTAATTGGATGAATTTTTATCACTTTGATATCATGCCTGAATGATTTAACCCACATTTTAGCCATTAAAAAGCCAATACCACCACCCAAAGCAGCGGCTAAAATTTGCCATCCCTCGGTAACTAACAGTAATTCAGCAGCGACTAACGCAAAGGCTAAGCTTAAAAATAGCGGCAGCATATAGACGGTAAATGCGTGTTTAACAACGTGGCTATCATCGAGCGACAAGGTGATTTTTTGGCCCACCACTACGGGCGTGTCAAATTTGTAGGGAAAGGTTTTTTTAGCACTGCCAAATAACTTACTAAATACCTGCGATCCACAACGGCCATTACAGCCTTCGCATGCTTGTTTTTGTTGTGCCTCTAAATGTGCAATGTGGCCACTAAGGGCCACAACTTTTAAGGTTTGTTCAATCATAACAACTCTTTATAAATCGTTTATAATGCACGGATCACCGACTCTGCAATTTTTTTGGCGGCTAAACTAGGAATATTTCCCACTACCGAAACGTCAAAATTGCCGCCGTTGTGCACATAAACTGTAGTTGCCCCAGAAGTGAGTGAGCCACTTAAGCGCTTACCCGGCAAAGGTCTTTGTATAAATACCGATACTTCTACAAAGCCATCTGAAAATAAATAGTAGTCGGTTAATTCATTATTTAAATCTAATTTATGGCGGTCTGATTTTAATAATTCAAAGCCTGCTGGCAACCAGTCTATTTTCCACGTTTTTGCCGTATTACTGCTCAATGTTTCGAGTGAGTTATTTGGTAACGGGGTTGGAAAATTACGATTAAGTATTTCCAGCAACATACTCGCCGGCTGCTCTGTAACACTTATGTGGGTAAGTTGCAGTTGTTCTAAAGCTTCGCCTTGATGATTAACGTAGGCCGCTTTTAGCAATAAAGACGATTCCATATCAAGCCAAATCCAGTAGTTATATTTGTCTTCATCTTTAGATTCTATACGCACTAACTGAGCTGCTCTTCCTGATATACGTCCTTTTCCACCAAGTACAAAGTCATAATGGTTACTTAAACGCTCAACGTTTTTAAACAGTACTTCTGGAATTGGCCCAGCAATTGAATCGGTTGTAAGTGAATAAGGCTCTGATTGCGGCTCAAAATAAGTTACTTGGTTGTCAACGCGCACCATTTCTAGGCCCGCGCCATTGAGTAAACTTAAATGCTCTATCTCAATGTCACCTTGTTTTGCATGTACCCAACGGTAGGGTTCCATGGTTTTGCCTTTAACAACCACAAACGAGGCGTCAAAGTTACGGGTATGAACGGCATTTGCCATTTTAAGCAGTAAATCTTTGGCAGGATTGGTGTCGCTGGCAAAAGTATTAAAGCTGATTGCCAGCGACAGAATAAAAGTAATTACTTTCATTTAATTAGTTTTTTTCCTCTGTTTTTTTTGCATCCGTTTGCGCAGCCTCTAATGAATGGGCAACACGAGCTTGGCGTTGATGCTCTAAAACAAGTGCGCCAATACGTTGCTGCTGCAATTCACGCAAACCATTTTCTGCATTTTTAAGCGCGGGCTCCGATGAATAACTCACTGGTGATGCAATACCTGTAAAAGGCGTTGTTTGCAGTAATGGAATTTCGCTTTGTTGCGCGCCATCGCCCTGTGGCAACATATTTACGCCTACAATTGCAAACATAGCAACACTTGCTGCAATCGCAAGTTGTGCCACTGGCTTGCGCCAATTAAATACCACAACTTTATTGTCGTTTATAGTATCACTTTGCGGCGCAGATTGCGCTTTAGACTGACTGAAGTCTGCATATACTGGTTCGCTTTCGAGTGCTAACGCAACACGCTTGCTAATATCAATATGAATATCGCTGTGATCTTTTTGAGCTCGCATTGCATCACCAATTAACGCATAACGGCCAAAGGTAGCAACGTCTTGCTCTGCAATTTTCGCATCTGCTAGTTGTTGCTCGCCGTCAAGTAATGCAGATAACGATTCGTCATCTAACCTGTTAACGTGTGCTTTTATCATACTAAGACTCGCCTATTAATGGGTTTAATTTGTTATCAATTGCTTCACGGGCACGAAATATACGCGAACGTACCGTCCCGACTGGGCAATCCATTACCACGGCTATTTCTTCATAGCTCATCCCTTCAATTTCTCTAAGGGTGATTGCGGTTTTAAGATCTTCAGGCAAACTATCAATCGTATTAAAAATAACAGCGCGTACTTCTTCGCTCAGCAGTAAATTTTCAGGAGATGCGTTAGAACGCATTGAGTCCGCGCAGTCATAAAATTCGGCATCTTGTGCGTCTATATCACTTGCAGGCGGTTTACGCCCCTGAGCTACTAAATAATTTTTAGCACAATTTACTGCAATACGGTACAACCAAGTATAAAAGGCACTATCGCCCCTAAAGTTAGGAAGCGCACGATAAGCTTTTATAAACGCTTCTTGTGCTACATCTGCAATATCACCTTGATTTGACACATAACGTGAGATCAAACCGGCAATTTTGTTTTGATACTTCTTTACTAATAGGTTGAAGGCGTTTTTATCTCCTTGCTGAACCCTTTTTACTAGCGCTAAATCTTGATCCTGCTCGCTCATTCGAGCCGGTACTCCTGTGTCTAATTTTTGCTTATCATTCATAGTGTCGCCATTGTTCACAGATACTCTGACTCTTACATGAATAAAAAGTTCTGCTTTATATTGTTTTTTTATTAAATAGTCGTAAATAACCGTAGTTAGAGCCAAAATTACTACTTGGTATGATGGCAAATATGATACAACTACCACTATTGAAAACAAACATTGCTCTATATGGGCATTGTAACCGCAAAGTACCTCTGACATGAACCAAAATAAACATCACATTGCAGATGTCGCTATTATCGGTAGCGGCGCAGCGGGCTTATCACTTGCCTTATCTTTAGCTAACTATTGTAACGTTACCGTAATCAGTAAGGGAGCACTCACTGAAGGTTCCACACTCTATGCCCAAGGTGGTATAGCCGCGGTATTTGATAAGAAACATGACAGTATAGAATCACATGTGCAAGACACGCTCGACGCGGGCGGTGGCTTATGCGACAAAGAAGCAGTGCACTATACCGCTAGTAATGCCCACGATTGTTTGCAATGGTTAATTAATCAAGGCGTACCGTTTGATATAGAGCTGGATAGCCATGGGAAAGAGCGTTTTCATTTAACGCGTGAAGGCGGCCACAGCCACCGACGCATATTACACGCCGCCGACGCTACTGGTAAAGCCGTACAAACAACATTAATCAGCCAAGTTCAAACCCACAAAAACATCACCCTGTTAGAGCACTACAACGCTATTGATTTAATTACAGATAAAAGCGGCAATCAAGCCAGCTCGCATATAAATGGCATGTATGTATGGAATAAAAATGCTAAAAAAGTAGAAACAATTGCGGCTAAATTTGTTGCTTTAGCGACGGGTGGCGCCAGTAAAGTGTATTTATATACTTCAAACCCTGATGTTTCCAGTGGTGATGGTATTGCTATGGCATGGCGTGCGGGCTGTAGAGTGGCGAACATGGAATTTAACCAGTTTCATCCAACCAGTTTGTACCACCCTGAATTACAAAACTTTTTAATTACCGAAGCAATGCGTGGTGAAGGCGCCTATTTAAGACGCCCCGACGGCAGCCGATTTATGCATGAGTTTGATGAGCGTGAAGAGCTTGCTCCTCGCGATATTGTTGCTCGCGCTATCGACTTTGAAATGAAACGTTTGGGTGCCAATTGCGTATTTTTAGATATTAGTCACAAAGATAAAGATTTTATTATTGAGCACTTTCCCACTATATATGCAAAGTGCCTAAGTGTCGGGCTCGATATTACTAAAGACCCTATTCCTGTTGTACCTGCAGCGCATTATACCTGTGGCGGAGTAATGACTGACTTTAATGGCAAAACCGATTTAGATAACTTATATGCAGTAGGCGAAGTTGCTTATACTGGCTTACATGGCGCTAATCGTATGGCGAGTAATTCATTACTAGAGTGTATTGTGTTTGCCCATGCGGCTGCAAAAGACATTTTAAGCAAAATTGAACATGCACCAGAGCCCATTAACCTGCCGCACTGGGATGAAAGCCGCGTAGCTAATTCAGATGAAGAAATAGTGATTACTCACAACTGGCATGAACTAAGGTTATTTATGTGGGACTACGTGGGTATTGTGCGCTCAACAAAACGTTTAGAGCGGGCGCTACATAGAGTTGAGTTGTTACAGCAAGAAATACATGACTATTACGCTAACTTTAGAGTTAGTAATAACTTGTTAGAACTACGTAATTTGGTACAAGTTGCCGAACTAATTATTCGCAGTGCACTTGAGCGTAAAGAAAGCCGTGGCCTGCATTACACTATTGATTATCCAGAGCAAAACGCTAATCCAACGCCTACTATTTTAACTCCACAGCGTTAATTGCATTAAGTGTGGCGCGTTTTAGACGCGCATAGCTTTGTACATCAACACTATTGGCTGTAATAATCAGCCAATAGTTGTTATTAAAACCCTTAATATAAAGCCAAACACTGTTGCCAATTAAGCGGCTTTTAGCACTTATTTCGCCTTGAATTAACCGTGTGTTATTTTCAAACCTAAACTGCTTTGGGGCTAAAATAATAACGCCTTCGAGTGGCTGTACTGCCTGCATTTTTAGCCATACAAGTATGGCCGCTACAAGGTTAACAACCATGCAAAAAATTATTGCCTCAAATGAACTTAAAAATAAGCACAGCAATAATGTTAAAACACAAAAAAAGACCACTATAGGTTTATGGTCTGTTTTGTTTGCTGTAACCGTAAACCTATACACGAACTCGGTCTAAAATAAGTTGTACCATGCTGTTAAGCTGCTCATCTTTACATTCTTTATGGCCCATAAACCAAGCAAATAAGTCAGGATCTTCTTCGGTAAGTAAACGCTGAAAAATAGCTTGCTGTTCAACGCTAAGTGAATCAAAAGCATCTTCTACAAAGGGCATAAACAATACATCTAGCTCTAGCATGCCACGGCGACAAGCCCAACGGATACGTGCTTTACTATGAATTTCAGTCATTTTAAACCTCATATTTAATTGACTTGAGTTTAACAAATACCAATTAATTTAGCAGCTCTTAATCACTTATTAAAATAATAAAAACCCGCACTGAGTTAGCTGCTGTACCCAAGGTTGTATCTACGTTATTATGTCACCTCATTAAGTAGTCAAAGAAGGTGTTTATGTCGATTGTTCATGCGTGTGCTTTATCTCATCAGCTTATTAGCCTCTCTGGCGCAGATAAATTATCTTATCTTCACGGACAAATCACTCAGGATATCAACAAGCTAACCAATAACAATCATCTTTGGGCCGGGCACTGTAGCGCCAAAGGTAAGTTATGGGGCGTGTTTAAATTATTTTCTCATCAAGATCATTACTATTTAATTGGCTCTAAGGCTGAGGTAGAGTGCTCTTTAACCGAGTTAAAAAAATATGCGGTATTTGCTAAAGTAGACATTAACGTAGCACCACAGCGATTAATTGGCTTAATTAGCGACGACTTTACTGAGTTACTCACACAACTTAATATCGAATTTACAGCGCAAGACACTGCATGCGATTTTAGCCATGGTAAAGCTCTTAAGCTTACCGGCAATCGACTTCTACTAATGGTAGATGAGCAATTTAACTTGCCTGATAACGTAGTAACGCTTGATAACGATATGCTATGGCAACAAGCTGCTATTTTAGCTGGCGAGCCGCAGCTTAATGAGCAAGCCATTGGTGAATACGTGCCGCAAATGGTTAACTTGCAAGCAATCGGTGGCATTAGCTTTAAAAAAGGCTGTTACACCGGACAAGAAACCGTAGCGCGAATGAAGTACTTAGGTAAAAATAAGCGTGCTATGTATATCGTTTCAGGGCAAAGCGATGGGTTACTCACTGAGTTGGATCTAGAAAGACAACTAGGCGAAAACTGGCGCCGCGCTGGTCAACTTATTAGCCAGAGCTTTAATGAACAAAGTAAAACACTTACTGGCCTTGTAGTGTTGCCAAACGATACTGATGTTACTCAGGTACTTCGTGCAAAACACACTCCTTCGGTAGAGCTAAACATTCTTCCTCTACCCTACTCTCTTGAAGATGAATAAATAGGACTGACTATGATCGTTGCAGCAAACAAAGTGGTAAAAATGCATTATTCGGTATTAGATAATGACGGTAATACCATTGATAACTCGTTCGATGGCGAACCACTAATTTTTATTATTGGCACCGGCTATCTAATTTCAGGCCTAGAAAAAGCTCTGCAAGGTAAACAAGCTGGCGACACGTTAAGCGTAAAAGTTGAACCTGATGAAGGTTACGGCGAGCGTAGTGACAACTTAATGCAAGCTGTGCCTAAAGAAATGTTTGAAGGCATGGAAATTGAAGTGGGCATGCAATTTCGTGCATCAACCGATGATGGCGATCAATCAGTCATGATCATCGACATTCAAGACGAAGAAGTTATTGTAGATGGTAATAACCCACTAGCCGGTATTACGCTTAACTTTAATGTAGAAATTTTAGAAGTACGCGATGCAACCGAAGAAGAGCTAAGCCATGGTCATGTACATGGTGAAGGCGGTTGTGGTCACGACCACTAAAATCCCCTAAGCAAATAAAAAAAGCGCCTTAGGCGCTTTTTTTGTTACTAAACTTAATTTAATTACATTTTAAACTGCAGCTGGTTTAGCATCATCTGTAGCTGCTTTAAGTGTTTCTGCAGGTGCTATTTTACCTTCAAGCGCTGCGAGTAAGCCTTGCTGATCATTAGTGCCAACTCTGTATAAAGTGCCATCTTTAAGGGTGAGTTGAATAGCACTAAAGCCAGACACTGTATATATCCAGCCATCGTGGGTAATACGAATACCAATACCATGTCGATACGAGTTTTGCACCGCTTTAGCTTCTGCAATATCTGCAAGTGCAATACTTTGCCCAGCAACACCAGGACCAAATGCCCAACTAATATGAGTGTCATTTACTTTAACGGTTAAGCCATGAAACAAAAAACCCACCAGCACTAAAATACCGGCAAACACCATAAGTGGGCCATCAGCCCCAATTAAATTCCAGGCAAGGGCTACAAAGCCACCAATCCAGGCTAATACAAAAAATATAAATAGCGCATACTGTTTATGCTGATACATAACACTCTCAAAATTAAATAACGATACGATTAAAAATAAAACAACTTAAAAGCTATAAACTAATGTTGCGCTGAGCTCTGAGTCAAACTTGAGCTTATTTTCTTCAGGTTTGGAATTATAACGATACATATAAGCAAACTTAAGTGATACCCCACCAATTACTTGGCTGATCAAGGCTGTTTCTGATTTTAATCGTGAATTAAGCCCCGACAAAGACTGCTCTATACTTACATCTTGATTAAAGCGCGTTCGCTCAGAAACCAACCGCTCCCATTGCATAGCAAAGCGCACTAAATAACCTACTTTGTTTTTATCATCTTCGCTAACATCAGATTGCTCCTCAGCCACAGAGCGATACAAACCAGGCCCTATATCAATATCCACTTTATTTTTAACGCCTTGGTACACGCGCGCACCATAACCTGTTGCTACGGTACTTTTAAATGCTAGACCGCTAAATTGATCTTCTTCGTAATCGCCATAAATAAAAAATGAGGAGTTTTTAACACCTACTTTGTAGTTACCTTGCGCCGATATAAACACCCGGTTAGCGGTCACATCAGACTTTCCGGTGTCATCGTTATGATCGCGTTTGTATAAGGAATCTATTTTAAATTGATTACGCCAGCTTTCAAAATCTTGATAAAGGTTACCTTTGAGTTTAAAACTGGTCGAATTAGTATTGCCTTTACTTAATATAAAGCCAAATTCGGTGTCGCCGTAAAGCATTTCGCCTTTGTGTAAATCATGAATTTCTTCATCCGAGAGCTGTCCGTATTCATGAAAATCTTCAAAAGGATCGACAGCCCAACTTGGGCGGCAAACCATTAAAAAAATTAAGAATAAAAACTTACGCAAAACACTCTCTCTTGTAGGTGATCATAAAATAACTTTAACTAAAACTGAGTTACTCAGTCTCTTTCCATAAAATGTGACAAAAAGGCGCGTCTTTATCACGGCTAATTAAAATTTTAGCGAATAACACATCGTCATTTTCAAATTCTAAGCCTACTAACACCTGCAAAAAATGATCAGCTTCAATTTCTAGAGCAACAAAATCCTGCCATTGCTCATCGGGCTCACCCTCTTCAATAAAACCAAGTTCTTCTCTGTATTGATTAAAAGTTTCAACGTCTTGCTCATTCAGGTTGCTTGGAGCCAACTCTAAAAAAATATCGTACGCTTGATGAGTTGCTTCTTCTTCTGTGTATAAACGCGGGCCTGACATGAGTAGTTAACCTTTGAGCTTTTAAAGTATGATCATAATACCAAAAGTTATCGCTGTTTTGAGAAAAAAACGCTGAAAAAACTGACTTTCTTCAGTCTCTTAATTGTTATAAGTAAAATCAATCAATTGAGACCTGCCGCTAGCCAATAAATTCATTTTATTTTAATCAACTACGCTCACTTTACTTAACTTAAATAACATCATAAGCTCAGGCAACAGGTCAGAGGAGTGCAAAATGATAAAATTAGAAAAACAACAAGGCATTGCAATTGTCACACTAAGCAGAGCGCAAAAACAAAATGCTTTAAGCTTTGCTATGTTTGTTGAGCTTAATAAAATAATAAAAAAGCTTAAAAAAGATCGCAGCATCCGCGCCGTCGTTTTAAAAGGCGAAGGCGATCACTTTTGCGCGGGGCTAGATATAGCCGCAGTGATGGCGTCGCCGCTTAATATTATTAAATTATTATTTAAATGGTTACCTGGCAATAAAAATTTAGCCCAGCGAGTAGTACTGGGTTGGCAATCGCTTAGCGTGCCGGTTATTGCCCAAATTAATGGCAACTGCCTTGGCGGTGGATTACAAATTGCACTGGGCGCTGACTATAGAATAGTGCACCACGATGCCCAATTTGCCATTATGGAAGCACGCTGGGGATTATGCCCTGATATGGGGGCTAATGTTGTAATGAGCGGTTTAGTAAAACGCGATCAAGCACTTTGGCTTGCCAGCCATGCTAATCCAATAAGTGCACTACAAGCAAAAGAGCTTGGCTTGGTCACTCAAGTAACTGATGACACCGAAGCCGCCACACAAAAAATGTTGGAAATACTATTAGCCCGCTCGCCCGACACCCTGGCGGCAATTAAGCGCGTTACCCAGCAAAGCTATAAAACTCAGCAACGCAACATACTCGCCAAAGAAACCTTTAGCCAAATTAGATTATTACTTAGTCCAAATACCAAAAAGGCAATTGCTAAAGCAAAAGGTAAAACCGATATTCATTATGCCAATCCTAAACGCTGGTAAGATGATGCATGCATAAATAACAGAGATTTGTTAAAGTAAAATTCCTGACTTTCCAATGAGTTCTCTAATGAAATATGTGTTAAGTAGCGCAATTATTTTACTCTGCTTAGCGGCGGCTAAATTCATTATGCACAGTATTGGCGGCAGTTTTCCTGCGCCTTTGCTGGCAATGGTTATCTTATTGCTGCTCCTGTTAACCGGCATAGTAAAAGAGCATCAATTAAAGCCCTGCGCTTCACCTATTTTAAATATTATGCCCATCTTTTTTATTCCTGCGGGGGTTGGCTTTATTGAGCACCTTGGCTTAATAAAGTCGCATTGGCCTTTTTTAGTTGCCATTATATTGCTAGTTCCTATTAGCACCTTATTGTTAGTTAGTAGCGTTATTGCCTACTTTAAAGGACGCGTAAATAATGACTGAGCAACTAAAATCGCTAACAGCACAACTAACCCCAGATTTATGGTGGCTTAGCGTTCCGGTTATTATTGCGCTGTTTTTATTATTAAGGCTACTTAACCAGCGGGTTAAGCATGTTATTTTAAAATCGCTTACTAACCCTGTATTTTTAAGTATAGCTATTATTGCTTTACTCTTGGTTAATTTAAACTTGCCTTACACTAAATTTGCTAGCCACAGCCAATTACTAAGTTGGCTGTTAGAGCCCGCTATTGTGGCACTAGCATTACCTTTATATCAGCAGTTTGTTCATGTACGTAAAAACTTACTCTTAATCGTAACCACTTGTAGTTTAGGGATTATTAACGCCACTGTAGTGGCTTTTTTACTTAGCATGATATTTGCTGTACCCACACAACTTAGCGCCTCAGTTGCAGCATTGAGTGTAACAACCCCTATAACGCTAATTGTAACCGAGTCATTAGGCGGTATTGACTCGCTCGCCGCTGCCTTGGTTATTTTTATTGGTTTATTGGGGGCTTTATTTGGCTTTATACTTTTTAAACTAATTAAAATTTATAACCATGAAGCGCAAGGCGTTGCCATGGGAACTGCCTGTCACGCTATTGGCACCGCGGCGGCATTGGTTGAGCATCCTAAAATAGGTGCATTTTCATCGGTTGCCATGGCATTAAGTGCGCTTTTAACGGCTGTAATAGTACCGTTTTTATATCCAATCTTAGTCAACACTTTGCTATAGTTAGCAAAAATATTTAATAGCCACCTTAAGAGCACATATGATCAGCCCAGAAATAGAACAGTTTGAAAAATACTACGCCATGCTTACCGAGTATTTAGTTACCTATAGCATGCAAATTGTAGGTGCTATTTTTATACTCTTAATTGGCTTGTGGGTTGCGCAAAAGCTTGCCAACGTAGTAGCTAATTTAATGGCTCGCCATAATATTGACGTCACGTTAACTAACTTTGTAAGTAACCTAGTTAAAGTGTTGCTCATAATAATTGTCATTATTATTGCGCTGGGTAAAATAGGCATTAGTGTTACCCCTTTTGTGGCCGCTATTGGTGCTGCATCGCTTGGTGCAGGTTTGGCAATGCAAGGTATGTTGTCTAATTATGGTGCTGGCCTTGCTATTATTGCTACTCGTCCTTTTGTGGTTGGCGACACCATTGAGGTTAAAAATGTCAGCGGGCAAGTTAAAATAATAGAGCTGGGGCATACAGTGCTGATTGACGAAGAAAAGGTAGAAATAACCATACCCAATAAGCATATCCTCGGTGAAATACTCCATAATTCGTTTAAATTTTCACTGGTAAAGGGCGAAATTACCATTGCTTACAGCGCGTGTTCTAATAGCGCAGTTAAACTAATTGAAGATGTTGTGAATGGCCATGAGCTTGTGGCTAAAGTGCCCAATGCACAAATTGGTATAGAACGCTTTGCCGACAATGGCGTAACTATTAGCTACCGCTACTGGGTACCAACCACCAAAATAATCGAAACCAAGTTGGCTATTAATGGTGGGGTTTATAGCGCTATGAATAAAGCGAATATTGAAATACCTTTACCGCAGCGCATTGTTAGTATTATTAAAAGTGATTAATTTATAAACCTAAGCCGTTTAAAGCGGTTTAGGTTTATCTGTACTGGGGTTTAATTCAAGTTTAGGCGCACTCATGCCTTTTAGTAATCGGCCAAAAATATCAGCCCCAGTAATAATGCGTTTTTCATCGCCCCATACCAGTACTACATCGTGCTCAATTGCCCCATCGAATGACTTATCTAATGAATGACTGGCGCGAATTTTTAAAATAACGTCACTTAAGCGCATACTTTCATCGATCACTATTATTGGTCTGTGGCAAAAGTGGTACGGATCAAATGTATCTGGCTCAAACAAAGCTGCGCGTAAAAAACCATCCGCATCAACCACTAACAAAGGATCGCCTACCTGATTAGTAATAATCACCCAGTTATAACCAGACTTGTGCAGTTTGCGTAAAAATTCATTATCGGCACTGAGTGTTAGTTCAGGAAATATTGGTAAATCAAGCTTGGTTGGTAACGCTATGATTGAGTCGGGATCTATCACTTCGCCTTCTTTAGTAACACTTATTTCATCTAAACTAAAAAAGTTAAGTGCACCAATACCTTCTACGTGCTGTACATCAGCCTCTTCAGCTTCTATGTGCTTACGAATAATACCTCTGAGCTCACTCTCTGCAAAGTAGGTAATACCTTCTTTGCCTAACCAAGCATCGAGTATTAGCCCTGTAGGCTTAGCAACGACATAAAACAGTAATTGATAAAACTTAATTAACGGCGACAACATGCTGGCCATTTTTAACGCATTACGTGAAAAATACGCCTGTGGTGTTATTTCGCCAATAATAGTAATAGCAATAGTTGAGAATAAAAACGAACTTGCACCCATTAATACCGAGTCAGAAAGTAACGTCAGCAGTACGTTAATACCTACGTTACCCCACAAAATAGTCGAAAGTAAAAAGTTAGAATCGTTACGCAGTGCCATTACTTTTATCGCAGCGGCGTTACCTTTACTACTTTCCATTTCGAGTTGTAATCTACTTAGCGAAAAAAACGCCAAGTTTAAACCCGAAAATATTGCCGACTGCGAAATACACAGTGCAATAGCACACCAAATCATGACATCAAAAGTCATTGTTTTTCCTATTTATTTACGCGTTCCTTGCGATACAAGGCACTATAACAGTAGCAAACTACCTAAACCTAAAAAGGTAACAAAACCAACTATATCGGTTACTGTAGTTAAAATGACCGAGCCCGAAAGCGCAGGATCTATTTTCATTTTATCTAAAATAGAAGGGATCACTACACCCGCTAACGATGCTGCAACTAAGTTAAGCAAAATAGCCACGGTAATGGTAATGCTTAGCATAACGTCGTTAAACCACAAAAAGGTTAGTGCGCCAATAACAAAGGCCCAGACAAAACCATTTACCGCGCCTACTCGTAACTCTTTTTTAAGTAGCGCCGCGCGGTTAGAGTCGGTTACTTGGCCAAGTGCCAAGCCACGTACAATAACAGTGAGCGTTTGACTCCCGGCAATTCCGCCCATAGAGGCCACTATTGGCATTAATACCGCCAAAGCCACTACTTGCTCTATAGTTGCACCAAACAAGCCAATAAACCACGATGCTAAAAATGCAGTCGCCAAATTTATACCTAGCCAAATACCCCGGTTTTTAGCACTTTTTCGTACACTCGCAAATAAATCTTCGTCTTCACGTAGACCACCCGCTTTAGCAGCAGCCTCGTCGGTTATTTCTTGGCGTAACTCATACGCAGAAGCAATGGTTAAGCGGCCCAGCAATTTGTTATCAACATTAACAACCGGCATTGCCATTTTTTCGCTATGAATAACCACTTCCGCAGCTTCGTATAAATCATCATCAGCATGCAGCGATACATAATCATGGTTTGCTAAAGTAATTAAACTGTCGTTGTCATTGGCTTTTATTAGAGCATTAATTGCCACTTCACCAATTAAACTACCTTTACGGCTTACTAAATAAATAACCTCTGTGAACTGCGGCAACCCCTTATGAAATAACTTTTTAGCGCCCCCTGCGGTTAACTTTTCAGACACTTTTAAAAAGTCAAAACCTAACCAGTGACCTATTTGCTCAGAAGGGTATTGTTGCGCTAATTCATATTGCTTTGTTTGTGCTTCATCGAGTTGTTTTTTTGCATACTCAACAAACCGTTCAGGAATTACTTCTTCAAGCTCAAGCAGTTCTTCTACGTTAACTTCGTCTAATAGTTTAAAACCGTCGCTATCATCTAAAGTTTGCAGTAACCATAAGGTACTGTCATCGCTTAAATTAACAAATATTTCGTGTTGCGTGTCTTCATCTAACAACTGCCAAATTTCAAGGCGCTGTTCTTTAGGTATTGCTTCAAAAAGCAATGATAAATGCTCAGTTGATAATGTTAATTGTGCGTCTATTAATAACTTATTTTTGCGCTCTGTGGTGTCGCACTGTAATAAGTCATTTATGAGTTGGGGTAGTTTATCAACCGGATACTCAATCATCTTAAGCCTTAAAGTTTAGTAGGTTATATTAATAAATAGTCACTTATTAATATGTATTGCTATTAGTGTAACGTAGGGGGCATAAAATACTGAAAAAAATATGCAAACTCACCCGCTTTTTTCGCATTGTATGCGTAAAAATAATCAGCGGTTAATGTTTTTATTATTTTTTTAAATTTAATTACACAAGCCAAATCACGACTTACTTTTGATATAATTTCAGATGCTTAAGTATAGGTAATTGCATACTTCTTAATTAGCTAAGTAGGGCTACCTTACTGTGGATAAAACTAGCAGGCAAAATAAAAGCCGTAACTAAAAAATTACGGCTTTAAAAATGATTCAATTTTAAAATATGTTTTAAATTTTAAACTGCCCAACTAAATCGCCTAAGCTTTCACCACGACCAGCTAAATGTAAACTTACCGATGACGTTGTTTTACTTGACTCTGTTAGCTCATTTACAATTTCTTGAATAGCAAAAACATTACGGTTTATTTCTTCAGTTACACTACTTTGCTCTGTTGCAGCTGTTGCTATTTGGGTACTCATATCGTTTATAGTGGTAACCGATGTAGTAACCGCGCCTAAGCTTTCTGAAATAGCACGTGATGACTCAACTGAGCGATTACAGCTTTGCTGACTTGCTTGCATAGCATTAACCGCCGCAGTAACTAAGTTATGCAGTTCACTAAGCATTTCGCTAATTTCTAACGTACTTACTTGGGTACGACTTGCTAAGCTTCTTACTTCATCAGCAACTACTGCAAAACCTCTGCCCTGCTCACCCGCACGCGCCGCTTCAATTGCTGCGTTAAGTGCCAGTAAATTTGTTTGCTCTGCAATGCCGCCAATAACACTCAATACACTATTAATTTTTTTAGATTGTTCACTTAACGAATCAACCTGTTCAGCAGCTGTATTTATTTCAGCCATTAAGTTTGATACTTCACTTAAAGATATATCAACACATTCCTGCGCTCTTGCTACTTCTTGCGTTGCAGCCTGAGTTGACACTGCAACTTGGGTCGTATTTTGCGCCACTTCGTGAGAGGTTGCAGACATTTCAGTAATCGCGGTCGCGACTAAATCGGTTTCATGGTTATGTTTTAGTAATTTATCTTCAATTACCAAGGTTTGTGTATTTATATCTGCTGATGCCGTTTTAACATCGTTAGTTACATCAACCACACTGGCTATAATACCGTGCAGTTTACTTACGAATATATTAAACGACTCACCTAATTGGCCAATTTCGTCGTGGCTGTCAATTTCTAAACGTCTAGTTAAGTCGCCTTCACCTTTAGCTATATCATCAAGGCTTTGCACCATTCTTTGTATCGGTTTAAGCATATGGTTGGCAGCAAATAAAGCGCCCGCAATAGTTAATAACAAACAAAAGAACGCAATGATCAATAAGGTGGTTACTTTTTCGCTCATGCTTTTTTGCATAGATAGCTCAAAGCCTTCAAGCTCTGCTTCTATGTCGTCCATATAAGCGCCAGTGCCTAGCATCCAGTTGGTTCCAGGGATCATCGCTGCATAACCTATTTTTTCAACTAAACCGTTGGTATTTGGTTTTTGAAAATGATACGTAAACGCCCCACCACCTTGGCGTGCTTGTGCAAGTAAACCTACAATGATTTTTTTACCATTAGGGTCAGTCATGGCTATTTTGTTTTGCCCTTCTATTGCATCACCTAACATCGCATGAAAAACACTCACGCCATTAGTGTCATAAATAAAGAAGTAGCCGTCTTCGCCAAAGGTTAGTTCTCTTAATGCATTTTTAGCATCTTGCTCAGTGCCATTTGCAAGCTGGTGTTGTACTACTTGACTACCAATTTCAATTTCAGTTTTTAATAGCGTTTGTTTATCTTTTAATAACTTACTTTTAAAGGTGTCAAAGCTGTGCTGCTGACTTTGCATTTCTAAATAGTACGAACTTGATAAAAAGCTAACCAATAATAATATTAGTGGCAAAATAGCGAGTAGTAACAATTTACTTTTCAAGCTTAAATTACTCATTTCTTCTCCAAATAAACGCATTGTAAGCTGTAAAAGCCCTACTCTCATTTTGTAACTTAGTCGCTGCAAAATTTATAATTTACTCTAGCAACCCCCTTCATCATATAAACGGCTAAGTCTATTTAATTAAGGTAGGTATTTACTTAAAAGTATAACTAGTGGCTGGTGATTATAGTCGTAGTTACTTTGGTTTAATACAAAAACACGCTATTGTCATTAATAAACCTAAGATGAATAGTAATAAAGTTGCAACTTATCCGAGTATAATTAATAACCTTTAAAGTAAGCAAAACACCTAATACAGATAAAATATTTAATTAATTGCCGCAATGGTGAGTAAACACAACATAAAATGCTTATTTACAATGTAAACAATTTAAAATTGTTTAGTTTTTTTGCTTTTTGTAACATATAATTAAAGTATTAATACTAAACTCCTATAACAAATCAGGTACAATTATTTTAATTGCACCTTGGCTATTTATTAATTAAAACGAAGGGTTAATGAAGTATTTATTTTTTATACTGCTATTTATCACCGCAAATGTAACTGCTAAGCCTGAAACTAATAATAGTATCGCTTTTTATTACTCTGCACCTATGCCCTTAGCTGAAATGACTTTTTATTCGCGTGTTGTAGTGCAACCAGAGCTGATCACCAAGCACGAGCTAAACTGGCTCAAACAGCGTAATATTGCTGTTTATGCTTATTTAAGTGTTGGCGAGTCGTTTTCAAAGAGTGAGTCTTCACTTAGTGTTAATCCTAATTGGAATAGCTATATTAGCGACTTAACTGCATCGCAGTGGCAACAGCATGTACAAAATAGTGCGCTATCACTAAAGGCACGTGGCTTTAGTGGTTTATTTTTAGATACCCTTGATAGCTACCAACTATTAGACAAAAAACATAATAAAAATGCCCAACAAGCGGGTTTAGTTTTTATTATAGAGCAGTTATCGAACACCTTTAATAAACAACTCATTCTTAATCGTGGCTTTGAGCTTTTACCGCAACTTAAAGGTAAAGCTAACGATTTGGTTGCGGAGGGTTTATTTAGTCATTTTAACCCGTTAGATAACAGCTATAAGTTAACCAATAAAAATGATCAAGCATGGTTAAATGCTCAACTTCATAAAGCGCAAGACCTTAGTTTTAATGTACAAGTAATTGATTATGCAAAACCTAAGCAACGCCTTGCTATGGCGCAAAAAATAATTAATGCTGGTTATACTCCTTGGGTAACTGATGGCCACTTACAAACATGGGGAACATCTAATATAGCGCCGGTTCCACGTCGTATTTTAATTCCGTATAACAGCAATGTTAAACCACTTATATACACTACAGTACATTTAAAACTTGCTACTATGATTGAATATTTAGGTTATATTCCCGATTATATTAATGTAGCCAAACGCGCTCTACCTGTAGTTGACCCAAGCTTGCACGCCGGTATTATTTCGTGGGCTAGTTTTGATACCTTTTATACGCCAACTATTACCAACTGGCTTGAAGCAAACTTAGGCATAGTGCCAGAACTAATTTTAGGTGATCCCCCCTCAGCAAATAAGTTAATGTTGAACCTAGGAGCCGAGCCGTTAGATGTTACACCTGTGGGCCCTTATGAGCTGGAGAGTTTTACCCCTTGGCTAAAAGGTGAATCAAGCATACCGCCAGTTGTAACTAACCCGTACTTTCTTAAATTAGCCGCTAATTCAAAAGCGCTGATTAGTATAAAAGCAGCCGATGGCACATCGCTAGTACAAGGCACTAAAACTAAATATGGTGCGCTTGTGGTGGCTCCATGGTTAATAGACACCTTACCTATGGAAGGTAGCAAGTGGGTAGTAGATCCTCGTACCTTACTCACAAAAGCAATGGGGCTGGCACCTATTTTAGTACCCGACACCACCACTCAAAGTGGTCGACGCATGTTAACCATACATATAGATGGCGATGGGTTTACCAGTGTTGCGCATTTTGCCAAAAAGCCTTATTCAGCCGAGGTCATTCTCGACAAAATAATTAAGCACTATAAATTACCTTTAACCTCATCGATTATTCAAGCCGATATTGAGCCCGGCGGTTTACACTCAAAAATGAGCCCTAAGCTTGAGCGCATTGCTCGGGATATATTTAAACTTCCTTATGTTGAAATTGCTTCGCATACCTACAGTCATCCATATTTTTGGACGGCACTAGCCGGGCGTAAAGATATAGACGAGGAAGATACTGTATATGGTTTAAAGCTAGATATACCCGGCTACAACACCATTAGTTTAGAAAAAGAAATTACCGATTCAATTAAATATATTGATGACAAACTAGCCCCAGCAAATAAAAAAACAGTGATTATGCTATGGTCAGGCGATGCAACACCTGGGCCTAAAGCGCTTGAGCTGGCACGTGATGCCGGAGTACTTAATATAAATGGCGGCAATACCGACGTAAATGCAGATAACCCAAGCCTAACGCATGTATCGCCTATTGGCCGACCTGAGCGTGATTTGTTGTATCAAATTTACGCGCCAATATTAAATGAAAACGTATACACAAACTTATGGCATGGCCCTTATTACGGTTTTAAACGCTTAACCGAAACCTTCGAAATAACCGAAAAACCATACAGATTAAAACCCTACACTATATATTTTCATTTTTACTCGGGTGAAGTCCCTGCCGGCCTTGATGCACTAAAGCATAATATTGATTATGTTTTGGCAAGACCAAACACCCCTGTGCATTTAAGCCATTACGCTAAAGTAGCAAAAGACTTTTACTTTTCAGCCTTAGCAAAAAATAGCGATGGCCAATGGTTATTTAGCTCTAAAGATATTAAAACTCTACGAATTCCTGATGTTTTTGATATGCCAAATATTTCTCAAAGTAGTGGCGTAGCAGGAGTTACTCAAAAAGGTGACTATGTGCATGTAGTGAATAATATTGCACAACTTAGTTTTGATCATAGTAAAGAAAATAAAGCCCCCTATTTAGCCTCTGCTAATGTCATTATTGATAATTGGCAAGTAAATGGCCCTGTAAACTTTAAGGCTTGGGTACCGGCAACGCTTGATTTAATCAATGCACGTGCTTGCGTATTTATTTCTCATTTAGGTGAGCGATACAAAGGCCTTACACGCGGCGATATTACACAATTTAAAATACCAGCAGGTGACTTTTATGGTTATCTTAACTGTAACTCAGGGGTTTAATAATGACTAATAAAAAGCGCCCTCAGTTAATTTCTTTAAAAACGATTTTAGTTATATTAGCCGTAAGCTGTTTTGCACTTTATGCGTTATTTCCGCGTACTTTATTTTTTGAAAAAGAAGCGCTATCGCAAGATTACACCTTTGAAAAATCGTATTTAAATGCTGCGCTTAGTACCGATCCTAATAACGAAAAGTTACGTGCAAAGTTAATTGAACTGCACATTAAACTCAGTGAATATGCAGCTGCCACCAGTGAACTTGAAAAACTACCTAAAAGCGATAAAAAATCACTACTTGAAATTCAATTAATGTACGCTTTGTGGTTAGCAAATGATGCAAAGAAAGACGACCGCTTTGAGGAGCTATCGTTAAAAGTAGGTGCGCTAAAAAACTGGGACGAGCAAATACTTAACATAGCTAAAGCCCTTGGCTTACATGCTAAAGTGGCGCTTTACTATCAGCAAAATGCACAGCCTTTACTCGCTGCCGATTACTGGCTGAGTGCTGGGGAGCCTGCTAAAGCGCTCGCAATATATAAAAACAATATTAATGCAGATATTGCGCCTAAAGCCATAACCACTGCACTGGGAGCAAATAACCCTGAGCAAGCCTATGCTTGGTGGAAAACATATGGCAATAGCACAAATATAAAGCGTACCCTTTATTTAGCAAACCTAGCCGGTAATACCCAAGATGCCGCCAGTGCTATCGAAAATTTACTCAAGCAAGAGCCTAATAATAACGAATACCTAACTAAGGCAATGTATTTGCGCCTAGCCGATGGTAACACCCAAGGTGCTGAGCAATTATTAACACAGCTATTAATCAATAACCCAAACGATAAAGAGCTACGTTTGCTTAATTGGAAAATGAAACGTTGGCTAAATAAGCCAGAACAAGCACTTGTAGAATTTAAATGGCTAATGGCCAACCATGCCGTTAACGTTGCCATGTTAACCGACAGCATTAATGACGCCGTAGCGCTATATTTGTACCAAGACGCCAACGATATTTTTCAATATAAAGCGCAAAATAGACAACTCTCTGATAAGGGCTTCGTTCGTTGGATGCAAACTAATGAATTTATTGGTAACCCAGAGCAAGAGCTCAATAATATAGAGCGTTTTGAGCAAATTAATGGCAAAAGCTTACTGTCGCAATATTGGAAAGCAAAAGTATTGCACGATACCGGTAACTTAAAGGGGTTAAGAGCGTTATGGCCTAGCTATAAAGGCCCTAAAAACGAAGAAAATTTATTATGGCTGGCACGCGCATTTTGGCTAGCAGAAGACTATAAAACTGCGCTCACTATTTTACAGCAAAAACAACAAAGCACCGACGATGAGTTTTGGAGTGCCCGTGTTGATATGGCCTTAAGACTGCAAAATAAAAAAGAAGAATTGTATGCCTATGAGCAATTAAAAGAAATTAGCCCACTGAGTGTTGGTGATATGCAGCAGTATCAGCAATTACGTTTTGAGGGGAACCCCAAAGGCTTGCTTGATTACCTATGGCAACAAGTACCACTGAGTGCTAGGCAGCTTATTCAAGTTACGCAACTGAGCGTGCAGCTTAACGACGTAGACTCTATTGCTCGCGTACACAACGAACTTGAAAAACAGCGCTACAATAAACAGCTTTATCCAGCATGGTCTTTACTGTCGAATTGGTATCAAAATCAAAACGATTTAAACTCTGCTTATACCACCCTTAACAGAGCGGCAAAACTCAGTGAATATAATCCTGATGTAGTCCTTGCCCAAGGCTGGTTAGCGCTGCAAATGCACGACACCATAATGATAAAACGTATACTAGCTAATTATTCGCAAACTGAGCCCTCTTATAATTGGGCGCAACTTTTAGCTAGTTTATCTATTTATGAAAAATCGTATAACAGTGCATACTTTTATTTGCGCCAATTAGCTATAAGTAACCCAAAAGATTTAACCACCTTAGTTAATTTAGCCGACATTATGCAGCTGCTTGGCTATAACGCCAACGCCACTGAGCTACAGCATTACCTATTGCAGCATTTACCTAAAGATAAATACGCTTACCGAGGACTAATGTACCGCTGGGCGGGAGCTATGGCTGTGCCGCATTTAATGCAATTTAATACTATGGATGAACTTGCACCCGACACTATTGGTGAGCCTGTTGCAAATTGGTGGCTAGCCAGACGAGCCGCAAAAAACTTAGCGCCTTGGCAAACTCTGCAGTTAAATATGATTAACGGTGAGTTTAATAACGTTGAGCAACAACTTACTGAAAACACCTTAAGTGAGCTTGATCAATTAAATGCACTACTGTATTTAAAACAACCTTATGCCACCATGCAGCGTTGGTATGAAACATTAACAAATGAGCCTACAGCGGCGCAAACTAGTTTATTACGCAACGCACGAAATGCTTATTTTAGAGCGCTTGAGGTGAACTTTTCGCCTGAAGCCGGCTTAAACAGCAGCCAATATGATGTAAACGTGTATTTTCCCTATGCAAAAGGCCAATGGAAATTAAGTATTAGTAACCAGCAAAACCTTAACAATAATGGCTTACTGTTTGCTATCGAAGATAAAATGACTTGGGGCCGATGGTATTTTGATGCCAAAATTGATACTCACCAAGGCACATTAGCGAGTCGTCAAGGGCTTAGTTTAGATACTCGTTACCAATGGGATTCGCGCACTCAAGTAGGTTTAAAGCTTGAGCATAATGTAGAAAACCGCCAATCTGAAACACTATTAAGTTTTGCCCAACTAGATAAAGCCACCGCATATATAAACTACAACATTGATGGCAGACAAAGCGTGCAACTCTCTGGATCTGCACTGTCTTTTTCACGTAGAAGTGATAACAGCAGCATAGTAAGCGGGCAAGAATACAATGCCCGATACCAATACAACATTTTAAAAGACCGCCCTGTATGGAGCACCTACTTTAGCGCGCAATGGCAAGATTTTGACCCTGTAAATACCTTTATTAATAATGAAGCTAATTTATTGCCAATCGATCTTCAGCCTTTTAGGCGTTTAGCCCTAGGCACTTCATTTGCATCTACAGGATCGCTAGAGCCACCTTATTTAGGCGCTAGCCCTTCGTGGTTATTTGACATAAGTACAGGCTATCAAACCCTTAACGACACGCTTGATATTTCAGTTTCAAGTGGTGCGGGTTGGTCTATTTTGGGCGATGATTTATTTAGATTACAGCTGGGTTATCAAAGTAGTAATAAAGTGGGTAACTCAGATACACAATTACAATTAGGATATTACGTACATTTTTAATGTTAGGAGAGATTATGTTTCGTTTAGTTATACCATGTTTGGTATTAGTTTTATCAGCTTGTACAACCAGCCATGTGGCTGATGATGTTGAGCTTAGACCAACTACAACAGTGGCATTATTACCACTTGTAAATCATGCGCAAACACCGCTTGCTGGTGAACGTGCAGAGGATATTTTAGCCAGTATTTGGCAGCAAAATAAGCTGCCTACTTTAATTCGTGCACCACGCACTAACAATAAAGAGCTACCACCGCTAGACGATCAATACCGTGTAGATAACGCAATGCAGTGGCTAAGCACGCAACAAGCCGATTATATTATTAGCGGCAGCATTGAAGAGTGGCGTTATAAAGCAGGACTTGACGGCGAACCTGTGGTTGCTTTAACTCTATCATTAACGGCTAACGGCCAAACAACACCACTGTGGACAGGCACAATTGCTAAAAGCGGTTGGGGACGAGACAGCATTGCTGCAGTAGCCCAAGATGTCATAGCCGATTTACTATCTTACATAGAGGTTAGTGAGTGAAAACACATTTCTTTCGCCCAAGAGAGGTTCCTGAGCTACAGATATGGGCTGAGGTATTTATATTTACCGCGCTGGCTTTAGGGCTACCCGTGCTGTTTAACACAGCGGATCCCTTTTGGACGCAAGGTGGGTTTTCGTGGCCGGTTTTAGGCCCTCTGCTAGTTGCATTACGTTACGGCTTTTCAAAAGGCTTTATTAGCATACTAAGTTTGCTTATTGGCCAACTGCTGCTTGTAGAAACAGATATTTTAACGCCCCAAAGTGGCTTTAATATTAACGCTATTTTAGGTTATGTTATTGTCATTATGATCACTGGCGAGTTTAGAGATGTATGGGATCGCACCAATCAAAGACAAACTATTCAATTAGAATATGTAACCGAACGATTAGAGGTATTTACCCGTCAATATCATCTTATTAGCTCCTCGCATGATCGCCTTGAGCAAGTGCTTGCTGGCCATACACTTAGTTTAAGAGAATCACTGCAAGAAGTAAGAGAGTCGATTGGGCAGCTAGAAGAAAGGTGTTTAGATAGCGCCGCACAAAGTATTTTAAATCTATTTGTTGAATACGGAACATTAGAAAAAGCGGGCATATACAAGGTTGAAAACAACATCATTGTAGATCCGCCACTCGCTGCAATTGGTGAAATGAATACTGTATCTATGTCAGATCCGCTTGTCAGTGCTATGTTTGCAGAAAACGAATTAGTATCGGTAAAAGACGTAAAAGCTTCTTTAGGTATAAGCAAGTACCATATTGCTATTCCAATGACAGATATTAGCGACACTATTTATGGTGTTGTATTAGTCGAAAAAGTGCAATTTTTTGCTCTTAAAAACACCACGCTTACTTTACTTGCAGTTATGGCTGGACACATTGGTGACTTACTCCGTCACGAAATAACTAACCCGGTAATGCAAGCCAGTGAAGCGCCCTCCTTTGTTAAACAAGTAAAACGTGCAAATAAAGAAGCTAAACGTTATAAAATCCCGTCTCATTTATTAAAAATAACGGCTACAAATATTAATACTGAATCGCGTCAACTTATGAAATATTTAAGCGAAGCTCGCCGTGGTTTAGATATTTATTTGTATAACAACGAAAAGCAAACATTACTGCTACTTATGCCTTTGGCTGACGAACTTGAAAAAACAGGATTCATTGCTCGTTTAAATAGCTGGAGCAAAGAACGTACGGGTAAAAATCTGAATGATTTAGGCATAGTGATCGAGCAACAAATAGCATTGCCTATTAATAACGACGATTTAAAAAGATTGGTCGAATTTCATGATTAAAATTATCATTGCAGCCATATTAGGGTGTATATGCGAATATTTTGCATTACTGCAAATACTCGACACTCCCAACTGGCTAATTGTTACTTTACTCCATGCATTAGCTAGCCTTTTTTATGCTTTTATTAGCTATACACTCATTCCTGTAAAATACAAAACAACCCCATTTAGCAGTGTTTTGTTTTTATTTTTATTACTGCTTTCACTGCCCATACTTGGCATTATAGGCGTTGTATTTGCATTAAGCTTTGCCCTATGTAAACCAATCAAAAATGACGACATTGAAATAGAAGAACATAAAATCCCAGTGCTTCCCTTTGAAGCTAAAATGACTTCGGCAAATCCGTCTTATTCTATTGGTGGCTTAAAAGCTATTTTAAAACACGCCAGTGAGCCTAATAAGCGCTTAAGTGCTGTAATGTCTGCGCGTCACATGAGTGATGCACGCGCTATTCCTATTTTAAAACTTGCGCTTAAAGACCTAGAAGATGATATTCGTTTACTCGCTTATTCAACACTCGATGGCAAAGAAACTAAAATTAACGAAAAAATAAGCCAATATCAGCAAGAAATTGCCTTAACAAGCACGCAACCCGAATTAGCTAAATTACAACAACAACTCGCTGAGCTGTACTGGGAGCTAAGTTATTTAGGCTTAGCCCAGGGCGCGCTAAAATCGTACGTACTAGAAAAAGCAGAGCTACTGGCTCTGCAAAGTGTTGAGCATGTAAAAGCCCCTGCCACCTTTGTGTTATTAGGGCGTATTTGTTTATCGCTAAACAAATACCCGCAAGCACTAACGCACTTAACACACGCTACTGAATTTGGCATGGCGCTGCGCCATGTATTGCCATATAAAGCCGAAGTTGCTTTTTACATGGGCCAATTAGATGATTGTAAGCGCTATTTAAATGAGCTTCCTAAACAACCTGAAGGTAGCGAACTACGCCATTTACAGGAGTACTGGCATGGCTGAAAAAAATGCTGACATATTACTACTTTTAGAAGGCACCTACCCATATGTCCGCGGTGGCGTATCAAGTTGGGTGCACCAAATAATTGAAGGCTTACCACATTATAATTTTGAGTTGGTATTTTTGGGCGGCGCACCTGAGCACTACGGCGAAATTCAATACCAGCTACCTAATAATGTCACTAAATTACATGTTCATTATTTAATTGAAAATAACACCACTGAAATAAAAGCGAAGCATGGCACTAAATATAAGCAGGAGCTGTTTGATTTTTGGCAACAGCTGCAAAGCTACTTTCGTGACTGTAACGATCCAATACCCACTGAGTTATTAAAATTTGCTTTTGAAACACTCGGCAAAAAAGATGGCATTAATGCTGCCGATTTTTTATATAGTGAGTCATCTTGGCAAGTGCTTTCAAAATACTATTTAAGTTATTGTGATGAATCGTCATTTATCGACTTTTTTTGGTCATACCGTAATTTATATCAGCCGTTATTTAAAATAGCAGAAATAGCTAGAGGCTTGCCTAAAGTAAAACTAATTCATTCTATATCAACAGGCTACGCGGGTATTTTAGGCTCTGGAGCCAGTGTGATAAGTGACACGCCTTTTTTACTTACCGAGCATGGTATATACACTAAAGAGCGTAAAATTGATTTAATTCAAGCAAGTTGGATCAAAGATTCGGAGCAGAGCTTAGGTAAAAATTTAAATACCGAAATGGGCTTTATTCGGCGTATGTGGATCAACTTTTTTGAGCAAATTGGCCGTACAACGTACCAACAAGCAACTAAAATTATTTCTTTGTACGATGGTAATAAGCAACGCCAAATTAAAGATGGCGCAGAGCCGGCAAAAACCCTTGTGGTACCTAATGGCATTAAAACAGTACGTTTTAAAAAAGCTCTGTTACAACGCCCAGAAAAAACGCCAATGGTAGTAGGGTTAATTGGCCGTGTTGTGCCTATTAAGGATATAAAAACCTTTATACGCGCAATTAAAGAAGCACAATCTATTATACCCACCCTAGAGGGCTGGATAATTGGCCCTTTTGAGGAAGATCCTAAATATTATCAAGAATGCCAGTTATTGGTCGACAGCTTAGACTTAATCGACAATGTGAAATTTTTAGGCATGCAAAACATTGCTGAAATACTGCCTAAATTAGGCGTTGTCGCACTCACCTCAATATCTGAGGCGCAGCCTTTAGTATTACTAGAAGCAATGGCAGCTGGCGTGCCTGTATTAGCCACTGATGTAGGTTCTTGCCGCGAAATAATCGAAGGCGCAACCGCACAAGACAAAACCTTTGGCAAAGCTGGCGAAGTAGTAGCAATAGCCTCCCCTAGTGAAACTGCTCAGCAAATAATAAATATATTACAAAACGAGCAAAGGTGGCGCGAATATCAAAAAAGTGGCCTTGAACGGGTACAAAAATTTTATGATGAGAGCCATATGTTTGCTCGTTACGATAAACTTTATAAGGATACAATGGCATGGCCGGAATAGGTTTTGAGATACGTAAGATTCTCAAAAAAAACACCCTGCTTTCAGTATTTGAAGCTTACGGTTACGCTGGATTAATTGGCTCAGGCCCTTGGTTACTATCAATTATTGCTTTAATGCTTATTGGTATTTTAAGCTTGGGCATTGTGCTACCAAAAGTACTGATCATTCAATTTTTAACCTTAGTTACCTACATGATGGCCGCCTCGCTTATTTTAACCGGCGGCTTACAGCTATTATTAACGCGTTTTATTGCCGACCTGCTTTTTACTAAAGATGATGGTCAAATACTGCCTAACCTACTTGGCGCGCAATTAGTTACCACCATAGCTGCGTTACTCGTTGGCCTTGCTGTGTGGCCATTATTACCACTGCCAGTGGTGACTAAATTAATTATTTTAGGTGCATTTGTTGGCTTATGTAATCAATGGCTTGGGGCTATATTTTTATCGGGTATGAAAGAGTATCGGCTTATTTTAGTTACCATGCTTAGTGGTTATTCTTTTATGGTATTACTGGCATATTTACTAAGAGATTGGCAATTAGACGGGTTGTTTTTTGCTTTTTTTGCTGGCGAAGCGCTGTTATTTTTTAGCTTTTTATTTATGATTATTCGCCGCTATCCTGGTGATAAGTTAATTAGCTTTGATTTTTTAAATAATAAAAAAGTGTATTACAGCCTGTTCTTTTGTGGCTTGTTTTACAATATAGGTGTTTGGGCTGATAAAATTATTTTTTGGTACTCTCCTAGTACTTCAATTGAAATTATTGGCACTCTCAGGGCAAGTCCTATTTACGACTTACCCATATTTTTAGCCTACTTGTCTATTATTCCTGGTATGGCCGTGTTTTTAGTAAGAATGGAAACTGACTTTGTTGAGGAGTACGACCGTTTTTACACTGCAATACGCGAAGGTGCCTCTTTAAATGAAATTTATCTATTAAAAGATAATATGATACAAACTGCCCAAGGTGGTTTATACGATATATTTAAAATTCAGGGTATTACCGTAGCTTGCTTATTACTTTGGGGTGAGCAAATACTCACTTTTATAGGTATAGATCCTAACTACAAAACCTTATTATTTATCGATGTAGTGGGTGTGGGTGTACAGGTTATCTTTTTATCAATACTCAATATTTTATTTTATTTAGATAAACGTTTTACTGTGCTGGTACTCGCAGCAATATTTTTAGTCGTAAATGTTGTTTTTACCTATTTGTCGGTAGCACTTGGGCCGCAGTTTTATGGCTATGGCTTTGCATTTGCAACTGTTATTAGCTCAGTTGTGGGTTTGTTTTGGTTATCTAAACAGTTTGAAGATTTAGAATACGAAACCTTTATGCTGCAATAATAAACGCTTAATATTTCAGGCTATCGGCTTAAACTAAGCTTATAATGCCAAAACTAATAAATAAGTGTAATAAGCATAAACTGCTTATTACACTTATTCCCCCAATAAAATTCTTTTATAAAGGAATATTCAATGGCTTTTGATTATGGATCGATTGATCTTGGACTAAAAAACCCCTTCAAACTTGAAGGCAAAGTAACCGCGCTAAGAGGTGCTATAGAGTCAATTACCGGTATTACGCTGCTTGTTGTTGCTGCAGGGTTAGTTAAAGAAGATGCAACTGCCGGGTGGATCTTGATGCTTTTTGGGATGATTATTTTAGGGTTTGGCATTGCTTCACTCTCAACAGGTATTTATGCCACACTAAAATACTTTGTTGGCCGTAATCACCCTACGTCACTCGCTTATAACTACAGTAAATCGCAAAGTTCTACCGCAAAAGAAGAAAAAAAAGAAGTTGCCTATAACGACCAAGAACTAGAAGAAATGCTTATGGGTCGTAAAAACATTACTTTTAAAGAGCCTAAAGGGTTTTTATCTCGCTTGTTGCATAGCCTTATTCCTAAACTAATGTTTTTACCCTACCCAATGCGTAATATTGCCCAGCAATTATTTGGCTCATGGGTAAGTACCTTTGTGGCACTTATTGCGTATGGACTGGTAGCTTTTGTATCTTTGTCGGGCTTTACCGGTGAAGCAGGCGAATTAGCATTTCCCATATACAGTAGCATTTTAATGTTTTATGTATTGTTTTCATGGCGCTCGGCTGGTAAACCAACGACTCGTAATGCTGCAAGAGAAATAGAACCACTTGGTGGTGGTGCACTGGCTAAAATTATTTCGTTATCGTTTATTTTACCCATTGTTATTGGCCTTTCTATGTCATGGTTAATGCAAGAACAACGCATTAGTAAAGCGCAAATAGATGTTTGGTTTGAACAACTACCAAACCTGCATGCGGGTATGTATTTAGTCGCTATTATTATTTTAGCCACCTTAAGCTGCGCACTGGTTTTTACTATGTTAAAAGCACGATTAAATACCATAACACCAAGCACTGAGGTATCTGAACTGCGCGAAAACTGGCAAGAGTCTGTACACCCTACTGAAATTTTTATTAATCTAGATAACCTAGTAATGGCTAACCGTCGTTATAAAGAAGTGCCTAATCGCGTATACCGCGAGCTCAACCCACAATTGCAAGAGCAAGTAGAAGGAAAAGGCGGCTTTAAAGGAGAAATAATTCAAGAAATACAGCCTAAACTGCATGAACTAGATTTAGGTAAAGGCTTTAGTATGGCTAGGTTATTAGCGCTACTTAGCGGTAACTTCCTGTATTTAATCGCGCTTATTTTCACAGTATTATTAGCCTACTCTTTCATCGATATTTATCGTTATATTGATAGCGCAAATATCAATTCAATAGAGCAAGCACTTAATAATCGTCATATTTCACCTATGAGCGAGCTAGTAATGGCAAGCGTACACTTATTACTGATAGGTGTATTAATTAAAGCCTTTGCTCAGCTATTAAGTAGCAATGCACATTTATTTTTTGCTGAAATGCAATTTGAATCTCTTTTGGTCTATTTTAAATGTGAAGGTACATTTACTGAGTCTAAAATATCAACCGGTACAGGTATTCACGACAGCACTCGCTCTGAAAACACGTTAGTACGTAGCAGCATTACCCCTTGGGTTATTGTTTCGCGAATAGTAACCACCACTTTTGCAGCAACAGGCATGAAAAACCTTGAGCATCCACGCCATATTATGGAAATGCACAAAGACGAAGGCCAGTTACAAGCAATTAAAAACGATGTGATTGCGTTCTTAAAAGATCGCGAGTCAATTGCCTCAATTACCAGTGAGCGTGATTTAGGTAACGCGTCGCAAATTCATCAGCTTAATCAGCAAACACGCGCTATGCCAACACAACAAAGTGCAATTACAAAAAATGATGAAGAAGCCGCCGGCTTTATCAGACAACAAGATGATTTAGCCTCAGAAATCAAGTCATAACACAGTAATTTAATTATAATGCAATGCCACTGGCAATCAGTGGCATTTTTAACAGCAACTATACCTTTTTAAACCCCAGTTAACTTTGCTCACTTTAATGTCATGCTTGTTCTAAATTAAACGCTGTAACAACGTACAAAGCCCTTGCTTTATGCGCTAAAACGCAAATAATAAAGCAATCTATAATTGGGTAAGAATGAGAGAATGAGCTACATACTAACCACACAATGCGCCGATGATGTAGGGCTAATAGCCAAAATCACCGGGCTTTGCCACCAGCATAATTTAAATATTACACGTAATAATGAATTTGTAGACAAAGACGCTAAACGCTTTTTTATGCGTACAGAGCTCACTGGTGAGCCACAAAGTAACTTTTTACCACTACTACGCGAAATACTACCTGCAGACGCTAAAGTGGCTTTACACAATGGTACAAAAACCAAAGTTGTGTTACTTGCTACTAAAGAAGCACATTGCTTAGGTGGCGTATTATTAAAGCAATTCGAACAAGCGCTCAATATTGAAGTGCAAGCCGTTATAGCAAACTACCCTATTTTAGAGCCGCTTGCTAAAGGGCTTAATGTTCCTTTTCATGTTATCTCTCATGAGGGATTAACACGCAGCGAGCACGATCAGCAAGTAGGCGATTTAATTGCCAGCTATAATCCTGACATTATTGGTTTAGCTAAATATATGCGTATTTTAAGCCCTGAGTTTGTGCAACGCTTTGAGGGCAAAATCATTAATATTCATCACTCTTTTTTACCCGCTTTTATTGGTGCAAAACCTTATCACCAAGCATTCGAACGTGGCGTAAAAATAATCGGAGCCACAGCTCACTTTGTCAATAACGAGTTAGACGAAGGGCCTATTATTTTGCAAGATATTACGCCTGTAACCCACGCAGAAACCGCAAAAATGATGGCCAATATGGGTAAAGATGTAGAAAAAACAGTATTTTGTAAAGCGCTACAACTTGCCTCAGAGCATAAGCTATTTATTAACGGTAATAAAACCGTGGTGTTTTCGTAAAACAAAAATGCCAGCAAATTATGCTGGCATTTTAAACAATCAAATAATACTCATTGTATTACTCAGGTATTATTAAGGCGTGTAATAAGTGGGTGATCCTGGCCCTACTGGCATACCCAACACAAATACCCATAAATAAAACAAAATAACCCAACCAACAAAAAATATCATACTGTATGGCAACATAGTGGCTACCAGTGTGCCTATACCCATATCTTTTTTGTATTTAGCAGCGACAGCGAGGATCAAGCCAAAATAACTCATCATTGGTGTTATTAAGTTAGTAACCGAGTCACCTATACGATAAGCCGCCTGAATGGTCTCTGGTGCGTAACCAACTAACATTAGCATAGGTACAAAAATAGGCGCGGTAACAGCCCATTGCGCCGATGACGACCCTAAGCTTAAGTTAACCAATGCACACATTAATATAAATAATACAAAAACTTCGGGGCCAGTTAAGTTTAAAGCTTGCAGTAATGCAGCACCGTTAATTGCTAAAATAGTGCCTAAATTGGTCCATTTAAAAAACGCGACAAATTGTGCAGCAAAAAACACTAGTACAATATACATGCCCATTGAGCTCATACTTTTACTCATGGCATTTATTACGTCTTTGTCGTTTTTCATGGTGCCAACAACGCGCCCATATACAAAACCCGGAATACCAAAGGTTACAAAAATAAACACCACTATGCCTTTCAAAAAGGGTGAGTGGGCTACTAATCCGGTTTCGGGATTACGTAAAATGCCATCGGCTGGCACTATGGTCCATGCAAGTAGCAGCGATACAACTAATAACGACACGCCTGCCCACTTTAAACCCGACTTTTCTTTGGCCGTTAACGCAGCAATATTATTTTGTGCAAGATCAGTACTGGCCTCTTCAGGATTATATTTACCTAAACGTGGCTCAACAATTTTTTCAGTAACTAGGGTGCCTAAAATCGCAATTAAAAACACCGACACCATCATAAAATACCAGTTAGCTTCTGCGCCTACTTGGTAAGTTGGATCGATCATTTGCGCCGCAGGTGTGGTAATACCTGCCAGTAAGGGATCAATTGTGCCTAATAATAAGTTAGCACTATAACCACCCGACACCCCTGCAAACGCCGCTGCTAAGCCCGCTAATGGATGACGTCCTAAACTATGGAATATCATTGCAGCTAATGGAATAAGCACCACATAGCCCAGCTCAGACGCGGTATTAGATAAAATAGCGGCAAACACCACCATAAAGGTCACTAATCGCTTTGATGCGCCCATTACCATGCCGCGCATTGCTGCAGACAGCAGTCCAGAGTGTTCCGCAACACTCACACCAAGTAAAGCCACCAGTACCGTGCCCAGTGGTGCAAAGCTGGTAAAGTTAGTTACCAAGCCAGTTACAATACGCTGTAACCCCTCGGCACTAAGTAAGCTCACTACTTCAATAACACCATCAAGTTCGCGCCCAGGCGAGCCTTCAGGTCGAGGATCGATTGCACTTAGGCCAAACCAATCCGCCACCCCACTAAATACAACAATTACGATACAGAAAATTGCAAATAAGGTGATGGGATGCGGTAGCATATTGCCTAAAAATTCTACGCCGGCTAAAAAGCGGTTAAACCAGCCTTTATTTGCGCTTTCATTACTACTTTGGGCCGTGGAGTCTAAAGAGTCTGACATACCATGTTCTCTTAATTATAAAATGCCCGTAAGCTAGCATTATTTTTATAGGAGATCATGTAATAAAGGTGAATAGCTTGTGATAATTGCGTGTATAAGCGTAAATAAGACTAAAAAAGAGGCTTTGCGCCCCTATTCTATGCATTGTTTTATATTTGCTCTATAGGTGCTAATTGTAGTTTTGCAGCAATTAATACCGCTTGTGTGCGGTTATATACGCCGAGTTTTCTAAATATGGCGGTAATATGCGCTTTCACAGTGGCTTCAGAAATATGTAACTCATACGCTATTTGCTTATTTAGCAAACCTTCGTGCAGATATTGTAAAACACGGTATTGTTGTGGGGTAAGTGAGGCAACTTGCGCTGCAATTTCTCGGTCTTCGCCTTGAATTTCGGCGACTTTATTTTTTAATTCTGTTGGTAACCAAGTATCGCCTTCGAGTATTTGATTAATTGCATTGGCAATATCATCAGATGATGATGACTTAGGAATAAACCCCATTGCGCCATAACCCATTACTTTAGATACAATATTAGCGTCTTCACTTCCCGAAACCACCGCAATAGGTAAACTAGGATAGTCTTCTCTAATACGAATAAGGCCGTATAAATCACCATTACCTGGCATGTGTAAATCCAGCAGTAATATATCAAGATCTTCTTGCTCGCTTAACACCTGCAATGTACTGTCAAAATCAGATGATTCAAATACTTCTAAATCGTCAAATTTTACAGTTAGTGCACCCTTTAGTGCTTCACGAAATAACGGATGGTCGTCCGCTATTAAAAACTGACTCATGGTTCACTCCTAATAAATTCGGCTGTGCCCTATCTAGTAGAGCACAGCCGATATACTACGTTTAGAATCAACTTGTAATCAAGCTTTTAACGCGCATTTAACGATTTAATCGATTTTCAATTAACTCATCAACCACAGATGGATCGGCAAGTGTTGATGTATCACCTAGTTGTTCGTGCTCGTTGGCCGCAATTTTACGTAAAATTCGGCGCATTATTTTACCAGAACGCGTTTTTGGTAACCCTGGTGACCACTGAATCATATCGGGTGACGCAATTGGGCTTAACTCTTTACGAACCCAGCTACGAATTTCTTTGGTTAACTCATCGCTTACTGTTATACCTTCGTTAGGGGTAATGTAAACATAAATACCTTGGCCTTTAATATCATGCGGATAACCTACTACAGCGGCTTCAGCTACTGCTGGGTGTGCAACCAGTGCGCTTTCTATTTCAGCTGTGCCTAAACGATGCCCCGATATATTAAGTACATCATCTACACGACCAGTGATCCAATAGTAACCATCTTCGTCTCGACGACAGCCATCACCACAAAAATACACACCTGGGTAGGTAGAAAAGTAAGTTTGTTCAAAACGTTCATGATCGCCATAAATAGTACGAGCTTGCGATGGCCAGCTATCTAAAATAACTAAGTTACCATCGGCTTCACCCTCAAGCGTATTACCCTCAGCGTCAAATATTGCCGGCGCAATACCAAAAAATGGACGCGTTGCAGAACCTGGTTTTAAATCGGTAGCACCTGGTAATGGGGTGATCATAATGCCACCCGTTTCTGTTTGCCACCAGGTATCAACGATAGGGCAATTTGACTTACCTATTTGTTCGTAATACCAATTCCACGCTTCTGGGTTAATTGGCTCACCAACCGATCCTAAAATTCGTAAACTATTACGATGAGATGATGCTACAGGCTCATCGCCTTTTGCCATTAAGGCACGAATAGCGGTAGGCGCGGTATATAAAATAGTAACACCGTGTTTATCAACAACTTCGCCCATACGTCCTGCGGTTGGGTAAGTAGGTACACCTTCAAATACAACTTGGGTACAACCATTTACCAGCGGGCCATAAGCAATATAACTGTGCCCGGTGATCCAACCTACATCGGCGCTACACCAAAAAACATCGTCCTCTTTTACATCAAATATATATTCATGTGTCATCGATGCATAAACTAAATAACCACCCGTGGTATGTACCACGCCTTTTGGCTGACCTGTTGACCCTGATGTGTATAAAATAAATAACGGATCTTCAGCGTTCATTGCCTCAGGCTCGCACACAGGCTCTTGATCTGCAATTAAGTCGTGCCACCATATATCATGGTCGTGCCAATCAACATCACCACCGGTAAGTTGGTGCACAATAACATGCTCTATACTTGTTACAGACTCTTGCAACACCGCTTCGTCAACGTTTGCTTTAAGTGGCACACAGTTACCAGCGCGGCGTCCTTCGTCTGAAGTAATAACCACTTTTGCGCCCGAATCCTTAATACGATCGGCAATCGCAGAGGGTGAAAAGCCACCAAATATAACTGAGTGAATAGCACCAATACGTGCACACGCTTGCATTGCGTAAATAGCTTGTGGACTCATTGGCATATAAATAGCGACGCGATCACCTTTTTGTACGCCTAGCTTTTTTAAACCATTAGCAAACTTTGCTACTTCATCGTGTAATTTCTGATAAGTAATATGCTCACTTTGCGATGGGTTATCGCCTTCCCATATAAGCGCTACTTTATTGGCTTTTGTTTTTAAGTGGCGGTCAATACAGTTATACGATGCATTAAGGTAGCCATCTTCATACCACTTAATATTTATGTGGCCTTTATCAAAGGTGGTATTTTTTACTTTAGAATAAGGAGTAAACCAATCAAGGCGCTTACCGTGTTCAGCCCAAAAACTTTGTGGATCATCAATCGAGTGTTTATACATTTTATTATATTTATCGTTATCGACGAGAGCTGTGTTTTTAATATGCGTAGGAACTGGATAGATATTTTTTGACATCTTGGTCTCCATTTAAATTACTTGCCTTAGGCTTTTCCCAAGGATTACTCAGCAATGCGCTATTAAGTATTAGACCTTAGTTGTAAAGCTATTCTAATTACTAATTTGTTGTTTATAATCGCTGCGCTATTTATTACTTTTACATAAATAATACATGATGTTAAATGTAAGTAAATAATCACATTGTAATCATTACACCTTAGTCTTATAGACTAATAGATGATTGAGTAAATAGTGTACATATTTAAAAGTGCTTCACCTAAGTATTATAATATTTGCATTAATTAGCTTTAATTTTTATTTAACGAATTAAAAATTTTTAAATTAACTTTTATTCGTTAATAATACACTCGATAAATAAAAAGCAATAATCAACACGTAGCCTATAAAGGACGCAACAATGAAATTTACCCCATTAAAAACACTTGCAGCAAGTGCTGTACTATGTGCACTTTCAAGCACAGCTTATGCAGCCACTGCAGCGAAAGTTGGAGATACTGAATTTACTTACGGCGGATACATTAAATTAGATGCTATGTGGAGTGACTATTCTGCAGGCGCACCAGCGGGCACTAACGTTGGTCGTGACTTTTACGTACCGAGCACACTAACTGTAGGCCCAGACAATAGCTCTGACGCTGTATTTGATATGCATGCCCGTGAATCTCGTTTTAACTTTGGTACAGCCACATTACTAGATAATGGTAAAACCATTAATACCAAAATTGAAATCGATTTTTTAGCTTCTGCCCCTGGTGGTAACGAGCGTGTATCTAACTCTTACGCTCCACGTGTACGTCATGCATTTATTAGCTACGATGGTTGGTTATTTGGCCAAACATGGTCTAACTTTCAAAACGTCGGCGCACTACCTGAAGCACTTGATTTTATAGGCCCAGCAGAGGGCACAGTGTTTGTGCGCCAAACCCAAGTTAAATACACTACTGGCGCTTGGTCTTTCTCATTAGAAAACCCAGAAAGTACCATTACTACTGCTGGCGGCGGTATGGCTGTAACCGACGATGCTTCATTGCCTGACTTTACTGCACGTTATACCCATAAAGCCGACTGGGGTAACTTGGTAGTTGCTGCACTTGCTCGTCAACTTACTTATAAAGTAGGTGCTATTGATGCCGATGAAACATCATTTGGTGTTAGTGCATCGGGTATAGTTAAACTAGGCGAAGACAACTTTAAGTTTATGCTTACACAAGGTAAAGGCTTAGGCCGTTATGTTGGTGTTAATGTAGCCCATGGTGCAGTACTCAATGGCGATGATTTAGATGCTATTGATTCAACTTCTGGCTTTGTAGCGTATCAGCATAAGTGGAACAGCCAATGGCGTTCAACTTTCTTATATTCATTTTTCAGTGCTGATAACAACACAGACTTACTCGCCCTTACAGGCGATCCAACTAAATCAAGCCAAAGCTACAGTGCTAACATTTTATACTCACCAGTTAAACGCTTAACTTTTGGTGCTGAGTTTAAGCATGCCGAGCGCGAGCTTGAAAGCGGTAACGATGGCGATATGGACCGTTTACAATTCTCGGTTAAGTATGCATTTTAAGCGTACATAGTTTACTTCCTTGAGCGGCCTTGGCCGCTTTTTTTTGTTAATTAATTTATAAGTCTCATCTGTTTTATCAACTTCATCACTCTTTATTAATCCCTATAGTATAAATAGTTATAAATAAAATCCACAATGCAATTGCAAATCACTATCATTTAGATTAAGTTAAGCGCTTTATTTTTGAACCTTTTGGAAAACACCATGTCGTCCTCTAAAGTTTTGCGTTTATCTAAACTAAGCCTTATTACCTCTTTAATTTTATCTGGGCATGCATTTGCAAAAAACGATAAAAACCAGCAGCAAATTGAAAAAATTGCTGTGTATGGTCAACATCATAAAAACTATATTACCGAAGAAGCACAATCGGCAACCAAACTAGGTTTAACCATAAAAGAAACTCCGCAGTCTATTTCAGTTGTTTCTCGCGCTTTAATGGATGATTTTTCACTCGATGATATAAACGCAGTACTAGAAAGCACACCGGGTGTAACGGTAGAGCAAATAGAAACCGATCGTACTTATTTTAAAGCCCGTGGCTTTGACATCACAAATTTTCAAGTTAATGGTTTAGGTATTCCACAAAGCTCGGGGTCAATTCAAGGCAGCCTTGATACCTCAATTTACGACCGAGTAGAAATAGTTCGTGGCGCGAATGGTTTAATGACAGGTGCAGGTAATCCTTCTGCTACTGTAAACATGGTGCTAAAAAAACCAACTTATATAACCCAAGCTAATGCATCTGTTTCGTACGGTTCATGGAATAAAAAACGCTTAGATTTAGATGTATCAACGCCTATTAATGAAGAGCATGCTGTTAGAGCTGTATTTACCAAACAAAAAGCCGACTCATATCTAGATCGCTACGAAACAGATAAAACCGTTATTTATTTAGCCTACGAGGGAAAGTTAACCGATAACACCCTGCTAAGTGTTAACTACGTTAATCAACAAAAAGATGCCGATAGCCCACTTTGGGGGGCACTACCACTTTATTATACCGATGGCACACCCACAGACTATGACGAATCAACGAGCACCGCCGCTGACTGGTCTTACTGGGATAACAGTGCCGAGCAAGTATATGTAACGATTGAACAAAATTTATCTGCAACATGGGTTGCTAAAGCGCGTTACGCTCATGTTGAAAACGAGCAAGACTCTGAATTATTTTATGTATACGGTACCCCTGATAAAGACACTGAACTTGGTTTAACCGGTTACGCAAGCCGTTATGATTATAACGATAAGCACGATTTATTTGATCTATATGCGAGTGGTAAATTTGATTTATTTGGCCAAGAACACGACTTGTCATTGGGTGTTAGCCAAGCAAAAATGGATTACAACGAGCAATCCCTTTACGATTACACCACAGGGAATGGTTTTCCGGCAATGCCGTCACTTAAAACGTGGGATGGGGTAATACCACAAGCAACACTTACAGACAGTGTAAATGGTAGCAATATAACTAATGAGCAAAAATCTGCTTATATTTCAACTCGTATCAAATTAAGCGAACCTTTAAGCCTACTAGCTGGCGTACGCTATACTGATTGGAAAACAACAGGCACAGCTTATGGCGTTGCGCAAACACAAAGTGACTCACAGCTAATACCCTACATTGGCACTGTGTATGACTTTAACGAGTCTTTATCGGCTTATGCAAGCTACACAGAAACATTTGTGCCGCAAAAGGAGCTTGATATAAATGCCAACCAACTGGCGCCTATTACTGGTAAAAGTAGCGAACTAGGTGTTAAAGCCCAACTTTTAGACGAGCAAGTTTTTGTAACACTTGCTTATTTTGATACAAAACAAGATGGCCTTGCTATCGCTATACCTAACTCATTACCCGACGATACTCGTTACTACGCAGCAGATGGTATTAACAGTAATGGTTTTGAAGTAGAGCTAAGCGGTAAGTTTACAGATGACTTGAGTGCAAGCATTAGCTTTAGTAATTTAAGCATTGATGGCGATGACACAGTAAAAGATTACACCCCAGAGAATCAACTCAAGGTTGCAGCAATCTACCAAGTTCCTTTCATTGATGGTTTATCGTTTGGTGCAAATTATCGCTGGCAAGATTCAACAAGCCGAGTCCAAATCAAAGATGCTAACAAAATCGCAAGCGTGACTACAAAGCAAAATGCCTACGGATTACTTGATTTAATGGCAACTTATAAATTGAGTGAAAATATAGGCGTTACTTTTAATATTAATAACACCACAGGTGAAAAATACTTACACAGCTTGTATTGGGCTCAAGGTTACTACGGTGCACCGCGTAACTACGCTCTATCTGTAAATTGGCAGTTGTAAATTTAAACCAAAAAAAAGCGCTAACCATTACTGGTTAGCGCTGCTTTAAAGCTCGGGTCAAATCAAGCTTAAATTATTTAATATTGCTTAAAGGTCAGCTTCATCGCCTAACTTATCTTCACCATCGTCTGGTTCAATAGTTGCTTTTAGTAAAAGCATGTCGCGTAACTTGCCTTCAATTTCGTCTGCAATTTCTGGGTTTTCTTTTAAAAACTTAATTGAATTAGACTTACCTTGGCCAACTTTGTTACCACAGTAACTATACCAAGCACCTGCTTTTTCAACAATTTTATGCTTAACACCTAAGTCAATTAGCTCGCCTTGTTTAGAAATACCTTCACCATACATAATGATAAATTCGGCTTGCTTAAATGGCGGTGCTACTTTGTTTTTAACAATTTTAACCCGGGTTTCGTTACCAACAACCTCGTCGCCTTCTTTTACCGAACCAATACGACGAATATCAATACGTACCGATGCGTAAAACTTAAGTGCGTTACCGCCAGTTGTTGTTTCTGGGTTACCAAACATTACACCAATTTTCATACGGATTTGGTTAATGAAAATACATAAGGTGTTCGAGCGTTTAATATTACCTGTTAGCTTACGTAATGCTTGCGACATTAAACGTGCTTGTAAGCCCATGTGCGAATCGCCCATGTCGCCTTCAATTTCAGCTTTTGGTGTAAGTGCTGCAACCGAGTCAATAACAACTACGTCAACCGCGCTTGAGCGTACTAACATGTCACAAATTTCGAGTGCTTGCTCACCAGTATCTGGTTGCGATACAAAAAGCTCATCTATGTTTACACCAAGCTTTTGTGCATAAACTGGATCAAGAGCATGCTCAGCATCAATAAAGGCACATGTTTTGCCTTCTTTTTGTGCTTCAGCTATAACTTGCAAAGTAAGCGTTGTTTTACCAGACGACTCAGGGCCATATACTTCTACAATACGCCCCATAGGTAAGCCACCTATGCCTAAGGCAATATCGATACCTAATGAGCCTGTAGATACAGATTCAATGTTTAACGCTTTGTTATCACCCAATTTCATAATTGAGCCTTTACCAAATTGACGTTCAATTTGTGATAAAGCCGCGTCCAACGCTTTTTGTTTGTTATCGTTCATTTTACTCTCCAAATCCAGCTAATGCGACAAGTATACTGTATGAAATCACAGTATCAAGTTAATTTTATTATTTTATCTGCTCTATTATAGTTTTTAAAGAAAATACAATAGCTTGCAGTCTAACCTGTGCTCTATCGCCGGTAAATACTTGCTTAAATGCCAGCTGTTTGTCGTTAATGTGTAGCCCAAACCATACTAAGCCTACCGGCTTATCTGGGGTTGCTCCTCCTGGGCCTGCAATACCCGATACAGTAATCGCAATATCGGCATTAGTTACTGCAATTGCGCCTAAAGCCATCTCACGCACCGTTTGCTCGCTTACCGCCCCATATTGCGTTAATGTGGCGGCACTTACATTTAGTAAATCTTGCTTTGCTTGGTTACTGTAAGTTACAAATGCACGGTCAATATAGGCAGAGCTTCCAGGGGTGTCGGTAAGTGCATAACTTACCCCGCCACCAGTACATGACTCAGCAGTAGTGATCCATAAGCATTTATCCGTTAAAATAGCGCCTAATTGCGCAGCAAGTGTTTTAATCTCTTGATGTAATTCCATATTCAGCCTTTGGGTAAATACATGTCGTTTGATCTTTATGCTCCACACACTATAAAACAACAAACCCCTATGATGCAGCAGTATCTAAAAATAAAATCAGAGCATCGCGATATTTTATTGTTTTATCGGATGGGGGATTTTTATGAACTCTTTTTTGATGACGCAAAGCGCGCCGCTCAATTACTCGATATTTCGCAAACTCAGCGCGGTAAAGCCGGTGGCGATCCTATTCCTATGGCCGGTGTACCTTATCATGCCGTAGAAAACTATTTAGCCCGTTTGGTGCAAATGGGCGAATCTGTTGCTATTTGCGAACAAGTGGGCGATCCGGCTACCAGTAAAGGGCCTGTTGATCGCAAAGTGGTGCGTATTGTCACCCCGGGTACAATTTCTGATGAAGCCTTGCTGCAAGAGCGCCAAGACAACTTACTTACCAGCGTATGGCAGAGTAAAAAAGGAACTTATGGCATTGCATATCTTGATATTAACTCGGGTCGCTTTAATGTTGTAGAAGTTAATACCGACGAAGCATTTACTTCAACTATCCAACGCCTCGCCCCTGCGGAATTACTGTATAGCGAAAGCTTCGAAAATGTTCATTTAATTGAGCACATTAAAGGTGCGCGCCGCCGCCCTGAATGGGAGTTTGATTTAGACACCGCTCAGCATTTATTGTGTGAGCAATTTGGCACAAAAGATTTAGTCGGTTTTGGCGTTGATAAAGCCCACAGCGCCTTAGTTGCCGCAGGTTGCTTAATGCAATACGTTAAAGACACCCAACGTATTGCATTACCCCATATTCGTGCCATTACTCTTGAGCACAACGAGCATGCCGTTATTTTAGATGCTGCTACTCGTAAAAATTTAGAGCTGACCGTTAATTTATCGGGTGGGTTTGAAAATACGCTAGCGCAAGTACTTGATAAAACAGCAACCCCTATGGGATCTCGTTTACTTAAGCGCCGTATTCATACCCCAGTGCGTAATAAAGACGAGCTAAACTCGCGGCTAAACGCGATTAGCGCAATTTTAGAGGTACAGCTTTGTGGTGAGCTACACGAATCATTAAGAGAAATTGGCGACGTAGAACGTGTTATTGCCCGCCTTGCTTTGTGCACTGCTCGTCCTCGCGATTTAACTCGCCTGCGCAGCGCCTTACAAGCACTTGCACCGCTGCATACTTTATTAAACGATGCCAGCGATCCGCGCATAGCCAGCATTATTAAGCAATCGCCTGAGCTACCTGATTTACAAGCGCTATTAGAGCGTGCAGTAATCGAAAACCCGCCGGTACTTATTCGCGACGGCGGGGTAATTGCCCCAGGTTATAACAGCGAGCTTGATGAATGGCGTAACTTAAGCAAAGGCGCAACCGATGTGCTTGATCAGTTAGAGTTACGAGAGCGTGCACGTACAGGAATTAGCACCCTTAAAATTGGTTATAACCGAGTACACGGCTTTTTTATTGAAGTAAGTCGCGCCAATGCGCATTTAGTACCTGCCGATTATATTCGCCGCCAAACACTTAAAAATAATGAACGCTACATTATTCCTGAGCTAAAAGAGCACGAAGACAAAGTACTTGGCAGCCAGTCAAAAGCATTAGCACTGGAAAAGCAGCTTTACGAAGAGCTATTTAGATTTATTGCGCCGCATATTGAGCAATTACAAATAATGGCAGCCGCCCTTGCCGACTTAGATGTGCTAAATAACTTAGCAGAGCGTGCACTTACACTTAACTACGCTAAGCCAATACTTTGCGATAACGACAACATAAGCATTAAACAAGGTCGTCATCCTGTAGTTGAGCAAGTAATGAAAGAACCCTTTATTGCCAACCCAGTAGAGCTAAATGCACAACGTAAAATGTTAATAATTACCGGGCCAAACATGGGTGGTAAATCAACCTATATGCGCCAAACTGCACTTATAGTACTAATGGCTCATATTGGCAGTTACGTACCCGCAGACAGCGCTAAAATAGGCAATATTGACCGTATATTTACTCGTATTGGCGCAAGTGACGATCTCGCCTCTGGCCGCTCTACCTTTATGGTAGAAATGACCGAAACCGCTACGATTTTAAATAATGCCACAGCGCAATCTTTGGTATTAATGGATGAAATTGGCCGCGGAACCAGTACTTACGATGGGCTTTCGCTTGCGTATGCTACTGCCGATCATTTAGCGTCAAAAATATCAGCAAAAACCTTGTTTGCCACCCACTACTTTGAGCTAACCGAGCTTGCAGAGCAAACGCCTGGGCTAGTAAATGTGCACCTTGATGCCATAGAGCATAACGACACCATTGCCTTTATGCACACGGTACTTGATGGCGCAGCAAGTAAAAGTTTTGGCTTACAAGTTGCTGCACTTGCTGGCGTACCCAAGTCTGTAATAAATCAGGCAAAACAAAAGCTTAAATTACTCGAAAATCACCAAAGTGTCACTGCGCCTAATATTGAGCAGCAAGCATTTACCTTTAATAATGAAGCCCAACAAATTAGCCCTTCTGAAGTAGAATTGCAGTTAACGGCTATCGATCCTGATAACTTATCACCGCGCCAAGCTCACGATTTACTCTATAAATTAAAAGCACTTCTTTAATTTACAAACAAAAAAAAGCTGAAGAATAAAACCTTCAGCTTTTTTACACATAACATGGTACTTTATTAAAACTTACGCAAAGTGCTCAAATAAACTCTCTGTACTTAAGCCTTCTTGTTGCAAAATATCTTTTAAACGACGTAATGCTTCTACCTGAATTTGTCTAACGCGTTCACGGGTTAACCCTATTTCGCGGCCAACATCTTCAAGCGTTGATGGCTCATAGCCTAATAAACCAAAGCGACGGGCTAATACCTCACGCTGCTTTGGATTTAGCTCTCCTAACCAGTCAACAATGTGTTTATTCATATCGTTATTTTGTACTTCGCCCTCAGGGCCAACATTGTTGTCATCGGCAATAATATCGAGCAAAGCGGTATCGTTTTCGCCGCCAATCGGCATATCAACCGAGGCTATTTTTTCATTCAAGCGCAGCATTTTGGTGACATCTTCAACCGGCTTATCTAAACAAGCTGCTATTTCTTCGGCGGTTGGCTCATGGTCTAATTTTTGAGTTAGCTCGCGCGCGGTACGTAAATATACGTTAAGTTCTTTTACTACATGTATTGGCAAGCGAATAGTGCGCGTTTGATTCATAATGGCGCGTTCTATCGTTTGACGTATCCACCATGTTGCATAAGTAGAAAATCGAAAGCCACGTTCAGGATCAAACTTCTCTACGGCGCGAATTAAGCCTAAATTACCCTCTTCAATTAAATCAAGTAACGCTAAACCTCGGTTGTTATAACGACGGGCAATTTTTACTACAAGGCGCAAGTTACTTTCAATCATGCGCTTGCGAGACGCTTCGCACCCTTTTAAAGATTTACGAGAAAAAAACACCTCTTCCTCAGCGCTTAACAACGGAGAAAAACCAATTTCACCTAAATAAAGCTGAGTAGCATCTAAATTTTTAGTGACTTCTTCTTTGACAAAAACGTCATCATCCACAGCTTCAAGCAGCGGTGTTGAATCATCATCAACAGCAGTTTCATCTAATTTATTATCTACGAGGGTGTTTTTATCAACTTTTGCTGCATCAGCCATAAGACTTCTCCTGAGCAAGTTATCAATATCTTTAAAAATTAGGGAAGGTACTTAGCAGGATTTACAGCTTGTCCTCGGTAGCGAATTTCAAAACGAAGTGCCGTTACCGCAGATTCTGAATTTCCTATCTCTGCTATTTTTTGTCCAGCCTTAACTTCCTGTTTTTCTTTAACAAGTAGTTTCGAGTTGTGTGCATAAGCACTCAAGTAGTCGTCATTATGTTTTAAAATAATTAAACTACCATAACCTCGAAGCGCATTACCCGCATAAACCACTGTTCCTTGTGCGGCGGCTAAAACGTCAGCCCCTTTTTTATTAGCAATCTGTAAGCCTTTGTAGCCATTTTCCTTGTTCGAAAAGCGTTGTGTTATTTTGCCTTTTGCTGGCCAAAACCACTGCACTTTACTACTCGACAAATGCTTAGAGTTACTAATTTTTTTATTGGCTTGTTTCTGAACATACCCTCGTTGTTTAGGCTTATCAAGCTCTTTCTTTGATTTATTGTTATTTTTTTGTGAAGTTTTTGCGACTTTTTTAATAGAAGGAGTATATTTTTTTGTCTTTTTGTATTTTTTTGCTATGGCAGAAAAGGAAATACTCTGCCCGGGGAATATTGTGTAAGGTGCTGGTATTGAATTGTTTTTTGCTAAGGTTCTAACATCTTGGCCTGCACTAAATGCTATAGAATAAAGTGTATCGCCTTTTTGAACAGTATATTTATCGCCATTAATGTTAATTTTTCTGCCGTAATTATTAACATCATTATTTAAACTACTGACAGGCGCCGGAACATGGTTAGACGAGCAAGCAAAGAGCAAAATACTAATAAATAAAGCAACATAACATTTTATTTGTTTATTCACTGTATTTAGCTCCTTATGTTAATAACATTATTTTATAGTACTTAACGTAATAAAATGTATGCAACTGCAATTAAAAGCACAACTGCCCATCCAAGCACTTCAATGTATTGACGTAATTTTTGCTCCATTTTAACACCGCCCCACTTCATCAGTGCAGCAACTAAAAAGAACCGAGCGCCTCGCCCTACTGCAGACGCAATTAAAAACGGCAAAAATGCCATTTGTAATACCCCTGCGCCTATAGTAAATACTTTATAAGGAATAGGCGAAAAACCCGCTATAAACACCACCCACACGCCATAGTTTTTAAACCAATCAAGTGCAATATCAAATTTATCTTGCCAGTGCATTTGTACTATAAGTGGCTCAACAACCGGTTCAAATAACCAAAAGCCGAGTAAATAACCTACTATGCCACCAACAACAGACGCTATAGTGGCAAAACTTGCAAACCGCCATGCTTTTTTAGGCTGAGCAAGCGACATTGGTGCCAGCATTACATCAGGAGGAACTGGAAAAAACACAGACTCTGCAAAGCTCATTGCAGCTAAATAACGCTCTGCATGACGGTGCTTAGCCCACACTAGAGCCATATCGTATAATTTAGTAAACAACTTCAAAATGAATTCCTATTCAATATCACCAGCGACTAGCGGTACAAATCTAACCGGCGCAATTACGTGTTCTGTGTAGTTATTGCCATTGCGAATAACCATTGTTAATTTTTGCTCTTGCTCACCAATCGGGGCAAGTAACACACCACCATCAGCTAATTGAGCTAATAGATCTTGCGGGATTTTAGCCGCAGCTGCGGTGACTATAATGCCGTTAAACGGCGCTTGCGACTCCCAACCTTGCCAGCCATCGCCATGCTTCATTGCCACATTATATAAATCGAGCTGATGTAAACGACGCTTAGCTTGCCATTGCAATGCTTTAATACGCTCTACTGAGTAAACCTTGGTAAATATTTTAGCCAATATTGCCGTTTGATAGCCCGATCCCGTGCCTATTTCTAGCACCTTGTCGCGCACACCTGCTAAGTGCAACAGTTCGGTCATACGCGCCACAATATAAGGCTGGGAAATAGTTTGCCCTTGCCCTATTGGTAACGCAGTATTTTGATACGCTTTATGTTGTAGCACGTCACCCACAAATATATGTCGTGGTATTTGTGCAATCGCATCTAGTACTTGCGTATCCTCAACACCTTCACGCTGTAATAGCGCTGATAGCGCCTTGGCGCTGCGAGTATAATTAGCCAGCACGGTTTATCTCCAAATCAGCTAACCACTCCCCTACCGCTTTAATGCTCTCGTTAGCGGTCATATCAACACTCAGTGGGGTAACCGAGGCATAGCCGTTATTAATTGCATGAAAATCGGTACCTTCACCGGCATCACTTTCTGTCCCTAAAGATCCGTACCAGTAAATATCTCGACCCCAAGGATCGGTTTGCTTGGTCATGGTTTCAGCTTTGTGGCGTGCGCCTAAACGCGTTACCTGTACACCTTTTAATTCGCTTAGAGGAATGTCGGGTACATTAATATTTATAATTTGATCTTTTGGTAGCGGATGCGACGCTAAACCTTTAATAATACTTATAGTTACTGCTGCTGCCGTTTCAAAATGCTCGCCATGGTGCGAACACAAAGACACTGCAATAGCGGGCAAACCTAAATGGCGACCTTCGGTTGCAGCAGCTACCGTGCCTGAGTACAAAGTGTCGTCACCTAAATTAGCGCCGTGGTTTATACCTGCGACCACTAAGTCGGGCATTTCATCAACTAGCTGGTTAACGCCTAAATGCACACAGTCAGTAGGTGTACCATTAACCGATATAAAGCCATTTTCAAGCTTTGTAGCACGCAGTGGGTTAAGCAAAGTTAACGAGTTACTTGCACCACTGCAGTTACGGTCGGGGGCAACTAAAGTTACCTCGGCAATTTGCATTAATGCTTGATATAACACCGCAATACCTTTAGCGCCTACACCATCGTCGTTACTTAATAGGATCTTCATCTTTGCTGTCCTTTTCTTTTCGCTCGCGTGGGCTTGCATCAGTGTAATCCACCAGCTCACGTAATAATGCCGTAGCAAAACAGCCTTTTGGTAAACCAAAACTTAACTTTAAAGTGCTTTCATCTATGGTTTCTACGCTAAAATCTTGCGGGATTAAACGCAGCATTCGGCGCTCATTTTTAAGCCCTAACTCGCCTAAACCATCGCACCAAGACTGATAAGGCTCAAGCCATACTTTTTCTTGTTCGGTAAGCCCTTTTTCGCTTTTACCTACCATAGGTGCCGACATCATAATATCGCCAGAGGCTAAGCGGGCTATATTCTCATCGCTAATAGCGTCTTCAAAAAAGGCATTACTGCCGCTGAGCATAAATACTTCACGGTGCATGGTTTTAGCTAAACCATGCTCCTTTACTCGTAAACTTACGAGTTGATTAAATACATGCGAGCGCGCTGCAGAAATAATAATACCGCGTAATTTTTTATCGCGAATACGCTCACCTGCAAACATTTTTTCAGCCATTACCAGGTTATGACCATCACGGCCAAAGCGTTGCTCGCCAAAATAGTTAGGCACGCCACTGCGTACCGCATTAATACGGCACAAAATATCCAGAGGGTCGGTAACATTACGCAGCGTAATAGTAAACTTATTACCTTTATGACAGCCGGTTCTCAGCTTACGTTCGTGACGTTGCTGCGATACAACAAACACGCTTTCGCTGTTTAAATCACTAAAATCAATTGGCTTTTTAATGGGTACTTTTACACTAAACCACTGCGAACACACTCCGTGGCGATCTTTCATCCCGGCATAACTTACATCACGTGGTGACACCCCAGCTCGCTGCGCAATTAACTTTGCTACGTACTGGGTGTTTTCGCCTTTTTTTACTACTTGCAAACATACATGCTCGCCGCTACCGGTAAACTCAATCCCTAAGTCTTCATCTACCATAAAGTCTTCGGCTGTGGTTTTAAAGTCAGCTTTTGATAACGGTGCGCCGTATAAATAATTTAAATCGCTCATGCGTTTGTTTTACTCATTGACTCTTTGTTCATAATTACCACTGCATGGCTCGAAATACCTTCTTTTCGCCCTTCAAAACCGAGCTTTTCGGTGGTAGTAGCTTTAACATTTATTTGCGATAGTTCGCAGTTTAAATCGCTTGCAAGGTTGCTACGCATAGCTTGAATATGTGGCAACATTTTTGGCGCTTGTGCCACTATAGTTACATCACCATTGCCCAATACATAGCCTTGCTCTTTAGCTAAGCTAACCACATGACGCAGTAATATTCGGCTGTCGATATTTTCATATTCACTGGCCGTATCTGGAAAATGTTTACCAATGTCGCCCATTGCAAGTGCGCCTAAAATAGCATCGCACAGTGCATGAATAGCAACATCGCCATCAGAGTGTGCTAAAAAACCTTGCGGATAATCAATTTTTTCGCCGCCGATAGTTAATGGGCCAACACCGCCAAATTTATGCACGTCAAAACCATGACCAATTCGTATCATAATGCATTCTCGTTTTGTTGTTTTTGAAGTAAAAAACCAGCCAAGTCTAAATCCTCAGGAGTGGTTATTTTAATATTATCGCTACGCCCTGGTATTAATTTTACTGGCTTGCTAGCCCATTCAATGGCGCTTGCTTCGTCGGTAATAACTGCGCCGCTTGCCAGTGCATTTTGCAGCGCATTTTTAAGATCTTCGTATTTAAAAAACTGCGGGGTAAGGGCTTGCCATAAATCATCTCGGGGTACGGTTTGCTCAGCATAAATATGGCCACGTTTTATAGTGTCTTTTACTTTACTGGCTAAAATTCCGCCTTCGTCGGCGTTTATACACTCATTTATAAGTGTATTTATGTCGTCAATAGTAACTAGCGGGCGGGCAGCATCGTGCACAAGTACCCAGTCGGGCGGGTTGGCGGCTAAAAAAAGCAAACTGTTTAAAACAGAATCAGCACGCTCTTTACCGCCACAAGTACGCACAATGCGCGCATCAATCACTGGCAATTGCTCAAAGTAAGGATCGTTTTCATTTAGGGCTACAACAATTGTATTAAGCTGCGCTAAAGCAGATAATTTTGTGAGCGTATGCTCTAAAATAGTTTTACCTGCTAATTTAATATACTGTTTAGGCGCATTATGTTGCATTCTACTACCCACTCCGGCAGCAGGTATAATGGCAGCTATAGTTGGTTTATTTGTCATATTATTGTTGAGCTGGTAAAACACGTATAAATGTTTCGCCCGCTTTAATCATTCCTAATTCGTTACGTGCGCGCTCTTCTATGCCTTCATGGCCAAGCTTTAAATCTTCTATATCGGCGGTTAATACTTTATTGCGTTTAATCAATTTTTCGTTAGTGTGTAAATGAGATGCAACCGCACTTTTTAAACGTGTGTAGTCTTGTACGCCATTATGGCCAAACCACAATCTATACTGCACAAACAGTGCTAAACATAACAAGCCAACCTGAAAAAACCGCATTTAACACTCCTTATTTTTAAATTCAAATAAACTTATTTAATTAATCAAGTTACGTTTGTAGTCGTTTTACATTGCGCCAATTTATATTTCCTGCCAGTAGCATTTCGCGCAGCGATAAAACCCGTGGCAAACAGCGTTTTGAAAACTGCCATTGATGCCCGCAACACGCCGCGGTTAATGACATTTTACTCGGCGTTAATAATTGCGCGTTTGGCAGCTCAAGCCCCTGCCCCGAAAACGCAAACCAACCTAGCTCATTACAATGCACTTTATTGTCGCTTACTTGGTCTAGGCTGTCTATTCTAACGCGAATTTGCTCATCACTACGCACTAAAATAGGGATTATTAACCCGACTTTGGCATTATGTTGATAAAAAAGTTCATTTGCTTGAATGTTAATCTCTGGTGGGGTCGGTTTTTGCTTTGCAAGCCAAGAGCCATTTTGCGAATCTAGTTTGAAAGGCGAGCTTGTATTGGCAACTAATGTGGCAGCACGTTCAATGTAATAAGGTAGGCTTTTTAATTGGCGACGCAGCCTATCGCTATTAGGCTCAGCGACTAAACGCTGAACCTCACGTTGATAAAATGCATTACACAATTGTGCATATAACACTTTTTTTGCATCGGCTTGCCACATTTCAACTTGTTGTGGCGCGCCAACAGGCTCATTTTTTGCTGCCAATTGCCGTACTCAAAAACACTTAGGTAAATGTTTTATAACACAGTACTGCGTAATTTTTAAGCGCCGAGTGCTAAATTAAGCGCTTGGCTTTTCACCTAATTTAGCAATGCCCGACTCTAAAAACTGCACTACGGTATTGCGTTTTTTACCTATAAGTAAACTGCCGTCGGCTAAAAACATAAAGTTTTGCCAGTTGCGTTTAAACACATCAAAGGTGGTTTCAATAATATTGTCGCGTGCCATGCAAAAATAAACCGTGGTATTAGCTTGCCAATCTAAATGCGCTAAAATGGCTTCGGGAAGTTGTTCATCGCCGTTTTCCCATGCGCTTTCCCAGTTTACTTCTTGGCTATAACTTTCATCTTGACCACACCAATCTGTTTTATCAAAAAAATCAGGGTGATCAAACTCACGACTCACCATAGTTGTCCACAGTACAGCTGCGCGCTCAAGGCTCATTGGTTTAATGTTTGCAGCATCATCGGCTGAAACAGGCATGTCTTTATGGCGAAAAACCCATGCTTTTTTGTAATCATCTAGCGTAATATAGTTCATAGTATTGGCAAATTAGTTAGCATTAAAAGTGCAGAAACAAATTATACAAGAGATCAAAACATGACTACAGCAATAAAACCACTTTCCCTCAAATCAGGATTATACCAACACTACAAAGGGCCACAGTACAAAGTGCTTTATGTAGCCACTCACAGCGAAACCAACGAGCAACTGGTAATTTACCAAGCGCTATACGGTGAGTTTGGTATATGGGCACGCCCTTTAGAAATGTTTAGCGAAACAGTTGAAAAAGATGGCAAAACTATTCCTCGGTTTAGCTACCTTGGTGAAGCCGATTAACTATGGCATGATAGGATTATAAAAACTCATCTGACCTGTGACGAAAAGAAGGTAATAAAGTGCAATTTAATTCAACCGACAATTACATCGCCAGCTCTGCGCTTAAGCAAGCTGTAAACGCGGCTATTATGCTCGAAAAGCCACTTTTAATTAAAGGTGAGCCGGGTACAGGTAAAACCATGCTAGCTGAAGAGCTGGCAAAAAGTTTAGATACCGAACTTATTCAGTGGCACATTAAATCGACCACCAAAGCGCAGCAAGGTTTGTATGAATACGATGCAGTTTCGCGCCTGCGCGACAGCCAGTTAGGCGACGAGCGCGTACACAATATTAGTAACTACATAGTTAAAGGCAAACTGTGGCAAGCATTTACTTACGCCGACCAACACGGTAAACGCCCGGTATTATTAATAGATGAAATAGACAAAGCCGATATTGAGTTTCCAAACGATCTCCTGTTAGAACTCGATAAAATGGAGTTTCATGTTTACGAAACCAGCGAGCGAGTGGTAGCAAAAGAGCGCCCTATTGTGATCATCACCTCTAATAACGAAAAAGAGCTGCCCGACGCCTTTTTACGCCGCTGCTTTTTCCACTACATAGACTTTCCATCTGCCGATGAAATGCAGCAAATTATTGACGTGCACTACCCTAATGTTAAGCAAGATTTAGTACGTCAAGCACTCGAAGTGTTTTTTAACCTACGCGAAGCAAACGGCCTTAAAAAGAAGCCATCCACCAGCGAATTACTCGACTGGTTAAAGTTACTTATGGCAGAAGACATAGACGCAAAAACACTGCACGACAAAGCTAAAAAAGGCGGTTTAATGCCAATGTTTGGCGCATTACTTAAAAATGAGCAAGACATAAGCCTAATCGAAAAACTCGCGTTTATGAGCCGTCGCTAACATGTTAGTACAGTTTTTTTTCACGCTGCGTAAATACCGTTTACCGGTAAGCCTGCGCGAGTTGCTTGATTTAATTAACGCCTTAAAAAAGAGCGTTATATTTGCCGACGTAGACGCTTTTTACCATTTAGCACGCACCATAATGGTAAAAGACGAAACCCACTTTGATCGCTTCGACAAAGCCTTTAGCGACTACTTTAGTGGTATTGCAGACTTAGACTTACTCGAGAGTTTAAAGCAGCAGCACAACTTACCAGAAGATTGGCTGCGTAAAGAGTTTGAAAAAAATCTCAGCGATGAAGAAAAAGCCCAACTAAAAGCCATGGGTGGCCTCGATGAGCTAATGAAAACCCTTAAAGAGCGCTTAGAAGAGCAACAAAAACGCCACGCAGGCGGTAATAAATGGGTTGGCACCGGCGGCACCTCCCCTTTTGGTGCTTATGGCTACAACCCTGAAGGTGTACGCATAGGCCAAGACGGCAACCGTAACCGCCAAGCAGTAAAAGTGTGGGATAAACGCGAATATCGCAATTTAGACTCCGACCGTGAAATTGGCTCGCGTACTATTAAACTTGCCCTTAAAAAACTGCGTAAATTTGCCCGCACTGGCGCAAGCGACACGCTAGATTTAAACGAGACTATTCGCGCTACCGCAAAACAAGGCGGCATGCTTGACGTAAAAATGGCACCAGAGCGCCACAATGCGGTAAAAGTATTAATGCTATTTGATATTGGCGGCTCAATGGATGACTACATTCATACCTGCGAAGAATTATTTAGCGCCGCCCACGGCGAGTTTAAACACTTAGAGTTTTACTACTTTCATAACTGCTTGTACGAAAATGTTTGGCAAGACAACGAACGCCGCCACTCAAACGTTATCGACACCATGACGCTAATTAATAAATTTACCAGCGACTACAAAGTAATATTTGTGGGCGATGCCACCATGGGCCCGTACGAAATAGCCTACCCCGGCGGCTCGGTAGAGCACTATAACGAAGAGCCTGGCAGTGTATGGTTATCACATATAACAAACCACTTTGATAAAGTAGCGTGGCTCAACCCACAACCCGTTGAACACTGGCCGTACTATCAATCAATTGGCTTTATAAAAGAGTTAATGAACAACCGCATGTATGCGCTGAGTTTAGATGGAATAAGTAGAGCGATAAAAGAGCTGAGTTAAACAATGCGTTTGATGAAGTGTGGTCGATGTTCATACTGTTTAGCACAGTTATAGGCGTGATAATGGAGTAAATGCTACATGTTACTGTGACGGTTAGTTTTTACACAGCTTGGGTTGAGCGCAGCAAAATCAACGCAAACGAGTATGGGTTAGACACAAAAAGCGCACTTATTTAGTGCGCTTAGATAAAGCTAGTATTCAGATTTAGAAACTATATCGCACTGTTGCACTAATTAAATCCACATCATCCAATGACGTATAATTAGCACCGAATGAAAAATTCTCATTCATATGAAAGCGTGCACCTACTGAGATAGATGTCTCACTTTCATCTGCAATATCGATGTAACCCAAGCGTCCATCCAGCTCGATGCTATCACTCACCATTGAACGAACCCCAACAGATAAGCCATATCCATTTTCGTCTTCCGAAGCGCTGTTACCGCGATATGATGCTTCTGCCTCAAGGTTTTCATACGTCACCAAACCATAAAAGTCGGTGCTGGCGCTAATTGCCGTACGATACCCAATCCCTGCGCTAAGCCAATTTATATCTACATCTAAACCGTTCTCTGAATCACCAACGGTTTGATACTGACCAGATAAGAACACGTTCTCGCTTACTAGCGTACTACCATCTATTGTCCAACCATCTGCGCCTTCACCATCAATATCGCCATCTAGGTAACCGCCAGAAACAAAGTTAAAGTTAGGAGTTTTTGCGAATGCTATAGGACTCGCAACAAGAGTAGTTAATAGTAAGAGTGAAACTTTATTCATTTTCATAGTACTTCCTTTTGAGTGTATCCTTTAATAAGCTTAAGATTATACATAGCACGTAACTGATAGCAATCGCAGGATTAAAAAACCAGAATAAAGTTACACTTGCATTAATTACTGAATTGCCGTCGCTTGTTACTTTTTATTTAGCACTGTACTCAAGGTTTGAGACGACGGCTGTCAAAGCGGTAATTTTTGACTTTAAACATCATAATTATTTACTGTCAGTAATTCGCTGTTGACTATCTACTTATAAACAACGTGTTTATCTGCATCAAGTGAACTTCACAATATCTGTAACTGAAAAGTTCATATAGCTCGTTTAACTATGAACCCTCCAACCTTGCTCCTCCTGCCTAAAATCACATCATAATCCACACAACAAATGCCACAGAAAAACCAACTAAGTACAGCAGCCCCACCCAGCTTAAACTTTTAAGTAGTACGCCGTGTTTAATGCTGGGCTCGGAGCGCACTAGGCTAAAGTTAAGCCAAGCAAATATAGGGGTGGTTACAAATGACAGCGTCATGGCAAAGGTAAGCATAGGGCCTAAGGCTGATTCAAAAAATAAAATAACCGCCATACCAGCAAGTGCTTGCAGTATTAGCCATGTATTTAAGCTGTGTTTTGATTGCTTAAAACCAAGTAATTTATGCGATTCGTTTAAAGTACGCGCGTAACCATCTAGTACCGTTAATGTGGTGCCAAACATACATAAAAAAGCAATGGCTGATACTAGCGGCCTTGCCCACTCGCCAATGGTAAGTGCGTACATATCAATAAGCTGTTTGGCAAAAGCGACTCCGCCGAGTTCTATATTACTGCTTTGCCCGTATTGCACTAATACACCTAAGCTAAAAAACACCAGTGCTAAGCCTGCGGTTAACCAGTAACCCACGTTAAAGTCGAACAAGCCTTCGCGTTTAGATATTGTTTGTTGTGCTTGTTTTTCTTTTAACCACAGTGAGCTAAGTGCGGATATTTCAATGGGGGCGGGCATCCAGCCCATTAATGCTACCATAAAGCTAAGCATGGCCAACTCATACGGCGAAGGGCCTACATAGTCAGCAGGTGCCATTGGGCCATTACTAAAGGCAATAGCAAGTGCTATTAATGTTGCTAATGTAAGTAGCCCCATAATGCCTTTTGCCACGTTATCTAGCGCTTTAAAGTGCCCTAGCAAAAGTATGGTTAAGCATACGCCAAGTAAAATCCAACACAGCAGTGTTATTTCTATTGTGATAGGTAGTGCGTAATGCAGCAAGCTTGCGGTGAGTAATAATACGCCTGCGGTATTAACGATAGCGGCAACAACATTTAGGATAATGAAGCTGTAAAAATAAAATGGCCCTTTGCTTTTATAACCCTCTACTAGGCTATTTTTGGTAGCGAGTGTGTACTCCATGCCAAAGCGAAAAAATGGGTACTTTAAAACGTTTACTACTAAAATAAGCCAAAATAATTGCCAGCCAAATATGGCTCCCGCTTGAGTTGATGCCACTAAATGTGAACCACCAATTGCAGCGGTTGCCATTAGAATTCCCGGCCCCAATGCATTTAAGCGAGTTTGCCAATTTGATACTACAGAGCGCATGTGTGTACTTACTGTTTATTTATAATAATGAATAAATTACAGAGTTTTAACGCAAAATGAAAGCTGAAGAGTATTAATAAATGAGGGGGTAAAACGAAGCTAATAAATAATGGTTTTAGGCCCTAAAAGTTAGGGCCTAAACTCTAAAAACGTTAACGAAGATCCATCTCTTGGATGATTTCGTGTGCAATTTCTGGGGTTGTTATTTCTGGTTTTTCATGCAAATTAGCTTTAATTTGCCCTTTGCGATGTTTTAGTGACGTATCTAGTTTTTTTGCGGCACTACTAATTGCTGGATACAGCACTTCGTTTTCGCCCTTAACCGATATACGTGCACCTTCGTAAATAGTACTAATTTCCGCTTGAAGCTTGTTGTGAACTTTAGAAAGAATAATGTCGAGCGCGATCAAAGATGGAAAGTGATTCGCTATTTTTGAAAACTTTTCGTTTACGTGTTCTCTAATTGAATCAGTAACGTCAACATGGTGACCTGTAAGATTAATTTTCATTTTATATCCTTTTATGTGTTACTTCATAGTTAGTATTGGGGGCAATATGAATTAACACAAGGATAAATGTAACTATTTAAGCAAATATTTGTTAGTAAAGCTGATTTAGATCACTCACTGAGCATTAAACATGCAAAAGCCCGCATTATACGGGCTCCTCAAGCGGTTAAATAACACACTAAGCGCGTTAAATTTGTGCTATTAATCTGTATATGAACAGCAATAATCAGCAAAATCGCTTACTTTTACCTTAAAGCTTACGTTTGCATCAACATTAAATGATTCGCCCGCATTAAATGTTTTCCACTCGCTCTCACCCGGCAATAAAATATCCCACTGCCCTGCTAATAATTCCATGCATTCTTTTTGGTTAGTGTCGAACACAAACTCACCTGGTTGCATAAAGCCTAATGTTTTTGCTTCGCCGCTGCCTAGTAAAACGGTTCGGCTTGACACTTTGCCATCAAAATACACATTGGCTTTTTTAATAACACTAACATTTTCGAACTTTGACATATTTAGCTCCTGCTAATAATTTAAGATTTTATTTATAAATTTTATCGCACTACCTTGCCTGATAGCTTACTTTCTTGCAAGGAAAGCAGCATTACTTTGAGTGAAGTCGTTTCATATACGGGCATAAAAAAACCCGCAACATATGCTAATGCAGATCGTTTAAGCTAATTGAACGATCTTTCAGAGGCTTCATAATAGGCTACAACAAAAGTTGTGGCCTATTTTTATGTCTGAATTTATTAAAGAATTACACCTTACTACTGAGTTTTGCCAAGTTCGTGATATTGATTCGTTCACTAAGCACATTCCCCTTGAGTGGATTGAAGAAGCTGTTACCCAAACAGGAAGAGCATCAGTACGCAAACGACGCTTCCCCGCCGAGCAAGCCGCTTGGCTTGTGTTAGGAATTGGTTTATTAAGAAACCGCTCAATATCTGAAGTCTGTGACAAACTAGAGCTCGCTTTTCCTGACGCTAAAGGAGAGCTTCCACCATTGGCGACCAGCAGTATTATAAAAGGGAAAGAAAAGCTAGGCGCTGCGCCTATGAAGCACCTTTTTAAACATACAGCAACGCAGTGGGAGCAGTCGCAAACGTTTGATGACGTCTGTGGTTTAAAGCTACTAAGCGTTGACGGTACACAATTTAAAACCCAAGATACCCCGAGTAACCGTCACTTTGGATATGCTCAATCGACAACTAACTTTCCCTCAGTACTTGCTGTGACCTTGATGTCGACAAGAACGCATTTAATATCCGATGCAGCGTTTGGCCCTATCACTCAAAGTGAAATTCATTATGCTCAACAGCTTGTTGGCTCAGCACCTGAACATTCATTGACCCTATTTGATAGAGGTTTCTTTTCGGCTGAACTATTCACGAGCTGGCAAGGTGTTAGCGAAAATCATCATTGGCTTACGCCCATTAAAAGCAAAATGCGCTATGAAATAACGGGATCATTTAGTGAGTATGACCACTTAATAACAATGCCTATTTCGCCACAAGCTAAAAAATCAGCCCCTTACCTAGGTGATACATGGCAAGCAAGACTTATTCAAATTCCAACACCTAAAGGTGAAATAAAAGGGTTCATCACCTCATGCGTCTGTCCAGAAAAATACCCGCTAAAAGCGCTACTCGGTGTTTATTGGCAAAGGTGGGAAATAGAGCGAGGATATGGTGAGCTCAAGCAATATCAATTATCTAGTAAACCAGCGCTACGGAGCCTGAAACAGGAAGGTATTTATCAAGAACTATGGGGTATTCTGACGTCATACAATATCGTGAGGCTTGAAATGGCAGAGATGGCTAAAGCCCATAAAGTGGAGCCATTACGCATCAGTTTCATAAACGCATTATACCTGATACAAGACGAGTTTTTATGGTGCTCAGGTCGAAGCCCCGGGACAATCCCTAAAAAGCTGAAAGAACTACGTGAAAACGGGAAACGGCTAATATTACCGGAGAAAAGAAAGCGAAAAGCTTATCCGCGAGCGGTGCTCGCAAAGACACAAAAATATCCGGTTAGGTATAAACGAAAAAACACCACTCGTTCTTAAACGAGTGGTGTTAGCAACATATGCGGGTTTTTCAATTGCTTACTTTATTTAATCAAAGGCGATTAAAAAAGCTCGTTTGCTTTGTTTACTATGTTTTCAACAGTAAAGCCAAAGTGCTCAAACAGCTCACCAGCAGGTGCTGACTCACCAAAGGTAGTCATACCTACTACTGCGCCATTTAGGCCAACGTACTTGTACCAGTAGTCAGCAATACCTGCTTCTACTGCTACGCGGCGTGAAACCGAGGCTGGTAATACGCTTTCTTTGTATGCTGCGCTTTGCGTTTCAAAGACATCAGTACACGGCATAGATACAACACGTACCTTTTTACCTTGCTTGCGTAGTTCGCTTGCTGAATCTTGTGCTAGTTGCACTTCAGAACCCGTTGCAATGAAAATAAGCTCTGGATTGCCGTCACAGCTAAGGATGTAACCACCCTTTTTAACATCGCTTAATTGCTGTGCGTTACGTGCTTGTTGCTCAAGACCTTGGCGAGTAAAGATTAGTGATGTAGGACCGTCTTTACGCTCAATAGCTTGTTGCCATGCAATTGCCGACTCAACTTGGTCGCACGGGCGCCAGTTGTGTAAGTTAGGCGTTAAACGCATGCTGGCAATTTGCTCTACTGGTTGGTGAGTTGGACCATCTTCACCTAGACCAATTGAATCGTGCGTGTATACAAAAATACTTGGTTGCTTCATTAATGCAGCCATACGTACGGCATTTTTTGCATATTCAACAAACATTAAGAATGTAGCACCGTAAGGAATAAAGCCTTTATGCAGCGCAATACCATTCATAATTGCCGACATACCAAACTCACGTACACCGTAATAAATGTAGTTACCGCTTGCATCGTCGCGTGTTAAGCCTTTAGAGCCATCCCAAATTGTTAAGTTTGAGCCTGCTAAATCGGCAGAGCCACCCATAAATTCTGGTAATAACGGGCCAAATGCGTTTAATGCATTTTGCGACGCTTTACGCGATGCAGGGTTTGCTGGGTTTGCTTGCAGCTCTTCAATGTACGCTTGAGATTTTGCAGCCCAATCGCCAGGCAGTTCGTTGTTAATACGACGCTTGTATTGTGCTGCAAGTTCTGGGTATGCTTTTGCGTATGCTGCAAATTTTTCATCCCAACTTGATTCAAGCTGTTGACCTTTTTCTTTGCTATCCCATTGTGCATAAATGTCTGCAGGAATTTCGAAGGCATCGCCAGTCCAACCTAAAAATTCGCGAGACGCTTTAATTTCGTCCTCACCAAGTGGTGCACCATGACAGTCGTGGCTACCCGACTTATTAGGTGAACCGTAACCAATAATTGTTTTACAACAAATTAGTGATGGCTTATCGGTAACACTTTTAGCCTCTGCGATTGCAGCACTTATAGCATCGCTGTCGTGGCCATCAACACCGCTAATTACATGCCAACCGTACGCTTTAAAGCGAGCTGGCGTATCATCGGTAAACCAACCTTCTACTTCGCCATCGATAGAAATGCCGTTGTCATCCCAAAATGCAACAAGCTTACCTAGGCCTAATGTGCCTGCAAGTGAACCTGCTTCATGAGAAATGCCTTCCATTAGGCAGCCGTCGCCCATAAATGCATAGGTAAAGTGATCAACAATATCGTGACCTTCACGGTTAAACTGTGCAGCTAGCGCTTTTTCGGCAATTGCCATACCTACTGCGTTAGTGATCCCTTGACCTAACGGGCCCGTAGTAGTTTCGATACCTGGTGCATAACCGTACTCTGGGTGACCAGGTGTTTTTGAATGCATTTGACGGAAGTTTTTAATTTCGTCTAACGGTAAATCATAACCAGTTAAATGTAATAAAGAATAAATAAGCATTGAACCGTGGCCGTTCGATAATATAAAGCGATCTCGGTCAGCCCACTCTGGATTCGTCGGGTTATGTTTTAGATAATCGCGCCATAATACTTCTGCGATATCTGCCATGCCCATAGGGGCTCCAGGATGACCAGATTTGGCCTTTTGTACTGCGTCCATTGACAAGACACGAATAGCATTTGCAAGTTCTTTGCGAGATGGCATGAATTCTCCTACCTTAATATATTTTTGCGCGGGTATTTATGTATTCGATTATGCCGCCGTATAACTTGGCGACTAGTGTATAGTCCATTCTTACTTATTGTAGGGGCGGTGTGCAATTAAAAACCCATAATAATAGGTCATTATGAATATTTTTTGAGACCGAAAAGTTATTAAATATTTTATTTAGACGTCTAGGCGTAAAAACACTATGCAAGGTGTTTTGTTTTCGATAAAATACGCCCCTTAATTTTTAAGCGCTAATACCGACGTTTGTGAAGCGCAATATTTGTGAGCAGAAATACAATGGCAAAACATTTATTTACTTCTGAATCTGTTTCTGAAGGTCATCCGGATAAAATCGCCGATCAAATCTCTGATGCGGTACTTGATGCTATCCTTGAGCAAGATTCTCATGCCCGAGTTGCGTGTGAAACTTACGTGAAAACCGGTATGGTTATGGTTGGTGGTGAAATCACTACTAGCGCATGGGTTGATATCGAAGAAATTACACGTAAAACAATTCGCGACATTGGCTACACTAATTCAGATATGGGTTTTGATGCAGATTCATGTGCAATTTTAAACACTATTGGTAAACAGTCTCCTGACATTAACCAAGGTGTTGACCGTACTAGCCCAGAAGAGCAAGGCGCTGGCGACCAAGGCTTAATGTTTGGTTACGCATGTAACGAAACTGAAGTACTAATGCCTGCTCCTATTACTTACTCACACCGTTTAGTACAGCGCCAAGCACAAGTACGTAAAAGCGGTGAGCTTAACTGGTTACGCCCAGATGCAAAATCTCAAGTTACGTTTGCATACGAAAACGGCAAGCCAGTAGGTATTGATGCTGTAGTACTTTCTACGCAGCACAGCGAAGATATTTCACAAAAAGATTTAATCGAAGCGGTGATGGAAACGATCATCAAGCCGGTACTTCCTGCTGAGCTAATTACTAGCGCAACTAAGTTTTTTATTAACCCAACAGGCCGCTTTGTAATTGGCGGACCAATGGGCGATTGTGGCTTAACTGGTCGTAAAATCATTGTAGATACCTACGGCGGCATGGCTCGTCACGGTGGCGGTGCTTTCTCTGGTAAAGATCCATCAAAAGTTGACCGCTCAGCGGCGTATGCTGCACGTTATGTTGCTAAAAACATTGTTGCTGCTGGTCTTGCTGATAAGTGTGAACTACAAGTGTCGTACGCTATTGGTATTGCAGAGCCTACGTCTATAAGCGTAGAAACCTTTGGTACTAGTAAACTAGAAGAAAGCCGTTTAATTGAGCTTATTCGTGAGCACTTTGACTTGCGCCCTTACGGTTTAATTAAAATGCTTGATTTAGAGCGCCCTATTTACCTTCCAACTGCGGCTTACGGCCACTTTGGTCGTGAAGAGTTCCCTTGGGAACGTACCGATAAAGCAGAAGCACTTCGCGCTGCTGCTGGCCTTTAAGGCTAATTAATATATAAATAATAAACGGCCCTTTTAAGGGTCGTTTTTATATCTAAAGCTTATTATTCAAGCCGTGAAACATAAATCACCCTCGAATTGTTTTGCACTTTCGGTATATACTCGTTTTACTATAAAAGCTTAGGGAATAAAAAATGGCCGACAACTTTCGTGTTACCTTTGTAGGACTTGCTGAGGGCGTTGACAGCAAAGCTGTTACTGCCATGCTTGCTACTAAATTAAAAACATCAGATGAAAAAGTGTCGCTTTTTTTTAATGGTAAACCGCTATTTGTGCCAAGTAATAAAGACAAAGCCCTAAAGCAAGCCAAACTACTTGCCAGCTTAGGTATTAAAAGTAAGCTGCAGGCTGTTACCAACCCAAATCAAAGTACTCAACTGGCAAGTGCAACGAGTAGCCAGCGCGATGACAGAATTTTTGATGCGCTTGATTACATTACCAGTAGCTTAATTCGCCTTGAAGAAAAACTAGACGAGCTTGAACAGCGCTTACCCGAAGTTGAAGCCACAGCAATTACCGATGAACACATAGAATGGCAAGACGATGATCTTATGCTTGATGATGAGTTACTCACGCCACTGCAAAAACGCAGTAATGTGTTGTTATATTCACTCATAGCAACGGCGGTTACTTTGCTTGTTTTATTAGCAATATACTTAACCGTCCCTAACTTATTCTCTTTTTAATTACGGGGTGAAATCCTAAAGTGAGCAATAAACGTGCAACAATAAGAGCGTCTGTCCGCGAACTGCGTAATAATTTATCAAACAACCAACAATTAATTGCCGCCCAATCGCTAAAAATGAATTTTATTCAATACTTAAATGGCAAAAAAAGCTCTAAAAAAGAGCATATTGCTATTTATTTTAGTAACGACGGCGAATTAGATACCTCATTGTTAATTAATGAATTATGGGATAAAGGACATCACCTTTACTTACCTGTAATTCACCCCTTTAACGGGGCTAATTTACTATTTCAGCGTTATGAAAAAAACTCACCCATGAAGGCAAACCGCTATGGTATCTTGGAACCTAAGCTCAATTGTACTCAAATATGCCCGTTACCAGAGCTTGATTACCTACTTATGCCGTTAGTGGCATTTGATAACCAAGGTAATCGCTTAGGAATGGGAGGTGGGTTTTACGATCGGACATTGGCGCGGCTACACCAGCAACACTGGCAAAAACCGCAACTTATTGGTTTAGCACATGAATGCCAAAAAGTAACAGCCTTACCCATAGAATCATGGGATGTGCCACTTAAAACAATTATCACCCCAAATAAAACCTACTGCTGGTAAAGCGTTACTTTGTATACCAGTAGAAATTTTTGACATAAATGAGCATAAAACAATGACACAAGACGAATTAAAAAAAGCAGCTGCTTGGGCAGCGTTAGAGTTTGTAAAAGAGAACACTATTGTAGGTGTAGGTACAGGCTCAACGGTTAATCACTTTATTGATGCACTAGGCTCAATAAAAGACACCATTAAAGGTACGGTTTCTAGTTCAGAAGCCTCAACTGCTCGCTTAAAAGCGCTAGGCATTGAAGTATTTGAACTTAATGACGTTGATGTTTTAGATGTATACGTTGACGGCGCTGATGAAATTAACGCCCATAACGAAATGATTAAAGGCGGCGGTGCAGCCCTTACGCGTGAAAAAATAGTTGCAGCAGTAGCTAAACAATTTGTGTGTATTGTAGATGACACCAAATTAGTAGCAACATTGGGCGGTTTTCCACTGCCAGTTGAAGTTATACCCATGGCACGCAGCTACGTAGCACGCGAATTATTAAAGCTTGGCGGTGATCCTGTGTATCGCCAAGGTGTAGTTACCGATAACGGTAACGTTATTTTAGATGTACATAATTTAAAAATTACCCAAGCTAAACAACTTGAAACACAAATTAATCAAATTGTTGGCGTAGTTACCAACGGCCTATTCGCAGAGCGTGGCGCTGATAAAGTGATTATCGGCACTAAAAATGGGCCACAAATTAAATAGGATGAGGTTATGAGTAAGGTATCGTTGGCAAAAGACAAAATTAAAATTCTTTTGCTTGAAGGTGTTCACCAAAGCGCTGTTGAAACGCTAAAACGTAACGGTTATAGCAACATCGACTATGTTAAAACATCCTTACCTGAGGACGAGCTAAAAGAACGTATTAAAGACGTACACTTTGTGGGGCTTCGTTCTCGTACTCATATTAACCAATCTGTGTTAGAAGCAGCTGAAAAGCTCGTTGCGGTTGGCTGCTTTTGTATTGGCACCAACCAGGTTGACTTAAATGCGGCGCGCGAACGTGGTATTGCAGTATTTAACGCACCATTTTCTAACACCCGCTCGGTTGCAGAGCTTGTACTTGGTGAAATACTGTTGTTATTACGCGGTATTCCACAGCGTAATGCTGCAGCACACCGCGGCGGCTGGTTAAAAACCGCAAACGGCTCGTTTGAAGCTCGTGGTAAAACATTGGGTATTATTGGCTATGGCCACATTGGTACCCAGTTAGGTATTATGGCCGAAAATATTGGTATGAACGTGGAGTTTTACGATATTGAAGATAAGTTATCACTTGGCAACGCTAAGCAAGTACATAACCTGACTCAATTATTACAACGCGCTGATATTATTACCCTGCACGTGCCAGAAACCCCGCAAACTAAAAACTTAATTGGCACAGCCGAACTTGCAATAATGAAGCAAGGCGCCATTTTAATTAATGCGTCTCGCGGCACTGTGGTTGATATTGATGCATTGGCAGAAGCACTTACCGAGAAAAAACTCAGCGGCGCAGCAATCGATGTATTCCCGGTTGAGCCTAAATCTAACGATGAAGAGTTTGTATCGCCACTGCGTAATTTTGACAATGTTATTTTAACGCCGCACATTGGTGGTTCAACTCAAGAAGCACAAGAAAACATTGGTATTGAAGTAGCTGGAAAACTAGCTAAATACTCAGATAACGGCTCAACTATTACTGCAGTTAACTTCCCTGAAGTATCACTACCAGAGCTTGCTAACCGTAGTCGCTTACTGCATGTACATCACAACCGCCCTGGCGTATTAACACAAATAAACCAAGCGTTTGCGCAGCACGGCATTAACATTGCCGCGCAGTACCTACAAACTGATGAATCAATTGGTTATGTCGTTATTGATGTAGATACCGACCACTCAGAAGTTGCCCTTAAAGAGCTAAGCGCTGTTGAAGGCACGATAAGAGCACGTATTCTGCACTAAGCTATCAGTTGTTTGTCGGGTGGCGCTTTCGCTTAACCGACCTACTAGAGTGCTTTAAATAAATACAGTAATTATAATCAGGCATAAAAAAGCGCGAGTTAAACTCGCGCTTTAATTATGTGCGTCGTGCTATCATTTTTAACTGATAGCACGATTACTAGAGCTACTTTTAGTCGCCTTTAACTTCTAGATTAATATACTCTACCAGTTTTTCAGGCTGGCCTATTAGCATCATTATTTGTTGGTTAACTTCCATCATAGTTTTGCCTTCAGGTAGTTTTGCCGACACGCTAAATGAATTTAAACCTTTAACAAAGCCGCTAATCGCCTCTGCAATTTCTTCGGTTACTGGCGCTTGCTGTAGTTGCTGCTCAACCATCATTTGCATTTGCTCAACACTCATACCTTGCTTAACAAGCTCACTTTCTAGCAATGCTTTAAGCTCGCCTTGGTTATTAAGTTCAAAGTTAACACTGCGCGGCTCTAACTTACTCATGGCTTGCATTATTAGCGTTTGCTGCTGTAATTCTTGCTCATAAGTTAAAGGCTGGCTGCCCGCTGCTTGCTGCGCTTTACTAATCGCAAGCGATGCATCCATAAGTGCTTGTGTGTTTGCCAGGCCCATATTCATATTAAGGCTAACAATGTCTTTTGCATCTAACTTAACAACCACATCGCTGTCGCCCGACTTTTCATCGTAATCGAGTGATGAATGTAAGTCGTAACTGGCCGACGCTAACATAATATTTGTATCGGCTGGTAATTTAGCCACAAAGTCTTTATTAAATTGAAAGCTTTTTACGTCAAATGTGGTGTGTGGTGAAATTTTATCGGTTTCGTAGCCTGTCACTTCAATGCTTTGAATGCTGGCAACATTATCGCCTTCAGAACTAATGACTTCCATATTGCTAATTTCTACACTATTGGAAATAACACTGGCCGATAAGTCTGCATACTTAAATGTAGCGCCGGTTTGCTCGCTCACTAGTGCTAGTTGCTTATCTATTTCTGCACGTACTTCTTTAGTGGCTACGTGGTTTGCATAACTTACGCCACCAACACCGGCAGCTACAATTGCTGCAGCTATAACTAACTTTTTCATGTTATTTCCTTATTTAAGTCTTTATATAAATTGTTTCAGCTCAAGAGTAACATTGCAGAACATCACCGATAAGCGTTTTTACTAATTAATTAAACTAAGTAACTCATGCACTGTTTTTATCGGGGTGATCTTAGCGCCCAGCCCTTCCATTGATTTATGGTAATTACGAAATGGAATAAATATTTCCGTAAAGCCATGCTGCGCAGCTTCTTTAACGCGCGGTACACCACTGTCTATTGGGCGTACATCGCCGTTTAAGCTCAGCTCTCCCATAATACAAGTGGTACGTGGCACCACAAAATCATTTAAGCTGCTAAGTAGCGCAGCAACCAACGCTAAATCTATACAGGTTTCTGATTCATCAATTTTTAAACCACCCACTATATTAAAAAACGTATCGTGAAATATTTTAGTTTTCGTGTGTTTACGCAGTATGCCGGTGAGCATTTTTATTCGGTTCATGTTTAAACCAACGCAAACACGCTGCGGAAACTCCGCCTCAATTTCGGTGGTTAAACATTGAATTTCGAGCAATAAATTACGATTACCTTTACGAATACACGTAATTGCAGAGCCCGGAGAGTCTGTAGTTGAACCTGATAAAAATATTTCGCTGGGGTTATCAACGCTAAGCATGCCGCGTTCGCACATTCTAAAAATACCGACAGTATCTATATCACCAAAGCGGTTTTTATTTGCTCGTAAGGTACGAATTTGCCCATCGTTAGTATCTATATGCAGTAGTGCATCAACTATATGCACCAGCGTTTGTGGGCCAGCTATTTCGTTGTTTTTATTTACATGGGCAATAATGAACATAGTGACATCATTTTGCTTACAGTATTGCGTAAGTGCTTGCGCGGCACTTTTCACTTGTGAAGGCGAGCCTGGGCTACCGTTAGCTGTGTCGGTGACCACTGCTTGAATAGAGTCTATTACTGCAAACTTAATTTTATTTTTATCGAGTTCTTCAATGATGGTTTCAACACTGGTTTCTGAAAGTAAATAAAGCGCATCAGGGTTATAATTTAGCTTTAAACGATTCACTCTGTTTTTAAACTGCGATAAAGATTCTTCTGCGGTACAGTAAAGTGAGGGCATACGTTGTGACATTCGCGCCACTAAATCAGATAACAAGGTTGTTTTACCGGCCCCAGGATCGCCTGAAATTATATTAACTGATCCCGTTGTTACACCGCCACTTAAAACACGATCGAGCTCGCCAATTTCAGTGAGCTGTTTTTCGGTTTCTGCGGTAGCAATGTCATTAATTTTTTTAGAACCGCCACCAATTCCCCCAGCATAACCACCTACACTTACGCGTGCCGATGTTTTTTTACTTTGCCCTGCTGACGGTTTAAATTCTGCTAATGTGTTCCATGCACCGCAGCGGCATTGACCTTGCCAACGTTGGTAGTTCATGCCACATTCGGTACAAACAAACTCTACTTTTGCCGCTTTAGCCATTTATAACTTTACCTACTATTCTTTAATTTTTAAAATACTTAATGTTTAAGTGCTTATTTTACCATTTTAAACTTTCGTCTAACAATGAGTCATGCCAATGAGAAAATTTAGCGCTACTATTATTATCTATAAATGCTGTTTTCTTTTTTACTATACTTTAGGGCATACTTATTGCTTTAATAATAGTTTAAAGTAACTTGCCAATAAATTGGTATTTAACACATAATAACAAACGCTAAACTGTAGTTACTCGAATAATCGTACCTATATTAACAACAATAACACGATACGACATTTATTGAGTTTTCTAGTAAATGGATTTAATAGTATACCTACTTTTTTAATTAGACGGTGATGGTTTTATAAATGGCTGAAGACATACTGCTCAAGCACGAAGATCTTATATCTGAATTAAAACATTATTTAGGCAACCCTAAATTCGATTTAATTTTTAAGTCTAAAATAGCTGGGCTTACAAAGCCTGAACAGTTTTTAATGAAAATGGAAATGACACGTTTATCTCAGCCGATAGCGCGCTTTATTGATTTACGTGGTTTAGTGACTGGGCAGGTAAAGCCTTATGATCACAATGGCAAACAACATTTCATGGATGAAACAGCGATTGAAGTATTTGAAGCTGCGCTAAAACAACACGGTGGTTATACCCTCGCCGTTTATGAGGCTGTGATGAACACCGAAAATAATCATCGGGTGTTACAACGCAAGGCCGCCGAAAAAGTTGCAGTTCAAGCCATCGATGACTCCCTAAATACAAGCGTTATAAAATTTGCTTCTTATGAAAATCGTCGTGAAGAGCGAATGAACTATTCAATTAAAGTGACGGTTGAATACAACGACAAAAAAAGCATTGCTGCGAGTACTTCCGATATATCCCTCAGTGGTTGTAAAATAAAACTAGCCACTCGCTATGTACTAAAAAAAGGGCATTTAATTGCCATGCGTTTGGTAGGCCTAGAGCAAGACTTTGAGCTAGGTTTAAAAAATGGTATTCAGTATGAAGTTGTCGCCATAGAAAATATTTCTAAAGAGTTTAATCATATTCGTTTAAAACGCACTTTTATTGAAAATAATGAAGCGTTTGATAATTTTTTAGAAAGCTTTATCCACGGTAATAAACGTCGCTATAAAGTAAACCTTGATAATACGCTTGATGCTGTAGTTTCTAAGGGGTACGAGCAATACTATATTCCACGCGTCACCTCTTTATATGTATTTTTAAGTCAAAAAGACAATGTATTTTATCCTAGCTTAAGCCTAACTACCGAAAACAACATTTTTATTCAACGTTACTTTACCGATGAACGCCACACTCCATGTTTATACAGTGTGCTTAATGAGCAACGTATTAATGCATTACTTTTAAAACAGACTCCAGTTAAAGAAGATTATTTATATACCTTTACTCATATTTCAGCGGGTAAAATTTATTATTATTCTGCAACACGTAATGAACTTGAACAAAACCCTCAGCTAAAAAACTTATTTTTAGCTTTTGGTAGTCAAAAAGACACTTGGCAATGCTTTAAAATACAAATTATGCCAAGCCATCCAGATGACTCATTTATTCCTTTATCGTTACCAAACACTGTAAGTAAAAATATTGAAAAGCTGAATAAACCTCCTTCGCCTCGGGTAGAAGGGTTAGTTAAAAATGTAAAGTATATGGTGGTACTAACTGCGATTGGTAATAAAACTGAGCAGCAGCACTATCAGCAATTAAATTACGATAAAGCTTTGATTAATCAATTGAAGCATTTTGGCCATAGTAAAAGTAAGTCTGCCCCTTATTTAGATATTGTACCTTTAGAGTATGTAAACCTTCGCTCTGATAAGCGCTATTTATATAAAACGAATGTGTCGATTAACGTAAACGATGAAGTAGTACATGGCCTTACTCGCGACTTTTCGGTTATGGGCTTGCAGCTTGAATGCAAACAACCTGTAAGCTTTAAAAAAGGCGACATTGTTTTACTAGCTTTTCCTGATTTACAAAAAATAACCAAAACATATCAGCTTAGTGAGCTAAAGTACGAAGTGATGGCTGTAAATAAGTCGTTCACTATTATTAATTTAAAAGCCAGCCGAGTAGCCGACCTACCCCATGCTGGAGTACTGTTTTTTACGCAGTTAATTAACAGTAATAAAGATAAACTAAAAGTGTCTGAAGAAGCGCCTAAAGTGCCTGGGCTCTCTACTGCACTTAGAAATATGGTAACTAAAAGCGTTTGCCAGTTTCCACTTTATCTACATAAAGAAGGAGCGCACTTTAAAGCAGGTGCCATTGGCTTTGGCCTATACCCAAGCCCGCTACACGTGCTTTTACAAAACTTTGGCTTGTTGGGTAATAAAACCGATTTATCGAGCATTATTACTGATGAGCAAATAATTAATGTGATCACCCCGCAGATAAAAGATCTTAGCCGCCAAGATCCTCCTAGCGCATTTACACTTGTGATTAATTTTGATCCCCGTAAGGGCAGTATTTCAGAATCTATTACCAGTTATTGCATAGCAGGTGAGGATTATAATGATTTTCAGGAACAAATAAGCAAAGGCTTAAAGTCGAATCTTATTTTTGTTATGCGCTTGTATATATCACGTACTGGACGCCCCGATACCGATTATTTATCTAACGAACTAAAATATGTGAGTCAATATGCGCTGCATAAAGCAAGGGAATTAGAAGAGGCATTATGGTCTGTAGCGGGCGTCGGTGATATCGTCGATATCACCGAAGAAGCCTTAAGCCATTTAAAACTTGAACAGCAACAAGTTGACCAAATGGGTCGCCGAAAATTGCTTTGGCTAAACCGCCTGCGTTAAACAGTAGCCTCACTATTTAATGGTATAGCTAGCATATACAGCAATTGTAATAACGAGCCTTGGCAAATAGCTGCTTGGGCTTGCTCAACCACTTTTGCTTTACCATGTACTGCTACACCTAGTCCTGCTGCTGCCATCATTTTTAAATCGTTAGCGCCATCGCCAATTGCCACTGTTTGCGACTTTATTAACCCCAACTGTTGCTGTAATGACTCTAAAATAACGGCTTTTTGCTGTGCATCTACAATGGTGCCCAACACTTTACCTGTGAGCTTATTGTCTTTAAATTCAAGCACATTAGCGTGTACTTCATCTAAATTTATTAACGTTTGTACTTGCTCTGCAAACGGTACAAAACCACCCGATGCAATGGCTAAGTGCCACTGATGCTGTTTAAGTATTTGGCAGAGCATTTTAATACCAGGCATTAAGGGTAAATTATTTTTTAACTCATCTATTAAGCTTTTTTCAATTCCGCTGAGTTTAGCGACGCGCTTATTTAGGCTCTCACTAAAATCAAGCTTACCAGCCATTGCCAGTGCTGTTACCGAAGCAACCTCATCGTATACGTTAGCTAAGCGTGCAATTTCGTCTATGCATTCAATAGTAATAGCGGTTGAATCCATATCCATTACCAATAAACCTGGCTCATACAAGTTGGGTGGGCAAGCTATTTGCACTAGCTGAAAATCAAGTGTGCTGGCAAATTGTTGCAATACTAACGGGTTAATCGGCTGCTCTGATTGCTTAATATAAAAACACAGTGCCGCTGGCAAACTTAAGTCAGGCTGATACTGGCAGAGCCCTGTAACAGTTTGATTATGCTTCGCAAAAAAATCTATAATGGCTTTAATATGGGTTACAGTAAAATTGCCAGCAAAGGCAATACTAAATAAGCCTTGGTGTTTATTAGGTAGTTTTTTTAACGGTAAAAACACCTCATCCTGATAGCTAAACCATTTATTTAATACTAACTGCGTTAATGGTTGCTCAGCACCAGGCTGTGCCATGTTCGTTTGCGACATGGGTTCTCCGTGAATGTTTTTGTTATCCTGATAGCTACTTACAAAATGTTAAATATATTACTTGCGCTAAATTCGCCATCAGGTGGGGTTTAAGGTTATAGTATACCCAAACAACTTGGGTATAGCATTTGTAACATCAAATCAAAATGCTGTCAGTAGTATATACGGTGACTATGAAAAATAACCATCTTAAAAACCCTATCAATGCCTCACAAAAAAAACGCTTAGTGCGTTTATTGCTTGCTACTGCCTGCTTAGTTTTACTGAGCTGGGTGGGCATTAATAGTAGTTTTCAAAGCCATCAATTACTTTATGACAGTGCTGATAGTACTGCAAAATCGCTTACCAAATTTATGGCATTAAATGCTAAAACCCCGTTAATTGAAAAAAACAAACCGCAACTTAATGCACTATGTAACAACATAAGCAAAGATGAATTTGTACTTTCAGCCACAATTTACGACCAGCAAGGCATACTTATAGCCAGTAGCGATAATTGGCAATCGTTGCATATTAGCGGCCAGCTATCTGAATCAACTCCTGGAGTTAGCAAACTTAAAACACCATTTATAGAACCCGTTGTAAGTGACGACGACAGACCCGTTGGTTTTGTATCTATTACTTACTTAACCCGTGCGGCAGTTACATCTAGCCACAATCATTTTCATGACTTAGGCCGCCAAGTATTATTAATGTTGGTAATTGTATGTATTTTTACTTGGCAATTTGGCCGTGGCTTGAAAATATGGCAGGTTAATCGTTATATACAAAAAACATCACAGCATGAGTCGTAAAGCTCTGTAGCTAGTTGCTCTTTGTGTTGTTTGGGCTTTAACTCACACAATACATCAAATACCCGCACTATTTGCAGCGGCGTATTGATTTCCCCTTGATAACCACATAGCGGCATTGATGGCGAGTCGGTTTCAAGCACTAGGTGCGATGTATTTATATTGGCAATTACATCGCGCGTTTTAACCGCTCGCGGGTAGCTAATAACACCGCCTACACCGAGCTTAAAACCTTGCTTAATATAATAATGAGCTTGTTGAAGTGACCCCGAAAACGCATGAATTACCCCACCATATTTGGGCTTACAACGCTTAAACGACTGCGCAATTAAATCATGACTTTGCCTATGATGCACAATTAACGGTAACTCTAGCTGATTAGCCAGTGCTATTTGTTGTTCAAATAAAAAGGTTTGTTTGGGGAGGTTTTCAATACTTCGATCTAGACCGCATTCGCCAATTGCCACCAGCTGGGTTTTATTAGCTGTAGCAAATGTAAACAGCTGTTCTATGTGTGATTCTTGGTGTTGATTTAAAAAGTAAGGATGCAGCCCTGCAGCTATTTTTACGCCTGCAAAGTTAGTTTTAAATTCAAGTAATGCACACGATTGGGCCAAACTAATACCGGGCACCACAAACTGCTTAACTCCCTTTGCTGCACACTCGTTAATGAGTGTCTCGCGGTTTGAGTCAAACTCGCTAAAGTCGAGGTGGCAATGAGAGTCAATAAATTGCATTGTTACTTGCCCGTCTATTTTTATATTAGTTATATATTAGCTTTATGGATTTAAGCGAGTAACTTGCCAGCTGTTGTCTGCTTGGCGCTGATACATAAAACGGTCGTGCAGGCGGTGTGCCCCACCCTGCCAAAACTCAATTTTTTGCGGTACAACACAATAGCCACCCCAAAAGTCTGGTAAAGGAATTTCACCTTTAGCAAACTTGTTTTTCATATTGGCAAAGGTTTCCATCAACACTTTACGTGATGAAACTGGGCGACTTTGTGCTGATGCCCAGGCTGCTAGCTGGCTTTCTTTAGGGCGAGATAAAAAGTACTTAGCCACCGCAGAGGTAGGTAAAGGTCTAGCCTCGCCATACACAATTACTTGGCGTTCCATAGGGTGCCAAGGAAAATGCAGCGATATTTTATTATTACCTTTAAGCTCCTGCGCTTTGCGCGAACCAGTATTAGTAAAAAACACAAAGCCATCATTATCTAAATGCTTAAGCAGTACAATGCGCTGCGAAGGCTGCCCGGTATCATCCACTGTCGCCACTACCATAGCGGTTGGATCGGGTAAATTACTTGCTACCGCATGCTCAAGCCAGGTTTCAAACTGTTTAAACGGATCATCAAGCAAGTTATCTTCGCTTAACGCGTTTTGCAGGTATTCACGGCGGATATCTTCGAGTTTCATAATAAATCCTTTAAATAAAGCGTTAGAAAAGAGCTTAAAGTAACGGGCTTAAACAGTGATGCTGGTAACAACAAACATCAAGCTTTAGGTATATTCGATACCGGTAAACACAAAGTTTTTAGTGTATGCGATAGCAATAAACATCGAGCTTTAGGTATATTCGATAGCAATAAATACAGAGTCTCAAGTTTATGCGATAACAATAAATACAGAGTCTCAGGTGTATCGTTGGGTTTCGTTTCACTCAACCCAACCTACGGTGTAAAGCGTTACATCTGCAAGTGTAGGAGTGCTGACAAAACGGAGTGCTTTTTTATACCAAGGAGCATACATTTAGTATGTGACTTAGGCTAAATAGTTTTACCAACTCAGATAACTGCAAGTGTAGGAGTGCTGACAAGACGGAGTGCTTTTTTATGCCAAGGAGCATACATTTAGTATGTGACTTAGGCTAAAAAAGCACGACAACGCAGTCAAAGCGAACTACACGCAGCAGATTACATTTGCTCCATGACTTCAATGCCTAGTAAGTCCAATCCCGTCTCTAGTGTTTTAGAAACCAAATTACATAACACTAAACGGCTGTCACGTACGCTTGGCTCTACGCCTTCTTTAAGTACTGGGCAAGCTTCGTAGAAGGTCATGTATAAGCTTGCTAGTTCATATAAGTAACCACATAGTACGTGCGGTGTGGCTTCAGCAATCATTAAATCAAGTACTTCTTCAAGCTGCAGTAACTTAAGCGCTAGTGCTTTTTCTTGCGGCTCAACTATTCTGACATCAAAACCATGAAGAAGAAAATTAAGCGATTCAGTATCAACGTCTAATTTACGAAAAATACTGCGTATACGCGTATAAGCGTATTGTAAGTAAGGTGCTGTTGCGCCTTCAAAGCTTAGCATGCTGTCCCAGTTGAAAATATAATCACTAGTGCGGTGCTTAGAAAGGTCGGCATATTTAACTGCGCCAATACCTACTTTGCGGGCAATTTCGCTGCGCTCTTGCTCTGATAGATCAGACTCACGCTCTGCTAATTTTATTGCTGCGCGATTAATCGACTCTTCGAGTAAATCGGCAAGTTTAACTGTGCCACCGGTACGGGTTTTAAATGGTTTGTTGTCGGCGCCCATCATGGTGCCAAACGGGCAAAATTCGTAGCTAGTTTCATCGCGTAAAAAGCCGGCTTTACGCGCTGTAAGCTCTACTTGATTAAAGTGCAGGCTTTGGCGCGCATCAACAAAAATTAAGATACGATCGGCACCTAACTTATTTGAGCGGTAATCACACGCGGCTAAATCTGTAGTTGCGTATAAAAAGCCACCGCCAGATTTTTGTACGATAAACGCCGATGGTTCACCATCTTTATTGGCTAGTTCATCTAAAAATACAACTTGTGCGCCTTGCGACTCTACGGCAATATTTTTATCTTTTAATAAACTAATAATGTCATTTAGCTCAGCGTTGTATGCGCTTTCAGCCATAATATCAGCTTGTGTAAGCGTTACATTTAAGCGTTTGTATACTTCTTCAGAATGCTTAACTGAAGTGGCAATAAATAGCTTCCATAGCTTTTCACAATGCGCGTCGCCGCCTTGTAATTTAACTACATAATTACGCGCTTTGTCGGCAAAGCCTTCTTCATCGTCAAAACGTTTTTTAGCATCGCGGTAAAAGGTTTCTAAATCGGCAAGTGCTACTGTATCTAAATCTACGCCTTGGCTAATTTGATCTTCTAAATGCGCAATCAACATACCAAATTGTGTACCCCAATCACCCATGTGATTTTGACGCACAACGCTGTCGCCTCTAAATTCAAGCGCACGCACAATCGCATCACCAATAATGGTTGAGCGTAAATGGCCTACGTGCATTTCTTTAGCAAGGTTTGGCGATGAGTAATCAACAACCACTTTTTGTGGGTTAGCGTGTTCATTAACCGCTAATTTTGCATCACTGTTCGCCGCTTTAACGCTTTGTGCTAAAAATTCAGGCTTTAAATGAATATTAATAAACCCTGGGCCGGCAATTTCAGTTTTTTCGGCAATGTCGCTTACATCTAAGTTATCAATAATTTTTTGTGCAAGCTCACGTGGGTTGCTTTTCATTTTTTTAGCCGCGCCCATGGCAGCATTAATTTGGTAGTCACCAAATTGTGGACGAGTGCTTTGTGTAACTGCTGGGTTAGTATCTGCTGGTAAGCCTACAGCTGTCATAGCGGCAATGGCTTTTTCTACTAAAATAGTACGAATGTTCATATTTTTACCTTAATAAGCCCGCCAAAGCAGGCTTTTAAAATTTCACTAAGCTGGCTTTAGTTTTCGCGTGTATGGCTAAAGGTGACTTCTGGGTAGCGCTCTACTGATAAATTAAGGTTTACACGGCTTGGCGCTATGTAAGTTAAATTATCGCCGCCATCCAAGGCTAGGTTGCTTTCACATTTACGCTTAAAGTCTTCAAACTTTTTAACGTCGTCGCTACTTACCCAGCGGGCTGTATTTACGTTAACACCTTCGTAAATTGCATCTACGTTATATTCAGCTTTTAAACGCGCTACAACCACATCAAACTGAAGTACACCTACTGCGCCTACAATTAAATCATTGTTTATTAGCGGTCTAAATACCTGTACAGCACCCTCTTCTGAGAGTTGTACTAAGCCTTTTAATAACTGCTTTTGTTTGAGCGGATCACGTAAACGAATGCGGCGGAATAATTCCGGTGCAAAGTTAGGAATACCGCTAAATTTAAGCTTTTCACCTTGGGTGAAAGTATCACCTATTTGAATCGTACCGTGGTTATGTAAACCAATAATGTCGCCAGCGTATGCATCACCTGCACGCTCACGATCGCCAGCCATAAACGTAACCGCATCAGAAATACTTACTTGCTTGCCAATGCGCACATGATTCATTTTCATGCCTTGGCTGTATTTACCTGACACTATGCGCATAAAGGCAATTCGGTCGCGGTGTTTCGGGTCCATATTGGCCTGAATCTTAAATACAAAGCCAGTAAAGTTCTCTTCAGTGGCAACTACTTGGCGGTCTTCTGTTTCACGTGGTAATGGCGTTGGTGCCCATTTAGTTAAACCGTCAAGTACGTGGTCTACACCAAAGTTACCTAGTGCTGTACCAAAATAAACTGGCGATAGTTCGCCGGCTAAAAACAGCTCTAAATCAAATTCATTTGATGCACCTATAACCAGCTCTAACTCATCGCGTAATTGCGCAGCAAGATCGTCACCAATAGCATCAACCAGTTCAGGGTTATCTATCCCTTTAATAGTGCGCACGTCTTGAATTTTATGACCTTGGCCAGTTTTATATAAAACCGCTTCATCGTTATGAATATGATAAACACCTTTAAAGCCTTTACCACTACCAATCGGCCAAGTAATAGGCGCACACGCTATTTTAAGCTCGGTTTCAACTTCGTCAAGCAGCTCCATTGGGTCGCGTATATCACGGTCACATTTATTCATAAAAGTAACAATTGGCGTAGTACGCAGGCGTGTTACTTCCATTAATTTACGCGTACGGTCTTCTACACCTTTTGCCGCATCAATAACCATTAAACACGAATCGACTGCTGTTAGGGTACGGTACGTATCTTCCGAGAAATCTTCATGTCCTGGTGTGTCGAGTAGGTTAACCAAAGCATTTTTATACGGAAACTGCATTACTGAGGTAGTAACAGAAATTCCACGCTCTTTTTCCATTTCCATCCAGTCAGATTTAGCATGCTGGTTAGAGCCACGGCCTTTTACTGTACCGGCTTTTTGGATAGCTTGTCCGAATAAGAGTACTTTTTCGGTGATGGTGGTTTTACCCGCATCTGGGTGCGAAATAATCGCGAAGGTACGTCGTTTATTAATTTCACTGAGGAGATTTTGCTCTGCCATTAAAAAAGTTCTTTTAGTTTGAATACGGACATTTATGTATGCTGACGTTTCAGAGCTAATATTGCTCAACCCCGAAAGCTCAACACACCCTAGGAAGAGCCCAATTTGGCTCCTCACACGCGATCCGTTATGTTAATCGTAATTGAAGACTATTTTCGCTGATCTTCACTCTATAAACAATCAATGCTTAGTTATTAACTGATTCTTTTTTTATTAACTCTCCCAGAGCGCGTATTTACCCAATTATTCTCCTAAATTGTGCTTAGTTATAAATATTACCAGCACAATAAACAAACGCTAAGCTTGAGTAATATAGCTGTAAAACATATTATTACTAACATTACATGGAGGATGTGTTGTTTGGTAATGAAAACCAGTAAGTTAAGCATTAGGTTATTATGGTATATAACGCCGTTAGTTATACTTCCGCTGTTATTTTTAGGTGGTTTTACGCTAACTAATGTAACCAACTCAACACAAAAACAAGCTGATTTAATTATGAGCCGGTTTGTTGAACAACAACAACAAAAAGTATTTAACTATATTGATTCATTTCAATCCACGGCCAAGCTGCTATCTACCTCACCCGTATTGAACGATTTTTTAGCGAACGATTTACATGCCGATGGTGGCTACACCTATCGCCTCGGTGCGTTAATGGATGTGTTTGCCAGTTATAGCGAGGCCTATCCCGATATAATTAGCATTAACTTAATGTCGGTAAACGGCAAAAGCGATGCCTACTACTCAAGTAATTTAAGCATAGCGCCAAAATCGTATCCTTTTTTTGAAAAAATACAGCAAAGTAATTTAAGCCAACAGCAGTTTATGATGCAAAAAGCAGATGGCACCACCAGCTTGTATTTTATTCAGCGTATTTATAGCATTGACTACTACCTTAAGCGCCCGCAACAACTTGGTTTTATCGTGCTGCATATTGACCCCTCTATTCTTAATACCAGTATTTTAGAAGCCCCCTACAACAACACTCTCAACTTACTCGTTAGTAATGAGGGTAAAATATTATTTAGTTCCGACTATAATATTCGTGGCCAATACATTAGTGAATTTGAGCTCAGCCAAGTACATAACTTAGCTGACATTGGCTCTTTATCAACCATAGAACTTTCGAGTATAGATAAAATAGAGCGGATGATTTTTGCGGTACAAATGAGCGGTGGTTATTATGTATCGACTATTCCTAAAGCCGTTTTGTATCAGTCGGGTAAGGCTATTAGCTTAATTACCGGTTTAATTGTTATTATTTCGGTTATTACGCTACCAATACTTATTTTTATTGTAGTGCGTAATTTATTACTTAACCCTATTGAGCTATTAGGTGCAGCTAGCCACCGTGTAGGTGATGGCGATTTAGGTGTTTCACTACCCGCGCACACCGATGATGAAGTAGGCATATTGTTTAACGACTTTAATCACATGATTAATCAAATTAGGCATTATCAAGAGCAGTTAGAAGAATATAAACATCACCTCGAAGACAAAGTAGAAAGCCGTACCAAAGCGCTAGAAACCATGAACAGCCAGTTAGAACTTGCGATTGGCCAAGCAGAGCAAGCGAATCAACTTAAAAGCCGCTTTTTGGCTAATATGAGCCACGAAATTCGAACCCCACTCACCGCAATAATGGGCTTTACCGAACAGCTTTTACATAACGATAAAATCACCAACAATAAACAGCATTTAAGCACCATTTTACGCAACTCAAAACATTTATTAGAGTTAATAAATAACATTTTAGACTTGTCTAAAATTGAAGCCGAAAAAATTGGTGTAGAGCAAGCTCCACTAAATGTAGTGCGCTTAATGCACGACATTGAGTCAATTATTGAACCGCTGGCACAACAAAAAAAGCTAAAGCTCAGTATTAATTATCAACTCCCGTTACCACACACTATAAACAGCGACGAAACCCGCTTAAAACAAATACTGATCAACATTGCCAGCAATGCAGTTAAGTTTACCGAGCAAGGCCATGTGTCTATAACGGCTCATTACCTACCAAGCCAAGAGCTGATGTTTGTAATACAAGATAGCGGAATTGGGATGGCAGAAAATCAAATTAAGCGCTTATTTACTCCTTTTGAGCAAGCAGACGCCACCACAACCCGTCGCTTTGGCGGTACCGGGCTTGGGCTATGTATTTCAAAAAATTTAGCCCAACGTCTTGGTGGTGATATAACCGTTAAAAGTGAATTAGATGTAGGTAGCTGCTTTACTATAACCATAGCCTGCAATTTACAAACGCCATTAGCCGATAACCTGTTTTTAGAGCAACCCGATCAACTCATTCCAGAAAAAGATCCACAGCTCTCCTTCGCCAGTAATAGTTTTGATGCACATATTTTAGTAGCCGAAGATAACCCTGATAATCAATTATTAATAAAGCTGCTGTTGCAAACTTGGGGGTTAGAGCCCGACATAGCAAACAATGGCGCTGAAGCGGTAGAAATGGCGCTAGTAAACGACTACCAGTTAATTATTATGGATATGCAAATGCCGGTAATGGGTGGCCTAGAAGCGACTAAAATTTTACGCCATGCTGCATACGACGGCCCTATAATCGCACTCACTGCAAATGTAATGAACCATGACGTAGATACATATATTGCCGCAGGATGCGACAAGGCTCTGGCTAAACCTATAGATAAAGATGCGCTAGAAAGCGTACTAGTAAGTTACCTGCATCTTGAAAAAGACAATCAAAATAAATGGGACGACATACTCAAAAGTGAAAAATTTCAACAAATAAATGCAAATTACGTCGCTAACCTGCCAACTTATTTAGCTGAAATAAAAAGCTTACAATTTTCGGGTAACTTAGTCGCATTGCGCGCATTAGCACATAATATAAAAGGCAGTGCTGGGTGTTTTAACTTTGATGATATTTATCACTGTGCGGCGCGTTTAGAAGAGCATTTAAAAACCGATAGCAAAGCCGCGTTAAACGAATTAACAGCTAACTTAATTAACGTTATTGAGCAGGCTATTAGTGAGCAAAGTAAGCCGGTATAAATTATCGGCTCACTCTACGTATTCACTATAAAATATTATTAAAAGTTTAAGCCCAGTGCCATGCCCATTAAAATAGCGTCTTCAAATCCGTTTTTAGCAGGATTGTCGCTTGGGTAATAATTTTTACGCACTGACATTTCTATAAAGCCTGCATTTTCGTACAGTTTTATTGCGGGGGTATTTGATTCGCGTACTTCTAAAAATAAATTTTCAGCATTTTGCTGCTCACCATAATCAATAAACTGGCTCAGTAGCTGTTTTGCAATGCCTTTTCCTTGCTCGCTGGGTGCAACGCAAATATCCATCAAGGTAAAGTCGGGCCCGGCCTTTTCGCCAATATAAAAACCTACCATGGTATCGCCGTTAAACGCTGCTAAATTAAAATAGCGCCCACCAATACATGAACTCATGGTATTTAACGTCCACGGATGACTGTGGCATGCGGTTTCTATAGCCATTAATTGCGGTATAGCGGTTGCGTCTACTGATTTAAAGTTTATCAAGATGGTTACTCATTAAGGCCCACAAAGCGCGCTTATCGGCAGTTTTGAGCTTGGGGGTAGTTAAGCCTAATTGATCGTCGTGTAATTGCAGTGCTGCGCTTTGTACCACGCTATTAATAGCAATAGGTACTGCAGCACGTTTAATATCGGCAAGTAACTGACTGCTGAGCGTAATTGGCTCAAATTCTTTATTTATTACTGCAACATCAGTTGGCTGATTATTTAATGACTGATTATCAGATGAACTACTATCTGTTGGCTCACTCGACCTTAAACTGCTATTTTTTACACTTTGATTATATAGACTGTAGTGCTGATTTAATTCGAGGTTTTCTATACCAAAAACAGCTGCGTAACGTGAATGCATAACGACTCGATGAAATTAGTAAGTAAGGTAATATAAGAAGTAATAAATTCGATGTAAAGAAGAAATGGCAGGGGCGGAGAGATTCGAACTCCCAACCGTCGGTTTTGGAGACCGCTGTTCTACCAATTGGAACTACGCCCCTGCAATGACGACGAATTATAGAGAAGTTTCGCAAAAGGTAAAGAGAAAAATCACTCTTTTGGTTTAACTGCTTTTTAAATAAACAAAACGGTGGATTAGCATGCTAATCCACCGTTTTTTAATCACTTAACGTTAGTTAATTAAAACTAAAATTAAAATTAATTATTCCCACTCGATAGTTGCAGGTGGTTTGCCCGAAATATCATAAACAACACGCGAAATACCATCAATTTCATTAATGATACGGTTTGAAACCACACCTAAAAATTCATACGGTAAATGTGACCAGCGCGCGGTCATAAAGTCGATTGTTTCCACGCAGCGCAGTGATACAACCCAATCGTATTTACGTGCATCGCCCATAACCCCTACCGATTTTACCGGTAAAAATACAGTAAACGCTTGGCTTACTTTATGATAAAGCTCTGCTTTGTGAAGCTCTTCGATGAAAATAGCATCGGCACGACGTAGTAAATCACAGTATTCTTTTTTAATTTCGCCAAGTACACGCACACCTAAACCTGGTCCAGGGAAAGGATGACGGTAAAGCATGTCGTACGGTAAACCTAGCTCTAAACCAATCTTACGTACTTCATCTTTAAATAACTCGCGTAGCGGCTCAACTAGGCCCATTTTCATGTCAGCTGGTAATCCGCCCACATTGTGGTGCGATTTAATTACGTGTGCTTTACCGGTGGCAGATGCCGCAGATTCAATCACGTCTGGGTAAATTGTACCTTGCGCTAACCATTTTGCATTTTTAAGCTTTTTAGCTTGCTCATCAAATACATTAATAAACGTATGGCCAATGGCTTTACGCTTATCTTCTGGGTCTGACTTACCAGCAAGGTCATTTAAAAACTGCTCTTCGGCTTCAACTTTAACAATGTTTAGGCCAAATTTATTGCCAAACATGTCCATAACTTGCTGGCCTTCGTTTAAACGAAGTAAGCCGTTATCAACAAATACACAAGTTAGCCTTTCGCCAATTGCACGGTGAATAAGCATAGCCACAACCGATGAATCAACACCACCCGAAAGGCCTAAAATAACTTCGTCATCGCCAACTGTTTCTTTAATGCGCTCAATGGCATTATCGATAATTTTTGCTGCAGTCCACAATTTTTCACAACCACAAATATCAATAGCAAAACGCTCTAATAAACGCTGCCCTTGATGTGTGTGAGTTACTTCTGGGTGAAACTGTACGCCGTAAAAACGCTTTTCTTCGTTCGACATTGCCGCATGCGGACACGTAGATGTTTTAGCTGTGGTTTTAAAGCTTTGTGGAATATCCATTACTTTATCGCCATGGCTCATCCATACATCTAGTACGCCATTGCCGCCGTCGGTAATATGATCTTCTATCGCATCAAACAACGCACAATTACCCACTTTTTCTACTTGGGCGTAACCAAACTCTTTTTTGTCAGAGCTGTGTACACTGCCACCAAGCTGAGCCGCCATAGTTTGCATGCCGTAGCAAATACCAAGCACTGGTACGCCAGCATTAAATACATATTCAGGAGCGCGTGGGCTGTTTTCAAGTGTTGTCGACTCTGGGCCACCAGAGAGAATAATACCTTGTGGGTTGAACTCGCGAATTTGCTCTTCGGTCACATCCCATGCCCACAGTTCACAGTAAACACCAATTTCGCGCACACGACGGGCAATTAATTGAGTGTATTGTGAACCAAAGTCTAAAATGAGAATTCGTGAATCGTGAATGTCTTTGCTCATGGAGTATCTCGTAAAGTCAGATGCTAAATAATGCTACTAGTCTAGTGAGTAGCTATTTAAAAAGGGCTAGTAAAACTAGCCCATAAATTGATGTAATTACGGCTGATTAGCCTAAACGGTAGTTAGGTGCTTCTTTAGTGATTTGCACGTCATGTACATGCGACTCACCCATGCCTGCTGAAGTAACACGTACAAACTGTGGTTTGGTGTTTAGCTCTTCAATAGTGGCACAACCGGTTAAGCCCATTGCGCTGCGCAGGCCGCCCACTTGCTGATGGATAATCGTTGCAATAGGACCTTTGTACGCTACGCGACCTTCAATACCTTCTGGTACTAACTTGTCGGCTTCGTTTGATTTTTGGAAGTAACGATCTGATGAACCTTCTTTTTGATCCATCGCGCCTAACGAGCCCATACCACGGTATGATTTGTAGTAACGGCCTTGGTAAAGCTCTACTTCGCCAGGTGCTTCTTCAGTACCAGCAAGTAAAGAACCCACCATTACACACGATGCACCAGCAACAAGTGCTTTTACAATATCGCCAGAAAAGCGAATACCGCCATCTGCAATTACCGGAATGTCGCGGCCTTTTAAGCCATCAACAGCATCTGAAATAGCCGTAATTTGTGGCACACCACAACCTGTAACAATACGCGTAGTACAAATAGAACCTGGGCCTATTCCTACTTTAACCGCATCGGCTCCAGCGTCTGCAAGCGCAACCGCGCCTTCTGCTGTTGCTACGTTACCAGCAATAATTTGTAAATCTGGGTATTCTTTGCGGGTTTTTGCAACGCGGTCAATAACACCTTGAGAATGGCCGTGCGAAGTATCGATAAGTAATACGTCAATACCCGCTTCTACTAATGCAGCAATACGCTCATCAGTACCTGCGCCAACACTTACAGCAGCACCTACACGTAAACGACCTTGATCGTCTTTACAGGCATCTGGTTTTTCTTGTGCTTTTTGGTAATCTTTTACGGTGATCATGCCTTTTAGCTTAAACGCATCATCAACCACAAGAATTTTTTCAATGCGGTGTTCGTGCATTAAGCCTAAAATTTCTTCGCGCGCAGCACCTTCGTTCACAGTAACTAGCTTGTCTTTTTTAGTCATAACAGTAGAAACAGGCTGTTCAAGCTTAGTTTCAAAGCGCATATCACGCCCTGTTACAATACCAACAAGGTTATTATCGCTATCGGTTACCGGAAAGCCCGAAAAACCTTTTTCTTGCGACAGTTCAAGTGCATCTGCAATGGTTAAATCGGCAGTTACTGTAATAGGATAAGTAACAATACCCGCTTCATAGGTTTTAACTTTACGAACGTTTTTCGCTTGTTCTGCAATAGTCATGTTTTTATGGATAAAACCAAGACCACCTTCTTGCGCAAGGGCAATAGCTAAACGAGCTTCGGTAACAGTATCCATAGATGCTGAAACAAGCGGCAAGTTAAGTTTGATTCCACGCGTTAAGCGAGTTGAAATATTTGCCGTATGTGGCAAAACAGTAGAATGACCAGGTACTAAAAGTACGTCATCAAAGGTAAGAGCTTCTTTAGCGATTCTAAGCATTTTGGCAACTTCTCACATGGTGGATCTAAGATAAGGAATTGCGGCCAAATTTTAACAGCGTTGCAGGCACTAGTAAATCATATTTTATAAATATTTATGATAAACTTGCACTATAAATAGTTTTTGGTAGTTTTTTATGTTTTCGAAGCCTTTGCAAACGGTATACACCGTGTCACGCCTTAATAGAGAAATACGCGCCCTACTCGAGCAAGGCTTTGCCTCGCTGGTATTAACTGGCGAAATTTCGAACTTTATTACTCCGGCATCTGGGCATTGGTATTTTTCGTTAAAAGACGATAAAGCACAAATAAAAGCAGCCATGTGGCGCGGCAATAATCGTAACCAAAGCTACCGACCCATTAACGGTGCACAGGTAACGGTAAAAGCGCGCGTTTCACTTTATGAACCACGTGGCGACTATCAACTTATTGTTGAGCATATGGAACCTGCTGGCGAAGGGCAACTTAAGCAAGAATTTGACGCCCTAAAAATGCGCTTAGCCGCTGAGGGACTATTTAGCTCGGTTTATAAAAAACCTCTACCACAAAATATTAACCGTATAGGGGTAATAACCTCTGCGACTGGCGCGGCCATAAAAGATATTTTAACCGTACTAAAACGCCGCGCACCGCAGCTAGAAGTTATTATTTACCCTGCTATGGTGCAAGGTAAAGACGCGCACCTGCAGTTAATTAAACAAATAGAGCTGGCTAATATTCGCAGTGAAGTAGACGTGCTTATTTTAGGACGTGGTGGCGGCTCTTTAGAAGATTTATGGTGTTTTAACCATGAGCAACTGGCGCGCGCTATATTTAATAGCCAACTGCCTATTGTGAGCGCGGTTGGCCACGAAATCGACACTACTATTAGCGACTATGTAGCCGACGTACGTGCAGCTACGCCTTCTGCGGCGGCAGAGCTGGTAAGTCCTAATACGCAAGAGCTACATAATAAAGTAACTCAGCTAGTTAATCGTCTTGCTAATGCGTTTAAACACGATATGAGCGAAAAACGCGCTCAAGCATTACAACTACAGCACAGGTTAAATTTATGCCATCCGCGTAATCAGTTAAATCAAAAAGCGCAGCGTTTGGACGAGCTAAGCATTGCGCTACAACAAGCTATGCGTAATCGTTTATATCAACAAGAGCGTACCCTTAATAATTTAACGCCTAGATTAATGCGCCAATCACCCGACAAAAAGCTCACTCAAGCAAGTCACCAACTAGCGCAATTACAAGCTCGGCTTAACCAAGCAATACAGCAGCAATTACAGCAAGCTAACAACAGCTTAGCACTGCAGGCAAGTCGCTTAGATTCAGTAAGCCCACTTAATGTATTAGCGCGAGGCTATAGTATTACAAAAACAGAGAAGCAAAAGGTGGTTAAATCGGTAGCGGATGTAAAAGTCGGAGATACTTTAATTACTGAACTGGTTGACGGCACGCTACACTCGCAAGTGCTTAGCTAGCAGCGTTTTACTCTTTAGTGCTCACTATAAAATCTATCCGTTCATCGGTTGAATTTGACGCAGTGAGCTTAAATTGCTGCCACCATGGCATTAACGCTAACTTATCGTTAAGCTCGCGCCACTGCACATGCCCTTGCTGATTATTTTTGTCGGCAATTAGGCTAAATTTACATAGTGTTTGTTTGCACTCTAAACTAGTTAGTTGCGCGGTATTACTTAAATCGCTGGTAATTAAAAAATCGGTTAGCGCGGTTTCTACTTCGTAGCTCCACTGGCTATTTTCATCCTCAGCTATAAACTTCTCTTCTAACTGCTTAGCAAAATCAAGCTGATCTAATTGTGCTAATTTTAACGCTTGTTCAACACGCTTAAGTTGTTTGGTTTTAAGTTCAAGCTCACTGGTAAGTGTAGCAATTTTATGCGTATATGGCGCAATACTCTCAGCCTGTAAGTTACCATCGGCAGAGTTAACATGCTCGTCAGTACTATTGAGTGACTCGTTGCTAGCGTGTTTTATAACAATGCTTTTATAAGAGAACGGCTGGCTTTGTTGCGCTTGAATAGGCATAGAATGTAAAAACAAAAAGTAACCACTGGTTAATCCTACGCCTAAAATAAAACAGCACAGGCCAAATAAGTTACTTTTGTTTAGCATTTTAAATTGCCCATTACTTTATAGCATAGAGCTAGTATGCGATTCATTTTCAGGCTCAGGTTTAGCTAAAAAGTTTTGGTTCATACTTTTTGCAGGGCATTCGCAATCTGGGCGACCAATAATTTTTGCCGGTACACCTACCGCTGTCGTGTGTGGCGGTACATTACTTAGCACAACAGAGCCTGCGCCAATACGTGCGCCCGCACCCACTTCAATATTGCCCAATATTTTAGCGCCAGCACCAATAAGTACCCCGGCTCTGATTTTAGGATGACGATCACCTTGTTCATTGCCCGTGCCACCTAAAGTAACCGACTGCAATATTGATACGTTATCTTCAATTACCGCCGTTTCACCAATAACAATACCGGTTGCATGGTCAAACATTATTCCTTTACCCACTTTACAAGCAGGATGAATATCAACGCCAAACACCTCTGAGCTACGGCTTTGAATAAAGCGCGCCAACTCTTTACGGTTTTGCGTCCATAAACAATTAGCTAAACGATGCGCCTGAATAGCATGAAAACCTTTTAAATTTAATATTACCGTAAGGTAAGTTTCGGCTGCAGGGTCACGATCTTTTACCGCTTTAATATCGTGAGCAACGTGCGTTAGCATACGCTCACACCTTACAAACGACTGATCAAATAGCTCACGAATAGTAAATGCCGACACCACCGCATCTGCCAATTTATTAGCAACAATAAAACTCAGCGCCGCCCCTAAACATTCATGGTTCAAAATACACGAATAAACATGGCTCGCTAAAAGAGGTTCGCGTTTTACTACTTCATTTGCTTCGCTGCGAAGCTGTTGCCAAATTTCATGTCGCATATTACTGCCTTTGTTGATCAAAAAGAGCCTTTTGATAAGTTTAACGGATTTAGTCACTAAGGTGTTAATCCCTTAGTTATTTTATCTAGTTATTAGATATTCCATCTCTAATGGAATTTATTTTATCTTTTAACTTTTCTGGTTCTTCAAATGAAGGGAAATATCTCATATCCTCCCATTGATACTTTTTAAGGCTTTTATAATTTTCACAACATTGTTCAGCATAAACATTTATCCAAAAAGATTGCTCTTTAGTTAGATATCCTCGTAAGCGATAAAAATACTTTTCTGTAATTTCTTGAGAGTGCCTGCTTTTTTTTGCAAGCTCTATCACTTCCTCAAATAAAAGGGCAAATAATTCACTCTCTTTTTCAAATACACCTTGATACTTCTCGCTCTTAATTATTTTACTTGCTTGCTCCGAATAGAACTCATCAATATTAAATTCTATTTCACTAGGTTCTATGTCACATAATTCATCTGTAATCTTAGTAAAGTAACTTGAATCACTTTCTAGTTTTTTCTCTACACTTTTCTCTAGATCGCTAGCTAATTGAGCAAAAAGGCTATTAAATAATTGCTGCTCTACTTGTGAAACAACCTGTTGATGATGCCTTGCATTTTGACGAAGAACACTCCTATGTGCTCTTTGGTTTTTTCCATTTGTTTGAATCAAAATTATAACTGTAAAAAACGCGAGAACAGGGCTTAACATTCCACCGAAGTATGTCGCCATTACCCCCCATTCGGATTGTGTATCCCAAAAACCAAAACCAAATTTAATAATATATGGCAAACCAATTATTAGAAAAAAAGTTACTATAAAAAGATAGACATTAAGAGGTTTATTTAAAAATTTACACATACTAATTCCTTTTAACCTTATCAAAAAATACATATTACTAAAAAATTATTCAAAATATAAAAATGCCCCAATGTATGGGGCATTTAAATTATCTTAATTTATAACTATTTAAACCTTCATTGAAATACTTTATCGACTTTCATCACTGCAATATTTTTTGCCGGAATAGCTAACTTGTAATCGGCAATCACTTTATCTTCTGCAACAAGCTCGGCTGGTTTATCGGTATTATAAACCATTGGCGATGTTTGCTCAGGCGCTAAACGCTTTTGCATATCAGCGCCGTCACCGGTAATAAACACATAATGGATATTATCGGTTTGCAGATTATCTTTAATAACGCGATTTACATCCTCTACTGTTAGCGTTTTAAGTTTGTTAGTAACGTAACTTACAAAGCTGTCGGTATTGTAAAACTCGCTATCAAGCGCATAACCTAGTTGGCGGTTTTGACTTGCCACCATTTGCGGCACAAAGTTAATTAAAAAGTTACGTGTGGCTTCAAAGTCATCTTCACTCATGCCATTTTTAATTAGCTTATCAAGCTCAAACAAGGCGGTACGAGTGGCAAAATGCGCATCGTTATTAGAGCGAAGCGGACGTAACCACACTTGAAAAATTTGCTCAGAGCGCCCTAGGTTTGCATCAGGCTTGGTTTGAAACATACCGCGCGGAAAGTACTCTATGTACGCGTAATCGCCGTAGTTCATGCCACGGGTTTCACGAATGCGTTCATATAAAAAGCTGTTAGAACTACGATGCTCACCAAAGTAAGAACGTACTAACCACAGTGCAGTCCAATCCTCACTACTTCTTATTGTATCAATTGGAAAACCAAACGATACCGCTGTCGACTGCGCACTCTTTTCAACAATAGTAGCATGATGACCTTTAAGCTCAGGCGCATCTGGAATACTTAAGCGGCTTTGCTCGCCTTTAGGCAGGCCTGCTAAATCAGCTAGCATAGTGGCTTTTAGTTTTTCTGGTACTGCACCAATTAAGCCAAGCGTTAGCTTAGATTGCGTAAGTTCAGTGTTATAAAACGTTTTAACATCATCAAGCGTAAGCGCTTCTAAATCTGAAATATCACCATAGTTGTAGCTTTCATAAGGGTGGCCTTTATAAAGCGCGCTGTATAGCACTTCTTTACCTAGTTCTTCATCGTTAGATGCTTTTAAGCCTGACTTAATGCCGTCGATCATTTCTTTTTTAAGGCGTTTAAAGTCATCGTCCCTAAAACCAGGGTTGAGTAACTGATCGCTCACTAATGCATACCACTTAGCGGCGTTATCTTTATGAATACGCCCTTGAAACGACAGCATCTCTTTATCTATTTGATAACCAAAGCTACCTGCCAACGGATAAAGTGCTTGTTTAATATCTTTATAGCTTGTTGATTGTGAGCCACCTTGCGCCAGCATAGCCGCAGTTAATGCGCCAAGGCCTTTTTTACCTTGCGGATCGGCAGCAGCCCCGGTATTGAATAAAAAGTTAACGTCAATTAATGGCGAGCTGTTAGTTTTATCTAGCACTTTAAATGCAGCAGCCTGAGGTGCTTGCTCCAGTTTTGCAACCAGTGCGTTTAAATCAACCTCTTGCTCAAAGTTTGGCGCTTTATCAAGTGCCGACATAGTCACGGTAGTGCGTGCACTATCAACAAAATACTTGTTGGCAATTGCTTTAATATCTTCAGCTGTTATTTCATCTGAGGTTTTATATAGTTGGTTTATTACCCTAGGGTCACGCTCAAAATGCATGTAGCTTGCAAGGGTTGCAGCAATTGCTTGCGACGAATCTAAACCATTTATAAAGCTGTATTTAAGGTTAGATTTTAAGTCACTGAGTTTTTGGCTATCTACTAACTCAGTACGCGCTTGAGCGTAGGTACGATTGATTGCATCGCGTACTTTGGCTAAATCGTCTGCTTTTTCTACTTTTACAAATACATGCAGTAAACCCGGATCTTTGGTTTCTGGGTTATAGCTAAACATTTGGCTGGCAATTTGTTTATCTACCACTAGCTCTTGGTATAAATCTGAGTTGTTTGAAAAATAAAGCTGCGAGAGTAAATCAAGCGCAGCTCTGTCTTTTTTAGCCGGCTCCCACGCAGTACCTTTATACGACACTAATAACCAATGCCCTGGTAAACCTGGGTTTTGTTGATGACTATATTTTGGCGCTTGCTGTGTTGGCTCTGCTTTAATGTCGGCAACATAGTCACCCTTTTTCCACGCACCCCAGTGCTTTTTAACCATAGCCATAGTGGCTTTTGGGTCTACATCACCCACAATTACAAGCGATACATATTCGGGCTTATAAAATTTGGCAAAAAATTCTTTACCATAAGCCATTTGATCAGGCATGGCTTCTATGTCTTTAAAAAAGCCCATAGTGGTGTGTTTATAAGTGTGTTGCTCAAAGGCCTCTTCGCGCACTGCGCTAAGTAACTTACGCACTGGGCTGGCATTATTTTTTAAGTACTCGCCTTTTACCGTTTGCGCTTCGGTTCTAAATTGCTCTTCGGTGTAGGTTAAATTTTGAAAAATATCAGCTTCAAGCTCAAGTACTTTATCAAGATGCTGCTTTGAAAAGTTTAAATGATAGTTAGTGTAATCGTTGGTGGTGTACGCGCGGTTATCAACACCAGAGTTTTTTAAAATACTTGAATACACAGCCTCAGGAAATTTTTCAGAGCCTTTAAACATCATGTGCTCAAAAAAATGCGCAAAGCCCGTTTTACCTGCTTGCGTTTCATTACGTGATCCTACCGATACAGGAATTTGCAACGAGACTACATCTGGGTAATCGGTTTTAACCACCATAACGCGCAAGCCATTTTCAAGCTCTTCTAGTAGGTAGTCTTGTGAAAAAACGCCCTCGCCCGCAGTGCTTGTTTGTTGTTGTGTTACTGCTTGGCTCGTTTGATTTTGTTCAATAGCGCAACCCGACAGTGCCAGCGATACCGCTAAACTGGTTGCTAAAAATTTAAATTTCATTGTTTTTCCTTTTATAGCAATCAATTTTAATCGCTAAACGTTGAGCTAGTTTAATAAAATTACCATCTGATTATGCCGCAAAGCCGCCAATAATAAGAGCCTAAAGCGTTGTTATTATGTAAACAACTGTATCAAATTTACTAATTTGTAAGGACCTTGTATGAATAAACCTCACTATGATTGAAAAACTTTCATTAAATAAAGCTATCTAGCCGTCTAAATGGCTGCTATATTGATTCCATCGTAACAAACTAAGCTGGAATGAGGATTATGGCTTTATCACTTCAAGAGAAAATAGAAGATAGCAATCAAGGCGTATACCTTATTGGTACAACGCCGCCAAAAATTGGTACCGATAAAGCGCAATTAAAAACCATTGCAGAAAAGCTATTAGGTCGCCTACACGAAATTGAATACGACGGCGTAATAATTTACGACATTCAAGACGAAAGCAGCCGCACTAATCAAGCGCGTCCGTTTCCATTTAGACAAACTGTCGATCCACGTGAATATAGCAACCTATTACGTGGCTTATCGCACCTTGATGTAATTACCTATAAAAGTGTGGCGCAACGCAGTGCGAGCGAGTTTAAAGATTGGCTAAGTGAAACTAAAAACGACTACGATTTAAAAAATATTGTTTTAGTAGGTAGCCCATCATCGATAGGCGATATAAAGCTAAGCTTACCCGATGCGTATAAAACGCTGGCAGAGCAATCTGATGACTTCTTTTTAGGCGGCGTTACTATTGCCGAGCGCCATTCTAATAAACGTAATGAACACGAACGCCTAATAGAAAAAACCGCCCAAGGCTGTAAGTTCTTTATTTCGCAAGCGGTTTACGACGCACAAGCAACAATCGAGTTAATTACTAGCTATGCACGTAGTTGTAAAGCACAAGGGCTTGAGCCTAAGCGCCTTATTTTAACTTTTACTCCGTGCGGCGGCGAAAAAACCTTAGAGTTTATGCAATGGTTGGGTATCTCAGTGCCAGAAGCTACAAAATGGCGCATGCTTGATGCAGAGAATACCTTAAGCGAATCGGTACGCATTTGTCGCGAAAATCTCGACTTAATACTTAAAAGCTGTGCGCACCTAAATGTGCCGCTGGGCTTAAATATAGAAAGCTTAACTAACCGTAAAGAAGAAATTGACGCATCAATTAACTTATACCGCTTATTAAAAGCTATCATGGAATTGAACCTTGCGGAGAAACTGATAGCTTAATTGCGGGGTTCGAGGTTCGAGGTTCGAGGTTCGAGGTTCGAGGTTCGAGCAATCATGATAAATTACACAGAATAAGCAAGTTAGTATTTACACTCTTTGGCAAGCCCTATGGCTTGCCTTTTTATTTTTGTAACGTAGTTACTCAGTAAATTTTTTAATTATATTTTATTTAAATGTTTAGCATTGATTGTTTTTTTCAGCTGTTTTTTAATTAAGGTTTGCTCGCAATATAATGCAACAAGAACTCCAATAAAACTCGAAAAGATCACAATAAGCCAATAGTAAATACTATTAAAAGTGACCACCTCTGAAATAGATAGATACAAATTGAATGGAACCACAAAAATTAAAAATCCTAAGACTTTGATAAACTCTCTAAATAGCTGAGAGTCCATTTTTGCTGAGTTTATATAGTCATTAATAGTTTCGTCTGATACATTAACTGACCCAGAATATTCCTTTTTCAACCAATTAAGATAATCCATATTTACTTCCTTTTTATATTTTACGTTTTAATCATCTGATTTCATTCTCGGTAAAATAATTACACTTTATTAATTCCATGTAAACAATACAATGACTTAACTATTAAGCTGTGTGCTAAAAAGAACTAACTGGTAGAGGTAGTGAGTTAAGAATATGCAGCAAACCACGGCGCTAAATTTAACGCCGTGTTGAGCTCTTTTTTACTGACAGCTGATAGCTAAAAACTGAAAACTGTTATTTACGTCTTCTACTTGGCTCTCTTTGCCCAGTAATGCGTTTTTTATCACGGTCTTTTCGCGATTTATTGGTGTTTTTGCGGTTATCTTTTGGCTTTTTGTTAGGATCTGGCTCGTAGCCTGCTAGCCACTGTGGCGTTAAGCGGGTATCTAGCAGCACTTCTATTTCTTCAAGTAACCATTGCTCGTCAATACTTACTAACGACATTGCAAGCCCTTGCTCACCAGCGCGACCTGTACGGCCAATGCGATGTACATAATCTTCGGCTATGTATGGCAGTTCAAAGTTAATTACAAACCTAAGTGTTGGAATATCTAAACCACGTGCGGCTACATCGGTGGCAACTAATACACGGGTAATGCCTTCTTTAAAGTTTTGTAGTGCGCGGTCGCGTGCGCCTTGTGATTTATCACCATGGATAGACTCGGTTTTTAAACCGTCTTTACACATTTCTTTAGCCAGTTGGTCGGCCATTTGTTTGGTGCGGGTAAAAATAAGCACTTGGCGCCAATTTTTCATGCCAATCATGTGCGATACCAGCTCGCGCTTGCGATCCTCGTCTACCGAGTAAATTACTTGCTCAACCTCAACTGCTGCTGAATTGCGTTTATCAACTTCAACTAATTCTGGGTTTTTAAGTAGCTTTTTACTAAGCGCAAATACGCTGTCGTCAAAAGTCGCCGAAAATAACAAAGTTTGGCGATCGCCTGGAATATGGCGCAATATACGTTTAATTTCGTCAATAAAGCCCATATCAAGCATACGATCGGCTTCATCAAATACCAGTGAGTCAACACTTGAAAGCACTACGCTGCCTTTAACAATATGATCGAGTAAGCGCCCCGGGGTGGCTACTATTACTTGTGCATCTTTTAGGGCTTTTATTTGTGGGCCTATGCTTGCGCCGCCATACGCTAATGCACCTTTAATATTGGTGCCTTGGGCGTATTTTTCAAAGCTGGCAAATACTTGCTGAGCAAGCTCGCGAGTTGGCGTTAAAATTACCACGCGAGCAACACCTAGCTCATCTTTTTTAGGGGTGTTTAAAAGCTTGTGTAGTAGTGGTAGTACAAACGCTGCGGTTTTACCTGTGCCAGTTTGTGCACTGCCCATTACATCACTGCCCGCTAAAATAGGCGGGATGGTTTTAATCTGAATTGCGGTAGGTTGAGTGTAGTTATTTTGCTCAATCGCAGTTAATAATAACGGGTCGAGATTAAGTGATGAGAATGTAGTGGCAGACATAGGCTTAGCTTTAAAGTGACAAAGAGCGCTATTGTACTCACATTCACTCATGCCGTAAATTAGAGTGCTTGAGAAAACTATTTAATCGTATTTATCTGCTTTTATTTGTGCCAATAAAAAAGGCGCTAAATAGCGCCTTTTAAAATTCGTCTCGTTTTTAAGCTGGTTTTAAATTTGCTTTGCGCTCGTTGTAAAAAGCAATTAAATCGTCAACCGTAGCTTGGCAGTACTCACGAATACCCGATACCACCATGTGCTTTTCACCAAAGCCCACTTTTTTGCCGTTTTCTAGCAAATTAAAACGCAAAGTAATTTTGCCGCGTTTACCTGCGTATTCAAAACTAGGCTCTGCAAATTCAAGTGTCGGTGCACTAATTTCAACAGTATCAAGATTTATAATCATCGACTCGTAAATGATCATTGGGCGTGCAGGGTTAATCATTACCTCTTGCTTACCCATGAGCGGAATAATCACGTGCGGAAACGCCGCGCCTGAAAACTCAACATAATTTTTAATTAAGCTATTAGTAAGTGCTGGGCATTTGCTAGTTTTACCTTCGCGTTTTACCTTTAAAATTACTTTATCGCCGTTTGTTACATCAAACTCATCGGCCTCTGCTGGAAAGCTAAGTTTGGTATTTTCGTCAACCATACCCGCAAAAGTAAACTCCATACGTTCACTAATACCGTAACGGTCTAATACTAATGAAAAAAGTAAGTCTCCTGGAGCACAAAATTTCTTCGCATCTTTATCGTGAAGTGGGTTGTAATCATCAGCAATACACTTGGCGAAACGACAGCCTTGCTCACGAGAGATCGAAACATAATCAGCATGTTGCTGATAAAAAGGACTTAACATAGGGTGTTCACTACTTAAACGGCTTATAACCTAGCTATACTAACAGAAAAAATAAAATGAGAGGTCGAATCTGTTAGATTAGTAACTAAATAAAACAGAGTAATAAAAAAATAATGACTTTTTATTTATTAGCATTATCGATTATATGTATTTTTCCGTACTGTAAAGTATCAATAATACGGCAACCACTTTGGTACTACTTAATGGCTTTAAGTGTTATATGTGCGTATTTTGAGGGGTATATAAATTTATATGGACTGCTCAATACTGGGCTTTACGTTGCTTTATATCACTTTGCGCTTCATACAAAGCAAACAATAATACGCGCTATTTTTAGCACTGTTTTTATAGTTTCCTCATTGGCATTAGCGCTTCATTGGGTACCTGGTTTTAACAACCTTCCTATTGCTATAAACGAGCATATTACCAGCGATGCAATTGCTTTTACCCTTTATGCTAATTTTGATAAAGCTATGGTTGGCCTTTTTCTTTGTACTTACTTTTATTCAAATAAAAAGCCTTTAAAAGCAGAATCTAAAAAGACAATTTCACTAAATTTTAAACACCCTATTTTAATAATTATTGCTACTATTTTAGCCGCTCTTACTTTTGCTTTAATGCTTGGGCTGGTAAGTTTTAACCCTAAGATTCCTGACTTCTGGTTGGCCTTTATTGCTATAAACCTTTTATTTACCTGTGTTGCTGAAGAAGCTTTATTTAGAGGCTTATTACAAACCAAACTTAGCCAAATTATTACGCCTACCCGCTTGGCAATACTTGCCCCTGTAATTACTGCAGGTATTTTTGCTTTGGCACATTTTGCAGGGGGAGTTAACTATGTATTGGTTTCATTTATTGCAGGCTTAGGGTATGGCTATATTTTTTATAAAACGCAGCGTTTAGAGTGGGCTATTTTATGCCATTGGTTAGTCAATGTTTGTCATTTCTTTTTATTTACTTATCCTATGCTTAGTAAAACCTAGTGCATATAAAACCATTTACAAACACTAACAATTTACTCAGTAGTAAACATTGCCCACATTCGATTTTGTTAGTAATTTACTACTTCAAACAATAAATTAAAGGACTAATAAATATGCTACGTTTTATGGCAATAATAACCGTACTGGCTACTTTAAGTGGTTGCTCAAACATGACTTTTCATACAGATATAGACAACGACGTTTTATCTCAAGAAATTGGCACTTACGTTAATAAAAGAGATTTACAGCAGTTTTACAGCGACCAAGAAGCACACGAAAGTGGCGCTACACTTTTAGGCCGAATAGCAGGTGAAAGCTGTGATGGCGATGGTATGGGTAACAATAATGTAAGCTATAACCGCTCTAAATCAAATGCTATTGATTTACTTAAAGCTGATGCCATGCGCAGAGGCGCAAATGCTTTTACTATTAATTCTTGTAGCGAAACCTCTGTATCGTACTGCGACCTATCTGTTTTATGCACCGGACAGGCCTACGACTACTGATAATAACTTTATATATTAAGCGCAAAGCTAAGCAATACGCGCTTACCAGACTCGATTTTAGATACGCTGTGCTCGTACTTATCGGGTCTAAATAAATACACTCTATTAAACCAGTTAATAATACATTTTGCGCATTTAAACACCCCACCGCTTTTAGGTTTCACTAATACAAAGTTGAGTTTGTAATAGCGCCCTTGCTGCACCGGATCAATGTGGTTCATAACGCTGTGATTTGTAGGGTAAGTAACTAAATTTATAGAAAATACACGACTACTAAAAATGGCTTTGTTTTTAACAATAGCGATCATAACGCCTCCAATACTCTTTAATAAGTTATTGTATCACTGAGTAGAGCCGCATATGGTTGGCTTTACGATACCAAAGCGCACTGACATATAACTAAACAACCTGAAATATAAAAGCCGAGCTTATTACTAAGCTCGGCTTTTATATTGTTTTAACTAAAATAGTTAGTTAATTATTATCTGCAATTATGCACTTGGGTATTCGCGGTAGGCACGTTCGATATTTTTAGCCTGCTTTTTAGAAATACCTAAATGCGCCAATGCTACGCGTAAACGAGCACGCGATAGATCAGAGCCTAATATTTCCATAGCATCAAGCACAGAGGTAGATGACGTTTTACCCGTAATTGCCACAAAAATCGGCTCTAAAAAGTCTTTAATTTTAAGCTCATGGAACGTTGCTACTTCTTTTGCAATGGCAAAAATAGCTGGCTTATCAAAGCTACGTAGGCCTTCTAACTGCCATACAAAAAATTGCAGTGCTTGGCGAATAACGTTTTCGTCGGCTTTACCCGCTGTTAATAGCGCCGGATCGTAAGTTGGTATACCGCCTACAAAGTGCCCTGCTAATTCAACCATATCAGAAAGCGTATTAATACGCGTTTTAGCTTCTGGTAATATTTTAGCCAACATTTCGCCGTTAAACTTCCAATCAACAAAGCGCTGTACTAGCTCTTCATCTGTTAAATTTTCACGGATCCATGTACCGTTTAACCAGCTTAGTTTATCAATATCAAATACTGGGCCACCAAGCGATACACGCTTCATGTCGAAGTTTTCAATCATTTCGTTAAGAGTGAATTTTTCACGCTCATCTGGCATTGACCAACCCATACGGCCTAAATAGTTAAGCACAGCTTCTGGCAGGTAACCCATTTCTTTATAGTAATTAATAGAGGTTGGGTTTTTACGCTTAGACAGTTTTGACTTATCTGGGTTACGCAGTAGCGGTAAATGCCCAAGTACTGGTGCTTCCCAACCAAAATCTTCGTAAAGTTTTAATAGCTTAGGCGCTGAGTTAATCCATTCTTCGCCACGGAAAATATGGCTAATTTGCATGTGGTGGTCGTCAACTACGTTCGCTAAAAAGTAAGTTGGGAAGCCATCAGCTTTTAATAACACTTGCATGTCGACGTTTTCCCACGGGATCTCAATTTCGTCGCGTAGGTAGTCGTTAAATTTAAAAGTACCTTCGCTAGGGATTTTCATACGTATAACGTAAGGTTTACCCGCTGCTAGGTTTGCTTTAATTTCGTCGTCTGTGTGGTTTAAGCCACGGCCGTCGTATTTAGGGCGCAGACCTTCTGCCATTTGCTCTTCGCGCATTTTATCCAGCTCTTCGCTTGTTGCAAAACAGTAAAATGCTTTGCCGTCGTCAACGAGTTGGTGTGCATATTTTTTGTATAAATCGCTACGCTCAGACTGGCGGTACGGGCCAAACTCACCGCCCACATCTGGGCCATGATCCCACTCGAGCCCTAACCAACGCAAACTATCCATAATTGCTTGCTCTGACTCGGCAGTGCTACGTACTTGGTCGGTATCTTCAATGCGAAGTACAAATTCCCCACCTTGCTGTTTAGCAAAACAGTAATTAAATAAGGCGATATAAGCGGTGCCAAGATGCGGGTCGCCAGTTGGCGACGGGGCAACACGGGTGCGAATTGTCATGGTAATGTCTCTTTTAATAAGTGAGATGGTAAAGTTATTTATGCTGCTACTTTGTTTATATAAGCAATAATATCGTTTGATTCGTATAGCCAAGTTACTTGGCCATTTTGCTCGATGCGCAGACAAGGCACTTTAACTTTTCCGCCTTGTTCTAACAGTTCTTGACGATATTGCTCATTGCTTTTTGCATCACGCGTTTCTATTTTAAGGCCTTCGCGCTTAATAGCACGGCGCACTTTTACACAAAACGGGCATGCTTTAAATTGATAAAGCTTAAATTGTGCGGTTTGCTGATCAAGCTGCTGTTGCACTTCTGGAGCACGTTTTTTACTACGTGGCGTAAATACAAAATTAAAGAATAAAATTATACTTCCTAATAACCAACGAACTAATTTCATTAACTGCACTCTATTTACAACAAATTTAAGGTGCCAGATTTTAACACAAAAATAGCAGCAAAAAAGCTCAAATATACTCTGTCAGTATATTTGAGCTTTGTAAGCTCAGCCTTGGGTCAGGTTAATTATTTAGCTGTTATAAAGTGAGCTTGTTTATTCAGCTATACTGCTTTTTATTATAGTAAAATTAAGTCATCGCGATGCAGTACTTCAGCCCCGCCATCGTAATCAAGTAATTCACCTATTTGCTTAGAGTGCGCGCCTTTAATTTTATTAACTTCGCTGCTGCTAAAGCGGGTTAACCCGCGAGCAATGAGTTGCTTGTCGCTATTTATTACACTTATTAGATCGCCGCGCTCAAATGTTCCCAGCGCATTAGTCACGCCTTTAGCAAGTAAGCTTGCACCTTTAGTTTGCAGCGCGGTTATTGCACCGGCATCTATAACAATTTGTCCGCTACTTTTAGGCCCAGCGAGTAACCACTTTTTACGCCCTTCTTTTGGCGCAGTGAGCTTTAAAAAACGTGTGCCGGGCAGTTGCTCGCTCATACATTTTAAAATGACATTTTTATCCGCACCTTTGGCAATTATAACCTCAACCCCAGCACGCCTTGCAATGTCGGCTGCTTGCAGTTTAGTTGCCATACCGCCGGTGCCTAAATTTGTGCCACTACCACCAGCAAGCTGGCGCAATTCGTCGTTAATGTGGGTCACTTCACCAATTAATGTGGCATCGGCATTAGTGCGCGGATCGCTGGTAAATAACCCTTCTTGATCGGTAAGCAATAACAGCTTATTGGCATTAGCTAAAATAGCCACCAGCGCTGATAAGTTATCGTTATCGCCAACTTTTATTTCACTAGTAGCAACCGCATCATTTTCGTTAATGATGGGCACTACATCGTAGCTTAATAATGCATTTAGCGTATCGCGGGCATTTAAATAGCGCTCTCGGTCGTTAACATCGGCGCGGGTTAACAGCATTTGCCCTACGTTTACACCATACAAAGCAAACAAGCTTTGCCAAATATGAATGAGCTGGCCTTGACCAACCGCTGCTAGCATTTGCTTATCTATTACGCTGCGGCCACAGGGTTTTAGTAATTGCTCTCGTCCGGCCGCCACGGCTCCGCTCGAAACTAAAATAACGTGATGCCCTTGCTTTTTAAGCTCACAACATTGGCGCACTAGCTCAACCATATGCGCTTTATCTAGCTTATCGGTGCCGCCAGTCAGTACGCTTGTACCTAGCTTTACAACGATTACCTGATCCCTTTGCATTTATTTTTACTACTGAATAATTAAAGATGAATTTATTTATACCAGCTGGGTATTTTTCAACAAGTAAAATATATTCATGCTAGGATCTGATTTTATTCAATTGTGTAAATTACCTGCTATGCCTGCCAGTTTATGTTTAATTATTGCCACCTTTTTATGGGGTAGTTCCTTTATTGCACTTAAATATGCCATTGCTATTTACGACCCCGCTTTGGTGATATTTTTACGCATGCTAACCACAGTATTTTTATCGCTGTGCTTATGGCGCTATGTAATACGCTTTGAATACAGAGTTGGTGACTGGAAGTATTTAATTGCTATGTCGCTGGCTGAGCCGTGCTTGTACTTTTTATTTGAAGGCCACGCAATGGAATATACCTCGGCATCGCAGGCGGGGGTAATTGTGTCGTGCTTGCCTATTATTATTGCTGTACTGGCTTTTTTTATGCTTAAAGAATACATCAGTAAATCTATTATTATTGGCTTTACTTTTTGTATTGGTGGCAGCATTTTACTCACTGTGCTTTCACCAAACTCCGAGCAAGCACCTAACCCATTATTAGGTAATTTTTTAGAACTTATGGCCATGGTATGCGCGGCGTTTTATACCGTTTGTATTAAACACTTAGCGAGTCGTTATTCACCGTTAACGCTTATAGCGCTGCAAGGTATTAGTGGCAGTTTGTTTTTTGCACCGTTTTTGCTTTTTATCGACCTACCAAGTGAAAATCAGCACAATATAACCGCTTTATTAAGCATTTTATATTTAGGCTCGTTTGTTACTTTAGGCGGTTATGGTATGTATAACTACGCTATTAGTAAGGTCTCGGTATTAACCGCAGCGGCTTATTCAAATTTAATTCCTATATTTACGCTGATTCTTTCGGCCATCATTTTAAATGAAGTGCTTAACTTGTGGCAGTGGCTGAGTATATTTGTGGTATTTGTTGGCGTAATGATCAGCCAACGTCATCAAGAATTAGTGGTTGATATCCCCAGCGCCGAGTCGGGCGAGGATATTTCCACCGACCTGACAATCTCCGATATCATTTCAGCCGAAACCAATAGCCTAAATTCGGTTCCCGATGCTAACGCGTCAAAAGGGTAGCACGTTAATAAATACAATTGTGCAGTGTGTAAAAATGTGTTTTCTGACTCATGAATGACCTCGCTGCCGGTGACTTTATAATGCTGTAAGGTGCCATTTTGTAATTGCAGGGTAAACTGCTCTCCCACTTTAACGTGCTGTATAAAAGCAAAGTGAGTGTCGTTATGCCCTGCAATGAGTGCCCCAGCTTGTTTACTGCCAAGCTCTGCTGCGGGTAAAAAGTGGCTGGGCGCAAAAGCTAAATTACGCCCGCTAGCACCTGCTAATACAGTGAGCTTTTCATTATGCGCCGGCCAATTTAATTGTGCGGTTACATAACTATCGGCGTAAAACCATGGCTTAACTTTTGCCTCAGGCGTTTTAAGGGCCTGTTGCCAGGCCTGTTCAATTAGTAATTGCGCCAGCCATGCTTTGCCTTGCATGTAAGCGCCATGCCCAAAAAACCCCAAACCAAGTATTAATAGCCCCGCGCTTAGCCACTTTTTCATTTAAAACGCCTTACTAGCACAAACCCACTTAACAATAAAATTCCTAATATTATATGTACTTTGCTTTGCCCGTCGGTTTGCGGCAAACGCATGGCCATACCTTGAGGTATTGCATTAGTGGCATTAGCTGTTTGTTCTGCTATTGGATTGATTTGTGTTTGCTCTATTGCTATAAAAGCCGTAAATGGGCTGAGTAATTGATGAGTAAGCGCCAATTGTTGCACTTCGTCTTTAACTGCATTTTGTGAGTTATAGAGCAGCAACGACTTAATTTTTTGACGAGCCCACAGCTTAGCAATTCCTTTCGCATTTGAGCCTGCTTGTGTGTTTAGGTTAATACTAATAGGCCCTTGTGCAGTTTGCCCGTTTAATATTACATTACTGGCATTATTGAGCTTTATAGCTACCATTATTGGCTCATTAAAATAGAGGTCTGGCAGTGGTGACGGCCAAAAGTCTAAGCTATTGCCCTTTTCATCGCTTAGCGCTAAATTAGTAATTGCAGGGTGTGCGAGCTTATCAAATAACTGCTGCATTTTAGGTTGCACCTCGCTAGTGCTGCCTATAAAAGTAAACGAGCCCTTACCTACATCTGCCGCACGGCGCATAAAAAAGCTATTGGGGGCACTGCCAATACCAACTGTAAATAAGCGGCTATCGCCTAATTTGGCTTGAATACTTTTAAACAGTGCATCTTCGTTGCTTACGCTACCATCGGTTAAAAATATTACTTGGCGTACAAAACCATCAAACTGCGACCCATCTAACACGGAATCAAGTGCGCCTTGTATTTCTGTGCCGCCGTCGGCTTGTAATCCATATATAAAACGCTCTGCACGGCGTAAATTAAAGCCACTTGCAACTAAAGGTTTATCGCTCATTGGGGTTACTACATTATCAAACCCTACAATATTAAAACTGTCGTTACTGTCTAACAGCGATAGCGCATAAAACAGTGCGTTTTTAGCTTGCTCCATAGACTGCCCATGCATAGAGCCCGAAGTATCGACTACAAATACCGTTTCGCGGGCTAATCGCTGCGTTGCTATAAAGTTATCTGCAGGCGGCATTAGCATAGCGAGCCCGTAGCGTTCACCATTTTCAAACTGCTCGGTAAAAAATGCAGCTTGAGCTTGCTCTTTTTGCAGTGGTTTAAACTCCAGTACAAAGTCGCGGTTTAGCGCATTTTGCTCATTTAACTCTATTGTGTATTGCCCAAATGCAGTGTTTTGAATATTTACATTATGAAATTTAGAATTTATATCTACCAGCTCTAAACCTACGTCTATATCTAAGTTTAAATTAAACTGGCTGCTTAGCTGTTCGTCATTTTTTTGCGTGCTATAAACTGGGCTTAGCCAACCATGTGGTAGCGAGTTAGTTGGTTTTTGGCTTTCTTTATTTATGTCAATTTCACCTTGGGTTACATGATAACGCGGTGTGATTGTGCCCGGAAAGCGCACTGTAAAAGTGCCGCTGCTGTAATCAATTATTTCTTGATATTCCAGCTCAATAACAACCTGCTCCCCAGGGGCTATATTAGCTACGTTTGTAATAAACATATTTGCGCGTTGCTGGCGTACTAGTGCTGCTTGCTTGCCTGCCTGTTTGGCTTCTGCATATTTTTTTTCGGCCGCCACTTTTTTATCAATTTGGCCCTTAATTACTCGCTCGCCAATACGCATGGTCATAGCATGTACTGCGCTTTCATCGGGCAGCGGAAACACATAACGCGCATTAACAGCAAACGGGTTTTGGTTTTGATAAGTTTGCTTAACTACAACATGATTAATAAGTCCGGTTAATGTCATATTTGCATCACTTTTTAATATTATTGCAGGGCCTGCTTGCGCGCCGCTGCTATCAAAAAGTTCTAACTTGGGAGATTGTGCGTGGCTTTTAAAGCTCGTTAACATCACCAGTATACCCAGTGTAAAAAGGCTTACCCATTTAAGGGTAAGCACTTTGCTTGGTTTACTCAAAAAATACATAAAATCACTCCATCGAAGGCTTAAATTTAATTACTTGCTGTTTGGCTATTTACAGAGTTTATTAAACGAGTAGTAAGGGTTACCCGCCGATCAAACGTGTTGTCTTCTACTGTGTTAGTTTTAGCGAGTGTTTGCTGCTCACCAAATGCTTGCGTGCTTAAGCGCGTGTGGCTTACGCCCTGTTTTATTAAATAGCTTTGCACCGCATTTACACGTGCCTTTGAAAGTAAAAGATTGGCTTGTTCATCACCGCGTTGATCGGCAAACCCACTTAAATCGAGCGCTAACTGTGGCTGGTTTTTTAAAAGCGTGACGAGTTGATCTAACTGCAATGCAAAATGTGGCGCAATAACACGTGAGCCAGTTTTAAACTGTACTGTCATGGCAAGTAAATTATTAATTTGCGATTGTGTTAACTGCTCATTTTGATTAGCAAGCACTTCGATTTGTTGCTCTAACTGGCTGTTATGGCTAAGTAGGTGTTGGTAGTCGTTGGTTTTTTCTGTCATTACAGTTATTGCACGCTGTTGCTCGGCAATTTTGTTATCAGCAACTTTTGCATCGCCTATTAAACCACCAGCAAATGCTCCCACAAAAGCACCAATTGGGCCGCCTACTACACCACCTATAATAGCGCCCGCTCCTAAGCCTATTGCGGTTTCGGTGTGCGCTTCTTTTGTAGCCGTATTATTAGAGGTTGATGCCAATGCGGGGCCGCAAAAAACGCCCGCTAGGGTTAGCGCTATTAATGTCTTCTTCATGATTGATCCTTAAACTTACTTTTTAATTTGTGATGTTTTGTTTTGATGGGTGTATTAAAACAAGCTCAAGTGGCAACAAAGGGGATCAAAAATGGCAAACCACTGAGCAATTGTGGCAAAAAAAAGGCAATTGCCTTTTTAAGCGTACTTAGCTTAAAAACTTCGTTATAGTGCGTTGGTAATAAAGAGGATAAACCCAGAAATGAAAAAAATAGCCATCATTGAAGATGAACCCGCCATTCGCGAAAACTACACTGAAATGCTCAGCGCACAAGGTTATCAGGTAACGGGGTATGCAAACCGTAGTAGCGCAGAAGCGGCGTTTAAAAATGTACTGCCCGATTTAGCCATTGTTGATATTGGCTTAGGTAATGAAATAGATGGTGGTTTTTTACTGTGCCAAACTTTGCGCTCACTGTCTAAAACGCTGCCTATTATTTTTTTAACCGCTCGCGATAGCGAAATAGACACAGTGTGTGGCCTACGCATGGGCGCCGACGACTACCTCACAAAAGATATTAGTTTGGCTCATTTAGCGGCGCGTATTGGTGCGCTATTTCGTCGTATGGAAGCACTTAAACAACCTGCCGACGAAAATGCACTTATAACTCGCGGGCCATTAACGCTCGACACGCAGCGTATGCAGGTGTTTTGGCAACAACTATTAGTTGATTTAACAGTAACCGAATTTTGGATGTTGCACTCCCTCGCACAGCGCCCCGGACACGTTAAAAGCCGTAATGAATTAATGAGTGATGCAAAAATTTATGTAGACGACAGCACCATAACTTCACACGTAAAACGTATTCGTAAAAAGTTTATAGCACTCGATAGTAACTTTGACTGCATAGACACAGTGTATGGCATGGGCTATAGGTGGGAGCAAATTTAATGTTGCGATTTGGCCTACGTAGTAAGTTTATTTTACTTTCTTGCTTTTTATTTTTATTGCCCTGGTTGGGCTACGAATATGTGTGGGAAATGGAAAAGTTTTTACGCCAAGGTCAAGAAAAAACCTTAGTAGGCACTACCCGTGCGCTAGCCACAGCCCTGCATGAACGCCCTGCATTATTTGATCAGCAAACTAGTTTTTTAGATCAGGTTGTAAAGGGCCGCGATCTATACGCGTACAACCTTAAAAATCCTATTCAACTCGATGGTAAGCTCACAGATTGGGAGAGCTATCAGGCATTATTTTGGCAATACGACAAACGCTACTTACAAAAAACCGACAACAAGCATCAAGCCAGCGATCTGTCGTTTGAGCACATGGTAGGAAAGTTTGATAATTACCTTTATGCACTGTTTAAAGTAACAGATAACCAACTCGTTTATCGGCCAAAAAACAGTTTAAGTATTACTAATAACGACCATTTAAAAATTGGCTTAAAAACACCTGATGGGCAGTTTAACCGCTACATTATTGCCCCGCGGCAAGATGGCTGGGTAAACGCTTTTAATGCAGATAGCAAAGCACCCTTTACAAAAATTCAGGGCTATTTTAGCAGTACAGCGGCTGGCTACAATATTGAGCTGCGTTTTCCTATTAGCATGCTTGGCAATAAACTTGGCTTTGCCATTGTTGATGTAGATAACAAAGAGTCCTTGTTTGAGCCTAAAGTAATGTCGACCTCAAACTTAAATAACCCCAGCGATTTAGGTTCAGTACTTGTGCCCTCTCCCGAAATTAATCGTATTTTAAAAGGCATGGGCCACAGTGGCAGCCGTATTTGGGTGGTCGATAAGCATCATAGAGTATTAGCACAATCGGGCTCGATTCATCATGCCGATGGAGTATGGGCTGACGGCCTTGCCAATCAAGCTCCTGAAACTTGGTGGCAACAGTTTGAGCAAAACTACTTGCATCCCCTTTATTATAAAATTTTAACACGCCCCGAAAACGAATTTTTAGATACTCTGCACGACGTAGCAGCTATGCAAGGTAGTCATTTAGCTAAAGCATTAAAAGGCCAGCCGGCATCATCGTGGCGATTAACCCCCGACAGTAAAGCCGTAATTTTATCGGCTGCTTACCCTATTTGGATCCAAGAAAAAGTAATTGGCGCAGTAATAGCCGAGGAAACCACCAATGGCGTACGTACGCTGCGTAATAAATCGCTCGAAAAATTGTTTAACGTTATTTTAGCCGTAATGCTTATTGGCACTGTAACGTTATTCTTTTTTGCCTCTCGAATATCGAGCCGTATTAGGCGTTTGCGCGATACTGCAGAGCAAGCTATAGATGCACAAGGGCGAGTTACTGGCAGTATTAATTACAGCGATGCTAATGACGAAATTGGCGATCTATCACGCAGTTTTGCTAATATAGTCAGTCGCCTTGGTGGCTATACTAACTATTTAGAAAATATGTCGTCGCGGTTATCGCACGAGCTGCGTACGCCTGTTGCAGTAGTACGCTCATCGCTCGAAAATCTGCAAATGCAACCACAAAGCGAGCTGAGTCAAAAGTACTTAGATCGCGCCAGTGAAGGCGTTGAACGCTTAGGTAAAATTATTACCACCATGAGCGAAGCCACTCGCTTAGAGCAAAGTATTCAAAGCAATGAGCCTGAGCCATTCGACTTACAAAAAGTAATAAATGGCTGCATGCAGGGCTACCAGCTTACTTACCCTAAGCAGCTGTTTACACTTGATATATGCCAAACTGCGCTTCCTATGCAAGGCGCACCAGAGTTTATAGCGCAATTGCTCGATAAGTTAATTAATAATGCAATTGAATTTAGCCACGCAGAAAAGCCAATTAATGTTAGCTTAAAACAAAACGACAGCGTAGCAGTTTTAACCGTAGGCAATTATGGTCCATTATTACCTGCTGGTTTAACTGAGCATATTTTTGATTCTATGGTGTCGGTGCGTAGCCAGCAAATGCAGCAACAGCCACATTTAGGATTAGGACTCTATATTGTAAGGCTGGTGTGCGACTACCATAATGCCAGTGTAACTGCTAAAAATAACCAACAGGACAATGGCGTAGTGTTTACTGTAAGCCTGCCATTAGTTAAGTAAAAGTGGATTGCAATTTACTTAACGAATACTCGCCACTGGGTTGGCTTTTTTTGGGTTACAATTTAGTAAGAGTTAAAATGTAACTGTTCATTTTTAATTCAGTGGCAAAACCCTAACCTAGCGTTAATAACACTAAGCTAAGGTTTAATCATGCACCCATTATTAGAGCAAGAAGAGTTAGATTTTATATTTGAATTATATAGGCCAACAACAAGCACTAAACCTGCATCCGAGCAGAGCCAAAACCGCAACTATAAAAAAGTAACGCAGCACCAGTGCAATAAAAATAACAGCACATCAAGTTACTTAATTTAATTACTTTTAATGCCCTACTACTGTGCTTGTTTTTCTCGTGTTAAAAATGCTTTTACACAGTTTATTTCCGCTTGTTTCACTTCCTCGCCTATTTCTGGGCCTTTTTTGCCGCTGTTAAGTGCAGCTTGTACGACTTGTTTTTTATCTAGCTTTAATAGTTCTGCTTGAATAGCACGCAGCTTAGCTGCTTGCGGGTAGGGTTTATTTACGAGTGTTTCGCCGCGCCCTTGTGCATCGCATTGGCATGCTTGAGTAAAAGCAATAAAACGTTGTGGATGAACCAAGGCGTTTAAATTAGTCACTATTAACTTATGAACCGTTTCGGGCCTTAATTGCTCTAATGTATGACAAAGAGTGTGATTATCGCTAGTAAGTACGCCTATATCGCGAAAGCAATTAGGTATTTTTAAACGTTCACAAAACTGTTCAACTACAGCAACCCCATCTCGTTCATGCCCACGTAAATTACCGCGTTTTTTAAAACTGATCGCCTTACCAAAGTCGTGAGTTAATGCAGCAAAACGCGTTGCTAGATCAAAATTTAAGTCGGCTGCACGCCTGAGCACTAACATAGTATGCACAAACACATCGCCCTCGGGGTGATGTTGTTTAGGTTGCGGCACATTAACCATTTGTTCAAGCTCGGGAAATAGACCTAAGCCTTGCAGCGCTTGAAAATAAAGTTCGGGATGCTTTTCACCCAGGGCTTTTTCGGTCTCTAACCATACTCGCTCTGGCACTAAATGATTAAGCTCACCTTGCTGCTTAAGCTGTTGCATTAGCGCATAAGTGCTCGGATGTATACGCCACTCGCTGCCAAAACGGGCTAAAAACCGAGCTATACGCAACACCCGCACAGGGTCTTCTACAAATGCATCTGTTGTATGGCGCAGTATTTTATCTTTAAGATCTTGTTGGCCGTTAAATGGGTCAATTATATTGTCGTTAGCATCGAGCGCCATAGAGTTTATGGTTAAATCACGTCTGGCTAAGTCTTCCTCTAGAGTCACATCTGGACTGGCATCAACCACAAAACCGGTATAGCCTTTACCACTTTTTCGCTCAGTGCGCCCAAGTGCATATTCTTCTTTGGTTTTTGGGTGTAAGTAAACCGGAAAATCGCTACCTATTGGCACAAAGCCTAGCGCTTCCATTGCTTGTGGCGTTTCGCCAATAACAACATAATCGTTGTCATTTGATGCTCTTTTTAGCAGTAAATCACGCACGGCACCACCAACTAGGTAAACCTGCTCCAATGCTTTATCCACTTAACCTCCAAAAACAAATACCAAAACTGCAATTAATGGTCTAATTATACCCAAAACCATATTAAAAGTCTGAGTAGTTTGACCTACCGCTAACTTGCTCATTACAATAGCGCTTTATTTTTAGCTAAAGTCATAACAACAATGAAAAACCATTCTGCAAAAAAAGAACTCATGCTACTGCCTATATTACTGGTGGTTATTTTAATGTGTGTGGTGGGACACTTTTTTATGCAAGCAGATTATCAAGACAGTAACATGATTGAATACATGTTAGCAGCGCTGCCATTTGCAATGTTTGGCTTAGTGGTTGTAGCATTTAAAATGGCGGCTAAAAGCGAAAAAGAAGAACAAAACGAGCAGGATTCTTAACCCTGCGTTATGTGTTTAAAGTACATGATAACCAAACCAATCTGGTTTGATTTTTTGTGCTTGCCCACTTGGGGTCAGTTTTATACTAAGCTGGCTGTCGAGTAAATCTATTGCAAAACAATCATCTACGTCGTGTAAATCATCTTTATGAATATGGCTAAGGCCAGCGAGTAAATCGTTTTTAGCACGCTGTTTGGCCTCTTGACTACTGCTTGCCACATACAGTGCAAAGTCGTGTTGCTCGGCCATTAAGTCGCTTCTGTAGGCGCCTAAATTAACAAAATAAAGCTGTTTAGTTTGCTCAACAGGCGTGTCGCATACTGTAACCTGATAACCATCTATGTGGTTAATTGCCATGTAGCTATCCATATGCACGCTGTTTTTGTCGCCCACCCATTGGCTTTTTAATTTAGTATAGGTTTGCTCAATGTTTTGCCCTACTACAAAACGAATGTCGTGCATTTCTATATGGCAGCCTTGAATTCGCCCACCTAAATACACCATAAATAACTGCATGTTTAGTTCCTATAAATTGGTTATTTAAGCTAAATTATCAACATCTATATTGTGCTTTTTAATCAGTTTATAAAAATCTGAACGGTTACGTTTAGCTAGTTTTGCGCCTTCGGCGACATTTCCACCAGCCATTTTAAGGGTGTTTATTACGTAGTCGCGTTCAAACTCTTTTTTAGCATCGTTTAACGATAATGGCTCTACATTTTTTTCGTTGCTATTTAATGCACTTAGCACTAAATGCTCTGAAATAACCTCACTTGGGGTAAGTGCTACAACTTGCTCTACCACGTTTTGAAGTTGGCGAATATTACCTGGCCAGTCGTAACGCACGAGTGCATGCATAGCGTCGTTGGCAAAGTGTTTTTCGCTTTGCTTCATTCGCTTTGCAATACTGGCGCTAAAGTATTGTGCAAGTAGACTTATATCTTCGCGACGCTCGCACAAAGGGGGGAGTTTTAAATTAACCACGTTTAAACGGTAGTATAAATCCTCTCTAAACTGCTGGTTTATAATCGCCTCAGGGAGGTTTTTATGGGTTGCCGATACAATGCGAACATCTATGGCTATTTCTTCTTGAAAGCCGACTGGACGTATAGTTTTTTCTTGCAGTACGCGCAGTAACTTTACTTGTAAATTAAGCGGCATATCACCTATTTCATCTAAAAATAAGGTGCCCCCCTCTGCTTGTTGAAACAATCCTTGGTGATCTTTTATTGCGCCGGTAAACGAGCCTTTTTTATGACCAAACAATTCTGACTCTAGCAGTTCACCCGGTACTGCGCCGCAGTTTATCGCTACAAATGGGCCTTTACTTACATGGCTATGCTGATGAATAGCTTGAGCTAATAATTCTTTACCTGTGCCGCTGGCTCCCGATATTAATACGTTAACTTGCGTTGGCCCTAACAGTTTAACTTGCTCTAGCAAATGTAGCATAGCGCCGCTACGGGTAACTATATTGCTAGTGGGTATTATTTCATCGGCATTTACGCCGTGTATTTCTATCGCTTTTGCTAAGCTGTCGAATAACTCGTCTTTATCTATTGGTTTAGTAATAAATGCAAAAATGCCTTGTTTAGTAGCCTCTACCGCATCAGGAATAGAGCCATGCGCTGTCATCATTATAACGGGCAATGCCGGATAGCGGCTTTGTAATTGGCGATGCAGTGCCATGCCATCCATTTCGTCCATGCGCAGGTCGGTTACTACGGCATCGAACACTTGGCTTTTTAATATTTGTAACGCAGTTAGGCCGCTCTCACAGGTGGTAACCTCGTAGCCTTTTGATTCGATACGAATAGCGAGCAATTTTAATAAGCTGGCATCGTCATCCACTAATAATACTTTTGCACCTTGCGGTTTTATTGCTGGCATAACTACTGCTCCTTAGTTTCTTCGCGTAATAACAGTTGCTGCTCTATGGTTGCTAATGACGAGAGCGTTTGTTGCATTTTATTATTAAGTGCTTGCTGCTCTTTTTTAGCGTTTATTTGTAAGGTTACTTGTTGTTTTTGTAGCCATAAATACTGTTTTATATCGTCTGGCCAATAGTAAGCTTGGTCAAGTTTAAGTAACTTACTCATTACCGTATTAGGATCGCTACTGGTGTTTAAACACATAAATTGAAAAAAGCTTTTTAGTTCTTTTTCACCAACAAAATCTTTGTTATCTGGGGTTAACTTAAAACCACCACATTTATTAGCATGCCAGGCTATTACTTGCTCCGCAGGGGGATACATAGGATCACTTTTAGGCCGAGGCTTTGGGCTTGGCTGGCTGTTTTTATCGCTCATTACTTTAGTTTGAGTTTGCGCCACAGGGCTAGCAACCACTTGCTGTTGGGCGTTATTAGTTTTGCACCCCGATAAAATGATGGCACTGCCACACACACATAAAATAGCCATTAAACGCGAGGTCATGCTAGTTAACTCCTTGATTTGTTGTTATGGGAAGCGTAATTAAAAATCGACAACCTTGGGGTTCATTCTGCTCTATTAATAATTGTCCGTTTAATTGCTCTACTGACTCTTTAACAATAGTTAAGCCTAAGCCACTGCCTTGTAGCGTAACATTTTTACTATGCTTTCCTTGATAAAATGCGCTAAAAACATGTGCTTTTTCATGCTCTTTAATACCGCATCCCTCGTCGCTTATCGCCATTTTTAGCTTACTGTGCTCAAGGGTTAACGCTATAGATACTGCCTGCCCGTGTTGTGAAAACTTTAAGCCATTAGAAATTAATTGCACTAAAATCATTTCAATTAACTCCCCAGGTAATGCAAGCGCCTTATTAGATAAATTGTTATGCCAAATAAGGGTTTGCTCTCGAGCTGTTAGGCGGTGCTCAAAATGACTATTAATTTTATTAATTAAATGATTAAACTCAACCTCACTTACGCTGTCTTTACTGGTACGAATCGCGTTATAACTAAGTAAGCTGTCAATCATAGTACGAAGGCGCACCATAGACTGGCTAATGAGCTCAAGTACAGCGCGTTGCTCTTTAGTTATAGGGCCAACTATTTCATCGCTGAGTAGGTCGGTGCCCTCGACCATTGAGGCTAGAGGTGTTTTAAGTTCGTGGGTAACGTGGCGTAAAAAGGTGTCTTTTTGCTGCTCCAGTATATGTAACTGAGCTTGCACCCATTGTAATTTATTACCTAATTCAACTAGCTCTGCTGAGCCTTGTACGGCTATTTTTTGCTGCCAGTCACCTTGCCCTAATTTACCAATAATTTTAGTTAGGCTTTTTAAGCGGCCACTTATACGCCACAAAAACCCGCCTCCTACCAACAGTGTTAGCGGAATTAACGCCACCAGCCAGTTAATAAATGAAGCTTGTAACTGCGCTATTTCTTTTTGGTTATTAGTAATTTGGGTTTCGCTTTTATCGCGTAACCATAAGGTAAGTTCGGCGAGTAAATCGCTAATAGGTAAAAACAAGGCTACCTGTTGTTGCTTTTGCTCAACAAGTTGAGTGTGTGCTAGTTGCAGAGTATTAGTTAAACGCTGCCATTGTGCGGTGTGGCTTTTACTGGGCGCTATACGTGTAAGATCTTCAATACTTTGTAGCGATGCTTGCCACTTATCAACTATGAGCGTATCGAGTGACTCACTTTTTAGTACCCAATTTTGCCGAGTAGCGCGCTCTAAACTATTGAGTTCTTGTTTTAAAATATTAAACGATTTAGTTACTTGGTAGTTATTACTAACAACTTGCTGAGTTACAGCTAACTGCTTATTAAGCGCATTTAAAAACACAATAACCACTAACGATAAGGGTAATAACGACAGCAGCATACTCATTACAAACTGGCTAATTAAATTAGGCCGCCAATTAAGTATTGCTTTGTATTTTTCAGCCATCACTGCTGGCATTGCATCCTTCCTTTAGTAACTTTAAACAGCCTATTATTAAGCGTTTAAGTTATACACTAGCTGAATCAATTTATATATCTGTTATTCGTACTGCAAAGCCGCATGTTGCCAAACAGCAACAACTCAACTGTTTGATTTGTATTGCTTCTTTATTTATAAGCCAAATTACGTTGCAAAAAGCACACAGATATCTGTAAAACTTGCTTAACCTACAACACCAAAAACCATAAGCACCTGAATTTAAAAAATAAAAATTGTTGGCATCGTTTTTGTAATAGTTAAACTTAAGTTTATCTTATAAGGAAATGATCATGAGTAATCGCTTTTTAATTATTATGCCAATCGTTGCGCTAGGCTTTTTGAGCGCTAACGCGCTGGCAATGGATGTACAAGCTACTTTTAATGAACTTGATAAAGACAGTAACGGTACTCTCAGCGAAGCTGAAGCCGGTGAAGATGCCGTACTTCATGAAAACTTTTCACAAATAGATACTGATCAAAATGGTCAGTTGTCGCTAGATGAGTTTAAACAGTTTATTAAGTAACTAATTTAGTAACTAAAGGAATGTTTTATGAAACAGCTTATAGCCGCATTTTCGTTACTGTTTTTAGTTATTAGTGCTACTGCACTGGCTTCATCATTTAATGCTCGTTTTGCTTTTTTAGATAAAAATATGGATGGAAAAATATCTATAACCGAAGCAAAAAAAGATAAAGAAGTAATGAAACAGTTTTCTGATTTAGATGTAAATAACGATGAAATGATCTCTAAAAAAGAGTTTGAGGCGTTTAAGCCTTAAGTTTAAATTCAAGTTTAGTCTTGTAAAATTAACTAAAAGTATTTGCTATAACCCCTGAGGGAGTGTGTAAATGGATTTAATGTTGGGCGTTAAATTATGGCAAGTACTTTATTTTACTACTAGTTATATTAAAATGAGCTTTGCGAAGGAGCACCATGAAGATACGCGCTTGTTTAGTTAGTTGCTTATTATTACTAAGCTTTAATTCATTAGCACTTGATGTAAAGCAACGCTTTGATCACCTTGATACAGATCAAAGCGGCTATTTAATTCACCATGAGCTAGAGGCTCAACCGCACTTACTAAACAATTTTAGCAAATGGGATAAAAACCAAGATAATAAAATTTCATTGGTTGAATTTAAAAATTATCTTACGAATAACCTCTACTGAGTAATTTATGAAAAATATAAGCTATATAGCGTTCGTTGCGCTTAGTATTTGTAGCATATCAAGCTTTGCCAGCAGCAATAACATTGCCAAGCAATTTGAAAAATTTGATCGTAACCAAAACGGCTTATTAAGCCGAGCAGAAACAGCCAGCGACCCTGCTCTATGGTCACGCTTTGCCAGTTACGATAAAGACAAAGACGGCCACCTTTCTTTAAGCGAATTTACGCTTTATGCGAGCCAGTAGTTAATTTACCAATAAATTAACTGGATTAGTCTGCACTAATATTAAACCAACCACCTCAAGTAGTTGGTATTATAAAAGTGAGTTTGTTATGTTAAAGCCATTAACAATAAAAATAAGCTCACTATGCCACTCAAAAAAACAATCAAACCTTTGCTACTCGCTTGCCTTTGCGCTGGCTCAAGCCTTGCAGTTGCGCAAACTAAAGTTATTTACAACGCCAACGGCTATACGCCTTTGTACAAAGGCGAAGTTCAGCAATTTTCTACGTTAGTTATAAAAAACGGTAAAGTAGTTAAACTTGGCGGCGATACGCTGAAAAATAGCTTTCCTGATGCCAAACTTATTGACGCCCATGGTAATACCCTATTACCAGGTTTAATTGACGCACACGGCCACATTATTGGTTTAGGTAATAACTTGTCTCAATTAGATTTACGCGGTGCGCTTTCTATTGATGAAGTTACTAATAAACTCAAAGTATTTGCAAATAACAAACAAGGTTGGATTATTGGCCGTGGCTGGAATCAAGAGCTGTGGCAAAAAAAGCAATTTCCAACCGCTGCCGATTTAGACAAAGTAGTGAGCGATCGCCCTATTGTACTGTCGAGAATTGATGGCCACGCTATTTGGGTAAATAGTAAAGCGCTAGAGCTTGCGGGTATTACTACAAAAACCCAATCGCCTGAAGGCGGCGAAATTATTAAAGACGAATTAGGTAACCCTACTGGTGTATTTGTAGATAAAGCAGAATCGTTAATTAAACAATTTATGCCAAAACCATCTAAACAAACCATTAGTGACTCTTTAGATGCTGCCGGTAATCACTTATTAAGTTTAGGGATTACCTCAACCCATGATGCGGGTATAGATAAAACCACTTGGGAATTATACAAAGAACGCGGTGAGCTAGGTAATTTACCGCTGCGTATTGTGGCTATGCTCAGCGGCGCGAGTCCTGATTTAAAAACCATGTTAAAAGCAGGTCGATACCAAGATGCCAACGACTTTATGTCTATTCGCAGCGTTAAGGTTTATGCTGATGGCGCATTAGGTTCGCGTGGCGCCGCGCTAATTGAGGATTATGCCGACAGAAAAAACCACCATGGCCTAATGCTCGAAACCCAGCAAAAACTAGAAGAGTTATTTACGCTTAGTTTTAAAAGCGGTTTTAGCGCCAACACCCATGCAATTGGCGACAAAGCTAACCACGTTGTACTAGATGCGTATAAAAATGTGTTTAAAGCAACCGGCGGAATTTTACTGCGCAACCGTATGGAGCATGCACAAATAGTAACGCTTGATGATATTAAGCGCTTTAAAACATTAAAAATTATCCCTTCAATGCAACCAGTGCATGCCACCTCTGATATGCACATGGCAGAGCAACGCTTAAGCGAAAAACAATTAGCGGGTGCTTATGCATGGCAAACCTTTTTAAAACAAGGATCAGTGATTGCAGCAGGATCTGACTACCCAATAGAACTGGCAAATCCTTTTGATGGCTTGTATGCAACAATTACTCGTATGGATCATAACCAACAGCCAACCCAGGGCTGGCGCGCTAGCGAAGTATTAAGCCGTGAAGACGCACTACGTGCTTTTACCCTAGGCGGTGCTTATGCAGCGCATCAAGAGTTTAAAGTGGGTAGTTTAGAGCAAGGAAAGTGGGCCGACTTTATTTTAATAGATAAAGATTATTTTAAAGCACCGGTTGATGAGCTATATAAAATAAACGTATTACAAACATGGATTGCAGGCAAACTTCGCTACGAAAAAGAGGCTGTAACTGCGCAATAATATTAATTGATAAACTATATTCAATACGAGTAAACCTAAAAAGGATTAGCTTAGGCTAATCCTTTTTAGTTTCTGGCTGTTTATTACGGTATAATTTAATAATATGATACGCGTTTACAAACGCGAGTAAGCCGTTAGTAAACGCAACGGGTACTGCACCAATAGCTAAGCCATAAATAGTAAAGGCGATACACCCAAATAAATTATACCAACGCAGCTTTACCACGTCGGTCATTGTTAACGATGCAACCAGTAAAGCGGATGCTATATAACCTAAATATTCCCAACTCAATTGTTCTCTCCTAGGCTTTAGGTTAGCATTGCACTTTAGTACATTGAATCTGTACAGCAACGTAACAGCTAAATAAAAGTTAACCTATAAATGGCTTAAAATTCTGTTGGTTATCAGCAGCTATACTGCTTAAATAATTAATCCAACAGTGCCAGCCCATTATATTAGTAGCACCTGATATGTTAATTAAGTTAACATAATTTCTTAGAGCTTTGATGCTATCGCCATTAAGGTGCAATAAATAGGACAATTGTCCGAAGAGTATGATTGATGTTTCAATACCATTTTTCCAGTTATCTTGTTAATCAGCTACTTACCTTTGCCGGTAGTAGTTATCAGCAATCAAAAAAAGAAATATTAATACAACAAGACCAACCTTTAACTAAGTTGGTACTTGTGCGCAGCGGAACTGTGTCGTTTAGTTACGATGTAGGTAACGGACGACGCCTGCTGCTTGGTCAACTCGATTGCAATAACACCCTCATTGGTGAAATAGAAGCGCTCAATAATAACCCCTGCATTTATACAGTAACTTGTTTTAGCGATGTAACTTATAATTTAATTGAGTTGAAGCATTGGCGTGCGTTATTACTTGAAAAACCTGAATTGAGTTTATACACAGCGCAAACTATAGCGGCTAAATTTCAAGAAAATCAAAAAATAAACCTAGATAAATTATTGCTGCCACTGAGCTATAACATAGCTAAAGACTGCCTACTAAGAGCCGAGAACAACAACCCTACACTGCTGCGTGCGTACCCTACGGTAAATGCCGAAGCAGAACGTTTTGCAACCACTGAGCGCGCTTACAGACGTGTTGTAACAGAACTCGTAGAAAAAGGCTTAGTACAAAGAAGTACCCAAGGTTTATTAGCAGTAGATATACCGCGCCTAAGCCAATATGTAGATAGCTTTGCGCAACTGTAATTTATTACATCAGGTTACATAGGTTGAAACGTTAAGTTTTATCCTTGACATCCTCCACCACCTCGCCAAGCGCCTGAACAAGTTCAGGAAAGGAGGGGGATTCCGATTAGTTTAAAACCATCGGGGCCTTGTGATCACTCATAAGGCAAGTTCCTGCTTCAACAAGCTGACTAATGTCAATCTCTCCACAGGCTAGAACGCGATGACCTCGCGCTAAAATATTTAATGCGCCAACATGATCCGCATTATCTTGATAACCGCACTTCGCACATTCAAACTTAGACTGCGTTAATCGGTTATCTTTTGATTGATGACCACACGCCGGACACGTTTGACTGGTATGTTTCGGATCAACAAAAATAACCTGACCGCCGAGCCAATCCTGCTTATATTTCAGCATTTCTTTAAACATTCCCCATCCTTGATTGAGAATGACGCGGTTTAAGCCAGATTTTTGTTTCACCATTTTTCCATGCTGCTCACTGTTGCCTTTGCTGTTTTTCGTCATATTTCTAATTTTAAGATCTTCTAGCACGATGATTGCGTGGCTTTTGCTCAACTGTGTTGAGATCTTATGTAATTTGTCATGACGAATATTGGCAACTTTCGTATGAAATGTTGTGATCTTTGCTTTTAATTTTTTCCAGTTACTTGAAAATTTCACTTTTCTAGCAAGTTGCTTCTGTAATCGTTTGATCCTGATTGTCTGTTTACTGGTATCTATCGGCTCCACAAAACTGCCATCTGAAAGGGTAATTAGGCGTTTCACGCCTAAATCTCCCCCAATCATGGCGTTTGATGGGTGCTTAGGTGGTGCTACTTCTTGTTCAACTTGGATTGAAACAAACCAGTGCTTTCCTTTTTGTGAAACAGTGACGTTTTTAGCTTTTCCTAAAATAGCTTGGCTTTTTCTAACATTAACCCAACCGATTTTAGGTAAAAAAATACGTTTCCCATTCTTGTCGATTTTAAAGCCTTGAGGAAAACTAAAGCTATTCACCTCTCCTTTTTTCTTAAAAGTAGGCATCCGTTTGAGTGGTTGGTTTTTATCGAATGCGTCTTTAAAGGCGCGTTCAAGCTGTTTTAATGTTTGTTGGATAGTTTGTGCGGGCGATAGTGTTAAAAAGCCATACTCCTCGCTTTTTTTCCAAAGTTTAGAAAAGAAATCCAACTCTTGGTAGTAGCAAATTTTTTGTTTATTCTGTAACTTAAATAAGTTAATCGCTAAGGCTTTATTCCACAAGAATCGACAATTTCCCGCATATTGCGCCATTTTAGCGTTAATATCGGGTGTTGTTTTTAAACGAAATTTATAAGCTTTGCGAATAATCATACTGTTATTATATACAGTCAATCAAAAAGGAACAACCCACTTAGTCGCTTCGCGACTATTGCCTTATATCACCGACCTAAAGGAACGGTGTTTTACGGCAAAAGTTGATAAAAAAAGGCCTTAATGGCCTTTTTTTATTTATGCAGGTTGATTATTTTTCTAGCAAAATGTCATGTATTTTTGCTAGATCTGATTTGCCAGCAATAATTTCATCCGGTGTTAAACCCGATAACTCATGCGGAAACACTAACCATTCTTCAGATTCATGAATATAGTAATCTGGCTTCATGTCTACTTTAGAGTTTTTAGGCTTGTAGTAAGGACATGCAATGCGAATATCACGCGGTAAGTTTAAACGCATTAGCTCTGAAAGCTTTTCTTTTAATGCAAAAATACTGCGGCCAGAGTCAAACACATCATCAACAATGAGTAATGAGTCACCTGCATTAGCATTTTCTACAATGTAGTGTAAACCATGTACTTTTATCTCTTTAGATTGCTTACCAATGCCATAATAAGACGATGTACGTACCGCAATGTGGTCGGTTTCAATGCCTTTGTAATCGTAAAATTCCTGCACTGCAATACCTATGGGTGCACCACCTCGCCAAATACCAATAATGAAATCTGGACGAAAGCCATCATTATACACTTGCGCTGCTACGCGAAATGAATCTTCAAGTAATTGTTGAGCCGTGATATAGCACTTATCTGACATAGTTAGGATCCCAGTGGTGAGTACAACATTTGAGCGCAGCTTAGATTAAAGCTGTAAATGAAACGTTCAAACATCTAAGGCGAGGGATTTTACCGTAATTTAAATCAAAATGCTTGTTTGCAGCACAAAAAAATAGGCACCAAACGGTGCCCATTATAATTTTTTAATAAACTAACGCTGCAAATATTACGCTTTTTCTAACAAGGTGCGAGCAACAGTACGCATGCCTTGTGTGGTAGCGCCAGCAGCCCACTGGTTAGTGCTGCTCATATTAAATGCAGCTGCTAGGTCAATATGCACCCAGCCTTTGCCATCATTTGCTACAAAGCGCGATAAGAAACCAGCCGCATTTGATGCACCACCATAACCACCGCCTTTTTGCGCACGGCTGTTAGCTGTATCGGCATAAGCCGATGGGCAGTTTTGCTGATGCCACTTTTCAAGTGGTAATGGCCACGCTGCTTCCATTTCTTGAGAAGCAAAGTCTTCAACTTCACGTACTAGCTCTTTATCAAGGGCAAACAAAGCATTGTACTCTTGGCCAACAGCAACTAGCGCAGCGCCAGTTAGTGTTGCAGCATCAATAATTAATGGCGCACCAGTCTCTCCTGCAGCCATTAAGCCATCAGCTAATACTAAACGCCCTTCAGCATCAGTATTTACAATTTCAACTGTAGTACCATTTTTATACGTTAAAATGTCACCTAATTTATAAGCATGGCCAGAAATTAAGTTTTCTGCACAGCATAAAAACAGCTTAATACGTTTTTCAATACCGCGGTTAATAGCCAGTGCTAAACCAGCCGTTACTGTAGCAGCACCGCCCATATCGCACTTCATGCCTAGCATACCTTCGCTCGACTTAATTGAGTAACCGCCTGAGTCAAAGGTTATACCTTTACCTACAAGCGCAGCGCTTACTGGCGCATTGGCGTCGCCTGTTGGGTTATAATCAAGTTCAAGTAATACTGGCGGGCGAACACTACCACGGCCAACAGCATGAATACCGATCCACTGTTGCTCTAATAATGCATCGCCTTTAATAATTTGATAGCTCACATGCTCAGGCGCTAACGATTGAATAAATTCAGCGGCTTTTTCAGCAAGGCTTTCTGGATAAATGTCATCGGCAGTACCGTTAACCATTTCGCGAGCCCAAATAGCTGAAGTTTTTAAGTTACCTAGCTCTTTAATATCTGACTGTGCGTTATCAACAAAGGTAACGCCATTTAACGATTTAGGCGTTACAAACCCTTGATAAAACGCCCACTGGCTTTCGGTACACCAGGTATCGCCAGCTAGTTCAACCGCTTTTACGCCTTGAATAGCAATAGTACGCGCTGCTTTTTGAACATTTTTTAATGTTTCTTGCTCAGATAAATGAACGGTTGCCCCGTGTTCATTAAAAGATAACGACGCGTTTTCGCCCCAATGGCTTGGTGCTGACTGCTCGCTTAGTTGAACAACAAATTTTTCACTCATGTTAGAATATCCTTGCACTTAAATGTGCCACCGAGTTTACTATAGAGCGCTTGAGTTCCCAACAGCTTGAGATAAATAACATAAATTACGCTACGGAAGTTATTATGAAGTACCAACCGGCCCTGCAATCAGCCACCTTATTAAAACGCTATAAACGCTTTTTAGCTGATTTACAGCTCAGTGATGGCTCAGAGTTTACCGCCCATTGTGCCAATACGGGTAAAATGACTGGCTGCGCCGAACCCGGTTTTAATGCTTTTTACTCCACCAGTACTAATAGCAAACGCAAATACCCGCAATCGTTAGAGCTCACCCAAAATAGCTTATCGCAACTTATTTGCGTTAATACCGCAGTGGCAAATAAAGTGGTTGCTGAAGCTATAAATGCCAATGTTATTAGTGAACTTAGCAATTATCAGCAATTACAAAGCGAAGTTAAATATGGTAACGAAAACAGCCGTATCGACTTTTTACTAACCAGCGATGGGCGCCCTCATTGCTACGTTGAAGTAAAATCGGTAACGCTCCTAAGCCAAGATAACCCCCGCAGTGGCCAAGGTTACTTTCCCGATGCACCAACCCTGCGCGGGCAAAAGCATATTCGCGAATTAATAGAGATGGTGGAGCAAGGTCATCGTGCAGTATTGCTTTTTGCTGTACTGCACCAAGGAATAAATCAGGTAAGCGCAGCTGCTTATATAGACAATAAATACGCACAGTTACTAAATGAGGCAATTAACCAAGGCGTTGAGGTATTAGCATATAAAGCAGATATTTCTACCAACGAAATTATCTTAAAAGAAAAGCTCCCTTTTATATAATCATCATTTAATACAAAGTGTTGTAATTAGGTTTTGGTAAATACAAATATAAAGCAGCAGTACTCGGCTGAATAAATAAAGTAAACTTTAAGTAACAGCTTGTTTTTTAACTTTTAGCCCACATATATAGGCAAGTTTAGAAACCGATAGTGCGATTAAAAAAAGTACAAATATTACTTATCATACTTTTAAATCAATAAACGTGGTTACAGCTAATTCGATTAATTAAAAATAAATTTGCCTAGGGTATAAGATTCTGTTATTTATACCGCCGGCTAATGCTGAGGCATTAAATTAAGGATTTAGGAGAGAGTTATGCCAAACCAAAATAGATTAGGATTATTGGCTCAAGCCGGTTTAGAACCATACCAAGAAAAACCAGGTGAAGAATATATGAATGAAGCACAACGTCTTCATTTTAAAACAATTTTAGAAACTTGGCGTAACGATTTACGCAACGAAGTTGATCGTACTAAATCGTATATGCAAGATGAAGCTGCTAACTTTCCTGATCCAGTTGACCGTGCTGCGCAAGAAGAAGAGTTCTCTTTAGAACTGCGTACTCGTGACCGCGAACGCAAACTGATCAAAAAAATTGAAAAAACAATCAACTTAATTAAAGAAGATGATTTTGGTTTTTGTGATTCTTGCGGAATCGAAATTGGTATTCGCCGCTTAGAAGCGCGCCCGACTGCTGATTTATGCGTAGACTGTAAAACACTTGCAGAAATTAAAGAAAAGCAATCTGGACGTGGCTAATTAACTTATATTAATTAGTTATGTTTACTACAGCCGTTATTACGCCAACGCGTAAATACTGCGGTCGATTTGCACCGTCTCCTTCTGGGCCATTACATTTTGGCTCATTAGTAGCGGCTGTAGGTAGCTATCTTGATGCTAAAGCTAACCAAGGAAAATGGTTAGTTCGCATCGAAGATATAGACACCACTCGCGTTGTAAAAGGCGCCGACACCGATATTCTAAATACCTTACAAGCCTATTCTCTGCACTGGGATGAAAACGTCGTTTATCAAACACAACGTTTAGATTTATACCAAGATGTTGTTAACTCTTTACACAATAAAAACCTTGTTTATGCCTGTAGTTGCTCGCGCAAACAAATTAAAGCTATTGGCGGAATTTACCAAGGTCATTGTAAAAACCTGCACCAAGATATAACCCACAATGCCCTGCGCCTTAGCCAAAGCTTTGCCACCAACCAATTTAACGATTTAATTCAAGGCGACATAAACGTTAATAACGCCTTTGCTGCTGAAGATTACATAATAAAGCGCAGCGATGGTTTATTTGCCTACCAGCTTGTGGTGGTAATTGACGATATAGACCAAGGGATCACGCGTATTGTTAGAGGAGCTGACCTAATTGAGCCTACCGTTCGACAGATCAGTTTGTTTAAACAACTTAATAGCTCAGTACCCCAATTTGCTCATTTACCCTTAGCGGTTGCAAAGCCCGGCTTTAAGCTCTCAAAGCAAAATTATGCGCCAGCAATTTGTAAGCAAAATCCTAAACCGGCACTTATCGATGTGTTCGCGTTTTTAGGCCTAGCAGTACATAATCAGCTTATGGACTTAAATATTGAGCAACTGCTTGCATGGGGGGTAAATAACTTTAGCTTAAACCAAGTCCCAAACCTTGCTGAAATTCAAATTTAGCAGCCCACAACTCCCCGCGCGCAATAATTTAGACCTTTAAGTAAATAAAAATCGCTAAAAATGGCTTAATTTCAGTGCAGCAACTTAATTTTTAAACCTTGCTGGTATATGATAGCCGCCTAAATATATGCTATTTACATTAATCAGCCAGTAATAGGTTATAACACCTACATTTGCTGTAATTTTGATTGCAATGGCAAGTCAATCAACACCTTCTAGGAGACAGACTATTATTTCCAAGCTTTTTCAATTTTGTCGACAAATAATCGGCCCAAATGCCAGTGCCGAAAACACGGCAATAAGCAGCGAACCGCTAGTGATCTCACGAGGTGAACATGGTATTTCTCGTAAACAATTTAGCCCAAATGCAATCAAAGTTTTATACCGTTTAAAAGACGGTGGTTTTGACGCCTACCTAGTTGGTGGTTGTATTCGCGATGTATTGTTAGGTCAACAACCAAAAGATTTTGACGTGGTAACAAATGCCACGCCAGAACAAGTTAAAAAGTTATTTAGAAACTGTCGCTTAATTGGCCGCCGCTTTCGTTTAGCTCACATTGTATTTGGTCGTGAAATAATAGAAGTAGCTACCATGCGCGGGCACCACGAAGCGCCTGAAGATAAAAACCAAATAAGCCAATCGAGTGAGCAAGGACAATTGCTACGCGACAACGTATTTGGCAGCATTGAAGAGGACGCAGAACGCCGTGACTTTTCAATCAATGCACTTTATTACTCAATTAACGATTTTTGTATTTACGATTACGCCAATGGTTTAGCCGCAATAAAAGCTAAACAAATTGAGCTGATTGGCGATCCAGAAACGCGCTACCGTGAAGATCCGGTGCGCATGCTACGTGCGGTACGCTTTGCCACTAAGCTAGATATGAAAATTGCGCCAAACAGCGAAAAACCGATGACTGCTTTAGCAAGTTTGCTAGATAATATTCCACCGGCGCGTTTGTTTGAAGAAATACTCAAACTGTTTTTAAACGGCAAAGCACAAGCTAACTACTTAATGCTGCGCAAATACGGCCTATTTAACTCACTGTTTCCAGAGCTAAACCGTATTTTAGATAATAATCCTGGCGGGCTTGAAGCCACTTTTATTGAAAACATGTTTAAAAATACAGACGATCGTATTAACGCAGATAAAAAAGTAACGCCTGCGTATGTATTTGCTGCACTGCTTTGGTTTCCGCTATTAGAGCGCACCAAAACAGTACAAAATGAAGAGCAGCTCTCTGAATACGATGCATTTTCGCAAGCAATTAATAGTGTACTTAGCGATAACGCCCAGCACATTGCTGTTCCTAAACGCTTTACTTTAGGTGCACGCGATATTTGGCATATACAGCATCGTTTAGATAAACGTGCCGGCCAACGTGCATACAGATTAACGCAGCAGCCTCGCTTTAAAGCCGCATACGACTTTTTATTAATGCGTGTAGAGGCCGGCGAAACACAACATAGCGAGCTTGCTCAGTGGTGGACACAATATTTGAGCCTGGATATTAATGGCCAAAAAGAAATGGTAAGAACCTTGGGTCAGCCTGCGGGGCCAAAACCACGCAGACGCGCTCGCCGCCGTACACCTAAAAAGCCAACAGAGTAACTTCTATGCACTGTGTTTATTTAGGTTTAGGTGCCAATTTAAACTCACCAAAAAAGCAGCTTGATAACGCTATTGCCGCGCTTAAAAAGCTGCCAGATTGTGAATTTATAAGTGTTTCGCATTACTATGCGAGTAAACCCATGGGCCCGCAAGACCAACCCGACTATATTAACGCCGTTGCCTGCATAAACACCACGCTTAGCCCTGAAAAGCTGCTTGATTTAACCCAAGCAATTGAGCTTGAGCATGGCCGTGTTAGAAAAGCAGAGCGTTGGGGCCCACGTACTTTAGATATAGATATGTTATTGTTTGACGCACAAACAATTAATACCGAGCGCCTTACAGTGCCTCATTATGGTTTAACTGAACGTGAGTTTGTTGTGTATCCACTGCTAGAACTTGCGCCAAAACTTATTTTACCCAGCGGCATTGCACTACACACTATTGCAAATAAATTACCGCTTAACAATTTACAACAATTACCACAGTAATTAACTAAGGCTTATGCCGGTGAGAAAATTATGTCTAAAATAACAGTTTCAACTTTAAATAAAATGAAAGCAGAAAAAAATAAAATTACTGCTTTAACAGCTTATGATGCCAGTTTTGCTAAGTTATTTCATGATAACGGCGTTGAAGTTATTTTAGTTGGCGACTCTTTGGGTATGGTATTACAAGGCGGCGACGATACACTTGGCGTAACTAATCAAGACATTGCCTATCACACTCGTTGCGTACGTGCGGGTAGCCGTGAGTTGTTTGTAATTGCTGATATGCCGTTTATGACTTATTCGAGCCCCAACGACACCTGTAAAAATGCCGCTGAGTTAATGCGTGCTGGTGCTAACATGGTTAAGTTAGAAGGGGGAGAATGGCTTTTTGAGAGCATTGCAGCCCTAACTCAACAAGGTATTCCTGTGTGTGGCCATTTAGGCCTTACGCCGCAGTCGGTACATGTGTTTGGTGGTTTTAAAGTACAAGGGCGTGCAGAAGAGCAAGCACTAAAAATAATTGCCGATGCAAAAGCCCTTGAAGCGGCTGGCGCGCAATTATTAGTACTGGAATGTATTCCAAGCGCACTGGCAAAACGCGTTACCGACGCATTAACTATTCCTACTATTGGCATTGGCGCGGGTAATACTACCGATGGTCAAATATTAGTAATGCACGACTTAGTAGGTATTTCTGCTGGGTTTATTCCTAAATTTTCGAAAAACTTTTTACTCGAAACAGGCAATATGCCTGAAGCCGTTAAAAAGTATTGTACCGATGTAAAAAGCGGTGCCTTTCCAAGTGCCGAACACGAGTTTAAATAATGCAGTCAATTACTGAAATTAAATCATTACGTAGCCAAATTAAAGCATGGCGCCAAGCCGGATTAAGCATTGCCTTAGTACCTACTATGGGCAACTTGCACTTAGGCCACTTTTCGTTAGTCGAAAAAGCAAAAATGATGGCCGATAAGGTCGTAGTAAGCATTTTTGTTAACCCAATGCAATTTGGCGCTAATGAAGACTTAGATAACTACCCTCGCACCCTTGATGAAGACAAGCGCGGTTTAGCCGATCTTGAAACTGATATTGTATTTACGCCAAGTGTAGAGACCATTTATCCTAATGGTTTAGCTGCACAAAGCTTTGTAGATGTACCGGATATTTCATTAGGTTATTGTGGTGGTTCACGCCCAGGGCACTTTAGAGGTGTGGCAACAGTTGTTACTAAGCTATTTAATTTAGTGCAGCCAGATTACGCTTGTTTTGGCGAAAAAGACTTTCAGCAGCTACAAGTAATTAAAACCATGGCTCGCGACTTATCGATTCCGGTTGAAGTTATTGGTGTACCGACTATGCGTGAAGTCTCTGGGCTTGCTATGAGTTCGCGTAATGGTTACTTATCGAATGAGCAAAAAGACAGTGCAACCGTATTGTTTAAAGTGCTAAATAACTGCGCTGAGCAACTTAAAAGTGGCAATACAGACTTTGCTACGCTGGAAGAAACAGCCAAACAAAGTTTACAGCAAGCAGGATTAAAGCCAGACTATTTTTCGATAGCTCAACGAGATACGTTAAAAGCTGCTACACTCGATGATAACAAATTTGTTATTTTAGCCGCGGCCTATTTAGGCAGTGTTAGATTAATCGATAACCTTCAGGTTGAAGTTTAATATAACCGCGACTTTCACTTAAGGATAAGCATGCATACTTTAATAAAAATGAGCGCAGTAGCCCTTGCATTTATGCTATTAGCAGGTTGTCAGAATAACGCTGGTAACCCAGAGTTAAATCAATGTGCGCAACAAAACTATCAATGCGAAAGTAGTTGTGAGCAACAATCAACTGGCGAAGGTTTAAAGCAGCAAGTATGCTCAGCTAAGTGTGTTGAAAGCTATAATCAGTGTAAAGCACAAGCCGAAAACTTAGGTAACATATAAGTATTAAGCTTTAGCCTAAAAAGTAAGTATAAAAAAACCGCTCAATGAGCGGTTTTTTATTGCGTATAATTTAGTGACTTAATTTAAGCCTAACTTTTTAAGCTCAACTTCAGCTAACTTGGCTGAAAGCGGTACATAACCGTCTTTTTCTACAATTTTTTGGCCGTCTTTCGACAATACCATTTTTAAAAATTCAGCTTCAATTGGTGCTAATGGTTTATTAGGGTGCTTGTTCACGTAAAGGTATAAAAAGCGCGACAGCGGATACTTACCTTGTGCTACATTTTCAAGCGTTGCATCAACAAAGTGGCTGCCTTTTTTGGCCAGTGGTACTGTACGCACACCTGAGGTTTTATAACCAATTCCTGAGTAACCAATCGCGTTCAATGAAGATGAAATAGACTGTACTACAGATGCTGAACCCGGTTGCTCATTTACGTTATTGCGAAAGTCGCCTTTACACAGTGCTTTCTTTTTAAAGTAGCCATACGTGCCAGATACCGAGTTACGCCCATACAATTGAATATCTTTAGCAGCCCATTCTCCAGTTAAACCTACGTCACTCCAGCGGTTAACTTGCTGCGTTGCACCGCACTTACGGGTAGATGAGAAAATAGCATCTATTTCATCAATACGTAGCCCTTCTATCGGGTTATCTTTGTGTACAAATACCGCAAGTGCATCAATGGCAACCCGTACTTCTGTGGGTTTATAACCATGTCGCTTTTCGAATGCTTCAACTTCTTTTGATTTCATTTTACGGCTCATTGGCCCTAAATTTGCTGTACCTTCGGTTAATGCCGGTGGCGCAGTTGATGAGCCTGCTGCTTGTATTTGAATATTTATATTTGGATAAATACGTTTATATTCTTCAGCCCAAAATGTCATCATGTTCGCTAATGTGTCTGAACCTACCGATGAAAAATTCCCTGAAACACCACTAATTTTTTGATACTCAGGTAGTGCGTTATCCAAAGCGACTGCTTGTGCAGATACAAACGTTGTAACAGCCACACCCATTGCGGCAACTAAGTTTTTAAATTTCATGTGGGGTTCTCCAATTTGTTCGTCCCATTTTTTAACTGTGTTCACTGTAAATTGTGTAGATGACAGTGATATTACCCTTAAATGACACTTTTATGACTTGCCACTTGTTTGTACTGTGTTGCTCATAGGTACTATTTTATTACTTGAAAAATCAAAAGAAAAACACGACCCTTGGCCCAAAACACTACTAATATTTAATTGGCTATTGTGGCGAGTTAATACGTGCTTGGTAATTGCGAGCCCAAGGCCTGAGCCACCTGTAGTACGACTGCGTGCTTTATCTACCCGGTAAAAGCGCTCCGTTAAACGATTTATATGCTCAGGCGCAATACCATCACCATTATCGGTTACGCTAAAATAAGCTCGATCGTTTTTACGCTGCCAACATATTGTTATTTTTCCGCCTGGTTTAGTGTAGTGAATGGCGTTAAAAACTAAATTAGAGAATGCACTGCGCAGTTCATCTGCTGATCCGCTAATATCTAAGGTAGTATCAATATTAAAAATAAGCTGATGCTTTTTTTGCTGATTAATTGAGTGCGCTTCGGTTTGAATATAGTTAAGTAGTAAGGGTACATTAACCGCTTTGTCGCTATTTTGCTTACGCGCACCTTCTATACGCGATAGTGATAGCAGCTGAGTAACTAAACTGTCCATGCGTTTGCATTGCTCAAGCATAGTATTTTGGGCTTTATTCCACATTGCGGGCGGTGGCATCATGTCGCTATCCATCATCTCAAGATAGCCTGTAACCACTGTGAGCGGGGTTCGTAGTTCATGCGATACATTGGCAACAAAGTCTTTGCGCATTTGTTCTAGTTGCTTTAAGCGAGTTACATCGCGTACTACTACCATTAACTGTGTGCTGGCATAGGGCATAACTCTAAACTCAAGTATTTTCTCTATGTTATGACCACTTTCAAGCTCCAGTGGCTCAGTAAAATGGCCACGGTGCATATACTTAGCAAATTTAGGTTCACGAATTAAGTTATCCAGACGCTGCCCTTGATCTGTAGGCCACTGCAACCCTAATACTTTTAATGCCAGTTGATTGCACCAATAAATGCTTAAATCATTTTGCAGCACTATCACCGCATCAGGAATGGCTTCGGCACCATCACGAAAGCGATGAATTAATGCCGATAGTTCATTACGCTTTTTACGATTACGATGTTGCAGCTGGTAAATACCTTCGAATACCTGCTCCCATGCGCCCTCTCCTTCGGGCGGGTTAAAGCTTTGTTGATTAAGTAACCAATCACTTAAACGATAAAGTTGGTAATAGTGCCAAATAAGCAGCGAAAATGAGCCTAAAAATAACAATAAAAAAGGGGCACCTACTAACAGCCCTATTAGCAGCAAAGGTATAAAATAGATAAACAGCCGTTTAACTAAGGTGCGTTTATTAATAACTCTATACATACACTGTTACCTTAAAGTCGCTATCCATTGGTACTTAGTTAAGCTGCAAGCACATTATAATTTACTTGAAAAGCGATAACCTGCTCCGCGTACCGTTTGCACTAAGCGGTCATGCCCTAAGGGTGAAATAGCTTTACGTAAGCGGCGAATATGTACATCAACCGTACGGTCTTCAACATATACGTTAGTACCCCAAACTTGATCAAGTAATTGCTCGCGGCTATATACGCGCTCGGTGTGGGTCATAAAAAAGTGTAGTAATCTAAATTCGGTGGGCCCCATATCAAGCTCACTGCCACCTGAAGTAACACGATGCGAAATAGGATCAAGGCGCAGGCCATGTACGTCAATTGCTTCTTCTAATGAGGTGGGCGACACACGGCGTATAACCGCTTTAATACGGGCCATGAGTTCTTTTGGAGAAAATGGCTTAGTAACATAGTCATCGGCACCTACTTCTAGGCCACGAACTTTGTCTTCTTCTTCGCCACGAGCGGTGAGCATAATTATAGGAATAGCGCGCGTGTATTCATTTTGTTTAAACTTTTTAGCAATTTGGATTCCGCTACCGCCAGGTAACATCCAATCGAGTAATACCATATCTGGGTATGGCTCTACCATTGCCGCAATAGCAGAGTCGTAATCTTCTGCTTCAATTGCCTGAAATCCATTTTGTTCTAAAACAAAAACCAACATTTCTCTGATCGGTGCTTCGTCATCAACGACTAATACTTTACGTGACATTCCATTTATCTCTTAGCTATCGAATTTGTTTTCATTATTATGACTAAGTATGACACTTTTATGAAAACCTAGCGCGTAAGTTAATATAACAGTAAAAAAATACAAAATAGTGACAAAATAAATATTTACACGCAATTATAGCGATAAAGCAAAGCGTATAGCAGGATCATTATTTTACTAACATTGCATATTAAAGCAGCCAACTTTGCTCACTTAAATAGCATGCGCTAACCTAGCAATACAATTATGATCAGCATTGTGATGATCTTAAATTAAAAGATCAGATTTTTATTAAGTAGATCCATTTTGGGATCAGTATTATACCTAGTTAAACGGCTAAGCTGATGATTGTTTGTACTATTCTTTTATTTAATAATGAATTTAAGCGCCAACAAGGGCTAAAACAGCCGTTTACTTAGTAAAGTAATGATCTCAAACTGATCACGTTAGTAATTCAGTGATCCTAAACACCTGCTGTTAGTAAGATATTGATCCCTAAACGGCATAAAAAAAGCCAGTGCAATGCAACTGGCTTAGTAAACTAATCTAAAATGATCAATTATTTAATGCGTGGGTTTAACTCGCCGCTTAAATACTTAAGATGCATTTCATCTAATGAAATTGGTTTAATTTTGCTAGCTTGGCCTGCTGTACCAAACGACTCATAACGCGAAATACAAATATCGGTCATGGCTTGAGTTGCTGCAGCTAAAAATTTACGCGGATCGAAGTTTGCCGGGTTAAGCGCTAAGTGGCGACGCACCGCACCGGTAGACGCTAAACGTAAGTCAGTATCAATATTAACTTTACGTACGCCAAACTTAATCCCTTCAATAATTTGCTCTACTGGCACACCGTAAGTTTCTGGAATTTCGCCACCGTATTGATTAATTATTTCTAACCATTCTTGTGGAACCGATGATGAGCCATGCATTACTAAGTGAGTATTTGGAATACGAGCATGAATTGCTTTAATACGATCAATCGCTAAAATATCATCCGTTGGTGGACGAGTAAATTTATACGCACCGTGCGATGTACCACAAGCGATTGCCAGCGCATCAACATGGGTTTTATTTACAAAGTCAGCCGCTTCTTCTGGATTAGTTAGCATTTGCTCAGTGGTTAATTTACCCTCTGCGCCAATACCATCTTCTTCGCCTGCTTCACCTGTTTCAAGCGACCCTAAAACACCCAGTTCGCCTTCAACAGAAACACCACACGCATGTGCCATTTCTACAGTTTTACGGGTTACTTCTACGTTGTATTCGTAGCTTGAAGGTGTTTTACCATCGCTCAATAATGAGCCGTCCATCATTACTGATGAAAATCCAAGTTGAATTGAACGCTGACATACACCCGGTGATGTACCGTGATCTTGATGCATAACCACTGGAATATGTGGCCACTCTTCAACCGCTGCTAAAATCATATGACGAATAAATGGGGCACCAGCATAAGCACGTGCGCCTGCAGAACCTTGCACAATTACAGGGCTATTGGTTTTGTCAGCCGCTTCCATTATTGCGCGCATTTGCTCTTGATTGTTAACGTTAAAAGCAGGTACGCCATAACCATGCTCAGCGGCATGATCCAGAAGTTGTCGCATACTGATTAAAGCCATTGGGTTTTCTCCAATTTTTTGATAGCAGTTCTCTGCCATCTAGTTTGAACGGATGTGTTAGTTTGGCGCAATCACTGCGCCACGAATTAGTACTGATAAACAGTAACTAACGCGTAAAATTAATTATTAAATTAAGGTGAGAGGTATTTAATAATTAATTGTTGCGGATGAAGTAACCTCCATCCGCTTACGCCTAAATAAAATAAATTACTTAGCGCGCGATTCTAGCATTTCAACTGCTGGTAGTTTTTTGCCTTCTAAAAACTCTAAAAACGCACCACCACCAGTAGAAATATACGATATTTTATCGCTAATGCCGTATTTATCAATTGCCGCTAAAGTGTCGCCACCGCCAGCAATCGAAAACGCATTTGAGTTAGCAATAGCTTGGGCAATAGCACGAGTACCGTTACCGAATTGGTCAAACTCAAACACACCAACAGGGCCATTCCATACTACAGTACCTGCATTAGCAATTATTTTTGCCAGCTTGTTTGCTGTATCTGGGCCAATATCAAAAATCATATCGTCGCTGGTAACTTCACTTACATCTTTCAGTGTTGCTACTGCTGAGTCTGAAAACTCATTCCCCACAACAACGTCAGTCGGTACTGGAATTTCACCATTGTTAGCAACAGCCGCTGCGCATAAGCGATTCGCTTCATCCATTAAATCAGCCTCGTAAAGCGATTTACCAACAGGATAACCCGCCGCCGCAATAAAGGTATTAGCAATACCGCCACCGGTTACTAGCTGATCAACAATTTTTGATAGTGAATCAAGCACAGTTAATTTAGTCGACACTTTAGAACCACCCACTATGGCCACTAATGGGCGAGCTGGGTTATCAAGTGCTTTGCCAAGTGCTTCAAGCTCTGCCGATAACAATGGACCTGCACACGCAACATCTGCAAATAAACCTACGCCATGGGTAGAGGCTTGTGCGCGGTGCGCCGTACCAAATGCATCCATTACGTAAACATCACATAATGCAGCAAGTTGTTTAGATAGCGCTTCGTCGTTATTTTTTTCGCCTTTATTAAAGCGTACGTTCTCAAATACCACCACTTCGTTATCAGCAATTTCAACACCGTTTAGGTAATCTTTTTCTAAACGTACTGTTTGCTCTAGGGCATCGTTTAAGTAATTAACGACAGGAGCAAGAGAAAACTCTTCGTCATATTCCCCTTCCGTAGGGCGGCCAAGGTGTGACATAACCATTACTTTTGCGCCTTTTTCAAGGGCTAATTTAATTGTTGGTAGCGCCGCACGAATACGCGCATCTGACGTCACTTTACCTGCTTTAACGGGTACATTTAAATCTTCACGAATTAATACACGCTTGCCGTTTAAATCTAAATCTGCCATTTTTATGACCGACATGAACATCTCCTTAGTTAACGATACTAAACCCAATAAAAGGCGGTTATTTTATATTAGTTATTTTTTCTAACGCGACCATTGCACGCGCAGTGTCGAGCATTCGATTAGCAAAACCCCACTCGTTATCGCACCAAACTAGTAATTTTATCAGTCGTTTATGACTAACTCGTGTTTGGGTACCATCTATAATACAAGAATGTGGATCATGATTAAAATCAATCGATACTAGCGGCTCTGCGGTGTAACTTAAAATGCCTTCAAGGCGATCTTTAGCTTGTGCTTTAAGCGCACTATTTACTGCATTTAAATCTACATCGGTATTAACCGTTACACTTAAATCCATAGCCGTTACGTTAATAGTAGGCACGCGTACAGCAATGGCTTCAAAGCGGCCTTTAAATTTAGGTAAAATGCGGTCTATACCGCGGGCTAGTTTTGTATCAACTGGAATTATAGATTGGCTGGCTGCGCGTGTACGGCGTAAATCGTGGTGGTAGGCATCAATTACCGGCTGATCGTTCATCGAGGCATGTATTGTGGTAATAGCCCCCGATTCAATACCAAACGCATCATCTAACACTTTAATAACCGGCACTACACAGTTAGTAGTACACGAACCATTAGAGACGATAGTGTGCTCTGGTTTTAGCTCATCGTCGTTAATACCATAAACAATAGTGGCATCAACATCGTTATCGGCCGGATGCGAAAACAACACTTTTTTAGCGCCTGCGGTTAAATGCAGCTGTGCATGTTCGCGCGAGTGATAAACCCCAGTACATTCAAGTACTACGTCTACACCTAAGGTTTTCCAAGGTAATTCCGCCGGATTTGGCTCACAGAAAAGAGCAATAGCATCGCCTGCTACGCTAATGGTGTCCTCACCAAGCTTTACAGGAAAAGAAAAACGACCATGAGAGGTGTCGTATTTTAATAAGTGAGCAATAGCTTCAGGGTCAGCAAGTTCGTTAATCGCAACAATTTTTATCTCGTCGCTCAAACCTGATTCGTATAACGCGCGGACAATATTTCGACCAATACGACCAAAACCATTAATTGCAAGTTTGATTGCCATGAAATATAAAATCCACTCTTTTTGCGTGCAGATAAAGGCAATGTGCCTTTTAGATGGCGGTATTGTAATCGACCTTGAGCTTTATTATAAGAGGGGGCGATTAGAAACTTTAAATAAATGATAAGTTAAAAATTAAATACTAACTTATAAGCTGCTAGAGGCTCGGCTATATTTCAGGTAATAATCTCAGGTAATAACCTTAGCTATAGCCGAAGCAGTTATATTTTATGTAGTGTTACTCTAATTAATAGCTACACCCTAGCAGCTAAAACTTGATTATTACCATAGTCCTTTATTAAAGTTATTTTTCACCTAAATACTCTGCCATTATGTTCTCAATTTTTTGATCTTCTGCAAGCTTTAATAAAACCAAGTTAACGTCGTTAACTAACTTACTGTCGGCTCTAAATGCGAAGCCGTAACCTTGCTTATAATACTCTGCATTTGGAATATGAATATTCTCTGCTTTATGTTTATTTTTATAAAACAACAATTGTGGGCGATCAAAAACAACACCATCAACACTTTTATCTTTTAGTCTTTCCATGGCTTGGCTTAGATTATTTACCAATACTTTTTGCCCTTGATGTTCTTCAATAAAGCCTATGGCTGGCGAGCCTGCTGATGCTGCAATTTTTTTACCTGGAAATTGTTCAACTTGTGTAATAGTTGAACTACTAAAGCTTGATACGGTAAGAGTACTGGCAATACCTGCAATCATTGATGTAGCAAAAATTAATGAAATAATCATCCAGCAACCAGCTATAACTCGTCCTTTTAAGCTCACCGGTGCCATGTCGCCATAACCTGTAGTACTCATGGTTACTATGGCTAGCCACATGCCGTTGGCTATCCCTCTTTTTGGATCTGCAGGAAACTGCTCTGGAGAATGTTTGCGCTCAGCAAGCCAAAATAGCAGCCCGACAATGGCCAGCAGAGATAAAAATATGGCAATAGCGATTAGCAATTGCATACTAAAAAATGGTTTTATTTTCCCCCAAATACTGGCATTTTCATCGCGAGAGGCAATCGTTAGACTCGATTGGTAATAAGGCTGAGAAAACAGAAACTTCTCCACTCGCTCCGAGGTGATACTAATCGGCCCAGCAAGTAAATCAACTTCGCCTTGCTGCAAAGCGGTAAGCGCCTCATCAACCGTAGTAAAATATTTATATTGGTATTCCCAATTTTTTTTATCGGCTATATTTTCCCAAATTGTAAGTGAAATCCCCTCTAACGAATTATTTTGGGGATTGTGTATAACAAAGGGAGCATCCCCCGCTACACCAACGGTTAAACCTGTCTCTGGCAAAGCATTTTGAGCATGCACCGATAAGGTTAAAATTGCCATAAGGCTTAAAATGCATACACGTAATGAATTTAATATTTTTGTTAGCATAAAAACTCAATTGTTTGGGGTGATGTGAATAGCTTATAAACTCACAAACATATTAGTAGAATATGTATAAGGTTACGAAAGTGTAAAATAGTTTCAAGCTAAGGTCAAAAGTAGGTTGGTTAAGAGCTTGATTTTCAGATGGTAGCCCTAGCTTTCAGATAAAAATAAAAGCCAAGTTCGGTGTTTAAAATATATAAACACTATTTATAAAGAGGTTAAGAGCTCATGTAGTGATTTAAATCGTAGCAAATAGAGCTTACAGCTAAACAAGCTCCCTCACTTTTAATCCTCTGCCGCTACTTATTTGATGGCACTGCGCCAAAAATAACTCTGCTGTTGCTTGTGCGTCGGTAAGTGCGTGGTGGCAATGATAACTAGGCAGTTCGTAGCGATTACGACATTCGTTTAACGTTAAATCATCTTGCTTTATTTCGACGCCTTGATGTTGCAGGCGCTTTTTTTCTATTTGTAAGGTGCAGAGTATTAGTTTTGGCCGCGTAGTAATATTGGCATTTTTAAGCGCTGGTTTTAAAAAACTCCAGTCGAGCATGGCATTATGAAACACTAAAATACAGTCATTAAAGTGCTCACTAAGGTGCTCACTAAGGTGCTCTAAAATACTATGTAAACTTTGCCCTGCAGCTACATTATCATTATTAATGCCGTGATAAACTGGGCTTTGCGCTAAGTTTTTAACCTCTTTATTAATTAAATGCTGCGACTGACTCATTTTTATACATTGGTTTTCTATAACCACCCAAGCTAGCGACACTATTTCGTGCTGCTTGGCGTCAAGCCCCGTTAGCTCTAAGTCAATCACTAGGTAGCGCTGCTTTAAAGCAGCGTGTGCCAGTAGCTGTCGCCTTTTAAAATAACGGGTAATTAAGCGCTTAACCATAATGTTTATTACTCGCTTTGTGCGCCGCTTTTTTATAAACAGCCATGCTATAAGCTACCACGGGCAAATTTAAACACAGCGGCTTGCTGCGCTTGTTTTACCAGATAAAATGCTTCTTTGAGTTGGTGGCGCTCTAAAGAGTTTAATTGGTCAGGGTTAATACAATTACTGGGCAGCCCTTCTTGATTTATTTGCGTGCTTAATCGCAGCTGGGTTAAAAAACGCCAGCAATCTTTTAGGTTATAAATATCTTCTTTGCTGAGTAAAGTGTGTTTTAACAATGCGTCTAAACGCTCTTGGGTATTGGCGCGGCGAATCCCCGCTCTTAATGCATATAAACGCACTATGTCGTTAATTATTACTACGCCACGTTTTTTTAAGTCGATATATTTATAGTTTTTTTCTGTTTTTTCGGTTTTAAAATTATTAAACAAGCCTATAGGCACGCTATTTGAGTCAATGTCGTTGGCCATGGCGGCGTAAAATAATTCGTTGCGTGACATGTGCGTAAGTTGCTCATAAAACTTACTATAAAGTGTGTGTGAGCCTTCGATAAAGCGTAAATCAAAAAATATTTTACAGTTGAGCATGGCTTGAGGGGTTGGGCTGCTTATCCATTTAAAAAAGCGCTCGCGCCAGTCACTAATACTCATTCGGCACAACTCGCTACTGGCCATTATATTGCCAGGGCAGCGTCTAATGCCGCACTCTACTAAGTTTTCGCAAACATATTCACCCATGCCTTTAAAGTAGGCTAGCTCATCGTCATTTAATCCATCGGGTAATAATAAGCCATTGTCTTGATCTGAATGTAGGGTTTGTTCTTCACGGGCTTGCGAGCCAAAACAAATAAAACTAAAACTACTTGGTGCTACTCCATGTTCTTGTTGATACAAGTAAATTAGCCGCGAGGTAAGTGCATCGGTTAAGCCACTGAGTAATTTGCCAATTAGCGATATGTCGTCAATATTGTACGAAAAGCCGCGCAGCAACTCTGGGATCTCTTTGGCGTAGCGTTTTAAATCGACAATAGCACGTGCTTTATAAATACGACCTATAAGTTGTACAGGGTCGCTTTTTTGCTGGCGTAATAAATCGGTACTGGTGATCATTCCCAAAGGTTTGTGATTTTCGTCAAGTACCGGAATATGATGAATATTATGTTTAAGCATTAAGTGCAGCGCTGAAAACACCCGATTATTTTCAAAAATAAACTTGGGTTTTGCTGTCATTATGCTGCTTACGCTTTGCTGAGGATCAACTTCATCTGCCAGTACCCGATTACGCAAGTCGCGGTCGGTTACTACCCCAACCAAATGTGCATCTTGGGTGATCATAATAGATGACACACCATACTCTTGCATTTGTTTTGCCGCGTGACGAATACTCGAATCTGGCGTTAAAGTAATGGCTTTTCGGGTCATTAACTCTGATATTTTTCTCTCCGACCAGCTTTCTGTTTTACTTTTATAATGTGATGAGAGTAAGCGGTTTGCATGAGCGCGAACAAAATATTGCTCAAACGGTTTATATTCACGGCGCAAATAATCAAACGACTCCTGAGGCAGCATATACACTATGCCCTCTTTTTGTACTTCCAACCTGTTTTGCATCGCCTCACCCGTTAATAACGATGGAAAACCAAAATAATCACCTTGTGCTAAACGCGTAACTATATCGCCTTTACTATCCACTAAATCGTATAAGCCTGAGCGAATTAAAAATAACTTAGGGTGATCACTTTTCAGCCATTGTGCTTGGTTTTCACGGTTGAGGTAAGCAATATCAAGGTGCTTTACAAAATAGCTGCAAGCACTCGCCTCAAGCATGCTAAACGGGGCCTGCATTGTTACAAATTGGGTTATATCTTGCTGCTCTGCACTCATAGTTACGCTCGTTAAGTGATTTATATAAGGTTTAATGTAATCATTTATTAAACAAATAAAAAGCCCGACTTAAGTCGGGCTTTTGGTACTTTTATTGCCTGTTAAGCAAATAGATTTAGTGATCGTGAGCTTCACTAGATCCTTTAGGATTACGAATACCTTCAACCAACTGCTGAATTTCCAGTGGTGTCGGTTTAGTAAATTTAAGTACTATTGCAGCAACTGCAAAGTTAATTATCATACCTACTAAGCCAATACCTTCAGGCGAAATACCTAAAAACCAATGCTCGGCACTATTAAGCTCTGGGCTAACAAACTTAAAGTAAATAATATAACCGGCGGTAAAACTAATACCCGTTACCATGCCAGCAATTGCGCCTTCTCTGTTCATTGCTTTAGAGAATATACCCATAATAATAGCTGGGAAGAAACTCGCTGCCGCTAAGCCGAAGGCAAATGCGACCACCGATGCCACAAACCCTGGCGGGTTAATCCCAAAGTAGGCGGATATAACAATAGCGACCATGGCAGCTAACCTCGCTGCGAGTAATTCTTGCTTATCGCTAATATTGGGCTTAAGGGTTCGCTTGAGTAAATCGTGCGATACGGAGGTAGAAATAACTAACAGTAAACCTGCGGTTGTTGATAATGCAGCTGCAATACCACCGGCAGCAACTAGGGCAATAACCCATGCTGGTAAGTTAGCAATTTCTGGATTAGCAAGTACCATAATGTCGCGATCAACATCTACTTCATTAGCACTGTTTGGATCGTTGATGCTGCCTGAAGTGTAAAACATTTTGCCATCACCATTTTTATCATTAAAAGTAATTAAGCCGGTACGTTCCCAGTTTTTGATCCACGTTGGTGCTTGTGCATACTCTGTACCGCTACCATCTTTACCGTTAATAGTATCAACCATGTTTACGCGAGCAAATGCAGCAACCGCTGGTGCTGTAGTATAAACAATAGCAATAAACACTAAGGTCCATGCCGCTGATATACGCGTATCTTTAACGCGAGGTACAGTGAAAAAGCGAACAATTACATGTGGTAAACCTGCAGTACCCACCATTAATGCACCGGTAATAGCAAATACATCAATCATGCTCTTAGAGCCTTCGGTATACTGAGAAAAGCCCAATTGCGAACTTATGCCATCTAGCTTATCAAGTACATAAGCACCTTCTCCGCCAATTAATGTGGCACCAAAACCAGTTTGTGGCAAAAAGTGACCTGTCATCATCATAGAGATAAAAATGGCCGGTACTAAGTAAGCAAATACCAGCACACAATACTGTGCAACCTGCGTATAAGTAATACCTTTCATACCACCTAAAACAGCATAAAAGAATACAATAACCATACCTATGTATACACCGGTTTCAATTTCTACTTCTAAAAAGCGAGAAAAAACCACGCCTACACCACGCATTTGCCCTGCAATGTAGGTAAAACAAATGAATATGGCACATACAATTGCCACTAAACGTGCGGTACGTGAATAGTAACGGTCGCCAATAAAGTCTGGCACAGTAAACTTGCCGAATTTACGTAAGTAAGGCGCTAAACACATGGCAAGTAACACATAACCACCTGTCCACCCCATTAAGTAAACGCCGCCGTCGTAACCCGCGAACGAAATAATACCCGCCATTGAAATAAACGACGCCGCGCTCATCCAATCGGCTGCGGTTGCCATACCATTAGCTAAAGGAGGTACGCCGCCACCCGCTACATAAAACTCTTTAGTTGAACCCGCTCTGGCCCAAATTGCAATGCCGATATAAAGCGCGAAGCTTAAACCAACAATTAAAAACGTGAGTGTTTGAACATCCATTGCTTAGCTCCTATTCGTCTACGCCATATTTTTTATCTAACGTATTCATTTTGACTACGTACACAAAAATCAAAGCCACAAAGGTATAAATTGAACCTTGCTGGGAGAACCAGAAGCCAAGTTTAAACCCAAAAAAACGTACTTCATTAAGTACATCAACCAGTAATATGCCAAAACCAAATGACACGACAAACCACACTGCTAATAATTTAAATAACAGTGAAATATTTTCCGCCCAATAAGCTTTTGCTTGTTCTTCATCTTTAAAAGCCATTTTTATTTTCCCCTTTAAGCATCACTAAAAAGTAATGAGTGGTTTATTTTTCATCTACCAATTTAGCAACGCAATGCAAATATTGAATTGCGACCATAGTCGTAACAGCCTGTTAACCTTTAAGCAAAAAACCAGTATTTAGCTGATATTAAAATTAAAAAGTATTATTTTTCAGTTATTTAAAAATTCACTTAGAGAGAGTTTGTTAATATTTTGCAAGGATTTAGATTACATGCGACATTAGTCTTATACTGTATTACTATAATTTAATGTTTATGAATAACATTTAAAAACAACAGCTTAAACTTATAAATAAATATCGCACCCATACTTAATTCAAGCTCTGGTATTGTGTATAGTCCATGCTAGTTGAGTGCATATTCAAAAAGGTTTAATAAATACATGACTGCCGTACTAATTTTTGTTGCTTTGAGCTATATAGGGGTGCTGTTTTGGCTCGCAAGTTGGGGCGATAAAACCACGCCTTTGGCTAAGCGTATTAGTCATCACCCTTTTGTGTACGCATTTTCACTGGGCATTTATTGTACATCTTGGACCTACTACGGCTCGGTAGGAACTGCTGCCACAAGTAGTTGGAGTTTTTTACCCATATTACTAGGCCCCGCATTATTGTTTTTTTTCGGCCAAGGCTTTTTACGTAAATTAGTTTTAGTGAGTAAAAAGCAAAATATTACTACCATTGCCGACTTTATTTCTGCCCGTTATGGCAAGCGCCAAACCACCGCTATTATGGTGACTTTAATCGCGCTATTAGCGACTATTCCGTATATTGCGCTGCAATTAAAAGCGCTCAGTTCGAGCTTTTTACTGCTGCAAACAAGTAATAAAGTATCTGGAGATATAGTCGCCTTGTCGGCAACCTTAATTATGGCGTTATTTGCGATATTTTTTGGCACTCGAAAAGTTGATGTCACCGAATACCGCTCAGGGTTAATGCTTGCTGTAGCGTTTGAATCTCTCATAAAATTAATTGCACTCATGGCGGTAGCTGGACTGGCTGTGTATTCTTTATTTAACTTACCTGAGTCTTATGCTAACCAAGTAGACGAGCCTTTGTGGACACACTGGGCCGACTTTGACTTTTTTAGTTTTAACTTTATTGGCCAATCATTAATGGCTGCGGCGGCTATTATTTGCCTACCGCGTCAGTTTCATGTCACCGTGGTCGACAATCAAGACAAGCGTCATTTATTTACCGCGCGCTGGGCGTTTCCACTGTACTTATTACTTACCGCAGCAATGATTTTCCCAATAGCAACCGCCGCTATTCACCCAGAAATAGGCCGTAGCTTTTCGCCCGACAGCTTTGTGTTAGCCCTACCTATGCTGCACTATAATGCCTTTTTAACCACCTTCGTTTTTATTGGTGGCTTGTCGGCCGCCACCGCTATGATAGTGGTAGCAACACTCACTTTAAGTACTATGATTTCAAACGATGTAGTACTGCCCCTAATACTACGTCGCAAATTTAAACGTAACTTAATAACCACCAGCTATAGATCGAGAATACTATTAGTACGACGCTTTGCTATTGCCGGTATTTTAACCTTGGCTTACTTTTATCAGCACTGGTTTGGTCACGGAAGTGCATTAGCTAGCATGGGCTTGGTTGCATTTTCGTTAGTAACCCAGTTATTACCCGCTATTGTAGGTGGTTTATATTGGCGAAAAGGCCATGCTTATGGCGTTTATGCAGGCTTACTTGCAGGCTTTATATGCTGGGTGCTGTTTTTAATGCTGCCTATTTTAGATGCTGGTAATACGCTAAATACCGATCTACAACAAACCCTTATGACTCGCGGCACGCTGATTGCGTTATTTGCTAATATTGGCTGTTATATTAGCTTTTCGTTAGGGGCTGAGGAGCGATTAATTGATAAAATTCAGGCTGCTGCATTTGTTAACCCAAAAGATCAGACTATTTTATCAAAGCGTTTAAATAAAGATGTAAAAGCCACAGTATACGACTTTAAAATACTGCTACAGACCTTTTTAGGCATTCAGCGCAGCCAGCAAGTATTAGCCAATTATGCCCTAGCCCATCATTTAAGTGACAACAACGCGCATCCCAAACCTGAGTTTATTGCCTATTGCGAACGTGCGTTAACCGGTGTACTTGGTGCATCGTCGGCTCAAGCATTAGTGCACACAGTCTCATCTGGTAAGCGCATGGCATTTGAAGAGGTGGTTAACTTTTTTGATGAAACCACCCAAGCACTGCAATTTAACCAAAACTTATTATTTACCTCACTTGAAAACTTAAGCCATGGCCTTTCTGTGGTCGACAAAGATTTAAAACTTGTTGCCTGGAATAAACGCTATAGCGAAATGTTTAATTACCCTGAAGGTTTTTTAGAGGTGGCCCAACCGGTAGAAGACATAATACGTTATAACGCAGAGCGTGGTGAATGTGGCCCAGGCGAAATAGAGCGCCATGTTGAAAAACGGGTTCGCCATTTAAAAAATGGCACCTCGCATCACTTTATTCGCCACCGCCGCAACGGCCAAGTGTACGAAATGATAGGTAATCCTTTGCCTGATGGCGGCTTTGTTACCAGCTTTTCAGACATAACAGCGCATATTAATACCCAAAATGCGCTGGAAGAAATTAATATCGATTTAGAAAACCGCATCGAGGCGCGTACTCAAGAAGTACAAACCATTAATAAAGACCTACAAGCGCAAATAGATAGCCGAGTTCAAACTGAGCAAGCGCTAACTTTAGCCAAGCGGGAGGCCGAAAAAGCCAACGATAGTAAAACCCGCTTTTTAGCACTGGCGAGCCATGATATTTTACAGCCACTAAATGCCGCGCGTTTATACCTTGCCGCCATTGACGAAAAGCAGCTCAATAGCACTAATCAAAATAATCTGGATAAACTAGGAGACAGCCTAGACTCTACCGTGCATTTAATGTCGGCACTGCTTGAAATAGCCAAGTTAGAACAAGGCGCAATGGCGCCTACGCCACGGCACTTTTGTATTGACGATATTTTGCAACCGCTTAAAAGCGAGTCAAGTATTTTACTCAGTGTAAAAGGGTTGTCGTTCAAAGTGCTTTCTAACCAACAAATAGTGCACAGCGATATTACTTATTTACGACGTATTATCCAAAACCTGCTCTCTAATGCAATTAAGTACACACAAAGCGGTAAAGTTTTAATTGCCTGTAGAAACCGTAAACATAGCCTGCGCATAGAAGTATGGGATACAGGGCAAGGGATCAGTGAAGCAGAGCAAGCTAAAATTTTTAATGACTTTTACCGAGTTGAGGCTGGCGACAATAAAGGCATAGGCTTAGGTTTAGGAGTAGTAAAAAGAATGGCTGACTTACTCAGCTTACCGCTTGATGTATGCTCAGTGCCCAATAAAGGCAGCCGCTTTAGTATTGAGGTACCTTATGGTGATGCAAAATTTGTACAGCATAAAAGTATTGCTAATAGTGTAATGGAAAACCGCGCCGCCATTAATATTATTGCCGTTGACGACGATCCTGCCAACCTAGCTGCCATGGCAAGCTTACTCAACAAATGGCAAGCCAATTACACCTTATTTGATAACGTTGAACAGGTGCTTGCGCACGCTAATAAGCACAGCGCACCCGATGTGATTTTAATGGATTACCAACTAGGTAATGATTGCGACGGCATAACACTTATAAAAACCCTGAGAGATATTTGGCAACACCAAGTCCCTGCTATTTTAATAACAGCGGTGCGCGATGAAGAGCTAAAACTAGAAACTAAAGCGGCTAATATTCATTATCTTAGTAAGCCTATTAAACCGGGCAAACTAAAAGCGCTGCTGAATCACAGCACTTAAAAGTTATACCCGGCCTGTGAGTAATAGCGGGCTGGTTTTTTCTTTACGTTAGTTTATAAAGGCTTAAGCCAGATTAGCGCGGCTTCTCAGCTTTTGAAACAACCAGCTCAGCCCGACTAAAGATAGCCCTAATCCAATAAACGATACCGCTTTTAGTAAACCTGTTAAGTTTGCCATATCGATTAAAAATACTTTTAAAATAACCGCGGCCAATAAGCCTAAACCTACTTTTTGTATTAGTAGCTGATTTTTAAGATGGCCCACAATAACGGTACTCGCTCCCAGTACCAGCCAAATAATAGAATAGCTATAAAGCTCAGCGTTACCTACCCCCTTAGATAAGTAAATATACGCCCCTTGCCAATATTGACGAATTAAACTGTTAATTGCTAAAAAGGTAAATGCCCCCGCAATTGCGAGAACTATCGCAATTATCTTAGTATTTATAGCTTTGCTATTTATAGTTTTAAGTAACCTTGCTAACCATAAAGTTAACCCTGCAGGTACTAACCATAATAACAATAACCAGTTAAATATTGGCGTTGTACCAATATCTATCGCACTCAATAACGGGTTGTCGTCAACTAAGGTTTTTAGTGCAAACACACCAGCTAAGCCCGCCAATGCAAAGCCGCCAAAGCGATACAGTTTTGCTAAACTCCCTGCTATTCGCGCGCGATATAAATACACACAACCTAACCCAAGCCAGTTACAAACCAGTAGTACTTGCTCGTAAAAACTCAATGAATCAAATTGTGGATAATGCCCTACTAGCTGATAACTGGTTTCGGTGGTAATAAATAATGCCAAGCAATGCAGCGCCGCACCTGCTAGCCATAACTGCATTTTTGATGTGTTAAAACATCTTGCTGCAACATAAAATAGCGCCGTACACAGCGGGTACACCACTATGCTCCAGTGCAAACCAAAAATAGTAAGTGCTTCGTAACTTGGTGTCCAAGGTGCGAAAGTTAGTCGCAATAATAATGCTGCCACCAGCGCTTTAATAGGCCAGTGTGGCATAGGTATACTGTGGCGTTTGATCAGTAAGCTAATCAATAACACTTGAATAGCCAGCGCTATGGTTAAGCCACTGTCGTTTAATAGCATAGTAATCGCGAGCGTAATATTAGCATTTGCTGCTATCCAGTAGGTAAAACGCTGATACAAACTAGCACTGTACAGCGCGCTTTTTATTAAAACAGCACTGCCAACAAGTAATATAACTGCCCAAAGCGGATACGCTGTACTTAACGCTGAATTAGGAATTAGTGCGTATAAAGTGGCTATCATTAAAAATAAACTAAATGCACCGGTAATATGAAATGCCAAGCGCTTAGGAAACTTACGACCAAAATAAAGGCCATAAGCAGTCAAGGCAAAACCTAGCACTAAGCCTAGTCCATATTCTTGTTTAAATATAAACAAGGCATCATCATAATCAAAAGTTTGCTGAGTACTGACTAAAACGATAAAGGCTATTACTAAACACACAGCTTGCCATAAATCCCAGCGGCTATTTTTTAGTACTAAAAACAGCATTAACACTAAAGTTATTAAGCTAAATATCTGAAACTGCACGTCAAACCTATGCAATAGCATCATCAAAATAAACGGTACGGTAAACACTAACATTAACGGGTGATCGGGCAGTACGCTAATTAAACGCTTTAAGCTGTGCGGTCGAAACTCAATTAGCGCAAACCTTACCCCTAACCGAGGGATAGCTATGAGGCCAATAATACTGGCAACTGCATAAACACCCAGTAGCCAAATGGTGCTGCTTTCAAGTAAAACAAAACCCGCTAAGTACCAAAAAACATGCCCAGCCCAAAGTAAATACCACAGCCAAATACGCTGTACTTGGTGCGCCACTATGGCGGCAAATAAACTAACAAAGCCAACATACATAAATAAAGAAAATAAATTAACACTATTACTACTAACCCAAATAGGCACGCTGTAGGCACCAATAATGCCCAAAACAGCAAGTAAAGGACCAAACTTAATTGCCATAACGCTTGCACATAAAGCAATAATCGCCAACAGCACAAATGCAACTGTGGAGCTAAGCATGGCGTAGTTACTGTAAGCAAGTAAGGCTAACGCAAAGCAGGTAATAAAGCCGCCACTAGCAAGGGCTGCCGGAATATAGTTATTAAACCCTTCAAATATAATGCGTTTATAATGTAAATACCCAGCGGCTGCTATTAAACCAAGGCCAAATAGTGCACCTAAACTCAACCGCATAACGGGCGAAAGTAACCCAGCTTCTAAGCTGTATTTTGCTAAAAAAATACCGCCAAACGCAAGCGCTATCGCGCCTATCCAGGTCATCCAGTTTTCTTCAAACCCTGCACCAAATTTATTAAATAATGTATTTAAAACGCTAGGCTTTTTAGGGAAGGTATTTGTTTTAGCTGTTTTTGTAACTGCAGCTTCATTGCTGCTTATAACCGCGGTTTTTACTTGCGCTGAAACGGGTGCTGGTGTGCTTACTTGTGATTGTAGTTGCGCTTGTGATGGCGCTTGCTTACTAGCAAGCGGTGTTAATTGCTCTTGTTGCTGGAGTAAACTATTTACTTTAGCTGTTAGCTGTACAACTTGTTGCCTTAAGCTTTTAAGCTGTGTAAGTGCAATAAACCCGCAAATAGCGCCTGCTATTATCGCTAATATAAATAGCCCAGCTAACCCAATCAACTCATCCATGGCATGCTCTTATTATTTTATTTAAGGTAAATTAGCGGTATTAAATTACCGTCGTTAACCACCATATACCGATTACAAAAACAGTTAAAGTAATCATGGCTTTAGTTTTATGTTTGCTAATAAGTTGCTCAGCTTTATTACCGGCATAATAAACTACTACCGCTAAAGCGAAATATCGAATAGCGCGCGAAATTGCGCTGGCTAATAAAAATAACCCGAGGGAATATTTAGTCGCCCCCGCTGCCAGCATAGCTATTTGAAATGGAATAGGCACTATGCCTAGCGTTATTACAAACCAAAAGCCTTGATTGTGCATTTGTTGTTTAACATTTTCAAACTGCTCGGGGCTTGAGAAACTATTAATGATCCAATCGCCAACGGCATCAAATAAGTAATAACCCAGCGCATAACCAAATAACGCCCCCACAATACATCCCAAAGTGGCCATTAAAGCAATAAGCCATAATTTTTCGCGACGTGCTTGCATTAAGGGTACTAAAACAGCTTCAAGCGGAATAGGTACTATGGTCGACTCTAAAAACGACGCCACGGTAATGCCACTGAGCATATGTTTAGATTCAATAAAATTACGTGTTTTTTGTTTAAGCTTTTGTTGAATCGCCATAATAACTCCCTTTCATTGTGAATAAAACGCGATTTCAGATGCTTTATCATTACATACTTAAGTTAATCTAGACTGAAAATATACACCGTTAGTTATAAAACACTTTAATTATTAACAAATTGGTAATAGCTACGGCGATCTTTTATTATTGAGTTATATCATTGAATTTACTTATTACAGTAGTTATTAATTTATGCAAAGTGCGCGTTTTATTCCCTTTAGAAAGCAAGATATTGTTGATATGTGTAGCGAAGAGCTCAATAACAACACGCAACAAACATCGTTTAAACAGTTTTGTGATTTATTAGCCAGCCTTATTCATTACGATTACCACGCAACACTTGAGTCACTTAAAAATAACTATGCGCCGTTTGATCCCAATAGCGACACACGATCTTTAGCCCCGGTATCGGCAGAACAAAAAGCACAGTGCCAACGTGATTTTGCTAAAGATTTTGCCAAGGTACTTAACGCCGCTAATTTTGAAGTGATCACCAATGAAGACTTACAAGATGCATTAAACGAAGAGTCACTATTTAAAGTGCGCCTTGAAGTTGAATTTGATGACTTTGAAGAAGTGGTTTTTTATCGCCGTGGCGAGTCGCAACTTAGTGAAACTATTACCAGCTTTTGGGGCCTTCGTAAAAAGCCGTTGCACTTTACTAATTACGACCGTGTTGCGGTGTTTATTCGCTTTAAAGATAGCGCTTATTTTAAAGCTAAAAATAAAACGCCTCTGGGGTTTGAGCCAAGTTCAACCATAGTAAAGCTATTTCAAAATGTGCCAAAGGCGGATCTTGAAATGCTATTTCCTAATAGCGAAGTGCGCATGCGCCCTATCGATAAGGTCATTATTGGTTCATCCGCTTTAGTTGGCGGTGCGGTGGTACTTATCACTAAATTGGGCGCATCAATCGTATTATTACTTGCTCTGTTTGCTTTTTGGGGTGGTTTTAGAAATGAAGCCGTAGAAATGACTCAACAGCATTTTATTACCTTTGCCATTGGTATGGGGGTTTTTGGCAGCTTTATTTTTAAAGAATGGAGTAAGTTTAAAAACCGCAAAATAAAATTTATGAAAGCCCTAAGCGATAACCTCTACTTTAAAAATCTCGATAACAACGCGGGCGTATTTCACACGCTTATAGATGCCGCCGAAGAAGAAGACATAAAAGAAGCCCTGCTTGCGTATACCTTTTTACTAAAATCAGAAAGTGGCTTAAGCGCACAAATGCTTGATGAGCAAATAGAGCTTTGGTTTAAAAGCAAATACCAGTGCGATCTCGATTTTGAAATTACTGACGCGCTTGAAAAACTGGTGCGTATGCGCTTAGTAACGTGCATTAATGGTGTGTATAGCGCAATAAATTTAGATCACGCAAAAACCATACTGGATGAGCGCTGGGATAATCTTTTTCAATATAATTAATCTAGTATTTTTGCTAAATAATACCCAAATAAAAAAAGCAGCTGTAACTACAGCTGCTTTTTTTATTAGCTTTAAATCGATAATATTTAGATTAACTCAGCCTCTTTTTGCTTATTAAACTTTGCATGCACTAATTTATAAAGTGCGGGCAAAATTAACAGCGTGAGTAAAGTGGATGAAATAATTCCGCCAACCACTACTGTTGCTAAAGGTTTTTGCACTTCAGACCCCGTCCCCGTATTAAGTGCCATGGGTATAAAGCCTAAGCTCGCCACTAGTGCTGTCATCAATACTGGGCGCAGGCGCTGTAATGCGCCGCTGTGTATTGCTTCAAACAAACTCAAACCGTCGCTTCGTAATTGCTTAATAAACGAAAGCATAACCACGCCATTTAATACGGCTACGCCACTTAGGGCTATAAAGCCAACACCTGCTGAAATTGAAAGCGGCATATCGCGCAGCAATAATGCAAACACACCACCAGTCAACGCCAAAGGCACGCCACTAAATATAATTAACGAATCTCGCAACGATCCAAAGGCGCTATAAAGTAAGCCAAATATAAGCAATAAAGTGACCGGCACAACCAAGGATAACCGCTTACTTGCCGATTGCAATTGCTCAAATGTGCCACCGTATTCAAGCCAATAGCCACTTGGTAAGTTAAGATCTGTATTCATACTTGCTTGCGCATCACTTACAAAACTTGCTAAATCGCGCCCTTCTACATTGGCAGTTACCACTACGTTGCGCTTACCACTTTCGCGGTTTATTTGGTTAGGACCTTTTTCAATGCTGATAGTCGCCACTTCACCTAGCGGTACAAACGCAAGTTCCGGGTTGCTCTCTTTAGGTAAAGCAACTGGCAAACGGGCAAGTGCTGATACATCGCTAGACCAACGCTTATCAAGGCGCACTAATAACGAAAAGCGTTTATCACCCTCGTAAATTAGCCCGGTTTGCACACCACCAACAGCGGCGGCAAGTGTTTGTTGAATGTCGTTTACACTTAAGCCTAATAACGCCATGTGGTCGCGCATTGGTGTTACCGAAAGTGTTGGCAACCCTTCCATTTGCTCCAAACGTACATCGGTAGCGCCTGCAATATTACGCATTAAGCCTGTCGCTTTTTCGCCAAACGCTTTAAGTACGCTTAAGTCATCACCGTAAATACGCAGTGCTACATCGGCGCGCACACCGGCAATTAACTCGTTAAAGCGCATTTCTATTGGTTGTGTGAATTCGTAATTATTACCAGGCACATCGTTAACACGAGTACGAATTTGTTTAATCAACTCTTCTTTAGTGAGTGCTGGATTTGGCCATTGCTCTTGAGGTTTTAACATTAAAAAAGTATCGGCTACGTTTGGCGGCATAGGATCGCTTGCCACGTCAGCAGTACCAATTTTTGAAAAAACGTTAGCGACTTCGGGTTGCTTTAAAATGGCTTGTTCAAGCTCTTTTTGCATTTGTACCGATTGCTCAATACCGGTGCCAGTAATGCGCAGCGCATGCATAGCAATATCGCCCTCATCAAGCTGCGGTAAAAATTCTGCCCCCATATTTTTAACTTTAAAACCAAGCACCAATACTAATGCAGTAGCAATACCCACCATAAGCCACGGTAATTTGAGCGATATACCAAGTAATGGTTTATATACTTTTTTAACGCCGCGCATGACTGCGTTTTCGGTTTCATTAACCTTACCGCGAACAAATACCGCAATAGCAGCAGGTACAAAGGTAACGCCAAAAATAAGCGCGCCTATTAATGCAGCAACTACAGTAAACGCCATTGGCTGAAACATTTTTCCTTCAACGCCGCTTAGTGCAAATAAAGGTAAATAAACCAGCATAATAATAACAATACCAAATACAGCCGGTGTAAATACCTCTTTGGTGGCTGCAGTCACTACATTTAAACGCTCGTTTAACGTAAGTAGCCTGCCATGTTTATGTTGCGCCACACCGAGTTGGCGCAGGCAGTTTTCGACTACAATTACAGCACCATCAACAATTAAACCAAAGTCGATTGCACCTAGGCTCATTAAGTTACCCGATACGCGATTACCCACCATACCTGTAATGGCAAACAACATACTGAGCGGAATAACCATTGCAGTAATAAGCGCGCCCGTTACATTACCCAGTAGTAATAGCAAAATTACTATCACTAAAACGGCGCCTTCAAACAGATTGGTTTGCACCGTTGCTATGGTTTTATCAACAAGAGTAGTACGATCGTAAACCGCTTCAACAATTACGCCAGCGGGTAAGCTTTTTTGCACATCAACTAACTTATCAGCCATGGCTTTTGCAACTACGCGGCTGTTTTCGCCAATGAGCATCATGGCAGTACCAAGCACGGTTTCCTCGCCATTATAAGTCGCCGCGCCTGTTCTAAGCTCTTTGCCTAAATGCACGTTAGCCACATCTTTAATGCGTACAGGTGCATCATCGCGCTTAGCAATAACGGTATTGGCTATATCTTCTAGCGTTTTAAGTTGCCCTGGCGAGCGTACTAAATATTGCCCATCATAGCGCTCAATATAACCTGCCCCTCGGTTACTGTTATTAACCTCAAGTGCACTAATTACATCGCTAATAGTAAGCTTATAGGCAATCAATTTTTCGGGCACTGGTGCTACTTGGTACTGGCGCTCAAAACCACCTTGGCTGTTTATTTCGGTTACGCCTTTTACTTTTAAAAGCTGCGGACGAATAACCCAATCTTGCAAAGTACGTAAGTCTTCGGCGTTGTAAGCGGTGCCATCGTCTTTTAACGCATTGGGCTGTGTATGCACACTATAAGTAAATATTTCGCCTAAACCACTGGCAATAGGACCCAAGTTTGGCTCTACGTTACTAGGTAAGTCGGAGCGAATACTTTGAATACGCTCACCAATTTGCTGACGCGCCCAATAAATATCTGTGCCTTCATTAAAAATAACCGTTACTTGCGAAAGCCCATAACGCGAAAGCGAACGAGTGTAGTCAAGCTTAGGTATGCCCGCCATGGCGGTTTCGATTAAATAGGTAATGCGTTGCTCTACCTCTAATGGCGTAAAGCCCTGTGCTTTGGTATTAATTTGCACTTGTACGTTGGTTATATCGGGTACTGCGTCTACCGCTAAATTTTGAATGTTGTATACACCAAACCCAGCAAATAAAAATGTAAGCGCAAGCACCAGCATGCGGCGTTTAACCGCAAAAGAAACTATCCAATTAATCATGGTGCCTCCTAGTGAGCGTGGCTTGCGCCGCTTTTTAAAATATCGGCTTTAATTACATAACTATTGTCTGTTACGTATTCACTACCCGCGTTTAAGCCTGTAAGTACTTCTACCCATTCGCTATTTTTTGCACCTAAGGTAACGGGACGCACTTCAAACACATTATTTTTACGAACAAACACACTTGGTTGACCGTTAAACTCTTGAATTGCTTGTGGCTTTACCCGCACGCTGGCATTTATTTTAGCCACACTTACATCGCTATTTATATGCATGCCTGGGCGCCAGTGCCCGTCTGGGTTATTAAGCTCTATACGGGCACGGGCTATGTGCCCTCCAGTCATCATTGGGGCTATAAAAAACACTTTCCCTTGTGTATTTAAATGATGATGTAGGTCGTACACTTTAGCGCTTTGCCCAATGGCTAGCTTTTCAATATTTTCGGGAAAAGCCGACAGCTCAACCCATACATTATCAAGGTTAACTACTTGCATAAGTGCGCTGGTGCTTGCAAGCTCACCACGTTTTAAATATTGCTCAGTTACAACGCCACTAATAGGGCTTTTAATGGTGTAGTTTTGCAGTGTTTCGCGGTTAGTGATACTTACAAGCGCCTCGCCTTTTTTAACGCTTTGGCCAATGCTTACAAAAATATCACTGATCAATCCCGTATACGGCGCCATTACTTCTACTGTGCCGTGCTGGGTTGGCGCTATAACACCAAAAAGCGTATCGGTAATATCTACCTCACCACTTTGCGCTACCTCGGTTTTAATGCCTGCGCGTTCAATAGCTCGCTCTGTTAGCGTGGTTCGCCCTTCGTGTTGCTCGTACTCATAGCTAATACTCTCGCCTTTATAATTAGCAGTAACGGCAAGTACAAATGAATGCGGTTCGTTAATTGATTGCGTACTTACGAGGTAGTCGCCCTCCGTTGTGAACTGTATATTTTGCGGCGCTTCAACTAATCGTTTTAAACTCATTGTTATGTTTAAATCTCTTATATTAATTGGCTTATTTTGCTTGTAAGCGTATATACGCAGCTCAACATTACCGGCAAATTCTTGTAATTTAAGCTCAAGAGTTAACTTAGGATCAGCTAATAAAAAACCACCGTGTGGACCTTGCTTTTGCTCTTGTTGCTCAGTTTCTCCATGCTCGGCAGATGCAAGTACACTGGTGCTTAACACGCTGCCAGCAAGTAAAAGTGATACTAATAATACAATTATATTTTTATTCATGATTGGTAAGTCTCAATTAAAGATTGGCCAGTTAAACGCTCAAGGGTAAGTAGCACTTGGTACAGCTCTGCGTGGGTTGCAATGAGTGCGCGTTTAGAGTCAAAGTGTGCTTGCTGAGCATCGAGCAACTGCAGCACCGAAATTTGCCCGCGTTGATAGCTGTTTAAGCTTTGCTCTATCAATGTTTGTGTCTGAGGAATTATTTGCTTATTTAATAACGTGGCTTGATTTGCTACCCCTTGATAATAAGCATACAGAGTACGTACTTGCTGGCGTAACTGAACTCGCAACAGCCCTTGCTGCTGGTTTAAAAGCGCAAGCTCACTTGCTGCTGCAGCAATATTACCGCTATTAGCATTACTGATTTGCAGTGGCATAGAAAACGAAAACAACAATGAACTCGAATCACTTTGTTGGTTGTAACGCACACCACCACCAATATTTATATCACTTTGCCCATTGGCTTTTTGCAGCGCTAAGTTAGCCGTTTGCTGTATATATTGCTGCTGAAGTAAGGCAAATTCAGGTGCTAAATTTACCGCATCTAAAAGCGCTTGCTGTGATTTAAGCGGCGTGATGACGTTAATATTTCCCGCTAAAAAAGCACTACTTTGCTCATCAATCCAAAGCTCATTAAGTAATAAACGCGCGCGCTCAAACTCACTTGTTAGCTTTACTTGCTCAAGCTCTACTTGGCTAAGTGCATACCGCATACGACTTACATCGGCTTGCGATACAGCCCCGGCATTTGCTCTTTGCTCAATTGTTTTGAGCGCCCGTGTTACAACGCTTTTTCGCTCAACATTTAATGCTAATAAGGTTTGAAATTTAAGTGCGCTATAGTAACGCTCTGCGGTGGTAGCTAATAACGCTAAACGCGTATTTTGATACTGTATAGCCTGCGCTTTAATATTTGCAGTAGCAAAACTTACTCTACTTTGGCGTTTATCTCCCAGCTCAATAAGTTGGCTAAGCCCGAGCGTTATTTCAGCGCCTTTTACGCCACGCGCATCATTAGTACCTAACACATTTTCAACTGCAACACTAAGCACAGGGTTTGGCGAAAGTGTGGCTTGAGATTTAAGCGCGCTCAATATTTTTTGATGATAGGGGTAGCGTTTTAATATCGGATTTTGTTGCTCGGTATTACTCAGCGCTTGCTTAAGCGTGAGTATATTTTCACTCGCACTAATATTAGCCAGCGCATTATATACCGGCAGCACGCAAAGTAGTGCCACCAGCATAATTGGTTTTTTATTCATATAGCTTGTCCATTTTTTAACAAACAGGGTTAACTTACAAAATAATTTAAAATTAAAAAGCGCAATGTAAATTTGTAAGCAACCTAAATATGCATATAACACAGCCTATATAGCGTCTAAACGCAGGCAGTAAAATGCACCATATTTTATTAAGGTAAATTAAAACTAGCTAAGTGAAATAGGAGGGCGCGACATAGGTGGATAAATTAATCCACAATAGCGTACAGGTAACGCAGGGTTACTCTGCTCAGGGTTGATTGAGTGGTTTACTGTGCTGTAATAGCCACTATGACAATGTTGGTGAGCATGAATTTCGGCAGAGGCTTGAGCCTCATTTTGGCTACCATCGGCAGTTATGTTACTTTGTAACTGCGCGCTGGTTATGTGATCTACGTCTTCTTGTAAATGATACGCAGCACCATCACAGCTAATAAAGCTATGTACAAGTACTAAAAGTATCACTATTAAAAAACGTTTTGAATGCATTGTCTGCCTATAAAATTCAAAAAGTTACATCTCTTTAAATAACTTGAGTATAACGAGAACAAAACCCATAATAAACCTTCTAGTTACTGGAAGGTCAATATGCAAATCAAGCAACTTGCTCACTTAGTTAATATTAATGCAAAAACAATTCGCTATTATGAGCAAATACACCTTATTCCAGCTCCAAAACGTGCTAGCAATGGCTATAGAACCTACACCCAAGCAGACACAGAGCGTCTGATTTTTATTCGACGTTGTCGCGATTTACAAATTCCGATAGACGATATTAAAGCGCTGTTAGCGGCGCAAATACTTGGTGACGGCCCGTGTGTAAAAGTTGATAACATTATTGAAAACCAATTAATTAAAGTACGAGCCGCACAAAAAGAACTTAAAAAGCTCGAGCTGTCGCTTGCCAGCTTATTAACTAACTGCAACGCAAGTACTATAAACGACTGCCAAATAATAAAAGAATTAAATAGTTAATACGCATAAAAAAACCGCTAACCTATAGGGCTAGCGGTTTTAATTAATAACACTTTAAATTAAGCGACTGCTTGTTCTAAAATTTCACGACTTTCTTTTAACGTGATTGCTTGGTTTTCACCAAGGGCAAGCATGCCATGCGCTTCAAGTTTGCCAATAATATTGTCAATCGCTGCTGCTTTATCTTCACCATGTTCAGTAAGCTGCGTAGCTACATCAAGGCTATGGTAAAACGCTTCAATTGCTTGAATTGTTAGCTCTGCTAAATCGTCTGATTGTGCAAGGCCAAATACGTTTTTGCCCATTTGCTCAAGTTTTGCTTTTTTAACTGCAAATTGATTGCGTAGTAAAGAAGGCTGAACTATTGCAAGCGAACGTGCATGATCAACACCGTATGCAGCTGTAAGCTCGTGACCAATCATGTGGGTTGCCCAATCTTGCGATACGCCAGAACCAATCAAACCGTTTAATGCTTGATTCGCTGACCACATAAGATTTGCACGCCATGCGTCATCTTGGTTTTCAAAGTTATCGCCAAGTACTTTAAGTGCTTTAAGTAATGCTTCTGCGTAACCATCTTGTACTAATGCACCTTCAGGGAACGTTAAGTACTGCTCACAGGTATGCACCCATGCGTCTACTAAACCATTTACAAGTTGACGCTGTGGTAATGTTTTCATTACATCAGGGTCCATAATCGCAAATTTAGGTTGTACTGCTGGTGACATAAACGGGAGTTTTTGTTTTGTAGCAGCTTTGCTTACTACTGAGCCTTGGTTAGACTCTGAACCTGTAGCTGGTAATGTAAGTACTGCACCAATTGGTAATGCGCTAGTTACTTTATGCTTACCAGTAGGAATATCCCAACCTTCGCCATCGTATACTGCTGAAGCTGCAATGTATTTAACGCCGTCAATAACTGAGCCGCCGCCAACACCTAGTACAAAGTCGATGTCTTGTTCTTTACATATTTTTACTGCTTGATCTAGTACTTCAATTGTTGGATTAGCGCCAACGCCCGAAAACTCTACCCAATCAAAACCTTCAAGTGCTGCTGCTACTTGGTCGTATACGCCGTTCTTTTTAATTGATCCGCCGCCGTACACAACTAGTACTTTTTGATCTTTTGCGATCAAATCAGTTAGTGAGGCTATTTGTTGTTGCCCAAATTGAATTAGTGTTGGATTTACGTAGCTAAATTTCATTATTTTATCCTAGGGTGACGATTAAATATGGTTCAACTTACTTAGTAGCTCACTAAGTAAAGCTTCAATGAGTGCATATTACTGGCAAAACAAACATAAAAAAAGCCCAATAACGCGCAAAAGCTTGCCTAAAACTATCAACATTGTTATTTTACGTAAAAATCAGCCATGTAAAGATGCTTTTATGCCCACCATTGCCAATATGCTGCAGCAGTACGCAGAGCACAACCAGTTACACAATTTTGAAGGCACGATGGAAACCATTATTACTGGAGTCTATTTTCATCGCGCCAGTAAAAGCTCGCCGCGACAGCCGCTTATTTATAACTCTGGGATTATTGTGGTCGGGCAAGGGCATAAAGTAATTCATTTTACAGATCATAAAATACAATATGGTGCGGGGGATTATTTAGTATTGGGCGTTCCTGTACCGTTAGAATGCGAAGCCTTTACTGATGGTGACCTACCAGTACTTGGGATTGCTATTGATATTAACCCTGCGTTATTGCACAAACTCGTTAACCAAATGACTGAGCATAAACAATTTGCTCTACCACCAACATGCGGGCAAATGAGTGGCGTGCAATCGGCTAAACTCGATAACGCAATGGAACGGGTAACTAAGCGTTTATTAACTGTGTTAAATAACCCACTTGAAGCACAAGTATTTGGCGAAGATATAGTTAAAGAATTAGTATATCGTGTACTTTGCGGCCCCCAAGGACATACCTTGTTTGGCCTTGCTATGCACGACGGCCACTACGCACGTATAGCGCGCACACTGTCTATTATGCATAGCAATTATGCAAACCCCATCACAGTAGAGGGGTTAGCAGAGGACGTAAATATGAGTATTTCGTCGTTTCATCGCGCCTTTAAACAAGTGACTTTTGAGTCGCCGTTGCAGTATTTAAAAAAGTTGCGTTTAGCTAAAGCAAAAGCACTTATAACCGCCAATGGCAGCAAAGCCAACGAAGCCGCATTAAAAGTAGGCTATACCAGCCCATCGCAATTTAGCCGAGAATTTAAACGCCACTTTAATAAAACACCAAAAGAAATGTTACTGTAAACAAACCGCTAAAGCTGCGTTTTAGCGGTACTAAAAGCAACAGGATTAACATATTTACGGTTTATAAAATGGCTAAAAATAAGCGTAAACAATACCGAGCTAATAGTCGCCACTGTATAAACTTGCCAAATTAAAATATCGTATTTTAATAGCAATGCAATAACTGCAAAAAATATACATCCACCTAATGAGCCAATAATACCGCCGTTTAGTATTTTAAGCGCTGAGTCTTTTTTATCACTGATATACGCTATGCTGCCCATTACCGCTAAAATAACCGGAAAAGTAGAAAGCAATCCACTCCATGCCGAACCAATATGCTCAGAAATAAAGGTAACCAACATAATAAAACTGGTTACTAACACTATTTTTATTGGCAGCTCCCATTTTGAATTTAAAGGCTTTGCATCTATCGCTACTTTTAATTTTGTAGTTGCAAAAGTTAAAGCCAATAAAGTACTAATAGAGAACAAGCATGCTACAAAAATATTAACCGGTAAAAATAATGTCAATATGCTAAATAAACACCACACACTCAGCGCTGTTAACAACGACTTTACTAAGCCACACTTATACGAAACCGCCATATACACAAAGCAAAATAAACCAATACCACTCATGCCATATAAAGCGCCCACCGCGGAGTTAGCTGCAAACAGTTTTCCTTGCTCTATAGCAATAAAATATGAAATAGGCCCAGAGGTGATTGGCAAGCCGGGAATAATACCGCTTATAAAACTACCAAACTTTTTTTGCGCGTAAGAAATAAAGAGCAGTAATAGCGGAGCAACCATTAATTTAACTAACATGAGTAGTAATAATAAAAGGTGAGTAATGGCGCAAATTCTACTTACTTAGTTAATACAGTCAATCAATATTGAGTTGAATTTAAATCATCTCATCAGGGCATATTTATCTTTTTACGACTAATTTATAGCTATTTTTTAATAACTTAAAATTATTTTCTCAATTGAGAATAAATTGGCATTACTATTAAGCAACTAAAAAGCACTCACGAGTGCCAATTCTACCAATACACGCAGTGAATTTAGGCAAATGCTCCGCGGAGCAAATACAAAAATAAAAACCAAAAGTCTTAAAAACAATTTTGCTCTTGCTGTACACCCACTATCGAATCAATTTGGCTCTATTGGTGGCAAAATGGAAGCAATGCTAAAAGTAGATCATGTTGCATTACGTGCTACTGATCCAAGTAAAAATGCAGCCTACTCTGTTGTTGCGGGGCAAATTCACGCAGGTAAAGTTCAGGCGCTTATTGACACTAAGCTTGGCTATAGCTGGGGCAACGAGCCACTAAAATATATTATAAAAAGTGGCCTGGACATAAAACGGGATCGGTTTTTTGGAACTACGAGCGTAACCTACCAAAAGCAGATCCTAACCGTACTGATATAGCTTATCCTGTTTGGGGTAACACATGGGAAAACCCTAACGAGCCAGGCAATGCTGGTATCGCATTAGGTAAAGAATTTAGTTACACAGTAAACGTGTATAAAAATGTGATGCACCTAACATTTAGCACAGCAGGCAAAAACGATGTTAGCTACTCTATTAACTTAGGTAATAACGTAGATGCGTATGGCAACGTAGACGAAAAAGAGCACCCGCATGGGTATGCGGCTGATTGGCACTACTTTAAAGCCGGCGCGTATAACCAATGTAGTACCAAAAATGCTAAAGGCATTTGGTATCCGGGCTGTTTAGGTACGGGCGACTGGGCTACAGATAAACAAAACGGTGACTATGCACAAGTGAGCTTTAGTAAACTTGTATTAAGCCCTGCTAGTCCACAATAAAGGTAACTGAATTATTACTGCCCCGCTTGTTTGCCTTATTTAATAAAGTAAACAAGCGGACAATATAAGGGTCTGTTGATCTTTCAAGGTTGAATTTGCAGCAGTGTGTTTGGTATTTAGGCAAGGCAGAGCCTATGTGGTGTGGTTATTCCCCATAAATAGGCGATAAAATAGCATTAATGCCAAACATGCGCTGCCCGAAGCGTTCTGCCTAGGTCAGCAGACCCTAACTTTACTTTTCTTAAATAAAACCTCAGGGTTAACCATGGTTTTCATTTCGAGTACGTTACCGTTTGGATCTTCTATAAAAAATGTTTCTTGTTCAAACTCATCTCCTATAAAACGGCGATATGGCTTATCTAAATACTCTAAGCCCGCGTTTTCAATACGTTGTTTTAACGCATTAAATTCGTTTTCAGATAAATGAATACCAAAATGTGGTACGGCAACTGCGCCCATATCAACATCATGGCGAACTGTAGGTAGGCGCTCAACACTTTGGTGCAGTGTTAACTCGTTACCCCAAAAATCAATATCTATCCAGCGTCCTTGCTCGCTATTTCCGGTTTTACAGCCAAGTACATCGCAATAAAAAGTTTTAGCTATATTTAAATCACCAGCCGGAATAGCCAGATGTAAACAGTTAGACATAAATTACCCTTGATAATAGCTTTTAATAAATTAAACAGTCAGCATTATACATGCTTTGTAATTTATAGAACATTAACGAGTATATTTTAGCATTTACAACCCTTACTGCTATTGGGCTAATAAAATGATTAAATTCTGACACTTACTATTTTTGGCAATTAGCTATTATTAGTTATGCTATAAAATTCTAGCTTTGTGCTATCAAACATTAAAGTGTTACTTTATTATACGCACGCTATAAGGTACTAATTTGCGCGCTATGATTAAATTTTTATTATTAAAGTCCATCACATTTTTTGCCGGCTGTATGTCGTGCTTTGTAATGCACACAACCTTTGCATTACCGCTTGTTATATCTGCAGCATTAACCGGGCTAGTTGGCTCGTTTGTTCCTTTTCCTAAGCTTTATCAAAACCACCCTTATGCGGCCATATATGCAGGTAGCTTTGCCGGTATGTGCTCAACTAGCTTAATTACTAGCTATTGGGAAGTAGCGATAATCTCAATTATTGGCGCAACGCTGTACACCCTTACCTTAAATGCATTTGCTGGTTTTGGTGGCCGATTAGGCAGTGTAGCCTTTGCAAGTGTTGCTTTGTATTCTTTAGCTAAAGGCTTAGTGTAATGAGTATTGAATATTCTATATTAGCTTTGATAGGCGCTTTTTTAACATTTTATTTAGCCAAGCATAGTCGTTTTGATGGTATTAGAGCTTCTGCGGCCTTATCTATAGTTACTTACTTAATTTTTTACTGGCTTAACCTTGATCCTGAGTTATACAGCGTTGTGTTTTTTGGTGGTACTTTTATTGGTATGAGCGCCCCACACCGCTTTGGCATATATACGCTTGCCAGCTCCGCTATTATATTTTCGTTATTATTTGAATACTTAGTACCCATACTCGACGGCTACGGCGGTGCTTTAGGTGTGAGTGCATTTTTGTCGGTATGTATTTGTCACTTATTCATTATATTAGGCGCACCACGCAGTAAAAATATCGCTATACGACGCGCTAAATAAGCAGTTAATTGGAACTTGTAGGGTAGCCAAATATTACTTTTAGTTTTGCCGTTACCCCTTTTGCTTTAAATGCACTTTTTACTAAGTAAGCCCATTGATGAAAAGTTATGGTCAGTGGGTTGTTACTATTTAACTGCCCCACAATACCGTACTTACACGGTTTATCGGCTTTTTCCTCAGCGTAAGTGCCAAATAACTTATCCCAAATAATGAGTACACCGGCAAAGTTTTTATCTAAGTAGCCGGGGTTAATAGCATGATGTACTCGATGATGCGATGGGGTGTTAAATATCTTTTCAAACCAGCCTAGTGTACTTACCGTTTGGGTATGCACAAAAAACTGATAGGCCAAATTAAGCGCCACCACGGTAAATACACTCAGCGGATCAAAGCCGATTAATATCATTGGCAACCAAAATAACCACATACCCGCAAGCGGATACATTAAGCTTTGCCTAAATGCGGTTGAAAAGTTCATTTTTGTTGAACTGTGATGCACCACATGGGCAGCCCATAACCAATGAATATGGTGCGATGCTTTATGAAACCAATAATACAAAAAGTCTTGTAGTAAAAAGGCGCCAAATATCGTCAGCACCGACAGTTCAATATCAAATAATCTATATTGATGCAGCCAATAAAAAAATGGCATTAGCACAATTAAAGCAATTGCATCGGCGCCTTGGTGCATAAGCGCCAGTGCTGTATTCGCCAAGCTGTCTTTTATGTCGTAATAGCGCCGATATTTAATAAATTCATAACTTACAAAAATAATAAATACAGGGCTAAGGGCAAGTAAAATGATTTCTATGCTCATGATATGTTGCCCTTAAAGTTGGCTTTTAGTTTATTAAGCGCTTGTGCTATATCTTTTTTAATAAAAAACTTAACCACAAAGCTTGGCAGCCACCATGGTATTTTACAGCGTATGTTATAGGTAACTTCGGTGCTTGTTGGGGCATTATCGCTAACGCAAAAATAAATATCGCCACGGTGCTCTGCAACTGGTTTATTGCCTATTATTTGATAACTAATATGATTGCTGTCGGCGCTAATTATACGCTCTTCAAAGCGAATCCCTGCCATTATAACTTGCCTAATAGCACCTTTACCGCCAACTATTTCGCCTTCATTTTGCTTTTTTAGCAGAACAAATTTAGCATTAAAAAAACGTTCTAATTGCGCATGATTAAGCAATGCGTCTCTAACTTGTAGAGGCGTTGCTGCAATCTTTTGTTTTAAGGTTATTTGTATCATTTTTATATAATAAGTATTTTCATAATGCCCTACCATATAAAATTTTTTCGTGGCAAACTTGCTGTTACACGACCATTTTTTAGCTTTAGGCGACAAATGAGCACGCTTGCCGATCATTATTTTTCAAGCTGTATTGATTACCTTGAAACACTTGGACTTAATAGCCAAGCTGTTTTGTCGGCTATTAGCTTTAATGAATACAGTAATAAGCAGGCTCAGCAACTCGCGCCACGCATTAGCTTAAACAGTTACAATGCACTGCTAAACTATGCTCAGCAAACCCTAAGCGAGCCTTTGTTTGGCTTTAAGCTTGGTCAGCAAATTCGTACTGCCGACTTTGGGGTATTGGGTTACTTAATTGAATCGAGTAATAACTTAGCCAGCGCTATTACCGCACTACTTAACTACGACAGTTTAGTTGCAGATATTGGTAAGGCAGAGTTTGAGCTGCAAGGTGAGTTGGCAATTATTCGTTGGCTACCTAATGCTAACTGCAGCCCACAGGTTATTTTACGTAATATGACCGCTTGGGTAAGTGTTATTCGGCAACTATTAAACCCACAGCTATCGCCCAGTACTATTTATTTTACCCAAGCTTTTACCAGCAATGAAAAAACAACACTCGCAAGCTGGTTTAACTGCCCTGTTAAAACTAACGCGCAGTATAACCAAGTGGTATTTCCGAGCAGTTATTTAGCACTGCCATTTAAAACCGACAATACGCAAATTAACTTAGTGCTTAAACAGGTTTCTGAGCAGCAACTTTCGCGCTTTAAAAGCCAGCAGTTACTAACCGAAAAAATTAGCCAGTTATTTATGGCTAAAAATGACTTAATCGACTGCAGTTTAATACGTACAGCAGGCGCACTAAACATGACCCCGCGCACCTTACAACGTCATTTAAAGCGCGAACAAATATCGTTTGCCGACTTACTTGAGCAAGAGCGTAAAAGGCGCGTAATACTGTGTATTGGCAAAGAGCCATTAAGTAACATAGCAATTAAACTTGGCTTTAATGACCAAAGTTCATTTAATCGTGCTTTTAAACGCTGGTATAACTGCACCCCACTGCAATATCTAAAAAGTATTACTTAAAAATATTATCTAAAACATTGGCTAAAAAATTAAATGTTACTTAATTCTTTAATTCTAGATAGATAATAAAAAGCCGCGGTTAAAATAACCACGGCTTTTTATTCGCTTACTAATACGCTTACTAATACGCTTACTAATACGCTTACTTTCCTATCGCTTCTTTAGCAAACAAATGCTTTATTGGGCCTAAGTTATCAACCATTGAAAGCCCAACTCCACGAATTAGTTTTTTAATTGGGTTAGCACCGGCAAATAACTCTTTTAAAGAGTACATCATGGCAATGTGTTTTTGCGCATCGAGTTTACGGGTACGCTCGTAATCACGTAAAGTACGCGTGCTGGCAAATTCTTTATTATCACTTGTTAGTAACTCAATTAAATAAGCGGCATCTTTTAACCCTAGGTTCATCCCCAAGCCTGCAAGCGGATGAATCGTATGTGCAGCATCGCCAATTAATACGACTTTACCTGCAACCCATTGCTGGGCATAACGCATTTTAAGTGGAAATGCAGCGCGTACACTTTGCACTTCACACAAACCACATTGGCCGTCTATCGCCGCCATAATGGCTTTGTTAAACTGGTTGTCGTCCATTGCTAACAGCTCTTCACAATGCGTTGGGTTTGTAGACCACACAATTGAATGGGTGTTGGCATCGCTCAACGGTAAAAATGCTAATGGCCCGCTTGGTAAAAACACTTGGCGTGCGGTATTGGCGTGTGGCTCTTGAGTTTTAACTGTAGCCACCAATGCATGGTGGTCGTAGTCTTTAAAGCTCAGCGCCATATTAAATTGCTTTCGAATTGCCGAATTAGCACCATCGGCGGCCACCAGCAGCTTTGCAATGATTGGCTCACCACTTTTTAAAGTAACAAATACATCCGATTCGCTTTGGTGTATTTGCTGATAACAAGTGTCGAACATCAGCGTAGCATTTGCCTGCTGCTCCAGCTCCTTTATAAGCGCGTAGCAAATAATATCGTTTTCAACTATATGACCTAAATGATCAAGCTCTAGTTGCTCACTATTAAAAGCTATTTTGCCAAAGCTGTCGGCATCGCGCACATCCATATGGGTATAGGCACTAGCACGCAAGGCAACTATGTGTGGCCATACGTTTAATTGTTCAAGCAAGGTTTGACTTGCAATACTCAGCGCACTTACGCGCATGCCGTACTCGTCAGTTGGCGGTGTTTGCTTTGGCGCAGCGTCAAGCACGACTACGCTTATACCCGCTTTTGCCAACCCAAGCGCTAAGGTAAGCCCTACGCTGCCACCACCTACAATACATACCTGTGCTTGTTTCATAAACCTTGACCTTGTTTAACTTGCCCCATTAACTGCTTAGCCAATGGCGCTTTTAAAGAGGGGAATAAATCCATCGAAAACAACCCAATACTACGGCCAAGTGCCAGTATGCGTGATGAATTTGAAAAAAGCCTTACTAAACCATCTGTTAAGGTCATCACGTTATTTATATCAGCGCTGCGCTGCTGTGCATACTCGCGAGTAAATGCATAACTGCCTAAGTCATTTGGGCTCTGTGCAATTAAGTTACTAAGTACTTGTACATCTCGCAGGCCTAAATTAAACCCTTGTCCTGCAATGGGATGAATTGCATGTGCAGCATTGCCTATTACTACCGTGCGGTGCGCAATAAGCGATTCTACTTGGCCATACACTAAGGGGTAATTAGCACGCATACCCACTTTAGTAAATTGACCACCGCGATAACCAAAGGCACTTTGTAGTGCGCTTATAAAGTCGTCTTCACTTTGTGCCATGTGCTGCTCAACGTGCTGTTGCTGCATACACCACACTAGTGAATAGCGGTTGTTGCTCATAGGTAATAGCGCCATGGGGCCATGTTGCGTAAATCGCTCAAAAGCATGGTTATTATGCCCGCCTGCTACCTCTATATTGGCAATAATAGCCCCTTGCTCATAAGCTTGAGTGTTAAACTTAAGCCCAAATAAGCTGCGAGTTGGCGACTGTGCACCGTCGGCAATAACTAACAGCTTAGCGGCTATTTGCTCGCCACTTTGCAAAGTAACTATATTATTATGTAATTGCTGCTCAATGGCATTTACGCTATCAGGACAATATAAACTGATATTTATTTGAGCGTTTAATAATTGATGTAACGAGCGGCCAAACGGGTTTACTTCAACCACATAACCAAGGGCATCTTTAGCAAACTCTTCACAGTTAATATCTGCTTTTCCAAAGTGGTGACGATCAGACACACTTACTTTTTTAATTGCTGTAGCGTACGGTGAATTTAACGCAAATAAATTTAAGCCTTGTAAGTACTCTACCGACTGCTGAGCAAGTGCTATGCTTCTATCATCAAAGCTAGGGTGATAGTTATTACTTACTTCATTAGCCTCAACAACAGCAATACTAAGCGAGGGATTTATTTTAGCCACACTTAACGCACAGCTAGCACCGGCTAAACCGCCACCAATAACAACAACATCAAACTGCTTAGGCACTTTTTTCTCCTAGTCTTATGCGCTTTTATTGCTTTGCATAAGTGCTTCTATATCGCTTATGGTTTTTGGCGCACTTAGGGTGAGGTTTTCATAACCACTTGGGGTTACTAATAGGTTATCTTCAATACGAATACCAATACCTCGGTATTTTTGCGGTGCATTTGAATCTTCGCTGATATAAAGCCCAGGCTCTATGGTCAGCACCATACCCGGCTCAAATGCACGCTCAGCGTTATTTACTTTGTAGTCACCTACATCATGTACGTCTAGGCCTAACCAATGCCCCAAACCATGCATGTAATATTCTTTACAGGCTTGTTTTGCCATTAACTCATCAAAGTTGCCAGTTAAAATACCCAAATCCAGTAGGCCTTGGGTCATTACTGCCATTGCTAAGGCATTAGCATGCGACATGTAACCGCCGGGTTTAATTTCTGCAAACGCCACTTCTTGCGCTTTAAGAACAATATTATATAACGCAGCTTGCTCGGGGCTAAATTTACCATTCACTGGAAAAGTGCGTGTAATATCAGCAGCGTAGCCTTGTAGCTCGCAACCTGAATCTATTAACACTAGGTCGCCATTTTTAAGGGCGTCGCTGTTTTGGGTGTAATGTAAAATATTAGCATTGTCGCCACTGCCTACAATAGTGCCGTACGCAGGGTGCCGCGCACCATGCATTGCATAATGATGATGTAGCTCTGCCTCTAATTGATACTCGGTTGCACCGCTATGGGCAAAACACATTGCCCTAACATGGCCCTGCGCGCTAATTTCGCAGCCTGTGCGCATAATATTTATCTCACTTGGTGATTTAAATAAACGCATTTCGTGAATTAACAAACGAATATCTTTAATGGTACTTGGCGCTATGTCACCTTTTTTAGGAGCGCTGCGCAGAGTGTTAAGCAAAGAGAAAACACGCCCATCAAAAGCCGAATATGCACCTTGCGCATAATATAAAACTGCTTTGCCATTGAGCAAATTAAATAACTGTTCGCTCAAATCACTTAATCCATGGGTTGCATCAAACAAATATTCGTTTTTTGCTTTTTCAAAGCCAATTCTGCGCCCATGCCATACTTCGGCTAGTTTATCTTTATTAAGGCAAAATAATATACTGGGGGTGTCGCTATTTGGAGCAAGTACGAGTACGGCATCGGGCTCATTAAAACCAGTTAAGTAAAAAAAGTCACTGTCTTGTCTAAATGCATAGTGAGTGTCGCGGCTGCGCGTAACTTCGCTCGCTGCTGGTATAATTGCCACACTGTTACTATCCATTTTTGCAAGCAGACGCTCACGACGTGCTTTAAACTCTGACTTTTGTATTTCAACCATGTGCAACAAACCCGTTTAACTTTAAACTATTAATGAAGTGTTTTTTTAGTGCTAGCAGTACTTTGATCTTTACCTAACTCTGCAAAGCAAAGTAATGCCGACACACGCACATACTCAATCACTTCATGTAGTGCTTGGCTGTCTTCTTCAGTTTCTTCAAAGGTAGTATCAAGGCGAGTAATTTCGCTAAAATCGGTAATAACTTCTTTTACATCGGCTGATAATTTACCGTAATCTTTTTGCTTTAAGCCAAAGCCAAGCATAAAACCTGCAACCCAAGAAACCAAACCATTAGCCTGATCTATAAGTGTTTCATCGTCGCTGGGTAAAAACAAATCAAACGCAAATTCTTCATCATTAAAGCTAGCAACTACCTGCTTATAAATGCTGCCAAAAAACTGTTTTAAATTATTACTAAACGAGTCACCATCGTTAAACACATCACTTAACAGCCCTAGGTATTCTTTGTCGTCAATCGTTAACCCACAGGCTAATAAACCACTAATTACACCGTGCGCTTCAGCGGGTGATACAAATATTTCGTTTTTTTCTAATAATAATTGGGCTTCTTCGTAATCTGGTAAATCGCTCATTGTTATATCTTCATTTTGCTAGTTAAGGCAATGCTACCACTCGATAAAAAGCAACTCCAATAAATTCTATAATCAAACCGCTTAAGGGGCACTATTAAACACTTTAATAGCGGCAGCTATTTATTGCTGTGGTATGACTTTATTAAGCTCAGTATATAATAAACATATTTATGGCTAAAAAGCACACTCACAAGTAAATAAGCAGTTACATGTGCACAATAACCACGCAAACAAAATAATATTTTGCTTTTGGGGTTTAAGCTTTCGATTATGTCTTATATACTGGATTTGTTCCCTGGGGTGCTGGAGCTTGGTTAAGTCCCTGAGCCGATAAATTTTATACCAGGGTTTCTGTTCGTATACTATTGTGCAAGCTCGGCATGTACCGAGAAGCCTACGGTAAACCGCAGATTCCCGCCCTGAGACCTTATGGTTTCAGGACTGACACCAACACCACACTTTGGGGAACACCTTCTTTTAGGCTCTATGTTGTTATAATCAAATCTCTAGCCAAACTCGCCCTAATATTTAATCTTTCGCTTTTAATTTTTCGTCTTTAATTTTTCACCTTAAAATACATCGAACTGCGTCTTCACAGCCCGATGTTTAATGTTGTGTATTTAATTACCTAGCACTTAATACCTTTACCTTCCTAAAACCAACACTTATTTAAACCAGCCCTGAAAACGCTCCATAAGCATATAGTTTACCGGTACCAGCAATAAGGTAATGAAGGTGGCGAATATAATTCCAAAACCTAAGCTCACAGCCATAGGGATTAAAAATTGCGCTTGAGTCGCTTTTTCAAATAATAACGGCATTAACCCTATAAAGGTGGTTAAGCTAGTTAGCATAACTGGGCGAAAACGTGACGCGCCGGCAAGTTTAACGACCTCAATTAATTCAAGCCCTTCGGTGCGTTTTTTATTAATATAGTCAACTAATACCAGTGAGTCATTAACCACTACACCAATTAACGCTAGCATGCCAAGCAAGCTCATAATGGTTAATTCCATCCCCATGATCCAATGCCCTACTACAGCGCCTATCATGCCAAAGGGTATAACACTCATTACTATTAATGGCTGTAAGTACGATTTAAACGGTATCGCTAGTAGCGCATAAATAATAAAAAATACAAATACTAACGCCCAAGCAAGTGAGCCAAACGACTCTCTTTGCTCTTTTGCTTCACCTTCTAATGCATAATCTACTCCTGGGTATTGCTGCATTAGCTCATCTAAATACTGGGATAAATCAGCTTGGAGTATGGTCATGTTAGTGTTGCTTTTTTCTATATCGGCGGTCACGTTTAAAGTACGGTAGCGATCGATCCGATTGATAGTAGACGGGCTTTGCCCTGTAATTAAAATAGCCACATGCGATAAAGGCACTGAGCCACCGGCTGGTGTGTTTATGAGTATATTTTGCAAGTCGGCCACCGAGCGTCTTTCGTCAATAGGCAAACGTACCATTACCCGCACATCGTCTCGCCCGCGTTGGATCCTTTGCACTTGCGAGCCAAAAAACGAGTTACGCACTTGCCCTGCTACATTAACTCGGTTTAAGCCCAGCGCTAAGCCTTGTTCAGTAAGCTCTATTTGCAGCTCTTCTTTACCATCAGACATACTATCGGCAATATCGAATACGGTTGGGTAAGTCGATAAACGCGTTTTAATATGATCTGCCACATCTTGTAAAACCTTTAACGATGTACCGCTAAGCTGCACATCTATTGGATCTGAACTACGACCAATTTCGGCTCTAAAGGTGAGGCTTTCAGCACCAGGAATAACGCCAATTAATTCGCGCCATTCACTGGCAAGTTCGCGTGAACCAATATCTGAATCGCGTTTTTCAGCTGGGGTAATTTCAAAGCGTACTGCGCCCGAGTTAGATACTCCGCCGCGCCCGCCAGTCGTTGCTAAAATATTTAAAATAACGCTTTCACCCGTATCAGGATCGCGGTATTTGTCTTGTAATTGCTGCGCTTTTTGCGACATATCAATCACATATTTATTAGTTACTTCAAACGGTGTACCAGCCGGCAGGGTTAAGTTTACCCGTACGGTTTCGCTGGGAATACGTGGAAAAAATACAAACTTAGTCCAACCACTGGTGATCATAGTTAAAATAATTAAAAATACGCCAACAAATAAGCTCACCGTTGCCAGTTTATGACGCAGAGCTAAATTAAGAATAGGCTGATAATATTTTAAAATGGCACTTTCAAAGCCATCAGCAAAACGTTGCTGTAGCAGATCAAATTTTGACTGCTTACCTTTTTGATGACGTAGCTTTATGTATTTTAAATGTGCAGGTAAAACAAATTTAGACTCAATTAAAGAAAACAATAATACCGGAATAACCACCACAGGAATTTGTGCAAATAATGCCCCGCGCGCACCTTCAATAAAGGCTAATGGTAAAAAGGCTGCTACCGTAGTTAATACACCAAAAGTGACTGGCGTTGCTACTTCTTGGGTGCCTAATATGGCAGCTTGTTCGCCCGATTCAGCTGTTTTTAAATGGGTGTAAACGTTCTCACCTGTGACTATGGCATCATCAACCACAATACCGAGTACCAAAATAAAGCCAAATAAACTCATTACATTAAGGGTCACGCCAAAAATAGGCATAGCAATAAATGCCCCCATAAACGACACCGGAATACCAATAAACACCCAAAATGCGATAGCTGGGCGTAAAAATAAGGTTAGCAGTGCCAGCACTAAAATACCGCCTTGTAAGGCGTTAGTGGTAAGCGTGGCAATACGGCTTTTAACTAGCTCTGAGTCGTCATCCCAATAACTTAATGCAAAACCTTGCGGCAATGAAGATTGCTGGGCATTTATATAGGCTTTTACTTCATCGGCAACTGTAATTGCGCTTTGTGGGCCGATTCGGTATACGTCGATAAAAGCGGCTTGTTTTCCGTTAAAACGGGTACGCACTGGGGTTTCTTCAAAGTCATCATTAATTGTGGCTATATCACCTAAGCGAATAATAGTACCGTCACTTTGGTTTTTAACCACTATGCTGGCAAATTCGTCTTTTCGGTATGCTTGCCCTTTTGAGCTAATAAGTACATCACCACCTTGGGTTTTTAAGTTACCCGCAGAAATGTCTGAGCTTGAGTTAGCAACCGCATTAGAAATTTGCGCCAGTGTTAAGTCATATTGGCGCAAGGTATCTTGGCTTACTTCAATAGCCAGTTCGTAGTCGCGCACGCCACTTAACTCAACCTGCGTTACACTGGGTAAACGTAATATTTGATCGCGTACTTGCTCTGCGTACTCACGAGTTTCTTTTTCGCCATAATCGCTAGATACAGTTACCGCTATAACCTCTCGTTTTCGCTCAGCTAGAGCAACGATGGGTTTTTCTGCATCTCCAGGAAAGGTATTAATAGCATCAACACGGCTTTTTATATCAGCGAGTAACTCTCGAGGATCGTAACCGCTCTCCACCTCAACAGTCACAGAGCCCGAACCTTCAGATGAGCGGCTAAATATTTGCTTTATGCCTTCTAAATCTTGTACAGACTCTTCTATACGTATAGTGACACCTTGCTCAACATCCTCTGGCGTCGCACCACGTAAACTAACCCGAATACTGATCATATCGGTTTCAAAAGAAGGAAATACTTCGATCGGTATTTTTGTCGATAAGCTAAACAGTCCCGACAGCAACAACGTTACTAACAATAAATTGGCAGCAACATGGTTTTTGGTAAACCAAGCAATCATGGCTTATCTCCTTGCTTTGCTGCGCGACGTTTTTTTACTAGCTCTGCAACACTAATGCCTTGCTCTTTTGCTTGTTGTGCTAATTGCTCTGCTGTTGGGCGCTGCTTCACGCCTTGTGGTTTAGTCGCTTTGTTATCTTCGCCTAAAATACTCACTTGTGTGCCCGAACTAACTTGCCCTAGTGGCGTAACAACCAGTTTATCACCTGCTTTTAAGCCGGTTTTTATCATTGCAAAAGCGGCACTTTGCCATGCAAGCGTTATATCTTTACGCTTTAATACTCCCTGCTCAACAATATAAACGTAAGATCCCTGATAAATCGTGCTATTTGCAATAATAAGCGCGTCAGAAACTGTTTTTCCGGTGATCTGCGCTTTAACGTACTGCCCTATTTTTATTGGGTATTGATTACTTTGTGTTGCTTTATAAGGGTCATTAATTTTAGCAACCACGTAGAGTTGCTGGGCACTTTCATCAATAGCACCTTCAGTACGCGCCAACTGCCCTTGCCACGTTTGCTCGCCAACTAGATCAGAGCTAAATTTAATCACAGATCCGGTCTGATTTTTAGCACCATCGCGGTACTGCTCAGGTAAATTAATGAAAGGTAGGTCTTTGTTTTTTATTGGCAACCGAACTTCTACGCTGTCTATCGCGTAAATAGTAGCAAGCTGGGTGTTGTTGCTAACAACTTGGCCTAAATCTACATTACGACTAAGTACTCGCCCTGCAAATGGCGCTATTATTTGGGTACGCTCTAAGTTTAACTTGGCTTTTTCAAGTGTTGCTTGCGCCGATAATACTTGTGCTTGTGCTGCAGCTAATTGTGGCTCACGTAGCACTAAGCTACTTGCAGGTTTATCATTACCTAAACGCTGCCAATCTGTAATAGCCTGCTGCCCGCGGGCTTGCTCTTCTAAAAGGCCTTGCTTTGCTGTTAGTAAGTTAGCCTGTGCCGATTTAACTTCTGCTTGATAGTCTCTATCGTCGAGTTGGATTAATACCGCACCTTTTTTAAAAAAACCGCCTTCTCTAAAGTCATCGCTTATATTTATAATTAAACCCGATGCTTGAGCAACTAATAAGCTTTGTGTACGTGGTTTTACTGTGCCGTAGCTGTCTACCATCACTTGATAGTTTTGCGGCTGCAGCATTTGAACTGCTACGTTAATTGACGCTTTTGGTGGTGCACCAAAGCGATTAGCTTCTGGCGGGTTACCTTTGATAAACATGACGATTAAAATAGTGGCAATAATAACCGCGGCTGGAATAATAATTTTTGCTGTTTTAGTTTTCATTGTTATTACTCTGTAGTTCGGTTGAAGTGTTTGCAAAGTCGCCACCAAGGGCAAGGTGTAAATTAACTCGGTTTGCTATTAATTGATTTTTAATACTAATTAAGGAGCTTTGAGCATCGAACGAGCGTCCTTGTGCGTCAAGCACTGTGGTGTAGCTAACCAAGCCACTTTGATATTGCTCAAACGATAGTTGTTCGGCAGCAAGGGCATTTTCTTGTGCTTCTAGCGTGCTTGCATACTGCGCCTTAAGTGATTGCTGTAGCGTAATCGCATTTTCTACGTCGCTAAAAGCATCGTAAAGTGCTTGTAAATACTGCTGCTCTTGTTTTTGGCTATTTAAACGCGCAATTTCTTCATTCGCTTTTAACCGGCCACCATTAAAAATAGGCGCTGAAATACTGCCAAGTAACGACCATGCTAGGCTAGATGGCGAAAACAGATCACTCACTCTATCTGTCGCATCACTTAAACTTGCCGTTAAATTTAAACTTGGAAAGCGTTGCTTATGGGCGTAAGCCAAGTTCGCATCACTTGCTAAAAGCTGATACCAATTTGCACGTAATGTTGGCTTTCGGGTAATTAACTCTGAGGGTAAACCGAGTGGAATGTTAGTATTGATAACTGGCAGGTCATTATTTGCCGAGATAATTCCTTTCGGATAATCTCCCAATAAACGCTCAAGTACTCTTGCTGTCGTTAATAAGCTTGCTTGCTGAGTAGCAATACGTGAACGCTCGTTATTTAGCTCGTTACGGGCCAAGTAAACATCGAGAGCTTCGTTTAACCCTTGACGATAACCTGACTCTATAATATCAAGATTTTGCAAAGCATTGGCTTCACGGCGCTTGTATAAATCAAGTAATTGCTTTGCGGTTACTACATCAAACCAGCTCTTTACTACATCGGCAACTAGCTGTTGCCTTGCTTGTTCAAAGCGCGCCTGTTGCGCTAAGTAGTTTAAATTAGCTTGGCGATTAGAATCTGACAGCTTGCCCCATAAATCAACTTCGTAACCTAAATTCAAGCTCACTGAACTTGCATTATTATAACTAACTGGGCGGTTATTTTTACTGCGACTAGTACGCGCAGATAAGTCCAAGGTTGGCCACAACGCTGCGCCCGACACAATTAACTCCTGCTTTTGGAGCGCTACATCGTAACTACTCTGTAAAAGCTGCTGGTTATTTTTAAGTGCCTGCTCCACAAGTTGATTTAACTGTGGATTTTGTAATTGATTAAGCCATTGCTGTTGTACGTGCAATATCGGCGCAGAGATTTTTTGTTGCCATTGCTGCGGTACATTATTAGGTGCTTGTTCGCGCTGCTGTGAATTTATATTGCTCGCACAGCCGCTGAGCAGCACAATACTGAGTACCAATAAAGTTGGCTGGTATTGTTGCCAAATCATAATTAAACCTGAATTACTGCTATTTATAATGTAATTCAAGCACTTTGAACTAAAACGCTCAACTTACTTTACATAACATTACATAATTAGCCATAAACTATCGGATAACTATTTATACTCTATTTCGGTATTAATGAGCACTAAGTTCATTAACTGTAAAGTTGAAAGTAACTATAAGCAGGTTTATATAATTAAGGGGTTAGTAAGTAGTGTACTGATGAGCTTAAAATTTTCTGGAACAATTTTAAGCTGTATAGAATGGCCTGCAGGGAAAAATAATATCGTAAAAACAAAAAAACCTCACAAGAGTGAGGTTTTTAATAAATGGTGCCTCGACGCGGAATCGAACCACGGACACGAGGATTTTCAATCCTCTGCTCTACCGACTGAGCTATCGAGGCACATAAACTGTGCTAGTTAACTAAATATTCTAAGTTAACTTTTTAGTAAAATAATTTAGTAAATAAATGGTGCCGACTAACCGAGTCGAACGGTTGACCTACTGATTACAAGTCAGTTGCTCTACCAGCTGAGCTAAGTCGGCACACAAAACTGTGTGCTAAGGCACTTTATCAATTTTAAAGATTGATAACTTTTAATAAATGGTGCCTCGACGCGGAATCGAACCACGGACACGAGGATTTTCAATCCTCTGCTCTACCGACTGAGCTATCGAGGCACATAAACTGTGCTAGTTAACTAAATATTCTAAGTTAACTTTTTAGTAAAATAATTTAGTAAATAAATGGTGCCGACTAACCGAGTCGAACGGTTGACCTACTGATTACAAGTCAGTTGCTCTACCAGCTGAGCTAAGTCGGCACACAAAACTGTGTGCTAAGGCACGCATAATACTGTTTAATATCTTTGATTTCAAACACTATTATTTAATAATGGTGCCCAGACGCGGAATCGAACCACGGACACGAGGATTTTCAATCCTCTGCTCTACCGACTGAGCTATCTGGGCGTGCGGCGTATTAAACGAGTTTTGCCGTTACAAGTCAACTTTTTTTTCATTCTTAATAACTGTTTGCACGGTTTTTATGCAACTCGGGGCTTTTTTAATTAACACTGCTCATTTATACTACAAACCAGCAAAAAGTAGCATCATAACTTTAACTTAAACTATGCTAATATTATTGTGTATTTTTTACATCGTTCTATTCAAAGTACGGTAAAGGCTTACCGTGTTATTAATATACCAATTAGGAAAAATCCATGCAGAGTAAGTTCTCTTCAGTGATAAAAGGTTTGTTACCTCTTTTTTTATTAAGTAATGTAATTATAACCATACTATTTATAATTGCCTTTTCACTTTATTCTCAAAGTGAAGCAAGTACTAAAAAAAGCACACCGCTTATTGATATTACTTCACTGGCTAACAAGCTAGAAGCCCCTCTAGTCGACGCTTTAACTATTTACGGGCAAGGTAAAGTGCAAGAGTTGCTTGAGCTTACCTCTGTGTTTAGTGACAACTTTGAATACACGCTATATCGCTTTAGCGCTACATCACAAACGGAGCTGGTATATAGCACTAACAAACCTGCAATTGCTGCTATTAAACTAAATGAGCACTTAGTTGAGCAAGGTGTTTTACATAAGGTTTTAACGCTTAACGACCAACCTATTGGCGAGCTTATTTTAAAGCAAAAAAAATCCTCACCTACTTTAACTAAACAAACGTCATTATTGAGCGCCTATTTTGTGGCTTGTATTGCGGTTATTACATTATTTGTATTAGCGCTGCTATTAAATCAATATATTAATAATCGTTTACGTAAAAGTACTGGCTTGCTCAGCGAAGAACTACAGGCTGTAACTGATAGCAGTAATTTTAACAGCACTGTAAATGAGCAGCTAGGCAATGGCTTGAATGTGATTGCACTTAATATTAATTTTTTATTAAAAAAAGTACAAGCGGCTTTATCTGAGAATGAAAAAACTCAAAAAGAATTACAAAAACTGCAAAACAATCTCGAAATTGAAGTGCAAACTCGAACCCTTGCACTTGAAAAAGAAACATTAAATGCGCAAAAAGCGAGTGAAACTAAAACAACCTTTTTAGCGACTATGAGCCATGAAATTAGAACCCCTATGAATGGCGTTATAGGGACTATAGATTTACTGCGCCAAACAAATTTAGATGGCTCACAACATCGCCTTAGTACAATTATTCGCGAATCTGCTTTTTCTTTACTGAGTATTTTGGACGACATTTTAGATTTTTCTAAAATTGAAGCAGGCAAACTTAATATTGACCCTATCCCATTTTCTGTCACCGATACGATTGAAGAGGTGGTGCGCGTACTTTCTTCTATAGCCAAGCACCGCGATCTCGATTTAAACCTATCAATTGCTCCTGATATCCCTATTAACCTTATTGGTGATAACACTCGAGTACGCCAGATACTATATAACCTATGCAGCAATGCGATTAAGTTTACTAGTACGAGTGAGTCGCATAAGGGGCAGGTTAATATTTCTGTAGAGGTAGCTCACAACACTGCAGAACACTTCACTTTACGTTTTTGTGTTACCGATAACGGTAAAGGTATGAGCCAAGCACAATTAAGAGAGATATTTAATCCATTTATTCAAGCAGAAAGCTCAATAACCAGAGAATACGGCGGAACCGGCCTTGGCTTGTCAATTTGTAAAAGTTTAACCGAGTTAATGCTGGGTACTATATCGGTTAATAGTAATATTGGCATAGGTAGTGAGTTCACTGTAGAACTGCCATTTAGTACCTCAGGAAAAATTAAGTTCGCACATAAAAACAGCTTAGATGGCAGGCATATTGTTGTAGTAAGTAATAATGTTGAACGTGAAAAAGTAATCTATCGTTATTTATCATTTATGGGCGCTAAAATAACCTATGTGCATAACGAGCAAGAAATTGAGTCTTTGCACGACGCTAAAGATATCATTTGGGTTGTTGATGGCATTGATAATATGGACAGCATAAATGCATTTTTAAGACGTTTGCTTTACTCTTTAGAGGATAATAATCAGCAAGTTGTCGTTTTAAGCAAGCTAGATGATGCCGCTATTAATCATAAAAATATTTTTTATATTAATGCAACGCCATTATGTAAGTCTAACTTTATGCTATCAATACTTGTAGCTGCAGGTTTGCATCAGCCTAAGCACATAAAAAAATCCATAGCATACGATAACCATTTAACTACAGAGCAAGCTTTAGCAGCAAACAAACTTATTTTATTAGTTGAAGATAATATTTTGAATCAACAAGTTATAACTGATCAGCTGCACATCTTAGGTTACGGAGTTGAAGTAGCTAATAACGGTGAGGAAGGGATTAATATGTGGCGAAAAGGTAACTACTCGCTCATTTTAACCGATTTACACATGCCGATAATGTCTGGCTACGATATGGTCGAAAAAATCCGCAGTGAGGCCGAAATGCTAGGTTCGATTGTATCGCAACCTTATATAATTGCCGTGACAGCCAACTCTTTAAAAGGTGAAAAAGAACGCTGCTTAGCTGTTGGTATTAACGACTTTATTACTAAACCGGTTGAGCTTAACGTTTTAGAAAGCACACTAATTCGCTGGAATGAAAAACATAATCACAAGAGCATAGACACACCACATCAAAAGCCAGCAATGCCAATAGATATGGATTCAGTAGCTAAATACATTAATGGCGATGACGCGAAAAAAATCCGTTTTTTTAAAATGTATTTGGAGCAAAGCCAAGAACTAATAAAGTCGATTAACTTTGGTGTTATGCAAAGTAACGTTAGTGATATTCTTGAGGGTTGCCATCAATTAAAGTCAATATCTAAAACCATTGGGGCGCATCGCGTAGCTGAGCTAGCAATAGTGTTTGAAGAGCAATGTAAAACAGATGAACTAAACAGCGATAAATTAATTGATTTAAGAGATCAATTAGAAATTGAATACTCTAAAGCAGCTCAATTTTTAAAAGAGCAGATTAAAAATGCCGAGCAGCAAGAGCAGCTGAGTTAATTAATTTAAGTAATAAAAAAGGGCTATTTAGCCCTTTTTTTTATACCACATAACAATTATTTTTCTGGTGGTTTGTAGCCTTCAATTTCTACTTCTTTGTTTTCAAACAAAAAACCAACCATTTGCTGCTCTAAAAAACTACGATGCTCTGGGTCCATCATATTTAAATGCTTTTCGTTAATCAGCATCGTTTGCTTGTGCTGCCACTGCGCCCAAGCCTCTTTAGAGATATTGTTAAAGATTCTTTCGCCTATTTCGCCAGGATATAATTGAAATCCAAGCCCTTCAGCTTCTTTTTGTAACTTTTGACAAAATACTGTACGTGCCATAATTAATTCTCTTTAGCGATAGTTATAAACAAGTTTAACCTATTGGTGCAATTTGTTTAACCAACTTTTTGGTTGGTGCGGCTAAACCCACTTCAATTGACTGATCTAATGGGTACCAAACTAATTGTCGGTCGTTAATTACATCCGGAACTTGTACTACATTTAGCACATGTGGATTAATAGTAAGTTCAAAGTGCGAAAATATATGAGTAAAGGGTTCAAGCACCACTAAATCAGCTGTTAGCCCTTGCTGCGCTATAAACACCTCTAGTTCACTCAATTCATTAAACTCAAAAAAACCAAACAACCCGCCCCATATTCCTGAGTTAGGCCGCTTTTCCATGAGCACTTTATCTTCATGTTTAATAATTAACTGATGGCAGCTTTTTTTCGGCACTGCTTTTTTAGGCTTTGAGTGTGGGAATGTTTTTACCTGCTGCGTTTTAAATGCGCCACAGCGACTACTTAACGGACATGCAGGGCAATCAAAACGACTACGCGAACACAAACTCGAACCTAAATCCATCATAGCTTGGTTAAACTCAGTTACGTTATTTTTAGGCGTTAGCTGCTCGCTCAAATGCCAAAGTTGGCTTTCGACTTTTTTAACACCATACCAGCCTTCAACCATAAAAAAACGGGCCAATACTCGTTTAACATTACCATCGAGTATGGGGTGATGCTGCCCAAGTGAAAGTGATAACACAGCACCGGCTGTAGAGCGCCCTATTCCAGGTAAATCAACAACCTCTTCAAGCGTTGTAGGAAACTGCCCCTGATACTTGTCACGAACTATTTTAGCGGTTTTATGTAAGTTACGTGCTCTTGCGTAATACCCTAAACCAGTCCAGTGATGCAGCACCTGATCTTCATCGGCGTTAGCTAAAGCAATAATATCGGGGAAGCTTTGCATAAACCTTTCAAAATAAGGGATAACTGTCACTACTTGAGTTTGTTGTAACATCACTTCAGACACCCATACTTTATAGGGTGTTTTTGCTAACTGCCACGGCAGCGTTTTTCTACCATGAAGATGATACCAATCAACCACTTGGTTAGAAAACCAATCAGACTGCTGTTTATTTAAATCCAAAATAGTTTACTTTTTACTTATGCTCAATGGCGGCTCAGTTTATTGCAGTTAGTGAAAAGATCAAGCTATAGCGCCTCTATACACCTAGTAAAATCAGCTAGAGCTTGTTATCCATGGCTTGGTCAGGGATAATACGCAACCATTTTTTAAACCAGTTATTTTTGTCAGGCCAATAATATGAGTGAATCAAGTAACACTAATCTTGAGCAAGCAAAGCAAGAAGGTAAGTATATCCGCACTATTCGTAGTTTTGTAAAACGCGAAGGTCGTTTAACCAAAGGCCAAGCTGCCGCTATCGAAAAATGCTGGCCAATAATGGGCTTAGAGCATAAAAATGGCATGCTTGATTTAAGCGAAGTTTTTGGCAATAACAATGATGTAGTGCTAGAAATTGGTTTTGGTATGGGCAAATCACTGGTTGAAATGGCAAAAAATGCCCCGCATTTAAACTTTATTGGTATAGAAGTACACCGCCCAGGCGTTGGTGCTTGTTTAATGGATGCTGATGAAGCGGGTATTGCTAATCTGCGTATTTTTGAACACGATGCGGTTGAAGTTTTAGCCGATTGTATAGCAGATGAAAGTTTAACAACCTTACAATTATTTTTTCCTGATCCTTGGCATAAAAAGCGTCACCATAAACGCCGTATAGTACAAGGCGAGTTTGTTGAAAAGTTACGTTCACAGTTAAAAATGGGCGGCGTTTTTCATATGGCTACCGACTGGGAAAATTACGCTGAGCATATGCTCGAAGTAATGCAAGCTGCGCCTGGTTTTAAAAACCAGTCTGCAACAAACGACTACGTACCACGTCCTGATTTACGCCCGCTAACCAAATTTGAACAACGCGGCCATCGTTTAGGTCATGGTGTGTGGGACTTGATGTTTGAGCGCACTAAGTAGTCTGTATTTCGGATAATAAATACCTTAACCAACATTTAGGTTAAGGACATAACTCTGTAAATTATATAATCTGTAAGGTAAAGCCATTTATGAGCGTATTAACCAATCCAAGCCTACTGTTACTTCGCAACAGCGAAAAGTTAGTTGGGAAATCTATATTGGTGGTCAACTTTGTTCAAGATGGCTTTTTAGCCGAGCTTAAAAAACGCAACCCAGAGAGTAAAGTAACTGCTTTTAGCTACAATCACGCTAATGGCGAATTTGCCAAAAACACACCCGGCGTTGATATATGTGTAAATCACTGTATTAGCAGTAACGACTTTGATTTAGTGATTCTTTACTATCCAAAATCAAAGCCTGAAGTGCTTATGGCGCTTGATAATATACGCGCAGTAATTACAGCAGATGCTGAGTTACTGGTGGTTGGCGAAAATAAGAGTGGTGTTAAATCAATAGAAAAACAGCTTACTGATAAAGCTAATTTTAGTAATAAAATAGACTCAGCAAAGCACTGTGTTTTATATTCATTTGCAGAGCTTAAACAACTTAGTCAGTTTAATATTAGCGATTATCATAAGCCATTTACGGTCAGTGTGGCCGATAGCGAATTTACCGCTATCAGTATTCCTGGGGTATTTAATCACGGTAATTTAGATGCTGGTACTAAAATATTACTCGAAAACGCTCCGCTTATTAAGCAAGGTACTGTACTCGACTTTGGTTGTGGCGCGGGCTTAATTGCAACTTACTTAGGGCTAAAAAATCCGGCATTAAGCTTTGTTTGTAGTGATGTGAGCGCTTTGGCAATCTATGCAACAACGCAAACCCTTAAGCTTAATAACATTAAAGGCGAAGCCATCTTAAGTGATGGGCTTACTAACATTACAGGTAAGTTCGATCTAATTATTAGTAACCCGCCATTTCACACCGGTATTGCTACCGACTACACAGTAGCAGAAACCTTTTTAGCAAATGCTAAACTGCATCTAACTAAAGCCGGTAAGTTAAATATTGTTGCTAATAGCTTTTTAAAATACCCGCCGATATTAGAAACACAATTTGATAACTATCACACAGTGTTTAAAAATAATAAGTTTGCCGTTTACAGCAGCTAATAATGCTTATGTTTGAGCACCTCACGTGCTCAAACATATTTATAAAATTAATTTCCCTTCTGAATTTTTTATCGCTTAGTAATAATAGTCAGAATATTGAGGGTAATAGTAAAATAAAGTATTTGACTTTTTTATAACAAATAAATAAGGATAAGGTACGAGAACTATTTCAAGTCGACTATCTGCTGGCAAACCTGTTAAGTAATATCCAAGTAAGCTCTGAGCGTAAAACAGCTTTTATTGGCAAAGTAAAAACGACACTCACCAAACATACTGCAGCTTAAATAATGTACTGATTAATTATAGGCATGCTCTTGAATTTTAACTTTATGACCTCATTAATAGAGCATTCGTTATTCAACTATCTTATTTAGTGAATTAACTGCTTAAAGTTAAATATTTTCTGAACTTTAATGCTTTTAAGATATCACATACATTGATGAAAGGTTGGAAAGTGATATAATTTCGTTTTGAATTAGTCTGATTATTTTAAGTATCTTTACCTGATTGATGGATGTATCAATTACTAAAGGGAAATGGCTTTGACTTTAATAATTCAAAATATGCATCCAATTTTAAAGATCAATTAAACAGTAGCTTTACTCTAAACCTTTTAAGTAGGCTGTGCGGATCCTGCTGTTTTTCTCTAATTGTTTTTACTTGTTAACAATTAGATATAATCCTATACTCTTTTAGTAATCGGTTTATAAAACTATACCGGTTTTTTTTATAAATAAAACACACCAAAAGGTTAATTAAAAATGCAAACGCCAGTCATTCTGATTGTAGAGGATGAAGACGTAACTAGACTAAACCTCGTTAGTTTATTTGAAGCTGAAGGTTACAAAGTTATTGAAGCCATTGATGGCGATGACATGCATGATAAGCTTACAAATAATGACGACGTCAATCTTGTAGTTATGGATATCAATCTACCAGGTAAAAACGGGCTAATTTTAGCACGTGAGTTACGCCAAAAACGCAAAGTCGGTCTTATTTTCTTAACAGGCCGTGACAATGATGTAGATCGTATTTTAGGCCTAGAAATTGGTGCTGATGACTATATTACTAAACCGTTTAATCCTCGCGAATTAACTATTCGTGCGCGTAATTTAATTACTCGTACTGCCCTAGGTGGTGAAGAGTCTGCACTTGAAACAAATGGTGTAATTACGTTTAACGGTTGGGAACTTGACGAAAACAGTCGCTGTCTTACTTCTCCAGGTGGAGACGCAAAACGTCTACCTAAAGGCGAATACAGAGCACTGCGTTTAATGCTTGACTCTCCAGGTCGTATTTTTAGCCGTGAGCAACTAATTAAACACATGACTGGCCGTGAGCTACGTGCAAACGATAGAACAGTTGATGTTACAATTCGTCGTATTCGTAAGCACTTTGAAAGCGACAACTCAACAACTGAGTTGATCAGCACCATTCATGGTGAAGGTTATCGCTTCATTGGTAAAATAGACAGCTAATTAGTTACTCTAATTGCTGTAAGAATAAATGAAGGGCATGTTGTCCTTCATTTATTTTGTCTGCTAAAACATCTAACCACTGCTTTAATACCTCGTCAGATTCATCCAATGCACCATACTCCATCACTTTTGCATGCAATTGCACATCATTTAAGCCTACAGATCCCGCAGCACCTTTAAGCTTATGTGCAACTGATTTATATTCTTCTCTGTCGCCTGAGTTTAACGAGGTCAGTAACTCTTGCTGATATTGGGGATTGAGTTTTTCAAATAACTGACTACTGCGTTTAAATACCACCAAGCCCATTGAATTTACAAAGTCTTCTATGGTTTCAACATCAAGTAAATGCGCATTAATATCAGCAAGCGCTGCTGCACTTACTTTTAATTGTGGCTCATTACTTCTTGTTTGTTTTATACCAAATAAATCAGCTAATATTTTATCTAGTTTTACCGTATTGATAGGTTTAGCGAGCGCCCCTTGTATTGATATTCCCTCTAGCTCTTGCTCTGCGCTGCGCACATTTGCGGTAAGCGCTACAATAGGTAATTTATCAAAATGACTATCGGCTCTTATTTGCCTTGCTACTTCATCCCCGTTTATATCGGGTAACTGCATATCAAGTAAGATCAAATCTAAATCGTCTTCAGTTTCTACAAAAGACAATGCATCTTCGCCGGTCTCAGCCCAAATAACTTCATGACCACGCTGCTCAAGTAAGTTAGTCGCAATTTCGGCATTTAACGGCACATCTTCTACTAACAGTATATTTAAGCTGCGTCCTACATAACTATTCTCAGTGGGTGCGCTGCATAAACTTAGCGGGATTTCTACTATAAAGCAGCTCCCCTCACCTTCGATACTATTAACCGAAATAACCCCCTGCATTGCATCAACTAAGGCTTTGGTTACTGCTAAGCCAATGCCAGAACCAATAGCATTGGTGCCTTTAAGATCTGGCGCTTTATAATACATATCAAAAATACGAGAGAGCTGTTCAGCTGGTATGCCCTCTCCGGTGTCTGATATTTTCATGGTAAGCCAAGGGCCATCATCTCGGTTTTCACGAATACAAGTGAGGGTTACACTGCCCTTATGAGTAAATTTAACCGCATTATTTATTAAGTTCCAAACAACTTGGCGAAGTCGGGTTGGATCTAGTTGCGCATAAATATCTAGCATGCCTAAGCGTTTAATATCAAAAGAAAGATCTTTTTGTTCAGCAATTAAGCCTGCAAAGTTAACCACATCATTTATAAAGTCAGATACGTTTATAGCATTAGTTGCAATATCTAACTGCTCTCTGTCTATTTTGTCTAAATCTATAATGTCGTTAAATATATTACCCAGTGTTTCAGCACTCGAAAACACCGTATTACACCAACTACGCTGCTGTTTATTAAGCTCTGTATCTAGCAACATACGTGTTAAACCAACAATGCCATTAAGTGGTGTACGCAATTCATGGCTCAAAGTGGCAATAAACTTCCCTTTATCTTTGTAGGCTGTTTCGAGCGCTTCTGCAGCCTCTTTACGACTCGTAATATCACGGCCAAACGCAAGTAAACCTATGTACTTACCTTTATCGTTAATAAATGGCAATTTACGCAATTCAAACCAACGCGTTTCGCCGCCCACATCGTATTGAACATCTATAGTTAATGCTTGGTGAGTTTGCTCTACCTGTTTATCGGTTTTTAAAACTTCAGATAAAAAATGATTAGGAAATATTTGTTCAGCACTCTTACCGATTAATTCGTCACTGGTTTTGCCCATTACTTCTTCAAACATTTTATTACAGCCCGCAAACACGCCATTGTCGTCGCGGTAATAAAATAAATCGGGGGAGGAGTCTACTATTGAGCGTTGTAGCATACTTTGCTGGGCAAGCTCTTGTTGCGTTTTTTTACGCTCAGCAATTTCTTTTCTTAGCTCTTCTATTGCGCGGTGCTTGGCATGAAACGCCATTTTACGCTCATCAATTTCTACATTTAAGCGGTTTATATTATCTTTTAATGTTTGGTTGAGTAGTTTTTCTTGTTTTGTCGCACTGTCTAAATATGCATAGGAAGCATCTAGTTGCCTAATTGAATTTATTAGCACGCTTATAACCAGCGGCGATACCACAGCGGTAAAAAAAATCACTGCCAATATATCAACAAGATTAACTTCACCAACGGCAACATAATAAAACATACTTGATAAAACAAGCGAAACTGCCAATAACAAAGCATAGCAAATGGCTGCAGTTTTAAACTCACCAAACCGAGTTATTAAACTAGAAAGAACTCGAGCCCAAGGGCTCAAAGAGGAATCGGTCATATATCAGTGTTTCTCTTAGCTAAATGCTTAATTACAAAAAAGGTTTAAATTGCATGTTATGGTTAATTTTAGCATTTTCTATCAGCTATTTTCAGGTTGTGCGATAAAAACTCTAATATTTATTGTTTGAATCATTAGCTGGCTAAAACTCATCATTCCAGCAATAAATTATTTAGTGTAAAATGCAGCGCTTTATTATTGCTAATAACGAGTAACACACCATGCAAACTAATATGCCCGATATAGCTAACACGGCTCCCGCCTTACAAACTGGTACATTAGACTGGGTGGGAATGGGTGAAATTGAACTGCCATTTATTTTTGAGTCACATGGCATAACGCCTGTTACTGTTAATGCTAAAGCACGCGCTTTTGTAAACTTACACAAAGAAGATGCAAAAGGCATTCATATGTCGCGCTTATTTTTAGCCCTCGACACGCTCTCTACTGAGCAGCAAGTTAACCCTCAAACATTGGCTCAAGCGCTCGATTTTTTTATTAGTAGCCACGAAGGCTTAAGTGATAAAGCACTTATAGAGTTTAAATTTGAATTACCACTGCGCCGTAAATCGTTATTAAGCGGTAAAGCTGGCTGGAAAAGCTATCCTGTTATATTAACCAGCACAATTGAACAAGGTGTTATTAGTTACGAGCTAAGTGTTGATGTAACCTATTCATCAACTTGCCCGTGTTCAGCGGCACTGGCGCGTCAGCTGATACAAAATGCATTTGCCGAAAAATTCAATCAAGAAACCCTCAGTCAAAAAGAAGCACTAGAATGGCTAGGTACTACACAAGGTATTGTAGCCACCCCACACTCGCAGCGCTCAATTGCTAATGTAAAAGTAAAACTCAACAGTAATATTACTCAATTTGACGTGGTTAATTTAATTAACACGATTGAAGATGAATTAAAAACGCCAGTACAAGCCGCAGTAAAACGTGAAGATGAGCAAGAGTTTGCCCGTCTAAATGGTCAAAATTTAATGTTTTGTGAAGATGCTGCTCGTAAAATTAAAGCGCTACTAGAAACACAGCAATACAGTGATTACTGGTTACAAATAAATCATTACGAATCGCTGCATGCACACGATGCACTCGCTATTGCAGTTAAAGGCGTTGCTGGCGGTTATAAAGCTTAAGTGCATATTTTGCGGTGATCAATATCCATACGGAAATATACTACTAACCAACTAATTTAGGCACGTTAATTGCTTTATTTAAGCAGTGTCAATTTGTTGTTATGGAGTTACCGTATGGAATTCGCTTTATTATCAATTTTAGTATTAGTTGTTGGGGCCTCTGTTGTTGCGTCAAAGTTTAACGATGATGGCGGAAACCCTTATCCTTTTACCCGCAAGCAAAATGTATTTACCCAAGTAGAAAGTGCTTTTTTAAATTTATTAGAGCGCGCAGTGGGCGATCAGTATAAAATTGTTAGTCGTGTAAAACTAATCGACGTGATTGATTGCAAACAAGGTTTATCGGCAAAGTCTAAGCGTGCCGCAATGGCTAAAGCTAAAAATAAACAGCTTGATTTTGTGCTAGTCGATAAAGAAAAAATGACCATAGTGGCAGCCGTAGACTTAGTAAACAATGCCAATAAAGATGGCCATAAAGCACAACGCGACTGGTTTGTTAATGGCGCATTAGAGGCCGCTGGCATCCCGCATATTCGTATGAAAGTAAAATCAGGCTATCGCCCAAGTGAAGTTCGCGACGCTATTATGTTTAAACTCGGTAAACCTGCGGCTGCGCAAACAGCTCGCCCTATTCGTACCCGAGTTCAAAAACCAGCGGTACTATCACCTTCTCAAGCTAAAGCGCACTCTACAGCACTAGCCGAAATTTAACGTAAATAACATAATAAAAAGCGAGCAAAGTAAAACTGCTCGCTTTTTTGTTTTTTAGCGCTAACTTCACGTATAATCAGCGCATTCAAACTCAGGAACTTAACACTATGAATGTTGGTATTATTGGCGCAATGGAGCCAGAAGTTAAAATTTTGCGCGAAGCAATGCAAAACCCACAAACTTTAACTAAAGCTGGTTTTACTTTTTATACCGGTGAATTAGCGGGTAACACAGTAACATTGGTTCAATCTGGTATTGGTAAAGTAGCATCAACTATTGCAACTACATTACTTATTGACAACTTTGCCCCTGATTGCGTAATTAACACTGGCTCTGCAGGCGGCTTTGATCCGTCATTAAATGTGGGCGATGTAGTTATTTCGTCAGAAGTTCGTCATCATGATGTTGATGTAACTGCTTTTGGTTACGAAATAGGTCAAGTACCACAAATGCCAGCAGGTTTTGCAGCACACCCTAAATTAGTGGCTGCCGCAGAGCAAACTATTGCGCAAATTAGCGACGTAAAAACCTTAGTTGGTTTAATTTGTACCGGCGACATATTTATGTGTGACCCAATACGTATTGAAAAAGCTCGTAGCGACTTTCCCACAATGCTTGCAGTAGAAATGGAAGGCGCATCAATTGCGCAAACCTGTCATACACTTAATACGCCGTTTGTGGTTATTCGCTCTATGTCAGATATTGCCGGCAAAGAGTCGCCGCAGTCGTTTGAAGAATACCTAGAAACAGCATCAATCAATTCATCTAAAATGGTAGTGGCGTTACTTGAAAAGCTAACGGCAGTTTCACTGTAAATGCTCAGCAATATGGTTCAAAATCACTTGGACTTTATTGTATTTATAATTGCGCTCCTTGCTGAGCGCTTTTTACCACTTGTTAGTTGGTATCATCCGAATACCGCTTTAACGGCTATTTTTAGCGCTATTGGTAAGCGTATTTATAAAGCAGCAGAACCTAATAGCTATCAATATTTAGCCGCAACCCTTGCCAGTACACTTATTTTAAGTGTGATACTTATTATTATTGTATTGCTACTAGAATTTGCATTTTACCCTGAATTACTCGCCGGGCTTATTTTATATTTATGCCTTGAGAGTAAAGCTATTGATAAAAAAGCACTACGTATTGCAAAGCTTACCAAACAAAATCAAAAATCTGCCGCCCGCGAGCTATTAAAGCCATTAGTAGCCCGAGACGTTACTAAACTCTCTGCCGCAGGCATAATTAAAGCCTTAATAGAGAGCCTAATATTACGTACTGCGCGATATTACTTTGTGGTGATATTTGTTTTTTTAGTACTTGGCCCTATAGCAGCGCTTGCCTATCGATTACTTACTTTAATTGAGCAGGCATGGCGCAGTAATATTAAACCCAACAGTCCTTTTTTAAAGCCGCTTAAAATTACCTTGTTTATTATTGAATTTATTCCTATGCGCTTATTGGCACTGACTATTGCAGCCAGTAAAGCGAGCAAGCTAAGCATGCATTATATAAAGCATTACGGCCGACACTTTTATCAAACTAATACAGGATGGCTTTTAAGCACTTGCTCTGCATCATTAGGCGTACAGCTAGGCGGGCCTGCAGTGTATTTTGGCGAACGTTTTAACAAAATGCGTATTGGCACCGAACGCCTTCCTATTGCTGAGGACGTGCCGGTTATTATTAATAGACTAAATCAAGCGCGGGTATTTTGGTTACTGGTCGTTGTTTGCATAGAAATACTAAAAAGCATTTAGCTAAGGGCGAGTTACACACCTATTATTGTGAACACTAAAATATAAGCACAAAAAAACCAGCCGTGGCTGGTTTTTAGTATTTTACTGTTTAGCTTTACGCTACAGTAATATTTGCAAACTTACGCTTACCTACTTGGTAAATAGCCGTACTGCCTTTTGCTATTTCAAGTTTAGTGTCTGTAATTTTATCTTCGCCGTTGAGCTTAACTGCACCTTGCTTAATCATACGCATTGCTTCTGATGTACTTGCAACTAAGTTAGCTTCTTTAAGTAAGTTAGCAATTAAAATGCTGTCTTGCTCAATCGTTACTGTGAGTTCAGGTATTTCATCTGGCAGGGCTTTTTTCTGAAAGCGCTGAATAAAGTCATCATGAGCTGCTTGTGCATCAGCTTCACTATGAAAGCGCGCAATAAGCTCTTTTGCTAACTCAATTTTAATATCACGCGGGTTTGTGCCTTGCTCTACACGCTCTTTTTGCGCGTTAATACCTGCAATCGAAAGCCCACTTAATAAGTCGTAGTAACGCCACATTAGCACATCGCTAATCGACATTATTTTACCAAACATATCGTTAGGCGCATCGGTAATACCTATATAGTTACCCAACGATTTAGACATTTTTTGCACCCCATCGGTGCCCTCTAATAACGGCGTCATTATGACTGTTTGTGGTTTTTGACCTTCGTCTTTTTGCAGCTCACGACCCATTAGCAGGTTAAAGCGTTGATCAGTACCACCGAGCTCTACATCAGCCTCAAGTGCAACCGAATCCCAACCTTGTACTAACGGATATAAAAACTCATGAATAGCAATAGACTGACCACTAGCGTAACGCTTTTTAAAATCATCGCGCTCTAACATACGCGCAACTGTTTGGCGTGCTGCAAGTTTGATCATTCCAGCTGCGCCTAAATTTTCCATCCAGGTAGAATTAAATGCGACCGTGGTTTTTGCCGGATCAAGAATTTTAAATACTTGCTCTTTATAAGTCTCAGCATTAGCAAGCACGTCTTCGCGAGTAAGCGGCTTACGTGTTACATTTTTACCCGTTGGGTCGCCAATCATGCCGGTAAAGTCACCAATTAAAAATACAACCTCATGACCTAAGTCCTGAAAGGTTTTCATTTTATTAATAAGTACCGTGTGACCTAAGTGTAAATCAGGCGCGGTTGGATCAAAGCCCGCTTTAATTTTTAGTTTTTTTCCAGATTTTAATTTTTCAACTAACTCATCTTCAATTAATATCTCTTCTGTACCGCGTTTTATCTCTGCAAGAGCGGTTTGTAAATCCACTGTGTGTTACTCCAAAAAATTCTGTTAACGAAGGGGTTAATTATTAATATGCTCGCGGCTTATTACTAGATAAGTAGCACTTTTAGAGTCAATAAACCTATGTAACTAAGATAGCAAATTATTACCTAATTAAAACAACTTTTTAAACGATAGCGTCACTAAATAAGGCAAAGCAGCTTAAGTTGTATAAACGAGTAAGGATAACTGTTTGCAACACATTTAAAACAACACAAACAGCTGCAGCTTTGGTTTTTAAATTACTAACGTTGATGATGCATCATTGTTTTATTATTTTGCTTAAAAATACCGCTGTTCAACACTAGTTCTAGATTAATAAAACATCTAGATCATAAGCTACTTTAATACTAAGATGCCTATAAGCCCTGTGATTTTAGCTTAATTTAGCATTAGTTTAAATCTACAAAATACTAGTATTCGTACATTATTCGTTATATCCTGCAAGATAATCGATTAATTTTCTTGACAGCAGAAAAAGGCACGTTATGGTTCACGTGGTTCACACGCTCCCCAAAAAACACAAATTGCTTATTTTAGGCTTAGTTTCTGCTATTGCTGGCTTAGCTTTTCTTCCTTCTGAAAAAGCCACTGCATCCAAAGACAATAGTGAAAACACTCTAGAAATTGGCAAGCGCTATGAGTTACAAGTTAAAGTTGATGACAACGAAAAGTTAACAGCGTTAAACTCAGAGCAAGCAGCAGACAAGCTGCCAGAATACGATTTTGTTGATCACCAAGTAAAAAATGGTGATAACTTAGCTATTATTTTTAAACGTGCTGGTTTTTCAGCTCAAACGTTACATAAATTAATTAATACTAACGCAGAAACTCGCAAACTTACTAAAATTCACCCGGGTGAAACACTGAGCTTTGCCACCGCAAAAGATGGTGATTTAGCACAACTGCGTTACGTTATTTCAAAGACAGATACTTTATTTGTTACCTTAAACGATGAAGGACAATACGATACTTCAATCGATAGTAAAGAAATAGAAACCCTAACCAAAACAGTAGGCGGCGAAATTTCTAGTAGCTTTTGGACTTCAGCCATAGCTGCAGGTTTAAGCGAACGCCAAATAATGAACTTTGCCGACATATTTGGTTGGGATGTAGATTTTGCTAACGATATTCGCAAAGGCGATGGGTTTGGTTTAATTTATGAATCTCACTATGTAGATGGTGAGTTTATTGGTACTGGTAAAATTATTGCTGCTGAATTTGTTAACCAAGGCCAGCGCTATGCTGCGATTCGCCACACTGACGGTAGTTTTTATACTCCTGAAGGGCGCAGCATGAAAAAAGCATTTTTACGTGCACCAGTTAGCTTTAAATATATAAGCTCAAGCTTTAACCCACGACGTTTGCACCCAGTGACGGGGCAAGTTAGAGCACATCGGGGTATAGACTTTGCGGCGCGAACTGGTACGCCGGTAGTTGCCTCTGGTAACGGTAAAGTTATTAAATCGGGTTACAGTAAATATAATGGTAACTATGTATTTATTAGCCATGGCACACAGTACGTAACTAAGTACTTACACCTTAATAAACGCCTAGTGAAAACAGGGCAAAAAATTAAGCAAGGTGAGCAACTCGGTACTGTTGGCTCTACTGGTCGTGTTACCGGTGCACACTTACACTATGAATTTTTAGTTAATGGTGTTCATCGTAATCCTAAAACCGTTAAGTTACCTAAGTCAGAGCCGCTGCCACGTGCAGAGCTTGCCAAGTTTAAGCCTATTGCTGATAACTTTATTGCCCAGTTAGAGCGTAACCGCGAGCTACAGTTAGCACTTAAGTAATATTAAATCATTATTAAAAAAGCCTTTGCTAGGTAACTTGCAAAGGCTTTTTTGTGCCTATAATTTTTTTGCCTATGAACAATAAGCAGGCAAACTAATTCATTAACACATAAATTAGCTGCACCACTAACGATAACATTACCAGTGGCCATATATACTTACTGTATTTTTTAGCGCCATCTAAGCCTATTTTACTTTGATATTTTTCTAATAACGGAATTAATATTAACAAAGCGACAAACAAGCTAACTAAAATAACGAATATATTCATAGTAATACCTTAAGTGGGATCTGAATTAGGGTAACTCGTGCCCTTTGGCGCTGACATATAATGCATACCAATGCTCTCGGGTTAATTCTATATTTACAGCGCTGCACGATGCAGCAAGTCGCTTAGCATTCGTTGTGCCTATTACCGGTTGAATTAATGCCGGATGGCGCAGTAACCAAGCCAATACAATGGCCTCGGCAGACGTGCTATAAAGTGCCGCTAACTTATTAACTAATATAGCGGTATTAATATCTGCTGGAGATGCATTTTGCAGCTGTTTTCCTGAATATAATCCTTGGCATAAGCTACCCCAGCTTTGAATTTGTATTTCCTGCTCGGTGCAATATTCTATAAAGCCGGGAGTAAAGTTAATGTCTTTGCCATCGCGGTTACCGACATATACCCCCTCATCAACCCAGGCTGATTGCTTTAAGCTTGCTTCAATTTGGTTGGCAACTATGGGCATATCAAGGGCTGTTTGTAAAAACTGTATTTGTTGCTGCGACATATTAGACACCGCAAAATGACGTACTTTGCCACTTTCTTTTAAGCGACTAAATACCTGAGCTACTTCTTCAACTTGTATCAAAGGGTCGGGTCTGTGCAGCATAAGTACATCTAAATAATCAGTATTTAACCGCTTAAGAGAGCCCTCTACTGATTGCTCAATCCATTGCTTTGATAAGTCGTAGCGCTTTGGCCCTTGCTCATCGGCAAAACGAATTCCACACTTTGACTGAATATAAATTTGCTCTCTCAGCTCTGGGCGCTGCTTAAGGACTTGGCCAAACACCTGCTCAGCTTTACCAAATGTATAAATATCGGCGTGATCAAAAAAATTAATGCCACCGGCTATTGCTGTATCTATACAAGCATGGGCCTGCTGGGTATGAGATTAGTTAAGGGGTCTTTATTCCAGCCTCCCCCAAGTCCCATACAACCAAATATGAGCTTGCTAACATTAGGTAAATATTTTGCCAAAGGAGTGTCATGCATGCCGGCTATCCTTACTTAATTACAAGTAGCTTACTGTAACAAAAACAGTCATTGAAGTACCCCTAGATAAATCAGGGGATTCTTGTCGTCAACGGTTTAAGCATTGTGATATTAGATCACTTTAGACTTCTAAAACCTCTTACAAGCATTTAATGTGTCGGTACTACCTACCGCCACAAATTATTTAAGCTATTAGCCTTAACCCCTCATTATGGATATTAATAGCAGCATTATGATCTCTATCGTGAATAGCTCCACATTCACAAGACCACGTTCTTATAGCTAATGACCATTTACCAGAATACAGCGAACCGCACTCATTACACATTTTACTTGATGGAAACCACTGGCTAATAGCTGACACTTTACGGCCATACCAATCGGCTTTATATTCTAACTGTCTTACTATTTCACCAAAATTAGCATCGTGGATATGCTTAGATAGCTTACGGTTCTTAACCATGTTTTTGACTTTCAATGACTCGATCCCTATCACTTGGTTTTCGTTTACAAGTTTCGTTGTCATTTTTTGGGTAAAGTCTTTGCGTGAGTTTGCTATCTTTTCGTGAATTCGAGCAACAACACGTTTTTGCTTGTTGAAGTTGTTGGAGCCTTTTTTCTTCTTGGCTAGTTTACGTTGTGCTTTGGCTAGCTTGCTAGCGTACTTGTTTGTTAATCGTGGATTATTGAACTTAGTGCCATCCGAACAGATAGCAAGATCTTTAATGCCAACGTCTACGCCTACCGTTTTATTAGCTACTGGTAGTTTTTTAATATCTTCTTTAACTAAGATACTAATGAAGTACTTACCTGATTTAGTTTTAGATACAGTCAGCGAACTAGGCTTACCAGTAAATGAGCGTGACCACTTGATTTTTAATGGCTGCTTCATCTTAGCAAGTGTTAACGATTGCTTATCAGCCTCCCACTTAAAGCCGTTACTCATATAGCTTACTGATTGATTACCATGTTTATTTTTAAACTTAGGGTAGCCAAAGCCTGACTTAAAGAATGATTTAAAGCCTTTATCTAGGTGCTTTAATGCTTGCTGCAATGGCACACTTGAAACATCTTTCAACCATGCAAAATCAGGGTTCTTTTTAAGCTGAGTGAGGTTTTTACTCCAATCGTTATAATTGGTTTTATTACCTAAGTCGTATTGCCCTTTAGAGTAACCAAGTGCTGAATTATAAGCGAAACGAACACAGCCAAATGTATGAGTAAGCATTAGCGCCTGTTCATTATTTGGGTAAACTCTGTATTTGTATGCTATTAAAATCACTTGGTCTTACTCCTTGCTTTCTCTTATTATATATACCTAAGTATGACAATCAACTATTGGTCTATTATAATTATGACGCATAAGAATGAGGCAGAAGTAAGAAAAGGTCGGCACTGTGTTAGCGCATTACATGCACATTTAGTATTCGTGACAAAATACAGGCGCAAGGTGTTTAATGATGTAATTTTAAATCGGCTAGAGGCGATACTATTAGATGTGTGTAAAGATTTTGAAGTTGATTTAGTCGAATTTAACGGTGAGCAAGATCACGTTCATTTGTTAATTGAATACCCTCCTAAAGTACAATTAAGTAAATTAATTAATTCGCTTAAAGGTGTTAGCTCAAGACTAATGAGGAAAGAGTTTACAGAAATACACCGCTACTTATGGAACGGTGCGCTTTGGTCGCCTAGCTACTTTGCTGGATCTTGCGGTGGCGCGTCATTGGACGTATTAACAGCCTATATAGAACAACAAAATAGACCTAAGTAATGTTAATGCTACGTATTAAAGACTTACATCCCCAACATAAATTTATGACGGGGTTTTTCATCAGGAACAATAAAAACCTATCCCTATAAATTAAGCATAAAAAAAAGCGCAGTAAACTGCGCTAATCGGTTGGATTTAAAAATTAATGTTAGCCAACAAGTGCTAATAAAATACCTGCTGCAACTGCGCTGCCTAGGACTCCGGCAACATTTGGCCCCATTGCATGCATAAGTAAAAAGTTATGCGGATTGCTCTCAAGGCCTACTTTATTTACTACCCGCGCCGCCATGGGTACAGCCGATACTCCTGCAGCACCTATGAGTGGATTAATCGGCGTTTTAGATATTTTATTTAACCCTTTAGCCATGAACACGCCCGAGGCTGTACCTATAGCAAAAGCGAGTGCACCAAGTACTAAAATACCTATGGTCTCTAATGTTAAAAACTTATCGGCTGCAAGCTTTGAGCCCACAGCTAGGCCTAAAAATATGGTCGTAATATTTATAATTTCGTTTTGGGCACTGTTACTTAAGCGGTCAACAACACCCGACTCTCGCATTAAGTTACCTAAACAAAACATACCAACCAGAGGTATCGCCGCAGGTAAAAACATTGCTGTTAAACTAAGTACCATTAACGGAAAAATAATTTTCTCTTTTTTAGATACTTTGCGCAGCTCTGGCATTTTTATTTGACGCTCTTCAACCGTGGTTAATGCGCGCATGATTGGCGGCTGAATAATTGGCACTAATGCCATATACGAATAAGCAGCTACCGCAATTGCACCTAACAAGTCCGGGGCTAATTTAGAGGCTAAAAATATAGCGGTTGGGCCATCGGCTCCACCAATTATCGCAATTGCCGACGCATCTTGCAGGCTAAATTCAAAACCCGGTACATAGTTAAGTAAAATAGCGCCAAACAAAGTAGCAAAAATACCAAACTGTGCAGCCGCACCTAATAGCAACATACGAGGATTAGCAATTAGCGCACTAAAATCAGTTAACGCGCCTACTCCCATAAATATTAATAGTGGAAAAATACCCGTATCAATACCTACGTAATACACATAATGCAGTAACCCGCCGGGGTCGGATAAACCAGCCACTGGAATATTAGTTAATATTGCACCAAAGCCGATAGGTAATAATAATAGGGGTTCAAATTTTTTGGCTATTGCCAAAAACAATAATAAACAGCCTACCGCAATCATAATCAACGCTGGAAATGTAAAGTTAGCAATGCCTGTAGCATGCCAGAGGTTTAAAATACCATCCATCCTCTATTTACTCCTAAGCTAATGCAATCATAGCGTCGCCGGTAGTTACAGCATCGCCTTCACCAACTAACACTTCAGCAATTGTTCCTGTATGCGTAGCGCGTATTTCAGTTTCCATTTTCATGGCTTCCATAATAATCACTACATCACCTTCATTAACAACTTGCCCTGCTTTTACCTTTATCTTAAAAATATTACCGGCTAAAGGCGCGTTAAGTGTTTCGCCTGATGCAACCGAAGCAGACTGAGGAATGTGTTCTGAGTCTTTTAATGTAACTTCTTTAAGCTCGCCGCCTTGCGCTACTACAACGTCGTAAACTTTACCGTCTACTTTTACGCTGTACTGCTCAGCTTTAACGCTGTTATTATTTGAAGCTGATTTAGAGGGTACTTTATTGCTTTTATCTTCAATAGAAGGTACTGGCTCAAATGCATCTGGATTGTTACGGTTTTTAATAAATTTCAAACCAACCTGTGGGAATAATGCATACGTTAGTACGTCATCAATTTGCTCATCAGCAAGAGTTAAACCTTGCTCTTGTACTTCTTTTAATAACTCAGCCTCAAGCGTTGCAAGCTCAGGTGCAATATTATCTGCAGGACGACACGTAATTACCTCGGCCCCATCAAGCACACGCTCTTGTAGTTCTTTATTCATTGGTGCTGGTGTTAGGCCATATTCACCTTTTAATACGCCAGCTGTTTCTTTCGTAATTGTTTTATAGCGCTCACCCGTTAGTACATTAAGTACCGCTTGAGTGCCTACAATTTGCGACGTTGGTGTAACAAGTGGTAAAAAGCCTAAATCTTCACGTACACGTGGGATCTCAAGTAAAACTTCATTAAGCTTATCTGCTGCGCCTTGCTCTTTAAGCTGGTTTTCCATGTTAGTTAACATGCCACCAGGTACTTGCGCGAGTAAAATACGACCATCAACCCCTTTTAAGCTACCTTCAAATGCCGCATATTTTTTACGTACATCTCTAAAGTAAGCAGCAATTTCTTCAAGGTGATTTAAATCAAGGTCAGTATCACGCTCAGTTCCTTCAACTATCGATACAATCGTTTCTGTTGCGGTGTGTCCGTAAGTCATACTCATAGATGAAATCGCGGTATCAAGCATATCAATGCCTGCATCAATCGCTTTTTGATAAGTAGCAGTACTTAACCCTGTTGTGGCGTGGCACTGCATTGCAATTGGAATAGATACAGTTTCTTTTAGTGCTTTAATTAGTTTTTCAGCATCGTACGGCTTTAATAAACCCGCCATATCTTTAATACAAATTGAATGACAGCCTAAATCTTCCAGCTGCTTAGCTAGCGTTAACCACATATCTAGCGTATGAACTGGGCTTACTGTATAAGAAATAGTCCCTTGGGCATGTGCGCCTACTTTTATAGCCGCTTTAATTGCCGTTTCAAGATTACGCACATCGTTCATTGCATCGAATATACGAAATACATCAACGCCATTTTTATGGGCGCGCTCTACAAATTTTTCTACCACATCGTCAGCATAATGGCGGTAACCTAATAAATTTTGACCGCGTAATAGCATTTGCTGTTTAGTATTTGGCATCGCTTTTTTTAGTGCGCGAATACGCTCCCAAGGATCTTCACCTAAATAACGAATACACGAATCAAACGTAGCCCCGCCCCACGACTCAATAGACCAATAACCTGCATCATCAAGCTTTTTTGCAATCGGTAGCATATCATCAAGGCGCATACGAGTTGCTAACAATGATTGATGCGCGTCACGTAGTACCAGTTCTGTTAATTTTAATTTAGCCATTTAAGTGCTCCTTTAATTATTGTTTGTTTTGTACTGAGCAATGGCAGCACTAATTGCGGCGATGTGCTCATTAGGCACACCTTGTGATTTAAAAGACGGTGTTCTGGCAGGTGTTGCAAGCTCAGGCTCTGCAAAGCGAGATACCAGCCTAGACATAACCGTAACGCAGGTAATTAATAATGACAGAAACACAAACACCCCCACCATACCGGTTAGCATTAAGTTGCTTGCTGTTGTAAGTAAAGCAGCGATATCCATTTTCCTCTCCTATAAAAACATACCGAAATCAAAATAAAAAATCGTTTTACGTAAATAATTATTCACCAAATAATAACAAAAAACAGTACTTTGTCTATAGCCTGTAAATTGGTAAAACCAATTTAAACAAAACTAACATGCTATTAATTAACTTAACACTACAAAAAGGACTAGATACACGCTATTACATAGACAATAAAAATAGTGAATATAAATAAAAGTTATATAGGAGACCTAAAATCCGTTAATAAAGCACTTAAAGTAAAGTGCTAACAATCACATTAATATGAAGCAATTTGACCAATGTCAATTGGTCATACCAAGTGAACTTGTTAATTATTCAATCATTTAAATAGCCACCGTTATTTTTATTACTTATATAGCTGTAAATAATCCCTATTAGTAAAGTTCACAAGCGCTACTAAACTTTACTTATCACTACACAAATAACGCAGTTGTTATTAAGCCCACTATGCTTGCAAATCAAGCGCTGCAATTAAATAGCCCCTAAACTCAGCTCACAAAGGTCAATATGCGTTAACTTCTCTTATAAAAAACTAACATCCATAGTCACTTATATCAGTATGAATAAATTACACAGCAAAGCGTAAAACTTACCATTGAGTGCGCGCCAAAAAAAACAAATAAAAACAAACCATTGATTTAAAAGCAAAAAAACAATGGCACGTAACTCGCATTATATTCATTGAGCAAATTTGATAAACCAAGGAGAATACAATGTTACGCTGGACAATCACTTTTTTAGTAATTGCTTTAATTGCTGCAGTGTTAGGTTTTGGTGGTATAGCAGGCGCCGCAGCGGGTATTGCAAAAATTATATTTTTTATATTTTTAGTACTTTTAGTTATATCTTTAGTATCGGGTGCCCTACGTGGCAAAAAGCCCTAGGTAACAAACTAAAGCTTTAAAACTAATTAAAAATCATTTAAATCAAAATTTACAAGGAATTACATTATGAATTCGACAACTTTAAGAGCAGCACTAATTGGCCTATTCGCAAGTTTATTTATTATGGGTTGTGAAGATAACCATGCAGAAGATGCTGGTGAACGTATTGACGAAGCAGTAACTGACGTGCAAAACAAAGTTGAAGATGCATGTGAAGAAGTAAAAGAAGGTGTAAATGCAGAAGAAACTAACTGTTAATTCTTCTAATTTATTAAAAAAACGGCTCTAAAATGAGCCGTTTTTTTATGCGTGTAATAAAATAACATCTAAACTTAAGATTGGATCAGATAAATAATAAACGCCAAAATCTTTATCTATTATACAGTTATTTATTATATAACTGCGCATTTACTGGTTAGCTTGTTAAAATGCCTATAATTATGTTTTAAGAACTCCTATATGACACTTACAACAACCTATACGCTTGATAAGCCTTATTTTTATGAGTGCTTTGACGAATCAGTTGCACATAGCAAGCGCGCGCAACCAAAATACTTTTTATTGGCACTATTAATAGCTCTCGGATTATTTGGGATTTATGGTTTAGACGATCATTACCTAGGATCTTTTCTGATCATGGTTGCGGTGCTTGAATGTATTGCCTTTTATTATCGCCGACCTTGGTGGGTTACTAGACAAATGCTAAGCAAAGCCTCGGGATCTGAGGTCACCCTTACCTTTGACGAAGAAGGGATTAAATCAAGCAACTTTTATAAAAATACCCAACTACTGTGGTCAGATATTAACGAAGTTATCACCACAGAGCGCGGCATGCTATTAAAAAACAAAAAAGGCATGCAGTATATATCCAAGCATATATTAACTGCCGAAATGCTTAATTTTATACACAAAAAAGCCACTCAGTGAGTGGCTTTTGGCAATAACTCAGTATGTAACTAAGTTATGTACATTGCTGATTAAGCATTGCCAGGTTCAGGGTTAGACTTTTCAGCTTGAATACGCATGTAAATCTCTTCACGATGCACTGAAACGTCTTTTGGTGCGTTAACACCGATTCGAACTTGATTCCCTTTTACACCTAGAACAGTAACGGTTACTTCGTCACCGATCATTAGGGTTTCACCTACTCTACGAGTTAGTATTAGCATTCTTTTGCTCCCTTGTTCCAATAAAATTATAAGATTCCGCTAAAACATTTTAATGAAAATTAGACTAAAAAGTAAGTAAAACCTATCAATCTATTCATTTTCTGTTAAAAATATCTTATGTAATGCACGAACAGCCAACTCTAGGTATTTTTCATCTATTAAAACCGATATTTTAATTTCTGATGTAGACACTAAAATAACGTTAATATTTTCTGCAGCTAATGCATCAAAAAATAAACTAGCAACACCCGAATGTGACTTCATACCCATACCAACAGCAGATACTTTAGCTACTGTTGTTAACCCAAAAATATTTTGTGCTGTTAACTGAGCTTGCTGCTCTGTTAAAACGTCTAATGCGTGTAAATAATCATTTGTGTGTACAGTAAAAGCATAGTCTACTTTGTCAACATTATGATTAACTTGATTAATCATATCTATTTCGATGCCGTTATCTGCAAAAAGTTTCAAAATCTTTGCAAGATATTGTGTACCACTCAGTACACCCTCTACATTTATCAAACATTCATCACGATTAAACGCAATACCCGAAACGACATTGCCAGGCATATCACTCTCCTCAAAACTAATCAATGTACCAGCATCAGGGTAAAAACTTGATAGCACCCTAAGTGGCACATTGTGTTTTCCTGCTGCTTCAACTGAACGAATATGCAATACTTTGGCCCCTAAACTCGCTAACTCTAGCATTTCAGCAAAGGTGACTTGGCTCATTCGTCGTGCATTAGGTTCAACACGAGGGTCTGTAGTATATACGCCGTTAACGTCGGTATAGATCTGACATTCGTCAGCTTTTATTGCTCCGGCAATTTCAACCGCCGAAGTATCGGTACCGCCACGCCCTAATGTAGTTACATTTCCTTCAATGTCACGGCCCTGAAAACCCGTAATAATTGCAATTCGGTTATGCTCAAGCTCATGTTTTAAACGCGTTGCTGCTACATCTGTAATACGGGCTTTACCAAACATATTATCGGTTAAAATATTAACCTGATCGGCTAATAAACTCACAGCAGAATGACCGCGCTTAATAATAGCCATAGCTAATAAAGCCACCGAAACCTGCTCGCCGGTGCTAAGTAATACGTCAAGTTCACGGCTACTTGGCCGAGTATCTATTTGTTTGGCGAGATTAATTAAGCGGTTGGTTTCTCCCGACATAGCCGAGAGCACCACAACCACTTGATGGCCTTGTTGTTTAGTTTTAACAACGAGGTCGGCAACCGCTTCAATTCGCTCTATTGAGCCAACCGAAGTGCCACCGAATTTTTGAACAATAAGTGCCACTTAAGCTTGTGTTTTCTCAGTAAACCAAGCTGTTACACTGTCTAATGCTGCAGTTAGGTTTTCTGGCTCAGAGCCACCTGCTTGTGCCATATCTGGGCGGCCGCCACCTTTACCACCTACTTGGCTGGCCATATGGTTAACTAGCTCACCAGCTTTAACTCTACCGGTTAAATCTTTAGTTACACCTGCAATTAAGCTCACTTTATCATCGCTTGCAACACCTAGTGCAATAACACCCGAGCCAATTTTGTTTTTAAGGTCGTCAACCATACCACGTAGCGCTTTTGACTCAGTGCCCTTAACGTTGGCTATTAATAGCTTAATACCGTTAATTTCTACTACTGAATCAAGTAATGATGCACCCGCAGCACTTGCTAGCTTATCGTTAAGTTGCGCAATTTGTTTTTCTAGCTGTTTTGACTTATCAAGCAACGCTGTTACTTTTTCAAGTACTGACGCGCTGTCGGCTTTAACAACAGCAGCTACATCGTTTAGCTTTTGCTCTTGCTCACTCACGTAGGCAATCGCGTCAGCACCGGTTACCGCTTCAATACGGCGAACACCCGCAGCAATACCGCTTTCAGATACTATTTTGAATAAACCAATATCACCTGCGCGTTCAACATGTGTACCACCACAAAGCTCAATAGAGTAGTCTCCAATAGTAACGACACGTACTTCGTCATCGTATTTTTCGCCAAATAACGCCATTGCACCTTTTGCTTTAGCGTCATCTATTGCCATAAGCTCGGTACTTAACGCAAAGTTACAACGAATTTCATCGTTTACTACACGTTCAATTTCGCGTAATTCATCTTTGGTAACAGCTTCAAAATGTGAAAAGTCAAAACGCAAACGCTCTGCTTGAACTAGCGAGCCTTTTTGACCTACATGTTCGCCTAATAATTGGCGCAGTGTTTCGTGTAATATATGCGTAGCAGTATGGTTTTTCTTGATGCGTTCACGGCGTGCGTCATCAATTGTTGCTTCTACTTTATCGTTAAGACCAATACGGCCTTGTACTATACCGTGGTGTGCAAATGCATTACCTAATTTAGTCGTGTTAGTTACTGTAAACTCGCCACCAGCAACGCTAATTACACCTGTATCACCAACTTGGCCGCCCGACTCTGCATAAAATGGCGTACGGTCTAGTATTACAATGCCTTTTTGGCCATCTTCTAGTAATGAAACCGACTCACTGCCGGTAAACACTTCAACCACAGTCGCACTATGGCTAGTGGTGGTGTAGCCTTTGTAAGTTGTTTGTTTGTCTGACTTTAATTGATCGTTGTAATCGGCACCAAATTTACCGGCCTGCTGCGCAGTTTTACGTTGCACCGCCATGCACTCTTCAAAGCCTTTATTATCAATCGTCATTTGACGCTCACGCGCCACATCTGCAGTTAAATCCGCAGGAAAGCCATAAGTATCGTAAAGTTTAAATACTAAGTCGCCAGGAATTACATCACCTTTAAGGTCGCTTAAGCTTTCTTCTAAAATAGCTAAACCACGCTCTAGTGTTTTACCAAACTGCTCTTCTTCAATGCGTAATACTTTTTCAATAATTTCTTGTTGCTTTGCAAGCTCTGGGTACGCTTGGCCCATTTGCTCAATAAGTGCAGCTACTAATTTATAGAAAAAGGCACCTTGCGCACCTAACTTATTACCATGGCGAACAGCGCGGCGAATAATACGACGTAGTACATAACCACGGCCTTCGTTAGATGGCATAACTCCATCAGAGATTAAAAATGCACACGAACGAATATGGTCCGCCACTACGCGTAGTGATTTGTCGTCCATGTCTTGTGCATTAGTAACACTCGCAGCAGCGGCAATTAAGCCTTTAAATAAGTCAATTTCATAGTTTGAATGCACACCTTGTAAAATAGCAGCAATACGCTCAAGCCCCATACCTGTATCGACCGATTGCTTAGGTAGTGGTAGCATAGTTCCGTCGTTTTGACGGTTGTACTGCATAAATACTAGGTTCCAAATTTCGATAAAGCGATCGCCATCTTCCTCAGGTGATCCAGGAGGACCGCCCCAAATATGATCGCCATGGTCGTAAAATATTTCAGAACACGGGCCACACGGACCGGTATCACCCATTGACCAAAAGTTATCTGCAGTGGCAATTCTAATAATACGATCTGCAGGTAAACCTATATCGTTAGACCAATAGTTAAACGCTTCTTCATCGTCATGGTAAATAGTAACTAACAGCTTTTCTTTAGGTAGCTTTACTTCCTCTGTTAAAAACTGCCACGCAAATTTAATCGCGTCTTGCTTAAAGTAATCACCAAAACTAAAGTTACCTAACATTTCAAAAAATGTATGGTGACGCGCAGTATAACCAACATTTTCTAAATCGTTATGCTTACCGCCAGCACGTACACAGCGCTGCGAGCTAGTCGCACGCGTATAAGGGCGGCTTTCTGCGCCTAAAAATACATCTTTAAATTGCACCATACCGGCATTGTTAAATAACAAAGTGGCATCGTTACCCGGTATAAGCGAGCTTGAAGGAACAACTTGATGTTGTTTGCTGGCAAAAAAGTCTAAAAACTGTTGTCTAATTTGTGCGGTAGTCATGTGCTGCATGTGAAAGTCTCACCCGTATTTACTGTGCTTGCATTGCAAAATCGATTTCATCGTAGCTAAAGCCTCTATACATTAGGTAGCGCACGCGCTTGGCCTTGTCTTTGTACTCGAGGTCTGCCGGTGTATTTGAATATTTTTTATTGTACGCATCCTGCGCCAGCTCAAACCAATCTACTTCAAGCTCTTCAATTACTTTTTCAAGTAATGAACGGTCAATCCCTTTGCCCATAGCTTCGCTTTGAATGCGCCTTAAGCCATGGCATTTAAATATGTGTTTTCTAACAAAGCCTTCACAGTAACGTTGCTCGTTTACAAAATTGTGCTTCTCGCACCAATCAAGCAAGGTTTCGATAAACTCATCTGTGGCTTCTTTTTTCTGCAATTTGAACGTTAATTCTCGGCGTGAATATTCTTGCCTTGATAACAACCAAAGTACATAGTTTTTTAATTTCTGCTTTAACTTATCATCCATTAAGCGTCAAAACGCCCACTAGATTCACTACTTAATGGCGTAATATTGCTATCGTCACTTGGTGGTACAACCGGCATAAAAATAGCTTGATAAGATACAAAAAAGCTAATGTAGCAAATAGGCATTAAAACCAACAAGGGTAAAAACGATAAAAACATCGAAAGCACAATAAATAACCCGCAAATAATAGCATAAACGCTTAGCGGTAAAATATTATAATAAAACACCATAAAGGAGTTTTTAAGAGCGCTAAAAATGCGCTGTTCTTTATTAAAGTAAACTAAAGGAACCGCGTAAGCGAATGCAGTTAAATAAACCGACAACGCTAATAAAAATAGCACCACGCTTGCCATAGAAATACTTTCTAACATTTGGCTAATTGCCATATTAGGATCTAAATCTGGCTGCGCCATAACCGCAATTGCATCGGCAAATAAACCGTTTGCTAATAATGCCATTAAAATACCCGCACCCATTTGGTACAAAGCCAAACGCAGTAAACCTAAACGATTACCTTTAGTGGTAATGGGCTTGAGAATATCAGCGAGCATAATTTTACCGCCCTGCTGCTTAGTAAGCACAGCCTGATAAAATCCTGCGGTTAAAAATGGCGTGGCTAAAGCCGCTACCACTTGTAATAGCGGTAAAAATAACGACAACAGGCCAACAATACCAATAAATAAATGCATAAAAATAAAAGTAAGTGGCTGGGTTTTAAAAATAAGCCAGCCTGCTTTAAACCACTTTAGGGCAGCATCGGCCTTAAAAACTCGTAATTGTGTAGACATAGTTACTCTTAATTTAAGGTTTTTTAATTTTTTTGATATCTAACATGTGCGCGCCATGTTTAATTTTGGTTTCTAAATACGCTTTATTACCCGCAACACCGGCTTTAATGTGTGCGTGCGTACCCACAACCGAATCAACCGTAATACCAGCATCTCTTAGTGCATTAAGCTTTTTAGGGTTATTGGTCATTAATTTAACATGGGGTAAATTAAGCGCATTTAGCATTAGTACCGCATCCGAAAAATCACGTAAATCATCGGCAAAACCTAAATGATTATTTGCCTCATAAGTGTTCATACCTTGCGACTGCAACACGTAAGCATCTATTTTATTATATAAACCAATGCCACGGCCTTCTTGGCGTAAATATAATAAGATACCACCTTGTTCGTGCATCATTTCAATACACTCATTTAACTGCTCACCGCAATCACAACGCGACGAGTAAAATACATCACCCGTTAAACACTCTGAATGCATACGAATAAGCGGCACATCTTGCTCTGTATCTGCGTTGTTAAACACCATAGCAATATGTTCTTTGCCATCTTTTAAATCAGTAAACGAGATAATTTCAGCGGGAATATCACTGTTCTTGCCAACATTAAGCTGAACTCTTGCTCTTACTTGCGCCACGACAAATCCAAATATTTAAATAACTACGACACGATAATGAAGTGATATTATCACAAAAGAATACAAAAAGATCGAAATCCAAGGGTATTTATTGCAATTATATGGCGACGAGAAGCTTAATTTTCAATGCATAATTACAATATATAATTCTCACTAAAGCCCTGCTGTTTACCTTTATTTACACCAATTCATGACTAATTATAAGTAAATTGTTAATGTGTTAAAAAGTATAATAATTATAATATGGAACATTATGAAACCACATAAACTCACCTTACTGCTTAGCCTTAACTTTTCAGTTATTACTGCATCGGCTTTTGCAAGCGAAGCTACAAATGCAAACACTGCATTTTCTCAAGCGTACCAAAATTACCTAAGCGCCGTAGATACCAACGAAAACATACAACAAGCCGCCAAACTAGCTTACTCTTTAGGTGCTAAAGTATATGGTGATAACGCAGATAACACCGCAAATTTAGCCATTAATTACGCTAAAGCTATCAGCGGATTTAACCAGGAAGACGAAGCTAAACGCTACGAACTGTATAAACAGGCGTACAATATTTTAGTTAACAATCATGGTGAAAGCTCAGTCGAGACAATAGACGCCTTGCTAGGTATGGCAAGTAATACTAAATCAGCACGTCAAGCCGATAGCCAATTGGAACGTATAGTTGATATAGCAAAGGAGCTTAAAAAACCAAGATTTGTAGCCGACATGCAATTTGCTGCAGCCTCTTTGTTAGTTAAAAAGTTTGTTCCTGAAAAGTACCGCTCTGCTAAACACTACGCCGAAGAAGCTGACGAGTATTACCAAGCAAACTTACCTGAAAACGCTGTAGAGCGTATTAAATCAGATTTTTTAATGGCCTCGTTTGATGAAGGTCGTAAAAAGTACGACGCAGCAATTACAAGGTTAAACCGCATAGTCACCGTATTTGATAATAACTTAAGCTACGATCACAGCGCCGAGCTAAGCGCTCACTCTAAGCTTATTGCACTATACGAAAAGCAAGGCGAAAGTGAGCAAGCAACTAAGCACTGCTTAGCTATTGCTAAAATGGTGCCTTGGGAAGAAAGCCAAGAACAAACCCCGCTTTATCGTGTTAACCCTGACTACCCTATGGGCAAAGCACGCCAAGGTAAAGATGGCAGTGTAGTTATGGAATTTGAAGTAGACACCGCAGGCTTTGTTAAAAACGTGAGTGTGCTTGATTCAAATGGCGGCGTAACGTTTGAGCACTCGGCAAAAAAAGCGGTAGAGCAATGGCGCTATGCTCCTAAATTTGAAGATGGCATACCTGTAACAGCAAAAACCCAAGTACAGCTCGACTTCAAAATTAACCGATAACTTAATAAATTATCTAATAAATAAAGGCGCAATTTAGCGCCTTTATTTATTCACTGTAACGCACAAGGCTATTACTTAAATATTGGCTGTTAATTTAGCTAATATTTTATCACTTGCTGCTTCAATTAAATCTAGCACCTTTTCAAAACCATCTTCTCCACCATAATAAGGATCGGGAATAGCACTTACAGCCTGCTCACCAAACTCTAAAAACAGGGCAAGTTTATACTGTAAATGTGCTGGGCAACGCTGAGTTAAATCGGCTAAGTTTTGTTTGTCGGCGGCTAGAATTAAATCGAATTCAGTAAAATCACTGCTGCGAACTTTACGCGAATAAATCCCTTTGAAGCTATAACCTCGTTTTTCGCCCGCCTGCATAGAGCGGCTATCTGGTGAATTGCCTTCGTGATGACCTATAGTACCGGCCGAATCGACTTTAACGGCAATACCTAACTGCTCAGCACGTTTTTTTAACACCGCTTCAGCTGTGGGCGAGCGACAAATATTACCTAAACACACAACCAGTATTTTTTTCATAGAGCCTCCCTCTAAACTAAACGCTATTAATTACTGAACTAAATAACCTTAAATACTATTGCATTGACGCAAGCATAACCTGCTCATTTTGTAATAAAGTTTGCATTGCTGGTAATGCTTTTACACGTTCAAAAAGTGCTGCTAAATTTGGCCAGCGCTGTGCATTAATCTGCTCGCCCGCATGCTGCATATTTACCATTTGCGACGCAAACGCTATATCTGCAAGGGTTAACGCGTTCCCTACAAAGTAATTATTATGGGCTAGCACACCTTCAAGGTAGTCAAAATGCGGTGGTAATTGCTCATTCATAGCCAGCTTTACTAAACTTTCATCACATGTTTTTTGCATACCTAAATTAATCACTCGCTGCTGAAACACTGTAAACGTAGTTAACGGCGCAAGTTCATAATCTGCGTATTTTTCTAACCAGCGTACCTGAGCAGCTTGCTCGGCAGTATCGCCAAGTAATGCAGTATCCCCTGTGTACTTATCATCAAGGTATTGGCAAATAACACTCGAATCAGCCAGTACTAAATCACCATCTTTAAGCGCAGGTATACGTCCTAATGGGTTGAGTTCTAAAAACCACGACGGTTGATTAAATGGCAACACAATTTCTAACTTATAATCTAACTGCTTTGCAGCCAAACACAGACACACCTTGCGTACATAAGGCGAAAGAGGTACGCCATAAACAATTAAACTCATGTTAAACCCTTACCAGAAGAAAAAAGCGCAACTAATACGCTAATTAAAAAGCTATTTAATACTTAAAATCGTTTTAAAATTGTTTTAAAAGTTCTTTAAAATATTTGCATCATAGTCATTGGCATCAAGTGTTAAATTATACTTAGCCGCCACACTATCCAGCTCAGCTTGCTTAATTGCTAAGTCATCCATAGTGATTGTATTGTCATCGAGCTGCCATAACAACTTAGAGCCCGCGTAACTGTAATGAATAGCCAATAGCGCATCACTATTACCTTCACGCCCTGCTGCCTTTAGTTTTGCCATTTTACGCGTTATTTTATTAAGCGCTTGTTTAAGCTCCCACACATACACCACTTCAATCATAAATGGATGCGTGCGGTATTTGTTAAGTAACCACACAAGCCCTAATGCGCTAATAACAACGCCCGTTACGTTCCAATGAAAGTGAGTGCCGCTCTCATCAGGAAACAAAGCAATCAGCGTTTGCGATATAGCTAAACTACCCACAGCCAAACCCACAGCACAACCGGCAATAACACGGTTTAAATGCTTACGATAACGCGCTTTATTTATTTCAATGAGTTGCATAACAGCCTAAAAATTAAGTGAACAAAATATAACTGCCACCATTGTAACTAAACAATCCACTTATCGAAAAATCTATTTGCGTTCTTTTTGATTTAACAACAGCATTAGTGCTATTAGCCCTCTGTAACGTTAGTAGCTGTTGGTAAATGGTTAGCCAACGAATTAATTTGCACTGCGCCTAGATGCGTAGGATAGTAGCCAGATAATCGCTGTAACTGTATAGGACTATCATGCTTAAACTACTATTTGCTTCAAGTTTAATTTTTTCTTCTTGCTCGGTTTTGAGTAACAATTTAACAACCGAAGAGCTACGAATTGAAGCCGCCACCCACGCCATGCCCCAGGTGCTAACGGCCTTTGCTGATGAGGTGAGTCAATTTGAACAGCAATGGAAAAGTCTTAACAACTTTAAGCATGCAACAGACTTAATAACTGATTATTCAAACCAACTGTGGTTAAACGCCAAACAGCGTATTACCACCACTAAAAATTACGACGATCGCGAGCTTTACTGGGCACGATTGCTTTCAAGTAAAATAATTCGCTCTGTTAAGCCAAAATTTACCCTCTCAGTTGCTGAGCAAAATAGCCTTTTAACTCAGTTAGAAAAAGGCAGTCGCGGTCATAACGACCTCAGCTTTACTAAAGGCAGCACTAAAAAAATTATCCTTACCGGCTTTGACCCCTTTTTATTAGATAAAAACATAAATCAAAGTAACCCATCTGGGGTTGCAGCCCTATTGCTAGATGGTCAAGTAATTAACTACCAAGGCATTAGCGCTGAAATTAACACCGTTATGGTGCCTGTTCGTTATGCCGACTTTGACCAAGGCATAATCGAAGCACTCCTCGCCCCCTATTACGCCCTGAATAATGTCGATATGATCGTTACTGTAAGCATGGGGCGCAAAGACTTTGATTTAGAAAGATTTCCCGGTAAGCGCCGCAGCGTAACGACCCCAGACAATGCCAATATTATATTTGGCGGAACACAAACAGCTCCCTTGCTCCCAAGTTTAAATAACCAGCCACTGCCAGGTAACGAATTTGTACAATTTAGCCTTCCAGTGGCAAACATGCAGCAAGCAAAAGGGTCGTATAAGGTTATTGATAATCATAAAATCACGACCTTAAAAAAAACCTACGAGCCCGCAACACTTGCCGAGCTGCAAAATAGCATTGCCGTAAATGGCTCAGGCGGTGGGTACCTGTCTAACGAAATTTCGTATCGCAGTATACGCCTTCGTAATCAACTTAATTCAACCATTCCAACAGGGCATATTCACACACCCAGAATCCAACAGTTTGAGCCTGAAACGGAAGCTAAAATAGTAAAGCAAATTACCGCAATGCTAGAGCACAGCTTAAGCGCGTTGTAATTAGCTGACCTGTCGGATGGCGCGGCTGCGCCGCTTATCCGACCTACGTATAAACCAAAAAGCCTGCAAATTTGCAGGCTTTTTATCATTCAAAGTGAGCAATCATAAAATATGTTTATAAAACAATTATGCTCGTCACTAAGTAGGCTATTAGTGTCAAGCCACCAGCAAACAAGGCGTAGGGTAGCTGGGTTTTAACGTGAGTAAGTAAGTCGCACCCCGATGCAATTGCCGATACTGCGCTGGTGTCGGATATGGGCGAGCAGTGATCGCCAAATATACCGCCACCTAAAATAGCGCCTAATACCAGCGACGGCGGCAAACCCAATGCTTGAATAAGCGGCACGCCAATAGGAATTAAAATAGCAAAGGTGCCCCACGATGTCCCCGTAGTAAACGACATAACCGCACCGGTTAAAAACAGTGCCGGTACCACTAAGTAAATAGGGAGGTAGTCGCCTACTAAAGATGCCACAAACACGCCAGTCCCCAACTCTTTTAAGCTTGCTCCTAAAGTTAACGATAACAATACAATGCCTACTAGCGGCAGTAGTTCGCCCATGCCTTTAAAGCCGGTTTCAACTAGCTTATGGTGGCTAAATTGGCGTGACGCTAGCATTAAAAAGTAAGCTACAACTATGGCTAAAACGGTTGCATACAATACCGACTTTGAGCCACTACCTTCTGCCAATACACCGTTACCTGTGTAAAACATAAAGCCTACCATGCTAACAATCAGCGTAATAAGGGGCACTAACATAAAGCGCGCTTTAGAGCCTTTTACTTCTTCTTTTAAGTCAGTTGTTTGTAGCTCTAGCTTTTGCTCAGCTTGTTTCATTGGGCCATGTACTTTATCAAACGCAATGGTGTAAAAAACAATAACAAGCGTAATTATGGCGTAAAAGTTATAGCCTACGCTGCCCCAAAGTACCGATACAGCCGATTCACCTAACTCGTAGTTACTTAATAGCCCTAGTACAAATGCGCCCCAGCCATTTAGTAATATTAAAATACATACCGGCGCACTGGTGCTATCGATAATATAAGCTAAGCGGGCGCGGCTCATTTTAAATTTATCAAATAATCCACGCGATAAAATACCCGCAGTAAGTACACTCAGGTTCGACTCTATAAACACGGCAATGCCAGTAAACATAGTTAAAAAGCCAACTTGGCGCTTACTTTTCGCTATACCTTTGTTCATTAACATATTAACGGTAGCGGCTACCCCACCCGACTCGCGAATGTAGGCAAGTAAAGCACCAATCAAAATACTAAAAATTAAAATGCGGGTATTGCCGGGCGAACTTGCTACGCTAACAATACGTTCAATAGTATTTAAAAAGGTATTAAATACACTACTGCCCTCACCCTGTAATGCGAGTAAAAACTCTGACGAAGCCACTGCAAGCAACAGCGCCATAATCACCTCTTTGCGCCAAAATACGACAGCAATGGCGATTAACGGCGGTAAAATAGAATACCAAGACATAAATTAACCTTTGTTTTAGTGTGTTTATTTACGGGGTAAATATTTTACACTTTGTTATCTAGCTTAAGTTTTACAGTCAAAACTCATTTAAGTAAACCACTAAGCTCAATGATATACGCTATTTATACTGCCAGTTTATTGATTTAATAACGCTTCGTATATTAATGAAACAACCGATCCATATTGTGCAGTTTCATAATTTTTACCACTAAATTGATAACTTTTTTGCGAGCCTGTAATTGGCGTATGCCGCGCATTAGTTAATAAAACAATGGCTAAGTCGTAAACGGGATCAATTACCGTTACTGTCCCAGTCCAACCTGTATGCCCATAGGCCTGTGCGCTTGCGTAAGGGCCAAAGTGCCAACGCCTTGCTTGGTTATTACCAGCAAGCCTAAAGCCCAGTCCGTAGGTTTCATCGCTACTTTGTGGAGTTAAAAACTGCGCCAAAGCACTTGCACTAAAAAGCTGCTTATCGCCGTAACCACCATTATTTAATAGTAGCTGACAAAGAATGGCTAAATCTGGGGCATTACTAAATAACCCCGCGTGCCCTGCTACGCCACCAAGAGAATAGTACGCACGCTCGTCATGCACTTGACCTTGTAAAACATGGGTGCGAATATTATCAAATTTGACTCGTCCGTCCCGCGTGTTACCACCAAGCTCAGTGGCGGCAAATTGCTGAGCATTAAAGCCTTTTTTAAGGGGATTGAATACCGTGTTATGCAATCTTAATGGCGCATATACTTGTTGTTCTAGGTAATCGTCAAGTGAAAGGCCAGTAATACGCTCAACCAATACTCCTAAAATCATGTAATCAATGTCTGAATAAACATGCTGCCCGAGTGATTTTGTGCTAAGTGGCACACTGGTAAGTAAGAGCTTTTTTGTAGTATGGCTATTTTGTGAGTAAAACACATCGCCATTGCTACTGTCTTTACGATGAAAATCAAACACCGGTGGATAACCTGCGCTATGCGTGAGTAAATCTTTTACGCGTCGCTGCTCTCGTCCATCACCTTGATATTCTGGTAAATATAATTGCACTGGCTTATTAATATTTAATAGGCCTTCGCTTACTAACTTCATTAATGCAAAGTTGGTAGCAAATATTTTGGTATTAGAGGCTAAGTCAAATAAGGTATCGGTTTGCATTGGCTCTGGGCGTAATAGCATTAAATCATTTTGTTGATACTGTTTTGCATCGCCATAAGCAGTTAATTTAATTAACTCACCATTTTTTACTACCGCTAAAACAGCACCAGGAAAACCCGCTTTAATGTCACGTTCTATTAATGCATCTACCTCACTAAAATTAGCCTGTTGATGCGATGCTTTATTTAAAGTAGGAAACGCAAAGCGCAGCGTTAAGCTTGCCCCAGCAGGTTGAATGTTTGCAACTTTAAAGGTGTTAACCCCGTTATGCGTTAGCTTAGCCAAACTATATTGGTACACAGTATTAGCGCCGAGCAACTGTTTAATGTTAAGCAGTTGATTGTTTATATAAATATCGGCACTTTTAGCACTATGGTTTTGTATTAACAGCTGACCATGGCCTTTATAAGCTTTAAACGTGCCACGATTATTTACATACTCACGGCTACTGGGGTTTGGCTCAGGAAAGGTAACAATCACTTGCGCATTAGGCAACTCAACAAGTTTACTTTGCGTTAATAGCGCCTTGGGTTCGAGCGGCTCTACAGAAGAACTGCATGCACCCAGCATAAAACTTAAAGCCACTATTAATAGCTTATTTATACTGTAATAATTTTTATTTTTTAAATATAAGTACATAAGCTGCCTTTTACTCATATAACAAATAAGGTGCTCTTTGCTGTTTAAATTGCATCAACCCCGCCTGCCAAGTTTGCTTTATTTGTTGTACCGATTGTCCCGCCTCAATAGCTAAGCGCAGCTTATCGGTACCTGCTAACTTATCCATAAAGTCAGCGCGCTCAAAAAACGTAATATCATTGTTATTAAGCTGCTTATAAGCACTTATTAAGTAGCTTAAATCTAACCCTTTCGTGGTGGCTTGGCGTAAGTCTAGCCCCTGCACTGCTTGGTTTTTAAATTTAGGGTTTAGGGCCGCGCCTTTAATAGCACGCGGGGTAAAACTAAACTCCCCTAAAGCAACCGGTGAATACCCTATAACCTGAAACGCAAAGTCGGTGCCTCTGCCAATACTAATTGGCGTGGCTTCAAAAAAGCACAATGACGGATAAAGCGAAATAGCAGTATCATTTGGTAAATTAGGGCTTGGCTTTATCGGTAAACTATAGCTAGTTGCGCGCGTATAACCAGTAACGGGGATCACGTTAAGCTCTAAAACAGTAGCTTGATTGATCCAGCCTTCACCTTTGATCATGTTTGCAAGCTCGCCCACAGTCATACCATGAACGATAGGAATGGGGTGCATACCTACAAATGACTTAAATTGTGGCTCTAATATGGGCCCATCAACATAGGCTATATTTGGGTTTGGCCTGTCTAGTACAATAAACTCTACCCCTTGCTCGGCAGCTGCTTCCATCATGTAATGCATAGAGCTTATATAAGTATAAAAGCGCACTCCCACATCTTGAATATCAAAAATTATTACATCAACATCAGCTAAAACTTCGGCGCTTGGTTTTTTATTGTTGCCGTAAATGGAAATAAGCGGAATACCCGTTTTACTATCAACGGCATTTTTTACGTGTGCCCCTGCATCGTGATCGCCACGAAAGCCATGCTCAGGTGCAAATATTTTAGTTATGTTTACGTTTTTTGCCAGTAGGCTATCTACTAAATGGGTTTTCCCTACTGTTGATGTTTGATTAACCACCAGCCCTACGCGTTTATTTTTTAACTGCGGTAAATATTTAGCATATTGCTGCGCACCCACAACAATTGAACCTTTAGCTTCATCAGCTTGTACGCTAAGTATTAAAGTAGCGCTTAAAATAAAAAATAACGTAATAAATAGGGTTTTAAACATACTGCAATATCCTTTTAAACAAGGCGTTTAAAGTAACATAGGTAGTGATAAAGAGCAGCTTTAGAAAGGGGTTAAGTGGGCTTGAGCAGGCTTTGAATTGATATAGTGATTAGGCTCTGCGTCTACGACGAATAAATAAACTCGGTATCTACTGGGTAGCAACCTACATTTCACTTTATTTCAGGCATAAAAAAACCGACTCAAATGTCTAATGCCAGTCAGTTAACACTGACTGGCTTTTTTTTATACGGATATTTAGATGGTTTCTTTTTCACACATCGTGGAAAGCTGCGCTCATGACGCCTTGTCGGTAACTGAAATAGCGTCAGCGTTTCTAATAAATGCTCATAGTGTTTTGGTAAATTTCCCGGACTTGTCAGTGGGATAGTTAACAGAAATACGTTGATATGCCTTGAACAATGAGAAAAACTCAGTTGATTTGGCCATACTTCCAGTAACTCTGCCGCCTCACGCATGGCTATTCTTATAATATTGTAGGCAATTAGTAACCCCCACAATTCTTGCCTTATCATATCCGGCCTTTTTGAGCGTAGGATATAGTTTGAGTGCAGCATCGTTTGTTTTATTTCTCGATATCCTATTTCTATTTCCCAGCGATGCATGTACAAATCAGCTATTTCTTTTGATGGGTAACGCATTACATCAAGCATTGATGTAAGAATCTGATACTGCTTATTATTATGCGTGTAGGTAAGCAGCCGAGCTTCTATAAACTCTGGCAAGTCAGTAAACTTTTTTCGCGCTTGTGGCGATGTTTTAAGACGCACTAACTGGTCATTTTTACTCATTTTCTTTATGGTATCATCCAGTGTCTTTCAGTCCCTGCTTGATGCCAACGATGCAAAAGCCCTAATGAATAATAACCGCGATCAAATAAGGTTAATGAGTTATCCGGTGTGCCTTCAATGAGTTCTTCAGCGAGTGTCATCTCCCCTTGATGCTGCCCGTTAAAAGCACAATTAATGAGTTGATGACTCGTTAGCTCCATGTGGCATACCATCCGAATTTGCGGATAGGTATTTTCACCATACTGGGTTGAGCCACATCCAAATACGTCTTTATTCTCTGGCGTATCATGTGTACGAAAGACAACCCCATCAACAGCTAATAGATTTAAGCCACAAAATGTATCAAAGTGGGCATGATTATAATGCCGTGACGCCATCATCTTGAAGACCTGCTCGACAGCACCTTCACCTAAGCGTTGTCTCGCTTGAACCATGGCACTAGGGGCAACTAGTTTCCCTTTACCTGGTAAGGCGATGTCCATTTTAGAGGCTATATCCCAAACAGATTCATGACGAAATAAACTCATACCAATCACAGACCAAACGACAGCATCGAGTGGTAAACGACGTTTACGAACGGTGGCGACACCCGATTTTTCAAAAGCTTGGTTAAGTAATTCGGGATCTAATATGCCAGGTAAGTTATCAAGCGCTGTAAATTCCTCGGCAGATGAGAATGTGGTCGAAAGAGCTGTTTGAATATCCATAAAAAATCCGTAATTAGCGAAACTAATTACGGATTATTCACGATCATTTAGATCGGTCAACCGATCAATTAACCTTAACTGATCGGCATTAGACTCAAATGTCGGTTAATATATGAAAGTGGTGGGCGTAGGACGTATCTTGTAAGAGTGAACCTACGAGTGCTTGGTTCTCAGCCACACAATAATTTCACTTTATTTCAGGCATAAAAAAACCGACTCAAGTGTCGGTTAATATATGAAAGTGGTGGGCGCGGGACGTATCTTGTAAGAGTGAACCTCCGACCGCACGGTTCTCAGCCACACAATAATTTCACTTTATTTCAGGCATAAAAAAACCGACTCAAGTGTCGGTTAATATATGAAAGTGGTGGGCGCAGGACGTATCTTGTAAGAGTGAACCTCCGACCGCACGGTTCTCAGCCACACAATAATTTCACTTTATTTCAGACATAAAAAAACCGACTCAAGTGTCGGTTAATATATGAAAGTGGTGGGCGCAGGAGGATTCGAACCTCCGACCGCTCGGTTCGTAGCCGAGTACTCTATCCAGCTGAGCTATGCACCCACTTTCATTGTTTGCTTATTTAAACTCTAAGCAGAGTATATAACTTTAAAATAAAAAAACCGATTTTCATCGGCTTATTTTTCTTACACTTAAAAGTGTATGAAAATATGAAAGTGGTGGGCGCAGGAGGATTCGAACCTCCGACCGCTCGGTTCGTAGCCGAGTACTCTATCCAGCTGAGCTATGCACCCACTTTCATTTTTACTTTACTTGTTTTTACTCTAAGTGAGAGTCTATAAAGTGGTGGGCGCAGGAGGATTCGAACCTCCGACCGCTCGGTTCGTAGCCGAGTACTCTATCCAGCTGAGCTATGCACCCACTTTATAGTTTACTTATTTTAACTCTAAGCAGAGCTTTTGCTTATTTAGACTCTAAGCGAGTTATTAAAGTATGGTGGGCGCAGGAGGATTCGAACCTCCGACCGCTCGGTTCGTAGCCGAGTACTCTATCCAGCTGAGCTATGCACCCATACTTTAAAACTTACAAAACACGCCATTAAAAATGGTGGAGAGGGAGGGATTCGAACCCTCGATAGAGCTACAAACTCTATACTCCCTTAGCAGGGGAGCTCCTTCGGCCACTCGGACACCTCTCCGTCTTGTGGGGCGTATAATAAAGAGTTCAGAAAATATGTCAAACACTTTTCTACCAAATGTGTCTATATGGTTATAGATTGTGCATCTAGTTAGTTTTAATGTGTAATTAGTTTGAAATTCAAACAACTTTTAACTTTTTTCTGGTGGATTAACGCCTAACACAGGCACTAAATCATCATTTAACTCTGCAAGATACTGCTCTTGATAACCTAACTTTTGAAACTCTGCAATACAAGCTCGGTAATAGGCTTGTCTTGCATCTTCGGTTTCGCAGTTATTGATTGGGTTTTCAATATGTTTATTTTTCATATTATTATTTATAAATCCATTTAATCTTTTTATTTAGAGCCTTAAATCAATCCTCTAAATTTCCGTCGTAGTGTAGCGAATAACTTTACACAAATGCAACAGTGCGTTTAAAAAACACTCAGATTAAAAAGTTATAACCCAGACACAAAAACGCCGCATTTAAGCGGCGTTTATTACTCTACATTATTAAGCTTAGTCGGCTTGCGGGCGCATATGCGGGAACAAAATAACGTCTTTAATGGTTGGAGAATCAGTAAACAACATTACTAAACGGTCAATACCAATACCTTCACCTGCAGTTGGCGGTAAGCCATACTCTAGTGCGCGTATGTAGTCTTCGTCGTAATGCATTGCTTCATCATCACCTGCGTCTTTCTCTTCAACTTGACGAGTAAAGCGCTCTGCTTGGTCTTGTGCATCGTTAAGCTCCGAGAAACCATTAGCCAGCTCACGTCCGCCAACAAAAAACTCAAAGCGGTCTGTAACAAATGAGTTTTCGTCGTTACGACGTGCAAGTGGTGATACTTCCCATGGGTAGCCGGTAATAAACGTAGGTTGAATAAGCATGTGCTCTGCTGTTTCTTCAAATATTTCACACAAAAATTTACCTGGGCCCCAAACACAGTTTTCAGGAATTTTAACGTGTACTTGCTTAGCGTACGCTTTTAATTGTTCAAAATGGTTTTCTGGGTCGTTAAATACTGCCGCATCAAACTCAGGGTTATATTTTAAAATAGCGTCGCTCATGCTTAAGCGCGTAAACGGTTGGCCAAAGTCGTACTCAACTGAGTCAATTACTTCGCCGTTTTCGTCTTTAGTTGTGTTAACCACAACTGCACTACCAAGTACGTTTTCTGCAACTGTACGTAGCATGTCTTCGGTAATGTTCATCAGATCGATGTAATCAGCGTATGCTTGGTAAAATTCAATCATAGTGAATTCTGGATTATGACGCGTAGATAATCCTTCGTTACGAAAGTTACGGTTAATTTCGAATACGCGATCAAAACCACCTACCACTAAACGCTTTAAGTACAACTCTGGCGCTATACGTAGGTACATGTCTATATCAAGTGCATTATGGTGCGTTACAAACGGGCGTGCCGATGCACCGCCAGGAATAACCTGTAGCATGGGGGTTTCTACTTCCATAAAGTCACGGTCTGCTAAAAAGCGACGAATGCCTTCAACTACTTGTGAGCGAATGCGGAATGTTTCACGCGTTGCTTCGTTAGTAATTAAATCAACGTAACGTTGGCGGTACTTAGTTTCTTGATCTGATAAGCCATGGAATTTTTCAGGCAACGGGCGAAGTGACTTAGTTAAGAGTTGGTACTCTGTCATCTCTACGTATAAATCGCCTTTACCCGATTTATTAAGCGCGCCTTTAACACCAATAATATCGCCAGTATCTAGTTGGCCATATTTTTCTTTTAAATCTTTTTGCACATCTTTAGACGCATATGATTGTACGCGGCCTTTCATGTCTTGAATTACAAAAAAAGGTCCGCGCTTTGCTAAAATACGTCCAGCAATAGACACTACTTGTTGTAACTCTACTAATTCTTCTTTGCTCTTATCACCAAACTGGGCTTGCAAATCAGCCGTGTAATGCTCACGACGGAATTGGTTTGGATGACCGTTGGCTGGGCAATTTTGGCGTATAGCATCTAATTTGCCACGACGCTCAGCGATTAACTTGTTTTCGTCTTGGATTTGATCAGTCATTTTTTAGCTCTTTATTAGCTTGGTGGTTATAAACCAGATTTTAAGCTGGCTTCTATAAATTTGTCTAAGTTGCCGTCAAGTACCGATTGGGTATTACGGCTTTCAACGCCTGTACGTAAATCTTTAATGCGGGCGTCATCGAGTACGTATGAACGAATTTGACTGCCCCAACCAATATCCGACTTTGAGTCTTCTTGGGTTTGTTTTTCAGCATTTTGCTGTTGTAACTCTAGCTCAAACAGTTTTGCTTTTAACTGTTTCATTGCTTGGGCTTTATTTTTATGTTGTGAGCGCTCATTTTGGCACTGCACTACGGTATTTGTTGGTACGTGCGTAATACGAACCGCTGATTCGGTGGTGTTAACGTGCTGACCACCTGCACCCGAGGCACGGTAAACGTCAATACGTAAGTCAGACGGGTTCATATCAATTTCAATATTGTCGTCAACTTCTGGGTAAACAAACGCAGAGGCAAACGAAGTATGACGACGTCCACTTGAGTCAAATGGGCTTTTTCGCACTAAACGATGCACGCCAGTTTCGGTACGTAACCAACCATACGCGTATTCGCCAACAAAGCGAACTGTTGCGCCTTTAATTCCTGCAACATCGCCGCCAGTAGCTTCTACTAATTCAACTTTAAAGCCTTTAGCTTCGCCCCAGCGTAAATACATGCGCAGCAAAATATTACACCAGTCTTGTGCTTCAGTGCCGCCAGAACCAGATTGTAAATCAAGGTAAGCGTCGTTTGAGTCATGAGGACCGCTAAACATACGACGAAACTCTAACGCTTCTAGCTGCTCGTTCAAGTCTGCTAGTTCGCTTTGTGCTTCATCAAAGGTTTCTTGATCTTCGGCTTCTACAGCAAGCTCAAGTAAGCCTTCAACGTCGTCAGTACCCGTCACTAAGGTATCGATAGTTTCAACAACAGCTTCTAGTGCCGACTTTTCACGGCCGAGAGCTTGTGCGCGTTCAGGTTCATTCCATACGGCTGAATCTTCAAGTTCGGCGTTAACTTCTTCTAAGCGTTCTTGTTTAAGAGCATAGTCAAAGGTACCCCCGAAGCAACTCAGTACGTTCGCGAATTTCCTTGATTTGGTTAATCACAGGATTCACTTCAAACATGGTCATTACTCCAAAATGGCTAGGTTATTACGCTCCTTAAAAAGGAATTAACGCAATATATTATCGTCAAATGATAAAAACGCCCGATTTTAACAAAAAACCGTGCGCTTTATTAGCACTTTATGCGATCTATTCTAGATATTTTTTAGCTGGCTTTTTCTAGCTCTCGGATAATTAATTGCAGGGTGAACTTGCCTCTAAACTCATTTATATCGAGCTGATACGCTGCTTTAACAAATTGTGCGTTGTTATCTGGCCATTCTTTTACATCAATGCCAAAAGCAATGGCATCAACTAAGCGTCCTGATTGATGCTTTAATACCAATTTCAAATGCTTTTCGCCCACTATACGCTGCTGAATCAACTCAAATGTGTGCTCAAATACCGGTTCAGGAAATTGCTGTCCCCAAGGGCCTGCTTGTTTTAATTGCTGGGCAAAATCCATGGTAAAACACTCATTTGGCAGCTCACCATCGGTAAATACAATGCAGCGTTTACTTTCTTCACTAAGCTGGGCGCTAACGGCAGTATCAAAGGCGTGTTTAAATTCGCTAAACTGCTGCTCGTTAATACTTAAACCGGCCGCCATGGCATGGCCACCAAACTTACTAATTAAGTGCGGATCGGCGGTACTTAGCCCTTCGAGTAAATCGCGTATGTGTAGCCCTTCAATTGAGCGGCATGACCCTTTTATCTCACCGTTTTCGCCACCCGCAAATATAACGGTCGGGCGGTGATACTTTTCTTTTAAACGCCCGGCTAAAATACCAATAACACCTTGATGCCAATCCTCTTGGTATAAACAAATAGCGTCGGGAATATTGTCATCATTGAATGCTAACTTATCAAGCACAGCTTGCGCTTCATGCTGCATGCCTTGCTCTATTTCGCGGCGTGCAAAGTTTAAGCTATCTAGTTCACTGGCAATGCGTCTGGCTTGGTTTATATCGGTACTGAGTAAGCAGGCTATGCCTAAACTCATGTCATCTAAGCGCCCTGCGGCATTTAAGCGCGGAGCAAGCGAAAAACCAAAGTCGCTGGCACTCAATCTTGAGGCGTTGCGATTAGCAACCTCAATGAGGGCAGTAATGCCTGGGCGAGTTTTACCACTGCGAATACGCGCAAGCCCTTGGTGTACCAAAGTACGGTTATTGGCATCAAGCGCCACTACATCGGCTACAGTGCCAAGCGCAACTATGTCGAGCAGGTCGGCTAAGTTAGGCATAGGCTGCTGCGCAAAATGATTTTGCTCACGCAGGGTGCTTCTAAGGGCAATAAGTAAGTAAAAAGCCACACCAACACCGGCAATCGATTTAGACGGAAAGCTGCAGTCGTGCCTGTTCGGGTTTACTATGGCATCGGCATTAGGGAGTGTTTCGCCCTGTAGGTGATGGTCGGTAACCAGCACTTTAATATTGGCGGCTTTTACAATATCAATACCCGCAATACAGGAAATACCGTTATCAACTGTAATTACTAAATCGGGTTTAAGTTGTACTATTTGCGCAGCTAACGCCGGGCTTAAGCCATAGCCTAAGCTAAACCGATCAGGTACTAAGTAATCTAAATGAGCAAAGCCAAGCATCGCCAAGCCTTGCATTAATGTGGCAGTACTGGTTGCACCATCGGCATCAAAATCGCCAACAATTAAAATATGGCTTTGGGCATGTAGCGCCTCAATTAACAAGTCGCAGGCTTTGTCCATATCTTTAAATAACTTAAAGTCGTGTAATGTGGCGGCGCTGTTATTTAGCTCATCGGCATGGGAAACATTTCGCGTGGCATAAATTTGCTTAATTACAGGGTGTAAATGACTCGGTAAATGTGAATCATCGACGTTTTCGCGCGTTTGGATCGTTTTTTTCATGCAGATTTTTAACTTATTTGGTTCATCATAAATATACAAAAAAAGGCCTTTCGGCCTTTTTCATGCGCACCGTAAATTTAATTACTATGGGGCTTTACTAGCGTTAAGCGCAGCGCTTAATGCGGCGGCTGGCTGGTAACCTGGGATCATGGTGCCATCTTCTAAAATAATAGCAGGCGTACCGGTAACACCAAAGCTTTGACCTAGCTGATAATGCTCTGCAACTGGCGCACTACAACCTTTAACTGCAGCAGTATTTGAGCCACTTTTAGCTTCGGTTAGTGCCTCTTGTTGATCTTTAGCACACCATACGTTCATTAAGTCATTATAACCTGACCCTTGCAGGCCACCGCGCGGAAACGCTAAATACTTAACGGTAATACCCGCTTCAAGCAAATCATCTAGCTCGCGGTGTAATTTACGACAATAGCCACAGCTAATGTCGGTAAATACGGTAATGCTGTGTTTTTCGTTAGGTGCTTTGTACACTATCATCGAATCTTCGTATTCTTTTAACCCAGCTTGGCGTACGCCGTTTAGTGCTTTTTCGGTTAAATTACTACGATTATTTAAGTCTATAAGTGTCCCTTGCATTAAAAACTGTCCATCTGGGCTTGCATAAAGCACACCTTGATTAGTGATCAGTTCTTTTAAACCCGCTACTGGGCTTGGGTTTATTTGCTTAACGGTAACGCCAAGCGCGGCAAATTTAATAACAATAGGATCATTAGCGTTAGGGGCTACTGCCACATCATTCGCTACGGCACTTAAACTAGTGCATAACATGGCACCTGCTAACATTAATTTTTTCATAATTCTTCTCTATTTTTATAAATACATATCAATTGACCGGCTTAGTGATAATAAATTTCATATTAAGCACGTGGGTGATGCTGCGCATGTACCGATTTTAATCGCTCATTTGCAACATGCGTATATATTTGGGTGGTTGATAAATCACTGTGTCCTAACATCATTTGAACCACACGTAAGTCAGCCCCATGATTTAATAAGTGGGTTGCAAATGCATGACGCAATGTATGCGGTGACAATGACGACTCAATTGATGCCAAAATAGCATAGTGCTTCACTCTATGCCAAAAAGTTTGTCGGGTCATGCCAACCCCTCGCTTTGAGGGAAACACAAAGTCGGTGGCGTGTTTAATCATTTGCGCCCGTCCCACCTTTAAAAACTGCTCAAGCCAATACATGGCCTCTTCGCCCAGCGGTACTAAACGCTCTTTGTTCCCTTTACCTTTTACAAACACCACTGCTTGGCGCAAATTAATTTGTTCAATCCGCAGCCCTACTAGCTCACTAACCCGCAAACCAGTTGCATATAGTAACTCAAGCATAGCTTTATCGCGCAGCCCCATTGGCTCATCGGTATTGGGGGCACTCAGTAGTGCCTCTACTTCAGCCTCCGAAAGCGTTTTAGGCAAAGACTGCCCTGCTTTAGGTTGCGCAATATTGAGCATTGGCGAGTCGCTAATTAACTTTTCGCGCACAAAGTACTGATAAAAACGCTTAAGCGCACTAATACTACGTGCAGTACTACGCGGCTTTAAGCCTAGATCAACTCTATGGGCTAAATAGCTTTCAACGTCTAGGCCGGTTACAGTCATTAAATTTTTGCCTTTTAAAAACTGGCAAAACTTATCTAAATCGCTGCGATACGCCGATAGTGTATTTTCACTCACCCCTTGCTCTAAATACAAACAATCTAAAAAGGTTTCTAGGTAGTCGTTATTGTTTTTGGGTGCCGTGCTTGGTTCTGAAAAGTCGTCAGCTAGCGTTGTCACTTTTGTGCTCTCATTTTTGTTATAGCCATTGCCTAAGGTATCAATTAAAAACACCTTACGGTAAACTTGAGCTTATCATATCAGGCAATTACACAGTGATAAATACGATGCAAATTGGTTTATTTTTTGGCTCTACTACCTGCTACACCGAAATGGCAGCAGAAAAAATTCGCGACATTATTGGTGCCGATATCGTTACCTTGCATAATATTAAAGACGAACCACTAAAAAATGCAGAGCAATACGACTTCATTATTTTTGGCATTTCAACCTGGGATTTTGGTGAAATACAGGAAGACTGGGAATCAAAGTGGGACGACATAGCAGACGTAAACTTAAATGGTAAAACCATTGCGTTATTTGGCATGGGTGATCAACAAGGTTACGGCCAGTGGTTTCAAGATGCGCTTGGCATGCTACACGACGAAATAAGTCCGCAAATATTTACCCAGTTAGGTTTTTGGCAAAACGACAATAGTTACGAGTTTGAAGCATCTAAAGCACTCACCGAAGACGGTACACACTTTGTTGGTTTAGCCCTTGATGAAGACAGCCAGTACGAGCTAAGCGACGAGCGTATTGCCACTTGGGTGGAACAGGTAATGACCGAGTACAGCGAAACCCTGTAATACTGTTTATTATTGTTATACTTGTAAAGCGCAGCCACACTGCGCTTTAATTTTATTAGCTAACTACTCTACTCTTAGCCAATATTGGTTACGATAAAAAAAGCCAATATAACCACGCACTTCTAATTTTTCACCAGCATCTTGAGTCGTTAAACGTACTGTGTAGCTTTTACCGTTATTTGGGTCGAGTATTTGACCATCTTCCCAACTGCCATCACCGCTATTAATCACATTATCAATAATGGTCATGCCTAATATGGGCTGATCTTTTTTATCGCCCGAGCACTGCGAGCACACTGCATCTTGCTTATCTTTATTTAATAAGGTTTCAATGGTGCCGCTTAAAACCCCGTTATTTTCAACAATACGGACATACGACTTAGCTTCATTAGTGTCTTCATCAATGGTTTTCCAAAGCCCAACAGGCGTCATACTGGCAAGTACGCTCTGCGTTGTAAAAAATGTAGCGGCTAAGGCGCTTAACAATACTGATTTAGTTCGTTTTTTCATTATGAGTTACCTTTATACATATAAACTCATCATACCAGCACTTTTTACAACTTTACATCTTCAAATAAAATGCTTTGCACAGCGTAATATAATCTTCGCTATAGTTGTTTTCATTATCTTTTATACACAAAGCTGATTCCACAATGCTCTGGTTTATATAGCTAAAGGTCATTAGGCTTCGGCTAATCGCTTTATTTGGCGTCGCCTTTACTTGGCAATGAGTATTTAAAAAAAGCCCGTTTTGAATAGCAAGCTCAATAAACACCGCAGCCTCTGTAGTGGGTAAAATTAAGCTAAAGGTTGAGCCTGCATGACTGAGCTTTTTAAAAGCACTAATTAGCTCAGCAAAACTTAAACCATCTGTATGGCGCGCAATATTACGCGCCTCATTATTACCTTTTAAACTGTGATTAAAATACGGCGGATTGGCTATCACTACATCAAACGGCTGCGCGCTGTTAAAAGTTTGAATGCTTTGCTGGTGCACCTCTATATTTGGCCACGGGCTAGCGGCAATATTTTGCAACGCTTGTTGGTAAGCATTTTTATCAACTTCTACCGCCGTTATAGTTAACTGGGGGCTGCGCTGTTTGCACATAAGCGCCAGCAATCCCGTGCCTGTACCTATATCGAGCAAGCTGTTGGCATTACTTAAATTAGCCCATGCGCCAAGCAAAATACCATCGGTTGATACCTTCATTGCACACTGTTCGTGCGCAACTTTAAATTGTTTAAATGCAAAACCAGACATTTTTTCACCTTTTCATTCACCAAGCAGGCGTAACCGAGTATAATTAGTGCCATTGTCCTTTATTTTTGACACTCTATGCAATTTTCTGAATTTGATCTTGATAACAAGCTACTCGACGCCATTAATAAAATGGGTTACGAAACGCCAACCAGCATTCAACAACAAGCTATTCCTGAAGCACTTCAGGGGCGTGATATTTTAGCATCTGCGCCTACAGGTACAGGTAAAACAGCCGCCTTTTTAATTCCGGCTATTCAATACTTATTGGATTTTCCGCGTCGTGACCCTGGTTTTGCGCGCGTATTAGTAATGACGCCAACTCGTGAGCTAGCTTATCAAATTCATGAACAATGCGAACTACTTGCTAAACGTACTAACCTTAAAATTGGGGTAGTAACTGGCGGTATTAACTATGGTACGCATAAAGAAATTTTTGAAAAAAATAATGACATTTTAATCGCCACCCCAGGGCGTTTAATGGAGTATTTAGAAACCGAAAACTTTCATGCTGAACACGTAGAAATGCTTATTATTGATGAAGCCGACCGCATGCTAGACATGGGCTTTAAAAAAGAAATGAGCCGTATTTGTGACGAAGCTAAAAATCGTCGTCAGTGCTTTTTATTCTCAGCAACCCTTGAAGGCGACAGTGTTGAAAGATTTGCTGAAACAACGCTAAACGATCCAGCATTGCTTGAAGCCGAATCGTCACGCAAAGAAAAGGCTAAAATTCACCAGTGGGTACATTTAGCCGACGACTATCATCATAAACTTGAGCTGTTAGTTAATACCCTTAATGGCCCAGACGTAACTAAAGCCATAGTGTTTGTTAAAACCCGTGAGCGCCTTGAAACACTAATTGGTGAACTAACAACTAACGACGTTAAAGCAGCCTGGTTACGCGGCGAAATGCCGCAAGACAAACGCATGAAAGCGATGGAAAACTTCCATAGCGGCAAAACCCGTATATTAGTTGCTACCGATGTAGCGGCGCGCGGTATCGACGTGGCTGATATTAGCCATGTAATAAACTTTGACCTACCACGCACAGCCGATATATACGTACACCGTATTGGCCGTACAGGCCGCGCTGGTAAAAAAGGCATCGCTCTTTCACTGGTTGAAGCGCACGATATTGGCATTCTTTATAAAATAGAGCGCTATATTGAGCAAAAGCTTAAACGCCGTGTTATTAAAGGCTTAGAGCCAAAGCATAAGGAAGCTAAGCCTCCGGCTAAAAAGCGTAAAGATCCGGTTAAAATGAAAGCGAAGAAAAAAGCTAAAGTTAAAAAGAAAAAGTAACTTAAGCGCATACTGTAATTAGTATTATATTAGCCGACAAAAATGTCGGCTTTTTAATGCCTGATCCCCCATAACTGCATGGTTTAGGGCTATGTAATCTCTACTTAGTTTTATGTAACAATTGCCCACCTGAATTCCCACTTAATAAAATAGCCTTTATTTTCAGTACATTAAATATGGAACGATAATTGTAACTATCATGGTAACTCTGCCTAATTTGGCTACCCGATTAATTGCAATGTAAGGATATGATTATGAGCCGTTTAAAATTAACTATCGCTTTAGTATCATTTTGTTGTTTGTTTTTATTAGCATGCGCTACAAAAGTGAGTGCTACAACAAATATGGTTGTCGTTAGCAGCCTGGCAACCCAACCTAACTTACAGCAATCGATTACCCACACTTTGCGTACCAACCCTAATTTAGCGCTAAGCGATATTCGCGTGCAAGTTAAAAATGGCGAAGTAGATTTATACGGTAAAGCGCAAACAGGTTTTGAGCGTGCGTTGGCACAAAAGTTTTTAGAAAATATGGATGGGGTAAAAATCATTCGTAACAAAATTGATATTATTTAAGTTTTACTTAAATAACTTACATAAAAAAATGCCGCTTATTGCAAAATAAGCGGCATTTTTTTCAGTGCTCATGTATTTAGTAATCAACCCAAGCTTAGTAATAAGCCAAACAGGATAACTACTTTTTAAGCTATGAGCTCTATTTAGCTCTTTGGCGATTACTCGCTACTTTTGGTTTTGTATTAGCCTTATGAAACTGGCTAAACCCAGTATGGCGCGTTAATGCTGGGCGCCCACCTCGACTACTTCCTTTTGCAGCTCTTTCATCACGCCCTTCTTCTGGCACTAAGCAATTTGGCGCTTTACCTATTAGGTTAGCTTTGCCCATTTTGCGCAGTGCTTCGCGGATCATTGGCCAGCCCGCTGGATCGTGATAGCGTAAAATTGCTTTATGTAAACGACGCTGGCGCGCACCTTTAGGCACAGGTACTACTTCGGTATTATTTTTAATATTACGCAGTGAGTTCATCTCGGTATGATAAATAGTGGTCGCATTTGCCATAGGAGATGGGTAAAAATTTTGTACCTGATCAAGCTTAAAGTCGTTCGACTTAAGCCACAAAGCCATGTTTACCATGTCTTCGTCTTTAGTACCCGGGTGCGCCGAAATAAAGTATGGAATTAAATACTGTTTTTTACCCGCTTCTTTTGAGTACTTATCAAATAACGCTTTAAACTGATCGTACGCTCCCATACCTGGCTTCATCATTTTTGATAATGGCCCATCTTCGGTATGCTCTGGCGCTATTTTTAAATATCCACCTACATGGTGAGTAACTAATTCTTTAACGTAACGTGGATCTTGCACGGCTAAATCGTAGCGTACACCCGAAGCGATTAATATTTTTTTAATGCCTTTAACTTCACGGGCTTTTTTATACAGTTCAATTGTTGGCGTATGATCGGTATCCATATGCTTACATATTTCAGGGTATACACACGATAAACGTCGACAGGTACTCTCTGCTTTTTTGCTAGTACAACCCAATTTATACATGTTGGCTGTTGGGCCACCTAAGTCAGAAATAACCCCGGTAAACCCGGGTACTTTATCTCTAATTTGCTCAATTTCTTCAATTATTGATTCTTGCGAACGGCTTTGAATAATCCGCCCTTCATGTTCAGTAATCGAACAGAAGGAGCAACCACCAAAACAGCCTCGCATAATATTCACTGACGTTTTAATCATGTCGTAAGCTGGTATTTTTGCATCCCCGTAGCTAGGATGAGGAATACGTTGATACGGCAAACCAAATACGGCGTCCATTTCATGTGTTTCTAATGGATATGCTGGCGGATTAACCCAAATAGAACGATCGCCGTGGCGCTGAAAAATAGCACGGGCACAACCTGGGTTGGTTTCTTGATGCACAATACGCGAAGCATGTGCATACAATGGCTTATTCACACTTACTTGCTCAAACGCAGGTAATTTAACGTAGGTTTTTTCCCATGGCTTAGGGCGCGCTGGCTGAATAGTAATAACCTTGGCGGCTTCGGCTTTTAAGTCTATACCTGCTTGTTTAAATTCTGATTTGCTACAGCCAACATCATCTGCGCCATACGGGTTTGGAATGGGATCAATTTTACCTATTTTATCAATAGCGGTAGAATCACTGCCACGCCAACCTGGTAGCGGCTCTTTACGAATAACCGCAGTCCCTCGTACATCTTGAATGGTATCGGTACTTTCGCCCGCTGCAATGCGATGAGCAACCTCAACCAGTGGGCGCTCCGCATTACCGTATATTAAAATATCGGCTTTAGCGTCAAACAAAATACTACGACGCACTTTTTCTTGCCAATAATCGTAATGAGCAACACGGCGTAAACTTGCTTCAATGCCACCTAAAATAAGTGGTACATCTTTATACGCTTCGCGGCAACGTTGTGAGTAAATGATTACCGCACGATCAGGGCGTTTACCACCAATGTTGTCTGGCGTATAGGCATCATCATGGCGCATGCGTTTTTCAGCAGTATAACGGTTAATCATCGAGTCCATGTTGCCAGCGGTTACACCAAAAAATAAATTGGGTTTACCCAGCGCCATAAAAGCTTCTTTAGAGTCCCATTCTGGTTGAGCAATAATACCCACTCTAAAACCTTGCGCCTCAAGTACACGGCCAATTACTGCCATCCCAAAACTAGGATGATCTACATAAGCATCGCCACTAATAATAATTATATCGCAGCTATCCCAGCCAAGTGCATCCATTTCTTCGCGTGTAGTAGGTAAAAATGGTGCTGTGCCATAACACTCAGCCCAATACTTTGGGTATGAGAATAATGCGCGCTTAGCTTTAAGTGTGCTCATAAAATTGACCGTTTAATAACAAAAGGCGCAAATTATACCCTATACCAATCTACCTTGATAGAGCACTACTTTGCTGTGCCGCGCGGTTTTAAAGTGAAGTTTCGTTATTTTTTAGCACTCATACACCTCAATTAACTATTACTTTTTATAGGTTGTGGCTAAGTATCTAGTTAAATTAAAAAATAGCTGCTATAAAATTAACCTCGAAAGTTAAGCACACCCGAGTTAATATGCTAAATTAATAATAAGTTATGAGTTTGTAACCTAATTTATCTGAGGGTTTTTTATTAAAATATTAAAAATGTTAGTGCAACTTTTATTAGTTTTACTCTTACTTTTTATCGTTATTGGCCTATTACTACCCCAGAGCTATAACGTCACAAAGAGTATTAACATTAATGCCAATACGCACATAGTAAAACCCTTAATCACTGACTTTTCGCAGTGGCATAAATGGTCGCCTTGGAAGAAGCTGGATCCCTCTGTGGAATTTTCCTTAGGTGAGCCAAGCACAGGGGTTGGTGCTCATCAATCATGGCAAAGTAAATGGGGCGCAGGTGAAATGACCACCACAGCGTTAAGTGCAAACAAAATGGTGTTGAATATTTTATTTGCTCAAGAACATATTATTGCCGCTAATGTAATATTTACGCAAAATGCAAAAACGGTCACGGTTACTTTTCAAATTACGGGGCAAGCTACGCTGCCTTTAGTTTCTGGGTATGTGGCTGTGCTTAGTGAGCACATTTTAAGTAACGCGGTATCACTGGGGCTCAATAATTTAAAAACAGTAGCGCAGCTAAGTGATGCACAAACAATAATGGAAAGTCATGGCAGTCAAAACCGCACAAGCAAGAATTAATCTCGCTAATACCATAGAGTCGTTACTGGGCTATCCTATTATTAAAGTAGGCAATAATGAGGCATCCCATAATAATGAACAAAGTTATGGCCCCCAAGGCAAAGTTAAACCGCTATATCGCATTAATAGCGACAATACCGTTTTAGCTAGAGCACAAAAAAGACAAGACTTACTGCTCATTAAGCAACAGCAAAATATAGAAACAATTTTAGCTATGGCAATGGATTTTTGTCCTGACGTAGCCAGTAGTAAACAACCCGATGCCGATTGGGTAGAACACTTTGTAGCGCTATGTGGTGATACCTCGAATCAATCTATGCAGTCACTTTGGGCAAAAATACTCACCGGTGAAACGCTTAACCCGGGTACTTTCTCAATAAAAAGTTTGCAAACACTTAAGCATATGACCCAGCGCGAAGCTGACTCTCTACAAAAGTGTGTATCCCTCTCTGGTTATAATGAAAAAGACGATAGCCACTTCATTTTACTGGGGTTTTATAAAAAACCATCACTATTTGATTTGCTACGTAAGGGCAATAAAGTATCTTTAAATCTAGGAAAAACAGGGATTAGCTTCCCTGATATATTAACTTTAATGGATTTAAATTTACTATATCGAAAAGAGATAGAGTCTGCGGTACTAAAAACGGGGCAAGAACTTACGTTATCGTTTTTATCACAAAAAGTAACGTTAAAAGCAAAAAATAGCGATTTAGTATTGAGTTATTATAAGTTTACGCAAACAGGTGATGAGCTATCTAAACTCATTAACTACCCGGTAAATAAGGTGTATAAGCAGTTACTTAATAGTGCACTTGAGAGTGAATTTGAACTAGCGTGGCATACTACTAAGTAGCAAAGCCACGCTATATACTATTAATTAGCAGTGTAATTAAAAGTGTACTTGAATGCCCGCAAATGGACCCGATGCATCAATATTAGTGTTAATATCATCAACATCGTCTAGCTCTAATGTCATTGAGCGGTAACCTGCTTTAACAGCAACATCTATTGCTAGATTATCAATAAATTCCCACGCAATGCCCATTTGGTAATCTTGAACTTTGCTATCGTCAATTGCTACAAAGCTGCCCTCAAAAAACACGCTTAAACCGGTAAAAGGTAAGCCTGCTTCAGCGCGGCCGTAAACCAATGGTACAAAGCCTGAAAACTCAACAGTTTCAGTATAATCAACGCCACCTTGTTGCGTAGTACCTTTAACTAAAATCTCACCATCAAACTGCTTAGCGTTAACACCTAAATCGATAGAGATTAAGTCGTTATCAAAGATTTCGTAATAAAATGTGTAATCAATGTGAGTTAAGTCACTTACTGAATTAACCGTAGTACCTACAACGTAATCTGAACCATTAAAAGAAAATGTTTTATCCAGACGTGTAGAGCCGGTAAGCTCAAGCTCTGTGTATCTTAATTTAATATTAGGTACTAATGGCACTGGATGCTCAAGTGCAGCGTAGTAGCTTACGAAGGTTTCATCGTCAAAATTAAAATCTTGTGGTGCATTTCCTTTATAAGAAAAGCTTCCTTCGTTATCCGCTTTCCAACCATCAACACCTACATACAAGCCTAATAAGGTATCAGCTTGCGCTGCAGGTGCTAAACATGCCATTGAAAGGGCTGCTGCTAAACAATACTTTTTCATTTTCTATCCTTGGGTCAATAATTCGCTAAGTTCAATAAGAGCCGCGTTGGCTCTAGATATATAATTTGCCATAACCAGTGAATGGTTTGCTACATAACCAAAACCATTCCCATTTAATATCATTGGGCTCCATACTGTTTCTTGAGTTGCCTCAAGCTCTCGTATAATTTGCTGCACACTTACGCGTGCATTCTTTTTCTCAAGCACATCGGCAAAGTCATATTCTACCGCTTGTAAGAAATGCAATAAAGCCCAAGTAGCACCGCGCGATTCATAAAATACATCATCAATGTCTAACCATGGCGTTTTAGCTTGCTGTTGTAATGGAGAAAAAGTTGCTTGTGTATTTGATGTATTACCCGCTAAATCAGTGTTTACTTTATCTTGGCCTACACTAGCGCTTAAACGCTGACTCAAGCTACCTAAACGCTTTTCAGCTTCTTTTAACCAGCTACGCAAGTTATCGGCGCGAGCATAAAATTGACTGTCACGCTCATGGTCATTCGCTATTTGAGTACGATATACCAATAAGTAATCAATGCCTTTTTGATATTCACCTTCAGCGCTTGGCCACGCCCACGCTTCAGAGCTAATATTAAACTGCGGCTGTGCTTTTTTTAGAGCTTCGTGTTCAGTCGATTGCGATTGCGAACGGCTAAAATCTTTACGCATAGAAAGGGCTAAATCACGCACCATTTCGAGTGCGCCATATTCCCACGCAGGCATATCGTCCATTATTATACTTGGCGGCAAAACATCATTTGATAAATAACCGCCAGGTTTTTCGAGTAACGTACTTGCTACCGTCATTAATGTTGATGTTGTTGTATAACCAATAACAAATTGCTCATTACGTTGTTGCGCTTGCTGCTTTGCTTTTTCTACCACATTAAAACGAGCAGGCTCCGTACTCCAATAAACAGCTATTGCGTAAAAAATAATTAGTAATATAGCTAATGCAGCAACTATTTTCCCTTTATGTTGTGACATTGATCCCCCTAATGATGAGTATGTTGTTTTGATGCTTGTGATTGTTCTGCTTGTGATGCAAGCGATACCACCTCAGCATTCGTAAATACACGGTTGCCATCACTAAAATATAGTGTGAGTTTGCGTTGTTGGCCTACTTTTAACGGTTCTTGTGGTTCAAAAATCATTAAATGATAGCCACCAGGCTTAAAATCGATTTGTTGATGGGCGTTAATTATTAACGATTCAACTTTTTGCATTTTCATCATGCCATCTACGTGCGAGTGTTCATGAATTTCAACGCGGCCTAAGCCGTCAATAGTTGCTTTAGTCAACGTAGCCACAGTATCACTATGATTTATAATACTTAAATAACCTACACTTGAAGTTGTGGCAGGTAAAAACTCCCTTATTTGTGCATTACTGACCTTAATAATAGCAACATCCGCATCGTGATCATGCCCTGAATGTGCCATCAATGATGATGAAAAAAGACTCAAAACCGACAACAAAGCAATTGAAATACATTGTTTAATCACCACTCTAATCCTTGTTAAAACATAATGCTAAGTATCAAATTTAACATAGTTCAGTTGCAATAGTCAGTTAATTTAGAGTTAAGATGCTACTTTTTTGTTATCAGCTACTAACCAGCAAAGTACCGCGATAAATAGTAACGGCCAAGCAATCATCAGTGATCCAAATAAAAATGCCAAAACAGTTCCTACTAATGCAACTACTGCTGCGCCAACTAATCCTATCGTTATGAGTACTGCAACAGCTACAAAAATAATAATAGCCGCTAAAGCTCCTATTAGCTCAAGCCCAGTCCAACTTGTATCTGCAATCCAAAGCGGTAGTTGCCAAGTATCAAAGTGCACCACAGAGACAATATCAGTAAAAAATAGTAAATAAACAACTATGCATACGGCTAACGCTTTCATTTAGCGCTCCTTAATCCAATCTAAATGTAAATTAGCTTAAATTACTTTTTCTTCTAGGCAGCAATGCGCAATCAAATAACCTAGCGCAATTGCAAACGGAAAACTCAAAAATAATAAAATAGTGACAAGTCGTGTTGACCACACAGGCAAATCTAATCGCTGCGCTAAACCACTACACACACCCGATATTTTTTTATTCTGTGGATCTTTGTACCAATCACGTTTGCTGTTAAAGCTATTCATAATAATCTCCTTAAGCACTCTGTTTTAAGTTAGTTTTCAATTCAGCTTTTAAGCGAGCTAACTCTGTATCTACTTGTTCATTTTTCACCAAAGCGTCTATTTGTGCAGCTATAGTATTTTCTGAATCAGTAAGCTCGTACGCTTCTACCTGTGCTTCAATACCTTCTACGCGCTGCTCTATTTTCTCAAATCGAGAAAGTGCATGTGCAACTTTTTCACTTTGTAATTGGCTATTTATTCGTCCTCTTGCAGCCACTATATTGTGTCGCTGTACTAACTGTGTTTGCTTGGCTTTAGCCTCAGCTATTTTTTGTTGCAAATGCTGACAATCTGCAGTCACTTTAGTTATTGATTGCTGCAGCGTTTCTAGTTGCAGCTGCTTTGCTACAACTGTGTTACTAATGGCTTGTTTTTCAAGCAAAGCTGATTTTGCTAAATCATCTCGACCTCTCTCTATTGCTAGCTCAGCTTTATCCTGCCAATATACTAAATTATTATTTTTATTTTCAATTTGACGTTTAAGTGTTTTTTCTTCGCACAACAAAGCCGCTGTCGTAATACGACACTCAGTAAGTGCATCTTGCATCTCGCTGAGCATTAAATTAAGTAATTTTTCTGGATCTTCTGCCTTGTCTAATATCGACACTATATTTGCCTGAACAATATCGGTTACGCGATTAAATATTCCCATGAGATTCTCCTGTTAACTTTTTAAGTGATTACACAGATTAGATTCCAAGAGTTATGCCAAGTAATAACAAAAACAGTAAAACACATTAAATTCAGCATCTTAAACTTATAATTCATAAATTAAAGTGACTTTTAGCTGAATGAAATTAAGTGTAATTAACCAATAAACTAAACTTTTGACTATTTTTTAGGATCAAAAAAGCCATCCGAAGATGGCTGTATTTATTCATTTATTAAATTATTCACTTAGCTGATTATTCAGGTACAAAACTCAAAGCTTTGTCCATTACTGATAAGTCGGCTTGTTTGCCATGGCCATTTTCAGACAGATGACGCCTAAACCCGCGGGCACCAGGCTGCCCCTGAAAAATCCCCAACATATGACGAGCAACATGCCAAAAGTTAGCCCCTAAGCGCATTTCGTCTTCAATATAGCTATACATAGAGCGCACGACATCATGACGAGATTGCGTGTTAGCGATGTCACCGTAAATTTTTTCGTCTACTTCATTAAGTATAAATGGATTGCTATACGCTTCTCTGCCAATCATCACACCATCAATATGCTGTAAATGCTCTAAACTTTGTTCAATTGTTTTAACACCGCCATTAAGACTTAAATCGAGTTGTGGATAATCTTTTTTCAACTGATAAACGCGTGGATAATCAAGCGGCGGTACCTCACGGTTTTCTTTAGGGCTCAACCCCTTTAACCAAGCTTTACGAGCATGAATAATAAAATCATCACAACCAACATTATGCGACGCTTCTATAAGTGCACACAAAAACTCATACGAGTCTTGCTCATCAATACCAATGCGCGTTTTAACCGTAACAGGTATATTTACTTCTGCCTTCATTGCCGCCACACAGTCAGCAACTAATTGCGGCTCGCCCATTAAACAGGCACCAAAACGACCATTCTGCACGCGATCTGACGGACAACCTACGTTTAGGTTAATTTCGTTATAACCACGCTCACCCGCAAGCTTTGCACATTGTGCAAGAGCCTGTGGATCAGAGCCACCCAGCTGCAATGCAACCGGCCCTTCGTGTTGATTAAAGTGCAGGTAGTCGCCTCGGCCAAACAAAATAGCACCCGTGGTGATCATTTCCGTGTACAACACTGTGTGTTTAGTCATTTTGCGATGAAAAGTACGACAATGGCGATCAGTCCAATCGAGCATTGGTGCTACAGAAAAGCGTCTATCGAGTGGTTTCATTGGTACACCGTGCTATATAAGTTTAAGTACATTTCGTTCAATTTAAATATCTCTTTTTTGCTTATTTACACACATTTAGATCTATTATTAAAAATAACTACACCGTAGGGAACAATCAAAAGGGGTGTCTTAGAATATAAAATCAGGTGTATCTGCGCTAAATTCAAGCATTATTATATCAGAATAAGCAAAAAATATAGATAGCATTTATATTGAAAACGTCAGCGTTCAAAGTTCAGCTACTCATTTTCACTTTTTTGCAGACGTAAAAAAGCCCGAATTGTTAGATTCGGGCTTTCTACAATTTGGAGCCTGGCAATGTCCTACTTTCACATAGCAAATGCTACACTATCATCGGCGCTGTTTCGTTTCACTACTGAGTTCGGCATGGGGTCAGGTGGGTCCAAAACGCTATTGTTACCAAGCAAATTAGGGCGTTAATTCGTATTACTACAAATTAACTGAATTTGGAAAATATCTGATAATATTTTTTAAGTCTTTCTGTCAGTAATATCTACTTTAGTTATATTAACTTCTTGCTTGAACTGTCGCATAAAACGCGTTTGGCGTTGTATGGTTAAGCCTCACGGGTAATTAGTACAAGTTAGCTTAATGCCTCACAGCACTTCCACATCTTGCCTATCAACGTTGTAGTCTCCAACGGCCCTTCAGAGAGCTTATAGCTCTAGTGAGAAATCATCTCGAGGCCTGCTTCGCGCTTAGATGCTTTCAGCGCTTATCAGTTCCGAACGTAGCTACCGGGCAATGCCATTGGCATGACAACCCGAACACCAGCGGTTCGTTCACTCCGGTCCTCTCGTACTAGGAGCAACCCCTCTCAATTCTCAAACGCCCACGGCAGATAGGGACCGAACTGTCTCACGACGTTCTAAACCCAGCTCGCGTACCACTTTAAATGGCGAACAGCCATACCCTTGGGACCGACTTCAGCCCCAGGATGTGATGAGCCGACATCGAGGTGCCAAACACCGCCGTCGATATGAACTCTTGGGCGGTATCAGCCTGTTATCCCCGGAGTACCTTTTATCCGTTGAGCGATGGCCCTTCCATTCAGAACCACCGGATCACTATGACCTACTTTCGTACCTGCTCGACGTGTCTGTCTCGCAGTTAAGCTGGCTTCTACCATTACACTAACCGTACGATGTCCGACCGTACTTAGCCAACCTTCGTGCTCCTCCGTTACTCTTTAGGAGGAGACCGCCCCAGTCAAACTACCCACCAGGCACTGTCCGTAACCCCGATTCAGGGGCCAACGTTAGAACATCAAAACTACAAGGGTGGTATTTCAAGGTTGACTCCAACAAAACTAGCGTCTCATCTTCAAAGTCTCCCACCTATCCTACACATGTAGGTTCAATGTTCAGTGCCAAGCTGTAGTAAAGGTTCACGGGGTCTTTCCGTCTAGCCGCGGGTACACAGCATCTTCACTGCGATTTCAATTTCACTGAGTCTCGGGTGGAGACAGCGTGGCCATGGTTACACCATTCGTGCAGGTCGGAACTTACCCGACAAGGAATTTCGCTACCTTAGGACCGTTATAGTTACGGCCGCCGTTTACCGGGGCTTCGATCAAGAGCTTCTCCCTAAGGATAACCCCATCAATTAACCTTCCGGCACCGGGCAGGTGTCACACCGTATACGTCATCTTGCGATTTTGCACAGTGCTGTGTTTTTAATAAACAGTCCCAGCCACCTGGTCACTGCGGCTCCCGTCCGCTTAGAGAGCAAGTCTCATCACAGATAGGAGCGTACCTTCTCCCGAAGTTACGGTACGATTTTGCCTAGTTCCTTCACCCGAGTTCTCTCAAGCGCCTTAGTATTCTCTACCTGACCACCTGTGTCGGTTTGGGGTACGATTCCATATAATCTGAAGCTTAGAGGCTTTTCCTGGAAGTATGGCATCAGCAACTTCATCACCTTAGTGACTCGTCTCGTGTCTCAGGTTTAATGTTCGTCCGGATTTACCTAAACAAACGCCCTACTCACTTTCACATGGACTACCAACGCCATGCTTGCTTAGCCTGCTCCGTCCCCCCATCGCAATTATATCGAGTACAGAAATATTAATCTGTTTCCCATCGACTACGCCTTTCGGCCTCGCCTTAGGGGTCGACTTACCCTACCCTGATTAACATGGGATAGGAACCCTTGGTCTTCCGGCGTGGGAGTTTTTCACTCCCATTATCGTTACTCATGTCAGCATTCGCACTTCTGATACCTCCAGCATACCTCCCGGTACACCTTCAACGGCTTACAGAACGCTCCCCTACCACTCATCCTAAGATGAATCCGCAGCTTCGGTGCATAGTTTAGCCCCGTTACATCTTCCGCGCAGACCGACTCGACCAGTGAGCTATTACGCTTTCTTTAAAGGATGGCTGCTTCTAAGCCAACCTCCTGGCTGTCTGGGCCTTTCCACATCGTTTCCCACTTAACTATGACTTTGGGACCTTAGCTGGCGGTCTGGGTTGTTTCCCTCTTCACGACGGACGTTAGCACCCGCCGTGTGTCTCCCGGATATTACTTTACGGTATTCGGAGTTTGCAAAGGGTTGGTAAGTCGGGATGACCCCCTAGCCTTAACAGTGCTCTACCCCCGTAAGTATTCGTCCGAGGCTCTACCTAAATAGATTTCGGGGAGAACCAGCTATCTCCCGGTTTGATTAGCCTTTCACTCCTAACCACAAGTCATCCCCTAACTTTTCAACGTTAGTGGGTTCGGTCCTCCAGTTGATGTTACTCAACCTTCAACCTGCTCATGGCTAGATCACCGGGTTTCGGGTCTATACCTTGCAACTATTCGCCCAGTTAAGACTCGGTTTCCCTACGGCTACCCTAATCGGTTAACCTCGCTACAAAATATAAGTCGCTGACCCATTATACAAAAGGTACGCAGTCACCCAACAAGTGGGCTCCTACTGCTTGTACGTACACGGTTTCAGGTTCTATTTCACTCCCCTCACAGGGGTTCTTTTCGCCTTTCCCTCACGGTACTGGTTCACTATCGGTCAGTTGGGAGTATTTAGCCTTAGATGATGGTCCACCTATATTCAGTCAAAGTTTCACGTGCTCCGACCTACTCGATTTCACTTAAAATGTCTTTTCATGTACGGGACTATCACCCTGTATCGTGGCGCTTTCCAGCAGCCTTCCATTAACACATAATAAGCTTAAGGGCTGTTCCGATTTCGCTCGCCGCTACTTTCGGAATCTCGGTTGATTTCTTTTCCTACGGGTACTTAGATGTTTCAGTTCTCCGCGTTCGCCTCGTTAACCTATGTATTCAGTTAACGATACCTGCAAGCAGGTGGGTTTCCCCATTCGGAAATCCTAGTCTCAAGTGCTTTTTACTAGCTTGACTAGGCTTATCGCAAGTTAATACGTCCTTCATCGCCTCCAACTGCCAAGGCATCCACCGTGTACGCTTAGTCACTTAACCATACAACCCAAACGGGTCTTTGTTGTGTGACAGTTTAACTTCGCCAGAAGTCAATATTGAATACTAAAGTAGATACCAATCAATCAACTCATAAGAGTTAACTAAATGGCACTGAATGGTACTGCTACCATTCTTTTTTTTACTTTTGAAAACTCTTGATAAATACAATGTATCTATCAGAATTTTATTATCAGCTTTTCCAAATTTTTAAAGAGCATATTAATTAGTTATCCCGAAGGACAAGCACTAATTAACAATCATCTGTGTGGACACTACGAACAAATAAGTTCTAAATCGTATAAGGAGGTGATCCAGCCCCAGGTTCCCCTAGGGCTACCTTGTTACGACTTCACCCCAGTCATGAATCACTCCGTGGTAAACGTCCTCCCGAGGGTTAGACTATCTACTTCTGGAGCAACCCACTCCCATGGTGTGACGGGCGGTGTGTACAAGGCCCGGGAACGTATTCACCGCGTCATTCTGATACGCGATTACTAGCGATTCCGACTTCATGGAGTCGAGTTGCAGACTCCAATCCGGACTACGACGCACTTTAAGTGATTCGCTTACCTTCGCAGGTTCGCAGCACTCTGTATGCGCCATTGTAGCACGTGTGTAGCCCTACACGTAAGGGCCATGATGACTTGACGTCGTCCCCACCTTCCTCCGGTTTATCACCGGCAGTCTCCTTAGAGTTCTCAGCATTACCTGCTAGCAACTAAGGATAGGGGTTGCGCTCGTTGCGGGACTTAACCCAACATCTCACAACACGAGCTGACGACAGCCATGCAGCACCTGTATCAGAGTTCCCGAAGGCACCAAACCATCTCTGGTAAGTTCTCTGTATGTCAAGTGTAGGTAAGGTTCTTCGCGTTGCATCGAATTAAACCACATGCTCCACCGCTTGTGCGGGCCCCCGTCAATTCATTTGAGTTTTAACCTTGCGGCCGTACTCCCCAGGCGGTCTACTTAATGCGTTAGCTTTGAAAAACAGAACCGAGGCTCCGAGCTTCTAGTAGACATCGTTTACGGCGTGGACTACCGGGGTATCTAATCCCGTTTGCTCCCCACGCTTTCGTACATGAGCGTCAGTGTTGACCCAGGTGGCTGCCTTCGCCATCGGTATTCCTTCAGATCTCTACGCATTTCACCGCTACACCTGAAATTCTACCACCCTCTATCACACTCTAGTTTGCCAGTTCGAAATGCAGTTCCCAGGTTGAGCCCGGGGCTTTCACATCTCGCTTAACAAACCGCCTGCGTACGCTTTACGCCCAGTAATTCCGATTAACGCTCGCACCCTCCGTATTACCGCGGCTGCTGGCACGGAGTTAGCCGGTGCTTCTTCTGTCAGTAACGTCACAGCTAACGGGTATTAACCGTTAACCTTTCCTCCTGACTGAAAGTGCTTTACAACCCGAAGGCCTTCTTCACACACGCGGCATGGCTGCATCAGGCTTGCGCCCATTGTGCAATATTCCCCACTGCTGCCTCCCGTAGGAGTCTGGGCCGTGTCTCAGTCCCAGTGTGGCTGATCATCCTCTCAAACCAGCTAGGGATCGTCGCCTTGGTGAGCCATTACCTCACCAACTAGCTAATCCCACTTGGGCCAATCTAAAGGCGAGAGCCGAAGCCCCCTTTGGTCCGTAGACATTATGCGGTATTAGCAGTCGTTTCCAACTGTTGTCCCCCACCTCAAGGCATGTTCCCAAGCATTACTCACCCGTCCGCCGCTCGTCAGCAAAGAAGCAAGCTTCTCTCTGTTACCGCTCGACTTGCATGTGTTAGGCCTGCCGCCAGCGTTCAATCTGAGCCATGATCAAACTCTTCAATTAAAAAGTTTTATGTCTTTCGACAGCTCAATGAATTCTGAATTTATTTTAATATCTTTCGATATTGAATTGACTGTGCCGAAGCAACTTATAAATAAGTTACTTCTGTTGGTCACTCAGTTTTCAATTGAGACTCTAATTTGTTTGCCTCGCTACCTAAGTAGTTTGGCTGTTAGAACTCAATCTGTACGAGTGCCCACACAGATGATTGCTTTATATTGTTAAAGAACGTTTTGAGTCGCTTTAGCGTCTCAAGGGATGCGTATAGTACATCCTTTATTTTTCGAGTCAACACTTTGTTTTAAACTTTCTTTTTGGAAGATTTAAAACCGAAGTTTTATTTAACTCTCTAAGTAGTTCGTGCCTTGCTATGCGTTGGCGTTTCCCTTCTCAGTGGGGTCGCATTATAGGGAGATCCGAAAACAGATCAACTGTTTTTTAAAGAAAACTTGAAATAAACTGCTGTTCGTTTGATATTTAAACCAAACGATTAAAAACAATACTAAACCATCAATACTTTGGGTAACACGGCTTGTTTTTATATTCTAAGCTGGTACTAAGTAGTGCATTATTTTAAGCACTACTCTAATTGCTCTGGGTAATATAAGGTGTACCTATTACACTACGCACATTAAACATGTACAAATAGTAAACAAAACTAAAAGTAGTGAGTTGTTTGTAGCTAATAACCTACATATTGAAGAGTTAGAAAAAGCCAACGTACTTTTAATGCAGTTTAAAACTAATGACCTTCATTATTTTACCATATAGCACTGAGGCTATTATTATAGGTATTATTTACTTGCTCATTTACTACAAGCAAATATCCAAACAAGCGTTACCACCTATCAATGTAGAATAACCACACTTATAAACGCGCTCTCTTTAAAATTAAACGTGCTACTACATATTCAACCTCGAAAGATAAACACGCCTTAGTGAATAGCTTTAACAAACGCGTTTAATTTAAACACTGCAACTTAAATACAGTGTGATATTATATCAAGGTAGCATAAGGATAAGAGAACGATGAATATAGAATCACTCGTAAGTAAAGCAAAACAAGTATGTGACAACCGTGGTGCGCGATTTACACCTATCCGTGAAAAGGTATTTCGTTTACTTGCAAGTGCGCAAGGTGGTGTGGGCGCGTATGATTTGCTCGAGCAATTAAAAGTAACAGAAACTGGCGCTAAACCTGCCACGATATACCGTGCATTAGATTTTTTGGCTGAGCTTGGTTTTATTCATAAAATTGAAAGCACCAATGCATTTATGTTGTGCCATCATTTTGATCATATTCATCCTGTACAGTTATTAATTTGCGATACCTGTGGTTTTGTTAAAGAACTGCATTCAACCGTTATTTCGCATGAGCTAAATAGTTTAGCTGCGGAAGGTGGGTTTGTTGTATCGGCGCAAACAATAGAAGTACATGGAAGGTGTGAGTCTTGTAGAGCAGCCTAGTCTTATTAGCTATATAAACATTTTATATAGCTATTTTTTAGCACCAATTTAAGAGTAATTTATATGAATGTAGAGTTCATCAACCCTTTTTTATCTTCTTTGATCAATGTATTAAGTACAATGGCTCAAACACAATTAAAGCCAGGTAAGCCACGCATAAAAACTGATGAGAAAGCCTGTGGCGATGTATCAGGCCTGATCGGAATGGTTGGTCCGCAAACACGAGGCTCTTTTTCAATAACTTTTGATGAGCAGTTAGCACTAACTATCATGGAGCGTATGCTTGGCGAACGTCCGGATAGTATAAATGAAGAAGTGACCGACATGGTAGGCGAAATTACTAATATGGTTACAGGTGGCGCTAAAAACTTATTGGGTCAAAAAGGTTTCGACTTTGATATGGCAACCCCAATAGTTGTATCTGGTAAAGACCATACTATTACCCATAAAAGCCAAGGTAAAAAAATACTCATGCCATTTACCTGCGATGCGGGTAACGCCAATATTGAAGTGAGTTTCGATAAGTTATGAGTTGGCAACAAAAAGTCATTACTTTAAAACCTCGTATCCGAGGTTTTCATTTAATTGATAACGAAATACTCATTCAAATCCCCGAACTCACAAATTACAAGGTGGGTTTACTGCACTTATTTATTCAACACACTTCAGCTAGCCTGACCATTAATGAAAATGCCGATCCTACTGTACGTATGGATATGGAGAGCCACTTTAATGAATTTGTTCCACAGTGCCAACCCTATTATCGTCACGATTATGAAGGTGACGACGACATGCCAGCCCATATAAAAACCAGTATTTTAGGCTGTGAGTTAAGCATTCCTATTACAAATGGCTATTTAGCTCTAGGTATATGGCAAGGTATTTATTTAGGTGAACATCGAGACAGCGGTGGTTCTAGGCGGATTGTAGCAACTATTCAAGGCGAGTTGTTTTAACAAGTCGCCTCATCCACTCTTACACTTAACTCCCGCCGCACGCCCATTAATTACCACAGTAAAAACACATCACTTTATTGGTAAAGAACTTGCTCTTCGCGAGTAACTATCGTTGCTAATTACTAAAGGCTTTAACGCAATTTTTATCGAATGCATAGCGAGAAAACCTAGTGTTCTTCAGTCGCTGGATAGTTCACTGCATATGAAATCAGATAGAGAAAGATTGTATTTAAAATAAGAATTTTTTTATGGCTTTTTATTTAGGGATATTTTTAATAGATATAAAAGATTGGAGCGGTACACGAGGCTCGAACTCGTGACCTCGACCTTGGCAAGGTCGCGCTCTACCAACTGAGCTAGTACCGCATTTTTACTTCTAGTTATATAAATAACTTCAATTTCTTTTGGTCAGAAATTGGAGCGGTACACGAGGCTCGAACTCGTGACCTCGACCTTGGCAAGGTCGCGCTCTACCAACTGAGCTAGTACCGCATTTTTACTTCTAGTTATATAAATAACTTCAATTTCTTTTGGTTAGAAATTGGAGCGGCACACGAGGCTCGAACTCGTGACCTCGACCTTGGCAAGGTCGCGCTCTACCAACTGAGCTAGTGCCGCATTATAAAGTAGTCAGTAATTCGTCCGTTGCTGCGCGACAAGTCGCGTTCAACATTCTAGCAACTGAGCTAGTATTGCTTTATATTTAAACAACTCAAACACACTAACCCCGCGTGGGTTATCGTCTTGAGCGGGGCAGGATTCTACAATAATACAGTGTGTTTGCAAGTGTTTTTTATAAATTAAAGAATTTTTCTCTATAGACCTTTAATTCCATAATCGAATCTTTAATGTCGTCTAGCGCAAGATGTGAGCCTTTTTTATTCACTTGTGCAAGTACCTCTGGTTTCCAGCGACGCGCGAGCTCTTTAATTGTGCTTACATCTAGATTACGATAGTGAAAAAAGTCTTCCAATTCGCGCATATATTTATTCATAAAGCGACGATCTTGCCCTATGGAGTTACCACACATCGGTGATGCACCTGCAGGTACCCATTGTTTTAAAAAGGCTATTGTTTGCTCAACCGCATAGGCTTCGTCGTAAGTACTTGCCTTGCAGCGTGCTGTTAAACCCGATTTTCCATGCTGAGTGGTACACCACTCATCCATACTATCAAGTAACTCATTACTTTGATGAATGGCAATAGTTGGTCCTTCAGCTAATATATTCAAATCAGCATCAGTGACAACGGTCGCAATTTCGAGTATTTTATCGGTCTCTGGTTCGAGTCCGGTCATTTCAAGATCGAGCCAAATTAAGTTTGATTTATTAATATTCATAATTACCTAAGCGGTGCTTTCCTTTAGATCCAGCGCATTTCGATATATCATATTAGCATCATACGTCGAGCTAAAGCATTTTTTAGCTAAGTCGACATTTAAACTAAGGTTATAGGCCTCCTGTGGCAAAACAAAAAAAATTAAGTAAAGGCCAGTCTCGTCAGATCAAGGCTAATCATCAAAAGCGTATAAGCAGTGCTGATGCAAGGCCTGCTAAAAAAGGTGCGCAAGAATGGCAAACCGATAATTTAGGCCAAGTAGAAAGCGCTATTGTGATCAGTCGTTTTGGTCAACATGCCGATGTGGAAGTTGAAAGCGGCGAAGTACTACGCTGTAATATACGCCGTACTGTGTCTAATTTAGTGTGTGGGGATGAAGTACTGTTTCGCCGCGCTAAAGTAAGCGAAGGGGATTTAGCTGGTGTAATTGAAGCCACGCAAGAGCGTCGCTCACAACTTACTCGCCCTGATTTTTACGACGGTGTAAAAGTAATAGCCGCTAATATTGACCAAATATTAATGGTGTCAGCAGTACTACCCGAATTTACCCCAAGTATTATCGACCGTTATTTAATAGCCTGCGAAGATATGGGTATAGAGCCTATTTTAGTACTAAATAAAATAGATTTAATAGATGCGCAAGGTCTTAGTGAAATACAAAAAGTACTCGATGTATACCGCAAGCTCGACTACAAAGTTTTATTGGTTAGTAATATAAGTACCGATGGCATTGACGAATTAAAAGATGTACTCGTTGGAAAAAACAATATTTTTGTTGGTCAAAGTGGCGTAGGTAAATCTACTTTAGTTAATACCGTACTTCCAGATGCTGAAATTCTAACTAAAGAAGTTTCTGAAAACAGTGGTTTAGGCCAACATACCACCACGGTATCTCGCCTACATCATTTACCAAGCGGCGGTAACTTAATAGATTCACCAGGTATACGTGAATTTGGTTTATGGCACTTAGAAGTTGATCGTGTAACTTGGTGCTTTAAAGAATTTAGAGAATTTATAGGCGGGTGTCGATTTAGAGACTGTAAACATTTAAACGATCCGGGCTGTATAATTAAAGAAGCCGTAGCTGATGGCAAAATTTCGCAATTGCGCTTTGACAGCTACCACAGAATTTTAGAAACAATGGCCGATGGCCGTGCAGGCTCTCGCGCGCCTCGCGTATAATTTAGGAAACAACCAGTGAGTTTAGATAAATTTAAAATCGCAATGCAGTACGCAATGCCAAAACACTTTATTTCACGCGTAGTAGGAAAACTAGCCGCTGCTAAAGCGGGTGTGTTAACAACCACGTTAATTAAACTGTTTATTAAGCAATACAAAGTAGATATGAGTGAAGCTAAACACCCAGATCCTGCTCATTATGAAAGCTTTAACGAGTTTTTCACCCGTCCGTTAAAAGATGGCGCACGCCCAATAGTTGCAGACAGCGACATTATTATTCATCCAGTAGATGGCGCAATTAGCCAATTAGGCGATATTGTTGACGGCCAACTAATTCAAGCTAAAGGTCACGATTACAGCCTACAAGCACTACTTGGTGGTAATAAAGACGATACAACCCCATTTTTAGGCGGTAAGTTTGCAACTATTTATTTAGCGCCAAAAGACTACCACCGTATTCATATGCCAATTGATGGCACATTAAGTAAAATGATTTACGTACCAGGCGATTTATTTTCAGTAAATCCGCTGACTGCGCAAAACGTGCCTAACTTGTTTGCACGTAACGAACGTGTGGTTGCTATTTTTGAAACTGAAATAGGCCCACTTGCTATGGTACTGGTTGGCGCAACTATTGTTGCCAGCATTGAAACTATTTGGGCGGGTACAGTAACACCACCAGCTGGTAGCGATGTATTTAGCTGGAACTACCCAACCAAGGGCGAAAACGCTATTAGCCTTAAAAAAGGTGAAGAAATGGGCCGCTTTAAACTTGGCTCTACCGTGGTACTTGCCTGGGGCGACGACAAAGCAGATATTCTTGATGATCAACTTCCTGAAACAGTAACCCGTTTAGGCACCCCGTTTGCCAAAATTGATGATTAAGATATAGATATAAGGTAAAACCCCGCGTTTATGGTAATAAACGCGGGGTTTTTATTTTTCAGTGAGTTTGTGAATTCAGTATGCGCGGTGGAAAATCACTCGCCTATAGCTAACTTAAACACCGAGTTTGACTGATATCTGCCTGATACCTAACACCTGAAACCCTGGTTTTACCTACATTCCTTACAGTCGATATCTTTCACCACTTTAAATTGTTGCTGCTGCAAAGTGAGTGCATTAATACTCATAAACACACAATCGCTAGAATGACCTAATAACATATTGAGTGTCAGCTGCGCCTGCATTGAGCCGATAATACCTAACAGCGGACTAATTACTCCGGCGTTATCACAATTAATAAGCGGCGCAATATCGCTTTGTGGAAAAATACAGCCATAACATGGGCTATTAGCATTTCTTAAGTCTAAGCTAATCAGCTGCCCTTTTGTTGCCAGTGCCGCACCCGAAATTAACGGGGTTTTATGCTGTACACAAAAGCGATTAACACTGTAGCGAGTGGTAAAGTTATCACTGCAATCCAACACAATATCCGCATTATTGAGTAGTGCTGCGCTATTATCTTGAGTCAGTTTTTCAGCGTGAGTAATTACAGTAATTTGGTTATTAAGACTTGCGAGCACTTTACCTGCCGCAACCACCTTTTTTTGCCCTAAGTGATTCACTTTATACAGCACCTGACGCTGTAAGTTCGAAAGCTCAACCGCATCATCATCAATTAAAATGAGCTTACCAATACCCGCAGCGGCTAAATACAGCAATGCGGGGCTGCCTAAACCGCCCGCACCTACTACTGCAACACTTGCCGACTTAAGCTTTAACTGCCCTGCAAGTCCCACTTCTTTAAGCAATATATGGCGACTATAGCGCAGCATTTCTTTATCGCTAAGTTCATTCATTTGGCTATTAACCTGGCCCATTTAATTTATTGCCGCTTGCAACGCACTTATTGCCTGCACATAATCATCAGCTTCGCTAATTGCACGTACCACAGCCACACTACCAACGCCTGTTTTGGCAACTTGGCTGGCACGCTTTAAATCTATACCGCCAATTGCCACTGTTGGGTAGCTTTGCATTAAGGGGACAAATTTAAATAACTTTTCTAGTCCCTGTATTTGCCCTGTCATATCTTTGGTAGTGGTAGGATAAATAGCGCCAAAGGCCAAATAACTTGGGCGGTAATTATGTGCGCGGAGCATTTCATAGAAGCCATGAGTAGAAAGCCCCAGCCTAAGCCCTGCATTTTTAATCGCCGCTAAATTAGTGTTTTCTAGATCTTGTTGGCCTAAATGCACACCATATGCACCATGCTTAATTGCAAGTTGCCAATAGTCGTTTATAAATACCTGCGCATTATATTGCTCCCCCAGTGCCACCGCTTTTGCCACTAATTCGTCAAGTTGTGCATCGTCTTTATTTTTAACTCGTAACTGCACAGTTTTAACGCCTTGTTGTAAGCACTTTTCTAGCCAGTCAACACTATCAACCACTGCGTATAAACCTAATGATTTACTTTCGCAGGGTGCAAAATCTGCAGCCATATTAAAATCAAGCGGAACGTCAAAATCGAGTTCATCGCCTAACCAACTGCCCGCTTCTATTACTTGTGGGTAATCAGCTAAGTTGGTTGGAAATGAGGTTTGTGCTACTGGGCCAATTCCTTCTCCGTAGCGCACCGCTACTTTCAATCCTTGATTAATATAAGCTTTAGCTAAAATAAACGCATCTTTTAACGGGTAGTCTTTTGCTAAGCAAGCAGCAATAACCGAGGCCATACTACAGCCTGTACCATGACTATGTGGCGTTTGAATTTTTTCATTTCCCAACCAATATTCTTCGCCTTTTTGAGTGAAATTATTTATGCAGTAATCTATACAGTAGCCGCTTGGATAATCCCAATGCCCGCCTTTTATAACCACGGCTTTTGCGCCCCAGCTTAATAACTTATTGGCGGCTTCTTTTATTGCCGCAGGACCAATTAAGTACACGCCAGTTAATAACTGGGTTTCGTGCGTATTTGGGGTTATTACATCCACCAGCGGCAATAAGCATTCTTTAATAGCACTTACTGTGTCTTCCTCTGTTAATAAATCGCCGCTAGTAGCAATAGCTACTGGGTCGTAAACAATAACAGGGGGCACTGGCCATTTAGCTTTGTAATGGCTTATATGTTCACTGATCAATTGAATTTGCTGCACATTTGCCAGCATGCCTATTTTAATTACTTTGGCTTTCATGTCTTTTTCGAGCGCTAAAAGCTGCGATTCAATAATATCGGTAGATACGGCATTAATTGCCTCAACACCTAAACTATTTTGCGCAGTCAGTGCTGTAATAGCAGTGCATCCATGCACACCAAAACTTTGCATTGCTTTTATATCGGCTTGAATACCTGCGCCACCGCCCGAGTCTGAGCCGGCAATTGTCCATACTACGTTATTCATATTCGTCTCACTTATTCTTGATGCCAAAATGGCATACCCATAGTCGGGGTTGAAGGGGCTGCTACGTCTTTTTCAGGCATTGCTTTGGCTTTATATGCAAAACGTCCAGCCTCTACCGCGGCTTTAAATGCTCGGCTCATGGTTATAGGGCAACCCGCACCAGCAATTGCCGAATTTAATAATACTGCATCATACCCTAGTTCAAGTGCTTGGCAGGCATGCGAGGGCAAACCTAAACCAGCATCCACTATTAACGTCGCCTCAGGTAAGCGCTCTCTGATTGTTTTTAAATTATAACTGTTTAACAAGCCTTTACCTGTACCAATGGGTGCACCCCATGGCATTAATACTTCACAGCCTAAAGCATTTAAACGCTGGCACAGCACTAAATCGTCTGTGCAATATGGCAGTACTTTAAAACCATCATCAATCAGTATTTTAGTTGCTTCTAGCAGTGCAAACGGATCGGGCTGCAAGTTATAATCGTCCCCTATCAGTTCAAGCTTAATCCAATCGGTAGCAAACACTTCACGGCACATTTTAGCAAGCGTAATGGCCTCTTTAACACTATGACACCCTGCTGTATTAGGTAGTATTTTAAGTCCTGTGTTTTTTATTAACTGCCAAAAATCATCACCCGCAGCCGCACTTTGCTGACGCCTAAGCGACACCGTGACTATTTCAGCGCCCGATGCAACAATCGATTCATTCATCACTGCTGGCGACGGGTAAAGCGCCGATCCTATTAGTAATCGGCTTTTTATTTGCTCACCATAAATAGTTAAATAGTCATTGTTTGACATAGCTATTATCCGCCCTGAATCGGCGAGAGCAGCTCAATACTATCACCCTCAGCTAATTGATAATCGCTATGCTGACTTTGCGGTATAAACTCACCATTAATCGCCACCGCAAATGGTGCAACACCACCAAAATCCTGCAAACAGTTAATGAGCTTATTACTGCTAATAGCTATTAACTCACCATTAATTGTTATGTTCATTTAATTTTCACTCTATGCATAAAAGGGCATTTGCCACTAAACTTGGCGCCAACATGTAACCATGGCGATATAAGCCATTAATACTAATGACTCGCCCAACGTGTGTTACTTGTGGGCGGTTATCGCTAAATGCCGGGCGCAACCCTGTTTGAATATTTAATAGCCGCGCTTCGGCAAAACCGCTGTGCACTGTATAAGCTGCCGAAAGTAACTCTAAAGCAGAGCGCACTGTGGCTGGGCCTGTATCTTGCGACTCTATTTCAGTCGCGCCAATTACGTATTCATTATTGGGTTTAGGCGCTATATAAATGGGGTAACGCGGATGCATTAAGCGCACGGGCCGCGTTAAACTCACCTCTGGCGCGTATAATCTAGCTACTTCTCCACGTACGCCCCGCAGAGGCTTATCATCTTTTGCGCCAAGCCCTCGGCAATCAATAATATAATCAAACTCTCGGTTATTAATTTTATTATCGTTAATCGTTATCCGTTGATTAAATACAAACTTTACTTTGCGCTTATTAAGTTGTGTAAAGCTGGCTTGATAAAATGCCTGATTATCTATTTGCCCGTCGCAGGGTAAAAATAATCCCTGACTAAAACGATTAGCAAGCTCAGGCTCTAACATTTCAATTTGCTGGGAGTTCACCGACTCCCCGGTATAATTAGCTAACGGCTTTAGTCGCTGAGCAAAGCTTTTTAAATCGCCTTTATCTTGCTGATGCGCGACGACTAATGTGCCCTGCTGCTGAAAAAAAACCTCGCTATCAAGCTCATCAATAATCCCAGGCCAACGCTTTATAGAATCAAGTCCCATTAAAGCTAAATCAGCCTCGCACAATACCGACTCAGCAAGAGGAGCAAGCATAGCCGCAGCCACCTTGCCCGCACTGTTTTGGGTATGTTCATTATCAGCCTCAAATACAGTAACTCGGTGTTGCTTACTCAACTCAAGCGCCGCCAACCTACCGGCTAAACCAAACCCCACCACTGCAATATTGTAAAACATAAAAGTTCCTTTTAGCTGCGAGCCCTTACTACGAGCAGCAAGGTATTAAGCTCCCCCTCGCTGCTCGCTGCTCGCTGCTCGCTGCCCAATACCTTAAGCTGATTTATATCGCTTTATGATATATTTCTGATCCGGTTTTTTTAAACTCGTCCGATTTAGCTTTCATTTGTGCTTCTACATCAATCATTTTTATTGTAATCGTATCTGCAGCATTAGCAGGGTCAATGCCACGCGCTTCTAAATCTTTTGCATATTCGCGTACTTCTTGACTGATTTTCATTGAGCAAAACTTAGGGCCACACATAGAGCAAAAATGCGCTACTTTACCCGACTCTTGCGGGAGTGTTTCATCGTGATATTCGCGGGCACGTTCTGGGTCTAAACCAATATTAAATTGGTCATGCCATCTAAACTCAAAGCGCGCTTTTGACAGCGCATTATCACGCTCTTGCGCACCGGGATGGCCTTTAGCTAAATCGGCGGCATGGGCGGCAATTTTATAAGTAATTAAACCTTCTTTTACGTCTTCCTTATTTGGCAAACCTAAATGCTCTTTAGGTGTTACGTAACACAGCATTGCACAGCCATACCACGCTATTTGAGCCGCACCAATACCCGAGGTAATATGATCATACCCAGGTGCTATATCGGTAGTTAACGGGCCTAAAGTATAAAATGGTGCTTCGTCGCAATGTTTAAGCTGCTCATCCATATTGGCCTTAATCATGTGCATTGGCACATGCCCTGGGCCTTCTATAAATACTTGTACATCGTGTTTCCAGGCTAACTTTGTCAGCTCACCTAGAGTGCGTAGCTCGCTAAATTGAGCTTCGTCGTTGGCATCAGCAATCGAGCCTGGGCGCAGGCCATCGCCAAGCGAAAAACAAATATCGTATTGTTTTAAAATTTCGCAAATGTCTTCAAAGTGGGTATATAAAAAGTTTTCTTTATGATGCGCTAAACACCACTTTGCCATAATAGAGCCACCGCGCGATACAATACCGGTTACTCGTTTTGCGGTCATTGGTACGTAACGCAGTAGCACACCGGCATGAATAGTAAAATAATCGACGCCTTGTTCGGCTTGCTCTATTAACGTATCGCGAAAAATCTCCCAGGTTAAGTCCTCCGCTACACCGTTTACTTTTTCCAGCGCTTGATAAATAGGAACTGTGCCAATAGGTACAGGCGAGTTACGTACTACCCATTCGCGAGTTTCATGAATATAACGCCCGGTTGATAAATCCATAACGGTATCGGCCCCCCAGCGGGTAGACCACACCATTTTTTCTACTTCTTCTTCAATCGATGAGCTTACCGATGAATTACCAATATTAGCGTTTACTTTTACCAGAAAGTTACGCCCTACAATCATAGGTTCGGTTTCGGGGTGGTTAATATTGTTGGGTAATATAGCGCGGCCACGCGCAATTTCGTCGCGTACAAATTCAGGCGTAATAAAATCAGGAATACTGGCCCCAAACGACTCGCCTTTATGCTGCGCGGCTAATAATTCAGCATGAATTTTTTTGCGGCCCATGTTTTCGCGTATCGCTACGTATTCCATTTCAGGGGTAATAATGCCTTGGCGAGCGTAATGCATTTGCGTGACATTTTTACCCGCTTTACCCCGGCGTATCTTTGGTAAATGTTCAAAACGAAGATGATCAAGTCCTTCATCAGCCATACGTTGTTGCGTAAAGCGTGAAGTAACTGATTCAAGTAATTCGGTATCACCGCGACTTTCAATCCATTGTTCACGAAACTTTGCTAAGCCTTGGCGTACATCAAGCTCAAAGTTTGGATCGGTATACGGGCCTGATGTGTCGTAAACACGTAGCGGCTCGTTTGGCTCATACACTGGGTTTTCATCACTGCCGCCAATATAAGTATCGCTCAGAGTTATTTCACGCATTCCTACACGGATGTTGTTTTGCGTACCCTCAACATACACTTTGTGCGAATTAGGAAACGGTTGTCCCGTTAAGTTATAAATATATTCAGATGCAGCGGCTCGCGTTTCACGACGCGATGATTTTTTTGCAGTATTCGACATGACTTACCTCATAGCTTATGGGTTGTCTTGTGCGAAGAATTGAGAAGGCAAAATGCCTCATTGGATCGTAGATTGGTTAAGCAGTTAACTGTCACAGCCAATCTTGGCAGCCAACAGAACTTAATACCGGATGGTATAACTTGTGCGCATAAAAAAAGACGCACAAGCGTCCTATTTTAGGCAGCTTGTTCCCTACGCAGGTATTAGCCCGATCAGGTTCACGGATCCCGCTTTCGCGATCTCAGCCTTAACTAATTATTTAGTTAGGCACTCCGACAAGTATTAATACCAATTATTAAATATACCTTTGCCACTTATAACTGCAGCTGCAATGCTAAGTTGCTTGGGTATCAAATTGGTATTTGTAATTTATTAATTTGCGAATAATATCTAGCAAATCAGCGTTGAGTGTACGCCAGTTAAAAATCGCCTGCAAGAGGGCGTTTTTTATTTAGCAATAAATACAAATGTTTTCTCGCCCTGCATCACCAATTGTTGATCTTGCATTTTAAGCTGCGCACCTTGTTGCAGTGCTTGTAGTAACTGCTGCTCAAACTTATCAAGTTGTTGGCCACACGACTTACGGGTCATACCTATTTTGTTAACTGTTAAGCTGCTATCGTCCAGCTCACCTTCGCCAAAAAATTTATTGCAGCCAGCAAAACCATTGACTTGCAGTGCTTCAATAAAACCCACCGACGCATTAAACGAAGGCGGAATAGCTAAGCCGTCAATACGTGATAACTGCCATTGAGTATGTTTAAGCTGCTCTGAGGTAACCGTTTGCGTTGATGCACAACCAACACATAAACCGATTATAAGCATGGGTATTGCTGCTAATTTCATATTATTACTAATTATTTGTCTAATTATTGTAATAATAACAATTTTCAACAAGTTAATCCGTTAAAAATACATGTTTAAAGTGTAAATTTTATTCTGATATCGTTTGATAATCATGCGATTTTTTATGCAGAATCCGTTTTAAATAAATTATCTATTTGCGCTGGTAAAAATGGCCGACCTTTTTCATTTAAAGCTGTGCCGATTACCAATGCATTAAGCATTATTTTCTCATCCTGTTTACGGATCAGGGTTTGCTTAAAAGCGAATTTAAGTCGGCTAATACGTTGTGGCTCTACGGCTACATAAAATTCATCGCCCGGTAATAATGACTGTTTATAATCCATTTCACTGCGCATCACGACCAAGTTAATTTTATCTTTGGCAAGCTGAGCAAAATCAACCCCATGTGCATGCAAAAATTCATGGCGCGCATGCTCTAAGTAATTAAAATACACACTATTATTTACAATGCCTTGTAGGTCGCATTCGTAGTCTCGCACTTTAAAGTCTACTGTAAAGGTCATATTCGTAATCCAAATTATTTAACGTATAATTGCCGCGTTTATAGCACATGTACTGAAATAATTGCTACCATGCAAGTCCCTAAAATGGAGTTAAGTAACCTAATGAACTTACGTTTGTCTTTAATTACCGCCGCATTATTACCACTGTTTGGTGCATCAGTTACCGCCAACGCTGACGATACAGATCTAGAACGCATTGTTGTTACTGGTGATTTTCAACGAGAAAGCATTCAAACCTTAAGTGCTAGCGCCAGCTTATTTAGCGAAGATGAAGTTAATTTACGAGGTGCAACCTACCTAGACGAAATGCTTGGTAGTACTGCCAATATTAATTTTGCTTCTGGGGCTTCTCGCGGTCGTTATATTCAAATTCGTGGCGTAGGACTGCGTTCACAGTTTGTTGATCCTATTAATCCTTCGGTTGGTTTAGTTATTGATGGCATTAACTACTCAGGCCTTGGTGGCAGTGCATTATTATTTGATATTGACCAAGTAGAAATTTACCGTGGCCCACAAGGTACACGCTTTGGTGCCGACGGTATGGCCGGTATGATCCAAATGCAATCGGCGCAAGCAACAAGTGATCCTAGCTTAAAACTACAAGTCGGTGCAGGCACTTACAACAGCCGCGAAGCTGGTCTTGCTGCAAGTACAGGTTTAACCGACGATACCAGCGCTCGTGTTAGCTACTTTCGTAGAAAATCAGATGGCTATGTAGATAACCTATACCTAAATAAGCCAACTCAAGGGCAAGACGAGCAAGTAGCTCGCTTTAAATTAAACAGCCAAGTGACTGCCAATTTACGCACAGAATTAAATCTACACTATATTGATATTAACAACGGTTACGATACCTTCGCACTTGATAACGGCCGTAACAGTGTTGCCGATGAACCCGGTGAAGATAACCAATTAAGTTACGCTATTGGTCTAAATAACACGTATACGGGCTTTGATTTATTTGACGTAAACTTAAGCTTATCGGCAATCGACAGTGAATTATTTTATAGCTTTGATGAAGATTGGGTATGTAACGATCCGAGTAAACCACAGCTTTGCGCCGCTGGTTTGCACCCTGATGGTTACAGTTCGACCGATGTTTACAGCCGCGATCGCGATGATCAAGGGGTCGATTTACAATTTAAAAGTAAAACCGGCAACTGGGTTGCAGGTATTTACTATCAAAACCGTGACGTAGATTTAGAACGCCAATATACCTGGTTAGCTAGCCCATTTAACTCAACGTATGAAACCAATAACGTGGCAGTATACGGCCAATTAGCGACTCCTATTGGACCTAAAACCACCTTAATTACCGGCCTACGTGTTGAGCAATACCAAGGTGATTACGCCGATAATAACGGCTTTATTGAAGATACCGACGACATTATGATTGGCGGAAAAATAGCGCTTGAGTACCAAGTAATTGATCGCACCATGATCTACACCAGTATTACCCGTGGTTATAAAGCCGGCGGTATTAACTCGGAAGCGCTCGCTAAAGCCAAAGATGAAGGCTTAAATCTTGATGCGGAATTTTTTAAACAGCACACCAGTTTTGATCCAGAATACTTATGGAGCGGTGAGTTTGGTGTTAAGGGATCATCCCTTGATGACAAATTTATTCTGCGTTTAGCTGCGTTTTACATGCACCGCGACAACATTCAGTTAAAGTCATGGCAAGTACAAGATCAGAAGTTTACAGGTTATGTAGATAACGCGAGCTCTGGCAGTAACTATGGCCTTGAACTTGAAGGGAGCTACCAGCTAACCGACGATTTACTTATTAGCGGTAGCGCTGGTTATTTAAATACTAAAATAAACAAATTTGTAACTAAAGCGGGTTTAAACCAAGACGGTCGCGACCAAGCACAGTCACCTAAATATCAATACGCACTAAGTGCCCGTTACAACCTTACCAACGAGCTTTATGCCATGGTAGGCGTTGAAGGCAAAGACGATTATTACTTCTCAGATAGCCATAATGCACAAGCACCAAACAGTAATTTAGTGAATATAAGCTTAGGTTATGAAGCCGATAGCTGGGCTGTACGCGCTTGGGCACGTAACGTGTTTGACGAAACAGTGCCTACTCGCGGTTTTGAGTTTGGTAATAACCCACTTGATGGTTACGCTGATCACACCTACACCCAACTAGGTGAGCCACGTGTAGCTGGCGTTACCTTTACACTGAATTTATAAAGTAAAGCTGACAGCTTTTCGGTCTTAGTACTCAGTTAAAAAAACCGCGATTATTTTAATAAACGCGGTTTTTTTATATCCGGTAGTCGTAGAGCCTGCTCATGCGAGAGGTTAATTACTAACTAACAGCCCCCTGCATGTTAAGTTGCTTTAAGCCCTTGTCACATCAAACGCAATAACTTCTTTTATATTACTCTTTTGCGTGGCTAACATTACTAGCCTGTCTATGCCCAGCGCTACCCCTGCACAAGGCGCTAGTCCATGTTCAAGCGCAGCAATTAAATGTTTATCCATTGGTACTTGCTTTAAGCCATTTTGTTTACGGTATTCATTATCGTCATTAAAACGCTTAGCTTGCTCTGTCGCATTAGTTAGCTCGTTAAAGCCATTAGCTAATTCCATATTTTTATAATACAGCTCAAACCGCCCTGCTACGCGGTTATCATGCTCGCAAATTTGTGCCAGTGCCGCTTGCGATGCCGGAAAGTGATACACAAAACACGGCTTATGTTGGCCAATTGTTGGCTCTACTTTCATACAAAATAAAAGCTGCAGTAAGGTATCTTTATGCGTCTCATTTTTAGCTATATCAGCAAACCCTTGCTCGCAAGCAAGCTGTTGTAATTGCTCTAAACTAGCAGTGAGTGGATCAAGCCCAAGCACTTGTTCAAATGCGTGCTGGTAAGTTAACCGCTCACTCGGTGCAACATTTAAAATAAGCTGCATTAGCTCATCTATTTCAGCCATTAATGCAAATTCGTCAAACCCCGGTCTATACCATTCCAACATGGTAAATTCTGGATTATGATGGCTGCCTGCTTCTTCGTTTCTAAATGCTTTACACAACTGAAATATAGGCCCTGAGCCCGCTGCTAACAAGCGCTTCATTGCAAACTCTGGAGAGGTTTGTAAATATAGCTCAAGGCCGCTGGCGTGCCCTGGGCCTACAAATCGAGTGTTAAAACTCACTAAGTGTATATCGGTTACACTGGCTCCGCTTAAACTGGGGGTTTCTACTTCCATTACATTGCGAGCATAAAAGAACTCGCGAATACTGCGTAAAATAACAGCTCGCTGCTTAAGTGTTGCAATACTTGCACTGGGAGCCCAAAGATTTACTGACATATTTTCTCCAAAAAAAATCCCAGCTTTTAAGCTAGGATTTTATAAAGCGACGCTTAAAATTATTTAACGCGGCTTACGTATTCACCGTTACGGGTGTCTACTTTAATAACTTCGCCTATTTGTACAAATAGTGGAACACGTACCACAGCACCTGTACTTAATGTTGCAGGTTTACCGCCAGTTCCGGCTGTATCACCTTTAAGGCCCGGATCAGTTTCAGTGATCTCCAGCTCAACAAAGTTAGGTGGTGTTACTACAATCGGATTACCGTTCCATAATGTAATTGTACATACGTCATTTTCAACTAACCATTTACCCGCATCGCCTAACGCTTTTTCGTCAGCGGCAATTTGCTCAAATGTTTCGTTATTCATGAAATGCCAAAATTCGCCGTCTGTGTATAAATACGCTAAATCAGTATCCATTACATCAGCACCTTCAACAGATTCACCCGATTTAAAGGTTTTTTCAAGTACCTTACCTGAAATAAGTTTACGGATACGAACACGGTTAAACGCTTGGCCTTTACCAGGTTTCACCATTTCATTTTCTATGATACTACTAGGCTCGCCATCCATCATAATTTTTAGGCCGCCCTTGAACTCGTTGGTGCTATAATTCGCCATCGTTTCCTCTATTTATATTTTTTCGAGTAATCTACGTGCCAATGATACAAAGAAATGAAGCAAATTTGCATAAAAACTGGCAAAAAGAATTAGCAAATGTAGTTACCTGTCCAAAAGTGTTGCTAGAAATGGTCGGTTTATCGAGCCAAGTCCATGATAACGACATAAAAGCTCGTAGCTTGTTCCCAGTTCGTGTGCCAATACCATTTATAAAAAAAATGCGTAAAGGCGATGCAAACGATCCATTATTATTACAAGTGATGCCGCGCCATCAAGAATTTTTAACTAAAAGCGGTTTTAATAAAGATCCCCTGCTTGAACAGAGCAATCAACATCCGGGACTATTACACAAATATAAATCGCGTGTTTTAGTGATGTTTAAAACCGGTTGTGCAATAAATTGCCGTTACTGTTTTCGCAGACATTTTCCGTATCAAGAAAACCAACTTAATAAAAAAAGTCTACTCGATGCGCTTAGCTATATAAAATCCGACAATAATATAAATGAAGTGATTTTAAGTGGTGGCGATCCGCTCATGGCCAAAGACGATGCCATTAGTTGGTTTTTAGATGAGCTTGAGCAACTACCACAAATTAAACGCATGCGAATTCATACCCGTCTGCCGGTAGTTATTCCGGCGCGCATTACCGATGAATTATGCGAACGACTTGCAAGATCGCCATTAAAAATTGTGTTTGTTAATCATATAAACCATGCCAACGAAATAGACGACGACTTTAAAGCCGCAATGCAAAAACTTAAACAAGCGGGTGTAGTGCTATTTAATCAAGCGGTTATTTTAAAAGATGTGAACGATACAACTGCAGCACAAGTAAATTTAAGTGAAGCGTTATTTGATGCCGATGTATTACCCTATTATCTACATTTGCTAGATAAGGTAGAAGGGGCAAGCCACTTTGACATTAGTGAGGAGCAAGCAATAAAAATAATGGCAGAGCTGTTAGAAGCCCTACCTGGGTTTTTAGTACCTAAATTGGTCAGAGAGATTGGCGGTGAAAAAAGTAAAACGCCAATCGATCTCAAGTTAATTTAAAGCCGTATTTAAACGTAAATGTTTACGTTATTACCCAGTGTTGCAGTCGCCGACTTAGTCGGTGTTTGCGCGCTGGATGACTGCGCAGCACCCTCAATCAGTGCTAATGCAGCTGCGCCATCAGCTAGTTGCTGTTTTTTAGACAATGCAGCGCTCAACACCTCGCCGCCTTGGCTTGAGCTTGGCATTACCGGTAAATTTCCACCTGCTATATTCATAAAATTAATCCACCTTTAATCAGTGTTTATTGTGCAATTATTTAAAAGGACTTGAACAAGGCACAGTGCTAAAAACCTGACTTTTAAATATAATCCAAGTAACATATGCAGTATACGCATGCTACATAATAAATTATCGGCAACTCAATACAAAGCTTTAGGAAAACCATGGATTCTATTATTGAACAACTCAACGCTAACTTAAAAATTGTTTACCGACAGGCGCTTGATGCTGACAAAAAACTCGACGAGTTACAACAGCAAGGTCACGGAAAATTTAAAGCACTCTTTACAGCTGACTCAGGTTTTACCTTTGAAGCTAAACGCTTTAAGCCATATGTGCTTGATGTAGCAGCCGACGTAGAAAGCTTATCTAGTGACGGTTTTAATGAAGAAAAACTTAAAACCACCGTTATTAAGTTACAGCAATTACTTACTTTGTTGGCTACCTTTAAGTAACGTAAACTTTAGTTAAAAAGTTTATTATTCTACAAGCATTAAAAACGCCGCTATTTAGCGGCGTTTTTGTAAAGCTCAGTTAATCTAATTTCGGTAATATTTCCTCACCAAACCACTCTGTAAGTAAGCGTTTTTCGTAATTAAAAGGTCCATCTCGGCCCATTTTAATTTTATCCATAAAGCCCATATCTTTAAGCTTTACATCACTTGCTGCACTTATTACCTCACCTTTATCATTGGTAAGTGAATAATTAAGTTTGAGTTGCGGAAAATAAATAGGCTTAACCACCCTAATTTCATTAATACCGCCATAGCGTACATCGCCAGCTAAATCGACATCAGTAATCTCTAGGCTAAGTTTGTAGTCTTTTGGCAGTTGCTCTGCAAGTTTAGCAACATGCTCTTCAATGCTGCTCGCTATATGCTTATGGTACGAAGCTTTACCTTGATTGGATTCGCGTACATCACGATAGTCTTTAAAATCATGCCATTTAATAGCCGACTCACCCGCCTGGGCAAGTGCTGGTAGTGCAAAGCACATTAACATTGCGATTTTGTTTACTGAATTCATATCACTCTCCAAAAAGGTGCGCCAAATATTACATTATTGCAATTAGGGCATGCTCAGTATTAACACCTAAATAACTGAGTTCATTTTAACAGCTGTTTATTAACTATAACTTAATTTTGTGGCATAAGTGTTACTTAAAGCGTACAAAATGTAATCAAATATATAAATCTAGCTTTTTTAAAATAACAGCGTATTTAAAGCAGATAATGCATGTAAAATATCGCAATTTATGGTGCAATCAACATTATTGATAAAAGGTATCCACGGAGCATTCATGACTATTTTAGTAACCGGTGGCGCAGGCTATATTGGCTCGCACACTGTTTTAGAACTTTTACAACAAAACAGTAATGTTGTTGTTATTGATAATTTAAGCAATTCATCATCAGAGTCACTTACACGCGTTAAAAAAATTACCGGTAAAGAAGTAACTTTTTACCAAGGTGATATTCTCGATAAAGCATTTTTAGACTCAGTATTTGCTAAGCATACTATTGATAGCGTAATTCACTTTGCTGGCTTAAAAGCGGTAGGTGAATCGGTTGTAAAACCAATTGAGTATTATCAAAATAACGTACAAGGTACATTAACACTAGTTGATGCGATGCGCGATGCGGGTGTATTTAAGTTAGTATTTAGCTCATCAGCAACCGTTTATGGCGACCCAGCAAGCCTACCTATTAAAGAAGACTTCCCTGTTGGTGGCACCACCAACCCTTATGGTACATCAAAGTTAATGGTTGAAATGATGTTGCAAGATATCGCAAAATCAGACGAGCGCTTTGCCTTTGCTATTTTGCGCTACTTTAACCCAGTAGGCGCGCATGAATCGGGGTTAATTGGTGAAGATCCAAACGGGATCCCTAATAATTTATTACCGTATATTTCACAAGTCGCTGTGGGCAAGCTCAAGCAACTAGCCGTATTTGGCGATGATTACGACACTGTAGATGGCACCGGCGTGCGCGACTACATTCACGTAGTCGACTTAGCTTTAGGGCATTTAAAAGCACTGAATAAAATTGCCACAAACACCGGCGCATTGGTTTATAACCTAGGTACAGGCAACGGTTATTCAGTACTGCAAATGGTGAACGCCTTTATTAAGGCCAGTGATCAAGCAGTACCATATCAAGTGTCACCACGTCGCCCTGGCGATATAGCCGCTTGTTACGCAGCTCCTGAAAAAGCCCTGAATGAATTAGGCTGGCAAGCGATGCGCGGTATAGATACTATGATGCAAGACACCTGGCGCTGGCAGTCAAATAACCCAAATGGGTATAAGTAAAAAACCATATACCTATAATTAATATGTCCCTATTTTTATAGGGATATGTTAATTATGATTGGAACACGTATATTTAATTCAATTAAAATATACGTGTTCAAATTTAAACTCAGAGTTTAGTCTAGAACCGATTATGATTTTACCAATTTTGCATTTCGACTATGCGCGATTGCGTTCGTGCATATTCAAAGCTTAGTTTTTTACCTTGATACAAGGTGTCTATATCAGCCTGTGCATTTATAACCAGTAACTTATGGCAGTCATAAAACTCATCGACTAAAGCAATAAAACGTCGTGCTTCATCATCAAAAAAGTGCTCGTCTAGAGTTTGTTTTTCACGCTGGTAGCTGTCCTCTATACCGTGCACTATTACTTTACCGGTTGCGCCTACACCCATTTTTGGCACATTTGCCACGTATAACACAGAAAATTGCTGAGCTAAAAACATGTAATCGTTAGCACTACGTGGGCCAGAGCACAGCGCCATAAAATCAATCATTATGGCACTAGCTGTTTTTAATAAATAAGGCAACGCTCTACCATGCACCGTGATCTCGCCACTTTGCGATGCTTGCGGATACTGCGTTAAAAATTTAGCTTTAAAGTCATCGCTGGGTAAATTAATAAAGTAATGACTACTATTTTTACCATAGCGGAAACGATGATCCTCCTCCCCCGCTACATTAACTATCTCGCAATAATTATTAATTAAGTCTATGGTAGGTAAAAATCGTGCTCGCTGCAGGCCATTGTAATAAAGCTGCTCTGGTTTTGCGTTTGAAGTAGCCACCAACACTACACCTTGTTTAAGTAATGCATCAAACAGCCGAGCCATAATCATAGCGTCGCCAATATCGCTAACAAAAAACTCATCAAAACATAGCACCCGAATATTTTTGGCCCAATTTTTAGCTATGATTATTAACGGATCTTTTTGCCCTTGTAACAGCCCCAACTGCTGATGTACCTGCGCTATAAAGTGATGAAAATGCAGCCGCTGTTTTTTACTTATAGCCACATTATTATAAAATAAATCCATTAGCATGGATTTACCACGCCCTACCGGCCCATACAAATACACACCTTTTATGAGTGGCGACTTTTGCCACCAGCTATACTGTATTTGTAATTGTTCACTAAGCGAATTAAGTGCCTGTACGGCATTATTTTGCGCAGCATCGAAGCTAAGCTCGCCCGATGCAACCTTGGCTTGGTAAAGACTTATTATTTGTGAGTCCTGCACTGTCATGGTATTTCACTATCCGTTATAATCGCGTCCATTGTAGCCGACTCAAAATGTGAACCCCAATGAAATTCCCTTGCCGCCTAGATAAATTTATTAGTCATTTAGCAGAGCTGCCACGCTCAAAAGCCAGAGCCAGCATTAAACGCCAAGCAGCACTCGTCAATGGTGAAATAGTCACAGCTTTCGATTTTCAAATTAAGCAGCAAGACAAAGTGGTTTTTCAAGGTGAACAACTCGTATTTTTAGGTAAACGCTACTTCATGTTAAACAAACCCGTTGGTTATGTAAGTGCCAATAGTGATGAGCTGCACAAAACGGTATTCGATTTAATTGACGAGCCAAATATGAGCGACTTTCACGTAGCAGGCCGCCTCGATATAGATACCACTGGCTTAGTTATTTTAACCAACGATGGCGACTGGTCACATAAAATAACGTCTCCTAAAAACAATAAATTTAAAACCTACTTAGTAGAAACCCAAGAGCCCATTACCGACGAATCGTTAGAGGCACTGCGCAAAGGGGTACAATTACATAACGAAAAAGATCTAACCCGTCCGGCAAAAGCAGAGCGCCTCGCTAACTACGGCTTACGTTTATCTATTTGTGAAGGTAAATACCACCAAGTGAAGCGCATGTTAGCCGCAGTAGACAACAAAGTGGTTGAATTGCACCGCGAACAAATTGGTAATATTAAACTAGATGAAAACCTAGCGGCGGGTGAATACCGTTTGTTAACCGTTGAAGAGATTAAACTCTAAGGAGTTTTCAGGCTTAATCAAGTATTAGTAATGAAAGATAAGGCAGCCTAAAAACGCGCAGCTTATTGCGTGGGAGCTTAACCCACACAGCACTTTTAACACAGATAACGAGCATAACAGAGCTTCGAGACTCTAATTTATTAAAAGGATATAACAGTGAAAGTATTAACCGTATTTGGCACCCGTCCAGAAGCGATAAAAATGGCGCCGCTAGTACATGCATTAACTAACGATAGTCGCTTTGAAGCTAAAGTGTGTGTAACAGCGCAGCATCGTGAAATGCTAGACCAAGTACTTGAGCTGTTTAAAATAACCCCTGACTATGATTTGAACTTGATGAAAGCGGGCCAAACATTACCAGAAGTAACCAGCCGTATTTTGCTAGAGTTAACGCCTGTACTTAAAGAGTTTAAACCCGATGTAGTGCTTGTTCATGGCGATACAGCGACTACTTTTGCAGCAAGTCTGGCGGCTTATTATGAGCAAATCGCAGTAGGTCATGTCGAGGCAGGATTGCGTACAGGTAATATTTACTCACCGTGGCCAGAAGAAGGTAATCGTAAATTAACCGGCTCACTTACAAAGTACCATTTAGCACCCACCGAAAATTCAAAAACTAACTTACTAAAAGAAAACTACGCGGCTGAAAACATATCTGTAACGGGTAATACAGTAATTGATGCGTTATTAATGGTTAAACAGCAAATTGAAAATGATGCTGAATTAAGTAATACACTCGCATCGCAATTCCCAATGCTTGATGGAAATAAAAAGCTTATCTTGGTTACAGGCCATCGCCGTGAAAGTTTTGGTGGTGGGTTTGAGCGAATTTGCGAAGCATTAGCGCAAACCGCAAAAACTCATCCAAATACGCAAATACTTTACCCTGTGCATTTAAACCCGAACGTACAAGAGCCAGTAAAGCGCATTTTAAAAGATGTTGATAACGTACATTTAATTGAGCCACAACAATACCTGCCATTTGTATACTTAATGAATCGTGCTCATATTATTTTAACTGACTCAGGTGGCATTCAAGAAGAAGCACCAAGTTTAGGTAAACCTGTATTAGTTATGCGTGATACCACAGAGCGCCCAGAGGCAGTTGAAGCAGGTACTGTGAAATTAGTTGGTACCGATGTAGCTAAGATCACCGCAGCATTAAATGAGTTGCTAACTGATGATGCTGCATACAAAACAATGAGTCGCGCTCATAATCCTTATGGTGACGGCAATGCATGCCAACGTATATGTGATATTTTAGCGCGTTAAAAGTTGAAGACGCTAGGCACTAGGTTCTAAGCAATTTATCAATAACTTGGCGAGAAAACCCAGTGATTTTTAGTCGCTAGGTAGTTCACAACTACGAGGCCTAATTGTAAATGCGTGCTTGGCTAATTACTTACTGACACCTGAAACCTAATGCCAGCTCTTAATTTTTAAGACTTTATTTGCACTAAGTCAAAGCTCACCATGCCAGGGACTATGGCCTGAAGGCGGGATTCGGTCACATCAAGGGCGTTTAAACATTCGCAGTATTCTGCGGCTTTTAGTTCGAGTTGGCGGGCTTTTTCTTGAAGTGATTTATCTATTTCTGATGAAATAATATCCATGCGTTGACTCATGTCGTTCATTCGATCTTCGATATTACCTTCGCGCGATTTAAATGCATCGCCTAACGACATTAAAATAGCCCCGAGGGAGCCATGCACTGCTGAGTGAATTTTTTTGCTAATGTCTTTAGTAAAAAAGTCGTCTATTTTGGAAAGTGATTGCGGAGCAATAAAGAAAAAATCATCGCCGCGTTTAAACTTATCCATTAACGCGCGTTCAACGTATTTTAATTGCGTTTTAAGCACTTCTGATTCTTTATCTGTCATGCCTTCAACAACATGCTCAATTGCACTGAGCCCTAAATTCACGCCATCGGTGGCTAAGTTAACGAGCTCGGGAACAGTTTGACGAATACCGCTGCTAAACTGCTCAAGTACTTTACTTTCGTCATCACTTAAGTCAATCCAATAGCCACGGATAAACAATTGATTATTATTATTAATTTGTACGCGGGTTTGGCCTTTATCAACAATGCGAATAATATCATCAGTAATGATTAAACCGTGACGAAGCTCAACATCACACTGTTTTTGCGCAAATACGTTATTGCTTAAAAGTGCTACAGACAACGCCAATATCGAACGAGATAAAAACGCCATAAACACCTCAAAATAGCCACAACAGAAGGCGGGTAGATTAACAAAAAAACAACTTTATGCAAGCAAAAGTAACACAATAACAAAGACAGCCCTGTGTATTTAACCTATGCAATGAGCAACACAAAAAAACACCGCGTTTAAATTAAGCGCGGTGTTTATTTAATTTTTAGCTAAAAGCTGCCTGCTGTGCTTTATTGCTAAAAACGGTCCTGTTAAATTGGCGAACCTGGCGGGATTGGCAATGCTTTAAAGTTATCTGGCCAGCTACCGGTGGTTAAAAACTGATTAACTTGTTCGGCTAAATATTGTTTAAACGCGCTTTCACCTATACTGGTGTTGCTTAGCAATGAATTTTGTTCAAAGTCGTCTTTTAGCTTAGTTAAATAGTAATGCAGTTGTGCTTGCACTTCTGGGCTTACGTTATCGCTGGCCACTAGTTCAGCCATTGTTTTAGCACTTAAATATTGCACTCGTTGAGTGATCTTTGCCACCATGTTATTTGACGGCAATGCCACAAAAACCTGCTTATAAAACTGTAAAAGTAGCTCATCTAAACTGTAAAAATCATCACTGCGCGCTTGTTGTTGCGCAAGGCGATTTAAACGCTGTGCATTTAGTAATAACGATAAGCTATGCTGCACCGCAACTTCAGGTAGCGCCATAGCATCAAGGGTTAAACCAGTGCGCCCCACTATACTTTCACGCGTTCTAGACTCGCCATACGCTTTTGGCGGAATAAGTGCGAGTATCGACTCTGGCAACACTAAATTACTGCCCTCTAGAGTGGTTAAAATAGCTTTAACCGCCTGTTGTTGCGTTTGCTTAGCAACTACTTGCGCGCCTTTTACAGGTTTATCACCACGTACTTCGTACTCGTAATTTATCCCTGCGATTAGTTTAGCCACCGCCTCTACTTGGTAACGGTGAAATAAATACAAAGGCACTAGTTTTTCTTCTAATTGCGATAACGCCTCACCCGTTTTTATATTATGAATACCAAATTGTGCGAGTGCTTGCTTACGCACTTCTAGTACTCTTAATAGCTCTTCGCTTGGTGCTGCGCCGTTATCCCACAAATGAGCTGTTGGATGTGCACCACCGGCAGCACGGGCGTCGTTATCAGATATGAACTCGAGCCCTTTTGTGTTGTTTTCTTTTAAAATAGCCGCCAATGCTGCTGCTTCGTTTTGATTAGTAAAGTCGCTGTAGCCGTATTTAATAACTTGTGTATCCCACACGCCCATACCCGTAGCATAACCGCGTGACACATCAAGCTTGCCTTGATCATCAAAGCTAAGCAGTGGATGCGGATAATCCATTACCGAGGCTCTATCGCCTACAGAGGCGGCAAAGTTATGAGAAATACCTAAAGTGTGCCCAATTTCGTGGGCACTTAGCTGCCTGATACGATCAAGTGCCATGGCTTGTAGTGTTTTTGCTATTTCATTGCCGTTTAAATAAGGCGCAGCCAGCGCTTCTGCAATTAAAATATCTTGGCGTACGCGCAGTGAGCCAAGCGTTACATGACCTTTTATAATTTCGCCGGTACGCGGATCAATTACCGAACTGCCATACGACCAACCACGAGTAGCACGATGCACCCATTGCACTACGTTATAGCGAATATCCATAGGGTCTGCGTTTGTTGGTAGTACTTTTATTATAAATGCATTTTTATAACCCGCGGCACTAAACGCTTCATCCCACCACTGTGCACCTTCAAGCAATGCACTTTTTACAGGCTCTGGCACCCCAGGATCAAGGTAATAAACAATCGGCTCAATAGGGTCGCTAATAGGTAAATTCGGATCTTTTTTAGTTAAGCGATGACGTGGTATATATCGCACATACATAGACTCACCAAGTGCTGCAGCATAGTTTTTATGCTCAATACTCCAAAAACCCGATTGCGGATGGAAGTTGCGCGGGGTGTAGTTATCGTCTGGTAATTTAATCAATGAATGGTGCATATGCACCGTTAACGAATAGGCGTCAGGGCTTATTTCGCGCACAAACTTACCCGGTTTAGTACCGGCAAAGGTAAGTACGGCTTCAAGCTCTGTATTATTAATAAATGCTTTAGAGCGGCCCATATAAACTGCACTACGCGATTCGTCTAGATTAAAGTTACCTTGTTTAGTCGCAGCCAGGGTACGATTTACACCGTGTACATCGCTAAGTAAATACGGGGTGTAATCGATTAATAGCGCCCGCTTATTTTGCGCAACCACTTTAAAGCCCGCTAATATGCTTGATGCAAACGCTTCATTAATACTTTGCTGCTCAGCTTTATTACTAGTATTTGCGCGATAGTAAGTATTTACAGCGCGTAGCATTACTTTGTCGCCAAAGCGCTCAAATTGCACTAAGTGTGTATTACCAAGCTGCCCTCTATCAAGCCCTATATCGTTAGAGCCCAAGCCATTTGGCAAACTTTGCTGTAGCAAAAATTGTTGCTCTAGTTTATCTACTTTTAAATAAACCTTGCCGTTTTCTGTATCGTAAAAAAATGAAAAATATCCCGGAAAATGATTCATCTTTCCAGTAAATTCATCAATAGACTTAATTGCTGCGTGCGCTTGAGTTATCATAGTGAGCAACACAGTAAAGAGAATGTAACCTAGTAGTTTTATTTTTTGCATAATCTTATCTTTGTTATTGGCGTTTTAAGTACGATTAGGTAACCCCATTATAGGGGGGAATTTAAACAATACAGTTATTTAAGACGAATTTCAGCGCTCCAAACTAATCCCTCTCACATTATGATTAGTTTAATCACGTTATCAGGAAAATAGAATGCGTAGACTTCCTCCAGTATTACTTGAAGATGGTTGCCCAAGAGAATTAATCTCTTTGATCAGAACTATTTTAGCCGCATGTAAAGAAATTTCATTTCGTGTTGGCCAAGGCGAATTATCGGGTGTATTAGGCTCAACACTTGACGAGAATATTCAAGGCGAAACTCAAAAGAAGCTTGATGTTTTAACCAACCAACTACTTAAAGATATATTATTGGAATCAGGCTACGTAAAAGCCATCGCCTCTGAAGAAGAAGACTACACAGTTGCTGGTAATCCTGATGCAGAATATATTGTAGCGTTTGACCCACTTGATGGCTCATCAAACACCGACATAAACTCGTTAGTAGGTACTATTTTTTCAGTAATGAAAGCGCCTGAAGGCGCAGATCCTGCTGACCAAAGTATTTTTATGCAACCGGGCATTAATCAAGTAGCGGCAGGTTATGTATTGTATGGCCCATCGACTATATTGGCGCTAACGACAGGTAAAGGCACCCGCTTTTTCACCCTAGATAAAACGCATGGCACCTTTTTATTAACTCAAGATTTTGCAAAAATACCAGCAGATACCAACGAATATGCTATTAATGCGTCAAACCAACGCCATTGGCAACCGGCTATGCAAAACTACATTAACGACCTTGTAGCTGGCGACACTGGCCCACGCGCTCGAAACTTTAATATGCGCTGGATTGCTGCAATGGTAGGCGATGTACACCGCGTATTGAGCCGTGGCGGGTTATTTACCTACCCAACAGATACCAAAAACCCAAGCCAACCAAATAAACTACGTCTGCTTTACGAAGCAAACCCTATGGCCATGCTAGTAGAGCAAGCTGGCGGGATTGCCTCAACTGGCACCGAGCGCATTATGGACATACAACCTAATGCTATTCACCAGCGCGTAGCTGTAATTTTAGGCTCAAAAAACGAAGTAGAAACTTGCTTGGGATATCATAAGTAAAGCGCTAGGCTTTACTAAAAATTAGCTATGCTTTTACTCTTGTAAAAGCGTGGCTAATTTTGCGAGCTTTTCATGATTAAGCTCGCCCATTTGTTCACTGTTACTAAGTGCATAAATAACGCCTTCACACTCAGCGCAATCTATATCATCTCGCGCTTCAATCACATTCGCCCACAGTTCCAAATCATCAAGTGCTATTTCATTATGTAAACAACGCTCAAACACATTTAGCATGATTGACGTACTTAGGGTAAATAATGGCTGTTTTGCTGCTGCCGCAGATACAATGACAGCAATAGCCTCGTCTTTTTCTGAGCCGAAGGTAATAAACTGCGCTAATGCTTTTTGTATATTCATAATATTGTTATTCTGCGCTCACCGTGATTTAAAAGTAAAATAATGACCCAAATTAACTGCACCCAATGTAATACTGCTCTTACCTGTAATGTGACTGACATATCAGCATGTTGGTGCAACGAGTTACCCGCTATTTTACCGTTAGATCTTAACGCTACAAGCTGTTTATGCCGTAACTGTACGCTGGCTAAAATAAACACTTACTTACAAAGCCTTTACTCTCAGCCGATTAAAATACAGCTCGCGTTTGCTAAGCAATTTAAAAATAATGGAGAGCTGATTGAAGGGCTCGATTACACTATGCAAAACAGCTACATGGTATTTAGTAAGTGGTTTTTTTTAAAGCGTGGTACATGCTGTAAGAATGGCTGCAAAAATTGCCCGTACAAGTAATAGCGGTTAAAGAAGCTCGTTAAATAACAGTTTTTAATTTGGGGCTGTTAGTAAAGGAATAAACAAGCGCGGTGTTTAGTTTGCTACAGGTATGCTAGTTTTCTCTTACTGAACGCGGATAACTTACTGCGGTCCTGTCTGCTCTTTATTTCTTTCCCCATTCACTCCATGAACCGTCGTAAACACTTAAGTTAGCGTAACCGCACTCATCAGCAAATAACGCTAATATGCAGGCGGTTATACCCGCGCCACATGTAAATTGTAGTTTTTCTGCATTACCGACTAGGGCTTAAAATTGCTGCTGTATTTCGTTAAGTGGCTTAGCCTCACCACTGCACAGTAATTCGCTATAAGGTAATGAAAGACTATTAGGAATATGGCCGCTGCGCATATCAGCACGGGGTTCAGGGTCTTCGCCTGTAAAGCGTTTATGTGCACGCGCATCGAGTAATACTATGGTTTAGCATCCACCATGCCCTAGCTGCGCTAAACAAACCCTCATCCTCGTGAACTACCCATCGACGCCACTCCGTGTCGATCAATGGACTTCTACAGCCTTGACTTAGAGACTAGGCTGCTTCTTTTTTCTCAGTTCCAACAGCAAACTTCGATAGCTCGAAGACTTTCGTTTTAATGGCTGATTTCTGCTGAGATGTGGGGGGAACCCTTGCGACGATCCCAGCCGCAATCAAATCTAATTCACCTGTTTTTGCTATGCTTTTAGCCGCTGACAAGTCTCGGCTTTGGTAAGTTTCACAAGCCGTACATGTGAAATATCTGTCGTTCAATGTTAAAACATGATGTTGGCCGCATTCAGAACAAACCCCAGTGGATTTTTCAAACCTGCCAATCTCGTGATAGAGTTTACCTTCAAGCTCAGTTTTGTATTTTGAAAGCTGAGTAATTAAGCCCATCACATTGTCGGCAACCATGCTGCCATTGAACTTTTGCATCCCTTTTACGTTTAAATCTTCGAACACTAAAATGTCATTTTCATTGGTTATCTGGCGTGAAATTTTGTGTGCAAAGTCGAGCCTTTGCCGTGAGATTTTGCCGTGTAATTTGTTGATGCGTTGTTTGGTTTTTTGCCAGCGATTTGAACCTTTAGTTCGGCGTGCAAGCTGGCGTTGCAATTGATTTAACTTTGTTTTTGACTGCTTTAAAAACTTGGGGTTATCGACCACAAAACCATCTGAGCCAACAACAGTTTGCTTTGAGTTAATGTCAAAACCTGTGATTGTTTTTAAAACTTGTTTAGCTGTTTTGCACTCAACTTCCTGAGTGATGCTGCATCCCCATTTTCCGTGGTGATACTGGATAGTTACAGTCTTGATTTTACTTGCTAGTTTGCGATGCAAGATAATGGGTATCTTGCCTACCTTTGGGATACTGATAGCGCCATTTTCAATGCGGATACAGTTCGAGTTATTGACCGCTCGAAAACTATCGTTGTGAAGTTTTTTCTTTTTATATGAGATCTTGTGCTTTGGAAAGCGTTGCAAGCGACCTTTAGTAAAAACATTCTTGAGCGCTAATTCCAGGTCGCGGGCAACTTGTTGAGCTGCCGCAGAATCGAATGTTTTGATCCAGTTAAACTCTTCGAACGTCTTGATATCTTTAAGTAGTAAGGCCATGTCTTTGTAAAACAAAAACGTTTTATCGTGCTCGTATCGACGCATATTCTCAGACAACAATAAGTTCCAAATGCCACGCGCTGTCGCGCCAAACTCAACGAGTTTAGCTTCTTGCTCTGGCGTAGGATTTAGCCTGTAGTTGTATCTAAGCGTCTTTTTCATGCACTGTATAGACTACTGTATGGAAATGAGTTGTCAAGATAGAATATGAAACTAAATCTCACTGTAAATATTTAATAGCGCTACATTTAATACTTGTGGTTAAATATAGAAAACAATTGTTAAAAGGTGATGTAGGTGATTTTGTAAAACAAAAAATCACTGAAATTGCAGAGCGCTCAGAATTTAATATCGAAGAGATCGAGGTGGACAAAGATCATATACACATATTGCTAACGATCTCTCCCAATATCAGCGTTGCGAGTTACGTTAGGAGAATTAAACAATCTACAACGCAAAGTCTATGGTCGAGATTTAAATGGTTTAAAAAGCAATTCTGGGTTAAAAAAACATTTTGGTCTGACGGATATTTTGTTTGCTCTGTTGGAAATGCGGCTGCTGATACAATTCGAAAATACATTCAAGAGCAGGGCTAACTATTCCGATAAATAACAATGTACGAATCGTGGTTAACGCCTGCCTTTTGCATTACTTGAGTAAATTGCGTTTCGCTACACAAAGTATTAGGTAATGGGTTAGAGCGATCTGCTAGTTCATTTTTAATATCAAAGCGCTGCGCGTTAGGCAGTACCACTTTAGCAACATAGTTACCAGTTAAACCTGGGCGTAGCATACCCGCGTCAAATAATATTAATGTAGGATCATTTAATTGCGTATATAGCTGCTCATTGGTAATTATATTTTTCATTTATCTATCCCTATGTTTGGCTACTTTTTTAAAAGTGAACAGCTGAGCGATGCCCCTTTACAGCTCTTAAATCTTTATTATTTCACTGCGCAGTGGTGCCATTTTCGCTATTATTTTATTTTGTAGTGGATGGGGTATATTTTGCTCGTCCATCGCATTAATTAGTAGATCGACTACATGATTAAAATCTTTTTCATTAATATTCATACCGGTATGAATAGCGACCATAGAGTCGCCTTTATACCCACAAGGGCCGTTTGTTAGCGCGCATAAGTGGCTTATAAAGCCTTGGCGAAAATGAGTAATGTTACTGTGCTCAAAATAATGAAACACTTGTTTGTCATTACCTATTTGATAAATAAAGCTATCCACTAGTTTTTCTATGCCGGCATTACCATTTATTTGCTGATACAAACTCTGTTTAGGCTTGCTGCTACAGCCAGCTAATACACTTGTAGCCAATAAAAATAGTATAAAAATTCTCATTACCAATATCCTGTCACCGATAAATACCAACCGGTTTGATCGCTTGCTCCAGCTATACTGCCTAAATCTAAGTAGGCGGCGGTTACGCTCATATGTTTATTTGGCATCCAAGCTACAAACACATCTTTCCAATCTTGCTCGCCTAATCCAAGGTTATTTGTTTTTTGACGATACTCAACACCTAACGCTACTTCACGGCTTAAAAATATCGCTGTGCTTGCCTCAAATAACAATTTATTGCTGGTATTATTACCGCCATAACCCAGTAGCCCTAGTTGGTTGGCTTTGCTGTAACGGGTGGTCACGTTCCAAAACCAGTTGTATCCTGCAATAGCACCTAAGTGTAACTTGCTTGCCGCTAAGTAAAAGTCGGTGCCGCTGGTGCTCTGTGCACCCACTAGCTTTGCAACCGTGCCATCGTCTAACGACTTATGTTGTATACCTAAACTTACTTGCGGCCAACTACTGTAAACAATGTCGCCATATAAACGAACTTTAGCACCAGTTATCGACTGCTCTATTTGCGTACTCAGCGCGGGTACATCAAACTCTTGCTGCGCATAGCTAAGCTCAACGCGATTAAACAAATTAAGCTGTGCGCCACATACATCTAACGTATAGTCGGTTACATCTGCACGGCTACAAAAACCATTAATCGAAACCTCATCTTCACTAGCATACCCAGCAAGTTGCGCCCACGGAACAAGGCCACCGCCACCAGCCCCCTCAACTTGAGACACCCCTGGAGTAGCTAATAATTTACCGCTACTCGCAGCTGTAATAAAGCTGGCAGTGAGTAATACCCCCGCCATAAAACACTTAATGTACGCCATCGTATTCCTCTAACCACTGCTCTAATAGCTCAGCTTTTAATGGCCGACTTAAATAATAACCTTGGGCGTGATCGCACTGCATTTGCTTAAGTAGCGCTAAAGTACCTACAGTTTCTACTCCTTCGGCAACTACCGAAAACCCTAATTGATGCCCTAAAGTAATACTCGACTGCACAATAAATTGATCTTTTTGCGACTCATCTAGTTTTAAAATAAAGCACTTATCTAATTTAAGCTCATCAATTGGCAGCATTTTTAAACGCCCTAACGATGTTTGCCCTACGCCATAATCATCAAGCGATATTTTTACCCCAATGGCTTTTAAGTTCTCGAGGGCAATTATGCCTTTTTCTTCATTTTCGATCATATCGCGCTCGGTGAGCTCAATGGTGATCAACGCAGGGTTAACCTTATGCTTTTTTAAAGTACGTACTAATGACGAATGAAACCCTGCAAACGCAATATCTTGCGCCGATACATTAATAGCCGCTTGTAAATGTATGCCTTTTTGCTGCCAAGCGGCAACTTGTGCAATTACAGTATTAACCACCCAGGCAGTGAGCTCTACAATTAATCCCGACTGCTCTGCTAAATCAATAAACACCTCAGGCGACACCCAACTGCCATCTTTACGTTGCCAGCGAATTAAGGACTCAACCTTATCGACCTTTTGTATTTTCATATTTAGCTTTGGCTGATAGGTCATAAATAACTGGCCGTCATCATCGCTTATAGCTTGCTTAAGCTCGTCAAGCATAACTAAGCGCTCTAAATGCGCTTCGTCTTCGCCTTGTTGATAGTAATGAATATTTTGATCATGGCTGGTTGCGCTTTCTACTGCTATAAGTACTCGGCGAATTAGATCCTCAGCTTGTTCACCGTGTAGCGGATATTGCACCACCCCCACACTAAAGCGTAAATTTATTTTTAAGTTTTGAATGGTGTAACCCGCTTGGAGCTGCGCCATTAAAGCAATAATGCCGCGTTTAAATTCGCCCACGGCCGCTGCCGGAAACACAGTTAAAAATTCATCGCCACCAATACGCGCATGAAACCCGTCTAACTCATCCGAAAATTCACGAATACGATGTGCCACCGCCTTTAAGCACTTATCACCAATGCGTGGCCCCAACTTATCGTTTATATGTCGCAAGCCTTTAATATCGATAGCAACTAGCGTGTGTGTGGTGCTTTTATTTAACTGCTTAGCTAGCATTTCTAGCATGGCCGAGCGGTTATAAAACCCGGTTAGTGCATCATGGCGAGCCTGGTAGCTAATTTGCTGTTCACGCTTATTTATATCACTACCCATATTATGAAAAGCATCCATTAGCGTAGCTATTTCACTACTTTGTTTACGGCCTTTAAATTCAAAATTATAATTACCCTTTGCAAATTGCTTAGCCACCACGGCCAATTGCGACAATGGCGTAGTTAAGTTATTTGCTAATAAACTACTAGTCACTATTCCAACAATTAAAGTGAGTATGGCAAGAATAATAAGCGTAAAAAATAGCTGTTCAAAATCGCGATAGCCTTGGGTTAAATCGGCGCTGAGTAAAATTATTACCGGGTGAGCTTGCAGTGCAGATAGCTCAATTTCGCGATTTTTATACACTAAATAATCACCAAAAAAGCGCGACGTCGTTTTGCTATTAAAATAATTAACTGGTTGAAAATTTGCTGGAGGAGCTACCAGTGAGGTTTTTACTAAGCTATCTACGCTCGCTATAAAGCTTACTTCCATACTGGTTAGGCTTTTAAGCTCTGAGGCTACATTACTGGTTATTTTAAAACCCACTAAACTGTAAGCTATGGTGCGCGGGGTTTTAACAGGCAGTAAAATAACCTGATACAGCTGGCCATTTAATACCACAAAACTAGATCGCTCCGAGACAGTTAATAACTCATTCATTAAAGGCTGCAGATTATCGGTAAAGTTGTCTTCATCATTATTGGTCGATATTAACTGCCCCGACAAATCTAGCAGCAGCATTAAATCGGCGTCTATACGTTGGCTATGATTGTATAAAACACTGCTTATAGTAGCAGCGTCACGCGTGGCAACCGCTTGTTTAAAGCCAAAATCGGAGGTGAGTACTTTAGCGGCAGTTAATAGTAGGTTTTCTTTTGAGTTTAAATATTGTTTATAAACATTTTGTGCCACGCTTATGTCTTGATTGACTTTTTCTTCTTGAAACTTACTTGTAGACCACCAAAAACTCAGCAAACTAACCACAGTGGTTAATAACACCAAGCCTACACATAAAATGGTTATACGGTTTCGCAAATTGTTAGTCATTACCGCCCTTAAACTGACTGCCAAAGGTGTTACGTGGTGCTGGCGAGGAAGTATTTATAGTTATAGGTAAAATAGCTTGAGGCTCTATATTCATCATTTTTTTATTTTCTAAAGGCGCGGTTTGCAACGCATGCCACACACTTATTTGCAACGGCTGCGTAGTAATAGGCAAACTTACAACTCCGTTTTTATCGGTTTTATAAACTTGCTCGCTCTTAGCCACATAAATATAACCCACCATAGAATCATGAATATTACAGCCTAGTACCACAACACCTTGGGTGTCAAAAACAATTGGCTCTTTGGGTTGCCCTGAGTAGAGCTTTAATTGAAAAGATTTAGCGCTTGAAAACGAATACACGTTATGGCGAATATTATCGCTATTAGGAAAGTTAACTAATTGCCCTTGCTGCACAATAAGTAGCTCAGGTAAAAACTGCTTATTTACCTGATCCATTACCGCCACGGGGAGCTTTTTAATACTTGAATTTACAGACTTAAAAGCAGTGTTTGCTTGGCCTATTTCAACAACGGCATTAGGTAATACCACACCGTGTTGATCTTTTATTACTAAATCAATATTTGCGCTAACAGCAGCGTGGCTAAAAAGCACACTTAAAGCGAATAAATAACGTTTTTTTGCAAAAACTTGCAATGCTCGTTCAAACATAACCATACTCAAATATTAATTTTAAGTTCAGTTAATTAGAGACGAGCACCAATTGCAAGAAATATAGTTCAGTCACTAAAAATAAACACTTTAGCATTGCTTATATCTTGCTTTAATCGTATTACCTTACAATCAACCCGTAATCGGCATCTAAAATTGCAATTACTTCTTGGCGCGGATCAGCAGGAATAACAATTTCTTTGCCTACAATTTTACTGGCAATGCCCACGTAGGTATTTGACACCTCAAGCATTACTGACTCAGGTAAAATATAATGTTTAGCTAGCTGCTCACGCTCATCCATGCGGTCTTTATTAAGTAGTACGTCGCTCTCTGGCACGTTATTAATTAACAGCTGACGAAAACCTTCTTTTGAATTTTCAACAATTTTACCGTCGCGGTAAGATGCCTCATCCCAAATACGTGATGAATCAGGCGTGCCTACTTCATCAATATAAATAAGCTGCTCTGCGCCATTTATATCTTCTACATAGCCAAATTCAAATTTAGTATCTACAAATATTTGCCCAAGCTTAGCCAGCTCGCCACTTATTAGCTCAAAACCTTCCACTAATAACTTTTCGTATTGGGCTACATCATCAGCCGTTCTAAAGTTAAATACGCTTAGGTTATTAGTAATATTGCTACGCGTTATATTTACATCATCAACTGGGGGAATATCTGCCACGCCAGTAATAATGCCTTTGGTAGAGGGAGTAATTAATACTTTATCGAGCTTTTGATTAGCTGTTAAACCTTCTGGTAAATTAATACCACAAAAGTCTCGTATGCCTTTAGCGTAGTCGCGCCACATGCTGCCAGTAATATATTGGCGGGCAATGGCTTCTACTTTTACCGTACTGGCTTTACGTACAATCCAAACATACGGATGCGGAATATCAACAATGTGATTACCCGCAAGTCCTGCTTCATCAAATAACTTAAACCAATGCGCAGCCACCGAGTTTAATGCTATACCTTTACCTGGCACGCCATTTAAACCGTTTTCGCCTTGCCAAATACAATCAAAAGCTGAAATTCTGTCGGAAATAACCATAATTGCCAGCTCAGTATCGGCTGGTACTTTATAGCCCTTTTCGCTAATTAAACGTTTGCTGTCTGCGTCGGTTAGCCAATAAACCGAGCGTACTTTACCACTGTGTACTTCACCTTTGGTACGAATAGGTAAATCATCGTTTACGTCTAAAACTTTATAGCTAGTCATGCTATCTCCGGGGTTAGGCATGCTCAAAGAGCAAAGTATGGGATTGGGGTTATAAGCCACATATAATAATCTAGAGTCATAAAAAGCTCAATCGCTTTGGCTAAAGAGCCGATTTTAGCTAGTGATTTACTATTTAGGTTTTAGGATTATTAAAGACTACCGCATAACTGTTTATTTATCATTTGAGCCGAAAAACTCCGTCCTTTAGGTCGGGGATGTAAGGTTTTAGCGCAACGCACTAACAATAGAGCTTGAATCTTACAAAAACACTGAGTATCTTGTAAGGCATGAAAGAGATAGCGGTTAAACAACGGTTCTACCCAACACCTGAGCAAGTAACCTTACTTGAACAGACGTTTGGCTGTACGCGTTTTGTTTACAACTCTATTCTTCGTTGGCGTACTGATGCTTACTACAATGAGCAAATCAAGATTAACTACAGCAAAGCAGCAAGCAATCAGAAACCAACAAACTGCTTTTAAGAACTTCTTTGAGGGTCGAGCTAAATACCCAACTTTCAAAAAGAAGCGCTCGAAACAAAGCGCACAACTAACCAAAGCAGCATTCAGATATACTGATGGTCAGTTGTTCATGGCTAAATCTAAGCAACCTATAAATGTTCGTTGGTCGCGAGAGCTGCCTAGCGAACCAACCACCATTACAATTAGCAAAGACAGTGCGGGTCGCTACTTTGTATCTTGTCTGTGTCGCTTCGAGCCAAAACCACTATCGATTAGTAAAAATACAGTCGGTATTGATTTAGGTTTGACTGACCTTGTTATTGCCTCCAACGGTTTCAAGTCTGGAAATCCCCGTCACACCAAGCGTTACGCTAGTAAACTAGCTAAGACTCAACGTGTGCTATCGAAGAAGAAGAAAGGTTCTTCTAACTTCCACAAAGCCAGAAAGAAAGTCGCTCGCGTTCAAGCAAAGATTGCTGATTGTCGTCACGACTTCACCCACAAACTGACTTCCCAATTGATAAACGATAATCAAGTGATTAGCTGTGAAAGTCTGAGCGTAAAAAACATGGTCAAGAATCGAAAACTTGCTAAAGCAATTAGCGATGCCAACTGGGGCGAGTTCGTGCGCCAACTTACCTACAAAGCTGAGTGGTACGGTCGAACTGTAGTTAAGATTGATAAGTGGTATCCAAGCTCTAAACGCTGTAATTGCTGCGGTCACGTTGTCGATTCCTTGCCGTTACATATCCGCAAATGGTCGTGTCCTCAATGCTCTAGCGAGCGAGACCGCGACATAAATGCGGCACTGAATATTAAAGCTGTCGGGCAGACAGTGTTAGCCTGTGGAGCGTAAGTAAGACTTTAGATTCTTTTGAATTTAAAGCGATACGCTATGAAACAGGAATCCCCCTCCTTTCCCGACTTGTCGGACGCGAAGCGAGGTGGGGGAGGATGTCAATAATATCACTGTATTGCTTTTCATTTACTCTCTTTCATACCCATTATATGAATGCTTATATTTTAAGCCATGCGTAAAGGGTTTGATTAGATCATTGCTTGGCTAATATTAAGCTGGCCGCTGAAATATAACCACTGAACGCGCCCTTCCTTCCTTTCCCTTTTATTATCGCTTAACATCACAACTATAAGTATTTAACTATTAAGTTGTTATGATCACACTTTCTAAGCTGTTATTTAAATGGCATAAAAATGCAGTTAGCCCCACACTTAATATTAACCAGCTGAACATTAAGCAAGGCGAGCATGTATTTTTACATGGACCAAGTGGCTGTGGTAAATCTACTTTACTGGCGTTATTAGCGGGTATTAATACCGCTACCAGCGGTGAGGTATGTATTTTAAATAAAAACTTAAACACCTTAAGTAATACTCAGCGCGATGTGTTTAGAGCGGATCATATTGGTTATATTTTTCAAAATTTTAATTTACTCCCCTATTTAACGCCGCTGGAAAACGTAAGCTTGGGTTGTCAGTTTTCAAAGCAGCGCCAACAACGAGCGCTGCAGCAATCACACTGCTTAACCGCAGAGGCCGCAAGGTTGCTTAATGCCTTAGGGTTAGAGCAGCATTTACATCATCAAGATGTGGGTAAATTAAGTATTGGCCAGCAACAACGTGTGGCTGCTGCGCGTGCATTTATTGGCAGCCCAGAGCTAATTATTGCCGACGAGCCCACATCGGCGCTCGACACCAACAACCGCCAAAGCTTTATAAAACTGCTGTTTGAGCAAGCTAAGCACGCGAACAGTACCTTAGTCTTTGTTAGCCACGACGAAAGCTTGCAACCACTTTTTAATCGCAGCATCGATTTAGTTAACTTGCAGGCAGCATCATGATCTTAATTAAACTCGCCTATAAGAGCCTTTTAAACCGTCGTAGCAGCGTGCTGTTAACTCTGTTTACTATCGCTATTAGCGTTATGTTACTGCTAAGCATTGAACGGGTACGCATAGACGCAAAAAGTAGTTTTAGTAATACCATTTCGGGCACCGATTTAATTGTCGGTGCGCGCACTGGGGATATTCAATTACTGCTCTCGTCCGTATTTCGAATTGGCCACACTAACAACGGTGTGAGTTGGCAAAGCTATGAATACATAACCGGGCAACGCGGCGTAAAGTGGAGCATTCCAATAAGCCTTGGCGACAGCCACAAAGGCCAAGCAGTATTAGGTACCACCCTTGATTACTTTAATTATTATCGGTTTGGCAAAAAGCAGCCACTGAGCTTTAAGCAAGGCCACGCATTTAGCACGATTAACCAAGTCGTGCTGGGGAGTGAGGTGGCGAGTAAATTAAACTATAAACTGGGCGACAGCATTGTTATATCTCATGGTATGGGCAGCACCAGCTTTCATCATCATGATGACAACCCGTTTAAAGTGGTCGGTATTTTAAATGCCACCGGCACCCCAGTAGATAAAACGCTGCATATACCGCTGGCTGCTATCGATTTAATTCATGGTGGCCATAGTGCTGAGCATGACGAACATGAGCACGATGAACATAGCAACTTAGTTGGCCACCCAAAACAAATTACTGCGTTTTTAATGGGCTTTAACTCACCACTTTACACGCTGCAAATTAGGCGCAATATAAACCAATATAAAAAAGAAGCACTACTGGGTATTATGCCTACAGTAACACTAAAAGAGTTATGGGAAATGCTCGCCATTGTTGAAAAAATACTGCTGTTATTTTCTGTTGTGGTAGTCATTATTAGCTTGCTTGGCATGTTAACCACGCTCCTAGCTAACCTTAATCAGCGCCGCAGAGAGCTTGCCATATTACGCTCAGTAGGCGCTCGGCCATGGCAGTTATTCACTCTCATTAGCATAGAGTCACTGCTTACCACCTTACTCGGCTGCATAGTCGGATGTGTATTATTTTATGCGCTGATGTTTTTTGGCGCAGGTTACTTACAAAGTCACGCGGGTATTAGCATTAATATTGCCATGCTCTCTTACTATGAACTCACACTTATAGGCGTTATTATGATTGCAGGATTTATTATTGGTTTAATTCCCGCAACTCGCGCTTACTTTTACTCGCTCAGCGATGGCATGAGTATAAAAATATAACTAGGACAATCATGACGTTTTTAAAAACAACTTTTCAATACATCGCCTTGGTAAGCTTAATGCTAACCAGCTTTATTAGTAGTGCAAATCCACCTAAAGAAATTTTTTGGGAAGACCTAATTCCACAAGGTCATATGCAAATAAACACCCAAGCGCAAGCTAACCACGAAGGCAGTGAGCAAAACTGGGTTCAACCAGATCTAAATGCCCCTGTAGTAAAGGTACTTGATGGTAAATCGGTAAGCCTACCGGGTTTTGTAGTACCGCTTGAAGGCGACAGTGAAGTAATTACCGAATTTTTACTGGTTCCTTATTTTGGCGCCTGTATACACGTACCGCCGCCGCCGCCAAATCAAATAGTACATGTAACTATTAAAGGCGGTGTCCCCATCGACAGCCTATACGACGCCATAGTAGTGACTGGTGTAATTAGCACCCAAACATGGTCTGGCGAAATAGCCCAAGTAGGCTACACAATGAAAGCCGTAGGCGTAGCCCCGTTTGAACTTTAAAACCGGAAGCTTCAGCAGATAAGATTTATCTCTCCACATCACGCTACTCCCCCCTCTTTGTGAATTAATTACTTAAAAGCATTTTGCACAAAGAGGGTAGATCAGAATATCCAATGCTTATATATTTTCATTTTTCTTATGGTTCGAGACTCGCTGCCTTTATTTCTGACATTTCCCACAAAACACAGTACTTCTTTGCCCTAACCTTACTTCTTGTAATTCGCTTTTACACACCAAGCAAGGTTGCCCTTTACGACCGTACACTAAAAGTTGCTGAGCAAAGTAACCCGGTTTCCCGTCGCTTTGGGCAAAATCTTTTAAGGTAGTGCCACCTTGGGTTATTGCCGCGGCTAGCGTGTCTTTAATTATAGGAATAAGCGCTTCAAAACTTTTCAGCGATACTTTACCGGCTTCGCGGCGAGGATCTATTCCCGCTTTAAATAACGATTCATTAGCGTAAATATTACCGACCCCTACAACGATGGCGTTATTCATTATAAATTGTTTTACCGGCACTTTTTTATTGCGTGATTGCTGATACACCTGTTTCGCAAAAAACTCGTCAGTAAGCGGCTCAGGCCCGAGCTTTGCCAGTAACTTATGAACTGAGCCCGGCGCTTGCCATAGGCAGCAACCAAAGCGGCGCGGATCGTTTAAGCGCAGCGCTTTACCGTTAGCAAAAATAAATTCTATATGATCATGTTTTTTAAGTGGCTCGTTAGCACTTACTACACGTAAATTGCCCGACATACCTAAATGCAAAATTGTAGAGCCTAACTCACAGTGTAATAACAAATATTTTGCGCGGCGCTCAACGCCCGTTACGGTTAAACCCGTTAGCTGATATACATCGTCTGGCACCGGCCAACGCATGCTGCCATTATGAATATTTACCTTAGTAACAACTTGATTTAAAACATGCGGGGTTATGCCCATGCGGCTTACTTCTACCTCTGGTAATTCAGGCATTTAATACACTCACTTTATTATAAAGATTATTGTTCGCTCGGGGTTGAACTAGGAAACAACTGTTTAACTACGGCTAAATCAAGCGCAAATACACGCTGGCTATTTTTTTCGAGTAAATAATACTGACCATCGCCCTTGTAAAGCAAATACACCCAAGGTAATGGTTCGCCCGCCAGTTCAAAGGTAGCTACCGAAAGTGGCGCATTAGGATTAAACACAACTGACTCATGAACCGACATAAGCTGAGCACTTTGCCACACGTTAACCAGTTCGCCTAGCTGCTGCTCCGTACCTTGCCAAGTAAGCGGCACATCGGTTTGTAATGCGGTTGTACGCCAGCTTGTGCCTATACGTTCAATTTTTTGATCAACAAAACTCAACGTTAATACAAAACTTTGTATTGGTAACACTGGTTGCAATACCGGCTCGTTATTATTACCACCAATATTTTTATGCCAACCATTTAAAAAGAAGATCATAATCAACATCGAAAAAATAATAACGTTGTTCCAACCTTTACGGCTTAATTGCATGCTCGATGTTCCTAATTAGTTCAATAGCTTAAAGTGTAACCAAAACTTAATTACACTGTCTATATGTTAAATCCACTATACTTTGTTAGAATACGCGCAAATTTTTAGGAGTTTCATCAATGTCAATGTATGTAGTGGGCCATAAAATCCCAGATTCAGATTCAATATGCGGCGCAATTGCACTCGCTTATTTAAAAAACCAAATTAATGAACCAGCCATTCCAACGCGTCTTGGTGAAATTTCACCAGAAACTCAATTTATTCTTAATAAATTTGGCTTCGAAGCGCCAGAGCTAAAGCTTAGCTACGCCGGCGAAGATGTGTATATTGTAGACCACACAGAAAAAACCCAAGCACCAGATGATATAGACCAAGCCCGCATAGTTGGCGTGGTAGATCACCATAAACTTGGCGACCTAACTTCATCAGCACCACTTGAGTGTTGGATCCGCCCTGTAGGTTGTTCAAACACCATAATTAAAATGATGTACGATTTTTACAATGTAGAAATCCCTAAAAACATCGCCGGTATTATGATGTGCGCTATTTTAAGCGACACCGTTATTTTTAAATCGCCAACGTGCACTACTGCCGATATTAAATGTGTTGAAGCGCTAGCAGAAATAGCCGGTATTGACGATCCTAAAGAGCTCGGCATGGACATGTTTCGCGTTAAATCGGCAGTTGCCGACACGCCTATACGCGACCTAGTTATGCGCGACTTTAAAGACTTTAACATGAACGGCAACCTAGTAGGCATAGGCCAACTAGAAGTGATCGACCTTGCCGTATTTGACGATATTAAAGCTGATTTAGCAGCCGATATTGCCAAGCTTAAAACTGAGGGCAATCGCCACTCAGTATTTTTACTGCTTACTGACATCATGAAAGAAGGCTCAGAAATGCTAATTGCATCAGACGACGCAAATCTAGTAGAGCAAGCTTATGGTGAAAAACCAGCAGACGGAAAAGTATGGCTAGACGGCGTACTGAGCCGTAAAAAGCAAGTAGTGCCACCACTACAAGACGCTTTTCAAAAGTAGAATGTAAGCAGATACTAGAGATCAGCAATCAGACTTCAAAAAAACACCGCGTTTAAATAAACGCGGTGTTTTTGTTTAAAATCGTAATAATCAAATATTATAAAGTCACACTATCAACAAATACTATTGTGCCTTTTATGTATGGCCAAAACCTGACCACTGCCCTTGAATTTTTAGCCTGCTCTTTCGACTCTTATTTTTACCTGAGTCCTTGATACCTAAAATCCACTCTTTAACCAGCTATTTACCTCTAATCACTACCAAATAAATCGCGTGTATATACTTTATCTGTAATATCACTCAACTCTTCAACCATGCGGTTAGCGACGACTACATCTGATATTTGTTTAAATTCATTTAAGTTTCTAATAACGCGAGAGTTATAAAAAACATCTTCTTTAAGTTCTGGCTCATACACCACCATTTTCACATTACTGGCTGCAATTCGCTTCATGATCCCTTGAATGGCAGACGCCCTAAAGTTATCAGATCCCGTTTTCATAACGAGCCGGTAAATTCCAACGACTTTAGGATTCCGCTTAATAATTGAATCCGCTATAAAATTTTTACGTGTGATGTTGGCATCAACAATAGCGCAAATCATATTATTGGGTATGTCTTTATAGTTTGCTAATAACTGCTTGGTATCTTTTGGCAAACAATAGCCGCCATAACCAAACGACGGATTGTTATAATGATTACCAATGCGAGGATCAAGTCCAACCCCTTGTATAATTTGTTTGCTATTTAACCCATGCGCCTCGGCATACGTATCAAGTTCGTTAAAATATGCGACCCGCATTGCAAGATAGGTATTTGAAAATAATTTAATTGCTTCAGCTTCGGTCGATTCAGTAAACAACACTGCTATATCTTGTTTAACCGCCCCTTGCTTAAGTAAATTAGCAAATACAGCAGCACGCTCACTTTGCTCACCAACCACAATACGTGATGGGTGTAGGTTATCGTAAAGCGCTTTACCTTCACGTAAAAACTCAGGAGAAAATATAATATTGTCTACGCCCAGCTGCGCTTTTATCCGCTGCGTAAAACGTACTGGCACTGTCGATTTAACAATTATTACCGCGTGTGGATTATAAGCCAAAGCGTCGTTTATCACGGCCTCAACAGAGCTGGTATTAAAATTATGAGTGTGGGTATCGTAATCGGTAGGGGTCGCTATAATAATAAAGTCAGCGTTGCAGTACGCCATGCTTTTATTAGTTGTTGCAGTAAAATTTATATCATCTCGTTGTAAATATTCACTTATATGAAAATCGACTATCGGCGATTGCTTATTATTTAAAAGGGCTATTTTTTGCTCATCTATATCAAGTGCTATAACCTCGTTATGCTGGGCTAGTAACATGGCGTTCGACAAACCCACATAGCCAGTACCTACAACCGTTATTTTCATATTAATCCCGAGTATTTAAAAAAGATAAATATCTTAACCAGATTAAAGTATAGTAAAGGCTAAATTATAGGCAAATTGAAAAGTATAAAACCAATAGCTCCCATTTAAATTTGAAATTGGTATAAAGCTTTATCTAGCGTCAATAAACTTGGCCGGTTCCGCGTCAAATTTTTAAGTAAAAGTATCATCATCGATGATTAAGAAAGCGCAGCGCTTTAAATGTATTAGTTGACGATATCAGAAAGTCCAACCAAGCACCGAACTTGACTAATTTTCATCTAACATCTAAAAATCTACTTTGTATTTTTAACCTACAAAAAACAAAAAAACACCGAGCTCAAATTGAACTCGGTGTTTATTCTAGTTTATCGAATGCATAGCGAAAAAACCAGTGTTCAGAGCGAAGCGATGTCGCTGGGTAGTTCACTAACTTACTAATAACCGATCTTTTTAATTCGATGAATACTTTTTTTCTGGTAAGCCTAACTTGTTTCTAAAAAAGTTAATTACCTTACAATAATTGGCCAAAAAGACTAAATATCCAATAAAAACAGCTATAAACCCATAAAACATAAAATACTCTGGTATTAATAAGATTTCGCCTAACATACCTACACCTGCTAATAGCGAAGCAATAAAGCAAATTAAAGCGAGTGTTTGCAATGACGAAAAGCCTAAACGTTGGCAAATATGATGTAAGTGATCTCGATCAGGCTTAAATGGTGACTTACCCTGCTTAACTCGGCGAACCATTATAGCAACCATATCCATAAGTGGTAAGGCAATAAGCCATAGTGCAGTTACAGGACGAATCATTGGGTTACCAGCTGTTTGGCTAGCGCCTATCAACAACCAAATAACCGTAAAACCAATCATCATACTACCTGCATCACCCATAAATACTTTTCGCTTATGGCCAACTAATCCAAGATTCATTAAAATATAAGGAACCATGCAAACTACTAGTAATAAACATAAATAGCTTAAGCTCTGCTCACCTGAAAGCGATAACAATATACCCACACTGCCAAAGGTAACTATTGATAAGCCACCTAAAAGCCCATCAATACCATCAATACCATCAACCATATTAAAAGCATTAATACAACCAATTACAGCTAATACGGTTATTATCCCACCAAAAAATTCTAAATCAATAACACCAAAACCTAACAAATCACCTAAGCTATGTAGCTCTGCATTAGCAAAATAAATCATAGCAATAGATATTAGTGCTTGTACTACCATCCGTATTTTCACACTTAAGTCAAAGCGATCATCCAATGCGCCAACAACAGTTAAACCACAGATACAAAGCATATATAAGTTGGCGTGGTTAATCATACCTGGGTGTGAATAAATATAATTGACGATAGTAATACAAATAGCGACACCACCAACTAACGGTATATTACCTGTATGTAATTTTCTACCCGTAGGTTGATCAACTAAGCCGACTCTACGTGCAACTTTACGCATTAAAAATAGAATTGCAAAGGCAATAAAAAAGGTGAAAAGAAGATCAAGAAACATATAAAGTCCAGATGTAAATTTTTAAATAAGCTTAATCTCACCCTAAAACTATAAGATAAAATTAGGCCTGCTGATATTTGAATATTAAATAATAAAGAGTAGCTAGCTTTTAATTGAAATGTGTCTTTTTAAGTACTTATTTCATAAATTTTATACTTCAGCTATAACAACCCTAAGGCATGTAACTTAAAACTTTAATAATGTTTTTGCTTGTTCTTCAATAAAGGGTCCCTCTTTTATTTCTAATATTAACGCCCTATCTGAAATACACTCAACACTATGAACATCACCAGGTTCAAACTCAACAGCGTGAACATCCTGTTCATCACCGATTAAAAAAGATGTGATACTAGAGCCATCAGGATTATGAAGTGTTACTTTCAACACACCACTTTGTACAACAAACATTTCCCACTGATGTTCTTTTTCATGAAAGTGTGGCTCCACATAGCTTCCTTTAATAAGAGCAATATAGAGCCTTTGAACCTTGTCTTCAAAGCTCGTATGTAAGTTTAAATGGGCGCGTTTTCGAGAAGAATTACTTGCCTTTTCAAACAATGACTCGATATTGAGTTTGTCAATTTTTTTCATTTCACTTCTAATCTTTTAATAATATTTTTAGCTATAGATGTGACCGAAAATTCATTTTTTAATAATGAAAGCGAATTTTCTCCAATGCTTTTACGTAATTGAGGATTTTCATAAAGCTTAATTGCATTTTCTAACAATTGTTTATCGTCACCATTTACCGTAATAAAGCCTGCGCCTTGTGAGTTAACTAATTCTTGCAGGTCGTTATTTGGGTTTACACTCCCCAAAATAGGTATTGAATCGACCATATAGCCTAATAGCTTGCCGGGAAAGTTATGCGCCGTATGTTTGCCCGATAAAGAAAACAAGCCTATGTCTATCTCAGATAGCATTTGCTTAAATTCATGTTGGTTAATCGAGGGCATATAAGTAAAGTTAGTTAATTGCCATTGCTGCGCAAGTTGGTTTATCAGTTCAACTTCATCACCTTGTCCAACAAAAAGAAAATGTGCATTGTCATTATGTTGCATACTTTTAACTAAACGCATTAGGTTTGCCATGTCTTGCGCATGCCCAATATTACCACCATAAAAGTAAATTATTTTATTTTCTAAATTAAGCCGTTCTCTAATAGAGGTAGTGTTTTTATTGCTGTTGGTTGGATTTAAAGCCGCCCAATTTCTCAATATTTCAGTGGGATAAACAACACTATTGCTTTGGCAGAAAACCTCAACATTTTTCTCCGACATAAGTCCAATAGTATCTGCAGCTTGATATGAGCGCTTTTCAAAAAATCTAAAGTACCGCTCTATTAATGAGCCTTTATTTATCATTCCAGCGTCTATCACCCACTGAGGAAACAAGTCTCTTAATACTAAGTAAGAGGGGCACTTACAATACTTTTTAATTTTATTGACTAAGCCACCAAAAAAAATAGAAGGAGAGTAATAAATTACGCCATCAAATGTTTGTTCATTCACCTTTTGCTTAATGGCTGACCAAGCCCTGAACGAAAGTAACGTTTCATTTAGCGCTCTAGTTACTTTGCCAACATCTTTAATTGGACCTGAACTAAAACGCCAAACTTTTACACCATCTATGCTTTGTTCAGTAAATTTTTTCGCCTGCCCTACAGCAGGAGTAATTACTGTTACATGATGCCCACTTGCCATGAGCTCAAGTGCGAGCTCATGAAACATTTTAGCACCAACCCTGGTGCTATCTGGCAGGTAGTCATCAATGATTAAAGCAAGTTTCATTAATATTTTTTCCACACAACTCTGTTAACATAGTCGGTATAACTAATAATAGTTCTTAAAACTTTATCTGACACATTAGGCGCAATATAGTTTTGAACTTTATTAATCAGTCTGTGCTCACCACGAAGCTGCTTATCTAGTATTTCGATTGCTTGTAATATGCGTTCAACATTCATACCCGTAAACATAACAGCCCCCTCTTCAAATCCTTCAGGGCGCTCTTGTGCATCTCTAATATTAACTGCTGGAAAGTTTAATATTGAAGATTCTTCGGTAATAGTGCCGCTATCGCTTAATACTACTTTTGCGTCCATCTGAAGTTTTACGTAATCACTAAAACCAAGTGGTTTTAACAATTTAACTAATGGATGAAACTCGAGATTTAATAAATCTATTTTTTTTCTGGTACGCGGGTGGGTAGATACAATAATAGGATGCTGATATTTTTCTGCAATTGCATTTAATGCTTGCACATAATTGTGAATATTTTTTTCAGAATCTACGTTTTCTTCTCTGTGCACACTTACCACAAAATACTCACCTGATTTTAAGCCAAGCGTTGTTAAAATTTTAGCATTCGAAATTTTATCTTTGTAGTGATTCAGTACTTCATCCATAGGACTGCCTGTTTTAACTATTAGGTCAGGCTTTAAGCCTTCAGCCAATAAATACTCACGGGCAATATCCGTATAAGGCATATTAACATCTGAAATATGATCAACTATTTTACGGTTAATCTCTTCTGGTACTCGCATGTCAAAACAGCGGTTACCTGCTTCCATATGAAATATTGGAATTTTTTTACGCTTAGCCGGAATAGCCGCCATTGCACTGTTAGTATCCCCCAAGATCAGCATTGCATCGGGCTTAACTTCTGCAAACATAGCATCTGACTTACTAATTACTTGCGCCATTGTTTCAGCCGCGGTAGCGCCGGCACATTCTAAAAATATGTCTGGTGCGCGAATACCTAAGTCTTCAAAAAATATTTGATTAAGTTCGTAATCATAGTTTTGTCCTGTATGCACTAATATATGCTCACAAAATTCATCAAGCTTTGCTATGGTGCACGACAGTCGAATAATTTCAGGACGAGTACCTACAACGGTAACAACTTTTAACTTTTTCATGCTTTATACCTTTTTACGTAATCTGTATGCATATATTCAACAAGGTCGCTCCACGCCGGTGGGCTAAACTGAGTTAATTGCCTAAATTTATCTGAGTTTAGCGAGCGATCTATAACCAGCTCTTGCGACTCAGCAATAGTGATTTGTTTTTGATATTGCTCCGCAATCAATTTTAATAGCGTGTATTTGTCAATGGGCTCTGCCGATAAGTGTAATAACCCTGCAACCTCTGGGTTTGGCAAAATATATCCACCAACAACTTGGCTATATAACAGGTAGGCAAGCCAGAGAACACGGCTTTAGAAAAACCTTTAGTGCTTTCGCCTTGCGATAAAAACCAGTCAACTAAACTTACGGATGAGGCTAATTCGTGCCCTATAATTGAGGTTCTTAAGGTTAAGTGCTTGCCATAACCCACTTCACCAAGACATTTAGATTTACCGTATAAGTCGCGCGCATCGGGTAACGAACCTTCGTTATATAAACCTTCATCGCCAGTAAACACACAGTCGGTTGAAAAGTGAATCAATTTTGCATTAACTTGATCACAAATATTAGCCAGCTCATGCGGAAGCAATGCATTAATTTTAACGGCATCTATGTGTTGCTTTGAAATACCATGCTGCTTAATTAAACCCACACAGTTAATGACTACATCAGGTGCCACGGTTTCGATTGCGTGCTGCAATGAGCTAATGTCGTAGGCGTCAACGCCGGTAATTAATTGCTGCTGTACATTGCTAAAAAACGACTCTTTGCCGGCAATACTGCGCACTGTGCCAGATACTGATAAGTTAGCGTGTTCATTTAAGTTGCTAAACAGGCTGTAACCTAGCATGCCTGTAGCACCAAGAATTAATATTTTCATGCCTAAACACCTTCCGGAACAATGATGTTTCCAGACTCAATTTCACGCATGAAATCAAGCTTACGTAGCAGCTGCTTCATACCTTCAACGTCTAAACGCTCAGTATTATGCGAGTTATAATCTTCAACTTTTGATAAGTCAGACTCACCTTCCTCAAAAAACTTTGAGTAGTTTAAATCTCTATTATCTGCTGGCACTCTAAAGTATTCACCTTGCTCTTGTGCAACAAACATTTCTTCGCGGCTACAAAGTGCTTCAAACAATTTTTCGCCATGGCGGGTACCGATTACATTTACAACATGCTCAGGCTTCTTCAGCATTTCAAGTAATGCAGTTACTAATACTTCAATAGTTGCTGCTGGTGCTTTTTGTACAAAAATATCGCCATTTTTTCCGTTTTCAAACGCATGTAGCACTAAATCAACTGCATCATCAAGTGTCATCATAAAGCGGGTCATAGTTGGGTCGGTAATGGTGATTGGCTCGTTATTTACAACTTGGCGTATAAACAAAGGGATTACTGAACCACGTGACGCCATTACATTACCGTAGCGCGTACAACAAATAGTTGTATTAGTGTTTTCAAGATTACGACTTTTAGCAACAATCACTTTTTCCATCATTGCTTTTGAAATACCCATAGCATTAATTGGGTATACCGCCTTATCTGTACTTAAACACACCACTCTTTCAACATTATTGACTATTGCGGCTTCTAGCACGTTCTCTGTACCTAGTACGTTAGTTTTAACGGCTTCTAACGGGTAAAATTCACATGATGGAACTTGTTTTAACGCTGCAGCATGGTAAACATAATCAACACCACGCATCGCAGTATTAACACTTTGGCTGTCGCGTACATCACCTATATAAAACTTTAATTTGTCTGACTGAAAATGCTTACGCATGTCGTCTTGTTTTTTTTCATCACGTGAAAAAATGCGAATTTCTTTTATGTCGGTATTTAAAAAGCGACGCAATACTGCATTACCAAATGAGCCTGTACCGCCGGTGATAAGTAAAACTTTGTTTTTAAACATTTAAAGAACCTTTTAATTTCTTGATTATAGCCATATAACTATCGACTTTAGTGTCGTTATCTCCGGACTCTAGTAATATCTGCGGGTAGAGTGATTTTTTAAAATGGATCAATTGACTATTTATATAAAACTCGCGAAGAACTGTGTCTAATACTTTAGAAATATCATTAACACTATACGGGTTAAAATAAAATGCAGAATCTAAACATATATTTCTAGCAAACGGCAAATCGCTAGTTAGTATTAAAGTATTAGAAGCCATCGCCTCGAGATAGCTAACAGTAAAACATTCTATCAATGTTGGCAGATATAATGCATCACATGCTTTATAAACTGCTTTGCAATCAACAATATCGATTGGGCCTATATTGGTTGTATATTTCTTAAATTCACTATCAAGCAACTCATATTCAGCAAAATCAATAGTGACTATAAAAGTGAAGTCAAAGCCATTCTTTTCTAATTGCTGGCCAACCAAGGGGATCGTTTTCAAGTTTTTATGAGGGTAATTATGAGATATTGTAACAAATTTAAATTTTTTAATATCTCGTAAACCGTACTTATCCGTTTCCTCAGATGACTCTATAAAGTGTTGTGATATACAATTCCCCACAACGCTAATTCTATCCTTTTCACATTTAAAAACCTTACAAAATTGCTCTTGCATATCTAAGGTTTCAGTGACGTAAACAGCTTTCTTTTTAAAAAGTAATTTTCTTAAAATATAGTTTTTTACTTTTTGCTTCCATTTAATAAAACTACTAAAAATAGTATATGCTTTTGAGTTTGGAGAAACTAACCACGCATTTGCAAAACCTATCAGGTGCTTAGCTTTAACTGGATGCCAATAACTAGGGCCGAAAATAGTGAAGGCAACACTAATATTGAATTTTTTTTCTAATTTGTTCAAATATTTATAGCTTTTTATAAAACTAAAAATATTTTTAAAACTAAAATCACAAACAAAAACATTTTTCAACTTTCCTTCTGGTATTGACAGTTGTTGGTAAACCCTCGAGCTTGTAACAAAGTAAATATTCTCGCCTCGAGGATTTACTAGCAAAGAGTCAATCACAGAAACCGCTACCTGTAACCCACCACCCACTTTAATATTCGTTGCATTTATTAAGATACTCACAGAGAACGTCCTTTAGTGTTAAATAAAAAATTAACTATGAAGAATGAAAATAATGCTGACATAAAAAATGCAAAGCTCGATAATAAATCACCCCGTAATACAAAAATCAAATAACCTATCAAAAATAAATAAAATATAGCTGATGGCTTATTTATAACACCTTGTTCACTCCAAAATAAGCGGTCAAAAAAAGCACATAACAAGCTTAAAAGAACACAAAAAATAACCACCCCTAAAATGCCAAAATTAATGAAACCTTCACCAAAGAAATTCATGGAAATATTATTAAATGTATAACCTAATTCTTCCGCAACATAATATCCTGAACCAACAGGCTTATCTTCCCAAATACTTCTCGGCACAAAAAAGAATAGAACACCTATTAACTGGTTTCCTCCTGTTGTTATATTTTCAGAAAATACTCTTAGAAAGTTTTGATAAGAATCAAAGTGCCCTTTAACAAAGAAGGATATATCTGGAATAAACTGCAATTCTAAATCGTCTCTAAACACCCTGAACTGTTCTAAAAAAGGGAATATTAATAAGATCGACAAAATAAAAAATAGAATACCTTTGATACCTTTTAATAAACTTGGAAAAGCAATTAGTAAAAGAGGTATATAGATAGAAGCAGTTAAAAATCGCGCTATTCCAAATGGGAATGCACATAACAAAAGAGTTATACAACTAAAAGCAAGCATGAGTTTATTCTGTTTATAAAAAACCAATATAAATGCAGTGATAAAGAAAGGAATAAATTTACTTGTATATGAAAAAATGAGTGTTTGACTCGATACCACTTCCGCTGTTTCTTTTAAAATACCACCTCTTAAAAACAAACTGATAATAGAAAAATTATTTATATAAAGAGCTAAAAAAAAACAAATAAAACACAATCCACTTAAAACGATCTTTGTAATAAAAGGCAATCGTTTTATTGCCCCAGGAATCATGTAACTTACCCCTTCTTTTTTTTCAAATGTTAATTTATTAAACATGTAATAAACCACAAAAAATAAAAAATTAACTAGAGTTATAAGCACATTAAAAAGTAGATAGTCTTTCTCATAAAAGGGCTCTCCCCCCCACATGACAAAATCACCAATAAATTGCATATAAGGTGCAATGCCCATAAATATAAACTGGAAAAAATAAAAAATTCTTAATAATGTTAGCCCATTTTTTCCTGCAAAAAATAAGAATACCAAGGGCTGGATTATCACTATATAGAATGATAAATGCACTAAATCATATGAAAGCTGTTGCTCAAAAAAAATAGAGTTAGCCACATAAAAAATAAATAAAAAAGAAATTGCTTTGATCATATTATGAGTCTGAACTTAATAACATTATCTAATTAAACCTTTTGCAGTTTGTAATATTTAACAAAAAATGAAAGTCGCCACAAAAACGTACAGATCTCTGATGCAATTAATGTGTAGATTAGGTGTAAAGGAGATATTGCATTTACTAGATACAAAACAACTACACCGCAAAAATATACAATTAAACAAAAATACGAACTGTAATTAACATAATCATATTTTGAAAACAGACTTGCAGCCGGATAACCAAAAGTAACTGAGAGTACATTAAATAAAGCTAAAACAATAAATGCCTCTATAAATGGAATTGCGAGCAAATAAGAGGGTCCATAAAGGAGCTGAATGACATCATGTGAATAAAGCTTAAAAAACAATCCAATAATAAAAATAAATAATAAAAGTAAAAACAAGGTCTTAAAGAAAATTGTATAATCCTTACTCTCTGCGATCTGAGGGAAAAGAGCTTGCGTAACTACACTCACTAAAGATTGAATTATTTTGTATATATAATCTGCAACACCATAAACAGCAAGGTTCACTGCTGATAGAGTTGATAGAATGAACACATTCGAATAAAGGTATGATGATACAGCCAGCCTAGACAAATAAAAGTCGCGCACCTCTTTAAAGAATAAAATTAAAGGCTCTCTACTAACTATTACACTTACTGTATAGCCCAACGAGTTTAGATATTTTAGAGAAACGCATGACGCAATAACCCAACCAAATCCAGTTGCTAAAATCACGCTGTATATATCAAAGCCAAAAAAAACAAAAAATACAGAAATAATAATACTACTTAATCTCGAGGCTACATTTATCAATGTCACAACTTTCATTTTATTAATACTTTGAAAAAGCCAGTAAGGAATAAGTGATTGAAAAAATATCGAAATAAAAGAAAAAACAACAACTTTAATATAGCTATTATTTTGGTTAATATAAAAAACAATTCCAACAACAAGGAATACAAGCAAGAAAAATAAGAATTTAACGGTTAGTGTAATTGAAAACAATTTAGATATTTTCGCTTGACAATATTCAACTTCTGCTGATTTTTTAATCCCATATGTTGACAATCCAAAGTCAAAAATCAAATAAGAAAATGATATGACGGATACAGAGAATATATATAAAGCGACATCCGACAATCCATAATACCTAGTTAAGAGCGGCAAAAGAAATAATGGAATTAGAAGCGCTGATGCTTGTGCTAAAAGCAAGTAAATAGAATTAAGCATTAATTTAAGCAAGTTTATAACCTTGTTTATAGCTATCTTTTAGTTTATTACTTAATAACATTAGAGCTTTTTACCATGGCATGTTCATACTTTTTAGTAACATTAAAAAGTTTTCCGTTTCCTATATCCATAAACAAAGGCAAGGAATTCAGGAGTGTATCGAACAGTTCATTTTGAGTTGTAATAACTAACCCTGGTAATTTTATTTTCCCCATATCGAACGTGAATCCCCTAGTATTTTTGTAAAGCTCAATATCAGGAACTATGAATAGAATATTTTTTTTTGTTACTAAGTAATCAACAAAAACGGATGAGTAATCGGTCCATAAAGCATCTGAAATAGAAAGCAGTTCATACAATGTTGTATCGTTATTAGTAAGCCAGTGCTCATTAATAATTTTAATATTGGAAAGCTTTTCTTCAAACACATCTAGAACGGCCATTGGATGTGGCTTTATAATAAGCAGCTCATTTTTTTCTGATAATATTTTGTTTAGCTTAAAATAATCAAAACTTTCAAAGCAAAATATATTAGAGGTATCTCCATCAACCCGTATATCCCCTTCCCCTGACTTTCTGTATGTAGGTAGCCATACATAACAGTTATTATAATTTTCTTTAATAGTTAATAGCTTAGCGTTTGTTGTTTGTTTAGTTAAGATGTCGTTTCTGGGTAATCCTGTTATTAGTACATCTTCTTGTTTCATTCCAAATGCTTTAGCATGTATTTTTTGAAAAAACTCCGATGTGCAAATAGTTTTATGGCTTTGTGGCAAGTTACTTTTACCATCTAATAACCCTATATTTTTTAATGCCATACCGTGCCATAAATTTACCACGAGCTGCTTTTTACTCGATATAATTCGAAAAAATGACAACAATCCATGGGTATAATAAATGTATCTTGCGGTGAGTAAATGGCTGATCCCTACAAGGCTAAGCTTTTTCACAAGTTCAACTTCAACAGGTAACCATGAAGGCCTGACAACGTTGGGATTTTTAACTAATACTATTACCCTACCGTTTAGGTGAGGTATTAAACCACGCAGCATATCTTCTAGATCTGGATAGCTACAAAAGACAGTTTTGTTTTGTGACTTTGGAATGATATAGTTAAAAAAGTAGAAAAGCTTACCTAAAAATTCTGTTAGCATCACACCGCTCTTAATAAGTTAATTGTCATTTTTTCAAATCTGTTTAATTTTGTCATTATCTATTCAAGTGTAACCAACTGTTTTATTATAGCGTGGCTTAGGATAATTAATAAATATGCTGCGAGTTTAAATATAAAACACTAAGTAATTTTAAGCGTAAAATATGCTTACAATTGTGAATTGATTATTTTAAAGAGAGGCTTTTAACTATGCTGATAACATCATGCAATGAGGACTCGATTCTATCTAATTCTTCAACATCGATTTTAGATAATGATTTTTTTATTTTTGTAGTTGATACATCTTCTGTTCTTGTTAGATATACAACTTCGCATAGATCAAATAAATCATCAAACTTACCTTTCCAGTCATCACCCATGGCAAAGATATCTGCGTCGTACTTAACTATATCTTCGCGTTTTTGCTGCCAATCATGCTCTGGAAAAACACTTGAGACGTATTTACAGCTTTCTACAATCTCGGCTCTTTCTTCGTAAGAGAAAAAAGAGCTTTTACCTTTTAATAAGTTAAATTCGTCTGACGAAATGCCTACAATAAGCTGATCGCCTAACTGGCTTAGCCTTTTCAGTAGCCTCACATGTCCTACATGAAATAGATCAAATGTTCCATACGTAATTACTGTCGTCAAAGTAAACTCCCAAATTAAATTTTCCGGACAATTAAACCCATAACTTTATTATAACACGGCCTTTTATATTGAGGGCTAGCTCCCTAATCCTAGGTACTGCTTACTAAGCTAACTTACTAGAATAAAGTAGTTAAAATAGAGTCAAAGCAATTTATTTTTTGTAAAGTAATGCAATAAGGTGCACATAATTGACAGTACAAGACCAAGTAATGTAATTAAAATTACAATTAAAGCACGTTTTGGATGTGCTTTTTCGTCTGGTGCATTTGCTGGATCAATCGTTTTCACTACGTATTCTTGTGCAACTTCAGCAAGCATTATTGTTTTAGTTTGCTCTTCTATTAGCTGGTAAAATACCGTTTTCATATCTGCTAATTGTGTTTCTTGTAGTTTTTTTGCTAGGTATTCAATGCTACTTTTTGCTTCAAGCTTATCTTGGTCACGCATTGTTTCGTTAATATCACTTACTAGCCAAAGTAACCACTGTTTAGCAATTTCAGGAGAATGATGCTCAATAGCAAGGGTAATCATGCCAGTTTCTTTGTCTGTATTAACCGATAAAACTTTTTTAAAAGCTTTATATGCTTCCCAAGTTGATGGCTCTGCTGTTTTTGGCGCCTTAACTTCTCTGATCCAAGTTTTAGTCTCAGCATTATATAATTCATCATCTAGGAGCAGTTCATTATTCACCGCATTCCAATTTTTAGCTGCGATTAAAGGAACCAACAGCTGATGTTCGACAATAAAGCTTTCGATAAAGCGACGTGATTGTAATACTTCAAGAGCTAAACCCGTTTTATCAGTGCCACCTGCACCTAAATTAATACCGGCAAGACTCGCTAAGCCACCAAACTGTCCTGCCATTTTTGCTAATCCACCTGCACCACTTTGATCGCTCACTGGCGCAAGTAAAGTGGTTGCTCTATAGATGTTGGGCTGTTTAATTGCATAAACCACAGATGCAATAGCAAATAAAGCAGTGATAATAATGACAATCCATTTACCCTGCCAAATAATTGAAAAAAGTTCACGTAAATCAATATCTTCATCAACAACACTATGGTTTTGAGCATATGCATTGTTTGTTTTCGTGCCTGTTAAATTATTATCCATATAAATCTCGGTTAATGTAAGCTGTCATAAATTGTGTATAACCTGAATGTAAGCTCAAGTTATTATATTTTTAAAAAACCACTTAAGAAATAGCAATGCTATACTCCGCGTTAGCAAGCTTAATGCCTAAAGTAGAATTAGAATCAGTTTATAACTTTTCAATTGAAGACTGAGCTAAAGCTAATTATTAGTCATCCATCTTGTTCGTTGCAGAATTCCTCTCGCATCAGCTAGAATGTAAAACTATTTACTTTCTAGTCTTTCGGACACGCTTCCGCCCCTAGGTTACAGTTCCTACATACTGATTTAATTGCTAATTTTTTACTATTTTGTACACACCAACTAAAGCCAAAGGGTTGCTTTGGCTTTAGTTACTAATTTATTACTTTAATTAAATACTGGTGATTGCCGCTACTGCTACACCTAATTGGTAAAGTATTTGCGTTGCGGTGCTCCACAGGGTTAGCTTATCCATATGGCCGGCATCCATGGGTATGACAATGGTGTCGCCTGGCTCTAGCTGTTCTGAGTTATTAGCAGCAAACCAACTACCTGTGGTGGGTATTTTTACCGAACCATTAGCTTTAATTATATAGATACGATCGTCGTCTGCGCGTTCTTTTAAGCCACCGCTAAGCTTAATATAGTCATCCACACTTATTCCAGCTTGGTATAAATGCGTGGTTGAGTAGTTAACCTCCCCCACTACGCTGATAGAGTCGCGTTTGCTCGGTACATATAGTGTATCGCCATCTTGTAGTACTAGGGTTTGCTTATTATTTGCAATTAAAGGAAGGTCGATAACTAAACGCCCGACTGCTTCTACATCGGCTAGATCATTGAGCAGTTTGTTCATTTCGTCGTACGAAAGTGCACTACTGCTTACTGAGTCCTGAAAGCTTTTTGATGCTACATCGCGGCGTAGTTCTGTGGCTAAACGCGCTAATTGCTGCTGCTCTTGCTGTTTAACCGACTGGCGAATAAATACCGCAGCTTTTTGCTCTGCAAAATCTGAAAAACCCCCCGCACGCTCTAGTAAATTAGTTAATGTTTCGCCGCGGCGAATTGTGTAAGTTCCTGGGAATAATAGCTCGCCCTTTAAAGTTACTTTTACGTTTTCTTGCCAGTTTGGAATTGCAAAAATATTGATACTGTCTTTACTGCGCAGTGTGATGTTACTTTGAGGGTTTCCTTTAATGGCACTTGCTAAATCGAATCTAACATGCTCAATTTGAGATCCATCGTTAATTGCTATGCGTGTTATTTCTGCTTGTTTTGTATAAGCCGACTCAAGTAAACCGCCTGCAGCGGTAACTAAATCAACAACACTTCCGTTAACCATTAATGGGTAAATACCTGGGTACGTTACACTGCCATTAATTTCAACTAGCTGCATTTCTTTATTAAGTGATGCTTGTTGTTTTAATTTAGCTATTATCGGCGATAACAATTTATTGCGGCTAAAGAAGGTAAACTCCTCTGGTACTAAGCTTTTATTATCCGCTGTTTTTTTAGATACCTGTGAAATAGTTAAAGTTTGATCGCTATTTTGCAATGCAGTATTAATACTTAGTTCGGCACCAACGTATTTTTCAAACTCTTTTTGTTGATATTTATGCCACAGCTCTGTTTTGAGTTGCTGTTCTTGCTGTTTTTGGCTTAGTGCCATATTTTTAAGCGCTAACTGCTCAGCTTGTTTTTCTTCAAATCGGCTAAATATAATTATTTTATCGTTAGCGCTCAGAGCTAAGTCGTTTTCGCTATTTTTAATAATGGCGAGAGCTACATCAAACTGATGTACTTGTATATCGCCATTAATGTTTACTTCTCGTACTACTAAACCATAGCTTAAATCAGCTTGCGGAAGTAGGTCGCCACGTACCGACTTTAGTACATCGGAAATACGTTTACCTTGATGCCATTGATAGCTACCGGGGCGTACTACGGCACCAATTAAATTAACTGAGTTTTTATATTGCGAGCTTATAGTATTAAACCTAATGCGATCGCCATCTTGCGGAATATAATTTATATTTTCAGCTGAAAAGTCTACAGTTAGCACTTCTTTACGGTTGTTATTAAAACGCTCTACCACTGCATTTTTAGTGTAGGCACCTGGTTTTAAGCCACCAGCCATAGCTAACAACTCTTTCGCAGTTTCGCCTTTTTTAAGTTCGAAAATAGCCGGGCGTTTAACTAACCCTTCTACCGTTACTTGAGCACCAACTGAAGGTACAAATACTGCATCACCAGGCTTTAAAGTGATGTCGTTACTGCTATCACCATGAATTAGAAGATCGTACAAATCAAAATTAGCAACTACCTTACCCGCACGCTTTACCTGAATATTACGTAATGAGGCAATATCCGACACACCACCACTTACAAATAATGCATGTGATACAGTAGTTAACGACGATACGTTATAACTACCAGGCTTGTATGCTTCGCCAAGTACTAAAATACGCATACTGCGTAACTGACCAAGCGACACAAATACTTTAACGCCAATAATTTCTTGCTCTACTTTAACTTTAATTAACTCTTTAACTTCAGAAAAAGTTAAACCTGCAACTTGTACTGGGCTTAAGTTAGGGATGCTAATGCGTCCTTCACGATCGACTATTACTTCAAAGCTATCACTTTCTTTACCATAAAAGTTAATAAGCAGCTGATCGCCACGCCCCACTAAGTAGGTGCCGGAAACTGCTGCCGTTTCGCTAGGCATAAATGTAGTAGGTTCGCCGGCAAAAAGTTCGTAACCAAATGGTTTTACTTCGTCTGTTTTTGGTTTAAATTGGTTTTTGTTAGTTTCTGCTTGATTTTGCTGTTGTGTAGAATCGCGTTCACCTATTGTTGGTTCTTCTGCTTTAGGTTGATTACTTGATTGGTTTGACCCAGTTATTACCGATAGGTCAACACCATACTGCTTTGCCAATGCCTGCTGTTGAGACTTTGGTAATTTTTTAAATTGCTCTAGCTGCGAGGCACTCGGAGTAAGTGCTAATGCGCTAAAGCTGCATATTAATACTAAGGCACTAAATAAGTGTTTAAGAACGTTCACGAGTAGGTATTTCCCTAGGTCTACAACAAGAATTGCTGTGTATTGTACATTACTATTAAACTAATAAAAAAGGGGCTTTTGCCCCCTTAGTCATTTAAATGTCATTAACTTAGTGTTATTGGTTAAAAACTGTAAACCAATGTTAGCGAGGTCTCTGTATCGGTGCTTTCTTTGTCATCAGCAACATTTGAGTTATTGATTATGTTGTAAGCAACCTTCATTTGTAATGAACCATTTATTTTAGCAAGTAGTGCAGTTTCTGAGCGTGTTTTGGTATTAGTGTCACCATACTCTACTGTTAATAATTGCGTAAAACGGGCGTTATCAGAAATCTTCCAGTTATAATCTAACTTACCTAAGGCAATAATTTCGCCTTCGTATTCACCCGCTAATGAATTACCGTTTTCGTCAACTTCAGTGCTTACATCTGGATACTTAAAGTACTTATAACCTGGACCGATTTCGGCATTTAACCACATGCTTTTTTCGTTTAATAAACGTAAACCATAACCAGCAGAAACTACCGACTCACTTCTATAGGCACCAAAATAGTCTGAAACGTGTGAACCATAAATGAATAGGTGCGAGTGTTTTTCATTTAATTTGTAATTGCCTTGTGCAGAAATAGCGTATTTTTCGTTAGTACGTTGTTTGTCTTTTGTACCATCGTCGTTTTCTACTTCGTCTTCTTTGTAAATACCGTCGAGTTTGTACTCATTATTCCAACGCTCTAGATGATGCAATACCTTAATACCACCTTTAAGTGTGGTGGTTTCGGTATTACCACTAGTAATAATAGCACCTAGCTCACTGGTAACTTCCCAAGTTTTTTGCTCAGCGTCGTCTGCAAATGCGTTAGTTGCTGCTGTTGCTGCAACTAAAATTGATAAAAGCTTTAGTTTCATTAAAAATAACCTTTGTATAGCTGTAAGTAAATTAATCTTGTTTGTGTAAATGTACATCCATTTGAGGGCTTGGAATATTGATCCCTTGCTCATCAAATATAACTTTAATTTCTTCGAGTAAACTCCAGTACGTAGGCCAATAATCGGCTGATTCAACCCACGGGCGAACTATAAAGTTTACGCTTGATTCAGCGAGTTCAGACACTGATACGTTATAAGCCGGATCTTTTAAAATGCGCGGCTCGTTATCAAGTATTGATTTAAGCACTTCTTTCGCTTTGCGTAAATCGGCATCGTAATCTACACGTATCACTAAATCTATACGGCGTGTTGACTCTCGTGAGTAGTTAACGATTGCATCTGACATAATTTTTGAATTTGGCATTATGATAACTTTGTTATCTGGGGTGCGCAGCTCTGTTGAAAATATTTCTATTTTTTTAATGGTGCCGGCTTTATTACCTGCCTCTACGTAGTCACCCGATTTAAAAGGGCGTAGTAAAATAATCAGCACACCTGATGCAAAGTTAGAAAGCGAGCCTTGTAGTGCTAAACCTACAGCTAAACCTGCAGCACCTAAAATAGCGATAAATGAAGTTGTTTCGATACCTATTTGCGACAGCGCCATTAAAACGGTCGCCATAAATACTATGGCAAATACAATACTAGAAACAAATGAGCCTACTGCTTTGTCTACTTTCTTTTTGTCGAATGCTTTTTCGGTTAAGTTTGCACAAAACTTTGCAATTCGCCCACCTAATAAAAAGATAACCAGCGCTATTACCGCTTGCATACCATAGTGTAAAATTAGGCCGGAATTTTCGTTAAGCCAATTGAGTACCGATTCCATTTTTGGTCCCTGAAAGAGTTCATCTGATTTTATCGGCAAATTATATATTATTTACATTTTAGATTCATTAGATAATGGGTTTGCATAAATGAACTTTAATCCAGTTACTTATTAAAACAACAATCAACTTGGCTATTTTTCATGCAAAACACACCCTAAACATGCTATTTCACTCTTTTTTTAATTTTTTTCACTTTTTTGCTTCACAACTTTTAATACTTTATGTATTATGCGCCTCACACCAACCAAGGTGTGTTGTGGCGGTTGTAGCTCAGTTGGTAGAGCCCCGGATTGTGATTCCGGTTGTCGCGGGTTCAAGCCCCGTCAATCGCCCCAATTTTCTTTCCTCAGAAAATTCAAAGAACATTATTCATATAAAATTTCATTAAAAACTTATACGCTTTTAAAATCTAAAATTAGCGTTATAAACAAAACTGTATCTATATCTAATTTTAGCACCGAGCTTGGTTTTTACTTAGAAGCGCTCAGCTTGCTGTCGCGATACTTTCAAACTGCACTACTGAAAAATACAATGCATATGCTCTCTCGCCCTGCGCGACGTGGTGGCAAGCTATTCAAGCACATTAAATTCAATACACCGAGCTTGCTAACTCCTACTTAAAACATCATGTTGGATCCCTAAAACCTTTTTTATTTCTACTCGGTACCTGATCACTTATTCTAACGTTTCATTTTTAATAAAAACAAAAAAGCCGCATTGCTGCGGCTTTTGTTAGAGCTTAACTTTAGCTCTTATGTATTCACTGAATAATTAATTACCGCCGGTGCTACCTGTGCTGCCGGTAGTTGTATCACATGTTAGTAATTCAGTTTGCGACTCATCCACGCCGTCAGCAGTTACTGTGTAAGCTTTAGTACCGATAGCTTTAAGGCTGCCTTTATACTTAACTGTTACATTGTAAGTTTCACCATCAACCATATTGGTTAGTGCATAGTTACCAGCACCGTCGCCTTTAGCAACTTTCATACCTTTACCGTTACGGCTGTACTTAACCAATGCACCCGATGCGCCAACAGATTCACCATCGCCATTACTACATTCAGCTGTAATTCCAAAAGTTTCAGATTGATAAGTTACTGCTGGTGCTGTTAAAGCAACATTTACGTCACCACAGATTGCTACTTCAGACGCTGAATCATACCAAACGTTTCCTTCAATATCACGAACTCGTATACGAGTCTTTGCAGTATCACTAACACCAATAAATGATACTAGAGGAGCCGGCACATTCAAGTTACCTTTAACACCTGGGAATGTATAATCGATATCTGATGAGCTAAGACGTAAGTTCAAACCTGCTGGATTTGGTATGGTGTCACCAGAAAACAGGAAGCGAATTGGCGTAGCACATACTGCCGAAGAAGTAGTTGCAGCAAAGAATGTTAAATGGTTAGTAGCAAAACTACCTACATCAGCAGAAACTGTAACAGTTTCACTTTCTGCAGACCATACACCGGTTGCTTCATTTTGAGAAGAAAGACCTAAAGGAGCAACAGTTCCAGATCTAACTGCCATATCTATATTGATAGGGCTAGAGAACTTTTTAACTTTAACACCATCGGCATTAACCATTTCAACACTTGTTACACCCACTGGTGTAAGTACTGTTGTAGAGTCAGCACTGTTTAATCCCTGTGGAACAATAGCTGCTGCTGCTGCTGAACCAGGTTTAGCAGTTGTTACTTTAACACTAACAGTACCTGTTACAGGGTTACCATTCGCATCTTGTAAAACGGTATTTGCTGGGATAACAACTTTAGATGTAGCACCGTTACTGTTATCAACTGTAACCTCAATCGCAGTTGCGCTTGTACCGTCTTCGCTAATAGTCGCTTCTACTGGATCAGCTACGATAAGGCCATCAGTATCAGCAGATGTTAAACCTAGCTCAACTGAAACATCACCATCACTAAGTGCAGATAAATCAACAACAAACGCTTTTGACACATAGTTTTCAGATGTAACAACGGCTGTAATTTGATCGATGTCAGCGCCGTCTTTTATTTGGAAAACAAAACCGCCATCTTCAGAATTAATTGTAGCAGTAACATTACCATCAACATCGACGATATTCTCTGATGCTACACCCGCTTCAAAGAAAGTGATTGTTGAAGGAAGAGCAGCTACATCTTCTGCATCAACAACGTTACCATAAACTACTGCGCTCAGTGCAACAGGTGCTTCTGGCGGTACAACTACAACTACAGGTGGCTCAACAGGTGGAGCCGGCTTATTGTTATCATCATCAGTACCACAACCACTTAAAGCAAGAGCAGATACCACAGATAGAGCAAGTAGCGATTTTTTGTTAGTAAACATAGAGAGTCCTTTTATTCCATTTCAATTAATATTCAAAATCTATAATAATTTGTTAAAAATCCAACAAAAATTAGATACCAATTTTAACAGCAGTAACATAGGTTGCAAATTTAGGTTGAATTATATCCAACATATATAAAATTAAACAGCTAATCATTAAAAATTCATACAAATTTATTATGGTAATACACAGTAATACTGTAAAAAAGCCGCATCAAACAACAATAACCTTGCAACTGAAGCTACGCTATACCTTCTAATCCATCATTAACAACAAATTTGAAAGTACAACACATGCTTTAAGTAGCTATTATCACCAAGCTATGACTTAACATCACCCGGCCAAAACCTTTTGCTTTATATCTTCTATATATCTGCTATCTGATTTTTATTTTTACCGTAATCTGGCGTCTAAAATCTAGGTTTTACCTTTGTTCTTTTATTTGTATTTTATATAAACCTCTTTAAGCCTTAATAGGTTTGCGTATATATAATCACTCGACATACGCCCTTGGTTTAAAAAGGTTCTATCTAAGGTGATTGCCGTTTTAGGGGTAAACCCTTGGTTAAACACCAAACGATTATGAGACTGACCGATCTGAGTGCTGGCGGTATGTCTCCATGCCTCAGTACCTTTTACTTGTCCGAAACGTGTTACGTTCATATCTTTTTGTGGCGAAAGTGGAATACTAAACGCTACACCCGCTTTACGTACCGATGTATCTTCATAAAATAGCGAAATATAACTATCGCCAAACCAAAAGCGGCTCTCTAGCCTAGCACCTGTGTCTTCACTCCAAAATTCACCTGCGGTAGCGTGTAAGGTTATATTTTGCTCAACCCAGTTATATTGGTACGAAAGCGTTTTATACTCACGGCTGCCATTGTAATTTTGATACTCAAAGTAACCTAAATCAGCACTAATTTTATGTCGGCCAGCATCACTTAACCATGCTGTTTCGTTAATAATACCAGTGTAGTCGTAGGTTTCTTTAAAGAAACCCACTTGTGTTTGGTTATATAAACCAAAAGGAAGTGCAAACGTTTGATAAAACACCGCACGATCAATGCCGGTTTCCTCTCGTAAGCGTCTAAACGACCCCTTTTTTTCAAAGTCGTCACTATTGGCAACATGCACTTGCCCGCCAACGGTTACACCGCCACCTTGCCAAAGGGGTAAATCAATATCGGCACGTAGCGCAAGCGAAAAATCGTAAACACCTAATTCGGTCGCATAGCTATTGGTTATAGCGGGGCCAAAGGTAATACGGGGTTTAAAATAAGGGCTATTAGCGCGAGTTAAACCCACCCACGTAAGCGCTTTGGGCATAGGTAGCGTGCCTTTAGTAATATTTAAATCAGGCGTTATACTGCCCTCAATAAACTCACGGTAATTACTCACCTGGCCACTCACACTCATTAGGGGTATATCATACTTAGCAAGCACGACATTAAACTCAGCATTACTTGGGGTAACATACTCAGCTATCCGCCCCAACACTAAACCAAAGGCATCAATGTCGTTACGGTTAAATACAGAGTTTTCAAACTTAACCACAATTTGGTTTTGCTGGTTATAGGCTACTTGTAAATTTTCAAAGCCATCAGCAGCAAGCGCTGTTTTTAAGCTCGCCACTTGAACATTAATACTTTTTTTAGCATTACTTTGTAAAGAGTGGTTATCGGCCATATCATCTTTAACAGGCTCAATTAATGTAGTATCAGCTGTAATCGCATCTACAGTAACTACATCAGCAGTAATTAAGCTTGCGGGCTGGGTACTTACTGTCTTTGTTGGCTGACTATTATTTTCAGTATAAGACGTAGGAGCAGCCGAAGCAGTACGAGGCGCCGCAGTGCTCGACAATGGCGTACTAAAGTTAACACCCCAATAAGTACTTTGCTCATCAAAGTCGCTATTACTATAAAAGCGACTTGTTAAAGTAAGCGTGCCTATATCGTAAAGCCACTCTTTAGGTATAGTTATACGCGCGGCCGCATTTTCAGCTTCGCCATCATGTTCAGCTTGTAGCGTAAACCAATCAAATAATTGCCACTCCACCCCAGCAAAGGCACCATCCATTTGGCCAGTTAAACGCTCACTTTTAGCAATACCCGCGCTAAACCTAAAATCGCCAACCTCTTTTGAGGCAACAGCATAATAGGTTTCGTAGTTATTAGCCGCACCGCCAATATCTTTCGCGCCAATAGCAAAGCTAAACCAATTTTGAGGAATATACGGCAACTGGTACTTTGCATTAAACGACAAATCCCTTAACTGCCCACGTCCTTCGCTTCTAAACATGTTGTCGTGCATTGAGCTAGAGGCTATTTGCCCGCTCATCTCAAAACCATTAAACAACCCAGCGCTAAAAATAAAGTTATGGCCATCTAAGTATTTCGTACCACGTAAATCAAGCTGATTATTATAGCCAATATCAACTATGCCTTTGTTCAAAACCTCAGCAGTAGGTGTATTAATTAACCCGGTATAACCCGTAAACGACTGAAAGCTGTTTAGCTCATCGGCTGCAAATACCGGTGCACACAAAGCGGCTAAACCGCCTACTAACAAAGGTTTTACTCTATACATAATAAATAATCCGTATAATCATTGTTTTAGTTTTTTATATTAACGCAAATATAACATAGTCCCTCAACAGGGAGTATTAACTTATTTTAATTTTACTCTCGAATTTTTAGGCTTTACTTTAAAACCTGCTATTTGCATCTAACCTAATCAAAACTACGCTGTTACAAATAAAGTAGCAAAAATACGTAAACGCCGCTTTAACCACTCACTAATTTATAGCGGCTATTAACTGACCACTGTCCTTCTGATTGATAACATTTTTTAGAACGCTTTTATGAAAATACTGCATCATGGATGCTATTAATGGCGTTACCGGTTCGTGCCATGAATTGGTAACAAATAAAACTTGTAACCGGCATGCGCAAAAAGCCCAACCATATAAAAATAGTGCATGGCGATGATGATGCTAAAAATGCGCTCGCAAATAAATATCGCGAAATTTTAGGAGAAAAAACATTCGTGGAAATAGCTAAATCATAAAAATTAATCATAGGGTATGAAGTCTTAGTACACAATGTGTAAAGCTGTCATTTAGTTCAATTATCCACAATGGAAACTTTTATTGAACCGCATATTAATATTGAATACTTTAATCTTAAAATCATAAAGATATTCCCCCCTTTTTTGGTCATAATGCGTAACACATATAAGCTCTGTTACGTTCGCTGGTAATGATGTACTGAGCCAGGTGTTATATGCCAACCTGTTAAGTGCTTACCTGCTTGAGGGGATCACGCATTATGCTGAACTAAAGTCATTGCTTCACTCTCAACAACATCAAAGCCTGTACAAGTAAATATCTTCACGTATCATTTTAAGGCCAGTAAATAAAAGGATTCTTCTTGTTTAAACTTCCCCCGACTACTATTGCCCTTATTATCGTTTGCAGCGGATCTATTATTGGGCCGCTTGGCATGGCGGGCGTTAACATAGCGATCCCAAACCTCGCTGAAGACTTAAATGCGAGCGCGAAAATGATCGCGTGGATGCCCACTTTGTATTTACTCAGTAGCGTCATGTTTATGCTACCGTGCGGAAAAATAGCAGACAACTATGGCCGCAAACGCGTATATGCTTCTGGCTTAGCCTTAAATGCACTGGCCTCGCTGATGTGCGCGCTGGCAACATCGATTGAGTGGGTGCTTTTTTGGCGCTTTATACAAGGGGCCGCAGGCGCCATGATTTTTGGTATAGGCGTTGCGATCATTACCTCTGTCACACCTGATAATAAACGAGGGATGGCACTGGGTACCTCTGCGGCATGTGTGTATATAGGGCTCAGCGCAGCCCCGGCAATGGGTGGTTGGCTCACTGAAATGTGGGGATGGCGCGCCGTGTTTTACTCGCAGATCCCGCTGGTACTTATGCTGCTCATTACCATTAAACTGTGTTTACATGGTGAGTGGAAAAACGATAAAAAATCGCCATTTGACTGGTGGGGCACCGTTATTTTCTCGCTTTTTTCACTGTGCTTAGTGTTAGGGTTAAGTAATTTACCAAGTATTCTTGGCTGGCTTTTAACATTACTTTCAATCATCTTTTTGATGTTATTTATTGTTCATCAAAGTCGCAGTAGACGACCACTCATTAGAGTACAAATGTTTTTAGAAAGTCGTGTATTTAGCCTCTCGTTATCCACTTCCTTTTTAATGTATGCCAGTAACTTTTCACTGGCCTTTTTATTAAGTTTGTATTTGCAATATATTAAAGGATTAAGCCCCGCACATGCTGGGCAAATCGTATTACTCCAAGCCGTATCAATGGCTATTATGGCGCCACTGGCAGGTAAATTTGCTGATAAAATACAGCCGCGCTTACTTGCCACATTAGGCTGTATCATTGTTATGGTTGGCTTTTTTCTACTTTCTCTACTAACGGTGAACTCAAGCACGACTTATATTAGCGGCTCACTGTTATTGCTAGGCATTGGCTTTGGCTTGTTTTCGACCCCAAATAACAATGCCATTATGGGCGCCGTAGATAAAAGTGAGTTAGGGGTCGCGTCTTCTTCAATGAATTTGTCACGCACGATTGGTAATTTATTTGGTATGAGCTTAATCAACTTAATTGTGCAGTATTACCTTGGAGACAGTACTTTTTCAGCGCAAAATAGCCCCGCATTAATGAGTACTATTTCATTGGCGTTTAAAATGTCTTTAGGATTTGTAATTCTCGCAAGCTGTATTTCTGCACTGCGTGGTCGAGCTTAAATTGTGTTTAAAAATAATAAAAATGGATAATGCCCATCCTTAATTGGAGCCTGGCATTGTCGCAATTATCGACCCATTTCGAATGGTCGAATAGTTGACGTGTTAGATATTTCATTTTTAGCCTGACACGAATTTTGAACGCCCTCCTCGGCATAATCGATAATGGTTAAGCCGCTGGTTTGTTGTTCGTTAAGGATCATTCGCCATTACTCCTGACTTCTAGTTATTTTCATCTGTTACTCCAAATCATTGTTTAAAGTAACTTAACTTGATCTCCATTTATTGTTTAGATGCACTTTGCCGGACGTTTACCTTGCAAAACTCTGTAGTATAATGATTTGATTTTTCCGAGTCCCAACCTCTCAAACCATTGAGTTATAAAATAACAGAATCACTTAATCTTTTCTGACAAATTAATAATTTTTCTAGAAAGTTATTAATGAGAGGAGTAGTTTTGTTGGTTTTTACATCAAATAGAACAAATGTAATTTCTGCATCTGCAACTATGTCATTCGTTTTTTTACATTGGATGACTTGGGTAACAACCCCACTCTTATTACCAATTTTGCTAACTGCAGTCTTAATTAGAAGACTTTGTCCTAAAGTTGCAGGTAGACGGTAATTAATATTGATATTAGCAATAACCCATGTAACCCCCTGCTGTGAAAAGTATTCTAGCTCTTCACTCATACAAGCCCAACGATCTTCCTCTAAAAACTCTAAATAACGTGCATTATTTACATGCTGATAACCATCTAGATGGTACCCTCTGATTATAACTTCTGTCATGATTGAAACCTTTATGAATAATTGACATCCTTCCTTTCCTGAACATTTGCAGGAAAAGAAGGGAGTTTTGATTAGATAAATGAAAAATTATTGCCCTGCAGTCAAGCCACCATCACTTACTAAAACTGTTCCTGTTATGTACCTTGCGCCATTAGCACTTGCTAGCATCACATATAAATCTGTATGCTCCTCAGGAGAAGATACGCGTCCTAATGGGATGTGCTGCCCCATTGAATCTAAACGTGACCTATCAGAATTCATTGATTTTTGTCGCTGATTTAATGCATCAGTTCCACTGATCGGAGTATCCGTTGCGCCTGGCGCAACCCCACAAACTCGCACATTAGGTGCAAAGTCTAAAGCTAATTGACCAACAATACCTCTTAATGCATATTTGGAGGCTGTGTATAACGGCCCGCCGCCGCCGGGACGGAAACATGCATTAGAACCAGTTGTGATTAAGCACCCATTGGTTTTATTTAATTCTGAATAGCTCGCATGTGCTGCCATTAGTACAGCCTTTACATTTGTAGACATTATTTGCGAAAAACCATCTTCAAGCTCTGTTACTGACATTTTTTGTAATTTTTTAAAAAAATCCCAAACGCCAGCATTTGCAATCATCACATCTAGACCTCCCCACTTTTTTATAGCGGAAGTAACGGCTAATTCATTTGTTGAATAATCATTCACATCACCTACTACGAATGAGAAGTCTTTATGCGAAGCAAACTCTTCTACTTGCTCTGGTTTACGTACTACAGCAAGGACACAAGCACCTTCCTTTAAAAAACGTTTAACAATAGCTTTTCCAATACCACTACCTGCTCCTGTTACAACCACGCGCCTATTAAGTAACATATGCCTAATACCACCTTTAAATTACATAAATACGTTTAAATTTTTAGTCAATAACGTAGATTGCTGTAGCAGAATAAGTCGACCCGATAACCGGTAATCGTTACCCACTTTACGCCAAATATCTTTCCGACGACCCATTAACGTAGAATCATCACGCTCAAATCGACTTCTATATAGAGTAAAAACAGTATGAACTTCAAACTCATCGACTTTATCTGTATGGAATACTTCCAGGTTAGATATAGCCGTTACTTGGCGCGTTGGTGGATCTTCTGTCCAGCACATTCCACTATCATTACGTCTCAATCGCATAGCTATTGAGTCTTTACTTTCTTCGAAAAGTGGAACCCTAAAAGTCGTTATTTCGGGTGTGCGGTTTCTTCGCAAGATGTTTTCACGCAAGGGAGCCCAATAAATTAGATCCTCTTCAAGGCTGTTATACCACTCATCAAGCTTTTCATTATTTAACAGGTAAGCTTCTTTGTTGATATACTGTTGGATTGAAAAAAAAGTTTCGATATCAACATGTTTACCCTTAGCGTCAAGCGCTAGCAATTGATCTTTAGTCATTTTTATACCCTTACTAAAATTGCGGTTTTGCTAATGGGATATCTGCCCAACTTTTAGCATCCATAAATTCAGCATACCTTTTGAAGAATAGTCGTTGGTTAGCATCATTAAGTTGACCCTTAGTTACTATCCCAGGTAAATCGATTGGTATACTTTCGCCTTTAGTTGGGTTCATTTGATAGCAAAGCTTTTGATTACGAGTTACATAACCTGAATTACCGATTGTTGCATGCTCCCAGTTCTCACCATCATCCATCTCTAAAATACCGCTGGGAGAAAACGTACGCATAGCTCCTAGACGCCAGCGATCTTTAATTTCATCAGATGCTTCACTTGGTACTAATGTCCAACTATGTAATTCAGTCTCCATTGGCCCCTTTGGTAAAAAGGTTCTAAACGTTAAATACCCGGGCAGGAATGCAAAATTTGGAAAAATAGCGCCTGATGCAACAGAGCCGATCATTTTTGCACGAACACTTCCGAGGCGTTGACTTATCTTTTCTTCACGAGAACGTAAGTACTTCACGATTTCCTTATCACCCATTGTCGCAGCATTTCCGAAGTTGTTTGCTAACGAAAACTCCCAACCATGCCCATTAACGCTACTTTGATATGAATCTTCATTCGATACATGTATTCCACCAGAGCTTTTCAGTGTCGATTCTGCAGCACCAAGGTGAGTCCATAATGCATGATAGATATCACCAACAAAGTTATCAGCCGGATACTTCCAATTACATTTTAATAATGATCGAGTTGTACCTGGAATGAACTCAGTTCCTTTATCATCGATATCAAGAATTGCGTCCATGTACCATCTAAAATCACCAAGATAATCACCAAGAGAAGGGGCTTCCTCATCAAATGTAGCAAAAACTAAACCTTTATAAGTTTCTACTCGCGCTTTATGCAGCCCCCAATCAGATTTATCAAAGCCTTCTGTATTATCGTATAATTGGTTTTCAGGCATTCCATTTAGTTTACCGTCTAACCCAAACGCCCAACCATGGTAGTTACATACAAATGAACGGATTTTCCCTTCCCCTGCAAAACAAACCTTATTCCCTCTATGTGGGCAAGAGTTAAGCATTACATTGATACTCTTATCTTTAGCTCTAGCTACGATAACAGCATCTTCACCAATATAAGTGGTGATAAAATCACCAAATGATTTAACTTGTGACTCATGTGCTACAAAATGCCAGCAACGAGCAAATATTTGCTTTAGTTCTTGTTGGTATATAGCGTTATCCCAAAAAATGCGTCTATCAATTAACCCATTTTCATGGTCGATAAGTGACTTTATATTCATCGACATAATTAATCCTCTGTATTCTTTATTAGTTTCTTAAAATGAGTAGAAGTTGATAGATGATGCTTTTTCTTTATTGTGCATTTTATCAACTAAGTCAGACCAATTACCTAATAGCGCTCTTTGATTAAGGTAACCTTTATCTGTAATTTCATTTTTCTCAATGGATGGAGGTTGGGGTAAAAAAGCAAACCGACAAACTCTAGTACTATTGCTGTAATGAGTTTCGTTGTATTCTTTTAATAGTTTTACAACAGATTCAATAAGCTCATTTATAGTTTGCAAGTACGATGAGATTTGCTGCTCTTCTGTTAAATTATATTTCTTTTTTAGGTAAGTCATATTTGGAACAAGTAACAAGCCAATATCTGCCTGATTATGTCCAGTGATTACAGCATCTAAAAAGTAAGGCTTAAGTGTAGTTACGATTGCAAGTCTAACTTGATTAACATTAACCCATGTACCTGAGCCAAGCTTAAAGTTTTCTGAAGTGCGTCCATCAAATACTAACCCTTCTGATGGTTCATCTTCATTAACTAATCGCCCGGCATCCCCCATAGAATAAAAGCCATCTTTATCAAAAGCGGCTGCAGTGGCTTTTTCATCACGCCAATATCCTGGGGTTACATTTGGTCCTCGTACAGCTAATGCCTGTTTATCTTGTGAGTTCGTAAGTTTTATTTCAGTTCCAGGCATTGGAACACCGATATTTACTGACAGATCTGATTCAAAATTCAAACACGTAGAAAATGGGGCTGTTTCTGTAGAGCCCCAACCGGCCAGTAACTTAGGACTCTTTCCGACAAGATCCATAGATAAAGAAGTCAATCGATTTCTTGTTTTCTCAGGCAACGCCGCTGCTGCAACAAAAATAACCTTAACTGAAGTAAAGAATTTCCGTGCAACTCTATGATCATCTTCAAACTGAGCGAGTAGCGCTTCAATACCAACTGGTACATTGAAATGAATGTTTGGCTCTATTAAACAAATATTTTCGATCGTGCGGCCAATTTGTCCAGGGATAGGCTTACCATCATCAATAGTCAGTGTGCCGCCATTAAATAATGTGATATTGATACAGACATTTCCACCGAACGTATGGCTCCAAGGTAACCAGTCAACTAAATTAGGGGTCATATCTTGTAAGAATGGCCACATTTTATAAAGTGCCACTTGATTGCTATACATCATACGATGAGTATTAATAACCCCTTTTGGAAGCCCTGTAGATCCTGAAGTCATCATTACTTTGCAGATTGTATCTTGTGTAACTTCACTTCTTTTAACTGCAACTTCTTCATCACTAATTTTTGGTAAGTCACGTACTGCTGGTATATCATCTATATTTGAGTACGACGCAATATATTGAATATCGTGTTTTTGACGAAGGACATCTACTGCTTTTTTAAAGAACCTAGTATCACTAAAATAAATAGCACCTGGTTTGACTATATTTATAATATTGTCGAGCCGTTCGAAGGTATCCCCATGCTGGGCATACGCAATTGAGACAGGAGTTACTGGCACACCGATTGTCATTGCAGCAAAGGCTACTAAGGCATGATTAACCGAATTAGGTGCTATGATCATAAGTGGCTTATCTGCAGAGATATCAAGCGTTCCTAAATTAGCTGCAACTCCCTTTACTCGTGATAAAAACTCCTTATATGATATCTCTGACCAACCATCAGAAGTTCGCTCTCGCATACATACTGTATTGGGAGCTCTCTCAGACCAGAAATCCAAGCAATCAAGCATTGTATGATTATCAAGATTTAGATCTTCTTCATTACGTAAGATTATGGCACCTTCAGTACTTTTATCCGCAATAACGTTATGACATCCGAGTTGAATTTTTGGGATAATTTTTATTTTACGTTCAATCATTATTATTATCCTTCAAAAATTTGGGCCAACGTGACAACTCATTAGCTAAATTCGGTTGTAAAAGTGCAAATTCATCTACTAGCGAATCCACTATCTCTTTAACCGTTTCTATATTCTGCGTTGCACTAACACCATGTCCGGCTCCCCAAGTGTCTTTCCACGCTTTTCCTTCGCCTTGAATATCTGAGAAATCAATTTCGGTACTGCCTTTCTTTGATTTCAAATCAAAACCGGCTTTACTAAGACTAGCCTTGAGCCAGTTGGCCATTACCCCCGAAACAACATCAGATGTAACAACATCATCCATTGATGAACTGACAAGCATGTCGCGGTATTCATCAACAACTAAACTTTCAGGACAACCGATAAAGCGAGTCCCCATATAAGCAAAGTCAGCGCCTAGTGCAATTAGTGCAGCAATAGAACGAGCACTTTGCATTGCACCACCTACAATCAGAGGCCCATCGTAAAAACGTCGGACTTCTTCAACAAATGAAAATGGTGAATACTTTCCTGTATGTCCGCCGGCTCCAGAACACACTAGGATAAGACCATCAACCCCAGCTGCGATGGCTTTTTTTGCTTGTTCCATATTAATAACATCAGCAAACACTTTTCCACCAAAAGCATGGACTCTATCAAGTACTCGGGTTGGGCTACCTAATGCGGTAACAACAAATTTAGGCTTATAACGCTCAACCAAGGCCATTTCGGCTTCGAATCGGTCATAGCTTTTATGAACAATCATATTAATTGCCCACATGCCTTCCTGCTTAGTACCTTTAAGCTCAGATTTTATTTTCTCTAACCATTCTTCTAAATCATTAATTGTTCGAGCATTTGGTGTCGGAAAACACCCTATTATTCCTGCTTTTGCAGCAGCTATTACCAAATCTGGACCTGATATGAGGAACATAGGAGCAACGATTGTAGGTAGCTTCATTGAGTCATAAAGTGAAGATACGATTGCGCGATCTGTCATAATTATTTCTCCTTAGAGCTATTTATTAAATCCAGTGCAACGTCAACGATCATATCCTCTTGACCACCTATCAGTTTTCGCTTTCCTACTTCGACTAGGATTTCTCTAACATCTATTTTATAACGCTCTGCTGCTTTTTCAGCATGGCGTAAAAAGCTTGAATAAACACCCGCATAACCTAATGTTAAAGTTTCACGATCAACACGTACCGGTCTATCTTGAAGTGGTCTTACTAAGTTTTCGGCAGCATCCATTAACTTGTATAAATCACAGTTATGGCTCCAGCCTAAGCGATTGATTGCGGCAATAAATACTTCTAATGGTGCATTTCCTGCACCAGCCCCCATACCTGTTAGGGACGCATCAACACGATTCACACCGTTTTCGACTGCCGCTATACTGTTAGCCACACCCAAACTTAGATTATGGTGAGCGTGAATTCCTAATTCTGTATTTACGTCTAATGTGTCTTTTAATGCTTTCACTCTAGAACTAATATCATTCATATTCATAGCACCACCACTGTCAACTACATAAACAGTTGTTGCACCGTACGACTCCATTAGCTTTGCTTGTTTCGCTAACTCTGAAGGGGAAACCATATGAGACATCATTAAAAAGCCAATAGTATCCATACCCATTTCACGGGCTGTTTGAATATGCTGTTTTGAAACATCAGCCTCAGTGCAATGTGTTGCAATACGTACAGATCGTACACCTAAGTTATAAGCCCTCTTTAAATCTTTTACTGATCCTATTCCGGGTAATAATAAAGTTGTCAGCACCGACTTTTCTAGCACATCAGCAACAGCTTCCAACCACTCCCAATCTGTATGTGCACCAAAACCATAATTAAAACTGCTTCCACTTAGACCATCTCCATGAGCGACTTCAATAGCATCAACACCTGAGTCTTCCAGTGCTTTAGCTATGCTTCGAACATGATCTGTACTGTACTGATGACGGATTGCGTGCATACCATCTCGAAGAGTTACATCTTGGATATATAGTTTTTTATTATTCATGGGTTACTCTCCACCTTGTAAAGATCTAGCAATGGCAATTTTTTCAGCTGTTTTAAGTGCCGCAGAAGTCATTATGTCCAGATTACCCGCATAAGATGGTAAGTAATGAGCAGCCCCCTCCACCTCTAAAAACACTGACGTTTTCACTCCACTTAATGCACCTATACCAGGAAGGTATAATGGTTCTTCTTCTGTGTAATACTCAAACTGTACGCTTTGTTTTAAACGATACCCTGGCACGTAACTTTGAACAGCTTTAACCATGTCTTCAATACTCTGCGTAATCTCCTTTTCACTTCCTCCTTCAGAGAAAGTAAAAACAGTGTCACGCATTATCATCGGAGGCTCTGCAGGATTAAGTACTATTATCGCCTTACCTACTTTTGCCCCACCAACTTTTTCAATTGCCTGTGAAGTAGTTTCTGTAAATTCGTCAATATTCGCACGTGTCCCTGGTCCAGCAGACTTAGAGGAAATTGAAGCAATTATTTCTGCATAAATAACGGGAGAAACACGAGAAACTGCATGAACGATAGGAATAGTCGCCTGTCCCCCACAAGTCACCATATTGACATTCAACTGTTCAAGGTTTGCGTCCCCATTAACCGCTGGAACAATAAATGGACCTATTGCCGCCGGTGTTAAATCCACAATAACTTTACCCGCTTCATTACAAATTTTTGCGTGTGTTGCGTGAGCTCCAGCTGAAGTTGCATCAAAGACAATACCTATTTCTTGCCATTCAGGCATTTCAACTAGCCCTTTGATACCTTCATGAGTAATTGCTACTCCCATATTTTTTGCGCGTGCCAAACCATCAGAATTCGGATCAACTCCAACCATCACAGCCATTTTAAGAGCATCAGATGTCCTTAAAATTTTAATCATCAGATCTGTCCCAATATTCCCAGAGCCAATAATGGCAACTTTTGTTTTAGTAGACATATTTCTTCTCCTATTCTGTAAAAGTGACTGAGACACTGTTTAAGCCATCAATGGTAGCGGTAAATGTATTCTTAGCTTGAACAGGCACCATTGGGCCTAAAGCACCTGATAACACAACATCACCTGCTCGAAGTGGTAGGCCATTTTTAATCATGATATTAGCTAGCCAAAGAGTCGCTAGTAATGGGTTTCCTAAGCAAGCACGTCCTTCACCTTCAGATACTAACTCACTATTTTGAAACAGTTTCATGGTGCAGTTTTCAAGGTCTAATTGACTTAATTGGACAGGAGTTGTACCCATTACAATCCCGCCATACGACGCATTATCTGCGATAGTGTCAAACAGAGTGATATCCCAATTTTCTACACGGCTATCAACAATCTCTAAGGCTGGCACTGCATAATCGATAGCATTAATGATGTCTACTATAGTTAAACTTTCTGAATCTAAATCAGACTTTAGGACAAACGCTATTTCAGCTTCTATTTTAGGCTGTAAAAATTTAGATACTGATAATTGAGCGCCCGAGCCATAACAAGTGTCAGCGTAAACCATGCCGTAGTCTGGCTGATCTACACCTAGTTGAGTCTGAACAGCTTTCGATGTCAGTCCTATTTTTCGACCTATTGTTATACGGCCTTCTTCACTCCAACGGAGATGGTTTTCTTGCTGGATTTGATATGCCAGCGAAATATCTGCAGATTCGACCAACTCTCTTAAAGGTGCAACTACACCTCCTTCATACGCATCAGAAAGTAACTTTGATAAACTTAAAATGGTTTTATTGCTCATGATCATGACTCTTATATAATTATTATTTACGCGGAGGACGCTGGAATTTATGGCCCCAGGCTGAATTAGTATGGTGCACCTTTACATGCCAAGTATCGTCATCGACCTCTATTGCTCCCCATCCAAACTCAACGTCAAAACCTGATGGAGTCATTGTATAAAATGACAACATTTCATCATTTGAATGGCGCCCTAGAGTGAATGAGAAATGTACTCCATCTTTCTCTGCCGCATCCATTGCACGACCAACATCATCAATGCTGTCTACTTGAAACATAATATGTGCAACTTTTGCAGGTATCGGAACCGGAGCAAGTGCCAACGAGTGATGACGTCCGTTACAACGCAAAAATGAAATATTAAAGGGCTTGCCTGGCACAACCTCAGTATTAATATAATCTGATAACTTAAAGCCTAAAAAATCAGTATAAAATGCTTCTTGCGCATCATGATCTTTAGTTATAAGGACAATATGCCCAAGTCCTTGTTCTCCTGTAATAAAGCGAAACCCTTTAGGACTTACAAATGGTTTGTTCGTTACTTGTAAAGGGCCATAAAACACTTCGCAACATGTACCATCTGGATCATGAAAAGTTATTAGATCTTTTACTTTCCTATCTTTTATTAATTTCTCTGATCCAACTTCAAATACTATTTTTTGTTCTGTTAAACGACTTTTTAAACTTTCCAGATTTTGTTTATCACTCACTTCCCAACCTATGTAATCCAGTTGATCATGATCTGATTTTTTTAAATGGATTCGCCATGCATAAGAATCAATTCTGAGGTACATATCACCATTATCAGTTTCAGTAACACTAACTCCGAGTATATTTTCTGCATATCTTTTCCATGCATCTGGATCGGAGATAGAAAAGCCGAGGTAGCCTAAAGCCTTAATTTCTGACATATATTTGTCCAACGTTATAGTTTTTGTTTAGCCACGCATTAATTTACGTAACGGCAAGTCTGTGTTCTCAAGTTGTGCTACGTCTACTGTTACTGCGTTTTTAATCATTCGCATAGCTGCGCGCACCGCATTGGGGTTATTAACACTTACAGCACCAACAACACGATTGTTCAGCACACTAAAATACACCGGCCAATCCCCTTCATTTCTAACAACTAACTGCTGCTCATTGGGTAAAAACACACCAGCCATTTCAATATGTAAATCCCCCTGATCTGACCAAAACCAATCAACGGGCTCTGAAGGAAGTGATATATTAAGAATTGAAGCTGCTGTACGTTCTCCTTGAAACTGTGCAGATTGCCAGTGCTCATGACGAATTACCGAGCCATTACCTTGAATTATTGCTGCAACATCTCCAGCAGCATAAATATCTGGGTATTTAGACTCTTGGCTTTCATTAACCTCAATCCCGCCTTTGGCTTTATTTAAGATCTTTGCGTTAACTTGTTCAGAGAAGTAAGGTGTATAAGGAGCCATGCCAACGCCTAAAACAATCGCATCAACATTTAACGATTCTCTGTCATCATTAAATAAAATAGATAGGCTGCCATCGTCCTGCTCTACAAACTCTTTTATTCGGCAGTTAGTAATAAGGTTTAACCCATCATCACAATGTTTATTGACTATTTTTTCGCATAACTCGTAAGGTAATATATGCGCCAGAGGTAGCTCCGCTGCATCCAACCAATGAACTGAAACACCTAGCTTACAAAGCGAGGCTGATGTTTCTGCACCAATAAACCCACCACCAATTACTGCAACTCGTGAGTTGGGTAGTAATTTCTCACGTAGTTTTACAGCGTCTTGAAAGTGACGAAGAACAAATATATTAGTTAATGCAGAACCTTTTATAGGTAATCGTCGAGCCTCTCCACCTGTTGCTAGCACAATCGCATCAGCAGCAAGCTCAACTCCAGATTCAAGAGTAACCTTACGCAAATCTGGAAGTACATAGGTTACCGACTCACCAAAATAACTTTCAATATTCAGATCAGATAATTCGGTTGGTGTTATTAAAGATATGTCTTCACTTTTTAGCTTTTGATCTAAAAGGATTTGCTTAGACAATGGAGGCCGTTCATAAGCACCATACGTGTCTTTGTCGATAAGTATAATTTTGCCAGTAAATCCGTTATTACGAAGTCCTCTTAAGCAACTCACACCTGCAGCGCTAGCGCCAACGATAATTACCGAGTTCACATTCACAGTACTCATCTTTGCACCTCGATAAATACATCCCCATCTTTTATGTTCACGATGTGAGTCGCAACCGCTTTAATTGCAGGCGGATTATCTGGCGCACCAGTCTTGAGGCAAAATACTGACATATGAAGAGGACACTCAACCGTATCACCTTCAACAAAACCATCACAAAAAGATGCTTCAGCATGCGTACAAGTGTCATCAATTGCATATACTTGACCACTTTCACCACGTATTACAGCAATAGGTGGCTTATACTGCTCAAGCTTAATTGAATCGCCAATTTCCAAGTCGTCTAATTTACAAACATAAAACATGGTCATGCGTCCTACTCTGCTAAAAAGTGGTTAATTACAAGCCGCAAGAACTCTTTTGGTCTCTCAGCCATAACCCAATGTCCACAGTTAGCAAAAATGTGCATATCAGCGTTAGGCATTGAGCGACCGAGTTTTAACCCCATTTCAGTCGGAACAACTTTATCTTCACGACCATGTAAGACAAGTGTAGGGTGAGCTATTTTAGCCACTACATGCTCTGGCATACCTGAAAGCGCTGTCTCACCGTCTTCACTTGGTTTTACTAACAACTTACGTAGGCCTTCTTGAGCACCTGGAATAAGGCTAGTTTGATAGCGCTCTTCAACAAGTTCATCCGTTATCGTTTTTTCTGAAAATGGAAAATGTGACATTGCTTTACGCATATTTTCAAGAGATGGTGTGTAATCCCAACCAGAGCGAAGCCCAGGTGTCATAAAAAATTTATCGCAAGGAGTACCCATTAAGCAAAGCTTTGAAAATCGCTCCGGAAAGCGTGCTGCAGTTGCTAGTGCGAGAGAGCCACCAAATGAATTTCCGATAACGTGAGCTTTTTCAATACCTAATGCATCCAAAAAGCCTAATAAATGTTTGCCCCAATGCTTTATGTCATAAGAAAAACCTTCAGCTCTTTCTGTGTGTCCAAAACCGGCTAAATCTGGCGCTATAACTCGAAAATGTTTTGCTAACTCTGGCATTACTTTGCGCCAATTTGTACTTGCAGAAACACCGGGACCTGAGCCATGCAATAAAATTAATGGCTCGCCTTCACCTAGCTCCAGATAATTTGTCTGCAACCCAAAAGCTTCAATTGTTTTACCTTTACCTGAATCAATTATTCTCATTCCCATTCACCTCTAACATAAATAATCACAATTACGTAACTTGTTTACTTTTAAGTAACACTAATCCAAACATACACAACTGTCAATACGGTAGCGTATGTTTTTTAATTCTATTCATAAAGTCTGATTTTTTCATTCCAAATGAAATACAATCTATTATTCTCAAAAAAAGGAGCTTATGTAATGGCTATAACAAATGAAAAGCCTTCAAAATCAAACAAACTGACAGCCAAAGATTGGTTAAATATGGCAGAGTGTGAACTGTCTAAGTTTGGTATTTCAGCTGTAAAAGTGGAGCCTTTAGCAAAAAAATTAAAAGTCACAAAGGGAAGTTTTTATTGGCATTTCAGTGGGAGAGAGGAATTATTTGAACAACTACTAACAAGCTGGAGAGTTAGATCCACTAACGCAATCATAGAACGATTAAGTGATGCAAACTTTACAGCTAAGGAACAACTCAGGGAGTTATTTTTCCTTCCACATAAAAATATTAAAAGCATTAATGGTGGTGCTTTAGAGTTAGCTATTCGCAACTGGTCGCAACATGATGAAAATGTAAAGGAAACCATTAATGAAGTTGATAATCATAGACTTAAGTTCATATCAGATAATTTTAAATCATTAGGTAGCGATCAAGAAGAAGCTGAAATTAAAGCCTATCGATTTTACTATACAATGCAGGGATATAAAGTTGTGGGGATTAATATGGATGGCTGCCACCTAGAAAAAGTGTTTAATACTTTATTATAGTTCATCAACGATGCAGCTTAAAACAGTGTTCAATTTAATAAAAAAGTCGCTTTTCACGCCTCGATAGAATAAACAGCCTCGACTCTTGTCGCTACCAGCGCGAGCAATGATTATGCTGGCCCCTGTTCGCAAGAGTCCTCCTTTCTAAATATAAAGCTTTAATATGACTTTATATGCTGACACCAGTTAACTACCTCCCCCTGTCTTTTCATTACTTTACAAATATAAAAGCTTTATAAATATATACTCTTCATTTAAATGATAAAATCCAGCTAGCTTTACATATAAAAAAAATACACACATGTATCTTTGCTTTTTAAAAATAGATTAAAAGCAAAATAAAAACGCTTAATTGTTAACAAATTAACTCTGCAGTAATTTACTAAAAACAACTGATACAGTCCATGTTCAGAGCGAAATGATGTTGCTGGGTCGTTCACATGTAAAAAGGTTGAGCTGCAATATTCTTAGCGCAGCTCAGCCTAAACACTTCAAACAGTGAAGAACTTAAAAGTTATACTGAGCCGTCATTTGCCAGCGATAAATATCTTGCTTTAATCCGTTAGCTAGCTCTATACCATAGAGGCCATACTCTAAACCGAATGTTGTTTTTTTGATTGGATCCCAAAACACATTAGCTTGCAGTGATGAGGTTTTATCTATAGAAGATGGAGAAAAGTAAGATAAATCTTTAGCGGAAGCTGTATAAGCTAATGCGAGAGTCGACCTAAGACCAGGCCTCCAAGTATGACCGTAAACAGCTGAAGCACCTTTAGCAAGGAAAGCTCTTAACTCACCATTTTCAACATATGAGTCAGGATAAGGCCCTAACTCTAAGTAGCGCCCTAGTGCCCCATAGTTTGCTTGTAACCCAACACTACCTTTAAGAATAGGAAAGCGAGCAGTCATGCTCACAGCTCCGCTTATTGTCGAATCATCAACACTCCCTGGTTCACTATTATCCATCACAAGCTTTCTTGCCATCATAGCGAGACCTGCGGTTCCCCAATCACCTTTAAGGTCTACACGACCAATTAAATCAGGAATTAGTTGGTCATCTTTATTCGTATCTTTTATGTCACCTGATATTGTAACTGATTTGCTTTCATACGGGTTTTCAGCAGAGACACTCCAGCTACCTCCCTCAAATTTACTTGTATACTTAACTTGAGTCTGCCTAATGAAAAGAGCATTAGCATGCTGACCAAGGTTGGCAATCTCTCCTAATGATGCAAAGTTTAAAAAGTTAGTATATGTCTGACCTATTAACCAACCATTGTATGTAACATATGCTTGTCGAATTCGAACATCGTAACTATTTGTAAAGTTTTCATCACCACCGCTGCCGAGCATATCAACTTCGATATGTGTTTGTATTGATTTATCTTCTATAGGAGTTTTTGTATTAAGTCGCAACTGACTGCGACGTATTGACATGTCAAATGTGTCTTTTTTATCGCTGCCTATCACTGTTCCATTAAGTATGGGTGCATAAGTTGAAAAGTTTGTATTATTAATACCAGAACCACTTTCCATTACTCCCGCATCTAAATGAACGAAACCACTTATTTTAAATTCTGTTTCAGAGCCTAAAACAGAAAAATATCCTGGCGTTGCTGATAAAAGTTCTTTTTCAACTTTATCATGAGTATTTTGTTGTTTTTTAACTTCCAGTAAAGATTGCTGAAGTAACTCTATTTTTTTTTCTATTTCATCGACCCGATCACCATCATAAGCATTCACATATGTACTTAAAAAAGCAGATAGCAATAGTGTTATTTTTAAATTCGTTTTATCAACCATTTAATTAAACCTTATATTTATGATTTATTTGATATTTATTTGATATTTATTTTAACCACCAACTTCAATTGAAACAGTAATGCATTGCTGTTAAAACGAAATTAACATACAGACATGTATTTAACAAGAATTAAACAATTGAAGTATAAAAATTTACAATTTTTATATTTTTAGTCGTGTATGATATAAATAATTTGATATTGATTAGCTTGGTATTTTTATAAAAAGGAAAATTGTGAAAAAACGTCTAACAAAAGATGACTGGATAGAAGCTGCTACTAATGTTTTAGTATCTGGTGGAGGTATCAGTCATGTAAAAATTGATAATTTAGCTAAAGAGTTAAAAATAACGAGAGGCAGCTTTTATTATCACTTCAGTAATAGAGAAGAGTTATTGACTGCTGTACTGGATAAGTGGAGAACGAGTGCTACAGAATCAGTTATTTCAAGTTTGCGTATTAAACACACTTCGCCTAAAGAGCAACTTATTAGCCTTGCTGCCCTGCCTTTAAAAGGTAAGCGCGCATATGATGCAGCTTCTACAGAGTTAGCTTTACGTGCTTGGGCGCGAAGAGATAAAGTTGCAAGAGCAACTCTTGAAGAGATTGATAAGTATAGGGTGTCTTTCATACAGTCGCTATTTACTGAAATGACCAACGATAAGCAGAAATCTGAAGATCTTGCTTTTTTATTTTATTCTTATTTAGTAATGACATCACTTTTACCCGTAGATAGAAACACGTCCGAATCACAGGATCAGGGAGAGAGAATTATGGAGTTACTCTCTTCACTGAGCAATAATCATTCATCATAATTATTCCTGAGAAAGTTGATAATTTATATAAAGGACACACTAATTGGTATGTCCTTTATCTAATACGCCTATTTAATAAAGCTAAACTACATCTGCTGTACCAAAAATAGCGATATGCTTGGGAATGCTAATAAAATAGCCAAGCGAATAAGGTCTGCTATAACAAATGGAAATACTCCTTTAAAAATAGTTTTCAACTCCACTTTAGGTAGTACTGATTTAAGTACAAATACATTAAGCCCTACAGGCGGTGTTATTAAACTTATCTCCGTTGCAACCACCACTATGATACCAAACCAAATTGGGTCCATTCCCATTCCTGATACGATAGGAAAGAAAACGGGAACAGTTAGTAATAGCATTGAGATTGATTCTAAAACTGCGCCTAAGACAAAGTAGATTAATAAGATAACGAATAAAACACCAAATAACCCCATTTCCATACCTTCAATCCAATCAACAATATCAAAAGGTAGATCAGATACATTTACTAAGTTAGCAAATACTAAAGAGCCGATAAGTATAGCTATAAGCGTTACGGTTGTAGATGCGGAATCATCAAGGGCTTCGAGTAAACTTTTAAATGAAAACTTTCCTCGTAAGACTGTGATAAATATTGCCCCCACTGATCCTATTCCTGCGGCTTCAGTAGGTGAGAATAAACCGAAGTAAATCCCACCTAACACTGATATTACTAATAAACTAAATGCCCATAGTTGACTTAAAGCTTGCAGCTTCTCTCGAAAGCTAACTTCTTCACATTCTTGCGCTTTACTATCAGAGAAATGCACAACAACCAGCACAGCACAAACATAAAGTATAACTCCAAGAATACCTGGTAATGCCCCAGCAATGAACAATTCACCTATATCAGTCTCAGTTATAATCCCATAAAAAACCAAGGCTATTGAAGGCGGTATTAATATACCAAGCGTCCCTCCTGCAGCGATAGAACCTGTAGATAATTCATCACTATAGCCAAACTTTTTCATCGATGGATAAGCGATTTTAGCCATCGTTGCTGCCGTAGCAAAGCTTGAACCACAAAAAGTACTAAAACCGCCAGAAGCTCCAATAGTTGTAATAGCCAGACCTCCTCGATAGTGCCCCACGATTGCATTCGTTGCATTATAAAGCTCTTCAGCTAACCCCGAGCGACTGATAATATTACCCATTAAAATAAATAATGGAATAACCGCGAACTCATAGGAAAGTACTGTTTCTGTAGCGATCATCCCTAGCTGACTTAAAGCTATAGCCCATCCTTGATAGTAGGCCAAACCTAAAATTCCGAGTCCTCCTGTTGCAATCGCAATTGGTACTCGAATAAATAGCATAACGAGTAGTATTATAAACACTATTGACATTACCATTAGCGACTTCCTTCCATATTTACTCTTCCAGCTGCCGGAAACGCTTGTAGTAAACTAATCAGAGAAACAAATGCCAACCCAAATATAAGCGCTAGCACTTTCCATTTTTCTACATTCAGAAACATGAATACCTCACCAAAATCAGCTGACATTACAACTTGCTCATATACCATTACTACTAGTGCCGTAAAGAAGGTGAGTTCAACTAAGTAGCAGAACCAATTTAGAATGACTCCAATTGTTCCTTTAAAATATTTATTTAGTAAATCAATTTGAATATGCTGACGCTTCCTATTGACTTGGCAAAGTCCTGCATAAAAAGAGATGGCTAATAATATAGCCACTAACTCATATGCAAAACCTAAAGGCTCATTAAAAAATAGTCGCCCAAAAACGTCTGTGAATGTAACCAATGCCATCAATAGTAGCGAATAGATACAAATCTTATTACAAATAGATTCAATGCTTTTTAGTAGCTTTTTGTGCATCAATTTCCCCAGAATTATATAAAGTGAAATTTAAAGTTTAGAATCTAAGTTAATTACTAACTTTTTATAATAGTCCAGAGCCTGTTCACCGTTAATTCCTTGCTCTTTCGCTTTTTCAAACCATCTTGTACGCCCTTCTTCAAAAGAAGTATCAATCGCTTTAATTAAGCTTTCACTGGCAACTTGATAATCATCGCCTAATGATTCAATAAGCTTTGCACGTGCATCAATATCGTTTTCATGCCATAAACGCCCCATTTTTACTGATAACTTTTCCCCCGATATTTCCATAATCGCAGTACGATCTTTTAAACTAATTCTCTCCCATTTCTGCTTATTCATAATAATAAAAGCGCTGTTTGTATAAATGCCACCTGGAATTTGAGTGACTTTGTTTACATATTTATTTACTTTAAATCCGTAGAGTAATTCATCAGACAGCATAGTTCCGTCGATAATCCCTCTAGATAAAAACTCTCGAAGTTCTGACAGAGAGCCTGATATTGGAACAGCCCCTAACGACTGCAAAGCATTACCTAACACACTTGTTTGGACACGCATTTTTTTACCATAAAAATCATCTGGTGTTGAGATGTCCTCTGTTCGCATATGTATATTACCGCCTGAAGTAACATGCATTGCTAGAGTGATAACGCCATCCTGCATACCAGTAGGCTCAAAAAACTTTTTATATGTACGCCAATATGCTTTTGAACTGATCCCAGCATCGTAAGTTAAAAAAGGAAACTCCACCATTTCAGTTAATAAGAAAGCTCCAGGTGTATAGCCATGTGGACCCCATGCTATATCTGCAATTCCACTTAATACAGCTTGGTAGTTTTTTGTAGGTGGTGCAAGAGGCTTAGCAGATGGGCGAACTTTCACACGCCCCTCTGTTACTTTTTCTATTTCTTCAAAGTATTTATATAATCCATCTTTTTGTGACCAATGTTGAGATGGGAACCACTGATTGTACCTAAGGGTTACATCCGCAGCTAAACAAGCCCCTGAACCCAAAGTAAGCGCAGCCCCTAGTATTAGTTTTTTAAATATATTCATTATTTTTCCTCTGTCATTTTTATTTTTCAACAAAATAAAGATACAGAGATGTATGCATAAATTCAACATAAATTAACAACCATTAACAACTAATACATCCCCAGGCAACTCGATCACCAACAAACCTTGCAATTAATTGATTTTAAAGAACTTTAAATTATTCAGTTAAAAAGCACATTAACGATGAAGTATCAAAAAAAACCACCAGCAAGATACATAAGTGAACTTTAAAGTGCTTATAAGTAATGTTTACAAAATTAAATACGTGCAAATGATTAAAACCTAATAATGAAAAGAGCTGAACGACTGGCTTTTGAATAGTATTAGGCGAATGTGAACGATCCTGTAACATCACTTTGCTCTGAACGCTGGGTTTTTTAAGTTTTTTTCGATAAAATATATATTCTAGAAATGTGTTTCATTACATTCTTCGTTTAGGGCTTATTCATCACAATTTTATATTAAGGCAAGCATATTCAATGTTCGAAAAAGGGAATAAAATACTTCAGGATCAACCATTCAGTAGATTATTAGGGACTGAATTAACTGAGTTAAGTCTTGGTAAAGCAGAATTATCTTTAAAAATAAGCAATAAATTAACACAGAACTATGGGTTCGTTCATGGCGGTGTGCTGAGTTATTTAGCTGATAATTGCATAACATTTGCAGCGGCTACCGTATTTGATAAATGTATAACATCGGAGTATAAAATTAGTTACGTTCGCCCAGCTATAGGCAAGTTACTCATTGCTCGCTCCACGGTTCTATCCTCAGGAAGAAAACAAGCAACATGTGAATGTAAGATTTATGTTGTCAATGAGGAGGGTGAAAAGTTAGTTGCAGCTGCGCTGGGTACTATTAGTAACTTCAATATCTAAAATATAGAGCACCTATATACTCATCTATCACGATCACTCAACACTTTAGAAGCTATTCACTTTTTGTGCCGGAATGGTGTTGAGTATTTAGTTTAAATAGTTCCCGCTATTAGAAGAAAACACCTCCCTCCCCCAAAAGCCTTGCACAGCAAGGCTTTGCGCGCTTTCTAGCTTTTTAAATGAGACAGTAAAACATCTAAATTTGGCAATTTGAGACAGTTTTAATCGTGAAAAATGCGAGTGGAAAGTGTCTCAATCTGGCTATTTACGACACGCTAGCACACTAAATGTCTGAGATAAAAAAGTGTAAAAATTCAATTTTTAATATCCCGATGTATCAATTAATGCCCATAAAAAAGGATCCACAATGTCTCAATATGGAAATTTTATAGGGTCTTAGCAGCTAAAAGTCTGAGATAAAAAAGTGTAAAAATTCACTTTTTTATTATATGGGAAGGCAATTCTTTACCTAATTTAAGGCTGATTTACGCGTTAAAATCACAACCAGTGAGTCGTTTTGGCGCGCTCAAATCAGCGATTTTTATCGTAGCTTCACGTGCAATAGGTGAAATAGTGAATGTAAAAGACTCAGTGCTCGACGTTCTTTAGCGTATAAAAAAGTAAAAAACGGTAACTAAAAGCCTTTGTTTGGCGTAAATAATTGAGTCAAAAAGTGAAGCTCTTAACGAAAAAAAAACAAAGCTATCAGTAAACCGGCGCTAAGATTGTTCTCTCATCGTTTATTACCAACTAAAACCAACAATACCAGTTGAAGTTACTAAGGAATATTATTAGAATCTTTTTACTTCTTAATGCGTTAGAACCTTGTAGTTTTTTGTTCAAAAAATACAAGGCATAGGAAGTGTAAGGATCTCACTCTAAAAAAGGATAGAAAATGTTTAAAAAAGTAATTACAGTCGCATTATTCGCATCAGCATTAGCCGCGTGTAAATCAACACCACCGCCAGCAGATGTTCCACTCACAAACTTGCCTGCTGTTAGCTACAAGCTACCACTAAATCAACCAATCGATATTAGCTTTAACACATATGATAAATGTGAAAGCTATGGTGACAAAGGTTGTACTAAGTATGGCAGCATCAAGCTTGGCAATGAGGCTGGAAATGTTATTGTTGAAAAACGTACTCATAACGGAGCAATTGGATCAGGCGCTGTATACACAATTAATGAGACAACTGAACGCACTTCAGATTCAAATATCGTTACATACCAGCCTGCTAAGATGTCCTCTTATCAACAAGGTTTAATACTTCCTTTTCCAGTTCCTAGTATGGATATTGTTGACTACCTATCAAATACTCAGTTTAAAACTAAGTTTGAAATAGACTCTGAATACCCTTCTCAATCGGTTAAAGCAAACTTTGACCGTTTAATGAACAAAGTACGTAAAAATTTCCGTATTTACGGTAGTAACTCTAAGCTTGCTTTAGATGATTATTACATGCTTGACGTTGAAGGCGCTAAAGTTGTTATGCTAGTAGAGTCATTCCCATACAGAAACGGCTCTAAAGTAGTGGTAAATGCAGTAGTACAAACTCAAAAATCAAACAATAACGTGATTGATGTTGCTTCAATTATCAAAAGCGTAGAAGCGAAAATAGCTAAAGTAATTAACTCTTAATTAAAGCACTTCAAAACTATAGGTACGTTGCCTCATGCAGCGTATCTATCCAATACTGATACCTCGTAAACTATTATTACAAAGCACAAACTCATACCTATGTTGATGATAGACAAGTCAACATCGATAACAATAGAGCCAAACAGCAAACAACCAGTGAGTAGTTCTGCCGCTCTCAAATCAGCGATTTTATCGCCGTTCACCAGCAAATAGTGAATGTAAAAGTAAATATCAATGCTCGACGCGCTATACACGACAAAATGAGATGAGGTCGATAGGTATAGTGTGGTGTTCTTGCGTAAAACCGCCAATATCACTTTTGTAAAATATCCATAATGGTACATGATGACTATTTGTAATAACCTAATAAAATTAGAGTGGTTTAGAGCGTAAAATCACCGGTTCTATGCGTAAGCGCGAGTGTTTATGCGTAAGCGCGAGTGTTTATGCGTAAGCGCGAGTGTTTATGCGTAAGCGCGAGTGTTTATGCGTGAAAATGCCTGTTTTACTCATGTTTGACATCCTCCACCACCTCGCCAAGCGCCTGAACAAGTTCAGGAAAGGAGGGGGATTCCGATTAGTTTAAAACCATCGGGGCCTTGTGATCACTCATAAGGCAAGTTCCTGCTTCAACAAGCTGACTAATGTCAATCTCTCCACAGGCTAGAACGCGATGACCTCGCGCTAAAATATTTAATGCGCCAACATGATCCGCATTATCTTGATAACCGCACTTCGCACATTCAAACTTAGACTGCGTTAATCGGTTATCTTTTGATTGATGACCACACGCCGGACACGTTTGACTGGTATGTTTCGGATCAACAAAAATAACCTGACCGCCGAGCCAATCCTGCTTATATTTCAGCATCTCTTTAAACATTCCCCATCCTTGATTGAGAATGACGCGGTTTAAGCCAGATTTTTGTTTCACCATTTTTCCATGCTGCTCACTGTTGCCTTTGCTGTTTTTCGTCATATTTCTAATTTTAAGATCTTCTAGCACGATGATTGCGTGGCTTTTGCTCAACTGTGTTGAGATCTTATGTAATTTGTCATGACGAATATTGGCAACTTTCGTATGAAATGTTGTGATCTTTGCTTTTAATTTTTTCCAGTTACTTGAAAATTTCACTTTTCTAGCAAGTTGCTTCTGTAATCGTTTGATCCTGATTGTCTGTTTGCTGGTATCTATCGGCTCCACAAAACTGCCATCAGAAAGGGTAATTAGGCGTTTCACGCCTAAATCTCCCCCAATCATGGCGTTTGATGGGTGCTTAGGTGGTGCTACTTCTTGTTCAACTTGGATTGAAACAAACCAGTGCTTTCCTTTTTGTGAAACAGTGACGTTTTTAGCTTTTCCTAAAATAGCTTGGCTTTTTCTAACATTAACCCAACCGATTTTAGGTAAAAAAATACGTTTCCCATTCTTGTCGATTTTAAAGCCTTGAGGAAAACTAAAGCTATTCACCTCTCCTTTTTTCTTAAAAGTAGGCATCCGTTTGAGTGGTTGGTTTTTATCGAATGCGTCTTTAAAGGCGCGTTCAAGCTGTTTCAATGTTTGTTGGATAGTTTGTGCGGGCGATAGTGTTAAAAAGCCATACTCCTCGCTTTTTTTCCAAAGTTTAGAAAAGAAATCCAACTCTTGGTAGTAGCAAATTTTTTGTTTATTCTGTAACTTAAATAAGTTAATCGCTAGGGCTTTATTCCACAAGAATCGACAATTTCCCGCATATTGCGCCATTTTAGCGTTAATATCGGGTGTTGTTTTTAAACGAAATTTATAAGCTTTGCGAATAATCATACTGTTATTATATACAGTCAATCAAAAAGGAACAACCCACTTAGTCGCTTCGCGACTATTGCCTTATATCACCGACCTAAAGGAACGGTGTTTTACGGCAAAAGTTGATAAGATAAATACTAGGATTTTACATATATGACCATTACAACTCGCTAACTGCCTTTCTTTAGGACCAAGGGGACGTATTTACGTAAAGCGCGAGCGTTTATGCGTGAAAACGCCTGTATTACTCATGTAAAAATACTGACGTGGTGAGCCTGTAACGGATTTTGTGTAACTACGAGCCTGTAACTAATTTACCTGTTTCGTCCTAAAAGCTTTTCTAACTTTCGATCCGCTACTCTTTCATCTAATGATAGAGCCTTATATTCATCAATAAGCTTTGTTAAGCCTGAGTTTTTTTCACCACGAAAATATTCAATATTACGCTCTATTTTCTGCAAGATCTTAATTAGGCTAACATCTGTAACCAATGAAACATCTCCTTTGTCAGCAAATAGATTTTTCTCTTGCGGGAAGTTCACAAAGTAGCGTAATCCACGCTTACCTTCGCCTGACGGATATAGTAAGCCATTATCAACCAATGATTTTAAATCCCTCGTTGCGGTTGCTGTTGGCGCACCAGTAATAGCTCGGTATTTTTCGTTAGTTAAACCATCACGCACAAAGCCGTCAGCGCCGACAGTGAAGATTTTTTTCATCACTTTTTCTTGGCGTTGGTTGAGTTTGACCTCTGCATATTCAGCCCAAAATTTTGATTTTTGCAATACAAATTCAACGGACTCAAGTGACTTATCTTGCGAAGTTCTAACTAGCTCAACAAACCACGCTATCCACTCATTAATTTGTAAGCTAGCATTAGTATTTCTAAGCTGTTGATAATACTCCATTCGATTAGTATTAATCATGCTCGACATACTAAAAAGCGGCGGTCTCGAAAAGTCTTGAAATAACGCATGCTCGGCTATGGCTCTACCAACACGGCCATTACCATCTTGAAACGGATGAATAGCGACAAACCATAAATGAGCAACTGCTGCTTTTATAGGGCCTGAACAATTGGCGCTATTATACCACTGTATGAAAGCATCCATTTCATGTTCAACCTCAGTGCGATTATTACCGGGTGCTTTGTAGATGATTTCACTGTCGCCGTATAAGTCTTCTCTTATTACATCAATGGACGAGTCTCGATAATCGCCTTTTGTAATAGGGTTTACATAATAGTCTTCACTACCGTGTAATAGTAGCGTGTGCCAACGGCAAAGTAAGGTTTTAGACATAGCACTTTTAATGCTTTTGCGCACATCAACAAGCATCGCCGCAATGCCTTTTTCTTTAGGGAAGTAACCACCACGCTCTGGCTCTTTTAACCCTAGAAAACGAGCAACCGATGAGCGCACCTCTTCACGGTTAAGTTTTTCACCTTCAATGGCACTGGTGCTTAATGCTTCTTCCACTAGTAAGTGGACAAATGCATCATTATGGTCACTTAACGGTATTTGCGATAATGCCCCTTCAATACTGTAAGCCTTTTTCGAATACTCGCTGACACTTACCTCAAAGCGTGTCACATCATATTCGAATAGAGGCCAATTTTTTTGTTGCCAATGATACATATGATTTAAACTCTTGCATTTTATAAATCAACTTATATCGAATTGTGATTTAAAAGTCCACACTTTATGAATCATATAGAAAGGGGTTTTGATTTATAGAGTGAAGATGTATAAATCAAATTAATCCTTTTGGGCTGTGTTGGCTTTTTAAAGTTGCCTATCAGGTGAAGTCCAAACTTATTCACATAATCCTGTTAACACCAAGCGTCATATCAAAATGCCTGACATACTGATGTAGCTAATATGTTTCTTACATGGCATTGCATTATGTAATTCTTATTTGTACTAGCATGAATTAAAAACAGAAGTTTAATTCCTTTTTATTTGTTGAATAACCACAATAACAGAACTATACTTCCCTTTTGATCATAATCATTATAATTTTCGGAAGCATTCTTCTGAGGTATTTATGAGTGTAATATTCCAATTGTTTCACGGTGGTCAGTGGCATGATGCTGCTGAATTAACGTTTTCAGGTGATGAAATGAGCTCTAAAGTAAGGCTCACTTACTTTACGGAATATCTGTTTTCTTTAGCGGATAATGACTGTATTGATAACAGAGCATGCTCTGTTAATGCATCATTGAGTATTATTCCGACAGACTATCTAAAATGGCCTGCTCTTTTGGATGATTTAATGCCTGTAGGAAAATCTCGCTCCTGGTGGTTACGGCGCTTAAATGTAGCGCATGAAACACCCTTTAAGAAAAATATCGCTTTGTTAGAAAACGCATGTAATTCTCCTGTAGGCAATCTTCGAGTCAAAGAATCAACAAACAAAGTATTAACCAAGAATCATGTACTTTACTTTGAAATAAATGACGTTGTGTCTTTGCAGTATGATTTTTTAGAATATGCCAATGAGCAAGGTGCCACGGTTGGAGGGGCAACTGGTGCAGGCGGTGTTGCTCCTAAACTACTGTTAATGCTTGTCGAAGATAAAGTATATATAGATGGCGACTTTGCAGGAAAACCTTTAACCGGCACTGCTTACTTAACTAAATTTGCTAGAAACAACCGGCAAGAGATTGATAACGATATTTTGAAGGCTGAAGGCGTTTATTACCAAGTGCTAAACCAAGTGCTCGATGGTTTGTCAGTAGAGACTATGGATCCCTCTTTAATAAAAATGCTCGAACATAATGGCCAAGTAAGCTTATGGTTACCTCGCTTTGATATTGAAATTGTTGATGGAATTGCTCATAGGTTAGGCATGGAAAGTATCTATTCAATTATTAATGCAGAGCCAGGAAGTGCGCAGAATCATTTTGATGTGATTAATTGCCTTTGGGCAAAAATTAGTAACACGACTGATATGTCATCTGAAGAGTTTGTAAAACAATATATTGCACGCGACTTTTTGAACTTAATCTTTGGAAATTCAGACAATCATGGACGTAATATTTCATTTATCAAAAAAGAGAATAAGATTTCGTTTGCCCCTATCTATGACTTTGCGCCAATGAAAGCAGATCCTAAAATGGTAACGCGACTATTTAAGTGGGATGAGGGTTTTGAACGTGCTGGCAAGGTAAACTTTTTACATATAGCTGAGCAACTTTCACCTATGTGTGATCCAGATGAATTGATTGCATATCTTCAAGAAATAGCCAAAAGGCTCAAAAATTTACCCATGAAACTTTTAGCCGCTGGTTGCCCTGAGCGTATTGTTTATTTTCCGTCTATAGGGCTTGAGTTTCTAGAGAGTAAATTTGTACAAATGGGAGTTATGGATGAGTAAATATGATGGATTAGAAAGGTTAGCCTTTTTAGCACAAATAGAGAACGATATTTTAAATAATGAGATAGAAATAGGTGATGCAGTACGATTAGTTCGCACTAAGCTTTATAAAATGTCGCAAACACGCTTTGCTAATTATGTAAAAGTATCAGATAGAACATTGCGTGATATTGAGAAAAACAACACAGATCCTCGCTTATCGGTTTTAAAAAAAGTACTAAAACCATGTGGGTTTGTTTTAACATTAAAAGTAATGACCAGAACTGTTTCTTAAATGCAGTGATTAAATAACTGGATGTTTTTTCACTGGCATTGTTGGAAAAAATGCATAGTTCAATAGCAGCGTTAAAGTAAAAAAACACAACAAATTTCAAATAAAGCAGCGAGCTGAAAACACATATACTCTAACCCTCCCCATGAAATTCGTACAGAAAAGCATACAAAAACCTGATTTACCCTTAAAAACCCACCGTCAACTTAAAACAATAGAAAAAACCACAAAAATTTAAAAAACTCAAAGAGACATTTTTTTAAATAAAATAAAAAATGAAAAAACTCTAGGCAATTGAAAATAAATGATATTAACCACTATCGAACAAATAATGTTTTTTATAAAAAAATATTTTTATCACGTGTTCTTTTTCAGGTGCCAAAAAAGGGGTCTCTAATCTGAAACTCGTTTAAAAAATCCTTTACGATTTAAATTATTCACATTTTAACTAGTTGGTCATTTTAATGTTTATGAATATTCATGTTTAGCACGACAAATAAGTGTGCCAACAAAGTAGGGGTTAATCGAAGCTGTGACGAAAAAAGCGCGTTAAATTTATTAAATATAAAAAATTTAAAAAATATTCGTCTAAAAAGTTTTTTCAAGAACAAAAAGTTTTTCACTTTTGTTCTTAGGAAAATGGTAGAGCGTCGAAAATAGGTACCTCTGTCACACAAAAAAAATTTTTTATCATTTAACATAGACAAGATAAATATTTTTGGCGCTTACCGATTAAGAATTTTTTTACAAAACGCGAGTGTTGTATTCGCACTAAATAAGTAGGCCTACATAGCCGGACATAATCGTCAAAGCAACAATGGTAAAGGGTTACCATAAATTAGACATGAATACGTTAATTAAAAAGAATGAGTCATATGAAACATAAGCAAAAAGCTATTCAGCTTGATAAAGCAAAATTACAAGCTCATCCACTATTAGGGGAGCTGATTAAAAATGATCTCGTAAATTTAAAAGTAAACCACTGCATTGGTGAGTTATCCATTGAGGTTATACAAACAATATTAGATTTACACCCGCTACCGGTGACACTTAGTACTGATGGTGATTGCTACCTGACACTTGCGTCGAGTGGAATACTAGAGCGCTTTAAAGCCCATCCTTTAAGTAAAAAGCTTACCTTAAAGGTACTTATTTATCCAGCAGATGCTGTTGAGCATATGCTAAGTGTTACCTTGCTATATAACTGTGCGGTAACACTTTATTTAAAAAATTGCTTGGGCGCTAATATTCAACAGCGACATGCTTGCTTTAAAGCGCACGGTATACACGCCCCTAAAAAAACGATATTGGCAAACTTAGCTAATACCTCACCGTCTGCTTTTCGATAATGGAGAGGTCAATATGAGTAAGTATACACACATAGCGAGAAGTAATCGTTTAAACAATGCGGGGGGCTGCTATCCAGATGCAATGGAGCATGCTACAACATTTACTATCTTGATGATAAAGCTAAATAAAGAAAACAAAAAAGATCGTCTTGTAATGACTATTATTACTCTTTTCCTTTGGCTCACTCAGCAATGGTCTAGTATTAAATCTTACAAAGATATTCCAAATTTTACTCGTATATCAGGAGCGTTTGATTGTCAGCCATTCACTTTTCGTACCTTTACACGAGGTAATAATAGTTGGGTCGAGTACGCTCATGAAATAAAAGATAATCAACACACTTATTACGTATGGCAACCGATCCCGCGCTATTTGAATTGTATTTTCCAACCTTATTTCGGTGATCTAAGATATAATACTCCCCTTTTAACTGATCGCGTTAAACAGCGACTTTTTAAATTAATAAGTAGCCACTGGACGAGGCCACTAGTACTCAAAACTTTTAAACCGGCGAGAAAAAATACCTTTTATCGTTATATATCGTTATGTGCTCGCGCAGACGAAACCTTGACCCCTATCCCAAGAAAGCATTTAGTAAAATCAGTTAAAGCACACCATACTAGCGCTATATGCTATCAACGGCTCAGCAGCGACCGTCTGAGATTTAAAATTTTTGATGCCCATCACAGATATATCGGCTTTTTATTTGAATTCATACGAAAAGAGAATTTGCATTCGTATTTCAAAGTTCATCTCGAAAGTAAAACGGTTAACCTTATTACTGAGCGCCTAAGAGATACGCCTTACGAAAATATTGATCCAGATCTGAAACATAAAGGGAGTATGGGTCAATATAAAATCATTAAAACAAAAGGAAAGAGTGATCATGTTGCAGCGCCTGCAATTATGCTCGGTAGTCGCCGTGTTCCTAAAGATAAAGACGTCACTGACTTTTTTAATCGTATTGATAGTTATGTTAAACAACTAAAACCAACCAGTAGAGCTTCACGTGCGCAGTGGTTAGCCTACTTTAATGCTGTCAGCTTTCGCATAGCATTGCTGTTTATTGTATTAACAGGAGTAAGGCCAACTCACAGTATTAGTTTGCTCTCTCATTATTTTTCATTCACTCACGTTACGTTTGTCAAAGATAAAGGCCACTTAAGGCAAGTTATTTTAAGTGATTACCTGCTTAGAGAAATTACGCATTACACTGAGCTAAAAGCATCACTTCATTCCCAACTAAGCTTACATGATGATTTACCTGAGCTTTGGTACATTTATGATAAGTCAGAAACTCCAACACCATTAAGTGCTCGTGCATTACGTGTATTTATGAACAAACACTGGGCTGGTGTTGTTCCTTATCAGCTCAGGCACTATTTTGCTCAATGTGCTCATACAATTATTAGTCTTACCCCACTTACGGCTCAAGATATTGATCGCCTAATGGGCCATGAAAATACAGGAGAACATTTAGGTAGCGACATTATGTTCCCAAAAAATATTGGCGTTCTAAAAGCTTACTTAAACGGGCTAGACCAACATATCGGCGTTAAGGAGTTACATTATGTCTAACCCCGCATTGATACATGCAACAGATATTCAAGACTACCTAAGTAAAACGGCACAGCCGTGTGCTGATACACAAGTTATTGCTGAACTTTTAACTAAATGGCCGGTAATGCAGCAGCAAACACGTTCATTAAAAGAAAAAGAAATAAAGAAAGCACAAAGAATAATAGCAACTGTGCCAACAGGTAAGCGAGTACACTACACTAAAGCTTTGCAAAACATTCTTTATTATTTACGTTATGCATGCCAGTGGCAGTTGCCTGAGTCTCAGGATGGCTCTGAACTTGTTAAATCCTTACTTACTGACGCAGATCATGAGTGGTTTGAAAGTATAGCAAACGAAGCTGGGCTATCACATCGTGTGTTCTCATGCTACCAAATAGACCTCGAAAATTTTTATGAGCAGCGTGAGCTCGGCACTGCTTTTATGGTGATTATGATTGGCTTTGAGATAGCGCCTTTATCGCTTGGCGATATATCAACTATTTTAAATGACTCCCAATCGATAACTAATGAATGCCCTTATCCTAGACTGCGCGTTAAACACCAGTATAAAAATACAGATATCCCCCATTTTCCTACTCATTACTCTTTATCACTCTTAAATCAAAACTTACTGCGTGATTACTATGCACAACGCGCTAAGTTAACCACAACAGCGTCTTTAGTAAAAGAGCTTAAGGACTGGCTGGATACAAATGGCATTCAACACATAGCAAAAACACAATGGTCGAGACTATTTCAAATTCATTGGTATAACCAGTATGAAATAAATCCTGTTTTTATTAAAGATTTAGCTCAACCTGAACGTCATGTGGGGCTAATAACTGACGATGATGTCTGCAAACAAAAATTAGCTGATATTTACAAGAATAATCAGGATACGACGTTGTTTACGCCATTATCAACACATAGGCCTAAGAACCCATGGCAACATGGAAAGTTACTTAGAGCTGTCGACATAAATGAGGTAAATGAAATAGAACCCCCTCCCTGGGATACTGATAATATTTTGCCACGCTTGATGTTTGACTTCGCAAAAGATTGGATAATTAATGGCGGCCCTAAAAAAGCAGCCCTTAAGAAGGGAACTATTAGAACATATACGGCCCTAAAAAAGCAGCCCTTAAGAAGGGAACTATTAGAACATATACGTCACTCACAAAGATACTAACTCCCTTTCCTCTGACTTTAACTGATGCACTCATTGAGGAGTCGATTAATGAGTGGGCACAGGTTATTTTTGTTTCAATTAAGTCTGATGCAGTAAAAAAAGCCTTTTATAAATTTTTAGCGTTTTTAAGCTGGCAAGAGAAAACCGAAGCTCTGGATTTATCTAATTTTAGCACACCAATAATTCCCCCTTCTGTTAGCGCAGCCCGCTTATGTGTAGATAAATGTGACTCGCTTATAAATGCACTTATCGATAATGGAGCAACAAAACCCACATTACACATTTTATTTTGTATTGTTGCTGCTTTGCTCGGTTTTTACGCTATGTTGCGCCGTGGTGAAGTACTTAGATTACGCATTAAAGATATTCAATTTAAAAGTGAGACGGGGCTTTTAACACTCAATATTACCAACACCCGTGAAGGTAAAACAAAAAGTGGCTCCTCCCGTATGGTTTATACAACGATACCCACACGATACCGCTATTTTTTTTATACCCTGCTTGATATTAAAAAACATAGTAATCAAGATTTACCACTTATAGGTCATGATCTTGAGACACTATCCTCTCGCGCTATATCCTATTTAGTACCCGTATCGAGGGCATTACGAATATTATTTGGTATTCACTTTAACTTTCACCATTTACGTCACAGCGGTGTGCATATATTTATGCTGCAAATGTTACATTGCGTTAGCTATACGCCCGACAATTTGCGCGGGGAAACACCTCTTGAGCAGGAAGTGCTATCAGAAAAGTCAGTGGCCGTTCGATTAGATTATTGGTTCAAAGGCAGAGAGGCAATTGAGGTTAATAGTGCTGCTTTTTTAGATAATATGGGAAAACAAATTGGCCATATTTTTTATGCAACTACACGGTGGTCTTACCTACATGATATCGATTGGCTTTTACCAATAATAAGTAAATATCATAATCCTCATACTCACAAGCAGTTTTCACACTCTGCGTTACGCTACCTGATGGGGCTAAGTGCGTCATCTAATGATTTATCTAGACTACTAAGCCATATTATTCCTGATTATGATCAGCAAACACTTGCTGAAAAACGATGTCAATCAATAACAGTAACTGAACACGCACTAAGGGTACATGTGTTACAGATAGATAATTTAAGCCAAGCCGCACAAAAGGAGCATATAACTGACACACTAAGCAATACATACTTGGAAGAAAAGTGGTTGAGTACGCTTGAAAAGAGCCAGTTAACACTGACTAACTTTCTTTTTGATAAGCTAATAAACCCTGTTCCTAATGGTGAAGAAGCAATAATTAACTTTGAGTCTATCAGTGCTATTTGGGAATGTGGGTGTCGTCACCGCTCTCAGCCTATCAATAATAAATATCTAACAGCATATAAATCATTCCCCAACATAACAGTGTGTAAACACAAACACGCATTACGTTTAAATATTGCCTGTACCACCAAAGGTGCGTCTGCGTTTAATACTGTATTTAGACATACAGAGTGGGCATGGGTGCGATGTGAATTTGAGCTTCACATAAATAGAAAAGTAGACAGTAAGCGACCGTTAGAAATGGTTAAAAAGCGTTATGCAAAGAAAAGTGAATACAAACATATCAACGTTTTACGTCAGCAAAAAGGGCCAAGTTCATTGACTATTTACCTAAAGCCAAAGAGCAAAATATCTATCCATACACTTGAATATGTAGAACAGTTTATTAAATTAATTAAACATTAGGGAGGTCGTCATGGACGCTTACTTTACAGACAAAGAAATACGTAAGTTAAAAGGATTCACTAAATCCATATCTAGTTCAAAAAATAAGAACAAATGTAAAAATGTGACAGGTTTCATTGATAAAAAGACAAAACAACTAACCCTTATAGCAGGGGAAGAACCGTACTGGTATACATGTAACTTAAACCTTAACAAAATCTCAGGACAGCACAAAGATTGTTCTTTTTCCGTCAATGCCGAATTTTTGATTCAGCTGCCTTTATATCTCTTAAAAAGCCCAGTTTTATCTATTACGCAAGAAAAGGGGCTCATTAAATTAGGTGTTACTGATCATACTATTAGAACGAGTAAAAACCATCCACAGCTCCCGGGCTTTAAAAGCTATAAATGCACTGAGGGCCAAAAAACTCATTTAAAATACCTAGATGAGCATCAAAAAATTGAAGGGGATCCAATATCAAAGGCTACTTTTGAAATGGTTGTTTTTTTAGCAAGTAAATATGACAGCTTTGACTTTATTGAATTTGACCCAGTAAATAAAGCTATTTTTATTCAAATAAACGGTCATGTGTCACAGGTAACAGTAGATGAAAACATTAAATTAACAGTCCCTTTAATATTAAATGAATTAGCGGTAGAGGACATAAAACAGATGCTCGACCAAAACACAGACCGATGCATTCACTTTTTACAGCGAGGTAATGATCTCCTTTTGCAAGGCTCTGATATATCTATCACATGCCCGTTAGCGGGTATTGAGGAGTTTAGAAAGAAAAAGAAAATGCTAGCAAATGTCATTATTAAAGGAAAAATAGACTTTTTCGCATTGAATATGGAAGTGCTAAATTGTAAAAAATCCTATAAATCAATAAATTCTGGACACTTATACATTAGTGAAAGCCTAGTATCTATCAACAATATAGGTGACGATGGGGACCTAAATAACGAAGGAGAGAATTTCACACGACCTTTAACTATTTTTAGTATTGATAAGATTGAAAAAGCAAAGGAGTACGTATTTCGCTTTACAGTAAAAGACTTTAAAGATCTAAAACTTAAAAGTGCAAAAGAAATAGAAGAAATGTTCTTTCAGGTCACTGAAAACCGGGTTGGACAACTACTTCTAGAGATTTTTAAATGTTTAAAAAGTACTGTGCCACTCAGTGTACTCTCTGTTGAAAGGGATGACAGTCGGCTTAAAGAAGTTTTAGCGTTACACAAGGATTATAAGCCATCACAACTTGAACAACCATCCGATACAGATAAAAATGAACACAAACCTCAAGGAGCACAAGGGGAGCTTGATGTTTGATCCCGAGTGGGTAGAGGGTAAAAAGGAGGAATATTAAAAACAACAAAACACTGGACAAATAGACAGCACTTGCTATATTAAATAGTGAAATTTTGAACAATTGTGAATTTAATGCCTAAAGCGTAAAAGCATTACGGCATAGCACGATTGGGAATAATACCAAGTCGCTTAATTAAGTAAGCTATTTTGAAGCAAGAAAACCGGGTCGAAAACAAGGCAAAAATTTCGTTATTTAGTGGTTCTAAATCAGAAATTTTTAACGCTGTTAGCGTCAGGTTTAATACTTCAGATTGATTACGTATTATTGCGAGTTAGTATCTTATAAGCAGTTGGGGTAAAGAGGCGGCAACCTCCCTACCCCGTACCGGCTGCACCATGTTTAAACGCGACCCAGCCGATGATCCAATTCTAACGAATTCCATCGGTGAGGGATAGATCTATTTATAGATCCATTAACTGATGGAGGCCATTATGGCTCACATTCGCATTCGCCCCAATGGGCGTATCCAATTTGACTTACACATTTATGGGCAGCGCTTTCGTGAAGGCACTAAGCTCATGGCGACCCCTGTAAACCTTAAAAAAGCCAACGCAACACTTAAAAAAATTAATGCTGAAATTGACTTAGATACGTTTCAGTATCGTGATTATTTTCCTGAAAGTAAAAAAGTCGCTAAGTTTGAGGCGCTACAACGCGAAAAACACCCCGATCGTCTTTATCCATTCTTTAACGATTACGCGAATGAATGGTTCGATCGTCAAAAAGCAAAATGGAAAAGCAGTTATCAAAGCGTGGTACGTAATACGCTCGACCGTTACCTCATCCCTGAATTTGGCAATATATTAGTAAACGAGATCAAGCTGGCTAATGTGGATTATTTTCGAGAAAGCTTAATGGTTTGCGATACCAAAGGGGCCCGTAAGCTTTCTAATAAGCGTATTAATGGCATTCTTTGGCCGTTTGTTGCCATACTAAGTTTAGCCGCAGAAGAGCACAGCTTTCCCTACCCATTACGCCGCTATAAAACCCTAAAAGAAGAACGCGCTAACTCATTGCCACTTATTGCCGATGAAGTACAACGCTTTTTAGAATGCACATCCGATGAGTGGCGCGATTATTTTACAGTGCGTTTTTGGACTGGTATGCGAAGCTGTGAAATACATGGTCTTCGCTGGGAAGATATCGACTTTAATCATCGGCTCATTCGTATTCGACACAATTGGGTTAATGGTGAGTTGGGTGATGTAAAAACACCTAAGTCGCGCCGCGACTTAAAAATGTGCGATACATTATTTACATTGTTTAAGCGCTTACAAGAACAAGCAAACAGTGAATTTGTATTTACGCATAAAAATAAACCGCTGGATACCCACTTTATAAGTAAGCAGCTTTGGTATCCCATACTCCAAAAAGCGGGGCTTGCACGCCGCCGCCCTTACGAAACACGCCACACCGCAGCCGTTCTGCATATCGCTGCGCATGAAAACCCACTGTACATTTCGCACATGTTAGGCCACAGCGACACGCGTTTATTATTTGACGTGTACGCGCCGTATGTTGCTAATGCCTCACGGCAGGATGGTTTTGCATTTAATGAAATGATGATTGAACGCGGGATTGCATAAAGCACACACATTTAATGGCTATGCGTTTAGTTGGTTAACGCCAAACAAGCGCATGCCACACCTATAACATTTAATACTTATATCGCGCCTATGCGCATTTAATTTAATGCTAACCTAAAAAGAGGTTATTTATGATTTGCAAACAATGCACAAACAATACAATGCCATACCCATTACCTGAAGAGCTAGAAGTGGCTCAAGATGCGTTCGATAAGCTCATGAGTATGCCATTAAAGCAGCTCAACAAAAGCCAATGGTATGATGAATTTACTAACAAAATGATATTTCAACCTATTATTGGTTTGTTTAAACAGTACGAAAGCACCATTCCTTACTCTGCCTCTAGCCATAAGCGGGCGTGTCAAAAACACATTACACAATTTTTAGGGTATACCACAAAGCCATCAAAGCCGCGTCGGCGCATGTTGAGCTATTTATCTCAGTATATTTCTAAAGAATGCAAGGTCACTTTATGCGCGTGTGCCTTTAAAAAGCAAAAAACACTCGGTGCAAAACAAATTAAAACAGAGTTACAACGCGAGTTGGATAACATACTCACCGATAGAAGAGCCACTGACAAAAACTTATTATCGTTAAATGTTGAGGTTAATTACATTTACTCAAAGCGCGACTATCGCTATACCCTGAGCGCTGAATTTTTAGAGGCAAGAAATAAAGTTGAAAAGCGTATAACCGAGACGCGCAGTAAATTACTCTATTATGCTAAAAGTATACAGGCGGTGTCTTATGACCTTGAAGACATGAACACACCAGAAAAAGTAGAGACATTTAAAGCAAGTGTGTACCAAGAGCTTCAACGATTTAGTGACGCAGCGAGTGTCACCGACATAAAAGTATACACATCAGCTTATTTTCCAGAGCATCAACGTCCCGACTTAAAAAATAACTTTAAACAAAAAGATAGTAAGCGTCTGAGCAAATGCGTCTAGCCTTGATTAACATTCCAAGGTAGCAAGTGCTCTACACTTTCAGGCTTTTTAGCAAGCTCATCTAGGCAGGTTTGCAAATAGTTGTCGACCAACAGTCCGTTCGCTTTCGCGGTTTCAATAATACTATAGAGCACGGCGCTAGCCGTTGCACCCCGCGCGGTATTGGAGAATAACCAGTTTTTTCTGCCAATCACAAACGGTTTCACAGCCCGCTCAGCGCGATTGTTATCTATATTTATGCGACCATCTTTTAAATAGGTGATGAGCTTATGTTCTTGGTTACACCAATACGTAATCGCTTCACCAAGTTTACTTTTCGGTGGCACTTTATCTTTATTTTCGATAATCCAATGGTGAAGTTTATCGATGATGGGTTTTGAACTTTCCTGCCGTGCTTGATACGTTTCTGCGGCCGTTTTGTCTTTTAAGCTTGCCTCAATGCCGTAGAGTTTTCTAATAAGACTTAAGGCAACATCGGCTTTGCCGGTTTTGTTTTTCGTTTGCACCGTTTTCGCATCAATGAATTTTCGACGTGCATGCGCCATACAACCTGCCAATATTGCATCTGTTTTTCCGTACGCTGCATAACCATCGACTTGCAGGTAACCGTCATAGTCACCAAGGTAATCAACTACACAAGCTGCGGCACGAGAGTTGTGATAATCATAGAGGATAATATTTGGCAAACTATTGGCGGCCACCGAATCGCTACCACAACAATACACCCACATGTAACTGCTGCTATTATCGGCCTTAATCACCTTTAAGGGCGTTTCGTCGGCATGGAGCACCGCTTGACTAAGCAATGCTGCTTTTAGCTCGTTAACTAATGGCATCAGTAATTCACTACACCGTATTATCCAATCTGACATGGTTTTACGACTCAGCTCAATACCATACTCATTGAACATTTTTTCTTGCCTATATAGCGGCAACCCATATTGATATTTGGCGCTGATGATTTGACTCAGCAAACTACTGGTGGCAATGCCTTTAGGAATGGGGGTTGCTGGAACAGGTGCAACTTTTATAGAATTTTCTGTGCCAGTTTGCTCACACCTTTTACAGGCATATTTCGGTCGAACTGTCTCTATCACTTTGATGTACGCAGGAACAAACTCAAGTTTTTCACTACGAGCTTCACCAATTTTATGCAGCTTACCTTGGCAACAATCACACACTTTTTCATCAATGGACAAATCAATTGTCACCACTTTTCGAGGTAATTCTTTTGGCAGTGGCTTGCGCGTCGGTTTGTTTTTAATTGTGACCTTACTGTGACTATCAGCCGCAGCTAATAACGTTTTATCGGCCTCATCAATGATTTCTTCCGCTTCATTGAAGGTTTCCCCCGCCCCCGGGAGTTGCTCGGAGCTTTTACCAAACTGTTTACGCTTGGCAATTTCATAGCGTTCAATAAACTGATTAATTTGAATGGCTTGTTCACTGATGATTTTATCTTTTTTCGCTAACTCTTGGGTAGTTTCAGCCTGCAACTCAAGCAACATTTGCTTGAGTTGTTCTGGGTCGTCAGGGAGTGAGTTAGTATCAATTTTCATCCATCGAGTTTAGCAAGAACAGACAGATGATTCTGCTTTGTAACGCAAATAGAATAAGGACTTGCGTACACGATCGTTGACTGATAAAAGATCTAGTTAGATCGGTGACTGATAGTGCAGCGGTTCATGGCCAAGCACGTCATATCCAGATAACAACCAATCCAGTTGTTGATAGGTTAATTCAAATTCCTGGCTCGATAGTTTACTTGGCCATTTGAATTTTTGCTTTTCAAGTCGTTTATACCAAAGCGCGAACCCTGTTTTATCCCAGTATAGAATTTTCAGCTTATCTTTGGCCTTGTTACAAAATACAAACAACGTACCGGTATAGGCATCGCGAACAAGCTCATCTTCAACAATACTCACTAAGCCATTAATACTTTTTCGAAAGTCGACAAAATCCCGATGCAGAAAAACCTCTGACGGCTCAACAAACATTTTCATTGAACAAACTCGCGTAGTAACTGGCTTAAATACGTTGCAGAGGTTGTGGCTGGCAAACTAACGTTTGCCTTGCCAACAGTTAACGTGATGGATGGTTGTTCATCAACTATTTCGACTTGCTGTGTAATTTTGGCGCGAACGAAATTATTCGATGATAGGCCGAGTTTCTTTCTTACCGCATAAAAGCTAGTCATTGATAATTGATGTTGCCGGCAATAATCAATGATGGTTAAACCACTTGATTGTTGTTCATGGATGATGGTTTGCCATTGCTCTGGGCTGCGCATAATTCTCATAAGTTACTCCAAATAATTGTTTGGTTGTAACTTACTTAAGTTGAGATTAATTTGTCAGACGCAATTTGCCGGACGCTCACAAAAGATAAGTACATCATTGATATTGTTATTGCCAATTACTTCATAGCACGCACAACGCTGTCTGCATTACGACAAAGACGAAACGGTGCCAGGGTATGTGAAATGGTATGCAATGATATAAAAATTATTAACGATTTATACCGAATTTCAAATAAGCTAAAAGCTCTCTCGATAAAGTCAGTACAGGTAGAACGTGGTGAAAAAGAAAGTACAGGCAAGCAACGTATTCATACTCGCATTACATACACAAATGGGGAAACTGACTATGTAAGGAATTTTTCAAATTACCCGGGAGTTGAGCAGCCTACGCTGTTACTGCCGATATGTGAAAAACAGCGAAAAAGCGAGGATGCATATAGCCCGTTTACGCACACGCATATTATTTTTTATGTATGGAGCGGCGTTGTTGCAACTGCGAATACGAGAGAGATTATTTATAAGTTTGGGATAAGTCGTTTTGATTGGGCCGACACACAAACGTATACGATAAATGAATTAACGCAGTCTGTAATAAACCGTCAGCTCGATTATTGTCGCAAGCATAACATTATTGCTAACGATGTGAACATTGAGCTTGTTTCAGCGCCTATACCGTTTAGCGGCAACTGGGGGAATAGCGCATTAGGCCAATTAGAATGTGGGCTTAAAAAGCCTGAAAACAATCCGCTATTATTACAGCACAGTATTACAGAAGAGTATAAGCTGACAAGCACAAACCCTACTGAGTTTATGTGTGACGATAGGTTTAATCAGTTATATGTTGTGCCGTTTATTAAAAATTACGCCAACACAATACAGAGTGACCAGCCTATTGCGTTTATTGATTTAGATAACGATGAGTCTGAGGTTTTTGCTGTTCCAACGCAGTAACAACTACCGATGGTAAACGGGTGTTTACCCTTGCAGGTTAAGTTTTGGTAATAAATTAAATATCATATCAGTCGGCTGTATAGCTAACTGGTATGATATTTACAGTAAAACGGCTTACTGAATACGCTGATTATTTTACTTAAAAATAAAATAATATGGGCTATGTAAAAACTAATTTACTAGCGCTTTTAAATGCTCTGTAAATTCTTCACCTAACGTTTCATGGCGTAGGCTGTATTCAACAATGGCTTTTAAGTAACCGAGTTTATCGCCACAGTCATGTGAACGGCCGCTCATGTGAAATGCTTCTACCGTTTCGCTTTCCATTAACGCATCAATCGCATCAGTTAGCTGTATTTCGCCACCCGCGCCAACGGGTGTTTTAGCCAGTAACGGCCAAATATCTTTACTTAACACATAACGACCAACAACTGCTAGGTTTGATGGTGCAACGTCCACAGCAGGCTTTTCAACCATGGTTTTAATTGCAGCACTTTCACCCGGATTTAACTGCACACCACTAATGTCGGCAATACCGTATTTACTTACGTCTTCAAGTGCTACGGGCTCTAGCATAATTTGGCTGGCTTGCGTTTGGTCAAAGCGGGCAATCATTGCTGCTAAATTTTCAGTTTTTTGATTTGCGGTATAAGCATCGAGGATTACATCGGGTAATACCACTACAAAATCGTCATCACCAATAATAGGCTTTGCACACAGCACAGCATGGCCTAAGCCTTTAGCTTCGCCTTGACGTACATGCATTATGGTTACATCGGGTGGGCAAATAGAACGTACTTCATCAAGTAAAACACGCTTAACGCGTTTTTCTAATGTAGCTTCTAGTTCAAAGCTGGTATCAAAATGGTTTTCAATGGCATTTTTAGAGCTATGCGTTACTAATACAATTTCTTTAATACCAGCAGCAACACACTCATTTACTATGTATTGAATAAGCGGCTTATCAACCAACGGGAGCATTTCTTTAGGAATGGCTTTGGTCATGGGTAACATACGCGTGCCTAAACCGGCAACAGGGATAACAGCTTTCACAGATAGTCCTTTAATTTTGTATTTAATTTAATCTTAATTTTTTGAGTTCTGTTACGAATCAGCTTATCCAACTTCATTTCTAGGTAGTAGTAACAAAGCCACCCCATAATTAAACTACTTATCAGCATAGTTGCAAGGTAGATGAGGTTATAATGAATTAGCTCTAGCTTTTTAAAAATAATAGTAACAAAGGCAAGAGTGAATGGGTGAAGTAAATACAGCGAATACGACGACATACCTAGTTCATAAAGATATTTATTCATTTTTATTTTTCTTTCCATGAAAACTAGCCCTATAAATATAAAAAACATAGGTAAACCACCATTTAAACTACTACCTAATGCGGTATCCCACCTCCAAAGACTATTAGCCTGTATAAGCCCTGCAACCCCTAGAAGTATAAAAAAGGTACAGGTAGGAATACTCGGCTTGTAATTTCTGATTAGCTTAAAAGCTATAATACCTAGTACGAACTCTAATAATAGAGGGCTTGTCAAAAAAATTAGCAGAGGAGTCTGAAAGCTATAAAGCGACCCAATTAAGACCAGAAGTACAAGAGTAAAAGAAGTTGCTTGCTTTTGAAAACTCCCTAAAACAAAGCATAATGAAAATATTAAGTAAAAATAAAATTCAAAGCTCAAAGTCCAACCATTATTTATTAAATATTTACTGGTAGTTGGAATTAAGAAGTAAGAAGCTATTATAGAAGTTTCACCTCCTGAAGAGTTGACACTAGAAGGAGATAATAAAAATACTACAAACGCAACTGACGTCAACACCCAGTATAAGGGAATAATTCTTACAATTCTTTTCTTCATAAATGAAATAAAGCTATCCCTTTTCTTTTCTATAGTAAGACACATGATAAAGCCTGAAATAATGAAGAAGAGATCTACACCATAGCCTCCTATATTATACCAATCTAACAAAGTTGAGCCGTTTGATTTGAGTTTAAATGCAGAATGAGTTAATAGAACCATAAACGCTGCTATCGCACGTAAATATTGAACAGAAATAAACAAATTAAATCCTTATAGATTATGTGATTTATACCGTTTTGCTAGTATCGGAACAGCTCAATCAAGGCTATCCTCAAGCTAATTAACCAGATGTCTGCTTAAACGATAACCAATACGTTAAGCTCTACGTTAATTAAATTAAGGTGTGGCTTATTTTTTCAAACAATAAGCCACAAATCCGACCACTAAATTCAACATAAAGCTATTCATGCTACGATGTCTCGAATGTTCAATGAAGGATATGTTCTTGAGTTGGTCATTTATTGTTTAGATTATAAAGCGCTTGAAAGGATAACTCTAGCCCATAATGACATCACTTTTGCCTTCATATTTTTGTGAGCCATCGTAATGAGATTTCCCCCTTTGTCACCAATAATATCCATCGGGCAGTTCGCTAACTCACGCATAGGTTGAATATCATGTACATTCCATGTTGTCACTTTCGTGATTTCAGAACAGGCATTTAGTTCATTTAGAAACACTAAAAAGCAGATATCAAGCGATACTAAGTGGTAGTTATTAGTAAACGATAACAATTAGTATAAAATAAGCTGTAAAATATATCTTCACTGTCTAAAAATACATTTAAATTTTTAATAAATACTGTTCATTTTCCATTTTATATTAAAGAGTAAACACATCTCAATAGCATTAGTTAATGAGAAAACTTTTACTTGTTATAAAACTCTTTATACCAAGTAATAAACTCAGCAACCCCCTCTTTAATACCTACTCGTGATTTGTAACCTGTTGCGGAAAATAAGTCTTGGGTGTCTGCGTAGGTTTGGTATACATCGCCGGGCTGCATTTCGCGAAAGTTTTTCTTCGCTTCTATACCAAGCTCATCTTCAATAGCTTTAACAAAATCCATTAAGCTAATGGGTGAACCATGACCAATATTATATACAGCATAAGGTGCTGAGCTTGAGGCAGGCGTACCTTGCTCTACTGCCCATTGCTTATTACGACCAGGTGCTACATCAGCAATACGAACAACTCCCTCAACAATATCGTCTACGTGGGTAAAGTCACGCCACATGTCGCCATTGTTGTTAATATCAATAGTGTCGCCATCTAATATCTTCTTCGTAAAGATAAACGGTGCCATGTCTGGACGGCCCCACGAGCCATATACAGTGAAAAAACGAAGACCTGTTGTTGGAATATTGTATAAATGCGAGTAGCTGTGCGACATCAGCTCATTTGCTTTTTTAGTAGCAGCGTACAACGAAACTGGGTGGTCAACTGAGTCAGACGTCTCAAATGGTACTTTAGCATTTAGGCCGTAGACTGAACTAGATGAAGCATAAATCAAGTGCTTCACTTTTGTTTGGCGACAGCCTTCAAGAACATTAAGATGACCCACTAGGTTTGAATCAGCGTAAGCATGTGGATTTTCAATTGAATAACGTACACCCGCTTGCGCCGCTAAATGAATTACACGGTCAAACTGCTCTTGCTCAAATAAACTTGCCATTGCTGGTCGGTCTGCTAAATCAACCTTTTTAATTTCGAACTGCCCATGCTTAATACGTTCAAGACGCGCGAGCTTAAGGTTAACGTCATAGTAATCATTTAAGTTGTCAATACCAACTACTTGATGTCCTGTAGCTGTTAGTTTTTCTACAACCGCACTACCAATGAAGCCAGCTGCGCCTGTTACTAAATATTTCATAATATTCCTTTATATGCAAAAGGGTAAAAAGGTATCCAACGCCAAAAATAAAAACTAGTTACTAGCAAAGAGACGTTTAATTACGCAATAGACTATGACTGATACCTAAAACTCTATATCCAAATTTATATAGCTAAATGACCAATTAATCACTTCCAAATAAGTCACGCGTATACACTTTATCTGCAATATCATTAAGCTCTTCAACCATACGGTTAGATACCACTACATCCGATATTTGCTTAAATTCGTTTAGATCTTTAATTACTCGTGAATGATAAAATTCATTTTCCTCAAGTACGGGTTCATAAACGACAACCTCAATACCTTTAGCCTTAATTCGTTTCATAATTCCTTGAATAGCAGATGCTCTAAAATTATCAGAGCCTGTTTTCATTACTAAACGGTAAACGCCTACTATTTTCGGTTCACGCTTAATAATTGAATCTGCAATAAAGTCTTTCCGTGTAGTATTAGCGTCAACAATGGCACCAATAATATTATTTGGTACATCAGCATAATTGGCACGAAGTTGTTTTGTATCTTTCGGTAAACAATAACCACCATAGCCAAACGAAGGGTTGTTATAGTGGCTTCCGATACGCGGGTCTAAACTAACACCTTGTATTATTTGCTTACTATTTAAGCAATGCGCTTCAGCATAGCTATCTAGCTCATTAAAATAAGCTACACGCATCGCCAAATAAGTATTTGAAAACAACTTAATAGCTTCAGCTTCTGTTGAGTCAGTAAAGAGTACTTCTATGTCTTCTTTTATAGCGCCCTGCTTGAGTAAGTTAGCAAATACTTCTGCACGTTCACTTTGCTCGCCAACAACAATACGTGATGGGTGCAAATTATCGTGTAAAGCTTTACCTTCACGTAAAAATTCTGGTGAAAATATTAAATTATCTACATTTAATTCTGTTTTAATATTTTGAGTAAAGCCAACGGGTACTGTCGATTTAATGACTAAAACTGCAGTAGAATTATGCGCTGTAGCATCTTTAATAACAGATTCTACCGAGCTGGTATTAAAGTAGTTATTTTCTACATCATAATCAGTCGGAGTAGCAATAATAACAAATTCTGCATTTTTATACGCTGCAACCTTATCTGTAGTTGCTGTAAAATTTAAATCTCTACGCGTTAAGAACTCACTGATTTCAGTATCTACTATTGGTGAGTTTTTATTATTTAAAAGGGCTATCTTTTGCTCATCAATATCGAGCGCAACAACTTCATTATGTTGTGCTAATAACATCGCGTTAGAGAGGCCTACATAACCTGTGCCAACTACTGTAATTTTCATTCTACTTTCCTAAACCACTGGTTATTTAAATTAAATTTTTAACTTTATTCACTATCGGAACTATATTTATACTTGATAACCGACATCTGACGCTTTTTCTTTATTATTTACTCAAATTAACCACATTGCTTGCACTTTCAGTATTATCTTTAGATTCATTTTCAAGTCTGGCATTCCATACTAAATCACAGATACCATCAGTGGGGTTAAAACCAGTTGGCGCATCGAGTAATAGCTGCCGGATTTTTTCATGCTCAAAGTTATGACATGCAATATCAAGCGCATTAATAAATATATTAAGCTCACTCAGCGGCAGCATTGCTTCATGTGCGGTCATTATACGCTCATGCGGTGTTTGCTCCACGTTATCGCCTATTAATAGCTCTTCATAAAGCTTCTCACCTGGGCGAAGGCCTGTACATTTTATTTCAATATCGCCATGTGGCGTATCATCGTTTTTAATTTCAAGACCAGATAGCCTAACCATTTTAGTAGCGAGATCAATTATTTTTACCGAGTCACCCATGTCGAGTACAAATACGTCACCGCCTCTACCCATAGCGCCAGCTTGTATAACAAGCTGTGCTGCTTCGGGTATAGTCATAAAGTAGCGGGTTATATCTAGATGAGTAAGGGTTATTGGGCCACCTTCTTTAATTTGGCGGCGAAATAGTAGTACAACCGAGCCTGACGAGCCGAGTACATTACCAAAGCGTACCATACTAAAACGCGTTTTATGGTTAGTGCCTTGCTCTTGTGCCAAACCTTGCAGGACTAACTCAGCCATGCGTTTAGTTGCCCCCATAACATTGGTTGGGCGTACCGCTTTATCGGTAGAAATGAGAACAAAGGTATCTACGTTAGCCTCAACAGCAGCCTTTGCGGCGTAATAGGTACCAAATACATTATTACGTACACCTTCTACTACATTGTGCTCAACCAATGGTACGTGCTTATAAGCAGCGGCGTGGTAAATGGTTTGCACATCAAAGGTTCTCATTACCGTTTCAAGACGATTTACACGCTGTACTGAGCCCATAATAGGGATGAGTTCAATATTTAACGTGTTGCTAGTTATGTATTCACCCAATTCTTTTTCAATTGAATAAAGGGCAATTTCACTGCGCTCAAACAACACCAATTTAGTCGGTTTGAGTTTAATGATTTGTCTACACAGCTCAGAGCCTATTGATCCACCCGCGCCAGTAACCATCACTACTTTATTGGTTATATTGGCGGTCATTAAATTATCTTTAGGGGTTACAGGGTCACGGCCAAGTAAATCTTCAATTTCGACGTCTCTAAATTCTGAGAGTTTTGCTTTACCTTCGACTATATCGGCCATACCAGGGATAGAAAGTACTTTAATCGTTAATGGTTCAAGTTGTGCGAGTACTTCTTTACGCCTTGCACGTGTTTCACTAGGCATAGCAAGCAGCACTTTCGTTGCTTTACGTTTTTTTATTAATTCATGTATATCATTAAACGCACGTACCGGTATACCTTGTATTATAGAGCCATGCTTTGTCACGTCGTCATCAATAAACGCACTAACAAAGTACTCTGGCCCTGCATTCAATGCAGTTGCTAATTGCCGCCCCGACGAGCCTGCACCATAAATAATAACCGCATTTTTGTTGCTGGTGGTCATTTTCCCTATCAGTGCGCGCACTACAATGCGTGAGCCACCTACAGTTAATAAACATAACCAAGCAAAAATAAATGGCATAGTACGTGGTATATCTATACCAACAAAAAATGCTAATAGAACCAGAACTACGGTAGTTACAAGTGTACCGAGTATAATGGCCCATACTGCTTGTGAGTTCATATATCGCAATACAGCGCGATACAAACCCAAACTAATAAATGTATATAAACTTATGGGAATTAAAAGTATTAATAACAACCAATTACTAGTAACACTTAATGGCTCTAAGCTATCAAGCCTCACTATTAACGCCAACCAAAAAGCGGTAGCTATAAAAACTGAGTCTATACATAAAGTAATAACACGTTTTTTAGCACGCGGTGCATTAATAATTGAGCGGATAAAGCTATCCATAACACGTTCCTTTGCGGTTCAATTACAGGGAATAACACAATATAATGTTTAAAATGAACAATTTTATAACCATAAAAAAAAGCTCATTAATGTAATTAGACTTAAATGATGATTTATTAGTTACACAATTAGAGCTTAAGCGCTTAATTGAGACGGTTAAAACATGTCAGTCGTAACTATTGGCACTGTAAACAATGCCTAAAAACGGCCTCACGTGAGGCACTCTTCAAGAAATAATATATTTATATTAATGCCTTAAAAGCACCTAAATTTAGGCTCAATAGATAATACTTAGCGTACTCTACTTAATCCTGTCACCACTACCACTGCCACTAACAGTCATTAATATATATTTAAAATAATTACCAATTGTTAGCGTATCAATCATTTCACTATCTGTTTTAGCGAGCAGCTCAGGGGTAGACATATCAATTTCGCTAACTTGGGCTAAACCTGTAATACCAGGGCGCACTGCAAATACATTTTTAGCTTCCCGAGCGTGAGTTAGCTCTTCTTGGTTGAATAAACCAGGGCGAGGACCAACTAAACTCATTTCACCTTTTAGCACATTCCAAAGTTGTGGTAACTCATCAAGCTTAGTTTTACGTAAAAAGCCACCAAATGGAGTAATTGACGCGGAGCTTGCTAAGTGGCTAGCCACCGATGCGGTATCAACAGTCATAGTTCTAAACTTAACTAATGTGAATGGTTTTTTATTTCGACCAATTCGCACCTGTGAGAATATAGGTGAACCTGTATCAAACAAACCAATAATGTATAAAAGCACTAAAAATGGCATTGCAAACAATAATCCAAAAAGTGAAAACAAAAAATCAAGTAAACGTATCATTTTTATAAATCCAATAATTATTTTGTTGAAGGTTTTTTAGCGGCAAGTTTAAAACCATGACCCACTGAGTATGGAGGCTTCCAATTAAGCGTATTTTTTGTATGGGTAATATCTAGCTGAAGGGAGCCCGTAAGCCTATCAATTACATCAGCTTTATTTAGCATTTTTCCTGCTAATTTAAAACACCAAACTGGCACAGGTAAAGCGAAGTTTTTTTTATTTTGCACTTGCGCCATTAATGCCACGATTTCAGCGGTTGATAAGTCATGATCATCACTCGCTAAAAACACTTGGTTAGCTGCTTTTGGGTGCTTAATACATACCTTGATTAAGTCAACCAAGTTATAAACTGATACTAAACTACGTTTGTTATTTTTAATTAGCCTAAAGGGAAGTGGTAAGCCTTTACCAACAAACCTCATTAGTGATGCAAAATTTGCCTTTACAGCCTCACCATAAACTAGTGGCGATCTAATAATAACAACTTCCATGCCAGTTTGTTTTGCTAACTCTAATAACTGCTGCTCAGCCTCTGCTTTAGAAATCCCATAAGGATCTTCAGGGGCTGGATTATCACTCTCGGTAAACGGAGATTTATTAGTCGTACTTTCTCCATTAACCTTTATAGAACTAATAAATATAAAACGTCGAACGCCTGACTTTACAGCTTGTCGCGCCAAGTTTAAAGTCCCTTGTGTATTAACGGCTCTAAACTCTGCAATAGGATCTGATGATTTTTCGTTCATAACATGAACGCGCGCTGCTATATGCACAATGGTATCAACTTCATTAAGTGAACTAATTAAATCTAAATACTTATTCGAAGATAAATCTAACTGACAAAACCTATAATTAGTTTGAGGTTCCACTCTTCCAACTAATAAACACTTTTCAACAGGTAACAGCTTCAATAATTGTTTACCAACAAAACCATTATAACCGGTAATAGCAATCATTGAGTTTTACCAATTAAATTAGTATAAATATCTAAGTGCTTAGCTACAACGCTATCTACATCAAACTCAGCTTCAGCAAAAGCCCTTGCTTTATTGCCCATTGACACTCTCAACTCTGGTTCACTTATAAGTTTTTGGAGAGCGATTGCCAGCGCTTTAGAATCACGAATAGGAACTGTGAACCCAGTCACACCTTCAATTATAGCGTCCCTGCAACCAGGATTATCGGTTGTTACAATAGCTCTTCCACAGGCAGCAGCTTCAATAAGCACTTTTGGTACACCTTCACCATAAAACGATGGTAAACAAACTATATTTGAATCAGCAAATATAGCTGGTATATCACTTCTGTGTCCTAGGTAAGTAATCAAATTTTGGTTTACCCAAGAGTCAATCTCAATTTGCTTTACTGTATTTGGGTTTTCTAAATCAGGGGTACCTACGAGTAAAAACTCAGTATTAGGGTACTGTTCTTTAATAATTCTGGCAGCGTCTATGTATTGATACACACCTTTCTCTTTAAGTAAGCGGCATGCCATAACTATTTTTATGGTGTTACAAATATTTTCAGGATAATAATTATAAACAGAGAGATCAGCGCCAGAGCCTTTAATTAAGACTTTGTCAGATCCTTTTAATTTTGCAACATCGGTTAAAATCTTTTCATCAGAAGTATTTTGAAAAATAACTGTTTTATATTTTTGTGACAAAGCTACTTTATAAAAGGCAGATGCAATAAGTCTTGTTACTTTTGCTCGTATCGAACTTGCTGCAAATACATAGCCAAGCCCTGATATAGCTGCAACGAATGGAATGTCTTGCTTAATAACATGAAGTGCCATACCAGAATACAAAACTGGCTTAATCGTAATGGCATGAATCAATGAAGGCCGTAAATCTTTAATCGTAGCTTTAATAGTTTTAATCGTATTTACTTCAGAAGCTATACCACCACCGCTTCGAGTAAAAGGAATATCCACGACATTGAAACCCATCGATGCTAATTCATCTTTATGCTCAGTAAATCTACAAGCAACAGTAACTTCATAACCACTTGCAAGAGCTTTTTTCGCTATAGATAAACGGTGAGAAATAAAAAACCAATCAACATTTACTATAAATAAGAGTCTCAATGGTTTCATAATATATTACTTCCATTAATTGTTTTTCTGATTCTTTCAATCGAAAAAGACTTTATATCATTAAGACCTAACCGATAATTAATTTGAAATGGAGAAGTCTTAGATGTCTCAAAATAACCAGGCCAATAATTCTGAGCTAGCTTTGTAATCGGATATTTATAAACTCCTCTTTTAACCGTTTCACTGTTAGGTGTAAAAAGGTAGGCACTTATTAAATCATCATCTAAAAAAGGAGCTACAATATTTATATTATACTTTTTAGCAAGTAAATACTTTTGCATTTCTCGAGCTGGTAATACCCTAAACAAATAAACCATTCTTAAAACTAAATGCCAGTCTTTATACTTGCTATAAAGTACACTTAATTCAGATAAAAAATATTTTTCATATTCTGTATCAATATTTTCATTTTCAGTCATAGCGCACAAAATTGAATGCCTAAAATCTAATTGAGTTAGGCATTTTAAAGCTTTACTGAACCTATAAAACTTTCGTTTTATAGGGGTGCTTTTATCTTTATAGATAGGAAGCAAAGATAATGGATAAAATACATATCTTGCCCAAGATATCTTGGCCCAAAGAGTATAAATTTTATCAAGGGGCAATCCGTTTAAAAGAGAGTCAGCTCCCTGACCATCAATTATATTTTTTTCCTGACTAAAGTCATTGATTCTTTCAAATAACTCAGGGAAAACTAAAGAAATTGAATCAGAAATATATTCACCAGTTTCGTCAATAAATTCAGATGCTCTATCACTTAAGTCCACATCTAAATTATAAGATTCAAAAGGGACTTTAATAGAGTTACTTAGTTCATTTGCAATAACTCCCTCTTTAGGAAGACTCGACATTTTACACATGATCGACTTTGATACAGAAAATCGATCATTAACAAAGCCTAATAAAGCTGAAGAGTCTATTCCACCACTTACTAATATTTCAAGCTCATCATCACTTTTTAATTTAGAAAAAAAACTATCTAATTCATCAACTAAAACAGGCGTATTACAACTTGTAGTATTTTTATTTTCAGGGTAATTAGAGCTAAACGTTATCTCTTTTTCACTTATGTTAAAACATACAAACGGTGCAGTCATATACACACCCGTATATTGAGTGAACGGCGGCAATATAAAACCAAATTTTTTATAGAAGTCGATACTCGATTGTAGCTCCTGAACGCCATTTAAATATTCAGTCATATTAGCTAGACAATCTGAAATATAAAGCACACCGTCTAGTTTAAAAATAAAAAGTCTAGTAGCTAAACTAGCACTGTAAAAAACAATGTCATTACCAATAAACTTTAAGCCTAAGTGTTCTTTAGCCCAGTTTTTAAAAATATCAAAATTTTCAAACGTTGTTTTTTTCTTATTTTTTAAAACACAAAAATTCATGAAATAACCTTATAAAATTAAATAAATAGCTTTCGATAAACCAAGTAAGGAATAAAACGGAAAGAAAAAAACTTAAGAACCTCTAGTTTCATTTTTTTATTTTTTTTGTAAAGCTCCAATTTAAATTTATGTAGTGACTTTTGCCCTTTATTCATTTTACTAGAATGTTTATTATAAGCGTGTAAAAGCCCTTTTATTTTATGTTTTGATGTCGAAATTCGCCCCTGTTCATGCTCGGTATGTAAAACGTAAAGTGGGTCTTTCAATCTTAATGCCGGTCCAAAGCGCTCTATTAATCTTAACCACATATCTGCATCTTGTGCTGATGTTAGGTCCTCATCAAACCCACCTATTTCTAAAATTTTTGTTTTTTCTGTTAAAATTTGCGTACCAGCTATGTTCCCCCATAGCATATCATTTAGATCTATTAGCCTCTCTGACTTAAATAAGTTCGAACTTCCTGATTTATTAACTACAATTGTATTTGACGTGACAAAAGACAACTTGGAATTATACGCTTTTAAAAGTAATTCTAACCTTGCCGATATAAACTCATCATCGTCGTCCAGGCCTGCGATATATTTCCCTTTTGCCATTTTTATTCCTTCATTGCGAGTGTAGCAAGCACCTTTATTTTCACTGTTTCGTCGGTAACGTATAGTAAGCTTGCTGCTACTTTTATAATTCTCTAAATAACTATACACATCTACATCAGAGCAATCATCAGATACGACAACTTCAAAATCCTTAAATGTTTGAATTTCTAATGATCTTAATGCTCTTTCTAAAAAAAAAATTCTATTGTATGTAGTAATTACTACTGAAACTTTAGGCTTTTCCATTAAAACTTAATACCTTTGAATTAAAAACTGAAAATATTGTCAAAAAGAATAAAATACAGTTATTTGTCAATATCATTATTGCAGCCCCAGTCCCTCCTAAGTAATTTACTAAAGGTGCCCCTATAGCAGCACTAATGATGAAGCTAACTAGAATATTCCTTCGATGATGTGCATCCAAACCTGTCATTATCAGGAGATAAATTGATGTCCCTGAACAAACAACAAAAAGCTGTGATAAAGCTAATATTTGTAAAACAACTTTTCCTTGTTTAAATTCACCCCCGAAAAAATTGAGAAAAAACGATGGGTACAATAAAAGAAAAAATAAAAAAGGCAGGCATAAAACTACTGAAAATAACAAGAATTTAAAGTAGTTCTCTCTAAGTTTTATTATATTTTTTTCATAGTAAAGCTTTGAAAAAGAATGTGCACTAACCCTATTAAGAGCAAATAAAACAAAAGCCACTAGAGTAGATATTTTTACTGCTACTGAAAATATCGCAACCTCCTTACTATTCGAAAAGAACGCCAAATAAAAAGTTGTTAAAGTGAGTGTAATTACGGCTAAAACCTCTACAACCATTAAGTTTTTAGATTTATTAATAAGTACTCTAGTTATTCTTTTACTCAACAACTTAGTACCTTTAAGACTCCCTTTGATTTGATAAATTGATATTAAAAATACGCAAATACATGACGATAAATAAAAAAATGCTATATCAATATTGTTATCTGGCTTAAATGTTAAAATTAACACGATAAGAAAGGTGTACAATAAAGGTCCTGACAAGAATAGTGCTTTTTTTAAATAACCAAACCCTTGTAATATATGACTAATTAATATACTTGTAACAAAAAAAGGTAAAGCAAATGCAAATAAGCTTAAAGTTTTTCCTAATGAACTAACATTAAACAGCGTACTTGTTATCTGGTTAGCAAAGAGAGAGATAAATATAGCTCCTAGTCCCCCTAAAGCAAAAGAAATACATATAGAGTTTAGTATTAATGTATCAGTTCTCTTAGCACTACCAGTGGCAACTTCTCTTAACATGTAATTATTCATTCCTAACGCACAAAACGGGGTCAAGAAAGTAACTACCGAAAGTGCTATAAAGTACCCCCCGGAACTTTCAAGGCTCAAACTCCTTGTTACTAGCATATTACCAAGAAAACTAATTGCTGCGGATAACACCTTGATAAAAAATGCAAATATTGTATTTACTACCATACTTTTTTCACCTGACAAAACCTAGTGTATAAGAAGTACGCTATGATATAGTAAGTACATATTGGGTAGATATCTGAAAGCTGGCTTCTCCCAACAAAAAACAGATTGTAAATAAAGCAGACACTTAGCCCAAACCAAAATGGAGAGCGATTATAGACATTGTTTATAAACCTTATTTGCATACCGAACAAAATAAAGAAAATGTTATATATATATATATTTCCAGAAGACCAAACATAGAAAGAACTTGGTAATGACCAACCTAATCCTTGGCCACTGAAATAAGCTTTTGAATTATAAAACCAAGATATATAGCCTGAATAACTAGTCGTATAAGAAGGGAAATCTTGGAATAAACTTAATACTTTAGATGCTCCAATTACAAAACTTTGAACTCCCGGTAAAAGTGGGTAATCGTCAATTTTTGTACTTGCATCGAAAACCATTAAACTTATTCCGTTACTATATAAAAAGTGAATTATAGACTCATATATAGATGCACTACTTTCAAATGAACGGAAACTTAAACTCATCATAACTAATGAAACAGGTACTGCTATTAATAATGACTTCAGGATCGAGGTAAAGTTGAAATTAGTAAGGGTTGAGTAATACCATACAAAAAAGAACACCATTGTAAAAAATTGACCACGCTGCCCCATTAGTATTCCTAACAAGCCAGAGATAGATAATGCAATGAGTAAAACCTTCCTAGATTTTTTTACATTAAAAGCCAGCGAAAGAGCTAAAAGTATAAAGAAAGGAGTTTTTGGGTTAAGACTAAAACTAAATTCACCTCCTTGCGATGCGTATAAGGCAAGATATCCGCCCGAAATAACATTAATGAAAAGCAAGAACTCACTATATAGATATAATAAACTAATAATTATCGAAGCAAATAAAATAAGACTCTCATTATTGCCTTGCAGTAAAGCATCCCTTTTATTTTTATTATCACTCTTTGATTTAGAGAGAACACTCCAACCCACTAGTAAATATATAAACATAGAGCTAACATAAACAGTAAGCCGATTAAATTCCGATGTTTCAAGCGTGTAAAATGTAAAAAAACTGATTTTAAATATATTTTCTTCACCTCCTAAGAAATTATAAATATATCGTCCACCAATAAATAGGGATAAGCTTAGTAAAAACAAGCTAAATACATTTATATAGCTACTGTCAACTTTGGCTAATAAAAAAGTAACCAGCATTAAAGCTACCATACCTGATGATAGAGTATTAACATCAAAATATACATCGTGAGTGATGGTAGCGTATGCGTATAAAGAGTGGCATATTAATAAAAATAATATAGCTAAGTTTGTCAGCTTCATAGTATGCATTTATTAACCGTTATAATCCCAATGATCACCAAAAATAAAATCAGCGGCTTTTGGATAAAAAACTTCACACCCCCCACCATGGGTAAATGTCATTTCACCAAAAAATATATCCCCATTAACTAAGTAGAAATCAACACGACAATAATTAAAGTTAGAACTTAACTTTTTTGCTAACTCTGCCATCTGAAATATTTCTTTATTATAAATAGGCTCCCAAGCAAAACTCTTATGCTGAATATCAAATTCAACTTGTTTTAATTCATCATCCAATAAGACTCGTTTATGATTAATCTGCCTATCTATATCTATTTGTAAAAACCACTTCGTCTTACCTTTTTTATTAAATACATGAAACTTGTAATCAACTGGCACCTTTCCATTATCTGAAATAAATTTTTCTATAATTACCTTTCTCTTAATTTCTTTATAATGTAATTCGGCTGAGTTCAAACCATATGGTTGCAACAAGGAGTTTTTAAATTTATTTACTATATCAATCTTATTAAGCTTACTTTCCTCATTTACAATTGTAATATGCTCTGAACCACTTGCATGATTTGACTTAATTACATAATTACTAGGTAAATCTCTTAAATCTTCAAGACAAAGCCTATCAACAACTTTGTAAAGAGGAATTAAGTACTCTGGACCTATAGTTTTTTCAACAAATTTACGTACAAGGTACTTATCAGATAACTCTGTATAAATAGGGAGTGGATTTAACTTTCTTAGTGCAATCTTTTCATTAAAGGAGCGAGGTGTTTTAAAGTTAGGCCAATAACCATGCCTATAGAAGATATCAACTCTAGTCATTAGCTTAGGAAACTTTTGGGTAAGATGACCTTTAACTTTTTTTGCAATTTTAATCACTTAAAAATCCTATTTTTCATATGCAATAACCAAGGAAAACAAATAAATGCTAAGAGCATATAATATAAGAAGTTCTTTTTTAAACTTAAGCTTGAAACCCAGTTAATAATATTTCTTTTATCTTTGAAAGATATATTGCGTTCATATTCTAATTTTTTTTTCGTAAATAAAAACACTAACTTTTTTAAGTGAGTATCTAAATAGCTTTTTGTAATGTCATTCTCAACTTTAATTTTTGCTAATTTTTCGCATACGAACTTGTAACTTTCTACATTTCTCATACTAACTTTTTGAGTCATAATTGAGTTTTCTCGAACTCTTCTTATGTATAATTTAGAGCCTAAACAAAGAACTCGCTTAACTTTTATATCCAACAATAGTTGAGGAGTAAAAAGTTCATCCTCATGTAGCAGTCCTTCCTCAAAGAAAGTACCTTCCAACAAAGATCTTTTACAAGAAAAATAACATGCTGAACTGGAGTAGTTCCTATATTTTGACATTAAACAAAAGAACTCTTGTCCACTCATTACTTTATCTATTACTCTAATGTCTCTTTTAAAAGTACTGGTTATATTAGAGCTGTCACCTCCGTCTAGAAATAGTTTGCGATCAAAGTAGAGCATATCTAAATTATCACTATCCATAGTTTTAATTATCAAATTAACACATCCAATTTCATACATATCATCACTATCTAAAAATGATATATATTCCCCTTGTGAATGTTTAACTCCCATATTTCTAGCAAAAGACAACCCCCCATTTTTATAATTAAAGAGTTTAAACCTAGAGTCTATATTAACAAATCCTTCCGCAACTTCTTTTGATTTATCAGTAGAGCCATCATTAATTAAAATGAACTCAATATCTTCTCTTTGTTGATTACTCAATGATCTCAAACAATCTTCTAAGTACAACTCAACATTATAAATAGGTACAACAACACTTAATTTAAGCACAATTATCACTCAACATTTTATTTATCTTCGAATACAAATACAATCATTGTCGCAGGTGTAACACTTCTCCTAAAATGATATTCAGATAAGTATATGCCTTTTCACCACATACTTTAAAATTAAAGACTATAAGGATGATATAACTATAGTAATTAATTTTAATTTACGAATATATTTTCATATAGGGACAATTTATAAAGCATTTTCTCTTGCAAGAAAAAGAGATACGACAACGCAAGGACATCACAAAAGTGAGCAATAACTTTAAGGATAAATTGTATTTTAGCAATTTAGTATCTCAGTAATATTACACTCCACTGAGACACTTCATTCTAAATTGAGACAGTCAATTTAGACTATCTCATTGTAATTGCTTGTTTTTGTGCTTTTTATAAAAAGTGCCCAATAGGCCCTCAAAAAATCACTCTATTTATGCGTCACTTTTATATTCATAATTATAGTAACCATAATATCCGTAAGCGTTGCTGGCTTTTTTAAGTACACCGTTAAATACCACGCCTTTTATATCTATGCCATTTTGCTCAAAGCGATTACGGGTTAGCTCTATTTCACGTAAATGGTTTTGACCAAAGCGGGTTACTAATAACGTAGTACCTGCATGGGCGCTTACAATAGCGGGATCGGTTACCGCTAATATAGGCGGTGTATCTATAATGACCAAATCGTAAGCGGTACTTAGCTCTGCTATAAACTTACTAAAGTTGCTGTGCATTAATAATTCTGATGGGTTAGGTGGTATTTGCCCGCGAGTAATTACACTTAACCCTTCAACTTTAGTTGCTTTAGTTACTTGCCTTAGGTTTAAACGCCCCGATAGGTAGTCACTTAAGCCTTCTGCTGCCTCTATATTGAACTGTGTTTGTAAGTAACCTTTACGCATGTCAGCATCTACAATCAATACTTTTTTACCACTTTGCGCTAATACGACTGCCAAGTTAACCGATATGAACGACTTACCTACACCAGGACTTGGCCCAGATATGGCAATAACATTATTTTTAGCTTCCATCATCGCAAAGTGCAAGCTTGTGCGTAAGCTACGTAGTGCCTCAACCGCTAGATCTGCAGGATTGTCTGTTGCGAGTATGGATTTAGCTTTCGCTGCCTTGCTCTTGCGTCCTTTGTTAAAGCCGGCAAGTTTATCTTGATGCTCTGAGTGCGGTACGCTGGCATAAACAGGGATACCTAGTGCTTCAATTTCGCTTGGATCTTCCACCCCTTTATGCATAGCTTTTTGTACTAATACAATAGCGACACCTAGCATACCACCTAGCATAGTAGCCATTACAACTATCAAGGCTTTTTTAGGTTTTACTGGTTTACTGGTATTTACCTCAGCGTAGTCAATAATACGTACATTACCGACTGTACCCGCACGGACTATATCAAGCTCTTGGGTTTTACCTAGTAGTAGCGTATAAATTTGATTACTTACTTCTACGTCACGCTTTAAACGCAACAACTCTTGTTGGGTTTCAGGTAGGTTCCCTACCTCGCCCACTAAAGCTTTACGCTGCTCTTTAACTGCGGCTATTTGCTCAACTAAACCTTGGTAGGTTGGGTAATGCCAGTCAGTTAACACTGACTGGCTTTTTTTTATACGGATATTTAGATGGTTTCTTTTTCACACATCGTGGAAAGCTGCGCTCATGACGCCTTGTCGGTAACTGAAATAGCGTCAGCGTTTCTAATAAATGCTCATAGTGTTTTGGTAAATTTCCCGGACTTGTCAGTGGGATAGTTAACAGAAATACGTTGATATGCCTTGAACAATGAGAAAAACTCAGTTGATTTGGCCATACTTCCAGTAACTCTGCCGCCTCACGCATGGCTATTCTTATAATATTGTAGGCAATTAGTAACCCCCACAATTCTTGCCTTATCATATCCGGCCTTTTTGAGCGTAGGATATAGTTTGAGTGCAGCATCGTTTGTTTTATTTCTCGATATCCTATTTCTATTTCCCAGCGATGCATGTACAAATCAGCTATTTCTTTTGATGGGTAACGCATTACATCAAGCATTGATGTAAGAATCTGATACTGCTTATTATTATGCGTGTAGGTAAGCAGCCGAGCTTCTATAAACTCTGGCAAGTCAGTAAACTTTTTTCGCGCTTGTGGCGATGTTTTAAGACGCACTAACTGGTCATTTTTACTCATTTTCTTTATGGTATCATCCAGTGTCTTTCAGTCCCTGCTTGATGCCAACGATGCAAAAGCCCTAATGAATAATAACCGCGATCAAATAAGGTTAATGAGTTATCCGGTGTGCCTTCAATGAGTTCTTCAGCGAGTGTCATCTCCCCTTGATGCTGCCCGTTAAAAGCACAATTAATGAGTTGATGACTCGTTAGCTCCATGTGGCATACCATCCGAATTTGCGGATAGGTATTTTCACCATACTGGGTTGAGCCACATCCAAATACGTCTTTATTCTCTGGCGTATCATGTGTACGAAAGACAACCCCATCAACAGCTAATAGATTTAAGCCACAAAATGTATCAAAGTGGGCATGATTATAATGCCGTGACGCCATCATCTTGAAGACCTGCTCGACAGCACCTTCACCTAAGCGTTGTCTCGCTTGAACCATGGCACTAGGGGCAACTAGTTTCCCTTTACCTGGTAAGGCGATGTCCATTTTAGAGGCTATATCCCAAACAGATTCATGACGAAATAAACTCATACCAATCACAGACCAAACGACAGCGTCGAGTGGTAAACGACGTTTACGAACGGTGGCGACCCCCGATTTTTCAAAAGCTTGGTTAAGTAATTCGGGATCTAATATGCCAGATAAGTTATCAAGCGCTGTAAATTCCTCGGCAGATGAGAAAGTGGTCGAAAGAGCTGTTTGAATATCCATAAAAAATCCGTAATTAGCGAAACTAATTACGGATTATTCACGATCATTTAGATCGGTCAACCGATCAATTAACCTTAACTGATCGGCATTAGGTAGGTTGGGTGGTCTTTTTTAAATTTACGACTGATCTCTAGGCGCTTTAGTTCTAGCTCTTGTAATTTAGTTTCAAGCACGACTACTTGTTCAAGCACGCCTTGGGTTTCGAGTGTTATGTTTATTGATTGGCGTTTAATTTGGTAGTCGTTAAAGCGCTGCTCTGCAAATTCAAGTTGTTTTTTAATTTCAGGCAGTTGCACTTCTAAGAACTCTAGCGACTTTTGAGCTTCAGCACTATTTCGCTCTACGTTACGGCGTACATAAATAGCAGCGACTTTATCTAGTACCTTTTCGGCGTAGCTTGGTTTAGTACTTTGTAGGCTTAAATTAATTATGCCAGAGTCTTTGCCTTTTTCGCTTGCGCCGATAGCAGCTTGTAAATCTAAAATAGTATTTAGGCGATCTTTTCGGCTTAATAAAAACTCAGTACCTGGGCGAGCAATTAAGCTACGTATGGTTAAATTAAATTTACCATTGCTTAGCTCATCTCCCACTTTGCCACTAAGTATTTGCTCACCTTCACCATCTAATAAAGCAACGCTGTTATTGGCTTGTGCTACTAGTGTGTATGTTTGATTAATAGCTCGGCTAGGTACGTCAAATCTAAATACGCTAATGCTTTCGCCGCCCCAGGCATAGCTATCTGCACCAAAGCTTGGCTCGGCTAAATCGCCTTGCTCCATTGGCGTAAACTTACGATAGGCACGGCTACCAACTAATGGAAATAACTTTGGCTCTGCAGTTATATCTAGTTTTAACGTATCTACCGCTTCGCCTATGATACTACGCGACTTTAATAGTTCTATTTCTGTAACGGCAGCAGAGGTACTTTCGAACATACCGGCCATGTCGTCAAAACCAGGTACAGAGCTACTACTATTCTCAACCTGTATCATTGCGCTTGCTTGGTATACAGGTGTGCTTAAAACCGCATAAACCACACCTACTAGCATAAATAATGCAGTAACTGCCACTATAAAATACTTACGATCGAGCAGTGCACCAAGTAATGCCATTAAGTCAATTTCTTGCGCTTGCTGTGTTGTATTACTTACTTGCTTTTGAGTGTTTGAGCTGTTGTTAGGCTGAGTATTCATTAAATTAGCCATTCCTTATAAATACTTTTGCCAAGCGCTACAGGCGCTGTCGATTAATGCGTATACATGGTCAAAAGCCTCTTGGCTTTGACGGTACGGATCGGGTATTTCAGTGTCGTTAATCCATTTACCGAGTAAAAATGTTTTACCACGAGCTTCTGGATAGCGGCTACATAGGTCAGTTAAATGGCGCTGTTCCATTACTAAAATCACACTATTTTGTGCAATTAGTTGCGAGTTAAGTTGGCGACCTTGGTGTGAGTCCATATTTATGCCATGCACTTGCGCTATTTGCTTTGCTGTGGCGTCGGCTGATTTACCTTCAAGTGCAGTTAAACCAGCTGACGATACAGTAATATTTTTGCCTTCAAGCTTTGCTTTTAATATATATTCAGCAGTTGGGCTGCGGCAAATATTGCCTGCACAGACCACTAATACAGAATCAAACATGTTAATTAACCCTTAGTTATTAATGTCGTTAAGGTTATCAACTGTTGCTACCGAAGGTAGTAACAAGCTTATTACACGGTTCCAACGTGCCAGCGGTGCTGAGGTTACATATACAATGTCGTGCGGTTGTAGTTCAAACTGCTCAGCAAGTACTAATGCAGCTATGTTTTTAGCATGCAACTGATATACGTCGGCAATTATTCCGGTTTGTTCCAGGTTACGTTTACGCAGCACAAACACACCATTTGCATCGGCGGTGTTTTCGTTTAAGCCACCGGTGTTAGAAAGTGCTTCTGCTAAGTTTAACCCGTAACGCGTTATGCTCACCGAACCTGCTTTATTTACATCACCTAAAACAAATACTTTTTGTTTGTCGTTACGGTTTACGTGCACTATGTCGCCATGTTGTAACAAGCGATTTTGTGAAATATCACCATTGGCGTAAAAGTCTTCTAATTTAATGACTTCGGTTTTATTACCACGAGTAAAGGTCACTGTGCGCCAATCGGCTTCTTTAGTTAATCCGCCAGCTTGGTTAAGCGCATCTATTAAAGTAAGTGGTATATCGGTTACTGGGTATACGCCTGGCTGTTTGACTTCACCCGTTACATACGTTTTTTGGCTTTTAAAGCTAACTATTTTTACGTCTACTTGTGGGTTTTCTATTACTCGCGCTAAACGTGATACTAAATCTTTGCGTAACTCGCTTATCGTATGCCCAGCTGCTGGAATATTTGCTGCGTAAGCATAAGTAATAGTACCGTCCTCTTGTACTTTAAAGCCGTCGAACTCAGCCGTACGCTGCGTACCTGCTGGTATTGTAAGCTCTGGGTGATCCCATACACCTACCGTTACTACATCGCCTACACCTAATTTATATTTATAATTACTGGTGTTAACACCTACTAGGCTAGAAATTGGTTTTGCCGCTTTACGTGCATTTTTTTGTTGTGAAATAAGCGACGAGTCAATAATTTGAATATTTACTTTTTCGAGCTCTTGCTCGAGATTAGTTGTTTGATTACCAGGCTCTATGCCTTCAAAATGGCTGCCTGGTATAATTGTACAACCAGTCATTGCTAATAGGACGAGAGAGGTAGCGAGAGATTTACAGCGTAACGCCATTGTTGTATTCCAAAATTATTTTAATTATTTAGCTGCTCATCAGCCGATGAGTCGTTATTTTTTGCGCTGTAATTAAAGCATGGATAAAGGGAAAAAGAAAGGTTCTAGGTTCTAGGTTCTAGGTTCTAGGTTCTTCAATATAGTTGCTGGACCCTTACTCTTTACTAAAAACTTTATCTTCTTAGCGCTTATGACCTCAAACACGCTTGCGGCCCTGTTCGTCGCAGAGCTTTTCTCGCTCCAATCTAAAAGTATATCTATTTACTCTCTAGTCCTTCGGACACGCTTCCGCCCCTAGGTTGCAGTTCCTACGTACTGGTAAAATTTAATTTTTGATTTTTGGTATTAAAAATACACATCAAAAAGCACTATCAGTAAATACCGTTGTGCTCTCTAATTTTAGCTAAAACTTATAGTGACTAAAAGAGATGTGTAAAACTTCACTTATAAGCCATAAAGCGCTTAGCTTTAAATTTGCGTGTAAGGCAATTAATCTATTGTGATTTACTAATTGGAAAGTGGTTTTTTATTGCAGTTCGCTCGCTGTTTATTTCGAGGCTTTCTTGGTAGTTAATACCCAGCTTTCCATAGCAATCAACACTTGTAATCAATTGCAAAAAACACAATGTCAAACTAAATGAGCGCAGAATTATACCCTATGTAGTTTATATGTAAATGACTAATTAAATAGAAGTTCAAAGGAATAAAAGTAGAGGTTAAGTGGCTGTAAAAATCCAGCCAAACAACGTGTTTGGCTTTAATACCGAGCTTGGTTTGATCTTTAACCTTGAGCTTGCAGTTGGGAGTTTACCTCGCGCAATGCTTTTTAATTTTAGCAAGTGCGGCATAAAGCCCCGCCTACGGGTAATTTAAACACCGAGCTTGGCTTAATCTCTGCCTGATGCCTGCTCTTACCCGCCCTTTAATCTACTTTGAAAGATAACCCTAATGATGCAAGCATTTTTGAGCGTTTATCAATAGAGTCTGATTCAACTTCTACTAATTGTGCTTGAGTTAGGTTTTCGCTTGAGGTTTCACTAATGTTGTAAATGTTACGGCTAATCTCTTGCGATACCATACTTTGTTCTTCGGCAGCTGTAGATATTTGGCTCGTGATATCTGAAATATCGCTAATAGAAAGATGAACCTGAGAAACTACTTCTTGTGTTTGGCGTGTTTCTTTAACACAGTCTTCGGCAGCGTTTTTTCCAACTTCCATCGTTTTAGACCAGCTTAATAACGTTGACTGCATTTCTGCTATAGATGTTTGTATTTGCTCAGTGGCAGAGTGAGTTCTACTTGATAGTGCGCGAACTTCATCTGCAACTACAGAAAAACCTCTTCCATGCTCTCCAGCACGCGCTGCCTCGATGGCTGCATTTAGCGCAAGTAAATTAGTTTGATCTGCAATACCTTGAATTTCTTGCATGATATCGCCAATTTTACCTGCCTCTTTGGCTAATTCTGTAGCTGAATTAGCTGAGTTATCTACCTCATTTGCGAGTAAAGAAACTTTATCCATAGTTTGCGACATAGCTTGTGTAGCTGCCTCACAATTTGAATGCGCTTGATTTACTTTTTGGGTAGTTATAACAGTACTTTTGGCAACTTCATCAATTGAGTTAACCATTTGCTCAACCGCTGACGAAACCTGATGTAGCTCTGCAGCTTCTTTTTCAACTCCCAATTTAGATTTTTGAGCAACGGCTTTGAGCGAATTGGCACCTTTTTCTAAACTCAATGTTCCATCGATGATCCGCCCTACTATTGTAGTGACTTTGCCTTCGAGTAATTTAATTTGAAAATCTGCAAAACTAAATATATTACTGCCCGAAAACACATGGCGAGAAATACTGTCTGACTCGGCTTTTCTTTTTTTAAGGTATCGCTGCGATAAAACGAGCTGATCATAATAAATAACAAAAGGCAGAGGAATAAACAGCAAAATAAACCACAGTGAATAACTAACTAACCAAGCAAAAAGTGCACTAAAGCATAAATATATAGGGAGTTTGAGTACTGATAGCTTATGAGTAAATGTATTTATAGACTTACCACTATTAATCCGCTGATACAGTTTTTCTGCACTGTTTAAGTACTCTGGTAATAGTCGGCGTCTAACAGATTGATAGCCAATTTTTTTACCGCTTTCATAAATGGGCGTTACAAATGCGTCAACCCAGTAGTATTGACCATTTTTACATCTATTTTTAATTGCACCTCGCCAAGCAATATCATTCTTTAAATTAGACCATAAATCGGCAAATGCAGCTTTGGGCATATCTGGGTGGCGCACCATACTATGGTTATTACCTACTAGCTCGTCTAATGTATATCCAGCAACTTTACAAAAGTTATCATTTGCGTAAGTTATGACTCCTTGCAAATCTGTAGTAGAAAGCAGTTCTTCATCAATACCAAAAGTAACTTCCTGGTCGACTATAGCTTGTTTTTGCTGATTCATTTGAATGATATTCCCTTAGGGTGATATATCGCTGAAGGATAATTTATAAATGTAAAAGGCGCAATTACAATACTTTTTTATTTACTTTATTTTTTTAAATAGTAAAAAAGTTGATTATATTGAGTGTATTTTTAGTTACAAATAACTATTGTTAAAAGAGTAGTTTGTTTTTTGAGTAATGTGAGGGAAGCAGGAAATAAATTATAAAAATATTAAAAGCGTCAGGTGTGAGGTTCTAGTTTTAAGTTCTAGCTAAGTGATATAGCTCGATCCTGATTTATAGATAGGAGTTTACCTTGTGCAGTTTTTTTATTTTAACAAGCGCGGTATAAAGCCCCGCCTACGGGCAGCTTAAACACCGTGCTTGGCTTACCTCTGCCTGAAACCTAATATCTAAAACCTGCCCTTTTTACTCTGGCCTACCTTTATTACGTTTACCTAATAAGTACGCGTCGCGGAATTTTATAAAGTGCTGTTCTAATTTAGAGGCTGCATCCTTCTCTCCCGCTAACGCTAACACCATAATGGCCACTTCTGCAGTGCCGAGTTGGTGCGCATGGGGAGCAACGCGTAGGCGGTAGTCTGAGAGTTTGTCGGCAGTGATCGATAATACCGGAAGGTTATCTAAATACGGACTTTTGCGGATCATTTTTTTAGCTTCGCGCCAGGTGCCGTCTAAAAATATAAATAGCGGTTTTTTACCGGCTGTTATATTTACTTCAGTTACGGCTCTGCCCGGCTCTACATCTTCAGCAGGAAATACCACCATAGGCTGATATTGTGGATCGTTTATTAATGCTAATAGTTTGGCATCGGGATCGGTTCTGTCCCATCTAAATGCATAGTTTTCAGGTATTATTTCGGCGATTAAACGCCCAGTATTTGAAGGTTTAAAGCTTTCATTATGATACATAAGTAAACAAACAGCAGCGTCGCAATCGGCCTGTATAACCCCTTCGCAAATACAGTAAAGCTCTGCAAGTAAGCATTGCTGGCAACGTGTCATTTTAGCACCCCGAGCATTGAACTCACGGCGCGATTCGCTTATTTGTTGGGCACGTAATGCTAAAACGGCATTTTTCACTGGGGGTTTACCTTAAATAAATTAGGCGCGCATTGTAGCTATATTTGATAAAAATAGATATGTAAGGGCGCAGTGAAAAGAGTATTTTAGCGTTCAGGTTTTAGGTATCAATAAGGTAATACAACCCTGTAGCCGAAAGTTTACCTCGCGCAGTTTTTTAATATTAATAAGCGCGGCATAAAGCCCCGCCTACGCATACCTCCAGACACTGAGCTTGGTTTGATCTCTGCCTAAAACCTGCTCTTAACCTAATACCTGCTCTTAACCTAATACCTGCTTTTCGCCCATAAAAAAACCCAAGCTGGGCTTGGGTTTTTAAACAATTAACTAAAAGAAATTATTTTTTCTTTTTAACTGCTTTTTTATTTGGTAAGTCAGTGATTGAACCTTCGTAAATTTCAGCTGCTAGGCCGATTGATTCATTCAATGTTGGGTGAGCATGAATGGTAAGCGCTAAGTCTTCGCCATCTGCACCCATTTCTACTGCTAGGCCAATTTCGCCCAGCATTTCGCCTGCGTTAATACCAACCATAGCGCCACCGATTACACGGCCACTTTCTTTATCAAAAATAAGCTTAGTAGAACCTTCAGTACGTGCAGATGCAATTGCGCGACCTGATGCAGCCCACGGGAATACCGCAGTTTCAATGCTAAGGCCTTGCTCTTTTGCTTCTTTTTCAGTTACACCAACCCACGCCATTTCTGGATCTGTGTAGGCAATTGAAGGAATACATTTAGGATCAAAGTAATGTTTTTGACCAGAAATAACTTCAGCTGCAACGTGTGCTTCGTGAACCGCTTTATGCGCAAGCATAGGCTGGCCAACAATGTCGCCCACTGCAAAAATGTGCTCAACGTTTGTTTTAAGCTGCTTATCAACATTAATAAAGCCGCGATCATCAACGTTAACGCCTGCTTTATCTGCATCAAGTAACTTACCGTTTGGTGTACGGCCAACTGCTACAAGTACTTTGTCGTAACGTACTGGTTCTGCTGGTGCGTTTTTACCTTCAAACGTTACATATAGGCCATCGTCTTTTGCGTCAATGCCCGTTACTTTAGTAGAAAGCATTACGTTAAATTTGTCGCTTACGTACTTTTGGTAAATTTTAACAATGTCTTTATCGGCAGCAGGTACTAGTTGATCAGCAAATTCAACTACGTCGATTGCTGAACCTAGTGCACGGTATACTGTGCCCATTTCAAGACCAATAATACCACCACCAAGTACAAGTAGCTTTTCAGGGATATCTTTAAGCTCTAGTGCGCCAGTTGAGTCAATTACGCGGTCATCTTCTGGGATGAAAGGTAAGCTAACTGGTTTAGAACCTGCAGCAATAATTGCGTTATCGAACGTAATTGTTGTTGTACCGTCGGTGCCTTCAACAGCAATGGTGTTGCTGCCAGTAAATTTACCGTAACCGTATACAACTTTAACTTTACGCATTTTCGACATGCTAGTTAAGCCACCAGTAAGTTGGCCAATAACAGAGTCTTTCCATGAACGGATTTTGTCTAAGTCAATTTGTGGTGCGCCAAAAGTAACGCCATGATCGGCCATTGCCGCTGCGTCATCAATTACTTTAGCTACATGTAAAAGCGCTTTTGAAGGGATACAACCCACATTTAGACATACACCGCCTAGTGTATCGCGAGACTCAACTAGTGTAACTTCTAAGCCCAAGTCAGCAGCACGGAAAGCCGCAGAGTAACCACCAGGACCACCGCCTAGTACAACAACTTGAGTTTTTAATTCGTTGCTCATGCTATTACCTTAATTATTTGAACGGGACACAGCCCCAAGGTTTAACTGCCATGCTTCTGCGAGGCAGAAATTCTGTGCAAAGATTGTATCATTGCAAATGGTAAAAATCCCAGCAAAAAACAACTGGCTGGGATTTGATTTCATACATTTTTAGCGATTACATCACTAATTGACGAATATCGCTCATGTAGCTTGCCAGCGTAACAGTAAAGCGTGCTGCTAGCGCACCGTCAATCACTCTATGGTCGTACGACATTGACAATGGCACCATAAGTTTTGGTTCAAACTCTTTACCATTCCATTTTGGCTTCATTTCAGATTTAGATACACCTAAAATAGCCACTTCTGGCGCGTTAACAATCGGCGTAAATGCCGTACCGCCAATACCGCCTAAGCTTGAAATAGTAAAACAGCCACCTTGCATATCTGCCGAGGTAAGCTTACCGTCGCGTGCTTTAACAGATACTTCCATTAGCTCGCGCGATAGTTCAATAATGCCTTTTTTATCAACATCTTTAAACACAGGTACTACTAAACCATTTGGCGTATCAACCGCTACACCAATATTAATGTACTTTTTAAGAATTAAGCTTTCACCGTCGTTAGACAGTGACGAGTTAATAGTTGGAAATTCGGCCAACGCTTTTGCTGCGGCTTTCATTACAAATACTAATGGCGTAATTTTAACACCTAGCTTTTTCTTCTCGTTAAGGGCATTTTGCTCTTTACGGAATTCTTCAAGGCTTGTTATATCGGCTTCGTCGAACTGAGTAACATGTGGGATTTGCACCCAGTTACGGTGTAAGTTTTTACCCGATAGCTTTTGAATACGCGATAGTTTTTTCTCTTCAATTTCGCCAAACTTAGCAAAATCAACTTTAGGCCATGGAATAAGCCCAAGCTCACTGCCGCCTGCGTTGCCTTTACCTGCCGACAATTGACCAGATTCAACTTGCTTAACTAGGTTTTTAACATAGTTTTGCACGTCGTCTTTTACTACGCGGTTTTTACGGCCAGAGCCTTTTACGTTAGCTAGGTTTATACCAAACTCACGTGCTAAACGGCGTACCACAGGCGATGCATGTGCATACGCGCTGTTATTGGCAAAGCTTTCGTTGCTAGCTGCTGGAGCAGATTGCGTCGCTGTTTCGGCTTTTGGCGCTGGCTTTTCGCTTTTAGCAGCAGGTGCAGATTTTTCGGCTTCTGGTTTAGCGGCTGCAGCGGGTGCGCCACCAGCAACTTCAAAAACAAAAATTAACGAGCCGGTCGATACTTTGTCGCCCGTAGCTACTTTAATTTCTTTAACTGTGCCTGCAAACGGTGCCGGAAGCTCCATTGCCGCTTTGTCGCCTTCAACGTTTAGTAGCGATTGATCTTCAGTAACGCTGTCGCCAACGGCTACTAAAATTTCGGTCACTTCAACTTCGTCGCCACCAATATCAGGCACGTTAACTTCTTTTGTGCTTGATGCTGAGCTTTGCTCGGCTGCTGCCGGTGCTGCTTTAGTTTCGGCTGGTGTTGATTCAGCTGCTGGTGCTGCAGACTCGCTACCTGCTACTTCAAATACAAATACCAATGAACCAGTTTTTACTGTATCGCCAGTCGCTACTTTAATTTCTTTCACTGTGCCAGCAAATGGCGCAGGTACTTCCATTGATGCTTTGTCGCCTTCAACGCTTAAAATAGACTGATCTTCAGTAACGCTGTCGCCAACGGCTACTAATATTTCAGTTACTTCAACTTCGTCATCGCCAATATCTGGCAAAGTTACGTCTTGTACTGCAGAGCTAGAAGCCGCTGGTGCTGGCTTAGCGTCAGTTGCAGGCGCTTTTTGCTCTGCTGCACTGTCGCTTTTAGCTGTACTTGCGCTTTCGCCTGCACTCTCGCCCTCAAAGATAAACACTAAAGAGCCAGTAGCTACGTTGTCGCCAATGCTTACTTTAATCTCTTTTACTGTGCCAGCAGTGTCGGCCGGTACTTCCATTGACGCTTTGTCGCCCTCAACGGTTAGTAATGCTTGGTCAACTTCAACAACGTCGCCAACGGCTACTAATATTTCGGTTACTTCTACTTCATCACCACCGATATCGGGTACTTTAATTTCAATACTCATTGCAAACCTCTTATGCGTACAGTGGGTTAAGTTTGTTGGTGTCTATATTGAACTTTTTAAGTGCTTCAATAACTACCGACTTTTCAACTTCACCACGTTTAGCAAGTTCAGATAACGTAGCAACTACAACGTAGTCTGCGTTAACTTCAAAGTGACGACGAAGGTTTTCGCGACTATCAGAGCGGCCGTAACCATCGGTGCCTAACACTTTATAGTTATTGCTAGGAATAAACGAACGCGCTTGCTCTGCGTAGTTTTTCATGTAATCGGTTGCTGCAACCGTTACTGAATCGTTTAGTACGCTAGTGATATACGCAGTTTTTTGCTCGCCTTCAGGGTTAAGCATGTTAAAACGCTCAACATCTTGGCCATCGCGCGTTAATTCGTTGAAAGACGTTACTGAGAATACGTCAGATGCAACACCGTAGTCTTCGCTCAATACTTTAGCTGCTTTACGTACTTCAGTCATAATAGTACCCGAGCTTAATAGCTGTACGTTGGCTTTTTTGCCTGCGTAGCTCTCTAGCTTGTAAATACCTTTACGAATACCTTCTTCAGCGCCTTCTGGCATAGCTGGCTGATGGTAGTTTTCGTTCATTAACGTTAAGTAGTAGTAAATGTTTTCTTGATCGTCACCATACATACGACGAATACCATCTTGAATGATAACCGCTACTTCGTATGCGTACGTTGGATCGTAAGAAATACAGTTAGGTACTGTGCTGGCAAGAATATGGCTGTGGCCATCTTCGTGTTGTAAGCCTTCGCCGTTAAGCGTAGTACGCCCTGCTGTTGCACCTAATAAGAAACCACGTGCTTGCTGATCGCCTGCCATCCATGCCATGTCGCCAACGCGTTGGAAACCAAACATAGAGTAGTAAATGTAAAATGGGATCATGGGTAAATCGTTGGTGCTGTAAGATGTTGCTGCAGCAACCCATGACGACATTGCACCTAACTCGTTAATACCTTCTTGCAGTACTTGACCCGATGTAGCTTCTTTATAGTAAGAAACAATATCGCGATCTTGAGGTGTGTAGTTTTGGCCATGCGGGTTATAAATACCAATTTGGCGGAACAAACCTTCCATACCAAAGGTACGTGCTTCGTCGGCAATAATAGGTACTATGTTTTTACCAATGCCTTTGTCTTTTAATAAAATATTAAGTGCACGAACAAAACCCATAGTGGTAGAAATATCACGTTTTTGTTCTTCAAGTAGCGGGTTAAACGCCTCTACTTCTGGCACAGCTAACTTTTCGCTAAAGCGCGCAATACGCTTAGGTGTATAACCTTTTAGTTCTTCACGGCGTGCGTGTAAGTAAGTGTGCTCAGGTGAGCCTTCTTCAACCGTTAAATATGGCAGTTCGGTTAGTTGCTCTTCAGATATTAAATCGTCAAGGCCTAAGCGTGAGCGTAGGTGTGCAACATGCGACATGTCCATTTTTTTAACTTGGTGCGCAATATTTTTACCTTCAGCCGCTTCACCCATGCCATAACCTTTAACGGTTTTAGCAAGAATAACAGTAGGACGACCTTTGGTTTCTTCTGCTTTTTTAAATGCAGCAAATAATTTAGATGGCTCATGACCACCACGCTTAAGCGCAAAAATTTCGTCATCTGTCATATCAGCAACAAGTGCTGCGGTTTCAGGGTAACGACCAAAGAAATGCTCACGTACATACGCGCCATTTTTTGCTTTATAGGTTTGGTAATCGCCGTCAACTGTTTCGTTCATTAGTTGTAATAGCTTACCGGTTTTATCTTTAGCCAGTAATATATCCCAACCGCTGCCCCACACTAGCTTAATTACGTTCCAGCCAGCGCCTTTAAATAGGCCCTCTAGCTCTTGAATAATTTTACCGTTACCCATAACTGGGCCATCTAGACGCTGTAAGTTACAGTTAACTAAGTAACATAGGTTGTCTAGCTTTTCGCGTGCAGCAAATGAAATAGCGCCACGAGATTCTGGCTCATCCATTTCGCCATCACCTAAAAACGCATAAACACGTTGGTTTTTAGTGTCTTTTAAGCCACGGCCGTCTAGGTATTTTAAAAAGCGTGCTTGGTAAATAGACGAAATAGGACCAAGGCCCATAGAAACCGTAGGAAACTGCCAAAATTCAGGCATTAATTTAGGATGCGGGTACGACGGTAAGCCTTCGCCACCTACTTCTTGACGGAAGTTATCTAGCTGCGATGCCGATAAACGCCCTTCAACAAATGCGCGGGCATAAATACCCGGAGAAATATGACCCTGGTAATAAACTAAATCGCCGCCATCTACATCGTTTGGTGCTTTAAAAAAGTGGTTAAAACACACTTCATAAAATGCCGCAGACGATTGGTAAGACGCCATATGGCCGCCTAAATCGAGATCTTTTTTCGATGCACGCAATACAATCATAATCGCGTTCCAACGAATTATTGAACGAATACGGCGTTCAATATTTACATCTCCCGGGTAAGCAGGTTCTTGCTCTACCGGAATTGTATTGACGTAATTAGTGGTAATACCCGTTGGCATATCTACGCCATCTAAACGGGCTTGCTCTAACACTTGCTCAAGTAAAAACTGAGCTCGTTCAACACCTTCTTCGCGCACAACCGATTCAAGAGCTTGTAACCACTCTTGTGTTTCTAGCGCGTCTACGTCAATTTTATTGACTTCAGACATATGGAGGTTTCCTTATGTTTAAAATACGAATGTTGTGTATTTAACACATCCCACTTACTAATTTTGAGTAAGGATGTATTTGCTTAATTTTGTTTGGTGCGTCTTAAACTGCGTTCAATTCGCGAATGTTCTTTACCCGCTTCAAGTAATGCTTCTTCTATATAGGCTAAATGCGCATTACTAGCTAAGCGTGCTTCTTCGGGCTTACCTTCAATAACAGCATCCATTAGCAAACCACGGTGGTGGCCTAATTGGTTACTGATATCTGATTTTGTTAATAACACGGTTAAATTTTGTAATACATTTTGCTCAAGCAATGCCTGCATGCCTCTCACTAAATGTAGTAAAACAATGTTATGTGACGCCTCTGCAATACAAAAATGAAAAGCATTTATTGCTTTCGCTTTTTGTTGTAAGTCGTCTTGTACCAAAGCAATTTGATCAAAGCTTTGTTTTACTTTAATAAAATCGTTATTGGTGCCACGCAGTGCAGCGTAATACGCGGCAATCCCTTCTAATGCATGACGAAATTCAAGTAAATCAAACTGCGATTCAGGATGTTTACTGATCAAATCAAACAGCGGATCAGTAAGCCCTTCTTCGAGCTGATTTTTTACATACGTACCGCCGCCTTGGCGCCTAGTTACTAAACCTTTAGCTTCAAGCTTTTGAATCGCTTCGCGCAGTGATGGCCGCGACACTTCAAATTGCTTAGCTAACTCACGCTCCGGTGGCAGTTTTTCGCCTGGTGCCAACGATCCCTCAAGAATCATGTTCTCAAGTTGTTGTAAAATCACATCCGATAATTTTGCAGCTTTAATCTTTAAAGACATCAGTCAACGTCCGCGTTGTATAAATACCAAAAGCCCTTAAAACCAGGCTTTGAACTGAACAATTTAGCCAAAAGGTAAATTGGTCATACCAAATTTTGACATACGGTAACAAAAAGCCTAATTGCTGTCAATTTACAGTGGCTTTAAGGTCACTTAGCCAGCGTAACGCATTCAGCACAAAGTTTAAAGAATACACAAAATAGTATAAATAAAGAAAGGTAAATGAGACGAAAATAAATTGGTCAGACCAGGAGGTAAGAAATGGGGGATTTAGGTATTAGGAGTTAAAAAATAAGTAAAACAAATACACGCTGCGTAAGGTTTACCTTGCGCAATGTTTTTTAATTAACAGCGCGGCATAAAGCTCCGTCTACGATTAGCCTAGATACCAAGCTTAGTTTTATCTCTACCTTAAGCCTGATATCTAAAGCCTGCTTTTTAATCCAACCCACCAAACAGGGTTAATAACGCAATCAGTACTAAATAAAACAATACATTACGTTTTACCAGTTTAATCATACAGGTAGCTTCGTACGCGCAGTCGTAGTAACGTTTTTCTACCTGCTCTGCGGCTAATGCGGTGTAAGTAACTACTTTGCGGTTAGGGCTTGTAAAATCAAGCGCGTAGCGTAACCAGCAACTAGTGCCTTTATTAAAGTTACCTATTACTAAATAACCAAAACTGGTAATACGTGCAGGTAACCAATCAAGCCAAAATAATAACCTGTGTAGCATTTTAGTGTGCTTTGCTATTATTTCATCGTCATCTTGCGTTACCAAGTCGGCGAATGTGCGTACGAGTGCATATAAAACCGCACCGGCTGCGCCTAATATTACAAACCAAAAAATCACCGCGCAGTAAAACCTAAAGTTAACCCACGCCAGGGTTTGCCCCACTGTTTCGCCGTCTTGTTCTTCTTCTGTGCGATTTTGGCCTATTTGCAGTGCATATAAAGTGGCTGCGGTTTTATCATCTCGGGTTAAAGCATTTAAGTACGACTTATATAAAGCACGCTGTTTAGCACAACCAAAACACACGAGTAATATTGTTACATTAAAAATAAGTTGCCACAGCACAAAGTCAGATAGCAAATATAAACAACCAATAGCCAGTACAGGTAAAAGTAACCACACTAAAAAACCAACACCCGAGCCAAATACGCCTTTATTAGTAAGTAGGTTTGCCGAGCGATTTACATAACCATCTGCGTAGTAGCTAATTTGCCAATGGGCTGAACGAGCACCTAAGCGCTCAAGTATTAATGCAATTATTATCGAAACCAAAATCATTGTTGTTACTCACTTAGCCTGATTGTTTAAGCATAGTTAAAAATAAATGCCAGTTAAAGCTACTACCGGGGTCCGTTTTTCGCCCTGGTGCTATATCGCAATGCCCTACAATTCGCTCTATTGTTATATTTGGGTAGCGTTGCATTATGGCTTTACTTAGTGTTTTTAAACTAGTGTATTGCGCTAAAGTATAAGCTGTGGTGTCGGTTCCCTCAAGCTCAATGCCAATGCTAAAGTTATTGCAGTTAGTTTGCCCTTTAAACTCAGACGCCCCAGCATGCCATGCTCGTTTATTAAATGGCACGTACTGCACTAGCTCTCCGCTGCGTTTAATAAAGCAATGCGCCGACACCCGCACACCCTGTAAATCGCTAAAGCTACTATGCGCTTCACAATTAAGCGTACCCATAAATAAATCATCAACATAGGGCGTACCAAACTGCCCCGCCGGCAACGATATATTATGAATCACCAATAAAGAAACATCAGTATCACTCGGGCGCTCATCAAAATGCGCACAACCACGCTGCACAGCACTATTTACCACCCCATTTAAATCTATGTTCATAATTTAAATCAAAAGATCGACATAACATCGATGCTAAAGGATTTAATTTAAAAATGATAGACGAAGCAATAAAAGCTTACCAACCACCGAGTTTGTAGCCGGGAGTTTACCTCGCGCAGCTTTTTAATTTTAACCTGCGCGGCATAAAGCCCCGCCTATACATAACCTAAGCACCGAGCTTGGCTGATTTCTACCTAAAACCTGCTCTTTCCCTAAAACCTGCCTTTACCACAAAGCTGGTTATTACATTTCAAACATAGTAAAATTTGCTTAATTTATTTACTGTTATGAGCTTTTTTATGCCTATTCCACACACTTTAGTTAGTCAACTAGTTACTCTTGCACTTGGTGAAGATTTAAATTACCAAAGTGCTGAAAATGGCGACATTACCGCGCAACTTATTCCTGCAAACGAGCAAGCAAGCGCTAAAGTAATTACCCGCGAAGACTGCATATTTTGTGGTAAAGACCTAATTATTGAAGTATTTAAACAAGTAGATCCAAGCGTTGTAGTAAATGTACTCGTAAACGATGGCGATGCAGTTACAGCTAATAGCACTTTATTTACAGCAACAGGCTCGGCTCGCGCTATTTTAACTGCCGAGCGTACAGCACTTAACTTTGTACAAACACTTTCGGGCACGGCTACTACCACTGCTCATTACGTAAAAGAACTTGCGGGTACAAAAACCCAACTACTCGATACCCGTAAAACCATACCTGGTCTACGCATTTTACAAAAATATGCAGTTAAATGTGGCGGCGGTGCAAACCACCGTATTGGTTTATACGACGCGTTTTTAATAAAAGAAAATCACATAGCAGCGTGTGGCGGTATAAACAAAGCAGTGGCGCAAGCTAAACAAAACCAACCAAACAAACCAATAGAAGTAGAAGTTGAATCACTTGTTGATCTAAAACAAGCGCTTGATGCGGGTGCCGATATTATAATGCTCGACAACTTTAACGTAGAGCAAATTAAGCAAGCTGTAGTGGTTACTAACAAACGTGCGAAACTTGAGGTTTCCGGCAATATGACCTTACAAACGCTTAAAACTTACTCACAAGCAGGGGTAGATTTTATATCAAGCGGGGCGTTAACAAAAAACTTACAATCAATCGATTTATCGATGCGGTTTGATTAATATATGTGCTAAGCCTAAATTAAAATCGTGCTAATTCATTGACAATAGCTGCTATAAAGCATTTAATAATCCGAAAGGACTGCTTTTTAACATTTTGTTAAATAAAATACTTTTTTAAATATAAGCCGTGTACTAAAAAGTAAAAAACAGTGGTAAACTCACGCTGTTGTACTATAAATGAATGTAACATTAATATAAAAGCACTAATTAGCTGCTTTAATACTAATGCGTTCAGTGAACAGGCATAAAAAGCTAAGCGCGTATTAGCTAACAATATAAGTAATTAAAAATTGATTGCGGCTATACCTAAATATAAAAGTAATTAAATAACGCATTAAAGTGCTAAACGTTTGTAACTTTAATAACTAAATTCACAGCGTACTTTTTTTTATACAAACCAAAACACGCTGTACAGTAAAGTTTATTTTTTAAATAAATAGTTTAAGTAAACTGTTTAAATAAACAAATTAAGTAAACAGGTTAAATAAACAAATTAAGCTAAGCACTAATGCTACTTAAATAGTGTTTATTTACCACAACATTATCCTTTAGGAGAGGAAACATGAAAACAATGACACAACAGAACCAAAAGGGTTTCACCCTAATTGAATTAATGATCGTTATCGCAATTATCGGTATTTTGGCTGCTATCGCATTACCGCAGTACCAAACATATACTAAAAAAGCACGTTTTTCTGAGGTTGTACTTGCAGCATCGTCAGCGAAAGGCTTAGTAGATGTATGTTTTCAAACTCGTGGAGCTGGAGATTTAGATAACTGCAAGACCCCTGCTCTTGTTGGTCTCGATACAGCGGGAGCTGCAGCTGGAGTTCATGTTTTAAGTGTGACAGTTGGAGATGATGGAGTAGTCACTGCTATTGGTGAAGATACTGTTGATGATGCTACATATACACTTACCCCTTCAGTTGCAGGAACTGCTGATGTGCCATTGGGAACTCTTACCTGGGCCCAAGATGGTACATGTATTGCCAAAGGTCTTTGTTAATAGAATAACTAATGATTAAAGCCTTAGGCTTTTCATTAATAGAGCTAATGATAACTATCTCCATTATGGGGATATTAATATCATTAGCTCTTCCTGCTTATAACAACCATTATAAACGCGCTAAATTTACTGAAGTTGTTTTAGCGAGCAACGCATTACAGCGCAATATTGAAATTTGCTTTTATACAAAAGAATCTCTAAACAATTGCAATACCTTTAGTAAACTAGGCAGTAATAAATCAGACTTTTTAGCCCCTGAGTTTATCTCCGACATTGAAATTACCAACACCGCCCAAAGCATTCAAATAAAATCAACAGCAAGTAACGAAGCATCTATTTCTAGCGCAGGAGATACTTATATTATGCTTGCAACAATAAATGCGAACCAACTGCAATGGGAATTATTGGCAACTAGCACCTGCATTAGTGAAGGGACTTGCTAAAAACAAGATTATTACCATCCATTGTAACATTTACTATACCTTTTTTTGTTATTACTGCGCACTGTATCCCGCACTCTGTTGCGAAATTTGATACTTCAAAAAACTCGTACATTTCCACTGGCGAAACTGACTCTTTAATTAGCTTATCGTACTTACTTCTATTAGCAGTACCAATTTTAGGCTCGTTAAATTTGTAAAAACTTTCCGAGATTTCACTTCGCCTAGACTCACTTTTTGATATAGCAAAATAAGAACCTTGCCATTTTATAATATAAGCAAGCCTTTGGCTGTCTATTTGAACAACACCATAACCAAAGGATACAGCTTGCAGTAATACGATTAATAAAATATTGATGATATTTTCTTTCTTTGCTTTATCTGGTGAGAGTAGCCAAAAACTCAGTACTGGGCCTAAAATAAGGTCTAAGGTAAATATAATTATCGCTAAGCCAACTAAATCTGTTAGCAAATAACGACCATCATAAAACCAATTTAAATAAATAAGCATTGCAGCAATAGTTAAAACCAAAGCCCCTGTAAGTAAATGTATAATTGACCACTGGAGTTTCTGTTTAAATTTTTGTTTTAACATACATGATTCCATCATTTTGTTATAAGTTGGTAAAAGCTTTTGCATCAATTGTTTATGTGCAATTTTGCAGCTATTATATAGCACTAAGCTAAATGTTATACCTTCATGGTGATATGGAATCAATATGGCTAAACAACAAGAAAAAAAAGGGCAAGATACCTTTGAGTGGGTAGGCGTTAGCACTCGCGGGAAACGTTTAGAAGGTGAGCTTACAGGTTCTAGTGTTGCGTTAGTAAAAGCCCAACTGCGTAAACAGGGTATTACCCCCTCAAAAGTAAAGCGTAAAGCCAAACCGTTATTTGGTGCACGCTTACAAAAAATCACCCCTAAAGATATTGCCATAGTCACTCGGCAAATTGCTACCATGCTTATGGCGGGTGTACCGTTAATTCAGTCAATTGAAATGATTGGTACTGGAGCAACCAATAAAAGCCTTGGTAAACTCATGGAAACCATTGCAGATGAAGTAAAGACTGGCCAACCGCTATCGCAAGCACTAAGGCGCCACCCCCGTTATTTTGATGATTTATATTGTGATTTAGTGGCATCGGGTGAGCAGTCTGGGGCTTTAGATAAAATATTCGACCGCGTTGCAATTTATAAAGAAAAGTCTGAAGCGCTTAAATCAAAAATTAAAAAAGCGATGTTTTACCCTATTGCGGTATTAGTTATCGCACTTATTGTTACCTCTATATTACTAATATTTGTAGTACCGCAATTTCAGGATATTTTTGCCGGATTTGGCGCTGAACTCCCTGCTTTTACCTTATTTGTAATTGCTATATCGGAATTTATGCAAGAGTACTGGTGGATAATACTTATAATAATATTTGCCTTTGGTTGGGCGTTTAAAGAGGCACACCTTAAAAGCTTAAAGCTCCGTGATGCAACAGACAGAGCTATATTAAAGCTCCCTGTTATTGGTATGATTTTAAACAAAGCTGCTGTTGCCCGTTACGCGCGTACGCTTTCGACTACTTTTGCGGCTGGTGTACCGCTAGTAGATGCGCTGGATTCTGCCGCAGGAGCCTCGGGTAATGCGGTTTATCGTTATGCTATTTTAGAAATAAAAGCCGAAGTAAGCTCGGGTAACCAAATGAACTGGGCAATGCGTAACTCTAAAATATTCCCTGATATGGTAATACAAATGGTGGCTATTGGTGAAGAGTCGGGATCACTTGATAGCATGTTAGCCAAAGTAGCGACTATTTATGAGCAAGAAGTTGATGATGCGGTAGATGGGCTCTCAAGCTTGCTAGAACCGATGATTATGGCAGTACTTGGCGTATTGGTTGGTGGTTTAATTGTTGCCATGTACTTGCCTATATTCCAACTTGGCGCTGTTATTTAGTTTTTAAACTCATTATTTAATTATTTGGTCGTTATATGCAAAGTATTATAGAAGTAATGCAAAGCCAATTATGGTTTTATTTAACCACTATTGGCTTAGTGAGTTTATGTGTTGGCAGTTTTTTAAACGTAGTTATTTACCGTTTGCCACTAATGATGCAACGCGAATGGCAAGGCGAATGCCGACTGCTTTTAGAAAGCGAACTTAAAAGTAATAATACAGGCGAAAACGAGCCTTTAAACTCAACTTTTAATTTAATTAAGCCCAACTCTACCTGCCCTAAATGTAAAACCGCAATTAAAGCGTGGCAAAACATTCCTGTTATTAGCTGGTTATTTTTAAAAGGTAAATGCGCCAGTTGTAGTAACCCTATATCGGCTCGTTACCCTATTGTAGAGGCAATAACTGCACTATTAAGCTTAGTTGTTGCGTATAAGCTGGGTGCTACTGAGCAGGCTTTACTTTATATAGCAGTTACTTGGACTTTAGTGGCACTTACCTTTATTGATATTGACCATATGCTCCTGCCCGACCAAATTACCCTACCGCTAGTGTGGCTGGCGCTTATAGCTGCAGTACTGGGCTATACCGTTACCCCAACTGATGCCATTATTGGTGCCGCTTGCGGCTATTTAAGTTTGTGGAGCGTATTTTGGTTATTTAAATTACTTACCGGTAAAGAAGGCATGGGCTATGGCGATTTTAAATTACTTGCCGTGTTTGGTGCTTTGCTTGGCTGGCAATCATTATTAACTATTATTTTGCTCTCGAGCGTAGTGGGCGCCATTATTGGCATTGCGCTATTAACTGTTCAGGGTAAAGACAAAGCTACGCCTATTCCGTTTGGCCCCTACCTTGCTATTGCAGGCTGGATCACCATGTTATGGGGCGAACAATTGCAAGCTAGTTACTTTAATGTAATTGGTTACTAATATGAGCGAACATCCTGTTAAAGTAACGAACATAAATAATTGGGTGCTGGGTTTAACTGGCGGTATAGGCTGTGGTAAAACCGCTGTAAGTAACATGCTTGAAGCACTGGACATTTGCGTTATTGATGCCGATATTATTGCTCGCCAAGTGGTTGAGCAAGGCAGCGAAGGGCTAAAGGCAATTATTGCACACTTTGGTGCAGATATACTCTTAGCCGATGGCAATTTAAACCGCAGTGCTTTGCGCGAGCTTGTGTTTAGCAATAATGAGCATAAAAACTGGTTAAATGCCCTATTACACCCACTTATACGCCAGCAAATTATTACCGATTTAAATAATGCCACCAGCCCTTATGTGGTACTTGTTGCCCCGCTACTTTTTGAAAACGGCCTAGATAAATACTGTAACCGCACTTTACTTATAGACGTGCCAAAAAACGTGCAAATAGAGCGTACGGTTAAACGTGATAACATAAGCTTAGAGCAAGTAAATAGTATTATTGCCGCGCAAATGTCGCGTGAACAAAAACAACAACAAGCAGATGATATTTTAAATAACGATCGCAGCTTAGCTTTGGTTAAGCACGACCTGATAGCTTTGCATAAAGGCTATTTAAAACTGGCGTTAAAATAGCCATAAATTATAAAAACAGCTATTTTAATTGCTAAAATTAGCCTAGATTGTGATGGGCAATGTAATCCCTGCTTTTTTCTGATAAATTGCTAACTATTGAAGGATTTAAACAGGTGCGCAATGAATATTAACTCACCGTTATTAAGAAAATTTATTACCCTTGGCCGTGTTGATGCCGATATAGTAAAAACTAAACAGCAAGAGTTTGCCTCTACTGCTGAGCTTATTGCTAAATGCGGAAAAATCGACAGTAAAGATTTAGCGGCGCAATGCATTGATTTATTTAGGGTGCCTTTTTTTGATTTAAAAGACTTTAATACCGCACTTATTCCCCCTGAGTTAGTAAAAGAAAAACTGATCCGTAAGCATCATATTTTGCCTTTAGTACAAAAAGGCAGAAAAGTGTACATTGCCGCCTCTGATCCTACCGATTACGGCGCATTTGAAAACTTTGAATTTAGTACCGGTTTGTCTTGTGAAGTGGTGGTAGCTGACTACGTTCAACTCGATAACAAAATAGAGCAATTGCTTGATGCCACTGGTAGCTTAAATTTAAGTGATGACGAGTTTAAAGAATTTGCCGAACTAGACGCCGATATCCAAAAAGACACCACTCAAGATGATGATAAAGACGATGCACCAATCATTGTTTACATCAATAAAATATTAATGGATGCAATTAAAAAAGGCGCGTCTGATTTACACTTTGAACCTTACGAGCACAAGTACCGAATTCGCTTTAGAATTGACGGCATTTTGCACGAAGTAGCCAGCCCACCAAATACTTTAGCAACTAAGCTTTCAGCGCGTATTAAAGTAATGTCGCGCCTTGATATTGCCGAAAAACGCAAACCGCAAGATGGCCGCATAAAGCTAAAAATAACCGAGCGTAAAAGCATCGATTTTCGGGTAAGCACCATGCCCACCTTGTGGGGCGAAAAAATTGTAATGCGTATTCTTGATTCATCTAGCGCCATGCTTGGCATTGATGTATTAGGTTACGAACCCGAGCAAAAAAAGCTGTATATGGATGCGCTTGAGCAACCACAAGGGATGATATTAGTAACTGGGCCTACTGGCTCGGGTAAAACGGTATCGCTTTACACTGGCTTAAATATATTAAACCAGCCAGAGCGTAATATTAGTACCGCCGAAGATCCGGTAGAAATTAACCTCGAAGGGATTAACCAAGTACAAATTAATATAAAAGCCGATATGACCTTTGCCAACGCATTGCGCGCATTTTTACGCCAAGATCCCGATGTAGTAATGGTAGGTGAAATACGTGACCTAGAAACCGCTGAAATATCTATTAAAGCGGCACAAACCGGTCACTTAGTGCTTTCGACCTTACATACTAACTCAGCGCCCGAAACCATTACCCGCTTATTAAACATGGGCGTACCGGCGTATAACGTAGCAAGTTCAATAAGTTTAATTATAGCTCAGCGCCTAGCGCGTCGCTTATGCCCTAAGTGTAAAACACCTGAGAATTTACCTAGCGAAGAACTACTGCGCCAAGGTTTTAGCCAGCAACAAATTAGTGAAATGACCCTGTATGCCCCTAAAGGTTGCGAAAACTGTACCGATGGTTATAAAGGCCGTGTAGGTATTTACGAAGTAATGAAAATCACCCCAGAAATAGCACAAATTATAATGCGCGGCGGTAACTCGCTAGAAATAGCTGAAGTGTCGCTTAAAGCCGGATTTAATAACCTGCGTTTATCGGGTATTCGTAAAGCCGCCGACGGCATGACCTCGTTAGCTGAAATTAATCGGGTAACGAGTTTTTAATATCAGGTATCAGAAAAATGATACGACTCTATAAAAGCCAATACAATACAATACTAAAAGCATTTAAACTGACTTAGAGTTTGGCTATTAGACAGCACCATTTAAAACAAGATTGAGAGATTACTATGCCAACTATTGTTAACTGCCCAACCTGTAAAAGTAAGGTTGAATGGTCAGAGCAAAGCCCACACCGCCCGTTTTGTTCAAAACGTTGTCAGCTTATTGATTTAGGCGAATGGTCGTTTGAAAATAACAGAATTTCAGCCCCTATAACCTCAGCTGAAGATTTTAGCCAAGACATGATTGAAGACATAGAAGCCATGATGGCAAAAAACGAAGATGACTTTTTTAAGTAATAAATAGGTTTAGTCTGGAATTTGTAGGCGAGAGTTTACCTCGCGCAATCGTTTTTAAATTTTAACCCGCGCGGCATAAAGCTTGGCCTGCGGGTAATTTAAACACCGTGCTTGGCTTAACCTCTATCTAAAACCTGACACCTTGTTTTACTTAAACAACATACAAAGCAAAACACCGAGCTCAAATGGAACTCGGTGTTTTATTTTATATAGCCAAAAATTTATCCAACTAAAAGCTATTTTGAATGTTTTTTCTTACCCATACGCTTTTGCATTTTTGCAAACTTTTCTTGCTGCTCTGCATTTAGAACTTGCCTTACTTGGTGCTGAGTTTTTAATTTAATTAAACCCATTTCTTCACCTTTTTCGTGGCGTTGAGCGAGTAGCTCTTTTGCGGCATTTTCGTCAAACGTTGCTGCTGATAACAAGCTTTCCATTATAGCTTTGTGAGCGGTGCGCTGTGCTTTACGCGCTTCTTTGTCTGTGCCTCTAAGTGCTTGCATTTGCGTTTTTTGTGCTGCAAATATAGCTTCTAATTTAGTTTGCTGCTCTTGTGTTAAATCGAGTTTATCAGCGCCGCGCTCCGATAGTAAAAAGTGCGCTTGTGAATAGTGACCTTGCTTATGCATATCACCTTTGGCCATAACACTGGTTGCACCGAAAGTAGCGGTTGCTAAGCCACAAATAAGTACTAGTTTTGAAAGTGTATTTACTTTAGTCATAATCATTACCTTTACTATTGGATTGGTTGTTTTAATCTGTTGAGGTAACTATACCCGCTGCAATGCAAAGTAACGCAAAGCAGTGTAAAGGTTATGTAAAGATTCACTTTTGTACTATTAAGCAGGTAAAATCAGCACATACGGCACAACCCAAGGGTTTGAAAATGAAACTATTAATGATTGATGACGACACAGGTTTGTGTGAGCTATTAAGCGAGTATTTAACCGCGCAAGGGTTTAACGTGCAAAGCGTACACGACGGTGAGCAAGGCTTAAAACTAGCGCAAGCGAACGACTACGCACTTATACTACTTGATGTAATGCTGCCAACCCTTGATGGTTTTGAAGTACTTAAACAACTTAGGCAAACCAAGCTTACGCCAGTAATTATGCTTACCGCCAAAGGCGAAGATTTTGATCGTATTTTTGGCCTTGAACTTGGCGCAGACGATTACATACCTAAGCCTTTTAATCACCGTGAGTTACTTGCCCGAGTTAAAGCAATTACGCGTCGTATTGAACATATTACTAGCATGAATGCCACTAGCAGCAATAAATTAGTCGTTAACGGGGTTACTATTAATTTGGCCGCCCGCGAAGCATTAATTCAACAAACTACCTTAACCCTTACCGGCACCGAATACGAAATACTCGCATTACTTGCCAAGCGTGCTGGCGAGGTGGTTAGTAAAGAGCAAATAAGTGAAGACGTACTTGGCAGGCGCTTAGCCTCGTTTGATCGCTCTATTGATATGCACGTTAGCAACATTCGTAAAAAAATAGCTGAGCACTTACCTAACGAGCTAATTAAAACCATTAGAGGGGCAGGTTATGTCTTTATTCAAGGCGAATAAAGCGCCCTACTTTGCGTGGCTAAAGCAACCACATCACTACTTGTTTTTTAAAGTGTTTATTTGGTTCTGGCTTACCATTATAGGCACCATAGCTGCGCTTGTTTTTTTAAGCCATATTACGCTAATTAATGTACTCAGTAATGAGCCATTAAAAGGGCCGATGAAAAAAAACCTCGCTCATACCGCTAAAAGCATTGAGCGCGCAGTTACTAAGCATCAGCGCACCTTGAGCGATATTGTTACTCACCCTAGACTATCAAAACGTAAGTTATTGTATTTAAGTGCCGCGCAAAGCGATGACTTTATAACCAGTAAAGAAGTGCCGAGCAATATTGATTTAAGCTTGCTTAATTTTAGTAAAAGTATGCTGCCGCAGGTAATAATTACCGAACATTTTCAGGCCTTTGGCCCTATCAGTGTAAATGTACCTGAGGGCCACTTTTATTTATACGAAATAGACATAAACCACCAGCCGCCGCTATTCGTGCGCTTAATGTTAATGCCTAAATGGATAAAAATTTCGATTGCGATTATTGCCTCACTTATTTTGAGTTTTTTATTCAGTCGTAATTTAATTGCGCCTATTAACAGCTTAAAAAAAGCCGCGATTAAACTCTCTGCCGGCGATTTAACAGCCCGGGCTGCCATATCCGCTAATCGTAAAGATGAGCTAGGTATATTAGGTCGTGACTTTAACCGTATGGCTGACCAATTAGCGCAATTAATTAGCGCGCAAAAACGCTTACTGGCCGATATATCGCACGAACTACGCTCGCCACTTACTCGCTTAAAAATGGCGACTGGCCTTGCGCAAATGCAAGCAAGCGAAGCCAGCCAATCGTACTTACTGCGTATAGAAAAAGAAGCCAATCAACTCGATAAAATGATTGCCGATGTATTACAAGTGTCGCGTTTAGAGGCAAATAGCCAAGCGTTATCGCTACACAAGCAGTCGCTGCAAGATATTGTTGATCATGTACTTAACGATGCCACTTTTGAAGCAAAACAGCATAACAAGCAACTACAAGTAAGTGGCTCGGCGGCGGTAACACTAAATTGCGATGAAGCGCTAATTGCCAGCGCACTGGAAAACTTACTGCGCAACGCCATTAAGTATGCACAGCACACTATTAGCCTTACCCTAAAGCACGGTGATGCCATTTATATTGAAATATGTGATGATGGCCCAGGTGTACCAAATAACCAGCTAAGTAAGTTATGTGAGCCGTTTTTTAGGCAGTCAGATGCGCGTGACCGAGTGAGTGGTGGCACGGGTTTAGGTTTAGCAATTGCCAAAAATGCTATTATTGCTCATGGCGGCAGCTTGGTTTTATCAAATAAACCACAAGGTGGCCTGTGCGCCATGGTTACTTTACCAATAATAAAAGAGTAGTGAATGTTTTACAGTAGTGAAAACGAGCTTGTTAATAATCAACCCAGTATTAATGATTTTTATAACAACACCCTAGTTAAAGCCTATTTAAATACCCCTGCTGGGCAGTTATTTTATGCCTATGCAAAACCTGAACAGGCGCATACCGCTATTGTAATTAGCTCAGGGCGTATAGAAGGGCTTGATAAATACAAAGAGCTATTGTGGGAGCTGTACACTAATAATTTTGCCGTGTTTATTGTTGATCATCAAGGGCAAGGTCGCTCTTATCGACACTTAGCTAATACGCATAAAGGCTATGTAAAATGCTTTACTGATTATCGCCACGATCTGCATTTATTTAATCAACAAATTGTTGATAATCACTGGCAAGGCAAAAAAATACTGCTTGGCCACTCAATGGGCGGTGCAATTGCTTTTGACTATTTAGCCCACTTTGAAAATAGTTTTAGTGGGTTATTTTTATCGGCACCCATGTTTGACATTCACACTAAAAACACCCCAAAACCGTTGGCAAAATTGATTGCCAACGCAGCTGTGCTTTTCGGTTTTTCACAAAGTTATGCCCTTGGGCAAAACGATTACAGCCCAGATGAGTTTGCCTTAAATACATTAACTAGCAGCCAAGTGCGTTATAAATTTTTTAGGCAAACCTATCAAGATCCACTGTTGCAGCTTGGTGGCGTAACCTATGGCTGGCTACAAGCCGCATTTACCTTTATTGCATCGGTTGATAAGTTAAGTATTAATATTCCACTGTTTATAGCCAGCGCAGAGCGCGACGAAGTAGTAGATAACGCCGCGCAAGATAAACTGGCAAACCGACATAACCAAGCCGTAATAAAAAGCTTTGCCGGCGCTAAACACGAACTATTATTTGAACGTGATGAAATACGCCAGCCACTGCTAACAAGTTTGTACCAGTTTTGCGAATAGGTGTGGAAGAGCAGGTTTGAGGTGTTAGGTTGTAGGTTTTAGGTAGAGAAAAACTAAGCTCGGTGTTTGGGTTAACCATAGGCGGGGCTTTATGCCGCGCTGGTTACGTTTTTAAAACCCTGCGCGAGGTAAACTTCACATCTAGGGCAAAAGTATCAGGTTAAATCCAGTGTTTGCTGGTTTTAACCTGAAATTCCAGTTTTACTTACGGTTCAGTTACCGCTGCCCCCTCAGTGTCACTCAGTTCCACAGAAGACAAAGGATCTAGATGAATTAGAATATCAACTTCTGACTCAAATTCTTTAGTGATCATTGCCTCTACTTCATCGGCTACGTTGTGCGCGCGAATTAAGCTTAGGTGATCATCTAGCTCTAAATGCAGTTGAATAAACTTAACTTTTCCACCTTGTCGGGTACGAACGCCGTGTACACCGCGTACGTCAGTATGGCTTTTCGATACATCTAAAATGCGTTGTTTTTCTTCATCTGGCAGTTCTTTGTCCATTAAGTGATCTGCGCTATCTCGGGCTATATCCCAGCTGTTATAAAGTAGATAACCGGCAACGCCAACTGCAAAAATAGGGTCGGCGTACAACACACCATAATACGAGAGTAAAATAGCCAGTAGCACCGCAGCATTTAAAATCAAATCGCCTTTGTAATGTACTGAGTCGGCCTTTATTGCAATAGATTCGGTATGTTTAACTACTTTATTTTGTACAAATACAATCACTAATGTACAGGCAATGGCAAAAATACTTACCCATACACCTAACAATGAATGAGTGAGCTCTAAAGGATTAAACAAGCGCTCTATACTATGAAACGCTAATAAACAGCCAGAACCTGCAATAAATGCGGCCTGCCCTAGCCCAGCGAGCGCTTCGGCTTTGCCGTGACCAAAACGGTGGTCGTCATCGGCGGGGCGCAGCGCATAACCTAATACTAAAAAACTCATAGCTGTGGCGGTAATATCCATGAGTGAATCGGTTAATGAGCCCAGCATTGACGCTGAACCCGAGGCAAGCCATGCCCAGGTTTTAGCTGCAATCATTAAGCTCACCATGACCATAGTGACTAAACTAGAGGTTTTTACCCAAAATTCGTAACTGCGATTATGCACGTATTTATCCGTTAATAAGTGTATTGAATAAAGTGAGTATATCAGTTTTTTACACGCTTTCTGTGTATACTGCAAATCGTTAAATTACTGACTATTTTATAAGGCTCGTTATGCTGGATATTGTTTTATACCAACCTGAAATCCCACCGAATACCGGTAATATTATTCGCTTATGTGCAAATACGGGCTATTCGCTACATTTAATTGAGCCACTTGGCTTTGCATGGGATGACAAACGAATAAAACGTGCCGGCCTTGATTATCATGAATTTAGCCATGTACAACGCCATGCTTCGTTTGAAGCTTACCTAGAAGCATGCAAGCCTAAAAAAATATACGCTTGCACCACTAAAGGCAGCCAATTTCATCATCAGGCACAATACGAGGCTGGCGACTGTTTAGTATTTGGCCCTGAAACGCGCGGCCTTCCGGATGAGCTAATTCAATCGCTTCCAAACGAGCAACGGGTGCGCATTCCAATGCAAGCCAATAGCCGCAGTATGAACTTATCTAACGCGGTTTCGGTGTTTGTGTATGAATCGTGGCGCCAGCTTGGGTTTCCGGGCGCAAAGTAAGAAGTAAAGAGTTTTAGGCGCAAGGTTTTAGGTAAATGATATAAACCAAGCGCCTAACTTGTAGGTGGAAGTTTACCTCGCGCAGGGTTTAAAGCTTAACCTGCGCGACATTAAGCCCGTCTGCGGTTTAACCCACACACCGAGCTTGGCTAATTTCTACCTAAAACCTGATACCTAAAATCTGACACCTAAAATTTAGCTTTATGAAAGCTGCCCTTTTATTCTGAGCGCTGCTCTCGGCCTAATAAGGCCATAGCCGCTTCTTTCATGTCTTTATTTTCGTACAGCACTTTATAAATTTGCTCGGTGATTGGCATTTCTACACCGCTGCGCTGCGCTAATAAATACACTTCTTTGGTGTTTCTAAAGCCTTCGACCACTTGGCCTATAGACTCTATTGCAGCCTCTACGCTTTCGCCTTTACCTAACGCTAAACCAAAACGACGATTACGTGACTGGTTATCTGTGCAGGTTAAAATTAAATCGCCAAGGCCTGCCATCCCCATAAAGGTTTCGGGTTTTGCGCCCAAAGCACAACCTAAGCGTGTTAGCTCAGCAAGGCCGCGAGTAATTAGTGCCGTGCGTGCATTAGCGCCAAAACCTACGCCATCGGAAATGCCTGCACCAATAGCAATAACGTTTTTAACCGCACCACCTAGCTGTATGCCAATAAAATCATCATTGTTGTACACTCTAAATGAGCGACCGCAATGCAGTAAATCAGCTAACTGCTTGGCAAATTCTGTAGAGGTGGATGAAACCGAAATAGCAGTAGGCGATCCCATGGCCATTTCTTTAGCAAATGTTGGCCCCGAAAGCACCGCTAATGGAATTGCATCACCAAGCTCTTGCACTGCAACTTCTTGTAATAAGCGCCCGGTATTTGGCTCTAGCCCTTTCGTTGCCCACGCAACTTTTGCGCCTTGCTGTAAAGCTGGTTTAATTTGCTTTAAGGTGTCGCCAAATGCATGGCTAGGCACAACCACTAACACTATTTCATTACTTGCAGCAGCACGTTGCAAGTCGGCTTCAAGAGTTAAAGTGTCGGGAAAAGGAATATCAGGTAAGTAACGTTGATTTTTTCGCTCAGCTGCAAGCGTGGCAACGTCGTCGCTATTGCGACCCCAAAGTGTCACTTGGTGACCATTTCGGGCTAAGCAAATAGCAAGGGCGGTGCCATAAGACCCCGCCCCTAATACAGTAACAGCTGAAGTTGCTGTACTCATAATTTATGCGTCTACTGATGCCTGCTCAGCTTGCGCTGTGCGTTGTTGCATGTATTGTGCAAATAATGCGTCAAAGTTAACTGGCGCAAGGTTAAGCTGTGGAAAAGTACCACGGTTAACAAGGTTAGAAACTGCTTCACGCGCATATGGAAACAATACGTTAGGGCAAAATGCACCAAGCATATGAGCAAGTTGTGTTTCTTCAACGTCAGCAATAGTAAAAATACCTGCTTGTTGAATTTCACATAAAAAGGCCGTTTCTTCGCCAATAGATGCAGTCACTGTTAGTGCTAAAACCACTTCAAATACACCTTCGTCTAACTTATTAGAGCGAGTGTCTAGGTCTAACTTAACTTCTGGTGTCCATTCTTTTTGAAAAATAGCTGGAGAGTTTGGCGTTTCAAACGACACGTCTTTTGTGTAAATACGTTGAATAGTAAATTGTGCGCCAGTTTCTTGTTGTGCTGCTGCGTTTTGCGTTTCTTCGTTCATTGTAATCCTTAACCTGTTCGTTATTATAATTAGTTAAAATTTAAGCGTTTTGTGTGGCATTTAGCTTTTTATCAAGTTGACCTTGTGCTTCTATTGCCATCATGTCGTCGCAGCCACCTATATGCTCATCATTAATAAAGATTTGCGGTACCGTGCTTGCGCCGCCTGCTTTGGCGATCATTTCATCACGCAGTTCAGGCTGTACACCAATATCAAAGTTTGTGTATTGCACGCCTTTACTGTCTAAAAGTGCACGAGCACGTTGACAAAAAGGGCAATACGCTTTGGTGTATAAAACAACATTACTCATAATATATCCTCTATCGGACTGCTAATATTTATTAGCGACCGGTTGTAGTTGGTAAGCTCGCAGATTGCCACGCGCCCATACCACCAGATAACACACTTACCTGCTCAAAACCCGCTTTATGCATAGCGGTTGCAGTTCCTGAAGCGGTCATACCTGTAGTACATACCAATATAATGGGTTTGCTCTTATACTTTTCAAGGCTTGAAAAGTCAGATTTTTTCGCATTTTCAGGGCTTAAATGCTGAGCACCGGCAATATGCCCGGTGTTAAACTCTTTTTGCGCACGCATATCAATAACTTGACCGTCTTCACGGTTGATAAGCAGCGTTAACTGCTGAGGGTTTATTTGGCGCACTGCTGAGAGTTTACTTTTGATCCAACCACTAACAATAAGAAACACAATACCCACCCAAGCTGCACTTAAAATTGGGTGATTGGTGATAAATTCAATATATTGATCCATTCGACATCCACTATAAAATTACATCCTAAAACGTGATGTTTTAGCTATTTTTTTCGTTCAATACCAATTGCATTAACTCTATAAGCAAGTATAACAAGAGGTAAGCTACCCACAAACAACATAAAATTTAAACAGGAGTACTCACTTCTGTAAAAATTTTAAACACAATATATACCTAATTTACCTTACTCGCATACACAGCGCTTTAATAAAGTTGGTATTATACCAATTGCATTAAATTAATGGGCTATTATAGCGTCAATAAAATGGGTCAATAACAAGTAAAAAATGATGATATATAGTTGTTCTATATAAGTTATTTTTAACGCAGTTAGTGAGCTATTTAATCAGCTAGAATGTACATGTTTTTAATAAAATTGGTATTAGCTGCGCAAGTATACCCAAATCAGCTAAAAATGCGAGTTAAGGCAAAGTATAATACGCTTTTACGAGGTGCTTTTAGTAAGAACAAAGTAACAGCTTGTTGTTAATTTTTAGCAAGATATTAAAAAGTTTTAATATCTTATTTTGATTGCTGATCCTAGCTGTGAAACACGGTATGCTTAGCATCAGCATGTTAGCGGTAATGTTAGCGTGTTTTATCGCAACGTTAACCTTGAGGAGTGACTATGTCAGAGCATAAAAAACCACTGGTATTAATGATTTTAGATGGCTGGGGATACCGCGAAGATGAGCAAAGTAATGCGATTCTAGCTGCAAATACCCCTGTATTAGATGAATTATGGGCCACCCGCCCGCGCACATTAATTTCAGCTTCGGGTTTTGATGTAGGCCTTCCTGATGGTCAAATGGGCAACTCTGAAGTTGGCCACGTTAATTTAGGCGCTGGGCGCGTTGTTTATCAAGACTTTACTCGTATAACAAAAGCGATAAACGATGGCGAGTTTGACTCTACCCCTGCACTAGTCGATAACATAGATAAAGCCGTAAATGCAGATAAAGCCGTGCACATTATGGGGCTATTAAGCCCAGGCGGCGTACACAGCCACGAAGATCATATTGTGGCAAGTATTGAACTTGCTGCAAAACGCGGTGCAAAAGAGGTGTACTTTCATGGCTTTTTAGATGGCCGCGACACACCTCCACGCAGTGCAAAAGCTTCTATTGAACGCATTGAAGCGGTATTTGCAAAGCTACAATGTGGCCGCTTAGCATCGCTAATTGGCCGTTATTACGCAATGGACAGAGACAACCGCTGGAACCGCGTAGAAAAAGCCTATAACTTACTTACGTTAGCACAAGGCGACTTTAGCTTCCCTACTGGCGTAAGCGCACTTGAAGCCGCTTATGAGCGCGACGAAAACGATGAATTTGTAGCCGCAAGCACCATTACTCCTACAGGCGCAGAGCCGGTACAAATTAACGATGGCGACACGGTTATATTTGCTAACTTTAGAGCCGATCGCGCCCGTGAAATTACACGTGCATTTGTTGAGCCTAACTTTGACGGTTTTGCCAAACAAAAGTCGCCTGCCCTTAGCGCATTTGTAATGATGACCGAATACGCTGCAGATATAGACGCTCCAGTTGCATTTGGCCCTACGCCACTGGTAAACGTACTTGGCGAATGGTTTGAAAAACACGGTAAAACTCAACTACGTATTTCTGAAACTGAAAAATATGCTCACGTTACGTTTTTCTTTAGTGGTGGCCGCGAAGACGAATTTAACGGTGAAACCCGCGAACTTATTCCTTCACCTCAAGTTGCAACCTACGATTTGCAGCCCGAAATGAACTCAGAAATGCTTACCGACAAACTCGTTGCGGCAATTAAAAGTGGTAAATACGACGCTATTATTTGTAACTACCCTAACGGCGATATGGTGGGTCACTCTGGTGTATTTTCAGCGGCAGTTAAAGCCTGCGAAGCAGTTGATCACTGTATTGGTCGCGTAGTAGCAGCACTTAACGAATATGGCGGTGAAGCGCTTATTACTGCCGACCATGGTAATGCTGAGCAAATGGCCAACCTTAAAACAGGCCAAGCCCATACTGCACATACTAGCGAGCCAGTGCCATTTATTTACGTGGGCCGCGATGCAACACCTTCTGAGGGTAAAGCACTTAGCGATGTAGCGCCTACTATGCTGCACTTAATGGGCATGGAGCAGCCAACTGAAATGACAGGCAAACCTATCATGACGTTGAAATAATTTATGCATACATGTATTAATAGCGTTACTAAGCTAATTTTAATACTGACTTTTTTAGCGACTGCAACTGCAGTCGCTAATGAAGATCGTACCAAAAAAGATCTCAGCGAAGTACAAACGGCACTAAAGCAAAGCCAATCGGAATACAACGCGCAACGCAAAAAAATTGCCAAACTACAAAAAAATCTACAACAGCACGAACTCGACATAGCTAAAAACGCCAAAGCCTTAAATATGGCTGAGCAGTCGGTTAAAAAAACCGAACAACAGCAACAACTGCAACAACAAAAAGCCGATCAGCTTGAACAACAACATGCACAGTTTCAACACGCATTAGCTGCGCAACTTAAAAGTGCTTATATGGCCGGTGGCGACGATGACTATGCAAAAATGCTGCTCAACCAAGAAGACACAGCTAAGTTTGAGCGCACTCTAAGCTATTATAATTATTTAAATAAAGCCCGTATTGAACAACTCGAAGAGCTAAAAGCGCTGCAGTTACAAATAGCGCAAAACCAGGCTGAACTGGCTAAAACAAAGCAAAAACTAGTAAACCTGCATGATGAACAAAAAAGACGCCAAACCGCATTAGTTAGTGCTCAAAGCGAACGCCAAGCCAATTTAAAAAATTTACAGACACAGCTAAACAGCACCAAAAGTTCAATTAACTATTTAAAAGAAAACCAGCAAACGCTGATCACAACTATTGAAGAGCTAGAGAAAGAAAAAAATAAAAAAGTTGAATTACTCGGCCTCAATAACAGCAAAGGCAAGCTTAACTGGCCAAGCCGAGGTAAGTTAGAACACACTTTTGGACAACGAAAACACGGTGGTATTGACTGGAAAGGCGTATTAATTGGCGCAAAAGAAGGCAGCAATATTAACAGTGTTCATAACGGCCAAGTGGTATTTGCCGATTGGTTAAAGGGCTACGGATGGGTAATTGTAGTTGACCATGGTGAGGGCTTTATGAGTCTTTATGGCCATGCACAAACCTTATTGAAAGATGTTGGCGACATGGTAAGAGAAGGCGAAACTGTAGCGCTAGTTGGCCAAAGCGGCGGGCAGGCAAGTTCTGGTCTATACTTTGAAATGCGCCATAAAGGGCGTGCAGTAAATCCTGAAAAATGGTGCAAACGCATTTAGCAAATACCAATCTTATTAAAAACATGCCATTGGTATAAATTAACCGCTGCGCCGTATTGGAGCAGCCGATGGACAAAAAAAGCACCCTAGCAAAATGGTTTAAAAATACAGGCTTTACGCTTAGCTTGAGCCTGTATTTACTTGTTCTATTTATTGTTATTAGCTTTTCAGCAAATGTGTTTTCTAGTTCGATTAAAGAATTAAAAAAACAACAAATAACAGAAATCCTATTTAACATTCATACCTACTACGTTGAAGATCTTGCACTACTAAACACCACACATACTAACTATAACAACCAGCAATTTGCGCATTTATATGCCCAGCTCGATCCCTATTCTAAATACCTTGATGAACACGAATTAAATGCTTTATTTGATAACACTAATGGCCGCTATACCGGTTTAGGTATTGAGGTTAAAAAAATAAATAATAACGTGACCATTGTAAATGTAGTGAATAACTCACCTGCTAAAAGTGCTGGGATTATGGCCGGTGACATTATTATTAACGTTAATAATCAAACAACACAACACAGCTCCGTAGAGCATGTTGCTCAGCTAATAACAGCCAGCAAACTTAGTAATATTAGCTTAACCATTAAACGTGATAACCAACCGCAACCACTTAATTTTAATGTGAGCCGCCGTAAAATAAAACTCGAAAGCGTTACTAGTCAAGGTTTAGATTTTGGCCGCGGTTATTTAGCTATCAATAGTTTTTCTAACCACACTTTACATGAAGTTGCTTTGCAAATAGCGGCCATGCAAAATCACTTTGGGCACCCACTTAAAGGCCTTGTTATTGATTTACGTGACAATCCCGGCGGCACACTTACAAGCGCTGTTGCGGTGTCGGATCTGTTTTTACAAAGCGGCACGATTGTTACTACTAAAGGGCGCTATAACGAGGCAAATAAAGATTTTTATGCCAAACACGGAGACATTTTAAAAGGCGCTCCTATTGTAGTGCTTATTAACGAAAACTCGGCATCAGCAGCCGAAATATTAGCTGCTGCATTAAAAGATAATAACCGCGCCAAGGTTGTTGGCAGCCAATCTTTTGGTAAAGGCTCAGTGCAATCGCTTATTCCACTTGGTGATGGCAGCACTGCATTAAAGCTCACTACAGCTAAGTACTTCACTCCTTTGGGGAAATCAATCGAGGGTGTTGGTATTACGCCCGACGTGGCGATTAATCAAACAACCCTTTCACAAAGTGATAAAGCCGTTATAATCAAAAACCAGCAAGCTAAAGGTAAACAAACTCAACTAGCCAGCAAGGTAGCTGATTTACAATTAGTAAAAGCTAAACAGTTACTTAACCTGCAATAACTTTAGCCTTACTGAGGTTAAGTTAATAAGCTCTAAAAATAATAAAAACTATAAATATAAAAAGCGATAAAGATGAAAGTAATAATAGGGCTGATATTGATGCTTGGTTTTGTGTCACTCAATGCTAAAGCCAAGCAAATAGCGATAGTAATAGACGACATAGGTTATCACCAGAGGGATTTAGAACTGTTAACTTTGCCCGGCCAAGTGTCGTATTCAATTTTGCCTCACACGCCTTATGCACAAGCTTTTGCCACTTTAGCCAGTAAAACAGATAAAGAGTTATTACTGCATATTCCCATGCAAGCACTTAACGGTAAGGAGCTTGGCCCAGGCGCACTTACGTTAAATATGAATAAAGAGCAGATACAGCAAATACTTGGCACTGCTTTGGCCAGTTTACCGCAAGTTAAAGGGGTTAATAATCACATGGGTTCGGCGCTCACCCAGCAAAGCCAAGCTATGCGGTGGATAATGGAAGTGCTTAAAAAGCGACATTTGTACTTTTTAGATAGCCGCACCACTGAATTAAGCCAGGCACAAAATGCCGCTAACTTTTTAGGTGTTGAAAATATTGGCCGTCATATTTTTTTAGATAACATAACCACGCCAGAACAGTTGCAACTGCGCCTAGATGAGCTAAAACAACACGCTACTGAGCATAAGTTTGCCATTGCAATTGCCCACCCCTACCCTGAAACAATCGCATTTTTACGCCACGCTTTACCACAGCTCAGCAAACAAGGTTTTGAATTAGTACCCGTATCTAAGCTGGTAGAGCGTAAATATATACAACTAGCAGAGAAGCGCTAAAGAGTAAATTGCAGCGGTTAGTAAAAGCCTGCTCTTTAATAAGCACGGCATTAAGCCCCGCCTACGCACAACCTAAACACTGACCGTGGCTAATTTCGACCTAGTCCTAATGTAGCTAACCCCAGGATATATTCACATTATGTCACAGTATGGTTGTATTATGTCACTCTATGGTTGCATCGACAGCTACGATAATACGCTGCTAACGCTGAGCCTTAAGCTTTTACCATCGCAGCTTTTACGTATACATCAAAGCGGTTTTTTTTCGTTTTTATTTGCATGCTGGGAGTTTTTTCGTTTAAAAAAGGGGCATAGTCGGGGCGCTTTACTACCACGCGTTTACTTGCAAGCGGATAAGCAAATTCGAGTAAATCGTCGGCGTCGGTGTCGGCGCCTACTAAGTCTTGAAATACGCGCATTTCTTTTTTAACTAAGGCTGATTTTTCGCGGTGCGGAAACATAGGATCTAAGTAAACTACGTCTGGCATACTTTCGCATTGAGCAAGTAAGGTATGACTTGAGCCAAATATGAGGCTCATGTTTTGCTGCATCCACGGGCCAATTTCAATATCGTTGTAAGCGCGCTGCAGACCATCGTATAAAAGTGCTGCAACTACGGGGTGGCGTTCGTGCAATATAACTTTACAACCAAGCGACGCTAGCACAAAACCATCACGCCCCAGCCCTGCAGTGGCGTCGAGAACTACCGGAGTCGCCCCTTTATTTAAGCCTACTGCTTTGGCAATTGCTTGGCCTTTACCGCCGCCAAACTTTCGTCTGTGCGCTGCAGCGCCCGTAACAAAGTCAACGCTTATTGCGCCCAGTTTAGGCTCATCGGTTTTATATAAGCTCAAGCCTGTATCATCGTAATGCAGGCTAAAACCACTGCTTTGCTCTGCCCAATGGGCTAAGCCAAAACGTGTTTCTAACTCATTTAAATAAGGACGGCACTCTTTAAAGGCACACTTAATAACCACTCTACACTCCGACGATAAAATACTTTTTCAGTATATCAAGCGCCTTAGTTTAAAGCATTAAAATAGCAATGAAAGGAAAACAATAGTCTTAAAGTCGAGAGTAATTAAAGTTCAGATGCTGTAAAAAAGCGCTCAGTTTTGCAATGAAAACTGAGCGCTATGTGTTTGTGAGTAGCTAAAAGTATATAGAGTTAACTCTATACTTTAGGCAGCAATACCGCTGTGGCGAAGTAATGCGTCAACATTTGGCTCGCGACCACGGAAGTTTTTAAATAATTCCATTGGCTCTTCGCTGCCGCCTTTTTCTAGGATGTGCTGCATAAATGCTCGCCCCGTTTCTGGGTTAAAAATGCCCTCTTCTTCAAATTTAGAATAAGCATCGGCAGAGAGTACTTCTGCCCATTTATACGAGTAATAGCCTGCGCTATAACCACCGGCAAAAATATGGCTAAAGCCATGCTGAAAACGGTTAAATTCTGGCGCTTTAATCACCGAGGTGCGGCTACGCACGTCGTTAAGCACAGCTTGAATATTACATGGCTCACCAGCTACGTAGTCGTTATGTATTTTAAAGTCGAATAACGAAAACTCTAACTGACGCAGCATTTGCATGCCTGAGTTATAGTTTTTAGCTGCTAATAACTTATCTAGTAGCTCTTTAGGTAGTGGCTCGCCGGTTTCGTAATGCCCTGAAATAAAGCTAAGTGCTTGCTCTTCGTAGCACCAGTTTTCTAAAAACTGACTTGGTAGCTCTACCGCATCCCATGCAACGCCGTTAATGCCCGCAACAGGAGCTGCATCTACCTGAGTTAGCATATGATGAATACCATGGCCAAACTCATGGAATAAAGTGGTTACTTCGTTATGAGTAAACAAGGCCGGTTTATCACCTATTGCCTTGTTAAAGTTACAAACTAAATACGCCACTGGGGTTTGCAATTCGCCGCTAGCGCGTACTTTACGCCCCATGCAGTCGTCCATCCATGCGCCACCACGTTTATGATCGCGAGCATATAAGTCGAGATAAAAACGGCCACGTAATGTATTGCTGCTGTCGTATATTTCAAAAAAGCGTACATCTTTGTGGTAGCTGTCAAAATCACTGACTTCTTTTACGCTAATGCCAAATAAACGGTTAACCGTTTCAAACAAACCACTTAATACTTTATTAGCTGGAAAATACGGGCGCAGTACTTCGTCTGAAATGGCGTATTTGTCTTGCTTGAGCTTTTCGCCGTAATAACCAAAATCCCACGCTGCTAGTTCGGTAATACCGTGCTTTTTCTCTGCGTAAGCTTGTAGCTCCGCAAGTTCTTGCTCTGCTTGTGGTTTTGATTTAGCAGCTAGGTCTTCTAAAAATGAGAATACTTGTGCAGGTGTCTCAGCCATTTTAGTGGCAAGTGACTTTTCAGCGTAGCTATTAAAGCCAAGCAACTGTGCTAGTTCATGACGTAGCGCTAGCTCTTCGCTCATAATTGCTGAGTTATCAAATTCACCCGCATTAGGGCCCTGATCAGACGCACGTGTAGAAAACGCTGTATATGTTTCTTCGCGTAATTCGCGATTATCGGCGTAGGTCATAATAGGTAAGTACGATGGAAAATCGAGCGTAAATACCCAGCCGTCTAATTCTTTACTTTTTGCGGTATCGGCAGCTAAAGCCAGCGCCGACTCTGGTAAACCAGCCAGTTCACTTTCATCGGTAATGTGTTTATGCCAAGCCAATGTGGCATCCATAACATTGTTACCAAACTTAGAGGCCAGCTCTGATAAACGCGCGCTAATTTCGCCGTAACGCTTTTGCTGCGCAGGCTCTAGTGCAATGCCCGATAATTTAAAATCGCGAAGTGCATTCGTAATCGACTTTTGCTGAGCGGTAGTGAGGGTTTTAAATTCATCACTGTTATATAACGCGTTGTAAGCTGCAAATAAGCCTTGATGCTGTCCTACAAAAGTTGAGTACTCAGAAATAAGTGGTAAACATTGCTCGTATTGTTCACGTAGTTCGTCGTTATTCATTACTGAGTTTAAATGTGATACCGGCGAAAACATCCGTGATAATTTATCATCGGCTTCCTCTAGTGGCAGTACTAAATCGTTCCAAGTGTATGATTTTTTAGCAAGCACATCTTCAATGGCTTGGCGGCACTGCTCAATCCCGTGCTTTAGTGCTGGCACTACGTGCACTGGCTTTATTTTTGAAAATGGCGGTAAGCCTTCAAGCCCAATTAATGGGTTAGTGTTTGCATTGGTCATATTTATCTCAAATTTGTGCATTATAAGAATTAAAGTTGGGGCAAAGTGGCTAAATACAAGAGCATTTAAGCTTATGATGATCGCAATGAGATCTTTTTCGTTTATACAAGGTGTATGATAATTTTACCTATGCTGATTAAGTAATTTGCCTTGAGCGTATGCTATCATCGGCACAATACAGTTAAATAAACTTTGAGGATTAAACATGGCTCAGCATTTTGATTATATTGCAATTGGCGGTGGTAGCGGTGGTATTGCGTCGGCAAACCGCGCGGCAATGCGTGGCGCTAAAGTAGCACTTATTGAAGCAAAGCATATGGGTGGCACATGTGTAAACGTAGGATGTGTACCTAAAAAAGTAATGTGGCATGGTGCTCAAGTTGCTGAAGCAATTAATTTATATGCGCCTGATTACGGCTTTAATGTTGAAGTAAAAGGTTTTGATTGGGGCAAATTAGTAGAAAGCCGCGAAGCCTACATTGGCCGAATCCATAAAGGTTACGATAATGGCCTTGCAAACAACGGCGTTACCGTAATTAAAGGTTTTGCTAAATTTGTAGATAATAAAACAGTTGAAGTAGATGGTGAGCATTATACAGCTGATCATATTTTAATTGCTGTTGGCGGTCGTCCTAGCATTCCAAATATTGAAGGCGCTGAGCACGGCATTGACTCTAATGGCTTTTTTGAGCTTAAAGAGCAACCTAAACGCGTTGCTGTTATTGGCGCAGGTTACATTGCTGTAGAGCTTGCAGGCGTATTACATAGCTTGGGCACTGACACGCATTTATTTGTGCGTAAACACGCACCACTGCGTAACTTTGACCCATATATAATCGATACGCTAGTTGAAGTAATGGCAAAAGAAGGCCCTACCTTGCATACCGAATCTGTGCCACATAAATTGGTTAAAGAAGACGACGGCTCAGTAACCTTGCATTTAGATAATGGTAAAAGCCATAACGTAGACCAAGTAATTTGGGCTATTGGACGCGAGCCAACTACAAATGCAATTAATATTGCTGCAGCAGGTGTAGAAGTTAACAGCAAAGGCTTTGTTAAAGTAGACGAGTACCAAAACACCACCGCTAAAAACGTATACGCTGTGGGCGATATTATCGAAAACGGTATTGAGCTTACCCCAGTAGCAGTTAAAGCTGGGCGTACTTTATCTGAGCGCTTATTTAATAAAGAACTGCCAGATGATTTAAAAATGGATTACAGCTTAGTTCCTACGGTAGTATTTAGTCACCCACCCATTGGTACTATTGGCTTAACAGAGCAAGAAGCTATATCGCAATACGGTGCAGAAAACGTAAAAGTATACCAATCAGCTTTTGCCGCTATGTATACCGCGGTTACGCAACATCGCCAGCCTTGTAAAATGAAGCTAGTGTGCGCAGGCCCAGATGAAAAAGTGGTCGGCTTACATGGTATAGGTTTTGCTGTAGACGAAATGATTCAAGGTTTTGCAGTTGCCATGAAAATGGGCGCAACTAAAGCTGATTTTGATGCAGTGGTTGCTATTCACCCTACAGGTTCGGAAGAATTTGTTACCATGAGATAACAGCTCAGGGCGACTGTTAGCTTAAGTTGTCCAAAATCAGCAAAATATAAAAACACCGTGCTTAGGTTTAGCGCGGTGTTTTTCCCTAGAACCTAGGGCCTATTATTTAAAAACCTAGCTGTTATTACTTACTTTAAACTTATACCGATTAGGGGTTTTATTATCAAAGACATACTACTACATCCAGTTCTTATCTCAGTGGTGGTACTCACTATCGCATTTAGTTTAAAAGTACTTGTTGATAAGTTGGCGCGCTATAGAGCAGAAAAAAAAGAAAAAGATATTCGCTATATTGCTCACAATATTAAGCACTTTATTAACTTTACTATGGTTTTGTTACTGCTGTTTATATGGTCGACTGAGATTCAAAACTTTGCACTGTCTATAGCCGCTTTTGCCGTTGCTATTGTGCTTGCCACTAGAGAGTTTATTCAATGTGTAATTGGCTTTTTTTACTTAGTGACAACCCGCCCATTTAGAATAGGCGACTGGGTACAAGTTGGTGAATATTATGGCGAAGTAGCAGAGACTAACTGGATTAAAACCACCTTACATGAAATTGATATGAGAACTTATCAATTCTCTAGAAAAACAATATATATCCCTAATAACAAATTAATTACCAGCCCAATAAAAAACTTAAACTTTATTAAACGCTTCGCTACTCATCATTTTAATATTGTGCGCAAAGACAGCTTTAATCCGTACCCTATTTACGAAACTCTAAGTAATAAAGCCAAGCATTACTGCGAAGAGTTTGAAGAAGTAGCAAGTAGATATAACTCTATTATTAAAAGAAAGTTAGATGCAAAGATTTCAGGCCCAGAACCCGAAATTCACTTTGGTACTACTGAGTTAGGAGAGTTTAGAGCAAGCTTCACCCTATTTTGCCCAACCGATAAAGCTCTTGAAATTGAGCATAAGTTAACTGAGTGCTTTATGGAGCTGTGGTATAGCGAAGCAACTAAAAGTGATGTTAAGGATTAAATCTATTACTCGATTAGCAAAAAGGCGCACTTATTAAAGTGACTTTTTATCGAAGAAACCCTGTGTTCTGAGAAGTGATGTCGCAGGGCAGTTCACTTAGATGAAAGAGAATAATTTAAACTTTATTATTTTAAATATAACAATTGCTCTACCGCGAAGTAATAAGGCTGCAGTAGAGCAATTGTTCACGCTTACAAAATAAAGGTAGCCACCTTATCGCTCAAATCAGCAGCGCGATCTTTAAGTACTTTTGCCTGGCTTAAATGGGTCAAAGCCGACTCAGTGATCTCATCTGTAACATCTTTTATAGCAACCGTATTTTGCGTTATTTCATTTGTTACTTGTGTTTGCTCTTCGGCTGCTATGGCTATTTGTCCTGCCATATCAGAAATTATATTAACCGCTTGAGTAATTTCTTCGAGGGCTTTTGCTGCAGCATTAACGTCATCAACACTATTATTAGCTAACCCTTTACTACTATCCATTAAACTAACGGCCTGCTTAGTCGTGTTTTGTAAAGTTTCGATAGTAGTATAAATTTCTGCAGTAGATTCTTGAGTTCGGCGAGATAAAACGCGTACTTCATCGGCAACAACCGCAAAGCCGCGACCGTGCTCACCGGCACGAGCAGCTTCAATGGCCGCATTGAGTGCTAATAAATTAGTTTGCTCAGCAACCTCTTGAATTGTAGTTAAAATACTAGAAATAGCTTGTGCATGCAGGCTTAGCTCTCCCATAACCACAGTGGTTTCATCAATCTCAGATGCTAATGAATTAATAGTGCTACGAGTTTTATCGACCAAGCCTTTGCCCTGTGCACTGCTTTGGGCTGATTGCTGTGATGCTGCTGCTGTGCTTTCTGCATTGGCTGCAATTTCATGTGTTGCACTAGACATTTCTGTTACAGCAGTAGCAACCATCGCTACTTCTTGTTGTTGACGTTGTAACTCTTCAACGCTCGTTTGATTGGTACACAAACTTCTCTCTGCATCTAAATCAAGCTCAGTTGCAAGCTGGCGAATATGGCTAATAAGCTCATGCTGACTACTCACAAAGCGATTAAAGCTATCAGCTAACACACCTACTTCATCTTGGCTATCGACCTCTATACGCTGCGTTAAATCGCCATTACCGTCTGCAATCCGTGATAATGCCAGAGATACTCGAGCTAATGGTCCGAGTAATAAACTTAACAACCATGAAATAGCCAAAACACTCACTATTAAAGCTAAAGCTGCTAACCCTAACTGAGTTAACATTAAGTTTGTTAATGGTGCTTCCAGTGTTTTTTTATCCAGTACAAAAGCTAACTGCCAATCAGTATTAGGAATATCTACGCCCCAAAGTAATTTATCTCGGCCTTCAGTTTTAAAATAAGCAGGAGTAAGCTCCCCACTTTGAATACTCGATTGCACCAGCTTAGTATTTAACTGATCATCAATATTACTGATTTGACCCATAACTTTACTTGCGTCTTTATAGGCAATCACTGTACCGTCATTATGCATCATGATTGCATACCCATTGGCTGGCAACGCCATGTTATTAACACTCTCAACTAAGCTAGCAATAGATACATCACCACCAACCACACCATTTCGAGTCGGTTGCGCTATACTTATCACTAGTAAATTAAAAGCTACGTCTAAATAAGGCTTAGTGACAATAGCTCCTCGTGTTTGTTGAGCTTGTTGATACCAAGGCCGAGTTCGTGGGTTGTAACCTGTGCGATCAACACTTGGATCAGAGTCGAACATTTCGCCATCGTTGTTACCAAAATAGGCTAATTGAAAATCACCAGAAGCTTGCGCTTGCTGTAACGCGTTGAGCGTATCACCTTCTACCTTTGTCGCCACAGAGCTAACTATTCGCAGGCGATCAGCAAGCCATTGCTCAATCTGTGCTGCCTGTTGCTCACCAGATTGACTAACCTGATCAACACTACTTTGTAATAACAAGGCTTTTTGAGTGGAATAACTACGCCATGATAGCAACGCTACCACAATGACGAGTGCGAGAATAACCGATAACAATATCTTTTTCTTTAGTGAATATGAGTGCATATTGGGTACTAATACAGCTTAAAATTAAATTAGATGATGGGTGTAAACACAGCTAACTAACAGCTGAATTTAGAATATGGGTTAAACTGAAAGGCCAGTCTAAACCTGCAAATATTTTCGCATACACAGGGAGGAAACAAAATAAAAACTAACCTCTAGCAGCCTAAATCAGACTTATTCACTAACATATAATGTTAATTTTTTAATTCAAATAAACCCCATGTAAATAGCAACAATCAAATGAGTGCAGTTGGTTTGTTTTACGTTAAATATATGTTTAACGTATTAACTCTGAATAAGACCGAGCTTAAATGGTATTTACTAACTTGAATAGATTTAGAATAGAAAAAGATTTAAGTAGATATTGTGAAGCAAACAAAAAGCCCCGCATTTTATATGCGGGGCTTTTTTGTTGTTCGCTAAATGGTTAGGTTTACACCATTGCAGCTTGTAGCTTTTTCATCGCTGTTTTTTCTAGCTGGCGAACACGCTCAGCCGATACACTGTATTTTTCGGCAAGTTCTTGTAGCGTTGCTTTATCGTCGGTTAACCAACGTGCGCTTACAATGTCTTGCGAGCGTTCGTCTAGCGTTTTAAGAGCGCTAAACAAACGAGTATGTGATTGTTCTTGCCATTGTTGCTGCTCAATATCGTCAGCTAAATCAGCAGTGCCATCAGTTAAATACTGTACTGGTGAATAGGTGCTACTTGGTGCGCTGTCGTCGTCATCACCTGTAAGGTCAAAGCCCATGTCTTGGCCGCTCATGCGCGATTCCATTTCACGTACTTCTTTTTCACTTACACCTAGCTCGCTAGCTACTGTGCTAACTTCTGCTTGGTTAAACCAACCTAAACGTTTTTTATTTTTACGAAGGTTAAAAAACAATTTACGCTGCGCTTTAGTGGTAGCAACTTTTACGATGCGCCAGTTTTTAAGTACAAACTCATGAATTTCTGCTTTAATCCAATGTACTGCAAACGATACTAAACGCACACCCACTTCTGGGTTAAAACGCTTTACCGCTTTCATCAGGCCAATATTACCTTCTTGGATTAAATCTGCTTGTGGCAAGCCATAACCCGAGTAGCCTTTTGCAATATGCGCTACAAAGCGTAAGTGCGACATAATGAGTTGCTTTGCAGCACTAAGATCACCTTCTTCCTGAAGACGTGTTGCCAGCTCTTGTTCTTGCTCTACTTTAAGCATAGGAATAGTGCTTACCGCTTGAAGGTAACCGTCCATGCTTGCGCTTTGCTGTCCAACTGTAAGTGCCATTGCGTATAAATCTTTACTCATTTTTCACCTCGGTGATAAACATTTGAAACCATCTTAGCACTCTTTACCTAAGAGTGCTAACCCCAATTTAAAACTTTTCTTAAGTATAAATCAAGTGGTTTTTTGTATTTTTTAAGTCTACGCTAAGCGACTGAATAAGTGATGAATTAAGCCCTGCTATAGCTTTAAAGTACTTTTATAAAAACTGCTTTAAAAAGAATAATATAAAAGTGTGACCATTTTATGTCAGACTTTATCTGGCTCAATTTCTTTTATATAACGATTAACCGATAAGTACGAACCAATAAATCCTAAGCTAGTAGCAAGCAGTACCAGCGAGCCAAATTCTTTTAAGGTTAAACCAATTAAAGAAAAACTAGTTTGGTAAACACTTGCCACACTGCTAACGGCAGTTGATAGCCACCACATCATTAGCGCTACACATATAAACGCAAATAATCCGCCTATAACGCCATACCATATCCCGGTCCATAAAAAGGGGGCATGAATAAAAGTATTAGTAGCACCTACCAGCTTCATTACTTGTATTTCTTCTTTTTTATCCATAATAGATAAACGAATAGTGTTGCCTATTATTAGCGTTACCGAGGTAAGCAATAGCAGCGCAATGGTAATAACACTTTCTTTTAATAGGCTTAGCAATGCATTTAGACGCTCAAGCCAAGCTATGTCGAGCTTACCAAAATCAACTTCTCGCTCACTTTCAAGCTTAGTTAAAAGTACTTTTGCGGCATTAGGTTGTCTGTGTCGCGACGTTGGTATAACGAGCACTACATCGGGTAACGGGTTGCTATTTAAATAGCTTAACGCCTGACCAAATCCAGATACTTGCTTAAACTCTTGTAGAGCTTGCTGCTTGGAAATAAAGGTCACGCTTTCTACTTCTGGGTAGAGTGCTAAGCGCTTTACTAAGGTTTGGGTTTCTTGCTCGCTCATGCTTTCTTTTACGAACAAAGAAATTTCGCTGGCCTCTTCAAAGCCGCTGCTTACCTGTTGCACATTTTTAACCACTAAATATAAGCTAGCTGGCAAGGTTAAGCTCAAACCCAGTACTGCAATAGTCATTAACGACGCTAGAGGTGTGCGCCACATTTCACCTAAGCTATGTACGCCTTGGCGAAAAATATTAATAATAAAAAAATAACCGCCAGCAAATACTGATTTTTTTTGTTTATCGTTACTATTTTGACGACTTTTAAAAAGTAAACTCATAATGCGCCCTCGGCTAACGGATCTTGAATCATACGACCATCTTTTAGGGTTAAGCTGCGATACTTCATCCGGGCCACTAATCCTAGATCGTGTGTAGCAATAAGTACGGTTGTTCCATGGTTATTAAACTCTTCAAAAAGACGTAATATTTCCATTGAAAGCTCAGGATCTAGGTTACCCGTTGGTTCATCTGCTAATAATATTGGCGGGGAGTTAACAATTGCGCGGGCAATACCCACACGCTGCTGCTCGCCACCAGAGAGCATAGATGGGTGGCATTTAATTTTATCAATCAAACCAACCTTATCAAGTGCGCCATGCACACGCTTTGCAATTTGCTTATGGTGTGTGCCTTCAATGATCAAGGGCAGTGCTACGTTATCAAATATAGTGTAGCGCTCTAATAAGCGGTGGTTTTGAAATATAATGCCTATATCGCGACGGGCATAAGGAATTTGCCGTGAGTTTACTTTGTTTAAATCTATACCGTTAATAAACACACTTCCAGCAGAAGGGCGTTCCATTAGGCTAATTAGTTTTAACAGCGTACTTTTACCCGCGCCACTGTGTCCGGTTAAAAACGCGAGTTCACCAGGCTTAATATGAAAATTAACTTTTTCAAGAGCGCGATGCCCGCCTGGATAGGTTTTACTTACTTGCTGAAAATTTATCATTTTTTATTATGCCAACGCTATTAAACATCAATAAAGCTGGTATTCCTCGCAATTAAAAAGGGAGCAAGCTCCCTCTTTTGGTAAATAAAAGTTCCACCTTTAAAAGGTGTGTTATAAACCACACCTACAGAACCGGAAAATCAAAGTACAAACATGGCTATTTGGGTGAAGCTTTCACTTTATGAGCGTCGCGCTAATCACTTTTCAACGTTTGTACTAATAGCTTGCTATGCTTTAAGCGTCGTCTTCATCTTGGCTAAATAGCGCATCAATAAAGTCATCGCTTTTAAAGGCACGTAAATCATCAATACTTTCACCCACACCAATATAACGAATTGGAATGTTAAACTTATCTGCTACCGCGAAAATAACACCACCTTTTGCCGTGCCATCTAGTTTTGAAAGAGTAATACCGGTTAAACCAACGCACTGATTAAACAAGTTTACCTGGCTAATTGCATTTTGCCCTGTGCCTGCATCAATAGTTAACATTACTTCGTGCGGCGCGTCAGGATCAATTTTTTTCATTACTCGCGCTATTTTTTCAAGCTCTTGCATTAAGTTGTCTTTATTTTGCAAGCGCCCTGCTGTATCTGCAATTAATACGTCAACGTTACGCGCTTTTGCAGCTTGAAAAGCATCAAAAATAACAGACGCACTGTCGGCACCAGTATGCTGTGCAATAACAGGAATACTATTACGATCGCCCCATACTTGTAGTTGCTCAACCGCTGCAGCTCTAAATGTATCACCCGCAGCAAGCATGACCGACTTGCCTTCGCTTTGAAATTGCTTAGCCAATTTACCAATGGTCGTCGTTTTACCTACACCGTTAACACCTACCATTAATATAACAAATGGTTTTTTATCGGCCGGAATAACCAATGGCTGCTCTGCAGTTTTAAGCATTGCAGCCATTTCTTGTTTCATTAGCTCGTAAAGTGCGTCGCCGTCTTTTAATTGCTTACGGTTTGCCGCATCAGTTAAGCGGTCTATTAACTTCATGGTGGTATCAACGCCTAAATCGGCGGTGAGTAATTGCGTTTCTAGCTCTTCAAATAAATCATCGTCTATTTTTTTACCACTAAATATAGAAGCAAAACCAGAACCAATATTAACGCGAGTTTTTAATAAACCTTTTTTAAGGCGAGAGAAAAAACCTTCTTTTTTAGGTTTTTCTACTTTTTGAGCTGCTTCGCTTGCAAGTTCATCTGCAACACGCGCTTGTTCTAAACGCTCAGCTTCTTCTTGCTCTGCTGCAATACGTGCTTGTTCTAAACGCTCAGCTTCTGCTTGCTCTGCTGCAATTCGTGCTTGTTCTAAACGCTCAGCTTCTGCTTGCTCTGCTGCAATTCGTGCTTGTTCTAAACGCTCAGCTTCTGCTTGCTCTGCTGCAATTCGTGCTTGTTCTAAACGCTCAGCTTCTGCTTGCTCTGCTGCAATTCGTGCTTGCTCTAAACGCTCAGCTTCTGCTTGTTCAGCTGCAATACGCTGTTGTTCTAATCGCTCAACTTCTGCTTGCTCTGCTGCAATACGCTGTTGTTCTAATCGCTCAACTTCTGCTTGCTCTGCTGCAATACGTGTTTGCTCTAAACGCTCAGCTTCAGCCTGTTCAGCTGCAATACGCTGTTGTTCTAATCGCTCAGCTTCTGCTTGCTCTACTGCAATTCGCTGTTGCTCTAAACGCTCAGCTTCTGCTTGTTCAGCTGCAATGCGCTGCTGTTCTAATCGCTCAATTTCTGCAAGCTCTGCTGAAATACGTGCTTGCTCTAAGCGCTCAGCTTCAGCTTGCTCTGCTGCAATTCGTGCTTGTTCTAATCGCTCAGCTTCTGCTTGCTCTGCTGCAATACGTGCTTGATCTAAACGCTCAGCTTCAGCCTTTTCCGCTGCTGCTTTTTCTTGATCCAGGCGCATCTGCGCTTCTTGCTCTACTAAACGCTGCTGTTGCTCTAACTGTAATGCATGAGCATCTGCTTGCTGTTTTACGAGTAACTCAGCATTGGCTTTTTCAATCGCTAGCTTTTCAGCTTGCTCTCTCTGTGCTTGCTCGGCTGCAAGTTTTTGCTGCTCTAATCGCTCAGCTTCTGCTTGCTCTGCTGCAATACGTGTTTGCTCTAAACGCTCAGCTTCGGCTTGTTCAGCTGCTGCTTTTTTTTGATCAAGGCGCATCTGCGCTTCTTGCTCTGCTAGACGCTGCTGTTGCTCTAACTGTAATGCATGAGTATCTGCTTGCTGTTTTGCGAGTAACTCAGCATTGGCTTTTTCAATCGCTAGCTTTTCGGCTTGCTCTCTCTGTGCTTGCTCGGCTGCTATTTTGTCTGCAGCCTCTTGCTCCGCTTTTTCAGCGGCCAGTCGCTGTTGCTCTAAATGCTCTGCTTCAGCTTTTTCTGCTGCTAAGCGCGCTTGCTGTTGGTTATCGGCCTCTTGGGCACTTTGTTCCGCTTGTTGTTTTTTATCTGACTTACCAAAACCTAACCAAGACAGTAATTTACTTTTTTTTGCCATACTTGCTAATAACCACTTATAAAATTCTGATAAACTAACGATAATAATAGTATGTGCGTTAACTGCTATTTTAAACTGTTTAAAGGCACAATCTATTGTCTAGGATGCTTATACTACCACTTTTAGCGCAGTTGAAAAATGACACGCTATGATATGATTGCAATATTATCTGAGCTAGATAGCAGATACCAATTTTTAGTGAGCTAAATGAGAAAAAAAACAACACAAAATAAAGTAACTAGCAAATCCAGCGATGGCTTTATTAGAGTGATCAGTGGTCAATTTAGAGGCCGAAAACTGCCCGTTAAAGACGTACAAGGGCTGCGTCCAACAACTGATCGTATAAAAGAAACAGTGTTTAATTGGTTAATGCAAGATACCCGAGAGGCAAATGTGCTCGACTGTTTTGCCGGTTCTGGCGGTTTAGGTTTTGAGGCACTGTCTCGATTTGCTAAAAGCGCTACTTTTGTTGAACTTGACGCTGCCGCAGCAAAGCAAATTGAGCTAAACATTAGCACTTTAAAGCTGCAAAACGCACACGTAAAACATACCAATACACTGGCATTTTTAGAGCAAATTAATAGTAATGAGCCATTTAATCTAGTTTTTGTTGACCCGCCATTTCGTAAAAACTTGGCACAATCGAGCGCTGATTTACTAGAAAACAATCAATGGCTAAGCAGTGACGCTTTAATTTACATTGAGGTAGAAAGCGAGTTAAGCACCTTTACTGCACCAATCAACTGGTTGTTAATTAAAGAAAAAAAGGCTGGGCAAGTTTTTTGTCGTTTGTATCAACGCCAAGTAAATTAACACTGTTTTAGATGCCAGCTTTCTGTTAATATTATCCTTTACATGTGGTGTTGCTTCGGATTACAATACCGCACCATTTTTGAACCACTTGATCAATGTTTGATCAACTTGAGCAACGCTCATAATTTAGGTAGGTGAATTTTTAATGCCAGTAATTAAAGTAAGAGAGAACGAACCGTTTGACGTAGCACTTCGTCGCTTCAAGCGTTCATGTGAAAAAGCAGGAATCCTTTCAGAAGTTCGTCGTCGCGAGCACTATGAAAAACCAACAGCTGAGCGTAAGCGTAAAAAAGCTGCTGCAGTAAAACGTCACATGAAAAAACTTTCTCGTGATAACGCACGTCGCGTTAAATTATACTAATATATTAGGTCTTGTATAAATGAGCCTTTTAATAACGCTAAAAGATGCGCAAAAAGATGCGATGAGAGCCAAAGACAAATTACGTCTTAACCCTATTCGCATGGTACTTGCTGCAATAAAACAACGTGAAATTGACGAGCGTATAACACTAGACGACGCAGGTATTACCTCCGTTATAGTGAAGCTTGTTAAACAACGTCGTGACTCTTACACTCAGTATACTGATGCTGGGCGTGATGATTTAGCTGATATTGAAGCCAGTGAGATAGTAGCACTTGAAACTTTCCTACCTCAACAATTGAGTGAAGAAGAAATAATTGCTCTCATTGACGTGGCTATTGCTGACACTAACGCAGCAGGTATGCAAGACATGGGTAAAGTAATGGGTATAATCAAAAGCAAAGCTGAAGGTCGCGCCGATATGGGCAAAATCTCTGGTTTAATTAAGCAACGATTAACAGCCTAGTACTCCCACATACATTAAGTATGATTGAAGTAAACCGAGCCTAGAGCTCGGTTTCTTTGTTTTTGTATCCGATTTGTGTTCAAATCTACAAACGTGCTATTTGCACCCGCCCTATTTAATAGCAATTAATATATGCGTATAAAATCGCTTGGTTTTATTTGTAGGGTTATAAATTTAATCTCGCTTTCATTGTTATTCTAATTATCTCAGGACGTTATTTTACTAATGGCTGGAAAGATCCCACGTAATTTTATAGATGACTTGCTTGCCAGAACCGATATTGTCGACCTGATAGACTCAAAAGTAGGTCTTAAAAAAGCCGGTAAAGACTACCAAGCTTGCTGCCCATTTCATAACGAAAAATCGCCTTCGTTCACCGTCTCCCAAGATAAACAGTTTTATCACTGCTTTGGCTGTGGCGTTAACGGTAATGCTATTTCGTTTGTTATGGAATACGAAAAACTTGAGTTTGTTGATGCTATTGAAGAGCTTGCAAGTTTACTTAATTTAGAAGTTCCCCGTGAGCAAGGTAGCGGTTCTGCACCTGAGCGTACTGCAGCGCAAAAACGCTCTGATTACGATTTAATGCTCCATACTGCAAGGTTTTATCAACACCAGTTAAAGCACCATAGTAATTCTGCCGCTGTTATTGAATATGTTAAAGGCCGGGGCTTAAGCGGCGAAATAGTTAAAAAGTTCATGATAGGTTATGCACCAAGTGAATGGGATGGTTTGTGCCTACAGCTTGGCCGTAACAAAGAACAAAAAGAGCAATTGGTAGAGCTAAAACTCGCCTCAGAAAAAACACCTGGCAGACAGTTTGACTTTTTTCGCGATCGTTTAATGTTCCCTATTCGCGATAAACGTGGCCGCGTTGTTGCCTTTGGTGGGCGCGTAATGCAAGCCGATCAAGGCCCTAAATATTTAAACTCGCCAGAGACACGTATTTTTCATAAAGGCTTTGAACTCTATGGTTTATATGAAGCTAAACAAGCACATAAAAAGCTCGACCATGTACTGATTGTTGAAGGTTATATGGATGTGGTGGCGCTGGCAGAGCAAGGTATTGAATATGCCGTTGCAGCACTTGGTACAGCAACAACCAGTGAGCATATGCACACTCTATTTAGAACAACAGATAAAGTGATTTGTTGTTACGATGGTGACCGTGCAGGCCGTGATGCAGCTTGGCGTGCGCTCGAAAATGCACTGCCTTATTTAAATGATGGTAAAGCGTTAAACTTTGTATTTTTACCCGATGGCGAAGACCCCGATTCCTTAGTACAAGCCGAAGGTAAAGATAAGTTTGAACAAAGATTAAATGCAGCCGATGATTTCACTAAGGTGTTATTCAATAAGCTCAGCCTAGAAATAGATTTAACCCTTGATTCGGGTAAAGCCAAGTTACTTAGTGCCGCATTGCCATTAATTGAAAAAATTCCTAGTGAGTTTTATCAAGAAAATATTCTTGAGCAGCTCGGGCGATTAATTGGCCGTACTCGTGAGCAGCTTAATAATCGCTTAAAAACCCCCAAGCAACAGCATTCAATTGAGCGAAAATTTAAAATAACCCCCATGCGCCAAGCAATCGGTATTTTAATTCAACACCCGCAAATGGCGAAAAGCGTGCCCTATTTGCCCGATTTAGCACAAATGAATATTGCCGGCATTGGTTTGCTACTGCGCTTACAACATCAAGCGTTGCAAAAAGAAGATGTTACCACAGCGCAGTTGCTCGAATTTTTTAGAGGCACTGACGATTATGACCCGCTAACTAAGCTGGCAACGTGGCAACATCAAATAAATGAAGAGCGTTTAGAGACTGTTTTTCAAAATACTTTTAAATTTATTGAAGATCAGTGTTTAAATTATCGACTAGAGACCCTATTAATAAAGGATAAGACGCAAGGCCTAAATAGCGATGAAAGACTTGAATGTCATTTGTTAATGACAGCGTTAAAAGCGACTAACAGCTAGTCAAATTTGATTTAAACTGTTATACTACGCTATTCACTGCGTCACATTATTCTAGTTTAGCTTTAAGGCAAACTACATGATGGCGCCTGTTGTATCAACTTATCAGAGTGGAAGAAAAAATCTCTATGGATCCAACTCCTCAGTCACAATTAAAACTTCTGATTCTAAAAGGTAAAGAGCAAGGCTACTTAACTTTTGCAGAAGTAAATGATCACCTTCCACAAGATATTATAGACTCAGATCAAGTAGAAGATATCATTAGCATGATTAATGACATGGGTATCAAGGTTAGCGAAAACGCGCCAGATGCCGATGAACTAATGATGCAAGAAACAACGACAGACGAAGACGCAGCTGAAGCTGCCGCTGCAGCCCTTGCGACCGTAGAAAAAGAGATCGGCCGCACAACGGATCCGGTACGCATGTACATGCGTGAAATGGGTACTGTTGAACTTCTGACCCGTGAAGGCGAAATTGTAATCGCTAAGCGTATTGAAGAAGGCATTAACCAAGTACAAATTTCGGTTGCTGAATACCCTGAAGCAATTACTTACCTACTCGAGCAGTGGGATAAGTTTGAAGCAGAAGAAATGCGCCTTAGCGATATTATCGTTGGCTTTATTGATCCTAATGAAGATACAGCGCCAATTTCAGCAACTAATATTGGTTCAGAATTAAGTGCTAAGCAACTTAATGATGACGATAAAGACGATGACGACAGCGACGAAGATGATGAAGACGAAGAAGAAGTAGACACAGGGCCAGATCCTGAAGAAGCACGTGTTCATTTTGAAAATTTACGTGATTTATATAATAAAGCACGTGAAACGTTTGAAGCTAAAGGTCGCTCGCACCCTGATTCTCTTGCCGCTATATTTGAAATTGGTGAGTTATTCAAAACCTTTAAATTAATACCTAAGCAATTTGATCGCATGGTTAATAACATGCGTGAAATGATGGACAGAGTTCGCGTTCAAGAACGTCTTATCATGAAACAAGCAGTACAAATTGCTAAGTTACCAAAGAAAACGTTTGTTAAGCACTTTGCTAATAACGAAACGGATGCTACTTGGGTTGATTTAGAAATTGCAGCTAACGAAAAGTACTCGGCAAAACTTGAAGAAGTTAAGCCTGAGATCATTCGTAGTCTTAATAAATTACGTGTTATTGAAAGTAGCACTGGCTTAAATATTGAGCGTATAAAAGACATAAACCGTCGAATGAGTATTGGTGAAGCTAAAGCTCGCCGTGCGAAAAAAGAGATGGTTGAAGCTAACTTACGTTTGGTAATTTCAATTGCTAAAAAATATACAAACCGTGGTTTACAGTTCTTGGATTTGATTCAAGAAGGTAATATTGGTTTAATGAAAGCCGTTGATAAGTTTGAATATCGCCGTGGTTATAAGTTTTCGACTTATGCTACGTGGTGGATACGCCAAGCAATTACACGCTCTATTGCTGACCAAGCAAGAACGATCCGTATTCCGGTACATATGATTGAAACGATTAATAAACTTAACCGTATTTCACGTCAAATGTTACAAGAAATGGGCCGTGAGCCAAATCCAGAAGAATTAGCTGAACGCATGATGATGCCTGAGGACAAAGTCCGTAAGGTACTTAAAATTGCTAAAGAGCCAATTTCGATGGAAACACCGATTGGTGATGATGAAGATTCGCATTTAGGTGACTTTATTGAAGATACGACCATTGATTCGCCAATTGATTCGGCAACTATGGAGTCGCTTCGTGGCGCAACTAACGACGTACTTGCTGGCCTAACAGCCCGTGAAGCTAAAGTACTGCGTATGCGTTTTGGTATTGATATGAATACCGACCACACCTTAGAAGAAGTAGGTAAGCAGTTTGACGTAACACGTGAACGTATTCGTCAAATAGAAGCGAAGGCGCTGCGTAAATTACGTCACCCTTCTCGCTCTGATTTACTGAAAAGCTTTTTAGACGCTAAATAATAAGCGGCTAATACATATTAAAACTAAAAAGGCCGCACTTGCGGCCTTTTTTCTATTTACCCCCTTTTATCTGGAAATAAACATGGCTTGGATCCAAATTCGTATTAACGCCAACGCTAATAACGCTGATTTAATTAGTGATCTACTAGTTGAAGCTGGTAGTGCATCGGTTACTTTTATTGACGCCAAAGACACGCCTATCTATGAGCCTAAAATAGGCACTGTGCAATTTTGGGCCGATACTACAGTAATAGGCTTATTTGATGCTAATCACGATATGGATAGCGTTGTAGCGCTGCTAAACGCAGATAAATCAGTTGCGCAAAATCTAACATATAAAATAGAACAACTTGAAGACAAAGATTGGGAACGTGAGTGGATGGATAACTTTCACCCAATCCAATTTGGCGAAAGACTTTGGATTTGCCCAAGCTGGCGCGACATTCCTGATCCAGATGCAGTAAACGTATTGCTCGACCCAGGCCTGGCGTTTGGTACCGGCACTCACGCGACTACCGCATTGTGTTTAAAATGGCTAGAAAGCCAAGATTTAACCGGTAAAACCGTGGTTGATTTTGGTTGTGGCTCGGGCATTTTGGGCATTGCTGCTATTAAACTTGGCGCAGAGCGCATGATTGGTATAGATATAGATCCGCAAGCACTAGAAGCAAGCTTAGATAATGCTAACCGTAATGGTGTTGCCGACAAATTGGAAGTATACCTGCCAGAAAACCAGCCTGAATTTAGTGCCGATATAGTCGTTGCTAATATTTTAGCGCAACCGTTACGTGAACTGCATAGTGTTATTTTAGGGTTATTAAAACCCGGTGGTAAAATAGCTATATCGGGAATTTTAACCGAGCAAGCGCAATCGGTTGCCGATGTTTATGCCCCCTTTATTGAGCTGGACGACATTGCTATTGAAGGTGATTGGACCCGTGTAAGTGGCACTAAAAAAGCATAAGCTCTGCCTAACGCTATTTAGAGCTTTTACTTAAAACAAGCATCTAAAGCCTGTATTTAACAGGCTTTACTATTTATTTACAAAATAAAATTTATCTCTATTTTATACTAAAAATAAAAGCTGCTTAAATTTCAAACAAATAAACCGCTTTGTCATACGGTTATCAAATGTCAATACGAAAAGGGCAAAAAAAAGTTACTTTTGTTCAATTTATAGCCTTTGATTTTTGCTAAAAAAACCGTAAACTTAGCGCCCCTTGAAAAGAGGCCTATTGAATATAGTGCGTATCGGTAAATACCAACTTGAGAATAACGTAATTGTCGCGCCTATGGCCGGCATTACAGATAGACCATTTAGACAACTTTGTCGCCGCTTAGGTGCGGGGCTTGCTGTGTCTGAAATGTTATCATCGAATCCTGATGTTTGGAAAACCGAAAAATCGATGAACCGTATGGATCACAGCGGTGAGTCGGGAATACGCGCGGTGCAAATTGCAGGAGCTGATCCTGAGCTTATGGCACAGGCCGCACAATTCAATGTTGCTAATGGTGCACAGATCATAGATATCAATATGGGGTGCCCAGCAAAAAAAGTGAACAAGAAACTCGCTGGCTCTGCTTTATTACAGTTTCCTGAACTTGTGGAAGAGATTATTGATGCAGTAGTTAATGCTGTTGATATACCTGTAACACTTAAAATCCGTACTGGATGGGATCTGGATAACCGTAATGGTGTAGAGATTGCGAGAATAGCTGAACGTTATGGCATAGCGTCACTTGCCGTACATGGGCGCACACGCGCATGTATGTACAAGGGTGAAGCTGAGTACGCCACGATTAGGGATATTAAACGTTCGGTGTCGATTCCTGTGGTTGCAAACGGTGATATTACATCACCGGAAAAAGCAAAACAGGTATTAGATTATACGGGTGCAGATGCCATTATGATTGGCCGAGCCGCCCAAGGTCGCCCTTGGATATTTAGGGAGATAGACCACTATTTGCGAACCGGAGAGCATTTACAGCCGCCTGCTATTGCAGAGGTGCGCAGTATTTTAATGGAGCATTTAACTAATCTCCATACGTTTTACGGTGAACCAATGGGAGCGCGAATTGCTCGTAAGCATGTATCTTGGTATTTGCAAACCCATGACCGTGATGGTCAGTTTAGGCGAGTATTTAATGCGATCGACAACCCACTTACACAAGTTGACGTATTAGAGCAATACTTTAAAACACTAGCAGCTAACTAAGAAAGAAAGAGATTAAATAATGTTCGAACAAAACGTGACTTCTCCATTTATCACTAACCCTCATGTTCAGGCACACGAGAAACCGCAGCCATTACGTGACGCAGTAAAGAAAGCTGTTCACCACTATTTAAAGCAGCTTAACGGTCAAGATGTGCAAGACGTTTACGACCTTGTTCTTTCAGAGCTAGAAGCGCCATTACTGGAAGAAGTAATGACGTATACACGTGGTAACCAAACACGTGCAGCAATTTTACTAGGTATCAACCGTGGTACTTTACGTAAAAAGCTTAAAAAATACGGCATGAACTAATACTTTTTGTATTGACTGGTAAGCACGCATACTAAGCCAATACATAGGGTATAAATTAATAACCATTTATGGCCATTAATTTATATAAAAGCACCTTAGGGTGCTTTTTTTATGCCTGCTATTTAACCTGTTCTCCAGCTAGTAAACCTATCTCAAGCAGCTATTTTCAACGCACTGAATAAGTTATTTAATAAGCTAGAATACGCATGTTTTTAATTGGTTGGCATCACTAAGCGTTAGTATTATTCATGTAGATTAGCGTTGCCTTTTAAGCCAAATTTAGGTTACGCACTCAATTATGCTAGTAAAAAATGCATAACATAAGGTTTTACCTTGGTTAATCCATAAGGAGCTGCATTATTGCTACAAGTGCTAATTGCAAAATGCTCACCCTTAATAAGTCGTTTTTTGAGTTGTTATCAGTTAAAATGCCCGCTTCTAAGCTAGCTCATAAACTGAGGAAATCAAACTACAATGGATACACATCGTCCCATTCGTCGCGCACTATTAAGTGTGTCTGATAAAACCGGTATAGTTGAATTTGCCCGCGCATTAGAAGCGCAAGGTGTTGATATTTTGTCAACTGGCGGTACCTGTAAACTACTTGCTGATAACGGCATAAAAGTCACTGAAGTATCAGATCACACAGGTCACCCAGAAATCATGGATGGCCGTGTAAAAACACTTCATCCAAAAATTCACGGCGGCATTTTAGCGCGTCGCGGACAAGATGAAAGCGTAATGGCAGATAACAACATTTCTGCTATCGACATTGTTGTAGTTAACTTATACCCCTTTGCGAATACTGTCGCTCAAGAAAACTGCAGCCTTGAAGATGCTATTGAAAACATAGATATTGGCGGCCCGACTATGGTTCGCGCAGCGGCTAAAAACCATAAAGACGTTACTATTGTGGTAAATGCCAGCGACTACGACCGCGTGATCAGCGAAATGCAAAGCAACAAAGGTTCTACTACCTATAAAACCCGTTTTGACCTTGCTATAGCGGCCTACGAGCACACCGCTCAGTACGATGGCATGATTGCTAATTACTTCGGTAAAATGGTTCCTGATTACACAGAGGAAGCCGCCGAAGACACTAAATTCCCACGCACTATTAATATGCAGTTCACTAAAAAGCAAGATATGCGCTACGGCGAAAACTCGCATCAAGATGCCGCTTTTTATGTTGAAAACGACATTGTTGAAGCTTCAGTAGCAACAGCAACTCAGCTGCAAGGTAAAGCGTTATCTTTCAACAACATTGCTGATACTGATGCAGCGCTTGAATGTGTTAAAGAGTTTGACGTACCAGCCTGTGTAATCGTAAAACATGCAAACCCATGTGGCGTGTCTATCGGTAGCAATATTCTTGAAGCATACGAACGTGCTTTTAAAACCGATCCTACATCTGCATTTGGTGGCATTATTGCCTTTAACCAAGAGTTAGATGCAGCAACCGCAGAAGCGATTGTTGAACGTCAATTTGTGGAAGTAATTATTGCTCCTAGCGTATCTGATGCGGCAGCAAAAATTGTTTCGGCTAAACAAAACGTACGTTTATTAGTATGTGGACAGTGGACAGGTAAAGCCGCAGGTCAAGACATTAAACGCGTTAATGGCGGTATTTTAGTGCAAGACCGCGACTTAGGCATGGTAACGCAAGGCGATTTAAAAGTTGTATCTAAGCGTCAACCTACTGAGCAAGAGCTTAAAGACTTATTATTTTGCTGGAAAGTAGCTAAATTTGTTAAATCTAACGCCATTGTATATGCCCGTGACGGTATGACAATCGGTGTTGGCGCAGGCCAAATGAGCCGTGTTTACTCGGCTAAAATTGCCGGTATTAAAGCAGCAGATGAAAACCTTGAAGTTAAAGGTTCAGTTATGGCATCGGATGCATTCTTCCCATTTCGTGATGGTATTGACGCAGCCGCAGCCGCTGGCATAACGGCAGTTATTCAGCCAGGCGGCTCAATGCGTGATGCAGAAGTGATTGCCGCAGCAGACGAAGCTGGAATGGCAATGGTACTTACTGGTATGCGCCACTTCCGCCACTAATCACTTATAGAGCTAAACACTGAAGTTTGAGTTTAGCTCTGTTTGTTTGCAATCAATTAACGTATTCTGATTGTTCATTAAACTAACAGTGAAGAATAAAATGATGAAATTTGCTTTAAAATCTATACTTGTCGCCACTATTGCGCTTAGCTCTGCAGCAAGCTTGGCTCATAACCACAGTGAAAACTCATTAATTGCTAATGCACTTAATGATGAGCAACGCGCTACTAAAAACAGTGAGCGTGACGAGTTTCGTCACCCAGCACAAACGCTGGCATTTTTTGGCTTAAAGCCAAATATGAGCGTGGTAGAAATATCGCCCGGTGGTGGTTGGTACAGCGAAATTTTAGCGCCTGTACTCAAAGATAATGGCAAATTTTACGCCGCGCATTTTCCAAAAAATGCGACTGGCTTTTATCAGCGTTCTCGCTCTGAGTTTGAACAAAAAGTAACGCAAGACCCACGCTTTAGTAAGGTAATAGTAACTGAGTTTGCTCCTGTTACTCACACCGAACTTGCCCCTGCAAATAGTGCCGATATGGTACTTACCTTTAGAAATGTGCATAACTGGTATATGGGTAAAAATAAAGACGGCGCGCTTAGTGCGTTTAAATCTTTTTATACCGCACTCAAACCAGGTGGCACCTTAGGTGTAGTAGAGCATAGATTGCCTGAAGCACGCGCCGATGACGATCAAAAAAGCAGTGGTTACATGAAGCAAAGCTACGTAATTGAAATAGCTAAACAAGCTGGGTTTGAATTAGTTGCTAGTAGTGAAATAAATGCTAACCCAAAAGATACAGCCGATCACCCTAAAGGGGTATGGACGCTACCACCAAGCTTACGTTTAGGCGAGCAAGATGCCGATAAATATAAAGCCATTGGTGAAAGTGACCGCATGACGCTGAAATTTAAAAAACCGCTTTAAATAGGAATTTTTCGCCATGAATGTTTTAGTCATTGGCAGCGGCGGCCGCGAACACGCTCTTGCGTTTAAAGCCGCTCAAAACACCAAAGTAAACACCGTATTTGTAGCACCAGGTAATGCGGGCACAGCACTTGAGTCAAAACTTGAGAACGTTGCAATAAATGTTGACGACTTAGACGGTTTACTACAGTTTGCACAACAAAATAATGTTGAGCTTACTATTGTAGGCCCAGAGATCCCGCTTGTGTTAGGTGTGGTTGATAAGTTTCGTGAACACGGCCTAGCTATATTTGGCCCAACAGCTGGCGCAGCTCAGCTTGAAGGCTCAAAGTCGTTTACTAAAGACTTTTTAGCGCGTCACAATATCCCTAGTGGCGATTACCAAACCTTTGAACAGGTTGCCCCTGCCCTTGCTTATTTAAAAGAAAAAGGCGCACCAATTGTAATCAAAGCAGATGGTTTAGCCGCAGGTAAAGGCGTAATTGTCGCCATGACCGAAGCCGAGGCTGAAGATGCTATTCGTGACATGCTTGCGGGTAATGCTTTTGGTGATGCTGGTAGCCGCGTAGTTATCGAAGAGTTTTTAGAAGGTGAAGAAGCGTCTTTCATTGTGATGGTAGATGGCAAAAACGTATTACCGTTTGCCACAAGCCAAGATCATAAACGCGCTTACAATGGCGATGCTGGCCCTAACACTGGCGGTATGGGGGCTTATTCACCTGCGCCAGTGGTTACCGATGAAATTCATCAGCGTATTATGAACGAAGTGATTTACCCAACGGTAGAGGGCATGGCGAGCGAAGGGCACCCGTACACAGGCTTTTTATACGCTGGCTTAATGATAGATACCGATGGCACGCCAAAAGTAATTGAGTATAACTGTCGTTTTGGCGACCCTGAAACTCAACCTATGATGCTACGTTTGCAATCAGATTTAGTCGAGTTAATTGAAGCAGCTAATCGTGTTGAACTAGATAAAACCACCATTGAGTTTGATCCACGTGCAGCCGTGGGTGTAGTACTGGCCGCTAAAGGCTATCCTAGTGATTACCCTAAAGGCGATGTTATATCGGGTTTACAGGTTGACTACCCTGCTGGCGAAAAAGTATTTCATGCTGGTACTAAACAAAACGGTAATGACGTAGTAACCGCAGGCGGGCGTGTATTATGTGCCACCGCACTGGGTTATACCGTAACCGAAGCGCAGCAACGCGCTTACGAGCTAATAAAGCAACTCAGCTGGGATGGCATGGAATATCGTACTGATATTGCATACCGTGCTATTGCGAGAGAGCAAAATAGTTAAATATAACCTATTGGTTAATATTACTATTAAATGTAAACATCAAAAGCGCAGCTTGTCTGCGCTTTTTTAGTGCTACACTATTTGAAAGGATCAAAAAAAGCACAGCATAATTTGGAATTTAAAACGTTACGTTATCATGCGCTAGCCGCAGCAATACTTATATTAATATTTTTTATAATTAATACCTTGGTATCAAACCTGATAACACCTGCCCGTTACACAATAGATAAAATTGCCCCTATCTATTTAAATTATGCTTATTACATTGATAGCAGTAAACAACTCACCTTTGACGAACTAATGGCTCAACCAGAGCGCATAATTGCTCAGCCTTTTTCTAAAATACCATGGAGTTTTACTGCACAAAATTATTGGTTACTTATTGATTTAAAAAATAAAAACCTAAAAAGTGAAGACATTGTTGCCCACTTTGACAACCCTATGGTTGATCACCTAACTATTTATCAACTGAATGATAAAAAACAGTTACTACATACATATAACTTGGGTGACAAAGAGCAAGATCTCTCGTTATTTCAATACAGTGTACCCCATATTCGCTTTACCTTAGAGGGGCAAGCAACCCAGCACTTAGTCATTAAAATAGATACTGGCGGTATAAGTAAAACGCCGGTTAATTTATACCGCAATAAAGAGTTTGTTGACCTAGTACGCTCGCAAACTGGTATTTGGGGCATATTTGTTGGAGTATTAATAATGGCTGCGCTGTATAACTTAGTACTCTATTTTGGTATTAAAGACCGCGTGTACTTAGTTTACATTGGCTATATTATTAGCGCCATAGTGCTAATGGGAGCAGTATTAGGGTTTGGCTTTTATTTATGGCCAACCCCTTGGCAATTGTTTATTCATGAAAGAGTTGTGTTTGCCAATTACGCTATCGCTTTTTTCACCCTGGCCTTTTGTACACTATTTTTACGCTACCATAAGGATAACTGCTGGCGCTATAAATTAAGTGTAATACTACTTTCGTTGATGTTTATACTTGCAGTAAGTAGTTTATTTATACCAGAAAATATAGCCGCACCCATCTTTTTTGTAATAATGGCCGCGCTGTATATTGTGTGTATTATCTTAATTTATAATAAATTGCGTAGCGGTTTTAGATGGGCAAAGTATTACGTACTCTCTTGGGTGCCATTAATACTTGGTGCTGCTATTCAACCTTTAGAGTTAACCGGCGTAATTTCCTACAGTTTTACCACTCGCCATGCTTTTTTAGTCGCTATACTATGTGAAATAGTACTGATGGCGATGGCACTTGCCGATAGAGTTCGCTACCAAAGAGAGCGCGCTTTATATCATGCTACCCACACACAGCAAACCAAACTCCTCAACAGTGCCAAATTAAAGCAAGCCTTTATGATGCTACAAACGCAGCAGCGTCGCGCTATTTTATGTTTAGTCAAAATACGCCACTTCAACTCGCTCAATACTATTATTACCCCAGCACAAGGCTACACGCTAATCAGGCATGTCGCCGATAAGTTGGCATTGCAACTGAGTTATGAGCGTGAGTTTATCGACCTTGATAACGACCTCAGCGCCATTACACAATTTTCCGACTTGGGCAGCGGTGTGTTTGCCTTTATTTCTACCAAAACCCAAAGCCAAGTTATGCTTGAAGAGCGGTTAACCAAAGTACTTGCTGGATTACCAAAACAGTACGAAATAAAAGGCCTCAATTTACAGCTTAACTACTCTACTGGTTTTAGTTACTTAAATGAAAATGACGACTTTGACTACTGGTTACAACATGGCTATTTAGCACTTAAAAATGCCAAAGACAGCATTAATAAAGTAAGCTCATCGGTGCATGATAAACAACAAGTGATGGATGTGACTTTGGCAGCTAAGCTGCAACAAGCAATTAAAACCAATAAGCTGGCGTTATATTATCAAGCGCAACTTAACTTTAGTACAAATAAAGTAAACGGCGCCGAGGCGCTATTGCGTTGGCCCGATCCGGCCTTTAAAAGCATTTCAATTGAGAAATTAATAATTTTGGCTGAGCATACAGGTATTATTAACGAGCTTACTTTGTGGATTATTGAGCAAGCTTGCCAAGATATTATTAGGTTCACCCAAAATGGGCACCCTGGGCATACTGTTAGTGTAAATTTAAGCGCTAAAAATTTAACCATCAATAATTTAGCCGAAAAAGTAGAAAATATTTTAATTAAGTACCAGGTTCCTGCGCATCTACTTAAATTTGAACTGACAGAATCAGCCTTTGTAGAGAGCCAGGAGGCGCTCATTAAATTAGTAGAGCAATTGAACACCTTGGGAGTTAAAGTGGTACTTGATGACTTTGGTACAGGCTACGCGTCACTTAGTTATCTAGTTAACTTTCACTTTAGTGAATTAAAAATAGATAAATCGTTCGTGCTTGATTTACCCAATAATCATACTCATCAGGTTATTGTGCAAACAGCGATAGATATGGCGCATAACCTAGGTTTATCAATCACTATTGAAGGAGTAGAAACGCAAGAGGTTCACGACTTACTTAAAGGTATGAACGCCGATCACGCACAAGGATACCTTTACGCCAAACCACTCGCGTATGACGATTATTTACTGTACTTAAACAGCCAATATAATTTAAAAATGTTAGACTCCCCTTTTTAACATCTTTAGGGGCCAAGTAAAGATGCAAGGCACATTGCGTAAATTAAAATCGAGCTTAACCGAGCCGGTACAATATCACTTACCTGTGGGTGAACACTTAGTCGACTTAAATGCATTTATAGGCAAAGAGCTAACGCTTACTTTTAGCGGCACAATTTTATGCTCTAGCTGCGGTAAAAAAACCAAAAAAAGCTATTCTCAAGGCCATTGCTTTGTATGCATGCGCAAACTTGCTAGTTGCGATATGTGTATTATGAAGCCAGAAACCTGCCATTACGATCAAGGTACTTGCCGCGAGCCAGAATGGGGAGAAGAAAATTGCATGATTCCGCATTACGTCTACCTCGCTAATACCTCAGGACTAAAAGTGGGTATTACTCGCCACACGCAAATACCAACACGTTGGGTTGATCAAGGCGCTACCCAAGCACTGCCTATTTTTAAAGTGCAAACACGATTGCAATCGGGCTTAGTAGAAGTGGCATTGGCTGAATTTATTGCTGATAAAACTAATTGGCGCAATATGCTAAAAGGCCAAAACGAAGCGCTAGATTTAAAGGCTGCAGCCGCTGAGCTTATTCCACAAATTAGCGCAAAGCTAAATGAGCTAAGCGAGCTATTTGGCGCAACAGCTATTGAACAGCTAGATGAAGACGTAGTTGATTTAAACTTTCCGGTAAGCGAATACCCAACCAAAATCAGCTCGTTTAACTTTGATAAAGACCCAGTAGTAAGTGGTGTTTTACAAGGTATTAAAGGTCAGTATTTAATTTTTGAAAAAGGCGTTATTAACATTCGAAAATTCACCTCTTACGAAGTAACTGTAGGCTAGTTTTTGATAAAAACATCATACAGCAGCTGTTTTAACTAACAGCTGTAACTAAAAAACATATTGCTCACAGGGTTTTTAAAGCAAATATCTCCCCTTGATGTAGGACAATAAATAAGCATGTCGTATCCAAAAATTATTATTTATAACAATGAAATTGAGTTAGCTGAGCAGCCTGATGAAGTAGATGATTTTATATATGCGATGGATGAGCTGCATAAAAGCAGAGTTATTATTTTAGATAGTAAGTATAGTTATACAACATTAAGTGGCGAGCCAAAAACAGCTATTAGTGCCATTGAATTAGCGAATTTAGTGAAGGATTATTTGCTAAAAGAAGGTCAGTGTTGCCTAAGTAAAATTAAGCAGCTAACACCTGAGCAAGCATTTGCGTTACTCATAATCGACTAACGCTTTAACATGTGCAATTGCACTGCGACCCAATGCAGAAAGCGCATACCCCCCTTCTAAATACGACACTATACCGCGGCAATTATGCTGCTCGCTAAAGCGGGCTAATTGCTCGGTTAGCCAGCGGTAATCTTCTTCTACAAACTTTAAACTGGCCATATCATCTTCAAGGTGGGCATCAAATCCTGCGCTAATAAATAACATATCAGGCTTAAAAGCATTTAGTTTAGGCAGCCACTGCTGCTCAAATACCGCTTTTAAATCGTTACCGTCGCTGGCAATTGGCAAAGGTGAATTAACTAACGTGGTGTTATTTTCAACCACTGTATTGGGGTAAAATGGATGCTGAAATAAAGAGCAAAACAAGACGTTTTTATCATCTATAAATATATCTTGAGTGCCATTGCCATGATGTACGTCAAAATCAACAATAGCAATGCGCTTAACCCCTTTGCTTTGTGCATACTTAACCGCAATAGCAAGGTTGTTAAATACACAAAAACCGGCTGAGGTAGTGCGATTTGCATGATGCCCTGGCGGGCGCACTGAGCAAAATGCAGCATCAAGGTTGCCCTCTAGTATTTCATCTACCGCTAAAATACCTGCTCCTACTGCACGCTCAATTGCTTTTAATGAATCGGGACATAACCAAGTATCACCGTCTAAATCGACAAGCCCTTGGGTAGGTATTTTACTTTCAACAAAGCTAACTAATGATTCGTCATGCGCAAGTAAGTAATGCTCTCGTTGCGCTTTGGGCGCTTGTTTTTGCTCAATAGCAATATCTAACCCACTTGCTAGTAAGCGATCGTTAATGGCATCTAAGCGCTCTGGGCACTCTGGGTGGTCATCAATCATTTTATGTTTACGACAATGAGGATGAGAAATAATTGCGGTACGCATAAAAGCTCCTAACTGTATCATTAAACATAATATAACAAAGCCACCCATAGGTGGCTTTGCGACTTTGGTGTATACCCTTTACACTAGATATAGCAAATTAGGGATAGCAAAAACAGTTATTTTGCTGTTAATTTTAAATTTCTAAAGTCAAAACTAAAGTCGGTTATTTGCGTTGATACTGCACGCATTTTAGCGCTGCTCACTCTGTTTTCGGTATTCATATTAAAGTTAATAAACGCATCAGCCTCAAGTAGTTTTTCATCCCACTTAACAATAAAAGTATTGCCTGTGTAATGCTCAAGTGAGCCTTTTAAGCCCTTGGTATGCGTAAAATCAATATGTAATTTTCCATCAAGCTGCTCAATAATTACATCGCCGTACCAATTATCGTGTAGCGTACCTGTGTAATTAATATTAGGTAGTTGCGGTTGATAATCAGCTGGCGCTGCAGGCTTTGCATTAGCGTATGCTTTCTCTTTACTTTCAAAATGCTTTTTTGCTAAGTCTTCAACCCAATCTTTATCTTCAAGCTCAAGCGCATCTTCAAGCACTTCGTGGGTTACTGCCGCTAGCGCACCAAATGCTTGCTGGTTACTTAAAATAACAATACCGAGTTTTTTTTCAGGTAGTAATGTAACCTGCGACACCATGCCTAAAATACCGCCACCGTGACCAAGCTTTTTAAAGCCGTGGTAATCTTCAATACTCCAGCCTAGCCCGTAACCTCTAAATTGCTGATGATACGCCTCAAACGCGCTTTTAGACGCCATAGCCGTTATATGTGGATGCCACATTTGCGCTTGTTGTTTTTCGCTAAATAACTGCTCGCCATTTGGCATTGTGCCACCAGCAAGTTGCGTACGTAGCCATTGACTCATATCGCTGGCACTTGAGGCTATTGCCCCAGCGCCTCTAAAATCCTCTAGGTAGTTAACAAAAAATGGATGGAGTTGGTTATCCATCGGAATATGCCCCGTTGCCCAGTTTTTATTGCTACTTGGAATGCGCGAGAATCCCGCTCGCGAGTGAGTCATATTTAGCGGCTGTAACATATTTTTTTCGATGTAATCGTTCCAACTCATCCCAGATACGCGTGCTACCACTTCCCCTGCAGTAACAAACATTAAGTTGTTATACGCATATTGGCTACGAAAGCTGCTGGCTGGCTTTAAGTATTTTAAGCCTGCTAAAATATCATCAACCGACTTATCGGTACTTGGCCAAATCATTAAGTCGCCTTGACCAAGCCCCAGCCCACTGCGATGGCTTAGCAGGTCGCGAATACGCATTTCGCGGGTTACGTATGCGTCATATAGTTGAAATTCTGGCAGGTGATCAATTACTTTATCGTCCCAGCTCAACTTACCTTCATCAACCAACTTAGCCAGCGCCGCACTGGTAAATGCTTTGGTGTTAGATGCAATGCCAAACAAGGTGTCTTTATTAACCTTATTACCGGTGTTTATATGGGTTACACCAAAACCTTTAGCAAATATCACTTTGTCGTTTTCAACAATAGCAACTGCCATTCCTGGCACATCAAAACGTGCCATGGAGGTTTTAATTACCTGCTCTATTTTATTGGTATCTACTTGTGCCCAGGTACTAAACGTAGCCCCTGCTAATAAAGCAATTGTGGCAAACTTAATTAACTTCATTGTTATCCTTTTTTATTATGATTATTTTTGATGTACTGCAAATTCAATTTCAGCACGTTCTAGGTTGCTGTCGCTTTTTTGCGCGCGGTTTAATATTGCATCACTGTATGCTTTTGGAACGCCGGCTTCAAGTGCGCCGCGATGAACGTGTTTAATGTACCAGTCGTAGGGTAGCGCTTCACTATCGTGGGTATTGGCAATATAGCAATGAGCGTTAACGTCTTCGCCGCTTAAAAGCTTTACGGTTATATTTACGCAGTCGTAACCTGCACCTTCTATACCATCTAAAATGACTTTTTCGGCGTCACTTATCTGATAAACAACTCCATAAACTAACGCATCTTCTGCATCACTTGGGCTGATACTGCATTTACCTGAGCCATCTTTAAAATACATATCAAAGGTTAGCTCATAGCCTTGTAATACTGCAGTACCAATACGCTTAGCATTAGGTAGGCGCGCCAGCAAGCGATGAGACGACATGTTAGAACCAAACGAAAAATTATAAAGCGACATACCTACTCCTAAAATTAAATAATGTAACTTAGTTTTAAATTACAACACGAATAGCCAAAGCTATTAAAATAACGCCAATGCAACGGTCAAACCAATAACCACTGCGCTGGAAAAAACTACGTACCTTGGTTTTACAAAGCACTATTGATAACATTGAAAACCACGCCCAGGTAGCCAGCGCCATATAAACGCCATAACCTACTTGCACTATTGTAGGGGTGGTTGGGCTTATGACTAGAGTAAATAATGACATAAAAAACAAGGTGGCTTTGGGGTTTAATGCATTGGTTAAAAAACCGCGCCGAAAGGCAAACCAAACAGGCTCGGCTGGCACCGTTTTGTTGGCAATATCATCAGTTAGATTTGCCCCCGGTTTGGCTGCTCGCAGTGCTTGCACTCCCAAATAAGCTAAATAGGCACCGGCCAAATATTTAAGCCCCATAAACACCTTGGGCGACTGCGTTAAAATAAGTGCCACACCTAACACACAATAAGCTACGTGTAATAAAATAGCCGCACCAACACCTGCACTAGTCCAAAGTGCATTGCGCCTACCTTGCTGTACACTTTGCTTTAATACCACTGAAAAATCGGGCCCAGGGCTTGCTACTGCAAAAAAGTGCGCTACGGCAATCAGTAAAAATTCGTCTAAGTAATTCACACAATATCTCTGCTTAGTTTGGCATATACGCTAATAACAGCGGATTAGCTGAGTTATTTACTAATGCTTTAATTTCTTTTTGCGCTTTTTTAAATTGGCCGCGCAAATGCGGCTTTAAATGCTGCTTAGAGCGTTTATCATTTTTAAAGTAACTCACTAACGCATGCATAAATACCGTGTGGGTTTCGCTCAACGACGCCTCCCGATTTGCATAAGGGTTATAGCACGAGCCACAGCCGCCCTTAAACTGATATACCGTGTTGCTCATCATTACCCCAAAGCCTAAAAAGCATGCCAGTGCATCAGCAGCTTGTGCTAAGTAGTCTTTTCCGCCCGGTGGTAATACGCCCACATGATGAATTAAAATAGTCGCCAATGTTCCAGCAAAACTGGCAACTAAGTCTTGTGGCTGGTTTACTTGGTTTGGATTAAACGAAATATTAATAGCCTGGCTAGGCGGTACAATTAATTTAGCGCCTTCACCGCGTAGTTGTTGGCTAAATTTAAACTGTGGAAAAACCTGTGGAGTGAGCTGCTGCGGTGCAACTAGTTGAATAGGCCACGCTGCCATACCCGCATAACGGCTTACACGGTTAAACACATTACTGGCCATTTCTTCAACACTTGATACCGAGTCGGGAAAGAACTCAACCGTGGGCAAAGTGATTTGCGTATGCTGAGTAAAAAACTCAACATCAAAGTTTTCAACCGCCCATATAAAGGTATCAATTAACCATTGCTGCTCTTGCTCAGCCAGTAATGGTTTAGACTTAAATAACGCTAACATAGCTTACTCTCGCTCTTGCCCAAGCGCCCATTGCCATGCTTGTGTATTGTATAATGGTACAGTAGATAACGCATGATGATGACTCCCCGTAGACTCTTTAGTCGAGTACGACAAATACAATAAGGTATGTGCTTTAGCATCGTAAATACGACGCACTTTTAATGATTTAAATAAAATACTTTTAGATGATTTAAATACCACTTCCCCAGATTTACTCCGATCAATCTGCTGCAATTGCTCTGCGGTAATAACCCCAGTTTGCCGACACGAAATTGACATATCAGAAGGGTCTGAAAAATCTAAATTAGCTTCAATATGGCTAATATGGCACGTTACCCCTGTAACTAAAGGGTCTTGTTGCGAATTTACAATTACATCCTTGGTGGTAAATAGTCCAAGGCTTACAGAGGCAACATCATCTGAGCACGCTGTTAAGGTAAGCATACCCGCGAGTAAAAAGCTGACTTTTAAATACTTCATCGTGTTCTCCAACATACTAAAAGAGGGATACGGTTTGTTTTTCTATACTAAACGTATTTACAGCTACAAAACACATGTTATAAAAAATAAAGCTCCTTATTAATTAATCCTACCCTAAAAATAAAAAGGCATGCCCATTATGGGCATGCCTTGGTAACTTTATTTAAGTTAACTACTTATTTTAAAATTACTTACCTAAAAACCATTACCTGAACTCAAGTTAATTTAAAAGCTGTATTGCGCACCTAAATAAATATAACGCCCTGCACCACCGCCGTAACCACTGTAGTAATTACCACGGCCACTTGGATAAAATGCGCCTTTATCGTCAAATACGTTATTTACACCACCAAAAACACGTAAATCACTTTTAGGTGTTAATGCCATAGTATATGACGCCGATAAACTGTGTTTTAAGTATGAGCCGTAGTCTTGGTACGCAAGTGACTCTGGGTTAACTACGCAACTTGTTTCACCCGCAGCACAGCGTTCATCGTTTGCAGCCGTGTATTCAATATAATCGTTTTCATCTTCTTGGCTTGCTTTAAACGAGCCTAAGTAATTGGTGCGCCAACGTACGCGTAACTCATCCATACTCCATATGATTGACATAGCAGCTTTATCTTTAGTGCTGCCGTATCCTGCATATTGAGTAGTTACAGCGTTGCCATCAAGACCTTCATATGTTTGTGAATTTTCAATTACATGGTTGTAATCGGCTTTTAACTTAATGCTACCGTAACTACCAATATCAAACTTATAAGTGGCTACTACGTCGTACCCACGAGCAGTTAACTCATCTAAGTTATACTCTCTTTGTAGTACTTTTATAATATTCCCCTCTTCGTTACGGGTAATATCATTACAGTATTCGTTGCTATCGCCCCACGCTGCGTCAGAGGCATAACATTCACGCATAATATTTTCGTTACTAATTTCGTCAATTGCATCAACAATAGCAATATCGTAGTAATCAATAGCTAGATTAAAACCACCAAAATACTCCGGTGATAAGGTCACACCAAAGGTGTAAGTATCTGCTGTTTCTTCTTTTAAGTTTGGGTTACCCGTATTTGGCGAGTAGTTATTATCTTCACTTTCAAACTCAAAGTTAGGATCATCTGCTAACTTTTGCGCTAACGTAGGCTCTAAACGACAATTAGCATGTCCCGGCTTAGTAGATGTAGCCGTTAATCCATCACAAATATCATCGTACGAATCAAAATCGCCGCGAGGTGGTGACATCAGCTCAGTAATTGTAGGTGCACGTTGTGCTCGTGCATAGTTAGCACGCACCATATAGCCTTCAATTGGCTGCCATAACAAACCTAACTTATAGCTAGCTACGGTACTAATATTTTCCATACTGTAATTAGCTAAGCGCAACGAGGTTTCAGCAGATAAACTTTTAGCCAGTGGCGCATCTTTTAATAAAGGTATTGCCAGCTCAGCAAACGCTTCATACACTTCTACTTCACCTTGAAACGAAGGTACTACGTTAAAGGTAATACCGCCGGCTTTCATATCATCGCTAGTATCTAGGCTTTGTGAATCTTTACGGTATTCACCACCAAATACTGCAGACACACTCCCTGCCGGCATTTCAAATAAATCACCAGTGATATAACCCATTACCGTGTACTGCTGAATTTTAGTATCGATCACTGGATTAGTACGGATCCAATCAGCCATTGCTGGAGTAATAGACCCTTCACCAAATAAGTTAAGTGCAACACAACCTTCGGCGCGAGCATCTGCATCTTTACATTGAATAGTACCATCGGGAAGTCTTTCAGCTTGCAGCGCCTGATTAACACGCACTGTGTTTAACTCATTACTGCGTATTTGATGTTGTTTAAATTGACCATACCCTGCAGATACATCCCAGTCCCAATCGCCATTAAACATGGTACCTTGTAATCCAGCCCAAGTACGAACCGTGGTACGATCATTATCTGTGCTAATGTTACCTACTTCACCAAAACGGCGGTCCCAATAAATGCGATCTTTGTATGGGTTACTATCGATAATTTCTTGCGGTACATACGGGTTATCTATCGGTATATAACCCGGTGCAATATCTGCAATTGGGTCGCCGGTTACCGGATCGTAACGCGGTACTGATGCATTTTCGTATTCATCTTCAGGCGACTTACTGTTAAACGAGCCACTTTTACTATATTGCAACTGAAAGTAACTTGTAATATCGTCGGTAATATCAAAATCAATTTTTACCGCCGTTGATAAGTTATCGCTCGGTACATCTAGCATCACGTATTGCTGTGAGTTAATGCCGTAAATTTCTTCGTTACCTTTCCAGTCATCACGAAGTGTTTGGCCGTCGTACCAAAACTGAGTATCGTTACGGCTGCTTTCTAAAAATACGCCACCTAGGGTGCCATCACTTTTACTTTTCCAATCTGCCTGGGTTATGCCACTCATGCATTGATAACCATCTGCAGTCAGCATTTGGTTACACATTAGGTCATCGTTATAACGGTGCGCAGCCTCTACTTGTGCACGGTCTCGGTCGTAAAAGCTCATCCCAAAATCACGATCCCAGTTAGTGCTAACATAAACATAACCACGGTCGTTACCAAACGAAGTACCGTAGTTTACATCTAGCGTAAACTCTTTACCGCCACCACTGGTGGTTTCGCCGCCACGTGCTTGAAATTCAAAACCTTCTTTTTTAGACTGAGTAATAATATTTACTACTCCAGCCACCGCATCGGCACCATAAGTAGCTGACGCCCCACCACTAATAATCTCTACTCGCTCAACCATACCGCTGGGAATAGTATTAAGGCTAACATAGTTACCACCGTAACTATTTGATACCACACGACGGCCATCTATCAAGGTCAGTGTACGATTAGCCCCTAATGAACGTAATTGCACCGTTGAAAGGCCCGTGCCAGATATACTTGACTGACTAGTCGTATTACCAATACTTTGGCTAAGCGCAGGCATATTATCGACCAACACATCAGATAAATTGCCTAATCCAGTATCTTGTATTGCAGAGCGGTCCATGGTTACCAAGGGAGTTGTCACTGAAAAACTATCGCGCTTTAAACGAGAGCCGGTTACGGTAATTTTTTCTGGCTCTTCTTGAATTACTACATCCGTTTTTTTAGCGATAGATTGACGCTCAATTTCTGCGTCATTTGCAAATGCTTGGCCTGATAAACAAGCGGTAATCGCTAATGCTAATGTGCACTTTTTAGTTGCTATATTACTCACACAATTCCCTTACTATTTGTTGTTATGCAAGTTAAGGCATTATCTATTTTGGGTAGGCTTTTTACGGCGTTATCGATAACGTCTTAACTAATTATTTTATAAGTAATAGTTTGTATGCAATCGTGAATGAAAACACAATGAAAGGTATCTCGTTTATATCCCTATTTTATATCTATTTAACATCTACTCATTTACAATCATTCACTTAAGTGTTTATTGTTAAACAGCTGTTAATTAACAAACGCACAACTCATCGTGCAACTTTGCTTTTAGCTGTATCTGTAGTTACTTTTTCAAACTGTAAATATATTAAGGTGTGAATGCATTATTTATGAAAACTAAGTCGCCATTTTCAGTAGGAAACTGCCACGTTTCTCCATTTGAAAATAAGCTAAACCATGCTGACAATGAATGTATTTTACAACCTAAATTTATTGAACTACTTTGTTTTCTAACCGAATGCTATCCACACGCCGTTACTCGCGAAGAATTAATTGATAACGTGTGGGATGGTAATCAATTTGTGGGCGAAAAAGCCCTGACTAATGCTATTTGGCACTTACGAAAAGCATTTAAAGAGCTCGACCCTAGTAATACCTATATAGAAACATTGCGTAAAACAGGTTATCGCCTAGCACAACCTCCTCGCTTTACTACAGCTGATGAATCTGCTCAAAAAAATAACAATACACCTAAAACAAAGTACCTTTACCCTTTTATCCTCAGTGTTTTATTAATCATTATTATCTGTGGCAGCTATTTATACTCTTTAAAAATGCCACCAACGAGCAAGCAACACGTAGCAGATATCCGCCTTTATGAACATATAGAAACTATTACAACAAGCCCTGGCCGTGAGTTATTTCCTGCCATATCGAACGATAATCATTTTTTAGTTTATTCTTGGCGCCGCCCAGGTTTCAAAGCTAACTTATACTTACGCGATCTATATATGCCAGAACAAGCTGCCGTTGCCTTAACAGACACCCCTTTTATAGAAGGGCGCGCCGTTTTTAGTCATGACCGTGAGCAGCTATTTTATTATCAACGCGGCGCAGGCAGCAGTTGTAAAATTATAAAATATACGCTCGCAAACGCAAAAAAAGTAACCCTTGGTGAATGTGGTAATCGCCTCAGTACCGATTTAGATATCAACGCTACAGATAGCCAATTAGTATTTATTAGCGGCAATAAAAATAGCCAAGTAAATCAAACTCAGCTTAATTTAGTCGATTTACACTCAAGCCCGCATGCAATCACACAAGTGCCTTGCCCTAATAATTGCCAGTTTTATGATGAGTCTGTGGTGTATTCACCCGATGGCAAGCAACTCGTTGTATCGCGTAATCTACCATCCGGGTTTGAAGAGCTATTTTTAGTCGATATTAATACCGGCAGTGCCCAACAGTTAACATCTGGGTTTGTTGAAATTAAAGGTGTTGATTGGCACCCTAAAAAAGATTTACTGGTGTTTTCAGGGATTAAAAAAGGTAAACGACAAGGCTATTTTTATAATTTCACCACTAAAACACTAACAAACGCCCACGTAGACGGCTTAAGCTACCCTGAGTATGCACAAGATGGGAGCCTATACTTTCATCAGTGGAATACTGATTCAGCATTAATGCGAGTAGCAACTAATAACGCAGTGGCAAGTTCACCCTTCCCCATTTTATCTACGCACTTTAATACTCGCTTTCCTGATTATAATGAACGCAGCGGTAAGTTAGCATTTATATCGAATGAATCTGGATCTAAAGAGCTTTGGGTAGCAAATAAAGATGGTACCGCTCGCAAGCAATTAACTCAGTTAAAAACGAATATTTACAGCCCTATTTGGTCTCCAAGCGGACGCTACATTGCGTTTGTAGTAGCAAAAAGAGGCGAGCATGCCTTTTACGTTTATGATTTTAACTCGCAAACCAGTACCGCATTAACAACCAATTTTAGTAGCCATGGTAAACCCAGTTGGTCGCATGATAGCACCAACGTATTAGTATCAGATGGTGAGCATGTATTTCGTTTTGATTTAAAAGGAAACAACCTAGGACAAGTGATTAAACAATCCACCTTATATGCCTATGAAGATAAGCAAGGTGCGCTTATATTTGCCAACCCCGACGCCAAGCAACTCTGGATCAAGCCCCCTGGTAGCGAAAATGCGCAACTCCTCGTTGCGTCTATTAATTTATCTAACCATACATCCTGGTACTACCAAGAAGGCGAAACACAAGCACTGTCACGCGTGTATTACTTTAATGTAGCGCAGGGCGACTATCGCTTAAGTTACTATGACTTTGCCTCAGCGAGTCATCACGACATAATACGCCTACCTGAGCGTTCATTTAGCAGAACATCTGGCTTAACTTATATTGCTACCGCTGGTTGGTTAATTTATACCTCTTATAAATCTCCGCAAATAGATATTAAGCGAATAGATGCAAAGTATTTACCCTGAGCAACATAATTGTTCATTACGATTACCTGATTGCTACAGTGTCATGATTTAATTTTTTTTAGCTATAAAATTCACTCGCCCAGGGGTTAGCGAGTAACTTGGTATTTGGTATAATAAGGTTCACACATGTAGTAACTCATAATAGGAACGCCTAAATGCCGCACATTATTATTGAACACTCAGAAGACCTCCCTGTATTACCACAAGTACTTGTAGAAAAAATTCACAACGCCGCTTTCCAAAGTAATCTATTTGATTTAGAAACCATAAAAACACGCGCTATTTCCTATCAGCAATATCTACTGGGCGCAGGCAGGTCGGGGTTTATACATATCGCGGTACACATTTTGGCAGGGCGTTCTATTGAGCAAAAACAAATGTTAAGTGAGCAACTACTTGAGTGTTTAAAAACCTATTGCAGAGCATCAGACAGCTTAAGCGTTAATATTTACGATATTGAACATGAGATCTACCGCAAAAATTAATTTATTTTAGCCGTTTCATTAAATTAGTGAACAGTTCTAGCAGCAAAAAATAGCTTAATCACTAACCAAGGTCATTTTATATAGTGACCTACAGGTTATTTCTAACGGGATTAATTAGCTATTTAATAAGCCAGAATGATCATGTTATTAATAATATAGGTATTAGCTTAAAAGCGTTAATAAGTACTCTGTAAAAAATCCCTAATTAGGGATTTTTTATTGTCGTAAAACAATTCTATTTATTATTTTATAATGAGACAGCCACAAATATACTTAAAGTGTAATTAACACAACATAGAGCTATTCATTAGTTAATGATTGGAATGATTTTTAGTGGGTATATTTAAAATTGGTGGCCCCTCCCAGACTCGAACTGGGGACCTAACGATTATGAGTCGTGTGCTCTAACCAACTGAGCTAAGGGGCCAACTTTTTGTATAACTGTAAACAGTTAATTTTTTAAGAAGCGTTTAGCCACATAGCGACTAAAGCGGGGTGCAGTATAAAAAGTTTTTAGGGGCTTGTCACTAGCAAAAGTCTTTATTTTAACAATCAATGGTCTAACTGCTTAAATAGTAATCTTTTTATGGGTGTAATATTAAAATTTGCAGAATTTAGGGTTAATACTGGCAGCTAAGTAAAAATGAAATGGAAGGCTGTATATCGCGTAATTTAAAAATTGAGCTTTAAACAAGCAACTTACAGCCTATATTACGCGACAAACAGAAATGAATTATTTTTTTGCGATAATGTAGATTGCATGTATTACTCCAGGGAAGTAACCAAACAACGTAAGTAAAATATTTATCCAAAAATGTAAGCCTAAACCCACCTGTAAAAATACTCCCAGTGGTGGCAGTAAGATTGAAAAAATAATACGTATAATATCCATAAATACTCTCCTTATTTACAAACAAAAAATTATAAGAAAAAACCCAGCAGAGCTGGGTTTTATAAATACTATGTTACTTTGCAACTATCGTTAGTTTATCTACTACGTCGCGAACATCTTCAGCATTTTTAGCAATTTTTACTGCAAGCTGTTTTTCAGCATCTGAGTTCACTGTACCGGTAAGAGTAACTATACCGTTGTCAGTATCTACATCAATGTTTGTACCACCGACTTCTGAGTTAAATAAATAACGCGTTGTGATGACTGTGGTAATTTTAGCGTCGGTTAAGCCGCTACCATCATCATCTTTCATGTTGTCATGGCTTTTACTGTTCATGTTTTTCACAACAGTAAGCTGGTTATCAACATCGGTTACGCCATCTAAACTCAGTACAAGCTCTTCTGCTAACTCTTTGTCGAGTTCGCTATTAACTTTACCTGTTAGTATAACTTTGCCATTTTTTACATCAGTGTTGATGTCAAAGTTATTGAGGTTAGTGTTCATAAGAAGCACTGTTTCAGCCTTACCATCAATCCAAGCATCTTTACTTTCATTTTCCCAGCTGCTCGCTTGAGCACCCATAGCCGTAGTACCTAAAACTAACGCCGCAATGATAGATTTGTTAAATGTTTTCATAATCTTTCTCCTTTTGATTAAAGACACTTTAACTAATGCCAGCTTTAGGCCAACTTTAATAAACAAGCAAAATCATAAGCTTAAGGTTAAATATAAAATAACTTCACTTTGTACACACCACTTTTTTACCGACTTATCGGTAAAAAGTTCTCAGTAGTGAAAATAACTAGATAATTACCATTTTGGTTAATGGATCGTTAATATAACAAAATCACAAATAGGCTAAAAACATAACAAACTGATTAATAACAATAATATTTTTGGTATATGCTTTGCTTATATAGTGACAATAGTAAAATAAAAGGAATACCCTAATGAGCGTAAAAATAACAGACCGCCCGCAAGAGCAAGTGCGCGAAGAAGTGATTGATCAACTAATTTATAATTACAGCCATGGAGTTATTTCTGTAGAAGCATTTGAAAGACGTTTAGATGAGGCAATGGCTACAAGTAATAATGAAACCCTTGTTAGCTTAGTTGAGGATTTAACCCTTAATACTGATCAGCAATATAATGCCCAAAAGCATTCGCAATTTTCACCCAATTATAGCGCTCAACAATCTAGCCAGAGTGACTTTACATTACGCAGTATTTTAGGCTCCAATGAAAGAAGTGGCCAATGGGTTGTGCCTAAAAATATTTACCTGACTAACTTTATGGGCTCGGTAGTACTTGATTTTACTGATGCTATTTTTACCCACCAAGAGGTGACGATTCATGTTAACTGTATTTTTGGCAGTGATGAAATATACGTACCAGAACACGTCAATGTAGTATCAAAAATGTTTAGCATTATTAGTAGTGTTGAAAATAAAACAGTGGCACTTAACAAGCATCAAGGGCCGACCATCCATATTGAAGGAAAGGCTATTATGGGCTCAGTAGAAATAAAGATTAAGCGCACCATTAAAGAAAAGTTTATTAGCTTTGCAAATCAATTAAAAACCCAACTTTGTGGTAAAAGTGGTACTCCAATGTGATGAACTACCTATAAAAGCATGTTCATAGCTTTATAACTTGGGCCCAGGTTAAAGAGTAAAAAACATGCTACATTTTTAAAGCACTAGAACACATTAAAAAACGCTTTGCAGATTCATCAATGCTGAATTTGTATAAAATGCCCTGCACATCAAGCAAGTACAAAAAACAAACAAAAGTATTTAGGCTTTATTGTTTACTTTATGGTAAAAGTCGCTAAAATACGCCAGCTAAAATATATAAACGTTCTTTTACAACCCAAAGGTAATACCATGCATCCAATGTTAAACATTGCGGTTCGCGCTGCGCGTAACGCAGGCAAAATTATACTTCGTGCAAGTGAAGATTTATCAAAAGTTGAAGTTCAACAAAAAGGCACTAACGATTTAGTGACTAACATTGATAAAGAAGCAGAAGCTATAATTCGCGATACCATTTTACGCTCTTACCCTGATCACTGCATTGTTGGTGAAGAATTAGGCGAGCATAAAGGTAAGGATGCAGATTACCAATGGATTGTTGACCCGCTTGATGGCACAACGAACTTCATCAAGGGTATTCCTCATTTTGCGGTTTCTATCGCACTTAAAGTAAAAGGTCGTTTAGACCAGGCCGTTATTTATGATCCAATTCGTGGTGAGCTTTTCACTGCCTCTCGTGGTCAAGGCGCACAACTTAATAGCAAACGTTTACGCGTTTCTAAAACAGTTGATTTAGGCGGTTCAATCTTAGCTACTGGCTTTCCTTTCAAGCAAAAACAACACCTAGATGCATACACAGAAGCGTTTAAAGCTTTATTCGTACATACTGCTGATATCCGTCGTGCGGGCTCTGCTGCGCTAGACATGGCTTATGTGGCTGCTGGACGCGTTGATGGCTTTTTCGAAATTGGTTTAAAACCTTGGGATACTGCTGCAGGCGAGTTATTAGTAAAAGAAGCTGGCGGCATGGTTGTAGATTTTGCTGGCGGCGTAAACTATAACAATAGTGGTAACATTATTTGTGGCGCACCTAAGCTAACCCAAGCAATAATTCGCGAAATTCGCCCTGTATTAACTGAGTCATTACTTCGTTAATAAAAATTGCATGGTTTAAAAAAGGAGCTTAGGCTCCTTTTTTGTTGTCTGCAAAAAATTATTTATAACGATTAAACTGCTTGTTGTTCTAACCTAGCAACCACACTACTTGGCTTACTACGCTGACATAAAAACAAATGGCTATGAGCAAAGCGCTTTGCTGATTTTTTAGCATTACTGGCCAATGCTGCAACCTGATGGCTATTCTTATAATGGTGTAAATCGGGAGTAACCAAGCCTATTGCCAGTGTTACTAATGGCACAAATTGTGGCTGCCCTTCTCTATTTTCACTCCAGTACCCCTTATTTTTAATATGTTCGGAACTAAAAAACACCTGTGACTCTATTTCAAATTGGCGAATAATATGCTCGCACACTGTGGCAGCATTATTATCATCAAATAGCACCATAAAGTCATCGCCGCCAATATGGCCAACAAAACTGTTTGTATTACTACACGCCTGCATTGTAATATTTGCTAATAGTTTAATGACACTATCACCGCTAGCATAACCAAATAAATCATTAAACTGTTTAAAATGGTTCAAATCTAAATACGCTAATGAAAACGCCTTCTGTGCAGCTAAACGCCGCTCTATGGCATCGTTAAGAGCTAGATTACCGGGTAACATAGTTAATGGGTTAGCGTGCTGCGCATGACGAATTTTTTCATCTGTTATATGTTTTAATATGTCGCGTACTGGCACAATGCCTAAATACTGCTGCCCTCGGGTGATCACTATATGGCGGCGAATATCAAAGTCGCATTCGGTAATTTGCTGACTAACGTTATCTAGCAGCTGGTTTTCATCTACCACTAGCGGTTGCCTGTCCATTACTACAGTGGCCGCACGCTTGTCATACAAAGCATGGCCATAGGCCGCTGCAAACACTTCACTAAGTTGCTCTTTGTGGAGCAAGCCAATTGGCTGACACTGCGAATTAATTACCACTAGGCTGGCAATTAATTTATCTCGTTCAAATAGCGCATGGGCGTCTTTACAACTGGTTTCGCTATCAATTGTTTGCTGCGCTACTGCAAGCCAACCAATAGCCATAGAGTTATTTAACTGGTTTGTATTTGCGGCAAAGCTCAGTGCTTGAACTTGCCTTGCTGAAAGCACATAACTTGGTTTATTACTTGGTCGTTCAAGTAAAAACCCTTGCACATAGTTGATACCCATTCCTTCTAACACAGTTAACTCTTCTGCTCGTTCAATTCCCTCTGCAATCACTGTCGTATTGGTTACTTTTGCCAGAGCTGTTATTAACTTTAAAAACTCTTTTTTAACCACACTTTTATCGCAATGATCGATAAAATAACGATCGATTTTCACAAAGTCTGGGCATAACTCCGACCATTGTTTTAACCCAGAATACCCCGCACCTAAGTCATCAATTGCAATAGTGAAGCCTAAAGAGCGGTAATGTGCCATGGTTTTTTGTAGTAAAAACTCATCCTCGACTCTTTCTTGCTCTGTTACCTCTATCACCACCCTGTTAGCTGCTAAACCAAACTGCTTAATGAGATGCAGTGTTTCGCCTTTAGGATGACTTGGGTCGAGTAACGTTTTAGGACTAACATTTAAAAATAGTTTGCCCTGCAGTTTCAAATGCACAAAGTTCTCAATAGCTTTAGAGCGGCACAGTAGCTCAAGCTCTGAAATCAGACCATATTGATGAGCCGCCTGAAACAGTGTATTAGGCATTTCTAAACAGCTATTTTTAGGCCCTCTGCTGAGTGCTTCATAACCGAGAATGGTCTGCCTGCTAATATCAAAAAGCGGCTGAAACAAGGTGGTAATTGTGCCATTTTCTAAAATTTCATTTAATAATTTACGCTGCTTCATTATTGCTAAGCTCTATTACGATTTGCTCAAGGTAAAGTAGCAAGCGAATATGACATTTTTATGGCAATCTGCAGGCAATAAAAAACCGCCCAGATGGGCTAATGCCGATCAGTTAAGGTTAATTGATCGGTTGACCGATCTAAATGATCGTGAATAATCCGTAATTAGTTTCGCTAATTACGGATTTTTTATGGATATTCAAACAGCTCTTTCGACCACTTTCTCATCTGCCGAGGAATTTACAGCGCTTGATAACTTATCTGGCATATTAGATCCCGAATTACTTAACCAAGCTTTTGAAAAATCGGGGGTCGCCACCGTTCGTAAACGTCGTTTACCACTCGACGCTGTCGTTTGGTCTGTGATTGGTATGAGTTTATTTCGTCATGAATCTGTTTGGGATATAGCCTCTAAAATGGACATCGCCTTACCAGGTAAAGGGAAACTAGTTGCCCCTAGTGCCATGGTTCAAGCGAGACAACGCTTAGGTGAAGGTGCTGTCGAGCAGGTCTTCAAGATGATGGCGTCACGGCATTATAATCATGCCCACTTTGATACATTTTGTGGCTTAAATCTATTAGCTGTTGATGGGGTTGTCTTTCGTACACATGATACGCCAGAGAATAAAGACGTATTTGGATGTGGCTCAACCCAGTATGGTGAAAATACCTATCCGCAAATTCGGATGGTATGCCACATGGAGCTAACGAGTCATCAACTCATTAATTGTGCTTTTAACGGGCAGCATCAAGGGGAGATGACACTCGCTGAAGAACTCATTGAAGGCACACCGGATAACTCATTAACCTTATTTGATCGCGGTTATTATTCATTAGGGCTTTTGCATCGTTGGCATCAAGCAGGGACTGAAAGACACTGGATGATACCGGTCAGAAAAGGCTTAACGGTTGATACTATAAAGAAAATGAGTAAAAATGACCAGTTAGTGCGTCTTAAAACATCGCCACAAGCGCGAAAAAAGTTTACTGACTTGCCAGAGTTTATAGAAGCTCGGCTGCTTACCTACACGCATAATAATAAGCAGTATCAGATTCTTACATCAATGCTTGATGTAATGCGTTACCCATCAAAAGAAATAGCTGATTTGTACATGCATCGCTGGGAAATAGAAATAGGATATCGAGAAATAAAACAAACGATGCTGCACTCAAACTATATCCTACGCTCAAAAAGGCCGGATATGATAAGGCAAGAATTGTGGGGGTTACTAATTGCCTACAATATTATAAGAATAGCCATGCGTGAGGCGGCAGAGTTACTGGAAGTATGGCCAAATCAACTGAGTTTTTCTCATTGTTCAAGGCATATCAACGTATTTCTGTTAACTATCCCACTGACAAGTCCGGGAAATTTACCAAAACACTATGAGCATTTATTAGAAACGCTGACGCTATTTCAGTTACCGACAAGGCGTCATGAGCGCAGCTTTCCACGATGTGTGAAAAAGAAACCATCTAAATATCCGTATAAAAAAAAGCCAGTCAGTGTTAACTGACTGGCATTACCCAGATGGGCGGTTAATATCGGCTCACAAATCTATTACGGCATAGCGTCTAGATCAGCACCTTCTTTTTCAATCACTTCTGGTATTAAATCTTCTTTACTTACACCAAGTGTAATAGCAACTGAGCTGGCAACGTAAATAGATGAATAAGTACCAATAAACACACCAAATAACAATGCAGTAGCAAAGCCATGAATAGTTTGACCGCCCCAAATAAACAAGGCAATTAATACTAAAATAGTGGTAATTGATGTTACTAAGGTACGATTAAGCGTTTGTGTTAAAGAAATATCGATAATTTCTATCGTGTCATCAATACGCACTTTGCGGAAGTTTTCACGAATACGGTCAGATACTACAATGGTATCGTTTAGTGAGTAACCTATTACCGCTAATATAGCCGCTAATATGGTCAAATCGAACTCTAAACCTAATACCGAAAATAAGCCAACGGTAATAATAACATCGTGAATTAAGCCGCTTACTGCGCCTACTGCAAAACGCCATTCAAAGCGAAACGCTACATAAATCAAGATACAAATAAGTGCAGTTAACATGGCCAGGCCACCCTGCTCTTTTAGGTCTTCACCTACGCTTGGGCCAACAAACTCAATACGGCGCATTACTACGCTTTCGTCTGCTAGCTTTAGTGCAGCAATAACTTGGTTACCAATAACTTCAGCTTTTACGTCATCGCCGCGCGGCGCTAAACGAACTAAAATTTCTTGGCTTGAACCAAACAATTGTACCGATGCATCTGCAAAGCCATTTTCGGCAAGTACATTACGCACCTTTTTAAGATCTGCAGGTTGCGAAAAGCCAACTTCAACGGCAGTACCACCGGTAAAATCTAAACCAAAGTTTAAGCCTTTAGTAAAAACCGCTATAAACGACGCTAAAATTAATAACGTTGAAAAACCCATTGCCACTTTTCGAAGAGACATGAAACGTAGGGTTTTGCTACCCAATTTTAAAATTTGCATGGCTACTCCTTAAATTGAAAGTTTATCAACACGTTTACCGCCGATAAATAAGTTGATAATCGCACGCGTACCAACAATAGCTGTAAACATTGACGTTAAAATACCAATTGCTAACGTAACCGCAAAGCCTGCAATTGGGCCAGTGCCCACAGCAAACAAAATAACGGCAGCAATTAAGGTGGTAATATTGGCATCAAAAATAGTGCTAAATGCACTGTCATAACCAAAATGAACGGCTTGTTGAGGGCTACGGCCATCGGCCAGCTCTTCACGAATACGTTCAAAAATAAGTACGTTGGCATCAACCGCCATACCTACGGTTAGTACAATACCGGCAATACCTGGCAAAGTAAGCGTTGCGCCTGGAATTAACGACATAACACCAATAATAAGCACTAAGTTAGCAGCAAGCGCAAGGTTAGCAACCATGCCAAAGCCTTTGTAGTAAATAAGCATAAATGCGAGTACGAATGCAAAACCAAGTGCTACCGCGGTCATACCTGCTTCAATGTTTTCTTGCCCTAAGCTTGGCCCTACTGTGCGCTCTTCAACTATTTGAATTGGCGCTACCAGTGCGCCAGCACGTAATAATAAGCTTAAGTTATGTGCTTCTGCTGGGTTATCAATACCGGTAATACGGAACGAGCGATCAAGGCGTGCTTGAATAGTCGCTACGTTAATAACTTCTTCAACCTTAATAGGCGGAAGCGCTTTACCGTTGGCATCTTTTTTACCTGATGGTTTGTATTCAATAAATACCGTGGCCATGCGCTTACCAATAGCTCGCTTGGTAAAGGCATTCATTTTTGCCCCACCTTTGCTATCTAGGGTAATACTTACTTGCGGGCGTTGGTATTCATCGCTACCTGATTGCGCGCCAGTAATGTGGCTACCTTCAAGAATAATACGTTTTTTAAGTACCACTGGGTAACCGTCACGGCTCATGATCATTTCAGTACCCGGTGGGATACGACCTTGAGCAGCAGCGCTAATATCGGCGTTTTCTTCTACTTCACGAAACTCAAGTGTGGCCGTTGCGCCTAAAATCTCTTTAGCACGTGCGGTATCTTGAATGCCGGGTAGTTGCACAATAATTCGCTCAGCACCTTGACGCTGTACGTTTGGCTCAGCAACACCAATTTGGTTAATACGGTTACGAATAATCGTTTCGTTTTGCTTGATAGCGTAATCACGAATTTCTTTGAGTTTTTGCTCACTCATAGTCGCATAAAATGCGTTATCGTTACTGCTATCATCTATGTATACATTCAATGGATACTGCGTTTTTAAGAAGCGCTCTGCAGCGTCTTTATCTTCTTCGCTGCGCATTTCTACACGCATACGATCAGAGCCCGCTACACGGCGAACACTGCGATAACGAAGCTTTTCTTCACGTAGGTCGCTACGAAAGTCTTCTTCCATTTGCTCAAGCTGGTTATCAACGGCTGTCGCCATGTCAATTTCCATGGTGAAATGCACACCACCACTTAAGTCTAAGCCTAGCTTCATTGGGTTGCCGCCAACCGCTTTTAACCAAGCTGGTTGCGCTGGAGCCATGTTTATAGCAGAAATGTAATCATCGCTAAGAGAGTCACGCAATAAATCTTGCGCTTTTAGCTGCTCTTCAACGTTTCTAAAGCGAACGAGTATTTGCCCATCTTCTAGTTTCGTTGATTTAACGCTAACGTTATGTTTTTTGAGGGTTGCGTTTACTTTGTCTATTACACTGAGATCAACATCAGCACCTTTAGCGCCAGAAACTTGTATAGCCGGATCGCGGCCATACAAGTTTGGAGAGGCATATAAAAGGCCAACGGCTACCACAGCTAAAACAAGTAAATACTTCCAAAGTGGAAACTTGTTTAACACGGGGTCGTCCTTATTATTTTTATAGCGACTTCATTGTGCCTTTTGGCAATACCGCAGTTACGGCTGATTTTTGTACTGTTACTTCTGCTTGCTCGTTTAATGAGATAACAACAAAATCTTTATCATCTGCAATTTTTACGATTTTACCCACTAAACCGCCTTGGGTAAGTACTTCATCACCTTTAGCCATCGCGCTCATTAAGCTTTTATGCTCTTTAACACGCTTAGCTTGCGGGCGATAAATCAAAAAGTAAAAAACCAAACCGAAAATAGCTAACATTATTAGCATTTCCATTCCGCCACCGGCAGATGCAGAACCAGTACTTGCGTGGGCATTCGAAATAAATAAACTCATGATACTTCCTCTTTAATTTTTAAAATTTAATTTGTTATATCTGCAAGCTCTGGCACGTCTTGGCCACGGCGAGCATAAAAATCCTGAACGAACTCATCTAACTTACCTGCGCTAATTGCGTTACGTAAGCCTTCCATAACACGTTGATAATAACGTAAGTTATGAATAGTATTTAGTCGTGCGCCTAAAATTTCGTTACATTTATCAAGGTGATGTAAATAGGCACGTGAATAGTTTCCACAGGTATGGCAATCACACTCAGGGTCAAGCGGGCCAGTATCTGTTTTATGTACCGCGTTACGTATTTTAACCACACCTGTGGTAATAAATAAATGACCATTACGGGCGTTACGGGTTGGCATAACACAGTCAAACATATCAATACCACGGCGTACCGACTCAACTAAGTCTTCTGGCTTACCTACACCCATTAAATAACGTGGTTTGTCTGCTGGCATTTTATACGCGCAATGATCAAGAATATTGATCATTTCGTTTTTCGGCTCACCTACCGATAAACCACCTAGCGCATAGCCGTCAAAGCCTATTTCTTCAAGTCCGGCTTGCGATTGTGCACGTAACTCTGGGTACATACCACCTTGAATAATACCAAATAGTGCAGATGGGTTGTCGCCATGGCCTTCTTTTGAGCGTTTAGCCCAGCGAAGTGACAATTCCATTGAATCTTTAGCTTCTTTTTCGGTAGCAGGGTACGGTGTGCATTCGTCAAAAATCATCACGATATCTGAACCCAAGTCACGCTGTACTTGCATTGATGATTCTGGCGTCATCATAATTTTCTCGCCATTTACTGGGGAGCTAAATAATACGCCTTCTTCGGTAATTTTACGCATAGCACCTAGGCTAAACACCTGGAAGCCACCTGAGTCAGTTAGAATCGGAAAATCCCAATTCATAAACTTATGTAAACCACCGTGTTGCTTAATGATTTCAGTACCTGGGCGCAGCATTAGGTGAAACGTATTACCCAAACAAACTTGCGCGCCTGTTGCTTTTACTTCATCCGGTGTCATGCCTTTAACAGTACCGTAAGTACCTACAGGCATAAATGCTGGAGTTTCTATTACACCACGGTCAAAAATCAAGCGGCCGCGGCGCGCTTTACCGTCTGTCGTGTCTAATTCAAATTTCATATTGTCCTCAATGTCGGAAAAACAGTCCAACAAGCTATAATTTAACCGCTCGATTCTACCCTTTTTACTGCGTTAATACTATTAACTGCGGTAAATTCAATGCTGATTTAAAAGCAAATAGCCAGCTTAAACAAGTAAATTTTGTGGTGTTTATTTACGGGTTAAAAACATCGCATCGCCATAACTAAAAAAACGATACTGCTGCTCTATGGCGGTGTTATATGCGCCCATAATATTGTTTTGTCCGGCAAAGGCACTTACCAGCATGATAAGCGTTGACTCAGGTAAGTGAAAGTTAGTGATCATGGCATCAACTACATTAAATTGATAACCCGGATAAATAAATATATCGGTATCACCAAAGTAAGTATCTAACTTGCCACCGTGTACTTTTGCTGCCGACTCTAGCGAGCGTACAGACGTTGTACCTATGGCAATAACACGGCCACCATTGGCTTTAGTGTTTGCTACAGCGGCAACCACATCATCTGGCACTTCTATGTATTCTGAGTGCATAATGTGCTCATCTACCGTGGCAACACGCACCGGTTGAAACGTCCCCGCTCCAACATGCAGTGTAACAAAGGCCATTTGTACGCCTTTATTTTTTAGTGCAGCCATTAACTTATCGTCAAAGTGCAAACCGGCGGTAGGAGCCGCAACCGCTCCAGGCTTTTCGCCGTATACGGTTTGATAACGCTCACGATCGGCCTCGTTATCAGGGCGATCTATATACGGCGGTAATGGCATATGGCCAATATCATTTAATATATCGAGTACGTTTTGGCTATGATCAAACTCCAGCTCAAATAAGGTATCGTGACGCGCAACCATGGTTGCTTTTGCCTTACCTTCAAGAATTACTTCGTTGCCAGGCTTTAGCGATTTACTCGCACGTACATGTGCCAGCACTCTATGCTCATCAAGCACACGCTCTACTAATACTTCAACTTTTCCGCCTGACGCTTTTTGACCAAACATACGGGCAGGTATTACTCGCGTGTTATTAAACACCAACAAGTCGTTTTCGTTAACTAATTCAAGCAAATCACTAAATACTTTGTGCTCAACTACACCACTTGGGCCATCTAGGCTCAATAAGCGGCTACTTGTTCTGTCTTGCTTAGGAAAACGAGCAATTAATTCGTCGGGAAGGTCAAAGCTAAAATCAGCCACGCGCATAGTTGGTAATCCACATCATTTAAAGTCGCGCCAAGTGTATATCTATCGCTTATGAAGCTCAAGAAATCAGATAAATTCTCATTAAATTACACTTGTTTTACAGCATTTATTATCATGCTGTAAATACGCTTGTCCTGAGCGGTAAATATCATTACTCTTACCCTTTTGAATAATCGTGATTTTTAGGGGTACTCTAAACGTGGTAAATCAGCTTAAATTGCTAATATTAAACGCCAGCAGTGCTGAGCGTGGCACTATTCGAGCCACTTTAGAGAAATTAAATGTTTTTGAATTTATAGAAGTATCAGATAGCCAACAAGCTTTAAAAATATTAAAAAAACAAGCCGTTAATATTATTATTACCGGCCTTGATGTAGGTAAAATTGATGGCTGGCGCTTCTCAAGAATGATTCGCTCGGGCTTATTAAACACTCCTAAAAATACCCCAATCTTACTTATTCCCCCTATTTATTGTGAACGAATAGCTGAAACTACTGCCCGCAGCTACGGTATTGATGCAGTATTACCTTTTGAGCGCCAAGACATGCTACCGCAAGTGCTGGCAAGTGTGCTCGCTAATCATTTAGAAAAAAGCAGCCGTTTAAATCTATTACTGTTAGAGCCAACTAACACTAAAGCCAATGAAATCAGCAAGCCGTTACTGCTCAATTTTTCGATCACCCATGTTACCTCGAGCCAAGCCGCGCTTAATGCTTATAATCAGCAACAATTTGCAATTGTTTTACTCGACGCAACCGCGGCAAGAGCAGAAGAGTCGAGCGTGCTAGTATCTGAAATTTTACAACATAATCCTATGCAAGCAATTGTAACTATTATAGATAGTGATGATGCAGATTATGCGGAGCAGCTTTTACTTTCCGGCGTAACCGACTTTATACGCGCCCCATACGATCCGCCATTTTTAAATAAAGTATGCGACCATGCAGCGCGCCGCGAAGACTTTATGGTGAGCTATGCCGAGTTTGCTAACAAAGTAGAACAACTGAGCTTAAGCGAAGTGCGATACCGAGATTTATTTTCTGCGCATCAACGTATTTTATTGCATTTAAATACTGTCGTTCTAGAACTGGATCAGCAAGGGCTTATTCGCTTTATCAACCCTGCGTGGGAAGCATTAAGCGGCTTTGGCGTTAAGTCGACACTACAACAGCAATTAACTAATTTTTGTATTGCTGAATGCCAAGTAAAACTACAAGCAACAATAGACGACATTCTTTGTGGTGGTGAGTACAAACAACAAGTTGAAATAAGGCTACAGCATAAAAATGGCAGCCAAATTTGGGTTGAATGTCGGCTACAGCTCATACAAAATAGCCATAATAACGCCACTATTACCGCCACAATCGACAATATTCATGAACGTAAACAAGCGGAACTGCAACTGCGCCATTTGGCACTTCACGATACGCTTACAGGCCTGCATAACCGCTATTACTTTGACCAACAGCTGAATCGTATTTGCCAACCTCAGCACACCCATTCAGATATTGAACACGCGCTTATTTATATCGATTTAGATCACTTTAAAATAATTAACGACAGTAAAGGCCATCAGCAAGGCGATATTGTTTTAAAAGAAGTAGCGCAATTATTTATAACAAACATAAGTACCGAACATTTAGTGTTCAGAGTTGGCGGCGACGAGTTTGCAGTGATCCTCAAACATACTAACTTGCTTGACGCGCATTTAATTGCCGAAGGTATATGTAACGCGATTGAACAAAATCAATTTAAATCTGAAGAGCAAATATACTCAATCAGTTGCTCAATTGGTTTAACTCAAATTACCGAAGAAAATTGCGACCCGAGCGAATGTTTAAAACAAGCAGATATTGCCCTGTATATCGCTAAAAATTTAGGTCGGAATTTAGTACATTGCTATGCAAAACAAGATGCCCATAACAATACGCTACAAACAGGTTTAGAGTGGGGGCATGGTATTCGCCAAGCGCTACAACAAGACAGTATTGAACTGCATTACCAACCAATTTGGGATTTTAGGCGCAATGAAGTGGCTTACTTTGAAGTGCTGCTGCGCTTAAAAATAAATGATGAGCTAGTTTTTCCTAATCAATTTATTCCTTCATTAGAAATGCTAAACGATACTTTTTTAATGGATCAATGTGTTATTCGTAACACAATTGCTAATGTTGCTCTCTACCCAGAACTTAACCAAGTAGCTATAAATCTCTCTGCGCAGTCATTTTTAGATGAGCGTTTAGTGCCATTAATAGAGTCAAATTTAGCAAAGTATCAGGTTTTACCAACACAAATAATTTTTGAAATTACCGAATCTGCCAGCATTAACAACTTAGCAGCTACGCGTAAAATGATTGAAAAGCTCAATATTTTAGGCTGCCACTTTTCGATTGACGATTTTGGCACCGGCTTTAGTACCTTTAATTACTTGAAACAACTGCCAGCACAGCATGTAAAAATTGACGGCTCATTTGTTTGCGATATGCTCAACGACCCTATTGATTTAGCATTAGTAAAGGCCATTAACGACATTAGTCATTCACTCGATAAGCGCTCTGTGGCTGAATATGTAGAAACCGAAGAAGTGTTTTTTGCATTAAAAGAAATTGGCGTTGACTACGGCCAAGGCTATTTTATAGCTCGCCCTATGCCTATTAAAGGTGTTAAAAGTGAACTTGAAAAGATTTTAAAAAATAAAACGTTTTACCAACAACTACCTAGCAAAAAATAAACAGCTGTAAACAAAATTAAGCTCTTTACTACTATCATAATTATCTTTCTCGGCTATACTTTACTTACAAATCAGTAAATGTCGCGCAATTAATACGATAAGCGCAAAAAAACATGACATTGCAAATCAACCCAAATAAGACGACAATTTTTTTGGATGTTGGATGTTGGATGTTGGATGTTGGATGTTATTAGAGTTTAAGGAGATAAATATGACACAGCTAGTTGTTTTATTACTACTTATGCATTTTGCAATTGCGTTTCAGTGTTACCGATATGCACACATTAAAGGTTATCCGGTTCGGGTATTTACTGTATTAGGGCTAGTGCCTTACTTTAACCTGGTTGTTTGGGTTTATTTACTTTTTTTACCTAAACTAGAACCATATGAAAGCCATAACCATGGAAACAAGCAGCTATCCTAGCTGCTTGTTGCTCTATCTTTAGCAAAGTCTAAACTACATTGATGTTTTAAAAACACCTCTAATTGCTGACTGAATAATTTAAAGTCGCGAATTCGCCCGGTTGTTTTACGCCACAAAATACCAATTTCACGGTACGCCTCATTCGCCGATGGGGTTGCTAGCATATTTTTATTATCTAAAATGCCGGCATTAATCGCCATTTGCGGTAAAAAAGTCACCCCCAACTGATACTCCACCATGCTCAATAAAGTATGCAAGCTGGCTGCTTCAAACGGGTTTATGCAGCTGACACGGTTTAAATGACATGCACTAAGCGCGTGTCCGGTCATACAGTGCTCACGTTCTAATAAGAACACGCTGGCGTCGGGTAATAAGTTAAAGTCTTGCACGTTCTTTGCTGGCGTGTAGTCTTTGTGATGTACCAAACTAAAGTGATCTCTAGCTAACACCTGAGTATGAAACTTATCGGTTTGATAAGGTAGTGCTAATAAGGCTAAATCTATCTGACCATGCTCTAATTTATCGAGTAACTTATCGCTAGTATCTTCTACTAATACCAGTTCTAAATCGCAAAATTCTTGCTTGCAAAAGTGATACAAAGGCGCGGCAATAAAGCTGGCAATAGTAGGAATAACCCCTACGGTTAACTTACCACTCAGCGGCGTTAAAAAGCTTTTAGTGAGCTCTTTTAAACTAATTGTGTCGTGAATGATTTTGCGCGAACGTTCAACTACTTCCTCACCAATGGTGGTAAACATTAAACTGCGGTTTTCACGTTCAATAAGTTGGCAGCCTAATGTTTCTTCTAAGTTTTGAATGGCTGTACTTAATGTTGATTGGCCAATAAAGCACGCACTAGCAGCGCGGCCAAAATGTTGGTATTGATGTACTGCAAGTAAATACTGCAGCTGTTTTATACTCGGAAGATTAGTCATTTTGTCTTTCCACAAATAAAAAGACCCCAACACCTAGGGCATTGAGATCTTTTCAAGCTAAAAGTCTTTAAGTACTTTTTTATTAAACCCCAAATGCGGTTCTTAGTACGTAGAAAATAACAATAGCAAGGCCTGCGCCCACTGGCAATGTAATTACCCAAGAAACTACAATGTTTCTAATAACACCCATGTTCAGTGCGGCAATACCGCGTGCCATACCTACACCCAACACCGCACCCACTAAGGTTTGCGTAGTTGAAATTGGTAAGCCTGTGCCAGATGCAATTACAACTGTAGAAGCAGCAGCTAATTCAGCAGCAAAACCACGGCTAGGAGTTAAATGTGTGATCCCTTCGCCAATCGTTTTAATTACTTTTTTACCTAAAATAGCTAAACCGGCCACAATACCAAAACCACCTAGTGGTAATATCCACCAAGCAATAGCCGCTTGTTTTGCAATTTCACCGTTGTTTTCAACAATACTTACCACAGCCGCAAGAGGACCAATAGCATTAGCAACGTCGTTAGAACCATGAGCAAATGCCATACAACAAGCCGTTAAGACCATAAGTACTGCAAAGACTTTTTCAACGTTATTAAATTGCATTTTTTTATCGGCCTGAGGGTCGATTTTTAAACGTGAAATTGCAATTTTACCAATAAAGCCTACTACTACTGCAATCGCAATAGATAGCCCAATACCTTCCATGGTGCCTAAGTTAATACCAATATGCTTTAAGCCTTTTTTAATTGTCACAAGTGACATAATAAAGCCAGCTAAGCCCATATAAATTGGCACAAAACGTTTAGCATTTTTAAGCGGAGTAGCCGTATCAAAAATAAGCTTTTGTGCGCTCATGAATATTAAGTAGGCAATAAAACCCGATATAGCAGGCGTTACTATCCAACTACCAACAATTCCTGCAACCTTGTTCCAATGAATCGCTTCACTGCCTACTGCAACTAAAGCAAAACCTATAATAGCGCCAATAATAGAGTGAGTAGTTGATACTGGCCATCCTAAGAATGATGCCATTAATAGCCAGGCACCTGCAGCAAAAAGCGCAGAAATCATACCTAATATCATTAATTCAGGAATATCCATAAATGGCGTTGAATCAATAATGCCATTACGAATTGTCGATGTAACTTCGCCGCCGGCCAAGTAAGCACCTGCAAACTCAAAGATCATCGCGATAAAAATCGCTTGTTTAATCGTTAGCGCTTTAGAGCCTACTGATGTGCCCATTGCATTGGCAACATCATTTGCGCCAATACCATAAGCCATAAAAAAGCCAACTGCTGCGGCAATTAAAATTAATACCGTGCCGTAAGATGCAATGATATCCATTGTGTAACCTTAATCTATCGTTTTTGAACTGATTTTAAATTAACGAGCTAACATCAGCTCAAGACGTGATCCTACGCGCTCTGCAATATCTGCAAGCTCGCCAACCCATTCAATGATCTTATATAAAAACATCACATCAACTGGGTTTAACTCACCTTCTACTGCGCGTAGTTGGCGGCGTATTTTAATTTGCATTTCATCCGTGTCTTGTTCTATGGCATCCAATTCAACGAGCATTTTTTCAACCAAGGCCACTTCGCGACCTTTAAAACCTGTTTCTAATAACTCTTCTAACTCATTTATTGCATTAGATGCTTGTTTAGTAGCATCAACACAACGTGTTAAATAAGCTAAAAAGTCGATTTGAATTACTTTTGGTATGATCATCTCACGACCAATTACACGCCCAGCAATGTCTTTTGCTTTATTGGCAATTTTATCTTGCTGGGTTACTAATTCGAGCAGATCTGTACGCTCTACCGGCATAAATAATCCACGCGGTAGTTGTAAACGTATATTTCTTTTCATTTCATCGGCTTCACGTTCTAAATTACGAATGGTTAAACGTAGCTCTTCAGCTTGTTCCCATTCTTCTTTAAATACGTGATTAAAAAAAGGAATCAAAGCTTTACTAGCTTGATGAACCTTTCGAATATGTTCTTCCATTGGTTTGATAGGAGATTTTGCAAATACTCCTAGAAACGCGTTAGTTTGCATAACTGACCCTTAAATCAATTTAGTATGCTGTGCGGCATGAATTTTACAGTATTAAGCTCGATTGTGAACGCTTTTTATTGCTCAACCGCCAGCAAACTAAAAAAAAATTATAATTCGTCGTTGTAATAAAAAGGACTAATTAAAAAAATTATAAAGACTTTTCTATATCTTCTTGAGATGTATGACGAATATCTTTTCCATTAACAAAGTAAATAATATATTCAGCTATATTTTGACACCGATCACCAATGCGCTCTAATGAACGAACTGACCACACTAAATCCATAATTTTAGGGATTGAGCGCGGGTCTTCCATCATATAGGTCATAATTTGACGAATAATGGCTTCGTACTCTCTATCAACTTTAGCATCCTCTTTGTGTACTTCAAATGCACGTTGTACGTCCATACGCGCAAATGCATCAAGTACATCGTGCAACATTTTTGATACTTGGCGTCCCATATTTTCAATATTTACTAATAAAGCCTGTTGGTCTTTAGTAAATGAGTCTAGTGCAACTTTAGCAATTCGCTTTGCTTCATCGCCTATACGCTCTAAATCAGCAATGGTTTTTGCAATAGCCACTACTAAACGCAAATCGCTTGCAGCAGGCTGACGCCTGGCAATAATTCGCGTACATTCTTCGTCAATACTTACTTCCATTGCATTAACTTTATAATCATTCTCTCGTACTTTTTGCGCAAGCATAGCATCATTTTGGCTCACTGCATCTAACGCACTGTTAAGCTGTTGCTCAACCAGCCCGCCCATACTAAGCACAAGGTTGCGTACGTTTTCTAATTCTTGATTAAAACGGCCAGAAATATGCTTATTAATGTTATGTTCCATCGTTATTATCCTATCAATATTGTACACATAATATCGGCTGAATTAGCCGTAACGACCGGTTATATAGTCTTCTGTTTTTTTCTTATTAGGCGTTGTAAATAAAGTGTTGGTGTCTGAGTACTCAATTAGCTCCCCCATATACATAAACGCCGTTTGGTCAGAAACCCGGGCGGCCTGTTGCATATTATGGGTAACAATTACCACAGTAAACTTACTCTTTAAATCGTTAATTAGCTCCTCTATTACTAAAGTAGAAATAGGGTCTAGTGCCGAGGTAGGTTCATCAAGCAGTAATACCTCTGGCGAAATAGCAATTGAGCGCGCAATAACTAAACGTTGCTGCTGTCCACCCGACAGCCCAAAAGCGCTGTCGTGTAGCCTGTCTTTTACTTCATCCCACAACGCTGCACCACGCAATGATTGTTCAACTACTTCATCTAACTTACGTTTGTCTTTAATACCTTGTAAGCGCAAACCATAAACCACATTTTCATAAATTGATTTAGGAAAAGGGTTAGGTCGCTGAAATACCATGCCTACGTTACGACGCAGCGCCGCTACATCAACGCTTTTATCGTATATATTTTGTCCATGTAGCAGTATTTCACCTTCTATGCGGCAAATATCAACTAAGTCGTTCATGCGGTTAATACACCGTAATAAGGTTGATTTACCACACCCCGACGGGCCAATAAAGGCTGTTACCTGGCCCTTTGGAATATTCATATTTACTTTACTCAGCGCTTGCTTATCGCCGTAGTAAAGATCGAGATCTTTAATCTCCAACGCTGTTTGCTCTGTGGTTAAATTGTCTAAGTCTAACTTCAAGCTGGTATTGGCTTGATTTACTTTTGGAGCGACTGAAATCATGTTTGTTACCTATTAAATCTTATTAAAGCTCAAGCGATCTGAATTTTTCACGTAAATGATTACGTATACCAATAGCGGTTATGTTGAGGGTAATAATTACCGACACTAATAAAAATGCCGTTGCATATACCAGCGGACGCGCCGCTTCAACATTCGGGCTTTGAAAGCCAACATCGTAAATATGAAAACCTAAGTGCATAAACTTTCTGTCTAAGTGAAAGTATGGAAAGTTACCATCAAGCGGTAGCGTAGGTGCCATTTTTACTACACCCACCAGCATTAATGGCGCTACTTCACCTGCAGCACGCGCAACAGCCAGTATTAAACCAGTCATAATTGCTGGGCTTGCCATCGGTATAACAATACGCCATAAGGTTTCTGCTTGTGTGGCACCGAGCGCTAATGATCCGTGGCGTACCGTACTTGGAATTCGCGATAACCCCTCTTCAGTGGAAACAATAACCACAGGCAAGGTAAGTATTGCCAGTGTTAACGCCGACCACATAACACCTGGTGTACCAAATACCGGAGTAGGTGATGACTCAGGGTAAAATAATTGGTCAAGGCTACCACCTAGCATATAAACAAAAAAGCCTAAGCCAAATACGCCATATACAATAGAAGGTACACCGGCTAGGTTAATTACCGCAATACGGATCATCTTAGTTACCGCATTTTTAGCCGCGTATTCATGCAAGTAAATTGCAGCAACCACCCCAAATGGCGTAACAATAACAGCCATTAGCATAACCATAAACACGGTACCAAATATGGCCGGAAATACGCCACCTTCGGTATTAGCTTCTCGAGGATCGTCTGATACAAACTTACCTAACTGGATGAAGTAATGGCCCAGCTTGGTTAAAAAGCTCATGTCGTTTGGAAACCACACATCTAATACTTGATACAATGGAATAGTGACTATTTCGCCGCGCATATCTTTAACCATAACTTGGTCGCGCTGTGCTTGTTTACGCAGTGCAAATAACTGTTTTTCGAGCACAGCATACTCGGCACGTAGTTCTGCACGCGCCTTTGCAAGCTCAGCAACACGTTCGTCTGTAAGTTCATTATCAAGTAAGTAAGATTTTTCTTTTAGCCTTAAACGTTCCAGTTCATAGTTAATATGACCAATATCACCGTTTTGTAAATCAAGTGCTTCGTCGTTTAAATCAACTGCCCGTTCAACCAGCTTATGTAAAGAGGCTACCTTATCGCCGGTAACGGGTTGTCCGTCTTCAATTACGCCTTCTACATAGCCATAAAAATTACCATTTTTGCTACGCTCAAACACGGCAAGAGTGGTAGGCGTTGATTGATTTTTTATGTCGGTGTTTAATATCCAACGAAAATCTAAATCTACATATTCACGGTTACCGGTTTTAATTAATAACCGCTCAAATTCTTCCCTATCATATGCCGAAACATCAACACCGGTTGCCGCTAAACGCGCTTTGGGTACTAATTCTCGATCGTAAATCTCACCAATAATAGTTTGTTTTGCAATTGAGCCTTCCAGCTCAAATTGCACTACCTCAGAAGGCCAGAAAAAGCTTAACCCTTTCCACGCTATCATAGCTAATAAACCAATTACTGAAATTAAGCTGATGCTCACCGCACCACCGGTCATCCAAATCCAAGGAGAACCAGACCTAAACCACTGCTTTACCATGTCGTGTTCTCCACTTACATTGAGCTGTATTTTTCACGCAGTTGCTGACGAACAAACTCAGCAATGGTGTTAAAAACAAAGGTAAATATAAATAATACAAATGCTGCTAAAAACAATATTCTGTAATGCGAACTACCCACTTCCGACTCTGGCATTTCAACCGCAATATTTGCCGCAAGCGTACGCATTCCCTGAAACACACTCCAATCCATAATCGGGGTATTACCGGTTGCCATAAGCACTATCATGGTTTCGCCTACTGCGCGGCCAAGGCCCATCATTACCGCAGAAAATATTCCAGGGCTGGCGGTAAGTAATACCACGCGTATCAGTGTTTGCCACTGTGTTGCACCCAATGCCAGTGAGCCATTAGACAAATGTTTAGGCACACTAAATACCGCGTCTTCTGCAATCGAAAATATAGTAGGGATTACAGCAAAGCCCATCGCAATGCCTACTACCAAGGCATTACGCTGATCGAAGGTCATGCCAAGCTCGTTAGTTAAATATTGGCGCACGTTACCATCAAACATCCACAGTTCAACAGTTTCGCTCATCGCAAACGAAAACCAACCAATAAATAACACTACCGGTATAAGTATAATGGCATGCGATCCTTCAGGAATTTTATGGCGAATACTGGCTGGTAATTTAGTCCAACCAAGCGCGGTGGCCAAAATACCTAAAGGCAATAACACCAGTAAGCCGACTATGGCTGGCAGGTGCTGCTCTATTAAAGGCGCTAACCATAGGCCCGCTAAAAACCCCAAAATAACGGTAGGAAGTGCTTCCATTATTTCTACCGTTGGCTTAACCACTTTACGCAGTTCACTCGACATAAAGTAAGCGGTATAAATAGCGGCAGAAATAGCGATAGGTACGGCAAATAGCATGGCGTAAAATGCCGCTTTTAAGGTACCAAACGAAATAGGCACTAACGAAAACTTAGACTCAAAGTCGTCACTGGCTGAGGTTGATTGCCAAATATAACCAGGCTCTGGGTAACCTTCGTACCACACTTCTTGCCAAAGTGCAGACCAAGTAACTTCAGGGTGTTCGTTATGAATTTCTAATACGGTTAGTTTGTTGTCAGCAACAATTAGCGCTGCATTTGCACGCGGTGCTATAGCAAAGTTTTTAATCGCTCCTTCGCTTACTTTACCTTGCCACAATTTTGCTTGGCTTGTGGTGTAATAAACACCTAACTCACCATTACTACTGGTAGTAAAAAAGGTACGGCGGTAAAACTCAGTAAATACGTTTAACTTACTTTGCTTTGTTGTTTCAAATGAGCGAATTTTTTGATATTCACGGCCACTGTCGGTATTTATTTCAAACCACTGCGATACCTTTCCATTATCGTTTGCCAACATAAGAGAGTTAGCACCCGCAAGTAATTGCGCCGCAACAATATTGGCATTTTCTTCATTGGCAGACAGTAATTGTATTTGCTCTACTTCGCTTGGGTCGCGCGTATCGTAAACATAAATTTGATTAGCTGAGCGCACAAATACTCGGGTAGTATCTGGCGACATAAGTAACTCATCTACTCGCCCAGCAACATCTAGCTCGGTGCGTTCCACAAGCCATTCTACTTCACCACTAAACATGTTTTCTTCAGCAACAAAGCTACTAAATAAAACGCGCTTGTCGGCCGTTAGCGCAACAACGGCTGTTTTGTCTTCAAAGTGGCTAAATGCAAAACGCTTTATAGCAGCACCTTGCTCGTCTACTTCTAAAGCAAGTTCGCCTAGCGGATAATCTAAACGCGGAGTTAATTTACGTTCGTTATTTGGAAACGTCACCATAAATTTAGGAATAACAATTTTTACACTGCCATTTTCTAAACCATAAGCATATTGCCCCTGAAACGGTGCACTGGTTGCAAAGCTACTCACATCGCTAGGTAGGGTTACCTCTAGCGTTTTTAGCTTTTTACCAAAGTGAGCTTTTTCAACACTATAAAAGTCAACACTCCCTTGTTGGCTTAATAAATAAGCAACTTCAGTTTGTTCCTCAACGCCTACTCCCACTATTTGCTCTGCGTTTGTTAGATTAAAACTGTCGCGCTTTTCAACTTTAGCTGATTCAAAAATTGGCTGTACTATATAAAGAAGGTAGAAAAAAATTAATAGCAAGGCTATTAATACCATTACTCCACCTACGGTTATGCCAAACTGGGCAAGTCGGTCTTTAAATAGACGGCTTCGATCCGTATTAAAAGTCGGTTTATTCGGATTGGAAGTCATCAAAACATCCTTTAATCTTAACGTTGCAGTGATTATATTTCATCAAAGTGACAGTAATGTTACAGCGGTAATAATTATTTACCGTATGATTTAAATATCTTTAAGATCAAATAGCAGCCGTGTTTATGCGGTATTGATGAACTAAATATTATATTTATTGGACAAAGTATTTATCGAGGTCAATACTCAGGGAGCATTTAGTTAATAATTATGATTTGTTGCAAGGGCTGCACTATAGGATTAAAGGTCTAATTTTAGCAACTAAATCATAATATTTAACCTGAACTCTGGATAGAGTTAAACAACACTTAATGCCTATGCATTACCTTATTTGGGCTTTAAAGAAGAGAACTATTTATGAAGCAGTTGGTTATAACCATTTTAGGACAAGATCGTCCTGGTTTAGTAGAGAGCATTTCATCCGTTATTTTAGAAAATCATGGCAACTGGCTAAGCAGCAACTTAAGCCATTTACTCGGTCACTTTGCAGGTATTATTCAGATTGAAGTTAGCGAAGAGCATTTTCAGGCACTGCAAAATGCACTCAATGCTCTGCCTAAACTTGATGTACGTATTGAAACAGGTGATACAGAAATAGAACCCGCCACACGTGAGCAACTTAACTTTGTTATTACCGGTAACGATCGCCCGGGTATTGTGCAAGAGCTTGCAAGTGTAATTCGTCATAAAGGAGCCAATATTACTCACTTAAACTCGAGGCAACAAAGCGCACCTAATTGGGGCGTGCCTATTTTTAGTGCTGTTGCTACGGTAACACTACCTAATGGGTTGAATAAAGAAGAAGTAATTAATGCATTAGAGTCGATAACAAGCGACTTAATTGTTGATGTAGAAAAGGTTTAACAAAATAACGGCGCTACACACCATAGTGTAACGCCGTTATTTTTATTAATTTAACTGTATATAAATTTACATATCTAGATGTCGGTTTATGCTTTGTACCATTTGTTTTAATCCTTGGTGCTCAAGCTGAAGTATTTGTCCGAGTTTTTCTTTGCCGTCTGCAGTTTGTGTTTTTCCCTCTAAGTACTCATAAGCATTTATTACTTTTTGATGCTGATCAGACAAATAGCCCTGAATAGCTTGCTCATCTAATTGGGTACTTCGATCTAAATCAGTAAAATTCAGCAGCTCTGGATTTTCTGCAAAATACTCATAGCAGTAGGTATCTAACGTATTTATGGTGGTGATTGCTTTAAAGCCAATTAAATCTTCAGCAAGTTTTTTTTCGTATTTAGTACAGTAATCAACTAATTGAGTATTATGCTCACCTAGTAGTTCCCGCACACTAAAAAAGTTAGCTGCCATTTGTGTATGAAACAATATAGTCCAGTCATACATTTGTTGAATTGTTTTAACTTGCATCTGCATTCCTTACTTAAGCTGAGTAAATACAGTAATGCGCAAATCGTGCCATATAAAAAAGTGAATAATATCAATAGCAAAGTTGCAGGTTATGTAACCCAATACAATCTTTTTAGTATAAGTTACATAACCAATGTAAATATTATAGGTTGCGTTTGCGCCACAATAAATACGTTGCTGGTATTACTAATAAGGTTAAAACAACAGCACTAAACATACCACCTACCATAGGCGCTGCTATGCGGCTCATTATTTCACTGCCCGTACCGGTGCCATAAAGTACCGGTAATAAACCGATAACTATAGTAGCTACTGTCATCATCACCGGACGTACCCTTAGTCCTGCACCTTCTATTATTGCCTGCTTAAGCTGCTCATAATTAAGCGGCACACCAGTTTGTTGTGCTTGGGTGATTTTTTCTTGGTAGGCCTGATTTAAATACACCAGCATGATCACCCCAATTTCTACGGCCACCCCCGCAAGTGCAATAAAGCCCACCCCAACAGCCACCGAAAAGTTAAAGCCTTCTAGGTACATAAGCCATATTCCGCCAATCATCGCCAACGGTAAAGTAACGATAATAATCAATACCTCCGCAAAGCTTCTAAAGTTGAGATACAGCAGCACTACAATAATGGCTAACGTTAGTGGCAATACGTAAGCAAGTTTATCTTTAGCACGCTGCATATATTCATATTGCCCAGCCCAGGTAATTGAATACCCTGCTGGTAGTATCAACTGGTCATGCAAAATTTGCTGGGCGTTTTCTACATATGTGCCAATATCAATATTTTCTATATCAATAAAGCTCCAACCATTTAAGCGGGCATTTTCACTTTTTATTCCGGCTGGGCCATCTTCAATAAATACCTTGGCAACATCGGCTAAAGCTATACGCTGCCCGGCTGGAGTTACAATAGGAAGTAACATTAGTTCTTCAGGTGAATCGCGGTAACCTTGCGGGTATCGTAAATTTACCGGATAGCGCTCTTGCCCTTCTACGGTTTGGGTGACATTTGTGCCACCAATAGCAGTAGCTACAACTTGCTGTATATCGGCAATATTTAAACTATAACGCGCCGCTTTTTCACGGTTTATATCTACCTTAATATAACGCCCACCAGCAACACGCTCAGAATAAACGGATGCCGTACCCGGTACATCTTTTAAAATGCTTTCAATTTGTTGACCTATTTTTTGAATTTCACTCAATTTAGGGCCAGCAACTTTAATCCCCACCGGGGTTTTAATACCCGTTGCTAACATATCAATACGGGTTTTAATTGGCATAACCCATGCGTTAGTTACCCCAGGAAACTTCACTAAACTATCTAGCTCTTTTTTGAGTTTATCTAGGGTCATTCCTTCGCGCCATTGATCTTTAGGCTTGAGCTGAATAAAGGTTTCTATCATGGTAAGCGGCGCTGGATCTGTGGCGGTTTCTGCTCGTCCTACTTTACCAAATACCGTTAGTACCTCTGGCACAGTGGCAATTAATTTATCAGTTTGCTGTAACAACTCCCGCGCTTTACCAATCGAAATACCTGGATAAGTAGTTGGCATATACATTAAATCGCCCTCATCAAGGGGGGGAATAAACTCGCTCCCCATTTTATTTACCGGGTAAAAGCCAATCACTGCAACCAACGCAGCTAAGGCCAAGGTTGCTTTAGGAAACTTAAGTACTGCGTTGAGTAATGGTTTATAAGCACTTACCAGCATACGGTTAACCGGATTTTTTTGCTCTGAAATTACTTTGCCGCGAATAAAGTAACCCATAAGCACCGGTACTAAAGTAATTGCAAGCCCAGCAGAGGCGGCCATAGCATAGGTTTTAGTGTACGCCAGCGGGGCAAACATGCGCCCTTCTTGCGCCTCTAAAATAAATACCGGCATAAAACTTACCGTAATTATCATTAAGCTAAAAAATAATGCGGGGCCGACTTCACTGGCCGAATCGATCACCACTTGCCAGCGGTTTTCATCGGTTAGTGGGGTTTTTTCCATATGTTTGTGCATATTTTCAATCATCACTATAGCGCCATCGGTCATAGCGCCAATTGCAATGGCAATACCGCCAAGCGACATAATATTGGCGTTAATACCTTGCCAATACATAATTAAAAATGCCGTTAAAATACCCAGTGGTAGAGTAATAATCGCTACTAAAGATGAGCGCACATGAAACAAAAATACAATGCAAACCAAAGCAACCACAACCAGCTCTTCTAGTAGTTTACTGCTTAAGTTATCAACTGCATCTTTAATCAAGTTGGAGCGATCGTACACAGGTACAATTTCAACTCCCGCTGGTAATCCTTTTTTTAATGACTCGAGCTTTGCTTTTACCAGCTCAATGGTTTTTTGCGCGTTTTCACCGTAGCGCATTACCACTACGCCACCAGCCACTTCGCCTTCGCCATTTAGCTCGGCAATACCACGGCGCATTTGCGGCCCTAAACGAATATCGGCCACATCACGCAATTGCAGTGGTGTGCCATTAGTATTAACACCTAAAGGAATAGCTTCTAAATCGGCAACACTTTTAATATAGCCGGTGCTAGTAACCATGTATTCAGCCTCGGCCATTTCGACTACCGATGCGCCCATTTCTTGATTGCCTTGGGCAATGGCTGTTTGAATTAAGCTCAGTGGAATGCCATAAGCTCGTAACTTATCGGGTTCAACCGTAACTTGATACTGTTTTACCATGCCTCCTACTGAAGCAACCTCAGATACGCCTGGTACTGTTTGCAATTCAAATTTTAAAAACCAATCTTGTAAGCTACGTAACTGGCTAATATCGTGCTGATTGGTTTTATCTACCAGTGCATATAAGTATACCCAACCAACACCGGTGGCATCGGGGCCAAGCTCTGCGCTGGCTGTAGCTGGTAAACGACTCGCTACTTGGCTTAAATACTCTTGCACTCGGCTACGTGCCCAGTACAAATCGGTTTTTTCATCAAATATTACATATACGTAAGAGTCTCCAAAAAATGAAAAGCCCCTTACTGTTTGCGCTCCTGGCACCGATAACATTGCGGTGGTGAGTGGAAAAGTAACCTGATCTTGCACCACTTGCGGCGCTTGCCCTGGGTACGATGTTTTAATAATTACTTGCACATCTGATAAGTCAGGCAAGGCATCAACAGGAGTATTTTTAACAGCAAATAACCCCCCGCCAATTAAAATAACGGTCAGTAACAACACAAAAAAGCGATTAAGAACGGACCAACGTATAATTGCAGCTATCATATTGCCTCCTAATGCGCGTTATGCAATTGCATAGTGTGATTACCTGCTGCGCTTGTAGAGTGCTCGCCATTTATGTGGCTAATCACAAACTCCCCTTGCTGCAAACTAAAGGTAAAGTTTATTTGTTGCTGCGCTGCAAGTGCGGTTAAATCTATATCATCTGCAAAAATAAAATCGAGCCTTGCTGGTTCGCGTCCCCATTTTTCTATTGCACCACGGCTAATATTTGCTGTGCGCTGTGCTTTATCAATACTGTTAATTGTGCCCAAAACGGTTGCTGTATTTTTTTCGCTATTTGTTTCGCTATTTGTTGCTGTGCTTTTCATTATATGAATAGCCGTTAATACATAGCTGCCATCAGCTTGCTTAGTCAGCTCAAAATGTAATGTTTGGCCATTTTCAAAAGCAGTAAAGTCAACATCATCAGCAACCGTAAAGTCCATTGTCATACTAGGCCAATCAAGTTCAGCAATCGGCTCATGGCTAATATTAACCATACGATGTTCCGCCATAATGCTATTAACAATACCCTCGCTCCATACAGAGCTAACAGCTTGGGGGGCTTGCATGCGTTTAAAGTCAGAGCTTTTACTTGATTCTGAATCTAATAAAAATTGCGCCGAAACCACCACGTCATCATCTGCCATTATTCCTGATAATATTGCGGTGTTTTTACTGTCACTTCTGCCCATTTCTACGGCCACAGATTTAAAGCGCCCCTCGCCTAAGGCAACCACTACGCGGTTCTGGTTTCCGGTGCGGATCACCGCTTCTTTAGGGACTACTAATTGCGCTTTATTGGCTTGAGTATGAATATTTACTTGGGCAAACATATTAGGCTTAAGTTTATGACCTTCGTTATTAAAGCGCAGGCGCACTCGCAAGGTACGGTTTTTAGCATCAAGTGTTGGGTAAATATAATCCACTTTACCTTGCCAGCTTTGGCCACTTAAATAATCAAGCGTCATACTTACTGGTTGGCCAATCTTAATTAGCTCAGCTTGGCGCTCAAACACTTCGGCCTCAACCCATACCTCATCAAGCTTACCAATACTCATCATGGTGGTGCCGGGGTTAACATAAAAACCTTCGCGCACATTTAGCTCCTCAACAACACCACTTTGAATGGCGTAAAAGGTAATGTTTTGCATTACTTGTTTACTTTTTTGCAGCCGCTTTACAAAATCATCCGATATATTAAGTGACTTTAAGCGTGCTTTAGCTGCGCGAATTAGCACCTGGTTGTTACGATTTAGCGCTAATACAAACTCTTCTTGGGCATTTACTAATTGTGGTGAATACAAGGTATAAAGTGGCTCACCGTACTCAACACTGTCGCCTGCAGCTTTGATATAAAGCGTTTCTAACCAGCCCTCTACACGAGGATGAATATGAATAAGTTGATCTTGATTATATTGCACATAGCCAACTGTTTTAACTTCACTTTGTAACGCCTTGTGCTGCACTTTAGCGATTCTTACCCCGAGATTATTAACCACTGCTGGCGAAATAGTCACCGCGCCTGGGCCATCTAAATTGCTACTACTGCCTGATGCTTCATCGTAAACGGGCACTAAGTCCATGCCCATTGGCGAAAGCCCGGGTTCATCACGTCGATAATTACTATCCATCGGTGCTACCCAGTACAGTGGTTGTTTTTCTGTGCTTGCTTTAATATCAGTATTGCTCGCAGGCATAAGCGATAACACTAATGCCGTTACTCCACCACCCACTACAGCAGCTATTAATAGTTTTAAATTAGTATTCACGATTTTGCTCTCCTAATTGCTCAAGCATCACAGCAGCGTCTTGGCTGCTGGCATAATAATTTAGACGAGCAATAATAATTTGTTGGTCTATTTGAATATTTAAGCCGTCAATTTTGGCATTAAGCTCACTAATACGAGCACGCATAACTTCTGAAAAATCACCGTCGTCCCGCGTGTATGCATTGAGTGTGGCCTGGGCTTGCTCTGCCATTTGCGGCAATAACTTAGTTTGATAAAGCGTATCGCGTTTTTGTAGCTGCATTAATTGGCTAAACTCTTTGAAATACATGCCTTTTAACTTTTGTAGCGCTATTAATTTTTGAGTTTTAACTGCTTCGGCTGTCGCTATTGCAGCGTTAACTTGCTGATCTTGGCGGTTACTAGTAAATAACGGCAAGTCAATACTTACCCCAACAGAGAGTAAATCGGCTCGTGAGTCTCCCATAGGCGTATCACCTCGATGGCTATAACCCATATTTACTCCAAACTGCGGCTTATAACTTTGCTTTGCGAGCGCTACTTCGGTTTCCTTAGCTGTTACTGTTTTATCAATAGCAACTATTGCGGGGTGCGCCATGAGTAACGACATTAACGCCTCAAATTCCAGCGTGGTAAAACTAATTAACGGCTCAATAGCTGTATTTTTAGTGCTTACAGGTTGAGTTAGCATGCTCATTGGCAACCATTGCGACAGCCGTTTTTTAGCGCTTTCAAGTTGCTGCGCTAGCATTACTAATTTATCTTCTAGGCGAGTGAGCTCTAACTGAGCGCGAATGATATCTTGCTGACGAGTTTTACCTAGCGAGCTGGCATAACTTGATTCGGTTATATCAATAAGTTGCGAAAATAAGGCTTTATCTTGTTTGATAAGCGCAATGCTGCGCTGAGCTCTGTACGCATTAAGCCATGATTCAATAACAATTGTTTTTACTTGTGCAAGGCGATCGGCTCGCAACCAAGGATGTTGCTGCGCAGATTGTGCTAAGGCTTGCTGTTTTAATGCTAGGCTATCGCCACGGCTAAACATTTGGCTTACACCAATACTTAGCTGCGTCATACCTTCTTGATCTAAAGCAAAACCATCGGTTGGCACGCCCATTAAACCCAAAGTTAATACCGGATCAGGCAAACTACCGGCGGCTATACTTTGTGCTTGCTCTGCGGCTTGTTGGTACTGGCTTGCCTTTAGCCAAGGCTCATGGCTTAGCGCATACGAAAGCGCCTCATCTAGGCTAAGTTCATTGCTGTGTGCTGAGATTGCAGTTCCTAGCATTAGCGCTAAAAAACTGACTTTAAATACTGCAAAGTGATTCATCACTTACTCCACTAAAATTAAAAGATTAATTTAGAGGCAGAAAAGGTGAATTAAACGACTTGACCTAATTTTAGGTACACCCATCCTGCAATTAAGCAGACATAGGGGGGCGGTATAGCGAGCTGACTAAATGGTGTTGGTTTTGTGAGGGATAGAGCTGTATTTTTTCAGAAATAATCAGTGGGGTGCTAAATAAGCCATCAACACTCAACATTGAGTACGCTGAACAAGCATTAATTGGGCAATTACATTCTTGCTCGGTTGCTGCGTCATCGCAACAGTCCATATTCATCATACTGACTGACATTTGCTGATGTGTTTTTTCAATTGCAACATTAGTTGCAGCATGCTGCGCTTGGCTCATTTGCGGCATTTCACATAGCATAGCAACAGACGCAACAGACGCAACAGCCTGACCCACAAGCGTGAGTAACATAGCGATGATCAGTATACTAGAGTGAATGCGTTGCAAAAATTTACCTTATTTAGGTTCTAGGTTCTAGGTTCTAGGTTCTAGGTTCTAGGTTCTAGGTTCTAGGTTCTAGGTTCTAGGTTCTAGGTTCTAGGTTCTATAGAAGTTTATGATAATTGAATAGTTAATACAAACCTTTAAATATTTTTTGCATCGGTTTTAATAAAGCTACTCGCGGCAATGGCAAATAAGCAATAACCGGTAAAATACCAAAAGCCATTCCCCAGTTCGGCGTGCATTTTAATTAGCCCACCAGTTTCACCCTCGGCATTGCCTGCAAGATAAGTAACAATAAGTGCAATAACAAACACATCTACCATGCTCCACTTACTTAAAGCGCAAATAGTTACTCCCAGTTTTTGCTTAAACTTACTCACTGGCAATAAGCAAAATACTAATTGCATTAGTAACTTAATAGTCGGTATTACAATTGAGAAAAAAGCCACCAACACCGCCACTAAATAATTTTTATTATGAGCCAGCTCGTTAACCGTTCCCCAAATACTACGTGTTTTTTGATAAGCGCTAATCTCACCTTCAAGCTTATCTAACCCAAACATGCTTGATGCCATCATCAGCATGTTTCGAGTATTACGGTCGCCTTCATCGGCAATCATCTCAATGCCTGTTTGCGCCAATTTAGACTTATCTATTTTTCCTTCTAGGGATAATACAGGCTGGGTAACACCGGGAACCAATAAAGCTAAAGCAATTAAAATACTAACTATAGGGAGAAATAAGCGCATAACATATCAAAAAAATAAACCATCATGCGCTTATCATACGCAAACTTAAACGCTGCGTCTTGATCAACACTAAACCTAACTTACTGTATTTAATTATTGTAATTTGCAGTTACAAACAAGGTATAACCATACTTTTTATATGGATATGCGCTAATCCTTAGTGCAAATGTACACAAAGAGCCTAGATGGAGGTATAATAACCACATAATATTTTTGTAAAAACAGTATAAGAGCCTCCTGTATGAGCATTGAACAAGCCTTAGTAGAACGTAGTAATAACCAGTGTGAATTATGTGCAGCAACAGATACTTTATCTGTGTACGAAGTTCCGCCCGTTAAAGAAGCCCACTCAGATAAATGCATTTACACTTGCCAAGTATGTAAAGATCAAATTGAAGACACCGCTGAGCTAACCCCTACCCATTGGCATTGTTTAAACGACAGCATGTGGAGCCTAACTCCTGCAGTTCAAGTAGTTGCTTATCGTATGTTGAGCCGCTTAGCTGCCGACAATGGCTGGGCACAAGACGCCCTAGACATGATTTACTTAGAAGAAGATACATTAGCATGGGCTCAACAAGTACTTGCTGAAGATGACGACTTAAAGCATCTTGATAGCAATGGCGTAGTACTTAAAGCCGGTGATACCGTAACACTAATTAAAGATTTAGATGTAAAAGGCAGCAGCCTAACCGCTAAACGCGGTACTGCAGTACGTAATATTGGCTTAACCAGTAATCCTGAACATATTGAAGGGCGTGTTGATGGTCAACGTATTGTAATTCTGACCAAGTTTGTTAAAAAGTAGAAACATTTATTTAGGGCGCATAAGCGCCCTTTTTTATGCGTTGTAACAATCACTAAGCCAAACTTTTACTCCTCAATTAAGCCTTGATTAAGTAACTAAGCACTATCATCATTGAAAATCATCTAATTTAGTATTAAAGGAACAACGATGTTTAAACGTAAGCCAAGTTCAATTTTAAAATCGGTAGCAGGGATCAGCTTCTTAGCCAGTGGCGCATTGGTATTATCTGGATGTGATGACACTAAAAACACTGCACAGACAACACAGACAGAGTCAACAGCAACGCTAACAACTGAAGTTAGTTACCTTGATCGCAGCATGTTGGCGCCTAATTCACAGCTAACAGTAACACTTGCCGATGTATCTAAAATGGATGTTAAAGCAACCGTTATTAGCCAGCAGGTGATTGATTTAAATGGTGGTCCTCCTTATTCAGTAGAGCTTGCCTACGACACTAACAAAATTAATAAAGCACTTAACTACAGTGTGAGTGCGCGTATTGAAAATAATGGTGAGCTACTCTACACCACAACAAGCAATAACAATCCTTTCGCAGCAGATGCACAAACCAGCCCGTACAAAATTGTGGTTACAAAAGTAGATCAAAAACCAGATGTTGATTTAGCAAATACATATTGGAAAGCAATCACTTTAGCTGGCGATAATGTCACTGTTACAACAAAAGAACCTTTCATTCAATTTAGTAATGATGGCAAAGTACATGGGTTTTTAGGCTGCAATAACTTTAACGGTGGTTACAAAGTTAATGAGCAAACGGTGACGTTTGATCACATAGCGGCAACGCAAAAAATGTGTCATGAAAACATGGAGCAAGAAGCGGCAATGTCTAGCGTGCTAAATAAAGCTACGCAGTGGCAGGTTAATGGCGAGTCGTTGAGCTTAAAAGATGAAAAAGGTGAGCAACTAGCTACCTTTAAAGCAGTTTACTTTAACTAAAATAACTGCAGTAATAATTAAAATGCCCAGTTTAACTGGGCATTTTGCTATGTGGGTTACTCTGCGACTAACTGCTCGCTGCGATAAAAACCACTTGATTCACTCAATAAACTCACCAGCTCTGGCAACACCTCATCCATAACCTGTTTTAATTTCCACGGTGGATTAATTACTATCATCCCCGAAGCAGTCATGCCATGCACGTCGGTATCGGCTTTGGTAGCTAGCTCAAATAATTGAATATTACGCATGCCAGAGTCAATTAGGTCTTGCTCCATGTTGTCAATGCGGCTGCGGTCAACAACAGGATACCAAATCATGTATGTACCTGTAGCAAAGCGCTGATACGCTTGCATCAACGTAGTAATAACGGTGTCGTAATCGTCTTTGACTTCATAAGGTGGGTCTATTAACACGCAAGCTCTACGCGATGCAGGAGGTAATAAGCCAACCAAGCCAGCAAAACCATTATCGCCACGCACTCGAATAGAGCGCTTCCCTTGCATGTTCTCTTCTAGTAATAATAAATCACGTGGGTGCAGCTCAAAAAACCAGCCTTTATCTTGGCGGCGTAAAAAGTGTTCCGCAATTTTTGGCGAACCCGGATAAAACTCTAAATCGGCTGTTTGGTTAAACGATTTGATCAGTGCAATGTAGTCATTTAAAGCTGAGTGTTTACTAGTGTGTTGCCACAGTTTTTCAATGCCGTCTTGATACTCTTGTGTTTTTTGAGCATCGGCCGCTGCTAATTCAAAAAAGCCCGCACCCGAATGAGTGTCTATATAATCCAGTGGCTTATCTTTTAAAGTTTGGTAACCTAACACTTGTGCTAACACTAAATGTTTAAGTACATCGGCAGGGTTTCCGGCATGAAATGAGTGTCTGTAACTAAGCATTATTTATTTTCGCCATACGCTATTTAATAAAAACAGTGAACCATAAGCACTGTACTTTGACAACCTATCCCCTGATAAGCGGCCATTAAAATGAACCATTTCTGAATGAAAAAGCCAATACACTGAATTATCCCTTAACAGAGAATAAAAATCAGCTAAAACCAGCGTAAATGCTGGTAAATAAACAAACTTTGCTTTACATTTGCATTACCTTAATTACAGTTATATGAGCGCCTTTATGAATAACAACACTCTTCAACAACTCGAACAACTGATCGACCAATTAATTCAGCGTAATAATCAATTACAAGCTGATGTTTCTAATTTAAAAGAACAAAATAGTAAACTCGCTGACGACAACGAGCTTTTACAATTAGAAGCCCTTGAAAACGAAGAAAAGCAAAAAGATGCCAGCACTACTTTATCTGGCCTGCTTGATAAGTTACAAAGCGCACAACAGGCTAGCTAATGTCTGAGCTGCAAAACCAGCGAGTCACTGTTGAATTGCTTGGTAAAGAGCAGCAATTTGCTTGCCCACCTGGGCAAGAAGAGGCACTTAAAGCGGCAGCTAAAAATCTCAATGATTTGGTTGAGCAAATGAAACAACGCTCTACTGTTAAAAATGAGCAAAATGCCCTACTTATGGCAGCCTTAAATTTAAGCCACGAATTGCTAGAAGCAAAGACTATAAAAGCCGTTGATCTGCAACACCAAGATCAACTCATTGATAAGTTGAGTCAGCACTTATCAAATGACTCTAAACATAATAAATAAAAGCGCCTAGAGCGCTTTTATTTATTACGCAGCTTTTAAACCATAATAGAGAGCGTTATATGAAGTCAGCCCTGCGTTTATTTAAATTAAGTAAGTACCTACTACTGCTTAACTCTTTTTATTTTGCAGCCAATGCTAACGCCGATGTTACGTGGGAGAAAATAAGCCCCAATATTCAATTTTTAAAACAACAGCATAAACTACGTTTTTACGACTCAAACCAAGTATTAATTGAAGGTAGTAAATGCGCACTGTTAGTCGATACCAGCGGCAACTTTGCTGCGGTAGAACAGCTTGCTAGCGATTTAAAAAAGCACTTAACAACACCTTTGTGTTACTTAGTTGCCACTCATTTTCATGACGACCATTTACTGGGGATGGCTGTAATGCAGCATTTTTACCCCAATGCGCAATTAATTACCCATCAGCAAGTAAAAACTGACTTTGCCCTTTACCAGCAAGCATTTAACGATAAACTAGAGGGATTCGAAAAAAGCATTGAGCTTAGCTATCAACGCTTAGCAACACTCCCCGAAAATGAGCAAGCGCAGTGGCGTACAAAGTTAGAACGCGCAAAACAGCGCCTATTCCGCTGGCAAAAATATCAACTCAATGCACCTGAAATAAGCATAAGCACCAATAAAACACTAGACTTAGGCAATTTTGAGATTACTTTAAATGCCTACCAAGCGCATACCAATGGCGATTTAACCATTACGGCTAACAGTGGCAGCACTTTGATTGGTGGAGATATTGTTGACTGGCTTCCGTACCCTGGCCACGGCGAGCTAAGCAGCTGGCGCGCACTGCTACAACAATATATTAATGACTCTGTGCTAAAAACTATAATTCCTGGTCATGGTGAACTAACTAATAAGTCGCAACTGCAGCAGTCGCACGCATTTTTAACCGCCATTACAGAGCACGTAGCTAATAATAGTGGGCAAACAATAGAGCAGTTAATGCTGTCATTTCCTGATGCCACGATTAAACCCTACATGCAAGAGTCGCTTAATGCCAAGTCGAGTAATTTATTTTTACAAGCAGGATTAATACGCGCGATAAACGCAAAATAACTCAACACAACGGACTGTGTTAAAATAGTAAAAGGATTTTAATAAAAGTGAATGTTATGCGCAGTTTGGTTTTAGCTTGTTTAGGTGTTTTTTTATTTGGCTGTGAAACCACCAAGCCAGAGCCTATAGAAGCACCGCAAATATTTACTCACTTTAAGCCAAGTTACAGCGCCCCTAGTGAATTAAAAACACCGCAAAGCACAAAAACTAACTTACACATAACGCCGCCTAAAAACACAAAAAATAAAATAATAAAGCCACCGGCCAAAACAACTGACTTATGGCAGCATATCGCTAATAATCTGCATTTTCCTATTGAGCAAAATAAAGCGCTAAAAAAGCGTATTAACTGGTATTTGCAGCAACCCGATTACCTGCAAGTTATGAGCAAACGAGCTGCTCCGTATTTATACCATATTGTAAAAAAAGTAGAACAACAGCAACTACCAATAGAGTTAGCACTACTGCCTTTTGTAGAGAGCGGATTTAGACCCACTGCACACTCATCGCAGCAAGCCGTTGGCGTGTGGCAACTGGTAGGAGCAACTGCACATCATTTTGGGGTTAAGTCGGATCAATGGTATGACGGCCGACAAGATGTACTAGCCGCCACCGACGCTGCACTGGCGTATTTAAGTTACTTATATAAACGCTTTGATGGCAACTGGCTGCACGCTCTCGCCGCTTACAATAGCGGTGAAGGGCGAGTTAAACGCGCAATTAAACAAAATAAAAAGCACGGTAAAAGCACTGATTACTGGTCGCTAAAATTACCTCAAGAAACCGCCGATTATGTACCCAAATTACTGGCACTAAGCTACTTAGTTAAACATCCGCAACAAGGTTTTAAACGCCCAAAGCTCACTTACAAAGCATTGACCACCCATATGAATGTAGGCCAACAGTTTGATTTTTCAATCATTGCCAAGCTCTCTGGAGTCGGCTCTAAGCAGCTACATGCACTTAATCAAGGGTATTTAAAAAATCAAAGTTCACCCAATGGCCCACATACGTTATTACTGCCAATTGAGCAACAGGCGCTATTAAATAGCTCGTTTTTTAAAACTAACTTTGCTGGAGAGTACATAGTTAAACAAAACGATACGCTTTACAGTATTGCTAGGCGCTTTAGCATGCCTTTAAGTGCCTTAAAGCAACTTAATAATAAACAAAACAACTTAATTGGCATTGGTGAAAAACTACTTGTTGGCCAGCCCAAAACACTTCCGGAATCATTGACTATTGATTATAAAATTAGCCCCTACCTTGAGCATCAAGAAGTGGTAATTGCAACACTCGAAATAGACTATGAAGTGCAACCAGGCGATACCTTGTGGAGCATTAGCCAGCTTTACAATGTGCCGCATAGTGACCTAGCTAAATGGAATAAACTGTCGGCGTCGAGCATGCTCAAACCTGGCATTCAATTAGTGTTATTTATTCCTCAGGCCGAAAAGCCTCAAGTAACAACAATTAAAAAAGATTTATTGTTAGATCTACAAAAAACATTAAATCAGCCACGTTAAGTTTCTAAAAAAACATATTTCGCGTAAAATTACGCTCTAACTAATACAGTCAAAATTTAAAGAGATAAGCATGCAAATTAGTAAAAATTCAGCCGTTGAATTTCATTACACCCTTAGCGAAGCCGGTGAGCAAATAGAAACCAGCACTAAAGAAGCGCCTCTTACTTATATTCATGGCAGCGAAGGCATGCTTCCTGGTTTAGAAAATGCGCTGGAAGGCAAAGCCGCTGGCGAAAAGTTTAGCGTTACATTAGCGCCAAGCGAGTCATACGGCGAACGTGTTGATAACTTAGTACAACGCATTCCGTTAAAGCATTTACAAACACAAAGCAAAGTTAAAGTATGGAAACCAGGCATGACCGCAATGGTAAGCTCGGATCAAGGTCGCCATCAGGTAACTATTATTAAAGTAGGCCGCTTTAATGCTGATTGTGATTTAAATCACCCTTTTGCAGGTAAAACGCTAACATTTGATGTTGAAGTGGTATCGGTACGTGAAGCCACCAGCGAAGAAGTATCGCACGGCCATGTGCATGCAGCAGGCGGATGTGGTCACTCTCACTAATTATTTTTATTAAAAAGTAATAGCAAATAAAGGAGCAAGTATGTCAAAAGTGGCTATTGTTACCGGCGGCACCAAAGGTATTGGTTTAGCGGTAGTACAGCGCTTACTAGCAAGCGGCTATGAAGTACATAACCTTGATATAACGCCAAGTAACTTTGGTGAGTTTCATCATTGTGATGTAAGTGATGTCACTGTTGTACGTCGTTGTATTAATGCCATAGTTGAGCAAACGCAGCGCATTGATGTACTTGTCTCTAATGCAGGAAAACATTTAAGTGCCAACATAGAAAGTACCGACGAGCAAACTCTCGATGCACTATTTGCGCTTAATGTAAAAGGCGCGTATGCGGCAGTGCAAAGTGTATTACCAATAATGAAAACCCAAAACAACGGCGCTATTGTGCTTATAGCCTCAGATCAGGCAATTATAGGTAAACAAAATTCATTTGCTTATAACCTGACTAAACACGCCCTTGCTTCTATGGCAAAAACCACCGCGCTTGATTACGCGAGCTTTAACATTAGAGCTAATGCCGTGTGCCCTGGCACTATAGAAACACCGCTATTTCATAACGCCATAGACGCTTACTGTAAAAACAGTGGTGCCAACAAAGCACAAACAGTAGCCGAAGAGGCGGCATTGCAGCCACTTAATCGTTTAGGCCAAGCTGATGAAGTAGCCGCTTTAGTGAATTTTTTAGTCAGCGATGATGCAAGCTTTATCACCGGTAGTTTACAAAGTATTGACGGTGGTTATACAGCGCAATGAGTAATGCAATTATTGACCCCCATGTGCATTTTTTTAATCTACTTGAGGGGCAATATACTTGGTTACAAGGCGCTAACCCGCCGCCATGGCCTAACTTAGACAAAATAAAGCAGCCGATCAGTGCTGCGCAATTAATGCAAGATTGCGACTTTAAACTTGCAGGCTTAGTGCATATTGAAGCGGGATTTGATAACAGCGCACCTATAAACGAGCTTAACTGGCTCACCAAGCACTTGGCTGGCATTACTTACAAAGCCGTTAGTTTTGCCCAGATTGATCAAAGCAATCAGCTATTTAGCCATGCGCTCAGCAACCTTACTCACCCAAGCTTAGCGGGTATTAGAGACATTACCCAAGGTGATGACGCCAAACGTTTGCTCAGCAGTAATTGCTACAATAACTTTGAAACGTTACAGCAGTTAAAATTACATTTTGAAGCCCAATTTAAGCTTGAAAACCATATTATAGTTAAACAAATTGCTCAATACGCTAAACAGTTTCCACAGTTACTAATTGTACTTAATCACGCAGGTTTACCCTACAATTTGCCAGCGTGGCAGCAAGGCATTAAATTACTCGCCAAGTACCATAACATTGTAATTAAGTTTTCGGGATTTGAGTTACTTAAGCTCAATAGCGAACAGCAAGCACAGTGCTTTAACATTATTTTGCAACACTTTGGCGAGCAAAGAATAATGTTTGCGAGTAACTTCCCCGTTTGCCAAATTAATACCCAATATAACGACTTATGGCAAGCACACTTTAACTTATGTAGTAACCAAGCGCTTTGGCAGCAATTAAGCTACAAAAACGCTAAACACTTCTATCAACTCTAAATAAAAGCCGCTATATTTAAATTAATCGTTTAAAAATAGAGCTTCTTATATGCACTCTAAAATTCGTGACAAAAAAACAACAACACTCGCCTCCTTAGCACTGCTTAGCGTTTTATCTGGGTGTGGCGGCGGCAGCGATAGCGAGGGTCTTACTCCTAATGGCAATGCCAATAGCTGGAGCGCAGGGGTATTTGCCAGTGCCAGCCAATTTAAGGGACAATGCCAAGCGAGTAATGAAAAAAACTGGCTGCGTTCGTGGAGTAACGAAACCTACCTTTGGTACGATGAGATAATAGATACCGATCCAGCGCTTACAAGCGGTGTAGTCACTTATTTTAACACCTTAAAAACCAATGAACTGACCGATTCGGGCGCTAAAAAAGATAACTTCCACTTTAACTTACCTACCGATGAGTGGCAGCGCCAAAGTCAATCGGGGGTAACCTATGGCTATGGCTTTAATATAAAAATACTTGCTCGCAGCGCGCCACGCCAAGCCGTTATTAGCTATACCGAGCCAAATACTCCAGCGAGCAATCAAAACCTTGCTCGTGGCTTTGAACTTGTTGCAGTAGATGGCATTGATTTTGTAAATACGACTTCTAGCAGTGAAGTTGCTCTTATTAATGCAAGTTTATTTCCTGAGCAAACAGGTAAAACGACCGAGTTTGTATTTAAAGATATAAATACTAACCAAAACCGTACCGTAACACTCACCTCACAAAATATTACTTCGCAACCGGTAGTCAATGTGCGTACCGACTTAGCCGGTGGCGATGTGGGTTATTTTCAGTTTAATAGCCATAATGCGATTGCCGAAGATCAGCTCTACACTGCATTTAACCAATTTGCGGCAAGTAACATTAAAGACTTAGTGATTGACGTACGCTATAACGGCGGCGGCTTTTTACAAATGGCCAGCCAAGTAGCTTATATGGTGGCGGGTCGCGCGAACACTCAAGGTAAAGTGTTCGAGCGTACTGTTTTTAATGATAAAAACCCAAGTACCAACCCGGTAACTGGGCAAACACTTAGCCCAATGCCGTTTACTAATCAGTTTGTGGGGTTTGCCGATAACTCTGCAACTGTGCCCGGCAGCGCACTGCCAACATTAAACCTAAACCGCGTATTTGTTCTCACGACTAGCAGCACCTGTTCAGCAAGCGAAGCCATTATTAATGGTCTGCGCGGCGCCGACATTGAAGTAATCCAGATAGGCTCTGGCACCTGTGGCAAGCCTTATGGCTTTTATCCTACCGATAACTGCGCAACTACCTATTTTACCATTCAGTTTAGCGGTATAAATAATAAAGGCTTTGGTGAATATGCTGATGGATTTGCGCCAAAAAACACTATTGATAACGCTTTTCAACCCGTATTATTAAATGGTTGTGCGCTTGCCGATGACTTTACTCAGCCATTAGGTAATGCCAATGAAGCACTGCTTAAAACAGCGCTTAACTATCGAAATACCGGTAGTTGCCCTGCGCCAAGCTCCATAAACAGTAAACAAGGTTTTGCGCCAGCTATTACAACTGATTCGCCTGAAGTGAAAGATACGCGAATTCAAACCTTGCTTGAGCAAAATACTATTCTTCGCGATAACATGAGATAAACCATGAAAGTACACCGACTTACAGTAATCGCATTTATAACAACCGCGCTCAGCGGCTGCTTAGCACAAAGTGCTGAGCCAACTCCTAAGCTGCAACATGCGCTATTAGTAACACCTAATAGCGTAGCAGTAGCTAATGCTATTGCCAGCTTGCTGCATAGCTCACAAGTGCAATTAGCCGATGATGTATTTACTACTAACAGTACTGTGACACTCGATAAACTCAACCATAAAGACTCTATGGGTAATCCTATTATGGGTAAGCAGCTTAATATGCCCGACCAGTTTGAGTTAATGATTAAAGGCAAGCAATGCTTTGTTCGCCATCTTGATAGCAAAGCAACGCAGCAGTTAAAAGGCGTGCAGTGTAAAGTTAATCAGCTATAACAATAGTGCCAAATAGCCAAAAGCCGCGTAGTGAGCTATCACTACGCGGCTTTTTAATCGGTATGCTAAAACTATTTAATTTCTACACGCTGCGAGCGCATTACAATCTCATCGTTTAATTCAATACCAATACCTGGCTCTTCCGATACTTGAAAAAAGCCATTTTTAGGTTGAGGATCTTGCAGACACAACTCACGGTTCCATTTTTTAATCGCATAAGTGTGATGCTCATGAATTAAAAAGTTAGGAATGGCTGTTTCTAAATGCAGTGAAGCTGCAGTCGCTACAGGCCCGCCACATACATGTGCTTGAATGCGCACATCAAAAATATCGGCGTAGTCACACACTTTTTTCGTTTCGGTAAAACCACCACATAAGCCAATATCGGGTTGTAATACATTAATACTTTGATCTTCTAAGTATGGGCGTACACCCCAGCGGTTATACAAGCGCTCACCACCAGCAATTGGCACGGCCACTTTATCAGCCACTTTGGCATGCAATGAATGGTTTAAATAGTTAACGGGTTCTTCAAAAAACATGCAATCGAATTCTTTCGCTATTTCACCCAATTGAATAGCCGAAGTCACCCCTGGTAAGCTATGGCATTCAAAAATAATATCAACTTCATCGCCTACCGCTTCACGTATAGCTTGCATACGCGCACGATACAACTTCATTTCAGCCCGGGAAATAATATTAGTGCGGTCGTAGTAAGTATTACCGTCTTTATCGTACTGAATTGGGTCTACTTTTACTGCATCGTAACCTTCGGCAACCGCTTTTAAAGCCGCTTCGGCGTATTCTTGCGGCTGCACTAATGCTTTAAACTCGCTATCCCAATCAAACTGTAGTTGCGATGCATAAGTGCGTAATTTGTCGTTAACCTTACCACCAAGTAGTTGATACACAGGTACACCCAGTGCTTTACCTTTAATATCCCACAGGGCAGTATCAATCGCACTCATTGCAGCATATACAACAGGCCCGCCACCTAAACCCCAAAAGCTTTCACGTAGCATACGCGACCACAGCTTTTCGGTTTGAAACGGATCGTGGCCAATTAAAAATGCATCGGCCATTTCTTTGATCATAGCGGCAGCAGCACTGTGGCCTAAATCATATGCAAGGCCCGCTTCACCCACACCACTAATGCCTTCATCAGTATGAATACGTACAAATACTGGAGTCCAAGCAGGACGATCTGGGCAATGAATATCAAACACTTCAACGCGATTTACTTTCATGAATATTCCTTATTAACCTTTAAATGGTTATTTTGCAAAACTAGGATCAAGTCGGTACGCTTTGCGCAGCATAGCTGGCCACGCTAACTGCCCGCCAGTACTACCACTGTGCACTACATTTGCTTGATTATAAATATTGTCGACTATAGGCTGCGGGACGCTAATAGCCTGCTGCGAACTGGCTTGAATAGCGAGCTGTATTTCACAGGCGCGCTGTAAATCATAAAAGCGCATAAAAGCATCGCCCACCGTTGGCCCCACTGTTAAGCCACCGTGGTTAACTAACAACATATGGTTAGTATTGCCTAAATCATCTTGTAAGCGTTTTCGTTCATCATCGTTAACCGCTAACCCTTCGTAACCATGATACGAAAGCGACGGCAAAGAGAACATGGAATACTGACTTAGTGGCAATAAGCCATTTTTTTGTGTAGCAACAGCTATGGTTTCTTTCGTGTGTAAATGAATCACACAATGCGCATCGTCGCGTACTTCGTGAATTGCGCTATGAATAGTAAAGCCAGCTGGATTAATATTAAAAGGCGTGTCGTCAATAATATTGCCGCTTAAATCTACTTTAACTAAGTTAGAAGCGCTGATTTCATCAAAGGTTAAACCAAAGGCATTCACTAAGTAATGATCACTGCCCGGTATCCGCGCTGATAAATGCGTGTAAATTAAATCGCCCCAACGAAAATGATCCACCAACCTATAACAGGCGGCTAGATCAACTCGTAGCTGCCATTCTTGTGCTGATACTTTATTTTTTAAATCGAGCTGGGGTAAATCAAACATAATAAGCCTTTAAATACACATAAGATCAATTGAGCAATAGATGTTTAGAAGTCTAAATTAGTATTTAGGTTATAGCAATCAGGAAATTAAAGACTTACATCCCCGACATAAATGACGGGGTTTTTCATCAGGAAATAAAACAGCCACACTAGGTGTGGCTGTTTTTTAATAAAAATAATAAACTGCGTTTATTATTTTACGTTTGCAAGGTAATCAGCAATTGCAGCAAACTCTTCATCTGTTACGGTTGCTACCATAGCTTTCATAGCCATAGACATACCATTACTGCGCGCACCTGATTTAATGTCTTTCATTTGTGCAACTAAATAGTCTTTATTTTGACCATTTAATTTAGGGTACATGCCCATAATAGGTGCCTTACCTTCTGCGCCGTGACACGTTTGGCAGTTTTTAGCAGTGTAAAGTGCAGCACCATCTGCAGCAGCTGCATTAAATGACAAGCTTGCGGCTAAACTAATACCCGCGCCTAATAAAAGTGTTTTAATTTTGCTCATTGTATTTACTCTTCTTTTTTGACGGTTAAAAAACTGTTCTGGTGATTGTAGTCAACAACACTATAAAAAGCATACGTAACTAATAGCATTTGACGATCAATCAGAACAAATACATGTACAGCTCATTTAAGTTAACTTTAGCAAAAATTAAATGAGTCTACACTTAACTAAAATTTACCACGTTAAATCATCTGGTATTTCAAAATCGGCGTATGGATCGTCTTCGTCTTTTTCTTTGCTTTCTGGCTCAACATGAAAAACAATATAATGTTCATCTACTTCAGCTACTTTACGTGCCGGTTCGTCTTCTAATACGTAAAATCGGCCTTCGAGCACACAAATAGCTAAGCGACCACCCGATAACGCTTTTTGCGTTCTTTCGTTTACTTCAATGCTCTTTACTTTGTTTTCGTAAGTAAAGTTAAAAGTACGCTCACCACGTATTGCTTCTTGGTTATGGTGTTCTAAAATTTGTTTAACACGGGCACTTTGCTCGCGCTGCTTTAAACTACCTTGGCGTGCCTGGTTAAGCTCTTCTGCTTTTTGTTGCTGCTCAAGTTTTGTTTGTTGAATATGCTTTTGTAAATCGCTAGGGTTACTGGTTGCACCCTTTTTTTGCTTTTTTTGCTGCTTACGCTTTTCTGATTTAGCAACTTTAGCTTTATGCGATGTTGTTAATCCTGCTTGGAGCAATTGCTCTTGAAGTGACCCCATGGCTCTATTCCACTAAAAACTAATATTAAGACTATTTTAATCACCAACGCTGGTAAATAACAGCGCTATCATCATTAATCTAACAAACGACGATAAAAACACCATGATTTAGCGCAAAGATGATAACTTTTTAGTAAACAATTACTCATTACAATTTATGGGCACACCAAAAGTCGCTTAAAGTAATCGTTTTTAGATTATCAAACACAAGGGATTTTTAATATACTGCCACTTAACTATTAGTTACTCACCAAGCTATATAATGCGCTTACCTCACTTGCTGCTTTGCTCTGTATTTATTTTTTTTGTACTTTACGCTCCACAACCACTGCTTGGCTTATTTGCAGTTGAGTTTGGTGTTGCCCCCGCCGTTGCTGGCAGCTTAATGACTGCGGCTATGCTACCACTGGCTATTGCGCCTTTAGTGTATGGGTTGTTTTTAACTAAACGTAATCCTTTATTTATATTACGCATTGCTATGTTGTTATTGGGAGGATGCTGTTTATTATTTGTTTACGCCCCCACCTTTGAGCTGCTGTTATTGGTACGCTTTTTACAAGGCCTAATATTACCAGCGGCATTAACAGCCATGACCAGTTATATTGGCATGAGTTTTAGTGCCGATACACTGCAAAAAAATATGACAATCTACATTGGCAGCACCATAGTAGGCGGCTATTTTGGGCGTGTTCTGGCAGCTATTTTTAGCGATATATGGCATTGGCAAAGTTTTTACTACTTTATTGCCACCATGCTCATTTTGCTTACGTGGAGTATTCCTCATACCCGCTTTAAAAGTAATAACGTTAAATCAATACTTTCACCTCTAGACTATATTAAACAACTGCGTGAAGGGCCGCTGCTAAAAGTGTATGGTGCGGTGTTTTGTATGTTTTTTTGCTTTGCCGCTTTACTTAATTATTTACCTTTTATTTTGCAAAATACTTTTTTGATCACTAATACTCGCGATATTGGCTTGGTTTACAGTGGGTATTTAATTGGTGCTTTAGCTTCTATTACAACGCCTTGGTTACTTAAAAAAGCGCCCTCGCCATGGCATTTATTAACGGCTATATTTTTGTTTTACAGTGTTAGTATTGTCATGTTAATGAGCCACCAGCTAATAGTATTTTTAGCCGCATTTACATTATTTTGCGGGGCTATGTTTGTGATTCACTCAACTGCGGCGCCCTTAGTGAATAAAATCAGTAAAGCACCACCAAGTGTTACTAATGGCGGGTATGTATCGTTTTATTACAGCGGCGGTGCACTTGGGTCGTTATTACCAGGGGTGATATATCAGCATCATGGGCAAACCGCATTTATGACTGCTTTATTGGCTGTTTGTCTATGCGGCTTGATGCTAATTATATGGGCTTACCTTGAGGGTAAAAATACTACGCGAGGCTGATGCTCAGTAAAGTTAAAAAACAGCTCTAAGTCTGCTTTATTAAGCAACCAGGTTTGGGTATTTTCAAACGGATGACAATGAAATAACTCGCCTTGCCAAATATCTTGATCTAGCCAAACGCTTACCTCGTTTTGCTTGTCGTTCATTAGGCTAAGCATAGATACACACCCAGGCGCTACTTTTAAGTAGCGCGCTAAACGCTCGCTTGAGGCAAATCCTAGCCGCGATAACCCTTGTTGTTTTGACAATACTTTTAAATCAAGTTGCTTGTCATGGGCGGTTATAACTAAAAAGTGCCGCTTACCTTCATTATCACGTAAAAATAAATTTTTAAGTCGTGTACCCGGGCGTTCCACCATAAAGGCATCGGCATCTAAACTGCCATGTAATGGTGGATGCTCTATAACCTCATAATTAATATTTAACTGCGCTAATAGCGCTGCTAACTTTGTTTTATCAGCTAACATACTACAAACAACGTCCTCTTAATTGCACACTTAAATCACGCCACAGTACCTCATTAATTTCATGCTTAGCGGGGCAATAGTTGCGTGTTTCAAGCTCTTTATTTAACAATTCAACAGCTTGATCTTCTAACTGCAGTTTTAAAATACTCGACTCTTCAAAATGCTCTTGCGCTGCAAAACGCTCAAAGTCACTGCGGGTAAACTTTTTATCTAAATTAATGTTCTGGCGACTTTTAGCCTTTACCGATACGACATAGGCAAATAGCTTATTTCCTTGCTCATCTTGTTTTTCATGAAACTGTTTATTATTTATTTCATAAGGTTGCTCGTCACTTGAGTTAGCACAGCCCACAAGCAAAACCATCAGTACTAAGGCATACTTTTTCATTTTTAATTGTCTTTTTACTGAATATTGTTGTTGAGTCTACCAAAATTTCATCTAAACGGTAAAATTAGTGAAAAAATACTTGACCTATTTTATAAAAAATCTTAAAGTTCGTCCCGCTTGAGAATCAGCAATCAAGCTTTTACGTAATATGTAAAATTTAGGAATGTGGGGCTATAGCTCAGCTGGGAGAGCGCCTGCCTTGCACGCAGGAGGTCAGCAGTTCGATCCTGCTTAGCTCCACCACTTTCCTACTCCCTCTTTAGTATTGTCTCAAAGTCATCTATTTTTTGTTATTCTATCTTAAGTTTCACTCTGTATTTCAATCCAAAAATATACGCCATATAGTTAAAACTAACGCTATTGCACGCTTTTTAATTTTACTGGCGAGCAAAGTAGAACCTAAGTTAATTTATTGCATAAAAAAGCCGAGCTGCAGCTCGGCTTCTGAAATTCATAATATGTTTTGTCCTGAAATAAACTAAGTTTATTCGCGGATCTGACCGTCGCCATTAACTAAATACTTTTCAGTAGTTAGTGACTCAAGGCCCATAGGTCCGTAAGCATGTAGCTTAGACGTTGCAATACCAATCTCGGCACCTAAGCCCAGTTGTGAACCGTCTGAAAAACGCGATGAGGCGTTAACAGTTACTACCGAAGCATCAATACTACGTTGGAATAACTCTGCCGTAGCAGCGTTTTTAGTACAAATTACTTCTGTATGGTGCGAACCAAATTGCGCTATGTGCTCTACAGCTGCCGCAAAACTTGGAACTACGCGAATGGCTATTTCTAAATCTAAATACTCTTCACCAAACTCATCGTCGCCCAGTACTGTTGCATTGTCAAAATACGTAGCTGCTTGGCTATCGGCATTAATTTTAACACCTTCTTGACGTAACACTACCGCACACAAGTTTAAAAACTCATCGGCAATATCTTGATGTACAACTAAGCCTTCTAAAGCATTACACACACCGGTACGTTGCGTTTTACCATTAAGCAGTAGGTTAATTGCCACTTCAAGATCAGCGTCTTTATCAACATATAAATGACATACACCTTTAAAGTGTTGGATCACTGGAATTGTGCTGTTTTCGGTTACAAAGTTTATTAACCCTTCACCACCACGCGGTATAATTAAATCAATGCTGTCACGTTGCTGCATTAATTCCATTAATAAGCCACGATCGGGGTCAGGAATTACCGAAATAAGTGCCTCAGGTAAATTATGCTTTGCTAGCACGCTGTGCATTACGCTAGCAATTGCTTGTGAGCTTTTAAGTGCTTCTTTACCGCCGCGTAAAATTACGCTATTACCCGATTTAAAACACAATGCACCCGCATCTGCAGTTACATTAGGGCGCGCTTCGTAAATCATACAAACTACGCCTAGTGGTACGCGCATTTTACGAATTTTAATGCCATTTGGGCGTTCGGTAATATCGCGTAGCTGACCAACCGGATCATCTAAGCTTACAATCACTTCGATGCCTTCAGCCATTGCTTCTACACGTTCATCGTTAAGCGTTAGACGGTCGACCATTGCGGCTGCTAAGTTATTGTCGCGTGCCGCGGCTAAATCGCTTTCGTTCTCTTTAATAATAAATGCTTTTTCTGCACGCAGTGCTGCAGCCATGTCCAATAGCACTTTATTTTTTGTCTCGGTATCGAGTAACGCTAACTGATGAGCAGCTTTTGCTGCCTGGCGTGAAATATCCGTAATTAAACTCATGACTTCTCCAATAATGCGATATGTTTTTCAGATATAACAGGTCCAATTGAGTCCTGCATTTTTTCGCTGAATTCACTCTGTTCGTTGTCAGCAATAAAGCTCAACAAACAGCTACTATAATTTGCGGTTGCTTTGGCTAAACGCGTACCATCTTCACTGCGTACTAAAATAGTGTCACCAATTGCGAACTCGCCATGCACGGCCATTATTTCATCGCCACGAATACAGCCAGTTTCACCTTCGAGTGACTTATCAAACGAGCCATCTACAACAACTTCACCCTGCTCATTTGCAGTGTGCGTCATCCAATGTACAGAATCTTGCATTGGTTTTTCGTATGGTAAGAAAATAGTCCCAGGGTTTTCACCTGCAAGTAAACGCGTAAATGTCTCTTCTTTAAAGCCGTTAATAATATAAGTTGAAATCCCATGTGAGGTTGCTTTTTCAGCCGCTTCAATTTTGGTTTTCATACCACCTGTACCAACTGCGCTAGTTGCACATCCTGCCATAGCATAAATAGAGTCATCAATTGATTTTATTTCAGGCAGTAAAATAGCATCGTCATGCAAGTTAGGATTTTTATCATATAACCCATCCACATCTGAAAATATAAGCAGTGCATCTGCATCAGCAGCTGCTGCAACCATAGCAGATAAGTTATCGTTATCACCTACTTTTAGATCATCGGTTGTTACTGCATCATTTTCATTAATAATAGGTAACACGCCGTGCTCAAGCAAAGTAAATACAGTTTCGCGAATACTTTGATAGCGTTCATGATCACGTAAGTCACCGTGGGTTAATAATAATTGAGCTGATGGAAAGTCAAAAAACCTATCCCACATTGCTATCATTTCTGTTTGACCTGCGGCAGCCATTGCTTTTTTCATCACGACTGAACGTGCTGTATCTGATGGGAACAAATGTGCCCCCGCAGCAACTGAGCCTGACGAAACTAAAATAACTTCAATACCACGAGCACGACAGCGAACAATAAACTGTGCAATGGTTAATATGTAACGTGAACGGCAGCCATCTTGATCCGGTGCAATTAAAGCACTACCTACTTTAAGTACTATACGTCGCCAATTTAACTTATTCATAAATGTTCAACTTTCCATTTTATTTGCGCTCATGCAATGTGATGAGCTAAAACTAGTTAGCTAGGTTTAAAACATAGCTTCGAATTTGGTTTATCATTTAAAAACACTTTTTTACACACGCAAAGCGACTCTATCTAAAACTGTTGTTATAGATTTAAGCGCAAGTACTAAATAGCAACAACTCAACGGTGTTGAATAGTACTAACAAAAAATTTAAAAAGTGTTGTTTATGTATCGCTGCAAAAGCTGTGTGTGGCTTTTTTATTAACAACATACATAGAGCCTCTTAAGTCAGATACACCAACAGATAGGGTGATGACTTAAGGACCGAGATTTAACCGCCACGATGGGGGCTAAATATTGAAAGGTAATAATTCAACTCAAACCTTTATTTATTTAAATAGTTAAATAAACTTGTTTAGCAAAATCATACCAAAGAGTTCGGTAAATGATATTTATACTGCTCAAACCCTTAAATCACTACAAAACAGTATTATACCGCTTTAAAGTGACTCTAATATTAATAAGTTATTATTTTAAAATAACCACTTAATTAGATGACTAATTGTTTGAACACGAAGTATAATACGCTAAAACTGCAGGTAAAATCAAGGTTAAAATTCAAACCAAGTAAAATACAGCTTATTTTACGAACTGTTTTTGTATTAATTATCAGAAAGTTAAACCCTTTTTATAGGGTATTTATTAAAATTACTGATAAAATAACAGACTTCAAAACCCGTAATATCTGATAAACAGCTAAAATTCTATTAGCAAAATTTAACTTATCCGTGTATACCCCTGTATTATAATTAACATAAGTTATACTTTTATCTATCATATCCACAAGGAATTCTTATTCTATGTCAGCAATTTATATAGCCGGTATCGCACTTTGCTCTGTGCTTGCCCAGTGGGTAGCATGGGCGTTTAGAGTCCCTGCTATTCTGTTTTTGTTGCTTACAGGACTATTATTAGGGCCATTTACTGGCGTACTAGATCCTGACGCGCTTTTAGGCGATTTACTCTTTCCTGTTGTGTCACTTAGCGTTGCTATAATTTTATTTGAAGGCTCTCTTACCCTGCACTTCAGAGAATTAAAAGGCATCAGTAAAGTAGTCAGAAACCTGTGCTCTATTGGCATGCTTACTACGTGTATAATCATTAGCTTTAGTGCTTATTGGCTATTAGAACTTAACTGGCGGGTAGCTGCTGTGCTCGGCGCTGTACTTGTTGTAACGGGTCCTACTGTTATTGCCCCTTTGCTAAACTCTATGCGACCAACTCAAGACATCGACCGAATACTACGCTGGGAAGGCATTGTTATAGACCCTATTGGTGCTCTTTTTGCAGTATTAGTTTTTGAAGCCGTGATGTTGGTTGGCGAAGGCCAAATATTTAGCCATACCATTATTGCGCTAGTTAAAACCTTAGGTGTAGGCTTAACAATTGGTGTTGTTGCAGGTTGGCTTACTACACAACTTATGCGCCGAGAGTGGTTACCCTTTGAGTTACATAAGTTTGGTATTTTAGCCCTAGTGCTTATAAGTTTTTCCGTCTCTAATCACTTAAGCCATGAATCAGGTTTATTAGCTGTGACTGTATTTGGTATTTGGCTTGCTAACCAAGATGATTTAGAAATTGATTCGGTGCTTGAGTTTAAAGAAGATCTATCAATGATTTTAATCTCAACACTGTTTATTTTACTTGCAGCAAGGTTAGAACTCTCTGATTTAATGATGCTAGATAGTGACGTTTTTATATTTTTAGCTATCGTGCTATTTATTGCTCGCCCTGTGTGTATTGCAATATCGACTTTTGGTACTGACCTACCAATGAAGTCACGCCTAGTACTCGCTTGGATTGCGCCACGCGGTATTGTTGCCGCAGCTGTTGGCTCTGTATTTGCGCTGAGCATGATGGAAGCAGGTGTTGCTGATGCAGAAAAAATGGTGCCACTCATATTTACCGTTATTATTATTACCGTGGTGCTACAAAGCCTAACTGCCATCCCTTTAGCTAAACTGCTTGGTGTACGTCAACCATCACCAAGTACCATTTTAATTATTGGCGCAAACCATGTGTCGCGGGCTATTGCGCGTGGCTTAAAAGATCAAAATATTCCTGTGCACTTATCTGACCCTGCATGGGAAAACTGTAAAATGGCCCGTATGGATGGTTTGCCTTGTTACTACGGTAATCCGCAATCTGAACATGCTGAGCGTTACTTGCCTTTAACCACTATTCGTAGTGTGTTGGCACTGTCACCAAATCGCCATCACAATGCGCTAGGTGTACAATATTTTTCTCACTTACTTAATGATAAAAATGTGTTTTCGCTACGTTCATCTTCATCGCATGCTAAAGCGAATAAAGACAGTGCGACTTTCTTATCGCGCCAAATTTTATTTGGTGAAAATGGCTCTTATGCACGCTTAAGCAGTGTGATAGCGAAAGGCGGTAAAGTAAGTGCTACCCGTATTTCTGATGAGTTTAGCTGGGAGCAATATCAAGAAATGAACCCAGAGGCAATTCCACTGTTTATTCTCAAAGGGGATAAAGATGGCGATGACGATGCGCCAGTTAAACTTAGACCCTTTACCAGTGATATGGAAAAGCCACCGCAAGAAGGTGAGCGCATTGTTGCTTTGCAACCAGCTAAAATATCACTACTAAAAGATTCACAAGCTAAAGCTAAAGAAGAAAGTTAACACTGTTTGTTAGCTTTTAATGTAAAGGCCTAACTCGCAAGAGTTAGGCCTTTTTAGTGTGTTTTTGGTATATCAATATGCTTACATGGGTAGGCGAGCACGAGCCACAACACTGGCTGGCATTTTTTCAGCTAACTGAGCTAATAAACGCTCAATTTTTTTATGCGTATTAGCATCTGCGACCTTGGTATTAAATAACCAACGATACATATCCTCAAAGTCGCGTGGACTGCCATAGCCTTGGTTAAATAGCTTAACTAAGCGAAACTGCGCTTTTAAATTTCCCTGCGATGACGCTTCACGCAAATAAGTGATTGCCATTGCTTTATCTTGTTGTACCAAACGCCCAATATCGTAGTAACGCCCTAACTGTTCTAAAGCCGCTGCTAAGCCCTGCTCAGCCGCTTTTTGCATATAGTACACACCTAACTCTACATCGCGATCAACACATACGTTATAGGCTAGCATATCGCCATATAAAAATTGATACGATGGTAATGCCATTTTATTGGCTCGCGCTTCTATATCTTGTACTAACTGGCAATCATCTGCCTTAACCCGAGCTAAGTGGGTGTTTTTATTAATTAGCGAAATTAACTCAGTCTCAGTATACAGTGGCACTGCTGCTGCCGTTTCCTCAGCTAAGCTATTGCTGCTCATCAATAAAGAGAATGTCATTAATGGTAATAACAAAACTGAATGACTAAAAAGTAACTGCATCTTCATCACTTATAAAAATAAACCTATTAAATACTATACAAAGATCGTTCCAAAATTAATATTTAACCTGAACTCTGGTTAAGAGATTTACTAACGTATTGAATCATAGTTATATTTAATTTTATTTTCTCTAGCCAGAGGTTTTCAGTGAAAACAAGGCGAATTTACGCGTCAATAGCTGGCCTATTGCAAGTAAATTCTACGCAGTTAGCGCTGAAAATAACTGCTTGAGATAAGTTTATTATCCGGATCTCAGGTTATTTATACTCTATTGTTATTTTTAGACATAAAAAAAGCTGCATTAAGCAGCTTTTTTCAAGTCTAGTTGATATTAGGCAAACGGATTGCGAAGTATCATAGTTTCTACACGATCTGGACCAGTAGAAATAATATCAACAGGAACACCAGTTAGCTCTTCAATACGCTTAACGTAATCAATCGCTGCTTTTGGTAAACCATCAAGGCTAGTTACACCAACAGTATTTTCTGACCAACCTGGCATTTCTTCGTATATTGGCGTTACTTTTTCGTAACCTTCAGCTGCTAATGGCGTTACGTTAGTAACTGTGCCATCTTCAAGCTTATAACCAGTACAGATTTTAAGTGTTTCTAAGCCATCTAAAACATCAAGCTTAGTTAAACAAAAACCAGAAATACTATTGATTTGCACTGCACGACGCATTGCTACGGCATCTAACCAACCAGTACGACGAAGTCGACCAGTGGTTGCGCCAAACTCATGGCCTTTATCGCCTAAGTGCTTACCAACTGGGTCTTGCTTCTCAAGGCCGTCGTAAAGCTCTGTCGGGAAAGGGCCTGAACCAACACGTGTTGTATATGCTTTAATAATACCAAGCACATAATCAAGGTGTAGTGGGCCAAAACCAGCACCAGTAGCAACGCCACCAGCTGTAGTGTTAGAAGACGTTACATAAGGGTAAGTACCATGATCGATATCAAGTAACGTACCTTGTGCACCTTCAAACAAAATGTTGTCGCCAGCTAAACGCGTTTGATCTAAAAGCTCAGTAACATCAACAATCATCGCTTTTAAAATATCAGCAACGGCCATTGCGTCATCAAAGGTTTTCTGAAAATCAACAGCATCTACTTTATAGTAATTAACTAAAGTAAAGTTATGGTACTCAAGAACTTCTTCTAGTTTTGCGGCGAATAGTTCAGGATTAAATAAATCCCCTACGCGCAAACCACGACGTGCCACTTTATCTTCGTACGCAGGACCAATACCACGGCCAGTTGTACCAATTGGCTTATCACCACGTGCAGTTTCACGGGCTACATCTAATGCAACATGGAAAGGCAAAATTAATGGACATGCAGCACTGATTAAAAGACGCTCGCGTACAGGTACGCCACGTGCTTCTAACATGCCAATCTCTCTCATTAGCGCTTCTGGTGATAAAACAACACCATTACCAATCACACATTTAACATTGTCACGTAATACACCCGATGGAATAAGGTGCAGAACCGTCTTTTCACCGTCGATCACTAAGGTATGGCCAGCATTGTGCCCACCTTGATAACGAACTACTAAAGATGCTTTATCTGTAAGGAGGTCAACTACCTTACCCTTACCTTCGTCACCCCATTGGGTGCCTAATACAACAACGTTTTTACCCATTGTAACTTCACTTAAAAAAATTAGGACAAGATTTTACCAGAAAACAAAGCCAAAGTTCACCCCGTTTAGCTTATATTTTCCGCTCGTATATTTATATGTATAAATATTAACTAATAACCACATAGATAACAGTGGTTTAATGCATTAAATCTGTTTCAATAAAAAGCCCCACTAACGCGAGGCTTTTAAGATTTAAATATATTGGTTAGCTTTATTGTGCTGTAGCACCTTTCATATATTTAAAGAAGTCGCTATCTGGTGAAAGAACCATTACGTCTTGCTTGTTTTTAAAGGTTTGTTTATACGCCTCTAACGAACGAACAAAACTAAAAAACTCAGGATCTTTATTATACGCATTAGCATAAATAGCCGCTGCATCTGCATCACCTTGACCACGTACCGTACGTGAATTACGCTCAGCATCAGCAAGCATTACCGTTACACGACGATCAACGCCAGCACGAATTGTTTCGGCTTTTTCTTGACCTTCTGAACGATGCTCTTTAGCAACCGCAGTACGCTCAGCACGCATACGTTGATAAATCGAGCTGCTTACTTCTTGTGGTAAGTTTATTTGCTTAACACGCACGTCAAGCACTTCAATACCTAGCTCGCGGGCACTTTCAGAAGCTTGTACTAACGCCTCTTCCATTAACTCGCTACGCTCACCCGACACTATTTCACGAATAGTACGTGTACCAAAGTTAGTACGTAGACCGTTATTTACTTTTTGTTCTAGCAGCGTTTCAGCATATTGCTTATCGCCACGAGCACGCAAGTAAAAAGCACTAAAGTCGTTCACACGCCATTTTACAAACGAATCAACAATTAAGTCTTTTTTCTCGCTCGTTACAAAGCGGTCTGGTGTACCATCAAGCGTTTGAATACGTGCATCAATGCGACGTACTTGGCTAAAAAATGGTACTTTAAATTGTAAGCCTGGGCTGTACACTATGGCTTGATCATCACTGTCTTTTTGTACTTTACTGAATAACAAAACAATTGCTTTTTGCCCTTCAGGTACAACAAAAACAGACGAGAAAGACATTACAATGGCAGCTAATAGTATGACTAAACTAAAGTTTTTCATTATTGTTATCTCCCATCATTAAAACGATCGTTGTTAAAGCGGTCACTACCACTATTAACAGAGCTATTGCGTGACGTATTTACTTTGTTACGTAAGTCTTGAATATCACTTGAGCTAGGAAGTGCAACACGTGTTGCTGTGCCTTGCTTTTCCATAATTTTATCAAGTGGTAAATACATCATGTTGTTGCCACCTTTTACATCAACAAGTACTTTAGAGCTATTGCCTAATACTTCTTGCATTGCATCAATGTATAAACGCTCACGAGTTACTGTTTTAGCTGCTTGATATTCTGGTAATAGCTTTTCAAAACGAGCAACTTCACCTTGTGCCTCAAGTGTAATACGTTCTTGATAACCTTCAGCTTCTTGAGTCATACGGGTAACTTGACCACGAGCACGAGGTTCAATTTCACGCGCATATGCTTCAGCTTCACGGATAAAGCGTTCTTCATCTTCTTGTGCAGCAATTGCATCATCAAACGCATCTTTAACTTCAGCCGGTGGACGAGAATCTTTAAAGTTCACGTCAGTCACAATTAAACCTAAGTTATAAGGTTCAATAACCTTGTTAAGCTCATCCCATGTATTTTGGCGCACAACCTCACGGCCGTTAGTCAGTACTTGGTCCATTTTTGCATGGCCAACTACATAACGAAGTGCACTTTCTAGTGCTTCTTCTAAGCTGCTATCAGCATTAGTTACACTAAATTTATACAAGTATGGGTCAATAACACGGTATTGCACTTGAAACTCAACGCTTACTACGTTTTCGTCTTCAGTTAACATAAAACCAGACGTTGATAATGAACGAACAGCTTCAATATCTACTGGTATTATGGTTTCAATAAAGGTCATTTTCCAACGCAGACCAGGATCAGCAATACGATCATACTTACCAAATTGAAGAACCACACCACGCTCGGCTTCTTTCACGGTATAAATACCACTGAGTGCCCATACAATTACAGCAATTATAAGTATAAATGAAATACCGGCTCCGCCAAGTCCACCGCCGCTACCATTGCCCGGTTTTTTGCCGCCAAATAAGCCACTAAACTTGTTACTGAATTTACGCAGCACCTCGTCTAAATCAGGTGGGCCTTGATCTCGTCCGCCTTTGTTATTCCACGGATCTTTATCATTGCCATTATTACCCGGTTCATTCCAGGCCATAGCTATACTCCATTGTTATCTAAATAAATAAGGAAATTGAGTTAAATCTAACAAATCTACTGCGTTTCTTATACAAAAACCGACATTAATTACATCAATTTTTAATCACAGACGATAAAACCAGCAATTTCAGGACCAAATTCTTTAATTAAACGATTCCACTCAACTACAGGTAACCTAACATCTAACAGCCAGTTACCTTGTTCATCAAAGCGCTCGTCGCTTACTGCACTTAAACTAAATAACGACGACCTTAACCGTCCATATTGTGGTGCGAGTAATAGTGTTTCGCTAAGCATTTGTTTAGCAAGCAATTCACTAATAGCTTCGCTAAGTAACTCGCAACCTTCGCCAGTTTGAGCAGAAAGCCATACCCTTATAGGTTGGCCTTCATCATCGCGATCAATACGCGCAGTAATATCATCCAGCGCATCAATTTTGTTATAAACCAATAATTGCGGTACTTCATCAGCTTCAATTTCTTTGAGTACTGATTGTACTTGTTCAATATTTTCTTTTAGTCGTGCATCTGCCACATCAATAACATGCAGCTGTAAGTCGGCTTCTCGCGTTTCTGTTAGCGTCGCTTTAAATGCCGCCACTAAGTCATGCGGCAAATGGCGAATAAAGCCAACAGTATCAGCTAAAATAACCGGACCAACATCGCCTAACTCAAGTTTACGTAACGTTGGGTCAAGCGTCGCAAACAATTGATCTGCAGCATAAACATCTGAGTTTGTAATGCGATTAAATAATGTTGATTTACCCGCATTAGTATACCCTACTAACGATACAGTTGGTATTTCGTTACGACTACGAGCGCGTCTACCTTGCTCGCGCTGTACAGCAACTTTATCTAGCCGTGCACGAATATTTTGCAGGCGGGCGCGCAATAAGCGTCTATCGGTTTCGAGCTGTGTTTCACCCGGCCCACGTAAACCCACGCCCCCTTTTTGACGCTCTAAATGCGTCCAACCACGAATTAGTCGCGTGGACATATGACGCAATTGCGCCAGTTCAACTTGCAACTTACCTTCGTGGGTACGTGCTCGTTGCGCAAATATATCAAGAATAAGAGTGGTTCTATCAAGCACACGACATTGCAAAATGCGTTCTAAGTTACGCTCTTGTGACGGTCTGAGTTGATGATTAAAAATAACGACATCGGCATTGTGGATTTTAACAGTCTCAGCTATTTCTTCTGCTTTACCAGTTCCGACAAATAGTTTCGGATGTGGTGCTTGACGGCTGCCTTGCACAACCGCCAAACTACTAACACCAGCAGAAGATACCAACAATTCTAATTCGTGAAGATCTTCGCGATCTCCCTCTTTAGGAAAGTCAATATGAACTAAAACTGCCTGTTCGCCAGATTTATAGCGGTCAAACAAGCATCACGCTCCTAATTTAAATGTTTCCAGCTTCAGGTTCTTCAGTGTCGTCATTTTCTTGAACACCTTGGAAATTAACTGCACGAGCAGGAACAACTGTTGAAATTGCATGTTTATACACCATTTGATTTACGGTGTTTTCTAGTAAAATAACAAATTGATCAAATGACTGAATTTTACCTTGTAATTTTATGCCATTAACCAAAAAGATTGATACTGGGATGCGCTCACGGCGTAGTGCATTCAAAAATGGGTCTTGTAACGATTGGCCTTTTGCCATGTTATTATTCCTTCGTTCTAGGTGTTATTATAATTAAGTGGCTGAACTTATTTAACAAAGCTAAATTTTATTCAACTACTACTAGCTTAGCGAACTTACTACACGATGCAAGTTTTCTTCATCACCCGTTGTTAACCATGTAACATCGGGCCAGCTTCTTAACCAAGTTAATTGGCGTTTAGCCAATTGACGTGTAGCCGCAATGCCGCGAAATACCATTTCATCATGGTCAATTTCACCCGCAAGGTAATCCCACATTTGTCTATAACCTACACAACGAATAGAAGGCATATTGGGGTGTAAATCCTTACGTAGATATAGGGTCGAAACTTCATTTTCAAACCCCTGTTCGAGCATTATTTTAAACCTTTTTTCAATTCGCTGATGTAATTCACTGCGCTGCGTTGGCGCAATAGCAAATTGATGAAAAGTATAAGGTAAAACCGGCTGCTTTTGCTTTTGCAGTTCGGTCATGGTTTTACCTGTTAATTTGTATACCTCTAAAGCACGATTAATTCTTTGTGAGTCGTTCTCACTCATTTTTTGCGCTGCTTGTGGGTCTATTTTTACCAGTTCTTGATACAAATGTGGCCAGCCATATTGTGCTGCTTGCGCTTCAAGTTCGGCTCTTATTTCCACGTTCGCTTCTGGCAGTGGTGATAAGCCATCAATCAGAGCTTTGAAGTACAACATAGTGCCGCCAACTAATACCGGCACCTTACCTTGCTGATGAAACTCATCTATTTTTATTATCGCATCACGTCTAAAATCAGCAACTGAATAAGTTTCACTTGGGTCAAGTAAATCAATTAAGTGATGCGGAGCACGTGCTAACTCTGATGCATCGGGTTTAGCCGTGCCAATATCCATACCCTTATATACTAACGCTGAATCAACACTAATTATTTCGGTATTTAAATGCTCACACAATGAAATTGCCAACGCCGTTTTACCCGCGGCGGTTGGACCCATTAAAAATATGACTGGTAAATTACTCAACACGAATACCTTAATCTAATTGCGTTAAATAGTGCTCTAAATCTATTTTAACTGCTTTTGCACGCAAACGTTCAATTGTTTGCGGATTATTTTGCATGCGGGTTTGCTGCGCTAAAAAGATATTGCTGGAATAAAAACGCGCTGGTGTGTATTGCATCTGCCACGCCAACCAGCTTTCTATGTTTTCAAGTGGCGCTTTACACGCTTCCAACAAGCTTTCAACCGCGCTAGTAACATCTAATAAATATAAGCACGCAGGAAGTTTTTTAACCATCACAAACTGCTTTTCAATAATCAGCTCAAAACCTAATAGCGTAAACCACGACTGTTGCGCTGCTATTAGCTCACAGTCTTGTTTGGATAAATTAACTCGCACTGGTAACAACAGCGCTTTGCCCTCTAAGCTGCCCTGCTCTTTTATTTGCTCATGCCAATCATCAACTAATGCATATTTAAAATGTGAGCAATACAATTGCTGCTCGCTGCTAAACACACACACGCCTTCGTTAATGCTAATAATAGCAACCGTTTTTAAAGCAACGCCTTGCTCCACTGCGTGTGCCTTGTTTAGCCCTACAGATACGTGAGCACCTTGGTCAAAATGCGCGGCATGCTGCTCACTCACGCCCTGATAAAAAGCATTAATATCATGATGATTAGTACTAGGTGTAGCTCTGTAGGCACCACCACTTCCTCCCGCACTACGCGAACCTAGCGATGCACCGCCAGAACTAACACTATGAGATGGTTGCAATTGCGATTTAGGATAATCAAATACCTCACCCGACTCAAAATTTGCAGCGGGAGAGCGTGCTGTGTCTGTATAACTAAATGCCGCATCGGCTGGGTTATTTAAAGGCTCACTAGTAAACTCACCTTGCAGTGGCACAACAACTTGTTTAATTGCTTGTAGTATAAAGTCGTGTACTAAACGCCCTTGATGAAAACGTACTTCGTGCTTTGCAGGATGAACATTTACATCAACTTGACGAGGATCAATATCAATATAAATAACAAAACCGGGTAACTCTTGGGCACCACTTACTTCTTCAAATGCTTGGCGAATAGCGTGCAGTATAAGCTTGTCGCGCATCATACGATTGTTTACATAGGTATACTGCGTGGTGTTAGCAGAGCCAACAGGCAATACCCAGCCATGAAGCTGCAAGCCCCCCTCGCCCGATTGAATATGTAAGCCTTGCTCAGCAAATGCTTTACCCGCCACTTGTGCTACACGGGCAATTGCTTGGCTAGGATCGGTTTTAGCACGGTACTGCCTAACTACTTTTTCATTATGAGTAAGGGTAATAGATACATCAAATCGACTCAGCGCAATGCGCTTTATAAGCTCATCAATATGGCTAAACTCTGTTTTTTCGGTACGTAAAAATTTACGCCGGGCTGGCGTATTAAAAAATAAATCTTTTACTTCTATGGTAGTGCCATCTGGGTGCGCTACTGGTTTTACTTGCACAGCCATATCGCGACCTTGTGCAAATGCTTGCCAAGCGGCTTCTTGATGTTTAGTTTTTGAGCTTAGCGTTAAGCGCGAAACCGAACTAATTGACGCCAGTGCTTCACCTCTAAATCCTAGTGAGCAAATATTTTCTAAATCATCGAGGGATTTTAATTTACTGGTTGCATGGCGAGAAAGTGCTAATGTAAGCTCGTCTTGAGCAATACCCGCACCATTGTCACGAATACGAATTAGTTTGTGCCCACCTCGCTCAATATCTATTTGAATGCGTGTAGCACCAGCATCTAGGCTGTTTTCTACTAATTCTTTTACCACCGACGCGGGGCGCTCGACCACTTCACCTGCAGCAATTTGGTTCGCTAAACGTGCGGGTAGTATTTCAATACTCATTCAACTTCCTAACAAACATGACTCTAATGATAAGCAATTAACTTTGCGGTATATCGAGCTCTTGGCCAATAAATAAGGTATTAGAGCTTAGTTTATTCGCCTGCTTTAACTTGTTTATGGTTATGCCGTAGCGACTCGCTAACATGCTTAACGACTCCCCCGGGCGAACTTTATGCTTGGTTGGATATTGCGACTTTAACTTAGCAAATAAAGAATCGTCGGGTGGGTTTTTTAAATAATAATTTTTAATTGAAGTAAATATAGCTTTGGCTAAACGCTCTTGGTGATTAGCACTTTTAAGCAATTTTTCTTCACGGGGATTAGAAATAAACCCTGTTTCGATTAAAATAGAAGGAATATCTGGTGACTTTAATACCGCAAGACTCGCATGTTGAGGGTCTTTTTTATGTAACTTTGCCACCTTACGTAGCTCTTTTACTACTTCATCAGCAACGCTCAAACCGGTTTTCATCGAATGATCCATCGACATATCAAGCAGTGCTTGCGCTAAGTACTTTTCATTAGCAGCATCTTTTATTACATCTGCCGCGCCACCTAAAAGTTCAGAGTGTTTTTCTTTATCTTCAATCCATTTACCTATTTCTGAGTTAGCACGGCGCAGTGATAACACCCACACCGAGGCACCATTTGGACCTGGGCTAGTAAATGCATCAGCATGAATAGAGACAAAGAAATCAGCTTTTTTCTCACGAGCACGATTGGTACGGGTATTGAGCTTTACAAAGTAATCGCCGCTGCGCACCATACGCGAAATCATCCCGCGCTCAGAGTCAATCATCCGCTCTAAGCGTTTAGCTATTTGTAATGTAATCGTTTTTTCATAGGTACCCGATGGGCCAATTGAGCCAGGATCTTCGCCACCGTGACCAGCGTCAATCGCAATAACAATATCGCGCTCTTGGCTTAATTGACGGTTTTTAGTCGCTGTTTGCGCTGGTGATACTGCTGTGGATGATTCACTTTTGTCATATAGATCAACAACCAACCTGTTTTTATACGGGCCCGTTGGTGCTAATGCAAAAACCACAGGCTTTACCGGGGCACTCAATTCAAATACAAAGCGCACGCTGTGTTTATTTTTTGGCTTAGAATAACGAAGCTTACTGACAATTTGATGCTTAGGCGGAATACCGGGTAACACTTTAAGTTCCCGTGTTTGCTCTAAATCAACCACTAAACGGCTGGGGTTTTTAAGCATAAAATAACTAAAGTCAGGCTTTTCAGTTAAATCAAATACCACCCGAGTACTATCTGGAGATGGCCAAACGCGCACACTATTAATGGTATTTTGTGCCCATAGCGACGAACTCATAGTGATAGCTACAAGATAAATAAAGAGTTTAATTACACCGCGACTCATGTTGATAGTGACTGCCTTAACTATTTTATTATTTGTTATATAACCAATATTATTACTCTGAGGTTGAGTTATTTAATTTTTCAATAATTACGCTACCACGCTCACTGGCACTATTAATAACGATATTTCGCTCATCGCCTACATAGCTTAAAGTAATATTTAAATCTGGCACAGGAATAAACTCTCCGCCTTTTTCTGGCCATTCAACCACACAAATTGCTTGCGCTGAAAAGTAATCGCGTATTCCCATATATTCAAGTTCTTCTGGATCGCCTAAACGATACAAATCAAAGTGGTAAACATTAGCGCGCTCCAGCTCATATGGTTCTACTAAGGTATACGTTGGACTTTTAACCTTACCTGTATGGCCAAAACCTTGCACTACGCCACGTGTAAAGGTGGTTTTACCCGCGCCTAAATCGCCATGTAAATAAATTACCGCACCTTGCTCTATAATAGCCGCAATTCGATTGCCCATTGTTACCGTGGCAATATCATCACTCAAGTGAGACTTAAAACTACGTGACATTATTACCTTTACCTCAAAAATTTATTAAAGCGCATATTTGTTAATCATACCAGATTATTTATTTAAGGTGATACAGCCAATTTTTAAAGATAAAAAAACCGGCTAAGCGCCGGTTTCTATTAACGAGGAATTATAGTCCCAATTTTTTCTCAAGATAGTGGATATTAGTCCCACCATTTTGGAAGTTTTCGTCTGCAAGAATTCTTTTATGCAGCGGAGTATTGGTTTTAATACCGTCGATTACTAACTCATTTAGTGCGTTACGTGCACGAGCAATTGCTACGTCACGGTTTTCACCGTAAGTAATTAGCTTACCGATCATTGAATCGTAATGTGGTGGTACGGTGTAGTCAGCATAAATATGGCTATCCCAACGAATACCTAAACCACCCGCAGGATGAAAACGTGTAATTTTACCCGGTGATGGGATAAACGTTTCTGGGTCTTCTGCGTTAATACGACATTCAATGGCATGGCCGCGAATAACAACATCATCTTGAGTAAACGACAATGGCTGACCAGCAGCAATTTTTAGCTGCTCTTTAACTAAATCAATACCTGTCACCATTTCAGTAATTGTATGCTCAACCTGAATACGGGTATTCATTTCGATAAAGTAAAACTCGCCGTTTTCGTATAAAAACTCAAACGTACCAGCTCCACGATAACCAATTTCAATACAGGCACGCGTACAGCGCTCACCAATAAACTTACGTGTTTCTGCAGTAATTCCTGGTGCGGGTGCTTCCTCAACTACTTTTTGGTGACGACGCTGCATAGAACAATCACGTTCACCTAAATGCACTGCATTACCTTGGCCATCAGCTAAAATTTGTACTTCGATATGACGTGGATTTTCAAGGTATTTCTCCATGTAAACCATGCCATTACCAAAGAACTGCTTCGCTTCTTGTTGGGTTAATGCAATTGAATCAATCAGTTCAGCTTCGCTGCGCACAACACGCATACCTCGGCCACCACCGCCACCAGCGGCTTTAATGATTACCGGATAACCAATGCGCTTAGCAATTTGCATATTGCGCTCTTTGTCATCTGATACTGGACCATCTGAGCCTGGTACACACGGAACACCGGCTTTACGCATTGCTGCGATTGCAGATACTTTATCGCCCATAAGACGAATTGTATCGCCAGTAGGACCAATAAATACAAAACCACTTTGCTCAACTTGATCGGCAAAATCAGCATTTTCTGCAAGAAAACCATAACCAGGATGAATCGCTACAGCGTCAGTTATTTCAGCCGCGGCAATAATACGCGGAATATCTAAATAACTTTCTGTTGCTGCTGGTTTACCAATACAGATGGTTTCATCTGCAAGCAATACATGCTTAAGATCGCGATCTGCCGTTGAATGCACAGCAACCGTTTTGATCCCAAGCTCTTTGCAGGCGCGCAATATACGAAGTGCAATTTCACCTCGGTTTGCAATGACTACTTTATCTAACATTAGAGTTGGCCTTTTAGGTTGCGCTATTATTCAATGATGAATAAAGGTTGATCAAATTCTATTGGCTCGCCATTTTCAGCTAGAATAGCTTTTACTGTACCAGCTTTATCTGACTCAATTTGGTTCATCATTTTCATTGCTTCGATGATACATAATGTATCGCCAACTTTAACTTGAGAACCAACTTCTACGTATGCTGGCGCTTCTGGTGAAGCCGCAGCGTAGAATGAACCAACCATAGGTGATTTAACTTGATGGCCTGTAGGGCCAGCTGGAGCAGCGGCTTCAACTGCTGCTGCAGGAGCTGCAGCAACTGGAGCGGCAACTGGTGCTGGTGCATATTGCTGTGGCGCAAACTGAGCATAGCCTGGGCCTGCACTCATGTTATTACGATTTATACGTACTGACTCTTCACCTTCAGTGATTTCTAGCTCAGCAATACCTGACTCTTCTACTAATTCAATAAGTTTTTTGATCTTGCGAATATCCATAAACGGCCCGCCTATTAGTTTGTGTGTTTAAAATTAATTTGAGTTTTGCAATTGGTTTACTGCAGCTTCAAGCGCTGCGTGATAACCCATTGCACCTAATCCACATATTACGCCTTGCGCCACATCAGAAAAATACGAATGATGGCGAAACGCTTCACGTGCGTGCACGTTGCTTAAATGCACTTCAAAAAACGGAATATCAACACTTAACAATGCATCACGTAATGCGACGCTCGTATGCGTAAATGCAGCAGGATTAATAATTATGTAATCAATCGCTTGCCAAGTATCGTGAATACGCTCTATCAGTGCTTGCTCGCTATTACTTTGGAAATGCGTTAACTCAACATTTAAACTATCAGCGGCACATGTTAGTTCGCTCATAATTTCGCTTAGCGTACGTGAACCGTATTTATCTGGCTCACGTTTACCTAGCATATTTAAATTTGGGCCATTTATAACTAAAAGCTTGAATTTTGCAGCCATAATACGCGATATATCCTATAAGTAATGAGTTAAGCAGTCGTTAGCTAATTTTTTACAATTATGTGAGTATAAAAAATAAGATAACAACAATTTCTCACGTTAACCAACTATTATAGTGATTTCGACGTAAATAACAGCAAAATACTGGTCTTATCTCTGTATTGGGGACAAGCATTGAGGTGGTAATAATAGCCCCCACCTTTAAATTATGGGGGGCTATTATATTGCTACTTTACGCTGGCGCGCACTGTAGATAGGTGCTGAGCAAAATCGTCAGCATTCAAAAAGCCGGTAACACGTTGTGCACTTAGCTCCTCTCCTTGGGTATTAAAAAACAAAATACTTGGCAAACCAAACACCGTATATTCTTCCATTAGCTCGATTGTTTTGTTATCGCTGTCGGTTAAATCGACTTGAATAAGCTCAAAGTGACTAAACTCATTTTGCACTTTTGCATCGGGAAAGGTGTAATGCTCAAATTCTTTACACGCAATACACCAATCAGCATATAAGTCGACCATAACCAGTCGGCCTTGCTCATTAGCGTGAGCAACGGCTGCTTTTAACTCAGTTAAATTGGCTACTTGCTTAAACTCATTACTTTGCGCACTTACTTGCATTGTTTGCATGTGTACTGGCCAAAAATAATTTTTAGTTAAGTTAAAGCCACTAACAACGAGTAACGTTGCAGCAAACCACAGTGCTGTTTTTAATTTTCCTTGTGTTTGGCTACTTTGCCAGTGATGCAAGTAAAGCGCGGTTGCCAAGGCTAATACTCCCGCCATTAATAAAATAACATCGGCATCTAAAAGGCGTTCAAGTAATATAAGTGGCACAACTAGCATAATAAAGCCAAATAGGGTTTTAACTTGCTCCATCCAGCCACCCGCTTTAGGCAATAGTTTTCCGCCCGATGTACCGAGTAACAATAATGGCAGTCCCATGCCTAAACTCAGTACATAAAGCGTTAATCCACCCACTAAATAGTCGCCACTTTGTGCTACAAACAATAGCGCTGCTGACAAAGGTGCGGTGGTGCAAGGCGATGCAATTAAGCCCGATAATACGCCCATTAAAAACACACCAACGTAGTTGCCGCCTTTTTGGTTATTACTTACTTGGGTTAACTTGTTCATCATGCCGCTTGGTAGCTTTATTTCGTACCAACCAAACATCGACATTGCTAATAATACAAACAATAAACTAAAGCTAATAAGCACATAAGGGTGCTGTAAATACCCTTGAACTTGCCCGCCAAGTGCAGCCACAACCAAACCCAATGCCGCGTAGGTCACTGCCATACCTTGAATATATACAAATGATAACGCGAAGGCTTTTTTAGTTGAGAGGTTTTTTTGCCCAGCAATTAAGCTCGACAATATTGGAAACATAGGAAATACACACGGTGTAAAAGCAAGACCAACACCGACAACAAAAAATATCAGTAAATTAGTAATCAACCCTTGGCTTGCTAACTGCTCGGTAAAGGTTAGATCTTTTTTAGGCGCATTGCTTGTCGGTTCATTAGTCTCGCTTAATGCTGTAAATGCGTTTGCAGAGGTTGCACTTTGCATAGCATCATCTGCATTTTGCAGCTGTTCACCGGCAATTTTGTTTAGTGGAATACTAATAACTTCAGGTGGATAACATAACCCAGCTTCAGCACAACCTTGGTAACGCACTTTTACTACTGCTCCCTCAGTTACATTACTGAGCTTACTAACAATACTAAGTGCATTAAAAAAAACTTCTGTTTTACCAAAGAACTCATCTTCGATAACCTCACCATCACCTAAGTCGCCTACTTCTATATTCGCGCCCTTGGCAATAATCTCTATTTTATTTTTATATAAGTAGTATTCAGGTGCAATATCCCAGCCTATAAATAAAGTATTATCTTGCTGATCAAAATCAAATACAAATGCTTGGTCTACTTGTAAAAAGGTTTGTTGTGGAGGTGCAAGTAAATCACCAAGTATATTATTAGCCTTAGCTGGAGCCGCTAATAATGCAACCAGTAACAAAAAGAAAAAACGCATTAATTAAGTACCTCATCCATCCAATTAAAATAAGCTAGGTTACCCGTTGCCACATCAACAACTTGGATCTCTGGCACTTCATAGCTGTGTAATGCTTTAATAGTTAAAAATACATCGTTCATTTTATCTAACTTTGTTTTGATCAATAGTTTAGCCTCGGTTGCTTCAACTACTTCACCTTCCCATATATAAATAGAAGCTACCTTTGGTAGAATATTCACGCATGCAGCCAGTTTTCTCTCTACTAATGCTTTTGCCAGCTCCCTTGCTTCATTTTCATCTTTGCAGGTAGTAAAAATAAGTTTAAATTGCGCCGCCATAATGAACCTTTATGTGTTTAATAATGTCTGTAAGCATAGTATCTGATAGCGTATGTAATGTGTAGGTGCTATAACTGCAAAAAAATAGCAATAGCGCTTACTGTATCCTTGAAATTAGACCGCTCCACCCTCACTTATATTTCATCAACTCTTTTGAGTTTCATTATTTAGAGAGCTTTATGTTTAGATTTTTATTTGTGTTGTTTATCATTATTCCTATTATTGAAATCGCCTTACTTATACAAGTAAGCGAAGTAATAGGTGGTTTTTCGACAATTGCGTTAGTAATTATTACCGCGATTTTAGGCGCAAAAATGGTAAAACAACAAGGTATGAGCGCACTTCAAAAAGCGCAAACTCAAATGGCCGAAGGGCAAATGCCTGCAAAAGAGTTATTTACCGGTATATGCGTTATTATCGCAGGCGTATTATTGTTAACGCCTGGCATTATGACCGACGTTTTTGGGCTACTATTATTAACCCCAGTAATTCGCAACAAACTGGCAGCTGGCCTTGCTAGCCAAGCTACTGTACGTATGAGTGCAGGTATGCAACAAGGTGGTTCACCATTTACCCAACACAGTCAAACTGAAGCAGAACCTCATCAAGTGAACAAACCGACCATCATAGATGGCGAGTTTGAACGAAAAGATTAATTTTTTTAATTTTACGCTTGGATTTTGGCGTAACACCCCCATTATTGAATGCAACCAATATAAGCTTTTTTCTGCCCTTCGCAGAAACTGTTAGGAGAACTAAATAAATGAATATTCGTCCTTTACATGATCGCGTGATCGTTAAGCGTCTAGAAGAAGAAACAAAATCTGCTGGCGGTATTGTATTAACTGGCTCTGCAGCTGAAAAATCAACCCGCGGAGAAGTTGTTGCCGTTGGTAATGGTCGCATTTTAGAAAGCGGTGATGTTAGAGCATTAGAAGTTAAAGCCGGTGACACTGTGTTATTTGGCTCATATGTTGAGAAAGTTGAAAAGATCGAAGGTCAAGAGTACCTGATCATGCGTGAAGATAATATTTTAGGCATTGTAGGCTAAACCTACTTTTCGTTTATAAACATTTAAGAATTTAGAGGAATTTAAAACATGGCAGCAAAAGAAGTACTTTTTGCAGGTGACGCACGCGCTAAAATGCTAACTGGCGTAAACATCCTGGCAAACGCAGTAAAAGTTACATTAGGTCCTAAAGGCCGTAACGTTGTACTAGACAAATCATTTGGCTCTCCAGTTATCACTAAAGATGGTGTATCTGTAGCAAAAGAAATCGAACTTGAAGACAAGTTTGAAAACATGGGCGCACAAATGGTTAAAGAAGTTGCATCTAAAGCTAACGATGCAGCCGGCGATGGTACAACTACCGCTACAGTACTTGCACAGTCTATTGTTAACGAAGGCCTTAAAGCGGTTGCAGCAGGTATGAACCCAATGGACCTTAAGCGCGGCATCGACAAAGCAGTTATTGCTGCTGTTGCAGAGCTTAAAGCGTTATCTGTTCCATGCTCTGACACTAAAGCAATTGCACAAGTTGGCACTATTTCAGCTAACTCTGATAAAGAGATTGGCGATATCATTGCACAAGCAATGGAAAAAGTAGGCCGCAACAGTGGTGTTATTACTGTAGAAGAAGGTCAATCACTAGAAAACGAACTCGATGTTGTTGAAGGCATGCAGTTTGACCGTGGTTACCTATCTCCTTACTTTATTAACAGCCCAGAAAAAGGTACCGTTGAACTAGATAACCCATTTATTCTACTTGTAGATAAAAAAATATCTAACATTCGCGAATTATTACCAACATTAGAAGCGGTAGCTAAAGCAAGCAAGCCACTACTAATCATCGCAGAAGACCTTGAAGGCGAAGCATTAGCTACATTAGTAGTTAATAACATGCGCGGTATTGTTAAAGTATCAGCAGTGAAAGCTCCTGGTTTTGGCGACCGTCGTAAAGCAATGCTACAAGATATCGCTGTATTAACTGGCGGTACTGTGATTTCAGAAGAAATCGGCCTTGAGCTTGAAAAAGCAACAGTTGAAGACCTAGGTACAGCTAAGCGCGTAATTATCACTAAAGATGATACGACTATTATCGATGGTGCTGGCGAAGAAGCAGGTATTAACGGCCGTGTTTCACAAATTAAAGCACAAATCGAAGAAGCAACATCTGACTACGATAAAGAAAAACTACAAGAGCGCATGGCTAAACTAGCTGGCGGTGTTGCAGTAATCAAAGTTGGTGCTGCGACTGAAATGGAAATGAAAGAGAAAAAAGACCGCGTTGAAGATGCATTAAATGCAACTCGCGCAGCGGTTGAAGAAGGCGTAGTACCTGGCGGCGGTGTTGCACTAGTTCGTGCAGCAAGTAAGCTTGTAGATTTAGTTGGCGACAACGAAGATCAAAACCACGGTATAAAAGTCGCTCTTCGTGCAATGGAAGCGCCACTTCGTCAAATCGTAACAAATGCTGGCGAAGAAGCATCTGTTGTCGTTAACGCAGTTAAAGCAGGTTCAGGTAACTTTGGTTACAATGCTGCTACTGGCGAATACAATGACATGATTGAAATGGGTATCCTAGATCCAACTAAAGTAACACGCTCTGCACTACAATTTGCAGGGTCTATTGCGGGTCTAATGATCACTACCGAAGCTATGGTAGCTGAAATCCCAAAAGATGATAGCGCTCCTGATATGGGTGGCATGGGCGGTATGGGTGGAATGGGCGGTATGATGTAAACCCCCTCCTAAACCTCCCGGTTAAAAAAACCCAGCCTCGGCTGGGTTTTTAATGTTATAGAAAAAATAAAAAACTAACTATACTCTTTAGTCACTTAAGTACTATTGCTTAAGATAGTTGATTATTGAGTTGCAAATAAAAATTACTTCAACGTATTCTAGTGCAATTAAGCTTATGCCGAATCATACTCAGAGTAAGTTTTATTTACATAAACATTATTAAGGATATTGAGTTGAATAAAAGACCTGAAATAATCATCTCATCACTAGATGCAGATAGACTATATGATTTAATCGAATCATTACCTGCAAACAGTTTTGCGGGTGAAAAAGAACTCGAAGCAGAATTAGGACGTGCAACTATAGTTGATCCTAAAGACGTTCCAGCAACTATAGTTACCATGAATTCGACGGTAAATTTTGTTGTAGAATCTTCAAAAGAAGAATTCAATTTAACTCTTGTCTACCCGAAAGATCTTGACGCTAGCGGCCAAAAAATATCAATTTTAGCCCCTATCGGCGGCGCTTTACTTGGGTTATCACAAGGAGATGAAATTGAATGGCCTAAGCCTGGTGGAGGGTTAATAAAAGTAAAAATAAAAGAAGTAACCTACCAGCCTGAAAGAGTCGGCGAACTACATAGGTAATTTAACGTAGCTAATAAGTAACTCCTAGCGCATTAAATGAATTAAAAATCCAGCTCATGCTGGGTTTTTAGTTTGCGCTATTATTTTAGCTCAAACCGTTTTTACAATATTACTTCCATAAATTTACTAACTGTTAAGCGTGATAGTAACAGGAAGTTAATTTCAGCAACCCATTAAATATTCCAATTTATAATTAGTGCAGGCCACTAAGCCCGATAAACTGCTTGGCGTAGGTAAAACCGTATTTTGGTGCAGTATACCCTGTAACAGGTAAAACAGAAGCAATCATAGCTCCTCTCAGTAAGAATATTATACGGCAACTGCTAATTACCACAGATGCTATCCAGACAGCGCCCAGTGGTCACTTGCTAGTAACGTAAGACATCATCATTGATAGGTGAGTAAAAACCTGCCAGTGATACTCTTATCTCCATATTTCCCAGAGCTCAATCCAGTTGAGCAAGTATGATCATGGATAAATCTACTCACTTAATAACTAATAGTACTTGGCATCGGTGCGCTACCCTGTAGAAAGGCTACAGGCTCCTTGAGCTATTTTTGATGCTCTTTATCGTCGGGATTCGCTACGTTCGCCCGACTTAATTGTTAGGGGGATGTGAGTGTACATTATTCACCCTCATTTCACTTTCCTGCAGACGTAAAAAAGCCCAAATCGTTAGATTCGGGCTTTCTACAATTTGGAGCCTGGTAATGTCGTTGTGTCCACAGCGGTAGAGAGTCACGTAGCAAATGCGACACACCCATTGGCTAGTGGTTATATTTTTATGATTTGAGTGTCGGGTGTCGCGTTGCTTGCCCAACCTGCGTGTTAGGAGGAACTGAGTGTACATTAATTGCACTACCCTCACTTTTCTGCAGACGTAAAAAAGCCCGAATCGTTAGATTCGGGCTTTCTACAATTTGGAGCCTGGCAATGTCCTACTTTCACATAGCAAATGCTACACTATCATCGGCGCTGTTTCGTTTCACTACTGAGTTCGGCATGGGATCAGGTGGGTCCAAAACGCTATTGTTACCAAGCAAATTAGGGCGTTAATTCGTATTACTACAAATTAACTGAATTTGGAAAATATCTGATAATATTTTTTAAGTCGTTCTTCAGTAATATCTACTTTAGTTATATTAACTTCTTGCTTGAACTGTCACATAAAACGCGTTTGGCGTTGTATGGTTAAGCCTCACGGGTAATTAGTACAAGTTAGCTTAATGCCTCACAGCACTTCCACATCTTGCCTATCAACGTTGTAGTCTCCAACGGCCCTTCAGAGAGCTTATAGCTCTAGTGAGAAATCATCTCGAGGCCTGCTTCGCGCTTAGATGCTTTCAGCGCTTATCAGTTCCGAACGTAGCTACCGGGCAATGCCATTGGCATGACAACCCGAACACCAGCGGTTCGTTCACTCCGGTCCTCTCGTACTAGGAGCAACCCCTCTCAATTCTCAAACGCCCACGGCAGATAGGGACCGAACTGTCTCACGACGTTCTAAACCCAGCTCGCGTACCACTTTAAATGGCGAACAGCCATACCCTTGGGACCGACTTCAGCCCCAGGATGTGATGAGCCGACATCGAGGTGCCAAACACCGCCGTCGATATGAACTCTTGGGCGGTATCAGCCTGTTATCCCCGGAGTACCTTTTATCCGTTGAGCGATGGCCCTTCCATTCAGAACCACCGGATCACTATGACCTACTTTCGTACCTGCTCGACGTGTCTGTCTCGCAGTTAAGCTGGCTTCTACCATTACACTAACCGTACGATGTCCGACCGTACTTAGCCAACCTTCGTGCTCCTCCGTTACTCTTTAGGAGGAGACCGCCCCAGTCAAACTACCCACCAGGCACTGTCCGTAACCCCGATTCAGGGGCCAACGTTAGAACATCAAAACTACAAGGGTGGTATTTCAAGGTTGACTCCAACAAAACTAGCGTCTCATCTTCAAAGTCTCCCACCTATCCTACACATGTAGGTTCAATGTTCAGTGCCAAGCTGTAGTAAAGGTTCACGGGGTCTTTCCGTCTAGCCGCGGGTACACAGCATCTTCACTGCGATTTCAATTTCACTGAGTCTCGGGTGGAGACAGCGTGGCCATGGTTACACCATTCGTGCAGGTCGGAACTTACCCGACAAGGAATTTCGCTACCTTAGGACCGTTATAGTTACGGCCGCCGTTTACCGGGGCTTCGATCAAGAGCTTCTCCCTAAGGATAACCCCATCAATTAACCTTCCGGCACCGGGCAGGTGTCACACCGTATACGTCATCTTGCGATTTTGCACAGTGCTGTGTTTTTAATAAACAGTCCCAGCCACCTGGTCACTGCGGCTCCCGTCCGCTTAGAGAGCAAGTCTCATCACAGATAGGAGCGTACCTTCTCCCGAAGTTACGGTACGATTTTGCCTAGTTCCTTCACCCGAGTTCTCTCAAGCGCCTTAGTATTCTCTACCTGACCACCTGTGTCGGTTTGGGGTACGATTCCATATAATCTGAAGCTTAGAGGCTTTTCCTGGAAGTATGGCATCAGCAACTTCATCACCTTAGTGACTCGTCTCGTGTCTCAGGTTTAATGTTCGTCCGGATTTACCTAAACAAACGCCCTACTCACTTTCACATGGACTACCAACGCCATGCTTGCTTAGCCTGCTCCGTCCCCCCATCGCAATTATATCGAGTACAGAAATATTAATCTGTTTCCCATCGACTACGCCTTTCGGCCTCGCCTTAGGGGTCGACTTACCCTACCCTGATTAACATGGGATAGGAACCCTTGGTCTTCCGGCGTGGGAGTTTTTCACTCCCATTATCGTTACTCATGTCAGCATTCGCACTTCTGATACCTCCAGCATACCTCCCGGTACACCTTCAACGGCTTACAGAACGCTCCCCTACCACTCATCCTAAGATGAATCCGCAGCTTCGGTGCATAGTTTAGCCCCGTTACATCTTCCGCGCAGACCGACTCGACCAGTGAGCTATTACGCTTTCTTTAAAGGATGGCTGCTTCTAAGCCAACCTCCTGGCTGTCTGGGCCTTTCCACATCGTTTCCCACTTAACTATGACTTTGGGACCTTAGCTGGCGGTCTGGGTTGTTTCCCTCTTCACGACGGACGTTAGCACCCGCCGTGTGTCTCCCGGATATTACTTTACGGTATTCGGAGTTTGCAAAGGGTTGGTAAGTCGGGATGACCCCCTAGCCTTAACAGTGCTCTACCCCCGTAAGTATTCGTCCGAGGCTCTACCTAAATAGATTTCGGGGAGAACCAGCTATCTCCCGGTTTGATTAGCCTTTCACTCCTAACCACAAGTCATCCCCTAACTTTTCAACGTTAGTGGGTTCGGTCCTCCAGTTGATGTTACTCAACCTTCAACCTGCTCATGGCTAGATCACCGGGTTTCGGGTCTATACCTTGCAACTATTCGCCCAGTTAAGACTCGGTTTCCCTACGGCTACCCTAATCGGTTAACCTCGCTACAAAATATAAGTCGCTGACCCATTATACAAAAGGTACGCAGTCACCCAACAAGTGGGCTCCTACTGCTTGTACGTACACGGTTTCAGGTTCTATTTCACTCCCCTCACAGGGGTTCTTTTCGCCTTTCCCTCACGGTACTGGTTCACTATCGGTCAGTTGGGAGTATTTAGCCTTAGATGATGGTCCACCTATATTCAGTCAAAGTTTCACGTGCTCCGACCTACTCGATTTCACTTAAAATGTCTTTTCATGTACGGGACTATCACCCTGTATCGTGGCGCTTTCCAGCAGCCTTCCATTAACACATAATAAGCTTAAGGGCTGTTCCGATTTCGCTCGCCGCTACTTTCGGAATCTCGGTTGATTTCTTTTCCTACGGGTACTTAGATGTTTCAGTTCTCCGCGTTCGCCTCGTTAACCTATGTATTCAGTTAACGATACCTGCAAGCAGGTGGGTTTCCCCATTCGGAAATCCTAGTCTCAAGTGCTTTTTACTAGCTTGACTAGGCTTATCGCAAGTTAATACGTCCTTCATCGCCTCCAACTGCCAAGGCATCCACCGTGTACGCTTAGTCACTTAACCATACAACCCCAAACGGGTCTTTGTTGTGTGACAGTTTAACTTCGCCAGAAGTCAATATTGAATACTAAAGTAGATACCAATCAATCAACTCATAAGAGTTAACTAAATGGCACTGAATGGTACTGCTACCATTCTTTTTTTACTTTTGAAAACTCTTGATAAATACAATGTATTCATCAGAATTTTATTATCAGCTTTTCCAAATTTTTAAAGAGCAAGAGAAATAAAAACTTCTCAAAATTAAACACACTTCATTCTCAGGTCGTTTATGACCCGATAAAGAATATTTATTTTTAAGAAGTAAAGTGGTGGAGCTAAGCAGGATCGAACTGCTGACCTCCTGCGTGCAAGGCAGGCGCTCTCCCAGCTGAGCTATAGCCCCACATATGCTGGTCTTACTGTTTGTATACCGACTTTGCTTCCAGGCAAGGCGTGGGAAATCGACGTTTAGTTTACTAAACGAGATATTCCATAACGATGTATGGGAGTAAAGTGGTGGGTCTGAGTAGATTTGAACTACCGACCTCACCCTTATCAGGGGTGCGCTCTAACCAGCTGAGCTACAGACCCAAACAATAAGTGTTGTTCTCTTTACAATTAACAATCATCTGTGTGGACACTACGAACAAATAAGTTCTAAATCGTATAAGGAGGTGATCCAGCCCCAGGTTCCCCTAGGGCTACCTTGTTACGACTTCACCCCAGTCATGAATCACTCCGTGGTAAACGTCCTCCCGAGGGTTAGACTATCTACTTCTGGAGCAACCCACTCCCATGGTGTGACGGGCGGTGTGTACAAGGCCCGGGAACGTATTCACCGCGTCATTCTGATACGCGATTACTAGCGATTCCGACTTCATGGAGTCGAGTTGCAGACTCCAATCCGGACTACGACGCACTTTAAGTGATTCGCTTACCTTCGCAGGTTCGCAGCACTCTGTATGCGCCATTGTAGCACGTGTGTAGCCCTACACGTAAGGGCCATGATGACTTGACGTCGTCCCCACCTTCCTCCGGTTTATCACCGGCAGTCTCCTTAGAGTTCTCAGCATTACCTGCTAGCAACTAAGGATAGGGGTTGCGCTCGTTGCGGGACTTAACCCAACATCTCACAACACGAGCTGACGACAGCCATGCAGCACCTGTATCAGAGTTCCCGAAGGCACCAAACCATCTCTGGTAAGTTCTCTGTATGTCAAGTGTAGGTAAGGTTCTTCGCGTTGCATCGAATTAAACCACATGCTCCACCGCTTGTGCGGGCCCCCGTCAATTCATTTGAGTTTTAACCTTGCGGCCGTACTCCCCAGGCGGTCTACTTAATGCGTTAGCTTTGAAAAACAGAACCGAGGCTCCGAGCTTCTAGTAGACATCGTTTACGGCGTGGACTACCGGGGTATCTAATCCCGTTTGCTCCCCACGCTTTCGTACATGAGCGTCAGTGTTGACCCAGGTGGCTGCCTTCGCCATCGGTATTCCTTCAGATCTCTACGCATTTCACCGCTACACCTGAAATTCTACCACCCTCTATCACACTCTAGTTTGCCAGTTCGAAATGCAGTTCCCAGGTTGAGCCCGGGGCTTTCACATCTCGCTTAACAAACCGCCTGCGTACGCTTTACGCCCAGTAATTCCGATTAACGCTCGCACCCTCCGTATTACCGCGGCTGCTGGCACGGAGTTAGCCGGTGCTTCTTCTGTCAGTAACGTCACACATGATGGGTATTAACCACCACGCTTTCCTCCTGACTGAAAGTGCTTTACAACCCGAAGGCCTTCTTCACACACGCGGCATGGCTGCATCAGGCTTGCGCCCATTGTGCAATATTCCCCACTGCTGCCTCCCGTAGGAGTCTGGGCCGTGTCTCAGTCCCAGTGTGGCTGATCATCCTCTCAAACCAGCTAGGGATCGTCGCCTTGGTGAGCCATTACCTCACCAACTAGCTAATCCCACTTGGGCCAATCTAAAGGCGAGAGCCGAAGCCCCCTTTGGTCCGTAGACATTATGCGGTATTAGCAGTCGTTTCCAACTGTTGTCCCCCACCTCAAGGCATGTTCCCAAGCATTACTCACCCGTCCGCCGCTCGTCAGCAAAGAAGCAAGCTTCTCTCTGTTACCGCTCGACTTGCATGTGTTAGGCCTGCCGCCAGCGTTCAATCTGAGCCATGATCAAACTCTTCAATTAAAAAGTTTTATGTCTTTCGACAGCTCAATGAATTCTGAATTTATTTTAATATCTTTCGATATTGAATTGACTGTGCCGAATAATTACCGAAATAACTATTCTGTTGGTCACTCAGTTTTCAATTGAGACTCTAATTTTTTTGCCTCGCTAATTACCCATAAAGAGTAAGTAGTTTGGCTGTTAGAACTCAATCTGTACGAGTGCCCACACAGATGATTGCTTTATATTGTTAAAGAACGTTTTGAGTCGCTTTAGCGTCTCAAGGGATGCGTATAATACATCCTTTATTTTTCGAGTCAACACTTTGTTTTAAACTTTCTTTCGACAATTTAAAACCGAAGTTTTATTTAACTCTCTAAGTAGTTCGTGCCTTGCTATGCTTCGGCGTTTCCCTTCTCAGTGGGGTCGCATTATAGGGAGATCCGAAAACAGATCAAGCCTTTTTTTAGATCTTTTCACTGTTCGAACAAAATGTAATCGATAGCAGGTGAAACATGATAAAAACATGTATAAAACGATGCTTTTTCACCCCGTTTTATATTATTTACTATAAATTTTATTGCTATGTTGAATTAAGACGTTAAGATAGCAAGTTCACAATGTTAAATTAATGTTTATTTCCTGTTTATTGGTAGATCAAAATGAAATTACCCGATCAAAAATCTTTTATCCTCTCAGTTATTCTTGCTGTTGTTGGTTTTGTTATAGTTAAGTTCGCACTTAAAAGCCTAGAGTTAGACCCTGCACTACTATTTGCTGTTGGTTTGCTCATTGGTGGTATTGTTATTGCTGCGATGTCGTCTGACGGTGTAGTAGAAGCCGAAGTAAAAACCAAAACGCTTTACGTTGGTAACCTTCCTTATCGTGCAAACGAAGGTGTGGTACGTGCTTTATTTGAAGAGCAAGGCAAAGTGTTCAACGTTCGCTTATTAAAGGACAAAAATACAGGCAAGCGTCGTGGCTTTGGTTTTGTTGAAATGGCGCAAGCTGATGCCGACAATGCAATAGCGCAGTTAAACGATAGCGAGTTCCAACAACGTACCTTAAAGGTACGTGAAGCAAAACAAAAACAAGAAGATGATTCTAACGCTCTTCGTTCTGAGCCGGATCAATCAGTGTAACTAGCTTTACAGCTAACTTACGACTACTCACACTAGCCGTTGCATAATATTGCAGCGGCTTTTTTGTATCTGCAATATTGTTATTCGTTAAATTAAGCTGGCTAATTAAGTAATGAACTCGCTTAGCAATCGCTGCACCGGAATCAAGTAGCTGCACTTTCCTATTAAAGTACTGACTAATCGGCTCTGCCAAGATAGGAAAATGCGTACAGCCTAATACTAATACATCTATAGACTGATCTATGTTTAAACGATCGAGTTCTTGGTACAGTTTAGTTGTATCTAAGCTTTGTTCAAAAAACAGATGCTCTGCTAAAGTAACTAGTTCAACACTACTATATAAGCTAACAGCTATATTGTCGGCATGTTCTTGTATAAGCGTGTGCGTGTAGGGACTTGATATAGTTGCTGGAGTTGCCAGTAGGCCGATATGTTTAGATTGTGTAAGTTGCGCAGCAGGTTTTATCGCGGGTACTACACCCACTATAGGAATAGTAGTAATTTGGCGTACCGCCCCCAGAGCTGAAGTAGAGGCGGTGTTACATGCAATAACAATTAAATCTACATTAAGCGTTTGCTGGTTAATAAAATGAATGAGTGCACATAAGCGGTTAATAATAGTTTGCTGTGACTGAGCGCCGTACGGCAATAGCGCATTATCCATAAAATAGCTGTATTGCGCATCTGGAATACTTTGCTGAATATGTTCAAGTACCGTAGTACCACCAATACCTGAATCAAAAACCATTATGTGCGCTGACAAACTACTGTCCTTACTCTAAGTTAAGAACGGCAGTTTGCCATGTGATTTTTATAAAAGAAAGTAGTTTAATGGTGCAACTATTGTTGATTGGTTAGCTCGTCCGTTGCTATATTTAATTGATTAAGGTTTTCGAACATAGCTTTGGTGTAATCTACCAATTTATCTATTTCTGCTTGATCTTGATTTAACCACTGCATAATACCGGATAACTGATTTTGTATGCCCAGCTCTGTGGCTTTATTAAACACAGCTTTTAAGTCGTCGTTAAACGGCGCTAATTTATCTGCCACTGCTTTTTCTGGAACTGGCTTGTACTCTTCGTAACCTTTGACTGCAGCGACTGTTTTGGTTTGTCGTAAATCCATTGAAAAAGCCACCAGCTGTTCGTTGCCTAAGCTTAGTGCTTGTGCCTCTTCAAATGCTTTGTCTAAGTCACCACTGAAAAAGGTGCTACTTACACTTTGTAAGTCAGCCATTAGCTCATTAATCGCCTTTTGTTCATTCTCATTTAAATCGCCATTAACCGACATAGAAAATGACAGCTCACGAGACTGCGACGACTCACTTACAAAAGATTCACCATTCCCATTTTGCTGATAACGGCTGGCTGATTGTGACTCATAAGCATCAGCAAAACGAATACTCACTTCGTCTCCTTCGGCGGTAGTAAATTTATATTCTGCTTTGTTACTTAAACTTGCATACTGAGCTTGGCTAACAGAGACACTGGCGGGTTTAGGATTAAATAAATCGTCTTCAAATTTGTCCAGGCCATGAAATATGCCTTCTTTAGATTTATTAATACCCTGTGCGATATCGTCGTTAAACACGCCACTGCCTTTTAATTCATCAACCGCGTCATCAATCCCTATTTGCACGCCTTTTCTAGCATCACCTAACATACCTTTGAGTTTTTCATCGTCGGCACCGTTGGCTTTTGCTTTACGTACTGCACTGGTAACGAAGTCTAAAACGTTTTTAACGATTTCATCAAAATCAAAAAGCGGTTTATCTTTTTTTGGCTCGCTTATCGGTAAGCCAAGAGCTTGAGCCATTTTGTCACCGAGCACTTTGGCAGCAAGTTCTTTACCGCGCTGCTGATAGTTATCTTGAGGCGACTGTATTGTAGGTTGCTGTAAAGCCCCTTTATTACCGTATTTATTAATATTGTGGTTTGGAACAAAGCCAAAGTTACCGATTTTCATGATCCGACTCCTATCTATGCTTGCCTTACTTATCGGCAGTGTAAGTTATTTCTGTAGCTAGATGCTCAAAAAAAAACCAATATATATTTCATCAAAACTAGACAAATACATCTCGCTCCCTACAATAGCGCCGATAAACAGCTCTCAAAGATAAGGTTATAGCGTTAATGGCAGTTATTAAAATAGACACCACACAGTACGATGCGCAGTTAAGCGAAAAAGAACAGCGTATTGCTGCCCAATTTCAACGTTTTGGTGTGGATAAACTTGAGGTATTTAGCTCAGAGCCGATTAACTACCGCCAACGCGCTGAGTTTAGAGTATGGCACGATGGTGACGATCTGTTTCATATAATGTTTGATCAACAAACTAAAGACAAAATTCGCGTTGATAGCTTTGACCCTGCCGCTCCTTTGGTAGGTGAAGTGATGCAAGTAATGATTGATAATTTAAAGTCGTGTGAAATTTTGCGTCGTAAATTATTTCAGATTGATTACTTATCTACGCTAAGCGGTGAGATTTTAGTGAGTCTGTTATATCACAAGCCACTTGATGAGCATTGGCTGAGTGAAATTAACGCGCTTAAAGAAAAGTTAAGCAGTAAGTATAAAATTGATTTTATTGGCCGTGCCCGCAAACAAAAAGAAATGCTTGGTGATGACTACGTTACCGAACGCTTAAACGTGAATGGCCAAGAACTAATATATCAGCAGGTAGAAAATAGCTTTACCCAGCCAAATGCCAAAGTAAATATTAAAATGCTAGAGTGGGCGCAAGACTTATGTAAGCCACTTAAAAATGATTTACTTGAGCTTTATTGTGGTAACGGTAACTTCTCTATTGCGTTAGCGGGTTCGTTTAACAAAGTGCTGGCAACCGAGATATCAAAGTCGTCGGTACACTCAGCGCAGTACAATATAGCGCAAAACAAGGTTGCCAATTTAGATATTATTCGCATGTCGAGCGAAGAGTTTACTCAAGCCATGAATGGCGAACGTAGTTTTTCTCGCTTAGAAGGTATAGATTTAAACAGCTACAATTGTCAAACCATTTTAGTTGATCCGCCACGTGCCGGTATGGATACTCTAACGTGTGACTTAGTAGCAAATTACGAAAATATTATTTATATTTCGTGTAACCCAGAGACACTAGAGCGCGACCTTGATCACTTAACCCGCACCCATGAAGTTAAACGCTTTGCGATTTTTGATCAATTCCCTTATACGCACCATATTGAGTCGGGTGTATTTTTACAAAAAAAGAATACTTAAAATAACCAGCTAAAAATTACCCATAAAAAAAGCTCCTAAGGAGCTTTTTGTATGGGATTAACTTTACTTGCTTGCCAAGTAGTTAATTAATTTAGTGATATCTGCTGGTTCGCTAATACCCGATTCGCGACCTAGAAGCAGTTTATACTTACCATTTACGATAAAAGTAGGTACACCACGCAATGCACCTTTCTCTTTAAAGTAGTCTTGGTCGCGCTTCATTTTTGAGCTTAATGTACGTACCGAAAAGCTTTTAAATAACTTATCGAACTTATCGCCATCAACGCCTTGGGCTACAAACACATCTTTTACGTCGGCTAGCTCATTAAAATTTGCGCGCTTTGTATGAATGTGGCTAAAGATAGCCGCAATAATTTTATCTTTTTGTGGTAGCACTTCAGCCGTTGCTAACGCTTGGCTAATCATTTGCTGATGCTCGGTATCGCGTACACCAACAAAATCAACGTGGCTCTTTTTAAACTTTACGCCTTTATCAAGCATTGGTTTAATCTCGGCTACCAGTGGCTCCATGTTATTACACGCAGGACAGTAAAATGAGAAAAACTCTTTCACTTCTGGTTTTTTAGTTGCGCGCTCAGACACAACCTCATAATGCACACCTTCCTCAAAGGTTGCTGCAAAACTTGTTGCAGCAAAAGGTAGTAATACAGCAAGCAAACCGGCTTTAACTAATTTTATCATTATTATATGGCTCCAATATTTTATAGTGCGAGTAAAAATGAAACTAACTCATCAAGCTCTTCTTGGCTCTTGATGGTATTTAGATTGATTTTATATTTGTCGTTTACAATAAAAGTAGGAACGCCTGTTAGCGCACCTAATTTTGAGTATTTATTTTGTTTATCTTGCATTGCTTGTTCAGCTGCAATAATGGGCATACTGGCAATATCTTGATCAAATGTATCGCTACTAATGCCATTTATATCTAATAATTTTTTTAGATCTTTAATTTCAGTCAGTGGTGCGCGCTGAACATGAATACTTTTAAAAATCTTGTCTGTAATCGTATCTGCTTGTCCGTGCTTTTTAGCAACTAAATAAGCTAGGCTCAAGTTACTTTGTGCTTGTGGCGATACGCCGCCTAAAAAGTTAACGTGATTTTTTATAAACACCGCACCTTTAGGTAGGTTTTCTTCAATTGCGTGTGCAACCGGTTCAAACTTAAAACAATGCGGGCAATAAAACGAAAAGTATTCGGTAACTTGTGGTGTAGTACTTTTTTCGATATCGATAACTGTATATTGATTACCTACTTCAAAGTTTGCTGCAAGTGCTGCAAAAGGTAGACAAAGAAGTAGTAGGCTCAGTTTTAATTTTTTAAGCATTAGTCTCTCGTTGTACATATTTTTGAATAAAATGTTATGGCAATAATTTTAGCGGTGCTTCTTGCAATGCGGCAAGCTGTTCTTTAAGTGCTAAAATTTGTTGCTCCCAGTATTTGTCATCGGCAAACCATGAAAAGTTCCGCACAAAAGCCGGATCGCTCCATCGTTTTGCAACCCACCCCATGTAATGGATAATACGCATAGCCCGAAGTGGTTCGATCAACTTAAGCTGCGAGTGATCAAAATCACAAAATTCTTCATAGGCGGTTACTAAGGTATCTAACTGTAACAGCTGCGTTTGTCGATCGCCACTTAGCATCATCCATAAATCCTGAATGGGTGGCCCCTGGCGACTATCATCTAAATCAACAAACATTAACGCATCACCTGCCCATAATATATTGCCAGCATGGCAATCCCCATGTAAACGTATCGTTTTTACATTGGTATACTGTGCTTGCGCCTGCTTAATAACCAAATCTAAAATGGTATAAAAAGCGGTTTCTAATCCCATAGGTACTAAGTTACTTTTTTGCAGGTGAACTTTTGCTGTATGTAAGTACTCTTCGCAGGTTAGAGTGGGCCTTTGTGTAAATGGTTTTGTTTTAGCAACTTGGTGCATTCTGCCAATTAAGCGCCCTAGTACATCAAGTTGATCTAAGTTGTCGACTTCAAATAAACGCCCGCCAACACTTGGAAATAAAGTAAATAAATAGCCTTGGTGTTCAAATAAGCTTTGCCCGTTATATTCCATTGGCGCAACAACCGGTACTTCGGCCTCTGCTAGCTCAAAGGCAAAGTCATGTTCTTCTTGTATTTGCTCCTCGCTCCAACGCTCTGGACGATAAAACTTAACAACGTAGCGTTTTCCGCCTTCAGCTACAAATTGATACACTCTATTTTCGTAACTATTTAATGCCAATAAACCAGACTCAACATAAATACCAACGCTTTCTATGGCATCAAGAATTAGATCTGGTGTTAAATCAATAAAGCTAAATTTACTCATACACTTCTTATATAAAATAAAAGCGGGGAACACCCCGCTTTTTGTTAAACTTTACCGCGCTTTAAAAAAGTTACTCGACTGTGATATTTGATTGTCGGGCTCGCCTACCGGCGATAGCACAAAGTTAAATTCTGTCATTGGCGCTTTTAAGTCATACGGATCCATAACCAGTGATAAAGGCACATTGTGCGATTGCCCTGCGTTAACCCTAAACGTTTGTTTACCTATGTACTTAAAGTTATCGAGCCCTTGCACTTTAATTGTAAAGGTTTGCTCATACTGCGCTTTGTTGATCACTTTTAAGGTGTAGGTGTTTTCTACCAACCCTTCAAAATCAACCCTATATAACTGATTACGATCGCGAATAATATCAAATTCCATCGTTTTACGCAGCGCAATATTGGCAACCAAGGCACTGGTTAAAATAACCATGATCACTATATAGCCAATAATTTTTGCCCGCAATGGGTTGGTTTTATTCTCTGGCGTTTCTAAGTTTCGCTCAGTGGTATAAGAAATAAGTCCGCGTGGATAATTCATTTTATCCATCACCCCATCACATGCATCAATACAAGCGCCACAGTTAATACACTCTGCTTGTAAGCCATTACGTATGTCTATACCGGTTGGGCATACTTGCACGCATAAATTACAGTCAATACAGTCGCCTATTTCTAAATCTTGGTGTGCCACTTTGCGCGAGCGTGGGCCACGGCTTTCACCGCGTTTTTCATCATACGATACTGTATAGGTATCTTTATCAAACATGGCTGACTGAAAACGTGAGTATGGGCAAATATGTAAACACATAATTTCGCGCATCCACCCAGCATTACCGTATGTACAAGCAGCAAAAAAGATAATACTCATCAAGGCATAGCTACCGGAATTAAAGGTAACAAAATCAGGGAGTAGCTCACGAATAGGGGTAAAGTAACCAACAAATGTAATTGCTGTATATAAAGAAAACAAAATCCAACTGGTGTGCTTAGCGGTTTTGCGCCAAAACTTATCAAAGTCCATTGGTCGTTGGTCGAGCTTTTTACGTTGGTTTGCCGTACCTTCAAACTTTTCTTCAAACCAAATAAAGGTAAAAGTCCACACCGTCTGTGGGCAGGTATAACCACACCACACTCGTCCATAAAATGTAGTGACCAAAAACAAAGCAAACGCGGCCAACATAAAAATAAAGGCGAGTATGGTAAAGTCTTGCGGCCACAGAGTTAAACCAAAAATATTGTATTTTTGACCTATTAAATCAAATAAAACGGCCTGCTCACCATTAAAATTTATCCAAGGTAGCAGCATAAATGCCAACAGACCTAAAAAGCCAATTCGCTGCCTAAGAAGTTGGTGCAAGCCATTAACAGCACGCACGTAAATACGATTACGTGGATTAAACCGATCCTGTTGCCCGCTAAGATCCGGCTTTTGAATCTTTACTTCAACTGGTATATTTTTTACTTTAATTTGTTTGTCCATCGAAGTTCCTCAACACCGCTTGGAAATAAAAATTCAGCTATATTCAAGGTTTACCTTATAGTGTAATAACGTACTTATTACGTATAATATTTATAACTAGACTTGAATACTTTCAGATATTTCAGAAATATCTAACTGCTGTTAGCTATTATAACAATATTGGCTAAAATTACTGGCATAGATTGCTAATAATTTATTCACTTTAGTTACTTGCTTTTAAAATACATTTTATTACACTGCAGCATCATTTTATGTTATTTGGATCAAAGTTTACCCAACTATGAAAAAATTTATTATTTTGGTAATAGTAGTCCTCGCCTTTTTCACAGTCGATCACCCTTTGGTGAAAGAGCCTCGTGAGCGGTTATTTAACGATGGTATTGACTTTTTAAGTGATGCGAGCAAAGTGAATCGCAGCCCTACTGCCAGCATGACTAAAAACAAAATTAGTGCGCAATTAACACTGTCTGAATCTGAGCGCGAGTACACCGAAAAAACATTTACTACCGATGACTCAATAAGATTATTTCATTTACGCTACTGCCGTGAGCGCGACTTAAACCTATTTTTTTATGATGAGCGCTTAAATACTGTATGTAAAATAGTATCCGGCTCACTAGAACACATGCGAGGTAAATAATGGACTTTTCTGGATTAAATAAAAAAGCCAGCGACTCATTTCACCAGCAACGTAATATGCTTAAAAAACTCACGCAGGGTAAAACGCTAAAGTGCGAAAAATGTAATGGGGTTTTAACACTCGACTTAGCCACCAGCGAGCCGGGTAAAGGGCTGATTAAGTGCAAGCAAGGCTGCACTGATATTATATTAGAACTAGGCGCTTAAACTTATTTCACGGCTATATTTTGAGCTCAACTCATTACTGCGCCTAAACTACTCTTCCCAGCCTTCATCTGTGTACAAGCCACTATTAAGCGCGACTATTTCCACGAGCTCTGCAAAGCCTAGCGCAAAGTCGCCCATTAGCTCATATTGCTGCTGGCAAAGTAACTGCTCATCAATACTGTTTTGTAACGCTATTTGGCTAATGGTTTGCCCATCAAGTGCAAAAAAGCTTAATGTGGCTTGAGCGCTTTCGAGGGCTTGTTTATATTCTGCCTCTAACGCGGTTGAACTTAATAACTTTTGAGTATATGACGTTGTTGCCGTTACAAAACCTGCGCTCCAATTACTGCAAAATCCGTAATTATATTGTGCTGGTAATTTATAGCCTACTTCAAATACTTGCTCACTAATTTGATGGTATAACGCCATAAATAAAAATAGCATTTCTTCATCTACATTATTAGCTGTATTAGGCAAAATTGCTGCCATCCACTCATGTACGTCTAGAGGCTCAGGAGAGCAAATTACGCCAAATAAATAACCTTGGCTTTGCGTTAGCGTCATCGCTTGAGACTGGGTGTCTAAAAATGTGCTGAGCTGCTTAGCGTGCTGCTCAGTAAATTGGGGTAATTGCATTAAAACTCTTTATATTAAACATTAAAAGTTGAGCGGGTAACGGCCTTGATTATCTGGACGACCTAAAAACTTAACCGCATCATGTACATCTTTTGGCAACGTGGCATCGGGCTTTACATAGCCTGATACTTTAAAGTCAAAATTAGCTTTTAGGATTGCATCAGCTTCAAGCCCTAAGGTGTTATCTGGGTCGATAAGTATGGCTATGTCGCCCGATTTACAGCTTAGGTTACCACCAAGCGGGCCTATATTAAACCAACCGTTCAAACCTTGTACGTCAATATTAGGGCTCGCTATCTCGCCTTGCAGTGACTCACAATAAGGTGCGCCCGATGTATACTCTGCCAATTCCAAGATCACACGACCTTTAGCGGTTACAGGTAACGGAAGTTGTATGCGTTGCATCGCTCTTTCAACTGTTGAGCGCACTAATCCATTGGTTACTTTCACTTGCTTATTAAATAAACCAAAGCTCACATCTGCATAACCCGATATATCACTGCGCTCACGTGGGTCACCAAATTTTACATTGGCATTTAACTTACCGGTAAATAATGCCCACCCGGCAACATCCCAACGCACATTATTTAATTGCTCACCTTGGTAGCGCACTTGCATCATTTGCCCTTGCCAAATAGTGCCAACACTTTGCCCTACTTCAAGTTGCTTAGGAAAATAAGGTTTTGCTAGGTCAATGGCCACCGCTGCAGGTAACTTAATAATACAAAACACAATAAAACTAAGTAAAAATACAATGGATAAGGTTATTATTTTTTTCATTCATTACTTCTCTAATAGCAAACGGCTAACACGTACATAGCCCGACTTATCGTCACGGCTCAAATCTAAATTTTCGACCCGTAAACCATGTTGATTGACCAGTTCATCAAGCCACAGTATTAATTGATTAAACTCTACTGAGTCGAGCGTTAAACGTAGCGAGTTATTACTTGGCTGCATTTTACTAATATTTATTTTATAGCGTCCGCGGGTGGCGTTAACTATTTGGCTAATGTTTTGACTATTAACCACTTGTGTATTACCAGCGGCCTTGAGCTTTACAATACTTTCATCAACCCACACTAGTAGTTCTTGCTGTTTTAATTGTGATTGCTCTGCACTTGCTATTGCATTATTTAAGGGTCTAAAAATGCCCATCACTAAAATAAACACAATAAAAATACCACTCGCAACTATTATTAACTGCTGCTCTTGCTCTTTTAGTGAGCGCCAATATTTAATTAACTGCTGCTTCATACTGCACCTCGCAGTTTAATTTCGCCAACTACAAAGTCACCATCGTTACTTAACGAGCCTTGATCAACCGTTAACCCTTGCTGTTCAAGTATGGCTTTAACTTTACCAAAGGTTTGAAAGTCTTTTGCGCGTGCTCTCATGCGTAATTCATTACGTTTTTTGTCATAACGCAGTGTTTCTGGAGTAAAATTACTTATCTGCGAAAACACCCCCACTAACTCAGTGGTTAACTCTAAAAATCCAGCGTCGCTGGTATCTTGTATTTTTGCCAGTGCACCTTTAATTTGGTTTTTAATAAGGTGTGGGCGAACTTTAGTCCCCGGAAATGCCTTTTGGTATCGCTCAATCACCTGTGCTTTAGCAAGTTCTAACTGGGTATTTAGCTGATGCAACTCTATAGCTTTAATCGTAATACTCGCTACCAAGGCAACGCTGGTAATAATGGCAGCACTTTTCCAGTACCCCCACCATAAGGTGCTTTTCTTTTTAAGCTGATACATACCTTGGCGAAGATTAAACTTAGTGTGTTCTAGCTGCTTAGCAAATAATGCCAGCGGTAGGTCGTAATCACTGGTTTGAGCCTGTAAGTTTACCGTTTCAGGAAACTGAGTCGCTGGACTAAAGTGCTTTATATCTGGATTACCCATTGCCGTTAAATAACCATTTAACCAGCTCGTCTCTACTGCACTTATACGCCATGGGCCTTGTTTAAATAACCACTGATTATTAAGCGCTATTGCCGTTACTGTATCCTCATCTGCAGGGGGTAATAACAAAGCATCGGGTAATATTTTATATACCGATAAATTATGCTCTGCAAATAGCGCTAACCACGTCTCAAACCATTCTCGGTCGGTCATAGCAACACGAACAGCATGCTGCTCGCCAATCATTACAGATTCACCTACAGCAATAAATAGCTCATCTATATCGCACGCTATATCTTCTTCGAGCATATAGGGCAAAGCTTGCTCTAACTTACGGTTCCATTTAGTCGGTAGCATTACCGTTTTTAATTGCACTTGGTCACAAGGTAATAGCACAACGACTTCGCGCCCTAGTGACTTCTCACTCAGTTCGTTTAAATAACTGGCATTAGCTAGCTCACCACTGGCTATTATTTGTTGTTCTTGTGGTGAGTATATTAACCAATTAAGTAACTCTTGTTCGGTTTGACCCGTGCGGATCAACAGTATTTCTGTCACTGTACGCCTCCAAATTTTCGCGCCAGTATCGTTACGTCGCCGTCTTTGGCGTGCAGTAATGTGGTCATCGAAAAACGCAGATCAACAAAATTTGCCTGCGTTTGTAATTTAAAATATTCGCTATTAATACTAAACAATTTTTCTACCGCTTTGACGTTTTGCCCGCCTTGCTGCTGAACTTGCTCAAAAAAGGCAGCTTTACTTTCAAAGCCTGCATCTGGGCGAGCAGCAATCACAGCTTCAGCACCCGATACACTTAGCTCATCTATTAGGGTACTTAAAATAAGTGCTTGCTCTGCTGCTAAGGTGTTCACATTAATAGACAATAAAGTGCTACCGGGTATTACACAAACATAAGGCAGCACTTTTTCCATTACTAATGGATTAAAACCTTTAACCAAACGCAGCTCTGAGGTTGATGCAAATAAGCTATTAGCAGTCATGTACGGAAATTGACGCGACAAGTATTCCCCCTCCTCAGCTCCTGATCGGTATGTAATGCTGTTTTCGTCTAACCAATCAAACACACTGTCAGCCATGGTTTCCTCTGACTCTTGTGCTGGTAAGTCTTCAATATTTTCAAGTAATGCGAACAAGGCCTTGTGCGCTGGATTGGTTTTGTTAGCACTATTTAAATCTGGTTCTACGGCTACAGCGTTTAAGTTTAAACATGCTTGTAAATCCGTTATTTTTCCGCTTAGCGTGCCGTTATCAACTGGGTAAGGTATATCGCCTTGCTGCGCCCAAACTTGATCTAACGTGGTTTTGTCAGGATCGTCTCTTTTGCTTTTAATCAGCGCTTTTATGGCGAGCTCTTCTGCACCATAGGCATACCACTTAGCTTGTTGATGGCCCTGTAAGTTAGTACTTTTTTGCACTTGCACCATTAAATTAGCACTCATTTCGACTGCTAAAATGGCCGCTAAGGCAACAATAAACAGCACAATAACAAGTGCGGCTCCACGAGAAGAACGCAGCCCCATTACTGCCCACCTTCTTGCGGGTTAGCTTCATCAGCCAGTGCATCATCTGTTGATGGGCTCGATGGTAGAATCTCTTTACCTTGTCCTGGCACTAAAAATACTCGCCTAATTGGTTCTGCCTCAATTTGTTGCAGCGTAACAGCAACCGCTTTGGGGAGCGCTTTAATTTGCCACTTAGCTTGCCATACGTTTTTATCGTCTAAAAACTCAAACTTTAGCTCTTCAATATTTTTTAAAACAACCTGTACACGCGGCTCCATATTATCAAGCTGATCAACATATACACGGTACACTCGCTCCAAGTTGTCGTTTATTACGCGATAACCCACAGCTTGTAATTCTGAACGTGGTAATAAATTAATTGGGTTTATCCAGCCGTCGCGTACAAAGCCAATGCCATCATATTGGCTATCTAAAACATAGCGTCCGGCTAGCAAATACTGCTCTTGCACATCGCCTGCTTCATTGCGTACAGCACGTTTGGTCATTTGACTAAAATCTTGATCCATTAACCTAAAGGTGGTTTGCAAACCATTTAGCTCGGCTATTTTATCATCCGAAGCTTCTTTTGCGCGGGTCGTGGTATCTAGTATTTGGTGCGTGGCCATAATAACAAAGCCTAAAATACCCAAGGCTACCATCACTTCAAGTAAGGTAAATCCGCGTTGCTTCACTTATTTTTTGCCTTTATTTAAATACGTTGCCAGCTCATATACTGAGTGCTCGTATTTTTCATCACTAAATATATTAATGGTTAATTTTACAAAGTCTTTATCTGCGGTTTTGCCTATATCTTGGCGCCAAAACCATTCAACACCCGCCATAACTTCACTACCGCGCATGCCGTCTTTCCCTTCCCATTGTTCGCCTTTGGTACGCTGCTCTACCATAATGTTTTCGGCAACCCATGAGGCGTAAGTTTGCTCTTCTATGCTAGATAGATGATGTATGTGCTCACTGGTTGCTTGCATTGCTGCAATACCTGCCATGGCACAAATACTCAATGCCACTAGCACTTCAAGTAAAGTAAAACCTTTATTATACTGGCGCATTATTCGGGCTCTCGGCGTAAATTCACTGGCGCAGTAAACTCACCTTCAATAAAGTAAACCGGCTCGCTTTGCTCTTTTAATTCGAGTGTTAATTGAAATGCACTTACTTCGCCCGAAGATAATATTAGCACTTGCGGAATTTTAAACTTTTTAAGCTCCAATAAGCTGTCTTCGTCGCCGCTCATTAGCTCACGCCAATTTGCTTGCTCGAGTAAGTTATCTTGTGCCCAAGCTAAGTCGTCTAGGTTAAGTGCTAGTTTAAAACGTGGATCGAATTCAACCGGCTCAAATAATGCTTCTCTGACAAAACTTACCCACTTTTCGCCATCAAAAACTAAAAACTCAAATACGTTGTTGTCTATATGAAAACCCAGTTCGACTTGGTTTAAAATAGCAAATTCTGATGCCATATTAATGGTGGTATGCAGCCTAAGCGCTTGAGTATCTAACTCATCCTCAGCGCCACCTTCTAAGCTATATACCACCATTTTTGTGGCAAAAGCGATGATCACTAATACCACTAAAATTTCGATTAAACTAAAGCCGCGGCTTTTTGCACGCAATCTCCCAGGGCTTACTTGCATAGTAAGCTCTGGGTATTAGTATATAAATACACTGCGCGATTGATGGCCATTACTGTTTTTCTTCGTCCCAGTTACCAATGTCGTCATCGGTGCCTGCTTGGCCATCTGGACCTAAAGAAAAAATATCAAATTTACCAATTTCTCCTGGGCTAATTAACTGATAAGTATTGCCCCACGGATCCTCTGGTAATTTACTAATAAAGCCACCATCTGGAAAACGTTTTGGTATTGGCTCTATGCTGGTTTTATTAACCAATGCTTCTAGGCCTTGCTCGGTACTTGGGTAGCTTTTATTTTTAAGCTTATAAAGGCTCATTGCATCTTCAAGCTGCTGAATATCTAAGTGTGCTTTGTCGATAGCGGCCTCTTCTTGTTGACCCATAATATTAGGTGCCACAATTGACATGATCATGCCAATGATAACCAGTACTACCATTACTTCTAGCAAAGAAAAACCTGATTGTTTATTCACGTAATTACCTCATTATTCTAAAAACACTAAACAATGGTTTATTAAACCATTAATTTACTTTTAAGTTAAAGCCCTACAGCTTTATTCATTGCCATAATTGGCTGTAAAATTGCCATTACTATAAATAATACAATAACCGCCATTAAGGCGATCATTGCGGGTTCTAATAGTTTTAGCGATACATTAACCATACTTTCAAATTCGCGGTCTTGGTTATTAGCAGCGCGCTCTAACATTTGCTCCAGCTCGCCAGATTTCTCACCACTGGCTATCATATGTAGCATCATTGGCGGAAACAATTTAGTTTGCTGTAATGCCGCTCTTAAACTCGCCCCTTCGCTTACTCTATCGGCTGCATCGGCAACTGCTTTTTTAATTTTTTCGTTGAGCAGCACTCCACCCGCAATACGCATACCTTCTAGTAGCGGTACCGAGCTTGATGATAAAATACTTAAAGTTCGGGCAAAACGGGCGGTATTAATACCTCTAGCTACTTTACCGATGCCGGGCATATGCAATATTTTATCATCCCACCAAAAACGGATTTTAGGTTGTTTTAAAGCATGCTTAATCCCTATCGCTAGGGCCGTTATTACAATTAAACTAATAAACCAATAGTTTTGTACAAAATGACTTCCCGCCATTACCCATTCAGTGGTCCAAGGGAGCACTTGCTTGGTTTTTTCAAACGTTTTAAGTATTTTAGGTACCACAGTACCTAATAAAACCGACACAATTGCAATAGCAAACACCACTAAAATAATGGGGTACACCATAGCTTGCGTTATTTGACTGCGCATATATTGGCGCTGCTCGGTGTAATCGGCAAGCCGGTTTAGTACTTGGTCTAAATGCCCTGACTTTTCGCCTGCGGCAACCATAGCGCGGTATAAATCGTCAAACACATGCGGAAACTCACTCATACCGTCGGCAAGGGTATAACCTTCCACTACTTTTGAGCGTACCGACATCAGCATGCGTTTTAAACGTGGTTTTTCACACTGCTCAGCCACTGCCATTACCGCCCCCTCAACTGGCAGAGCCGATTGAATGAGCGTTGCTAACTGGCGAGTTATAAGCGCCAAATCTGAGGTTGATATAGTAGGTTTAAACAAACCGCCAAGTAATGACGTTTTTTGGCCTTTAACCTGTTTATCACTTTGCGCCGCGGGTACAACTTCGAGCGGCGTTAATTTTTGATCACGTAATATTTGGCGAATTTGTTTTGCTGTATCCGCTTCTAAAATGCCTTTTTTTTCTTTGCCTCGGCCATCTAAGGCACGGTATTCAAATGCTGCCATTCTTAGCCTTCCTCACGGGTAACACGCAATACTTCTTCAAGTGTTGTTTTACCTGCAAGTACACGGCTACAGCCATCTTGACGAATACTTGGACTGAGCTTGCGAATGTATTTTTCAACGCTTTGCTCGCCCTTGCCATTGTGGATCATTTCACGAATGGTTTCGTCCACCACTAATAACTCATGAATACCTGTACGGCCTTTATAACCATTAAAGTTACATGCCTCACACCCTACTGCACGGTGTATTGTTGGTTTGCTTTCAAACGGTACGCCTAATAACTGGCACTCGCGCTCATCGGCTACATGTTCTTTTTTACAGCTTTTACACAGTGTACGTACTAGTCGCTGCGATAACACACCGAGTAACGACGATGAAAGTAAAAATGGCTCCACTCCCATATCTTCCATACGAGTAATAGCGCCAGAAGCAGTATTTGTATGCAACGTAGACATTACCAAGTGACCGGTTAATGATGCTTGCACACCAATTTGAGCGGTTTCTAGGTCGCGTATTTCACCAACCATCACTACATCGGGATCTTGACGTAAAATAGCCCGCAAGCCACGCGCAAAGGTCATACCTACTTTAGTATTTACTTGCGTTTGGCCAATGCCCGGTATTTCGTATTCAATGGGGTCTTCAACCGTTAAAATATTACGATCGCGAGAGTTTATTTGACTCATACCTGCGTACAAGGTGGTACTTTTACCTGAGCCTGTAGGCCCGGTTACTAAAATAATGCCATGGGGTTTACTAATTAAATTTGCAAACAATTCACGGTTTTGTGCGGTCATACCTAAATCTTCAAGATTTAAGTGCGCGTTATTTTTATCCAGTAAACGCAGCACAACACGCTCACCAAAACTCGATGGCATGGTTGATACCCGTACATCAACCGCACGCCCTGCAATACGCAAACTAATACGGCCATCTTGTGGTATACGTTTTTCGGCAATATCGAGCTTAGCCATTACCTTAATTCGCGATACTAGCAAGGATGCTAATTTCCGATTAGGTTTAAGTACCTCTTTTAATACACCATCAACCCTAAAGCGAATAACCAGTTCTTGCTCAAAGGTTTCAATATGAATATCAGACGCCCCCTCTTTAATTGCTTCACTGAGCATCGCATTTATAAGTTTAATAATTGGCGCATCATCATCGCCTGCCAATAAATCTTCGGTTTGTGGCAATTCGTCTACTAATGAAAACAAGTCAACTTCGTTGCCAATGTCTTCCATCATTTGTTGCGTTTCAGAACTATCTCGCTGATACGAAGCCTCTAGCAGTAGCTCAAACTTGTCATCAGCAAGCTGCTCAAGCGTAAAACCATGCCCTGCAATACGGCGTACTTCTAACAGTACGTCAATATCAAGTTCGCCACGGTAATACACTATGCGCTGCTCTTTATTTTTACTCAGCAGTACACCGGCTCGCCGTGCGTATGAAAAAGGCAAACGTTTAGCGGGTAACTCAACTAAGTCGTCACTGGTTAATAGCTCGTCCGGATGATGCGTATTAGGATGAACCACATCTTGGTTTATCTCTTCAATCGCCTTAGTCATCTTTACGCTCTTGTGCATTTTGTTTACGTAAATGCTCTTCATACGTAGGTGGCAGTATTAGCTCATCATTCCACTCGGGTAAAATAGGGGTGTCGGTTCTTGGCATTAACTCTATACCATCTTCGCGCTGCTTAAATTGCTCGCCACGAATAAAGTTATATTTATTAAAGCTCAACTTATTCATGCTAATTCCGTCGCGAATAATAGTTGGGCGAATAAATACAATCAGGTTACGCTTACGTCGTGTGGTATTAGTTGATTTAAATAAGTGACCTAAAATAGGAATATCGCCTAGTAGTGGCACCTTAGATACACTCTCTTGTACGTCTTCATCTATTAATCCGCCAAGTACCACCATACCGCCATCATCAGCCATTACTGTGGTTTTAATTGAACGCTTATTAACTGAAATATCAACGGCTGTAGCACCACTTACACTCGACACTTCTTGTTCAATGGTTAACTGTACAGCAGAGCCATCGTTAATTTGCGGGGTTACTTTAAGCTTTATACCCACTTCTTGGCGTTCAACGGTTTGAAATGGGTTGGCGTTATTACTACCCGTTTGTGAGCCAGTAATTATGGGTACTTCTTGACCCACTAAAATAGACGCTTCTTCATTATCCATAGTAGTAATAGAGGGGGTCGCCAAAATATTTGAATTACTATCGGTCGAAACGGCTTGAACAATTGCGCCCCAATCATTTTTTATCACCCCCATGGCTAAGCCGTTAATGCCACCGAGTAATGATGCTAATGGGCCGTAATCACCCTTAGTAGTTTCATCAACCTGAGTAATTGTGCCGCTTTCGGTACCAATTATATTTTTAGATACGGTAGTATCGCGTGCTTGCTCAGCCGCTACAGCTAACGCACCAACCGGTACAGTTGTGCCATTATTAAACTGCAGCATACCGCCTTGCTCAGAAATCCACTGCAAACCAAAGTTAATACCGTCGCCTTCCATTACCTCAATTATAATTGCTTCAACCAATACTTGCGCACGGCGAATATCTAAACGCTCAATAACTGACTCAAGCGAGCGCATGGTATCGGGTTGTGCTGTAATAATTAATGAGTTTGAATCGGGGTGGGCTTCTATGCTGGTTTCGTTGTTACTGCGAGTACGTGTCTTGGTTACGCTGCCGCCTTGAGTGTCATCTGTTAGCGACTTACTAACACCTTGCAATACTTTAACTAAATCTTCTGCTTTTGCGTAATTTAGATAAAATACTTTAGTGTTCCCTTGGCTTTCAAGCTCACCGTCTAAGCGCTTAATAAGCTCAATAGCACGGGTGCGTGCTTGGCCTTCACCACTAACAATAACGCTGTTAGTACGGCCATCGGCAACCACTTTAGGTATTAAAAATTCTGGAATACTGCCTTTTCCGCTGTCTTTATAAATATTATCAACTACAGATACCACATCATCTGCGGTAGCAAATTTAAGCTTTACAATATCAACGCGCTTATCGCCCGCTTGATCAACCGAGCGTATTATTTCAACTAAGCGGTTTACCGATGCAGCATGCCCGGTGAGCATCATTACGTTTGCAGCATTAAAGTTGGCAACATGGCCGCCATCTTTTTGGTCGCTAAATTGACGAACCAAAGGACCTAGCTCTTGCACGCTCACATTTTTAACCCGTACAACTCGGGTAATCATCATATCGCCACTGGCTTCACTGCCATCAGTAATTAGCGGTACGTTTGACTTTTTAGCATCCGAGCTTTTTTCAATTTTTATTATATTATTGTCCATTTCAATGGCTGAATAGCCATAAACTTCTAATACATTTAAAAAGAATTGATAATAAAGCGCTTCGCCCATTAACTCATAACTACGCACATTTACTTTGCCACGTACGTTAGGGTCAATAATTATTGTTTTATTAAGATTTTTACCAACAATATTAATAAACTCATTAATATCAGTGCCTTTAAAGTTAGCAGCGTATTCAACAGCAGCAACAGAAAACGAAATGCTTGCTGCTAGAAAAAGTGCTGCGTACTTAGCTAACCCTTTTTTAATTTTTGTGAGGTGTAGCGCCTGAACCATTATATTAAAACTCCAATGCTAAGTTATTGCAGACTAAATTGTACGTCTATTTGCTGGTTATCACGTTCAATAGTGATAGTGGCATCTGTACTATTACGCAGCTCATTAATGGCTGCCATGGCCTGTTTTAAATCTGTTAGTTGATAGCCATTAATTGCAACAGCTAAATCGTTATTTTGTAATCCCATCTGCTTAAATAGCTCAGGCTCTTTACCTGGACTCAAGCGATAACCAATCAGTTCCCCATCGCTCATCGCTTGTGACACGCGAATATAGTCAAATAACTTACCGGGCTCTTCGAGCAACTCTTCGCGGGTTTCGATTAAAGCCTGTTTAATGTGTGGATCGGCAGTTATATCTATTTGTTGCTCACTTGGAGCAGGCCCTAATTGTGGGCCCATTTCGGCTTCATCACGCGCAGCTAAAACCGGCATAGATACCGTTTTTGTAAAGTCGAGACCATCTAACATTAATGTTTCAAATCGTCCGTTTACCGTTAAAATAACGCGGTCGGGTAATATCTGCGCTAGCTTAGCTCGCGTCCCTTGCACTGCTTCATCTACTAGGTAAGTTTCTTGCTTGCCTTGTGACTCTATAATAGCGAGCCCCGCTTTATCGTCGTTACTTACTGCAACAATACCAGTAAGGTTAATACTTAAGCGCGTTTCAGGGGCATCATTTACAACTTTTGCAGCGTGATCATCGCTCTTGCTTTTAACAATTATTTTACCAAATATAAATTGCTCAATTATATGTTGAGAGTAATTGTTACTTGCTGCAGTTGAATGTTGTCCGTAGTAGATTGGCGTGAGTGGTGACACAATAGGATTTGGCCACATAAGCCAAACGAGTTTAGACGATAAAAAAGCAATATAAACAACAACTAATAATGTAACAACCGCACTCAATTTGGCATGCGGTAAACGGCTTATAAAATGTTTAAATTGTTGAACTTGCTGTTCCATAAATAGTATTCTTATTTTAGTTTTTACCTAATCGCTATGCATAGTACCTTTTCATTTTTCATTCAACAAGCATGCTAATATTAAACTTTGTAAACAGATTGATTTTAATTTAGCCGCTGCATAAAAACAGCTGTTGTAGTAATCCTTCATCGCAAATAGCTTTTATGGTAAATTTTAAAATCTAGGCAAACACTTATTAAAGGTGCTTTATGGCTAAAAAAAGTAATGCTAACCCTAATTTAGAACATAAAGATGAGCTAAAAATTAGATTAGACAAATGGTTATGGGCGGCACGATTTTATAAAACACGTGCTGCGGCTCGCGAAATGGTACAAGGCGGAAAAGTACATTATAATGGCCAGCGTACCAAAGCAGGCAAAATAGTAGAAATAGGCGCAACTATAAAATTAGCCCAAGGGGTAGATGAAAAAATAGTAACTGTGCTCAAAATACTTGAAAAACGCCAAAGCGCCCCCATTGCACAGACCTTGTATCAAGAATCTGATGCTAGTATTGCTAAACGCGAAGAAAACTCTATCGCGCGCAAAAATAATAGCCTTTTTGCACCTCATCCGGATAAAAAACCGGATAAGAAGCAAAGACGCGAACTTTTAAAATTGAAATTAAGTTAGGTATAGTCGCTCATGCAACAAGATTTACTCCACCGTTATTTATTCGACAATCTCGATGTTCGTGGCGAACTCGTACAAATTGAGAATGCCTACAACGAAATGATCGCCAATCATAATTACCCTGATGCTGTTAAAGCATTATTGGGTGAACTGCTTGTTGCGACCTGTTTATTAACAGCCACCTTAAAATTTGAAGGCGAAATAGCTGTTCAACTACAAGGTGATGGGCCGGTTAAATACGCGGTAATTAATGGCGACGACAAACAAAACATGCGTGGTATAGCTCGCTTACAAAGTGAAGTAACAGGAAGCACAGTAAAAGAGTTGATAGGCCAAGGCTATATGGTTATTACTATTACGCCAACCAAAGGGGAGCGCTATCAAGGTATAGTACCTTTAGAGCATGAAACCTTAAGTGAATGTATAGAGGCTTACTTTGAGCAATCAGAGCAATTAAAAACGCGTCTTTGGTTTGCAACCGATACAACCGAGGGGAATGCCAAAGCCAGTGGTTTATTTTTACAAGTTTTACCCGTTGATAAACAAAAATCTATTGAAGACTTTGCCCATTTAGAAGCTCTTAGCCATACCATTAAAGATGAAGAACTATTAGAGCTTGATGCTAACACCGTACTAACTCGTTTGTACCACGAAGATAACCCGCGTGTGTTTGAGCCACAAAGCATTCAATTTAAGTGTGGTTGTACCCGCGAAAAAACCATGACTGCATTAGTTAATATTGGCCAACAAGCGCTACTTGATGATGTTGCTGAGCATGGCGAAATCAAAATTAGCTGCCATTACTGTCTAAAAGATTATCTTTTTGATGAGCAAGATGTGAAAAACATTTTTAACTAATCGCGCATTAAAAGTAAATTATAAAGAAGCCACATACTATGTGGCTTTTTTATAATTTTAAAATGACACCGGTATCATAAAAATAGCCGTTTTTATGATACCGGTGTCATTGAAATTATTCATGTTTTTTACCCAATATATGTGTTTTTAACACCTTCATAAGCTCGAATATCCTTAGCTCATCTGTTACTATAATCGCAGCTTAAAGGTTAACAAGACCCAGGCTATCCCGTTCAATCTCACACAATTTAGGTATAAACATGACTTCAAGCGCTACTCGTTTTGTCGATCTAACTGCAGCTGAACTTGTCGAACACGCGATCCGTCGTGGCGAGGGTACTTTAGCAGCCAATGGTGCTTTTGTAGCAAATACTGGTCATCGCACCGGTCGTTCTCCAAAAGATCGCTTTATTGTTCAAGAATCTAGTACTGAAAACGAAATCCAATGGGGCAACGTAAACCGCCCATTCGACGCAGATAAGTTTGATGCTTTGTGGGCACGTGTAGAAGCGTATGTACAAAGTAATGATCACTTCATCTCTCACCTTGAAGTGGGCGCTGATCCAGAGCACTATCTACCTATTGTTGTTACTACAGAAACTGCATGGCATCATATTTTTGCTAAAAATATGTTTATTCAACCTAAATCTTACAACTCATCTGACGTACCTCAGTGGCAAGTAATGAACGTTCCTTCATTTGTATGTGAGCCTGAACGCGATGGCACAAACAGTGACGGTACGGTACTCATTAACTTTGCACAACGCAAAGTGTTACTTGCTGGTATGCGTTATGCCGGTGAAATGAAAAAATCAATGTTCTCTGTACAGAACTTCCTACTTCCAGCGAAAGGTGTGTTACCAATGCACTGCTCTGCAAACGTAGGTGAAGCAGGCGATACCGCTTTATTCTTTGGCTTATCTGGTACAGGTAAAACAACACTTTCAGCAGATCCAACTCGCTTTTTAATTGGCGATGACGAACACGGCTGGGCACCTGGTAGTGTGTTTAACATTGAAGGCGGCTGTTATGCTAAATGTATCGACCTATCACAAAAAAATGAACCTGTTATTTGGGATGCGATCCGCTTTGGTACTATTTTAGAAAACGTAGTGCTTGATGAAAATCGTGTACCTGACTTTAACGATACTAGCCTTACACAAAATAGCCGTGCTGCGTACCCTCTTGAGCACGTTGAAAAACGTAAAGTAGAAAACCGCGCAGGCGAGCCAAAAGCAGTGGTATTTTTAACCTGTGACGTAAGTGGTGTACTTCCTCCAGTATCAATACTGACTGAAGAAGCGGCAGCATTTCACTTCTTAAGTGGTTACACTGCAAAAGTAGGCTCTACTGAAATTGGTTCTACAAGCGATATTGAGTCAACATTCTCAACTTGTTTTGGCGCACCATTCTTCCCACGTCCAGCAGGTGTTTATGCTGAGCTTCTAATGAAGCGTGTACGTGAGTTTGGCGCTAAAGTATACCTAGTTAACACAGGTTGGACTGGCGGCCCTTACGGTACTGGTAAGCGTTTTGATATTCCAACTACACGTGCTGTAGTAGATGCTATTGTATCGGGTAAACTAGCTGGCGTAGAAACTCAACACATTGATGTTTTAAACCTAGACGTACCGGTAGCAGTTCCAGGTGTAGACAGCAACTTACTTAACCCAATTAATACCTGGGAAGACAAAGCTAAGTATGCTGAATATGCAGCTAAACTTGCAGCCGATTTCACTGAAAACTTCACTAAATATGACGTATCAGACGAAATTAAAAATGCAGGACCTAAAGCATAATAGCTTTAACCTAGCATAACAAACGCCAGCTTAACGCTGGCGTTTTTGATCCCAGCCATAAATATAAAATAACCAAAGTTAAACAGAGTATTAACCAACCAATCAAGCCCACGTGGCTTAATGTAGTAAAGGTAATAACAGGACTTAATTTAGCACTACAATCACCCCCTACTTCTAACAACGTCAATACAGTGCGCAGCATCAATCACAGCGACAAAATACCACATAGTTAACCCATCGCAAGCCGGCCTAAATAACCTCTTTAAAATCACTAAGCGCTCTTTTTATAGCTAAGTTCTAAAAAGTTTACTTTATTCCGGGCATTAAAAAACCGAGCATAAGCTCGGTTTTTTTAGTACTAATTAGCTAGGCTAATTATTACGCTACGATGTTTGCAACAACGCCAGCGCCTACAGTACGACCACCTTCACGGATAGCGAAACGAAGACCTTCGTCCATCGCGATTGGCGCGATTAGAGTTACTGTCATCTTAACGTTATCACCAGGCATTACCATTTCTACGCCTTCTGGTAACTGTACGTCACCAGTTACGTCAGTTGTACGGAAGTAGAACTGTGGACGGTAACCTTTGAAGAATGGAGTATGACGACCACCTTCATCTTTTGAAAGTACGTATACTTCTGATTCAAAAGTAGTGTGTGGCTTGATTGAACCAGGCTTAGCTAGTACTTGACCACGTTCAACGTCTTCACGCTTAGTACCACGTAAAAGTGCACCAATGTTCTCACCAGCACGACCTTCGTCAAGCAGTTTACGGAACATTTCAACACCAGTACAGATTGACTTAGTTGTATCACGGATACCAACAATTTCAATCTCGTCGTTGATGCGGATAATACCAGCTTCAACACGACCAGTTACAACAGTACCACGGCCTTGGATTGAGAAAACGTCTTCGATAGGCATGATGAATGCTTTATCGATGTCACGCTCTGGCTCTGGAATGTAAGAATCAAGTGCATTTGCAAGCTCAATGATCTTATCTTCCCACTCTTTCTCGCCTTCAAGCGCTTTAAGTGCTGAACCTTGAATTAGTGGTAAGTCATCACCTGGGAAGTCGTATTCTGAAAGAAGTTCACGAACTTCCATTTCTACTAGTTCAAGTAGCTCTTCGTCATCAACCATGTCACATTTGTTCATGAACACGATGATGTAAGGAACGCCAACTTGACGAGAAAGTAGGATGTGCTCACGCGTTTGTGGCATAGGGCCATCAGTCGCAGCAACTACTAAGATAGCGCCATCCATTTGAGCAGCACCAGTGATCATGTTTTTAACATAATCGGCGTGACCAGGACAATCTACGTGTGCGTAGTGACGTGTAGGTGTATCGTATTCAACGTGAGACGTTGAAATAGTGATACCACGTTCGCGCTCTTCTGGAGCGTTATCGATTGATGCGAAATCTTTAGCAACACCGCCGTATACTTTTGCAAGTACGTTAGTGATTGCTGCAGTTAGTGTAGTTTTACCGTGGTCAACGTGGCCGATTGTACCTACGTTTACATGCGGTTTTACGCGTTCAAACTTTGCTTTTGCCATCTTAAAAAATTCCTATAAAGAAATTAAAGTCTAACTCACTATTGAGTTAAACAAGCTAAAAATCATATTACAGCGCGAGCTGAAATTATTGTCTCTGCAACATGTTTCGATGCTTCGGCGTACTTCAAAAACTCCATAGAGTATGAAGCACGACCCTGTGTTGCAGATCGTAAGTCAGTAGCATAACCAAACATTTCAGAAAGGGGAACCTGTGCATTAATTTGCTTCAGTCCACCTAATGCATCTTCCATGCCTTCGATCATGCCGCGGCGACGGTTTAAGTCACCAACTACATCACCCATGTTTGCTTCAGGAGTGAGTACTTCAACCTTCATTACTGGCTCTAAAAGTACCGGGCTCGCTTGCAGCGCGCCTTGTTTCATTGCCAATGAACCTGCTATTTTAAATGCCATTTCATTCGAGTCTACATCATGGAATGAACCATCATATAAAGTCGCTTTAACGCCAAGTAATGGGTAGCCTGCCAGCACACCTTGAGCCATTTGCTCTTGGATGCCTTTGTCTACCGCAGGGACGTATTCTTTGGGAATAGAACCACCTACAGTTTCGTTAACGAACTCGTAAATTGGTGCTTCGTCATCCGTAATATCCATCGGTTCAAGTTTAAGCCAGACGTGACCATATTGGCCACGACCACCTGATTGACGTATAAACTTACCTTCAACTTTAACAGTTGAACGGATAGCTTCTCGGTATGCAACCTGCGGCTTACCAACGTTACATTCAACACTGAATTCACGTTTCATACGTTCGACGAGGATATCGAGGTGAAGTTCACCCATGCCAGATATTATAATCTGACCCGATTCTTCGTCGGTTTGTACACGAAAAGATGGGTCTTCAGCCGCTAGTTTACCCAGCGCGATCCCCATCTTATCTTGGTCAGCGATTGTGCGAGGCTCAACCGCAACAGAGATTACTGGTTCAGGAAATTCCATACGCTCAAGCGTAATAATGGATTTCGGATCACACAGTGTTTCACCTGTTGTTACGTCTTTGAGACCAATAGCCGCCGCGATGTCGCCTGCGAAGACTTCTTTGATCTCTTCACGTGAGTTTGAATGCATCTGTACGATACGACCAAGACGCTCACGCTTACTTTTAACTGGGTTGTATACCGCGTCACCCTGTTTAACAGTACCAGAGTAAACACGGAAAAAAGTTAAGGTGCCAACAAACGGGTCCGTTGCAATTTTAAATGCAAGTGCAGCAAACGGCGCTTTATCATCAGCAGGACGCTCTTCTTCGGTACCATCTTCTAGGATACCTTGAATTTGTTTCACTTGCGTAGGAGCAGGCATGTATTCAACAACGCAATCAAGCACAGCTTGAACACCTTTGTTTTTAAATGCGCTACCACACGTCATAGGAACAATGTCGTTTGCTAATGTACGTTGGCGTAAAGCTTCTTTTATTTCGGCTTCACTTAACTCTTCACCCTCTAAGTATTTATCCATTAGTTCTTCAGTAGCTTCTGCAGCACTTTCAACTAAATGAGAGCGCCATTCGTCGGCTAATTCCTGAAGTTCTGCCGGTATTGCCTCATAAGAGAAAGTCATCCCCTGGTCTTCATCATTCCAGTTAATGGCTTTCATCTTAATAAGGTCAATAACACCTTTAAAGCCGTCTTCAGCGCCTATTGGCAACTGAATTGGAACAGGCGTTGCTCCAAGACGAGATTTCACCTGGCTAACAACTGCAAAGAAGTCAGCGCCTGTGCGATCCATTTTGTTTACGAAGATCATTCTTGGAACTTCGTATTTGTTCGCTTGACGCCAAACTGTCTCAGTTTGCGGCTGTACACCCGATGAAGCACAAAGAACAACTACCGCACCATCTAATACGCGTAAAGAACGCTCTACTTCGATAGTGAAATCAACGTGTCCTGGAGTATCAATAATATTGATACGATGAGCGTCAAATTGAGCGTCCATCCCTTTCCAGAAACACGTAGTTGCAGCAGAAGTGATTGTGATACCACGCTCTTGTTCCTGCTCCATCCAGTCCATAGTTGCAGCACCATCATGCGTTTCACCGATCTTATGAGAAAGACCGGTGTAAAACAGAATACGTTCTGTTGTGGTGGTTTTGCCTGCATCTACGTGAGCGCAAATACCGATATTGCGATAGCGCTCAAGTGGAGTTGTACGTGCCATAAAATCCTCTTAAAGGTTAAGGGCAGATTACCAACGGTAATGAGCGAATGCTTTATTCGCTTCAGCCATACGGTGAACGTCTTCACGTTTCTTAACCGCAGTGCCTTTGTTGTCAGCAGCGTCAACGATTTCTTGAGCTAAACGTAAGCCCATAGATTTTTCGCCACGCTTACGAGCAGCGTCTACTAACCAACGCATACCTAATGCGTTACGACGAACTGGACGTACTTCAACTGGTACTTGGTAAGTTGAACCACCAACACGGCGAGATTTAACTTCTACCTGTGGGCGGATATTATCAAGTGCCGTTTCAAAGATTTCTAGGTGCGACTTGCCTGATTTCTCAGCAGCCACATTTAGCGCACCATAAACGATTTTTTCAGCAGTAGATTTCTTGCCATCTAACATTACGATGTTTACGAATTTCGCAAGAAGCTCCGATCCGAACTTAGGATCTGGAAGAATTTTACGTTGACCTATTACGCGTCTTCTAGGCATTTTGTATCTCCGGTTTATTCAGGTTTGCTCTTATCGAGTCAATAACCCAAAACAATAATTAAAAATATTTAGTGCTTGGCCTTACTAACGGAGAACTATTAGCCTTTAGGGCGTTTAGTACCGTATTTAGAACGAGCTTGGCGACGATCGCTAACGCCTGCACAGTCAAGTGCACCACGAACGGTGTGAAAACGCACACCTGGTAAATCTTTAACACGACCACCACGGATTAGGATTACACTGTGCTCTTGAAGGTTATGACCTTCACCACCAATGTATGAAGTTACTTCGAAACCGTTAGTTAAACGTACACGAGCTACTTTACGTAACGCCGAGTTTGGTTTCTTAGGTGTAGTTGTATATACGCGAGTACATACACCGCGCTTTTGCGGACACGCTTTAAGCGCAGCTGAGTTACTTTTCGTAACCTTGCTACGGCGTGGCTTACGCACTAGCTGGTTAATAGTTGCCATTTAAATAGCTCCTGAAATTAGAATTACTACTGAAAAAATAAAAAATCCGCCCGTTTTTACAAGTTTGTTTTAAACGCACAGGTAAATGGGTGGCGGAATTTTAATGAGCAAAGATTGACCTGTCAACCTAAACCGCTCGCAAGGTAGAAGATATCTACCTTGCGAAAACCTAATCTATTGATTTGGTTTAGTTTATTGATTTCCAGATAAATCCGCATTTAAAGCATCAGTTAGCGCTTGAGTTGCCTCTTCTGCACTTACAGTCTGCTCTTCTACTACATTTCTTTGCTTACGGCGAGCCATACGTTCTTGATGATACGAAAAGCCGGTACCGGCTGGGATCAAACGACCCACTATTACGTTTTCTTTCAGACCGCGTAACTCATCGCTCTTACCATTCACTGCTGCGTCGGTTAAAACACGTGTTGTCTCTTGGAAAGAGGCTGCAGAGATGAAAGATTCTGTTGCTAGTGATGCTTTTGTGATACCCATTAACTGGATTTCAAACTTAGCTGGGATCTTACCTTGAGCTTCAAGGTCGCGGTTTGCGATATTAACGCGTGCCACTTCAATTTGCTCACCGGCTAAGAAGTCAGTATCACCACCGTGCATAATGGTACATTTACGTAACATTTGACGGATAATAGTTTCAATGTGCTTGTCATTGATCTTAACGCCTTGCAAACGGTAAACCTCTTGCACTTCGTTAACAATGTAGTTAGCAACATGAGTCACACCACGTAAGCGTAAGATGTCATGCGGTGATTCTGGACCATCGGCGATAACTTCACCTTTAGACACTCGTTCACCTTCAAACACGTTAAGTTGACGCCATTTAGGGATCATCTCTTCGTAATGATCACCTTCATCTGGCGTAATAACTAAACGCTTCTTACCTTTAGTCTCTTTACCAAAGCTAATTGTACCGGTAACTTCAGCTAAAATAGCTGGTTCTTTCGGTTTACGAGCTTCGAATAAATCGGCTACGCGTGGTAGACCACCCGTGATATCACGAGTTTTCGAACCTTCTTGCGGAATACGTGCTAATACGTCACCAGGGTTTACTGTCGTGCCGTCAATTACTTCAATCGTAGTGAATGAAGGAAGACGTGTTTCTTGTAAGCCGCGCTCTTCACTTTCAATGATAAGCTTAGGTTCTTTCGCATTCGCTTTAGAAAGATCTTTTACAACTATACGGGTTAAACCGGTTAGTTCATCTGTCTGTGTTTCAGTATTCGAGTCATCGATATCGCTGAACGATACTTTTGACTTATGCTCAAGTACGATTGGGTGACTATGCGGGTCCCAAGTAGCAACGATGTCGTTACCTTGAACTTCTGCATTGTCTTGTACTGTTAATACTGCACCGTAAGGTACTTTATAACGCTCTTTTTCACGGCCATAACTATCAATGATAGTAATTTCCGTAGAACGCGAAATAATAGCAATCTTACCGTCTGTATTTAATACGTACTTAGCGTTGTGAAGCTTTAATGTACCGTTAGTTTTAACTTGTACATTATTCTCAGCAGACGCTCTAGATGCCGCACCACCGATGTGGAATGTACGCATCGTTAACTGTGTACCTGGCTCACCAATTGATTGTGCCGCGATAACACCTACTGATTCACCTGCGTTGATGATATGGCCACGTGCTAGGTCACGACCGTAACAGTTAGCACAAACACCAAAGTCATTATCACACGTGATAACAGAACGTACGCGAACTTCATCTACTGAGTGCTCTTCTAAAAGGTCACACAGTTTTTCGTCAAGCATAATGTTACGCTCAACTAGTACTGTATTAGTACCTGGAATAACAATATCTTCAGCAACAACACGACCTAGTACACGTTCACGAAGTGCTTCTACAACATCACCACCTTCAATAAGCGGTTTCATTGTTAAGCCATCTTCTGTGCCACAGTCGTCTTCATTGATTACCAAATCTTGTGCAACGTCTACTAGACGACGCGTTAGGTAACCCGAGTTAGCTGTTTTAAGTGCTGTATCGGCAAGACCTTTACGCGCACCATGCGTTGAGATGAAGTACTGAAGTACGTTTAGACCTTCACGGAAGTTAGCTGTGATTGGCGTCTCGATGATTGAACCATCTGGACGTGCCATTAGACCACGCATACCCGCCAACTGACGGATCTGAGCAGCACTACCACGAGCACCTGAGTCGGCCATCATAAACACTGAGTTAAATGACGCTTGCTCTACTTCTTCACCTTGTGCATTGATAACTGTGTCTTTCGACAAGTTAGACATCATCTCACGTGATAAGTTTTCATTTACACGTGACCAGATATCGATAACTTTATTGTACTTTTCACCAGCCGTTACAAGACCTGATTGGAATTGTTGGTTGATTTCAGTAACTTCAGCTTCAGCTGATTCAATGATCTGCGCTTTAACCGGTGGGATAACTAAGTCATCAATACCGATTGAAACACCTGACTTCATTGCATAATGGAAACCGGTGTACATAATTTGGTCAGCAAACATAACGGTGTCTTTAAGACCAAGACGACGGTAACACTCATTAATTAAGCCAGAAATCTGCTTTTTACCTAGCGGCTGATTGATTGACTCATACGGCATGCCTTTTGGTAAAATTAGCGACAGAATTGCACGACCAACAGTTGTATCGATAACAGTGATAGTATCTTCTACTACGCCGTTTTCGTTTTTAACTGATTGACTAATACGTACTTTCACAATTGCGTGAAGGTCTGCATTGCCACTACGGTATGCTTTTTCTGCTTCTTTTGGATCTTTAAATATCGCGCCTTCGCCTTTCGCGTTAATACGGTCACGAGTCATGTAATAAAGACCCAATACAACATCCTGTGAAGGAACGATGATTGGCTCACCATTCGCAGGAGATAGAATGTTGTTTGTAGACATCATTAAGGCACGAGCTTCAAGCTGCGCTTCGATTGTTAACGGTACGTGTACCGCCATTTGGTCACCATCGAAATCGGCGTTGTAGGCCGCACATACTAATGGATGCAAATGAATCGCTTTACCTTCGATAAGCACTGGTTCAAACGCTTGGATACCCAAACGGTGAAGTGTTGGTGCACGGTTAAGTAATACTGGATGTTCACGAATTACTTCGTCAAGCACATCCCATACTTCCGGCATTTCACGTTCAACCATCTTCTTCGCAGCTTTGATTGTCGTAGCCATGCCGCGACGCTCTAATTTGCCATAGATGAATGGTTTGAATAGCTCAAGTGCCATCTTCTTAGGAAGACCACATTGGTGAAGCTTAAGTGTAGGACCCACTGTAATTACAGAACGGCCTGAATAATCTACACGCTTACCAAGTAAGTTCTGACGGAAACGACCTTGCTTACCCTTGATCATATCGGCAAGAGATTTAAGAGGACGTTTGTTAGAACCTGTAATTGCACGACCACGACGACCGTTATCAAGTAGCGCATCTACCGCTTCTTGTAACATACGTTTTTCGTTGCGTACGATAATATCTGGTGCTGCTAAATCTAGTAGACGCTTAAGACGGTTATTACGGTTAATAACACGACGGTAAAGGTCATTTAGATCAGACGTCGCAAAACGACCACCGTCTAGTGGTACTAATGGGCGTAGATCAGGTGGCAATACTGGAAGTACTGTCATGATCATCCATTCAGGGTTATTACCTGATTGGTGGAACGATTCCATTAACTTAAGACGTTTAGTGATTTTTTTACGCTTAGTTTCAGAGTTAATTGTTGGTAACTCTTCACGCATTTCAGCAATTAATTGTGCAAGATCGAGTTCACGAAGCAAGTCTAAAACTGCTTCAGCACCCATCTTAGCTTCAAATTCATCACCATGCTCTTCAAGTGCATCTAGGTATTCTTCTTCACCTAATAGCTGACCACGCTCAAGCGTTGTCATACCAGGCTCAGTTACTACGAATGATTCGAAGTAAAGAACACGTTCAATATCACGAAGCGTCATATCTAGCATTAAGCCGATACGTGACGGTAATGATTTTAAAAACCAAATATGCGCAACTGGGCTCGCAAGGTCAATATGACCCATACGATCGCGTCGCACTTTAGTGAGTGTAACTTCAACGCCACACTTCTCACAGATCACACCGCGGTGTTTAAGACGCTTATATTTACCACATAAGCATTCATAATCTTTCACTGGGCCGAAAATACGGGCACAGAATAAGCCATCGCGCTCAGGCTTGAAAGTACGGTAGTTAATAGTCTCAGGTTTCTTTACTTCACCGTATGACCACGAACGAACCATGTCTGGTGAAGCAAGACCAATGCGAATTGCATCGAATTCTTCGGTCTTATTTTGTTGCTTCAGAAACTTAAGTAAGTCTTTCACCTTAGCTCTCCTGTCGGAGTTAATCTTGAGGACGGATAATCTCGTCCCTACATTCTATTCGGCCGTAACAGATGCTGCAGCGTTAACTGCAGCATCTAATTGGCTTAATTTTCTTCCAACTCGATGTTGATACCCAGTGAGCGGATTTCTTTTAACAATACGTTAAACGATTCTGGCATACCTGGTTCCATTTTATGGTTACCATCAACGATGTTTTTATACATCTTAGTACGACCGTTCACGTCATCCGATTTCACTGTTAGCATTTCTTGTAGAGTGTAAGCAGCACCGTAAGCTTCAAGTGCCCATACTTCCATCTCACCAAAACGCTGGCCACCGAACTGTGCTTTACCACCCAGCGGCTGCTGAGTAACAAGGCTATAAGAACCAGTAGAACGCGCATGCATTTTGTCATCAACTAAGTGATTCAGTTTCAGCATGTACATGTAACCTACGGTTACTTGACGTTCGAACTGATCGCCAGTACGGCCATCATAAAGTGTAACCTGACCACTTCTTGGGTAGCCCGCAAGCTCAAGCATGTCTTTGATTTCGCTTTCTTTCGCGCCATCAAATGCTGGAGTAGCTATTGGTAAACCACCTTTTAAGTTTTCAGCCAAACGACGAATTTCGTCATCTGTAAAGCTATCAATGTCTACTACTTGACGAGACTCGCCAATTTCGTAGGCTTGTTTAATGAAGGCACGTAACTCATGCAGCTCACGTTGCTCTTTCATCATTTCTTCAATGCGTTCACCAATACCACGTGCAGCTAGACCCATATGTGTTTCAAGGATCTGACCGATGTTCATACGTGATGGTACACCCAGTGGGTTAAGTACGATATCTACCGTACGACCTTTATCATCGTATGGCATATCTTCTACTGGTACGATAGTCGAGATAACACCTTTGTTACCATGACGACCCGCCATTTTATCACCCGGTTGGATACAACGTTTAACAGCTAGGTATACTTTAACAATCTTAAGTACGCCAGGTGCTAGGTCATCGCCTTGAGTGATTTTACGACGTTTGTTTTCAAACTTCTTATCGTATTCAGCTTTAAGCTCGTCATACTGGGCTGCTAATTGCTCAAGCTCAGCTTGCTTGTCTTCTTCAGCAAGGCTTTGCGTAAGTAGCTTCTCAGCATTTAATAACGCTAATTTGTCTTCATCAAAGCCAGCTGCGATAAGTAACTTACGCGCACGGTCTAATACACCAGCTTCTAGAATACGGAACTCTTCGTTGAAGTCTTTCTTCGCATCGCGAAGCTGCATTTCTTCAACTTCTAACGCGCGCTTATCTTTTTCAACACCATCACGGGTGAAAACTTGCACGTCAATTACAGTACCAGTTACAGAATTTGGTACACGTAAAGAGCTGTCTTTAACGTCAGACGCTTTTTCGCCGAAGATAGCTCGTAGTAGCTTCTCTTCAGGCGTTAATTGCGTTTCGCCTTTCGGAGTCACTTTACCTACTAGAATATCGCCGCTTTTAACTTCAGCACCAATATAAACAACGCCTGATTCATCAAGCTTGCCTAGCGCAGATTCGCCCACATTCGGGATATCTGCAGTGATCTCTTCAGAACCTAATTTAGTATCACGGGCAATACACTGTAGTTCTTGAATGTGGATGGTCGTTAGACGATCTTCTTCAACTACGCGCTCTGATAGTAAGATTGAATCCTCGAAGTTATAACCATTCCATGGCATAAATGCCACGCGCAAGTTTTGACCAAGAGCTAAGTCGCCCAAGTCAGTCGAAGGACCATCTGCTAACACATCGCCACGAGTAACCGGTTCGCCAACCATACAAGTTGGTTTTTGGTTAATACATGTATTTTGGTTAGAACGTGTGTATTTGGTTAAGTTGTAAATGTCGATGCCCGCTTCGCCTGGAACGCGTTCTTCTTCATGTACATTAACAACGATGCGACTTGCGTCACAATACATTACTTCACCACCACGTTTTGCAACGATAGTAACACCAGAGTCTTTCGCTAGTGTTAACTCAATACCAGTACCTACTAACGGCTTATCCGCTTTCAATGTTGGTACTGCTTGACGTTGCATGTTTGAACCCATCAATGCACGGTTAGCATCATCGTGTTCTAAGAACGGGATAAGTGCTGCCGCTACAGAGATCACCTGTTGTGGTGATACATCCATATATTGCTGGTCCATACGTCCCATAAAGGTAGATTCACCTTTGTGACGACATGGAATAAGTTCATCTACAAACTCATTGGTTTCGGTTAAGTTTGAGTTCGCCTGTGCGATAACAAACTGACCTTCTTCAATGGCTGATAGGTAATCAACTTCATCAGTTACAACACCGTCTACCACTTTGCGGTAAGGTGTTTCTAAGAAACCATAATCATTAGTACGTGCGTACGTAGATAATGAGTTAATTAGACCGATGTTTGGACCCTCAGGAGTCTCGATTGGACATACGCGGCCATAGTGAGTTACGTGAACGTCACGTACTTCAAAGCCTGCGCGCTCACGAGTTAGACCGCCCGGCCCTAATGCAGAAATACGACGCTTATGCGTTACTTCTGATAGCGGGTTATTTTGGTCCATAAACTGTGATAACTGAGACGAGCCGAAGAACTCTTTAACCGCTGCCGAAATAGGCTTAGCGTTAATAAGATCTTGTGGCATTATCGCATCTAGGTCACCTAAGCTTAAACGCTCACGTACAGCACGTTCTACACGTACTAAACCTACACGGAATTGGTTCTCAGCCATTTCGCCAACACTACGTATACGACGGTTGCCTAAGTGGTCAATATCATCTACATCGCCAACACCGTTACGAATAGCAATCAATACTTTCATAACAGACACGATGTCTTCTTTGCTTAATGTGCCTGGGCCTGTATCGGTATCGTAACCAACACGGCTATTGAACTTCATACGACCTACAGTTGATAAGTCATAGCGCTCTTCTGAGAAGAACAAGTTCTGGAATAAGGCTTCAGCCGCGTCTTTCGTCGGTGGCTCGCCTGGGCGCATCATGCGATAAATTTCTACTAATGCTTCTAAACGGCTGCTTGAAGAGTCAATGTTCAATGTATTTGACATGTAAGCACCGCTGTCCACTTCATTGATATATAACGTATCAATTTTAGTGTGACCGGCTTTAACCAATTCAGCCATTAATTCAAGCGTTAGCTCGTCATTTGCATTAGCTACAACTTCACCTGTTGACTCATCAACATAGTTTTTCGCTAATACGCGACCAATGATGTACTCATGTGGTACTTCTAATTGCTTAATGCCTTTTTTCTCGATGTTCTTGATATGGCGAGCCGTAACACGACGACCACTTTCAACAAACACTTCACCGTCTTCGCTCTTAATATCAAAAGCGGCGGTTTCACCACGTAAACGTGAAGGTACCAGTTCCATAAGAACTTTACCGTCAGTTACTTCAAACGTAGTGTTGTCGAAGAAAATACCAAGAATGTCTTCACTCGAGTACTCAAGTGCACGTAAGATAATAGACGCCGGTAATTTACGACGACGGTCAATACGTACATACAAGTTATCTTTTGCATCAAATTCAAAGTCTAACCATGAACCACGATATGGGATAACACGTGCGTTATATAACACTTTACCCGATGAGTGAGTTTTACCGCGGTCGTTATCAAAGAATACACCAGGGCTACGGTGTAGCTGAGAAACGATAACACGCTCTGTACCATTAATTACAAAGGTACCGGTATCGGTCATGAGCGGAATTTCGCCCATGTAAACTTCTTGCTCTTTAATGTCTTTAACTGTGCCTGGAGCTTCTTTGTCCATAACTACAAGACGCAATTTCACGCGAAGTGGAGCAGAATAAGTCACACCGCGAATTTGACATTCTTTTACATCGAAAACTGGCTCGCCAATACGATAACTTACGTATTGCAGCTCAGAATTTCCTGAGTAGCTTTTAATTGGGAACACAGAACGGAAGGCTGCTTCCAAACCATGATCGCCATCAGCGTCAGGCACTAAGAATTTTTTAAACGATTCTAACTGTGTAGATAGTAAGAAAGGTATATCCAAAACTTGTGGACGTTTACCAAAATCCTTACGGATACGTTTCTTTTCAGAATAAGAGTAAGCCATGGGGTTCCTCAGCTTGCTGATCTTTGACCCGACCTGTTCTTGTAAGAACAGACTTAACTGGCATCTATGCCAAGATTTACAACATTTGATTGTTGTTCTAATTTAGTCCCACTTTAACACTAGCAAACTATAAAGCGTTGAAAGTAAAGAAAAAATCAGATTTTATTTGCACTATAGGAATACATCGCTCTATAGCGCAAAAAGGCCGGTGATTAAATAATCACCAGCCCTTGCCTGATTTCTCAGACAACGAACCTAGCAAAAGCTAGATTACTTGATCTCAACTTCAGCGCCAGCTTCAGTAAGGTCTTTAGCAAGAGCTTCAGCTTCTTCCTTAGAGATACCTTCTTTAACAGGTGTTGGTGCAGCTTCAACAAGAGCTTTCGCTTCTTTAAGGCCTAGGCCAGTTGCGCTACGAACTGCTTTGATTGCAGAAACCTTGTTAGCGCCAGCGCCAGTAAGGATTACATCAAATTCAGTCTTTTCTTCAACTGCTTCAGCAGCTGGACCAGCTACCATACCAGCAGCAGCAGTTACGCCGAATTTTTCTTCCATTGCTTCGATAAGAGCAACAACGTCCATTACTGACATTTCAGCAATTGCGTCAAGGATTTGGTCTTTAGATACAGACATTTCAAATTTCCTAATAATTAACGGACTTTAAGTCCAAATAAATTTTACACCGAAAGGGATTAAACAGCTTAAAATTAAGCAGCTTGCTCTTCTTTCTGTACACGTACTGCTTCAATTGTTTTACACAATTTACCAGCAGACGCTTCTTTCATAGCGCTCATTAAGCGTGCAACAGCTTCGTCGTATGTAGGTAATGTAGCAAGCATTGCTGCATCAACAACATTTCCTTCAAAAGCGGCCGTTTTAAGCTCAAATTTCTCGTTCTTTTTTGCAAAAGCAGAAAAGATACGCGCAGCAGCACCTGGGTGCTCTGATGAGAAAGCGATTAAGCTTGGACCAACAAATGAATCAGAAAGGCACTCAAACTGTGTTCCTTCAAGAGCACGTTTTGCTAAAGTGTTACGGACAACTTTCATCCAAACACCATTTGCACGAGCTTCTTTACGAAGGGCAGTGATTGCGCCAACTGTTACACCACGAGAATCTGCAACAACTGCAGATAGAGCACCATTGGCTGCTTCGTTGACTTCAGCAACTATTGCTTGTTTGCCTTGAAGATTTAAAGCCATGGGTGTTACTCCTGGTTTAATGGGGTTACCGACACTCGGTGTCCCCTGTTCTACTCTTCTCTATCAATCAAGATAGAGATGCTTTTTACGGCGAGAGCCAGAAGGATTAGGAAAAATCTATCTGGGGTCTACACCGTCTACGTAGGTGAATATTAAGGCCGAAGCCACCTACGGTCTTGGACGGAAGTCCAATTTATCGCTTTACCCTAAGGCGCAACGAAATTATGGACTTCAACCCGAATTCTTTACTTTGCTGAAAAACGAATTAATCAACAAAATGGCGCGAAATTATAGTACAAATTTCACGCCATGTAAACACCGATTAAGCTACAGTTGTGCTTAAAGTGTTTTGGTCAACAGCAACGCCTGCGCCCATTGTTGTTGAGATAGTTACTTTCTTCAAGTAAACACCTTTAGCTTGAGAAGGCTTAGCCTTCTTAAGCGCAACAATTAATGACTCAAGGTTTTGTTGTAAATGCTCAGCAGTGAAATCAACCTTACCAATAGTAGTATGGATGATGCCATTTTTGTCATTACGGTAACGTACTTGACCCGCTTTTGCATTTTTAACTGCTTCAGCAACGTTAGGTGTTACTGTACCAGTCTTAGGGTTTGGCATTAGACCACGTGGGCCTAAGATTTGACCTAGTTGACCAACAACACGCATAGCGTCTGGTGATGCAACAACAACGTCAAAGTTCATCTCGCCTTTTTTAACTAGCTCAGCAAGATCTTCCATACCTACTAATTCAGCACCGGCTTCTTTCGCAGCTTCTGCGTTAGCGCCTTGTGTGAATACTGCAACGCGAACGTCACGACCAGTACCGTTAGGTAGTACAGTTGCACCACGAACGTTTTGATCAGATTTACGAGCATCGATACCAAGGTTAACAGCAACGTCAACACTTTCTACGAATTTAGCTGTCGCTAACTCTTTTAAAAGCGCGATCGCTTCGTTGATTTCGTAATCTTTAGTTACTTCCACTTTTTCGCGGATAGTACGCATACGTTTAGTTAATTTAGCCATATTCTTAGTCCTCTACGCTCAAGCCCATCGCACGAGCAGATCCTGCGATAGTGCGAACCGCAGCTTCTAAATCAGAAGCTGTAAGGTCAGCTCGTTTAGTCTCAACAATCTCTTCAAGTTGAGCACGAGTTACTGTGCCTACTTTTTCAGTGTTAGGACGGCCTGAGCCTGATTTAACGCCAGCTGCTTTAAGTAGCAAGTATGCCGCAGGTGGAGTTTTCATGTCGAACGTAAAAGAACGGTCACCGTAAACAGAGATCACTACAGGAACTGGAGCGCCTTTTTCGATAGATTCTGTACGTGCGTTAAACGCTTTACAGAATTCCATGATGTTTACACCGTGTTGACCTAGTGCAGGACCTACTGGTGGACTAGGATTAGCCATACCAGCGGCAACTTGTAGCTTGATTAGAGCTTCAACTTTTTTAGCCATTATAAATACCTCATTAAGTGGGTCTCAGCCTTGTGCGCGCGAGGACGCGTACTCTAACGGCTCCCCAATTTAAAAAATTGTTTCGTACTTTTTGCAGAGTAAAATTAATTTACCCAAATACAAAAAGGCCGCTGATTATAAGTTAATCAGCGGCCTTTTTCAAGCTTCGTGCCAAATTTTATAAAAAATTTAGCATCACTTTTTTAATCAATTACTTATCTTGTTCAACTTGACCAAATTCAAGTTCAACCGGTGTAGAACGACCAAAAATAAGTACCGACACTTTAACGCGGCTCTTTTCATAGTCAACTTCTTCAACAACACCGCTAAAGTCAGCAAATGGACCGTCTGTAACACGAACAACTTCACCTGGTTCAAATAAGGTCGCAGGTTTAGGTGCTTCAGCATTTTCTTGTAGACGATTTAGAATACGCTCAGCTTCTTTGGCACTAATTGGTGCAGGACGATCAGACGTACCACCAATAAAGCCCATAACACGTTCTGTGCTATTAACTAAATGCCAGCTTTTATCGTTCATATCCATTTGAATTAGTACATAACCAGGGAAGAACTTACGCTCAGATTTACGCTTTTGACCAGCGCGCATCTCAATCACTTCTTCTGTTGGTACTAATACCTCACCAAAGCTCTCTTCAAGGCCTTTGATTTTAATGTGTTCTAAAATAGTTTGTGCAACACGCTTCTCATAACCTGAGAAAGCCTGTACTACGTACCAACGTAGCTTTATTTCGTTGTTCTCATCCGACATGGGATCAGATCTCCAATCCAGTTAAAAAGCCTACAGCGCGGAATAAAATGCCATCTAATCCCCAAAGGATAAGTGCCATTATCGCTGTTGCAACCATTACAATTAATGTCGTGTGGATAGTTTCTTGACGCGTTGGCCAAATTACTTTGCGCACTTCAATTCTTGCTTCTTTAGCAAAAGTAAGGAAAGCACGTCCTTTAGCTGTTTGCGAGGCAATTGCTAAACCAGCTGCTATTGCAACTACAACGCCAATCGCACGTAGCAATACAGACTGATCTGCAAACATGTGATTACCAACAACTGCGCCTGCAAGTAGCACTATTGCTACTAACCACTTTACTGACTCCATCGCACTTGATGGCGTTTCTACATTCGTGCTCATAATATTATTACCTTAACTACAGACACAACAACCCTACGCTATGGTAGGGTTAATCCATTAAAATCTAAACTTAAAAACAGACTTATTTAAACCGATTTTTAACCCCAGACTTACCCGCATCGCGAGTAATATTGGCAGGGGCGGAGAGATTCGAACTCCCAACCGTCGGTTTTGGAGACCGCTGTTCTACCAATTGGAACTACGCCCCTGCAAAGTGGATGCCTATTATACTTACGCAGTTCATTAACACAAGAGTAAAGATTGCCATCTGATAAAATCTTCACCGTTAATTTACACACCGCATTATTTAACCACTTAACTCGCTAAATTAATATTTATTTATGCAATAAAAAGTCATTCCTGCAATGAGTTACCGTAAAAAAATCAAAATAAACGTACCAACTCGCCTCGATAAAAATCGCATAACAACCAAATTTGCTCAAATGCATGCGTTTGCGGCACACTGATCTTTTCAAGCTGAGCATCAAAGTCAGCTTTATGCCAAATAGTGCTGGCATTGCGAATTAATAACCAAGTTCGCGCTGAATGATAAGACTTAGTGGCTTTTTGCTCCAGTAACCTCTCTAACGCTAGGCGTAACCTTTGCTCACTCGGTGCTTGCGCCATATCGGCCAACGCCCGCTGCATTGGAATTGACAGTGGCCGGCCAAGCACTGCCATTGCTTCGGTTTCACTGGCGTATAAGTGCGCAACTTCAATATCAAGCTGCTGATCGCCTTTGTAGCAGCTAACGTCGGGCTTATTGGGCTCATTATGCCAAATATGGCGCATATGAATACCGTATTGCTGCTCATAACAACGTAAAAACAACCTCGCTGCATCGTGCTCTAACTGTTGTTTTTCTTGTTCGCTATCACGCTTCATTTAATACCGCGTACACATTAGTTAATAAACTTGATGCGCCAAATCTAAAGGTATTTGCTTGTAAGTAGTCATTACCCATAATAGTGCTTGCAAGGGTTAAGTAATCGCTCGCATCAGCAAGCGTTTTAACCCCTCCCGCCGCTTTAAAGCCAACTAGCTTGCCCGACTCTTTAATGGTATTGAGTATAATTTTTGTCGCATCAAGCGTGGCATTAACGGCGACCTTACCGGTACTGGTTTTTACAAAGTCGGCACCGCCTTTAATAGCTAATAATGTGGCTGATGCTATTAGCTCAGGTGTTTGTAACTCGCCGCTTTCTATAATCACTTTAAGTTGAGCGCGCGACCCACAGACTTTTTTGCTCTCGGTAACATACTCAAGCACACGGCTTTTATCACCCGCTATTAATGCTTTATATGGAATAACTAAATCAATTTCATCTGCGCCGCGCTCTATGGCAATTAGTGTTTCGCTTATTACGGTATTTAAAGGCGCGTCACCCGTTGGAAAGTTAGTTACTGTGGCTACTTTTATATGGCTTAGCTCTCTGGTTGCTAAGGCTACTTTTGCTTCTGCTACAAAATCACTGTAAACACATACTGCAGCGGGCGTGCCTAATTTAGGGTTAATGCTGTTTACTAATTTATTAATAGCGGCACTATTATCGTCGCTATTTAGGCTGGTTAAATCCATTAAGGCGACAGCCAAAGCAGCCTCTTTTTGTTGTTTAATCATAGTAACCTCATCATATTTATACCGTGATTTAATACCTATAATTATAGTAACCTAAACTTGCTATAGCTCATAACCAAACACTCTAAGCCCTTAGTTTTACATGCAACCGACCGCAAAGCCTTACTAATTAAGATTTCGGCCTTAAAAACCCACTCGTTATAACTTTTAGTTATAACGAGTGGGTTTTAATTATTTTTTACTTAGTATGTGGCGCTATATTGTGGCTATTAGGCTAAACGAGCCATTTATTTTAGGGGTGTGATTAACGTGCAGTATTTACCTATCTTTACCAAACTCGACAACAAACCTGTATTGGTTGTTGGCGGTGGAGATGTTGCGTTGCGCAAATGCAGCGCGCTTTTAAAAGCGCGTGCCAGTATTACTTTAGTCGCTCCCCAATTTTGCCAACAGCTCATTGAGCTTGCTAGCGACAATAAAGTAACGCTTATACACGACTACTTTAACGCGCAACATTTAAAAAATATGATGCTGGTAATTGCTGCTACAGATTTAGAGCATGTAAATAGCCAAGTGTTTGAACTGGCTGATGCGAATAACATTTTTGTTAATGTAGTTGACGATCAGCCTAAGTGCACCTTTATATTTCCATCGATTGTCGATCGCAACCCTATCACTATTGCTATTTCAAGCGCAGGCACTGCACCGGTATTAGCGCGCCGCCTACGCGAAAAACTAGAAACCCTAATACCACAACATATTGGCCCGCTGGCAACGCTTGTAGGTGGCTTTAGAAGCAAAGTAAAGCAACGCTTTAAGCACTTTGCCGATCGTCGCCAGTTTTGGGAAGGCGTATTCGACTCATCTGTTGTTAGTAAAGTACAAACCGGCGACACCCAAGCCGCAGAGCAACAGTTAGAGCAAATGCTAAATGCTAAAGCCGAGCCCGGAGGCGAGGTTTATGTAGTAGGTGCAGGCCCTGGCGATCCTGAATTACTGACACTTAAGGCACTGCAACTTATGCAACAAGCCGATGTAGTGGTTTATGACTATTTAGTATCTGACGAAATTATGGAACTAGTGCGCCGCGATGCCGACCTTATTTGTGTAGGCAAGCGTTTAGGCGATCACAGCGTAGCACAGCAAGACACAAACCAAATGCTGGTCGATTTAGCCAAGCAAGGTAAAAAAGTATGCCGTATTAAAGGTGGCGATCCGTTTATTTATGGCCGTGGTGGTGAAGAAGTACAAGTACTGGCAGCTAACAAGGTAAATTATCAAATTGTACCTGGTATAACTGCCGCCGCCGGATGCAGTGCCTATGCGGGTATTCCGCTTACCCATCGTGACCACGCACAAGCGATTCAGTTTGTAACCGGGCATTGTAAAAAAGACGGTCAAGAACTCGATTGGCAATCGCTGGCTAAACCAAATCAAACCTTAGCTATTTATATGGGCGTGATAAAGTCGCCACATATACAAGCTGAGCTTTTAAAACATGGCCGCAGCGCTAATACACCCGTTGCCATTATTGAAAACGGCACCCGTAAAAATCAACGCGTAATTACTGGGAAATTGGGCGAGCTTGCCGATTTAATTACGCGTAACAGTGTGGTTTCTCCTGCGCTGCTTATTATTGGCGAAGTAGCATCCTTGCACCAAGAGTTACATTGGTTTGGTGCCAAAGCGCAAACTAGCAGTTTTGCGCAACCACTTACCGATGTGGCATAAGCTTTATACATATATTAGATTTTAACTTTTAATTATTTTAGTAGGACGACTAACAATGGCTTTAACTCACCTTCAGCAGCTTGAAGCTGAAAGTATCAAAATCATGCGCGAAGTCGCCGCTGAGTTTGAGAACCCAGTAATGCTTTACTCAATTGGTAAAGATTCGTCGGTACTTTTGCACTTAGCGCGTAAAGCATTTTACCCTGCAAAAATTCCGTTTCCGTTATTACACGTAGACACTAATTGGAAGTTTAGCGAAATGATTGAATTTCGTGACCGTATTGCTAAAGAATACGGCTTTGAGCTACTAGTGCATAAAAACCCAGAAGGTATGGAAATTGGTATTAGCCCGTTTGAACATGGCTCTGGTAAGCATACCGATATAATGAAAACGCAAGGTTTAAAACAAGCACTCGACAAATATGGCTTTGATGCCGCCTTTGGTGGCGCACGCCGCGACGAAGAAAAGTCACGCGCTAAAGAACGTGTTTATTCATTTCGCGATAAGCACCACCGCTGGGATCCTAAAAACCAACGCCCAGAGCTTTGGAATACGTACAACAGCCAAGTAAATCCAGGTGAAAGTATTCGTGTATTCCCACTGTCTAACTGGACCGAGTTGGATATTTGGCAATATATTTATCAAGAAAACATCGACATGGTGCCTTTGTATTTAGCCAAAGAGCGCCCAGTGGTTGATCGCGACGGCACCCTAATTATGGTTGACGATGAGCGTATGCCACTTTTCGAGGGTGAAGTGCCAATGATGAAGTCGGTACGTTTTCGTACTTTAGGCTGCTACCCACTTACCGGTGCAGTGGAATCAACGGCCAGCTCATTAACCGAAATTATTGAAGAAATGCTGCTATCTACGTCATCTGAACGTGAAGGTCGGGTTATTGACCATGACTCGGCAGGCTCAATGGAAAAGAAAAAACGTGAAGGGTATTTCTAATGGCTAATCAAAATAACGACACATTTAACGAAGTAAAAGAAATAGGCATAGACGCCTACCTAGCACGCCAGCAAGACAAAAGCTTATTGCGTATGCTTACGTGTGGCAGCGTAGATGACGGTAAATCAACACTCATTGGCCGCCTACTGCACGACAGCCACCAAATTTATGAAGATCAGCTAGCAGCGCTGCATAAAGATAACGAAAAAGTAGGTAACGCAGGCGATGACCTTGATTTAGCATTGCTTGTAGATGGCCTACAAGCTGAGCGCGAGCAAGGCATAACCATTGACGTAGCGTATCGTTACTTTTCAACCGCTAAGCGCAAGTTTATTATTGCCGACACCCCAGGGCACGAGCAATACACGCGTAACATGGTAACGGGTGCATCAACCAGCGATGTGGCCATTATTTTGGTGGATGCGCGTTACGGCGTGCAAGTACAAACTAAGCGCCACAGCTTTATTTGTGACTCGCTTGGTATTAAGCAATTTGTTGTGGCTATTAATAAAATGGATATCGTTGATTTTGACGAAACTGTTTATGAAAAAATTAAAGCCGACTACTTAAAATTTGCCGAGCAACTTAATGTAAGTAACATTAAATTTGTACCTATGTCGGCGCTTAAAGGCGATAACGTAGTTACTCGCTCTGTACATACGCCTTACTACACCGACAAACCATTGCTAGAGTTATTAGAAGACTCGCCAGCAGCGCAAATCGACACTGACTTTGAAGCACGTTTACCGGTGCAGTATGTGGCGCGCCCTAACTTAAACTTTCGCGGTTTTCAGGGCACACTAGCCTCTGGCAAGTTACAAGTGGGTGATGCAATAAAAGTACTTCCATCGGGCAAAACCTCTAGTATTAAAGAAATTGTTACCTTTGATGGCAACCTAGACAGTGCACAAGCTGGCCAAGCAATTACCGTTACGCTAAATAGCGAAATTGATATTAGCCGAGGCGATGTCATTGTACCTGCAAGTTCTACGGCAATAGTCACCAACCAGCTACAAGCTAAATTAGTGTGGATGCACGAAACGCCGCTGCAGCTAGGTAAAAGCTATAATTTTAAACTTGGTAGCAAAAACACCTCTGCTCAAGTTACTAAGATTGATCACACTATCGATGTAAATACCCTAGAGCATGGTAGCAGCGACACTCTACAGTTAAACGAAATCGCCATTGTAACGCTAGAACTTAGCGAAACTATTTTGGCCGATGAGTATCACAGTAATCACGAAACTGGCTCGTTTATACTTATCGATCGCTTATCTAACTTAACTATTGCAGCCGGTATGATAGAGCAAGTACTGCAAAGCCAAGCGCAGCAAAGTAACTTTAGTGCTTTTGAAGTTGAATTTAACACCTTAGTACGCAAGCACTTTCCACATTGGCAAGCGCTTGATATATCAAAGTTATAATACTTTTTTGAGCCTGTTATAGGATATAAAGCATGGTAGATCAGCTCATTTTAACAGGCATTATGCTTACTTTAGTCGGGTGCCTTTTTGGCACTCGGCTTAATCCAGCATGGCTATTTGTGGGAGCCATTGGTAGCAGCTACTTAGCAGGGCTAATAGATTTAGAAAGCATGTTAGTTAATTATACTAACCCGTCGCTAATTACTTTGGTGTTATTAATATTAGTGTCAATTGCGATTGAAAAAACCACCCTTATTCAAAAATTAGCGCAATCGCTATCGAGCGGTAGTTTAGTTAAATCAGTGACTAAATTGGGGCTTTCGACCGCATTTTTATCCTCGTTTACCAATAACACCGCCGTGGTTGCTTCCTTAATTACCGCGATAAAAGACAATCCCAATCACTCGCCCTCAAAGTTACTATTACCACTATCGTACACTGCTATTTTAGGCGGCACTATTACCCTTATTGGCACATCTACCAACTTAATCGTAAATGGTTTTGCCGTAGATGCGGGCATGGCGCCACTGGGCTTTTTTGACTTTACCTTAGTGGGCTTAGGCGCATTAAGTGTGGGCTTAATCACTATTTTAGTCATGTTAAAATACTTACCCGACAACGGTAAAAGCGACCAAGAAGTCGTGCCTTTTTATCTTGAAGGTAAAGTACAAGCCGGTTCAAAGCTAATTGGTCGCACCGTAGAAGAAAATGGCCTACGTGAACTTAAAGACTTATTTTTAGGCGAAATAATTCGCGATAACCAACGCATTTGTGCGGTCACGCCACAGCAAATAATTAAACAAAACGACATATTACTTTTTGTGGGCGATATAAAATCAGTCCCCTTACTTACGCGTTTCGATGGTTTAAAAGTAGTGCACGACAATCATCAAAAAGACATAGAACACTTAGTAGAGGTTGTTGTAAGTCAGTCTTCAAAATTTATTGGTAAAACCGTAAAAGAAGCCCGCTTTAGAGAGCAGTTTCATGCGGCGGTTATTGCTATTCGCCGCGGCCACGATCGCCTGCAAGGTGGTTTAGGGCAAGTGCGTTTACAAGCAGGCGACTCACTAATACTCGCCCCGGGTAAAAGCTTTTACAGTTTGCCTAATTTAAAGCGTGAGTTTGTGTATATATCGGGGTTTGATTTACAAACCCACCTCGCCCCTAAACAGTCAAACATTGTGCTGCTAAGCTTTGCCGCTGTACTGGGCTTAAGTATTATTGGCTTAGTGCCATTAGTTAAAGGCTTATTAGTATTACTGATTGGCTTAATGCTTTGCGGTACTATTAAGCTTAGCGAAGTAAAGCGTCGCTTTCCTATTGAGTTACTCGCCGTAGTTGGCAGCGCCATAGGCTTAGCAAAACTAATGATAGGCACGGGCCTTGCTGGGCAAATATCGGCGGCTATGTTTGTAGTACTTGGCGACTTTGGCCCATATAGCGCTTTTATCGCAATATTTTTAATGACGGTATTATTTACCGAACTAATAACCAATAACGCCGCTGCAGCCTTGTCGTTTCCGGTTGCCTATTCACTTGCCGTTGGCTTTAATGTAGACCCACTGCCATTTATTATGGCGGTTGCGTTTGGCGCATCAGCAAGTTTTATATCGCCGTTTGGTTATCAAACTAACCTTATGGTTTACAGCGCGGGTAACTATCGTTTAAAAGATTATGTAGTGATGGGCTTGCCCCTTTCTATTATTTATTCAATAACAGTATTAACCTTGATCCCGCTAGTATTTCCGTTTTAATACCGGCACTCACAGCATAAAGAGATAACTCACTATGGATGAAAATATAGTTTGGCATAACTACGCAACCACCAAAGCACAACGTAGTGAGCAAAAAAAACATCAACCCGCTATTATATGGTTTACCGGATTTTCGGGTTCAGGTAAAAGCACTGTAGCAAACGCGCTAGAAGCCGCACTTAATCAACAAGGTATTCATACTTACCTGCTCGATGGCGACAACGTACGCCACGGTTTATGTAAAGACCTAGGTTTTAGCGACGCAGACCGAGTTGAAAACATTCGCCGCGTAGGCGAAACCGCAAAGCTAATGACCGACGCTGGCTTGTTAGTACTTACTGCGTTTATATCGCCTTTTCGAGCAGAGCGCGACATGGTGCGCAGCCTAGTAGATGAAGGTGAATTTATCGAAGTATTTATCGATACCCCACTCGATGTGTGCGAAAGCCGCGATCCTAAAGGCTTATACAAAAAAGCCCGCGCAGGCGAAATTAAACACTTTACCGGCATCGATTCCAGCTACGAAATTCCCATCAATCCAGAAATAATTTTAGATACCAGTAAAAACACCCTAGACCAATCGGTTGTTCAGCTGATAACGTATCTAAAACAACAGCACATAATATAGGTTAACCCCAATGAACCAAACCGAACTGCTAGAAGAAACCCTGATCCTTGCCCGCAAAGCGGGTAGCGCCATAATGGGAATTTATCAAAAGGACTTTAACGTTGAATACAAAGCCGATGAAAGCCCAGTAACCGACGCCGACTTAGCAGCTCATAAAATCATTGTTGCAGGGCTACAGCAGCTCACTCCCGACATTCCTATATTAAGTGAAGAAAACGCCGATATAAGCTGGGAAGTTCGCAAAGCATGGAAACGTTACTGGCTAGTAGATCCTATCGATGGCACTAAAGAGTTTATTAAAAAAAATGGTGAGTTCACCGTAAATATCGCACTTATCGAAAATGGCATTCCGGTTTTAGCCGTAGTAGACGCCCCTGCCCTTGGCGTATCTTACTTAGCAAGCGAAGCCATAGGCGCATTTAAAGACAAAGGCGATGAGCGAATAGAACTAAAAGTAACTACCAAACCAAACACAGGGCTAATACGCGTCGTTGGCAGCCGCTCACACCCCTCACCTGATTTAGCCGAATTTGTAAAACGCTTTGCCGATGTTGAAATGGTTTCAAAAGGCAGCTCACTAAAACTATGTTTAGTGGCCGAAGGCAGCGCCGATATTTACCCGCGCTTAGGCCCAACCTGTGAGTGGGATACAGGCGCAGGCCATGCCATTGCCGCAATCGCCGGCGCTAAAGTGACTAAACTTGATGGCAGCCCGCTAATTTATAACACTAAAGATGAATACTTAAACCCGTATTTTATTGTCTCAGCTATTGAAGAGTAAAGTGCAACGAGCTGCGGGCTTAAGCTACTAGCAGCTCAATGACAATTTAAACACCGTAGGTTGGGTTGAGTGCAACGAAACCCAACGCATAACCGCTGTTGACAACAATATTTTAATCTTCCAAGTCCACCTCTAAAAACACTTAAATTGGCGCACGTGAAAAGTGTGTAACGCCTAATGTGAGTCCGTTTATTGTCATGTAGTTGTCTTTATGGGATTGCGCTTTAAAGCCACACTTTAATAGTACGGCTTTTGAGGCGGGGTTATTATCTAGTACTAAGGCTTCTAACTGGTTAACTGCATAATGCTGAGCGGCTATGCTAATTAATTCGTTAAGGCAAAAGCTGGCGTAGCCTTTACCTATGCTATTTTTAGCAACTCGATAACCCACTGCGGCAGTATTTGTTTGCCCTGTTATATCTTTTAAATTTGCGCGCGCAACAATTTGCTCATTAACAATAAGCACACCCGAATAATGCGTGCCTAATTGCATGTTTATAATGGCATCATAAATATGCATTTTAATGCCTAAATCGCGATAAAAGTAATCTTCTCTCGGCGGCAGCATTGATTCAAACCAAGCTTTATTTTCTGATTCAAATTGCAATAACATAGCTAAATGCTTAACTGACAAGGTTTCAAATATCACAAAAACTCCTGTTTTTAATCACTTTACAACCTAGGTGGAAAGTGAGGTTTACAATAATTATACCTTAGATTGCAGTGCATAAATTTTATGGGGTAGTTATTAAACCCCCTTTAAATGCACCTTTCCTGCTTATTATTTTTAACGTTGAGCTAAAGCCACTGCCATTCTCTGCTCACTTTTATAACGCTGTTGCAAATTAATTACAGGCGTAACTGGTACGCTACAAATAACCGAATATTAAGCTAGTTTATCGAATGAAATCATTAAGTAAAAACTATATGCTTTGCCGTCATTATTATTCTTAAAAAAAAAACTGGTGAGCTTATGCCCCCTTCTCAAGATGCTACGCATTTTAATGCATCTACAGCAAAACAGTCTTCTTGGACTTTACACGACACACAGTGGACGTTAAGCCTATTTGGTACCGCCGTTGGTGCCGGTATTTTATTTTTACCTATTAATATTGGTATTGGCGGTTTTTGGCCGTTAATTATTATGGCGTGCTTGGCCTTTCCAATGACCTTTTTAGCGCACCGCGGTTTAGCGCGGTTTGTGCTGTCGTCAAAAAATAAAGATGCTGACTTTACCGATGTAGTAGAGGAGCATTTTGGGGTGACCGCGGGTCGGTTAATCTCTTTGCTGTACTTTTTATCTATTTTTCCGATTTTACTTATTTACGGTGTCGGTTTAACCAATACCGTAGACAGCTTTATGGTGAACCAGCTTGGCATGGAGTCGCCATCGCGGGTGTTGCTTTCTGGTGTATTGGTTGCAGGTATGATTGCCTTAATGATGGGCGGCGAAAAGCTGATGCTTCGCGCTTTTGCTATTTTAGTTTATCCGCTTGTGGGCATATTGTTTTTTTTATCCTTGTATTTAATCCCTAGTTGGCAAATGCCGAATATGGCGCTGCCTGCAGTGGGTAGTTTTGGTAAAACATTGTGGTTGTCGATTCCTATTATTGTGTTTTCGTTTAGCCACGCAGCGGCTATTTCGAGCTTTGTTAACGTACAACGCGGTCATTATGGTAATAAAGCGGTTGCTAAGTCTGAGGCGATATTAAAGCGTACCAGCTTGCTGTTAATTACCTTTGTATTGCTGTTTGTGTTTTCGTGTGTGTTGTCACTAACTGGCGAGCAAATGGCGGCGGCAAAAGCGGCGAATGTGTCGGTTTTATCGTACCTTGCCAACATTACTGACAATTCGTTTATTGCTACGCTTGGCCCATTGGTGGCGTTTATTGCGATTATGTCGTCATTTTTAGGGCACTTTTTGGGTGCACGCGAAAGCTTTACTGGCTTGGTGACTAAGCAATCGAACATAAGCGCTAAAGTTGCCGATAAGGTAGGTGCTGTACTAATGTTCTTTGCTATTTGGTTTTGCGCGGTTAAAAACCCAAGCATACTCGATATGATGGATCAGTTATCTGGCCCTATCATTGCGATGATTTTATTTATTATGCCCATGATTGCTGTGTATAAAGTACCGGCATTGCACAAACATCGTAATCGTTTAAGCACCTTATTTATATTAGCGGTTGGCTCAATGGCAGTAATGGCTTTGCTTTACAGCATGCTTAAATAATACTAAATATACTAGCTATAAGCTTTTTATAGTTTTTTAACACAAAAAAATGGCGCTCATTGAGCGCCATTTTTATTGACTATATTTTGCTATTTAATCTAGGTCTGGCAAGTTACGGCCATAGAATATTTCTTGCATTTCACGGGTCAGTTTAGAGCGAATTTCTTCCTCTTCTTCATCTGACAAATCATCCGTAGAAAGGCCGAATAAATAGGTATTTAAATCAGTCTCTTTTAACATCATTTTGGTGTGGAACAGGTTTTCTTGATACACGTTCACGTCCATCATTTGGTACGCTTCTTTGGTATCTTCTGTCATGAAGTTTTGAATTGAGCTAATTGCATGGTCAATGTAGTGTTTAACGCCGTTTATGTCGCGGGTAAAACCACGTACGCGGTAGTCAATTGTTACTACGTCTGACTCTAGGCTATGAATAAGGAAGTTTAACGCTTTAAGTGGCGATATTATGCCACAAGTTGACACTTCAATATCGGCGCGAAAAGTACAAATACCGTCATCAGGGTGAGCTTCTGGGTACGTGTGTACACAAATATGGCTTTTATCTAAATGAGCAACCACTGAATCTGGTAATGGGCCTGGAGCTTCGTCAGCATCGTAATTTTGCTGCTCTTCTACCGGCTCTTCTGAAACCAAAATAGTTACGCTTGCACCTTGCGGTTCGTAATCTTGGCGCGCTACATTTAAAATGTTAGCACCTATAATATCAACAACTTCACCTAAAATGTCGGTTAGTCTATCTGCACTGTACTGCTCATCGATATATTCAATATATTCTTTACGTTGTTGCTCGGTCTTTGCATAGCAAATGTCGTAAATACTAAAGCTTAAACTTTTAGTTAAATTATTAAAACCATGGAGTTTAAGTTTATCGAAGGGTTTGTTCATAATAAACCAACCTATAAATTAGTGAAATCTGCTCTAGCAGAATAAAAGTTCGCGGATTTTATACGAATTTTACTCATGGAAAAAGCGTTATTTTACTTGATCTTGCACAACTTCGTGGCTATGCGTAATTTTTACTGTTTTATCAAGCATTAATGCAACCGAGCAATACTTTTCAGCAGAGAGTGAAACAGCGCGTGCAAGGTGCTTTTCAGACACATTATTGCCCGTTGCTACAAAGTGTAAATTAACTTTGGTAAATACTCGTGGGGCAGTTTCGGCGCGCTCTGCCGTTAACTGTACTTCTACGTTGCTAAAATCTTGTTTTGCTTTTTTTAAAATGCTCACTACATCAACCGATGAACAACAGCCGATTGACATTAATACCATTTCCATAGGGCTTGGTGCAGCACTGTCGCTACCGCCATCAAATACAACATTATGATTTGAATTAGAGCGACCAATAAAGGTATTACCTTCAACCCATTTTACATTTGCTTGCATTGTTATACCTCAAAAATTATTTTCTTGATTGTATACCAATCAGCTTTAATAAGTGAGCGCCCAGCAATAATATAAATGAGCTTGATCAAGGCACTTAAATTTATGCAAGGGTGGTAAAACTCTCAGCGCATTTAAAGCGGGCTACCGGAAAATATAGAAGGGTTGAAAGCTAAGAAACGGCGTTATCAAATAGGTTTTTAACCAAACCACCAAACTCATCAATAAACACGTGTTGCTCTACCGTAACAGGCCGCGAGGTGATGCTACTGAGGACTTCTTGTAAATCGTAAACTATGCCATCGACTTCACGTACAATTTGGCTACGCTGCTCTGTAGTGAGCTCTGTGTGCTGCTGACATATGAGCATTACGTTTTGTGCAATCACGTCTTCGATTAATTCCATAATCGTAGGAGCACCTGGTTTTATTTCACCCGGCTTCTCAAATAAAGCTAAGTTTTGAGTTAGGTACATAATTAAATCGTCGTACCCTTGCCTATTTAAAACCATTATACGTATACCTTAAAAATAATTAATTCAGTAATTTAAGCAGAAAGCAGTAATAATTACTAGCTTAGTGACATAGCTAATACAAAAAAAGCAGCCGAAGCTGCTTTTATAATTATTTAGTAGTAATTTTAGTCTATTTTTAAGCCTGGGCTTAATGTCGCTGGCATAGCAACTTTTTCAAGCTCTACTGATGCTACTGGGTATGCACAGTAATCTGCAGCGTAATACGCGCTGGCTCTGTGATTACCCGATGCGCCAATACCACCAAACGGTGCAGCACTTGATGCACCAGTAATTGGGCGGTTCCAGTTAACAATACCGGCGCGAATACGGCGTAAAAAGTGCTCGTAGTCGGCTGCACTGTCGCTAAGTAAACCAGCTGATAAACCAAAGCTTGTATCGTTGGCTTTATCAATTGCTTGGTCAAAATCGTCAAAGCGGAATACTTTTAAAAGTGGTCCAAAATGCTCTTCATCTGGGAAGTCACTAATATTTGTACACTCAATAATACCTGGTGTTACAAAGCCTGTATTGGCTGTATGCTCAAGCTCTACTAATACTTGAGCGCCAAGCTCAACCAGTTCGTTTTGCGCTTTAACCATACCGGCAGCGGCGGCTGATGAGATCATAGAGCCCATAAATGGCTGATCTGCATCGTCATAATTACCTACTTTAATCGCTTTAGTTGCGGTAATTAAACGCTCCAGGATTACATCACCTTTGCTACCTGTTGGTAAAAACAATTTACGTGCACAGGTACAACGCTGGCCACTTGAGATAAACGCAGATTGAATAATATCGTGCACTACTGCTTTAGTATCTTCAACGTCGGTAATAATAAGTGGGTTATTGCCACCCATTTCAAGCGCTAAAATTTTACCAGGCTGACCCGCAAACTGTTCATGTAAAATATGACCTGTGCGCGAAGAACCCGTAAAGAATAAGCCATCAATACCTTTGTGAGCAGCAAGTGCTTTACCCGTTGCTACTTCACCTTGTACAAGGTTAATTACACCCGCTGGTAAACCTGCTTTTTCCCACAGTTTAAGCGTAAGCTCGGCCACTTTAGGCGTAAGCTCAGACGGTTTAAATATAACCGTGTTACCGGCTAAAAGCGCTGGCACTATGTGGCCATTAGGTAAATGCCCCGGAAAGTTATACGGACCAAATACTGCTACAACCCCGTGTGGTTTGTGGCGGATCATTGCACGCCCTAGTGGCATTGCGTTTTCTACGTCGCCAGTGCGCTCTAAAAATGCTTTTTCAGAAATGGCAATTTTACCAACCATAGCACCCGCTTCAGTGCGAGTTTCCCACAGTGGCTTACCTGTTTCTTGAGCAATAGTAATGGCTAGCTCTTCGCTGTTTTCTTTTAACTGCGCTGCGAATGCTTTAACTATTTCTAAACGTTCAGCAAATGTTTTATCAGCCCAAGCATAAAATGCTTCGCGCGCTGCGCTAACTGCGGTGTCTACTTGCTCTGCAGTTGCTGAGTTTGCTTGGAAAATAACATTGTTATTGGCCGGGTTTACTGAACTAAATTCGGTTCCTTGGCCTTCTGACCATTGACCATTAATAAATTGTGCAGGATGAGTCATTATACTTTCTCCTAAATTAAATCGTGGTTGCGCTTACGCTATCGCCCGCTTGTAAATACAGTGCATCGGCTACTTGTTGCGTTATTACTATGCTGCTCATGCGCTCATCAAACGTCATAGGTACTACAGTTGCTCTAAAATCTGTAAGCTGTTTGTTGGCTAATAACACCATGGTGTCGCCACTTGGTTCACCTATTTCAACTTTAAAGTGTTTAGCATTACGAATGGTGGCAATGTTATCTACTTTTGCTTCAACTGTGGGGCCGGCATCAAAAATATCGACATACCCATTAAAGGTAAAACCTTCACTTTTTAATAGCTCAATTGCTGGGCGTGTGTTGTCGTGTACTTTACCAATAACAGCTTGCGCATTTTTGCTGAGCAAATTAACGTAAATTGGGTACTTAGGCATTAATTCAGCAATAAATACTTTTTGACCTATGCCTGTTAAATAGTCGGCAGTTGGAAAGTCCATTGAGAAAAAGTGCTCTTCTAGCCATTGCCAAAATGGGCTGCTGCCGTTGTCGTCAGACACACCGCGCATTTCTGCAATGACGGTTTGTGCAAAGCGCTGCTGATGCTGTTTAATAAACATAAAACGCGATTTTGAAAGTAATTTACCGTTACAGTTTTTACGGTATGCGTCTTTCAAAAATAATGTACATAGCTCTGTAGCGCCGGTGTAGTCGTTACAAAGCGTTAAAATATCAACTGCTTTATATACGTTTAGAGTGCGTGAGGAATGAATCACTTTACTTAAATGATAGTGATAAAATGCATCATCTAAGCCAACAGCGGCTTCTATACCTGAGGTGCCAACTACTTCACCGGTTTCGGTGTCCTCTAGTACAAATAAATAACCTTCGTCGCCCGGCTCGGTGGCAGCTTTTGCAAATGAGCTAACTGAATGATCTATTTTCTTTTGCAATAACTTTTCATTATTAGGTAAAGAAGTAAAGCCATGACCCGATTCGTGGGCTATTTTCACTAATGCAGGGTAGTCACTTTGTTGGATTGGGCGAAGGATCATCATAAACCCGCTTACTCCCTTATAATATAACGGTAAATTAAAATTAGAGGGCAAACTAAGTTTGCCCTTAATAGATATTGTTTGGCTATTAAGCGCTTACAACACTGGCTACTGCTTTTTCAAAGCGTGCCATACCTTCGCGAATGTCGGCTTCTGGGATAACTAATGATGGTGTAAAACGAACCACGTCAGCACCGGCAACTAATGACATAAGACCGTGCTCAGTACCTGCCACTAAAAACTCTTTTGCACGACCTTTGTATTGCTCGCTTACTACTGCACCAATTAATAAACCTTGGCCGCGAATTTCGCTAAACACGTGGTATTTATCGTTAATTGCAGTAAGTAGTTGGTTAAATAATGCTGCTTTTGCTGTTACACCAGCAAGTACTTCTGGGGTATTTACAGTATCGAATGCTGCTTCGGCAACGGCACACGCTAATGGGTTACCACCATAAGTAGAACCATGCGTACCTACTTTAAGATGCTGTGCAATTTCAGTTGTGGTGATCATAGCGCCAATAGGAAAGCCGCCGCCCAATGCTTTAGCCGTAGTTAAAATGTCAGGAACAACGTTTAAACCTTGGTATGCGTATAAGTTACCTGTACGGCCAACACCTGTTTGCACTTCATCAAAAATAAGCAGTGCATTATGTTTAGTACATAAATCACGAACGCCTTGTGCAAATTCGTCAGTTGGCGAAACAATACCGCCTTCGCCTTGAAGTGGCTCCATCATAACGGCACATGTTTTGTCGCTAATAAGTGCTTCAAATGCAGCTAGGTCGTTGTAATCACAATGTACAATGTCGCCTGGCTTAGGACCAAAACCATCTGAGTATGCCGCTTGGCCACCAACAGTTACGGTAAAGAATGTACGGCCGTGGAAACCTTTGTTGAATGCGATGATTTGTGACTTTTCTGCGCCAAATTGATCAAGGGCAAAACGACGCGCTAATTTAAGTGCTGCTTCGTTTGCTTCTGCGCCTGAGTTGGCAAAGTAAACTTTTTCGGCAAAGGTTGCATCAACCATTTTTTTAGCTAAGCGTAATGCTGGCTCGTTGGTCATTACATTTGATAGATGCCAAAGCTTTTCGCCTTGCTCTTTTAATGCGCCTACTAATGCAGGGTGACAATGGCCAAGACAGTTAACGGCAATACCACCAGCAAAGTCGATAAACTCTCGACCTTGTTGATCCCATACGCGAGAGCCTTCGCCTCGAACTGGAATTACGCTTGAAGGTGCGTAGTTAGGAACCATTACGTGATCAAATAATTCGCGATTGACTGTCATTTTATTTCCTCTTAATTGTGTACATCACAAAGCCGTAAATAGCTGTGTGGTAACCTGTAGCATATGTGTTTTTTAGCAAACTCAGTATAGCGATATTTGCATAAAAAGGGCTGTGTGGTTCAATTTTCAGACGCTTATTATTTCAGAAAACATTGATTATGTCTCTTCAAAAACTTTCATGTAACCCTTGATAATAAAGGGCTTGAGATATAATTTCATAGATAGTGAATAACTATTTGCTTGCTTTACGCAGCTCGTTTTTAGCCAATAAAGCGCCTGAACAACGAGCGCGCCTAACTTTAAACGGGGAAATGTATTGAAAAGAGATAATAAAAAGTGAATGGATAGTCGCAAAAAAATTAACAAATTTAATCAATTTGAATAGCAAGATTATTAAAATTGCTTGCTTGGAGTGCTTTTAGCTCTTTTTTGGTGAACTTAAAGTACGAAAACCAACTAAGCGTTTCATCCGGTTCAACTAGCTGATGCTGCTTTAGCGTTAAGTACTGAGAGTAACATCGTGCTTTTAACATTACCTGCGTTAAAGGCAGCGCTGTATCGCCTTTTTCTACCCCATTAACAAGCTGCTGCATTACGCTATTAAACGGCAAATACTTAAAGGCCATTTTTTCAATTATTTTAGCGCTAATAGCCAACGACTGTTCGCTCAGTAAGGTGGTTAAAAATAAAGGGTCTGGTTTTAGCTCCAGCAATGCAGTATGTAAGTCTTTATTAGCTGTGGTGCGAGCAAACTGCACTTTTCGCTGCCAAATTTGCTCAAACACTTTTAAATATAAACGCACTAAGGCTATTTGCCCCACGTTTAATAACATTCCTAAAGTAAAGGCATGGCTTGGGTTAACTTCGTTAACTTCAGCAATTTTTTGTGCCGCAATAGCATTCGCCATGGCGCTTTCTTTTAAGCGCCTTTTTAGTAACGAAAAAGGCTCTGTGCTATAAGGCATCCAATGGCGCACTGCAAAAGTTGGCACTACTAGCTGTAAGTTATCTAGGCCAATATAACGCAGCGCTAAAGCAGGGCTATCTACTTTCACAGCGGTATTTTTGCTGCGCTGATTACGATAATAAGGCAAGTTAACTAAAGTAACTAACTCTCTGCCAAGCCAGCTTAGGTCGTTAATTAAGGGCTCTAAACGCCCAACCGATGCGCTTTTTGTGGCTAAAATATCTAACATGGCACATACGTTATCCTCTACACCTATGGTGTTTTGAATAACACTGTCTATATCGCTAAGCTGCTCAGACATCATTTTTTCTATTGCTTTATGTAGTTGCTCGCTCGCTGCTGCACGGTATTTATGATGCGCGGTACTTTTTAGCTTGCGCTTTTGCTGAGCGGCAACCTCTACTTCAAGTAATGTGCGTTGCTTTAGTGGTTCGCCATAGTCCATTTCTAGCGTATGAATAAAGCCAATTTGTTGATGAGCAAAGTTATGACCAAGCAGCAAATCATGTGCTCGTTGATTAAGCATTTTAACAATACGCGGTTGCTGCACTATTTCGGTCATGGCTCTCTGTCTTTAATGTAATGATATTTACTTAATACTATAAGCTTAGAAGCGAGTTAAAAAGTTATCAAGTAACGCTAAACCTTGCTCAGTTAAAATAGCTTCCGGATGAAATTGTACACCTTCAAGTGCCAAGTCTGTATGTAATAATCCCATAATTTCGTCAAACTCACCTTGCTGGGTTTGGGTCCAGGCTGTTACTTGCAACTCTTTAGGCAGCGACTGCGCCTCAACAATTAAAGAATGATACCGACATACCGTTAAAGGCTTAGCTAAGCCTTTAAATACTCCTTGATCGCTATGGTAAATTGGCGATGTTTTACCGTGCATTACTTTTTTAGCACGCACGACCTTGGCTCCTAAAGCTTGCGCAATAGTTTGATGCCCTAAGCAAATTCCTAAAATAGGATACTGCCCTTTTAATTGCTCAACAATACTTAATGAAATACCCGCTTCGCTTGGGCTTTTAGGACCAGGTGATATTACAATGTGTTGTGGGTTTAACTGCTTAATTTGGCTAAGCGTTATTTGGTCGTTGCGTTTAACCAGCACCTCTTGATCTAAACGCTGAAAGTACTGTACCAAGTTATAGGTAAACGAGTCGTAATTGTCGATCATTAAAAGCATGTAATAAAGCACTCAAAGTAGTTATTGTTTGCGAGGAGTTGTTGCATTTTGTATTCTAACTTAAGCATCTTTGAGTGTCAGTGCTTTGTATAGTGATATATAAGTATTTCCGTAATAATAATTAATAACGGCTCTATATTGATTTATACTCAAGCAACCCCCAGCTCTAATATTATGGCGTACATAAATACCCATGCAATCTGAATTTAACTAAACCCTAAGCGTGTTATTTTTAAAACACATTTATTACACGCACCGTTAAGGAGTACCTATGTTAGGCGAAGATCATTCATTAACTCAAGACTTTCCTGAGCACTTAAGTACCATTAAAAAACTCAATAGCAATGATCCAGAGTTTGCAGATAAAGCCAAAAAATATAATGCGCTTGATAAAGAAATTCGTACCTTAGAGCTGCAAGACGCGCCTATTGATGACGAAGCAATGCTGCAATTAAAACATGACCGTGTGGTATTGAAGGATTGGTTACATCAACAATTGTTAAAAGCCAGCTAAGCGCAATTTATAGCCATTGTATTTAAGAGCTCTCTGACTTATGAGCTCTTTAACCTTTCCCTCAATATACGCTGCCACCTACCCTTGGTATAAATTGCAACGGTATAGCTATAACAGCCCTTCCAAATATTTAAAAAGCATTGCTATTAATTTAACTTGCAGACAAGCTATCTGTATCTAAGATAAATAACGTTAAGCTTATGTCTAAATACATACTCTCGATTGATCAAGGAACTACCAGCTCTCGGGCTATTTTATTTACCAAAGATGCCAAGGTAGTTGATACTGCTCAGCAAACATTCCCGCAGCACTTTCCCAATAATGGCTGGGTTGAGCACGACCCTAACGATATTTTACAAACCGTACTAAGTACCTGTAAAACAGTACTGGCTAATAACCAGGTTACAGCCGAGCAGGTCATTGCCATTGGTATCACTAATCAGCGCGAAACCACTTTAGTATGGAATAAAAAGACTGGCCAACCAATTTATAATGCCATTGTGTGGCAAGATCGCCGTACCAGCGAGTATTGCGAGCAAATACGTAGCAATAAACTAAGTAAAAAAATTAGCGATAAAACAGGACTATTATTAGATCCGTACTTTTCAGCCACTAAAATTCGCTGGATTTTAGATAATGTTGCCGGTGCACAGCAACAAGCGCAAGCCGGTGAGCTAGCATTTGGTACGGTTGACAGTTATTTACTGTGGCATTTAACTGCTGGTAAAGTGCACCGTACTGATGCCACCAACGCCTCACGTACACTATTATTTAATATACATCAGCAATGTTGGGATGAAGAGTTACTAACGCAGTTTAATATTCCACACTCTATGCTTCCAGAAGTGATGGACAGCGCAGCCGAGTTTGGCAGTACCAGCAGTGAACTTTTTGGTGCACCGATTAAAATTTGCGCCATGGCGGGGGATCAGCAAGCCGCATTAATCGGCCAAGCTTGCTTTAAAGAAGGCATGGCTAAAAGCACCTACGGAACGGGCTGTTTTTTAATGCTTAATACGGGCGATAAAGCCCTCACCTCTAATAACCGCTTATTAACTACTGTGGCTTACAGGCTCAATGGTAGAGTGACCTACGCTATAGAGGGCAGTATTTTTATGGCGGGTGCCACTATGCAATGGATTGTTGAGGGCTTAAAGCTACTTGAACATGCCGGCGACAGCGAGGCTATGGTTAAGGACGTGCCACTGGATCACGGCGTATTTTTAGTGCCTTCGTTTACCGGTTTAGGCGCCCCATACTGGGATGCCAATGCCCGTGGTGCTATTTTAGGTTTAACCCGTGATTCGGGCATTAGCACTATAGTAGCAGCGGCGCTGCAGTCTGTTGGCTATCAAACCAAAGATTTACAAAAAGCCATGGAAGGTGATGGCCTGCGTCCAAGTATTTTGCGCGTGGACGGTGGCATGGCAAAAAACAATTGGGCCATGCAGTTTTTAGCTAATATTTTAGGTGCCAGTGTGGAGCGCCCAGCGCTAACAGAAACAACCTCTCTGGGAGTTGCCTATTTAGCAGGGCTGCAAACTGGGGTTTATCAGTCAACGGAGCAATTAGCTACTATGTGGCAATGCGACCGTCGTTTTGAACCAACCATGAACATAGATGAACGTAACGATTTATACGCAAAATGGCAGCACTGTATAGCACAGGTCACGCTTTCAAATAACGCGACAAAAGACGACTGCTAATGCGATAGTGTTATTGGCTATTGATATGCCATCGCTTAAATTAATAAAGAGGTATTCAGTGAAATTACTCGATAATGAATATGACTTACTGGTTATTGGCGGTGGCGTTAATGGCACTGGTATTGCGGCTGACGCCGCCGGTAGAGGCTTAAAAGTATTACTGTGTGAGCAAAATGATTTAGCCTCTGCTACCTCATCAAGTAGCAGTAAACTTATTCATGGTGGGCTACGCTATTTAGAGCATTACCAATTTAGGCTAGTAAAAGAGGCACTTAAAGAGCGCGAAGTGTTATTAAAAAATGCCCCACATATTATGTGGCCGCTATCTTTTAGGCTGCCACATCAAGCACATTTACGCCCTTACTGGATGATTAGAATTGGGTTGTTTATATACGACCATCTTGCCAAACGCATTACTTTACCCGCATCAAAATCAATTAAATTTACCTGCGCTAGTATATTGAACAAGACTATTACCCGCGGTTTTGAATACGCTGATGGCTGGGTTGATGATTCGAGGTTAGTTATTTTAAATGCGTTGGCAGCACAGCAAAAAGGGGCAACCATTTTAAGCCGCACGCGCTGTATTAAAGCAGTCCGCAGTAATAATAATTGGAGTGTGACCTTAGAGCAACAAGACAGCAAAAAGCAATGCTCTATAGTTGCTAAAGGCGTTGTAAATGCAGCGGGCCCTTGGGTTGCATCGCTTTTTGATGAGGTAATTACTGAGCCGTCGCCACATAATATTCGCTTAGTTAAAGGCAGCCATATTATTGTGCCGCGTATTCACACTGAGCCGCAGGCCTATATTTTACAAAATAAAGATCAGCGTATTATTTTTGTTACCCCATTTGAAGATGACTATTCACTGATTGGCACTACAGATGAAGAATACAGCGGCAATATAGCAGATGTAAAAATTAGCGATGAAGAAGTCGATTACTTAATTAGCATTACTAATAATTACTTTAAAAAACAACTTACTCATAACGACATAGTGCATACCTTTAGTGGTGTACGCCCCTTACTAGATGATAACTCATGCGACGCACAAGCCGTTACTCGCGACTACAAATTGATATTATCGAGTAATAATAACCAAGCACCACTGCTAAGTGTATTTGGTGGGAAAATTACCACTTATCGCAAGCTCGCTGAAAACGCAGTAAACGAACTCGCCAGTTTTTATCCGCATATGGGCCAAGCATGGACGAAAAACACTCCACTACCCGGCGGCGACTTTTCATCAAAGGTAGTATTAAAGCAACAACTGCAGGCAAAGTATGCATGGTTGCCTGAGTTTATTTTAAATCGTTTTATACGCAGTTATGGTACAGGCACTTATACCCTACTTACAGATGCCCAAAGCGTAGCTGATTTAGGCCAGCATTTTGGACATGGTTTATACGCCACTGAAGTAAATTATTTAGTTAATAGCGAGTGGGCTCGCTGCGCCGAGGATGTATTGTGGCGTCGTAGTAAGTTAGGTTTACGTTTTAATGCTGAGCAAATAACGGCGCTGAGCCAGTATATTCAAAACTATAATGGCTCAATACCGCTGTAAACATTTACCAAACTAACTAGTTAGGGCTAAATGCGCATTAAGTGACGTTTTTTCAGATACTGAAAGCGATTGCTTTGCTTTCGCTGCAAAATCGTAACGTACCAATACCGTTTTACCAACTGCACAACACTTACCTTGTTGGTGGGCTTCTTGGCGCAATACAAACGAGCTGGTACCTACATGCTCTACTGAGGTTTTAATGGTTACTTCATGTCCATAAAATAACTCGCCAACAAACGACACTTCAACTTTAGCAATAATTAGCTTCCAGTCATGTGGGTTTAAATCTGGGGTAAAAAACCTAAAAATAGGCGCACGCGAAGCTTCAAACCATACAGGGAGTACGGTATTGTTAATATGTCCTAGCGCATCTGTTTCACTAAAGCGCGGCATCACTTTTTCAATAAACATAATAATCCAATAATAATTATATAAAGGTAAACTATGACGGACTTTATTCGCGTATACGATAACGCGCTCAGCAATGACTTTTGTGATAACTTTATCACTACCTTTTCTCAAAGCCCGCATATAAAACAAGGGATGACATCTGGCGGTATCGATTTAAATAAAAAAGATAGCCACGACTTACACTTAAACAATCATCCGGAATACGTTGAGCAATTAAAACACATTCAACAAACCACTGCACAGTATGTTTTTAAATACATTGAAGAACATATTTTTATTATGATTGGTGCCTTTGGACTAAAAGTATATCACCCTAAAAGCGGCGAACCTGTTGACTTAACACACGCAAACTTTGATGAAGTGGGTAAACCACAACTGCCCTTATTAGTGCAGCAAATTTTTAGGCTAGGTAATATTCAGGCGCAAAAATACCAAGTAAATAAAGGCGGTTACCCGTATTGGCACAGCGAAGTTTATCCGCAGTTAAATCATAACGAAGCGCTACATAGAGTATTGCTGTTTATGTTTTATTTAAACGATGTTGAGCAAGGTGGGGAAACGGAGTTTTATTATCAAAAGCGTAAAATTGCGCCTAAAAAAGGCACCATGGTAATAGCGCCCGGCTACTTTACTCACACTCACCGTGGCAATAAACCAGTATCTAACGATAAGTATATTTTAACCTCGTGGGTATTGTTTAACCGCGCAGAGCAAATATACGGTGCGCCAAAGAGCTAGCGCACCTTTTTTATGTATATTAACCTAGTAGCTCATCAAACAAATTAAATAACTGATCAAGCTCTGCGGTGGTGTTGTAGTGCATGCAACCAATGCGCACTACGCCACCTTTATCAAGTACGCCGAGTTGCTCACACAAACCTTGTGCGTAAAAGTTGCCATCCCATACACAAATATGTTGCTTACCTAAAAATTCAGATACAGCGCGCGGCTCTAAATCTTCAAACGTTAACGCAAAAGTGGGCGTACGCTCATTTAAACGATCTAAGTCATCTATACCAAACAGCTTAATACGCGGGTAATTAACTAAGCGCGTTAAAAAGTATTCACTCAGCGCCATTTCGTGTTGCTTGGTTTTAGCAAAGGCAACATTTAACTTTTCACGACGCGAATGGCTGTCGTCAAGCTCGCTAACTGCTGCAATATAATCAACTGCCGCTATAAAACCAGCCATGGCTTCAAAGCTTTGCGTGCCAGTTTCCCAGCGACCTGGCGCTACGTCTTTAGCTGGCTCAACTTTGTACGGGGTAAATCCTTCAAGGTGCTCTTTTTTGCCATAAACCATACCTAAATGCGGGCCAAAAAACTTGTACGCAGAGCAGGCTAAAAAGTCGCAATTAAGTGCTTGTACGTCTACAAGTTCGTGCGGTGCATAATGTACGGCGTCAACATATACTAGCGCACCTACGTTGTGAGCAAGCTCAACAATACGTTTAATATTGTTAATTGAGCCTGTGGTATTAGAGGCGTAAGTTACCGCTACCAGCTTAGTATTACTGTTTAGCAAACTCTCGAACTGCGCCATATTGAGTGTGCAGTCGGCTTCGTTAATAAGCGCAGTATTAACTTTAACACCTTTATCTTCAGCTGCTTGCTGCCACGACGAAACGTTAGAAAAATGATCCGCGTTAGTGACAATAATTTCATCACCCGCTTGCCAGCCGCGTGAAATTGCACGGCTAAAGCTAAACGTTAAGCTGGTCATATTCGGACCAAATACAATTTGTTGTGAGCTAGGTGCATTAAGTAAATCGGCAGCAGCTTGGCGCGCATTTGCCATTAGCTCAACGGTTTTATCGCTTGAGAAAAATGCTCCGCCTAAATTTGAGTTGTAATAACCCAAATAAGCAGTCATAGCGTTAAGTACCGATTGCGGTACTTGCGAGCCACCGGGGCCATCTAAAAACACGGGGGATTTATCATTAACGCTTTGCATTAATGCCGGAAATTGCTCACGTAATTGCGTTATATTCATGCTCATTCCTTAAGACGTTAATACAAAGCAATCCAGGTAACCTGGTTTACTGGCATCAAGTTTATTCATTGGAGTGGCGTTATGCCACACTTGACGGTCGTTAATAACTGCAAACATACCGTCTTTTATGGCCATTTTAAAACAGGGATCGGCTTGCTTGTTTTCGTATACAAGCAACTCACCGCCCTCTAAGTTTTCATGCGATACACCACATACACACACATGATCAAAACCATCTTGGTGCACGCCTTCTGGCGCCGCAGGCGTATCACTATCAATCGCTAACATACGAAATTGATGAATTTCGATATCACGTTCTTCATCAATCCCAGTAATTTGACGAAACTCATTCACAATACTTTTCATGCCCGCTGACTCAAGTAGGCTTTGCTCTAAATTTTCGTAGCTACGCTCAACATTACCCTGAAAAGTATTAATTGCATCATCTTGTACAAATGCTTTTGTTGCTTGTAGCTTTAGCTCACCATTTTGTAGTTTAACTACAGAGTAACGGCGTTTACGAAAGGCACCATCTGCATAAGGATTAGTCGGCAGGTTATCAAAAGAAGGCTTAACCAAATCAATATTTGTTTGGTTAATAAAACGCAGCTGCAGTAAATTCTGGGGGTTTAAAGCGGTCATATAAATCCTGCTATAGTAATTATAATATTGCAGGGATTTTAATGCATGCAAAGAGGATTTATTGCTTTATTATTTAACTTCAAAACAATTAACCACTAAAATTAATACAACAAATGCAAAAAAACAACATTAACTATCTAAAATTTATTTTAGCCAATAAAAAACCCGCAAAAGCGGGTTTTTAAATAAGCTGTAAAAATTATACTGCTTGTTGAATGATCACGTTGTCTGCTTTTTTAGTGTAAGCAGGCATGCGATGGAAGTTCAAGTAGCGATATGTATCTGACGCTGTTGCATTGATCTTCGCTGCATACTCTTGATACTCAGCAGCAGTTGGCAATCGACCGATAATTGCCGCAACTGCAGCAAGTTCAGATGATGCTAAAAATACATTTGCACCATTACCTAAACGGTTAGGGAAGTTACGTGTAGAGGTAGACACTACCGTTGCTTTATCAGCAACACGTGCTTGGTTACCCATACATAATGAACAACCTGGAGTTTCTATACGTGCGCCAACACGACCAAAGATGCCATAGTAGCCTTCTTCAATTAGTTGGTCTTTGTCCATCTTAGTAGGTGGAGCAACCCAAAGCTGAGTAGGTAGTTGACCTTTAAAGCCATCTAGTAACTTACCAGCCGCGCGGAAGTGACCAATGTTAGTCATACAAGAACCGATGAATACTTCATCAATTTTCTCGCCAGCAACATCAGAAAGTAGACGCGCGTCATCTGGATCATTTGGAGCACAAAGAACTGGCTCTTTAATCTCAGCTAAGTCGATTTCAACTACGTGAGCGTATTCAGCATCTTTATCTGCTTCCATAAGCTCAGGATTAGCTAACCAGTCTTGCATTGCATTAATACGACGTTCAATCGTACGTACATCGCCATAACCTTCAGAGATCATCCACTTAAGCATAACAATGTTTGATTCTAGGTATTCAGAAATAGACTCTTTTGAAAGCTTAACCGTACAACCTGCAGCTGAACGCTCAGCAGATGCATCTGATAATTCAAACGCTTGCTCAACAGTTAGGTGCTCAACGCCTTCAATTTCTAGTACGCGACCAGAGAACTCGTTGATTTTACCTTTTTTCTCAACTGTTAATAAGCCTTGCTTGATACCGTAGTAAGGGATTGCATGAACAAGGTCACGTAATGTGATACCTGGTTGCATTTCGCCTTTAAAACGAACCAAAATTGACTCAGGCATATCAAGAGGCATAACACCTGTTGCTGCTGCGAATGCTACTGCACCCGAGCCCGCTGGGAATGAAATACCTAATGGGAAACGTGTATGCGAATCACCACCAGTACCTACGGTATCTGGTAATAACATACGGTTTAACCATGAGTGAATAATACCGTCACCTGGGCGAAGTGAAACGCCGCCACGGTTCATGATGAAATCAGGAAGCGTGTGATGCGTGTTTACATCAATAGGTTTTGGGTATGCAGATGTATGACAGAAAGACTGCATTGTTAAGTCTGCAGAGAAACCTAAACAGGCTAAATCTTTAAGCTCATCACGTGTCATAGGACCTGTTGTATCTTGCGAGCCAACAGTTGTCATTTTAGGCTCACAGTATTGACCTGGGCGAATACCTGCAACGTTACATGCTTTACCAACCATTTTTTGCGCTAGTGTAAAGCCTTTATCTGATACTTCAGTTGCTGTTGGTACTTTAAATATATCAGTAGCACCTAAACCAAGTGATGTACGTGCTTTGTCTGTTAAACCACGACCAATGATTAGTGGAATACGACCACCAGCACGAACTTCATCTAAAATCACTTCAGATTTAAGTTCAAACTTAGAGATTACTTTATCAGTACCATGCTGCTTAACAACACCTTCGTATGGGTAGATGTCAATTTGCTCGCCCATGTTAAGTTCATCAACATTTAGCTCAATTGGTAAAGCGCCAGAATCTTCCATAGTGTTAAAGAAGATTGGTGCAATTTTATTACCTAGACATACACCGCCAACACGCTTATTTGGTACAAACGGGATATCATCGCCCATAAACCAAAGCACTGAGTTAGTTGCAGATTTACGTGAAGAACCCGTACCAACAACATCACCAACGTAAGCTAGTGGTAAGCCTTTAGTTTTTAATTCTTCTAGTTGGGTGATTGGGCCTACTTCGCCTGGTTTGTCAGGAGTGATACCATCACGTTCAATTTTTAGCATAGCTAAAGCATGTAGTGGAATATCTGGACGAGACCATGCATCTGGTGCAGGTGACAAGTCATCCGTATTTGTTTCGCCAGTTACTTTAAATACAGTAACTGAAATCTTTTCAGCAACAGCTGGTTTATTAGTAAACCATTCTGCATTTGCCCAAGACTCAATAATTTGCTTAGCGAATGTGTTACCCGCTTTTGCTTTTTCTTCTACATCGTAAAATGCATCAAACATTAATAATGTGTTTGAAAGGCCTTTAACTACGATTGGTGCAAGTGTGTCGTCATCAAGTAGGTCTATCATAGGTGCGATATTGTAACCGCCCAGCATAGTACCTAATAATTCTGCCGCTTTTTCTTTAGAAAGTAATGGAGAATTAGTTTCACCTTTAGCAACTGCCGCTAAAAATCCTGCTTTGATATAAGCTGCATCATCAACACCTGCCGGTACACGATTAGCTAATAAGTCGAGAATAAATTCTTCTTCACCAGCCGGTGGAGTTTTGATTAATTCAATAAGATCAGCCGTTTGCTGAGCATCTAATGGCGCTGGTACGATACCTAACGCGGCACGTTCTTCTACGTGTTTACGATATTCTTGTAGCACAATATTGCCCTCTTGGTGACGTGAAAGTATTCGGTAGCGCTTCATAAGCGCAATGTTACCCAATACTTATAGTATTCTAACGCTTAATTATAAAGCTTTTATGGTTAGATGAAAATCTATCCAGTTCAGCAACTGATTATACCGACTATAAGTATTATGAATAGTAGATAAAGTAAAATCAATTTCTATGAATGTTTATTAAGTAAGAATCATTAGTATTTATTTTTAATTTTAGTTTTTAGTAGGCATAAAAAAACCCAACATAAAGCTGGGTTCATATAAATAAATAGCTATTAACGCTTAACTTTTACTTTTTCTGTAGCAGTTAACTGTGCTTCAACACGACGATTCTCTGCGTTTGCAGCACGTGTGTTGGCTGGGTTTTTAAGACGGTCTTCACCGTAACCCACAGTAGAAATGCGAGACTCTTCTATTCCATCTTTAACTAATTCTGCAGCTACATCTTTTGCACGCTTTTCAGATAGTGATTGGTTATAGCTAGCATCGCCTGGTGCAGAAGCATGACCTTCTAATTGCACTGTTACTGCGCTATTTTCTTTCATGAAATCTGCAACTTGCTTGATATCATCAAAGTATTTGTTTGGTACATTAGCTGTATTATTAGGGAAAGTTACTAATAACTTAACCGTTACTTCTTTATTTTCATAAAGTGTACAACCATCAGCATCAACTGCATCTACCATTGGTGTGTTAGGGCACTTATCATCTGCATCTGGAATGTTATCGTTGTCGCTGTCTACTGGTGCAACTTCAACAATTACTGGCTCTGGAGCTGGTTGAACTGGCTCTTCTGCTACTGAACTTTGACCAAATAAGTAGTTAATACCTAATTTAGCGTTCACATCGGTATAACCACGGTCAAGACCTTGATAAACAGATGTTTCTGCGTTAACAAATAAACCGTCTGTAATGAAGTGCTGGTAACCAACACCTGCGTTCAAGAAAGTATTATCTATTGCTGCATCCATTTCTTTAACACCAAATAGACCGTAAAAAGGACCACCACCAAAGTGATACAGCGCATCGATACCATAACGCTCACCGTCAATACCGTTACGGTTGCCAGCAACCTTGTCAAATGCATTAAAGTCCATGTCTGCATACTCAAGACGAGCGCTCCAGTAATCACTGAAACGGTAACCAACTTCAGCACCCCAGCCTGTTGACTCGTTTACATCTAAGCCAGCTTGGTCACGCATGTTTCTCCATGAAGCATCATAGTAGTCACCGAATACACCAATGTAAAAACCTTCAGTTTTTTCTGCAGCAAATGCTGATGCGCTAGTTGCAGCTAACGCAATTGCGATTGTAAGTGATTTTAATTTCATTGTTTTCTTCCCATTTTAACAATTAAAAATATAGCTAATTCTTTCTAGCTCAACCAGTTTTTTTAAGATTACCTGATCCTTTATTAATCAATACTTAACAAAAGATAAATTAATTCATTTTCAATACACTATATACAAGTATTAGTAAGTTTAGGACATATAAATTACTTTACCCAACCCCTAGAGAATAAATACTACGCTGGTATCTAAATTTATTAAATAATAGTACCAACTTCACTAGGTGAGTTATATTAAGTTCCAAGCTACTTAGCCTTAAATTGAGTAGCAATAATACCACTGCAGCCAATTAAGCTCAATAATTAGGCAGCTCTAAGTACGCTAAATAACCTTATATTATCAGCAATTTAAACCCAAATATAATGATTAAGTACCACAAAAAGTATAATACTCTTTATCACTGCTAGGTGCATCCTGAAATTTTGCCAATTTGTCAGTATTTTCATAAGGTGTGTGCATGACCTGCATAAACTCATGCAGTAATTCACTTGAGCCAGCCTTATTATACTCACTAAGTATTTTTTCGATCACATGGTTACGAGGAATAACTCGCGGATTAGCTACGCGCATTACTGTATAGCTGCGATCATCGGTGCGTTTTTGCCACTTACCGGCCCACTGAACTAATGCCCCTGGTATGCTCATTGCACCTGTTAAAGACTCGGTTAGTGCATCAAACGTATTGGTGTAGTCGAGTTGATGCTCTTTTAATAACTGTAATAGCTCTGAAATTAACTCTTTATCGGCTGTATCTGTACCTGCTAAGCCTAGCTTAGTTGCCCACATTGCACTAAATTCAGCATTAAATTGTTCAGCAAAACTATCTATTATTGGGGTCATTAATGCCACAGCTTGTTCGTCGTCATCATTTACAAGCGGTATTAAACTCTCAGCTAAGCGGGCGCAGTTCCAATTAGCAATATTAGGTTGATTACCAAATGCATAACGCCCTTGCTTATCAATAGAGCTAAACACGGTATCAAAATCAAAGCTATTCATCATGGCGCATGGGCCATAATCGATAGTTTCGCCGCTAACCAGCGTATTATCGGTATTCATTACGCCATGTATAAAGCCTACTCGCATCCAACTAACCACCAGCTCAACTTGGTTTTTAATCACTGCAGCTAAAAATGCTAAATAACGCTCAGGTCCTGTAGTTTGAATTTTTGGGTAATGACGCTCAATAGCTAAGTCGGCAAGGTTTTTAAGCCCTGCAACGTCGCCTTGTGTTGCTAAATACTGAAACGAGCCAACACGAATGTGGCTACTGGCTAGGCGCGTTACAATAGCACCAGGTTGAGGTGGGTTTCGGTACACGGTTTCGCCACTACCAACCACAGCTAAGCATCGCGTGGTTTTAACACCTAACGCTTGCATTGCTTCGCTCATTATATATTCACGTATTGCTGGGCCAAGTGCACAGCGGCCATCGCCACCACGAGAGTAAGGAGTGGCACCAGAGCCTTTTAATTGAATGTCCCACAACTGGTTTTGCGCATCCGCTACTGCACCTAGCAAATGAGCACGCCCATCGCCTAAGCGTGGTGAAAAATGTCCAAATTGATGCCCTGAGTATCCTAGTGCAACCGCTGCAATTGCTTGCTGTTCGTTGCCGCCAAAAGTACTGGCCCGTAACTCAGGAGCTACATTAATATTAAACGCTTTAGCTAAGCTGTCGTTCCAGAGTAATAGCTGTGGGGCGGCCACCTTAGATGGGCGATCTTCAATTGCAAAATTGTCGGCTACTTGTCTGTACCTTGGCATTAAATTCATAACTACCCTCTACTGTTGTTGGCTTATACCTACACGATTATCGCCTACACTGTAGGCTATAATTAAGCTTAGCTCTTGCATGCTCAAACCGCTTTGTTGCTGTAATTCATTAAAAAATGCTTGCGCTGCAGTTAACGACTTTTTAGTTTGTAAGCCACCATCAATAATTTTGTGCGCGCGCAAATAACTCTCAACATCCCGCGATAATAAAAAGGTGTCTTTACCCAATGCACGCAAAGTATAAGGGCCGGTATTTCCACCCAAGCGTGCACCGTGTTTTTTTAAGTACGCCCACAAACCAATAATATCTTCACTTGGCCAGTCTGCAATAAACTGACTAAAGCTACCATGTTGCTGGGTAACCTCATGGATCATGAATGCATTTTCGGGGATCGTTTTTACTTTTTTATAATTGCGAACAATACGCTCATCGCTGGCTTTTTGCTCCAACATATCGGGCGGCATCATTAATAATTTTTCAACGCTAAACTGCCAAAAAACCTCTCTAAAACCTGCCCACTTGCTGTTAATAACCGACCAGTAAAAGCCACTTTGAAAAACCTTACGCGTAAACTCTTCCAGCCAATCATCATCACTTAAAGCTGCTAATTGTTGCTTAGATGCGGGTTTAGCGAGTAGTTGCTGTAGCATTTGTGTTGAGCCTTTTCGCTCTACTGCTCGCTGATAAATATCATTAAATTTTTCCATCTGCTTGAAACCTTATTTTGCAGTTACAAATTTCGCGCCGCGATTAACCCCTAGTTTAAGGGAAATCGTCCTTATACGTAACCGTTACCAAAATCGATGACACTATCTGCATTTAGCTGCTTGACACCCAGATGGCTAAAATGATTTAATCATCGCACTTACCCTATTTAATTATATTTGTATTGCTTGCAGTACAAATATAAAGGGCTGGAAGAGGTGCGTTATTCAGGTAGCGTATGTTAGGAGCACAAACTCCATTGAGCATACGTAAGGGGAATTAACGCCGAGAAACAACAATGTTTGTGTCATTGTTGTTTCGGGCGACTAGGTTGAATCCTAGCGACTGTCACCAATAGCTATTTAAACGTAGCTTATTAGTTTGGTGGAGAGCTTCTGGTCTTAGTATAATAAGGCCGTGCGCCCTATTATTTAAGCCCATTCGCTCTTCGAATTATAACATACCCTACACGTGGGTATTTGTTCGAACGATGTTAATGCGGCTCTTTCCTATATAGCTTCTTAACTCGCCGAACATTCTATAAGTTCGCGAGAGATGATCAAAAACTTTAATTTAGATGACTACTCAGTCTGGACGGCGCTCGTTACTCCGTTTAATCAAAACGGTACAATCGACTATGGCACCTTAACCACTTTGGTTGCTGAGCAAGCTGCTGCTAATAATGCCATTTTATTACTAGGCAGCACAGGTGAAGGCTTAGCCTTAACACTTAAAGAGCAACAAGCCATTGTTGAGCACGTGTGCCAATTATCACCTAATGTACCCTTAATGGTGGCTGTAGGTGGTATGAACCTCAAACAGCAATTAGCCTGGGTTGAATACTGTAACCACCTGCCTATTCATAGTTTTTTACTTGGCTCGCCGCTTTATGCAAAGCCCGGTGTAATTGGACAAACCCATTGGTTTGAAAGCCTTTTAAATATAAGTAAACACCCTTGTATGCTTTATAACGTACCAGGGCGAAGCGCTGTCGATATTCCAGTAGCAACCATTCAAAACCTACAGCAACATAAAAACCTATGGGCACTTAAAGAAGCCAGTGGCAACATTGCGCAATTTGAAGCTTACCGTCAAGCGGCTCCTAACTTAGCTATTTTTAGCGGCGATGATGCGCTTATGCCCTACTTTGCCCAAGCCGGTGCTAAAGGACTGGTATCGGTAGCAGCTAATGCTTGGCCGCTACAAACTCACGAATTTGTACAGCGTAGCCTAAGTGGCCAATACCCCAATTTATTTACTCAGTGGTCAAGCGCAATCAGTAGCTTGTTCACTGTAGCAAACCCCATTCCCGTTAAAGTACTCATGCATTTACAAGGGCGATTAACGAGTTCGTATTTACGCCCCCCGTTAACTCACCTCGAATTAACGCAAACAACGTGCATTGAACAAGCAAACAACACCATTTTATCTTGGCATTAAACATAGGTTTTTATAATGAGCTGGTTAGAACTATTAAATAATTTAGAGTCGGGCGCAGTACGCGCAGCATCACAAAACGAAAGCGGCCAATGGCAGGCTAACGTTGCAGTAAAACAAGGTATTTTAGAAGCCTTTAAAAATGGTACAAACACCGAATTTGCCGGTGGCTTTGTTGATAAACATAACTTAGCGCCACAACAGTTTAGTGCCACCGATGGCGTACGTATGGTCCCGGGTGGCTCAAGCGTGCGCCGTGGTGCTTATGTAGCTAAAGGCACTATTATTATGCCACCAGCGTATGTAAATATTGGCGCATACATTGACGAAGGCACTATGGTAGATAGCCACGCTTTAGTTGGCTCGTGTGCGCAAGTAGGTAAAAATGTACACCTTAGCGCAGCCGTGCAACTTGGTGGTGTGTTAGAGCCAATTGGTGCCAGCCCAGTGGTAGTTGAAGATGATGCATTTATTGGCGCAGGCTGCGTAATTGTTGAAGGTGTAGTAATTAAAAAAGGCGCAGTGCTTGCTCCTGGTGTACGTTTATCGGCCACGATTCCGGTATACGACTGTGTAAACGAGCGCCAACTTGATAAAGGCGAGCCAATTCCTGAGTACGCTATTGTAATACCAGGCTCTCGCCCTGCTTCAAACGAATGGGCGCGTGCACAAGGTTTAAGCATGTCGTGCGCGTTAATTGTTAAGTACCGCGATGAGCAAAGTGATGCATCATTACTACTTGAAGAGGTTTTACGTTAATGAGCTTTTTGAGCACGGGCGTTAAAACGGCAATTAATGAATTATCAAGCCAACTCGATAGCCCATTTTTTGTTTACGACCTAGATACGCTAAATAATCACTTGGCACAATTGGTCGCACAAACCGAGGTAAAACTGTGGTATGCGGTTAAAGCAAATCCACTGTCTAAAATTATTCAATGCTTAGATAACGCCGGGTTTAATTTTGACGTAGCCAGTAAAGGCGAGCTTGAGCAAGTACTTGCTCAAGGCGTTAGTAGCGATCGCGTGCTCAACACCGGGCCAGCTAAAAGCCCAAAACAAATTAAACACTTTATTGAGCGCGGCGTACGTACTTTTGTTGCCGAAAGTATTAATCAAGTTCGCTGGCTCAATGAGCAAGCCAAGCTACAAAACTGTCAACTACAGGTATTACTGCGCGTACAGTTACGTTGGCCCGAGGGCGAAAAAAATCCACTAGGTGGCGATAGCCTCACGCCATTTGGACTCGGTTGTACAGAGTGGCAGGCACTTAATATTACCGACTATGACGCACTTAGCTTTGATGGCCTGCATATTTTTCAATGGGGAAATATGCTCAGCACGCAAAAACTCAGTGAGTTGTGGTCACAAATGATTGCACCACTTAGCCAGCTTGCTCGCGATTTAAATATAAACCTTAAAATTTTAGATTTAGGTGGCGGCTTGGGTATTCCGTATACGCAAAACGACATAACGCTTAATTGGGATGACTTAATAACTGCCCTCGCTAAAATTAAAAAACAGGCGGGCGTTGAAGAGTTATGGATGGAGCTTGGCCGCTATGCCGTGGGTGAATGCGGACATTACGCGACCCCAGTAGTAGAGCGAAAACAAAACTATGGCCAACAACAAGTTATTTTAAGTGGCGGTATAAACCACTTATTGCGCCCAGCCGTCACTAGTCAAGACTTTCCAGCAGCGTTACTACGAGATTCAAACACACCAACCCAAGCTATGAGCTTATACGGGCCACTTTGTACCGCACTCGATTGCTTGGGCGAGCACGCATTACCAAGTGATCTAAATGAGCACGACTGGTTGGTGTTTAGTCAATGTGGTGCCTATGGTTTTAGTGAAAGTATGCCGTACTTTTTATGCCACGAACTTGCAGGCGAATATGTTTTAGAACAAAACAAACTTAGCTGCCTACGTGCAGCCGAAGATGCCAGTTATTACTTGAGATAATTTACCTAAGATAATGTACCTAAAATAAAGTACCCGAGATAAAATTAAAATGTTGAGATACTCATGATCGCCTCACCAATTAGTCAAGAAAACATCGTCGTTGGTGAAGTTGCCAATGGCTTACCTCTCACTATTCCTGTGTATCGTTTAAAAGGCGATGGCACGGGGCCAAGTGTGTATATTCAGGCCAACATGCACGGGGCTGAAGTACAAGGTAATGCGGTAATTTTTCAACTACTTGAACAATTAAAGCACCTCAATCTTAAAGGTGATATTACTTTAGTGCCCTATGCCAACCCTATTGGTTGTAATCAAAAGTCGGGGGAATTTACTTTAGGTCGGTTCGACCCTATCACCGGCACTAATTGGAATAGGATGTATCATTATAATACTGAGTTAGTCACTCAGTTTGCAAAAAACCATACGCAATACGACGATGCCACATTAAAAAGCACGTTTAAACAGGCACTTATTGACGAAGTTGACAGCAAACTCAACGGCCCTGCTTATTTACTCAATACAGGTAAACGCATTGCGCTTAACTTACAAAAGCTCGCTCACCAAGCCGATATAGTACTGGATTTACACACAGGTCCTATTTCAAGCAAACATTTGTACTGCCCAACCTATGCGGCTAATAGCGCTCGGTATTTTAATATTGAGCACGTACTGCTTATTCCTAGTGATTTTGACGGCGCTATGGATGAAGCTAACTTTTGCCCCTGGTGGCATTTAAACGAAGCACTGAGCAAGCAAGGTCGCGAGCTAAGCATACCTGTAGAAGCTTTTACTGTAGAGCTAGGCAGCCAAGAAAAAATAGATTTGAGCGAAGCACTAAACGATGCAAACAGTATTTTAAGTTACTTAAATTATAAAGCCGTATTTGAAAATGCACCCCACACGCCGGCTAACATTACTCGCTACGCGTGTCATTTAAATGATTACTTTGCTTATTACGCGCCCATGGGCGGAATGGTTGAGTATATTGCCCCCCTAGGCGCGCATATTAAAGCAGGTGAGCCAATTGCTAAAATACTGCGCATGGAGCGTTATTTAAGTGAACAGCCACTACAAACACTTTCCCTTGAATGTGATGCTATTGCCATACTGCACTTTGCCTCGGCGAGTGTTAACCAAGGCACTGAACTGTATAAATTTTTTACTAACGTATTTGAGCTTTAAGCTCTCCCTTCTCATTGCGTGAGAGTAAGTTAACTATAGTTAATTTGCATTATAAAAGCGGCTTAGGCCGCTTTTATTTTGATCTAATTATACAAAATATACGTAAATTCAGTAAAAGTTCACCGTTACATATGTAAAAAGGCGTTATAATTAAATTAACGCATTAAACCATCAATACTCACAAAGGAATTACAATGAGCTGGCGATACTTGATCATACTTTCAACATTAGTTAGTACTACTGTTTTTGCTGAAGAAAAACCTAAAAGCAATGAGCAAAATAGTAATATTGAGCTGGTAAAACAATGTATTTTAAATGAAGTGATTGGTGGAGACGGCAAGCAAACACTCAACCAGCTTCGTAAAAAATGCTCCGCTCTTGAAGAAGATAAACAGCTTACCGCTATCGATAAGCGCAAAGCACGTGAAGCAGTAAGCCAAAAAAACCGTAATGTTATTACACCACATAAACGTAACTACATTTTACCTATCTCGTATGTATCGCATCCGAACAATAGCTCATTTGAAACATTCGACGAGCTAACTGGCGAAAAAAATGACGAGCCACTCGATAACTTAGAAGCCAAGTATCAGCTTTCAATTAAGGTCCCTCTCTTCAATGACTTTTCTGATGAAGACCAAGCTATATTTTTTGCCTTTACACTACAGTCATATTGGCAGCTTTATAACAAAGAAAGCTCATCACCATTTCGTGAGACCAACTACGAGCCAGAAATTTTTTGGGTTAACTATTTAGATCAAGAGCACGTTCCTTGGGGCGACGAAATGGCTGTTGTTTTGGGTATTTCGCATCAGTCTAACGGTAATAGCCAGCCAAACTCACGTTCATGGAACCGTATTTACGCTAACTTTATTTGGGAAAAAAATGGCTTTGTATTTAACTTTAAGCCTTGGTATCGTATTTCAGAAAGCGAGAAAGAAACACCTTTAGATCCAAGGGGCGACGACAACCCTGACATTTACAAATACATGGGTTACTTTGAGTTTAGCGGTGCGTATCGCCTTAATGAACATGAATTTAGCTTTATGACCCGTAACAACTTAAATTCAGACAATCGCGGTGCTTTACAGCTCGATTGGTCATTTCCGCTTTGGGGCCGAGTGCGTGGTTATGCACAGTACTTTAATGGCTATGGCGAAAGCTTAATTGATTACAACGCTGATATAGAACGCATTGGCGTAGGTATATTACTTACCGATTTACTTTAATTCATTAGCGATTAAAGTAAATAAATTAAAAAGCCAAGCATTGCTTGGCTTTTTTCGTGCTTAATTCAACTATAAAGTGCTAACAGCTTATTTTTTTACTACAAACTGCCCTTCAAATTCAGCCACTACCTTATCACCATCATAAATAATAACGGGCACTAAATAGCTGGCTTTACCCTCAGTTTCTAACTCGCTGAGCTTACCCTTACAGCTTTGTATATCAACACAGCCGCGTGGATCACTGCTAAGCGGTTTTAAATATTTAATATTGGCATCGGCTAATACAATACTCCCTTCAAGCCCTGCTTCTTTAAGTGCTAAGTAGGTTGCGCCCCACCCCGTAAGGGTTGCTAAGCTATAAATAGAACCAGCAAACATAGTGTTATGTAGGTTTAAATTAGCATCTAAATCTGCGCTAGTCGTAAATTGCCAGTCGGTATAGCTCTCTACTTTAATGCCCATTGCATCACTAATTGGAATTGACTCACGCCAGGTGTTTTGCAGCACTTGAGTCCAGTTAGGGTGGCGAAACCAGCCAGGCTCTGATGGCTTTTGTTTTACCATTTTATAGTGTTGTACATCGCCGTACGCCAAATGCGCTTTTTCTTGTGTTTCATAACCATGGCGCTTATAAAATTCGAGTGCGCGCTCGCGAGCAAATAACACTAACTCTGCAGCGTCTTGTGACCATGCTATTTTTTCTAGGTCATGTAATAAACGACTACCAATATGCTGATTACGACTTTCTTCAGCTACAGCCATATAGCGAACTTGAGCTTGTTGCTGGTTATTAAAGTGCAGCCGCGCCACCCCCAATACTTTGCCCGCTTTATTTTTAATAAAGCGATGCTCGGCATCTTGTTCTAAATCATCCTGTTCAGAACCACGTGGCTCACCCCAAGGGGCACGTAAAATTTCCCAGCGTAATTGATAATAGGCTTGCCAATCTTCACTACTTTGCGGTGTACTTACCTGAAACATACATACTCCTGCTGTTAAGCCGTAAATAAAATACAACGTCACTTAATTATGGCAAATACCATACTCCATCTAAAAAAAACTGCCAATACGACTTTGGTGATGGCAAATGCAAAGTGTAAAAAATTAATGACAAAAGCCATTGCGCTTTAGCTATGCTAGTTTATGCTGAGCAACATGAGCGAATACATAAACCCTGTAAATGGCCTGATTAATAGCTATTTTATTGAAAACAGCCACAGTGTTGGCCAGTTACTTTATTGGCATAAATATGGGGGCGATCACATTCAAGTACGCCAACATCAGCAACTGCGTTGGCTGCTAATAAATGACACTCTGCAATCTGTGGTAACGCAGCAGCAACCAAGCAATTTATTACTGCCACACTTACAGTGCTTAGCACAGCATTGGCACACATTAAGTACTCCTAAAAAAGTACTCGAGCTGGGGCTTGGCGGCGGAGCAATTCGTAATTATTTGCTGCACCAATATCCACACGCAAAAATCACCTCAGCTGAAATAAATGCAGATATAATTAGTTGTTATAAAAAGTTTTTTACTACGCAGCAAGTGCCTAGTAATAATACACAGCGGTTACTTTGTGAGGATGCCCAGCAAGTACTGGGTCGCGCCCGCAACATAGATTGGATTATTTTAGATTTATTTAGCCAAATAGACGCGCCACGATTTTTATTCGCACCCGCTTTTTATCAAAAAATACACGCAGCCCTTAACAACAACGGCACGCTATTTATTAATTTTTTATCGCAACATGAGTCGCAATTAAAACAGTTACAGCAAGTATTACTTAATGTATTTGGTTATAAAGTTAGCCCGCAAAAAGTAGCAGGCTATATAAATCATATCGTGGTGATCACTAAACAGCTAAATTAAAGGTTACTGGCCCATCGTTACACAAGCTCACTTGCATATCGGCACCAAACTCACCGGTAGCAACCGTTAAATTAAGCGCCTTGGCTTGCGCTACAAAGTACTCGTATAACTCATTAGCTTGGCTTGGGGTTGCCGCCGATGAAAAGCTAGGTCGCATGCCCTTTTTAGTATTTGCCGCCAAAGTAAACTGCGACACCACCAATAGCTCACCAGCAATATCTTTTAGACTTAAGTTCATTTTGTCATTTTCGTCAGTAAAAATGCGGTAATTACTAATCTTATGCAGTAACTTATCGGCCGCTTGCTCGTCATCTTGTTTTTCAACGCCCAACAGCACTAAAATTCCTTGGCCAATTTCGCCAACTACTTGGTTATTAATTTCTACTTTGGCATGTTTTACACGTTGTATTAAACCTTGCATTTTATAGCGTATCCTTTGTATTTGGTTGCTCGTCTAGCTCTATTTCGGGCGTGTCTTCAATATTTTCAGGGCTAATACACGCCGTAAGCTCAGCGCCTAACAACACCACTATCCACGACAAATATATCCACACAAACAAAATAGGAATGGTAGCAACTGCACCATAAATAACTTCATAAGATGGAAAGTGGCTAATATAAAGCGCAAAACCTTTTTTAGTTAACTCAAACAACATGGCAGCAAATAGTGCCCCAGGTATCGCCGCTTTAAACGACACTCGAGTGTTGGGCACCAAGGTGTAGAGCATAATAAAACCCACCATCGAAATGCCGTACGGCAATAACTTTAATAAAAAGCCACTAAACCCCGGAATTCCCTGATCAGCAAACGACACCAGCGATACAATATACGAAGTAACAGCAATACTGCCGCCTAAAAATACGGGTCCTAAACTGAGTACCATCCAATAAACGGCAAACGAAATCATCATTGGACGCTTTTTCTTAATTCGCCAAATACGGTTAAGCGTGGCATCAACATTACGAATAAGTAACAAGGCAATAGCAGCTAAAAAGCCAATACCCACTGCGGTCATTTGATTTGCATTGCCCGCAAACGAGCTAATATGCTCTTTAATAACATCTGACGAGGTAGGCACAAAGTTAGTAAATAAAAAGCTTTCAATTGCTAACCGAGTTGATTCAAACCCCGGAAAAGCCGAAAATATCGCCACACCTACGGCAATCAATGGCACCAAAGACAGCAAAGTTACATAAGCTAAATAGCCCGCATTAACGGTTATTTGGTCATCAATACAGCGGTTAATATATTGCATCCACCAGCCGGGTTGCTGCCGCAAAAAAGATCCAACTTGCTGTTTATAATAAGAGAGCTTATCGTTCATAACATTGACTTGTGCTAATATAATTTTGACCATAATAACAATCAGCACCATAATTTACAGCATTAACACACGTAAATAGGAAACCAAATGAAAAAACAAACATTACTGAGTGTTACCGTACTTGCACTTGTACTAACATTATCGGGTTGCCAGTCGGCTTATTACTCGGCCATGGAAAAAGTAGGCGTACACAAGCGCGATATTCTTATTGACCGCGTAGAAGAAACCAAAGATTCGCAACAAGAGTCTCAAGAAGAGTTTAAGTCAGCGCTTGAGCGCTTAACTACACTTATTGATTTTAATGGTGGCGAACTGCAAGACACCTATAATCAGTTAAACGATGACTATGAGTCGAGCTTAAAAGCCGCTAACGAAGTGTCAACTAACATCAATAAAGTAGAAGACGTAGCAGAAGCCTTATTTGATGAGTGGAGCGATGAGCTAGAGCAGTACAAAAGCGCATCACTTAAGCGTGAAAGCAGTAAAAAGCTAGCCGCGACTAAGCGTCAATTTGATCAGCTATTACGCTCAATGCGCAGCGCAGAGAGCAAAATGGAGCCGGTATTAACATCGCTTCATGATAACGTTTTATACTTAAAACATAACTTAAACGCACAAGCGGTATCGGCTATTAAAGGTGAGTTCACTAACCTTAAACGCGATATACAATTGCTAATGAACGACATGAATAAATCGATTGCCGACTCAAATAAATTTATTGAACAAATGAATAGTGCCGGTTAATTAGTTGATATTATATTTAAATTTGCCTGCATTATTGCAGGCTTTTTTATGGCTGCATGGCTGCTTTAGCACTATTTAAAACGGATTTAATTATGAAAAACATTGCCCTTATAATCTTTATAAGCTGTTTTTTATCAGCGTGTAGTACGCCTAATCAGGTGCAAAAAATAGCTGACAAAAACTCAGTTATTGCCGTTAACAACCAAACAGGCCGTTACCATAATTTATATCCAGGCAAAAAGGTTTACCCAACCACCTGCGAGCAAAATTGCTACCCGCCACATCCAGACTTGATTTGCGAAACACCCAGCAGCAACTGCCAGTATCAAGGGAAGCAAATTAAGCCGCAGCTCAATACTGGTTATACGGTTCGTTGGTTAGGGCATGCCAGCTTTGTGGTCAGCACACCTAATGGGCAAAATGTATTATTTGATCCGGTTAGTGAGCAGTTTGATTCACCGGTTGATTTAGGCTTTAAGCTTGCCGGTGGGTTTTATCGCAAACCCGGAGCATGGCCAAATAAGCAAACACTTGAAAACATTAACGCCGTTATGTATTCGCATATTCATTACGATCACTTTAATAAAGCAGATATTAAAAAACTGGGGAATCAACCACGTTATTTAGCCCCCCTAGGCATGGCAGATAACTTCCCAATGGGTGGCTTTAATATTACTGAAATGGCGTGGTATGCAAAAACCAGCATTGAGGACTTAACCATACACGCAGTGCCTGCGCATCACTTTAGTAATCGGGTGCTTATCCCTTATATTTACGAAGATGATAATAAAGATTCTTGGAATGGCTGGCTGCTTGAACAAAATGGCAGCACCTTATTTTTTGCCGGCGATACTGGCTATTCACAACATTTTAAAGACATACAACAAAAATACGGTGATATAGATCTATGCCTAATGCCAATTGCCTCTTATTACCATAAAACCAACGCTAAAGGGTATCGCTACGTTCATACCACGCCAGAGGATGCCCTTAATGCAGCCACAGAGCTTAATTGCAAAGTAATGATACCATGGGGATATGGCAACTCAAGCTGGCAAATGGGGGATCACAGCAGCCACTCAGCACTATCGCGCTTACTGCATATGTATAAACAAATGAATGCACCAATACCGCTGTATATTTTAAATGAAGGCGAAACAATTAAACTTTAAGTAATGTACGTAGGTTGGGTTGAGCGCAGCGAAACCCAACGAAAAAATACCCTACCAACAAACACTAGTACTTCGCATTATCGGCTGTTTTCAGCTCTCCCTTTTACTTTTTATTCTCATTCTGCGACAAAAGATCTTTAAGTGAATTATTCACAAAGAGGTTAAGAGGCGCTGCGCTTTTAGAGGAGAAAAACTCAATGTAGTGCACAGCACCGCGGTGATGATAATTTCTTTAACCTACCCTCTTTAATCTGTTTTTAGCTAACCCACAAACACAAAAAAGCCGCTGTATTTTACAATACAGCGGCTTTTAAAATCATTATTCTAAATTAATAGATTATGACTTAGGTGCACGACCCGCACGTTTACGTTCGTTTTCTGTAAGATGACGCTTACGAATACGAATGTTTAGTGGCGTTACTTCAACTAACTCATCTTCATCAATAAACTCAAGCGCTTGCTCAAGTGAATAGTTTAAAGGTGGAGAAAGCGTTTGCGCTTCATCTGTACCAGATGCACGTACGTTAGTTAACTGCTTACCTTTAAGGGCGTTAACTGTAAGGTCGTTATCACGGTTATGAATACCGATAACCATACCTTCGTAAACTTCAACACCGTGACCGATGAATAAACGGCCGCGCTCTTGTAAATTAAACAATGCGTTAGTCAGTGCTTTACCTGTAGCATTTGCAATGATTACGCCGTTTTTACGAACACCGATTGAACCGCCTTTATGAGGACCGTAATGATCGAACGTATGGTACATAAGACCAGAACCCGAAGTAAGCGTCATGAAATCAGTTTGGAAACCAATTAAGCCACGGCTTGGGATAATAAAGTCTAAACGCATACGGCCTTTGCCATCTGGAGACATGTTAGTAAGCTCACCTTTACGTAGGCCAACTTGCTCCATTACAGAACCCTGATGCTCTTCTTGACAGTCAATTGTTACTGTTTCAAACGGTTCTTCTAATACACCGTCAACAGTACGCAAAATTACCTCTGGACGAGATACTGCAAGCTCGTAACCTTCACGACGCATGTTTTCGATTAAGATACCTAGGTGTAACTCACCACGGCCAGAAACACGGAAGCTATCTGGGCTAGCTGTATCTTCAACGCGAAGTGCTACGTTGTGTACTAATTCTTTGTCTAAACGCTCACGAATATTACGTGACGTTACAAACTTACCTTCTTTACCACAAAAAGGTGAGTTATTTACAGAGAATGTCATTGTTACTGTTGGCTCATCAACACTTAGTGGTGGTAATGCTTCAACGTTAGTAGGACAACAAACAGTGTCTGAAATCTTAAGCTCGCCAATACCGGTTACAGTAACGATGTTACCTGCATAACCACGGTCAGTTTCGATACGCTCAAGGCCTAAGTAGCTTTGTACTGTACCAATTTTACCGTTACGTTTAGTACCATCAGCACTAATAATAGTTACTTGTTGGTTTGGAGCAACAGAACCACGCTTGATACGACCAACACCAATTACACCCACGTATGAGTTGTAATCAAGTTGAGAAATCTGCATTTGGAAGTCACCTTCAGGATCTGCATCTGGTGGTGATACTTCGTCAACGATCATTTGGAACATGGCATCCATGTTATCAGATGGCTCGTCTAAATCTAATGTTGCCCAGCCGTTGATTGCTGATGCATAGATTACTTTAAAATCTAACTGCTCGTCAGTGGCGCCTAAGTTATCGAATAAATCAAAGATTTGATCCATAACCCAATCAGGACGTGCACTTGGCTTGTCGATTTTGTTAATTACTACGATTGGCTTTAAACCTTGCGCAAATGCCTTTTGCGTAACAAAACGCGTTTGTGGCATTGGGCCTTCTTGAGCGTCAACAATTAGTAATACTGAGTCAGCCATTGAAAGTACGCGTTCCACTTCACCACCGAAATCGGCGTGTCCTGGAGTATCTACGATATTAATGTGGTAGCCGTTCCATGAAATAGCGGTGTTTTTCGCTAAAATGGTAATACCACGCTCTCTTTCTATATCGTTTGAATCCATCACGCGCTCTTCATTACCGCCGCGTGTTTCTAATGTGCCTGAAAACTCAAGCAGTTTGTCAACCAGTGTAGTTTTACCGTGGTCAACGTGGGCGATAATTGCTATATTTCTTATCTTTTCGATACTCATTAATATTCACTCAGAGAAATTGAATCTCATTGATCCTGCAGGGGCTTACGCACTCACCTGCGTTTTCACGAGATGTCCCAGCATAGGATTTAAAAGGGCGCATATTATCCCTTATAAATGGAATGGATGAAAGTTTATCCAAAATAAATTTGCAAACTTTCTGGTTTTTTTATTTAACCTACTGTTTTAAATTAACTAATTATAAAAATAAAATTTTTAATATTTTTATAAAAACCTCCACTTTAATGACTTTATTGCTATTTTGGTCAGTCTTTTGTATTTACTTTATGTTAGTCTATCACGATTAAATAGCGAGCAACTTTTTACTCTGTAACTGTTGCACTATATTGAAGCATTTACGCACCAAAATGGTGCGCATTAGTAACCGCCGTTATTACTTTTGTATTTTTTATGTTTATAAACATTAAGTTACAATAGTGGCACAAAATCAGCTTATAAAACACAAAGCATTTAAGCAGCAATAATAAAACCTTATAGTTGGAGGACACATGTCGCAATCGGTTTTAGATTTTATTAAAGAAAATGACGTTAAGTTCATTGATTTACGCTTTACTGATACCAAAGGTAAAGAGCAGCATATTTCAATTCCTCATCATCAAATTGATGAAGACTTTTTTGAAGATGGTAAAATGTTCGATGGTTCTTCAATTGCTGGCTGGAAAGGCATAAACGAATCAGACATGGTGTTAATGCCTGTTGCTGAATCAGCTAAGCTTGACCCATTCACTGAAGAAGCCACATTAATTATACGTTGTGACGTAGTAGAGCCTTCTACATTACAAGGTTACGAGCGCGATCCTCGCTCTGTAGCAAAGCGTGCTGAAGAATATATGCGCTCTACGGGTATTGCTGATACGGTTTTATTTGGCCCAGAGCCAGAGTTCTTCGTATTTGATGACGTAAAATATAAAACAGACATGTCTGGCTCTATGTACAAAATCGATTCTAAGCAAGCTGCTTGGAACTCAGATAAAGAATACGCAGACGGCAATACAGGTCATCGCCCTGGCGTTAAAGGCGGTTACTTCCCAGTTGCTCCTGTTGATGACTTTCAAGATTGGCGCTCTGCTACTTGTCTAGTATTAGAAGAAATGGGACAAGTTGTTGAAGCGCATCATCACGAAGTAGCAACTGCAGGGCAAAACGAAATTGCTACGCGCTTTAATACTATGGTAATTAAAGCCGATGAAATTCAAGAAATGAAGTATGTTATTCATAACATGGCTCATTTATACGGCAAAACAGCCACTTTTATGCCTAAACCTATTGTTGGCGATAACGGCTCTGGTATGCATTGTCATCAGTCGTTAGCTAAAGACGGTGTTAACTTATTTGCAGGTGATAAGTACGGCGGTCTTTCTGAAGATGCGCTTTATTACATTGGCGGTATTATTAAACATGCTAAAGCAATTAATGCGTTTGCTAACGCCTCTACTAACTCGTACAAACGTTTAGTACCAGGTTACGAAGCACCAGTAATGCTTGCATACTCTGCACGTAACCGTTCGGCATCAATTCGTATTCCGGTAGTACCATCGGCCAAAGGTCGTCGTATTGAAGTACGCTTCCCTGATGCAACGGCTAACCCGTATCTTGCTTTTGCTGCCATGCTTATGGCTGGCCTTGATGGAATTAAAAATAAAATCCATCCTGGTGATGCAATGGATAAAGATTTATACGACCTACCGGCAGAAGAAGCTGCAGAAATTCCAACCGTTGCCTCTTCATTAGAAGAAGCATTGGCATGTCTTGATGCTGACCGTGAGTTTTTAAATCAAGGTGATGTGTTCTCTAATGATTTAATTGATGCTTACATTAAACTTAAGAGTCAAGAAGTTGAAAAACTTAACATGACAACGCACCCAATTGAGTTTGAAATGTATTACAGCTGTTAATTTTAATTAACAGTTACAAAATATATATTTAAGCCCGCATTGCGGGCTTTTTTAATGGTAAATTAGTACTTTCTCCACTAAAGTAAAGTTAATGTTAAAAATGCAGGGTTGCAGAGTGAGTAGCAAGATTTTATTACTACTAATTACTTCATTATTAAGTGTTTGTAGTTACGCTGGTGAAAAAAAAATTTACGCATGGAAAGATAAAAATGGCGTACTGGTGTTTTCAGATACCCCTCATATTGGCGCCAAAGAGATAAAACTCACCAGCCAAGATTTAACCATGCCTGCAACAAATACTGATATTTTAAATAGCCAAACTAAAGTGCAACCAGTTGCATTTAGTATTGGTATTGCATCGCCTGAGCACAAACAAACTATTCGTGAAAATACCGGCTCTGTGTATGTATCTGCTCGCATTACCCCCCGCTTTGAAAACGACTTTACAATACAGCTATTGCTTGATGGTAAAGCCTATGGCGCAGCAAGTGATACCTCAACCTTTGCTTTAAGAGATGTAGAGCGTGGTGAGCACACTCTGCAAGTTAAGCTGTACAACAAACAAAACCAAGTTATTGCGATAAGCCCATTAAGTGTGTTTTTTATGCACAGAAAAGGCTTAAGCTTAGGTAATTAACTCCCTCCTAATTCACATTAAAAATAGCAATTGCAGTGCAATTTCATTAAATTACTTGCCTGAAAATACAGGCGCACTAAAATGGTGCAACTATGCTTAATAACACACACTTTAGCCCTGAGCTACTCAATGCCATATGGCAAAATCAAACCACCGCCGTGATGCTTTTAAACGAAAGCTTTACGCTTATTTACGCCAATACCAGTACCAGCGAGCTGCTTGGTTTAGGCACTAAGCGTTTATTAGGGCAATCTTTTGATGATTTATTTAACTACCATTCAATCGATTTAAAACGCATAGCGCAATACTCTTTAATTGATGGCGTAGATTGCCACCAGCATAGGGCTGACGTGGTATTTGTTGATTCTCGCCATGCTAAATTAGCGGTCAGTTCAAAACAGATAAAATACCAAGGTGCGCTTTATATTTTATTAGAATGTCGGCAAACCGATGATGAAATTAAATTCGATCAAGCATCAAACCAAATGCATCAATACCAAGCCGCACGTAATTTAATTCGTGGTTTAGCACACGAAATTAAAAACCCTTTAGGGGGAATTCGCGGAGCGGCGCAGTTATTGCAGTACGAGGTAGACCAGCAAGAAAGAAATGAATGTGCCGAGCTTATTATTGAGCAAGCCGACCGACTGCGTGAGTTAGTAGATAGACTACTTGGGCCTAACCAATTACCGCAAAAGTCTTATGGCAATATACATCAAACTTTAGAGTCGGTGATCAAATTAAGTACCCTAGATAATAGTGACAATATTCGCTTGGTAAAAGATTACGACCCGAGTATTCCCGATGTCTATATTGACCAAAGTAAAGTGCAACAAGTGGTACTTAATATTGTGCGTAATGCCCAGCAGGCATTAGTTAATGGTGGGGAAATAAAAATTAAAACCCGAATTAACTATCAGCACCGTAGGCCCGGTAAGGCACCAAAAAAAGCCTTGTTAATTCAAGTGCTCGATAATGGCCCAGGGATTGATATTAGTGTACGCGATACTTTGTTTTATCCGATGATCACCAATAAAGATGGCGGCTCTGGATTGGGACTTTCTATAGCGCAAACATTAATTGATCAACACAATGGTTATATTGAGTGCGATAGCTGGCCTGGTCACACCGAATTTAATATTTATCTGCCTCTTGCAGATTAACGCCTTGGAGTACGCATGAAAACAGTTTGGCTTGTAGATGACGATGCCTCTATTCGTTTTGTATTAGAAAAAGCGCTTACTCGCGCAGGTTTTACAGTACAAAGCTTTGCTGAAGCACAAAGTGTGCTTAATGCATTAAAATTTAGCCAACCGAGCGTGCTGATCTCCGATGTAAGAATGCCCGGAATGGACGGCATGGCACTGCTGGAGCTAATAGCAGAGCAAGTGCCCGGCTTACCGGTTATTATTATTACCGCGCATTCAGATCTCGATTCCGCCGTAAATGCTTTTCAAAAAGGGGCTTTTGAATATTTAGCCAAACCTTTTGATTTAAACGAAGCGGTTGCCCTAGTTGAAAGCGCCTATAGAGCTAATTCTACAAAAAAAGTTAAACGTAAACTCACGCCCCCTAAAAGCGCACATATAATTGGCGAAGCACCTGCTATGCAAGAAGTGTTTAGGGCCATAGGTAAGCTTGCAGCTTCAAGCATGAGTGTACTTATTAATGGTGAGTCAGGAACAGGTAAAGAGCTTGTTGCCAGCGCCCTGCACAACCATAGCCCGCGTAAAGAAAACCAATTTATTGCGCTAAATATGGCCGCAATTCCTAAAGAACTGGTTGAGTCAGAATTATTCGGCCATGAAAAAGGGGCTTTTACTGGTGCAGATAGCGTGCGAAAAGGCCGCTTTGAACAAGCCAATGGCGGCACCCTATTTTTAGATGAAATTGGCGATATGCCCCTCGACGTACAAACTCGATTACTGCGGGTATTATCTGATGGAGAGTTTTACCGTGTTGGCGGGCATAAAAGCATAAAAGTAGATGTGCGTATTATTGCTGCAACCCATCAAAACCTTGAAGAGCTAGTAAAACAAGGCAAGTTTAGGGATGATTTATTTCATCGCTTAAATGTAGTGCGCCTGCGCTTACCTGCCCTTCGAGAACGTACCGAAGACATTGAGCGTCTAGCACTGCACTTTTTACATAAAAGCGCTAAAGATCTGCAAGTAGAAAGCAAAATTCTTAGCCTGAAAGCAATTGAGCAGCTACGCTTGTTCAGTTGGCCCGGTAACGTACGCCAATTAGAAAACACCTGCCGTTGGCTTACGGTTATGGCTCCTGGCGAGCTTGTTAGCGAGCAAGACTTGCCACCTGAAATTATTAATGCCTCACTAACTCAAGAAGAAGGCGATTGGTTAGATGCCTTCCAGTTATGGCTTAATCAGGAACTTAAACAAGGTAAGGAAAATATTTGGCCTAATATTCAAGCGCAACTCGAAACCCGCTTAATAAAAGCAGCACTCGCCAATTGCGCAGGCCACAAACAAGAAGCCGCTATAAAAATAGGCTGGGGACGCAATACATTGACCCGTAAATTAAAAGAGCGCAACATTAATTAGTTTTGCGCGTAATAACTCTTAGGTAATTAATGAAGTTAATAGAGAACATTCCGCTATTTAAACAGATGGAAATTATCAACCGTTTAGGATTTTTTAAAGAATTTAGCCTTAACGAGCGCCAAATACTTTTAGAGTCGTTTGGTTTATTGTATTTAGTGCGCGAAAATTCATTTTTATTTAAACAGCACGACAACGATAAGCGCCTATTTATAGTACTTAGCGGTGCATTAATAGTGTTTAAGCACAACCATTTATTAGAGCTCGGTACTATACGCCCCGGGGAGTTTATAGGTGAAGGCGCTTTTATTAATAACCGTGCACGCAGCATTAGCGCACGCGCTAAAACAGATGCAATTGTGCTTGCTATTACTTCTGATGCACTTACTCGCTTACCCAATGTAATACGCGAAAAAATTAAAGATCGAATAATAGAAGGTATGAGCTTACGTATTGCCAAGTTGAGCGAACACATAGAAAACCATGGTTAGATTTGTATACGCACTTTGATGCAAAAATAGTGACTTCACTTTATACTAGCGTTAATGCGTTACCCCACCGAGAGCAAACATGAACGAAGAATATATAGAAATTGAATTAGAAGAAGAGCCGATTGAGCTGTGTAAATTATTAAAAGTACTAAATTTAGTGGAAGGCGGCGGCCAAGCAAAAAACTTAATTGCTGAAGGTTATGTGGGTGTTAACCATGAAATTTGTACAATTAAACGGAAAAAACTATACAGTGGCGACATACTAGAGTTTGATGGCGAGCTTTTTCAACTAGCGTTAAGTGAAGATGCAACACCGGCAGAACGACCTGCCGAGCAGCCGCAATCAGAGCCAAACCAAGCAGCACCGCAACCGGTGAGTCAGCCTGCAAAAAATAAACGTAAGCGCACTAAAAAACCTAAAGTAGATGAAAAAACCGGTCGTCGCCCTATTTCATTCGGTTAAATTATAGTCTTTTTTTGATTTTTATTTATAAAACGAGCCAACTTGTATAGTTGGCTTTTTTGATCTTTAATTACCTCACTAACTATAACAAAAAGTAAGGTAATTAAATGCTTGCACATCCCCCTCCTAAGTGGTTAAAACCACTCGCATGGGTAGCGCTTATATGGAACTTATGTGGCGTTATTGCCTTTGCACTACAAATGCTGATGACACCTGAAGTAATTAGCAAAATGCCTATAGATCAGCAAGCTGCATATTCTAACATCCCCGCTTGGTCAACCATTGCATTTTCTATTGCAGTATTTGGCGGCACGCTTGGCAGTGTTTTATTACTCGCTAAAAAGTCATTTGCACTGCCCGTATTTACCGTGTCGTTAATGGCTATTTTAATCCAACAGTATTACAACTTTATTGTTATTAACAGCGTTGAAATAATGGGGTCTAGCGCGGTATTTATGCCACTGCTGGTGGTAGTAATTGCCATATTACTACTTTACGTTAGCTTTAAGGGCAAACAGCAAGGCTGGTTGTATGCAAATTAAAAATATCTTTTGGGTAAGTCTAGCTGGCTCTCTTGAATTAAAAACTTTCAGCATCATCTCTATTGTAACGGCTGTTTAAAAATCACACTTTAAACACTGTTTTTATCTTGGTATACACTTTGCAATTCACAAACTATAAAAGGTCACTCTACATAGCACTTATCTAATAACAAAGGGGCAAATAATGAATAATAGTTTCAAAACCCAACAGCAACTTACCGTTAATGGTGAGCAGTTTCATATTCACTCTCTTAAAGGTCTTGGCGACAAAGCCAAACGCTTACCTTTTTCTTTAAAAATACTACTCGAAAACCTACTTCGTAACGAAGACGGCGAAAACATTAAAGAACAAGACATTCAAGCCCTATTAGATTGGGACCCTCAAGCTAAACCCTCTGCTGAAGTAGCGTTTACGCCTGCCCGTGTTGTGATGCAAGACTTTACCGGTGTACCTGCTATTGTCGATTTAGCGGCAATGCGCGATGCAATGGAAAAATTAGGCGGCGATCCTGCAAAAATTAACCCGCTTTCTCCTGCTGAACTTGTTATTGACCACTCTGTGCAAGTAGATGGTTATGGTAATGAAGGTGCGTTTGACTTAAACGCCAAGCTTGAATATGACCGTAATAAAGAGCGTTATGAATTTTTACGTTGGGGCCAAACCGCCTTCGATAACTTAAAAGTTGTGCCTCCGGCAACCGGCATTGTGCACCAAGTAAATTTAGAGTACTTAGCCCGTGTTGTTTTTAACGATGAACGCAATGGCCAAAAATATGCGTATCCAGACACCTTAGTGGGTACCGATTCGCACACCACTATGATTAACGGCTTAGGCGTACTTGGTTGGGGCGTAGGCGGTATTGAAGCCGAAGCCGCCATGCTTGGCCAACCTATTAGTTTATTAATACCTCAGGTTGTAGGGGTTAAATTAAACGGCCGTTTACCAGAGGGCACCACAGCTACCGACTTAGTACTTACCGTTACCGAAATGCTACGTAACCATGGTGTAGTAGGTAAATTTGTAGAGTTTTATGGTGATGGCCTTGCCGACTTACCACTTGCCGATAGAGCAACAATTGCCAACATGGCGCCAGAATATGGTGCTACATGTGGTATTTTCCCGATTGATGACGAAACCATTAACTATCTGCGTTTAACCAACCGCGATGAAAAACAGCTTAAACTTATTGAAGATTATGCTAAGCATCAAGGCTTATGGCGCAACGATGGCGATGAAGCTAATTACACCGATAAACTTGAACTGATATTAGATGACGTAGTACCAAGCCTTGCTGGCCCTAAACGCCCACAAGATAGAATATCGCTTGATAAAGCGGGTGAAGCAATTAGCCAACATTTAAAAGAGTTTCAAGAAGAGCGTTTAGCAAAAATTAGCAGCAGTGATACACAGCAAGCGCGTATCGAAAGCGAAGGCCCTGCAACTAACCCTGACGAGTCAAGCAATGAAGCACCGTTTATAGGGGCAGCCAAAGTAAACTTTAAGGGCCAAGAGTTTGAACTAAACGATGGTGCCTGTGTTATTGCCGCAATTACTAGTTGTACAAATACCTCTAACCCCAGTGTTATTTTAGCGGCTGGTTTAGTTGCTAAAAAAGCCAAGCAATTAGGGATTAATGTAAAACCTTGGGTTAAAACATCGCTTGCTCCTGGCTCTAAGGTCGTTACTGACTACTTAGAAAAAGCAGGGCTAATGGACGATTTAGAAAGCCTAGGCTTTAACTTAGTTGGCTATGGTTGTACCACGTGTATTGGTAACTCAGGCCCACTAGCTCCTGAAATTTCAGATGCTATTCAAAAGCACAAACTGGTTGTGAGCTCTATTTTATCGGGTAACCGTAACTTTGAAGGGCGTATTCACCAAGATGTAAAAATGAACTTTTTAGCATCTCCTCCGCTTGTTGTAGCTTACGCCATTGCAGGCAGAACCGATATTGACCTATATAACGAACCACTGGCACAAGATGCTAACGGTAACGATATTTACCTTAAAAACATTTGGCCAAGTGTTAAAGAAGTAAGCGATTTAGTTAAGGAAACGGTAACCAGAGAAATGTTCGAAAAAAGTTATGCTAACGTATACGAAGGTGATAGCCGTTGGCAAAAAATTCAAATACCTGACGGTAAACTTTACGATTGGGATGATGCATCAACCTATATTAAAAAAGCACCCTTTTTTGATGGTATGAGTATTGAGCCTCCGGGTATTCCAACCATTACCGGTGCACGTTGTTTAGCAAAACTAGGTGACTCGGTTACTACGGATCATATTTCGCCAGCCGGTGCGATTAAAGCAGACTCACCAGCAGGGTTATATTTACAAGATAACAAAGTAGGACAAGCGCAGTTTAACTCCTATGGTTCGCGTCGTGGTAACCACGAAGTAATGATGCGCGGTACATTTGCTAATATTAGGCTTAAAAACCTACTTGCACCTGGTACTGAAGGCGGTGTTACCCGCACGCAACCTGATGATGAGCTTGCCAGTATTTATGATGCAGCCATGGAATATCAAAAGAACGATACGCCCTTGGTTATTTTAGCTGGTAAAGAATATGGTACCGGCTCATCTCGCGACTGGGCAGCTAAAGGCTCGCTACTGTTAGGTGTTAAAGCCGTAATAGCACAAAGCTATGAGCGTATTCATCGCTCTAACCTTATTGGTATGGGAGTTTTACCGCTACAGTTTAAAGATGGCGAAAGCCATGAGTCGCTAGGTTTAACCGGCCAAGAGCAGTTTGATATTGAAGGTTTGCTTGATAAAACCAAAGAAGTAAGCGTTATTGCAACTAATAGTGAAGGTAAAAAAGTAAGCTTTAGTGCCGATGTACGTATTGATACGCCAAAAGAGTGGGATTACTACAAACACGGTGGCATTTTACAGTATGTACTTCGTAATATGCTCGATTAACTAATAGCAGCTTAAACTTACGCCTAAAATTTAATCATAGCCTAACAATTTTGTTAGGCTTTTTTATGCGCGTCAGTTGCGATGAATCAAGGTAATGCTTTAAAAACACTCTACACTAGTATGACTGTTAGTGAGGGCGTTATGTCACAAATTATAATTATTAGGCTACTTAAAATATCAATTGTACTTGGGTTATGCCTAATTGTGACTGGTCATGCGTTAATTGTATCAAGCTACTTTACTCGCCAGCATGGTATTAGCGGCATAATTACAGCGGCAGCTTGCATTGCTATTGGCGTATTATTATCGTTACCCACTAAAATTTATTTAACTATTTTACTTATGGAAGCAGAAAAACGTTATTTAAAAGCGCATAGCCATAAACCCAAATAATTAAAAACTGTTTAAATCATTTAATTGTTTAGTACGTTGCTCTAATTTTTGTTTTGCTTTTTCAGCGTCATCAAACACCTTTTTAATTGATACTGGATCATAAACTGTAGGTGTAGCTGAAGTGCTACTTATTGCTGAGGATTTAGAACTGCCCGATAAAATAGCCGTATCTTGGGCAACTACCACGTTAATATCTTTAGGATCTAGTTTTACTTCAACACTTTTCCCATTAGGGTGAGGTGTATCTGAAAAGTGCCACTGGCCTTGCTGATCTTGCCACTTAAATATTTTACTGCGGGTTGTTGAGGATGTATTCGACACGCTATTAACGGCTTGCTCAAACGTGTTACTGGTAAACGAGATTATTTTATCTTTAATTTGCTGAGATTGGTTGCTCACAACAGATGTACTAAGCCATGTTTCTCCGTTTGGCTTTTTTAAATAAAACAGAGAAATAACAGCAATAATCATTACTGACACTGCTAAATAGGTAAAGTATTTCATAGCCTTCCTGCTTAAAATTAATCCTTTATTCGGCCAAGTCTAATAAAAAGTAATCAATCAGGCAATCCTTTTGTGTAAGTAAAAAACGCAGCCAAGGCTGCGTTTTATTAAATATTGAGCGAGGTAATCAATAATATTAAATACCATCACCATCAATGTGCAAACCACACTCTCTGTTTAAACCAAAAAAGCGAGTTTCCTCTTCGGTCATGCCGGGCTCTAGCTTACGTGTAGTATGTATGTCTCCCATAGACACATAGCCTTCTTCCCAAAGAGGATGGTACGGCAAGTTATGCTTAGTTAAATACTGATATACATCGCGGTTTGTCCACTCAATAATTGGGTAAACTTTTACTGTACCACGGCTAATTTCAATTACTTGCTTATCAGCACGGCTTGATGCTTGGTCGCGACGCAGGCCACTAAACCACGTACCAGCATTAATTTCTTTTAAGGCGCGAGTCATCGGCTCAACTTTATTAAGCTGATTGTACTGCTTAATTCCGGCCTCTCCTTGCTCCCATAACTTACCAAATTTAGCTTCTTGCCAAGCAGGGCTCAGTTCTGATTTATACACTTTTAAATTGAGTGATAAACGCGCCGTCATTTGCTCAATAAATTGATATGTTTGTGGAAACAAATAGCCTGTATCTGTTAATACCACCGGAATATCTGGCTGTTGTGATGTTATTAAGTGCAACATTACGGCGGCTTGAATACCAAAACTCGATGATAAAAAATGTGTCTCAGGTAAATTTTCGAGTGCCCATTGTACGCGCTGTTCAGCGCTCATGTTTTTCAGTATGCCATTGGCGTCTGCTAGCATGCTAGTTTGGCTTTGTTTATCTAACTGTAAAATATTTTTAAATTCACTCATGGTAAATTCCAAACCTTAGCCAGTGTGTTGCACTGGCTTATTATTATGCGTGAAAATCGGTAACCGATACTTTAACTTCAGCAACAATGCCTTTGCGGATCACAAAGTCACCAAAACATTCAACGTCATTACGCTCATTAACCCATTGCCCAATTAATTCATCAAAAGCAGCTAAATACACGTCTTCACCCACATTTTCTAAATATAATTTAGGAATACGCGTGCCTTCAAGATTACCGCCTAAATACACATTATATTTACCCGGACCTTTCCCAACCAATCCCGCTTCGGCTAACATGGCACGGCCACAGCCATTGGGGCAACCCACTACGCGCATAATAATACTGTCATTCGGCACACCATGCTTGGCTAGTAGTGCTTCTATTTTTTCAACCAAGCTAGGTAAATAGCGCTCAGCCTCAGCCATGGCTAACGGGCATGTTGGCAGTGCCACACACGCCATGGAGTTTTTACGTTGCTCGGTATCTTTATCGTCAATTAAACCGTGGTTACGGGCAATTTCTTCAATCACGGCTTTTTGATCTGCAGCTACACCAGCAATAATTAAGTTTTGGTTTGCCGTCATGCGCATGTCACCTTGGTGAACTTCTGCTATTTTACGACAGCCTGTTTTTAGTGGTTTGTTTGGATAATCTAAAATACGCCCACTTTGAATAAATAATGTTAGGTGATGCTTGCCATCTATACCTTCAACCCAACCTATACGATCGCCTCGGTGAGTAAATTTATAAGGACGGCTTGCAGCAAACTCAACACCAGCGCGTTTCTCTACTTCCGCTTTAAATACATCAACGCCTACTCGGTCTAATGTATATTTTGTTTTAGCATTTTTACGATTTGAACGATTACCCCAATCGCGCTGTACCGATACCACATGCTCCGCAATTTTTAACGTATGTTCTAGTGGAATAAAACCAAAGTCGTCTGCTTTACGTGGGTAGGTTGCTGTATCGCCATGTGTCATGGCAAGGCCTCCGCCTACAAGCACATTAAAGCCAATTAATTTACCGTTATCGGCAATAGCTACAAAGTTTAAATCGTTGGCGTGCACATCCACTTCATTATTCGGCGGAATTGTTACCGTTGTTTTAAACTTACGCGGTAAGTAATTAGAACCTAAAATTGGCTCTTCTGTGGTTTCTGCTTTTTCACCATTAAGCCAAATTTCGGCGTAAGCCTTAGTTTTTGGTAACAAGTGCTCTGAAATTTTTGCAGCCCACTCATACGCTTCTTGATGCAACTCTGACTCAACCGGATTAGTAGTACACAATACATTTCGATTAACATCGCCTGCGGTAGCAATAGAGTCAATTCCAACGCTATCCAGTAATTGATGCATGCCTTTAATGTTAGGCTTTAATACACCGTGAAACTGAAACGTTTGACGCGTAGTTAAACGGATACTGCCATAACTGGTTTTTTCTTCTGCAAATTTATCAATGGCTAACCATTGCTCAGGCTTAATAATACCGCCAGGCATACGCGCACGTAACATTACGTTGTGTAATGGCTCAAGCTTTTGCTTAGCACGCTCACCACGAATATCGCGGTCATCTTGCTGGTACATACCGTGAAACCGAATTAACTGGAAGTTATCAGCGGTAAAACCACCGGTGATCTCATCTTTTAAATCTGTTGCTATAGTGCCACGTAAAAAATTACTTTCTCGTTTCATGCGCTCGTTATCAGAAAGCTTTACGTTTTTATCTTGTTCGCTCATGTTTAATCCTAAATTAGTGACAGTGACGGCTGCTTTAAATATTTAATTTTAGTAAACGTCTTTCTGATAGCGGTTTGCGCTGCGTAAATCTTTTAAATACTGCTGAGCATCTTCATCGCTCTTACCGGTATTTTCTTTAATAATTTCGAGTAATGTTTGGTGTACATCTTTTGCCATATGATTAGCGTCGCCACACACATAAAAATGTGCGCCGGCTTCAAGCCACTCAAAAATAGCTTTGCTGTTACTACGTAACTTATCTTGCACATACACCTTTTCGGCTTGATCGCGGCTAAATGCAACATCTACTTTGCTTAGTAAACCCGACTTTAAGTAACCTTGAATTTCAACTTGGTATAAAAAGTCTTGAGTAAAATGTGGATTGCCAAAAAACAGCCAGTTTTTACCTGATGCGCCGCGCGCATCACGCTCTTGTAAAAAGGCGCGAAACGGTGCTATTCCCGTACCAGGGCCAACCATAATTATTGGTGTTTCATCATTCGTTGGTAAACGGAAATTATCGTTATGCTCACTAAATACCTTAACTTTACAGCCTTCCTCAGCACGGCGCGCTAAATAGCCCGAACAACCGCCCAAATGCTCGCTACCAAAGGCATTAAATTCAACCAATGCCACGGTTAAATGTACCTCGTCTTCAACCTCGCTTTGGCTAGAGGCAATTGAATATAAACGTGCTTGTAATTTACGCAGGCAATCGACGAGTGTTTGCGCGTCAAGCTTAGCCGGGTTTTGTGCAACCACATCAAATATTTGGCGCGGTTCAATGTATTCATGCATTGCCGCTTTATCTTCAACCAGTTTTAATAGTTGTGGTGTGCCTGTCGCTATTGCATATTTTTCCACAAAGCCAGGGTACGACTGCGTTAATTCTAGTTTTTCAATCAGTGCATCGCGAATACTTAGCTGTTCATCTGCAACTTTTACTAAACTAGCTGCATCAATTTGCGTGTGTGTAAGCAACTCATCAACACGGGCTTCGTCATTTAAAAAATACACGCCTAATGAATCACCTGGTATATAACTAATGTCTGAGCCTTCAAGCGAAATTTCTACGTGGCGGACATCTTTAGTTGAGTCGCGACCTGTAATTTTTTGCACTAAACCTAACTCTGCGGCAAACGGGTTTTGTTTAGTATATTGATTTGCCACAGTAGTTGACCCAGCAAACGGCATTGCAATAACCTGACCACCTGAGCTACCTTGCTGTGCTTTTAAATCGGGTTCAAAGGCATCCAATGCACCAATGATCCAAGTTGCCGCTTCGTCATCGTAATCTACATCTAAATCGGCGCGTTGATAGATTGTTTCTGCGCCGAGTTTATTTAACCGCTGCTCAAAGTCTTTTGCTGTTTGGCAAAAAAATTCATAGCTCGAATCCCCTAAACCAATCACGGCTACTTTCACTCCGTCTAACTTAGGCGCTTTTTTAGTGGTTAAAAATTCGTGCAAAGCCTCTGCATCTTCTGGTGGCTCACCTTCGCCGTAAGTTGCAACAACCACAGTTATAAACTTTTCTTTTTTTAGTGCAGTTGGTTTGTAATCGGCCATGTTCACTAGCTTTACGGCTAAACCGCGTGACTCTGCTTGTGCTTTTAACTTAGCAGCTACACCCTTTGCATTACCTGTTTGCGAGCCATATAAAATAGTTAATGCAACTGCCTCACCAGCACTTGGAGCTACGCTCATAGCACCGCCTAAGGCCGCCGTATTAGCATTTGCAGCAAGATAGCCGCTAACCCATGCTTGTTGAATTGGATTAAGCTCAGCCACTAAACCTTGCAGCTTTTGTACTTGCTCTTGCGATAGCGGACTTGCCGCAGCGTTTAGTTGACCTAGCAACATGAATCAATTCCCCGTAACCCTAAAAGTTAAACACAACGTACTGTTATACGTCGTTCAAAATGAGTTTTACCTCACCCAGAGAGAATCTGTTGAGGTTTACTGAGCTTGTAGGATAGCGGGCAATGCAGAGTTAAAAAAAGAACAGAATCAACTTTGATATTCTATTTAGTTATTAACTTTAGTAAATATAGTTAAAAACAGATTAAGAAACGGATTTTCGAAGGATAAAAGGGGGATTTTGTACCTGAGCTTTAATGAGTAGATAAATATTGTTGATATATAAATACCACAACCATAAAAGAGCGTTAAATTAACTCCGAGTTGCTGATCGCATACAGCTCAAACTCGCAGCTTTGCAAAAACAAAAAGCCCCAGCAAATAAATGCAGGGGCTTTTTATAAAACAGACTTAATTAAAAATTAAGCTTGTTTTGGACGTTCAATAACTGCTACGAATGTCCAAGATTTACTCTTAGAAATTGGAGCACATTCACGGATAGTAACTACGTCACCAGCCTGAACTTCATTATTTTCGTCATGTACGTGTAGCTTAGTCGTGCGTCGAATGAATTTCCCATAAATTGGGTGCTTCACATAACGTGCGATAGCAATAGTGAAAGATTTTTCCATCTTGTCGCTAATTACACGGCCTTGAAGAGTACGAATTTTATCGCTCATTATTGACCTGCCTTCTGGTTAATAACTGTTTTTACACGCGCGATATCGCGGCGTACTGTTCTTAGCGTGTGTGTCTGAGCTAACTGACCAGTGCTTGCTTGCATGCGCATATTAAATTGCTCACGAAGAAGTCCTAGAAGTTCAGTATTAAGCTCTTCTACGCTTTTATCTTTTAGTTCGCTAGCTTTCATCACATTACCGTCCGAGTTACGAAAGTTGTTTTGAATGGCAATTTACGAGCAGCAAGGTCAAACGCTTCACGAGCAAGCTCTTCTGAAACACCTTCCATTTCGTAAAGTACTTTACCAGGCTGAATTTCAGCAACCCAATACTCAACAGAACCTTTACCTTTACCCATACGAACTTCAAGCGGTTTGTTCGTGATTGGCTTGTCTGGGAAAACACGGATCCAGATTTTACCTTGACGTTTCACGTGACGCGTCATGGCACGACGAGCTGCTTCGATTTGACGAGCAGTCATGCGGCCACGGCCAGTAGCTTTCAAACCGAAAGTACCGAAGCTTACTTTGTTACCGTTTTGCGCTAGACCACGGTTGCGACCTTTGTGCGTTTTACGGAATTTTGTACGTTTTGGCTGTAACATTACTCGCTACCTCTACTTAGCACTTTTTTTGGCTTTCTTTGGTGCGCGTTTAGCTGGCTTCTCTTGCTCTTGTACTAGTGGTAAACCACCAATAACTTCGCCTTTGAAGATCCAAACTTTAACACCAATGATACCATAAGTGGTTAAGGCCTCAGAAGTTGCGTAGTCGATATCAGCACGAAGAGTATGTAGAGGTACACGACCTTCACGATACCACTCTGTACGTGCGATTTCTGCGCCGCCAAGACGACCGCTAACTTCAACTTTAATCCCTTTAGAACCGATGCGCATTGCATTTTGTACCGAACGCTTCATAGCGCGACGGAACATAACACGACGTTCTAGTTGAGAGGCAATGCCGTCTGCTACTAGTTGTGCATCTAGTTCTGGTTTACGTACTTCAGAAATATTAATCTGAGCAGGTACACCAGCGATTTTAGTTACCGCTTGACGTAATTTTTCTACGTCTTCGCCTTTTTTACCGATAACAACACCCGGACGAGCCGTGTGGATTGTTACGCGGATTGATTTTGCTGGACGCTCAATAACGATTTTAGACACAGAAGCCGTTTTCAATTCCTTTGTAAGGAATGTACGTACTTTGTGATCGCCAAAAAGCTGTGCAGAGAAATCTTTTGAACTCGCGTACCAGGTAGAAACCCAAGGTTTAGATATACCTAGGCGAATACCAGTAGGATGAACTTTTTGTCCCATTACTTATATCTCCTAGCTATCTGAAACCATAACAGTGATATGGCTTGTACGCTTAAGGATGCGGTCTGCGCGTCCTTTAGCACGTGGCATAATACGTTTCATTGTAGGACCATCGTCCACAAAGATCGTTGTTATACGAAGCTCATCAATGTCAGCACCTTCGTTATGCTCTGCGTTAGCAATAGCAGACTCAAGTACTTTCTTTACTAATACAGCCGCTTTTTTCGGGCTGTACGCCAGGATTTCTAGTGCGCGATCAACCGGTAGTCCGCGGATCTGATCTGCAACTAGACGTGCTTTTTGCGCCGAACCAGAGGCGAATTTATGTTTAGCTAATGCTTGCATTTATCTTCCCCTCTTATCGTTTCTTCGCTTTCTTATCCGCAGCATGGCCACGGTAAGTGCGAGTTGGTGCAAATTCACCTAGTTTGTGACCGATCATTTCGTCTGTGATAAACACAGGAACGTGCTGACGACCATTATGGACAGCGATGGTCAATCCGATCATGTTAGGTATGATCATTGAACGACGGCTCCAAGTTTTAATTGGCTTCTTGTCTCCGCTTTCCAACGCTTTCTCTACCTTCTTCAGCAAGTGTAGGTCTATAAAAGGACCCTTCTTGAGAGAACGTGGCATGGCTATTCCTCAACTATTATTTAGTACGACGACGTACGATAAACTTATCAGTACGCTTGTTCTTACGTGTCTTAGCACCTTTAGTCGGCTTACCCCATGGAGACACAGGATGACGACCACCAGATGTACGACCTTCACCACCACCGTGTGGGTGATCTACCGGGTTCATGGCAACACCACGAACTGTCGGACGGATACCACGCCAGCGATTTGCACCTGCTTTACCAAGTGAACGAAGCATATGCTCAGCATTGCCTACTTCACCTAGAGTCGCACGACAATCAGCTTCAACTTTACGAACTTCGCCTGAACGAAGACGTAATGTTACATACTGACCATCACGAGCAAGGATTTGAACGTATGCACCAGCAGAACGTGCGATTTGAGCACCTTTACCTGGTTTTAATTCTACGTTGTGAACAGTCGAACCTACAGGCATATTACGCATTGGTAATGCATTACCAGGTTTGATTGGTGCATCAACACCAGACTGGATTGCATCGCCAGCTTTTAAGCCTTTTGGTGCGATAATGTAACGACGCTCACCGTCTGCATATAATACAAGAGCGATGTTTGCGCTACGATTTGGATCGTATTCTAAACGTTCAACAGTGGCTGGAATGCCATCTTTAGTACGTTTAAAATCGATTAAACGGTAATGTTGCTTATGACCACCACCGATATGACGAACCGTAATACGACCATTGTTATTACGACCACCTGATTTAGAGTTTTTCTCTAATAGTGGTGCGTACGGCTTACCCTTATGTAAATCAGAGTTAACCACTTTAACTAAGTGACGACGGCCCGCAGAAGTAGGCTTACACTTTTGAAGTGCCATAATTCTATCCCCTTATTACTCGGCGCCGCCGACAAAGTCTAGCTCGCTACCTTCTTTAAGAGTAACGTAAGCTTTTTTCCAGTCGTTACGACGACCGAAACGTGCGCCAGTACGTTTTGTTTTACCCTTAACGTTAAGTGTGCGAACACCCGTTACTTCTACTTCAAAAAGCTTCTCAACTGCTGCTTTAACTTCAGCTTTAGTTGAATCTTTCGCTACTTTAAAAACAATAGTATTGTTTTCTTCAGCAGCAATAGTGCTTTTTTCAGAGATATGTGGAGCAACGATCACTTTTAAAAGACGTTCTTCGCGAATCATGCTAGCGCCTCCTCAAGTTGCTTAACAGCAGCGGCTGTAATAAGTACCTTGTCGAAAGCAATTAAGCTTACAGGATCGATACCAGCTACATCACGCGTGTCAACCTTATAAAGGTTACGTGCCGATAAGAAAAGATTTTCATCTACTTCTTCAGTCACGATAAGAACATCTTTAAGCTCAAGTTCTTTAAGCTTAGCAACTAGTTCTTTAGTTTTCGGTGCTGCTAGAGCAAAACTTTCAACAACGATTAAACGCTCTTGACGAACTAATTCAGATAAGATGCTTTTGATCGCACCGCGGTACATTTTACGGTTTACTTTTTGGCTATGATCCTGTGGTTTAGCTGCAAAGCTAACGCCACCTGAACGCCAAATTGGGCTACGAATCGTACCAGCACGTGCTCGGCCAGTACCTTTTTGAGCCCATGGCTTTTTACCACCACCGCTTACTTCAGAACGTGTCTTCTGAGCACGAGTACCTTGACGAGCACCTGCTGCGTATGCAACAACTACTTGATGTACTAATGCTTCGTTAAACTCACGTCCAAAAGTAGCTTCAGAAACTTCAAGACCGCCAGAAGCGTCTTTAATTGCTAATTCCATCACTAAATCTCCAGGACTTATGCTTTAACAGCTGGTTTAACGATAACGTCACCGCCGATAGCGCCAGGTACTGCACCTTTAACTAAAAGCAAATTACGCTCAGCGTCAACGCGAACTAGTTCTAAGTTTTGAGTCGTTACACGCTCAGCACCCATATGACCGGCCATTTTCTTACCTTTAAACACCTTACCAGGTGATTGGTTTTGACCGATTGAACCAGGAGCACGGTGAGATAGAGAGTTACCATGTGTAGCGTCTTGCATGCTGAAATTCCAGCGCTTAACACCACCTTGGAAACCTTTACCTTTAGAAGTACCGGTTACGTCAACCTTGTTGATTTCGTTGAATAATTCAACAGTAAGCTCAGCGCCTACTTCAAAATCGCCTTCACCACCATTTAGGCGGAATTCCCACAGACCGCGACCCGCTTCAACACCAGCTTTAGCGAAATGACCCGCTGAAGCTTTGTTTACACGACTTGCTTTTTTAGTGCCTGCGGTTACTTGAAGCGCGTTATAACCGTCTGTTGCTTCAGATTTAATCTGAGCAATGCGGTTAGGTGTCGCTTCAATAACTGTCACAGGGATAGATACACCATCTTCAGTGAAGATTCGTGTCATACCCACTTTACGACCGACTAGACCTAATGCCATTTTCCTAAAACCTCTCTAATCTTCCGATTAACCCAGGCTGATTTGAACATCTACACCAGCAGCAAGATCTAAACGCATAAGCGCGTCTACAGTCTTGTCAGTTGGTTCTACGATGTCGATCAGACGTTTATGGGTGCGGATCTCGTACTGATCACGCGCGTCTTTATTAACGTGCGGTGATGTTAGTACAGTAAAACGTTCAAAGCGTGTAGGTAGTGGAATTGGACCACGTACTTGTGCGCCAGTGCGTTTCGCAGTTTCCACGATTTCCGCCGTTGATTGGTCAATCAAACGGTGGTCAAAAGCTTTTAGGCGAATACGAATGCGTTGATTTGACATTCTTAACCTCAATATAAAGAGCATTTAAAAGAGCATAAAAAAACGACCGAAACAATCTTAAATATTAAGATGTCGGTTGTTAGATTATATCTACGTTGAGTTCCAAATCGGAACTCCTGTTTATTAGCTAGAAATCCTAGCTTAATTTATCCTTTCAAGTTCCCTTGGGAATTTTGAAAGCCTGCGTATTATAATTACATTGGTGATAAATGCAACAGCTAATTAGTAAATAATTACAGCCTGCTGGTTGCTCAAATATACTGCAACCTATTATAGAGCAGCTACAATCAGGTGTAATGCATATATATTAAGCCATAATGTACTGACTAATCGGCAACGCAAATTAAAGGCTTTTTTAGATCTTATGTTATCATATGCGCCAATTTTGCTTTTATATACCCAAATTATATGGGTAATTACTCTCTATATGGTGAGTCGATGCGTATTGTAAATTATTGCTTAAATGTTTTATCAGCTGGAGTAAGCCGCTTACTTGTAAGAAGTAAGGTACTGCCAGAAAAGCCGACTGAACAATATGAATTAAACTCTAAAAACCCTACCTTTTATATTGTGCGCCTAAACTCTCGCTTTGACTTAGCGGCGCTTGCTCGGGTATGTAAACGCCATGGATTACCCGACCCTAGAGAACAACAAATATTGGGCACAGAACGCTTAGACCGCTTTATAGGGATTGAAAACCCACCACCATTAATTGGTGATATAGCAAAGCCAACTAATGCCCTGGCGCAAGGCAAACAAATTATTGACCACTTATTAAGTAGTGGTCAAAAAGATGTACAGGTTATTCCTGTTACTATTTTATGGGGCCGAGCACCCGGCAAAGAAAAGCCCGGACTTAGCACGCTCATAACACACTCATTAACACCAAGTTGGTTTAGAAAGTTATTTGTGGTGCTGTTTTCTGGCCGAGATAACTTTATCCGCTTTAGCCAACCACTCGACTTATCACTTTTAGTAGACGAAAAAGCGGACGTTAACGAGCTACCACAAAAACTATTAAGAGTAGCCCGCGTACACTTTCGCCGCCAAAAACTTGCCGCTACAGGCCCTAAAATGCCATCGCGCGAGCAGCTATTTAACTCATTATTAGCCTCTCCAACAATAAAAAAGGCCATACAAGACGAAGCAAAAGCTAAAAACATTAGCCAAGCGCAAGCACGTCAAAATGCGGTTAAGTTACTTAATGAAATAGCGGCTAACTATTCAGAGGCGATGATACGCGTAGCTGAGCGTTTTTTAACTTGGCTGTGGAATAAGCTATATAACGGTATAGATATAAAATACACAGAGCAAATTCATGAGCTAACCAATAAAGGCCACGAAATTATTTATATGCCGTGCCATCGCAGCCATATGGATTACTTACTACTTACTTATGCTATTTATCATCAAGGTTTAGTACCACCACATATAGCCGCAGGTATTAACCTTAACTTTTTTCCGGCAGGCGGGATCTTTCGCCGCTCGGGCGCATTTTTTATTCGCCGTTCATTTGCCGGTAATAAGCTCTACTCTGCGGTATTTAAAGAGTATTTAAGCCAGTTATTTATTAAAGGTTACTCTGTTAAATTTTATACCGAAGGCGGACGTAGCCGCACCGGGCGCTTGCTGCCGCCTAAAACGGGTATGTTAGCAATGACCATGCAAGCAATGCTGCGTGGTATTGACCGCCCTATTTCTATTGTGCCGGTATATATTGGTTACGAGCACGTTATGGAAATTAACACTTACCTTAAAGAACTCGCTGGAAATGATAAAAAAGGTGAGTCTATCTTTGGGATTTTTAAAGCAATTAAAAACCTTAAAAACTATGGCCGAGGTTATTTAAACTTTGGTGACCCTATTTCTATAAACCAATACTTAAATGACAACCAACCCAATTGGCGTGACGACATACATCCTACCGATGTACAAAAACCACAGTGGTTAGGCCCACAAGTAGCAAACCTAGCCGACCAAGTTATGGTTAAAATTAACAATGCAGCGGCACTTAATGCAGTTAATTTATTGGCGATGATTTTACTGGTAAACGACAAGCACGCACTGAGTAAGCCAAAGCTTTTAGCGCAACTTGATTTTTACTTACGCTTACAACGCGATGCCAGCTACAGTAATAAAGTAACAGCTCCAGAAGAAACGCCAGAGCAACTGTTAACGCATGCATTAAAGCTTAATAAGTTTGATGTGATAAGTGATGAATTTGGCGAAATTATCGCGATTAACGATAAAGAAAAAACACTCTTTAATTATTATCGTAATAATATTTTACATCTTTTTGCCGTACCAAGTTTAATTGCACTGCATTTGTTTAGAGAAAAAACCACAACAGTTTCAAAGTGTCAGCAGCTAGTTGCGGCGTTTTATCCGCTGTTTGCTAAAGAATGGTATTTACGAGAGCTAGATGAGGATTACATTACGCGTATTTTGGCGAATTTTGTCGATCAAAACTTAATAGAACTTGATGGCGATAACATTCATATAACCAATACCAACGACTGTTTGGCTAAATTGGATATGTTAGGTAAAGCACTGAACTTTACATTGCAGCGTTATGCAATTGTGATTGGCTTTATACAAACTAGCAACGGCATTGAAAAAGCGGAGTTAGAGCGAGAAAGCCAAGTGCTGGCACAACGTTTAGGCACTTTGCATGGGATTAAAACCCCTGAGTTTTTTGATAAAAAGGTGCTGGTCGGCTTTATTGATAATTTACGCGCACAGTCTTTAATTACTGATGGTGATGCAGGCTTAATAGGCAGCGTGCAATTATGTGAAACTTATATGCATCTTAAAGCATTATTGCCAGCACGAGTTTGGCAGTCAATTAGCGATATAGTACAAGGTCAGTGTAAATAAAGCCTTAGTTTTAAGTGAGTGCTACGCCGCTTACTTACCTGTTTAAATGTAGGTGCCGCATAATTTATATGGCACCTACTACCCTTTTTACTAGTGCGTAAGTTAGCGCTGACGCATAACCCCTTCTTGCATTGTTGAGGCAATTAAGTTGCCTTGGCGGTCAAAAAACTGCCCTCTTACTAATCCTCGACCAGAGCTTGCACTTGGGCTATCAACTGAGTATAAAATCCAGTCATCCATTCTAAATGGTCGATGAAACCACATTGCATGGTCAATCGTGGCAACTTGCATATTAGGTTGCATAAAAGACACACCATGCGGCTGCAAAGCAGTTGGCAAAAATTCAAAATCAGAAGCGTACGCTAATAAGTAATTATGAATACGTTGATCGTCTGGCATTTCACCGTTAGCTTTAAACCAAATGTGCTTAACAGGCTCCATTGCTTCAGGTTTAAATGGGTTATGAAAGGTCACAGGACGTATCTCTATTGGCATTTCACTAATAAATTGATTGCGAATAGCAGCGGGGATTTGCTCAGCGTTTTCTTTATAAAACTCTAACGATGAACGCAGCTCTTCAGGTAAAGGGACGTCAGGCATAGTCGCCTGATGCGATAGCCCTTCTTCAGCTCCTTGAAAAGACGCTGTCATGTAAAAAATAGGCTTGCCGTACTGAATAGCACTAACCCGACGAGTACTAAAGCTTTTACCATCGCGAATAGCTTCTACATCATACACAATAGGCTTAGTGGCATCGCCTGGGCGTAAAAAGTAAGAGTGGAGTGAATGTACAATACGCCCCTCTGGTAGCGTTTCTTTTGCCGCAGATAGCGCTTGGCCCATTACTTGGCCGCCAAATACAGCACCAAAACCTAAATCTTGGCTTTGCCCTCGATATAAACCTTGCTCAATTTCTTCAAGTGTTAACAACGACAATAAATCATCTAATACTTGGCTCATTATTACTTCCTCAATTCTCTAATACCCAAATGATACTATACAATAGAAGGATGTAAATCATTCTACGAGTCCTGATATGGCGTATTGGCTATTTAAAACTGAACCCGATGCATTTTCGATTGACGATCTTAAAAATGCACAAAATCACACTACAATTTGGGAAGGGGTACGCAATTACCAAGCACGTAACTTTATGCGCGATGAGGTAAAAGAAGGTGACCTAGTAATGATTTACCATTCTAGCTGTAAGCTCGTAGGCGTAGTAGGTATTGCTGTAGTAACAAAAGCGGCTTACCCAGATCCAACCCAGTTTGATTTAAGTAGTGATTATTATGATGCTAAAGCCACCAGCGACAACCCTCGCTGGGTAGTGGTAGAAGTAACTTATCAATCTCATTTAAACTCTCTGGTTAGCTTAAAAGAAATAAAAGCTAACCCTCGCATCACCGACATAGCGCTTAAAAAAGGCGGGCGGTTATCAATAATGCCCGTAACCCAAAATGACTGGCAAGTAATTACCTGCATGGCTGAGGAGTAAAATCTTTTATTACTTAACTTGAACTCTAGTTATTTAAAATCAGCGGTAAATTTATAAATAAAGCAATTCACTGTGCAACAGATATAACTCTATGACACTACTACAAAAGTATGTTGGTTTTTCTTATCCATGAGAATTTGCTATAATTCGCCGCTTGTTTTTGTGGAGGAAAAATGAAGTTACTGTATTGGTTAGATGAGTGGTTAACCCTTTCGGGCGATGAGCAGCAAGCCAAACTGCCAATGTCTGGGGGAGATTTACTTGGCGATGTATATGTTAAGTACGACTTTATTGATATTACTAAGCCTCTATTATTTACCTTTTCGCCTGCTGGTACTAATGTGCAGGAGCAAGATCTTCACGCAGACTTCGCCCCTTGGGGTTATCACCTAGCACAAAAACAAAATGTAAATGTTATCGCTTTTCAGCATTTGGGTAAGAGTAACTGGTTCCGTAATCGAAATTTAATATTCTTTCTCGAGCAATTATCAACATTGCTTACGCCGTTTAATTGTCGATTGGGTTATGGCTTAAGCCGTGGTGGCTTTGCGGTTGGTGCTTTTGCAAAATTACTCCAGCTGGATCAGGTATTGTTTTTTCACCCTGTTAGCACTAAAAACAAAAGCTTAGTGCCATGGGACGACCGCTCTAGCACAGATATAGCTCAGCAATATGATTGGGAAGGCAGTTATGCCGATTTAGATTTAGGCAACGCCCAAGGCTATATTATTTACGACCCCACTAATCGTATTGATCGACTACATGCCAAGCGCTATAAGCAACTTAACCATTTACGGGTATTTGGTATGGGCCACGGCACTCACGCTACTTACTTAAATAAGTTTGGTTTTTATAAGCAAGTAGCTGTGGATTTTATGCGCCATCAACAAATTGATATTGCGCAATTTCGCCTGCAAACTAAAACCTTGCGCTTTAAAGAGGACTATTACAAAAGGCTCAACAAAGCGAATAAGAAATCGGCGCATCGCCTAGAGCTACTAAGTACTGCACATAATATTTTGATAGACGAAAAAGCAGCTCATGTACAGGAGCATCAAGCCAGTATTGATATTCAGCCACTGATTGATGTAGCGCTTAAACATCAAGAGCAGCACCCCGATGATGCCATCCAATTACTCGAAGTCGCCAAGCAATTAGCGCCAAACGACCCTCTTGTGAAACACAAACTTAAAGAGCTTGAATAGCACTAAAGTTTAAACTAATAGCTTGCGATAACCACTACGGCGATTACTTCCTATCACCAAAAGCCTTTTGCTTAAGGCTTTTTATTTTTCCTTTTTTTACGCCCATGTTTAGGCACTATGGCTAAATACATAATAAGCCCTAACCACGAAAAAAATACAATGCCAATTAACCAGGCATTTTTTTCGTGGCCTTGAGTGCGCTTACTATTGAGTATAATAACCACAGGTAAAATGTAGGCAATTAAAAGAATGATTAAAAATATAACTTCGTTCATGCTTTTGCCAAAGCTGGCCAGTCCACTTCACGACTTAATACCCGCTCTACCGCTATGTAATGCAAAATGTCGCCGGCACTAATTTTATAATCAAGCGGCGGATTTAAATCCATATTTTGTGCACTTAAGTTATGCGCCACACCAAGTAAAATAGCATCATGCTGATGTTTAAAATGATGAAACAAAGTACCAAACTCCATCTCTTTGCTTTGCTCTGGAACGGCTAAGCTAAACTGCGTATCGCCATGTAAAATTGATAGTAGCTCTTCGTGCACTCGGCTCGAACCTGGATCTTGCATCGAACGTACGAGTATTTCTGCCGATTTAACACTACTGCATTCTACATTTTGGCAATGCTCTAATAGCATATCTACTTTTGTTTCATCTAAAAAATGCGCGCTTATATGGCAACCATCTTTAACTAAACGGCTAATACGTAATGCGGTGGTAAAGGTTTGATCGTCGTCTTGGCCGTCAATAATCACTTTATCGGCATAGCTTATAGCTACACGCTTTAGCTCCTCTAAATCGGTAAAGCTACTTAATCGTACAAAGTCGACACTTTCGTTACTTAAAAATGGGTGCTCCATTTGCTCAGTTACTGCAAGTAAAATACGCCGTTCGGTACGTTTAGTGTCGGCTAGAATATAATCAATCATTTTTTTAGTACGGGTGTCGTGCCAACCAAAAATAATAATATGGTTGCTACTGTGAGCAAAGTTTTTATCACCAGTCATAGCGCGCCTAATTAAGTAAGTTATTGTTTGCCCTGTTTTTCCTAACAGAACGCCAAATAAAGCTAAACCAAAAGGTATTTGTATTAAAGCTACCACCCAACGCCCTAAATCTGTGGTTGGGCTAAAATCGCCATACCCTACGGTTGAAGTGGTTACCGTGTAATAATAAAAAAAGGTTGTTAGGGAGGTGAGTGCTTGCTCATTTGCTATATATAACAATCCCCATGTTAAAAGCATATGAGTCAAAATAGCCAGTGCCACTGCTTGCCAACTCAACTGATCAATATGAGCCCGTACAAGTAACACTAGCCTTTTAAATATCACCGGCATAATACAAAGTCTTAGTTAGTAAATTATCTATAAACAACACGTTACTTTATGCTATTGGTTTAAGCAATATTTTCACTACTCCCATTTAAACATAACGCCCATAAGACTAAATGCGGTTTGCCAATTAATGCTTTTCGTGATTAATTACCCTACAAATAATACTAACAACAGTCCTAGTTATGCTTAATAAAATAGCCACCCCCTTTACCAAACTCGTTGAGCGCTACCTGCCTGATCCCTTTATATTTGTAATACTACTAAGTGTTATTACCTTAGTTATCGCTAGCGTGTTTACTCCAACAACCGGTATTGAGGTACTGCAAGCGTGGGGCGATGGTTTTTGGAACTTACTTAGCTTTGCAATGCAAATGCTGCTGGTGTTAATTACCGGCTATATGTTGGCAAGCACTCCACCTATTAGTAAGTTACTAGAAAAACTCGCCACCTTTGCTAACACCGCACCAAAAGCAATTATATTAGTAACGCTTATTTCACTACTCGCTAGTTGGCTTAACTGGGGATTTGGCTTAGTTATTGGTGCGTTATTTGCCAAAGCCATTGCTAAACACACCCGAGTTGATTACCGCTTATTAGTTGCCAGCGCTTACTCAGGGTTTGTAGTGTGGCATGGCGGATTAGCAGGCTCAATTCCACTGACGATAGCCACCGAAGGGCACTTTTTGCAATCGAGCATGGGGATTATTAGCACTGAGCAAACGCTATTTGCTGGCTTTAATATTGCCATACTGGTGGGGCTATTTATTATTATGCCGCTAGTTAACCGTTACATGCTTCCAAGCGCCGAGGAAAGTGTTTATATAGATCCCGCACTATTAAAAAATACCTCCCCTGCAATAATTAATATTACTAGGCCAGCCCAACACTTAGAGCAAAGTAAATTGCTTGGTATTACAATTGGCTTACTGGGGTTAATTTATTTAGGTTATTATTTTTTAGTTGCCGGTGGCGGCTTAAACTTAAATAGCGTAATTGCGTTGTTTTTGTTTTTAGCTATCACCTTACATCAAACACCGCATAACTTACTCAATAGCTTACAGCAGGCAATTCCTAGTGGCGCAGGTATTGTTATTCAATTTCCGTTTTATGCCGGCATTATGGCGGTAATGGTTGATAGTGGTCTAGCACAGCAAATATCAAGCGGTTTTATTGCCATAGCGGATGCAGACAGTTTGCCATTTTTTAGTTTTATAAGTGCAGGGCTGGTTAATATGTTTGTGCCTTCGGGCGGCGGACAATGGGCGGTACAAGCGCCAATTGTAATACCCGCAGCGCAAGCGCTTGGCGCCGACATATCAAGGGTTGCAATGGCAGTAGCTTGGGGCGATGCGTGGACTAACTTAATTCAACCTTTTTGGGCATTACCTGTACTTGCTATAGCAGGCCTAAAAGCCAAAGACATTATGGGATTTTGTGTGGTGCAGCTATTTGTAACTGGAGTATTTATATCCTTAATGTTGAGCTTTTATTAACTGTATAAAATAATGTATTAAGCAGGACTGCAATTACAGCCCTGCTTTTAAATACGATTAGCTCGATAATATTTTCATTGGTAAGCTTAAAATGGGGTTTTCAGAATCGGCAAAATGCATCATTACAGCTACATGCCCGGCAACCACCAGCGCATACATCACCGCTGAAAAACCTTGGCCATACTTATCAAGTGGCATTAAATGTGAAGTGTGTCTGCCGCGCCATTCAAATACAATTTCCAGCGCACCAATAAACAAAAAGAACACCAACAACATTAAGCCGAAGGTGTAACTTAGCCATAAACCAAACAGTACTCCCAATAAACACACACTTAAACCGACCCATGAGCGCATAGAAAAGCTAATACTTTTTAATACATGGCCACCATCAAGCGGTAAAATAGGCAGTAAGTTAAATAAGTTAAGTAAAGCGCTAAGCACAGCAACACCGGCAAATATTTCCATTTCGGTAGCGTAGTACAACACTAAACTTAATACTGACGTTATAAGCCCAAACGCGGGGCCCATTAAAGAAATCACTACATCTTGCCAGCGAGTGGTAATTTTATCATCACTTACTGCAAGCCCGCCTACAAACGGAATTAAATAAATGCCTTTGGTTTTAATGCCAAAATATTGCATAGCACGCACATGCCCGTATTCATGTACCACTAAGCAAGCAATAAGCATAAGTGCAAACTCAATACTGAATAACCAGGCATAACCGGCAACTGACGCTCCCGCTAACACTATCTTAATTACTTTGGCACTTTTAAATAGCTTAAAACCAAGGGCGGCCAATCCTAGCCAGCCTTTTTTAGTTTCACCGCCAGTAGCTGCAGGTAAAGCAAGTTGCGTAGCAAACTCATCGTTTACAAACAACGAAATACTCTGCTCATTAACCAATGCGCTATCAATACCTATTAGTTTGTTATCAAAAGTAAATTGATAATAGTTGTCGCGGGGGTTATCAAAAGTAATTGCTTGTTGACTATGAAATATCTGCACAATTTTTTGCCCAGAAACCATAAGTGTAAAGGGCTGATCGGCTAACTTAAGTTCTATTCTTATCATAATTAAAACCGTTTAAAACAATAGCGCTAGTATACCGATTCAGCTAAAAAACACGAGCAAGCATGATTAATAACAACTTTTTTATTAGCTGGCTAATATACACATTAAAAGAATGACAAACACATGAGAACCTACTACTTTTATAGTAATACACACTATGCATTGAAAGGGATAACAGTGAAAAAAGTAGTGCCTAATATTCTGGTCGTTGATGACTCAAAAGCTATTTTAATTGTAATGGAAGCAATCCTCGCTGAGTTAGATATGTCGGAAACCATAACCACTTGCCTAAGTGCTACAAAAGCGCTAGAAAAAGTTAAACGTGACATAAACTATTATGATGCTATTTTTACCGATTTAAACATGCCTGAAATGGATGGCATGGAATTAATACGCCATTTAGGAGAGCTAAATTACCAAGGCGCTATTATTATTATTTCTGAAATGGAACATAAGGTAATTAGCTTAGCTGCCAACTTAGCCAAACAGCATAATGCCCACCTTATCGGTAATATTTCTAAGCCCGTACAATTAACCCAAGTAGGCGCTTTATTAAATAAAGTTGCCTATTTAAATAGCCACACTTTAATAAAAGAACCTGCTATTTCAAAAGCAGAGCTTATTAGCGCATTAAAAAATGATGAAATAACGCCGTTTTATCAACCCAAAATATGTATTAATACCAGTAAAATAAAAAGTGCTGAAGTATTGGCGCGTATTGTGTCAAATACCGACGGCAGTATAATTTTACCAGCTCGCTTTATTAGCCTTGCTGAGCAACATGATCTAATTAATCAAATTACATTTGCGCTTTTTAAAAAAGCCACCAGTGATTTCGAAAATATAAAAGAGCAGCTAGGACAAAATTTAAAACTGGCATTTAACTTATCTCCCATGCAGTTAAACGATCTTAGCTGCCCGAATAAGCTATTACTTATATTAAAACTTAACCAGCTTAAACCTAGTGATATTATTATTGAGATAACCGAACAACATGCACTTTCAAGCCTAAGCCAATTAGAAACATTAAACCGCTTAAGAATGCATGGTTTTGGCTTATCACTTGACGATTTTGGCGTTGGCTTTACTAGCATGAGCCAACTTAAAAACTTGCCCTTTACCGAAATAAAAATAGACCGCACACTTATTAGTAATATAGAAACAGATCAGTTTTCTCAAGTTGTTGTAAGCTCCCTCATAGATATTACCAATCAAGAGCATTTAGAACTAGTAGCAGAAGGGGTTGAACGACCTGAAGAGCTTGACTATTTAAGGCATTACAAAACTCGCTTAGCAATACAGGGATTTTTATTTAGTCGTCCTAAATCTAAGAGTGAATTTATAGACTGGGCACAATATTGGATTAAAGTGACAGGAAATACCATTAACTATAAACCCCCAAGCTAATGAGGAGAGCTCTTTAGTTGTCTTCTCGAGGGTGTTTATCCTCTTCAGTAACTAGGTTTTTACTATTTGCCAAACGTTTATGCCAACGCTGCTTCGCAACTGCACGCATATTAGTGGACTGATCACGCTCATCTACAATTTCTAACCCCATTAGCGCTTCAATCATGTCCTCAAGAGTGACAATCCCTTGTACGTCGCCATACTCATCAACCACTAAACAAATATGCGTGCGGTCTGTTAATAGGGTTTGTAACAACGACGACACATTTTGCGAACTAGGAACCGTATAAATTGGCTTTACTAGTTTACTAATTTTGTAATCGCTGCCTAAGCGATGACATGCCAACATAATATCGTTTTTATGCACAAAACCGATAATATCGTCAGTGTCTTTATCAAACACTAATATTCGAGAAAACGACGACGAACCATGCAAGTTCAAGTATTCGTTTACGGTTAAGTCTTTATGAACTTTAAAAATAACTGTACGTGGGGTCATTAAGTCGCATAATTTGGCATGTCTAAAATGTAATAAGTTACGAATTATTTCAGACTCATCTTGATGCAGCGCCCCCGACTCGGTGCCTATATCGGCCATGGCTTCTATTTCTTGGCGAATATAATAGGCTTGGTCGTGCTTTGGCCCCATTAAATTTGTCAGCTTTTGTGCAAGCCATACAAAAGGCTTAAGCAATATAACTAAAAAGCGTAAACCGTAAGTCACACTTGGGGTAAGTACTCGCCAATAGTTTGCCCCTAACGTTTTAGGTATGATTTCAGAAAACACCAGCACAAATAAAGTCATCACTGCAGAGGCAACCCCTACTGCAGCATCCGAAAATACAATGGCTGCTTGCGCGCCAACTCCAGCCGCTCCGGCGGTATGCGCCACCGTATTAAGCGTTAAAATAGCCGCTAATGGCTGATCAATATTATTTTTTAGTTTTTCGAGCTGCTTAGCTAATACAGGCTGTTTTTTACGCAGCAATGCAACATAACTAGGTGAAATACTTAACAGCACGGCTTCCATTACTGAGCATAAAAATGAAATAACAATGGCAACAACCATATAAATTATCAGTAATGTCATTTGCTCTCCGCTTAGTTGAATATATGGGCATGATAACAATACATGCTATATTTGGCCAAAGACTCAATAATAATAGGTATAATAATGAAACTTAACGCACTTTGGCGTCATAGTAATAAACTATTTAAACACTCCTTTGCCCTTTTTACCCTTAGCAGCTTAAGTTTTGCTACGCTTGCAGCGCCGCTTGATAAATCTAAAATTCAATTTATTGGGCCACTGGCTGAAAACATGCAATTAAAGCCTTTTCAAACGGCCCAAAGCGATACCATAATTAGTAACTTATTACCCCAGCTACAACTCCCCATAGCTAACTTTTCGGTGTTTGACAAAAAACACAGCTGGCAGCCATTTAATAAAATAAATGCACTCACTTTAGGCGGCTTACAGGCACTTAAGTTTAATATAGAAACCACGCGTTTTAGCCAAGGTACGTTAACCTTAAAAGGCATTGAACAAGGACAATTGTTTATAAATGGCGAATTGCAAAAGGCAGAAAACAGCAGCTACAAACTCGCCTTAAATAATGGTAGTCATACTGCTATTATTGTTGCGCAACAAGTTGCAAATTGGCACGATGTAACACTCGACTTTGCACCAAAAACACCGAGCGATAACATTACCCTTAGCACTTCACAAACTAAGCGTTTATCGGCAAAGCAGTTATTTGATGCCCCCACTATTAGCGGCTTATCATTAGCACCAAACTCAGAGCACTATATTACGACAACGCGCCGCTTTAATGATAAAACTCTAAATCAAGCAAACAATATTACTGAGCTTAAAAACACCGACAATCAAACGCTGTATCGCTTTGAGGCAGAACAACCAAGCAACCTTATTTGGAGCCCAGACAATCGCTTTTTAGTGTATTTACTAAACGGTGAATTAAAACAACTCAACCGTAAAAACTTATCAATAAAAACCCTCTCTACTCGCTTAGAAGGCGCTAGCGGTTTTACCTTTTATAACGAGCACAGTGTAATATTTAGTTGGTCTAACCCTGCATCAGACAAGCGTAATGACAAGCTTACAAAGCATTATAAAGGGTTACAAGATCGCTGGTCATACGCACGCTCAGTAAGCCAAGTTTATATGCTTGATACACAAAGTGGTTTAATAAAAACACTCAGCCAAGGGCCGCTTTCGCATAGCTTTGAAGACTTTAACAATAAGCGCGGTAAACTATTAATGAGCCGCCCTGTAGTCGCTATGCAAGCGTCAACTCATCCAGAAACAGAACTAGTAGAGCTTGATTTAAAATCAAATAAGCTTACTTCTTTGGGTAAATTTAAAACTTTTAATCAGGCCAAATACGCCAATAAAGATGTGTATGTTGTTGCAGGTCCCGACTTTAAAAATGGGGCAGGTAGAGCATTGCCAAAAGAAATGCTAGCGAATAACTACGACGGTCAACTTTACCTGCTTACAGACGGCGGAAAAAACGTTAAAGCACTCAGTAAACAGTTTGATCCGGCAATTGGAAGCCTGAGTGTATTAAACAATGGCGACGCATTACTAAAGGTTACTGAGCACGACACCCAACCGCTTTACCTATTTGATTTAAGTAAGCAGCGCTTTAAAAAATTAAATATCGGTTTAGATATTGTTGAGCAGTTTAGCTACTCAAACGAGCGCAACATTGAAATATTACTCAGTGGCACCACGGCTTCTAGTCCACAACAATTAAAGCGGTTTAATATAAGTAAAAACACCGCTAAAATAGTCTGGGATTCAAAGCCACTTAGCTATGCAAATACACAAATTCCAACACTCGAAGAATTTAATTTCACTAATAAAAATGGCGTTGAAATTTCAGGGCGTGTTTACATCCCAAATAACCTTGATAAAACTAAAAAACACCCAGCGCTGGTTTATTACTATGGTGGTACATCGCCAGTGACACGAGGCTTTACTGGGCGTTATCCGTTTAATTTATGGGCGGCAAACGGATATGTGGTTTATGTAATACAGCCAACAGGCGCTACCGGCTTTGGGCAAAAATTTTCGGCGCAGCACGTTAATGCGTGGGGCAACTACACCAGCGACGATATAATTGCAGGCACGCAGGCATTTTTGAATAAATACAACTATGTAGATAGCGAAAAGGTAGGCAACTTAGGTGCCTCTTACGGTGGCTTTATGACTATGCATTTAGCAACTAAAACCGACTTATTTAGCGCATCGATTTCTCATGCTGGCATTTCTAACCTCACATCTTATTGGGGCGAAGGATGGTGGGGCTATTTATATTCTGGCGAAGCGTCTAAAAACAGCTTTCCGTGGAATAACCCCGAGCTTTATAGTAAACATAGCCCAGTGTTTAGTGCCGATAAAGTAACCACGCCTATGCTACTTATTCATGGTGACAGTGATACAAACGTACCCGTTGGTGAAAGCTTAACTATGTACACCGCACTTAAATTACTTAATAAAGATGTAGAGTTAATAGAATATAAAGGTGCGAACCATCAAATTATTGCCCGCGACAAACGCTTTGATTGGTGGAATACCATGCTAGCTTATTTTGATAAAAAACTAAAAAATGAGCCCCAATGGTGGGATTACCTTTACCCTAACGACTAATCGCTAAATTATTTTTAATAATTAAGCAAACTTAGATTAAGATATTTATTCTGAGTACAGGCTAAATAGCACCTTTAATAAAGCTCTAAAGGTGCTAAATTTTCTAAACTATAAACTTATTAACTACTTTTGAAACATTAGGTTACTTAAAAGCAATAAACGCCCTTCTCAGCCTTTACTTAATGGTGCTACCATAGAAAACTATAAGCATTAACAATAAAGTATTATGACTATTCATGTTTTATTGGTTGAGGACGACGAATTACTCGTTAAACGCATCCAAAATCATTTTACAAATACCGAGTTTACAATCGAAGTTGACCCCACTGGCGCCGATGCACTGAGCACTATAAGGTCGCGTGTTAATGTGCGCGGTGCTTTTTCATTGGCCATTATTGATATTGTTTTACCAAAGCGCGACGGCTTACAACTTGCTAAAGAGTTAAACACCCTTACCGATATTGGCGTAATTTTATTATCGAGTCGTGATTCACAAGCAGATCGCATTGCAGGCCTTGCCCAAGGCGCAGACGACTACATATGCAAACCCGTAGACTTACTTGAGCTAGAACTGCGCATGCGTGCTTTATATAAACGCATTGCACACTTAAATTCAGAAAATGATAAAAACGATGATAACGGCGAAGAGTTTATAGAATATGCCGACTTTAAATTACACCCCGACAACCGCACATTAATTACAGCTACAGGTGCTGAATCGCGCTTAACCGAAGCGGAACATAAAGTACTTATTTGTTTAATTGGTAACGCAGGTAAAGCAACTTCTCGCGAAAAAATATCTGAAGAAATAGGCCAGCCTGATTGGAGCCCAAACGATCGCACTGTAGATGTGTTAGTTGGCCGTTTGCGTAAAAAATTAAATGATGAAAAAGATCAAAAACGCATAGTTACCGTACGCGGTAAAGGTTATATGCTCTCTATTTAGTACTTAGTTAATTGCGCTAGTAAGCGCTCAAAGGCGCGGTAGTTAAGTGCTTCTTTTAACTCATCTAAGCTAATACGCTCCGCCCCTTTTAAATCACTAATAGTACGCGCTACTTTAATTATTCTATGGTATGAGCGTGGCGATAATGCCAGCTTTTCACTCGCTCTGGCTAAAAACTGCAACTCAGTAGAAGCGAGATCACAATGTATACTCATTTCTTTATTGTTTAATCGCGCATTCACTTTACCTTGGCGTTTTAACTGCAAATAATAAGCAGCCTCTACTCGCGCTCTTACTATTGCACTGGTTTCTTCCGGTTTGCTACTTTGCAACTCAACACTCGTTAGCCTTGGTAATTCAATTTGTAAGTCAATACGGTCAATAAACGGCCCCGAAACACGCGACAAATAACGCATTACTTGATCAGGCGTTGCCCGCTTATCATTGTGACAACCTGTAGGGCTAGGATTTAGCGCCGTAATAAGCTGAAACTGCGCCGGAAACTCCATTTGTCTTGCCGCACGCGAAATAGTGACAGTACCAGTTTCCATAGGTTCACGCAGCGAATCAAGCACTTTACGTTCGAATTCTGGCAACTCATCTAAAAAAAGCACGCCATTATGCGCCAATGAAATTTCCCCTGGTTTAGGGTTTGACGAGCCACCGACTAATGCAACGGCAGAGCAGGTATGGTGAGGGTTACGAAATGGCCGTTGTCGCCAATTAGTTAAATCAATCGACTGGCCAATAATAGAATAAAGCGCTGCAGTAGCAATTGCTTCATCATCTGACATGGTCGGCATAATGGTCGCCATACGTTGAGCCAGCATTGACTTACCCGTACCAGGGGGGCCCAAAAACAGTAAGTTATGGCCTCCTGCAGCGGCAATTTCGAGTACTCGTTTTGCCCCAGGCTGGCCTTTCACATCACTTAAATCGAGCAAAAAATCAGGAGCTTGCGTGCAATCTGGGTATTGTATATTTAACGGTAGTGGTTGCTGATTAAGTAAATCGCCCCACACTTCTGCAATAGAGCTTACGGCTTTGCGTTTAACCCCGTTAACTAAACTAGCTAAGCTATCATTTGCCAGTGGTAAAAAACAGCAGCGGTCCTGCTCTTTAGCAGCAAGCACCGAGGGCAAAATAGCATTTACGCCACGTATTTCACCGTTAAGTGCCAGCTCCCCGTAAAACTCATATTTATGAATGTCAGAGCACACTATTTGCCCTGAGGCGACTAAAATACCTACGGCAATAGCAAGATCGAATCGGCCACCGTCTTTTGGTAAATCGGCAGGGGCTAAATTAACAGTAATACGTTGATCGGGAAAACCAAACTTAGAATTTTCAAGTGCGCTACGCACTCTGTCTTTAGATTCTTTTACCGAGGCCTCGGGCAAACCTACAATATGAAAAGCAGGCAAACCATTACCTAAATGCACCTCAACAATCACTTCGGGGGCATTTATGCCCACCTGAGCACGAGAATATATGCGAGCTAACGACATTCCCTATCCTAATAAATACCCTTTAGCTTTAGTTTAGTCGGGATATTTAAAAACGTGTAATACAATACCCCATTTTATGGCAGCAAAACGCAGTAACAGAGTCATCAACATACTCAAAATCATCGCAACTTCAACGATAAGCGAAAAGTTAATACACAAGGTGTACACTATTCCCCCCGCTATACAGGTGGTTGCATAAAGCTCGCCCTTTAACAACATGGGGATCTCCCGGGCAAGTACATCACGAATTAGGCCACCAAAACATCCGGTAATAACCCCCATAATCACTGCTGTCATATCTGGCATACCGGCGAGCAATGCTTTTTGCGTGCCCATTACAGCAAAAAAAGCTAAACCAAACGCATCGGCAATTTGTAAATTATAGTGGGGTATGGTTCTTTGCTTATTTATTAGCCGCGTTGTTAGTAGTATTGCAGCTAAAATTGCAGCAAAATAACTTTGGTCGTGCAGCCAAAATACCGGAACATTTAATATCACATCGCGAACAGTTCCTCCGCCAATAGCGGTTACGGTAGCAAGTACAACAACACCAAAGCCATCCATCTTCTTTTCATACGCTACCAAGGTGCCCGATATGGCAAATACTGCAACACCTATTAAATCAAACCAGTGGTAAAGTTCTGTCATGCCTACTCTTGCTAAAATATTTACGTTACTGCTACATAAGCTACGCTAAGTTTAAAAAAATAACTACTTTTAGCACTAATTAAGCTGCTAAGTTCCTTTTATATTCAAAACTAACCTATAAATTCTATGAGTTAAATTTACCTTTATAGCCATGTATTACTCCTTCCTGCTCACCCAACTGAATGTGGTAAATAGTAAAGCGACGATTTCGGGTTATGAGTCATTCACCAAATTTTAGACATAAAAAAACACTTTTTAAGAGTGTCTGTTCATTCTTATTTATTTCAGTGGTTGTGGGAGTCAGAGTTTATGAAGAGTGAACGCATCACGCAGTGACGACGACTTTCGGGTTATGAGTCACTCACTAAATTTTAGACATAAAAAAACACTCTTTAAGAGTGTCTGTTCATTCTTATTTATTTCAGTGGTTGCGGGAGCCAGAGTTTATGAAGAGCGAACGCATCACGCAGTGACGACGACCTTCGGGTTATGAGTCACTTACTAAATTTTAGACATAAAAAAACACTCTTAAAGAGTGTCTGTTTATTCTTATTTATTTCAGTGGTTGCGGGAGCCGGATTTGAACCGACGACCTTCGGGTTATGAGCCCGACGAGCTACCAGACTGCTCCATCCCGCGCCTGAAATTGCATACTTATTTAAAGTTGCTTACATTACAACTTGGCTTCCAATTAAAAATTGGTTGCGGGAGCCGGATTTGAACCGACGACCTTCGGGTTATGAGCCCGACGAGCTACCAGACTGCTCCATCCCGCGCCTGTATATTTTAAGTCTATCGACTACTTTATTTTAACTCTTAAGCTAGAGTTTACAGTAACCTCATCCCCTAAAGGAAATTGGTTGCGGGAGCCGGATTTGAACCGACGACCTTCGGGTTATGAGCCCGACGAGCTACCAGACTGCTCCATCCCGCGCCTGTAATTTCTTTAAAACAAATCCGTAATATTTACGAGCCTGCCTTGAAGAGAGCGCTACTATATAGGAATAAACATATAATGCAAGGCTTTAGTTATTATTATTGTTCAAGTGAACAAAAAGCAAGCAGCTGATGTTGTAAGTATTCCCTTTAGTGTGGATTAATCATTTTTTGCCACTCCCAATCAGGGTGTCCCATTACAATGAAGTCTGGGTTTTCAGTACTTTCACGCTGATTATAAGTTAGTGGGTTAAACTCTGCATCGGTAATACTGCCGCCAGCTTGCTCAACTATAATTTGTGATGCGCCCGTATCCCACTCACCAGTGGGGCCTATTCTTAAAAAACAGTCGGCCTTTCCCTCTGCAACAATACATGCTTTTAAAGAGCATGACCCTAAAGCAACAGTAGTAAATTGGGCGTTAAGGTATTGGCTCACTGCTTCAATTTTTTGACGGCGGCTCACAGCAACCGTTAAGTTATCGGGTGAGGCTACAAATATTTGCTTGTCGCTACCATTTTTACGCTTAAATGCCCCATTATCGGCGCTCGCAAAATAGGTTACCCCTTTTGTTGGCCAATGAATAACTCCCAGCACAGGTTGGTTATTTTCAATGAGTGCTATATTTACCGCAAAGTCGCCACTTTCTAAAATAAATTCTCCGGTACCATCCATAGGATCAAGCAACCAATAACGTTGCCAATGCTGCCTGTCGGCTAATGCTGGGATTGGTGTTTCTTCTGACATAATAGGAATATTGGGTGCTAACGCCTCTAAACCAGCCACAAGCACGTCATTAGCAGCAAGATCAGCTTTAGTAACAGGTGTGTTGTCTAGCTTTTGCTCTTTGCCAATATCGCCATGTTTATAAATAGCCATAATGGCATCACCAGCACGCTCAGCCAATAATATACAAGGCTCTAGTAATTTATTCATCAATGACTCCTGATGCTAAATACTGATCTAATAATAATAAAGCAGCTACACTGCGTGCTTCGGTAAAATCGTCTTGTGTTAATAATGACTGCCAATCGGTTAATGGCCACTTAACAACAACCAGTGGCTCTGGCTCATCACCGGGCAATGTTTGTGAATACAATTGTTTAGCGACCATAATGTGCATGGTGGTATTAAAATGACTCGGCGCTATAGATACCGCTTTTAATCGTTTTAGGTAATCTGCACCAAAACCAACTTCTTCTTTAAGTTCGCGATTAGCGGCTTGCTCTGGTGTTTCACCTGGATCAATTAACCCTTTAGGAAAACCCAGTTGATAGTCGTTAGTGCCAGCGCAATATTCTCGCACCAGTAGTAATTCGTTATCTTTAGTTAACGGCACAATCATTACTGCACCTCGCCCGCCGCCACGAATTCGCTCATATTGACGTTCTTCGTTATTAGAGAATTTAAGTTCTAAAGATTCCACGGTAAATAAGCGACTTTTAGCTACAACTTTATTACTGAGGATTTGCGGTGGTATTGGGTGCTTTTTCTGTGTCATTGGCGTTAATTTGCTATCATGGCAGTTGTGCTTAATCATAAACTTTTCACAGGGAAAAGCCCATGCTAAATTGGTCAAAAATCGATACAGTTTTACTCGATATGGATGGAACATTACTCGATTTACATTACGATAGCCATTTTTGGCTTAACGTTATTCCACAACAGCACGCATTAGCAAAAAATATTAGCTTTGAAGCAGCGCAAGCTGATATTTTAAAACGCTACCAAGCCGTTAGCGGAAAAATACAATGGTACTGCTCAGATTATTGGGAGCAACAGTTAAACCTACCTATTATGGAACTAAAGCGACAGTCTAAGCACTTAATAAAAGTGCGCGACGATGTGCCGTACTTTTTAACTGAACTTAAAAAAGCAGGTAAAGAGTTAATTTTACTTACTAACGCCCACCCTGAGTGTGTAATGCTTAAATTTGAGCAAACTGCAATTGATAACTACTTAGATGGTGTCGTATCAACTCATGAATATGGGGTAAGTAAAGAGCAACAAAGCTTATGGCAACAGGTGCAAAGTGACTTAGGATTTAACAAAAGCCGTACGCTTTTTGTTGATGATAGTGTTCCTGTACTCAACGCTGCACGCCAATACGGTATTGAACACTTGCTTGCGGTTGCAAACCCAGACAGCCAACAACCACATAACGATATAGCCGATTACTTAAATGTTACCGACTATCGCAAGCTAATTTAATTATTTTAGCGCAAACTATTTTGTTGGGTATCGTGCCTCTAAGCCTTCGTACACTAACTTTGCAAAATCTGCATGTTCGGTATCAAGGCTTTTAACAACCTCTACTAAATGCTCGTTATCTTCTTGGCCGCCCCACACTTTTATGTAACTGCCATCTTTATAGCCATGATCTTGACGGAAGAAGTTTAAGGTGTTTTTACCCACATAACCTCGGTATAAATCGTCAATATTCATACCTATTTGCGCCATACAACCTGCAAAAGCAGCCGCATTAAAGGTTTTATCTGCAACAGCAGATGCCGCCAACACTTCCAGTGTTTGCTTAAAATCATCGGCTTGATAGGCAGTGCTTAATTCTTGCTCAAGCTGTTTAGCTATTTTTTCGTAGCTGGTGATACCGTCAATTCTGAGTGATAAGCCAAAATGAAAAATATCCACTAACTCTAAAATAACTTGTTCGGTATCAGGCGTTTGTTTTTTCCACCATTTCCAACCGTAATGATCGAGCATTTCTGCACACTCAACCCAAATGGCTCTGTACCAATCAAACCCTTGGCTAAACCATTGGTCATGTACTTTGGTATTCATGGCATTTTGCATTTCTAGCATCACTACTAGTTTGTTTAAATTGGCAGACATATCAATTCCTGTCATTTTTGATTAGCTAAATTTTCATTGGTGTAATAATACAGATAAAATGCTTGTTGTGCATTGCTGTATATTTTCTAGTTATGTTTATCTTGAAGTCGTAAACTCATGCCATGAGTTTATTAGGTCTATAAAATCTTCAAAACCACAACCACTGCTTAGGCCATTTTCTTCAAGCGCTAAATCGTCGTCTTGGTAAGCCATAAGATCTTCACTGTCTTGGTGCAGAGCATGGGCTTCAAATAGGGCTTCGTCTTTCGTTAAAATTAAATCTATTTCTTGGCCTTTTAGTGTTAAAGGCTCAAAGCTTGAACTCACCGATGCAATAAGCGCTTGCACCATAGCTATTTTATCTTTGCCTATTTCTTCGTTTAACCAGCGGCCAATTATGGCATGCTCGCTACTTATTTTAATGCGTAATCCGCTAATTGGATCGCGAATAAATTGATATTCCATACGTATCGCTTTTAAATCGTTAGTTGCGCAATTATATACGTAAATAGCAGCAGACGCTAAAAAGCAAAATAGCGCCAAAAGGCGCTATTTTATAAAGCTTTAATATTAATTACGTCACGATCTATAACGTGCTGCATCAATAATTGCCCAAACATATACAATAGCGGCAATTATTCCTGGCACAATTAAAAACCATAATGCCGCACCACCAAAAAATAATATAGCGAATATAAGCGCGGCAAGAATACGCCCTTGCACTAACTGCCCTAAACCCGGGAAAAATATATTACATAATGCTGCGATTACGTTACCGCCTGAACCTTGTCCTGACATACTAACCTCTGTAGTTTATTTAATTTTATATTTTAGCTATAGAATTACTTACACACTCTATGCCAATTTAATAAATGTTACAAATCATATAGTTGTATTTTTATCAGTTTAACGCTGTGGTGATTTTTGCTAAATTGAGGTCAAATTAGCAATTTTTATTATATCTTTTTAACCTTTTTCGTTTTTGATTTGCTATCAAGCTACTAGTTTAGAACATAATTTTATGAATAGCTGTGTATAAAAACAGTATTTTATTTAGCCTAACAAAAACACCTGCTATACTGCCCGCATTATTGATTAAAAAGGCGTAACGATGGACGTTTCACAATTACTCGATGGCTTAAACGACAAACAACGCGATGCCGTTGCAGCCCCACTACAAAACATGCTGGTATTAGCAGGTGCTGGGTCTGGTAAAACACGAGTGTTGGTTCATCGTATTGCTTGGCTAATGCAAGTTGAGCAAGCCTCAGCGTATAGTATTTTTGCGGTTACCTTTACTAATAAAGCAGCTAAAGAAATGCGTACTCGCGTTGAGGAGACGCTAAAAGCGCCGGTTGGTGGTATGTGGATTGGTACTTTCCATGGTTTATCGCACCGTATTTTACGCGCGCACCACCGTGAAGCAAAATTACCCGAAGCATTTCAAATTTTAGACTCAGACGATCAGCTACGTATGATCAAACGCTTATTAAAATCGATGAATATTGATGATAAAAAATGGCCCGCTAAACAGTTTGGTTGGTACATAAGCGCTAAAAAAGATGAAGCACTTCGCCCTAAAGATATTCAAGCCTACGATATTAACGAGCAAATGATGCTGCGCGTGTACGCGGCGTATCAAGAAGCATGCGACAGAGCAGGCTTAGTCGATTTTGCCGAAATACTACTGCGCAGCTACGAAGTACTCAAAAACAACCCTACACTACTGCGCCATTATCAACAGCGCTTTGCACACATGTTAGTAGACGAGTTTCAAGACACCAACACCATACAATACGCATGGTTAAAACTACTTGCTGGCGACTCCAATAGTATTATGATTGTTGGCGATGACGATCAAAGTATTTATGGTTGGCGCGGTGCAAAAATAGAAAATATTAAACGTTTTTTAACTGACTTTAGCGCAGAGACCATTCGCCTTGAGCAAAACTACCGCTCTACCGCCACTATATTAAAAGCCTCAAATGCCCTGATCCAAAATAACTCAGAGCGTATGGGTAAAAGCTTATGGACCGACGGTAACGAGGGCGAACCTATTTCTATTTACGCCGCATTTAACGAGCTAGACGAAGCGCGTTTTGTAAGCAGTAAACTGCGTAGTTGGTTAAATGCCGGCAATGCGCTGCAAGATGCGGCTATTTTATATAGAAGTAATGCGCAATCACGTGTACTCGAAGAAGCCATGCTACAAGAAGGCCTAAAGTATCGTATTTATGGCGGCATGCGATTCTTCGAACGCCAAGAAATTAAAGACGCCCTGTCGTACTTACGCATAATAGGTAACCGTCAAGACGATGCTGCATTTGAGCGAGTAATTAATACTCCAGCTCGTGGTATTGGCGATAAAACGCTAAGCCATATACGCGACTGTGCACGCGCCGAATCGTTACCACTTTGGTATGCAGCAAAAGCAATTGTAGAGCAACAACATTTATCTGGCCGCGCCTCTGGTGCAGTAAGTAAATTTGTCGAACTAGTAGAGCATATTGAAGATAAAATTAGCGATTTAACGCTACATGAGCAAGCTAAGTACGTTATTCAAACCTCTGGGCTAATGGCAATGTACCAAGCCGAAAAAGGTGAAAAAGGCCGTGCCCGAGTAGAAAACTTAGAAGAGCTTATTAGCGCTTGCGATCAGTACGAATTGCCTGAGGAAGAAGAATATAGCTCTCCTCTACAAGGCTTTTTAGCGCATACCTCGCTTGAATCTGGTGAAGGACAAGCAGAAGAGCACGAAGACGCTGTACAGATGATGACACTGCACTCAGCTAAAGGTTTAGAATTTCCGTTAGTGTTTATGGTTGGCGTAGAAGAAGGTATGTTCCCTTCTCAACAAAGTAATGAAGAGTCTGGCCGTTTAGAAGAAGAACGCCGCCTTTGTTATGTAGGTATGACCCGAGCTATGGATAAACTATATATTAGCCATGCCGAAAGCCGTCGTTTATACGGACAAGAAAAATACCATACACCATCGCGCTTTTTACGGGAAATTCCTGAGGACTGTGTTGAAGAAATTCGTATTAAAACCCAAGTATCTCGACCACCCGCTGCAGGGCGTTTTAGCGCATCAGTTAGTCACGCTGCATTTGAAGATAGCGGCTTTAACTTGGGGCAACGTGTACTGCATGCTAAATTTGGTATTGGTACAGTACTTAATTACGAAGGTGCGGGTGCGCAATCTCGCGTACAAGTCAACTTTGATGATTTAGGTAGTAAGTGGTTAGTAACGGCATATGCAAGACTACAAGCTATATAAAAAGCAGCTCATACAACTAGAGCAACAATTAGCTGGCGCGCATCACCGCCAGCTAGTGCTTGTTACTGGCAATGACAATTGGTGCTATGAGCTGACAAACTCACTAGTACAAAATACCAATACACTTACTCTATCTAAACATTGTGCACTTAAAAATGCTCAATGGCCTGCACACATTCACCAAATATTAGGACAAGAATTTACCCACGCCATTTACGATGGCTTTAGTGGCTTATACCCCGATAAGTTGGCCGCAATTGCAGGTACCGTTAGAGCTGGTGGAGTATTGTTTGTATTACTTCCTGAGCTGGGTAACCTAAATAACTGGCAAGATCCCGCATTAAAAAGTGTCCAGTCTCATGGCCACAGCAATCAATATAGTTTATTCAATCAGCGTTTCAGCTCTATTATTAAAAGCTTACCGGCCTTGCATTACAGTGAAGAATTTGGCTGCATCAATAATAATTATAACTACGCACTGCACACTAGTATTGATTTTGAACCGCAGAAAAACTGCGTAGCACAAATAGTAAAATTAGCTCATGGACGCGCCAATAGGCCACTACTGATCAATGCAGATAGGGGCCGAGGAAAGTCAGCCGCATTAGGCTTAGCAGCCGCAGAATTAGCTGATAAAAATGTAATTATTTGCGCTACTCAATTTAGAGCAACACACAGCAGCTTTAAACACTTAGCTGCACAGCTAAATGTTAATTACGATCCATTACAAAAACAGCTTGCTAACATGCAATATATTGCACCAGACGCTCTGTTAAATGAGCTCCCCAAGTGTGATGTACTCTTAGTAGATGAAGCTGCTGCTATTCCAGTGCCTATGTTATTAAGTATGTTAGCGCATTATCCTCGCATTGTATTTGCAAGCACCTTAGTGGGTTATGAAGGCAATGGTAGAGGCTATACAATTCGCTTTAGCCAATATATTAAAAACCAGTATAAAGCCTCTAAAGTAATTACTCTTGATGAGCCATTACGCTTTGCTAAGCACGACCCTCTTGAGCAGCATATTCGCAGTTTATTAGCACTTGATGCACAGTATCAAGAAACTAATAGCAATAAGTCGCAGATTCCTAAGCATAGTGAAGTAACTCAACAACAACTCATAAATGATGAAGCACTACTGTGCCAAGTCATTGCTTTACTAGCACTTGCTCATTATCAAAGTAGTGTGAATGATTTACGCCAGTTGTTAGATTCACCATCGCAACGCATATTTATAAGCAAAATAAACAAGCAATTAGTAGGTGTATGTTTAATCGCGATAGAAGGCGGTTTAAGCCCTGAACTTACCGAGCAAGTTATAAGTGGTGAGCGCCGCCCACAAGGGCATTTAATGGCGCAAACACTTGCACAACTGAGCTTTAGCAGTGATTTCTTAACTCATTTAAGTGCGCGAGTTGTGCGTATTGCAATTGATCCAAGCTCACATAATTGTGGCCTAGGAAAAGCATTACTGGGCTATAGCGAGTCACAAGTAAAAGAACAATGTACTTGGTTTGGTGCTAGTTTTGGTGCCACTGCACAATTGCTAAATTTTTGGCAAAACCTAGGCTTTAATGCTGTTAAATTAGGTTACCAGCGCGACAAAAGCACTGCTGAGCACGCAACACTCGTTGTTAAATCACTTAATGCACCACAGCAAAGTTTACAGTCACTGATTAAGCAGTTTCAATACGAGCTGTTTTATGGCCTATTAAGCCACTTTAAGTCATTAGAATGGCAATTGGTTAGCACATTACTGCGCTCATTTAATGATGAGGTAATAGCTTCTGATACGTTAAGGTTATTTACACAGCAACTCAGCAGTAACCGCTTTACTATTTCACCCACTCTCTGGCGTTTAATTAGCCAAAGCCCTGCTGCAATGACTAAGTTAACAAGCAATCAACAGCAACTTTTAATTCAAACAGTTTTACAACATCATACCGATGAACAACTTATTAAAAATTTAAATCTCAGCGGCAAAAAACAATTAGAACAACAGTTTAAAAACACAACACATATACTCGCAAAGCAACTTTCTTCATAAGGCTTTTAGCCTTTCACTTTTCCGCAGACGTAAAAAAGCCCGAATCGTTAGATTCGGGCTTTCTACAATTTGGAGCCTGGCAATGTCCTACTTTCACATAGCAAATGCTACACTATCATCGGCGCTGTTTCGTTTCACTACTGAGTTCGGCATGGGGTCAGGTGGGTCCAAAACGCTATTGTTACCAAGCAAATTAGGGCGTTAATTCGTATTACTACAAATTAACTGAATTTGGAAAATATCTGATAATATTTTTTAAGTTTTCTGTCAGTAATATCTACTTTAGCAATATTAACTTCTTGCTTGAACTGTCACATAAAACGCGTTTGGCGTTGTATGGTTAAGCCTCACGGGTAATTAGTACAAGTTAGCTTAATGCCTCACAGCACTTCCACATCTTGCCTATCAACGTTGTAGTCTCCAACGGCCCTTCAGAGAGCTTATAGCTCTAGTGAGAAATCATCTCGAGGCCTGCTTCGCGCTTAGATGCTTTCAGCGCTTATCAGTTCCGAACGTAGCTACCGGGCAATGCCATTGGCATGACAACCCGAACACCAGCGGTTCGTTCACTCCGGTCCTCTCGTACTAGGAGCAACCCCTCTCAATTCTCAAACGCCCACGGCAGATAGGGACCGAACTGTCTCACGACGTTCTAAACCCAGCTCGCGTACCACTTTAAATGGCGAACAGCCATACCCTTGGGACCGACTTCAGCCCCAGGATGTGATGAGCCGACATCGAGGTGCCAAACACCGCCGTCGATATGAACTCTTGGGCGGTATCAGCCTGTTATCCCCGGAGTACCTTTTATCCGTTGAGCGATGGCCCTTCCATTCAGAACCACCGGATCACTATGACCTACTTTCGTACCTGCTCGACGTGTCTGTCTCGCAGTTAAGCTGGCTTCTACCATTACACTAACCGTACGATGTCCGACCGTACTTAGCCAACCTTCGTGCTCCTCCGTTACTCTTTAGGAGGAGACCGCCCCAGTCAAACTACCCACCAGGCACTGTCCGTAACCCCGATTCAGGGGCCAACGTTAGAACATCAAAACTACAAGGGTGGTATTTCAAGGTTGACTCCAACAAAACTAGCGTCTCATCTTCAAAGTCTCCCACCTATCCTACACATGTAGGTTCAATGTTCAGTGCCAAGCTGTAGTAAAGGTTCACGGGGTCTTTCCGTCTAGCCGCGGGTACACAGCATCTTCACTGCGATTTCAATTTCACTGAGTCTCGGGTGGAGACAGCGTGGCCATGGTTACACCATTCGTGCAGGTCGGAACTTACCCGACAAGGAATTTCGCTACCTTAGGACCGTTATAGTTACGGCCGCCGTTTACCGGGGCTTCGATCAAGAGCTTCTCCCTAAGGATAACCCCATCAATTAACCTTCCGGCACCGGGCAGGTGTCACACCGTATACGTCATCTTGCGATTTTGCACAGTGCTGTGTTTTTAATAAACAGTCCCAGCCACCTGGTCACTGCGGCTCCCGTCCGCTTAGAGAGCAAGTCTCATCACAGATAGGAGCGTACCTTCTCCCGAAGTTACGGTACGATTTTGCCTAGTTCCTTCACCCGAGTTCTCTCAAGCGCCTTAGTATTCTCTACCTGACCACCTGTGTCGGTTTGGGGTACGATTCCATATAATCTGAAGCTTAGAGGCTTTTCCTGGAAGTATGGCATCAGCAACTTCATCACCTTAGTGACTCGTCTCGTGTCTCAGGTTTAATGTTCGTCCGGATTTACCTAAACAAACGCCCTACTCACTTTCACATGGACTACCAACGCCATGCTTGCTTAGCCTGCTCCGTCCCCCCATCGCAATTATATCGAGTACAGAAATATTAATCTGTTTCCCATCGACTACGCCTTTCGGCCTCGCCTTAGGGGTCGACTTACCCTACCCTGATTAACATGGGATAGGAACCCTTGGTCTTCCGGCGTGGGAGTTTTTCACTCCCATTATCGTTACTCATGTCAGCATTCGCACTTCTGATACCTCCAGCATGCCTCCCGGCACACCTTCAACGGCTTACAGAACGCTCCCCTACCACTCATCCTAAGATGAATCCGCAGCTTCGGTGCATAGTTTAGCCCCGTTACATCTTCCGCGCAGACCGACTCGACCAGTGAGCTATTACGCTTTCTTTAAAGGATGGCTGCTTCTAAGCCAACCTCCTGGCTGTCTGGGCCTTTCCACATCGTTTCCCACTTAACTATGACTTTGGGACCTTAGCTGGCGGTCTGGGTTGTTTCCCTCTTCACGACGGACGTTAGCACCCGCCGTGTGTCTCCCGGATATTACTTTACGGTATTCGGAGTTTGCAAAGGGTTGGTAAGTCGGGATGACCCCCTAGCCTTAACAGTGCTCTACCCCCGTAAGTATTCGTCCGAGGCTCTACCTAAATAGATTTCGGGGAGAACCAGCTATCTCCCGGTTTGATTAGCCTTTCACTCCTAACCACAAGTCATCCCCTAACTTTTCAACGTTAGTGGGTTCGGTCCTCCAGTTGATGTTACTCAACCTTCAACCTGCTCATGGCTAGATCACCGGGTTTCGGGTCTATACCTTGCAACTATTCGCCCAGTTAAGACTCGGTTTCCCTACGGCTACCCTAATCGGTTAACCTCGCTACAAAATATAAGTCGCTGACCCATTATACAAAAGGTACGCAGTCACCCAACAAGTGGGCTCCTACTGCTTGTACGTACACGGTTTCAGGTTCTATTTCACTCCCCTCACAGGGGTTCTTTTCGCCTTTCCCTCACGGTACTGGTTCACTATCGGTCAGTTGGGAGTATTTAGCCTTAGATGATGGTCCACCTATATTCAGTCAAAGTTTCACGTGCTCCGACCTACTCGATTTCACTTAAAATGTCTTTTCATGTACGGGACTATCACCCTGTATCGTGGCGCTTTCCAGCAGCCTTCCATTAACACATAATAAGCTTAAGGGCTGTTCCGATTTCGCTCGCCGCTACTTTCGGAATCTCGGTTGATTTCTTTTCCTACGGGTACTTAGATGTTTCAGTTCTCCGCGTTCGCCTCGTTAACCTATGTATTCAGTTAACGATACCTGCAAGCAGGTGGGTTTCCCCATTCGGAAATCCTAGTCTCAAGTGCTTTTTACTAGCTTGACTAGGCTTATCGCAAGTTAATACGTCCTTCATCGCCTCCAACTGCCAAGGCATCCACCGTGTACGCTTAGTCACTTAACCATACAACCCAAACGGGTCTTTGTTGTGTGACAGTTTAACTTCGCCAGAAGTCAATATTGAATACTAAAGTAGATACCAATCAATCAACTCATAAGAGTTAACTAAATGGCACTGAATGGTACTGCTACCATTCTTTTTTTTACTTTTGAAAACTCTTGATAAATACAATGTATCTATCAGAATTTTATTATCAGCTTTTCCAAATTTTTAAAGAGCATATTAATTAGTTATCCCGAAGGACAAGCACTAATTAACAATCATCTGTGTGGACACTACGAACAAATAAGTTCTAAATCGTATAAGGAGGTGATCCAGCCCCAGGTTCCCCTAGGGCTACCTTGTTACGACTTCACCCCAGTCATGAATCACTCCGTGGTAAACGTCCTCCCGAGGGTTAGACTATCTACTTCTGGAGCAACCCACTCCCATGGTGTGACGGGCGGTGTGTACAAGGCCCGGGAACGTATTCACCGCGTCATTCTGATACGCGATTACTAGCGATTCCGACTTCATGGAGTCGAGTTGCAGACTCCAATCCGGACTACGACGCACTTTAAGTGATTCGCTTACCTTCGCAGGTTCGCAGCACTCTGTATGCGCCATTGTAGCACGTGTGTAGCCCTACACGTAAGGGCCATGATGACTTGACGTCGTCCCCACCTTCCTCCGGTTTATCACCGGCAGTCTCCTTAGAGTTCTCAGCATTACCTGCTAGCAACTAAGGATAGGGGTTGCGCTCGTTGCGGGACTTAACCCAACATCTCACAACACGAGCTGACGACAGCCATGCAGCACCTGTATCAGAGTTCCCGAAGGCACCAAACCATCTCTGGTAAGTTCTCTGTATGTCAAGTGTAGGTAAGGTTCTTCGCGTTGCATCGAATTAAACCACATGCTCCACCGCTTGTGCGGGCCCCCGTCAATTCATTTGAGTTTTAACCTTGCGGCCGTACTCCCCAGGCGGTCTACTTAATGCGTTAGCTTTGAAAAACAGAACCGAGGCTCCGAGCTTCTAGTAGACATCGTTTACGGCGTGGACTACCGGGGTATCTAATCCCGTTTGCTCCCCACGCTTTCGTACATGAGCGTCAGTGTTGACCCAGGTGGCTGCCTTCGCCATCGGTATTCCTTCAGATCTCTACGCATTTCACCGCTACACCTGAAATTCTACCACCCTCTATCACACTCTAGTTTGCCAGTTCGAAATGCAGTTCCCAGGTTGAGCCCGGGGCTTTCACATCTCGCTTAACAAACCGCCTGCGTACGCTTTACGCCCAGTAATTCCGATTAACGCTCGCACCCTCCGTATTACCGCGGCTGCTGGCACGGAGTTAGCCGGTGCTTCTTCTGTCAGTAACGTCACAGCTAACGGGTATTAACCGCCAACCTTTCCTCCTGACTGAAAGTGCTTTACAACCCGAAGGCCTTCTTCACACACGCGGCATGGCTGCATCAGGCTTGCGCCCATTGTGCAATATTCCCCACTGCTGCCTCCCGTAGGAGTCTGGGCCGTGTCTCAGTCCCAGTGTGGCTGATCATCCTCTCAAACCAGCTAGGGATCGTCGCCTTGGTGAGCCATTACCTCACCAACTAGCTAATCCCACTTGGGCCAATCTAAAGGCGAGAGCCGAAGCCCCCTTTGGTCCGTAGACATTATGCGGTATTAGCAGTCGTTTCCAACTGTTGTCCCCCACCTCAAGGCATGTTCCCAAGCATTACTCACCCGTCCGCCGCTCGTCAGCAAAGGTGCAAGCACCTCTCTGTTACCGCTCGACTTGCATGTGTTAGGCCTGCCGCCAGCGTTCAATCTGAGCCATGATCAAACTCTTCAATTAAAAAGTTTTATGTCTTTCGACAGCTCAATGAATTCTGAATTTTTTGTTTTTGTTGCCAAAAACGAATTGACTGTGCGTTATTATTTTCACTTTTAAAAAAAGTAAAATCAAAACAGCTCAAGGCTGAATCTTTTAATAACATATGGTCACTCAGTTTCAATTGAGACTCTAATTTGTTTGCCTTACTTAGCGAACTAAGTTTGGCTGTTAGAACTCAATCTGTACGAGTGCCCACACAGATGATTGCTTTATATTGTTAAAGAACGTTGCGACAATAAAGTAAAACTTTATCTCGCTAGGGCTGCGCATGTTACGCTTTCCTATTTTTTTGTCAACACTTAAATGTAAACTTTATAAAAATCTAACTTTAAGTTTTACTCGACTCACTGATTGACTCTTGCCTCGCTAAGCGTTGCTGTCTGCCGTCTCAGTGGGGTCGCATTATAGGGCGCAGCCAGTTTTACGCAAGCGTTTTTTAAAGAAAACTTAAAATAAAGTGCTGTTCGCTTGATATTTAAACCAAGTGGTTATTTTAAACACTAAAAAGGCCCTTGTGGGCCTATTTAGTTAATTTACTATGAGCTTCCAGCCAAGTTTCGCTTGCTGCTTAGATTCTTGTTGCAGCTCGCTTGCCATTAATGGATGGTTTTTCAACCAGTCATTTTCAAACTGCAGATTTAAGACATCGTCTTTAACAGTTATCGCAAACTCAGGGAGTACATCATCTTGGCGACGCATACATAAAATGACGGCTATACGTATTAGTCTTACTAAATACTGCGCAAGTACACTATTTGCACCAAGCGAATCGAAATACCCTTTTTGCAGATCAGAGCGATGCCCTTTAGTTACCGCAACAATGACTTTATGCTCTGACTGCGAAAAACCTGGCATCTCAGTGTTTTTTAAAATATAAGCACTGTGTTTGTGATACTGCTTATACTCTATCAATAAACCAATTTCATGTAGCTGTGCAACTGCCGTTAATAAAGGCAACCCGTTAAGTGCTTTTATTGGCCAGCTTTCATTTACTTCTGAAGCTAAGTTTAATACGAGACTGGCGACGCGACTAGCTTGCTTTTGATCAACATGGTAACGATCGATAAAGCCGTCGACTGTACGCTTACGAATATCGCTATTATGCAGCTCTGGTAGCATGCTATATAAAACACCTTCACGCAGTGCTCCACCTGCTAATCCCATTTTTTCTATCTCGAGCGATTCAAATAATGCAATTAAGATGGCAAGCCCTGATACAAACACTAAACGGCGGTCTTCACTTAGCCCTGGTAGGTCTAATGCGGTAATCGTTTTATAAGCGATTGATTGCTTTTTGATAGTGTAGAGTTTTTCAAGGGTTAATAGCTCATCTAGATTTTGCGCTATCATGATTTCTTGAATTGCTTGCACTGTACCCGAAGCACCTGAGGCTACTTGCCAGCCTTTAACTTTATACTCTGATGCAATTTCATCAATGACAGTGCGTGCGGCTTTTATTGCGGTGTTAAAGTTTGTATTGCTTAATTTGCAATCTTTAAAATAGCGCTCTAGGTAGGTAACACACCCGATGTTCAGGCTTTTATAGAGTAATGCATCAAAGTTCTTACCAATAATCACTTCAGTGCTAGCACCACCAATATCGATAACAAGCTGACTACCGGTACAAGATGAGGTATGAGCAACGCCTTTATATATAGTGCGCGCTTCTAATTCGCCGCTAATGACATTAACTTTATGACCGAGGATTTTTTCTGCTTGCGCTTTAAATACATCAGCATTACTAGCTAAACGTAATGTGGCGGTGGCAACTATAGTGATGTTTTGTTTGGGGATGTCTTGTAAGCGCTCAGCAAATAACGCTAGGCACTCCCATCCTCTATGCATTGCTTCTGAGCTTAATACATTGTCTATATCAAGCCCTGCAGCTAACCTTACTTTGCGTTTAACACGACCTATGGTTTGTAGGCCGCCAGCTATTGATTTAGCAATAAGCATATGAAAGCTATTTGAACCTAAATCAATAACTGCATATACATTTTTTTGCGGTTTAAGTTGCCCCACCGTTCAAAAACCTCTAATTACTATTACAGTTAAACTAACGGTCGTTTATGACCGTCCTTTTTGATAACTATTATTTGGGCGACGTCCGCTGTTGTTACTGCGATTACGTGGACCTGTAGAAAAGTTACGCTTTCTATGAATAGTAGGTTTAGTTAAATCATCCAGTAATGCTGTTTTATCGTAATGTGATAATGGAATACTGTGATCTATATACTCTTCAATTTCATGCAAGTTATAAGCATACTGTTCACATGCGAAACTAATAGCGTGACCAGACGCGCCAGCGCGAGCTGTACGGCCAATACGGTGTACGTAATCTTCGCAATCATCTGGTAAATCAAAATTAAATACATGGCTTACTTCAGGAATATGTAGACCACGTGCTGCAACATCTGTCGCCACTAAAAAGTCTAAGTCGCCTTTACTAAACTCAGCTAAAATTGATTGACGTTTTTTCTGATTTACGTCACCAGTAAGCATGCCAACCCGATGTCCATCGGCCTTTAACCAGGCATATACGGTTTCACAACTATGCTTAGTGTTAGCAAAGATAATGGCTTTTTCAGGCCACTCTTCTTCAATTAACGTCAGCAGCAGCTTAATTTTATCTTCTTGTGAAGGATGAAATAGCTCTTCTTGAATGCGTTTACCGGTTTTTACATCTGGCTCAATTTGTACGTGCTCAGGATTGGTCATATGTTCAAACGCAAGTTCTTGTACACGATACGATAGCGTTGCAGAGAATAATAAATTTAAACGCTTTGATGTATCTGGCATACGGTGGAACATATAACGAATATCTTTGATAAAGCCCAAATCAAACATACGATCTGCTTCGTCAAGCACGACTACCTCAATTTCATTAAGGGTGTAACAGCCTTGCTTATACAGATCAATTAAACGACCTGTAGTACCAATTAAAATATCAACGCCTTTTTCTAGTTGTGCACGTTGTTTTTCGTAATCTTCGCCACCATATACTAAACCTAAGTTAAGATTACAGTGCGGCGCTAAAATTTTTGCATCTTTGTGTATCTGAATCGCCAGCTCCCTTGTAGGGGCCATGATCAGGGCTCTTGGATGTTTACTAGGGGCTTTGCTAGATTGTAATAACCGATGGCACGTGGCAGTTAAAAACGCCAACGTTTTGCCTGTACCTGTTTGTGCTTGGCCTGCGATATCGCGACCCTCACAAATAAAAGGTAGGCATTTAGCTTGAATGGGTGTGCAATATTCAAACCCACTTTCGGTTAAACCGGCAACCACTTCCGGTGCAATAGCAAAGTCTGAAAACTTTTTATCGGTCAAATGTGTCTTAGTCATAGCGTTTAAGCATAACGTTTAAACTTGCAATAAGAAACAAGAGTGTTTAAATACGCACTAAATATTTCGCCTAACTAAACCGGAGAGCGCAATGAGCGAGAAAATAATCCAAATTACTGACGATAGCTTTGAAGCTGACGTATTACAATCAGACAAGCCTGTACTAGTAGACTTTTGGGCTGAGTGGTGCGGACCTTGTAAAATGATCGCCCCTATCCTTAGTGAAGTTGCTGAGGAATTTGATGGTCGCGTTACCATAGCTAAACTTAATATCGATCAAAATGCGGGTACACCGCCTAAATTTGGTATTCGTGGTATCCCTACATTACTTCTTTTTAAAGATGGCCAAGTTGCTGCAACTAAAGTTGGCGCACTTTCAAAAACTCAATTAATCGAGTTTTTAGAAAACAATCTTTAAATTTAAATAATAAAAAAGGGCTTAATGCCCTTTTTTTATTATTTTTTTGTATAAACACTGGACGCTGTGTCAATGAGCTGCTAGTTTATAAAGCCAACTAATCCTTAGTTATATTCAACAAACCTCACTCAACGATCAAACAAAGCGATTTTGAGTATGACAACTGTAATAAAGAACCCACCAATATGCATTTACGCGAACTAAAAGACAAATCTATAAAAGAGCTTGTAGACTTAGCTGAGTCCATGGGGCTCGAAAACGTAGCCCGCTTGAGAAAGCAAGATATCATTTTTGCTATTTTAAAATCACATGCCAAAGGCGGAGAGAATATCTTCGGTGGCGGTGTATTAGAAATTTTGCAAGATGGTTTTGGCTTTTTAAGATCATCAGAAGCCTCTTACTTAGCTGGCCCAGATGACATTTATGTTTCACCTAGCCAGATTCGCCGTTTTAGTATGCGTACTGGCGATTCAATCTCAGGTCTTATTCGTCCACCTAAAGATGGTGAGCGTTACTTTGCTTTACTTAAAGTAAATGAAGTTAACTTTGATAAACCTGAAAACTCTCGCACTAAAATTCTTTTTGAAAACCTAACACCACTGCATGCAAACGAACGTTTTCGTATGGAACGCGGTAACGGTAGTAAGGAAGATATTACAGCCCGAGTACTTGATTTAGCCTCTCCTATTGGTCGTGGTCAACGTGGTTTATTAGTAGCACCGCCAAAAGCGGGTAAAACCATGCTACTACAAAATATTGCGCAATCGATTACTCACAACCACCCAGATGCAACATTAATGGTATTACTAATTGATGAGCGTCCGGAAGAAGTAACCGAAATGCAGCGTCTTGTAAAAGGCGAAGTAATTGCATCAACATTTGATGAACCTGCTTCTCGCCACGTACAAGTAGCCGAAATGGTTATCGAAAAAGCAAAACGTTTAGTAGAGCATAAAAAAGATGTTGTTATCTTACTTGACTCAATCACACGTTTAGCCCGTGCTTACAACACCGTTATTCCATCATCTGGTAAAGTACTTACCGGTGGTGTTGATGCAAACGCACTCCATAAACCGAAACGTTTTTTTGGTGCTGCACGTAATGTTGAAGAAGGCGGCAGCTTAACAATTATTGCTACTGCGCTTATTGATACCGGTTCTAAAATGGATGAAGTTATCTACGAAGAGTTTAAAGGTACTGGTAACATGGAACTACATCTTAACCGTAAAATTGCGGAACGACGTGTATTCCCAGCTATCGACTTTAACCGTTCAGGCACTCGTCGTGAAGAATTACTCACAAAACCAGATGAGCTACAAAAGCTGTGGATTTTGCGTAAAATTGTTCATGACATGTCAGAAATTGACGCGATGGAATTTTTAATTGATAAATTATCGATGAGCAAAACCAACGATGAGTTTTTTGATTCGATGAAACGCCAGTAATTCCATATAAGTTTTAAAGCTTATAAAAAAACGCCTAACAATTGAATATCAATTATTAGGCGTTTTTATTTACCTGCAAAAAAGTAGCGCTGTACCGCTTTAACCATGCTCTTTGTAATGCAAAAATAAGGCTTGTAGTTTATCAACTAACACTGCAATATTTTGTACTTCTTCTGGATTTTTACACGCATCATCTAACGCTTTTGCAGCGTCTGCAATGTCGCACAACTTAAACATTTGTGCTGCCCCTAAAATACGATGGCTATCTTTTTGTAACGCTACAAAATCGCCACTATTAAAGTGCTGGCTAATTAGCTCACTTTCTATTGATAAGCTTTGTTTGAAACTAGCCACTAAGTCACTCATATCTATCTTTACGTTTGTGCTGTTATGCTCATTTTTTATTGATGCGAGATGCTCAGCTATAGTGCTATAAAACTTTTCTTTATCAATTGGTTTAGCTAAGTAATCAGTAAAACCAAGTGCTAAATACTGCTCGATCTCATGGCTCATTGCATTCGCGGTTAAAGCAAATATTGGCAGCTCATAACCGCACTGCCTGAGTAACTCAAAAGCAGTAATACCATCCATAATAGGCATTTGAATGTCCAATAGCACAAAATCAGGATACTCTTTTAAACATTGCTCTACAGCTTGCTCACCATTTTCAACTGCAATAACGTCAAGCCCCATGGCGCGTAAATAACGGCTTATTAATCTGCGATTATCGTCATGATCCTCAGCAAGTACCACTTTAGCGCTTAGCGCTTTATGGTCACTATTTATATTGTCTTTAGCTGTAACTGTACATTCGCTTTTATCTACTGGTACGCACGGCACAAAAAATGAGAATTGACTGCCTTTTTTAAATTCGCTTTGCACACTAATATATCCCCCCATCATGGCAGCAAGTTGTTGTGACAAACTAAGCCCCAAACCAGTACCACCAAAACGACGGCTAATACTATTATCTGCTTGGCTAAAACATTCAAAAATAAGCTTAAGTTGTGCTGTATTCATACCTATTCCGGTATCTTTTACCGTGAACACCAGCCCTTGCTCGGTATTATTGGCCACAATCGTAACTTGGCCGCTGTGAGTAAATTTAATTGCATTAGCACATAGGTTTATTAAAATTTGCTTTACGCGGGTTAAATCAAGCCTGGTATACAGTTCATTACCAAGTTGGTTGTCAAATACCAAGGATAAGTTTTTAGCTTTTGCTTGTACGCTAAACATCCCATGTATGTCATTCAGCACTTGTACAATATCAAAACAAGAAATAGACAGCTCCAATCTGTTAGCTTCTATTTTACTTAAGTCGAGCACATCATTTATTAAACTTTTTAAATGCTCGCTTTGACGCTGAATAACTTTAAGCTCATCTTGTAACTGCTCAGGCTCATACAAACCATTAATTAAGTCGTCGGTTTGGCTTAAAATAGCGGTAAGTGGGGTGCGAATTTCATGGCTTATATTTGCTAAAAACTGACTTTTAACATCGTTTGCTTCGCGCAACTCTTGCGCCACACTTTGTAATTCTAACGTGCGTTGCTCTACTTGCTCTGTTAATTGTAATTTTGCATTACTTTCTATTCTGCGACGGTAAATTGCAATAACTGTAATTAAAATAAGAATTGCCACAATGCCAAGCAAAATAGTTAATTGAAAACGTTTAGATATTTGCAGTTGTTGTAAGTGTTGTTGTTGTTTTAGCTGTTTAATTTCTTGGTTTAGTTTATCTGCTTCAAATTGAGTTTGAAAAATACTAACAGCCTTTGAAGCCTCTTCTGTATTTATACTGCGTTGGTAGTCAACATACTGCTGATGCAATTGCAGTGCTTGCTTAAAGTCGCCTAAGCTTGAATAAATCAAAGCCTCAATACCTAAGCCGTCTTTAATACGCATGCCATTTTTATATTCTTTTGCTAATGCAATTGAGCGTTCTGACGTTGTTTTTGCATTTTCAATATCGCCTTGAGCAAATTGCGCGGTAGCGAGCACATGCAATGCCGCCGCTAGCAATGATTTATTCCCTGCATCAAGTGCGAATTGCTGCGCCGCCTTTGCATGATACAAGGCCACATCAAATTTATTTAAGTGCAGATTAATACTCGCTAAATTAGCGTGCTTAGTAGAGAGTTGGAATGCATTATTTATGCTCTGATAGTAACGTAGTGCCAGCTGATTATAATGCAGCGCCAATTGATACTGTTTTGACTCAGTATAAGCTACACCCATATTGCCATAGACTTGAGCTACGCCATCTTCATCACCAAGTTGTTGAAATACCTTTAATACCTCACGATACATTTCAAGTGCTGATTCGTAACGAGAAAGGCGAATATATATCCCAGCAATATTGTGTAAAATATCGGCTTTGTCTTGCGCACTCCCCTCTTTTTCGTAGATCAGTTTTGCTTGCTGATAATAATCCAGAGCTAGTTCCATGTTATACATATCAAAGTAAGCCAAGCCTATATTACTTAATAAATTGGCTTGTTTTAACGAGCCTTTTAAACGTATGGCTAACCCTAAAGCACGGCTATAATCAACCACTGCTTGTTGTACAAACCCTTGATAATACAACACCACACCTTGCATTTTTATTGCTCTAAAATACAGATCGGGCAATTCTTCAAAACTAATATTGCGCTCTAATAACTTATAATATTCTAAGGCGTGAGGAAGGTCGTTGGCATTAAAGGCAAGCTCAGCTAAGTCGCTATATATAGCAATACGCTGTTGGTGCGGTAAATTTTTTTTAGTTAACAGTGTAGAGGCAAAGCTTTGTTTATCTGACCAACTTTTAGCCGACTTAAATTGTTCAAATAAGTCTGCTGGTGTAACAGAAAAACTCAATGTAGAAAAAATGCTGCATACAGCCATAAAGCCAACAAAAAAGAAGCGTTGTAACCAACCCTGCATAATTACATCCTTGAAACTTTTGTAGCCACTATGATAATTTACCCAAGATACACTAATAACTAGATTGTAAACAATGCTTAACCCACTGATAGATGAGATTTTTGAGTTGCTTTTGCAAAAAAAAGTATGGATGGTGCATACTTTAGCGGCAGAGTTACAACAACGTAAAGTGATTAGCACGCTTGATGCTGCCCCTGATCGTGATTTATTCAAACGTAACTTTTTAATTATGAACGCGCTTTATCAGCTACAGCAGCAAATTATGCCTAAGCAGCAACTCCTTATTGGTGGTTTACAAATACAACTTATTACCACAGCCAGTAACACCCTCGTAAAAAGTACCGATCCGCTACGAGACTACTACCTTGATTGGCAAAACTTTGAAACCTCTAGCGCCGAAATCGATGCTCTTTTAACCCAGTTTTGGCAGCGTTTTACCAAGCACAGTAAATCTGCACAAATAATAGATCCAGACACTCATAAACAGCTATTAGTAAAGTGGCAACTATCTCAGCAAAGCACGCTAAAAGAAGTACAAAAACGTTGGCGGCAACTGGCGTTACAGTGTCATCCTGATAAAGCAGTTGGTAATGCAGAAAAATTTAAACAGTTAAAGTGTGAATATGAGCAGCTTAGGGCAAGCTGCTCAATAGATTAGTAATTATTGAATTAGTTATTCAATACATTATTAGCACGTAAGGCGACGAGCGCGTATTTTACGGCCTTTAATATTACCTTCGGTTAATTTACGCAGTGCCGGCTTTGAAGAGTTACGCTCTACGGCAACAAACGCAACGTTGTCGAGTACGTTTATTTTACCAACTTGACGCCCTGCAATACCGTCTTTACCGGTAAGTGCCCCTAAAATATCACCTGCACGTACTTTTTGCTTTTTACCAGAATCAAGCATTAAGGTTACCATTTCTGGTTTGTACGGTGGTTTTTCTAATAAGCTAAACGATGGCATTGGCTCTGGGATCACATCGCGTTCATAATGATCACCAATTTGTGCAATTTTAAACGCTTCTGCTTCACCATAAATAGAGCATGCAATACCCTTTTTACCCGCTCTACCGGTACGACCAATACGATGCACATGTGTTTGTGTGTCGTGAGCTAAGTGATAGTTAATCACCATATCCATATCGTCAATGTCTAAACCACGCGCGGCCACATCGGTTGCCACTAGTATTGATGCACTTTTATTAGAAAAATGAATTAACGTACGCTCACGATCACGCTGCTCTAAATCACCATGCAAAGATACCGCACTAAAGCCTTCATCAACTAAATCATCACACAATTGCTGTGTTTCTACCTTAGTATTACAAAACACCACGCAGCTTTGCGGGGTAAATTTAAGCAGCAATAATTTAAGTGTTGGGTAGCGTTGTTTATTGTTATCCATTTTATAGAAGTATTGCTTAATAGTGCTTTTAGCTTGCTCTTCTTCTACCTTAACCATTACTGGATTGCTAAGCACACGCTTTGCAACAGCTTCTATTGCACGTGGAAACGTAGCGCTAAATAGTAATGTTTGGCGGTTAGTGGGAATGCGCTCAATAATTGCATCTAAGGTATCTTGAAAACCCATATCTAGCATTTGATCGGCTTCATCTAGTACGAGCGTTTCTACATCATCTAAACGCAAAGTACCTTTACGAATATGATCATCAACTCGCCCCGGTGTACCAACAATAATATGTGCGCCATGTTCAAGTGAGCCAATTTGTGGGCCAATTGATACACCACCACATAAAGTAAGTATTTTAATATTATGAATGCCACGCGCTAATTTGCGCATTTCTACAGCTACTTGCTCTGCCAACTCGCGTGTTGGGCACAATACTAAAGATTGAATACGAAAACGTTTTACGTTTAATTTAGCCAATACGCCTAAGCTAAACGCCGCAGTTTTACCTGACCCCGTTTTTGCTTGAGCAATAATGTCTTTTCCAGCCAGTACTGGCGGTAAACTTTGCGCCTGAACAGGTGTCATGTGGGTGTAGCCGAGTGTTGATAAGTTATCAACTAACCCAGAAGGTAAAGCCAAAGATGAAAAAGCAGTTGTGGTCACAGTAAATTCCAATGCAAAAAAAATAACATGGGGGAAAGCCCCACTCAATATGCTGCTAATAATAGCAGAATTCCTAATTGGCAACCATTAAGCATTATAAAAAAACACACCAAAAGGCATTGCAAATGATACTAGTTTTCATTAAGGTTAACTCAGCATTAATACTATTAACCCGGAAACAACTAATGAAACTAAGCCCACTTTTTATCGCACTGCTAGCAAGTACTACTGCGAGTGTTTATGCAAACGCAACAGATATAGAACATATAGAAGTAAAAGGAAGTTATTTTAATGACTATAAAGTAGACAATGCTAATGGCGCAATGAGAACGTCTGCTTCATTACTTGATACCGCACAGTCGGTTACCGTTATTACCGACACTATAGTAAATGAACAACTCGCAACTACGTTAGGTGAAGTACTTACTAATGACGCCAGCTTAACGCCAGGTTCAAAGCAACGTAACCGTGAAGTATTTAATTTACGCGGGTTTGAACTGAGTTCATCTACAGGTTACTTACGTGACGGCCATCAGCACTGGTCGCACTACCAACAACCTATCGAAATATTACAACAGGTTGAAGTTATTAAAGGTCCATCTAGTATTTTATATGGCCAATCGGGTCCTGGTGGCTTGGTTAATATGGTAACTAAAAAACCCACGTCGCAAACACTATTTAAAGCCAGTGCCGATGTTGATCAACATGGCTCAACCCGCTTTATGCTGGATGCGGGCGGTGCACTTACTGAATCGGAAGATTTACGTGCTCGTGGTATTTTAGTAAAGCAAGATGTTGATTATTGGCGTGAATACCAAAATGGTGAAAACCGTGAACGCGATCGTTTTTTAGGTGCATTAATTGTTGATTACGATATTAGCGATAACGCCTTAGTACGCGTACATTACGACCGCACAGATGACGAAGCCGGTTTAGATACGGGTGCCTGGATTGATAGTAATGCCAATGTAATTGGCGACGATAAAACAATTCGCGATATGTCTTGGGCGTTTACCGATATAACGGTAGAAAACCTAGGTGTTGACCTAGAAGTATTTTTAACCGAAAACTGGCAAGTAAAGCTTGGTTACAACGAGCAAACATTTGAGCGTCAACGCTTTGAGTCATCGCCACGTAAACCAAGTAACTTTATCGAGGGTGATAGCTACACCTCAAAACCTTACGATCGTTTTGATGATTGGCAGTTTAAAACCGCCTTTATTGACTTTATTGGTGAATTTGAAACCTTTGGTATTCAGCATCAATTTTTAATTGGCGCAAATTCGCTTGATTATTATTACGGCCAATTAAAAACTAATGCCGACTCATTTGACTTTAGCGCCGGGCAAAGCGAACCATCTCGCCCAACTATAAGCTATAAAACCGATGACACTATTAGCTCATCTGCTTATGATTATTACGGTATTTACATACAAGATCTCATTTCGTTATCACCAGAATGGCAGCTATCTTTAGGTGGTCGTTACGATAAGCAAAGTAAAGAAAATAGTAATAATGAATCGTTTGTTCCTAAAGTGGGTGTGCTATATCACCCTAATGCCTCAGCCACTATTTACGGCAGTTACTCTGAGGGCTTTGAGCCGCAAAACGAAACGTTAGTAAATACAAACGATGTTAATAATGGTATGAAGCTCGATGCGATTACCTCTGAGCAAAAAGAAATTGGTATTAAATGGCAGCTGTTTGACGATCGCTTAATGCTCAGTGGCGCATTATTTGATATTAGCAAAACTGGCACTTTAGTGAGCGAAGATCTTGTTAACCCTATTGATAATATAACAAGCATCACCACTCAAGCTGGCGAACAGCGCCATAAAGGCTTTGAGTTAGCAGCACAAGGCGCAGCAACTGACCGCTTATTTGTAATGGCATCAACTATGTATTTAGATGCCAACTATGAGCGCGACGCAACATTGCAAGGTAAGCGCCCTACCGATGCCCCTAAATGGTCTGCATCACTATGGACTCGTTACGAATTAAACGACGTAATTGCATTAAACGCAGGTGCATTTTACGAAGGCGAACGCTTTGCCGACAATGCCAATACCGTTACTAAAGATGCCTATACCCGCGTAGATGTGGGTGCAACGTATAAAATAAACTTAAACAATACCGACGTTAACTTACGCCTCAATATTGAAAACTTATTTGATACTAACTACCTAGCAGGTGGTGGCTTAAATAATGTAACCATAGGCGAAGGAGCGAGCGTACGCTTAGCAGCACAATTTAGCTTTTAATTAATACAGCCCATACACATTTAACTGTATGGGCTTATTTAACAATACGGTTGTTGAACAGGCAATAATTGTAAGCTGTGAATTAGCGCTATTTTTTGAATATTTTTAAATAAGCTAAATGCCCAAGCACAACAACTAAGCCAGCTATCACACCCAATAAGCCATCAAATATAAGTGGTGCTAGCACTTCACCGGTAGTACCTACAATTGTTTGCCCATAATTGGTTACCGCTATTTGAATATGATGCAAAGCTTTAATGCCATGCACTAAAATGCCGCCGCCAACTAAAAACATTGCAACTGTACCCGCAAATGCCAAAAACTGCATAAGCCGTGGTGCTGCCGCTAACAACCCTTTGCCTAGTATTTCTTTAAATTTATTAGCCGATTGCTTAGATTGATTAAGTAAATATAGCCCTGCATCATCAAGCTTCACAATTCCTGCAACTAAGCCATAAACGCCAATGGTCATAATTATGGCAATAACACACAATACCAATGCCTGATTTATTAATGTAGCAGCTGCAACTGTACCAAGCGTAATTACTATTATCTCTGCAGAAAGTATAAAGTCGGTTCTAATCGCGCCTTTAACTTTTTGCTTCTCGTATTCTACTAGGTCTAATTTGTCGCCCTCACTTTCGCTTTTATCATCATGAGGCAAAAACTTGGCAAATACTTTTTCTGCGCCTTCAAAACATAAAAATAATCCACCTAGCATTAATAATGGCGTAATTAACCAAGGTAACCACACACTTATTAATAATGCAGTAGGTACTAATATTGCTTTATTTAAAAACGATCCTTTTGCTACCGCCCACACCACAGGTAGCTCGCGCTCTGCAGCTACACCGGTAACTTGTTGAGCATTAAGCGCTAAGTCATCACCTAATACACCCGCTGTTTTTTTCGTAGCAACTTTACTCATAGTTGCAATGTCATCTAGCAGCACAGTAATGTCGTCTAATAAGGTTAAAAGATTAGTACCTGCCATATATATACCTAGCTTAAAAATAATATTATTAACATAACTTAAAGCTACATTTTCACCAACGGTTAATTTTGCTTTGTTATGCTGATTAAAATTAATACGCAAATATCGGTAATTATTTGCTGTTTGCACTGGAGATATAAATGAAAGCGCTGCTGATAATCGCATTAAGTGTATTAGGCTTATCTGCTTGTAATGAGCCCACAATTAATACTCGCTACCTGTGTAATCAAAAAGAAGCCACGCTTAGTGTTATCAATGAGCAAACAGCAGCACTAACACTTAATAGTAATACTTATCAGCTTAGCCGAGAAAAAAGTGCCTCTGGTAATAAATACATAAATAAAAGTGTGTTGTTTTGGAGTAAAGATAGTGAAGCCATGCTTATTATTGAAGGGATAAAATACCACTGCCTACAACAGTAGCTGATACAGTAAAACTAATAAAATTAAACCGTGATAAACCAAGTTTAGCGATACAAAGTAACTGTATTTTTCCAAGTGCTAATGGCTAAGTAACTGAGCATGCAATTTTACGTTACTTGGGTATAATACTTTTAACTTTATTGCTTAATAGCGGCCCACAATGAAATACAAAGATCTTCGTGATTTTATCGATTTACTTGAAAAAAGAGGTGAGCTTAAACGCATCACTCAAGAAATCGACCCGTATCTTGAAATGACCGAAATAGCCGACCGTACATTACGTGCCAAAGGCCCTGCGTTATTATTTGAAAACCCTAAAGGTTACGATATTCCGGTATTGGCTAACTTATTTGGCACACCCAAGCGTGTTGCCATGGGCATGGGCCAAGAAGATGTAAGCGAATTACGTGAAGTTGGCAAGCTCTTGGCTTTTTTAAAAGAACCAGAGCCACCAAAAGGCATTAAAGAAGCGTTAGGGCAAATACCTGTTTATAAACAAGTGCTTAATATGCCAGCTAAAGAAGTAAAAAAAGCCCCCTGCCAAGAAGTTATTTTACAAGGTGATGAGGTCGATTTAACTAAACTGCCTATTCAACATTGCTGGCCAGGCGATGCCGCACCGTTAATTACTTGGGGCCTTACCGTTACTAAAGGGCCTTATAAAAAGCGCCAAAATTTAGGCATATACCGCCAGCAACTGTTAGGCAAAAATAAAATTATTATGCGCTGGTTATCACACCGTGGCGGTGCGCTTGATTTTCAAGAATGGTGTAAAGAAAACCCAGGCCAACCGTACCCGGTATCTGTGGCATTGGGCGCCGATCCGGCAACTATATTAGGTGCAGTAACCCCCGTACCCGACACATTAAGCGAATACGCTTTTGCAGGCTTACTGCGCGGTAGTAAAACTGAAGTAGTTAAATCAATATCAAACGATTTACAAGTACCCGCAAGCGCCGAAATAGTACTTGAAGGCTACATAATGCCAGGTGAAATGGCACCTGAAGGTCCGTATGGCGATCACACCGGATATTATAACGAAGTTGACGACTTTCCGGTGATGACAGTAACCCATATGACCCACCGTAAAAACCCTATTTACCACAGTACCTTTACTGGCCGCCCGCCTGATGAGCCTGCTATTTTAGGGGTGGCATTAAACGAAGTATTTGTACCTATTTTACAAAAACAATTCCCTGAAATTGTTGATTTTTACTTACCGCCAGAAGGCTGCTCGTACCGCATGGCTATTGTTACCATGAAAAAACAATATCCCGGCCATGCAAAACGCGTAATGATGGGAGTGTGGTCTTACTTACGTCAATTTATGTATACCAAGTTTGTTATTGTGTGCGATGACGATATTAACGCCCGAGATTGGGAAGATGTTATTTGGGCAATTACTACGCGTATGGACCCCGCTCGCGATACCACTTTAATAGAAAATACACCAATTGATTATTTAGATTTTGCGTCACCAATTTCTGGCCTTGGCTCTAAAATGGGTATGGATGCAACGAATAAATGGCCTGGCGAAACAAACCGTGAATGGGGCGAGCCGATTGAGATGGATAAAGCCACCAAAGATCGCGTAGACGACATTTGGCAGAGCCTTAACATTCTCTAATATCCTAGACCAATAGGCTATAAAACAAACCAGCAGATATGCTAGAATCAACACATTCTATTGCGTATCTGCTATGAAAAGCGCTGCTAAAAGGTAAAAAATGCAAACATTAAAAGCTGAAGTTGTTGCTATCAGCCCACTTACAGAATTTGTTCATAAAGTAATTTTAAAACCACAACAACCGGTTTCGTTTGAAGCAGGCCAATACATGCACCTTGTATTGAGCGAAAATGACAAGCGTGCATTTTCGATTGCCAGTCGCCCTTCACAATGTGATCAAATAGAGTTACATATTGGCGCTTCGGGAACCGATACGTATGCAATGCAGTCGCTTGAACATTTACGCAATGCACTTAACGAAAAGCAGCTAATAGCAATAGAAGCAGGCTTAGGTATATCGCAACTTCGTTTACAGTGTGAACGCCCAATTATTTTACTTGCTGGCGGTACTGGATTTTCATATGCAAAATCAATGGCTGATCACCTAGCTGAAATTAGCTGCGATCGCCCGGTATTATTATACTGGGGCGTAAAAGAAGAATCGGCACTTTATGCACACCGCGAAATGCAAGTATGGGCCGATAGCCACAAAAACTTTCAATTTATTCCGGTAGTAGAAAACCCATCGGCTGATTGGCAAGGGCATACAGGTTATGTACACAAAGCCGTAATGCAAGATATAGTATCGCTAGCGCCTTACGATATTTACATGGCTGGACGTTTTGACATGATTGGCATAGTTCGTGATGATTTTATTGCTCATGGTGCTATTCGCGAAAACATGTACGCAGATGCGTTTGCATTTATTAAATAATTGCACTTAACGCTCTCAATTCAAATATTAAGGCATCTAAATAGGTGCCTTAATTATTTTTATAACAATAAATAATTAATAGTTAAAATCTATCAACATCATCAACATAAACAATTTCCTAAAAGTCGATCTATAAACCATACTTTGTATAGAACATTCAGCGGGAGAGACCCATATGCTCAATACAAAAGTAAAAGACTTTATGCAACACAAGTTGCCAAACATTACCCCAGATACCGAAATGACCACTGCCATTGCAGAGCTGCAAAAATTTAAATTACTTGGCGCCCCAGTATTCGATAGCAATAAGTTTTTAGTTGGCTTTATCTCTGAGCAAGAGCTGCTTAAACCACTCATGCAAAGCAGTTATTTTTGTGATGGGGTGGTGAAAGTATCGCAACTAATGCAAACAGAAGTAGTGACTGTAAATGGCGACACCAACATTATTGAACTTGCTGAGCAAATGAGACCCGGTAAACCGAAAAATTACCCTGTGGTTGACGGAGAAAAAGTAATAGGAATGATCAGCAGAGCCGATATTCTCAAAGCCCTTTACGATAACTACCTAGCTTGTCAAACACACTAAGCCACTAATTTATAAACACTTAACCTGAACTCTGGTTACTTAGATACAAAAATGCCGCTATTATTAGCGGCATTTTTTATACTAATAGTATTAAATTAGCGCGCACTTGCCATTGTTAGCAGTGCTTTTTTATCGCTGTAACTTAAGTAGGCAATTTCAAGCGCATTAGCTTGCGCTTTTTCTATATCGGCTTGTGATAAACCAGCTTGTGGCGCTGCCACTAAATATTCGTGTTCAATTTCAATACCTTCAACCGCAGGGTCATCGGTATTAATACAGGCCAAAATACCATGATCTAAAAACTGTTTTAGCGGATGCTGAGCTAAATCATTTACGGTACTGGTTTGTATATTACTGGTTAAGCACGACTCAATACCAATACGCTTATCGCGCAGATAGTTCATAAGTTCAATATCTTCAATTGCTTTAACACCATGGCCTATACGGCTCGCACCTAGCTCGTTAATTGCTTGCCAAATGCTTGGCGCACCTAGTGCCTCACCAGCATGAATTGTTGCAGCTAAGTATGCGTCGCGTACTTGCTTAAAGTGTTCTACAAATAACTCACCCGGAAAACCAATTTCATCACCGGCTAAATCGACAGCCACTAAATCATCTTTAAAAGCGAGTAAGGCATCAAGCTCTTGTTGGCAAACTTTTACGCCATAAGTGCGTGATAAAATACCAATTAAATTAGCTTTTACATTAGCACCTTTAGTTGCCGACTTAATGCCATCAATTACCGCTTCAACCACACCTTGAGGGTGTAAGCCTTGACTTTGTGCCATGTAGTAAGGACTAAAGCGCAGCTCAACATAATCGAGCCCTTGGGCTTGTGCATCTTCAATATTTTCAATCGCTATACGTCTACAAGCATCGTAGTCACCTAATACTGTTACACCCCAATCTAATTTTTGTAAAAATGCCATCAGGTTTGGCTCAGGATCAATGACTTGTACATGAGGAATAAGTGCTGCAACGTTATCAGCAGGCAAAGTTATATTAAACTGACGACCAAGTTCTAATATGGTTTGCGCTCGTACATTACCATCTAAATGGCGATGAATATCTAGCAAAGGTAGTTTTCTATTGATCATAGTAGCAACTCAGTTAGGTTAAAATTGCGCGCATAATACGCAGCTATAGTAATAATTCAAGTCTAGTTTATTTAAAATATACTTTTGAGGCCATATGTCTGCTTTTTATGCAAAAAAAGCAGATGATTTTATTTTTCTATCGCCGCTAAATAATGCCAAAGAGCTTTAAACAAAATATTCGCATCTATTGGTTTTGTTATATAGCTATTCATTCCACAGGCAAGCGCTTTTTTAACATCGTCATCATGCGCATTAGCCGATAAACCTATAATAGGTAAATCTAATAAGCCTAGCTCATTACGTATTACCTTGGTTGCTTGTAAGCCGTCCATTTTGGGCATTTGAATGTCCATCAGAACAATGTCATAACTTTTTTCAGTTAACATTTCAATTGCGGCAAAGCCATCATTAGCAATATCAGCAACACACCCTTTGGTTTTTAAAATGGCAGTGGCTACATGTTGGTTTAACGGGTTATCCTCAACCAAAAGTAATGTGAAGTTCGCAAATGATACGTTTTCTATATCCACGTCACTAAAGCTTTGCTCACTTTTCTCTACTTTAGGTAAAGGGGAGTTAAGCGGTAAACTAAAGGTAAATGTTGAACCTTGCCCTGCAGTACTTTTTAAATCTATAGCTCCACCCATAAGCTCAACTAGCTTTTTACAAATACTGAGGCCCAACCCTGTACCGCCATATTGGCGTGACGTAGAGTTATCTGCTTGAGCAAAAGGCCTAAATAATTTCTTTTGTGCCTCTTTACTAATACCAATACCTGTATCGCTTACACTTAAATAGGTCATGGTTTTTGATTGCCAAATTTTCAGTGTAATACTCCCTTGAGCAGTAAATTTAACCGCATTATTGAGTAAATTTAGTAACACCTGCTTTAAACGAATAGCATCGGTGTTAATCACCAAGTCTGTGTTTTTATCGTAATCTAGCTTTATTTCTAACGACTTAACATTTACTTCAAATTGTATTAAGTTAATTATCTCTTCGGCCAAGCGCCCTATATCTACGGGTTCTTGCATTAAATCAAGTTTACCTGCCTCCATTTTAGAAAAATCGAGCAAGTCATTTAATACTCTAAGTAACACCCCTAACGCACCATCAGCTTGCTCTATGTAAGTACGGGCTTGCTGCCAATCATTTTGTTGTAACGCTAAGTAGTGTAAGCCTTTAATACCATTAATTGGCGTGCGCACTTCGTGGCTCATATTCGCTAAAAACTGACTTTTTATTTGGCTCGCTTCATCAGCTTTTTGCTTTTCTTGGCGTAATGTGCGCGTTTGCTTAGCAACTTGCTCGCGTATTTGAATATTTGTGCCTGTAACAGAAATTAAAAATGCTACCAGTAACCACACAAACAGCATCCCCACTATTTGTGCCAACCAATATATTAGCCAGGAGGTTGTAACTAAGGGCTCGTGCAACTCAACCTGCCACATACGTTTACCAATGAGTAGCTGGTAGGACTTTAACAATTCCATTGACTCGTTGTTGGCAATATAAATAGCTTGGGTATTATTGGTATTGTTAATGTCTAAAAAGCTTGCTGTAACTAAGTTTTCATGATCAAAAAGTAACGACTGCGATAGCTTTTTTAAGCTCACTACCGCAACTGCAAAACCTTTAAAGTCATCTTCAGTCTCTATACTTCCAAATACGGGATGTAAAAATAGCACCCCTAACTCAGCCTGATTTTGCACCAACTTAACCGGTTGGCTAATGACCATTTCGTTGAGCACTTTTGACTTATTTAATGCCTCTTGCATAAAGCCGTTTGACGCTAAATCAAAGCCAATAGCATCTTCATTGCCTTTTAATGGGTATGCATACCTAATTGGGTAATATACATCTCGCTCAGCAACGGCTTGCCATTGGTTGGTTGGTGACTTTTCTTTTACAAAAAAATGATCAACATCGGCTAGTTGCGTCATTTGTTGATATTCTAACAGCGCACTTTTAGGAACATACGGTACCCATTCAAACGCCAATATTTCTTCGCTATAGCTCAACTGTTTTGCCGTAAATTGCCGAAACTCTTTAAAGCTCACATCTTCACTGCTCGAAAAAAAAGTAGCCAGTAATGCCAAGTGTGCGGTTATTTCATCTAATTTATGAGCAATTGAATCTTGTACGGCTAATGTTTTTATCTCTTGTTTTTGAATGTTTTTTTCTTTTTTAACACTGGCAGCGCCATAAAAGCTCACACTAATAAGAATGTAAATAAGTAAAGAAGGCAGGATAACTTGTAGCCGGTATCGCATCACTGAGTAATTAAATGCAGCCAGCATCAATGGCGTAAAAATGAGCACCCCAATACTGTCGCCAATCCACCACGCAATAAAACTATCTAGCGCGGCATGTTGTGCAATTATATTATTAAAAACAAGTAAGCTGGTGCCTACACTAGCGCCAATAATACAACATACAGGGCCGGCTATAATTAAGCTTTGTACACTGTGTTTTAGTGACGATAAATCGAGGGGGGCTTTAATAACTTTAATTATTATTTGCGCGCCAAGCCATGCTTGAAAAACAACAGCGATAGCAATTGCAGCGGCTTGGAAAAAAACTTGCCAGTTTAGTATATCAACAACATTATCAAGGTGAATTAAGCTAGTAAGTAATGCACCAACAATAATACCTAAAAAAGATTTGCGGCCCCATAACAAAAAGCTTGCTACAGCTATGCCCGCAGGAGGCCAAGAAGCCACAGCAAAACCATCTATAGCAAGCAATAAATTACTAAAGTAGCCTGTAATAAAGTAAGCGCAAGCTAAGCTAAAAGACAATTTAAACAAACCTTTCATCGCCTTTTGCTCCTTGCAGTATTAAATGATGTTTATTAAATGTAACTCATTACTTATAAAGTACCAATGCTTTATCTAGTTGTGCACTTTTTTCATAACTTAACTTTGCTTGCTGCATATATTGATTTTTATTTTCATTATTAAGTGCTTTATCAAACACCCTAGCCGCCAGGTCGTAATCACCTTGCGCATTAGCAAGACAAGCCAAAGCGAGCAGTAATGAGTTATTTTGCTCATCTTTTTTAAGTCGATCTTGAATACTCGTTTGTAATTTACGGGCATTTGCCGTTGTTGCTTTGCTTAATATGTTAGCTAATTGTGCATGTTGTTCATCATGCTTAACCATTTTTATTAAGTCATTTTCAATTACGCTTAATTGTCCTGCAGCAGCCATTTGCGTTAAATAAGCGCTGTAGGCGTAGCTATGTAGCTTTTTAGGTAGCTGCTTATATTTAACTGTTACTTCATCAACAGGGAATGAGGCAAAATAGGCATTAAAAACGCGATGCCACTGCTCATTTGTTAGTACTTTTTTGCGTAAAAGGCGCGGTAAAAATGCTTCTAAAGCACTAAAATGCTGTTGCTGTACTAGCACTTCGGTGTAAATTTTCAGCTCAAGCGCTGTCGCTTTTTTCGATTCTGCAATAACCCGTAATTGCGACTCTATAGCGCTACTATTACCACTAGCTAGCCATAGTTTAGCGACTTTTAGTTGCTGCTCTGGGTTTATGTCAAATAAGTACTCTAGGGCTTTGTCGGTTTGATTATTAGCTAGTGCCGCCTTAGCAAGCAGTGCTAAACGTATATCTTGATACTGATCAGGCACCTTGCCAGATAGCGCCTGCTCTATTTGTGCATAGTCGTCATTAATTACACTCCACAGCGCCTGCTCAATTGCGGCTTGCTTGCGCCCTTGGCTACGAGCAAAAAAGCCATGCTTGGTATTACGATAAATAGAGAATAAATAACGCACGAGTTTATAGGTTAAATAACTAACGACTAATACTGCAATCGTTAGCACAGCAAACGAAACAATTGTGCCTTCAATTGTGGTGTTGTTAAACGAAATTAGTACATAACCTTTTTCGTCCAATAAAAAAGGGGCTGCCGCTAACACCACAACAAGTGCAATAATTAAAATGATCAACCCTATCATTTTGCCCACTCCTTAACTTGCTGCGTGCTTTGTAAGTTTACTTTAGGGTTAAAGTTTAGCTGCTCTTTTTCTAGATTAGACAGCGACTTTAAAACCATTTTTGTAACATCATCATCTTGTTTAAAGTATTCAGCCACTAAACGTTTTGCTTCGCTTAGTGCTGCAAAGTAAACACTGGCGTGCTTGCTCAGTAATGCATCTTGCGCTTGTGTTATATAAAGCTTAACTCTTTGATTTACTAAGTGTCGCTGTTGTTCACTTAATAATGGCTCTATAGCAATACCTTCGCGATGACGAATAGTAATAAACCCATCTAAAAATTGATCCCAGCTATTTTTTAAGTTTTGTTGCCAATCGCTAAGATCTTCACTTAATACCTTGTCATCAATTTTTGCCACTTCTTCGGGCAGGTTCACCGCATTAAATACCAATTCATCAATATTTTTCAACACACTACTAAGCTGCAAATAAATAGCTTCAACGGCAATTGGTTTTATGGCATCTAGAGTTTGTATATCTTGTGTAATGGCTTGGCGCACTGTAATAGTACCGGGATGGTCACTAAGTAAAGCATCTAAACGTTTTAATACAGCGCTAGTTCCTTGATAGTCGTTTTCGGCCCACAACTTAAACTCAGCCATACGCTGCAAGCTGGTAACTTCTTGTGGATTTAAAGACGAGCCTTGCTGCTGCGCTTGTTGTAAGGCAGCTTTTAATTCTTGCTGATTTTTTGTGGTACTTTCGCGCATTGCGGCTGTTACTTTTTGCTCAGACGTTAATAGCGTCTGGTGCAAATTAGCTTGGGCTAACTTAAGTGCTTGCAGCTCTTGTTGTAGTAATTTATTTTGCTCATTTAACTGATTAACAGCTAAGCTTTGCGTCTTGCTCGCGTTGAGCTTTTGATAAAACTCAAAGCCAACTCCAGAGGCAACAATTAGCGAAATAATAAGTGCTAAGCTCCCGACTTTACTTACTCGCTGCTTAGTGTTATCAGCCTGATCAGTTGCTTTGTGCGTATCGCTTTTAGTCGTAGCTTTGCCATTGTTGGCTGTTGCATTAGTCGTTTTTTGCGCTGCTTTATCTACCGTTGACGGTACTGACTGTTCGCTCATTTTGCTACCTTGCTGATTAATGCAGGTAAACATAGCGTTATCGCTAGCTCCTGCTGCAATATGTATATTAGCCGAACTTACCTGATGCTGCTGTAAATAAGCGCCTATACGCTCACTAGCTACATAAAATCGGCACTGTTGTAACCATTGTTTTTGAGATGCAGCAAGGTTTTTAAAAATAGCATCAACCGCCGCATTACTTGTTATGACTATACCCTGTACATTTTGGCTTTGCCAGTGGTCTATCCAGTTGTTAGGCTCAGGGTCTATGGGAGTACGCTGATACACTACGCAGTTATTTAAAAATGCACCACGCTGCTTTAATGTTTTAGCTATATCAGGACGCCCACCTATTCCTTTAACTAATACAATATTACTGCTATCAACATCGGCAAGCGATTTAAGCGCTAATAACCCCTCTGAGTCGTGCTGTTTAGGAACAGCTGCTCGCACGCCAAATACCTCATAAATAGTGTCGGCTGTTTGTTGGCCAACCCCATAAAATTGCGCTTTTATATTAATATCTGGCTTTAATTCACTCAGCGCTAAAACCGCATCTTGCGACACAAAAATAATTTTATCGGCATTAATTAATGGGCTGAGCTCAATACTGTCGGGGGTTAAATACTCTATTTTTAATACGGGAAATAAAGACGCTTGATAACCCGCTTGCTCAAGTTGTTGTGCAAGGGCTGCGCCTTTTCCTTGGGGACGAGTTATCAAGATATTTAACATTACGCGTCTCTATATACTTCAGCTAATATTCTGTCTGCACCTTGAGCCAATAGCATTTTGGCCAGCTCAACCCCTAGTTTTTCTGCGTCATCAACGTGGCCGCTAACTTCATCACGTAAAATTTCGCTACCATCTATTGCGCCCACTAAACCACGTAAGTGTACTTGATCGCCGTTAACTAGCGCATAAGCGCCAATTGGCACCTGACAACCACCTTCTAAATGGCGGTTCATTGCGCGCTCGGCATTTACCCGAATACGTGTTTCGCTGTGCTCCAGTGGAGCAAGTAATGCTTTTATTGCTTCGTCATCAGTACGACACTCAATACCTACAGCACCTTGTCCATTGGCAGGCAATGACACTTCTGGCTCAATATAAGCACGAATGCGGTCTTTCATTTCTAAACGGATCAAGCCTGCTGCCGCTAAAATAATTGCGTCGTATTGGCCTGAATCTAGTTTGGCTAAGCGTGTATTTACGTTACCGCGAAGGTCATGAATTTTTAGATCAGGACGTGATGCGCGTATTTGACACTGACGACGTAAGCTTGAAGTACCCACAATTGCACCTTGTGGTAGCTCGTCAATATTGGCAAAGTTATTTGATACAAATGCGTCACGTGGATCTTCGCGCTCACAAATAGTGTGCAGTGTTAACCCTTCTGGAAACTCTACAGGCATATCTTTCATCGAGTGCACGGCCATATCAGCCAGCCCTTCTAGCATGGCTTGTTCAAGCTCTTTAACAAATAAACCTTTACCACCAATTTTAGCTAAAGGGGTATCTAAAATAATATCGCCTTGGGTCGACATAGGCACTAATTCTACTAAAATACCTGGGTGATAATGCTCTAGTTGCGCCTTTACAAATTCAGCTTGCCAAAGTGCCAATGCACTTTTACGAGTAGCAATACGCACTATATTTGTCGTTTGGGTCATAAAAAATACTCACTTAATAATTGCAATTTAGCTGGCTCAATCAGCTAATATTCTAAATTCTTTTTGAGCAATTAATTGGCCTTGCTCATCAATTACATCAACCCGCCATTGGCCTATTTGCGAGTCCATTATATTCTTAGTTGAATATGTACGATAACGAGAGGATGTTATATCTAACTCAATTTCAGCCACAATATCATCCTCAAAAAACCATACATGCTTTACCTGTTGGCCTTGTAAGTTTTTTAGTTCACTAAAAAACGATAACGTCTCGTCAAATTGACTTAAACGAATATCTGCAGCAAATACATTTACCGGCTCTCGCTTGCTTACTTTACGTGTAAGCACGGCTCGGCTTATTTTATCGGTATCTATTTGCGCGCCAAGTGCCACACTCGCTAGCTGCGCCAAAGGGGCAAAGCCCTGCGTGCTAGAAGGTGCTGTATCACTAATAGCGGCAACATCTGTATCAACTAATAAATCGGTAGTGGGAACTTGCTCAATATTAACCGGCTCTGGTGAGTAGTTTTTAATCTCAGCTTGCGGGGCTGCGGGTAACTCTGCCGCTACTACTTTATCAGGCTCTGCTATTTTTTGCTCTGCAACTAAATTTATAGGTGCAACTAACAACTCACTTTCACTGTTTTGTGGCGCAACTGTTGCCGGACTATTTAGCCCTGCTTGCGTTGTTTGTAATGCAGTAACAGCACGCTGGCTTGTATCGTTACTTTGCGCCAACACCCTATCTTCTGGCTCATTTGGGTGATCGTCCTGCTCGGCACTAACGGCACTGGTTAAGCCATATATAACGGCAGCAGAGGTCATGAGTAGCAGCATAGAAATACTCACAATACGACGCCAATTCCACTCGTAGGTTAGTGTAGCTACGCTTTCTTGTGGTTCGCGTTTAACATTTGCTTTAATAACTATTTTTTGACTCATTTTAACCTCAGCGGCTCCATTATTAGCTTAAGCGAGCAATTAACCAATGGCGAATAGCTTGCAGTTCTTCTGCGCAAACCTGGTGAGCCATAGGATACTCTTGCCAGCTTACATCCATGCTAAGTGCTGTTAATACTTCGAACGCACTTTTACCGGCACTAGGCGGCACTACGTTATCTTGACTGCCATGCGCCATAAAAACATTTAAATCTGTGTGTAGCGCTTCATCTGCTAGTTTTTCTGGTACACACATATAGGTTGAAAGCGCCATTACACCCGCCAGTTTTTGCTCAAAACGTGGGGCTAAATGCAAAGCTACAACGCCACCTTGGGAAAAACCCGCTAAAATAATTTTATCAGCAGCAATACCATTGGCTATTTCTTGGTTAATAAGTTGCTCTACTTTAGCGGCAGAATCTCTTACACCTTGCTCATCGGCACGTTTATCTAATTCTATTGATTTAATATCATACCAAGAACGCATTTCCATGCCACCATTTATGGTGACCGGTTGCACAGGCGCGTGCGGGAAAATAAATCGCAGCCCTAGTTCACTTGGTAATTGTAACTGTGGTGCTACGGGTGCAAAACCTTCCCCCGAATCACCTAAGCCGTGCAACCAAATAACGGTTGCTTTATGCTCACCTTGAGCCGGATATTCTACAAACTCTAAACTCATAACGATGATTGCCATTTAACGTCTTGGCCAGCTTGGCGAGTTGATGCCTCGTTAATAAACTGCCAAAACTCTGCGCCAGAGCGATTATCTATCCACTTATCACCACGTAATTCAAAGTGATGTCCGTTAAATTTAGTCGCAACCCATACTTGGTGTAAAGGTGCTTGCTTGTTAATCACAATTTTACTGTTGTCAGGAAAAATAAGTTCTAAAATACCTTGTGCCGACTCATAATCTAAATCTGCTTCACAATCATCAACTTGTTCTTCAATTGTGAACATAAGTGCTTCGGCTAATTGGTGATATTCATGATCAGTCATGGTTAATTTCCTTTGCAGGCGAGCCGCCTAATAGTGGGTGCGTTTTTGTACAGCTAGTGTAACAGGAATAAAATCATCCGCGAATAGCTGCATTTTTTAGATATTCTGTTACTCTGCGATTATAAAGCCAGCAACACTATTAATCTAATGAAAGCGATACATACTTCACAATTTAAGCAACTATTAATAAGCACTGTACTGCTAAGCGCATTAGCTGGCTGTGGTCAAAGCGGTCCGCTCTATTTGCCAGAGCAAAAAGCAGAACAAAATAAACCTCAAGACGTAGCTAATCCAGCAGCGCAAACTGAGCAAACCAATACACCTAAAAATCAGGAGCAATAAATGGATTTTTTTAATTATAAAAACAATCAATTATTTGCTGAAGATGTAAGCATTGCAAGTATTGCTCAGCAATATGGTACGCCATGCTACGTTTATTCGCGAGCCACCTTTGAGCGCCATTATTTAGCCTTTGCTAACGCCACCAAAAATCATAAAAGCCTGGTATGCTACGCCGTAAAAGCAAACTCTAATATTGCGGTACTCAATATATTAGCGCGTTTAGGGTCGGGCTTCGACATTGTATCTAAGGGTGAACTGGCACGGGTGATTAAAGCCGGTGGCGATGCCTCTAAAGTGGTGTTTTCGGGTGTTGCTAAAACAGCTGACGAAATAGCCTATGCATTAAAGCTCGGTATTAAATGCTTTAATGTTGAGTCGGTCTCGGAGCTAGAACGTATTTCTGAAGTGGCCTGTGAGCTAAATTTAGCAGCGCCTATTTCTATTCGTGTTAACCCCGATATAGATGCAAAAACGCATCCGTATATTTCTACCGGCTTAAAAGAAAACAAGTTTGGTATAGATATTCAAACAGCTGTGAGCGTGTATCAACATGCCGCTTCGCTGCCTGGGTTAAACATTATTGGCGTTGATTGCCACATTGGCTCGCAACTCACCGAAACCAGACCCTTCCTTGAAGCACTTGATAAGTTACTCACGCTAATAGATGAATTAAAAGCGTGTAACATCGAGCTTACCCATTTAGATATTGGTGGCGGTTTAGGGGTAACTTATAATGACGAGCAACCTCCGCACCCTAGCGAATATGCCGCGCAAGTTACTGAGCGTTTGGTTAATTATCGCCACCTTGAGCTTATATTTGAACCCGGCCGTGCCATTGCTGCTAACGCTGGAGTTTTAGTTACTCAAGTGGAATTTATTAAACAAAACCAAGATAAGTACTTTGCTATTGTTGATGCTGGCATGAACGACATGCTGCGCCCAGCGCTTTATCAGGCATGGCAAAAAATTATTCCGGTATCGGTACGCGACGACGAAACCCCTACTCATAACTTTGATATTGTTGGCCCTGTTTGCGAAACCGGTGACTTTTTAGGTAAAGACCGCGAGTTAGCACTTAAACAAGGCGACTTACTGGTACAAAGAAGTGCCGGTGCTTATGGCTTTACTATGAGTTCAAATTATAACTCTCGTCCGCGCGTTGCAGAAATAATGGTAGATGGCAGTCAACACCATCTTATTCGCGAACGCGAAACCATAGAGAGCCTGTATCAAGGTGAGAAAATTTTACCTTAAACGTTTTTGTAAGTCCCTGCTCTGTGGCATGATTAGCGCAGAGCAAAACCGAATTAGAGCGCTATGTTAGTTAATTTTTCCAAAATGCACGGCTTAGGCAACGACTTTGTTGTGATTGATAACATTACACAAAACGTTTTTTTGTCGCGAGATCAAATAATAAAACTGGCCGACCGCCATTTTGGCATTGGCTTTGACCAACTGCTAATGGTTGAAGCACCATACTCCCCAGATCTCGACTTTCATTACCGTATTTTTAATGCCGATGGCACCGAAGTAGAGCAATGCGGCAATGGCGCACGTTGCTTTGCCCGCTTTGTACGTATGAAAGGCCTTACCAATAAACACAAAATTACTGTATCTACTAAATCGGGTAATTTAACCCTATACATAGAAAAAGACGGCCAAGTAACTGTAAATATGGGCCACCCTAATTTTGAGCCAAGTAAAATCCCACTCAAAGCAACCAAGCGCGAACTGACCTATATTATTCGTACCGAAGAGCATACTGTTTTTAGTGGCGCGGTTTCTATGGGTAACCCACATTGTGTATTAGAAGTTGACGATATTACTACCGCACAAGTTGATATTTTGGGTCCGTTACTTGAAAACCATGAGCGTTTTCCGCAGCGAGCTAATATTGGTTTTATGCAAGTAATTTCCAAAGAACATATTAAATTACGAGTATGGGAGCGCGGTGTAAGCGAAACACTTGCATGTGGTACAGGTGCTTGTGCAGCCATGGTTATTGGGTTTATTCAAAATAAGTTAACCACCACAGTACAAGTAGACTTACCCGGTGGCAGTTTACAAATTCGCTGGAACGGTGAAGGTCACCCAGTGCGTATGACCGGCCCAGCAGAGCATGTGTTTGATGGACAAGTAGCACTATGAGTGAGCTAAGTGCGCAGCAAGTTGTTGATTATTTAAAACACCACCCTGATTTTTTAATTCAGCACCCTGAGCTACTTGCTCAGCTTGAGCTACACCAACAAGCTCAAGGTGCAACATCTTTGGTGCATATTCAGCAGCGCCAATTGCGCGAGCACAATACGTTGTTAAAAAATCAAATTACCAGCATGAGCAAACACGCTGCACAAAATGAGCAAGTGTATCGCTTATTTAGCTTATGCCATCAACAGCTTTACACTAATAACGACTTCGATGCGCTTGCCAGTAACTTACAAAATATTATTTGTAGTAATCCAGATATTAGCGAGTGTCGGTTAGTAAAGTACGACACTCAATATGCTCAACTTGTTGAGCATCGCCTGAGTAATTCTGGGCACTATTTAGGGCGTATTAATCAACAAGAGCAGGATTTGTTATTTAGCGATACGGCGCAATCAACGGCTATTTATTTAATTGGCGATATTAAAAAGCCCATCGCTATTTTGGCCTTTGCCAGCAATAACGCGAACCACTTTGAACCCGCGCAAGACACCCTTTTTGTACTCGACTTTGTACTCGCTCTGCAGTCAAGGTTACTGGAACTTGCATGAGTGACAACCCTGCGCCTAATATCAGCGATTTAAGCGATAACTGGCGCACGCCTATTACTTTATTTAGCGACTATTTAAAATTTGAAAGGCAGTACTCAGCGCACACTGTTAACCAATATGTCAGCCAGCTTGGCTTTGCAGCGCTTTACTTTAGTAAACTCTGCGACGACTGGTTTAGCGTACAGGGTGAGCATATTCGCCGTTACAGCATGGCACTGCGCTCAAAACAATTAAGTGGCCGCACTATTAGTTTAAAGCTCAGTTGTATTCGCAGTTTATATAAATTCTTAAAAGCCAAAAACATTGCTAAACAAGCGCATTACCATAACCCAGCGGTAGGCATAAAAGGGCCTAAGTTTGCTAAGCCTTTACCTAAAAATCTCGATGTAGATCAAATGGCACGCTTGCTCGAAATACCCGACGACGAACCTCTGGCCATTAGAGATAAAGCCATGATGGAGCTTATGTACTCATCAGGCTTACGTATTAGCGAGTTAGTTGGTGCTAACCTACAAGATATAAGCGCCGCAAATGGTGAAATATTAGTACGCGGTAAAGGCAATAAAGAACGCTTAATTCCAGTAGGCAGTAAAGCGTTAAGCGCGCTAAAAAAATGGCTAATAATACGCCCTCAATTTGCAAACCCTGACGAAGTGGCGGTATTTTTAAGTAGCAAAAAAAATCGCATTTCGGTACGCCAAGTACGTTTAAGAATGCAAGAATGGGGCATCAAGCAAGGCATTAGCTCGCAAGTGCATCCGCACAAATTGCGCCACTCGTTTGCCTCGCATATTTTAGAGTCATCAGGCGATTTACGCGCAGTACAAGAACTACTCGGGCACAGTAGTTTATCGGCCACCCAAGTGTATACTCATTTAGATTTTCAGCATTTAGCCAAGGTGTACGACAACACGCACCCAAGGGCAAAAAAGCGAACCGATTAGGAAAAACCATAATATGATCCGTTTTAATCGTGCCATTGCACCTGTGTCGGTATTAAGCTTCGACCTAGACGATACCCTTTACGACAATCGCCCTATTATTAAAGCCGCCGTACAAGCGCAAACTGATTATTTAAATACCCTACCGGGTTATCAACATAAAGGCTTGCAGCAATGGCTGCATTGTCGTGATTGTGCACTGCAGCAGCAGCCAAAATTAATTGAAGATGTAACGCAGTGGCGTTTGCAAACACTGGGCTTACTTCTTGCCAAGCAAGGCTTTAATGCCGACGACGCAAAACACTTTGCAAGTGCTGCGTACAAGATATTTGCTCAAGCTCGCAGTAATATAACCGTGACCGATGACGTACTTAACTTACTCGACAAGCTCGCTACTCGTTTTACCCTTATAGCCATAACAAACGGCAATGCCGATGTGAGCCAGTTTAATTTAAATAATAAATTTAACTTGGTACTGCAAGCGGGTTTACACGGTAAAGCTAAACCGCACAACAACTTGTTTGATCAAGCGGCTACACATTTACAGGTGCCACACAAAGCTATTTTACACATTGGTGACAGCCTAGATAGCGACGTGCAAGGCGCTAATAATGCCGGCTGCCAATCTGTATGGTTAAATAACCAAACTGCCAACTATACTTACAAAGGCCTTGCCGATATTGAAATAACTAACATTAATGCCTTATCACACTTAATCTAAGCGTAAGTATATTAACCATTAAATTTAATATAAATCAGTAAACAGATAGGTTAGAGTTAAGTATAAAAATAATCCTAAGGACAGAAAGTGACTCTAAGTGACTACCTAGAAAAATTGGCAAATGAGCCAAAAAGCATCGAATTTACCGACACTATGGCAATTATCGATACACATTACCGCTTCACTCCTTGCGCATTTAATAATCATGGTTTACTCAGTGCAGCGAGCGAGAACAATGGTTCTTGCAAAATTTTCGCTTTTGCAAAACTAAACCAACTTAGTAAACAAAATACGCTCGATTGCTTTGGTCAGTTTTATCATCAAGATGTGCTTAACAACCCAAAAGGTAGCGATCATATGAATATTCGTACCTTTATGCTTGCTCCTGAAGTTACCCCATTTTTAGGCGTAACCTTTACAGGCGAGCCACTTAAAGCTATTTAATCACCCTGCAAGGGTTAAATAAGCGGCTTTTCCATAAAATAGCGAGTACCCGTGCGCGGATAATTATTAAGTTGATACTTAACTTGGTAACCGTGCTTTTCATAAAAAGGCTTGGCCTGAAAATCAAGCGTATCGAGCTGCGCCTTCGTTGCTCCAAGCTCAACTGCCGCCTCTTCAAGTGCGACTAGTAACTTAGTCGCCAAGCCATTGCCACGTACTAACTCGCTGCACCAAAGCCAATTTATCTGCAACCAATTGCCAAATACACAGCCACTAATCCCTGCGACCAATTCTTTTTGTGCGCCTAAAAACTGATAACCAAGAGGCATACGCTCAGCATCAAAATGCGCGCTATTAAACGCCACTATTTTTTGACGAAGCGCCTGATTTAAGCAATCGTCATTATTTGCATATAATTGATACATTAACGCCTCTAATATTTATAAAATTAAAAATTATTAAACCAACAACTACTTATAAAATGCATACTCTGTAGCGCCTAACACTAAAGTTATGGCTATTTACCCACCTTCAGTAATGTTTACTTGGCAGCTTTGCTATAATCTGCTGCACACTTTTGCTAACGACTAACAGCACCCATTTATGAGCACCAAAATTCGACTTGCTAAATACATTGCCCATGCCGGTGTTTGCTCGCGTAAGCAAGCCTCACGTTTAATTGACGAAGGTGCAGTGATAGTAAATAACCGCCCAGCTAATCATATTGACCATGTTGATGAACAAGACCACATAACAGTTAACGGGCAAATTATTAAAGGCGCTGCTGAGTTAATTTATTTTGCTTATCATAAGCCTGTAGGTATTGACTGCAAGCTTGATCAGAATGACCCTACTAGCCTTTATCACCACCTGCCTACTATTACGCGGGTTTACCCTATTGGCCGCCTTGATAAGGACTCCCGTGGCTTACTTATATTAACCAACGATGGTGAGTTATGTAACCAGCTAATTCACCCCGACTTCCACCAGCCAAAACGTTACTTAGTTAGCGTTAATAAAAGTATTGATGCCGAGTTTTGTACAAAAATGGCCGCAGGTGTACCGGTAGATAAGCAAATAACCTTGCCCTGTAGCGTTGAAAAAATAGCAGACAAACAATTTAGTATTATTTTAAAGCAAGGGCTTAATAGGCAAATTAGAAAAATGGCACATTACTGTGGTTATAAGGTAATTGACTTGTATCGCGAGCAAATTAGCGAGCTAACCCTGCAAACGCTAAACCTTGCCCAAGGGCAATATATTGCAATTAATAAAAGCGATATTTTAAAGTAAGCGCCTTTTAAAGCGCTTTGGGGGTTTAAAATAAATTTAAAAGCTCACTGCAATCATTGCAATAGCTGTACTTATACCAACAAACCACATAATTGAGCGCATAATATCTAGGTTAAGGTAGTAAAAAGCACAAAATAAAACACGTGCTACAATGTGGCTCATCGCCAAGGCTTCGGTTACCGCATTAACATTATTAGTGCCTAATACCACCGCAAGTGCAACGGCAAATACTGCTAACGACTCAAAACAGTTTTGGTGTGCAGCTAAAGCCCGCGCTCCTAAACCGGTTAATTGAGTTTGTTGTTGGCGCGGATGCTTGTTGTCGTAGCCGCCCAATTTATTAAGTTCGATTACTGCGGGGATTCTTGCTAAATAAGGCATTACAACGGCCAATAAAGCACAAGCGATTAAAATAGTCATAGTACGGTTCTTTGTTATTATTAATTATTTAAAATAACACACCCACTATAAAAAAGCCGCCAGATAAGTGCCTGACGGCTAAGCAGTAACATCAAACTAACTATAAACTAATTTTACGGCCGTTAAACTGCGGCAAATTGTCGCAGCTGAGCCTAAAGCACTATCGCTTTACTTTGTATACCTTGTTAACTTATCGCCCTCTATTATTTTTGTATTGTTATTATGACTTGGGTATTTTTCACTTTTTTAGCCGCTTTTATGCAAGCTTGGCGCAATGCACTGCAAAGTAAGTTAAGTAGTAATGTGAGCGTAGCTGGCGTTACTTTATCGCGCTTTATTGTAGCAGGCCCTATTGCTGCTGTGTATTTGTATGGCTTATATCAATACCAAGGTACCGCTATGCCTAGTTTTAATAATGCTTTTTGGGGCTTTATTATTGGCGCAAGTATTATGCAAATACTTGCTACTGGCTTAATGGTTAAATTATTTAAAATGAATAATTATGCTGTAGGCGCTGGGCTTGCAAAAAGTGAGGCTTTGGTTGCCGCTATTTTAGGAGTATTATTTTTTGGTTCGGCGTTAACCTTATTAGGTTGGCTGGGAGTGTTTTTAGGGGCTATTGCCGTACTGCTAATGAGCGGTATAACCAGCATTAAACGCTTTGATGCCAAAACAGCTTTATTAGGTCTTGCGTGCGGTACTTGCTTTGCGCTTACTTCATTATGGGTACGCGAAGGCAGTTTAAATTCAGGGTTATTATTTCCTCACTCTGCTGCTTGGGTACTGCTTTTTGTTATTAGCTTGCAAACCCTAATATTGCTGGGTTATTTATTATTAAAAGAGCCACACACCCTCAGTAAACTTTGGCAATATAAGGGCACAACTATCGCAATTAGTATTTTTAGCTGTGTGGGCTCTATTGGCTGGTTTAGCGCCATGAGCTTGCAGCATGTTGCCTATGTAAAAACGCTTGGCCAAATAGAGGTGTTTTTTACCATACTCATTGCCGTACTGTGGCTAAAACAACCGCTTAAAAAACAAGACAGCGCCGGGTTATTACTCATTGCCGTTGCCGCTATTTTAGTCATGTTGCCCAATTAATTACAGGCAAAAAAAAGCGCAGGCTTTTAATCCTGCGCTACTTTTGTTTAAACCGCGTTGAATTTACTTTTTAATGGCTTATTTTAAGTGTGATCACACCGCAAATAATCATTAATACACCGGCAATACGGCCAAAAGTGGCGGCATCACCATAAAACAAAATGCCCACTATAAAGGTGCCAGCAGCGCCAATGCCTGTCCATACCGCGTAAGATGTACCCATAGGAATATCACGTTGGGCTAGCCACAACATAAAGCCACTAACCACCATAAATGCAACCGCAATGCCAATACCTAACCAGCGGCTGTCACTTTGTTGCGAAATTTTTAAGCCTATGGGCCAGCCAATTTCAAGCAAGCCCGCAATTATTAAATACATCCAAGCCACTTAAAGTACCCACTATATTAAAAATTTGCGGTATTTTAGCGAGCTAATTTATTCATTAACAGCATAAAACAAAATTAATGCTAATTAACCAACTCACACTTTAATAAGCGACCTACTTTGTAGTGATTAAAAGCTACTTTTTTGCTTATCCGCACTGACCTTTTTATCATCGCTGACTTTTTTTAGCATTATGTCGTATAAATCTTCACGTCGATCTTTTAAGTTACGTACTGTCCCTTCGCTGTGAAGAATTTTTAATTTATCCATATCAAGATCACTAAATAACAACATTTCGGTATTAGTGGTTGCTTCGTTAAGTGTTGCATCATGTGGGAATGAAAAATCAGACGGTGTAAGTACTGCCGATTGTGCAAACTGTACATCTAGGCTTTCTACTTCTGGCAAGTTACCAACAGAGCCCGCTATAACCACATAACATTCGTTTTCAATAGCGCGTGCTTGAGCACAATGGCGTACCCGTAAATAGCTATTTTTAGTATCAGTCCAAAAAGGTACAAATAAAATTTCTAAGCCTTCTTTGGCCATAATTCTAGATAACTCTGGAAACTCAACATCGTAACAAATTTGAATACCAACACGCCCTGCATCAGTTTCAAATACCGCTATTTTATCGCCTCCTTGAATAACCCAGTCATTTTGCTCATGCGGGGTAATATGAATTTTACGTTGCTCATCTATTTTACCGCTGCGGTGACATAAATAACTGACGTTATAAATTTTATCCCCGTCGGCTACTGGCATTGAGCCGGTAATAATATTGGCGTTGTATTCAATTGCCATTCGCGACATAGCATTTTTAAAAGTTTCTGTGTACTCGGCTAAATTACGGATCGCTTCGGTTTGATTAACTTGCTCGGTTAACCCCATTAGCGGAGCATTAAAAAATTCAGGGAATAAAATAAAGTCACTTTGATAATCAGAAACTGTATCAACAAAATACTCGACCTGCTTGAGCATTTCCTCTACCGACTCCACCTTACGCATTTGCCACTGCACCGCGCCTACACGCACAATCGACTTTACTGTGCCAATCACGGTATCGGTAGGTTCGTACAGTATGTTATTCCACTCCAGTAATGTGGCATAACCTACTGATTCTTGATCTTCGGGTAAATACTTTTTAAGTAAGCGTTTAACTTGAAAATCGTTGGCTAGCTGAAAACTTAAGATAGGATCGTACAGCTCTTTTTGATCTACTTTAGCTATATATTCCATTGGGGTCATTTCATTACTGTGATTGTAATAACGCGGAATACGACCACCCGCTAAAATAGCGCGCAAGTTGTATTGGCGGCACAATTCTTTTCGGGCATCGTACAGCCTACGCCCAAGGCGCATACCTCTGTGTGTTTCGCTAATCGCAACATCTAAGCCATACAGTGCATCGCCGGCGGTATCACTAAATACGCGGTCATGGCCATCGGCTATGTCTTCATAGGTATGGGGGTTAGAAAAGCGGGCATAGTCTACTTGCACACTTAATGCTAAGCCTACCAGCACACCATCATCCACAATGCCTATTTGCCCTTCTGGAAATTGGTCTATTAATCTAAAAATTGTATGGCTAGGCCATGCACCACCTAAATCTGGGTATGCTTGATCCATCAAGGTTTTAATTTGTGGGTATTGCTCTTTAGTTAAATTACAAATTTCGAGATGGGTTTTTTCTACCGTCATACACAACTCCTTGAGGAATGGGGAATAAAAAAGCCGAACATGTGCCCAGCTTAATAAAATAGTTGATGTGCTATTACTTAATTCATTTTTATTGTTTTAAACTACGATAAAAAAGTGTAGTTACACGCTCTTTAGGTAACCAGCTAGCGTATTCAAGGCCAAGCTCTGCCAATGGGTCGGCGTTAAGTACTTGCTCTAAGCTTGCGTTGTTTTGCATTGCTTTAAGCATAACATCTTTGGCTTTTTGCACCAGCTTACGATACACCACCAGCCCTGAACGATCGCTTAGCGGACCATGTCCTGGGATCACTTTAGTATTATCGTCAATTTGTTTCATTACGTCATCTACCGCCGCTAAAATACCATCAACACTGCCACCACTATCTACGTCTACAAACGGTAAGCTGCCAAAGTTAAAGAAAATATCGCCCATGTGTACAATGTTAGCCTTGTTAAAAAATATGACTGCGTCACCGTCAGTATGCGCATGCTGATAATGCACTACATGAGCATGTTCGTTGTTAAAGTGCAGCTTTAAATCGTGGCTAAAACTCATCCGTGGTAAAAAATCTGATCCTTCACCATGCTCCGCTACTAAGCGCTTATGCACATTATCGTGAGCAATAACGTGGGCACCTGCTTTAGCAAAGTTTTCGTTACCTCCGGTGTGGTCGCCATGATGGTGGGTGTTAATTACAAACTCAGTACTGCCGGGCTGTAAATCGCTAATCGTTTTTTTAATATCGCTTGAAAGCTTGGCAAATTGATCATCAATAATATAAATACCATCGTCGCCCACACTTACAGCAATATTGCCTCCTTGACCAAGTAACATATAAATATGCTCGCTCAGTTTTTGCGTTTTAACTACACTTTCATCGGCATAAGCCGCGCTACTTAACAATAAGCCAGTGATTAACACGGGAAGTAATTTTTTCATTTTAGTGCTCACTTATATTTATAATTAATTATCGTCTATTTATGGGAAATAACCACACTACATAGACCCTGCCTGCCTAAAAACACACAACTGTATATTCACCCTAAAAAGATAAACAGCCTCTAGCTTAGTTCACTAAACAGCTACTTGCCTTTTGGCGATATTATTATTTGATGTACTAGCGCTTGTGGTAATAATGGCGTGTTTTCTGCATTTATATATTGACTAAAACCGGCACGATAAAAGTTTGATAACGGATGCCCCGACTGCCCGCCAGGCACGCTTAAAATAGCGTTTTCTAAATGTCCAGGCTGTACAATAAAGCGTTGTGAAGCACCAAAACTACGCCCCTGCACTGCTGGCATGTAACTATCACCAAACCCTGGCGTTTTTGGCATATTTAAAAAGCGGGCAAGTATTGGTATTTGTTTAGCAAACGGATGCTCTATAACCAACTCGTTTACTTTGCCCCACTGCCAGCCTTGAATGTTATTACCGTATTGCGTACTGAGTTTAGCAATAGCTTGACTAAATGCACCCTGCAGCTGCTGCTCCCAAGTTGAAAACTGTGGATTGAGCCAACTGCTTGGTTGCGCGTTAATAAGCTGCCAAATTGCCGGTTCTAAATCACGCCTCACGTAGCTCAACGTGCCATTTTTCTCACTTAAGCTTTGCTGCAACGTACTAAAGGTAATATTAATCACTTCATCGCGATAATGCTTTACCAAGGTATAACCTACTGAGCTTGCACACGCGCACTGCTGCCAGTTTTCAACCGCGCTAATATACGCCGCATTATTATTTTTATCGGCTTTGAGTTGCTTGAGCAATAAAGCGTGCCAAGGAATTAAAAATCGCGCTTGGTTATCAAGCTGTAATTGATAAAAATCGTCCTCAACAAATTTTTGCTTTTCAAATAAGCGATCGCGCACTTGTGTTGCACGTGCGCCAAGTGAATAGCCGCCGTTACCAAAGCGAGCGTTATCCTGGGCACTTACCACCCGAGAGTTTGCAGTCCATATTCGTCCACTTGCTGGGTTTTTAACCACGGGGCGCTGCGCCTCATTTTGCAACCAAAGCGGCGAGTAATCAGTACTTTTCACACTAAGCTCGCTGGGTGTTTTACGCCCTGGAATACCCCCCATTAGCTTCCATGCGGCACTGCCTTGGCTATCAACTACAATTAAGTTTTGTACCGGAATACCTACATCGCTGGCTATAGCTAGGGCATCATCAACTTCGGTAGCGTGTTCGAGCTGTAATAATTGCATATTAACCGCATAACTTTGATGCGCCGCCCAACTCAGTGCATAAGCTTGCCCGTTAATATATTTTACCGGACCATATTCGCTCAGGGTAAGTGTGTAAGTTTCGGCTTCATTATTTGGTAATGCAATTTGCTCATCTACTTGCCACGTTTTATCGTTACTTGTAAGCGCAACCCAATCTGCGGTATCAATATAACCATTGGTAAACCCCCATGCGATATGATTATTAGTGCCCACTACAATAGCTGGCGCACCCGGTAACGACACGCCTGTAACTTGGGTTTTTACATTATTATGTACATAATTTAATTGCGCTTTGTACCAAATAACAGGCACCGCCATTGCTAGGTGCATGTCATCAGAGAGCATAGCAGCTCCGGTTGTAGTTAATGCGCCGGTAACTGCCCAGTTATTACTGCCGCGCTCTTGGCTTGCTGCAAAAGAATTAAATGCATACATTGCTGGTATTGATGATGATTGCACAGTGGATAATTGCTGCGTTTGTTGCTTGGGTATTGGTAGCTTAGGTATGCCTGCGCTGTAAGGTGCTAATTGGCTGCCATCAAGCGCAGCTTGGTATTGACTAGGTTGCGTTAAAAATTTGAGCATATGTTTGCCGTATTGCTGCTCAATTTGAATTAATGCTTGGTCGCGCTCAAAGGTGGCACTTTGTAAATCAAGATACATACTAAAAATTATTAATAGGCTATCTTCGCTTTGCCATGGTCTTTGCTGTGCACCAGTGAGTAAATATTCAAAGCTTGAGTAACCTATTTGTGCTAATCCTTCGTTAACCCCTTGGGCATAGCTTTTAAGTAATTGCTTATCCGACTCAGGAAGGTTTTTTAAAATAGTTTGGCTGCGTTTACGCAATTGATGAAAACGCATTTTTTTATCTAGTGCAAGCGCTGCCTTACCAAAAATTTCGCTCAACTCACCGGCGGCATTACGCCTAAGTAAGTCCATTTGAAAAAACCGGTCTTGCCCATGCGCATACCCCAAACCATAAGCGGCATCGTTGCGGCTTTGTGCTTTGATAACAGCTTGACCAAGTACATCGCGCGAAATAATTACCGGCTCATTAATCGCTTCGCTATGACCTTTGCCGTCAAGTGCTGGTAAACTTAAACTAAGTACACCATAAACAACCGCGGTACCGGCCAGCCCTAAAACCACTACTAACAGCAGCAAGCGCTTGATTACTTTAAACATCCAGCTATCCTTTAAAAATTCTAATAAAGTATTATTAACATATATTTACTATCCTTCTATTAAAAAGTCATATTCTGCGGCTCAAAGGATGAAATAAACATCAAAATCCACGATAATAGCTAATCCACATATTGTGCAGCCCTAGTTGAGATGAGTATGACTGATAAAACATTTATAAAAGGTAAAGACCGCGATTTAGAATCGTCGATCTCTACTATGCAAAATAAGCTAAAAGCCCTTAATATTAATATTGAGGAAGCGTTATGGCTTAACCCTGTAGCTAACTGTTATTCGGTACATATTCGTGACCAAGACTGTGGCGTAATGTTTACCAATGGTAAAGGCGCAAACGACAAAGCATCGTTAGCTTCGGCATTAGGCGAATACTTTGAACGCTTAAGCTGTAACTACTTTTTTGCTGACTTTTATTTAGGTGAAGAATTTGCCCATGCAGAGTTTACCCATTACCCAACCGAAAAATGGTTTACAGTAACAAACGATGAAGTGCCTGAGGGCATTATGGATGAAAGCTTATGGGACTACTTTGACCCAGAGCGCGAACTTAATGCATCGCACCTTTTCGATTTTAACTCTGGTAATGTTAAGCGTGGTATTTGTACTGTGCCATACACCCGCCAAAGCGATAACCAAGATGTGTATATTCCGGTTAACGTTATTGGTAATATTTTTGTATCTAACGGTATGAGTGCCGGCAACACTAAATTTGAAGCACGCGTACAAGGCTTATCCGAAGTATTTGAACGCGCTATAAAAAGCCGCATTATTACTGAGGGCTTGTGTCTGCCTATCGTGCCTGAAGAAGTAGTTAAGCTGTATCCTAAAATTCATGAAGCGTGTGAAGAGTTACGCAGCCATGGTTTTCATTTACGTATTGCCGATGCCTCTCTAGGCGGTAAATACCCAGTAATGAGCGTTACCCTTATTCACCCAGCCGATGGCTCTGTATTTGCTTCTTTTGGTGCTCACCCATCGTTTGAAGTGGCACTTGAGCGTACCGTAACAGAACTATTACAAGGTCGTCGCTTAGATCAACTTGATGTGTTCCAACCTGCTACTTTTGATAATGATGAAGTTGCCTCTCCAGAAAACACTGAGCTGCACTTTATTGATTCTAGCGGCTTAATTTCTCATGATTTTTTCCGCGCAAAGGCCGACTTTGACTTTGTGCATTGGGACTTTAGCGGTACAACTGAGCAAGAATATAACTTTTGTACCGACTTAATTCATAGCATGGGGCATGATATTTACATCATGGATTACACCCACTTAAACGTATATGCATGTCGTATTTTAGTCCCTGGTATGTCAGACATTTACCCAGTTGATGAACTAATTTGGCGTAACAACAATGAAGGCGCTAAGTTTCGCGAAACATTTTTATCACTTGATCAGTACGACGTTGAGCAATGGATGGAGATTTATGACTCACTAGAAGAAGCGGGTCATAGCGATATCATTCGCGCCGCCGAGTTTATTGGCTTAGTAACCGACCCTAATACATCTTGGGATACACTGCGTATTGGTGAACTAAAAGCGCATCTTTGCCTAGCCGCAGGTAACGAAGAAGCCATTGATTGGGTTGACTGGATATTACATACCGGGCAAGTAAACGAAGATGCAATGCGTCACTTTCGCTGTTTAAAAGCTATTTTAGAAATAAAATACGATGACGAACGCGAATATGCAGACTATCAAGATGCATTAGGCTTAATGTTTGGTACTGCCAATGTAACGCTAGCAATTGAAATAGCCGAAGGTCGTAAATTATTTAACGGTTTAACCTTCCCAGGCTTATCGCTTACTGGCTTTACAAAGCATGCCGCATTACTCGATGGTTATCGCAAACTCCATGTAGCTAAACAGCAGCATTGGGCACGCGAAGTTAGCGACTCGTAATTTAGTTAAACTATTAATTATAAAAATAAAATGGCGCATAATCTGATGCGCCATTTTTATTTGTACAATAAATTAGCTATAGTGGATACTGTCTAATATAAAAGCAAAATGTAGCTAATGTCGCCAATGAATAATAGTAAAAATAATAAAGTTCATAATTTTAAGCTGACCTTCTGGCTATCACTTACTCTTATTGTATTAGTAAGTGTTGTACTTGATCGGATTAACTATAACCGAGCAAAAGATGCACACCGATTACAAATACTCTCTGAAGTAAGCACTTATCGAGCACAACTTGAAGCTATTTTAGTATCTAATATTCAGCTAATTCGTGGTTTAGGTGTTGCTGTTGCCGCAGAACCAAATTTACAGCAAGCACGCTTTGCGCAAATTGCTGCCCCCTTATTTGACACTTCCAATGAGCTACGAAATATTGGTGGCGCACCCGACATGATAATTAACATGATCTATCCGCTTGCCGGTAATGAACAAGCCCTAGGCCTTAATTTTTTAGATAATGAAGCGCAACGTATCGATGCAATTAGAGCCAGAGACACAAATAAAATTGTAATGGCTGGCCCATTAACGTTAATACAAGGTGGTTCTGCACTCATTGCTCGCGTGCCTGTTTATAATGCGGATAAATCCTTCTGGGGGCTGCTTTCTGTCGTATTAGATCTTGAAAAAGTATATGCAAACGCAGGTATTAATGAACTCGAAAAACAATACAATGTGGCGATACAAGGGCGCAATGGACTGGGGAAAAAAGGCGATTTTTTTTACGGTGAGCCCACCATAATAGAGCAAGATCCTCTTGAGTTTTCTTTAAGTTTTCAAGGTGGTAATTGGCAACTTTATGTTGCACCTAAAAAGGGTTGGAGCCCTGTAAGCTCCTCTATTTGGCCTTTGCGTGTAGCTATAATAATTATATGCGGCCTATTAATTTGGGCGTTTTTATTCTTTTTAAAAATGTTTAACCGCCAACAACAAAATGAAAAAATGCTGGAGGTTATGAGTGATCTGGCACTCGTAGGCGCTTGGTCGTTTAATTTAGAAAATAAACAAGCATATTGGTCTGATATGACCAAAAAAATATTTAAATACGCACCTGACGAACAACCTCAATGGCCAAAGGATCTTGGTTACTTTAAGCCCGGAAAAAGCCGAGAAACGGCGGCTAAATTAATTGAACGAGCAATTAAATTTGGTGAGAGCTACGAAGCTGAATTTGAAGTTATTGACGCTAAAGGTAATATTATTTGGGTATTAGTGCACGGTGAAGCTGAGCATAAAAATAATCGCTGTATAAGAATATTTGGCTCATTACAAAATATTGATACCCGTAAAAAAATAGAATTAGAAAATAATAAAATATCGCTATTTAACGAAGCCTTGGCGTCTTTAACAGTTAACGATCAAATTTTAAACGGGCAATTAAGCCAATCTAAAGGTGTGATTACTCAAGCAATTTGTCAGGCACTCAACATCGATCAAGCCAGTATTTGGCTATTTAGCGACAATAAAACCCAGCTCAAGCCTATTGCCTTTCATAATATAAACACCACCATAAATAACAACAATGAACCATGGTTACAAAAAGATATTCCTGATTTTTTTGAAGCTATAGAGCGCAAAGCCATATTTAGTGCAGCAGATGCACAGCAGTGCCCTATTTTAATGCCAATTAAAGAGCACTACCTAAAGCCACTAAAAATAAATGCCATGTTGTGTGCAGTTATTCCTGCCGGAAGTGGGATCATAGGCATGGTTTGCGCCGAGCAATGTAACAAAACCCGCGCTTGGGCGCACAACGAAGAAAGCTTTTTAATTGCTGTAGCGGCACTTATTGGCAGCCTTTACTCTAGCCAAAAACGTATAGAAACAGAGCAACAACTAGTAACAGCCAAAGAAACGGCAGAGCAAGCTGTAGCTGCTAAAAGTGAGTTTTTAGCGAGCATGAGTCATGAAATTCGCACTCCTATGAATGGGGTGTTAGGCATGCTTAATATTGTTAAAAACACAAAGTTAGATCAACAACAAATGCACCATATAGAGCTTGCTCAGTCGTCGGCGCAATCATTACTAAATATTATTAACGATATTTTAGATTTTTCTAAAATAGAGGCTGGTAAATTAGATATTGAAAAAATTCAATTTAATTTACCACGTTTGTTAGGTGAGGTTGTTGAATCATTTGCGCTTAAAGCGGAGCAAAATAATACCATATTAATTTTAGATGCAACTCTCATCACTGTCAGCGAAATAGTTAGCGATCCTAATAGGTTACGACAAATATTAAGTAACTTAATTAGTAACGCAGTTAAGTTTACATTTGACGGAAAAATAGTAGTCACCGCAAAAATTGATGAAACAACCGATGGTACATCTTTAGTTTGTTCAATTATTGATACCGGTATTGGCATAAAACCAGAAAAACACGCCACATTATTTGACTCATTTACTCAAGCAGATACCTCTACAACACGCCAGTATGGCGGCACAGGCTTAGGCCTCGCTATTGTAAAGCAGTTATGTGAGCTGATGGGAGGTGAAGTAAGCGTAACCAGTATGCTACACGAAGGCAGCACTTTTTCGTTTTCAATAAAAGTACAACCTAAATTAAGTAAGCAGCAAGACCTACCTAGCCATTTAATTAAAAACAAACATATTTTAATTATTGATAGCTGCTTATTAAACTCAACCATAGCCAAAAAGCAGCTGATTATATGGCAAGCAAATGCCAATACCTTAACCGATTACACTGCTGTAAGTGCGTATTTTAAAGACCAGGCAAATAAAACTCTCGATGCTATTTTAATCGACTATTATTTTTTTGAACAAGCGCCGCAATCGCAAGTTACTGAGGTTAAAAATCACTTAGCTAAGCACAGTTGTAAGCTGATAATAATGGCACCTATGAGCTATTCCAAAGATAACTCTACGCTAAATTTAAAAGTAGACTCAATGATTTTTAAGCCATTAACACCCTCAGACTTATTTGACTCTCTCGCTAATGATAAATACATAGAACAACAGCAACAACAGGCACAACTGCAAAATAAACTCACTGAAACACCATTAGTTAATGCAAGTGAGCCACAAATTTTATTAGTAGAAGACAATAAAATTAACCAAGTTGTTGCTGGGGCTTTATTAAAACAAGCCGGTATTTCATTTGATATTGCTGAAAACGGATGTGAGGCGATAAAGCAATTAAATGATCAACCCGCTAATACTTATCAGCTAATTTTAATGGACTGCCAAATGCCTGAAATGGACGGCTACCAAGCAACTAAAGCGATTAGAAATGGTGACGCGGGTAAGCATTATCAAAACATAGCCATTATTGCTTTAACTGCCAATGCAATGCAGGGAGATAAAGAAAAGTGCTTAGCAGCAGGTATGAATGATTACTTAAGTAAGCCACTCGATTTTAGTGCACTGCACCCCAAACTTCAGCAATGGCTTGGTACTCAATAAAAGTGTAAGCTAATCATATAGTTTATTAGTTGAGATGAGTTATGCAATTATCAGCAAATCAACAGCGTATTATTGGCTGTTTACTAGAAAAGCAAAGTACAACTCCCGAACACTACCCTTTGTCGTTAAATGCGCTAACTAATGCGTGTAATCAAAAATCAAATCGTGCACCGGTTTTAAACTTAACCGACAGCGAAGTGCAAATTGCACTCGATGAATTAATAAATGCCCGACTGGTTACCATTGATGAAGGGCTTTCTGGGCGAGTAAATAAATACGACCACCGTTTTTGTAACACCGAGTTTAGTAGCTTAAAATTTAGTGCGCAGCAGCGCGCAATTATTTGCTTGTTACTGCTACGTGGTGCGCAAACTCCCGGAGAATTAAAAACGCGATGCGCACGATTAGCAAATTTTAATAGTGTAGATGACGTTGAGCTTGCACTTAATAAACTAATTGAAAATGACATAATAACCAAACTTGCGCGCGAATCTGGTAAACGTGACTGTCGTTATATGCATTTGCTTGGCGAGCAGGCAATAAGTGAAATAACACGCCCTGCAGAGCAAGCGACTGATGAATTAAAAAATGAAGAACTCAATGAGTTACTCGCCGAAGTAGACGAGTTAAAAGCCGAGTTACAAAAAATTAAAGCTCACTTAGGGCTTTAATTTGTTAGCCCTAAATCACATAATACAAGCGCTCTGCTGAGCGAAATAATTATTTAACCCTAAGGAGTTGGCCATGCGCGCCGAGATTATGGCTGCAATGAAAGTGCAGCCAGTTATTGATGTAAATGCTGAAATTAGCCGTCGTGTTAACTTTATTAAAGCCCGCTTAATAGCAGCCCATGCAACGTCTTTGGTATTAGGTATTAGTGGCGGAGTCGACTCTTCAGTGTGCGGTCGTTTATGCCAACTTGCTGTTAATGAACTTAACCAAGAGCAAAGCACTACTGATTATAAATTTGTTGCTGTACGCTTACCTTACGGTGTGCAAGCCGACGAAAATGAAGCGCAACTAGCGGTTGATTTTATTCAACCTAGCAGCCGCATGACCGTCAATATTAAGCCCGCAACTGATGCGCTACACGAACAAACAATGGCGGCTATTGTTGGTAACGGTGAATCACTTCCTGAGCAAGAAAAAATTGATTTTATTAAGGGTAATGTTAAAGCCCGTCAACGCATGATTGCACAATACGAAATTGCTGCATTTTGCCAAGGTTTAGTGGTCGGAACCGATCACAGTGCCGAGAATATTACCGGCTTTTATACCAAGTTTGGTGATGGCGCTTGTGACTTAGCACCGCTTTTTGGCTTATCAAAACGCCAAGTGCGTGCTTTAGGGAGTACATTAGGTGCTTCGTCTATATTAGTTAATAAAGCACCTACCGCAGATTTAGAAAGTGATCGCCCAGGACTTACCGACGAAGAAGCGTTAGGTTTAAGTTATGAGCAAATTGATGACTTTTTAGAAGGCAAACCGGTTACGCAACAAGTTGAGCAAACACTTAGCGCTATTTATCAGCGTACGCAACATAAGCGTCAACCAGTGCCAACTATATACGATGAGCTTTAATACAGTAATTATCGTACGATACCTGAGTAGTTTGACTGATCGACCGCTTAAAGTATTACGTAAGATTTTAATTAAATTGGTATTAACGCTGATCCCCTGCCAAAAGAGAGTTTTGTAGTATATATGACACCACAGATTTTAATTACAGGTGCTGGGCAACGCATTGGCCTTGCTTTAGCTAAACATTTTATTGCACAAGGGCAGCCGATAATTATTACCTATCGTACTCGTCACGCTGCGGTTGATTTACTGGAGCAGCAGGGTGCTGTATGCATTTATGCAGACTTTAGTACTGATGATGGTATTAGCACTTTTATTAAAGTACTTAAAGAGCATACCAACTCACTACGCGCTATTTTGCATAATGCTTCAAGTTGGGACTGCGAAGCTAATAATGCCAACTTTGCGCAACTGTTTGACAATATGATGCGAATTCATGCAAAGACACCTTATTTAATTAATTTACTGTGTGCGGATTTATTACTAAATTATCAAACAGAGATGAATACTCCCGCAGATATTATTCATCTTACCGATTACGTAGTAGAAACAGGTAGCCCAAAACATGTCGCTTATGCCGCAAGTAAAGCAGCGCTTGATAACTTAACCAAATCATTCAGCGCCAAGTACGCACCTAAGATTAAAGTAAATTCGGTTGCACCATCGTTAATTATTTTTAATGAGCATGATGATGAACAATATCGTGCTAAAACGCTGAAAAAGTCATTAATGGGTATCGAGCCAGGATGCCAAGAAATAATCAATAGTATTGATTTACTATTACATAGCCACTACATCACAGGCCGCGCTATACCTGTAGATGGTGGTCGGCATTTAAAGTAAACCAAACTAAATTAACTGAGAAATTTATGCATAACGAACTAAAACAAAGCTATGAAAATATTATTACCGCTGTAGGGGAAGATCCTAACAGAGAAGGCTTACTCGACACGCCAAAACGTGCTGCTAAAGCAATGGAATACCTAACTCAAGGGTATCGTCAAACATTAGAAGAGATTACTAATAACGCCGTATTTACCTCAGATGCAGACGACATGGTATTAGTACAAGACATAGAGCTTTACTCTATGTGTGAGCATCATTTATTACCTTTTACTGGCCGTTGTCATATTGCTTATATTCCCAATGGTAAAGTATTAGGCTTGTCTAAATTTGCCCGTATTGTTGACATGTTTGCCCGTCGTTTTCAAATTCAAGAACAACTAACTCATCAAATTGCTAAAGCCGTTGAAGAAGTAACGGGTGCAACCGGGGTTGGCGTAATTGTTGAAGCTAAACATATGTGTATGATGATGCGCGGCGTAGAAAAGCAAAACTCAAGTATGCGTACCTCTGTAATGCTAGGTAACTTTAGAGCCGATCCAAAAACACGTAATGAGTTTTTGCAGCTAATAAAAGGCTAACTTATGGCTAATGCAATTATTAACGTAACCAATTTACGACTGCGTACTTTTATTGGCTTTAATCAAGAAGAGCGCGAGAAAAAGCAGGATGTAGTGATTAACTTAGAAATTCATTACCCTGCACACGACGCCTGTAAAACCGATGAAGTAGATCAAGCACTAAACTACAAAGTAATTACCAAAGAAGTAATCACTTTAGTGGAACAAGGCGACTTTTTATTACTCGAAAAACTGGTTGCTGAAATTCTTGCTGTTTGTCATTCACACCCAAGTGTTCATTATGCTAAGGCTCGCGTAGATAAACCGCATGCACTACGCTTTGCCGATTCTGTGTCTTTGACGTTAGATTGGGCTAAATAATACGTGTGGAGCAATTAATTTAGAATAAGTAGGAAAGCTTAAATAAGTTTTTCGACACCTAAGGTAAGGGTGATAACGGCTAAGTAGCGTGCCCCCTTACCTAGTGTTACCAACAATAAAAACGTACTAAAACGCACTTTAAATACCCCCCCTATTACGGTAAGCGGATCGCCAACTATAGGCAACCAGGCAAATAATAAACTATATACACCGTATTTATTAAACTGCTTTTGTGCTTTTTCAAGCCCCTGCTCTGACACTGGAAACCAGCTTTTATCTTTAAAGCGTAGTACTTGAGTACCCAACCAGTAATTAACGCAACTCCCTAGTACATTGCCCAAAGTGGCAGCTAGCCATAACAACAATAAATTTACTTTACCTTGGGTCATCATAGCTACCATTACCACCTCTGACGAGCTGGGCAATAAAGTAGCCGATATAAAAGCGCTAAAAAACAGCGTGAGATAAAGCATAGTATCCTTAACAATAGGGAGTAAATAAAAAATAAACCCAGCAAAAGCTGGGTTTAAAATACGCAATTAACAAACCGACATTGCTATTTTATCAAATTTAAACTCAACGGGTAGTCAAACTCTTTACCATCATTGGCTTTAACCGCAGCAATAATCACCATTACAAACGAAAATATAGCGACTATTGGCAGTAAAATTACACCAATAACAACAAACATTAAAAGAAAACACACAAAGTAAGCAATCATCATAGTGATTTGAAAGTTGAGTGCTTTTTTGCCATGAACATCAACAATCGGCATGTCATCTTTTTTTATTAACCACACAATTAACGGCCCAATTACAGAGCCTAATGGCACAATAAATCCAGATAAGGCACTTAAATGACAAAGCATTGCCCATGTGCGGTCATCTTTTTTGACGGGTTCCAGCTGTTGCTCATCATGCATAACGCGATCCTTATATTTACTATTTTTGCGTAAGTGTAAGTGTATATCTCATAACTATAACTCAGTTTATAAACTTATTTAGCTAACTTAGTAATAAATTAAGGCATCACTTTTAAATGATGCCTTTAGCTTATTACCCAATGGTTGTACTTTAATTACTCTTTAATGCCCATTAAATCGAGCATAAATGCATAGTTTAGCGCGGTATCTTCTAAGCGCTTAAAGCGCCCTGATGCACCGCCATGCCCTGCTTCCATATCAATTTTAAACAGTAACTTATTGTCATCTGTTTTATAATCACGCAGCTTAGCAACCCACTTTGCTGGCTCAAAATACTGTACTTGCGAGTCGTGCAGACCCGTAGTTACTAGCATATTAGGGTAAGCTTGCTTAGACACTTGATCGTACGGCGAGTAAGATAGCATGTACTCATAGTATTCTTTTTCATTTGGGTTTCCCCACTCACCATATTCGTTAGTTGTTAGTGGAATACTTTCATCAAGCATGGTTGTAACCACATCCACAAAAGGTACTGCGGCAACCATACCTTTGTAAAGTTCAGGAGCTTGGTTTGCTACAGCGCCCATCAATAAGCCACCAGCGCTACCGCCTTGGGCAAATATTTTGTCTTTAGCGCCATAACCTTGTGCTACCAATGATTTAGTCACATCTATAAAGTCATTAAACGTATTCTTTTTAGTAAGTAACTTACCATCGTCATACCAGGGACGACCTAACATTTGCGAGCCACGAACATGTGCAATTGCAAACACAAAGCCACGGTCAAGCAAACTTAAACGCGCGCTTGAAAAAGTTGGATCCATAGTGGCGCCATACGAGCCATAACCATATTGTAGTAATGGATTCGTCGCATCTTTTTTAAATTTATCTTTACGATAAACTAAGCTTACGGGTACTTTTACACCATCGCGGGCGTTAATAAATATTCGTTCAGATGCGTAATTATCAACATTAAAATTGCCTAGTACGGCTTGTTGTTTTAAAAGCGTTTTATCCGTCGTTTTTAGGTTTATATCGTAAGATGAACCCGGCGTGGTCATACTCGTATAGTAAACACGTAACTTATCGCTGTTTATATCGTTATTACCATAAGCACTAATAGTGTAGGCACTGTCGTTAAAAGATAATAACTGCTCTTGATTGGTGCTTAAATTGCGCACTATTTGTCGCGATTGTCCCATTTCGCGCTGTTGGTAAACCAAATAGTCATTAAATAACTCTATCCCCTCTAGCTTAATATCATCACGTGCTGGGATCAGCGTTTGCCAGTTTGCTTGATCATGGGCTTTATTAATAGCGACTTTCATTAGCTGAAAATTAACCGCATTTAAATTAGTGACAATATAATAACTCTCACCTAATTTAGAAATACTATATTCAAGATTCGCTTGGCGTTTAATTAAGCGTTGAGGCATTGCTTTAACGTTATTTGCGCTAAGCACCGACATACCCGATGCAGTGCTACTACTGTGCCAAATATAAATTTCAGTACCGTCTTTGCTTTTACTTAATCCTGTGTAATAGCTTGAGTCTGTTTCTTCGTAAACTAGTTCGTCATTGGCCTGCGGCGTACCTAAAGTATGGCGATAAACCTGGTAGCCTAGCAAAGTCTGTAAGTCTTTTTTAATGTAATACAATGTTTTGTTATCGTTTGCCCAAACAAGATTGCCACTTGTGCCTTCAAGCGTATCTTCGAGTAGCCTCCCGGTGCTTAAATTTTTAATTTTAACGGTATAAATACGTCTACTGAGAGTGTCTTCGCCGTAAGCCATTAAGTTACCGTTTGGACTCACATCTAAACCACTTACAGCATAATAGTCATGAGCCTTAGCAAGTTCATTTACATCTAAAATAACCTGTTGGTTAGTTCCTGAAAAGTCACTGCTACGCACATAAGTAGTGTACTCGTTATTGCCACGAGTTTGCGACGAGTAATAATAATCACCTTTTTTTACCGGTACTGAATCGTCATCTTTTTGAATACGCCCTTTAAGCTCAGCAAACAGTTTAGCTTGCTGCGCTTGAGTATGAGCGAGCAAGGTATTTGTGTAGCTATTTTCAGCCTCAAGGTAACTAATAACATCGGCTGCTTTGCGTTCATCGTCACGCAGCCAATAGTAATTATCAATGCGGGTATCGCCATGAATGGTCATGGCGTGCGGTACTTTTTTAGCTATAGGTGCAACAACTTGAGGTAACTGCTCTGCTGTAGTACTTATAACGTTTGCTTGGACTGCTTCGGGCGCCTGATTGCAACCACTTAAAATAGCTAAAGATGATATAGCTAGAACACAAGGGATATGTCTCATAAGATAAAGCCTTTACTTATTTGATTAGCTAAATAAAAAGGGAGCCGAAGCTCCCTCTAAGTAACAATTAAGTTATAAGCTTACTTTTGCTTACGACGACGCATAAATGCAAGCGGCGCAGTAAGTAATAACCAAGCTAATGAACCCGAAGATTTTTTCTCTGGCTCTGGTGTTACAACAACCGGTGGTGGTACTACTTTAGTAATACTAACCGTAACCATTGCAGGCTCTGATACATTACCACGTGTATCAATTGCCACTACTTGTATCTCAGCTGAAGAATCACCTGTCAGTAAAGCTGTGTTAGTAACAACAACTTGACCATCGGCATCAATACCCAAACCTTGGTGAGTATTTGACTGAACGAAGTACTCTGAAATAGCTAAATCAAATTCAGACTCTGTAACTGTTAAAGCACCTACTACGGTACCGTTTGCTGCATCTTCAGAAACAGTAAACTCACCACCAACAAGCGCTGGCGCTGAAACATCTGGAACCTCTAAATCAGCAGCTGCCATCACTTTAACAACATCTAAGCCTGAAGCCTGTGTTAGCGCAAATGGACCACTTGCTGTAACAACTGCTTTTTCACCTGGTTTAAGTGTTGTAACTGCTTCACCTGTTTCAAGCGAGGTAAACGCTACTTGAGGTTGCATACCAAATACAGTTGAACCTGTAACACTATCAGTTTCTGTAAATACACCACTTTGATATGCAGCATAACCCACAGATGCTTTAAAGTTCATCTGTTCGCCTAGTAATGTCCCATCTATATTAAGTAGTTCAGAACAACCAGAGAAGGTAATGGTGTCCTCTCCCGCAGAGTGATAAAGCGGAGTGCCCCACGCCCATGAATCATTACCCGCGCCATCTGTCTCACCAATTAGCGTACGGCTACGCCCAGGGAACGCTGTATCGCGGCCACGGTCGTTTAAGTTTGTCATAAACTGATCTGCTACACCGTCATTATCGGTATCAATTTCTAATCTGTAACCCGCTTGGAAGGTATGCGTTAGTGGGTCACGTAGTTGAATCGATGAGGTAACAAATATGCCTGAGTCACAAAACTCTGCATTAAACGCCGAGAAAGTAGTTGCTAGAATATTAAATTCAGCTTCTGCAAATGTTTTCTCAACACCCACTGCAACAATGCTTTCTGCTTGTGGCATAATTTCAGTTTGACCACTATTTGTAACAACAAGAGCCATTTCACTATCGACGATTTGCGATGAAACGCTTAGCTCAGTAGCTGCTTTAGGCATTGCATGATAAACAAGATGTAAATCATGGTCAGTATCTGTGCTGGCATCATCAAACACCAAAGCACCATCAAACTCTACTGAGGTTAATGCTGCACTTCTTGCTGCAACTTCCTCTGCGCTAAATGGGTTATTTAGATTCCACTCTGGTAACTTAGCTGGATCAACGGTTAATACTACGTCGAAATTAATAGCTTGGCCTGCAGGTACAGTAATTGATGCAGGGAAGTCCCAGCTAATAGCCGCAGTGTCTATATCGCTCTGGTAACGCGCCTCTGTACGTAGGTTATAAGTTTTAGCGTCAGCTGAGAAGTTCTTAACTGTTACCGTTTTAGTTAACGATGCAGTTTCTGTCATGCTTTCTAAGCCAAATGAAAGCGCTGCTTGCTTGGTATTAAACTTAGCGTTATTTACCCATGCAGCAACCGGTAAATTAACCGCTTTAGCTACATCAACTAAACCAGCGCCAATCATACTAATAGGTGCTAATTCTGAAGCAGGGTTTATTGCTAACGGCTCGTTTGTTACATTTAAATTAGCCGCATTCATTATTGTTGCTTTAATCTCAAAGGCATTACGATCTGGATGCGCTTCACGAATCATCGCAACAGCACCAGCAGTAATTGGACCTGAGAAAGATGTACCTGAAACTGGGTTAGTACCAGTTTGAGTACCTGCTGCTGCAACATCAATACTAGTACCTGGTGCAGTAATTTCTGGTTTTAATAAACCATCCATTGAAGGACCACGAGATGAGAACGTAGCTACAGCGCCAGATGTAGTTTTAATGTCAATGCTAATATCAAATGTTGCTGGCTCACCTGCAGTTAATTGAGCTTTTAAAGCCGCACCTGCAGCAAAATTAATGCCTACATTTTTAATTGTTACATCAGCATCAAAACCACCCATAGGAGCTGGTGTGCCATCATCAGTATTGTTTGCAATCATCACAAACTCTGCACCATTTGTTTGTGCGTTTAATACTTTGTCGGTAAATGCACAAGCACCACGGTCTATTAATACAGCTTTACCGGTAAAATCAACATCGGCAGCAAAGGCAACACAACCATTTTGGTTTGCGTCTGGATAAACTAACTCAATGTCTGCGCCTGTTATTGTATAAGCTTCTTGAGGACCAAAGCTTGATGGCTGAATATTACCTTCAACGCCAGCAATAGTACCTGTAGCAACACCTATTTCTGTTGTAGGATGAGTCATTGCACCAACAGATAAGGCATTAGGTGTGGTACTTGGGCCACCGATACGGAATGGATTATCGCCATCATTACCCGCAGAAATAACCATATTAACGCCTAATTCAACAGCACGCTGAATTAAGTATTGTGTACCGCCGCCAGTATATGTGTCGCCAAACTCGCCACCAAGCGACATATTCATTACATCTACACGGTCAGAAATATCACCATCGCCATTAGGATCCATTGCAGCTTCTAATGCTGCAGCCTGCGCGGCACTTGGACAACCGCCACCACATACAGAGTAAACATAAAGCTCAACGTCTGGCGCAATACCATTTACTGAGTTTGAAGATGAAGTACCATGGTTTGTTGGAGCCCCTGTTGCTGGAGAATTAGCAGGGTCGTTCTCTATCGGATCAGCGTCTTCATTAATAAAGTCGTAGCCACCTTTAACAACACCTTGAGGCCAAGCCACTGTAGTAGGATCTGCTTGCGCTGCTAAATATGCTTCAACTGTACCTTCACCACCAAATGCTTGGTGAGTGTAATCAATACCCGTATCTAATACCGCAACACGTTGACCTTTACCACTTGCAATACCGTCTACAATAAGTGGTTTTGCATTAATATAGTCAGAGCTTGCTGCAACATGCAGTTCGCTATCGAACATAGGTAATACTTTTGCTACTCGTGAATCTTTAGCAATTTTAGCAAGTGCTTCAGCTGAAGCTTGAACGATTAACGTAGGTGCTAATATTTTGGTTTTACCAATTATTTTTGCATCAAAATCTAAGCTATTTAACTCAAGAGTCATAGTGTCTTGAAGTTGCTCTATATTAGCTGTAATTTCACGATTATTTGATTGCTGGTAAGTACCTGCAACATAGGCATCTACTGATGTGGTAGCGCGTAATACAATCATATGTGCCGATGGTTCTTTTTTATCTGCAACTTGTTCTTTTACTGCTTCAGCTTTTTGATAAGTAATATTAGCCGTAGGTAAGTTGCTTGCACTTGCAAGTGTTGCAATAAATGCGCTTGAGACAGCAGTGGCAATAGCTGTTTTCTTTATTATATTTTTAGACATTATTTCCCCTAGGATAGGTTATGTATTATTGTATTTACTATATTCAACCATTAGCTTAAATATAAAACTTAAACCCATACACGAGCAACACCTTAGTTACATTTAAGTTACACGCAGTGTATGAAAACAAGTAAAAAACAAACAACACTTTGATCTTAATGAGAAAATAATAAAATCTCGTTTGTGAACAATTGTAAATGACCAACACTTATTTTGAGATATAAATGGATAACGAAGTAATTAATATTTTAACCATGGCCAAAGTGATTCAAACCGCGGTTGCTCCCGTCTTTTTAATTACCGGTATTGCAGCCACATTAGGTGTTTTATCAAACCGTTTAGCGCGCATAACAGATAGAGCCAGGCAGTTAGAGCGTAGGCTAAAAGTGAGTACCGATGAAGACTTCAATCTATCGTTAACCACCGAATTACGGGCACTGTTAAAACGTTCTCGCTGCGTCCATATTGCATTTAGTTTAAGTGTATTAAGTGCATTACTTGTGTGTACTGTAGTTATGTTGTTATTTTTATCGCATATTCAGGCTGTTAATTTAAGTGTCACTATAGGCAGCTGCTTTGTTGGCGCTATGATGCTGCTAATATTTGCTTTTATATCACTACTTTGCGAAGTGTTTTTAGCCACACGCAGTATGCGCCGCGGTATGATTTTTGCCGACATTGATATTAATGATTGAGTTTGAGTTTAACTGTCGCTTTTACTTGAATTAAAGTAGCAGCTAAGATACAAAGGCTGACATTGAAAGTTATTTTACAGGGACAAATTTAATGAAACTTAAACAAGTATTTATCGGGGCATTATTATCAACATGCGCACTTAGCGTATCAGCAAATTCTGCATTTAAAGAGCCAAGCGATGCTATTGAATATCGTCAAGCTGCATTTTCTATGCTCTCAGTACAAATTAGTGACATGGGCGCTATGCTTAAGGGCAAAATACCTTTTGATGCAGAACAATTTAAAGCACGTGCAAATAACGCAGCTGCACTGGCAAAAATGCCATGGGAAGCGTTTTACGAAGGCACTGATAAGGGTGATACTGCTGCACTTGCCGCTGTTTGGGCTGAAAACGACACTTTTATGAAAAAAGCAACTGCATTTCAGCAATACGCAGATGAACTTGCTGTAGCTGCACAGTCTGGCGACAAAGCGGTTATTGGTAAAGCGTTTGGCGCATGGGCCAAAGGCTGTAAAGATTGCCACACACAATTTAAAGACTAAGTTATTTAAATAATAAAGGCGCCTACTTAAATTCATAACCGGATTTAAATAGGCGCTTTTTTACTTTTAACCCAAGTTAAGTAAATAACTAAGTGGCTCGCTGCCCCAGGTGGTCATAAGCACTACAAGCAATATTAAAAATACTATCCATGCTAACCAAGGTGCTTTAGTAAGTATTGCTGGTTTTTCATTTGGCTGCTGCTTCGTTCCGGTGATCATCGCCTTAACTAAAGGCTTGCCTTTAATCTTATAAAATACAATTGCTAAAACATGCAAACCAATAGCATAAAGTAAAATGTCAAAGTTTAAACTATGTAACCAATTAGCAAAATCAACTGTACTGCTCGACACGTACTGCGCTAATGGCCCATCCGTTAAAATACCATCACTACTCATTAAGCCACTAACGAGCTGCGTAATAATAAGTATAAAAAACAACAACACCATATAGCTACCTGGTGCAGAATGCCCAAGCGGAGTTTTATTAGTTTTAAGTGATGTTATTACCGCTTGCGGTGAGTGTATTAACGCGCTTAACTTTGCTGTTTTACTACCTATAATCCCCCATATTAACCGCGTTAAAATAAGTGCCAAGGTAAAAAAACCAGCAATAAAGTGTAGTTCAATCATACCTTCTTCAATACTAAAATAGAGCACGGCAATACTAAACACTAATAACCAGTGAAAGCTTCTGACAAAGCCATCCCATACTTTTACTTTAAACATTAGTTATCTCGCTAATTAAGTTATTGTTTCATTATTTCAAAATTTGTTTAGATTTGCATTAAACCTATTATTTAAAGCATGCTTTATGGCACACTTAAGCAATTAATTTTACTGGCTAATATTTCTGCAAATGAACAGACCATCGCGTGCAATTTTAAAAGGCTTTGTTGATATGTTACCGCTTTGTTTGGCGGTGATCCCTTGGGGAATACTCTGTGGCTCACTGGCTATTCAAAATGGCTTTACTGCCCTTGAATCTCAAGCGATGTCGTTATTAGTATTTGCTGGCTCTGCGCAGCTTGTCGCTATTGAGTTAATTGCGGGAAATACGCCACTACTCACCATTTTATTTACTACCTTTATAATTAGCTCTCGGCATTTTTTATATGGCTTAGCGGTACGTCATAAAGTAATTGATCAACCTTTGCGCTGGCGTCTACCGGTAAGCTTTGTATTGACCGATGAGTTATTTGCATTTTCGCACCACCCTAAAGCCTATCGTACAAAAATACGTTTAATTTACGCACTTAGCGCCGGCTTTAGCTTTTATATTGCATGGAATTTATGGACGTTTATAGGCATTGTTGCTGGTACTATGCTCCCCGATTTAACCCATTTAGGCCTCGACTTTGCTATAGCCGCTACATTTATAGCTTTAGTTATTCCGGGTATTAAAAGTCTCGCCTCACTCGTTACAGTTATAGTAGCTGGCACTAGCGCTACACTGTTTAAAAGTACCGGATTTGAGTTATGGCTGGTGAGCTCTGCATTACTGGCTATGAGCGCAGGATACTTTACAGCAAGAATAACTGCTAAAAAGGAGCGCAACTTATGATGACCACTATTTTACTAATGGCCTGTATTACCTTTTTTACCCGTTACTTATTTTTGCACCGCGCTTTACCCTTTAAAGTTGGGCCTAAAATGCAACAATTTTTAAGTTTTAGTGCACCAGCGGTACTTACGGCTATTTGGGTACCTATTGTATTTTTAAACGATGATGGCATTAATTTACATTGGCAAAACCCTTATTTAAGTGCGGCTATAGTCGCTATTATTGTGGCTTATAAAACCCATAATATTTATTACACTACGATTGCGGGTATGGGGTTGTTTTTAATTTTAAATTAAAAACAACCTTAATATATACAACAACCATATTAAGCAATGTACTTAAAAGAGTAGATTGAGCATCAAAAAATATAAGGTAAAGCATAAATAATGCACAAGTTTCATCAGTTAAGCGCCACCAGTTTACAAGGTAACACCATTAATTTTAGCGAGTTTGCTGGTAAAGTCGTGCTTATTGTAAACACGGCAAGCAAGTGCGGCTTTACCTACCAGTACGAGTCATTACAGGCTTTGCATAATAAATATGCTAGCCAAGGCTTAGTAATTTTAGGATTTCCGTGTAATCAGTTTAATCAGCAAGAACCGGGAGATGCACAGCAGATAGAGCAAGGATGTTTAATAAATTACGGGGTTAATTTTTTAATGGCCGCTAAAGTAGAGGTAAACGGAGAGCATGCTCATCCGGTATTTCGTTATTTGAAATCGACACAACCTGGCTTTTTAACTCGCAAAATAAAGTGGAACTTTACTAAGTTTTTAATCGCAGCAGACGGCTCACCAATTAAACGCTATGCACCCTTTACCAAGCCAGAAAAGCTAGAGCTCACCATTCAAAAAGCACTGCAACAAAGTAATAAGTAACGCCGCTTAAAAGTAATAAAGAGGCACACAGCCTCTTTATTGCCAATCTAATCAAAATTTAAACATACATAAAAGCGTACATTTAGAGTCTAATTCACATTGGTACTTTAGTTATACTAGCGCAATTTAATCGGTGTAATCGCTTAAATCGTCTTCGCCTAGGTTTTTACGCAAGCGCTTTTGCTCAAGGTAGTCTTCCAACTTTTTCTTAACCTTTTGCTTGTTCTTATCGTGCTGATTACGCCCGAGCATTTCGTACTCGTCTTCAACAAAATCGTCATCTAGCGCATCGTAACTAAATGTCTTACCCACAACCCACTCCATAAAGTGTTTGAGACCAACCAAGGATTTTATAATCGCAATAATTGGTAAAATTAAAATGTTCGACACATAAAGTGCAATGCAGTTTAGCGCCAAAATAAAGCCATGTAGCTATCTTAAATAGCCTCCATGTCAATACTGTGAATAAATAGCGCTAAATTCGCTTTATGGAAAGTGAGAGTTTTTTATCGTATCGATAAATAAAATTAATTATTGCTTTAGCTTTAGCCAATTTGACTAAAAAATAGTTTTTTTATAATAAACTCTTGCTATAGCTAATACTAAAAATAAAACCAACTTATTGTTTAATATAATAAAAAAACATTGGCACTAAACTTGTTATTACTTATTTATCATCAATAAAAAACTGAGAATAAATATGAAAAAATTACTATTAGTGAGCACTTTAATATGTGCACCTGCCGTTATGGCACATAATGATAACGATTCAACAGTGTCATTTAATAATGAGCAATGTAATGTAGAATTTAAAAATGATGTACGCATTAAGCCTAACGAACTAGAGATTTTTACCGCCGATAAGCAAACTATGCAATTTAATACCAATGGTAATTTAACCATTAATGGTGAATCGGTAGCGCTTAATCATTCCCAGCAAAAGGCGCTAACTCAATATTCAGATAGTTTACGCACGCAATTACCCGAAGTAGCAAATATAGCCTTAGAAGGCGTTAAAATTGCCGGTGTTGCACTGCAAGAAGTTGCTAATGCTTTTAATATTGATGGCCTCGATAATATCTCATCGTTAATGGACGACATTAAACTTGAAGTACAAAATACTTTTTATCAACAAGACACCTTTGTTATGGGCCAGCAAAGTTTTAATCAATTTGGTGAAAACTTTGAGCAGCAGTTCGAACAACAAATAGAGAGCGCTGTTGAGTCGGCTGTAATGCAATCTATGGGGAGTATTTTAGTTGCTTTAGGTTCTGAATTACTTGGCTCAGGAGGCGACATGCAAGCCTTTGAGCAACGTATGGAAAACATGGGTACGCAAATAGAAGAAAAAGTAGAGCAGCATGCCGATGCGCTCGAAAAGCGTGCCAATGCCTTATGCGAAAATTTTGCCAATATAGCTAAACAAGAAGAGCAGTTAGTAGTCCAAGTACCTGAACTTAAAGGTTACCAATTATTTAGCTTTAAACAAAACTAGTTTGCAAACTTCACTTAGGTGATTATTTAACATCCCTTTGCAGCCGTTACGCTTAACTTAACGGCTGTTTTTTATTGTGCCGCAAAACTTGTTACAAGCTGTTGATCCCCCTTAAATTAGGCTACTTTTTTTGCTAGTAAGGTAAGTTTACCCAGTGTGACAATTGCTTGCTCTATTTGCTCACTCCACTGCACACCATAACTTAGCCTTATACAGCTTTTGTATTTATTTGAAGCTGAAAATATCAACCCTGGAGTAATGCTTATACCTACCTCAAGCGCTAATAAAAATAGCTTTTGGCTATCATACTCGCTGCCTAAGTCTAACCAAATAACACAGCCACCTTGTGGATCGCTGATCCGTGTACCTTTTGGCATAGCTTGCTGTAAGCAACGTCGCATATGCTCTTTATTAGTGCGTAAACGCTGCCTAAGTACTTTTAAATTACGGTCGTATTCACCGCTAAAAACAAATTCTGATAACGTCCATTGATTAATTAGTGAGGTAGAACAACTCAATGCTCTTTTATAACGCCTAGCTTGCCCTGCAAATTTTCCCGCAATAAGCCAACCAACTCGATAACTAGGGGCAGCCGTTTTAGAAAAAGACGAACAACTTAGCACCAAGCCTTTTTTGGAATACGCTATAGCCGGTGTACCTCGTTTGGGTGTAAAGTATAGGTCACCATATACGTCATCTTCAATGAGCACTACGTTATGGCTTTCAACTAGTTCCACCAGTTGTTCTCGATTTTCATCTGGCATAAAACTACCAACCGGATTACTAATAGCCGTAGAAAATAAACACGCTTTAATATCGTGCTCATTAAGCGCCTGCGCTAAATCGTTTAGCCAAATACCATTATCTGGGCATAAAGGTATTTCTAGTGCTTTAAGGCCTAAACTTTCTATTAACTCTATAATTCCGTGATAACAAGGGCTCTCTATGGCCACTACATCACCGGGCTTAGTTACGCATTTGAGTGCAATTGCCAGTGCTTCTTGCGCACCATTAGTGATCACCATTTCATCCATATTAATACCAATGCCAAAGTCTAAATAGCGATGAATAAGCTGCTTTTTTAACGGTGCATAACCATCCAGTGGCCCGTAATTAATAGCGCTACTACCGGCAAGTGTCATTACTCGGCGCATATTTCTGGCTAAGGCTTTATCGGTTGGTGCCGCAGCAACCGGGTTAGCTACTCCAAAAGGCACCACATGGGCCTGATGAATGGCTGTGTATACCTGCTCAATCAGCGCCTGCTTGTTTACAATCACAGGCTCGCGGCTTAACTTAACCCGTTTTGGTAAGCTGCTTGCCATGTTAACGGCTTTTAAAAAGTAGCCTGATTTTTCGCGTGCCTCTATAACCCCCTGATCTTCTAGCGCTTGATAGGCCTGCTTTACCGTAGGAATACTTATATTGAGGTTGCTAGCCATTTTACGTAATGACGGCAGCTTTTCTCCAGGCAATAAAGCCTGTTGAGCACTCATATCCCTGATCAGCTGAATAACTTGCTGGTACAAAAACTCATGCCCCTGATGGCTAACCGCTTTTAAAATCATCACACCCTCAATCTGTATAGGTTACATATTTCATTTTCTGTATATAGTAAGTATACAGATAAGCTTTAAAATAGCAGCTTAATCGACTTTGGAGAGCAGTATTGAAAAGTGCAGCACTATATATAACAACTGTTTTAATTTGGGGCTCAACCTGGTTGGCCATAGAGTTTCAGCTAGGCGATATTGCTGTTGAACTATCGCTATTTTATCGTTTTGCAATCGCGGCATTATTAATGTGGTTATATGTGGCATACAAAAAACCCAAGATGCGATTTAATTTAGTCGATCATGGTTTTTTCGTATTATTGGCCCTGTTTAACTTTGGTCTAAATTACTTAATGCTTTACTGGGCACAAAATCATCTTAGCTCTGCAATGACCTCGATTGCTTTTTCAATGCTATTAGTAATGAATATAGTTAATACCCGATTATTTTTTGGCAAACCTATTTCAAAACGAATTTATACCGGTGCTGTACTTGCCATTTTAGGTATAACCTGCCTGTTTTGGCCACAATTACAGCAACTCAACTTGAGTAACAGTGCATTCGTCGGGTTACTACTTGCTCTTGGCGGCACCTTTGTGGCTTCATTAGGAAACATGGTAAGTGTACGTAATTCACGCAAACAAATTGGTGTGTTACAAGGTAATGCTTGGGGCATGTTATACAGTGCCATTGGCTTAGCCTTATATGTATTTATGAGCGACGTGCAATTTAATTTTACTGCACCTACTAGCTATTGGCTGTCATTATTGTACTTATCTATTTTTGGCACTGTAATCGCCTTTGCTTGTTACTTTGCACTGTTAAAAAATATTGGTCCCGAAAAAGCCAGCTATGTCATCGTACTGTTTCCTTTAGTTGCGGTAACACTAAGCAGCTTTTATGAAGGCTTTGAATGGCACGCAAATACCTTTGCAGGGTTTAGCTTAGTACTACTTGGTAACGCCATAGTGCTTACCCCAACAAAACGAATTAATGCCTTTTTAGCAAACAGAGCGGTTGCTAGAAGAGGCTCTGTCCCCAGTTAGACGCGTTATTAACGCAACTAACGCAAAAGCGCCTACTGTAAAGTAGGCGCTTTTTTATTGGTTAATATAAAAATGGCAGCCAAGTGCTCGTTATAACACCTAGTAATAGCAACTTTATTAAAAACACCATTTTGCTAAAAAAAATGGTAACTCATCCAAGCAATGCAAATATAAAGTGAATTACACCAACTTTTTTTAGCACTTTACTGATAATTTTTTAACGCTCATAAAGTTAATTTTATAAACACTAATTAAACAGCATAAAAAATCATTTAATTAAAATAATTTAATCTGAATAAATAACCAAAAAACCCTGCTTTTATCGCATTAAAAAATAAAAACAAATACAGAGACCCCACAACAAAAGGGATTTAAAAACTAACGGCGTGAATAAAAATGCAAAAACACCCAACCCCACCAAGTGAACGGCAGGTTAATAAAACCCTTTCAGATTAAAATAACTAATGCTTCGGGCTCAATTTTTATCGCTTTATTTTTAAACAATTAAGAGGCAGAATGCCCCCGTTTTCACCAACCACAACTCGGAGTTAAGTAATGAATCCAATTAACACATTAAATGAAACAGCTGCTACTCACATTGCCGTTAAACCAACAAACCGTAAAGCTAAAATGTTAGCAAAGCTTAATCGCTTCGGTAAAAGACTCGCTCTTGGTAGCACAGCTCAATATAAATAGTCACACAACCATGACTATTTATACGGTGCAGCAAGCACCCAACCACTAAATAAAGCTTCTTATTTAGCTCCCACTGCTTGCTGCAACCTATTTAATTTTACTAAAATTGTCTTTATTTCCCCTTATTTACAAAAAAAACCTCATTTTAGCCTAAATTTTAAGCAAACAGTCTTTTTGCTATTTACACATGCGTATGACCTAAGTATTATTCTGCGTCACGGAGAGATGGCAGAGTGGTCGAATGCACCGGTCTTGAAAACCGGCATAGGTTTGTAGCCTATCTAGGGTTCAAATCCCTATCTCTCCACCACATTTATATTGGTGGCTTAATTTTTACTTCCATCAATAAATAAACGGTTATGCGTTGGAGAGGTGTCCGAGTGGCCGAAGGAGCTCCCCTGCTAAGGGAGTATAGAGTTTGTAGCTCTATCGAGGGTTCGAATCCCTCCCTCTCCACCATACTTAATTTAAACCACTTAATTGTGGTTTTTTTGTGCCTAAAATTTAACACCAATACTAAATTGGGAGGGTGAGATCCCTCGACAGGGTTCAACAAAATGTCTGGAACATTTTGGGCCGCTGCAAGCGTCGCGTAGCGATTGATTACATGGATGTAAGCAAGTCTATCCCTCCCTCTCCACCATACTTAATTTAAACCACTTAATTGTGGTTTTTTTGTGCCTAAAATTTATAAAACTAAACAAATTGTACCAAACTATAACTTAGGGCATGATTAGCTTAACTTTAAGCCAATTTAGGTTTAACTATGATCCGGGTTATATTGCTATCAATTTGCTTAACCGCGCCAACCTTTAGCTTGGCAGAAAACATTACTGTGTATAAATGCGTTATTAAAGGAGTTCCTACATTTAGTCAGCTGCCCTGCGCTCTAAACGCACAAGCCATTACGCTGAAAAATGTTAATGTTACCAAAGCCTATAGCAACACACCTGCAAACAGTAAAATTACAGATACCTCTGTTGATGATTACTTAAAAACGCAGCAAATTAATCGCGATATAAAACGCTACAAACTGGCTATTAAACAATATCAGCAGCAATATACAGAAAAAAAACAGCAAATTGATTACATGACGCAAGATAAAGCAAATCGTTTAGGGGCTTCCTCTATTGCCAATGCGATTGCAACTAAAACATCAGCCCTAAAACAATCATACGATGCTTTAATTGGGCAAGCACAGCAACAAATAGAGGCGTTAAATCAGCAAAAAGAGCAGCTTAGTCAGCAACCTTAATCGCTTTTTTTATAACTGCTATAAATTTATGTACTGCATCGGCGCTGTTATATACATGCGGTGAAACTCGTATACCAAGCTTTCTCGCATCCACACTAATCCCTGCATTATTAAGCTCATTTAATACATGTTGTTGCTGCATGTTAAAGTTTAAAATAGCAGTACCACTGCATTGATGCTGCAGCGTCGGCGATACAACATATTTACCCAGCTGTTGCTGAATAAGCGCAAGCATTGCTAAGTTATGTGACCTAACCTTATCAATTCCCAATGCGGCAAAATAGGCAATACTATTGGCTGCAATAATATAAGGTACAACTGAGGGAGTACCACCCCAAAATTTAAGCGCTCCCTTGTTATAAACAAAGTGATTTATATCAAACTCAAAGGGGGTTTGATGAGAAAACCAGCCAACATCTTTAGGCTCGCAAATAGCTATTTGTTGCGGGTTAACCCATAAGTAAGCAGCGCCAGGGCCGCCACATAGCCATTTAACGCTAGAGCCAATCATAAAGTCAGCATTTAAGGCGGTTAAATCAAGCGGTATAACCCCTGCAGATTGCGCAACGTCAATGATTGATAAGCTATTCGTTTTTTTACTCAAAGCAACAATATCGTGCACAGGGGCTTGCACCCCTGTATTTGAATATACGTGACTGATAAAAACTAAATCTATGTTATTCGTTAAATAACGCTGCCAAACGGTAATATCGGTTAAGTTTTCATGCTCTGGAATAAATGTTATTTGCGCACATTTTGGCAAAGCTTTTTGCATCGCAAAGCCCATACTTGGAAAGTCACTTTGTGCCATTAACACTTTGCAATTTTTTTGCTGTAATCGCGGATGCGACATTAACAACTTAGTTAAACCGCTGGATAAGTTAACTTGCGGACAAAATTGCTCGCTAGGTGCATTAAATAACTGCCCTAACGCGGCATTAAATTGCTCTACTGCAGGTAACCATTGCTGCCAAGGTTCTTTATTTGACGATTCCCACGGCGAAAAATAATGCGCCGCTAAATGCTGCTGACTATTTTTCAGTGGACGCCCTACTGAGTGGCTTAATAAATAACAGCCTTCGGCCATACAAAAATCGTGTTGATTCATCTTATTTAATCCACTGTTTTAGCAAGTTTATATCGTCGTAACGTGTTTTTATATCGTCGCGCTTGGCACTGGCACGTTTATCACGGAGTTTTTCTAACGAATCGAGCAAAACATGTAATGGTGGGCCACTAGCTGTTACTTTACTCATATGTTGCTGCTGCATTTGCTTTGACGGTTGCGCAATAAATTTTTCGACCAATTGATTGTGATGACCGATTGCGGTGTCACCATGTAGTTTACACACCTGAATAAATAGCTTTGCGTGGTATTTAAACCAGTCACTGTCTTTATATTGCTGCGCCTGTAAAAAGTCATCCATAAAGCTTTGCATACGCATTGCTTCGCGCAATATTTGCTGATCTTCTGGCATCATATATAAAAATTTATCCACCAGCATTTGTGAATAACTTGGCTCGTTGGCACTACACAGCCCAAGTAGCATATCGATAACGTTTATGCCGGCAAAATCTCCCGCATTAGCACCTCTGTATATCTCATTACCTACTCGATGCGGTTTATAATAAGGGCGCACACAATTAAAAAAGCGCTCGGTGTCTAGCTGAGTATAAAGTGCATTATTCGATTCAATTACATCTATTAGCGCTTGTTTTGCAACTTTTAATAGCTCGGCACAGGTGGGGTGCGAAATACCTAATGGCAATATTTTTAATAATGCATCGCTGGCGCGTTTATATGCCAAAATACCTTGGGTGTTGTAATCAATAAATAATTTTTCGTCGGGTAAATTAGTAAAGCGTTTATACGTGCCATTTAACGCTTTATTGTGGGTGGTTAAATGAGCGGTCGCAAAGCGCGGCGTTACTCCAATAGAAGCACCTATGTGCATTGCCAATGCCGACGCCTCGACCAGTGGCGATGTGGTCTCACGGCTTGGCTCGGTAATTTCATGACGACGACACGCCGCCATAAAAAGTCCTACATTACCGAGTAAATCAAACGCGCTATCAAACCCCTCATCGGTATTCCCCTCCGCTAATAAATTACTTATTAGCGCGTTACCTTCATCTTTTAACTGCTGCTTTAAAGGCTCTCCTATTCCCTCTACATTGGCTTTATCATCTTGTTGCCAGTAAAGTTGCTCAAGCTCGCTATTTATCTGTGGGAAGGTGCCTCTTATCCATCGATCGAAAATGGCTGTATGGGTGCTCATTATGGTTTCCTGTTATTATAGTTATCACTAAATGCTAACAGAGTTTAATGAGGGTAAAGCGCTAAAAAAATTAGTAATTATTAACATCATTAGCAATAATCACTACAAATATAAAAATAATTAATAAGAATCTATATATGCTCGATAAAAAAGATCAGCAATTGCTCATAGCCTTACAAACCAACGCTAGAATGTCTGTTGCAGATCTTGCCAGTCATATTAGCCTCTCAGATACGCCCTGCCTTAGACGAATTAAAAAGCTAGAACAAGCTAACATCATTACCGGCTACCACGCTGCTATTAACCCTAAGGCACTTAAACTAAACGTTTTGGTGTATGCATTTGTACGTTTAAATCAAAATTCGGCCAGTGCTGCCCTGCAATTTGAACAACACGTAGAAAAGCTCACCCATGTGCTAGAGTGTTCGGTAATATCGGGAAGTTACGACTATTTACTAAAAATAATTGCGCATGATTTAGAAAGCTATGAGCAGTTTGTTAAGCATCAATTAGGGAGCTTAAGCTGTATCGCTAATATAGAATCAACCGTGGTATTAAAGCAGTCTTTTAGCAAAAAACAATTACCATTGTAAAAAATACCGCAAATAACTTACTGTTAGCTATACTGATATTTTCAATTGGGAATATTACTTGTACAGGGATTTATGTGAAAAATTTTAACTCCAAGTATTACTCTAGTGTTTTTTACATTGCTTTTGCTTTAGCCTATTTTTTTGTAGGAGTAATACTTACCAAGCTAACCTTTAACTCGCAAATTATTCCTGTTTGGTTACCCGCTGGCATAGCCTTAGTTGGCTGCTTTGTGTGGTGGTGGCGATTTATTCCTGCGCTATTTTTAGCGGCTCTCGCATTTAATTTAAATTTTTTTACTAATACAACTCATGAAATGGTATTGGTCGGAAATTCATTAAACGAGGCTATGTATATTGCCTTTGGGGTGGTGCTGCAGGGCATGGTTGGTGCCGCAATATTAAAATTTTGGTTAGGGCACCCTCTGCGCCTTAAAAAACGCCAAAACATTATTTATTTTATTGTTGTTGTTGGTGTTTTAGTCAGTTTAATTTCGGCTAATTTTGGCGTGTTTGCACTAAGCCAATTTAATACAATGTACAGTGTAGATAATCACTGGAAAAACACGACCTACTGGTGGTTAGGTGATATTTTAGGGGTGTTAATTGCCACTCCATTTTTACTTTCATTACTACCAGATAAGTCTGATAACTATAATATTTCGGTACTACCGACACTTTCGGTATGTTGTATTTTATTTGTATCAGTAGCGGCTACCACACAATTATACGATAGCGAAAGCCGTATTAATGCGATAAAAATTGCTGAGCGCGAAGTACAAGTGATAGAAAACAGCCTGTACCGCTACACTAATCGCAGCATTATTGCGGTGCAAAGTTTAGCTAGCCAAATTCAGTCATCGCCAACATTAAGCCAGCAAAACTTTAATCAATACGCCAACACCCTGCTTGCTAAGCACTCATTTATAAAAGCCTTGTCATGGAATGTAAAAATTCCACCTCATCAACGCCAAGCATTCTCTCAAGAAATTTCAAGTATTTATAACTTACATTATGATGTTGTTGGTGAGCCTTTAGAGCCAAACGATCCACTCGTTATTGTAAAATATATAACACCGTTTAATATCAACCAAAAAGCCATTGGATTTAATGTCTATTCAAACCCAGATCGCAAAGCATCCTTACTTAATCCCGCAATAAAGTATCAGCCAGTGGGAACTAAAATAATTCAACTCGTACAAACTGAGCACTCTGATGCTGCTTATTTATTGTTTGCGCCTGTATATTCTCAATCCAATGAAAAAGAAACCATTAAAGGCTATGCCACAGGCATATTTTTAGTCCCTCAAATTATTAAGCAGGCCATTACTGAGCAGCAGTCTCAAATGTTTTCGATTGCTATTTATGAAGATATAAACAAACCTGCATTTTACAGTAACTCAAACAATCTTAATGTTGCACAAGGCAGTAAGCTAATATCGTTTAATGTCGATTTTGGTGGGCAACAATGGATAGTAAAACTGGCACTTAAAGATGCTTTTTTAGCCCAACATAATAATCAACTCACCTTGCTGCTGCTGATACTTCAAGTAATTGTATGTTCATTAATTTTATTGATTTTATTGCTGTTTAATCAGCAGCAAATTGCACTTACCCGCCAAGTGGCAGAGCGTACTTACTCATTAGCACAAGCAAAAAAGCAATCTGATTTAGCTAACCGGGCTAAGAGTCAATTTTTAGCTAATATGAGCCATGAAATACGCACGCCACTAAATGCTGTTATTGGCTTTTCTTCGCTTACCCGTAAAGAAGACGATGCCAATACCCTAATTGGTTATTTAGATAAAATAAATTCATCATCTAAAAGCTTATTAAATTTGATAAACGATATCCTCGATATATCTAAAATTGAATCAAAACGGCTAGTGCTTGAACGCATTCCATTTGATTTAACCGCCCTTATTCAGCGCATTAATACTATGTTTGAACAAAGCGCTGCAAGCAAAGCAATTGTGTGGAAAATAAAGAGCAACATCCCTAAAGACACTTGGTTTGTTGGCGATCCTATGCGGTTAGAGCAAATAATGCTTAATTTATGCAGTAACGCTATTAAATTTACTAACACTGGCAGTGTTACTTTAAATGTAGATACGCAGCTTATTGCGCCCAATAAAGCACAGCTAACAATTGCGGTTATTGATACCGGAATAGGTATAAAAGCAACGCAACATGAAAAGTTATTCAATGCATTTACTCAAGCCGATAACTCTACTTCTCGGCAGTTTGGTGGCACCGGCCTTGGGTTAACCATAGCCAAAGAGCTTAGTGTGTTGATGAATGCAAATATAGCGCTACATAGCGAGCTTGATAAAGGCTCTACTTTTACATTTACATTAGAAATAGAGACGGTTAAAGCGCAAAAACCCCTTATAAAACCTACAGATAATACTAATATAGCCGCTTTAAAAATTTTAGTGGCCGAAGATAACCCAGTTAATCAAATGGTTATAAAAGCCATGCTTGGTTCACTAAAAATTGTGCCACAGGTTGTTGAAAATGGTGAGCTTGCAGTTAATATTATAAAAAAACAGCATTTTGATTTAGTGCTTATGGATTGCCAAATGCCAGTAATGGATGGCTATAGAGCAACGGCCCTGATCAGGCAATTTAAAACGGCTGAGGAACTGCCAATTGTTGCCTTAACTGCCGACGTTATGCCCGAAGACAAAGCACACGCTCAGGCGGTTGGTTTTAATCAACACCTTGCAAAACCGCTTGAACTAATTAAGCTAACCGAGTGTCTTGCTCAATATGCAGTGGTTTATGAACAATAATAGTGTATTTTTAAAAATATTTTTAACTTGTATGCTTGGCTTTTTTCCTCACTTAGCTGTCGCTGAAAATTGTATTACGCAGGCAAACGATTTTGAGTTTATTAAAAAGAGTAAACAGCAAGGCCTATTACGCTATACAAAGGAGCACCACCAAGCGCATTTTGATTACCAAGCGCGTGCCCCTTTTAACAGCTACCTAAATCATGCGTATCAGTATATTAGCGTAGCTAATCCTCGCGCTGCTATGCCATGTCCTGTGTTTACTCAAACGTATCAGCAACTAGTTAATCAAGGCAGCCGTAAGCCTAATCCCACTATTGCCGATATTATTGCTCCTTTTGAGTTAAAACACCCACAAAATAAAAAAGCGGTATTACTCGTGCACGGCCTTACCGACTCCCCTTTTACCTATCACGATTTAGCCCAAGTGTATTACCAGCAAGGTTATACCGTACGCACTATTTTATTACCTGGCCACGGCAGCGCTGCTAGTGCGTTACAAGATGTAGACCTACAGCAATGGCAGCAAGCTGTGCGTTACGCTATAGAGCGCACAGCACAAGACTTTGATGAGGTTATTTTAGGGGGCTACTCTACGGGGGCGGCACTACTTATAGACTATGCAATCACGCAAGCGCTTTCATCAAAAATAACGGCGCTTATGTTGTTTTCACCGGGCTCTGAGCCGCATAATAAACAAGGTTGGATGGCCAAGTGGCTTGATTTAATCCCTTTTTTAAATTGGATAGATAAAGACGCCGATGTTGATTTTGCCAAGTATGAGTCGTTTCCACTTAATGCCGCGGCAGCCTCACATGATGCAATGTCATTGGTTAGCATTAAAAATTTAAGTAAGCGCCCAGCTTTGGCATTGCCTGTATTTAGCGTAATAAGCGATATTGACGCGACAATTGATAGCCATGCTACCCTTAAATTATTAAATGCATTACATAATACTAATTTAAGTCGCTATAAAAAACTCGATACCTTAGTGCTTTATGGTAGCAGCGCTATTTTACCCCCAAATTTTGCAGCAGATTACAGAGTATTAAATCCGCAGTGTGCCAGCGAGGCATGTCTAAAAATCCATGGTATATCGCATATTGCCATTGTTAACTCACCACAAAATCCGCATTATGGTATTAACGCTTCTTATCGTAATTGCGGCAGTTTTATTGGCGGCGAAAAGTTATATAAAACCTGTAAAACCACAAAAACGCCGCAATTTGGAGAACGTACAGCTGCTAACTTAAAGCAATACCCCACCTTACAACGATTAACCTATAACCCCTTTTTTCCTGAGCTTAAAAAACAAATAAGCACCTTTATAAAAAACGTAGAACACGCACAAGGTAAGTAGTAATGGCGACATTTTCGCATCAATGGTTTAGTAGTATTAATCAAATAGAGCGAGCGCAATGGCAACGCTTGTTTGGCGACGAGCCATTTACCCAACATGCTTTTTTATACGCATTAGAGCAAAGTCAGTGTGTTACTCAACAAAGTGGTTGGCAGCCTTATCACTTAGCTATTTTTGAGGGCGAAAATATTATTGCGCTGGCACCGGGCTATTTAAAAAGCCACTCTTACGGTGAATATGTGTTTGATTGGGCCTGGGCAGAAGCATACGAGAAACATGGCTTAGAGTACTATCCTAAATGGCTATGCGGTGTGCCATTTTGCCCTATTGAAGGTAGCCGTATTGCTATAGAGCATAGTAACCCTAGCTTAGTGTATGAATACATCACAGAGTTACTAAACCTGCACAGCAAAGAGCAAGGCTGGTCTGGCTGGCACGTTAATTTTTGCAACTTAGCCCAAGCAACACAGCTCACACTGCAGCACGCTATGCTTAGAGTGGGTGTGCAATTTCAGTGGTTTAATAAAGGCTTTACATGCTTTGACGATTTTTTAGATACGCTTAATTCTCGTAAGCGCAAATCACTAAAAAAAGAACGTAGCAAAATAACTCAACAAAACATTACTATTGAATGGCTGCAAGGGACGCAAATTACGCCTGAAATTATGCAGCTATTTTGCGAATTCTATCAACGTACTTATTTAAAACGCTCTGGCCACTTAGGCTATTTAAACATGCCCTTTTTTAAGCTTTTACATGCGCTAATGGCCGAAAAGCTAGTCATTATGCTAGCCAAAAAAGAGGACGCTATTATTGCCGCAACCCTTAGCCTAATAGGAGAAGATACACTGTACGGGCGGTATTGGGGGGCAAGCGAAGAGGTAGATTCACTGCACTTTGAGCTATGCTATTACCAAGGGATTGAGTTTGCAATAAAGCATAACCTCAGCTGTTTTCATTCAGGGGCACAAGGTGAGCATAAAATAGCACGCGGTTTTGCCCCAGTATTAACCTACTCAGCTCACCATATAATTGATAACGACTTTAGCAACGCAATTAACGATTACTTAAAACGTGAACGCCAGCATATTAATATTTATAAAGATCAATGCAGCGCATTACTGCCGTTTAAAAATCAGTAACTGATTATTAGCAGGCATGGCTATATCACTTAGTAACGTTAGCCCTGCTTGCTTTGCTAATAGCTCAACTGCTGCAAAATCTCTAATACCACTAAGTGGGTCGCGCTCTATTAAAAAGCGATTAAAGTCATTATTACTTTGGCTAGTAAACTCGCCTTTATATTTAAATGGCCCGTAAATGCATACTATGCCTTGGTCATTTAAATGCTGTTTTACACCCGCAAAAAAATGCTCTACTAGTTGCCAGCTTACAATATGAAAAGTATTAGCCGTGTAAATAGCATCCACTTTATCAATTGGCCACGCATTGTTTAAGTCAAGTTCAAGGGGAGCATGTAAATTGGTTAAATTAACCTCGCGGTGCCATAAATTAATACCCTCATGATTAATCGCTCTGTCGCTGCTATACCATTGTAAATGCGGCAACTGCTGAGCAAAATACACGCTGTGCTGACCTGTACCTGAGCCTACTTCGAGCACCGTTTTGGCATTCGCTAACACAGATTTTAACTGCGCTAAAATAGGCTGTTTATTATTTTCACACGCTTGTGAGAATGGCTTAATCATTTTTACTCTCAAGGTTAAATACTGATGCGCAACAGTAAAGCAAATTTAGCGTATTTTGTCGTGCGCTAATGTACGCTTTAAAGCCAGTTAATTAATCTATACTTTTATAATTGCTCTTTACATTGAAACACGCAGTCAAAGATGTAATGATAATTATTATCAAATACCCCTTGTAATTTACCACGCCAGCCTACAGATAGAGTACAAGGTTTACTTACAATAAATAATTACCAAGCGAGTGCGTAATTAGCATTCTCAGCCGCTGGTTTAATCCTTTTGAGGAAAAATATTATGACTCAGTTTAGAACAGAATCAGACAGCATGGGCGAGCTACAAGTCCCTGCTAATGCACTATATCAAGCGCAAACTCAGCGCGCTGTGAATAATTTTGCCATCAGTGGTTTAGCTATGCCTAAGCAGTTTATAACCGCCCTTGCTTACATTAAACAAGCTGCAGCGCAGAGCAACTTTGAGCTTGGGCACCTAAGTAAAACTAAAGCTAAAGCAATAGAGCAAGCATGCCAAGAAATTATTGATGGTAGCCATTATGAGCATTTCCCGGTCGATATATTTCAAACTGGCTCGGGTACGAGCTCAAATATGAATGCCAATGAAGTGATTGCCACTTTAGCAAGCCGGCTAGGTGATGAAAGTATTCATCCTAATGATGATGTAAACATGGGGCAAAGCTCTAACGATGTGATCCCTACTGCCATTGCCCTGAGCAGCGCAATAAATGTGGTATACGAATTACTGCCTTCACTAGAAAAACTATCACAGCATTTAGAACATAAAAAAGCCGAAGTTGGCGCGATAGTAAAAACAGGCCGTACTCATTTAATGGATGCTATGCCGGTTACTTTTGGGCAAACTTTAAGTGCCTGGCAAACGCAAATTAACCATGCTGCAGCTGGCATAAGGCATAGCCTAGAGCGTGTTTGCGAACTAGCACAAGGTGGCACCGCTGTAGGAACAGGTATTAATGCCGATCCACAATTTGCACCGCTATTTGCTAAAAATCTCAGTGCCAACGTAGGGATTCGATTTACTCCTAGCAGTAACTTTTTTTACAATATTGGTTCGCAAGATGCCATTGTCGCGCTTTCAGGGCAATTAAAAGTACTTGCTGTAGCGCAAATGAAAATAGCCAACGACTTGCGCTGGATGAACTCTGGTCCATTAGCGGGTTTAGGTGAAATAGAGCTTGAAGCACTGCAACCCGGATCATCTATTATGCCCGGCAAAGTAAACCCTGTGATCCCCGAAGCAGCAGCTATGGTGAGCGCCCAAGTAATTGGTAACGACGCTACAATTACCGTTGCCGGCCAAGCAGGTAATTTTGAGCTAAATGTAATGCTGCCGGTAATTGCTTATAATATTTTACAAAGTATAGAGTTACTCGCCAATAGCGCCCAAGCGCTGGGAGATAAAGCCATTGCTAGCTTTACAGTAAATCAGCTAAATATTGATAAGGCATTGGCTAAAAACCCTATTTTAGTAACCGCGCTAAATCCGGTGATCGGTTATGAGAAAGCAGCTAAAATAGCGAAACAAGCATATAAAGAAGCTCGCCCAATTATTGATGTTGCCGAGCAAGAAACCGAATTATCGCGCAGCGAGCTCGAAAAGCTACTCAATCCCAGCAAGTTAACCCAAGGCGGGCTGTAAATATTCACAGTAATTAATAACGGCTTTAATTGCTTGATAATAGAGTTTTTATTGCCGTAACAAATGCACAGTGTATGATAGTGGTGAATAATTCACCACTATCAGGATTTGTTATGCGTACTACATTGCTAGCTATATTTTTACCACTGTGTTTAACCGCTTGTTTAGATAACCCCGTAGCAGAAACAGAAAAAACAACTGCCAGCGAAACAACAGCGCCATCGCAGCAACAACTGCAAAAAAGTAACAAAGCAGAATTACATACCCCAGCCGAAAAACTATCAAATACTGCCATGAAAGCAGTTACTCTTGATGACATTAAAGCAGCTAAAAATGAATTAAATACGCTCATTGCTAATAAACAATGTGATAGCAGTACGCAGTGCCAAGTAGAAGCTGTAGGTAGCCGAGCATGTGGCGGCCCAAGTAGTTATGTAGTGTATTCAACGACAACAGCAACAACTGAGCAAGTCACTGCATTAAGTAAAAAAATCACTACCTTTGAAAGTAACTATAATGCACAAAATCAAATGGTCAGTATTTGCCAGCATTTAACTGCGCCAAGCACGCAGTGTGTAGAAAATAAATGTGTTAAACTTGAAGGCTCAGCAGTAAGTGTATTTTAAGGATAAGGTTATGAGTTGTTTGCCATCAGCAATTAAACTATCAGTTGTAAGTATTGCTACTAGTATTTTGTTACTGAGCGGCTGTGCTAGCACAACATCGTCAAGCAATGATCACGGAACGAGTTTAGCGAGTCTTAATAGTCAACTTAACGATATTGTTAGTAACAATAGCTGTACAGCTAGCTTTCAATGTAAAGTGCTTGAAGTAGGTGCGCGTGCGTGCGGTGGACCAAGTAAGTATGCTGTGTACTCAACACTTAATACCCAACAAGAACAAGCTGAGCAGATTGCACAGCAAATAACAGCACAAGAAAACACGCTAAATAAGGCACAAGGCTTAACTGACTGCCCATCAGTGCTTGAAGTACAATCACTGTGTATTAATCAGCAATGCCAACCTTTTGAAATAAAATAATGCTGCAAACAATTTAATTTCAGCGTTATCCTAAATATGGGATTAACGCTGAAATAATTACCACCATTACTAAACAAATCCCCGCCTTAATAATATAGTGCATTGGCATTTTATTAAGCACCCAATACGCATAAATAAAACGCACAAAGTAGCTTGCCGCAGTACCAAATAATGCAAAAATTAGTAAGTAAGCAATTAAAATTATATTCACGGCAACTCGTTATTTTATCGTTTTAGTTTAAGGGCATAGCGTCTATAACATAAAACTACTTAATTTTTTTTGTATGAGCAATCAAAAGTTCTGCAACACGTTGCTTTACTACGCGCTTGTCGTCACTTTGTACATCAAAACGGCTTGCAAGCTGTGCTATTTCATCGTCGTTTAAATTAAACGATAAACGCTGTCGGGTTTTTTTCGACTTTACATCTAAACCAAGTATTTTGCGTATCATATCTGAGGGTGTTAGTTCTTGATCAATCGCTTGCTTTTTTATCGACTTTTGTACTTCGCTACTTAGATCAAATGCCATTTGCGTGGCACGCACTGCCTGCTCTTGGCGTAACCACTTTTCTTTAGCATCACTCACTTAGCGTCTCCTGGAAACAAGTCAACAATGTCGGTAATTGGTCGCGTTAAGGTAAGCGAGACTTCGGTTTCGCCACCATCCCAAATCTCAATATTTAAACCAAAGCCTTTATCATCAGACTCTAAACAAATCATTTCACACAGCTCACCACCTTCTTGCTCATAACGTGGAAGAGCTTGATTGCGATAGTCTTTATTATGAAAATAACACACAAATGGCGATTCGCTTTGCTGATAGCTGTTAGCTAAAAACTGCGTAAAACGCTCTGGTATATTTTGCACTGTGATATGCGTTAACGACTCTTCATCAAAAATACGCGCAAACTGATCAAGGCCAAATATATCTTCTACTTCATCACGTTGTACTTTTATAGAAAAGTTAGCCCATTGCTCGCCATCTTCTTGCTCTATTTGTAAAAATACCACTTGGCCGCTGTCACTTTCCAACACAAACTCAGTATCACTACTGTGTTGATACTGATAAGTTTGTATATCAATAACGCGAAGAGTTTGCCCTTTTAACCACGCAGGATAAGCAAATGAATCGATGACGGTAAACATGTCACCTTTTTTAAGCTCACTGGCATGATTAAGCTGACGCTCTGGCTCTTTTTTAGATTTGAAAAAATTAAACATAGGAAGGCTGCCTTCTAAGCAAAAAAGGTAACTAAGCTAAAGCCTGGTTACCTTTTTAAAATATGAACGTAATTATTAGCTATTTTGCTTGGCTTTAATACGCGCTAAAATATCAGCACTTTTTGGACTACTGTCACCAATTCCGGCTTCTGCCATTTTCGCTTTTAAATCGTCGCCGTTTACATCGGCTTCTAGCTCTTTAGCTGCACCTAACTGATCTTGACGGTCTTGCTGGCGTTGCTTAATACGCTCAAGCGATTGACGAGCCGATGTCATAGACGAGCTGTTAGTGTTTAATGTGCTGTTTACAGCCATGGTAGCTTGTTGCACGCTTTCTGTGGTTTTAACCATAGTTAGCTGGCGTTGGTTTTCTTTAATCGACTTTTCAGCTTCTTTAACTTGCTGTTTAAGCGCTACAATGTGATTGCTAAAACCAGATAATACTTGTTCGTTCTCTGCTTTTTCAGCTTCAAACTCGCCAATTTTTTCTGCAATTTCTAATGCTAAAGCTTCATTACCTTTCTCCAGCGCTTGGCCAGCATAAGCTTCATGCTCAGCAATAGAAGCATCTACAGCGCTAATTTTACGCTTAGTTTGCATTTCTTTCGCCATAACTTCTGTTAGGCTCTTTTTAGCACGGTGCAAAGCATTTTGTGCGTCTGCAATTTCTTGCTCAAAAATACGGATACCGTTTTTATCTACAATTGCTTCGCCTGCTTCGCGAGCGCCGCCACGTACTGCTGTAAATAATTTTTTTAAAATACTCATAATCTTAACTCCACTAAATCGCTACTAATCGTTTAAATACATGGTCACGGCTTCTAGTGCATCAATAGCATTATCGGCTAATGTCACTAGTTCGTGGGTAATGTCATCTAATGATGAATTTACCGACAGTGCACCAAAAATCGCGTATTTATTATCGATTTTAGCAAATGCACTTAATGGAATTGGCACGTTTAAACGTAGTAATGTTTCGTTTAACTCGTTACGTAATTCCTGCTTAACTTCGTCTTCGTCAAACAAGTAGCTAATGCATAATAACTGCTCTTGTGTTTGCGTAACAAAAATTGGAAGCTCATCATTTTCATCAACAATGACTTGTAATACATCTTGCTCACCTGGATTAGCAATCAAGAAAGACTCAAAGTTAGCGCCTTCTGTTTCAAAAGAAGCTAATTTTATTGAAAGTTCATTTAATTCCATGTCTCTGCCTTTTGTCGTTTGACATATTATGTCTGAGTTAAGATTCTCATGGCCGACATATTATGTCAACCATGTTTTATTAGTTTTTATACAACTCGCTTTCTATTTGCCATGCTGTACGGTAATAATCGTACAGTTGACCAGAGCCTAACCTATTGACTTCAATATCTTTAACATGTTCAAAATAATTATTCGGAAAAACAAAACTAGCCAGTAAATATTCTTTACTGATCCACCTTGATGGTATCGGCATTGCGGTTACATCGTTAATTCGCCCACTAGCCGATTGCCCCATTTTAGTAGCTATAGTCCAGCCCCATTGCCCAAATGAAGGTATGTTTTGTTGATACTGTTCTACATATTCAAATCCAGCCGCTTTAACCGTTTTAGCAATACTTAAAAATGCTTTTTTAGCATGATAAGGCGAGGTTGACTGCACCGCCATTGCTCCATCTGGTGCTAGTAATTGGCGTACATGATTATAAAAGTAATCACTATACATTTTATTTAAATCGGGATGATTAGGGTCCGGTAAATCAATTAAAATAGTATCAAATTGCTTTGCCTGGTCGAGCAACTTTTCAACTTCTAAAAAGGCATCACCAACAATAATATCTGCACGCGGATCATGCATAGATTTGCTATTAAGGCTTAACAACCGCTGGCTAATATCTTCAGGCGAAGTAAACTCAGCGTCTTTATGGCCAAACAAATTAAGCAATTGCCCATCAAGGTCAATCAGGGTTACTTTGCTCACCGGCCACTTTAAAACATCTCTAAGTGCCAGCCCATCGCCACCACCAATGATCAGTACCCGCTCATGACGATTTGACGCCAACATAGCCGGGTAAACTAACATTGAATGATATATTTGCTCATCAACACTAGAAAACTGTAAGCGCCCATTTAAGTATAAATCGGTTATTGGCTGTGGCTGATTTTTACTTAACCGCTCGGTTAGTACCACATGTTGATATTTAGTGGCTTGGGAATAAATAACCTTGTCTTTGTATAAAACATTGCTCAAGTTATCCATCCAGCTACTGCCTAATACCAATATAAACGCAAATAATACTAGCAATAACAGGTGACACGCTAATAACAGCTTTGCAAAGCGTACATAGGTATGATACCGCCATAAAAAGGCAAGCCCTGCAATTATATTAAACAGCGCAGTCCACGCAGCTGCTTGCATTATGGGCATAGACAACATAATACTAACCCAAATAGCCGCGCCAATTCCGGCACCTATATAGTCGGCACCATAAATTGTTCCTGCGTTATTCTCTAAAAAACGACCATAAACATGCTGACGAATACGCGCGATAAGCGGTATTTCCATACCAATAAACAAGCCAAGTATAAGGCCAAATACATAGGGTAAAAAACGCGACCACTCTTGTAGCTTTTGAAATACATAGCCATTGAGTACTACGTCGGGAGGCAAATTAAAAATACTCGAAAACATATGCGGCAGCGAATAACTCACAGCAATAACGCCGGCAATGGCCAAAATACAGCCCATGCCAATCAAAGCAATTATACTTTCTAGCCAAGCAAAGGCGGTAAATGCATCTTTAAACCAACGCGCTAAAAATGCGCCAATGCCCATTGCGACTATCATAGTGCCGATCATCGCATAAATAGCGCTTTCTACTGAGCCAAGTACCCGCCCCGCATAATGAGACAGTAAGTATTCATAAATAAGGCCACACCCTGCGAGTACAGCCATAACGGTAATAAGTAAAATATCGTGCCCAAGTAAACTAAATTTACTTGGGCTTTTTATAGTTGATGACACTCGATTATGCGCCTAATAGTGTTGCCATAGTTATACCTACCGCAAATGATAACGCTGCAGAAATCGCGGCTACACCCACATTTTTTTGACGGTTCACTTCATCTGAAATATCACAGCCAGATAAAATTATTTTAATTGTCACTAAATGCAAAATAATAAATACCAGTAAACTAACTACTGCACTAATAGCCCAGTACAACAAACTCGCATTAATATTATCGGCTACGTAAGGCGCAATACCCGTTGCTGCGGTAATGGCTAATGCGCTGCCAATTAAAAAACCGGCATAACGAATACCCACAGCTAAGTTGCCATCAATAATTGCTTGTTGTAAGCAATCACCACTTTTATTGGTGCGCTTAAACAGCTGTACGCGATATTGGCTCACTACCAACAACACTAGGCTACCAATAACAAAAGCTGCAACCACAATAGGTAAACCATGCCAGCCGTCGGTAGCCACCCAGAGCAATGCCGAGCGAATTACAATGGCGACACTAACAACGTGGCCAAAGTCGATAACAGCCGCTGTCACGTTACCTTTAACTATTTCGCTATGTAAGCTCACTTTACGTAGCGCAACTTTATCTTGAAAGAAATGCCCAAGCTTAATGAGTAAAATAGCCAGTGCACCATAGCCCAGCATTTGCAGAGCTTCTTGCTGTAATGACACCGCAAAAGCACCGCTGCTCACACCAGTAAGCACAATCGCCAATGCAACTAAACCCGCAGCAAAACTAATACCAAATGCAAAGTTATCACGCTCAGTAATTTCATCATTAGCATGCAGGTTAGATACCCAACCCTTAATATATTTAAGACTCACAAACAGCAAAACAATAATTGCAAAATCAATCGCCAGCGCTTGCAGTGACCACATAGTTATTCCATTAAATTCATACATATTACTCTAACTCCAACTTTATTCTTTTACTTACCACGGCTCACGCCACGAGAGGTTCTACTACCACTGTTACGAACTGAGCCCGAGTTATTACTGTAACTACTCGAACGAGAATAACTACTGCGACTTTTAGGTGGTGTGTAGCTACTTCGGCTTAAGCCTGACGCCCCCGTTTTTTTGCTCGCATAAGGGCTAGTAAATTGCTTACCTTGGCGTTGATATGATTGACGCGTACGTGTTTCTAGCGTGCTCTGCGCTTTAATTTGTTTTGGGCTTGAGTAACGTGAACGGCCGTAGTCATTGTAATAACTATATTTACGACCTCGGCTCCAGCTACCATATTCAACACGATTAAATACATCCCCTAAAATACGATACATACCGTACCATTGCCAAAAGCTAGTACCATTGCTGTTAGATTGCCAGTTACCATAATTAGGATTACCCACCATTTGGTTACCAACTCCAGCGCCTTCAGCTTGCTGACTAATAGCACCAATACGCGCTAAATTGCCTTTAGACATATCCGCAAGCATATTAATAGGATCGGTTAACGCATCTGAGAATAGCGTAGGCTTTGCAGCTTCGCGCAATAAATCAATACTGTGCAAAGTATCTTCGTAAGGAGGAATAAGGTAGGTGCCCTTAATATCTTTAAGTCGCTGTGTTAAACCACTGTAAAGTGCACCTTGACGAGTGGCGTCAAGGGTAATTACATCAACAACTTTTGAAAGTTCTGGTTGCTGATTTTTAAGCTGAACACCGTATTCTTTAAGTAATAATGCATTTCGCAAACTACCATTATCAAGCGCAGTACCTAGCTGTGATAGCTCAACCTCCGCTTTTTTAATCGATTCTTGAATTGTTTTTTGCAGTTGCTCTTCTTTAGATTGGCAACCCATAAGCACCGCAAACAAACAAAACAGGCTGATAAGTTTCCAAGCTTTAATATTTGACATTCATGTCACCTGATTTACTGAATTAACCTCAGTAGTTTTACACAGGTCACTTATTAAACCAACAGTGAAATTGCAACAAAATGATTTTAAAAATGAATTTCTAGCTTGAGAATACAACGACTCGTTAAAGGCTACAGTCTCCTTAGCTATTTTAAAGCTCTTTATCGTCGGTAGTCACGTTGCTCTCCCGACCTACATGAGAGACTTTAGTGTATATTGAGTGTGTATTATTCACCCAAACTCCACTTTTCTGCAGACGTAAAAAAGCCCGAATCGTTAGATTCGGGCTTTCTACAATTTGGAGCCTGGCAATGTCCTACTTTCACATAGCAAATGCTACACTATCATCGGCGCTGTTTCGTTTCACTACTGAGTTCGGCATGGGATCAGGTGGGTCCAAAACGCTATTGTTACCAAGCAAATTAGGACGTTAATTCGTATTACTACAAATTAACTGAATTTGGAAAATATCTGATAATATTTTTTAAGTCGTTCTTCAGTAATATCTACTTTAGTTATATTAACTTCTTGCTTGAACTGTCACATAAAACGCGTTTGGCGTTGTATGGTTAAGCCTCACGGGTAATTAGTACAAGTTAGCTTAATGCCTCACAGCACTTCCACATCTTGCCTATCAACGTTGTAGTCTCCAACGGCCCTTCAGAGAGCTTATAGCTCTAGTGAGAAATCATCTCGAGGCCTGCTTCGCGCTTAGATGCTTTCAGCGCTTATCAGTTCCGAACGTAGCTACCGGGCAATGCCATTGGCATGACAACCCGAACACCAGCGGTTCGTTCACTCCGGTCCTCTCGTACTAGGAGCAACCCCTCTCAATTCTCAAACGCCCACGGCAGATAGGGACCGAACTGTCTCACGACGTTCTAAACCCAGCTCGCGTACCACTTTAAATGGCGAACAGCCATACCCTTGGGACCGACTTCAGCCCCAGGATGTGATGAGCCGACATCGAGGTGCCAAACACCGCCGTCGATATGAACTCTTGGGCGGTATCAGCCTGTTATCCCCGGAGTACCTTTTATCCGTTGAGCGATGGCCCTTCCATTCAGAACCACCGGATCACTATGACCTACTTTCGTACCTGCTCGACGTGTCTGTCTCGCAGTTAAGCTGGCTTCTACCATTACACTAACCGTACGATGTCCGACCGTACTTAGCCAACCTTCGTGCTCCTCCGTTACTCTTTAGGAGGAGACCGCCCCAGTCAAACTACCCACCAGGCACTGTCCGTAACCCCGATTCAGGGGCCAACGTTAGAACATCAAAACTACAAGGGTGGTATTTCAAGGTTGACTCCAACAAAACTAGCGTCTCATCTTCAAAGTCTCCCACCTATCCTACACATGTAGGTTCAATGTTCAGTGCCAAGCTGTAGTAAAGGTTCACGGGGTCTTTCCGTCTAGCCGCGGGTACACAGCATCTTCACTGCGATTTCAATTTCACTGAGTCTCGGGTGGAGACAGCGTGGCCATGGTTACACCATTCGTGCAGGTCGGAACTTACCCGACAAGGAATTTCGCTACCTTAGGACCGTTATAGTTACGGCCGCCGTTTACCGGGGCTTCGATCAAGAGCTTCTCCCTAAGGATAACCCCATCAATTAACCTTCCGGCACCGGGCAGGTGTCACACCGTATACGTCATCTTGCGATTTTGCACAGTGCTGTGTTTTTAATAAACAGTCCCAGCCACCTGGTCACTGCGGCTCCCGTCCGCTTAGAGAGCAAGTCTCATCACAGATAGGAGCGTACCTTCTCCCGAAGTTACGGTACGATTTTGCCTAGTTCCTTCACCCGAGTTCTCTCAAGCGCCTTAGTATTCTCTACCTGACCACCTGTGTCGGTTTGGGGTACGATTCCATATAATCTGAAGCTTAGAGGCTTTTCCTGGAAGTATGGCATCAGCAACTTCATCACCTTAGTGACTCGTCTCGTGTCTCAGGTTTAATGTTCGTCCGGATTTACCTAAACAAACGCCCTACTCACTTTCACATGGACTACCAACGCCATGCTTGCTTAGCCTGCTCCGTCCCCCCATCGCAATTATATCGAGTACAGAAATATTAATCTGTTTCCCATCGACTACGCCTTTCGGCCTCGCCTTAGGGGTCGACTTACCCTACCCTGATTAACATGGGATAGGAACCCTTGGTCTTCCGGCGTGGGAGTTTTTCACTCCCATTATCGTTACTCATGTCAGCATTCGCACTTCTGATACCTCCAGCATACCTCCCGGTACACCTTCAACGGCTTACAGAACGCTCCCCTACCACTCATCCTAAGATGAATCCGCAGCTTCGGTGCATAGTTTAGCCCCGTTACATCTTCCGCGCAGACCGACTCGACCAGTGAGCTATTACGCTTTCTTTAAAGGATGGCTGCTTCTAAGCCAACCTCCTGGCTGTCTGGGCCTTTCCACATCGTTTCCCACTTAACTATGACTTTGGGACCTTAGCTGGCGGTCTGGGTTGTTTCCCTCTTCACGACGGACGTTAGCACCCGCCGTGTGTCTCCCGGATATTACTTTACGGTATTCGGAGTTTGCAAAGGGTTGGTAAGTCGGGATGACCCCCTAGCCTTAACAGTGCTCTACCCCCGTAAGTATTCGTCCGAGGCTCTACCTAAATAGATTTCGGGGAGAACCAGCTATCTCCCGGTTTGATTAGCCTTTCACTCCTAACCACAAGTCATCCCCTAACTTTTCAACGTTAGTGGGTTCGGTCCTCCAGTTGATGTTACTCAACCTTCAACCTGCTCATGGCTAGATCACCGGGTTTCGGGTCTATACCTTGCAACTATTCGCCCAGTTAAGACTCGGTTTCCCTACGGCTACCCTAATCGGTTAACCTCGCTACAAAATATAAGTCGCTGACCCATTATACAAAAGGTACGCAGTCACCCAACAAGTGGGCTCCTACTGCTTGTACGTACACGGTTTCAGGTTCTATTTCACTCCCCTCACAGGGGTTCTTTTCGCCTTTCCCTCACGGTACTGGTTCACTATCGGTCAGTTGGGAGTATTTAGCCTTAGATGATGGTCCACCTATATTCAGTCAAAGTTTCACGTGCTCCGACCTACTCGATTTCACTTAAAATGTCTTTTCATGTACGGGACTATCACCCTGTATCGTGGCGCTTTCCAGCAGCCTTCCATTAACACATAATAAGCTTAAGGGCTGTTCCGATTTCGCTCGCCGCTACTTTCGGAATCTCGGTTGATTTCTTTTCCTACGGGTACTTAGATGTTTCAGTTCTCCGCGTTCGCTTCGTTAACCTATGTATTCAGTTAACGATACCTGCAAGCAGGTGGGTTTCCCCATTCGGAAATCCTAGTCTCAAGTGCTTTTTACTAGCTTGACTAGGCTTATCGCAAGTTAATACGTCCTTCATCGCCTCCAACTGCCAAGGCATCCACCGTGTACGCTTAGTCACTTAACCATACAACCCAAACGGGTCTTTGTTGTGTGACAGTTTAACTTCGCCAGAAGTCAATATTGAATACTAAAGTAGATACCAATCAATCAACTCATAAGAGTTAACTAAATGGCACTGAATGGTACTGCTACCATTCTTTTTTTACTTTTGAAAACTCTTGATAAATACAATGTATTCATCAGAATTTTATTATCAGCTTTTCCAAATTTTTAAAGAGCAAGAGAAATAAAAACTTCTCAAAATTAAACACACTTCATTCTCAGGTCGTTTATGACCCGATAAAGAATATTTATTTTTAAGAAGTAAAGTGGTGGAGCTAAGCAGGATCGAACTGCTGACCTCCTGCGTGCAAGGCAGGCGCTCTCCCAGCTGAGCTATAGCCCCACATATGCTGGTCTTACTGTTTGTATACCGACTTTGCTTCCAGGCAAGGCGTGGGAAATCGACGTTTAGTTTACTAAACGAGATATTCCATAACGATGTATGGGAGTAAAGTGGTGGGTCTGAGTAGATTTGAACTACCGACCTCACCCTTATCAGGGGTGCGCTCTAACCAGCTGAGCTACAGACCCAAACAATAAGTGTTGTTCTCTTTACAATTAACAATCATCTGTGTGGACACTACGAACAAATAAGTTCTAAATCGTATAAGGAGGTGATCCAGCCCCAGGTTCCCCTAGGGCTACCTTGTTACGACTTCACCCCAGTCATGAATCACTCCGTGGTAAACGTCCTCCCGAGGGTTAGACTATCTACTTCTGGAGCAACCCACTCCCATGGTGTGACGGGCGGTGTGTACAAGGCCCGGGAACGTATTCACCGCGTCATTCTGATACGCGATTACTAGCGATTCCGACTTCATGGAGTCGAGTTGCAGACTCCAATCCGGACTACGACGCACTTTAAGTGATTCGCTTACCTTCGCAGGTTCGCAGCACTCTGTATGCGCCATTGTAGCACGTGTGTAGCCCTACACGTAAGGGCCATGATGACTTGACGTCGTCCCCACCTTCCTCCGGTTTATCACCGGCAGTCTCCTTAGAGTTCTCAGCATTACCTGCTAGCAACTAAGGATAGGGGTTGCGCTCGTTGCGGGACTTAACCCAACATCTCACAACACGAGCTGACGACAGCCATGCAGCACCTGTATCAGAGTTCCCGAAGGCACCAAACCATCTCTGGTAAGTTCTCTGTATGTCAAGTGTAGGTAAGGTTCTTCGCGTTGCATCGAATTAAACCACATGCTCCACCGCTTGTGCGGGCCCCCGTCAATTCATTTGAGTTTTAACCTTGCGGCCGTACTCCCCAGGCGGTCTACTTAATGCGTTAGCTTTGAAAAACAGAACCGAGGCTCCGAGCTTCTAGTAGACATCGTTTACGGCGTGGACTACCGGGGTATCTAATCCCGTTTGCTCCCCACGCTTTCGTACATGAGCGTCAGTGTTGACCCAGGTGGCTGCCTTCGCCATCGGTATTCCTTCAGATCTCTACGCATTTCACCGCTACACCTGAAATTCTACCACCCTCTATCACACTCTAGTTTGCCAGTTCGAAATGCAGTTCCCAGGTTGAGCCCGGGGCTTTCACATCTCGCTTAACAAACCGCCTGCGTACGCTTTACGCCCAGTAATTCCGATTAACGCTCGCACCCTCCGTATTACCGCGGCTGCTGGCACGGAGTTAGCCGGTGCTTCTTCTGTCAGTAACGTCACACATGATGGGTATTAACCACCACGCTTTCCTCCTGACTGAAAGTGCTTTACAACCCGAAGGCCTTCTTCACACACGCGGCATGGCTGCATCAGGCTTGCGCCCATTGTGCAATATTCCCCACTGCTGCCTCCCGTAGGAGTCTGGGCCGTGTCTCAGTCCCAGTGTGGCTGATCATCCTCTCAAACCAGCTAGGGATCGTCGCCTTGGTGAGCCATTACCTCACCAACTAGCTAATCCCACTTGGGCCAATCTAAAGGCGAGAGCCGAAGCCCCCTTTGGTCCGTAGCCATTATGCGGTATTAGCAGTCGTTTCCAACTGTTGTCCCCCACCTCAAGGCATGTTCCCAAGCATTACTCACCCGTCCGCCGCTCGTCAGCAAAGAAGCAAGCTTCTCTCTGTTACCGCTCGACTTGCATGTGTTAGGCCTGCCGCCAGCGTTCAATCTGAGCCATGATCAAACTCTTCAATTAAAAAGTTTTATGTCTTTCGACAGCTCAATGAATTCTGAATTTATTTTAATATCTTTCGATATTGAATTGACTGTGCCGAAGCAACTTATAAATAAGTTACTTCTGTTGGTCACTCAGTTTTCAATTGAGACTCTAATTTTTTTGCCTCGCTAATTACCCATAAAGAGTAAGTAGTTTGGCTGTTAGAACTCAATCTGTACGAGTGCCCACACAGATGATTGCTTTATATTGTTAAAGAACGTTTGAGTCGCTTTAGCGTCTCAAGGGATGCGTATAATACATCCTTTATTTTTCGAGTCAACACTTTGTTTTAAACTTTCTTTCGACAATTTAAAACCGAAGTTTTATTTAACTCTCTAAGTAGTTCGTGCCTTGCTATGCTTCGGCGTTTCCCTTCTCAGTGGGGTCGCATTATAGGGAGCCGCAGATTTTACGCAAGCATTTTTTACTGAAAAACTAAAAAAAAATGACGTTCGCTCAGTTACTGACCTAAAGCGCCTAAAACTGATAGTTTTATAAACAATTACTGCTTTTGTGGCACTTAAATAAGCTCTGCTGTTACACTCATAATTTAATATAACTGTTAGTTAAAGGTGCAGATATGACAATCCGTTCTTATAAAGGTGTTACCCCTTCATTTAATGCGTCTGTTTATATAGATGAATCATCGGTATTGGTTGGCGATATTACTTTGGGTGATGATAGCAGCGTGTGGCCGTTAGTTGCTGCCCGTGGCGATGTAAACTATATACGCATTGGTGAACGTACTAATATACAAGATGGTAGCGTGCTGCATTTATCGCGAGCAACCAAAAGTAACCCCGAAGGTTATCCGCTTATTATTGGTGATGATGTAACGGTTGGGCACAAGGTTATGTTACATGGTTGTCAGTTAGGTAACCGTATATTGGTGGGAATGGGCGCAATTATTATGGACAATGCCATTATTGAAGATAATGTGATTATTGGCGGGGGGTCATTGGTGCCACCAAATAAGCGTTTGGAGTCTGGTTATTTATATGTAGGCAGCCCAGTTAAGCAAGCCCGAGCGCTTACCGAGCAAGAGCTTACATTTTTAAAAGTATCTGCGGATAACTATGTACTGCTTAAAAATGAGTACTTAAGTGACGACGTTATATAAGCACTTAGCTAATTAAGCTGACTTCTATTTGGCCTGCCGAGTTGTAACTTTCATCTTCGATAAGTTGCTCGGCGCGCTCTTCGTAATCAAAACGATTTTTTTCAAAGTAACTTGTTGCATGACTTTCATCGGTCAAACCTAAACTACTTACTGCAATAATACATTCCACCAGCATGCCATTTACTTGTGCAAAAAAGACTAATTGGTGCGCTGGCTCTCTAAATTCTAGCCTATCTATAAATTGTATTGCTTGGTTCATGTAAGTGTTCCCTGTTTTAGTGCATTAACGACAGGTAATATTGCAGGCATTTTATTACGCCATACATAATATGCCTGGGCAGCCTGACCAACTAGCATACCACTGCCATCCAATAGTTTAGTATTACTATTATACTGCGCTACCCAATTCATAAAAATGGTGTTTTGCAATGAATAAAACATGTCATACGCTACTTCACAGTTAGTAATATGTTTTTGATCAAGTGCTGGAAGCTCGTCATTCATACTGCTAGAGGTGGAGTTTATGATAAGCGCATAATCGTTTTCTGGTAGGTTGTTAAAACCATAACCCGACACTTTGCCATGTTGCGCAAACAACTTTGCTAAATTTTGTGCTTTTTCGGCGGTACGATTAACAATAACAACTTCCTGTGGCTGATGATCCAACAAGGGTAAAACAACCCCTCTTGCTGCCCCGCCTGCGCCTATTATTAAAATACGTTTACCAGTAATGCTGACATTATTTGCCAGCAGATCGTTTACAAAGCCGATGCCGTCGGTGTTATCACCTAGTAACGTGCCGTCTGTTTGCTTTTTTAAAGTATTTACTGCACCGACAATTTTAGCTAATGGTGTGAGCTCATCTGCCATTGCAAAAGCTTGTTCTTTAAAGGGCATAGTTACATTAGCTCCCTTACCGCCTTGAGCAAAAAAATTCGATACTGTTTTTTCAAAGTTATCGATAGGTGCTAAGATTGCGCGATAGTCGATTTGCTCACCTAAAGAGATAGCAAATTGTTTATGTATCGCGGGGGATTTTGAATGTTTTATTGGATTTCCAAAAACCGCATATTTGTCCATTTTAAAGCAACCTCTTTGCAGTAGTAACACTGCCTATTAACGATGATAAATAATATGATTAAACGACTTTTTTCAAAATCTAAGCCCGCTACAATAGAGCAAACACCCACACCAGAAAAAACACCTTATGAAATACTAGGTGGAGAAGCAGGTGCACTCGCTATTGCAAATAGATTCTACGATATTATGGCCACAGATGAATACGCTAAACCGTTATATGATATGCATCCTCTGCCATTAGATAGAATTCGCCAAGTGTTTTTTGAATTTTTATCTGGCTGGTTAGGTGGTCCAGACCTATTTGTAGCAAAACATGGCCACCCTATGCTGCGTAAACGCCATATGCCCTTTGCCATTGATCAAGACTTGCGCGACCAATGGATGTACTGCATGAATAAAACATTAGACCTTGAAGTAGATAATCCATTACTTCGAGAAGGCCTAAAGCAATCGTTTGGACAGCTAGCGAGCCATATGATTAACCAGCATTAACGCATAACACTAAATACAAAAAAGGCGCTACATAGCGCCTTTTATACTTACACAAGAAGCCTTAAAGCTGACACTCTCTAGCAATTAAATCATTAGGTTGTGTACTCAACCATTGCTGAGGACGTAAGTAGTACTGGTATAACTTAGCCTCAGCACTCTCTGCGTTAGGAGTGTAGTTATACTCCCAACGCGCTAACGGTGGCATAGACATTAATATAGATTCGGTGCGACCACCCGTTTGCAAACCAAACAGAGTGCCTCTGTCCCAGACTAAATTAAACTCTACATAGCGGCCACGACGATAAAGCTGAAAGTCGCGTTGCTGCGCTGTGTATTCATCTTTTTTACGACGCTCTATAATAGGTAAGTAAGCCTCTAAAAAGCCATTACCGACTGCCTGTGTAAAGGCAAAGCTTTGCTCAAACCCCAGTTCATTTAGGTCGTCAAAAAACAACCCACCTACACCGCGTGTTTCATCGCGATGCTTCAAATAAAAATATTCATCGCACCAGGTTTTATACTTTGGATACAACTCATCGCCAAATGGTGCACATAAGTCATGTGCTACTTGATGCCAATGTACTACATCATCAAATACAGGATAAAAAGGGGTTAAGTCAAAACCACCACCAAACCACCATATTGGTTGTTCGCCTTCTTTTTCGGCAATAAAAAAGCGCACATTGGCATGGCTGGTCGGTATATGTGGATTTTTTGGATGAATAACTAACGACACACCGCAAGCATTAAAGCTGCGCCCTGCAAGTTCGGGTCTGTGTGCGGTTGCAGATGCCGGCATAGAGGCACCAAATACATGCGAGTAGTTAACACCGCCTTGCTCAATAATATTACCATTAGTGATAACGCGTGTACGCCCGCCGCCGCCTTCGCTACGCTGCCAGTTATCTTCTATAAACTTAGCTTTACCATCGGCTGCTTCAAGGCCTTGGCTAATAGTGTCTTGCAAAGCCATAAAGTAGGCTTTTACTTGCTCTAATAATTCACTTTGCATATTAACCTCTAAATACTTTGCCATTCATGGCATCTTTAATTGTACTTGGTTGCGTGTTACCACCGAGTGGCTCATCAACATAATAACCTACCTGCTCAGCAAACTGGCTTTTAGCCTCGGCAATGCTTAATACTGTATTTTGACCGCTTAAATTAGCGCTAGTTGATACCAGTGGCTTACCAAACTCTTGGCATAAGCGCTTTACGGTTGGATGGTTAGTCACCCTAACTGCAATGGTGTCAAACTGCCCAGTTAACCACTTTGGGGTGCTTTTAGCTGCGGGCATAACCCAAGTAATGGCATTTGGCCAACTTGAAAAAATGTCGGCACGTTTATCCATTGGGATTTTGGCATCATCTACATATTTTAATAACTGCCCGTAGTTATCGGCAATTAAAATAAGGCCTTTTTCGACCGGACGCTGTTTAATAGCCAGTAGTCGCTCAACTGCTTGTTGATTATCTGGATCGCAACCTAAGCCATATACAGCTTCTGTAGGGTATAAAATCACTTCGCCTTGCGCTAAACACGTTATAGCAGCAGATATAGTAGATTGATCTGACAAAATCGTCTCCAGGAGTTTTAAACGTTATTCAGTGGCTGCAAGTTTATGCATACAACTTTTTTGTGGGCATTGTAACACAGTGCTATTAGCCATTTTTCTCTCAATCAGCAGTGGCCAGTTACATTCTGGGCACGATTGCTCAACCGGTTTATTATTCAGCGTATATTTACAGCTTGGGTAGCAATCGCATGAATAAAATATTTTACCAAATTTATTACTACGTGAAACTAAACGGCCTTTTTTACATTTAGGGCAACTAGGTAATGGCTCTTCATTTTGCTTTGCCTCGTTTTCATTCGCGATGTAATGACACTCTGGATACCCAGTACAACCAATAAACATACCGTAGCGGCCATTTTTTACCACCAGCTGCTTACTACATTGTGGACATGCGGAATCTTCTAGCACTTTTATTTCACTGCTATCGTGGTGCGCCAGCGGTCGAATAAAGTCGCACTTGGGGTAGCTGGCACAGCCTAAAAATGGGCCTGATTTACTATTGCGGATCACTAGCTCTGAACCACATTGTGGGCATATCTCATATTCTTTTTCTAGGGCGTGCTTATTCGCCGAGAAAAGCGAATGGTCGATTTTACTCATGGTGATCCTAGTTGGTGAATTTTCGCCTAATATACCCAAAACACTTAAAGATACAATAGCTATACCTATTACATTAAATTAGCGGCCAATTATAGCGTAAAAAGTGTGGTGTAATAACAAGGCAAAGATTATGGCATATACTTGCTGTATAAATTACTTTTAAGAAAGTGCTTAAGCAATTTAATTTACTCGTATGCTCATATTTTAATTAAATAGGTATTAATAGGTATCTTGAATTTAGGTATTAGTGAAGTAAGTCCCCGGGCTGGTCAAATATAAGATCTTCCATTTGCTCACAAGCCACTTCTGCTCCGGGTACATTAAATAGCACCATTAACACTACCCACTTTAAATCGTCTAACCCTATAAAAGGTTTATCTAGCGCTGCTAAGCGGTCCATTACCATTTCACGGGTAACACCATTAGTAACGCCAATGCGTTCAACAAACATTAAAAAATTACGACACTGCACATCCAGCATTTTGCATTCATGGTCGGTAAATACTCTTATTGTTTGTGGCGAGTCAGTGATTAAATATGGTGATGTGTCACTATGCTGTAATTCGGCTAGCTGCTCTAACCAATCTAGTGCTTTAAATATTTCGGCTTGATTAAAACCAGCTCGTAATAATTCATCGGTCAATTCATTAGGTTCAATGAAGAGCCCAGCGTCGTTGTGAATATAGTTTTCAAAAAGATACATAAGCACCTCAAACATATCACCACCTCGCATTTAGCTTAAGTACTTAGTTTAGGGTCTGTTAATCTTTCAAGGTTAAATTTGCAGCAGCCTGTTTGGTATTTAGGCAAGGCAGAGCCTATGTGGTGTGGTTATTTCCCATAAATTGGCGATAACGCAGCATTAATGCCAAACAGGCGCTACCCGAAGGGTTCTGCCTAGGGGCAATTAACTCTTTGTTGCTCGGTTTTTACTTAGCCCACTAGGTTACAAATCTCGCGCCGCGATTAAATCACCTCTAGTTTGAACAAATATTAACCCGCAAAGGTCAACAGACCCTGATGTAACCATCTAAAACTCGCTCTATTTGATCATCTAGTTCCAAGTCCAGCAACCTGGCTTGCACTTTATCAATTGGCCACTGAGCACGGCGAACAATGTCATCAACACTGGTTACCTCAAAGCCAATACTATTTAATACCTCACACTGGGAGTCTTTATTCGTTTGGGTTGACTGCTCTGTAGTTAAAAAACTACTTTGATAAGTAAAGCTCACCTCATCAAGAATATCACTTACATTTTCCACGAGCTTAGCACCTTGCTTAATTAAAAAATGACTCGCTTGGGCAAGTGGGTTTTTAATCGAGCCGGGAACAGCAAATACTTCTTTATTTTGCTCCAGCGCATAGCGTACGGTAATGAGCGAACCGCTTTTAATTTCAGCCTCAACAATAAGTACCCCCAACGATAACCCCGATATAATACGATTACGACGCGGGAAGTTATGCGCATTCGCGGCAGTACCAGGTAAAAACTCACTTACAAGCAAGCCCTGCTCTAATACTTGATTTGTAAGTAGCTTATGCTGCTTAGGGTAGTAAATATCAACACCGGTACCCAGCACGGCAATGGTTTTTCCGCTGCCAGCTAAGGCCCCTTTATGCGCAGATCCGTCTATACCGCGGGCCATGCCTGAAGTAATAGTGATTCCAGCTAAGGTAAGTTGATATGCAAACTCAGCAGCTATTTCCAGCCCCGTGGGGGTGGCGTTACGGCTCCCAACTATGGCTATTTGTGGGCTAGTTAATAACGACACATCGCCTTTGCAAAAAAGCAATAAAGGCGCACTGGCTATTTGTTTTAAATCTTCGGGGTAAGCGGCATCAAAAATACTAATAACCGTTATATTATTGTGTAGGATTAACTGTTCATAATGCGTAATTTGCTGCCAATTAGTGTGCAACAAATTAGTAGCTTGATTAGCACTTAGCCCTAATTGCAGTAATTGCTGATGAGATAAGCCAAACAATGACTCAAGGGAATGGTTTTTAGATAGTGCTAAAAGGGTTTTAATACCCAACCCTTTACACATATAAAAGGCAAGCCAGTGGGCAAGCTTGCCAGATGACTGATCCATGCTCTCTCCTAGAGCACCAACTCGCTACTTAATGAATAACTGCAATATCTCCAACGCGAATTGGGTGCTGATTTTTAGTTATTAGCGCATAACTTACGTTGTCATACACCTTAAATACAATTAACTCACCTACTTTTTCTTTCGGCATTTTCCAAACCGTACTTCCATCATCGGGTTCAGCACCAAAAAACTCGTTAGCATTTGACATTAACTTTTCAAAGCGACTTGAGTCCTCGGTGTAGCGAGGGCCACGAGGACCATCTATAACGCTTGGTGATTGGCGTTCAATATCAAGTACATGACCCACTTCTACTTGCTGCTCTGATCCTAAGTTTAGCACCACTACATCCATAGTGCTAAATTCTCTAGAATCGCTTGGCGAAGCAATAACATAGCCCAATACAGCCTGGGGGGGACGATGCATATTAAAATACGCTGGTAGCATTTGCCCTTCCATTGCTGGAAGTAAAAAGTCACCTTGTTTTATTTCGCGCTTCACCGACTCAACTCTGACCGATGCAGGCTCACCATTAGCGGCATCACCTTTTCTAAAGGCACGAGCCATACCAACATAAGCAGCACGATTAGCAAGTACCCTTCCTGTTTCTGGGTCTAAATATGGCTTACCTTTATGATAAATTGCATAAGCTTGGTGTAATTTTAAATCGCCTTTAACGTATAAAATATGCCCTAACGTTTGTGTTTTCGTGTTCTCGTTTGCCCCTAAAATATAAGGTTTAGCTTTTATATCGTCGCTATTTATAGCTTGCTCGTAAGTTATATAAGGTCTGATCATTTCTAGTGGCAAGGTGGTAATTGCATTTTTGCCTTTAGGGGTAATTCGCCCCTGAGGAGACAGCTTTCGGTACGCTTTATTTATCACTAAACGTGGGTTTCCCTGCGCATCGTAGATTAATGCTAAGGCATCGCCGGGATAAATAAGATGAGGGTTATTAATTTGCGGGTTCATTTGCCACAACTCAGGCCATAGCCAAGGTTCGTTTAAATAAACCCCAGAAATATCCCAAAGTGTATCGCCTTTTTTCACAACATACTGTTTAGGCGCATCTTTTTTTATTTTTAGCACATCAGCATAAGTAGAGAATGCAGCACCTAATGCAACTATAATTGCAATTAATGGAGATTTCATTGGGCTTCCTTGTATTGTTTTTTCATTATTATTGACCAAAACCTGTTAAAGGGGAACGCGAATGGCTAAAATAAGAGCATACAATACCCTAAATTAAGCATAAGTGTAAAAGGTAACTATGGCTACGTTAGAAGTTTTAAGATTCCCAGATGAACGTTTACGTACAATAGCACAAGAAGTTGCACATGTTGACGACCAAGTCCGTGTGATTATAAAAGACATGCTAGAAACTATGTATGATGAAAATGGCATTGGTCTTGCTGCTACACAAGTTAATATTCATCAACGCATTGTAGTGATTGACGTATCAGAAGAGCGCAACGAACCGCTGGTATTAATTAATCCACAAATTATTAAAAAAGCCGGTACAACCGTAAGCGAAGAAGGCTGCCTTTCGGTGCCTAACTCTTACGCAAAAGTTGATCGCGCAGAAACGGTTACTGTTGCCGCGCTTAATGAGCAAGGTGAAGAATTTGTACTAGATGCAGATGAACTACTCGCTATTTGTATTCAACACGAACTAGATCACCTTCAAGGTAAACTGTTCATTGATTACTTATCGCCATTAAAGCGCCAACGTATTCGTAAAAAGCTTGAAAAAGAAGCCAAATTTGCAGAATAGTAATTAGCACCGTAACAAGCACCTTAGGAAAACTCAGTGACTCAACCATTACGCATTATATTTGCCGGTACGCCGGACTTTGCCGCACGTCATTTACAAGCGCTGATACAAAGCGAACACCAAATAGTGGGTGTATATAGCCAGCCAGACCGCCCTGCAGGTCGTGGTAATAAATTAAAAGCCAGTGAAGTGAAAGAGCTCGCACTTGAGCACAACTTACCGGTTTTTCAGCCACAATCACTGAAAACAGAAGACGCCTTAAATGAGCTTACCAGTCTTAATGCCGACATTATGATTGTAGTGGCTTATGGCTTAATTTTACCTAAAGCCATTTTAGATGCCCCGCGATTAGGCTGTTTAAATGTGCATGGTTCTATTTTACCACGCTGGCGTGGTGCTGCCCCAATTCAACGTGCTATTTGGGCAGGTGATGAAGAAACCGGCGTCACCATAATGCAAATGGATGAGGGGTTAGATACCGGCGACATGTTGCATATAAGCCGCTGCCCTATTAGTGCCACCGAAACCAGTGCCAGTTTATATACTAAATTAGCTGACCTTGGCCCAGGTGCACTTATTGACACTATTAATAACTTAGCTAATGGTAAAATAACCCCTGAGCCACAAAATGATACTGCGGCTAATTACGCTAAAAAGCTCTCAAAAGACGAAGCCAATATTGACTGGTCTATGAGCGCGGCGCAAATTGAGCGTAACATTCGCGCGTTTAATCCGTGGCCGGTATGCTTCACCCAAATGGGGGGGCAGCCTGTAAAAATTTATCAAGCACATGTTGTAGAGCAATCAAGCAACCAGCCTGATAATAACGGGCGCGTTCTATCGAGCGACAAACATGGCGTTATTGTGGGTTGTGGCGAACATGCTTTATGTATTACGCAATTACAACCACAAGGTAAAAAACCAATGGCAATTAACGACTTTTTAAATGGTCGTAGTGACTGGGTTACTCCTGGCACAATATTAGGCGAAAATAATGAGTAATGTTCCAAACGTACGAGCGCTTGCCGCTGAAACTTTATATAACGTAGTTGATAAAGGCGCTTCGCTTAATCAAGAACTGCCATTTGCCAGCCAAGGCTTGCCACCTAAAGATAAAGCCCTGCTGCAGCAAATTTGCTATGGCGTTTTACGCTATTTACCAAGCCTTGAAAACTACTGCCAACATTTAGTTGAGGAGCCGTTAAAAGGTAAGCGTAGAATATTTCAATTTTTATTGTATGTGGGCATTTACCAACTACAACACATGCGTGTTCCGCCACATGCAGCAATTTCAGAAACTGTAAATGCACTACAACAATTGCGTGCTTTGGGTTTGAAAGGGCTTATTAATGCTATTCTACGTAGTTTTCAGCGCCAACAACTTGAGCTTGAAGAAAAAGCCAAACTTATTCCAGTGTGTTTATACAATCATCCAAACTGGTTTATCAAACAAGTTAAAGAAGCTTATCCTGATAGTTGGGAAGAGCTGCTTGCAGAAAATCAACAGCAAGCGCCTATGTGGCTGCGTGTAAATCAAGCGCAATACAGCACGCAAGAATACAGCGATATGCTAACAGCTAACGAAATTGAGCATACACTTAACCCCGATTTTATAGATGGGATAAAGTTAGCCAAGCCACGAGATGTGTTTTCATTACCCGAGTTTGATACCGGTGCTTGTTCTGTTCAAGATGCTGCTGCACAGTTAGCAGCGCGTTTTTTAGATCCTAAAGATGACGACACTATTTTAGATGCCTGCGCCGCGCCGGGTGGCAAAACATGCCATATTTTAGAATTGGCTGATGCTGAGGTACTTGCCCTTGATAGCGATGCAACTCGCCTAGAGCGTGTTAAGCAAAACTTAACTCGTATAGGTTTAGGTGCCGACCTACAATGTGGTGATGCATCACAACCACACACTTGGTGGGATGAAAAACAGTTTGATCGTATTTTACTCGACGTACCCTGCTCGGCTACCGGTGTTATTCGCCGCCACCCCGATATAAAGTGGTTGCGTCGTGCATCAGACATTGCCGATTTAGCAGCATTACAAGGCGATATACTCGATAGTATTTGGCCGCTTCTAAAGCCAGGTGGCACCTTGGTATACGCTACTTGTTCAGTACTCCCCCAAGAAAACCAACAACAAGTTGCTAAGTTTTTAGCTAATAACAATGATGTTGAGCATATTCCTCTACATGATAAAGACACGCCCACTACACCTGGTTTGCAGTTGCTACCTGGTGAAAGCGATGGCTTTTATTACGCTAAACTAGTTAAAAAAATATAACCTATACAGCACACAACAATTAGCTATCTATCTTATTTTAGATAGCTAATACTTCATAGCAATAGGTACTTATAACACTGGTAAATAATGAAAATAATCATACTCGGAGCTGGCCAAGTAGGCGGCACGCTAGCTGAAAATTTAGTTGGTGAACAAAACGAAATAACGGTCGTTGATATTGACGGCAACCGCTTACGCGAGCTTCAAGATAAGTATGACCTACAAGGCGTTGCTGGTCACGGTGCTCACCCAGATGTACTTCGCAGAGCCGGCGCGGAAGACGCCGATATGATTATCGCGGTAACCAGTTCAGATGAAGTAAACATGGTTGCCTGCCAAGTCGCGTATAGTATTTTTAATACCCCGACTAAAATAGCCCGAATTCGTTCTGAGCAATATTTAAAGTATCGTGAAAAGCTGTTTCATAACGATGACTTACCGGTCGATCACTATATTGCTCCTGAGGCATTAGTAACTAAGTACATTCGCCGCTTAATAGACTACCCAGGCGCATTGCAAGTGCTGCAGTTTGCCGATGGCATGCTCTCTTTGGTTGCTGTAAAAGCTTACTATGGCGGTTTATTAGTAGGTTATGCGCTATCTACGCTTAAACAGCATATTCCCAATGTAGAAACTCGTGTAGCCGCTATTTATCGCCAAGGAAAAGCAATAAAACCTCTAGGCACAACAATTATTGAAGCCGATGATGAAGTGTTTTTTATAGCAGCCACTAAACACATCCGCGCCGTTATGAACGAACTCCAAAGGTTAGAGCGTTCATATAAAAACATTATGATTGCTGGTGGCGGTAATATAGGTGCAGGCCTAGCGCGCTCACTGGAAAAAAATCACAGTGTAAAATTAATTGAGCGCAGCAAAGAGCGCGCCGAGCAACTCTCTGAAATGCTCGACAACACGATTGTTTTTTGCGGAGATGCGTCAGACCAAGAGCTATTGTCAGAAGAGCATATTGATCAGGTTGATGTGTTTATTGCGGTAACCAACGATGATGAAGTAAATATAATGTCGGCCATGCTAGCAAAACGTATGGGCGCACAAAAAACCATGGTACTTATTCAACGCAGTGCATACGTTGACTTAGTACAAGGCGGCGATATTGATATTGCAATTTCACCACAAGAAGCCACTATTTCGGCATTACTTACTCATGTTCGCCGCGGCGATATTGTTAACGTATATTCACTGCGCAAAGGTGCAGCTGAAGCTATTGAAGCTGTTGCCCATGGTGATGAAAATACATCTAAAGTAGTTGGCCGAACTGTAAGAGATATAAAACTCCCAGCAGGTACTACTATTGGCGCTGTAGTACGTAACGACGACGTGCTTATTGCCCACGACGATACCATTATTATGTCGGGCGACCATGTCATCATGTTCTTAATTGATAAAAAGCACATTAATATTGTAGAAAAACTATTTCAGGTGAGCGCTATATTTTTATAGCAGCATATTGTTGCTACTTTAAACACAAAAAAGCAGCTTAGTTAAGCTGCTTTTTTAATATAAGGTACTAAAGCTTTATTGTACTTTGGCAAACTCTTCTTTAGAAAGCTCGCCATTTCCGTCAGTATCTAGCTGATCAAATATTTTTACTAACTGTGTATTTGTCGCAGCTTCTTGCTGTGAAATAACACCATCGCCGTTGGTATCAAAAGAAGCAAAATCCACTGCTGCATAGGCTGCTGCTGAAGACGCTAAAACTAAAATCGCAAGTGATGTATTTAATACTTTCATAATAATCTCCTAAAAATGAGAGGTCCTTCTCAGAAATCCCTGACTGTGAAAAATAACCGAAAAAAAGTAATTAGTAGTTAGCAAACTCTGCTTTAGAAAGCTCACCGTTACCATCTGTATCTAACTCTGCAAATTGTGCGATTAAATCGGAATCTACCGACGCTTCACTTTGGCTAATTGCGCCATTACCATCTACATCAAGGGTATCAAAATCACTTGCTGCAAAAGTGGCAGATGACGATGCTAGAGCGATAAGTGCGAGTGCTTTATTTAGCTGTTTCATAATTTAATCCTTTACTATGTTATTCAATGGTTTATCAAAAAAATTAGATATACTAAGGTTTATACTTCCCTTGTTATTCTTTTTCATAAGCTCCCTTGCTTACTTAGGTTGTCTTTGGCAACACAGAATTTTATCAACCTTGCATTTTTCTTATGCTTTAGAAAATTCTTCTTTTGATAACTCACCGTTTTGGTCAGTATCAAGCTCTGAGAAAATACTCATTAACTCTGCATCTACAGCGGCTTCGCTTTGACTAATTGCGCCATTACCATCTACATCAAGGGTATCAAAATCACTTGCTGCAAAAGCGGCTGATGACGATGCTAGAGCGATAAGTGCTAACGTTTTATTTAATGTTTTCATAATCAATCTTCCTTCAAAGTTTATGTTAACTGCGATTAAGTGTTTCACTTTAAATCACGTTTAATGCAATACAGCTTAACTATTACAACTTCGGTGCCAACATTTAAAACACCAATAACTTCAATTAGTTAAAGGTGATATGTACTTAAAGGAGATAATTAACTGTCTGTTTTTGTTGCCTTTTTGCAACACACTTTAAGTCAAAACAATAAGTTCGAACAAATTCAATACCTTACAAAAAGCAAAAAGCGCCACAGATTATAAATTCACACTGTAAGGAAACTGTTTAGCTGGGGTATTCAACTCGGTTATAGCTGAATGATTTTTGATATGAAAATAACCAATAGTTTCAACTCCTCTAAGCAATTGTTTTATATTGGTTATTTTATTTTTATAAACACAGACATGCGTTATTTAAAATTAAATTTAATAAATCGCTACTTTGTTGCAAAATAGCGAAATGTACAGTTACTCGGTTTCTGATTCGAGTATTGAAGGGTCAATAAAGTGATCCCCCATAAAGCTTTTCATTTCTTCTTCGCTGGCTAATAGCTTTATTCCACAGTAAGCACCTTGAGCGTGTTCTTTCACGCTACAAATTTCTCCCTGAAAGTCTTTAACTTGCTTATTACTGCTATCGAGGATGATTGAGCATTGCATCCCTTTAATGTTTTCGGCCAAAGCTTTGTCTTTAAGATCAAACTTTATACCGGTTAGCGAAATATCTTTTATTACCCCATCGAGTATCCTGTCATCACTAAGCTTTAGCTTTGCCGATAATAAGGTAGGTATACGAGCTTGCGAGCGTAAGTCGAATAACTGCACTTGCTTTGGGTAATTAATAAAAAGTAATCGTGCGGGATGAGATACAACAGACATTATTTGCTGACGAAATGCGATGACCTGTCCACCACTCCCCTCTATTAATGCTCTTACTACCACCATTTCCCCATCGTGCAGGTAGTCGCTTGCTGTAGGCAGGCGCTTTGAGCTCGGATAGTTTAAAATAATAAATCGATTTTCGAGTAAACCTATAAACTCTGTTTTTACACGCTTGCTAGCCGTTGGTGTTAAAATTTCAAGATCAACCATGGCACCAGGCATTATTTGGTGTAGCTTTTCTAAGTTTGTTGTCGGCATTGTTGGCATATCCTTTTCCCTAATACTCTTTATAAACTAACAATTAAATTATCCGCGCCAAAATGTAGGCGTAAACAGCACTAATAAAGTAAATATTTCTAAACGGCCAAATACCATAGCAATAGTAAGCAACCATTTAGCACCATCACTAATAGATCCATAGTGCGATGCAACATCTCCTAAGCCCGGGCCAAGGTTATTTAAACACGCTGCAGTAGCAGAAAACGCTGTAATGTTATCCATACCGGTTCCCATCAGCGCTAACATAATAATTATAAACACCAATGCGTACGCTGAGAAAAACCCCCATACAGCTTCTACTACTTTATCTGGCAACGCCTTGCTGCCTAACTTAATAGAATATATAGCCCGAGGATGCACTAGCCTATTAAGCTCTCGCACGCCTTGTAAGTATAGTAAGAATACGCGCACCACCTTCATACCGCCACCGGTAGAGCCCGCACAGCCACCTATAAAGCTCGAAAATATAAGCAGTATTGGTAAAAATAATGGCCAAGCCGAAAAGTTATCAGTGGCAAACCCAGCCGTACTACTAATTGAAACAGCATGAAATAACGCTTGATCGAGTGTTTCATCGCCATTGGCATACACTTCATGAGACGAAAGCACGGTAAAGCAAATAACCACCAGCGCTAACTGAATACATAAAAACACTTTAAACTCAGGGTCGCGAATATAAACACTGATATTTCTACTTGCTACCGCAGCGTAATGCAGTGAAAAGTTAATGGCTGCAATAATTAAAAAGAACACACAAATAAAGTTAATTACGGGGCTATCGAAATGCCCCATAGAGGCATCATAAGTAGAAAACCCACCAATGGCGACCGTTGAGAATGCATGGCTTATTGCGTCAAACCAATCCATGCCTGCAATCCAATACGCTAAGGTACACGCAAGCGTAATTGACACATATATATACCAAAGGTGCTTTGCGGTGTCGGCAATTCGCGGGGTCATTTTAGAATCTTTTACCGGCCCTGGTATTTCGGCGCGATATAGCTGCATACCACCGACCCCTAGCATAGGTAAAATAGCAACCGCCAATACAATGATCCCCATACCGCCAAACCACTGTAATTGTTGGCGATAAAATAACACCGATTTAGGCAGGTACTCTATACCGGTTAGCACCGTTGCTCCGGTGGTGGTTAACCCCGAAAACGCTTCAAATACGGCATCAGCCAGTGATAGGTTTGGCTCTTGTAAAAATATCAGCGGTAAGGATGCAAACGCGCCAAGTACCAACCAAAACAACACAACAATTAAAAACCCTTCCCGCGCTTTTAAATCGCCATCTTCGTGGCGGTTAGGGTAATAAGCCATTAAGCCAATAGTGACACTAAAAATAAAAGCCAAAACAAAAGGAACACCACCACCGTCTTTATAAATTAAAGACACAATTGCCGGAGGCATCATGGTAATACTAAATAGTGCAACAAGTTGCCCAAGGATTTTTATAATGGTACGAAATTGCATTTAGCGTATCGCTTTTATTATTAGTAAGTTTAACGAGTAAGATATTGTCTTACTCTTTAATGGTTAACTCAACCGCGCCGTGGCTTAAATCAAAAATATCTTTAATTGCTTGCGTCGCTTGGCGGCTATCAATAGTAATAACCCATTCAATATTAGCAGTAAATTGCTTATCGATGTTAAGCACTTGATACTTCGTTTTTAATAGTTGCTCAATAGCGCCTTGCATACTGTATTCACTACTACCAATTAGCTCAATGCTTGGCACTTTATTAATCGTTGATAAGTTAGCTAATGCATTATTTAATGTGCCTCCATAAGCACGCACTAAACCGCCTGTACCTAGCTTTATACCACCAAAATAACGCGTAACCACAGCAGTAACTTCACCAAGCCCTGAACCCATAAGCACATTTAACATAGGTTTACCGGCGGTGCCATTTGGCTCACCATCATCCGAAAACCCATACACATGGCTTCCTCCTGGTTTACCCGCTACGTGAGCCCAACAATTATGCCGTGCATCGGCATACTTAGTTTCAATACTTTTTATAAACGCTTTAGCTGAACTTAAATCTGGGGTATGTGCAATATGCACAATAAAGGTGCTTTTTTTAATTTCTTCTTGATGAAAAACATCTGCTGCTGGGTATTTATATTCTGACATTCGTTGATGAACCAAGTTATAAACCAAAAAATGGGGCCAACAGGCCCCTCTTTATAATACAACGAGTCTAACGCGAAATTAATCTAGCGCTAAATTTCGTGTCATATTCTCTAGGCCGTCTTCGTGTACTATGATGTTATCTTCAATACGAATACCACCATAAGGCTTAAACGACTCTACCTTTTGCCAATTAATAAACTGTTTATTATCAGTTTGTGCTAAATCGCCTAGTAAGGAGTCGATAAAGTATAGCCCAGGCTCAATAGTAAACACTTGGTTTTTTTCAATTATGCGAGTACAACGCAAAAATGGATGTCCCTCTGGAGCCGCTTGTTGTGCGCCCATTTCATCAGCCATAAAACCACCCATGTCGTGCACTTGTAAACCTAGGTGGTGCCCTAAACCATGTGGGAAGAAGGTAGAAGTAATTTTACGTTCAACAATTTCCTCAGCTGGTAGCTTCACAATATCAAAGTCGCTAAGAATTTGTGCAACTCTATTGTGACACTCAACATGTAAATCACCATAAAGCATGCCGGGTTTTAATCCCTTACCCAACTCTATTTGCGCAGCGGTCATTGCTTGTACTAGTTCTGCAAATTCGCCTTGTTTTTTAAAGTCATAGGTACGGGTAATATCTGCCGCATAGCCATTAAAATTAGCGCCTGCATCTATTAAAAATGAGTTGTGTTGCTGCGGTGCTTTTGCCTCAAAGTGCGTGTAGTGCAAAATGGCGCAGTTTTCGTTTAGCGCCACAATGTTGCCATAAGGCATTTCGTTTTCACTTTGACGAGTTGCCATTAAGTAAGCTTGCTGAATATCAAACTCACTGCCACCATTAAAAAAGGTATCGCGGGCTGCTTTGTGGCCATCTACTGCAATACGGTTAGCGTTGCGTAAACATTCAAGCTCATATTGGGTTTTATAAGCGCGGTGGTAATGAAAGTAATTTAGTACCGGCTCAGGATTCATAACACTAAAGCCGAGTGCTTGTGCTACTTCTAAGTATTCGCCCACATAAGCGTAGTTAGCTTTGTCGTAGGGTAATAGCTTTTCAACCTGATCGGGCTGTAATAACAATTCAATGTCAAAATACTCAGCCCAAAAATCGCGCGGTTCATCTGGCACTTTATGCCAAAAATCGACCGGACGATAAAAAATAAGTTTAGGCTTGTCACTACCATTTACCACAATCCAGCAATGTGGGTTGTCTAGTACAGGTAGCCAAGCTTTAAAGTGTGGATTAACTTTAAATGGATAATACATATCATCTAAAAACTGACGCTTAGCTTGGCCCGAGTGAATAACTAATCCCTCTAACCCTTCGCGATCACAAATTGTACGAGTACGTTGTTGCAGTGTTGCAATATGTTCGGCGTATAAAACGGCTAATTTATCCATAATAAACCCATCTGTTGTATTTAACTTGCTTTGAGTCTACCACACCCATAATCCATACCCAAAGCGCTCAAAATAAGGGGAACATCTAACCTTATTAGCATATCCCCCTGCCTTTATTAATTATCCGCCCATTTTCATTTCGAGTAGCGGCGCCAGTATATTTCCCTCGCGGTGTAAACGCGTATGATAAACCTGCCTGTAGGCAAATACGTTTTTAACGTAATCGCGGGTTTCTCTATACGGGATCAATTCAATCCATAGCTCTGCAGGAATAGCTTCATCTGGTAACCAGCGTTTAATACGATGATACCCTGCGTTATATGAAGCCGTTGCCAGTATTTCATTGCCGTGGTTTTTCTTTTTTAAATACTGCAAATAGCGCGTACCCAACCTTATATTTGTTTGTGGTTGATATAAGCGGCGGCTCGACACACTGCCTTTATTTACGTAATCGGCAGTACTGGGCAACAATTGCATTAATCCTCGCGCATTTGCTGATGAACGTGCATCGGGGGCAAATGAGCTTTCACGGCGCGCAATAGCAATACTCCATGCCATATCTATTTTACTGCGCTTACTGTAGCGCTCAAAAACATCTTGAAATGCAAACGGAAAACGCTGTTCTACGTTATCCCACGCTTTTATTTTTGCTAGTGTAAAAATAGTGCTGTCATGCCAACCCAGCTCTGTGGAGAGTATTGAAGCAGCTAACTTTTCTTCGTCACTAGAGGTATTTGTTAGGTAATTCCATTCGCGACGTGCCGAGGTAAAGCGCTCAAGTTCATAAAATGCTTTCGCACGCTTATAGCCTGGGGCATTTTTTACTTTATCAACAAGCGCCTGATCGACAGCTAAAGGCTGGTTATTTAAATCAACCGGTAACCCTAATCGCGCCGCGGCTAAAAAACCATAGTAATCGCGATTAGCTGCTACTGTTTTCCAAATAGCGTCTGCTTTTTGTTGCTCACCACGTTTTGCGTAGCTGTACGCTAACCAGTATTGCTGGCCAAGACTTAAGTTATCTTTACCAGTAAAAAAGGCTGCAATACCCTCCCAGTCTTGGGTTTTAAGCATGTTACCGAGTTGCCACTGAATTAATTTGCTGTCTTGGCGATCTTTTGGCACTTTGTTTAACCAAAAGCTTGCTTGTTTGTGTCCGCTAGAAGCAAGCGACAGCGCAAAGGTATAATACACATCAGCTTTAGCTGCATCGCTGTAAGTAAACATTTGATCTAGCTTTTCCCATGCTTTTAAAGCAAGCTCTTTATCACGCCAAATTAAACGCTTTACACCATAAAGAGCAATTTGCCCTTCTTTAACCGACTTATTTTTGTATCTATATAATCCGGCTGCAGCACTTGGATCGCGGCGTACTTTTAAGTATAAATCAGCTAAGTAACCTTCATTACTGGGTAGTAATGTTTTTAAATAAGGTAATAGGCTTTGTGTACCGCCTTCTGCCGCCATAGTCACCCGCTGCCAAACAGCCTCTTTACTCATATAGCCTTTTTTACGCCATAACGAAAAAAGCCCATCGCACGCTTTAGGTTGCGACTTGCCTACCGTCCATAAATCAGTTACTTGGTTTAATATTGCTTTTTCTGGCGCACCTAAATCAAGTTGATAATCTAAATATGTACAAGTCAGTTCAGTATCAGAGGTTTCGCGGTAATTGCGAATATACGCTGCTTTTTTATTGTGTTTTTCTAAATAACTTAACCATGCTTTACGCACTGGCCACTCTAGCGGCGTATGCTGATAAATAGTGAGGTAATCTTCTATTTCTGCTTGGTGTTTTATATCAGGATGTCGTTGCCAATATACTTTTTCAACATAAGGCTTTAATGGATGATCAAGATTACTTATAGCCATTTTAAAATCTTGGTAATCACCATAGCGAACTTTTTTTTCAGCGTCTAAAAATGCATCGTTATCGATGTTTGCCTCAACGCAGTGAAGAGGGAAAATAAAAACCGCTGCCATAGCATTTAATAAATATTTTTTCATAATGCCTTCATAATAAAATTAAAATAATAAGCAAAAACTTTTGTTCCACCATAGCACCAAACAAGCTATATTTTAACCAACTGTTTTGTAACCAAGTTAAATTTTTCGTTGCATTTTTAATTCAAAGCAAGCACACTGATTAAATCGCAACTCATCGTACCAGTCTTAGTTCGTCAACTAGGGAGAATAATAATGTTATATAAAAGCGATTCCTTTGAAGTTAGCTTCATAAAGGAAAACATCGCCGAGTTTAAGTTTTGTGCTACAGCTTCTGTAAACACACTATCTCAGCAAACCCTTTCAGATTGCGCAACAGCATTAAAACAATTAGCTGCAAATACTGATATAAAAGGCATGATTTTTACCAGTGATAAAGAACACTTTATTATTGGTGCCGACGTATTCGAATTTTTACCTATATTTACTAGATCTGAAGCAGAACTAGTAACCTGGATAAAAGAAGCCACTGACGTTTTTGACGCTATCGAAGACTTACCATTCCCAACTCTAAGCGCTGTAAACGGCTTAGCACTTGGCGGTGGCTGTGAGTGGGTACTTGCTACCGATTATCGTGTAGCAAGCGAAACTGCACAAATGGGTCTTCCAGAAGTAACCCTTGGCATAATGCCTGGTTTTGGTGGCACAGTACGCTTACCGCGCATTATTGGTGCCGATAACGCCATGATGTGGATTACCTCAGGTTCTACTAACCGCGCAGCAGATGCCCTTAAAGTAGGTGCATTTGACGCAGTAGTTAGTGCTGACAAACTTATAGAGTCAAGTGTATCAACACTTGAACTAGCAATTGCTGGCAAGCTCGATTGGCAAGCAAAACGCAATGTAAAGCTACAACCACTTAAATTAAACCGTGTTGAGCAAGGCATGAGCTTTGCAATGGCTGAAGGCATGGTAATGGCTAAAACTAAAGGCCACTATCCTGCACCTGTAATGGCTGTAAAAACCATTAAAGCAGCTGCTAACTGTACTCGTGATGAAGCAATGGCAATCGAAAATGCCAACTTTGCTAAATTAGCAGGCACGCCAGAAGTTGCCGCGCAAATCGGTATATTTTTAGCCGACCAGTACATTAAAGGTAAATCACGTAAACTTGCTAAACAAAGCGATGTAGAAATTAAACAAGCTGCAGTGTTAGGTGCTGGCATTATGGGCGGCGGTATTGCATACCAGTCTGCTTATAAAGGTACACCAATTATAATGAAAGACATCCAACAGGATGCACTTGACTTAGGTATGGGCGAAGCCTCTAAGTTACTTGGCCAAAAAGTTAAACGTGGCCATATGTCGATGGAAAAAATGCTTGGTACGCTAAGCAAAATTAAACCGACCCTTAACGATTCTGATCTACAAAGTGCCGATATTATTGTTGAAGCCGTAGTAGAGAACCCTAAAGTTAAGCAAGCAGTACTTGCAGAGCTTGAGAAGACCATGCCAGAGGGCACGGTACTTACCTCAAACACTTCGACTATTTGTATTGATTTGCTAGCAGAAGCGTTAGATAAACCAGAAAACTTCTGTGGTATGCATTTTTTTAACCCAGTACCAAAAATGCCGTTAGTAGAAATTATCCGTGGTGCAAAAACCTCTGATAAAACCATTAACGCAGTAGTTGATTACGCGCTTAAATTAGGCAAGTCTCCTATTGTTGTTAACGATTGCCCTGGCTTTTTTGTAAACCGTGTTTTATTCCCTTACTTTGCAGGTTTTAGTAAATTAGTAGTTGAAGGTGCTAACTTTGCAAAAGTAGATAAAGTAATGGAAAACGTATTTGGCTGGCCTATGGGTCCGGCTTACCTACTTGATGTTGTAGGTATTGATACTGCTTTTCATTGTACTGGCGTAATGGCCGATGGCTTCCCTGAGCGCATGGCGCGTGCAGATAAAGACCCAGTGACTATTTTTGCTAACGAAAAACGTTTTGGCCAAAAGAACAAAGCTGGTTTTTATAAGTACGAAACAGATCGTCGCGGTCGTCTTAAAAAATCGCATGACGAAACTGCAATTGAGCTACTTAAGCCAATTACTGAAGCTGAAAAAGCATTCGATAAACAAGAAATCATTGACCGTTGTATGATCCCAATGCTTAACGAAGTACTACTTTGTTTACAAGAAGGCATTGTTGCATCACCACAAGAAGCTGATATGGCACTTGTTTACGGTGTTGGTTTCCCTCCATTTAGAGGCGGCGCGTTCCGTTACTTAGATCAAACAGGTTTAGCTAACTTTGTGGCAACTGCCGACAAATATGCTCACTTAGGTGCGATTTATCAAGTATCAGAGCAAACTCGTCAATGGGCCGAAGAAGGTCGTGTTTTCTATAAGGTGGAAGGTTAATATCATGAATAATCCAGTAATTGTAGATTGTATCCGCACACCTATGGGTCGTTCTAAAGGTGGCGTATTCAAAAATAAACGTGCCGAAGACTTAAGCGCACATTTAATGAAAGGCTTACTCGATCGCAACCCAGCAGTTGATCCAGCATCAATTGACGATATTTATTGGGGTTGTGTACAGCAAACATTAGAGCAAGGCTTTAACGTTGCACGTAACGCCGCATTACTTGCCGGTATTCCACATAGCGTACCTGCTGTAACGGTTAACCGTTTATGTGGCTCGTCAATGCAAGCATTGCATGACGCAGCTCGCGCAATAATGACCGGCGCTGGCGACACTTACCTAATTGGTGGTGTTGAGCACATGGGCCACGTACCTATGACTCACGGTAACGACTTTCACCCAGGTTTAGCAACAAGCATTGCGCAAGCTGCTGGCTCTATGGGCTTAACAGCTGAGTACCTAGCAACACTGCATGGCATTAGCCGTGAGCAGCAAGATGAATTTGCGTACCGCTCACATCAACGTGCTCAAGCTGCAACTGTTGAGGGGCGTTTTCGCCGCGAAATTTTAGCAATGGAAGGTCACGCAGCAGATGGTTCTCTTATCTTAGTTGAAGACGACGAAGTAATTCGTCCAGAAACAACGGTAGAAGGCCTATCAAAGCTTCGCCCTGTGTTTAATCCTGCATCGGGTACGGTAACAGCCGGAACTTCTTCTGCACTTTCTGACGGCGCATCTGCAATGTTAGTAATGAGCGAAGCAAAAGCAAAAGAACTTGGCTTACCAATTCGCGCACGCATTAAAGCAATGGCAGTAGCCGGTTGCGATCCATCAATCATGGGTTACGGCCCAGTACCAGCAAGTAAAAAAGCACTTGCACAAGCCGGTATTACAATTGATGACTTAGGCGTAGTAGAGCTTAACGAAGCCTTTGCAGCACAATCATTACCTGTAATGAAAGATTTAGGGTTAATGGATGTTGTTGACGAAAAAGTGAATTTAAATGGCGGCGCAATCGCACTTGGTCACCCTCTGGGTTGTTCGGGTTCGCGTATTAGCACCTCGCTTATTCACTTAATGGAAGATAAAAATGTACGATACGGTTTAGCAACTATGTGTATTGGTTTAGGCCAAGGCATTGCAACTGTATTTGAACGTGTTCAAGACTAATTAGTTTAAACATGTAAAACCATCTTGGTGATTAAAAAGGCGAACTGATTTTATGCAGTTCGCCTTTTTTTATTGGTTTATTTTTAGTTGTTTTATATGGTTAGATTAAAAAATCTGGAATACTGTGATCGGGTGTATTATTTGTTATTGCCAAGCTCTATTGATTAAGTCCTTTAATTAAATAAGATGTGTAACTTAGATATAGGTAAAATAGTTAAATTACGCTTTAAATTGCGCTAAACTCTGCAACTTATAAAATGTAAAACCCACATGCGCAGCAATCGCTTTAACTAAACAGGCAAATTTATTATGAGCTTTAATAACCCCGATCACCAATTAGATGCTATAGGTTTACGCTGCCCAGAGCCAGTGATGATGGTACGCGCTGCTATTCGAAAAATGAAGGACGGTGAAACGTTATTAATAACTGCTGACGACCCATCAACAACTCGCGACATTCCGAGCTTTTGTACCTTTATGGATCACACGCTGGTGGCTAAAGATGCAGAAGCAGCACCGTATAGGTATGTAGTTAAGAAAGGGCTTTGAACTGACGTAGGTTGGGTTGAGTATTACGAAACCCAACATATCTTAGAGTTATCGAAATAATTTCACTCATCATACATATTGTTTAACTTGTTATCACTTCCCCAAGTACTCGGTAACTTTAAATTTTTAACGTATCCATGAAAGCTTGAAAAAGGCCAATCACTGACTTTAGTAACGTATTTATGCTTCACGGGATTATAGTGAATATAATTAATATGGTTATCTAAGTCTTCTTCATTTCTAATTTTATGCTCCCAATAACGGCGCTGCCAAATTCCACGCTCCCCTTTATGTAATCTGCTTTGTTTACAAAACTCACCTGGTAATATCTGTCGAGAAAATTCAGATTTAATTAAACGCCAACGCATTGCGTAATTACTGTCGCCCTTTGGTAATTGCCAGATAGCATGGAGGTGGTCATGCATGATAACAATTGCAATCGTATTTACAGGATGCCTTTTAGTTATCTTCAAATAGACACGGCGTAATATTTCTATATTTTCAATAAGGAGAGACTGAGTTCTATCTTCTAAATTTAGAGTGAAAAAGTAATATGCGCCTGGCTCTAAAACACGTCGATAACGCATATCTATACCCAAATAGATGAAGTTATGAATAAGAGTATAGTGTAATTTTATGAGTAATAATAAAGGTAAGCTTGGGTCAAACTTACCTACAGATATTCGTTGGGTTTCGTTTCACTCAACCCAACCTACGAAAATTACTTCTTCGTTATCGTCACTTGTGGCTTGTCGTAATTACTGTAATCAATACTTACTATATAGGTGCCTTTTATTGCTGGCGTATAGCTAAAGTAGTTATAAATAGTATTACAGTCTGCAGTAACAGCTTGGCCTAAAGTTAGGCTTTGCCCTGCTGGCTGAGTATCGCTGTAGCCACAGTTGTAACCTTCACTAAAGTCGGCATCGGCAATTTTAAATTCGTATACTTTACCAGGCATTGAAAATTTAACTTCTGCTTGATACAGCGATCGCGCTACTTGGGTAAATTGGTACTGAGGCTCTGCATCCCATAAGGTAAAGTCGCCCCTTAAATACACGGTACGATCTAATTTTTGTTGTGGTAATACATCATCAAGCGTTATTTGCGTAGAACAAGCAGTTAAAAAACTAACAAGTGCTAAGGTTAAAATACGTTTTATTGGGCTTTTCATTCGAGATCCTTACTTTATATATGCAGGTTAATAATACACCAAAATTAAAACTAAAAAGCCAGCAAAACGCTGGCTTTTTACATTATCGAATAATGTTATTTTTGTAGTACAGAAATGTCTGCAATACCTAAAAACAATCCGCTTAACTGGCTTAAAAGCGCCAAACGATTTTGCTTAACCGCTTCGTCTTCCGCCATAACCATTACGTTGTCAAAAAAGTTATCAACACTTTGACGAATACCAGCCAATTGGCTTAATGCCTCTTGGTAATTGCCGCTAGCGTAAAGTGGTGAAAGTTCAGTAGCAAATTTTGCTACTTGTGCCGCAAGTACTTTTTCTGCGTCGTCGGTTAGTAAACTTTCATCTACATTACCTTCGCTGGTAATGTCATTTTTAGCAAGTATATTACTCACACGCTTATTAGCGGCTGCAAGCGCTTCTGCTGCGTCTAATGTGCGAAAATGGCTTACGGCTTTAACACGGCGATCAAAATCAACAGGTTTAGTTGGACGGCGTGCAAGCACAGCTTGAATCACATCTACTTCTATCCCTTCGTCTTGATACCAAGCACGGAAACGCCCTAGCATAAACTCAAACACATCGATTGATACATTAAGATTAGTTAGTTTATCGCCAAACAAAGTTTGCGATTTAGCAACTAGGTCTAAAATATCAAGCGGTAGCTCTTTTTCTACCATGATGCGCAGTGCACCAATAGCAGCACGACGTAAAGCAAACGGGTCTTTGTCGCCTTTTGGCGCTTGGCCTATGCCAAAAATACCCACTAAGGTATCAAACTTATCGGCAATCGCTACTGCGCAACTAATTAAGTTGCTAGGTAAGCTGTCGCCTGCAAAGCGTGGCATATATTGCTCATTTTGCGCTAATGCTACATCTTCAGCTTCGCCGTCAAAACGTGCGTAATGCATTCCCATAACACCTTGGATGTCGGTAAATTCCATCACCATTTCGGTCATTAAGTCAGTTTTACTTAATAAACCAGCACGCTGTGCTAGCTCTTTATCTGCACCAAGTTGCTGGGCAATATAACCGGCAAGCTCACTAATACGCGCAGACTTGTCTTTAAGTGTACCTAACTGTTTTTGGAACAATACGCTATCGAGAGATTCTAAACGGCTTTCTAGTGTTTTCTTTTTATCGCTTTCAAAAAAGAATTGCGCATCGGCTAAGCGAGGACGCACTACTTTTTCGTTACCCGAAATCACTACGCTAGGATCTTTACTTTCTATGTTAGACACAAACAAAAATTTATTTAAAAGTTTGCCGTTTTGATCTAAAAGCGGAAAGTACTTTTGATCGTCTTTCATCGTGTAAATAAGCGCTTCGGCCGGTACTGCCAAAAACTCTTCTTCAAATGTAGCCGTTAATGTTACTGGCCATTCTACCAATGATGTTACTTCTTCAAGTAAATCTTCATCCATAGCTACAACCGCATTTATTGCTTTAGCGGCGGCTTCTATTTGCGCTCGAATTTGCGCTTTACGCTGTTCGTAATCGGCAATAACGTAGGCTGATTTTAAAACATCAAAAACGTCATCAGCATGGTTAATGGTAATTTTTTCAGGATGATGAAAGCGATGTCCTTGAAGCTGGTTATTTACCTGCTTACCCAGCACTTCACCTGTTACTAACTCATCACCCAATAAAACAGTTACCGTATGCACTGGACGAATAAATTGTGTTTTATTCGCGCCCCAACGCATTGGCTTAGGAATAGGTAATTTAGCCAGCGCTTTATTAATAACGTCAACCATGAGCGTTTTAGTTTCTTGCCCTGCTACTTTAGCAAGGTGCAGCAACCACGCGCCTTTGTCGGTTTCAAGTGTTTGCGCATCTTTTACTTCAATACCACAACCACGTGCCCAACCCATTGCAGCCTTAGTAGGATTGCCGTCTGCATCAAACGCTGCCTTAATTGCTGGGCCGCGTTTTTCTACTTCTTTATCTTGTTGTTTAGCATCAAGCGCTATTACGCGAAGGCCCAAACGACGTGGTGATGCATACCAGCTTACGCCTTGATGCGCTAATTCTAATGCTTCTAGTTCTGCAGTTAAGTTTGCAGCAAATGCTTCTGCTAATTTACGCAGTGCTTTTGGTGGCAACTCTTCGGTGCCAATTTCTACTAATAAGTTTTGTGCTGACATGCCTACTTATCCTTACACAGCGGGAAACCAAGCGCTTCGCGTTTATCATAATAACTTTGTGCACACGCTTTTGATAAAGCACGAACGCGCAGTATGTAACGTTGACGTTCGGTTACCGAAATTGCGTGGCGCGCGTCTAATAAGTTAAATGCATGCGACGCCTTCATTACTTGCTCATAAGCCGGTAACGGTAAGTTTGCTTCAATTAACTTTTGGCTCTCTGCTTCACATTTATCAAACTGAGCAAATAGGTCTTCTACGTTGGCGTGCTCAAAGTTATAAGTAGATTGCTCTACTTCATTTTGATGAAACACATCGCCGTAAGTAACACGCCCAAGCGGGCCATCAGCCCATACTAGGTCGTAAATACTGTCTACGCCCTGAATATACATGGCTAAGCGCTCTAGGCCGTAAGTGATTTCGCCAGTTACCGGTGAGCACTCAATGCCGCCCACTTGTTGAAAGTAGGTAAACTGAGTTACTTCCATGCCGTTTAACCAAATTTCCCAACCTAGGCCCCACGCACCTAAGGTAGGTGATTCCCAGTTGTCTTCAACAAAGCGTACTTCGTCTGTTAAGGTATCTATGCCTACAGCCGCTAAAGAGCCTAAATAAAGCTCTTGAATGTTATCTGGCGAAGGCTTTAGCACAACCTGAAACTGGTAGTAATGCTGCAAGCGGTTTGGGTTTTCGCCGTAACGGCCATCGGTAGGTCGACGGCACGGTTGTACGTATGCACTCGACATTGGCTCTGGGCCAATCGATTTTAAAAATGTTTGCGGGTGAAATGTCCCAGCGCCCACTTCCATATCAAGTGGTTGAATAATAACGCAGCCTTGCTGCGCCCAATAATCCTGTAAAGCCAGGATCAAACCTTGAAAGGTTTTAACGTCATATTTTTGCATATTTGGCTTTTTACTATCTGAGAAGTAGCGTGAAAATTACCCTCAGTATACCTTGTGCACACGCAGGTTTTAAGCAGTTTGTGCAATTGAAAAAATAAAAAAGGAGCCATTGGCTCCTTTTTTGTGAGTAGTATTGCTAATTATACGTCTAGGTTAACTACACGTAGCGCGTTCTGTTCTATAAACTCGCGGCGAGGTTCTACTTGATCACCCATTAGCGTTGCAAATAACTGATCGGCAGCTACTGCATCTTCAACAGTTACCTGCAGCATACGACGTGCATCGGGATCCATTGTAGTTTCCCACAGCTGGCTAGGGTTCATTTCGCCCAACCCTTTATAGCGCTGTATATAGAGGCCACGCTTAGATTCAGCGATTAGCCATTCTAAAGCATCCACAAAGTTATCAACAGGTTGTGTTTTCTCACCGCGTTGAATATAAGCGCCTTCTGTAATGATATTTGCAATGTTTACGCCAGTAACAGCAATGCGCTGATAATCGCGTGAAGCAATAAAGTCATAATGAAGTACGTGCGCTTTATCTACACCGTGCTGACGAATTTTCACTACTGGGTAGTATAAGTTACGCTCAGTATCATGCTCTGTTGCAGCTTGGAAAATAGTAGCATCTTCATCACGAGCAATTAAGTCATCAACTAATTCTTTAGTCCATGCTATTACTTTAGTTTCATCTGAAAGATCTTCTTTTTTCAGTTCACTTTGGTAAATAAGACGGTTCATTACAGTATTAGGAAACTTACGTTTTAGACGCTCAATTACCTTAACGGTATTTTGATAATCGTGAACAATTTTTTCTAGCGCTTCGCCTTCAATACCGCTTGCATCTGTACTGGTGTACAAAGTTGCATTATTTAAAGCAAGAGTTGTTAGGTATTCAACTAGTGCTGGATCATCTTTAATATAACGCTCTTGCTTACCTTTTTTCACTTTATAAAGTGGTGGTTGGGCAATATAAATATATCCGCGCTCAACAATTTCAGGCATTTGGCGATAAAAGAACGTAAGTAATAAGGTACGAATGTGCGAACCATCCACGTCAGCATCCGTCATGATAATGATACGGTGATAGCGCAGTTTTTCAGGATTATATTCATCACGACCAATACCACAACCTAATGCAGTAATGAGTGTTGCTACTTCTTGCGATGAAAGCATTTTATCAAAACGTGCTTTTTCTACGTTTAATATTTTACCTTTAAGCGGAAGAATAGCTTGGTTTTTACGGTTACGTCCCTGCTTGGCTGATCCGCCAGCAGAGTCTCCTTCCACTATATATAGTTCTGATTGTGCTGGATCTTTTTCTTGGCAATCGGCTAACTTACCAGGTAAACCGGCTAAGTCCATTGCACCTTTACGACGTGTCATTTCACGTGCTTTACGTGCAGCTTCACGCGCACGTGACGCATCTATTATCTTACCTACAACAATTTTGGCATCTGTTGGGTGTTCTAATAAAAACTCAGTGAATTTTTCAGCCATTGCTTGTTCAACCGCAGACTTAACTTCGCTCGAAACTAGCTTGTCTTTAGTTTGTGATGAAAACTTAGGATCAGGTACTTTAACACTTACAACAGCAGTTAAGCCTTCACGAGCGTCATCACCCGTTGCATTACTGGTTGTTTTAGCTTTTTTGTTAAAGCCTTCTTTTTCCATATAGTTGTTAAGTGTACGTGTTAGCGCAGATCTAAAACCGGCTAAGTGAGTACCACCATCACGTTGTGGAATGTTATTTGTAAAACAGTATATGTTTTCTTGATAAGCATCATTCCATTGCATTGATACTTCAACAACAATACCATCTTCTTCACGCGTATGCGTAAAGTGAAATACACCTTTATGTATAGGTGTTTTATTACGGTTTAAATACTCTACAAACGCTCTGATACCGCCTTCGTATTTAAAGTGATCACTTTTATTCTCTTCGCGCTCATCATTTAAAATAATGCTTACGCCAGAGTTTAAAAATGAAAGCTCGCGTAAACGCTTAGCTAAAATATCGTAATGAAAATCTAAGTTAGTAAATGTTTGATCACTTGGCCAAAAACGTAACTCTGTACCTGTTGTGTCTGCGTCACCAATTACAGCTAATGGCGCATCTGGTACACCATGAGTGTATGTTTGCTCATGAAGTTTACCTTCACGGCGAATTGTTAATTTAAGCTTTTCTGATAATGCGTTAACAACCGATACACCAACACCGTGTAAGCCACCTGAAACTTTATAAGAGTTATCATCAAACTTACCACCGGCATGCAGTACCGTCATGATTACTTCGGCTGCAGATACACCTTCTTCTTCATGAATTGAAGTTGGGATACCACGGCCGTTATCTCGTACAGATACCGAACCATCTAAGTGAATCGTTACAAAAATATCATCACAATGACCTGCTAAGGCTTCATCTATAGAGTTATCGACGACCTCAAACACCATGTGGTGTAAGCCCGTGCCATCATCGGTGTCCCCTATATACATTCCAGGACGCTTTCTTACTGCGTCTAATCCTTTAAGTACTTTTATACTCGACGAGTCATAATTCTCAGACATGGTTAATCCCACTTATCTTGTTATTAGGTTGCCATGTTTCACGTGGAACATTTGCAGTTCTCGTTGCATGGGTTCCACCACAGCAGAAATACTTTCAGACAAAATTGAAGATATAAAAATTTGAGAACTGCAGTGAGCTAATAATTGCCCCACTTTCTCTTTTGTATCTTCGCTTAACTCTGAAGGTAAATCATCTATTAGCAATATAGATTGCTTATCTGTCTCTGACTCAATTAAGCTATTTTGCGTTACTTTTAACGCATAAAGTAATAGCTTTAATTGTCCACGAGAGAAAATATTCTCAACGCTACTGCCAGCGACACTAAAACTAAAATCAGCCTTATGAGGCCCTTTACTGGTAAAACCTTGGCGAGCATCTCGCTCAAAGTTTAACTCTAATGCATCGCTAAGAGATTCGCTCTCTTTCCAACCGGCATTAAAGCTTATTTCTAAATCGCGTATTAGCGTTAATTCTGCACACATTTTATCAAAAAACTGCTGCTTAAACCTACTTATATACGCCATTCTTAATTTATTTATTTGCTCAGCCAGTCTAACAAATTCTTTGTCCCAAAACTTAATTTGGTCAAAATAATTCTTTGGCTTACTTTTTAGTAGCGCATTTCGTTGTTTTAACACTTTATTGAACGATTGCCATAAAAAGAAGAACTCATGTTCCACGTGGAACAAACCTAAATCTAAAAACTTTCTACGCTCTTTAGGCCCACCAAAAAATAACGAATAGCTCTCTGGAGTAATTATTTGTACCGGCATAAGCTGTGCAAGTTCTGATATTTTTCGGCTCGCCTTACCTTGTATTTTTAAATTAGTTTCGCCCGCTTGGGTTTTACTAATACCAATAGGAATAGATAAGTCGTGTATTGCTTTGCGGCCATGAATTACAAACTGCTCTTGCTGATGCGCAATAATACTTTTATGTTTTGATGTTCTAAAAGATTTGCCGTGTGAAAGGTAATAAATAGCTTCTAAAAGGCTGGTTTTTCCGCTGCCGTTTTCACCATAAATTATATTAACGCCGTTAACTGGTTCTAGCGTCAGCGCCTCAATATTACGAAAATATTTGAGGCTCAAATGACTTAAGCTCATTGGGTACTTATAGTCTTATAAACGCATAGGCATAACTACGTACATTGCTTCTTCATCGCCTGCACCTTCAATTAGTGCGCTGCTGTTTGAATCGGCCAATGTAAACAGTACATCTTCTGTTTTTAATGTGTTTAATACATCAAGTACATAAGACACGTTAAAGCCTATTTCTAGGTCGGCGCCTTCGTAACCTACCTCTACTACTTCCTCAGCTTGTTCTTGCTCAGGGTTATTAGCAGTAATTTTTAACAAACCATTGGATAAATTTAAACGCACACCTCTAAACTTTTCGTTAGATAAAATAGAGACTCGCTGAAACGCACTACGTAACCATTCGCGATTAGCAGTAATGACTTTATCGCCACCACGAGGTAACACACGGCGGTAATCAGGAAAGCGCCCATCAACTAACTTACTAGTAAAGGTAAACTCTATGTCGATAATACGAATATGGTTAGCACCAAACTGAATAGTTACGAGTTCTTCGTCGGCTACCATAAGGCGCATAATTTCTTGCACCCCTTTACGAGGTATAATTAGCTGGCGCTGCGTATTAAGCGATTGCTTTAATTGCTTTTGTGCAATTGCTAAGCGGTGTCCATCAGTGGCTACTGTTTTAATGTCAGTATTGTCTACTTCAAACGACATACCATTTAAATAGTAACGTACGTCTTGATTCGCCATCGAAAAATGCGTGCTTTCGAGTAATTTACGCAGCTCTAAACGCGTTAGTTGAAACTCAACTTCGCCATCCCACTGCTCTAAATTAGGAAAGTCTTCGGCGGCTAAGGTTGTTAACGAAAAACGACTTTTACCGCTGGTTAGTAATAACTGATGCTCTTGTAAGCTTAACGTTAGGTCTGAACCATCTGGTAGGCTTTTACAAATATCGAGTAATTTTTTAGCCGGTAATGTTAACTTAGTATCGGCAATATCATCACCTACAAACACGGTTGCAACGAGTTCAATTTCAAGGTCGGTACCTGTCATTGAAAGCTGCCCGTTTTCTACTACTAACAATACGTTAGATAAAATTGGCAATGTATGCTTACGCTCAATAGCGCCCGATACTTGCACTAATGGCTTTAAAAACTGTTGTCTTGATATTGTTATTTGCATAATAAAGTCAGCCTTAAGATGACAATGTTCTTATTAAATTTTGGTAATCTTCTTTAATTTCGTGGCTTTCATCACGTAGTGATTTAACCTTACGACACGCATGTAATACAGTTGTATGATCGCGGCCACCAAAAGCGTCTCCAATCTCAGGTAAACTGTGATTGGTTAACTCTTTAGATAATGCCATAGCAACTTGTCGAGGCCTTGCTATAGAGCGACTACGGCGCTTAGACAGCAGATCAGAAATACGAATTCTGTAATACTCAGCCACAGTGCGCTGTATGTTATCTATGGTAACTAGCTTATCTTGTAAGGCAAGTAAATCGCGTAGCGCTTCTTTTACAAAGTCGATAGATATAGGACGACCGGTAAAGTTAGCATTGGCAATTACACGATTAAGCGCACCTTCTAATTCGCGTACATTAGATCGTAATTTTTTAGCAATAAAAAAGGCGACTTCGTGCGGCAAGTTAATTTTACTCTGCTGCGCTTTTTTCATCAATATAGCAACGCGTGTTTCAAGCTCAGGAGGCTCAATTGCAATAGTTAAACCCCAACCAAAGCGCGATTTAAGTCTGTCTTCAACGCCTTCTATCTCTTTTGGATAACGGTCCGAGGTTAAAATTATTTGCTGGTTGCCTTCCAATAACGCATTAAAGGTATGAAAAAACTCTTCTTGTGAGCGTTCTTTGTTAGCAAAAAATTGAATGTCATCAATCATTAGCGCATCAACACTACGATAGTAACGCTTAAACTCTTCAATCGCGTTATTTTGCAGTGCTTTTACCATGTCTTGTACAAAGCGCTCTGAATGCATATAAACTATTTTTGCATCTGGCTTATTAGCCAAAATACCATTACCTACAGCATGCAATAAATGCGTTTTACCTAAACCTGTACCACCGTATATAAATACAGGATTAAAAGCGGCACCTGGATTATCTGCAACTTGTGTTGCTGCTGCTTTTGCTAACTGGTTTGATTTACCTTCAACAAAACTGTCAAAGGTATAATTTTCTTTTATATTCGATTTATATTCAGATTTGGGCGCTGGCTCTACAACAGGTTTTGGTTGTCGTGATTGTTGTTTGGCTTGTGTAGTTGGTGCCGATTGCGTTCCAGCAACAGATACAGGCTGTGCATTTAATAAAGGCTTACTGCCTACATCAAAACGTAGCTCTGGAGCTTCAACACCACAAATCTCTACTAATAATTCATTAATTCTATTTAGGTATTTTTCTCTTACCCAATCTAGTACAAAGCGATTAGGTGCATAAATCGTCAAGGTATCTTCGGTACTTTCTGCTTGTAGTGGTCGCACCCACATACTGAACTGCTGCGAAGGCAATTCATCTTGCAATACATATAAACAACTTTGCCAAACCGACAGATACACAGTCAAACTCCCAGAGATATAATTTTTATTCCCGCACATCATTAATGATTAAAAATCACCTCTGTAATGCGTTTAAATGGCCCAATAAGCGACCCAAGACCGGCTATTATGAAGACACTTTATCCACAAGTAAAAGACTGATTTTTATAAAATTGTTGA